>NZ_VAWB01000008.1 GCF_006148925.1 Hyunsoonleella aestuarii | reverse complement strand
TTTTAAGACTTGGTTGCCTTTAATGTGAAAATCAGTGGGTATAATTTTTCCTTTGTAACATACATACCAGATTCGGTTTTAATTAAATCTGGTAACACATCATAAGGGCTTTCATCAAATTCTTTAAGATATTCAATATGTAAACCTGCCTCGGTTAAAGCTGAAACTATTTCTCCTAGTCCATGATTCCATCCGTATTCCTTACTTATCATTTTTGACCCTTCTTCCGCATACGTACCTTCATATTCTTCATATATAACTTCATCCTGCATATATCCATATCTAATTTGAGGCTCATCTTCAAGATAATCGAACATCCAAATTATGGGATGAAATTCTGCTATATAAAAAGTGCCCCCTTTCTTTAATTTTTCAGCTATCATTTGCCCCCAAGGTTTTAAATCCGGCAACCAACCAATTACTCCGTAGCTGGTATAAACAATATCGAAGGAGTCTTTTACATATTTTGAGGTATCTAACACATTACAACACAAAAAATCGGCATCTAAACCTAAATCGTCATTTAAATGCTTCGCAAGCTTAATACCTTGGTCACTCAAATCAATTCCTAAACATTTTGCTCCCATCCTACTCCAACTTAATGTATCCTGACCAAAATGACATTGCAAATGCAAAAGCGATTTTCCT
>NZ_VAWB01000007.1 GCF_006148925.1 Hyunsoonleella aestuarii | reverse complement strand
TACAATCTCAAAAATACAGTACTGCTAAAGCTGGTTTTGGTAAAAGCAGTGTATCTAACATACTCTTTGATAATCTAGGCCAATACAATGGCTGCGATGAAATTAACTGGTCCACCCCTACTAACTTCAAACTTGGTAGCATGGGCGGGTGTTTTACCGTATCTGAAGCGCTAGCCGAATTAGATCTTATGCGCTCACTTTATCCCAATATTATATCGGTAAAGACAGATGCATCTCCCACCAACCAAACAACTTTAGAAGGGCGAACAACATATTATGTGCGTATCTCAGACAATCCGGATATCGATGAAACTGGAGAACCTGAAACTTTATATACTGGGATGACACACTCTAGAGAGCTGTCCAGCCTTATGAATCTTATGTATTACATGTGGTACATTCTTGAAAACTATGGTTCAGACCCTGCTATTACTTCTTTGGTGAACAATCAAGAACTCTACTTTATTCCTGTTGTTAACTCCGATGGATTGGCTTATAATGAATCTGTAGCCCCTAATGGCGGTGGTTTACAACGTAAAAACAGAAGAGATACTGGAGCGTGTTCTACTTATAATGATGGTATTGATTTAAACAGAAACTTTGGATACTATTGGGGGAATGGTGGTTCTTCATCAGATGGCTGTAACCAAACATATAGAGGTACTACATTCTTCTCTGAACCTGAATCACAAATTGTTAGAGATTTTTTCATGGATCATGATTTTAAATTAGTACTTAATCACCACTCCTTTAAAAATGCCATGCTTCATGGATATGCTGGAGTGGATCCTGCTACTTTGGATGCAGCTGGTGTAGACAGACGTGAAGATGAGTTTGCTAAGTACAATCATGATATGACGCACTTTAATCGTTATGCCTATGGTCCTAGTACACAAATTAGTGCTCTTAACAGTGGTAATATGAACGATTGGATGATGGGGCCTGCCGTTGCAGGTTCTACAGGTGGTCCTGGGGCTGGTAAAGATACCATGGCATGGACTCCTGAAAATGGCTCTGGATCTGAAGCTGGTTCTACAGGTAGTGGCTTTTGGCCAGACCCACTATTTATAGATGATATTGCTCGTCGTGCTATGAGACCCAATTTCCTTGCAGCTTACTTTAGTGGTAAATATGCTAAACTTATTGATTTAACATCGTCTAATATTACATCCTTAAATGGTAATTTCGACTTTGGTATTGAATACTTAGGACAAACCGATAGTGATTTTACGCTTACTGTTACGCCTATTTCATCTAACATCACTGGACTAACTAGCCCTGGCACACAAACAGGAATGGCAACACTTGAACAACGTATTGTTTCAGCGCCTTATACTCTTGATGGAAGTATTCAACCCAATGATGCTATTGAATTTAAAGTGACTCTTAATAATGATGATGGCCTTATTTATGAAGCTAACATTATTAAATACTATACGCCTACAGTGCTTTTTGAAGATGATGAAGAAACCAACGGCATATCTAACTGGACTGCTTCTGGTGGCTCCTGGGGAACTACCTCTGATGCCTTTTCTGGTAGTGTTGCTATTACAGACTCGCCTTCTGGTGCTTATGCCAATAGTCAAAGTAATACTCTACAACTTAATAACAGTATATCTACTAGCGGACTTGTACAAACAGTGGTTCAGTATAATGCCAAATGGGATTTAGAACGTAGTTTTGATTATGTACAAATCGAGGCATCTACTAACGGCTCTACCTGGGCACCACTTTGTGGAACCTATACAAAACCTGGAGCTCCTAATGCGAACAACACCTATTCGGGAAAAAGTTCTACTAGTAACAACTTCCAACCTGATGGTGAACAACTATATGATGGGGATACTCAGGATAAATGGGTGATGGAAGAAATTGTTATTTCCAATTCAGAGAATAGTGCTTTCCACAATCAATCTACCGTGTTTTTAAGGTTTAATTTTAATACAGACTCTACCAACAGTCAACATAGCTACACCACTACTTTTGATGGTTTTGTGTTTGACGATTTTAGAGTTATTACTAACACCACTAATATCCCACAAACAATAACGTTTGACCCTATTAGTGACAAGTTTACTACAGATGTGCCTTTTCAAGTCAATGCAACGGCTTCTTCTGGATTACCAGTGAGCTTTTCTATGGTCTCAGGACCTGCTAGTGTAAGCGGAAACACAGTGACATTATCAGGAACTATAGGAACTGTTACCGTTAGAGCTAGTCAAGCTGGAAATAGTACTTACAACCCTGCTACTGATGTCGATCAAACATTTGACGTACTACCCGCGCCTTGCTTGCAACCTCCTACTGGATTAGCAGCTTCTAATATCGCTCCTTCTTCGGCTACAATTAGTTGGAATAATGTTAG
>NZ_VAWB01000006.1 GCF_006148925.1 Hyunsoonleella aestuarii | reverse complement strand
GGAGGAACTGGAACTTTGACTTATTCTGGTGATCTAACAACTAATCTAACTGCTGGAACTTATAACTATACAGTAACAGATGCCAATGGATGTACTGCAAATGCAAGTGCTACAATAGCAGCTGCTCCATCAGATATTACATTTACCGCCACAGCAAACGATCCACAATGTTTTGGAGAATTAGGAACAGTAACTTTAGCTTCAAGCGGAGGAACTGGAACTTTGACTTATTCTGGTGATCTAACAACTAATCTAACTGCTGGAACTTATAACTATACAGTAACAGATGCCAATGGATGTACTGCAAATGCAAGTGCTACAATAGCAGCTGCTCCATCAGATATTACATTTACTGCCACAGCAAACGATCCACAATGTTTTGGAGAATTAGGAACAGTAACTTTAGCTTCAAGCGGAGGAACTGGAACTTTGACTTATTCTGGTGATCTAACAACTAATCTAACTGCTGGAACTTATAACTATACAGTAACAGATGCCAATGGATGTACTGCAAATGCAAGTGCTACAATAGCTGCTGCACCAACTCAATTAACTGCTTCCGAATCTGTTACAGATATTTCTTGCTTTGGAGGTAATAACGGTGCAATAAATATTACTGTGTCTGGTGGAACCACAGGCTATACTTTTGCTTGGACTGGAACTGGTGTTAACCCTACTGCTCAAAATCAATCTGGATTAACTGCTGGGTCTTATAGTGTAACAATCATAGATGCCAATAACTGTACTTTTGATATTAACGGGATTTCTGTAGGCGTTGCAGACAATACACCTCCAACTATAACATGCCCTGGAAATATTATAGTTAATAATGATTCTGGCCAATGTACTGCAGTAGTAAACTATTCCACTCCTATAGCAAATGATAATTGTGGAGTAGACAGTGTAACTCGTATATCTGGCCCAGCATCGGGTAGCGCATTTCCTGTAGGAACCACGACCGTTACATATGAAGTGGAAGATACTAATGGCAACACAGAAACTTGTAGCTTCACGGTAACAGTTAATGATAATGAACCACCAGTTGCACAATGCAAAGACTATACAATTATATTAGATTCCGATGGTGCTAATACACAAGGAGACAAGCTAAGTACTAATGATATTAATGATGGTAGCTATGATAATTGTGGCAATGTAAGTGTTGCATTTGATAATTTTGATGGCAGAATATATTGCACAGACGTAGGCGTGATACAAGTAGGGCTTATTATAACGGACAGTGCGGGAAACACATCTACTTGTACTGCTAATGTAACAGTTGTAGATGATATTGATCCAGTAGCCATATGTAGAGCAACACCTTTAACTGTTCAATTGGACAACAATGGAAACTATACCTTAGATCCCGCTCTACTAGACAACGGTAGCCATGATGGACTTGCTGCTTCGAATTGCGGCGTTTCCTTATCCGTAAGTCAAACAACATTCGATTGTACTGATATTGGCTCAAATACGGTTACTTTAACTGCAACCGATGCAGGTGGAAATACAGATACTTGTGACGTTACGGTTATTGTTGAAGACAATGTACAGCCAACAGCCGTATGTCAAGCATATACCGTATTTCTTGATGGCAGCGGTAATGGCTCTTTAGTTGCAACTAATATTGACGGTGGCTCTACAGATGCCTGCGGTATTTCAAACCTTGTTGCTAGTCAAACAACTTTTGACTGTTCTGATTTGGGATTAAACTCTGTTCGTTTAACCGTTACAGACAATAACGGGAATTCTTCTGATTGTTTTGCCGATGTAACAGTGGTAGACAACATCCCTCCTGTTGCACCAACATTAACCGATATTACTTGGGGCTGTGGGTATACACCAGCAACGCCAACAACAAACGATAATTGTACAGGTGGTACTATTACTGGTGTTCCAGATGCGACATTTCCTATAACAACTACAACAGTAGTTACGTGGACATTTAGCGATAATGCTGGAAATGATTCTACGTCGACTCAAACTATAACTATTAATCAAATAAGCTGCTTAGCTACTGAAACTAATGCAGTAAGTTGTAATGGTGGCTCCGATGGTGAAGCTACTGTAAATATTACTGGAGGCGTTGGCCCATTTACCTATTTATGGAGTAATGGACAAACTACTTCTAATGCCACTGGTTTATCAGCAGGCTCACACTCAGTAACGGTAACGGATGCTAATACGTGTTCTACAACTTGTTCAGTAACTATTACGGAACCAACACAATTAACATCATCAATAACAACACAAACCGGTGTTACTTGTTATGATGCACCTATAGGATCAGTAACAGTTGCCGGAGCAAATGGAACTGGACCATATACATACCAAATTGATGGCGGCGCTTTTCAAGGAAGCGGTACCTTTAATGGATTAACTGGCGGTTCACATACAGTAACTGTAAGAGATAATAATGGGTGTACAGTGGATCAAGCTGTTACTATTGCGGGTCCAACAGAAGCATTAATCGCCGATGTACAATTAACGGATGCCAACTGTCTTGAACCAGGATCTAAAGGTGTTGTCGTTCAAGGTCAAGGTGGTAACGGTGGATACGAATACCAGATGACTGGTGATGCTTCAGTAACTTGGACAACCGATGGTGATTTTGGTGGATTAGCAGATGGAACGTATTATTTCCAAGTAAGAGATTCACAGAACTGCTTATCTGAAGTAGTTGAAATTGTTTTAAATGAATCTACGCGTGTAAAAGTAGAAATTCCTAGTTCGCAAAATGTTTTATGCCATGGAGAATCTACAGGTAGTGCTAGTGGTGTTGTATCTAGCGGTAAAGCCCCTTATACATACTTATGGGATGATCCTAGTGCACAAACAACATTAGCTGCCACAGGTTTGGCAGCAGGAACCTATACGTTAACGGTAACAGACTTCTACAATTGTCCTGTGACCGCTACAGTGATTATAACAGAACCTAATGAGATTACAATATCTGAATCCCATGTTGACCTTGATTGTAATAATGGAGGTAATGGTTCAATAACATTGACAGCAGGAGGCGGAACACCAGGATATCAATATAATATAAATAATGGTGTATACGGTGCTAGCAATGTGTTTAATGGATTACCTGCAGGCACACACACCATGGGCGTATTAGATGCCAATGGTTGCGAAAAACAAATAGACGTTATTTTAACAGAACCAACTCAAATTACTGCAAGCTATACCACTAATACTGTAGGGTGTGCGGGAAATAGTAATGGTACAGCTACAGTAACGGCTTCTGGTGGTACTCCTGGATATAGTTACGCTTGGAGCAACGGACAAACGGGTATTACGGCTACTGGCCTAACATCAGGAACGCCTTATCAAGTTACTATTACTGATGCTAACGGGTGTACACTTGTTCAAAATGTGACTTATACCGATCCAGCAGCTTTAGTGGTTAATATGACAACAATGGTTACCTCTGGAGTAGGACAATCTGATGGTACGGCTACTGCCACACCTACTGGCGGTGTTGCACCATATACTTATTCATGGTCCAATGATGCATCAGGTAGCCCAATTATTTCAACTAATCAAACGGCTACAGGGCTATCACAAGGCACCTATTGGGTTACTGTTACTGATAGTAAAGGTTGTGTGGTAGAAGACACAGTAATAGTTGCAGATATTATTAATATTATTTTAGATGAGGAAACTGCTTGTGATCCTAATCTATCTGTAGACCTACAAAGGTTGTACATTAGATTATTAGACGAAAATGGTAATCCGCTTATTACTGGTGGATATGGTGATTTAACATATAATTGGAATTTTGGGTCTAATGTTAAAAATGACGCAGAATATACACCACCACCAACAACAACCGTTAATGATAATTCATCATTAGAATTAGCTTACACAGTTGGAGGCAATAAGACAATTGCGCTTACCGTAACAGATGACTCTGGCCAAACAGTCAGTTATTCTTTTGATATATTTATTGATTCCTGTATTGAGTTTGATGTTGATTGTGACCGCTGTGTATCTCAAGATTATCAATTACTAGATTGGTTCATTGGAGATGCAGATGGGAATAAACTGCCTTCTTGTGGTACAGCTGGAGATATTATAAACGAACCTGTATATATTTGGTTCTTTTTAGACCATGGCGATAATACAAATTATAATTTAAACGTTGTTGCTGAATATGTTACCACCCATCCATTAACTGGTGAAGTAACTGTTGAATCTATTGAAGAATGTTTATATGAAGGTAAGAAAATTGGTACTGGAGCAGCCTATTTATTTATTGATAGTAACTACGTTTGTGGTAGTACTATTGAAATTTCAAAATTTTTAATTTCATGGACCAAGTTAGCTAGAACACCTTGCGGACAACGAGAGCCTAAATGTTTTTGTCCAGGATTTGATATTGCAGTTGGAAGTCCTTTAACAGCCATTGCCATAGCAACTCCTATCTCATGTTATGCAGGAGGTAATAATGGTACAGCCACCGTAGAAGCTTTTGGAGGTACGGAACCTTACAGTTATTTATGGACAACCTCTAATGGAAGTGGTTTAAATCCAACTGCTAAAGACCAAACAGATTTAAGTCCAGGGACTTATACTGTAACTGTTACAGATTCAAATACCACTTATGATCCTGACCTAGAGATGGAAGTATCAGATCCATATACGTTTACAACTTCAGTAACCGTTAGTGAGCCTACAGAATTAAATGTAGACAGTTTTGATCCACAAGTACCTCCTTGCTTTGGTAGTTCTAATGGCTATGCTCAAGCTAACGCATCTGGAGGAACACCGCCATATACCTATGCATGGTCTAATGGACAAACAACTCAAACAGCAATAAATTTATCTGCTGGCACTTATACTGTAACGGTAACGGATGCCAATGGATGTACCGATCAAGATTCAGTGACATTAACAGACCCGCCATTATTGACAGCTACAGTAACAAATACTGAACCTTCATGTTTTGGAGATTCAAATGGTACGGCCACAGTAACACCTGCTGGTGGAACTTCAGGATACACCTATTTATGGAGTAATGGTCAAACCACACAAGCTGCAACAGGCTTGCCTACCGGCAATTACTCTGTAACAGTTACTGACGCTAATAATTGTACGGCAGTTGCAAATGTAACTATTGGACAACCTACTGCATTAGATGCGTCCACAACCAAAATGGATGTTAGCTGTAATGGAGCTGCCAACGGAACAGGAACCATAAATGTTACTGGAGGCACCGCTCCTTACACCTATTTATGGAGTGACGCACAAACTACTCAAACGGCTATTGCACTTGCTCCTGGCACATATAATGTGGTAGCAACAGATGCTAATGGCTGTCAAATTTCAAGAAATATTACTATAACCCAACCAACGGCATTATCATTGTCAACAGAATTTAATGAACCTCAATGTTACAATGGTGCCAATGGTGGAACGGCAAAAATTTATCCTTCTGGTGGTACTGCCCCATATTATTATTTATGGAGTGATGGTCAAACAACTCAGACGGCAATTAATTTAGCTGTAGGAACCTACACTGTAGTAGTAACTGATGCTAATGGATGTACTGAAAATGCTTCTATTGATGTTACCCAACCACTGGAAACTTTTGCAAACGCAGGTTTAGATCAAGATTTAAGTATAGAGAATTGTGGCGTTGTATCAACAACTTTAAATGCCACAGGAGAAGATTCTGCTAATAATCCATTACCAGGTGTTTGGACTATAGTATCAGGTACTGGAGGAAGCCTCTCAAGTAATACAGATCCTAATGCTATTTTTACGGGTCAAGCTGGTATGACTTACCAATTATTATGGGAAATTGACTGTGCTCAAGATCTAGTTAATATTACTTTGGGAGATGGCTGTAACACCCTAGACTTTGATGGTGACAATGATCATGTGACTTTCCAAAATCAATATAATGTAAGTGGTAATTTTAGTTTTGAAATATGGGTTAAACCAGACCCTAATCAAAACGGTGGTGGAGCCAATAATCCTATTCAAACCATATTTTCTAAAAGAGATGCTACAAATTTGACAAACGGCTACGATTTAAGACTTCAGGGTACGAGCTTATCATTCAATTATAATAACGGGGGTTCTATTACAGCATCAAATTCTTTGGGAACAAATAGGTGGTATCACGTGGCTGTAACTTTTGATGGTTCAGATTATATTCTTTATGTTGATGGCATACAAGTAGGTACTGGAAGTGGTTCTGCCCCTATCACAAACACCAATGAATTTATGTTAGGTGCTATGGACCAAAATCCAGCGGGAGGAAATCCAAATCCGGTTAATTATTACAGTGGTTGGATGCAAGAATTACGTATTTGGAACACAGCTTTAACTGTGGAACAAATTCGACAAATGATGAACCAAACAATTACAAATAATGGTACCGCAACCAGAGGAACTGTTATACCAATAGACGTTGCTGGTTTAAATTGGTCAAATCTAGTTGGATACTACAGAATGCTTCAACCTATTGCTCTTTCAGGAACAGGGTACTTACTATCTACCTTTGGAATTGGTTCAGACGGACAAATGCGAAATATTGAAACAACACAAGAAGAAACAGCTCCTCTTCCATATTTAACAAAAGCTAATGGTAATTGGAATACGACAGGAGTTGGCACACCTTGGTTATATGGTGACAGTGTTTGGGATTATCCAAATAGCGATGGTATTACTGGAGATGCAATAGATTGGAATATTGCTCAAGTCTCTCATGATGTTATATCAAATACTCAGGACGTAACTATGCTAGGTCTTTTAACTGATACCAATACCGAATTGATTATAACTAATTCAGGGACTCAAGATGAAAACAATCCTGGTCACGGCCTATGGATAACACATTATTTAAGACTTGATGGAACAATTGATTTAGTTGGTGAATCGCAATTAGTACAAAAAAGATATAGAGTTGTTGATGGGGATCCAGATACGCCCGATCCTACAAATCAATTTAGTGAAAGTATATTAGACACTTCAAGTTCCGGATACATTGAACGTGACCAACAAGGAGCAACCAATTATTTTAATTATAATTATTGGGCGTCTCCTGTTAGTACGATAAATACATCTAATAACAATACGCCATTTAGTGTAAATACAGTGTTAAGGGATGGCACAAGTTCTGCGTCGCCATTAGCTTTGCAATGGACATCAAGTTATGATCCAAATCCCGGTACAAGTGGTAAAACATTAAGTGATCGTTGGATTTACACTTACGAAAATTTCACGTCTAACACTTATCTGGAATGGAGGTATGTAGGAGAAAACACTCCCTTTAATGTAGGGTTAGGTTACACCATGAAAGGAAGTGGTGCACCTGGTACATTACAAAATTATGTGTTTATGGGTAAACCCAATAATGGAGATATTACCACAGATATAGATTTAAACAATAATGCTTTAGTAGGAAATCCTTACCCTTCTGCTATAAATGCGCGAGAATTTATAAAAGATAATATCCCGCTTCTTAACCCGAATAATAGTGCTAGTCAGGCTAATCCTGACACTACTGGTAGTATTGATGGTACTTTATATTTCTGGATTCATTTTGACTCTAATAACACACATATTTTAAGAGATTATGAAGGTGGTTATGCTACCTATACATTAGGTGGAGGTATTTCACCACCAACTGGTGAACAGTATAATACCGTTGACAACTTCTATGTTAGTGGTTCTGGTAATTCTTTTTTAATACCAGGAGATTATATTCCAGTAGGACAAGGCTTTTTCACCGCTTCTGCGACAGCTAATAAGTTAAGTGAAGATGTTAAATTTGAGAATGACCAACGTGTCTTTGAAAGAGAATCACCAACAAACTCAATATTTTTAAAATCTGGAAATTCAAAAAACCCTAAAGAAAATGCATCAACACCACAAACTAAAGAAGCAGATGGTTTACAACGTTTAAGGTTAATATATAGCACGCCAGAAGGTGCCAGACGTTATTTATTGTTAGCCTTCACTCCTAACAACGTAGCTTCCGATAATTTCGATTATGGTTATGATGCGAAAGTATTAGACAATAATCCAAATGATATGTTATTTATGATTGATGACGAAAAGTTTGTTATTCAAGGAGTAGGTGCATTTGATAAAACTAAGCAATACCCAATTGGTCTCTTTTCAAAAACAGGAGGTGCTGTTGAAGTAGCTGTAAGCGAATTAGAAAATATGCTACCAAATACCAAGGTGTATATGTATGATTCATTATTGGGAACCTACACTAAAATTAATGGTAAAAATCAAAAATTTGGAATGACGTTAGATGCTGGCGACTATACAAATAGATTCTATATAACATTCCAAAAAGAGAATAACTCTTTATCAATTGAAGATAATGTTTCAAATAATATAATTGTTAATTACCTACAAAACAGCAAAGAAATATACATAAAAACATCTAATGGTGATGATATTAAGCAAGTATATTTAAATAATATTTTGGGGCAAACAGTTAAATCCTGGAATAAAACGAATACACCTTCATTCTCAAACGAAATGAGGATTCCAGTTAGTAGACAAGTTGCTGAGGGTACTTATATTATTGAAGTTCAAACAGCAAGTGGTAGTATGAACAAAAAGATTGTTATAAGCAATTAACCAAAACTAATATTGAAGAAAAAAACGGCATGGAATGCCGTTTTTTTTGTGCTCAAATTCTGTCATTCGATAAAAATGATGTATTTCATCGTATTTTTTTGCTTTTCATGGTGTTTTGTGATATTATTTTCTATATTAGCCAAATAGTTAAATATTTATTGTCCATTAAACCCCAAATCTAATGACAAAAATTACACGCTTATGCTTTATCGCATTACTTTTTGTTTTTTCAAATGGTATCGCTAAACCAAATGCCATAGTAGATAATAGCAATTCGACCTATGTTTATAACAATATACAGAGAGTTCGTATTGATTTTAAAATGCCAGATGGTTTTACAAGACATCTTTTATTGGCCTTTACCAAAAATAATGCGGCTAGTGATGCTTATGACTATGGCTACGATGCACTTAACCAAGATGCCTTCCCATATGATTTAAATTGGTTGGTTGATGAGCAGCGTTGCACTATTCAAGGTGTTGGTGCCTTTGATGATACAAAAAAATATCCTTTCTGGATGTTTATGTCCCAATCTGGTGATATTGAAATTAGTTTAGATAGATTAGAATACTTTGATTCCCTTATAGATATTTTCGTTTATGATTCATTATTAGATGAATACTATCAAATTAATGACGAAAGCTATAAGAAAACTATTGAAAGCGGCGAATATTCGAATAGGTTTTATTTGGCATTTAAAAGTGAAGAAACAAGCGAAAGTATTGCAAAAAGTGCTTTATCCACGTCAGAAGTAGAAATAGCAACAACATCAATAAAGTTTTTAAATAATTCTAAAGAGTTATACGTTCAAACAAATAGTGAAATTAAAGAAATAATAGCCTATAACATTCAAGGGCAAAAATTATTATCATTTAATTCATTCAATAATAATTCAACAAAAATCCCACTTTCTAATCTTAACATCAAAAATCATGTTATTGTTACAGTTAAAACAGATATTGGGTTAACTACAAGGCAACTCTTTATAATGCCTTAATACAAATACCAACCAAATACACCATAAGATTCTCTCATTATGAAAAAAATTACTTCTCTAGTGTTAATTTGCATTTCATTTTTGCAATTAAGCTACTCACAAGAATTATATAAAAGAATTACAATTACTAACCCTAATTTCAGATCATTACAAAATTTAAGCAACCAAGGCATCGATTTAACCTGTGGCGCTATTCAAACCAGTGAAGGACTGCAACTTGAACTCTCTGAGCATGAACTACAAAACGTTTCTAACTTAGGTGTACCATACAGAGTCCTTGTTGATGACCTTACTAAATACTATGCCGATAGAGCTCAGAAAAATCTACCGCATGCCAAACAAGAATTACAATCTCAAAAATACAGTACTGCTAAAGCTGGTTTTGGTAAAAGCAGTGTATCTAACATACTCTTTGATAATCTAGGCCAATACAATGGCTGCGATGAAATTAACTGGTCCACCCCTACTAACTT
>NZ_VAWB01000005.1:7906-10232 GCF_006148925.1 Hyunsoonleella aestuarii | reverse complement strand
CTGGACTAACTAGCCCTGGCACACAAACAGGAATGGCAACACTTGAACAACGTATTGTTTCAGCGCCTTATACTCTTGATGGAAGTATTCAACCCAATGATGCTATTGAATTTAAAGTGACTCTTAATAATGATGATGGCCTTATTTATGAAGCTAACATTATTAAATACTATACGCCTACAGTGCTTTTTGAAGATGATGAAGAAACCAACGGCATATCTAACTGGACTGCTTCTGGTGGCTCCTGGGGAACTACCTCTGATGCCTTTTCTGGTAGTGTTGCTATTACAGACTCGCCTTCTGGTGCTTATGCCAATAGTCAAAGTAATACTCTACAACTTAATAACAGTATATCTACTAGCGGACTTGTACAAACAGTGGTTCAGTATAATGCCAAATGGGATTTAGAACGTAGTTTTGATTATGTACAAATCGAGGCATCTACTAACGGCTCTACCTGGGCACCACTTTGTGGAACCTATACAAAACCTGGAGCTCCTAATGCGAACAACACCTATTCGGGAAAAAGTTCTACTAGTAACAACTTCCAACCTGATGGTGAACAACTATATGATGGGGATACTCAGGATAAATGGGTGATGGAAGAAATTGTTATTTCCAATTCAGAGAATAGTGCTTTCCACAATCAATCTACCGTGTTTTTAAGGTTTAATTTTAATACAGACTCTACCAACAGTCAACATAGCTACACCACTACTTTTGATGGTTTTGTGTTTGACGATTTTAGAGTTATTACTAACACCACTAATATCCCACAAACAATAACGTTTGACCCTATTAGTGACAAGTTTACTACAGATGTGCCTTTTCAAGTCAATGCAACGGCTTCTTCTGGATTACCAGTGAGCTTTTCTATGGTCTCAGGACCTGCTAGTGTAAGCGGAAACACAGTGACATTATCAGGAACTATAGGAACTGTTACCGTTAGAGCTAGTCAAGCTGGAAATAGTACTTACAACCCTGCTACTGATGTCGATCAAACATTTGACGTACTACCCGCGCCTTGCTTGCAACCTCCTACTGGATTAGCAGCTTCTAATATCGCTCCTTCTTCGGCTACAATTAGTTGGAATAATGTTAGCGGCGCAACTTATAATTACCGCTATAGAAAATCAGGAACAACAACATGGACAACGCTTAGTACTTCAAATACCTCTGAAATAGTATCTGGATTAGAGGATTCTACACAATATGATGTTGAAGTTAATAGTGTTTGTCCAGATACGTCTAACTCTGTTTATAGTGCGACCTATAACTTTACAACAGCGGTATTATCTTATTGTACTTCTAACGGAAGCACAGAAAATTCAACAGGTGCTACACGAGTAGTATTTGTAGATATTGACAATTCAGACACCAATAATACAGATAACGCATACGAAGATTTTACGTCCATTAACACCGATGTCATTAAAGGTTCTAACCACTCATTGACTGTAGACGTCGATACAAACGGTAATAAAACAGTTCATGCTATCGCTTGGATAGATTTTGATAGAGATGGAGCTTTCAATACTACCGATGAACAATTCGACCTAGGCAGTGTAAAAAATGGAACAAGTTTATCACCAACATCTACTTCAATAACTATTCCTTCCGGTGCAGCAACTGGTATAGCAAGAATGCGTATTTCGGTAAAGTTCAATATGGATCCTACAAGTTGTGAAACAGGGTTTAATGGAGAAGTAGAAGACTATTCTATAAATATTTTAGACCCTTGTACCGATTTAGACGGAGATGGTTATACTACATGTGATGGTGATTGTGACGATAGCATTGCAACCGGTTTTTCAATAAATCCAGGAGCAACAGAAATATGTGACGGTATCGATAATAACTGTGATGGTAATATTGATGAAGGATTAACTTTATACACCTATTATGTGGATGCTGATGGTGATGGATCTGGGTCTACAACTACGGCTATGCTTTGTGCGTCTTCAGCGCCTGCTGGCTATAGTTCTAATAATACCGATTGTAATGATTCTGATGATACCGTAAACACACCACAGCAATATTATGTGGATGCCGATGGTGATGGTTTTGGATCTACAACTACGGCTATGCTTTGTGCGTCTTCAGCGCCTGCTGGCTATAGTGCTAACAATACCGATTGTAATGATTCTGATGATACCGTAAACACACCACAGCAATATTATGTGGATGCTGATGGTGATGGTTTTGGGTCTACGACTACGGCTATGCTTTGTGCGTCTTCAGCGCCTGCTGGCTATAGTGCTAACAATACCGATTGTAATGATTCTGATGATACCGTAAACACACCACAGCAATATTATGTGGATGC
>NZ_VAWB01000005.1:0-7896 GCF_006148925.1 Hyunsoonleella aestuarii | reverse complement strand
TCTACGACTACGGCTATGCTTTGTGCGTCTTCAGCGCCTGCTGGCTATAGTGCTAACAATACCGATTGTAATGATTCTGATGATACCGTAAACACACCACAGCAATATTATGTGGATGCTGATGGTGATGGTTTTGGGTCTACGACTACGGCTATGCTTTGTGCGTCTTCAGCGCCTGCTGGCTATAGTGCTAACAATACCGATTGTAATGATTCCGATGATACCGTAAATCCAAATGCCACAGAAATACCTGGTAATGCCATTGACGAGGATTGTGATGGTGAAGCACAAACTGCTCTAAGTAACGAAAAATTTGATGTTGT
This sequence comes from Hyunsoonleella aestuarii, assembly GCF_006148925.1. Taxonomy (GTDB): domain Bacteria; phylum Bacteroidota; class Bacteroidia; order Flavobacteriales; family Flavobacteriaceae; genus Algibacter_D; species Algibacter_D aestuarii. The sequence continues at coordinate 7,573 of NZ_VAWB01000005.1, read as the reverse complement.
TAATATCTCAGTATCTCCTAACCCATTTTCTGACCATTTAACAGTAAATCTGCCAATAGCCTTTAGAAATGATACTTTTAATATTAAAATATATGATATTAATGGAAGAAAAGTTATACATCGTAAGACATTATCGTTAATAAACAATAAGCTTGTTGTAAGTAATCTTAACGAACTTTCTCAAGGGGCTTATTTCATTAAAATTACCAATCTGGCCTCCCAAAAAAGCGTTGTAAAGCAAATAATTAGGTTTTAGAGGCCATAATTACTTAAAAAACGAGATAAACAAAAAGAAGTCTCGTTTTTTAAGTAATTGATTATCAATATTTTAAAATACTAAATAACCGTTCATCGATTATTTTTGTATTTCATGGAGTTAAGTGCTATGTTTGTGGCATAGGTTTTTATAAAACTTAATTAGTCCCAAAACTAAAACTTAATCTCTCATGAAGAAAATTACTTATGTAATAACATTTTTATTGTTATGTGCATTTAACCTCAAGGGGAATTCGCAAACTACTATTAATTATGAAAATTTTGAAACTGGTAGTTTCCCCTTTACAATCTGGAATAGTGGTGGTATAGATTGTTTTCTTGATACGGGATCAGTTCTTTCTGGTTCAAATTCATCAAACTTACAGGATAATAGTAACGGAACTGTATCAACTATGTTTACAAACAATATTGATCTAACATCATATGGATCAATTGACATCACCTACGATTTTCGTACAACTGGTTTTGGAACAAATCATGATTTCTTTATCGAATTCTCAGATGATGGAGGAGCTAATTGGAATACAGTAATAGCTAATTTAGTAGTAGGTACCGATTTCAATAATGATACAACATATACTAACCAAACAATATCATTAAGTCCTGGAGGAGGAGTTTCTTTTACAACAACTTCAAGGATTAGATTTAGATGTTCTGCAAATAATGATGATGACGATTTATGGGTTGACGAAATAACCATTACTGGTTACTCTCCTGCCCCAGAAATAGACATTCAAGGTAATGGCACATCCATTACTAGTGGGGACACAACTCCAGATGTAGCAGACGATACCGATTTTGGTCAAATTGATATTGCTGTAGGAACTGTAGTTAATACGTTTACAATCATTAATACAGGTGCTTTAGACTTAAATCTTACTGGAACTAGTCCTACCTATGTAACAATAACAGGAGCAGACGCTGCAGACTTTAGCCTTACAGCAAATCCTACAACACCAATAACATCTGGGGGTGGTAGTACCACATTCAATATAACATTCGACCCAACTACATGTGGAATCAAGAATGCAACCGTAAGTATTGCTAATGACGATAGCGATGAAAACCCATATACCTTCGATATTCAAGGTGAAGGAACAGCATCTGTTACAGGGTCGCAAAACATCAATGTACAAGGAAATGCTATCGACATTGCTGACGACGACACAACACCCGATCTAGCAGATGATACCGATTTTGGGCTTCATAATGTTGGTTTCCCTGAAATACATACTTTCGTAATTCAAAATACACATACAGGAGGTAGCCCAAGTAGTAATCAATTAAACATTACTAGTATAACCGTTTCTGGTGCCCATGCTGCCGACTTCACGGTAACAAGTTCTATTACAACTATTGACAGAGATAGTTTCGATAGTTTCACCATAACATTTACGCCTAGTGCATTAGGACTAAGAACTGCAACTGTTACTATTGTAAATAATAGTTCGGTTTGTAGTGAACAGCCATATGTTTTTGATATCCATGGAACAGGAACGCCACCATCTCCAGAAATTGATGTTTTTGATGATGCCAACAATCCTATTAGTGATGGTAGTACAGATAGTCCAGCAGCACTAAACCAAACTTCTTTTGGTTCTACAGATTCATTATCTCCTATTAGTACAGAGTATACTATTGAAAATAATGGTTCTTTGGTTTTAAACATTAGCTCTATAACAAGTGATAATACTGACTTTGCAATAACAATAGCGCCGTCTTCTACTGTAGCATCTAGTGGAAGCACAACCTTTACAGTAACTTTTACACCATCTTCTGTTGGTATTATTACTGGCACTATTACCATTGCAAACGATGATAGTGACGAAAACCCATATACATTTACCGTTCAAGGAGAAGGTACAGCTGCACCACCAGAATATACCGCTTACTATGAAAATTTTGATGCGGATAATGGCGGATGGACAGCAGTAACATCTACAGGAGATTCTTGGTTATGGACCAATGCGTTTCCTGCTACAGCTATTGAAATAGCAGAAGGTGGTTTTTGGAGATGTTCTAATTACGACAACTATTTAAGTAATGTAAATATTGTTGTTGAAAGTCCGCAGTTGGATTTTACCGGAATAGATAATATCCGTTTAAGTTTAGATGTAAAATATAAAACTGAAAGTGGTAATGATGGTATGCGCATATTATATTCAGTTGCTGGCGGTGCTTATACACCACTTGGTGCTAGCGGATCTGGTACAAACTGGTACGAAGGAAATGTAAATGCTCTAAGTGCTGATGGATGGAGTAATAATAGTCACCCGACTAATACCGCTTTTACACACAATAAATTTATTAGAGCCTCCCTTACCCTATCTGATGCTACATTTGCTAACCAAAGTAATGTTAGATTTAGAATAGAATTTAGCTCTAATGGTTCTGGTACAGATGATGGTGTTGCATTTGATAACTTTAGAATTGAAGCAGATCCTAGCACACCATTAAGCGATTCCGCTGTCGCTCCAGCCAATATTACTTCAAATTTAAGATTATGGCTTAAAGCAAATCAAGGTATTGCCGCAACGGATGGTACTGCATTAACAAATTGGGAAGACCAAGCATATGTTACAACTTTAGATAAAGAAGATGCTATTGCAGCCGCTTCTTTAGCTCCTATTTATAGAGACAATGGAACAAGAAACATGAATTACAACCCTGTACTCGACTTCGACAATAATAATGTTGAGTATATGAATGGTAAAGGTGGTTTTTATTCTACAGAATATTTCGCAGTATTTAGAAGTGATGATGTGGTAGATACGCAAACAGGAAGCTTTAGTCCAGGAAGGCAATTTGCAGTTGGAGGACGTTACAGCGATGATAATTTCCATGAAGATCCTTCTGGATTGGGTATGGGAAGTACCTCTGCCCGTTTTACGGATGAGATTTTGTCGCATAATGTAAACTCATTCCCTAATGGATCTTCTGCACCAAACGATAACTCATACGGTAGAGCATATACTACAAATACAGAAACATATCAGAATCATGTTTTAATAGTTAATGTAAAATCTAACCCAGCAAGAACTTCAACCGAAATCTATAAAAATGGTAAACGTGTTGATAATGCTACCGGTACTGCTGGTAATGGAGCAGATTTAAACTTTAAAGAGTTTAGCAATACACCTTTGTTAGTAGGAACAGGTAGAAGTGGTTTAGCCGGACGTACAACATCACAAATGAATGGTATGTTAACCGAAATTATATCTTATACTTCACCAAATTCAGCTTTAAATCAACAAAAAATACAAAGTTACTTAGGTGTTAAATATGGTGTAACCTTACAAAATTCTGCAAGTACAGCAACTACCTATAGATTAAATGATGTTGATTATATTGATTCTCAGGGTGCGGTAATTTGGGATACTAGTGTTAATAATGGACACAATTACGATGTTGCAGGTATTGGTCGCGATGACGCATCTTTGCTAGATCAAAGACAATCTAGAAGTCAAAATGATGAATCAGATATTGATGGTCCTACTACAGGATTTTTAACCATGTCTCTGACAAGTACTTATGCAACAAATAAAGAAAATATTGCCAACACAACTGCTTTAAGTGATAGACAATTTTTAATGTGGGGAAATAACAATGCCGATATTAATGGTTCTGCTATTAACGTAACTGTAGATATGAGTGAAGACATCGTTGGAGTAAAACCTACCACTAATGTGTCATTTACAGCCATTCCTAGGATATGGAAAGTTGTCGAAAATGGTAACGCTGGTGATATTCCAGCGGTAGAAGTTTCAATTCCCGTAAGCGCTGTAAGAACAGCTGCACCGCCAGACGGTCGCTATTTAATGTTTATTTCTGCCACTGGAGTTTTCGATCCAACTGCAGACTATCGTGTAATGACAGAATCTGGAGGTAATTTATATGCCCAATACGATTTTGACAATACAGAATACATCACATTTGGCTGGGCTCCAGAAGAAACTTTTGAACGTTCCATATTTTTTGATCCAGCTAATGGTCATTATGTTGATGTGGAAGATAATTTGGACCTAACTCCTGCGAACTTTACAATATCGGCATGGATTAAAAGAGAAACTAACTCCTTGAATAAATCTATTGTTTCTAAAAGAGACGCAGCATACACAGAAGGATATGACCTTAAAATCAATGCTACAGGACATGTTGAAATGTCATGGCAAAATGGTGGTACCCAAACTATTGTATCAGATGTTGTAATACCAGAGAATGAATGGCATCAAGTAGCAGTAATATACGATGGTTCAACAGCTAATCTTTACATCGACGGTGTTTTAGAAAAAACAGAAACGTTAGCGCCACCAGTGAATACTTCGCAATCATTCTTTATTGCAGCAGCTGGTAAACTAACCCCTGGTGCCTATTTCCATGGGAATATAGATGAAGTTCGCGTTTGGGATACTGCCTTAACAGTAGATCAATTGCGATATATTATGAATCAAGAAATCACAGATAATTCTCTTAACGTCGGTCCAGGTTATTTCATCAGTCGTTTAGTTAACCCAACTAAAGATGAAACATCAACCATACCATGGTCTAGTCTAGCTGGTTATTATCCAATGTCTACATATACCTACACCAATACAAAAGATGAATCTGGAAAAGGCAACCAAGGAGCATTAAAAAATTTAAAAACAGTTGACTGGCAAACGGCTCCGTTACCTTACATATCTGCACAAGATGGCGATTGGAACACAAACGCGTCTTGGACAAATGGTGATGTACAAACTATTCCTGGAGCCACTGCATTGGCAGATAATACGGTGACGGTAGACTGGAATATTGTGAGAACTGCACACATTATAACCATGGATAACTCATCGTTACCAGCAGGTAATAATGGTAACAGATCTGTGTTAGGCTTATTTGTAGATTCTAACGAATTAACTTTAACTGGTGACAATAGTTCTGGCACTGGTAATGGATTAACCGTTACACATTATCTTAAAATGGATGGTAATATTGATCTTGAAGGCGAATCTCAACTAATTCAATCAGAAGATAGTGATTTAGATGTTACAAGTTCGGGAACAATTGAAAAAGATCAACAAGGTACAAGAGATTTGTATACCTATAATTATTGGTCTTCTCCAACAGGGATAAGCAACACTGCTTCAAATAATAATTCATATACAGTCCCAGATATGTTAAGCGATGGCTTAGTATCATCTAATCCATTACCCCTTACCTTTTCAACATCTGGTTATAATGGGGCCCCGGGAGTTGCCAATTCAACCGGCGCCACAATTGCTGATTATTGGATATGGAAATACGCAAACAGACTTGGAAATACCTATTCAGAATGGCAACATATGAGAAGTACAGGGACTCTATTAGCAGGTGAAGGGTTTACCATGAAAGGAGTTGCAGATACTGGCGGTGTTATTACGCAAGAGCAAAACTATGTTTTTAATGGAAAACCAAATAACGGTGATATAACTTTAACAATGGCGGACGAAAATCAATATTTGGTAGGTAATCCATACCCATCTGCAATTGATGCAGATGAGTTTATTAAAGACAACATCGCTGATGGATTAGGCAGAAACTCAGTTAACGTGATTAACGGTGTTCTATATTTTTGGGATCATTTTGCAAGTAGTTCACATATTTTAAAAGAATATGAAGGCGGGTATGCGACATACACCCTAATGGGAGGAGCTCCAGCCATTAACAACGATAGTAGAATTAGTGCTACTGGCGAAGTTGGTACAAAAATTCCGTTTCAATACATTCCAGTTGGTCAAGGATTCTTTGTTTCAGCACTCGAGGATACAGACATTGCCGGAGAAACCAATGATCCTAATATTACATCATCTGTAGATGGAGGAACTATCTTGTTTAAAAATAGTCAACGAATCTTCCAAAAGGAATCTTCGGGAACATCTTTCTTCTTGAAATCTTCCAACAAAGAATCTAAATCGACTAGTATAAAGTCAAATGAAGATACTAGAGAAAAAATAAGATTGATGTTTGATTCACCTAAAGGATATCACAGACATTTATTGGTTGGGGTTGATGAAAATACTACTAATGGATTTGATTTAGGCTTTGATGGACCATTAACAGAAACCAACGTTGAAGATATGTATTGGAACATAGGAAATAATGGTAAGTTAGTTATTCAAGCAGTAAATAATTTTGACAATCAGCAGGTACTTCCTCTAGGTATTAAAACTAGTATTGATGGTATTTCCATTATTAAAATTGAAGGTTTAGAAAATATTGATTCTAGCAAGGATATTTTCTTATACGATAAGGATTTAGATATTTATCAAAACTTAAAAGAGAGCAATTATGAAGTATTCTTAAATGCAGGTGAACATTTAGGTCGTTTCGAATTAACTTTTGAAGCTTTCGAATCTCCTTCGCTAGGAACTGAAGATATAGAAAACAAAAAATTGAATACTTTCTTTTCAAATGAAAAAAGAAGTTTTATAGTTCATAATCCAAATTTAAAAGATATCGAATCATTAGAAATCTATAACATACTTGGCCAATCTATTCATAAGTTTGATAATATTGAAAATGAAAATTATTTGGAATTCAAAACGAAAAAAGTAATTCCTGGTACTTATATAATAAAAGTAAAAATGATAGATAGCACACTATCTAAAAAAGTTTTAATAAAATAAGTTTTAGTTGGATTTTTTTAGTTTGAGTTAGTTAGACCCCAAATCTACCATCACTTAACTAAAAATGATAAAGAGGCTGGTAAAACAGCCTCTTTTATTTTTTATCAAGCAGAGAACACTTTATTAACAATTATTTGTTATTAAACATTCTAACAAACCTTCAATAAACTATATTAAAACATTATTTTTAGCAAAACCTTAACTTAATTTATAATCAAAATGAAAAGAAAAATATCCCTCTTTCTCACAATTTTGTGTTTAAGTTTTTCTTATTCACAACAAGCAAATTTTAAACGCGTTGTAATTAGTAACCCTTCGGAAAATGTTTTGTTGCGTTTAAGCAACCAAGGCATCGATTTAACCTGTGGCGCTATTCAAACCAGTGAAGGGCTGCAACTTGAACTCTCTGAGCATGAACTACAAAACGTTTCTAACTTAGGTGTACCATACAGAGTCCTTGTTGATGACCTTACTAAATACTATGCCGATAGAGCTCAGAAAAATCTACCGCGTGCCAAACAAGAACTACAATCTCAAAAATACAGTACTGCTAAAGCTGGTTTTGGTAAAAGCAGTGTATCTAACATACTCTTTGATAATCTAGGCCAATACAATGGCTGCGATGAAATTAACTGGTCCACCCCTACTAACTT
>NZ_VAWB01000004.1 GCF_006148925.1 Hyunsoonleella aestuarii | reverse complement strand
CCGTAGCTGGTATAAACAATATCGAAGGAGTCTTTTACATATTTTGAGGTATCTAACACATTACAACACAAAAAATCGGCATCTAAACCTAAATCGTCATTTAAATGCTTCGCAAGCTTAATACCTTCGTCACTCAAATCAATTCCTAAACATTTTGCTCCCATCCTACTCCAACTTAATGTATCCTGACCAAAATGACATTGCAAATGCAAAAGCGATTTTCCTTCAACATGTCCCAAAGCTTCAATTTCGTAAGGCATTAAAGATGATTTCCCTTTTTTAAAGGCATCCAAGTTATACATATCACTTTTTGCATGCACTTTTACTTTATCGTTCCATGTTGCTTTGTTGGTGTTAAAATATTTTTCGTTTGAACTCATAACTAAGTCTTATATTTATGGAAATCAAAAATATGAAATTAAGAACTTCCATTAATAAAATGGAATTTTAAATAAAGTTTTTAATACAATTCTATATATGAAAAAAATAATTTACGCACTGTTTGTATTTGTTATACTGTCCTGCAACGAGTCGAAGAAATCTGAATCAAAAAAGCAACCCTTAACCGTCGCACAACAAATTGCTAATGCTCATGGCTATTCCAATTGGAAAAATGTTTCTGAAATTTCATTTACATTCAATGAAAAGCGAGGCTGGACTTGGAACCCAAAAAGCAACAATGTGGTATTGAGAACATTAGCTGATACCATTAGCTACAATAGAAAACAAATTGATTCGTCATTAACAAGGATTGATAAAGGTTTTATAAATGACAAATTTTGGCTTTTAATCCCTTTTCAGCTTATTTGGGATAAAGGTATTACCATTTCCAATCCATCCCAGTTAAAAGCTCCCATAAGTAAAACTAGAATAAACAAAATTACAATAACCTATCCAGATAAGGGAGGCTATACGCCTGGTGATGCCTACGACATATATTATGATGATAACTTTATAATTAAGGAATGGGGCTTTAGAAAAGGAAACGAACCTCAGGCCAGAATTATTAATACTTTTGAAAACTATAAAGACTTTGATGGCATTAAAATAGCTTTAAATCATAAAAACATGGATGGTCGACCAATTGTAGGGTTTACGAAAGTTGATATTAAAGTATCAAATTCGGAATAAAATGTTAATTTTTTTGTAAAGTTATTCTAGAAATATTCAAAAGAGTATAAAATCAATAATTTTGCAAAAATTATTGTATGATCTATTCTTTTAAAAATGTATTTGCATTTGTTATAGCTTTAACTTTAACAATCCAAGTAGATTGCCAGCCCTCATCTAAAGTCACTTCAAAATTAGAAAATGCTCTATCAGGCTTTAAATTTAGAAGTATAGGACCCGCTTTTATGTCTGGTCGTATTGCTGATATTGCTATAGATCCCAATAACGAAAACATCTGGTATATTGCCGTTGGTTCTGGGGGTGTATGGAAAACTGTAAATGCAGGAACTACATGGCAACCTCTTACCGACAAAGAAACTTTCTATTCTACTGGATGTATAACCTTAGACCCCAATAACTCGGGAACAATATGGCTAGGAACAGGAGAAAATGTTGGTGGCAGGCATGTTGGAATTGGTCATGGCATTTATGTGAGTCATGACGATGGTAAAAGTTGGAAATTTAGTGGATTGAAAAACAGTGAGCATATTTCTAAAATAATTGTTAACCCTAAAAACTCACAAGAAATTTGGGTCGCTGCTCAAGGTCCACTTTGGAGTTCTGGAGGTGAAAGGGGGCTTTACAAATCTCAAGATGGAGGAAAGACATGGAAGCTAGTTTTACAAGGCAACGAATGGACAGGTGTCACAGACCTAGTAATGGATCCGAGAGACGAAAACGTTCTTTACGCAGCTACTTGGCAACGCCATAGAACTGTTGCAGCCTATCTAGGTGGTGGAGAAGGCTCAGGCATACACAAAAGTAATGATGGGGGTGAATCTTGGCATGAATTAAAACAAGGCTTACCTAATTCTAATATGGGAAAAATTGGCTTAGCCATTTCACCAATAAATCCAGATGTATTATATGCAGCTATTGAGCTTGACAGGAGAAAAGGAGCTATATACCGTTCGGATAATAAAGGAGGTAGCTGGACAAAGATGTCAGACACGGTTTCTGGGGGTACAGGACCACATTATTACCAAGAGTTATTTGCTTCGCCGCATGAATATGATAAAATATACTTAATGAATGTTCGCGTTCTGGTATCGGACAATGGTGGTAAAGACTTTTATACCATGACCGAGGTCAATAAACATTCCGACAATCACGCTTTAGCCTTTAAGAAAAACGACCCTAATTACCTTTTAATGGGAACTGATGGCGGTTTATATGAATCGTTCGATAACAGTAAAAATTGGAAATATATTAACAATCTACCATTAACCCAATTTTATAAGGTGGCCGTAGATGATACTGAACCCTTTTATAATATTTATGGTGGCACACAAGATAACAACACCCAAGGCGGTCCATCAAGAACGTATAGAAATGAAGGGATTACCAATGCCGATTGGCATGTGGTTCTTGGTGGAGATGGTCATCAACCTGCCACCGAACCTGGAAATCCAAATATCCTTTATGCCGAATCACAACAAGGAAGTCTAAGAAGAATTGAAAGGAAAACAGGTGAAACCGTTTACATTAAACCACAAGCCGGAATAGATGATCCTTACGAGCGCTTTAATTGGGATGCTCCTATATTAGTAAGCAATCATAATCCTAAACGCATATACTTCGCTTCTCAGCGTGTATGGCGCTCAGATAATCGGGGTGATAGTTGGACCCCTATTTCAGGTGATTTAACGAAAAATGAAGAGCGCTTAAGTCTACCTATTATGGGCAGAACCCAAAGTTGGGATGGCGTATGGGATGTCCTTGCTATGTCTACTTATAACACCATTACCTCCCTTTCGGAATCTGCATTAGATGAAAATATAATTTTTGCAGGAACCGATGACGGTATTATTCAATATACTAAAAACGGTGGTACCTCATGGGATAAAATTTTAGTAGGCGATTTACCGGGAGTTCCTTCTACAGCATTTGTTAATGACATAAAAACAGATTTGCATGATGCAAATACAGTTTATGTTTCCCTTGACAATCACAAATTCGGAGATTACAAGCCTTATTTTGTAATGAGTAAAGACGGCGGTAAAAATTGGCGTGCCATGACGAATGGTTTACCAGATAGCACCTTAATTTGGCGGATGGTTCAAGACCATGTTAATCCTAATTTATTGTTTTTAGCTACAGAATATGGCATTTACGTTTCCTTAAATAAAGGAAGTAAATGGCATAAGTTTTCAAAAGGGTTACCTACAATTGCCATTAGGGATTTAGCGATTCAAAAAAGAGAGAATGACCTTGTTGCCGCTTCTTTTGGTAGGGGATTTTACATTCTTGATGATTATTCGGCTTTAAGAAATATTAGCCCTAATGACTTAGATTCGGCCAAGTTATTTAAACCTAAAAAAGCACTTCAATACCAACCTATTACTGGTGGAACATCTAGCCAAGGCGCCAACTACTTTAAAGCAAAAAACCCAGATTATGGTGCAACATTTTCCTACTATTTGCCTAAAGATTTTGAGAGCAAAAAAGCTATTAGACAGAAAAAGGAAAAAGCCTTAAATGAAGTGAATAAAGCCATATCATTTCCTGGTTGGGATGCATTGGAAGCAGAGAAAACTCAAGAAGAGCCGTACGCTTTGTTAGTAGTAAAAGATGAAAGCGACAACGTAGTAAGACAGATAAAAGCACCTTATAAAAAAGGCATTAATCGTATTTCCTGGAATTTAAAAAAACCTTATAAGCCGTACATTGATATGGCATCTAAAAACCCTACTGAATCAAGAAGACAAATTAATGTGAGCCCAGGTAATTATGAGGTATCACTTTTCGCAGTTGAAGACGGTAAGGCAAAAAAATTAGGGGAGTCTCAAACTTTTACAGTTGAGCGCATAAGAGAAAATACCCTTAAAAATCCGTTATCTGAATCTGAAATTAACGACTATATTTCTGAACTAGAATCTTTTAATTCCGAGTTTATCCGTGTTCGTAAAATGTTTGATAAAGCTTCTAAGAAGTTACAAGTATTAAAATCAGCAATAAAATATCTAGATAAAGTTCCCGGGGATTTCGAATTACAAATATCAAAGTTAAATGATGAGGTAAACCGTATTAAATATATCTTGAATGGAAGTCAAGCAAAGAAAGAGATTGGAGAAAAAGATATCCAGTCTATAAATAGTAGATTATCTGTTGCCAACACTGGTATATTTTATGGAAGTTATGGCCCAACAAAAATGCAAATAAGAAGTTTAGAAATTGCTAATCAACTATTAAAGCGGGTGAAGCCAGATATTATAAAATTAACCACTATAGAGGTGCCAAATTTGGAAGAAGAACTTTTAAAGGCGGGGCTCCCTCCTATTATTGACTAGTATACAAAATAGGGAGATATGAAAGAGTTAAGAAGTACTTACTCTGGCCTTTTTCATTTCCTCCAAACGCCTTAATTCTTCTTTAATTTGCTTACTCCTATTTGCAATCTTATTAACTTTTTCATCAATAAGTTCTTGTTTTCTTATCTTCTCTTGTTGCCTTAATTCTTCATTAAGAAGTTCTAATTTTTTTTTCTTTTTATTTTTAACTCTTTCAAAATAAACAAAAATATAGGCATATACATACATGCTTAAAAATAGTAAAGCTACTATTGAAAGAATCAACCATCCGTTCATCATGTTCATAACGTAAAAAATTTAGTTAAGTTTAGTGTTATAAAGTTAAACAAAATGATTAAATGTTAAAAAAATATAAGCTAAATAACTCAAAAACAAGACAAAACAAAAAAACCTTTACCGCTATCTGCGATAAAGGTTTTTCATCGATATAATTATTTCAAATACTAGGAAGCTCTACTTTCCACTCATGTAAGCATTATAATTCCAAATTTCATCCCACGAATTCGAAAAACTTTTTTCTCCCAAATCTTGAAAGAGCTGCCAATTTTCTTTACCATTAACTTTGTCAAAAGTCTCTTTAAAATTACCTCCTTCCTCATCCATTTCAGCCCAATTTTTCATAAACCCTACGGTAGCAATGTGCCTACCTAAATTACCTTGCCTAAATTCATTTACATAAACTCCCCAAGGGTTATTGCCATCCATAGCTTTTAAAGTTTTACTAACGTATTCTAAAAAAGCAAAAGCCCCTGGGATTTCGCCACGCTCTATTTCATGGTATCTAACAAAAATAACTGGCGTTTTAGAGATATCTCCATCCATCATTGCCAAATTAGATAATTTACTATCCATTTTCCAGAACTCTATGGTTTCAATTTTTTTAATGTAGGGCATTACCTTGTCCCTCCAATGTTCATCATGGCCATCTCCAGATGGTCGCGCATCTAAATGTGAATAAGTTGTGGGTCCCATCATCCATACCATGCTACCCGCATTTGGCCCAGTAGAAATATTATATACTTCGGCATTATAAGGCTCATTGGCATGAAACTTAGCGTTATGCTCTCGCATATTATCTCCTAAAGTTTTAAGGTTTTTGTAATCTGGTGTTAACATAATGCTCTCCAAAACCGCAGAAGATTGGTCGTCTTGAGCATTTAATGTGGACATAAAACCGAATACCATAACAAAAATGGTAATTAAAGAAATTGTTTTTTTAATCATAATAAATAATTTAATTGGTTAGTATACCATACATTATTGTACAGCATAATTTGCTATTAAAAATTCATTTAGGGAATAAAATATAATAAATGATAATGCTATTTTATCATTTAAGATAGAGGGTCATTAATTTGGAGTGTACCAAATATAACAAAAAAAAATATGACTTAAAATCGCTATTCTGCTATGAATTAAAATAAAAAAACTCTCGTTAGAGAACTTTTAATTTTTTGTTACTTCTTCTTGCTTCCATTTAGAAAACCCTCCTTCTAAATCGTATATTTTCTTAAAACCTGCTTCAACCAAAACTTTGGAGCATTTTCCACTTCGTTTTCCAGAGCGGCAATAAACAATAACTGGTTTTTCTTTATCCAAACGTTGAATGCCTTTATTGAAATCTGGAGATAAAAAATCTATATTTATGGCATTTTCAATATAACCGTCACTAAACTCTTTTGGAGTTCTTACATCAACCAATTGTACATCATCAAGCTGCAACAGTGTTTGCATTTCCTCTTGAGAAATCACTTTGGTTTGGCCGTTATTCTCAGGGATTTTGTTACACCCAAAAACAAAAATTAAAGAAGCTAAAAATAAAAATCGGTTTATCATAATAAATATATTTTATTAAAAATCTACAATATTGCCTTCCCAATCTAAGATACCTCCTTCTAAATTATAAGCATTTTCAAAGCCCAGTTGTTCCATAATCTGGCAAGCTTGTCTACTTCTATTTCCAGAACGGCAATACACGTAGTAGTTTTTACTTTTGTCTAAATCTTCAATAGCGGCCACAAATTCTTGTCCTTTATAAATATCGATATGTATAGCATTAGGGATTATACCATCAGCAACTTCATTATCAGTACGAACATCTAGAACAACCGCTTTTTCATCTTGAGCTAATTGCTCTGCCCAATCTTCTTGAGTTAAATCTTCCATTAAACTATTTAATTTTAACACAAAACTAAGACTTCTTATTGTATAGACGAAAAAAAACCGAAGTATAATACTTCGGCTTTTTTACTTTTACCTAATTATACTTTTATGGAGCAACCAATTGCTTTGGTCACTGTTTGCTCAACTTCCTTCCCATCCAACAGTGCATCTACTGCATTTTCAACATATTTTGCTGAAACAGCTGAGGCATCTTTATAGTTATCATCAATGGCTCCAATATATTTTACCTGATTTCCTTCATCAGTTTTTTTCAAAATAAAAACATGTGGTGTTTTAGTCGCCCCAAATTTAGGGTATACCGTTTGGTTTTTGTCTATTAAATAAGGAAATGTAAATCCCTTGCTTTGTGCTCTAGATTTCATTGCTTCTAGATTATCACCTGGTTTAACATCGGTATTATTAGGCATTATAGCAATAACAGGGTATCCCTTAGGCGCATATTTCTTGTCGAGATTTATAATTCGATCTTCATACAAAACAGCATATGGGCAAGTGTTGCATGTAAAAGTTACTATAAAACCTTTTGCATCTTTATAATCTGACAGAGATACCATTTTACCATCTATATTTTTTAGGGAGAAATCTTCTGCTATGTCTCCGATTTTATAACCTTCTCCTAACTCTTCTTTGTTTACGGTAAAAGCACTAATTAAAAGCACTACTGTTAATGCCGAAACTAACTTTACTAACTTTTTCATTCTATTATTGTTTTAAAAATTGATTAACTTCTTTTTCAAGTTCTGCATAGGTAAATGACTGTTCATAAAACTGCTTTTTATCTTTATTGTATATAACAGTTGCCGGAATTGAGCCAGACCACTCCTGACTTACCAGCGGAATCCATGAGTTCATATCAGGATCGTCAAGAGCTACAACCTTAGATTTCAAATTCTTATTCTTTATGTAGGGCTTTAGTTTAGATTCGTATAAATGTGGAAAATCCAGACTTACCAAAACCACTTCAACATTTTTATTTTCATAAATTGCATTCAATTTTTCGAAATAAGGTAATTCCTTAACGCATGGAGCGCACCAAGTGGCCCAAAAATTAATCACATAAATCTTATCATCATTTTTATTTAAAAATTTCTTGAACCCGTCAAAATCGTAAATTTCTAATTCATCCTTAGAATTTTCAGATAATGCTATTGGCGGTTGATTCTTTTTTTCTACATCACTTTTACATGATAAAATAATCAACACCAGTATTAAATAGAAATATTTCATAGTCTAAATTTAAAAATCAAATTGTACAAGATTATGTTTTTAACATTAATTTAAGTTAAACAATGTCAACGTTTAAGGGCAAAATGCCCTATAAATGTGGTACCGGTTTCTGTTATGGCCTTATACCAGTAATCTGAAGAAGGTAACTTACTACCATTCATAGTTCCGTCCCAACCATTTACATCATTACTTATATCCTTGATTAACCTGCCAAATCGATCAAAAATTACCAAAGAAATAATTGAGACGGTTCCTCCATCATTAGTTCTAAACTGCCAAGCATCGTTAATTCGATCTCCATTTGGTGTGAAGTATTTTGGAAAACCTGCTGAATTAATAATTTCATACTTAATACTACCACAACCATTCTTATCTCTTACATAAATTGTGCTAGTATTGGAAGGGGCATTATTAAAGTAATTACTATCTTGAAACGGTCCTTCCAAACTATCAAGAGAGAACTCATAATCCCCATTTCCAGAAGTTTGCACTTGTATTTCGACACCATTCATTAGTTGACTTACATTAACTCCTACTATCCTAGGAGCCTCTGAGGAAACCACTGTGAACTCTTTTGAAGAAGAACACTCTATTTCACCGCCAGAATCTAGGTTTGTATTGTAGACCTCTAGTCTGTAGGTTCCCGATTCGGTTAAATCAACACTGTTTGTTTCAGATATTAAGTCTTCACTTCCATTACTATTGATAAAATACCATCTGTAACCATCAGCCGTATTATCTGCAAAAATTTTTGTAGAAAAGTCATTCTCACAAATACCAACTTGATCTGGAAAAGTAATATTCGGGTATAGGGTCGTTAATTCATTAGTAACTGGATCGAAAAAAGGGCCACAACCCAGAACAGTTGAAAAACTACCCTGCAAACAACCAATGGCTTCTCCAGATAGATTAAAAGGGATAATTCTAATAAAATATAACGTATTAGGTTCAAAGTTAATTACAAATGTAGAATTTGTAAAAAAGGATATACCATCAAGGACATCGTTTACAATTGGAGATGAACCAACAAATAATTTATATCCAGTAGCTCCTGATACTGCTTCCCACTCTAACAAAGGGGATAATGGAACATTAGTTTCTCCATCTTTTGGAAAGATAATATTAGAACAATTAGGCAATGCTGCAATCTCCCCGGTGAAAAAACTTTCCTCAACACAAGAAATGAGATTACCATTTTCGTTATAAGGTACAATTTTAACAAAAACCTCTGTTAACGGCAAAAAATCTGAGATGGGGTTATACTGTAAGGTATTGCCAACATCTAAATTATTCACTAAATCTCCTGAACTTGGTGTTGTCCCAACTGTAAGTAAGTAACCATCTGCTCCAGAAACATATTCCCAAGTAATATTTGATGAAATGTTTACTCCACTATCTCCATTAGCCGGATTCAATATTATTGTACAATTGGGTGGAACTGTAATATCTTCTGTTCTAAAAGACTCACTGCCGCAAACTATATTTGGAAGATTAAAGAAAAACAAAGTAACAGTAACATAAACAAGTGTATTATCCGGAAGGCCCAATGGTGGATTATAAGAATTTGTGCTAGTCTGTGTAGTGAGTATATCACTTCCACCTGGTGTAGTCCCAATTGATATAATATAACCTGTTACGCCTTCAACTTTATTCCAAGAAATGGAAGTATCTATGGACACATTATTATCTCCATTCATTGGACTTATCAATGTTGGGCATGTTTGACCAATGGCATTAAAAGAAATCAAAAGAAATATTGCTTTAATAAAAATCCTAGACATAATACTTCTATGGAAACACTTATACTCTGTTAAATTAAAATGAATAATTGCAAAAATTAAGAATTAAAATTACGATTACTGCAATTTTATTCAATGAAATAGCACTTTTTTTTAACAAAAATACGAAAATAAAATGTACATTTGTATATACAACAGTTGTAGATGAAGATAGAAAAACTCTTAAAAACTAGTTCTAATCTACCTTTATCAAAAAAAGTTGTAGTTAACATTTTGTATACTTACGGAATAGTTAATGGTAAACTAAATGACGTTCTTAAACCATATGATATTTCTATTCAACAATTCAACGTTCTAAGAATTTTGCGTGGTCAAAATGGGAAACCAGCATCACTTTCTACTGTTCAGGAACGGATGATAAATAATATGAGTAATACTACTAGATTAATAGATAAACTCATTAAAAAAAGATATGTTGAAAAAGAAATTAATCAAACGAATAAAAGAAAAATAGATATTATAATAACTAATCAAGGTACTGATTTTTTAAATGAAATAGATAATTTGATCGATAGCACAGAAAAAGATATAGTAAATTCTTTATCTAAAGATGAAACCTTAGAACTTATTCGATTATTAGGGAAGTTAAGGTTAATAGCAAACTGAAAATTCTCTCTGCACCTAATAATCACCTCAAAACTACCGTTTTTAATGGTAGTTTTTTGTTTTAAAAAAAGAATAAAACTTTTGCGTAATTATATTTTCATTTCTATATTTGAACTCATAAAATTAAAAGATGAAATCTATTTTAAATAATACTTGGTGGTGGTACTTTCGAAACTAACATTCGTGAAGTAAAATCCTAGTATATTTAAATATTAAAATATCAAAAAGGCTTGTCATTCACGACAAGCCTTTTTTTATAAAACACATGAAAAAATACAGCCTTTATACACACCATAAACGAATTTTAACAGACACTATTACTCCCGTTACGGTATACTATAAAATTCGGGACAAATACCCTAACAGTATCTTATTGGAAAGTGGTGACTATCACAGAAGTCACAAAAATTTCTCTTACATCTGTTTTAATCCTTTAGCTACAATAAAGGTTGAAAATGAAGTAATTTCTGAAACGTTTCCAGATGGAAGTTCAACATCCATAGAAATAAAAGATGGTATTAGTGTGGTTGATGAGATTTACAATTTCACTAAAAAATTTGACACTAAATCTGAAGAAAATTTCAAATTCATTAACAACGGGATCTTTGGTTATACGGCCTACGATGCAGTTCGCTATTTTGAAGAGGTTGAAGTTCGTAAAAAAGCTGATTCTGTAGTTATCCCTGACATGTATTATGCTGTTTACCAAAACATCATAGCTATAAATCATTTTAAAAATGAAGCCTATATTTTTGCACATTGTTTTGAAGGCGTTGAGAATAACATTGATGAAATCGATAAGCTCATTAATGTGCAGAACTTTGCTTCTTACAATTTCAACTCAAAGGGAGACATCATGTCTAATTTAACTGATGATGAATTTAGGGAGCATGTTGAAGTTGCAAGAAAGCATTGCCAACGTGGTGATGTATTTCAGTTAGTATTGTCAAGACGCTTTTCTCAAGAATTTACAGGCGACGATTTTAATATTTACCGAGCCTTACGAAGTATAAATCCATCACCCTACCTATTCTATTTTGATTATGGCGATTTTAAAATTTTCGGAAGCTCACCAGAAGCTCAATTGATTGTAGAAGATGGTTTAGCCGAAATTCACCCTATTGCTGGAACATACAAAAGAACTGGTGATTATGAAAAAGATGAGGTTTTAGCTGAAAAATTAAAAAATGATGGTAAGGAAAATGCCGAACACGTCATGTTGGTGGATTTGGCTAGAAACGATTTAAGTCGTCATGGGAGTCAAGTTAAAGTTGAAACCTATCGCGAAGTTCAGTTTTTCTCGCATGTCATTCATTTGGTAAGTAAAGTTACTGGGATGAAACATGACACTACCTCAACTATGCAAGTGGTAGCAGATACTTTTCCTGCAGGAACTTTAAGTGGTGCGCCAAAACACAGAGCCATGCAACTTATTGAAGATTACGAAAAAACCAGTCGTGCGTTTTACGGCGGAGCAATTGGTTTTATGGACTTTGAGGGTAACTTTAATCACGCTATTATGATTCGTACATTCTTAAGTAAAGACTATAGACTATTTTGGCAAGCTGGGGCAGGTTTAGTATCAAAATCTAATAAAGAAGACGAACTACAAGAGGTATATAATAAGTTAGGTGCATTAACTAAAGCTATTCAATTAGCAGAAGATATTTAATTATGAAAAAAGTATTAGTTATAGATAATTACGACAGTTTCACTTACAATCTTGTACATTATTTGGAGGATTTAAACTGTGAGGTAACCGTTTTTAGGAACGACAAATTAACTTTAGATGATGTGAAGCCATTTGACAAAATTTTATTGTCGCCTGGTCCAGGTATTCCAAATGAAGCTGGTTTATTAAAATCGATTATTGAAACATATGCAGCTACCAAAAGTATTTTTGGTGTTTGTTTGGGCCAACAAGCAATTGGTGAAGTTTTTGGAGGTTCGCTCGTTAATTTAGACGACGTTTATCACGGTGTCGCTACAAACGTTACCATTAGTGTTAATGACGAATATATTTTTAAAGATTTAGATAATAATATTGAAGTTGGACGTTATCATTCATGGGTTGTAAACCCTGATTTACCTGATAGTTTAGAAGCTACGTCTTTTGATGTAAACGGACAAGTCATGTCCTTGAGACATAAAACTTATGATGTTAAAGGTGTACAATACCATCCAGAATCTGTTCTAACACCCGATGGAAAAAAAATATTAGAGAATTGGGTTAACAATTAGGTAAAGAAAAATGAAGCAAATTCTAAACAGATTAATTAATCACGAAACTATCTCAACAGAAGAAGCCAAAAAGGTTATAGTTAACATATCCAACGATATGTATAACCCAAGTCAAATAACATGCTTTCTTTCAGTGTTCATGATGCGCAGCATCACTATTGATGAATTACGAGGGTTTAGAAGTGCACTCCAAGAACTTTGTGTACCAATAAATCTTAGCGATTTTAATGCCGTAGATATAGTAGGAACTGGCGGTGATGGTAAAAATACATTCAACATTTCTACTCTCTCATCATTTATTACCGCAGGTGCAGGAGTTCATGTGTCCAAACATGGTAATTATGGAGTGTCATCAACATCAGGCTCATCCAATGTAATGGAAAATTTGGGTGTTAAATTTTCTAATAATGAAGATTTTTTAAAACGTTGTTTGGATCAAGCAGGTATATGCATATTACACGCCCCATTATTCCATCCAGCTATGAAAAATGTTGCTCCGATCCGAAGGGAATTAGGAGTTAAAACTTTTTTTAATATGTTGGGACCATTAGTTAATCCTTCATTTCCAAAAAATCATGTCCTTGGTGTTTTTAATTTAGAGGTTTTAAGACTTTATAGTTTTTTACATCAAAACTCTGGGCATAATTATAATATTGTTTACGCCTTAGATGGATATGATGAAATTTCATTAACAGGAAAAGCAAAAATCGTATCAAATTATTCAGAAAAACTATTTTCACCAGAAGATTTAGGAGTAGCAAAAATCAAACAAGACGGCATTTTTGGTGGAAATACTATTGCAGATGCCGCCAAAATATTTGTTGATATTATAAACGGAAAAGGAACAGATGCACAAAACAATGTAGTTTGTGCTAATGCAGGTTTGGCAATTTCAACTGTAAAAGAAATATCGCATCAAGAAGGATTTGAAATCGCAAAAGAGTCCTTATTCTGTGGAAAAGCAAAAGCAAGTTTAGATAAATTGATTGAGTTAAGTAAGTAATGAATATTTTAGATAAAATAACATTAGACAAACGCGAAGAAGTTGCACTAAGAAAAGGATTAATCCCTATTTCTCAATTAGAGCAATCCGTTTTATTTGAAAGACTAACCGTTTCACTAGCCAACAACTTACGTAACAGCAAATCGGGTATTATTGCTGAACATAAAAGACGGTCGCCTTCAAAATCTGTTATTAATAATGGTTTGAACGTTCAAGATGTTGCCAAAGGTTATGAAAGTGCAGGCGTTTGTGGAATGTCTATACTAACCGATGGAAAATATTTTGGAGGTTCGTTAGATGATTTGTTAAGTGCAAAAGCAAGTTGTAATCTCCCTCTCTTAAGAAAGGAATTCATAATTGATGAATATCAAATATTAGAAGCAAAAGCATATGGGGCAGATGTAATTTTATTAATCGCATCCATTCTATCTAGAGATGACATCAAACAGTTTTCAGAATTTGCAAAAAGTTTAAATCTGGATGTACTTTTAGAAGTTCATAATGAAGAAGAATTACACAAATCGATTATGCCTAGTTTAGACATGTTGGGTGTTAATAATAGAAACCTAAAAACCTTTGATGTTAGTTTAAACACAAGTAAAAGTTTAAGCAATCTTATTCCAGATGATTTTGTAAAAGTATCAGAAAGTGGCATTAGCAATATTGAAGCTATTAAAGAATTACAACCTTATGGCTATCAAGGTTTTTTAATAGGCGAAAACTTTATGAAATCAGATAATCCGGGGAAAAGTGCAACAGAATTTATTAAAACTTTAGAGCTATGAAATTAAAGGTTTGCGGCATGAAATATCATGATAACATAAAACAGGTTGCTGCATTGCGACCGGACTATTTAGGCTTTATATTTTTTGAAGACACTCCACGCCATTTCGATACCAAAATACCTGAAATCTCTGAAGACATCAATAAAGTTGGTGTTTTTGTAAATGAGGATGTGAACAAAATTATAGAAAAAGTAAATGAGTTTAAGTTAGATTCTATTCAATTACACGGTGAAGAATCGCCATATTACTGTAGTATTTTAAAATCAGCGTCACGATTTCATAAGGCTATTGAAGTCATTAAAGTATTTTCAATTAAAGATAAATTTAATTTTGAGGTCTTAGAAGCTTACGAGGACGTTTGTGATTATTTTCTGTTCGATACAAAAGGAAAGTTACCTGGAGGAAATGGCTATAGATTCAATTGGAGTGTTTTAAACGAATATCCATCAACAAAACCTTTCTTTTTAAGTGGGGGTATTGGCTTAGACCACGTTGAAGATATCAAACTGTTTAAAAAAAATATAGCTTCAAAATATTGTTGTGCCATTGATGTGAATAGCAAGTTTGAAACAGAACCTGGCCTTAAAAACGTTTCAATTTTAAGAGAATTCATTAATAAATTGAATAATAAAAAAACAATGAATTATAATGTAGATGAAAAAGGATATTATGGTGAATTTGGTGGCGCATTTATTCCCGAAATGCTATACCCTAACGTGGAAGAGTTACGGCAGAATTATTTAAAAATTATGGCGGAGCCAGATTTTCAAAAAGAATTTGATCAGCTTTTAAAGGATTACGTAGGCCGCCCTTCTCCACTCTATTATGCTAAACGCCTTTCTGATAAGTATAACACCAAGATATATTTAAAGCGAGAGGATCTAAATCATACCGGTGCCCATAAAATCAACAATACTATTGGTCAGATTTTAATGGCTAAACGCTTGGGTAAAACTAGAATTATTGCCGAAACTGGTGCCGGTCAACATGGCGTTGCTACTGCTACCGTATGTGCTCTAATGGGGCTAGAATGTATTGTTTACATGGGAGAAATAGATATCGCAAGACAAGCACCAAACGTAGCCAGAATGAAAATGCTTGGTGCCAAAGTAGTACCAGCGCTTTCCGGAAGCCGTACTTTAAAAGACGCTACTAACGAAGCTATTCGTGATTGGATTAACAACCCTGTAAATACTCATTACATCATTGGTTCTGCAATTGGACCCCACCCTTATCCGGATATGGTAACACGTTTTCAGGCGATTATTTCAGAAGAAATTAAATGGCAATTGAAAGAACAGGAAGGAAGAGAAAATCCTGATTATGTTGTAGCTTGTATAGGTGGTGGTAGTAATGCAGCGGGTACATATTATCACTATTTACACGAACCAGATGTTGGTATTATTGCTGTAGAGGCTGCTGGTTTAGGTGTAGATTCTGGTGAAAGTGCTGCAACTTCAGTTTTAGGAAAAGAAGGTATTATCCATGGTTGTAAAACCCTCTTAATGCAAACTAATGATGGACAAATTACAGAGCCTTATTCTATCTCTGCAGGTTTAGATTATCCAGGTGTCGGCCCCATGCATGCACATTTATCAAAAACTGGTCGTGCAGAATTTATGTCCATTACCGATAGTGATGCGATGGAAGCAGGTTTAGAATTATCAAAATTAGAGGGCATCATACCGGCAATTGAAACCTCACATGCATTAGCTATTTTTGGACAAAGAGAATTTAAAAAAGATGATGTTGTAGTTGTGAGTTTATCTGGTAGAGGTGATAAAGATTTAGAAAATTATATTGAATATTTCAAAATATAAGTTGTGAACAGAATTAACCAAAAACTTCAAGAAGACAAAAAATTATTGTCGATATATTTCACTGCTGGTTATCCTAATATAGACGACACAGTTTCTATTATACAAGATTTAGAGAAAAACGGTGTGGATATGATTGAAATTGGATTGCCATTTAGTGATCCCTTAGCCGATGGACCAACTATTCAGGATAGCTCGACAGCAGCGCTAAAAAATGGCATGACTACCGAGGTGCTTTTTGACCAATTAAAAGATATTAGACAATCTGTTTCCATTCCATTAATTATAATGGGATACTTCAATCCCATGTTTCAATATGGTGTTGAAGCATTTTGCAAAAGATGTCAAGAATTAGGAATTGATGGACTGATTATACCAGACTTACCTGTAGATGTTTACCATAAACAGTATCAATCTGTTTTCGAGAAATATGGGCTAATAAATGTATTTTTAATTACACCTCAAACAAGTGATGAACGTATTAGATATATCGATTCAATTTCGAATGGATTTATTTATATGGTGAGCAGTGCAAGTACTACGGGTGCAAAATCTGGTTTTGGGGATGAGCAAACGGAATACTTTCAGCGTATTGCAAAAATGGATTTAAAAAACCCGCAAGTCATCGGTTTTGGAATTAGTAATAATGAAACGTTTTCCCAAGCTACTGCATATGCTAAAGGCGCTATTATTGGTAGTGCTTTTGTGAAACATGTTACTAATTATGGTACTGATTCTATTGATAAATTTGTGAATTCCATTATAAATTAAAAACATTGAAACTTTTTAAAGATTTTAAAATTGTTCTATTGCTCTGTTTAACATTAGGGCTTGCGCCTTTTTTTCCAGAACCCCATATTTGGGGGAAATTAAAATGGCTTTGGGGAGGTGCAGAAGGCATGCAACCAATTGATTGGTTTGATCTCTTATTACATGGCTCCCCGTTTATTTTACTAATTTGGTTGATTATATTAAATATTGTAAAAAACAATGGCGCTTAATATTGTTTTAATTGAACCTGAAATCCCTAATAACACAGGTAATATAGGAAGATTAGCTTTAGCTTCAGGTTCTCATTTACATCTTGTTAAGCCTTTTGGGTTTACTATTGACGATAGCCGATTAAAACGAGCTGGCCTAGATTATTGGCAATATTTATCTGTTACTTTTTATGAGAATATTCAAGAATTTTTCAAAATAAATAAAGGTAAAACTATGGCTTTTCTATCTAGTCATGGTTCAAAAACTCATTGGGATATTCCGTTTGAAGATGATATGTTTTTGGTTTTCGGAAAAGAATCTATCGGTTTGCCAAAGCCTTTGTTAAAAGAACATGAAAATTCACTTTTTAAAATTCCTTTATACAGTAAACATGTTAGAAGTCTAAATCTGGCGAACGCTGTTAGTATTGTGATCTATGAAGGGCTTAAACAAATAGATTAACTTTTGTTTCTTAAATAATTTAAATATAGATTTTCAACCTTTGTTCTGGCCCAAGGTGTTGTTCGTAAAAACTTTAAGCTAGATTTTATAGATGGATCATGAGTGAAACATCTAATTTTAATAGTATACCCCATATATTCCCAACCATAATGCTTCACCAAATCCTTAATGATTTGTTCAAGCTTTACACCATGCAAAGGATTATTTGTTTGAATTCCCATTTACAAGGTTTTTAATTTTAGTTGCCTTTTCAAAATGATCTAGCTTATGCCTTTTTATCCACCAAGTGGCAGCTTCCATTAATAATTCTGGATTATCATTTTTATTTTTAAAGAACGCATAAAAAGACACACCAACATTTTCACCTTTTGTAGCTATCTTTTTGTCACAAACTTCTATAATTTTATCTTTTAAAACTTTCTGCATTACAACTTAATTCCGCCTATCGTTCTTACGTTTTGGACGTCTAGACGTATTACTTCGGTTTGTGTTTCTGCTGGAATTTCGCGTATTATTTGAATTTCTCCTACTTCGATTTTGCTTTCCTTGACCTTGTTTTATTGGTGCGGTTGATGCATTTGTGTCTGGTTCAAACCCTTCAATAATCTGTACAGGCAATTTCATTTCAATCAATTTTTCAATATCTCTTAAAAAAGTTGTCTCATCTGCACTAACTAGTGACAAGGCTTCTCCACTTGCCCCTGCTCTTCCCGTTCTTCCAATTCTGTGCACATAATCTTCAGAGATATTGGGTAATTCAAAATTAATAACATGCGGCAATAATGGAATATCTAGTCCACGAGCCGCAATATCAGTCGCTACTAAAACTCTAACCTTTCCACTTTTAAAACCTGCTAAAGCTTTTGTTCTTGCTCCTTGACTTTTGTTGCCATGAATAGCTGCAGCTGTTATGCCAGACTTTACCATTTTTTCGCACAGTCTATTAGCTCCATGCTTAGTTCTTGTAAACACTAAAACTTGTTTCCAGTTACCTTCAGAAATCAGTTTTATAATTAAACCTGTTTTTTTGCCTTTTGCAACGCGATAGACCTTTTGGGTAATTGCCTCTACAGTTGTGTTCTCTGGGGTCGCTTCAACCTGCACTGGGCTGTTTAAAATACCATTCGCCAACTTCCTAATATCTTTTGAAAAGGTTGCAGAAAACATCAAATTCTGTCGTTTCTCAGGCATCATATTTATAACCTTTTCAATATCTCTTAAAAAGCCCATATCAAGCATGCGATCGGCTTCATCCAAAACGAAAATTTCAATTCGCTTAAGCGACAATAAACCCTGATTTTGTAAATCTAATAAGCGACCTGGAGTAGCAACTAAAATATCTACCCCTTGACGAATGGTTGCTGCTTGTGGCTTTTGATTAACACCTCCAAAAATGACAGCGCTTCGTAAGTTTAAAAACTCACTATACTCCTTAACATTGGCATGCACCTGAGCCGCCAATTCGCGTGTTGGCGTTAAAATTAGAGCACGGATAGGTCTAAACTTTTGTTTCGGGTTTTCCGAAAGCAAATGCAAAAGTGGTAATGTAAAACCTGCTGTTTTACCAGTTCCAGTTTGTGCCGATGCGAGAACATCTCTTCCTTCTAGAACTGGAGGAATTGCTTTTTGTTGGATAGGGCTTGGGGTTGAATATCCTTTTTTACTAACTGCTCTTAGTAGGGCTTCGGATAAGCCTAAAGACTTAAATGACATATAAGTTGTTTGTTAAATGACAAACTATTTTAAATGCCATTTTTAATTGAACTGCAAAGATACGCTTAATATTTGCTGAACTATATACTATTAAATAAAAGAAAGCTCTTACAATCATCTTTTTGTTAAAACTTAATGTATAATAAGAGTCTAAAACCATTATTAATAATAACTTAATGGAATACATATGAAATCGAGAATCCTCAAATTATGCGTTTAAACATTTCTTTTAATTTCTTTTACCTTAACTTTATCTGTTCAAGACCCTAAAAGCTCGAGCTTTCAACGAATGTTTAAACAATTTGACACGAATAAAAATGAATCCATTTCTCTGAAAGAATAGACTTCTTTTAAAAGAAAAACTATGCCGCTATGGATGAAGATAGTAAAGACCAACTTACTTTAGGTGAAATGAAAGATAATTGGGACAGAAAAAAGGGTGTTAAGAAAAAGTAGAGACTTCTTAAAATTCTAATGCTGGTATAATATAAATTACAGATTAACAATACTATTTTTATAGATACTTTATTATTTATGAAACTAAGATGCCTTATTGCAGTGCTAATTTTTACACAAAAGTCTATGGTCTTATTTGATTTTAAAAAGAACGATACACCTGATAACTGGAAAATTGTTAATGATCTTGTTATGGGAGGATTTTCAAATAGTTCCATTAAAAAAAATAAAGATGGATACGGTCTTTTTAATGGTCATGTATCTTTAAAAAATAATGGTGGTTTTGCGATGACACAGTATGATTTTGAAACATTAGAGACTAAATCGTATTCAAAATTTGTTCTTAAGGTAAAAGGAGATGAAAAAACATATCAATTTAGAGTAAAAGATAAACGTGAAGATTCCCATTCTTATATTGCAAAATTTAAAACCTCAAACAGTTGGCAAACCATAGAAATCCCTTTCAGTACCATGTATCCGACTTATAGAGGTAGATTATTGGACATGGATAATTATTCCGGAAACCAAATGGAAATGGTCGCTTTTTTAATTGGCAATAAACAAGAAGAAGATTTTAACTTAACAATTGATACGATTACCCTTAAATAAGTATTTATAGGGCGCTGATAATATCGTACTTAGTAATAATTTGATAGTTGTTTTCATCCAACTTTACCAAAACTGCATTATTGTCTCTATGAATTAATTTAGATATCGCTTCAATAGGTGTATGTTTTTCAACTATTGGAAAGGGCTTATGCATAACTTCCTTTATTGGTAAATCTGATATATCTTTATTTTCAATATACTTTCTCAATAAATCGGCTTCATCAATAGCTCCAACAAATCCGTTTGAATCTTCAACAGGTATTTGAGATATTTTATACTTCTTCATCCGCTCGATCGCATGCGAAACTAGCTCTTCGGTCTTAACGGTGATTAATTTTCGCTCTGAATGGTTTGAAACTATATCTCCAGCAGAAGTCATTTCATCTTCAATAAATCCACGTTCACGCATCCACTCATCATTAAACATTTTACCTACATAACGGCTTCCATGATCATGAAAAAGAACAATAACTACATCGTCTTCATTAAAATGTTCTTTTAATTGAAGTAAGCCTTTTATTGCCGCTCCTGCAGAATTACCGAGAAACATACCTTCTTCCTTAGCCAATTTTTGTGTGTAGATAGCGGCATCTTTATCTGTTACTTTCGTAAAACCATCAATAACACTAAAATCTACATTCTTTGGCAGAATATCCTCCCCTATACCTTCCGTTATATAAGGGTAGATTTCATTTTCATCAAAAATTCCAGTTTCATGATACTTTTTAAACACACTTCCATAAGTATCTATACCCCAAACTTTCACATTTGGGTTTTGCTCTTTTAAATATTTACCAACTCCGGAAATGGTCCCTCCTGTTCCTACCCCAACCACAAAATGAGTTACCTTTCCTTCGGTTTGATTCCAAATTTCAGGTCCAGTGCTTTCATAATGCGCTTTAGAGTTACTTGGATTATCATATTGGTTAACATACCAAGAGTTGGGGGTTTCTTCGGCTAATCGTTTTGAAGTGGAATAATAAGATTTCGGATCTTCTGGCTCAACATTAGTAGGACAAACAATAACTTTGCTTCCTACAGCCCGTAAAATATCCATTTTCTCCTTACTTTGCTTGTCGCTAATGACACAAACCATTTTGTAGCCTTTAACAATAGCCGCAAGCGCTAACCCCATACCAGTATTTCCCGAAGTACCCTCTATAATAGTTCCTCCTGGTTTTAAACGACCATCGGCTTCGGCATCTTCAATCATTTTCAAAGCCATTCTATCCTTAGTAGAATTACCTGGATTAAATGTTTCATATTTTGACAATACTAAACAAGGTAAATCTTTAGTTAAGACATTAAGCTTGACTAAAGGCGTATTACCAATGGTTTCAAGTATGTTATTTGCGTATTTCATAGTTCTATTTTATTCTAATCAAAAATAGTAAAAAGCTATTCGAGAACCGTTAAAAGTTAGTTATTGTTAAGTACTTCTGTCTGCATCTCAACCTACTCAAACCTAATAGCTTTTACAGGCGATATTTTAGTTATAATATACGACGGAATGAGCAACATTAAAAGACATAATACTAAAGTGCTAAAATTAAGAAGTAATATATATCCAAAATTAATGTAAACGGGAGCTTCTGTCACATAATAGACACTTGGATCTAAAGGAATAAGCTTCAAATATTTTTGAGCAAATAACAACCCTAATCCTATTATATTTCCCCAAAACAAACCTAATAAAATCAAATAAGAAGCATTGTATAAAAACAGTTTTCTTACACTCCAATTATTACTTCCTATGGCTTTTAAAATACCTATCATTTGTGTGCGTTCTAAAATTAACACTAACAAAGCTGTTATCATATTTATTCCAGCAACAAGAATCATTATACCAATAATGCCATAAATATTTTTATCAAATATTTTAATCCACTCAAAAATGGAATAAAACTTATCTGTTATGGCCTGTGTATTTAATAATGAAGGTGTGTTTTGATATATCTCAATGGTTTTTCGTTCAATATTACTAAAATCGTCAATAAACACTTCAAAATTTCCTATTTGATCCTTTTCCCAGTTATTAATTCGTTGTAAATGCCTCAAATCTCCAATAATGTAGGTTGAATCAAAATCCTGAAAACCAGAATTATAAATACCAACAACATTGTAAGTAATAATATTTGGAGATTTATTCAGGTCGTTTTTTGCAAAAACCATTTGAAATTTATCACCCAACTTAAAGCCCAATCTATTAGCTAAATACTGTGATATTAAAACCTCTTCATTACGTTTATTGGAATAATCAGGTAGGCTACCTTCAACTAAAAATTCTTTAAAATAATCCCATTTAAAATTGGCATCAACACCTTTTAAAATAGCTCCTTCAAAATCTGTTTCGGTCCTTATTACACCTAGTTTTGTAGCGACAGCCTGCACATGCTTGATTCCTTGAACAGACTTAAACTCTGGATAAAATTCTTGATTCTTGGAAATTGGATAAATAGTTTCTTGCGAATTATTACTATCATAATTTGTAATAGTAACATGTCCATTAAAAGCGACTACTTTATCGCGTATTTTTTGCTGCAGACCGATACCAGTAGCAATCGCAATCATCATAACTACAATACCAATTGCTATAGCAGCAATACCAATTTTTATTATTGGTGCCGAAATGCTACTTTTATACGCTTTACTACCAATAATGCGTTTAGCTATAAAATACTCGTAATTCAAACTTATTTATGCAAATTAATATTTTCAAAAATACAGTTTTCACAATAATAATTGGGGCTGTTTTAATAATGATTTCCTGCGCATCTAAGGTTAAAGATGAAAAGGTAGCTGATACCGATATTAATAAGAAAACTATACCGACAGAGAAAGATGAAAAGGTTATCGTTGCCGCAAATCAAACTGAAGCTTATTTACACTTATTGAAGGGAAAATCAATAGGTATTGTCGCTAATCAAACGAGTGTTGTTTTTAAGAACGACGGCTATACGCATTTGGTTGATTCTTTACTTTCAAGGGGTGTAAATATTAAGAAAGTATTTGCTCCAGAACATGGTTTTAGGGGAAAAGCTGATGCAGGTGCCCATGTAGATGATGGTTTCGACAAAAAAACCAACTTACCAATTGTATCGCTTCACGGAAAAAACAGAAAACCTCTACCACAACATTTAGAAGATCTTGATATAGTTGTTTTCGATATTCAAGATGTTGGAGTTCGCTTTTACACTTATATTTCAACACTTCACAATGTAATGGAAGCTTGTGCCGAAGCTAAAATTCCAATGATAATATTAGATAGACCAAATCCTAATGGTCATTATATTGATGGGCCAACTTTAAAAATTGAAAACCAGAGTTTTCTGGGAATGCATCCCATTCCATTAGTGCACGGTATGACCATTGGTGAATACGCACAAATGATTAACGGAGAAAATTGGTTAGTAAATGGTATACAATGCGACATAACCGTTATAACTTTAAAAAATTTCGCGCATGATATCCCATATAGTTTACCAATACGTCCTTCTCCAAATTTACCAAACGATCAGTCAATAAAATTGTATCCCAGTTTAGGGCTTTTTGAAGGCACCAACATTAACGCAGGACGGGGAACAGAATTTCAATTTCAAAGATATGGCGCTCCGTTTTTAGACAAGGAGAAATGCCAATTCACGTACACACCTATTGAAAATTTTGGTGCTAAATACCCGAAACATAAAAATGTTTTATGCTATGGTGAAGATTTAAAAGATGAAGTACTGAATGGCGAAATGACTTTAAAATGGATTATTAAAGCATATGAAAACACAACAGATAAGTCAAAGTTTTTTAATACTGATAATTTTACGAAACATGCTGGTACAGCTGAACTTCAAAAACAAATAGAAGCTGGATTAAGCGAAGAAGCAATTAAAGGGTCTTGGCAAAAAGACCTAGCTGCATTTAAAAAAACCCGCAAAAAATATTTGATTTATAATTAATGGAAAAACTCAGATTCCTTTTATTTAGTCTTTCATTTCTTGTAATTTTTTCATGTAAGAGTCGGGTTGCAACAACTGAAGCTAAACCAATTTCAGCATCTGATTATACTTTAGCATTTCTCAAAAAGAATGATATTCCTGGTATGTCTATTGCCGTTTCAAAAAAGGGAGATCTCATTTGGTCTCAAGCATTTGGATTTTCAGACTTAAAAACTCACACTAGAGTTTCAAAACATACCCAATTTAGAATTGCAAGTATTTCTAAACCAATTACCGCTGTTGCTATTGGGCTTTTAATGGATGAAAACAAAATAAATTTAGATAGCAGTTTATATCACTACCTTCCTAATTACCCCAAAAAGAAATACGATTTTACACTTCGTCAAATTGGAGGTCATACAGCTGGAATTAGGCATTATAAAAACAATGAATTTCTATTAAATAAACCTTTAACAATTACTGAAGGTCTAAATATTTTTAATAAAGATCCTTTGCTATTTAAACCACAAAGTAAAAGTGAATATAGTACTTACGGATTTAACTTATTAAGCGAAGTTATTCAAACAATAGCTGATACCAACTTTGTAGCGTTTGTTGAAGCAACAATTTTTAATCCGCTGGAAATGAATGCTTCTTCATTAGATTATGCTGATTCTATAATCCCAAATAGAACCCAATTTTATGTGAAAAATAATGACAAAGTAGTACTTGGACCAGAGGTGAACAATGAGTTTAAAGTTGCTGGTGGTGGGTTTATATCAACCTCAGAAGACTTATTGAAGTTTGGAAATGAAATTATCAAGCCCAAAATTATTTCAAATGAATCCTTACAAGAACTTTTAAAGTCTCAGGTTTTAGATTCTGGTGAAATGATTTACTATGGTTTAGGTTTTGGTATAGGAAAAACAAAAAATAGCACACCAAAATACAGTCATTCCGGTGGTGGCGTTGGAGCTTCAACATTATTACTAATTTATCCTAAGGAGAAAGTTGTTATTTCTATTTTAACCAACTTATCACAGGTTCCAATTTTCGATTTGGGAGATCAGTTAGAATCTATTTTTGTTAATTAATCGTCGGAAGTTGGTTTTCTGTATTTCTGAAATGGTTGAAGCAGTAAATCTTTAAGATTACCATTCTTCTTTTCATCTGGAAAAACATCTACGCCATAAACTATCGCTTCTGTTTCTAATTCCATATAAGTTCCAAATAGCCTATCCCAAATGGAAAAAATATTTCCATAGTTGGAATCGGTGTAAGGCATCTTAAAATGATGATGAACCTTATGCATATCTGGTGAAACAATAAAATAGCTTAGTGCTCTATCAACCTTTTTCGGTAGTTTAATATTGGCATGACTAAATTGTGTCGCCAACACCGAAAGTGTTTGATATAAAAGCACCAACCCAATAGGAGTACCAA
This sequence comes from Hyunsoonleella aestuarii, assembly GCF_006148925.1. Taxonomy (GTDB): domain Bacteria; phylum Bacteroidota; class Bacteroidia; order Flavobacteriales; family Flavobacteriaceae; genus Algibacter_D; species Algibacter_D aestuarii. Next base: position 13,651 of record NZ_VAWB01000004.1, on the reverse strand, counting down.
CCATGAAAACCCCAAAAAGCGTAAAGAAAAAACGAATAACACTTTCAATGGGATGATGACGATTAGCAGTTGTTGTATCCACTTCATGATCGGTATGATGTACTAAATGTACCATCCATAATGGTCTCACTTTATGCTCAATAAAATGTGGCAGATAGGCTCCGAAAAAATCTAACATGATAACCCCTAAGACTATATACAACCATAATGGCATACCTGGTAACCAATTTAAAACCCCAAAATCATTAGCAACTACCCAATCTGCAGATTTTAGAAGCATAAAAGCCAGCGGTAAATTAATGAGAAGCAGCGTTAGATTAAAAAACAGATTAGGAACTGCGTGTCTCCACTTCTTATAATTAAATTTAAACCTTGGGATTACGCCTTCAATAATCCAGAAGAATGCAATGCCTCCAACAATGATAATGACACGATGGTGCCTTGGAATATTTTCAAAATAAACTAAAAGCGTTTCCAAATAAGTAAAAATTTAGAATTAAATATAATTATTTTATTCGGTTTTTCATCTCCTCAACAATATTGAATGCAGCAGGACAGATAGCCACATTCTTTAATGTAAGATTTGAAATTTGCTGAAACTTTTTTCTATCAGTATGTGGAAATTCCCGACATGCCTTTGGGCGTACATCATAAATGGAACAATAATTATCTACTCCCAAAAAAGTACAGGGTACACTTTGTAAAACATAATCATTATCCTCATCAATTTCCAAATAATTGCTAATAAATTGTTGGGACTTCATTCTAAAATGCTTCGAAACCCTATCAATATCCTTATCTGTAAATAAAGGACCCGTTGTTTTACAACAGTTCGCACACTCCAGACAATCTGTTCGTTTAAACTCTTTTTTATGCAATTCTTGCATAACATAATCTAAATTCTTAGGCGGTTTCTTTTTAAGTTTAGCAAAGAATTTTTTGTTTTCATTATGCTTATCTTTGGCGAGCTTTGGAAGGTTATTTATAAAATCTTGCATGAAGTAAAAATAACTAAAGTTCTCGATACAAATCTGACAAAAATCGGAATTACCCGAAATGATAACAAACAGAATGAAAGACCTTTTCGGAAAAGCTTTATTAGATTATCAAAATGGGAAATACACCCAGGATATAATAACATCTACAAGTATTTCTGATGATGATATTTTACCGGTTCCTTATCTATTCAGAGGTTATAAAGACATGCCAATAATTGAACAAAAAGCATTAAAACTATGTAAGGGAAATATTTTGGATGTTGGTTGTGGTGCAGGCAGTCACAGTTTGTATTTGCAAGAAAAAGGATTTAGCGTTAAATCCATTGACGTCTCACCAGGCGCTATCACAGTTTCAAAACAACGCGGCGTTTTAAATGCAACACTAAAAGATGTGCTAAATGAAACTGAAACATTTGACACCATACTTCTTTTAATGAATGGCACAGGAATTTTTAAAGAATTAAATCAAGTTTCTAAATATTTATCACATTTAAAATCCTTACTAAAACCTAAAGGACAAATTCTTATTGATTCGTCCGATATTAAGTATATGTACGAAGATGAAGATGGTGGTTATTGGATGAATATGAACTCCAGCTACTATGGCGAACTCGATTATTTTTTAAGCTACAAAGGTAAAAATGAAAATCCCATGAAATGGCTATATTTAGATTTTGACACCTTAAAATTTGCATGTGATGCTGTTGGTCTTAACTGTGAATCAGTTTTAGATGGAGAGCATTTTGATTATTTGGCGCGGTTGAGATAGTATTTTTATTGGGGTATGTTTAGAAGTCAAACTTAAAAGTAGCACCAGCTAAAAACTGAATACTTTGTACCGGGAATTCAGCCCATTTTTGGTAAGCTTCATTGGCTATATTATTGGCTTTTGCAAATACAGAGATTTGGTCATTGATATGATAACCTAAATGTGCATTAGCATCAAAATAACTATCCAAAGTAACCGTCATTGCTCTGAATCCTTCTAGCGGATCGATAATACTCAATAAATCCTTTCGCTCGCCGATGTAAAATAAATTAGCGCCTGCAAACCAATGTTCATTTATTTGATAATCTAGAAATAAAGAGCCTTTTACATCTGGTAAATTCCAAGCTTCCGCTTCATCATTCATAGAATAGTTAAAATATTCTGCCTTAATACCTAACTTAAAATTTCTATTAACATCTACGTTAATTTCTCCAGCAACACCAAAGGTATCAACATTATCATAGGCGACACCAAAGGAGTTCCCATATTGGTAATTTTCAGCATCTATAAAATCTAAAAGTGTAGTATTACTTCTAAACAAAGCCTTATTTCTATCGGCTAGATAACTTCCGCTTATGTTATAACTCATATTACTAGAAAGCTTTCCTTTTAGACCAATGTAAGCATTGTATTGTTGGTCGGTCGGCATAATCATTAACGTTGGTGAAACAAATGGATTCTCGGTGGCAAACCCATGATAGGAATTCTGAATTAATCCACCTTCTATACCACCATATGCAATTAACACATCGTTTACCAAACGGTAACTTGCAGTGACATTGGGATAGATATAAAACTTGTTATCTCCTGTAACTTCTTCATTCAAATAAAATGCTGAAAACCCTAAATTAACGGTTAAATCATCTTCTTTTATTTGATAACTAGGTGTTAATCCAATTTGAAAATTTCCATAATTTATTTCGCCCAAGGAATCGTAACTTCTATCGAACGTTCCGCTTAAATAGTCAAACGTAATTTTAGTTGCTACTTCCTCACCGCTTATTGGAATATCAATTAAAGTATTTACTTTAAATCGGTTTTCTCCAGATCCTTGATTATCTCCAAAACGTCTAAAAAAGAAGCTTCCTGAATTTATGTAAGTATCTTCAAATGTAATATCCCCACCAAAATGTGCACTAAAAAAAGAATGATCTGGTTGAATATTATTAGCCTGTGCTTGTAATGTCAATAAGTCTGGAATACCATACCAATTGTTTGTGAATCTTTGAAAACCACCTTCAACATTCCATGACAAATCACGCAATCTAGATGAATAATTGACATTTATTTTTGAATCTGAAAAATCATTATCAAATACGACGTCATCTATATCGCCCTGAGACGAATGATGACTAATATAACCACCAACACTTTCGGTTCTGCTTATCGCATGGTTCAAGTACACTTCGCCTAATATGGTAGTATATGTTCCAAAGCCAATTGTGGCATAATTATCATATAATTTAATGGGTTTCGCTTTTTCAACCACTGCTGCTCTGCCTTTTGCAGGGGTAAAGGTTGAGGCTACAGGAAACGAAAAAATATTATACTTCACTTCTTGTTTAGCATCGGTAACTTCATCATCTAACGATGGTATTTCTTTTACTTTAAAAGCATCAGAAATAGATGGGGTATAAGGTTTAACAACATCTATAACACCTGTTTTTATGGTATCATTTTCTCTTTGTTGTGAAAAAACTAAAGTTGTAATTAATACTAATGTTAGAACTAATATATGTTTTGAGTGCTTACGCATATTTGATTTTTTTAGATTTTAAAAGAACTGGCTTTATTAATTACCTTCTTCTATTTCAATTGATGAGTTTGTTTTAGATTCTTCGCCTTTTATTCTGCTTAATTCTTGTTTCGCTTCAGAAACGACATCATCAAACTCCTTAAAGTTTTCAATAACGCTTTCCAAAATATAAGTCGCTTGAAATGCATCTCCAAGAGCATCATAATTTTTAGCCATTAGCACTAAACCTTTGGCACTGTAATATTTATATCCTGAAAAATCTTTAGCAAGTTTTTGCACCGATTTGTTAGACGCCTCATGCTTACCTTCTTTATTTTTAAAATAAGCATTGTAGTATAACGCCTCGGCCGCTGTTTCTCCTGATGCTACTTTTTGAACTTTAGCATAAGCATCTTTGGCTTTTTCTTGATCACCTGTTTTAATAGCAGAACGAGCTATAATGATGTAAGCATCACTCTTAATTTTATTATCAATTTTAGAATTAGTTAGAACTTTTTCGGCGTAAGCCACAGCATCATTATAGTTTTCTAATTGATAATTTGCCTTCATTAAATTGGATTGCGCAAATATGACATTCTGCGGAAAACTGGCTTCCTGCTCCAATCTTAATAATAAAGGCGTGGCTTGATTCCAATCTTTACTCTCTAAGTAATATTGCGATAATCTTGATAAAGCTTCTTCGGTATATTCGCTTTGTGAGGCTTCAACCACATACTTATAATGCGGTGCTGCATTCCCCAATAAATCCTTCTTATAATAAAGTTGTGCTAAATAAAAATGCGATTGTAAGGAATGAATACCATTAGGAAATTCGTTTAAATAACCATTGAATTGCTTAATGGCCTTATCGGTATTATTGTCTAAATACTGCTTCTCCGCAGCTTCGTAAGTGGCGTTATCTAAATCAACATCGGTAACCTCGACATAATCTAGTGTTCTCACCCAAGCAGCATAATCATCTACTCGACCCAAATCAATATAGATTAATCGTGCTGTAGAAACCGCCTGAACCGCTTCTGGTGTTCCTGGATAATCTCCAGCCACACGCTTAAATTTAGTCAAAGCCTGTTCGTTTTGATTCCCGTTATAATACACCAATCCTTGTCGCAATAATGCTTTGGGCACAAAAGAACTCATTCTATATTCGTTGCTTAAACGGTTGTAAATAGCCATTGCTTTATCCGTTTCATTAGCTTTTACATAAGAATTACCCAATTCGTACATAGCGTCATCGCGTAGTTTCGATTTAGGGTAAGACTCAATAAAGGTTTCCAGTTCAGAGATTTTCTTTGATGAATTTCCCGAATAACCAACACTTATAGCTTTTTGAAAGAAAGGATAGTCTGATTCAATTTCATTTAAAGCTATGGCCCTTTCATAAGCATTTATGGCGTTACTGTATTGACTTGTTACAAAATGACCATCGCCTAATCTCAAATAAGCGTCATTTAATCTTACTTTGTCTTCTTTTTTGTTTTGTATAAACTGATTGAAATATTCGGTTGCCTTTGGATAATTTTTTTGTTTGAAATAGGTATAGGCCAAGTTATAATCAATATTTTCAAATTCCGGAGTTGATGCTGAATGAGTTTGCTGCTGAAATTGTTTAAATCCGATTAAGGCATCTTCATAATTCGTTAAATTATAATCGGTTTCTGCTTTCCAAAATGTTGTTCGAGCAGTATATTTTGGATCTCTTGGTTCTTTTAAAGACTCATCAAAAAGCAAACTAGCTTCTTGGTATTGCGTTTCATTATACAATTCAATACCTCTGTAAAAAGCAACTTTTTGGTAAGCCACTTTATTCTCAAAATTCTTTTTTCCTTCTAATAATTTGAGTGCTTCTTTATAGTTTTTAGAAGTAATGTAAGAATCAATTAATAGGGTTTCTATTTCTTCTTTATAAGGTGTGTTTGGGTATTCATCTAAATAACCAGCTAATACCTGAGGCGCGGATTGATAAGGGTTTCCAATTTCGTAACTAATTTTAGCATAATTTAACCACGCATCCTCCTGAATTTTCAAATCGAAATCCATTTCGGAAGCATTTTTAAAAGCATTTAATGCCTCTTGTTTCTTATCAAGATTAATATAACTTTCTCCTAAATGATAATAAGCATTTTGTGCAATAGCGTTTCTTCCGTCTACTATTTTATTGAATTCGGAAATAGCATTATCATAATTGGCTTGTTTGTAATAAGCATAACCTAATTGATAAAAATCGGTGTTATTCCACCTGCCTCTCTTACCTTTATAAGCCTTTAAATATGGAATCGCCTCTTTATATTGTTTTAAGTTAAAATAACTTTCTCCTATAATTTTAGATAGCTCAGAAACTTCGGTATCGTCACTTGTTTCTAATCTATCCTCAGCTAACTTAATCGCTTTTTCAAAATTGCCTAGCTTAAAATTTAAATCGGCTTGGTAATACGACAGTTTTTCTTGATAGCGCTCTTGGTCGCTTACTTGATCGAAATATTCATTGGCCTTATCATAATCATCACCTTCATAAGCCATAAAACCAATATAGTACTTAGCTTGAGAACCATATTCCTGTGAATTCTCAACACGACTTAAATTCTTTTTAGCCTCACGATAGTTTTTTGTTGAAAACGCTGCATAACCATTTTTAAAGTAGAATTTTTCTCTTTCGTTACGTCCTAGAGCGCTTTCATTCACTTTATCATACCATTTCTTGGCATGTGCATATTTGGAGTTTTCAAAATAGTAATCACCAACATCAACAAAAGCGGTATTTCTTTTTGTGCTCGTTGGGTAATCTTTCACAAAATCCTCAACCAATCCATCTGCATTTTGCTGATTCAATCGTACCGCACAATTAGCGATATAATAAGCACAATCAGATAGTAAAACTTCTTCATTTGCCGTTTTTTTGACATTTCTAAACAAAGATTGTGCAGCAAGATATTGCTGGTTATTATAAAGGGATAAAGCTTTTTGGTAATCAACTAAATTACTAGTATAGGCTGCCGATTGTTGGGCTAAAACTTGAAAGCTGAAAGTCGTTGCTAACAAAAGCGCTACAATATTTTTTATAGTCATTAACGATTCGTTTTTTTAATTGAAATCAAAGATAATTTAATATGAATCTTATAACGTAATAATCGTGCCATAATTATAAACCGAGTTATTAAAACTGAAAAAATTATAAATCACGTTGTACTTATTTTAAACTTTTCACGTTTAGTTTTCACTTTCAACTTTTAAATAATACTTTTACGACACTCTAAAAAAATTGTATTCTTTTTATGCCTGATCCCATACTAAAACTAAAAGACGCTGCTATTTATCAAGGTGACAGTTTAGTCCTTTCGAACGTTAATGTTGAAATTAATCAAGGTGAGTTTGTTTACTTAATTGGTAAAACAGGAACTGGTAAAAGTAGTTTTATGAAAACACTTTATGGTGATTTACCTTTAACTGAAGGAGAAGGTTATATTGTAGATTACAATTTAAAAACACTGAAAGAAAAGGACATTCCCTTTTTAAGACGCAAACTAGGTGTGGTATTTCAAGATTTCAAACTTCTGAATGATAGAACCATCAATGATAATTTATTATTCGTATTAAAAGCAACTGGTTGGAAGGACAAAAATGAAATGAATACTAAAGTTGAAGAAGTTTTAACTAAAGTAGATATGAAAACAAAAGGTTTTAAGTTTCCACATGAACTCTCTGGAGGTGAACAACAACGGGTCGCAATAGCTAGAGCATTACTTAATAACCCCGAACTTATTCTTGCGGACGAGCCCACAGGTAATTTAGATCCGCAAACCAGTGTGGAAGTCATGGAGGTATTACAGGACATTAATAAGAACGGTAATACTATTTTAATGGCTACACATGACTATGCTTTACTACTTAAATACCCTAGTAAAACATTGAAATGTGATGAGAATCAGGTTTATGAGGTGGTACAAAGAAAGCCCTAAAACAACCACCCGAAGAGTTTTCCGAAAAATGTTTTTCTTTTTTTCTTTTCAGCTCTTTCAAATTCAACTATAAAAACACCAAAATTGTTCAAGGTTTTTTGAGCTTCAGAGTTATGAAGTGGTTTTTCAAAACTTAAGTCACTCATAGGAACGTTAATTTGATTAGAGTTATCTAGCTTTCCTGTTTTTAAAACTTCTTTTCTGTTTTCAATATCTATAATTTTATAACTAGTACCAGCATTAAGTTTAAAACTGGAGAAGTCTACTTTAACATCCTTTCCTTCTTTACTAAAAAGAGTCACTCTAAATAAATTTGGTTTGTATTCATTTTGGGTAATGTCTAAAACCCCCTTTAATTCAAATGATTTAATATGTTTCCAATTACTACCGGCGTCAAAATTGAAATTAGTTTTCCATTCGCCAAGGTTATAACTAATATTTTTATCAACTCTAAAGGTCTTTTTATTTTTTGTATAGTATAAATTATCTTTAAAAGTCCATTTTGAAGGTTTATTATTTTTAAAAAACGATGGGTTTAAAAAAACATAACCACTATAAATTTTGTTTTTTATAAAACTCAACGAATTAGCATGCAAGATTCTTAAGGCATTATTTCTTCCGAGTATGGTATTATTGTTAATGCTAACATTTTGTACTGGTGCATTGCCATGAAAACCAATAGTTAATGAGGCTGCATCTCCATTTACCTGATTTTTTTTATAATCAGTATTATGGTAAAGTATATTATTCTTTATAGTAATATTTTTGGCAATATTTATTCCGTTCCTATCATCTGTAGCAAGAATTATGTTATCGACGGTTCTATCTCCAGACGGTAAACCACTATTGAATATTACATTATTATCTAAAGTTATGTTTTTTACATAATCTTTATTTGCTTTTATATTTGCTGACCATATTTCAACACCCTTGTAATAATTATTAAAGATGATGTTATTTTTTATTAAACGTGTTTTATTACCTTCATTTTGCACGTACATTCCTGCTCCAAAAGCTTTTCCCTTTTCATCTACAAAACCATTACTATAAATAATACAATGAGAAATTAAACTTCCGTTCGTTTGCCTCCAAGAGCCAATTCCCCCTCCGGGATTATTGTGTATAACTAAATTAATTAATTTACAATCTGCACCTCCCTTAGTATGAGTGATACCGTTAACTTTTTGAAAATCACCTTTTCCTTTTATTCTAGAAAACTCACCTAACCATGTAATCTCAAAGTCTTTAAAAATTACATTGTTCCCTTGAATGGTCAATACTGCTTTTTTGTTTGAAACTACATTCCCATTTAAAATCACTTTATCTTTTTTAAATGCTGCTACGGTTATATATTTACTAGCTATTGTACTCCGTAATACGCTAATATAACGACCATTATAAACGCCTTCATGCAGCCAGATAACATCACCGCCATTGACCACTTGAGGATTTTGACTAAGTGCCGTTTGTAAATCCCAAGGATTCTCTAAACTCCCAGTCCCTATTGATTTACCAGGGTTATTTTTATCATCCTTCGGAAATACATGAAACTCTTTTTGAGCCAATAGCTGTAACTGAAAAAAAGTGATTGCTATAAAAATGTAAAGGTGTTTCATATATAGAATAAAAACAATTATTGTACCAAATAAAAATTCAATATGAATACTTTTTTATACCTTATTTCTATAAAGAGATTTATCTATAGGTTTTAACATCTCAGCTGAGTTCAGTTCGACACCAACAAAATTCTTTACCTTAGCTATAATAGCTTCTGAATTATCTAATACTTCTTTATAATCAACATATAAAATTTCAACACCTGGTTCTTTATCATTCCAAGTTTCCACATTTTTTAATTGTTTCTTAAATGCTTCGAACAACGTTATTGGTAAATTTTCAGTATCTCGACCAATCATTTTTTGTTGCGATTTAATAATTTCGGTTAAATCTCTATTCATAAAAATAACTTTATAACGATATTTGGGATCCAAAAATTTAAGTAACGGCGCAACGACTTTTACGGATTTGTTTTGAGCTTCTTTTAACCATGTATTATCTTTATGTATAGCCATTACTGGTTTAAATTCATAATATCCTTTGGGATTCGAAATATCTGATTGTCTTTTATTATCTGTTAATGTATCCATGCCGCCTTGATTTAACATTTGCATCATTAATGACGTTCCCGACCTTGGTAAACCAGATACAATCACAATTTGATTTTCGTGATATTTATTTTTGCCTTCTTGCAAATCTTCAGTTTTACTGCTAATATTCTCTATCGCTTTTTCAGATCTATGATATGTTTCTGGGGCAAGTCTAGAGGCAGTCTCGAAAGCAGCCTTAGCGTTCTCTAAATCACCTAGTTTTTCTAAAACCCTACCTAATGTATAATGAGCGGCATAGAAAAATTTATTTAATTCTATACTTATCAAAGCATGATCTACAGCTTCTTCTAAATCATCTAACCTCAATAATGTCTCCGCTAATGCTTGATGCACTCTTGGAATATCCTGCTCAATAGATAACGCATTAAAAAAAGCAGATTTTGCTCTTTCAAGGTTATCTATATTCATATAAATATTACCTATTTCGTACCAAAGTAACGAACTAGGTTGCTTTTTAGACGCTTTCAACAAAACATTTAGAGCCTTTTTATCCTTACCATTTGCCAGTAAGATTCTTGATTCTGCGATGTGTGTAGATATTTCAAATTTTTTGTCTAAAGATTTTAGTTTTATCAAAGTCAAATCTGCCTCATTAAACAATTTCAGTTTAAGGTTTACTGTTAATAAGTCCATATAAAAAGGCACTGTGTCTACAGGGGGTTTTGCCTCAATCAATTCTAATAATATTTCTTTTGCTTTATTAAACTCTTTTTTTCCTATATATACTCTTGCCAAATTATGCTTTAAATCACATTTGGTTTTTAAAATAGCTGTTTCAATTTTTTCGTCTGGTCGCTCAATATAGCCCAAATCTACAAGCTGTTGCATAGTCTCTTGGTCCGTAAACTGGTCAATTCCTTCATTATTATTATTATTATGCTGTCCAAAATCACCTTTAACTTCTTCCCAACTATTAATATATTTAGGTTTTTGTGGGTTCTCAAAAATATCTAAAGCCACTCTCCCATCCATATCTTTACCTACTGGTAAATTATACATGTGCAAGATAGTTGGAGCTATATCAACTAAATTTAGTCCAAATATTTTTTCATTCTTTTTTATATTCGGTCCAGCTGCAACAAAAATCCCAAATTGCCTATGTTCTAAAGATGGTGCTGCCGGATATTTTGGCATTTTTAAAATACGCTTATGTCTTGATTCGTATCCATGATCTGACATAACAATTACAGTGGTATCATCGTCAATTAATTCTAATGTGCGACCCAACATCATATCCTGAAAGCGATAGGCTCCCACGACATTATCTTTATATATATCAAATAAATTTTGAGGAACACGCTTTAACTTAGGTGGGTGAAATTTCATATAAGCATGACAAAAATGATCAATTAAATCATAATATATAGCCATAAAATCCCATTCTGTTTTACGTAATAAATTAGTAGAAGCTGAATGCAAAGAAACATTTTCTGAAATCATTTTGGAAAACGAGATTAGACCTCTATCATTTTCTTGATCAATCGAACTCGCCTTAGGCATAAAAGGTAATATATGTGCTTCTGTAATCTCTTCAGGAAACAATCTTAAATCTTTCATTTCATTTTTCAACTCTTCAGGGTGTAAGACTCCCTTTGTAATTGCTGCTAGTCCTTCTTTGGTTTTTTTAGTTTTTTGAAATTTATCGGTTACCATGCACCCGTTAATAGGTTCGGCTGGAAAACTTGGCCACCAACCTACCACATTACTTTTATAACCTTCATGATGCAAAATATTCCAAATAGCTTTAGACTTTCTAGAATGTGCAGTTACTGGTCGAATCCCTTTTAAATTTGGCATTAATTCAATAAAACCTAAAACACCATGTTTATCTGGTGTTTTGCCAGTAGCTACAGATGACCATAACATAGGAGAAAAAGGAGGGTTCATCGTATTCATATTACCATAAACCCCTTTTTTAATTAACGATTGTAATGCTGGCATTTCGCCTTTAGCCAATAAAGGGTAGATAATTTGCCAATCTGCAGCGTCCCAACCAATCAATAAAATTTTATTACTCGTCTTTTTGCTCATCGCCTAGTTTATCTCTTATTTTTCTCCAAGCTCGTAAACCAACATCTCCATATGCCAAAAGACCGAGTGATCCTTTTTTTGTTATAGTATAAATCTCTATTTCATCGGTTAATTCTTTCATTAATTCAAATTGGGTTGGATATTAAACTTTTAATATCTAAATTTAGAATCTAAATATACATACATAGATAGTATTACCAAATAATTAAAGCAATTAATAAGCTTATGAAAAAAACGATCCAACCTCAATTAAAAAAACGCTTAACGCAATATGGAGCATTGTCTGCTGCAATTATGGGAATTTCAAATGTTGAAGGACAAATTGGTTATTTTGATGTTGCTCCAGATTATGGCGGACCGGATCTAACGTATGACGTAAGGATGAATGAAGAAAATGGTGATATGGATGTTGATTTTCAAATACAACATGAAGCTTCTGTTCCATATTTGGCTATTAACATCCAAGACCCTAGTGCGAGTGTTTTAGGTATTAAGGTTACTACTCCTTTCAATATTAATTATGTCTCTGCGCTTAGTCAAAGTGCCGTAATAGGCCCTACTCCTCCCAATTCCTGGATGAATGACAATGGCACCATTAGTTATAATAATTGTGTTTATAGTGGTGCTTATCCAAACTCACAATGGTGTGGTTTAAATGGTGCAGATAGATATATTGGTGTAAGATTTAAAATTGAATCGACCGATACATTCCATTATGGATGGATTAGAATCTCAAAATCTGAAACCCCTGCTGGAAATTGGCTTATCAAGGATCATGGCTTTAACCCAACACCAGAGGCATCTATAATAGCTGGAGAACAAATTACATTAAGTGATAAAGATGTTGCTTTTTCTAAAGCCAAAATAATCGGATTAAATAAAAGCATTGCTCTTTTTAATATCCCAAATAGAACCTCATACTCCATATTGGATATTAGCGGGAAAAAAGTTTTAAATGGCCAACTTGAAGGGCGTACTACTACCATTAATGCAGATTCACTTTCGAGTGGTATCTACATAATTCAAGTAATTGACAATGATACTAAAGCCGTACTCAGAAAAAAATTAGTACTATAGGTTATTTGTTTATTAAAGATTGATAAAACTTGGGTTAATTAACACGGGTTTTATCAATCAATCTATCTTTCCTAAATTGTTGCTTCTATGAATAAACTGTGTATTTCATCGATTTTTTTTGCGTTTCATAGATGTTTTTAAAATTTTATCATATATTCGTCCCAATAAATTTATAGTTATTAGAAAATGTTTACGATTTTAGGTTAATTTTTATTTTAACTTACTGTTTTACATTAGATTAAGCATCATTAATCCAACGTGAAATTTTATAACGACCTACAAAAGATTATTAAGGTATTTCAACGAGTATTTTTGTAATTAGTAGAGAGTAGTAATAATTTTACACTTTCCCTCATTAAATTGGTTAATAGCACTTTGAACTAAAAATAGACTTTAACTTTAGCTTAAACGCTTTAGTTATGGCTATTATTTAGTTAGTGTAATGCCCTAAAATTAACTGTTTATGAAGAAATTTTACTTTTTATCAGCATTCTTACTTACCACCTTAATTACATTTGGACAATCAATTGACAATGTATCGATTTCTGATGTTTCTTGTAATGGAGGGAGTGATGGTGCTATTGATATAACAATAAGTGGTTTTACAATCCCAATAACTTATGCTTGGACTGGTCCAAGTAGTTTTACGGCTAGTATTGAGGATATTTCAGATTTAATTCCTGGAAATTATAACATTACCGTTACAGGATCTAACGGAACGGACTCTGAATTGAATATTACTGTTGGGGAACCATCAGATATTACATTTACTGCCACAGCAAACGATCCACAATGTTTTGGAGAATTAGGAACAGTAACCTTAGCTTCAAGCGGAGGAACTGGAACTTTGACTTATTCTGGTGATCTAACAACTAATCTAACTGCTGGAACTTATAACT
>NZ_VAWB01000003.1 GCF_006148925.1 Hyunsoonleella aestuarii | reverse complement strand
GGAAGAAGGGTCAAAAATGATAAGTAAGGAATACGGATGGAATCATGGACTAGGAGAAATAGTTTCAGCTTTAACCGAGGCAGGTTTACATATTGAATATCTTAAAGAATTTGATGAAAGCCCTTATGATGTGTTACCAGATTTAATTAAAACCGAATCTGGTATGTATGTTACAAAGGAAAAATTATACCCACTGATTTTCACATTAAAGGCAACCAAGTCTTAAAAAAAAGAAAGGGAATATAGTAATATTTACGAAGAAGCAATTACTTAGAATTAGTGCTGGTAACTATTTAATTTTCTTAAAAAGTAATGAAATCCAATATAGTATTGATGTTAGAAGTGCTCCAACTCCAATGCCATAGCTAAACCACCAAAACCATCTCATTGCTACCTGTCCACCCTGAAATGTTTCTTTTTCGGAAAAAGAGAATGAAAGATTACCAGCCAATAAGTAGGATATTGGAACCCAAAGAATTCCTGAAATTATTATGATTTTAAGGAATACAGAGAGAATTCTATTCAGTTTACCCGATGGCTTTCTCAAATCTTTTATGCCCCAATATATAGTTAGGGGTAATGAAATCATGCCAGTCCAAGTTATGAACGTTCCAAAAGGGATAGATTTACTGTTAACCAAAGCCCTTGTAAGTAAAGAAGAACCAGTAATCAAAAGTATAACTACAGTTAAAGTTAAAATCAGGGCAATGTAAAAATATGTTTTTCTTCTATTCATTTTTCTAATTTTTGTTAACGATTTTCCTAATTAAAGTATTCCAAATATATTACTTCTTGGTATTATTATATCCATTTTCATTTTTCATTGCCATGATGTTTTTTAAGAAGGATTGTTTGTAAAGATCTGGGGCCGATATTTATTGAATAAGTTGAATCATTTAATGATAGTGAAATCTCATATTGTTCTAGATTTTTATTGAAAACTACTAAAACAATTGAACCATCTTTGTTTTTAGCGGCCGTTTTAACGATACCTTCGACTTGTTCTCCTTCTAAACCTATTCGTTTTGAACCAGGACGAATAAATTTACTAAAGTGGCTCAACAGGTAATATAAGGGAGTGTAAATCACTTCGTCTGTTTTTGGATTGATCAGGACAGGTGCACTATTGAAATTATCATATGGATTAGGTTGGCCCTGATTGCTAAGAATCATGCACCACTCGATGTATCCTTGGGTTCCAGAATTTAAATCTTTGATTATATCGTAGGCATATGTATCGAATGGAATAAAGGTTCCGGCATAATCAGTACTCTCTCTCCAATATTGACCTATAGGATCATAAGCATCAATATCAATGCTTGATTCAGTGTGGATCATTCCTTTGTTCGGCCATTGTTTCCTATGTGTTCTCAAATCCTCGGCAAACCAATTATTATCATCAAGTTCTGAATTTGCATACCAGTGAAATGCTGTTCCCCAGGCATATTTTGCAGCTTCCGGATCTTCATAGGTTGGAGAAACATAGTTGTTCATAGTCGATTTATTGTGATCGTAGATCAGTATTCTTAATCCAACATCTAATTCATTAATATTTAAATGTCCATCTTTTACAAGTTGTGGACCGAGGTGATCCCTAAGAAAATCACGCCCTTGCTCAGGGGTAAACCCATTGCTGTCCCATCTTGCATCATTGGAATGCAGTGGTTCATTTTGAGGAGTAATGCCCCATAGATCAATACCCTGTTCTTTGTAAGCACTCACATACTTAGAAAGATAGGTTGCCCAAAGCCCATAATATTTAGGCATTAATGAGCCATTAGTCATTGAGCTGGTCTCACCGGACTTCATCCAAGATGGTGGGCTCCAAGGTGAAGCAATAATCTTGAATTCGGCTCCTGGAACTTTTGAGGCTTCTAAAATCATTGGAATAATATCATACCCCGGTTCTATAAGTTCAACACCGCGAACTTGATCATTCTCATTTCCGGTAAATCCTTTCAAGTCTTCGCGTATGCTAAAGGAGGAAAGGCTCTCATCTCCTTCATCAACGTAGGTATAATGACCGTTTGAATAATCACTGCTATTTATGTGTGTACGAGTAAGACTAAAACCAGCACCTTCTGTTGGACTAAATAATTTGATCAACACTTCCTTTCGCCGACTTTCTGGAATCGTGGCGAGATTCCAAGCTGAAGATTCGGTAAATGATGCACCAAAGCCAATGTAATCTTGAAATTCCTCATCTGGCAATAGTTGCAAATTAATTTTGTTTACTCTTTTGGAAGGGGTGATTCTTTCCCCCACATTGGTCAATTTGAGATTATCTCCATCTTGCGAAGTTTGATAAACATTTATATGGTATTCATGAGGTGATAATTTTAGCGCACAACTCCAAACAAAAGACAAAAACCCAAGGACTATAAAATAATTAATCTTTCGCGTTGGCTGAATTAAGGTTTGGTTCTTCATTTTATAGGTTTGTCTGTTAAATTTTATATTATAACTGCATATAACATTCTGGGATAGGAATAATGTTGGCTGGTGGAGAACTAATTTTTCAATTTTAAAAGCTCCATTATTTTATTCATTTAATTTTGTTTGAACAATTACGATGCTATTCTTTAATGCATCGAATACCTGATCCTATTCGAATAGAATTGTTACTGTAAAGTACATTTTTTGTATCAAAAAGTTGTACCAGAACTCTAGTTTTAGAGCCTATAGTCAGGCTTGTATTTATATTGGTTGTAGCCCAAGTACATATTCCTTGGCCTAGCGTTGGTCCACCAAAAGCATTAATGTAGCCATTCGGCAACCCATTAAAACCGATAGCATTTGTTCCATTTCCAGAACTAGGAAGCCATCCAGAAGATGATTTCAATGCAGTAGCCTCTTCGTTTTCAAACCCATTTTCTGATAAGTAATTTTCTAACTGTTCAAAATCATCTTGTGAAGGTATTCGCCATCCTTCTGGTGCTAATTTTCCACTTTCTATTGCCCAATGATTATACATTGCTCCATAAAAGTCAAATGGTAATTCTTCATCCAGCACATTATTTAAGTCACTAGTATCCGCCCATTGGTATTGTGGTATTTGATTGGGTAAATCAGCCCAATCCATTCCATTTAAATGTTCTGTAATTGGCTTGCCATCATTGAAAGATGTAGTCTTTAAATTTTCAACCATCCAAGTTTGATTTCCAATTGTAGCTGTATTGTAAACATTTCCATCAATGTCGGTTAAGGTTAATTGAGATTCTTGATTTTGGTTTACATTATCTTTTGCACATCCAGAAATCAACATTGCAAATAGAATAATTGAATTTTTTGTATTAATTCTCACCATGTGGTTTTTGTTAGCAGGTTTGTTCATTTTTAGTGTCTTCCAAGTTACTTGAACAATTATAGTTGCTTGTGGAAGTAGCTAACTTAATAAAAATAGTATGAATAAAAGGATAATTCAAAGGGATAGCTGAGTAAGGTTATTGCCAAACAATTACTTTTACACATGGCTGACATTAGTTAATTTTTCATTGTTTCAATTATCATTTTAACAAACTCATTGGTTTTGTTATTATCAAACCATCTTAATACAATAACTAAATCATAATCTGGTTCTATTATAATATAATTTCCTCCAAATCCAGAGGCGTAGAATGCGTTTGAAGAAATACTTGACAAATGAGGGTTTGATTTGTTTTGATTTAACCACCACATATAACCATAATTCTCATTTGGTTGGGACGGTGAAATCGCTTTTTTTATCCATTTATCTGAGACGATTGGTTTATTATCCCAATATCCATTGCTCAAAATTAACAATCCAAAACGTGCTTGGTCAAGCGTATTTATAAATAATCCTCCACCAGAATGTCCACCACCACTCACAGATTGAACTTTAACACCATCAATGTTAATCCAAGAATTTTCATATCCGTACCATCTCCATGTCGTTGAAGCACCAATTGGATCCATTATATGATTCTTTAAAATCTTGGGCAAGGGTTCTCTAAAAATCTCTAATAGAGAATAGGCAAGTAAATTAACCCGGACGTCGTTGTACTCGAATTTAGTTCCAGGCTCATTTAAGGTTCTGAACTTCCATTCATCTAGACCACCTTGTCTAGGAGGTCTGTCCGCCCAATCTAATCCTCCCCATAGTTCTCCACTCCAATCAGAAGATTGATTCAGTAAATGTTCCCACGTGATTTTTGAGTTATGTTTTCCGTTAAATTTTCCATTCCATACGTAATCTTTAACTGGCTCACTTACAGCGTTAATTAAACCTTTATCAAATGCAATTCCAGCAACTGTTGATAAATAACTTTTAGTTACACTAAAAGTCATATCAACTCGTTCCAAATCTCCCCATTTTGAAATTATGTATCCATTTTTAAGTATTACTCCTGCAGATTCTCCTCTCTTTTTGGTTGGACCAATAATTTGGTGATATGGCTCTGACTCAAATCCTTTAAGTATCGCTTGTCGCAAATCTTTTGTATCTCTATTGGCGCTTTCTTTAGCAATCTCAATTGCCCTGTAGAACTCCTTACTTTCAATATTGAAATCATTTGGAGATTTGGTTTCCCATTCGGAGTTTTTTAGAGGATAGTAATAATCAGTTTGTCCATTTAACAAATATGGCAAGATTATAAATAGTATTTTTTGAAATATTTTCATCATTGATTGGTTTATTGTTTTATCAGTGCTTAATTTTTACCAGGTGTTTATTTATGATTAGTTGCTTGTGTAAGCAACTAATTTAGCAAACAAAAGTGAACATGAGAAAATTCAATTGTTATTTTCCAAATAAACCCATGCCATAGCAATTAATTATGCAATTAATAACGAAGCTATATATGGTTGGGGCAATTTAGCAGTAGTTTATTTTTCAAATATGAGGTTTTCTAAATACCTCAGAGCAGAAGCTAATAGATTTTTCCGATTCTTGGCCTTTTCATTATAAGATTTTAAAGTTTCTCTATTTAATTTCCGCCCCTTCACAAAAACGTAGGTTGGATTCTCTAATGTCGCCAACTCAATAAAAGGGTTTTCATCGACTAATAATAAATTGGCAATCTTACCTGCTTCAATGGTTCCAAGTTGTTTCATTATGGAGTGGGTTTTAGAAGCATTAACTGTAGCTGTTTTCAATACTTCGTAATTAGAAAGACCTGCCTGTTTATAAAACGACATTTCTCTGTGGATTGAAAACCCTGGAACGGTTACGCCTATACCAGCATCTGTACCGCAGATTATATTTACCCCCGAATTATGTAGCTTTTTTACGATGGAAATGTGAAAATTGTGTTGATTTTTTATCCGATCTAATGCTGCTGGGTTAGCCCTTTTAGTATTAAACCATCGTTCAAATTGATTTTTACTATCTACTTTTTTGATGAGTGGATTAATAAACTCCAATGATTCTGAATCTAATATTGAATCATTAATCATCATTTGGTAGATATTATTAAATACTGTAATCGTGGGACTATAACTTGTGTGTTTAGATTGTGAAATTGAATCAATAATAGGTTGCAATTTAGTGGTATCCAAATCAAATTGTAAAGGTTGTTGTACAATTTCTTCGGCATGTTCAATGGATTTAATCTGTGGATTTAAATGATATGAAAATGGCACTTTTTGAGAGGGATGAGCAACAATATCGATTTCAGAAATTTTAGCTTGTTCAATCACAGCATCAAAAATTTCTTTATCCAATCCGTAATATGTTTTGATTAAGTCGTAACCTCTTTTTTTGTATGAAATTACCTTTTCTTTAGCCTCGTTAGGATTAGTTAGATTCAAATTATCGTCACCTATGAATTCTTGACCGGTTAACTTTGGCCCAGTAGTAAAAAATACTGGTGAAAAAATATTGTCTTCAATAACGTCTTCTTTAATTCTCAAATGCATAGGCATACCCCATAGATTTCTAACAGCTGTTACACCATTAGATAGGTATAGTCCGAGTTCATATCTATCCCACACATGAACGTGCATATCGATAAGGCCTGGTGTTAAGTATTTGTTTTTAGCATCAATAATTTCAATTCCCTTGACCTCAATATTGTCGGCAATCTTTTCAATTATGCCTTCTTTTATATGCACCATTTTATCTACTAAAACAGTGTCTTGATTCATTGGAACAATATTAACATTGGCAATTATAAAAGAATTATTGGATGTTAGGTCATTCTTATTGATTCGTAAGTAGCTGGTTTCTAATGAATCAACCCAAAATATAATAATTCCAATTAATACAAGTACTCCAATAAGAGCAAAGACAAATTTTAAAATTCGTTTTAGTAATTTCATGTATCTAATAAAGGTTAAGGTGTTTGTATATGATTATTTTATAGGTAAAATTGCTTAATACTTTCAGGGGTTCATGAAAGATAATTAATTCGCATGAATTCCGATTGAGAAATTCCGCAACAATTAATTTAACTGTTGTAAGTAACTTAATTATTCATCTATTTTTTCATATGTAATCTAGAATTCGAAATTTTTAGTTTAGAGATGACTTATTATATATTACAGGCATTTGCCCTTTCCATTTATTCCATAAATCATTATCACCAATTAGACTTGCCATGAAATGACCAACATTAATACGACTAGTTTTTCCAGCGTTAAAAATTGCACTTCTAATAGGAGATGGATGTATTTCATAATTGGTTATTTTATCTTCATCAATTAAACTGTCTGGTCTTACCGCAGCCCATTCAATAAATTGGTTATTTTTCCCAATATGTGTGCGTAAATAATCTGCTGCTTTTTCATTATCAACATGAGGAGGTAATAGAAGTCTTAAAAGTCCGATAACGCATTTTTGGGCAAAGGAAATAGGCTCATTTAAATCAACGTTACGATTACCTGTCGTGTTCATTAATACAAATTTTATAGGACTATCGGGCTTATTTGTTTCAATAGCATTACATAGTCTACGAGTGGCATCTGTAACCAGCTTTCTGGGTTGTCCATAAATACCTTTCAAATTCAAGTTATGTCCTAAACAAGAGGCTATTGCTTGACAACCAAGAGTCAATTCCATCATTTCTTTATCACTTAAATCTAAAAGACTTGCAGAAATAATTTCTATATGTTCATTACTTTTCCATGATTCTGGCAATTTTTCAGGAGACCTTGCAACAGCCTTAACATTATGCCCTTGAATTAAAAGTTGTTGAATTAACTGTCTTCCTGTTGCTCCACTGGCACCTGCTACTAATATTGTCATAAATTTTGTTATAAGAAATTGATGCTTAATAGACGATATATAAGTTTATATGTTACAGCTATAAGAATTACAAAAAACATGTTTGTATATTATTTCGTTACGTGTTTAAGATACTAATTTAGCCAATACAAATCGAACAGAAAATCTGGGAGGACTTTAGTAAGTAGGCGAGCAATTGCAATTACTTAAATGCATTGTTGGTAGTTTTTTATTTTTTATTATTGTTCTGAAGGGATTATCCAAGTATTATTCTCTTCATCAATTTTTCCTCCTATTTCTTCTAACACAACTCTGTCAGTTATCATAAGGCCTTTTTTTGACATCTCTTCAAATGTAATTATACCATTTTCTGGGAAGTTTTGTCTTGTTCTGTGAATATTAAATCGATTTGAAAATGTCCGACCAAAAGTGTTTTCTATTCCATCTTTTCCAATAATAAATCCAATCAGGCCTCCCCAAGTTGCGGTAGGATTATCTGAATCCCAGCCTGCAAGCGTTCCAATTTTTATAGTTTCTTTTAAATCGCCCTCTCCATAAAATAAACTAACTAAACTTGCGGCAAAATTTATTCCTGCTGCAAAACAGCCATTACAATATAATTTTCTTGATGTTAAGTTGTATCCATCTTTTTGGTTAACTTGATATCTGTAGTAAAGAGAATCTCTAGTTTGTTCCCAAGGTATACCAGACTCATATAAGTGGCGAGTATAATCATACATTTTTGCTGGATAGGAATCATTTGGGAGTATTTCTCTTGATTTATTTGACATCCAAAGTATTTTTTCTTTCATACTGCTATTAGAATCTGTAGCATATACAAGGGAATACATTGATACATAAAATTTTGAAATATCCTCTGCTTCTTGTCTAGCAGTCGTTTGTATTGGTAATTCAGCTATTTTTAATGCTATATCTGGTCTTGTAGGTGCAAATAGACCAAATATTTCAGTGGTTAATTGGGCATCAATCATATCATAATGTTCATTGAGTTTTGGGTTTCCTGTTTCTGGTGGAAGAATACCAGCCTTCATTAAATCGAATGCTTTTTGATTAGATACCCATAGATAGTTTTCCTCTTCGGACTTTATGTGCTTTAGCCAACCATTTTGTATTTGTTTTGGAGTAAGTATATTAACTTTATTAATATATAAAAGGTGTTGATACATAAATTCTATGTCTGTATCATCATCTGCTCCCCAAATTTCATCCCTGCTCTTAAATACAAAGTCTATAGTAGACGATAAGTCGCTGGGAAGTCCTTCTCCCCAAATACTTGGTTGGTCAGGTTTTCCCCAATCGTCTCTAGTGTAAAAATCACCTGTTTTTATTTCCCCTAGATTACCAATTTTATCCATTTCTGTGACTAAACCAGTCCAGTTAGCGATGCATTGACCTAGCCAAAATCCGTATAATTGGTTTTGGTAATTAACTCTTGAAATAATAATATTTTGCGTTTTATTATCAGCATTTATACTTTCCTTATTACTTTTTGAGATACAAGAATTCAAAATGAATAAATTAAGTGACATTAAAATCAAATTTCTCATAATTACTGTTTACTTGTTTGTTTAAATTGTTCAGACAACCCCAATAAGCTATAAAGTTGTTATGAGGAGTTATAGGCAATATGTCTTGATTAACTCTTCTTTTATTTTCTTAGATTTTTTTGATTTAGCAATGATTTTAAAAATCCATTCTATATAAGAAAATAACCCTGGTAAATTCGTTCCAGACATAGTTGCAATGATAGCTAAGTGACAAAAACTTTTTGGAATTCCTTTTTTATTCACCAATCCGTCAGAAGCTAATCCATATACTATAGCAAGCGAGTTTTCAAATCCTTGATGACCAGGAATTATGGTTGCACGGAATTTTGTGGGCTTTTCAGAATCAGAATAAAAACGATGAATTTCGTTTCTTTTAATGGTTGCTCTATCACCTGGAATTAGTTTCGTTTTTCGTTTTCCAATTTGCACTATGAGCTCTCCAGACTGAACCTCAAAAGTTTCATCATATGTCTTGTGGTAATGCAAATTAAGTCCTCCTTTAGGTTCTAGATGGATATCTAGAACGCTTTTTTCACCATTGGTTGATTTCGAGGTATGAACATAGGTGACTTCATCCTTTATTATTGGATTGATAATTGTTTTTCCTTGAAGCGCAGTCATTTTGTAGTATTACGTAGTTTTCTTATCCTTTAAACATGGGTAGAATAATCCCAATTTGCAGTAAAATAAATACTAGAATTACCACTATTCCATGTAATGTAAAACTCTTATTTCTTGAAAGTAAGAAAGCGAAACCGATAAAGATGAGATTGATGGTAAAATCATAAATTGAAACTTTGTTGGCAACAACTCTGTTGATGAACAGAAAAATCATCATTATGACAAGAAGAGAAAACATATAGTTTGACTGCTCGAAATACCATGATTTTAAATCGAACTTTTCCTTGGGAACTTTATCAGGAATCACAGCCATTACAAATAACAAATGACATAC
The DNA here is from genome assembly GCF_006148925.1 of Hyunsoonleella aestuarii. Taxonomy (GTDB): domain Bacteria; phylum Bacteroidota; class Bacteroidia; order Flavobacteriales; family Flavobacteriaceae; genus Algibacter_D; species Algibacter_D aestuarii. The sequence continues at coordinate 378,456 of NZ_VAWB01000003.1, read as the reverse complement.
TGTTGGTATTAAAAACAATAATAGTCCAAGAGCAGACTCAGAATAAAAGCTAGTCAATTCTATTTTAAGGTTAAACCACATAATTATTAAACTTTCGAATGCCATAAATGCCCACGCCAATGGTATCCAATTCCATGAAATACGTTTTCGGGCTTTTAGCATAACGTGAAGGCTGTGCAATAAGTTGGTCATACCTAGTCCAACAAGAACAGATATAAATGTAATTAAGTAGTTGAATTGATCAATCATGAATGGGTTTCTTATTTATATCATGTTTATAATTCTGGCATATTTATCTCAAATTGTTTTAACCTATTCAAAAACTACATCATCAATATATATATGATGTGGTTTACCATTAGCTTGTGAAAAAATAACTAATCCTGACCTAATACAAGTCATATCTTTATTCTTTAATTTAATGGTATATTTTTTCCATTTCGTTGTAAGATTAATTTCTTTATGCTCTATTACACTATCTGGAAATGGCTTGTCTTTTTTTATGAGTCCAAAACCAATTTTAGTCGATAATTTATTTTCATTTGACTTTGCCCAAAAACTAAATTGGGTAGCACCCGAAAGATCATAACCACCTTCAATATCTCCCCAATCATCTGGTGGCGTAACTAAACCTAGACCATACCATTGGTGATAATCGTTATAAGAGAGTTTTAGCGAAGATGTACCAGAATAAACATCTTTTTTACTTTTTAAGTCCACAGAAATACCTTCGTGGTTTCCCATATAAGCACTAGGAAAGAAATGAATATTTTCACCATCTCGATAAACATAGAATGGCAAATTCATTTTCTTTATTACCACATTTTTATCTTCTAATTTTGCTGCTTTATTAATAAACTCTTTAGCGTTTTGTAAAGGTTTAAAGCTCAATTCACCAAATAGTTTAGAAGATTGCTTTAAATAATGATCATTGTTTATCTCTTTAAACCAAGCTTCAGATACTTTCACATTGTTATAGAGGCGACTGTCTTTCCATTCTGAAATACCTTCAATTCCCATATTTGGCCAGTTCTCGTTTATAAAGCTAATTGCCTTTATATTCTTGTTGTAAATAAACGAAAAGTAATTTGCAAACCAGTTATCCCATACTTCCGTATTTTCTTTGGGAATACCATTTATCGGGCTAGATTCGGCAATCATCACAGGTTTTTTATGCTGTTTAGCAAAATTTAAGACATTGTCGCAATCGGATCCAAAGTCCTTACCATTGTATGCATGTCCGAAAACAGATATAGCGACCCAATCTACATAATCATCACCAGGATACCATGCTGACAATGGATAGTTTTTATAAGGTTTCGATGCGTATGAATGCCAAACGAATGCGACATTATCAGCGCCTTCAACACTTATTAAATCAACAATATGCTTATAGGCTTTTACAAATTCATCGGGTTCTAGTTCGTTGTGAGGACCATCAAACTCGTAACCTATTCTTAAATATATTGGTCTATTAGCACTTTTAGCCCAAGTACTAAATTGTTTAATAACATTGTCGTATACACCACTTCCCGCATTTTTTGCTATATCCCATTTTCCTAACATCCACATGGCGCTTTGTATTATAGTATTTGGAAATTTATCAACAATCATTTGATGATGTTGTGTGTTACCAGCACTATACTTATAGGGCTCAATAAAACCTTTAAATTCAGAAACACCCCAATAAGAAGCCCAACCGCTTGGCTTTTTTTGGTCTGGAAATTGATCTAAATATGCTGAAATTGCTTCAGTGGTTTGACCCATAATTAATAGTGTTAGTCCTTTAGGTGGGACATACTTTGTTTGCTCGTAGTCATAAACATATGCTGGATTAACAGTCCTATCGATCATTGCAACCATTTCTTCTATAGATCTATTGGATTGCTCTTGTTCTTGTGAATAGACATGCTGACTCAATACAACAATTGTTGCAGTTAAAATAAAACCGACAACATACTGTTTATTAAAATAACTCATTGTTTAGTGATTGTATAATGAACCGCAACATGTTTGTGTATAAATTCGTTGCGTGGTTAAGCAACTAATTTAAAAAAAATGGAACGAACCAAAGGAAATTCCGAAGGAATTTCCAAGTAGTTGGTAAGCCAGAAATTGGCTATGTGCGTTTTTGGTATTTCGTTTCTTAGCTAGAAAATTCAAATAAAATGTCAATTTCAGAATATGTGAAAATATTAGTAATAATTTTTTAGAATTAAATTATTATTTTGGATTATTCTTTTACAATTTTATATGATTTTGAAAAGTGAGAATCCTCATCAGTAACTTTTAACAAATAAACAGTTTTTGGTAAATACGACATTTCAATGGTTGAATTTTTAGTTTTTAAAATTTGTTGACCAAAAAGACTATATAATTCAAACGATAGATTTTTATTGCTATCAATTTTCAGCACTGAAGTTGTTGGGTTCGGGTAAATTACAATTGCTCCAAATTCTTTTTCAAAATCTTTAATAATAAGTGTAGAACCTACGGAAGAAGCAGTTATTGATGAAAAACTTAGGTTAGAACTAAAAGAAACTTCTATCCAATCCTCAAAAGTATCGAAATCACTTGGCTGATAATTTTCCCAATCATTTCCTTCAAAAACCTCTAGAACTAAATTAGCCTCTGGTATTGAATTTAGTTCATCATCATCTTCATAATAAAGTTTAATATCGCCTATATAATTACTTAATTCGGTAGGCGTAACATTGTACACTCTGTTTATACTAGTATTTCCTGTAACAACGGGTATGTTGGTATAAGTTATCGTTTTACCACTAATTGGATAGTCAGCAATAGGACTTAATTCAAGACCTCCAATATTTATGGAAGCTCCATTTTCAACCGTAATGTTACTAGAACTATCCACAGTTAATTCTTGCCCATAAACAATCGAAGAAAAAAGAAATAAAAAAAGTTGTATTTTTTTCATGATTTACTATTATCTATAAGATTAATAAAGTAACTCAGTTTAGTCTTATTTTTATGATCCTGTGTAACCAATTCCACCTATAATTATCCATGTTGCTCCCGTGGATTGAAATGTAACAGACTCCCAAGCAGTGTCTAATGTAATTGTTGTATTACCATCAATTGTCGTAGAGGAACCTATATTTATATTGTTATCTGCATTTCCATCATGTTTAACAACATATATCCTTCCTCTGCAACTGCTAGGGGCAGGTAATGTTAAAGTAATATCTCCAACAGTATTCTGAGGAATTATGGTGTAATCATCAGCACCAGCGGTATATGTATCTCCAACATTAATTGTAACAGCCTTAGATATACTTCCATTAACTTCTAAGGTGCTTGCGGGTGTTTCAGAACCAATACCTACTTTTCCATCTGCTTTAATTGTAAGGCTTGATTCACTATCCTTATTAATAAAATCAAATTGCATAGGAATAATTCCAGGCGTTACATTTCCGTCAACAGACACTTCCAAAGATGCACCAAAATGGTACCCAGCTCCATCATGTCCATAAAAGCTTAGATAAGAAACTTCATCATTATCTACAAGAGTAGATAAAGCTCCTATCGTTCCATTGGCTTTTGCAAAGTCTATCCTTGCTCTAGAATTTGCACCATTGGAAATTGCTGTTAATGTGATGCCGGCTGAGCCACCTTCTTTAACTAAGTTCAGGTCTCTCCCCCCGTTTAAATAACTAGAACCAGGTCCGCCACCTAGGTTAAGATTGCCAAACTGATTAACTCTTAAAAAGTTTGTTCCATCATTTTTGTTAATCTCAAAATTACCACCTGCGCCTAAGGTGTTAGTAATATCCTGTGCCTGTATTGTAAAAGTAAGATTTGCAATAAAAACAAGTGTAAATAGTTTTTTCATTATTGTTACTCTTTTAATGTACTAATTTAAGTTTTTTAATTATTAAAAATAAATATATTATCAATTTTAATGAATGTACAACGACAGGGCTGCACTCAGTGCGAACCTGGTTTTACAATTGTTGTAACTGCAAGTTGCATAAAATTGTAATTCCAATATTGGGCACACCAAATTGTGTTTAGCTAAAGATATTTAGAGTTTTTAAGGGGGATAATCAATAAAGGCTTAAAAGCGCCGAAAGGGGGAGGTTGTAAATTAATTTTTTTAGGCGTTAACCGAATTACACATCATCGGTTTTGTATAAGTTTAGTTGAATGTCTCATGCAACTAATTTAGCAATTACAAACCAGATAGAAAATCTGCAAGGATTCTCGTAATTCGCCTAGAAATAACAATAAACTATAGACGATTTTGTAGCCAGTTTTTTATGTTTCGTGTTGACCCACTTTAATCACTTTTTCATTTTCAAAGTAAACATCTAAAACGGCAGGGTCAATGTTGAATAATCCTGGAACAAATCCAAGCCCATAAGCGATATGATTTTTAGAGTAAGAGTAATAATCATTTCCGAGCAGTAAAACTATTTCGTGTTTAGTCTTTCCGATTAATATTTTACTTTCAATTATGTTTTCGGATATTTTATATCTCTCTTCGGGATTTGATTCCCACGTTTGTTTGTCAAAATGATTAATTGGATAATAAGAAATCGAAAAAATCCAAAAATAAATTAATCCAACATATACAATTGGGGTTAACATAATAGTTGGAATTATCGCTAAATATTTAATGTTTTTATCATTTCCAAAATTCATTTTTGTTAAAATCCATTTGCATAAAAAATATATTGTAATCGCGATGGTCAAAATTATAATTGGTACTTAAAAACCCATTTTATTGATGCTTTTAATTGGCTGCGGTCTGGTATAAAAATAGTAGCGTATTTTTGCACACTAACTTTTCAATTAAACACTAACTTTTTTTATATTTAAATACTTTAGTTTTAGTTATTAAACCACTATTACTAATACATAATGTTATCCAGCTTATTTTACCATTCTCTTATTTTTCCTTGATGCCAAAAGTTTCCACTTTCAGGAACTCTATTTAGTAATTTTTTTATATCATTAGCAACTTCTGTTGGTTTTCTTGTAGCATCATTTCCTCCCATATCAGTTTGAGTCCATCCAGGGTCAAAAGACGAGACAATTATATTTCGATTTTCAAGTCTTTTTGCCAGTAGTTTTGTGTACATATTTAAGGCAGATTTTGACATTTTATAATGTGGTTGAAATTCATCAAAATTCTTTTCGCTGAACGAACCCCAATCAGAAGTAACATTGACTATTTGCCCATTTTTATTAAATTTAGGAATCAACTTTTCAGATAACTCAATTGTTCCGAATAAATTCACATTAAACGTCTGTCTCAAATAGTCGAGGTTTATTAAAGATTCATTCCAGTTTTCTATTAAAACCCCAGCATTATTAAGAAGGAAATCAATCTTTATGTTTCCAATGATATTAACGAATTCATTTATAGATTCACTTTCGGAAAGATTTAATTGAAAACAATCAAAATTTGATTTTGAGATTGAACAATTTCCAGAAGTAGAAGTTCCAATAACTTTTATGTTATCATTGTCTGTTAGTAGATCAACTGTTGCAAGTCCAATTCCTCTACTACATCCAGTTATTATTCCTGTTTTCATTTTCAGTTAGATGGGTTTAAATTTCAGAATCATAACAAACAAATTCAACAATATTTGATTCAGGGTCTTTGATAAAGATAGACTTCCATTTGATCCACTCAAAAATTTCCGTTACATATTCGATATGATTATTTTTAAAGAAATTTAATAAATTCTCATAGTCTTTCTTGTCAATTTCAAGAGCAAAATGATGTAAAGTACTGTTAATTGTTTTAATATCTTTAAACTTTTCATTAAATGCATTTAGGTTTGATTTAGCGAATAACGCAAGAGTCTGAAAATGCCCTCCATAACCAACTGCGATTTTGAAAAAAGTATAATTTTCAGATTCATTTATTAATTCAAGTCCAATAGTTTGATTGTAGAATTTTTTCATCAATTCCATATCTTTGACTCGTAATATTATTTCTCCTAATCCTTTAACTTTATTGTTTATCATTCTGATTTTTTATATGCCACACAACGAGTTTGACAATGTTTTCGTTACGTAAATATTTGCGATCATTATGCGCCGTTAACCGAAGATAGCAAATTTGCGAGGACTTTCCGAAAGGAAAGTCAGAAGCAATGAACTATAGCAGGTGTTGTATAGAGTACTTTTATTTCGAACTATTTAAACGCTAAAATCCAATCGGAAATTTCATTCAAAAAATTAGCTACAAACTTTTTTTCACGTGTTATGTTTTTATCTCTCGTACCTGATGTTGCTTTTTGAAAAAAATGATTCGCATTTTCAAAAGTCAAAAAATCATATTTTGTTCCTGATTCAAGTAGTGCATTCTCCATACGATCTTTATTTTGGTCAATGGTTACTTGAAAATCCATACCCCCAAATAAGCCCAAAACAGGAACTTCTAATCTTTCATAGTCTGCAGAAGGGTCATAGTAAAGAAAAGATGTGAGTGAAGGTAATGCATAAATTATTTTAAATTCATCAGTTTGTGCAATGGCTTGTCGCTTAATTTTTTTAGAATCCGTCTTGCTTTCTAAATTCAATTCATGCAATATGGATTCTGTTGTTAGTTTGAATAATTGATAAGCTTCATCAAAATGCTTATCATCTTCAATTGATTTCATCAGTTTGTTGTGTGCTGAAACATGAGCTTCGATCAATGCTTTTGAAATATTAGCTTGATTATATTCCTGTCGGACTTGATAAAGAACCACTTCTACAAGTGGTACTGCCGGAGCACCCATTAAAATTACTTTTTCAACAGATTCATTACCTACAGCAACTTTCGCAGCAAGTATACCCCCTTGACTATGCCCAAACATTATGAAACTTTTAAAAGTATAATTTTGTGAAACTTTAAAATAATGCATTATACTTTCCAAGTCTTTTGAATGATCTTCGATTGTGCTATTTACGAAATCCCCGGTGCTTTTATTTACTCCTCTATCATCATAACGGAAAGATGCAACGCCTTTTGAAGCCAGATGATCTGCTAAAATTTTAAAAATCTTAAAGTCTTCTAAGGTTTCATCTCTATCTTGTGGGCCGCTTCCCGAAGTCATTATTACCAAAGAAGGTATGGCTAGATTAATTGGAATGGTCAAAGTTCCACCAATATTAACATCATTTGTTTTGATTATTAGGTCTAAATCAATCGAATTTTTGTGATTATTATTACTATTTTGAGCTTTTATAAACTGAATAGACAGAATGGAAACTAACGCTATGATTACTATTTTTTTCATGCTTCAAAATTCCGATAGGAACGCATGAAAAAAAATGAACTAGTTTAAGACTTTTACATTCTGTTGACTTTAGAAAGATTTTACTTGTAAATATTGGAGTAATTTTTCTCTACAGATTCCTAATTATTCTGAACCTTATTTAGTTTGAATAAAATAAGGTGATTGTTGTTGGAAACAGTTTATTTCTTTTTATCCGTAATCTTATTTAAAGTTGGTATCACGATTGTTCCTATTATAGAGAATGACCTGAACTCATTGCGATTGTGAATTGCAGAACTACATAGCCCTGTTTTACTGTAACCTCCCATAGCCAAAGTTGTCCCAAGTACTTTCATTTCTGTTTCTCCAAAGTCTCCAACAAAAAAAACAACTATTCCTAAAAGTGCACTAATAGACAATGCAATAATGAATGTCCTTAGAAAAACTTCTTATAATCTAAATTTATATTGTTATTTCGTTTTCTCAATGCAATTAATACTGCAGAAAGGAGCAGAATGGTAATTCCAATTATTTTCCCTATCCAATTCTGTTTGTTGCTATCACCAGCTCTTACCCATATTTGTTCATGGAATAAGGAAGGTTCTTTTAACAGCTTAAAAAGTTCTTCGTTCGAAGGGTTCGCTGCATAAGTCTTGTCTTCGATTTTATTAATTCTTGTTAGTCCATTATAATAATCTAGATTTTCAACGAACGAAGTATCCGCAATTTGACTGTTCCATATAGTTAAACTATCATTTTTCATTTTAAGCCATACTGCAAACCATTTTTTTTCTTGGTCAATAATATTTAGAAAGTACTTGTTTTTGTAAGATTTTAATACAATCCTCTTTTCAAGTTTTTTCTCAAAGTCATGAATGAAGTATCCTTTCTCCAGGTTTATTTCATATGCCGGTTCTTTTGCAGTATAATAGATGTCTTTATCCAACCTCAATATTATTTTTTGAGTGGTATCTTTATCCTTTATTATTAACGTACTTTCTTTAAATTCTACATAAGTAGAATCATTTTTTAAACTTTCTACAAGAGCATAAATGGAATCCTTATGTATCCAATTGGTACCGTAAATAATACAGTGTTTGTCATTTAATCTTTCAATATCATAATAGATCTGTTCTTCTTTTTTTAGAAATTGGCCATTAAGGAATTCAGGTAATACTTGAACAATTTCACCTTTATTTGGAATAGGATTCTCAAATAAAAGTATTGTGCATCCAGAGAAGAATATCAATAGCAATGATAAAAAGAACAACCTTAGTTTTTCCATTTTGTTTCTTTAAAAAATTTATACCAGAGAATACAAATCCTAAAATGCTGAAAAATAGGATTTGTATTGATAAGCAACCACATTTGGTGCTAGATCAATTGCTGGTATTGCTGTAAATCTTGGATAATTAGGAATCAATTTTTCAGCTTTGTCAATATATTCATCTCCTAGTTTATTATTCCCCAATCTGCCTTCAACCATGCCAAGCCAGCCATAACACCAGGCTTCTATTAACTGGGGTTTTTTGACTGCGGTATTTAAATAGAGAAGAACGTTTTCTTTAAATTTATTTAATTCCTTGTCTTGCTTATCTCCGCCTCTCATGGCCCCATATAAATGTGCGCGAGCAACATCAAGATACAAGATAACTTGCTGAGGATCTCTGTTAATTACCTTATTAAAGCATTCTTTAGCCTTAACCTTTTTGTTAGTCATTAAATAGGCTTTACCCAACTTTACAAGAGCTTCGTTGCTTTCGCCATTGGTATCAATGTAGGTTTTCCAATGCTTAACAATGTCAAAATCTGGTTCTTTGGATTTTAAGATGAGTTCACCTTGAGCGGCATAAAGCAAATCCACACTCTTTAGAGTTTTAAGGTATGTTTTTGCTATATCCATATTTCCGCCTATTTCCTCTGGTAATGAACCATAAATATCTATTAGGAATAATAAAGATTCTCTGCAATCAGGCTTTATAGCTAAAATATTCTTTAATGTTTCTGTACATAGATTTAGGTTTTTAGTTATCAATTCTTTATTGTTAGTTTTCATGGCTTTATAGGCCTCTAGCATGTGTAAATTGGCTAGATAGAATCTGTACTTTAGATTCTTCGAATCATAGTCTAATGCTTTAATGATATGGTCTATTTTCTTATCATTTTCCAATGATCTGGCTAACTCGAAATAAGCTAAAGCATTTGTTGAATCGGATCTTATAATTTTGGACAAAACATTTATTGCCTCCTCGGTATGGCCGTCCATTCTTAGCTCATAGGCTTTGATTATTTCATTAGTATTGTTTTGGCAGTACAATAAAAACATAGGTTGCATTGCTAAAACAAACACGAAGTACTTCACAATTGTTTTCATGATTTTTAGGTTAGTTAATAAACTAGCTTAGATTTAATGATATAAGCTAAGTCTTAGAGTAACAATATGAAATGACATTTGTCAGTAATCAATATTTTATTCCGGATTTGTTTCTAAAATTGAAATGCTTTTAGGAATTATACTATTTGTTTTATCTAATACTGTTTCTCAAATTGTAGCCAACAGTCTAGTATAATCACCAGATAGAGGCTATTGGTGTTAATCTTCTGTTTAGCAGAGAATTTAGCAATTCCTAGTTGATTCGGACGTAGTCGAATCTGCCAAAATTACCATTATACATTGTTGAAGTGCGTTTTTTTTCTGTTAATGACTTTAATTCCGACTAATATCAAAATAACTATCAGGGTTACAAAAAATATGATAGTCGAGCTACTCTTTGTTAATGAAAAAAAACGAGTTACATTAACCATTTCTTGAGTCAATTTGGGATAACTTTTCAACATTATAATTATGCCGAAATTTTCCAAATAATCTGCGATTCCAGCAATTAAAGGTAATAGGCATAGATAAGAGTATGGTGATCTAAATTTTTTCAGTTTCTTGAGAAAATATGCTAAAAGCAAACAGTAAGAAAGACCGAAAAGAAGTGGATAAACCATATCCAAGGGTATTTGTTTCGTTAGGTAAGTCCCTCGTCCAATTTCCCCGAGTGAATCGAATAATTCTCTTACATAATTCATGTCATATCCTGTTGGCATCATATCCAGCAGTTTTAATCCATTCGAGTGACTCATTGTTCGGGGAATCGTAACGGTCAGCATAAGGACATAAAAAATATTTGTCAAGATAAAAAGTCCTAAAACCATTTTTCCAGATATGGTCCTTTCAATGAATTTTGTGAATTGTTTCATTTTATTAAATGTACCATAACGGTTTGTGTATGGTTAGTTGTGTAGGTGACTAAGATAGAAAAAAGGACAGTAGTAAGGAAATTTGCTAGGATTTCCGAGATACATATTACCCGCGTTCAGCAATTAATTATAACCGTTGTGGGCATTAGCTTTCTATTTGTTTAATTATTTCTTTTGCAACTATTGCTGAAGATGGTAGAAACATGGTAGACACGATTCTCTTGTCTATTACTATATCGTTTTTATCATTCAAATCACTTTTGGATTGAAATATTCCGCCATTTGCTCTCAATTGATTTTCCACCATTACAGGCAATAAAGTTCCTTCTTTAGCCCAGTTTTTAGTAATCTCAGTTGAATTTGGAAAACCAGTCACTTTCTTCCCTTTAACCATGTAATCACCATTATTAAGTTTGACATTTGCAAAAGCACCAGGTCCATGTCCACACCCTCCTACTATTCCACCATTTTCATAAATTTTGGCTATTATTGATAATAAATTTTCGTTATTGGCTATATCAAATAATGGTCCATATCCTCCACCAATAAAAACGGCATTATAGTTTTTATAATTTACTAAGTTTGGCGTAAGTGAGTTTTCAACATTACCGTTAAAATTTTCATACTTTATAGTATAACTGCTAATTCCAATCGGATCCATTGTGAAAGGGACTTTCCCGCCAGTTGGTGAAACAAAATCAACTTTATATCCATGAGAAACAAAAATATGATATGGAGGAGCTACTTCCCAGAGGTTATTTCCCGCAACGTGTTTTTCAGGGTCGCCCATATCTTTTGTATTTGATACTATGATTAATATTCTACCTTTTTCCGTTATCTCATTTTTACAGGAAAAAAAAATTAGTAATATCAGTAATGCTAAAAGTGATTTTTTCATTTTTTAATTGATTAAATTTTATATAAGACTATAACAAGAAAAGAATGTTACAGTCTTTCGTAATTAATGCTAATGCGATTGTGTATAATTTGGTAGCGGGTTTAATTACTAAACCTAGGAAATACAAACTAATAAAAAATCAGCAGGAATTTCCAAGGCGGAGGAGAACAAGTAATTACATATAGCCATTGATGTGAGTAGTTATTTATTTTTCAATACTATCCTAAATCGAGCTTTACCATTTTCTAGGTGTTCAATTGCTTCATTTACCTTTTCCATTGGAAATTCCTCAACATCTGGATAAATATTGTGTCTTACACAAAAGTCAAGCATTGTTTTAGTTAGTGCAGGACTACCTATCGGACTTCCTCCAACAGATTTTTCTCCCATAATCAAACTGAATGCAGGAATTTCCATCGGTTCCAATACAGCTCCTACGGTGTGAAATTTTCCTTTAGGCGCTAATGCGGTCAAATAAGAATTCCAATCTAAAGAAACATTAGTGGTATTTAATATAAAATTTAGTTTTCCATTTATACTTTCTAATTCTTCAATAGATGTTGAATCTATCACCTGACTTGCACCCATATTTAAAATGGACCTCTTTTTCGATGGATTTGAGCTAAAAGCAATTACTTTACAACCCCAGTGTTTTAAAAATTTAACGGCCATATGTCCTAATCCTCCAATTCCAATGACTCCAACTGTATCAGTTGGTTTAACACCAGCCAATATTATAGGATTAAAAACAGTAATTCCTCCACATAACAAAGGTCCTGCTTTACTCATATCAATACCTTCTGGAAGCGGAATGGCCCACGACCAATGTCCGCGAACCTTGTCCGCAAATCCACCATTTCTGCCTACAATAGTGGCCTCACTCTTTGAGCAAAGGTGGTGTTCACCATCCATACACTGGTCACAACTCATGCATGATGCTGACATCCAACCCAATCCCACTTTGTCGCCAACACTTAGATTTTTAACAGTATTACCGATAGCTATTACTTCACCAATTATTTCATGACCAGGTACAATAGGATATTGAGTCATTCCCCAATCATTATTTATCATGCTTAAATCAGAATGGCATATGCCACAATAGGAAACTTTAATATCAACTTCTTCAGAACCAATTTCTCCTAAGTCATACGAGTAAGGCATTAGTTTTGCTTTTTGCTCAGTGGCGGCATATCCATTTACTTTCATAATATATTATTTTATAGATTATATTTTTTAATTACTAACAACGGTTTTGTGTTTGATTTCATTTAAGGTTTCAGCACCTAATTTAACAAATACAAACCGAATAGAATATCCTTAGGATTTTCCCAGGTAAGTCTGAACTAGCGATTAATTATAAACGTTTTTACCCACTGGCTTTAGGCGTTGGATTTTTTATAATACTTTTTTCTTAACCAAAAAGAAACACGAACCAATAAAATCAATGCAGGCACTTCAACCAATGGGCCAATTACTCCAGCAAATGCTTGGCCTGAATTTAGTCCGAAAACTGCAATTGCAACTGCAATAGCTAATTCAAAATTATTTCCTGCTGCTGTAAAAGCAACTGAAGCTGTCTTGTCGTATTCTGCTCCCGTTGCTTTGGTAAAGAAAAACCCAATAATAAACATTAACGCAAAATAGATAAGTAAAGGAACTGCAATAATTAGAACATCCATTGGAATTTCCACAATCAATTCTCCTTTAAGCGAGAACATTACCACGATTGTAAATAACAGAGCAATTAAGGTTATTGGCGAAATTGCAGGAATGAATGTCTTTGTATACCATTCCTCTCCTTTTATTTTTACTAAAATAAGTCTGCTCAATATTCCCATTACAAATGGAATACCTAAATAAATAGCTACACTTTCAGCAATTGTCTCGATTGAAATATCTACAATAGCACCTTCAAATCCAAAATAGGGTGGAAGAACAGTTATAAAAATCCAAGCATAAAAACTGTATGCAAACACTTGAAAAATACTATTTAAAGCGACTAAACCAGCACCATATTCGTTACTTCCTTCTGCAAGGTCGTTCCATACCAAAACCATTGCAATACAACGAGCCAAGCCAATCAAAATTAATCCGACCATATATTCGGGATAATCACGTAAAAATGTAATTGCTAGAACAAACATTAAAACGGGACCAATTATCCAATTTAGAATAAGTGAAATAGACAGGATTTTTGTGTTTCTGAAAACTTTTGGTAAGAGAGAATAGTTGACTTTTGCTAAAGGAGGATACATCATTAATATTAAGCCGATTGCAATGGGAATATTCGTTGTTCCACTACTAAATGAATTTATGATGTTAGGAAACGTAGGGATAAAATACCCAAGTCCAACTCCAATAGCCATTGTTATAAATATCCACAACGTAAGATTTCTGTCAAGAAAACTTAATTTTTTTTTAGCCATTTTTATAACTTTATGAGTGAGTAAATGTAATCAATTCAACCGCTATTTTTTATATATGTTGTTGGTAGTTGTAATTTTATCAAATTGTTTTTTCTTTCCGTTCATAGTCCCTCGAAAATATTTATTGTTTTCAATGAATAAAATTTCTCCATATTTTCCTTTTTTAATACTTGAATCTACACCGAAAATTTTATTACCAAATAAGCTAACGACTTCTTCATTTGAACAATGTCCAACTACTATGTGTTTTGAACTTATATGATTTAATATGTCAGTAATATCTTCATCTTTTAAATTATCATTAAAATACCCACGATACCATATTAAACTTTTTCCACCATAATAGATTTTATAAAAGTCAGTAGACTTTAAATCTTGCTTATTAATTTCAATGGAATTTCTCATTACGTTATTAATCTTTTCAAGATTGAAATCAGTATGAGATATAAATTCCTTTGATACACCACCGTGGACAAAAATATTATCATTTATTTTAATAATAGTTGGCTTTGAGCGCAACCATCTGCCAATTATTGTTTTATTGTTATATAATTCATTATAATCTAAATTTAATAATTGACCTGTTATGTTGTATTTATTATTTATATATCTTAAATCTTTATGTAATACCATATACTCGTGGTTACCTAATAAAAAATGAACCTTACCTCCTTTATTTTTTGCTTGTTGTTCAAGTTTATAAACTAACCAAAGCATTTCATTTACCTTATCACCTCTGTCGAAAATGTCGCCGACAATTACCAAATGCCCTTTACCATAATTCCAATTTAATTTTTTGTCTATTATTTTATTACTTTTTAATAATTCAATGGCTAGTTCGTATTGTCCATGAATATCACTTAGTGCGGCAATTTTCTTTATATTTTTAAAGAAAACCTTGTTGGGCGTATATATTGTATCATACGAGTTAGCATTTAAGTTTTTTGATAAAACTTTACCTTTAACAATCTTTTTTTCAACCAAATTATTTTTTTCTATAAAAACATAAGGACCATCATTTATTTCTGTAAGTTGATTTAAATAACTGTCTTTTATTTTTTTAATTTCTTGACTTAAACCATTAGAGATTGAGATAAATAGTATTATTATAAATGACGTATTTTTAATCATCGTTGGTTTTTAAGTATTACTCTAACAGGTTTAGTAAATGAAAGTACGGGATTTAAACACTAAATTTTCAGAAATCAATATAATTAATTAAACACACACTTTTTTCATCACTATACAACTTCCTTTTCACTGGTGTAAGTCCTAAAGTTTCTATAACAGCTTCAGCAGATTTTGTAGTTGAAAAAGGGTTTTGTCCTGTTACAACCTTTCTGGAAACTGCTACTTCAGATAACATAAAATCGATTTGTTTAAAAGTAGCTCCTCTAAAGGTTAACATGTTTTCTAACCTAAAAGTAAATTCCGAGTAGATCTGAACCAAGCAATTAATTTTAAACTTTGTTGTACTTAGTTATTTATTCTACGCTCAAATTTTATTTTTCTAATTCCCTGCTCAGTATTCCATTGTTTAACTTCTTTGAAATCAAACTTTTTATACAATTCAGTGGCAGGCCCATTCTCCAGTCCGGTTTCAACAACAAAAAGATTCGAATCAAATGTATTAAATACGAATTCCATTAGCTTTCTGGCAATTCCTTGTCTAAAAAAAGTTGGACTAACAACTAAACTATTAATATCTGTAAAGCTATTGTTATGATAGATTTCAATTACTCCTGCAAGCTCTCCATCTTTTAAGTATCCGAAAAATTCTGTATTACTATTCACATAGCTCTTAAGAGGTCTTTTTAAGGGAGGAAAATCAGTTGCATTTAATAATTTTGCTTCAACCTTATACGATGATTGAAAAACGGTACGTATTCTTTTAGACACTTCTATATCATTATTTTCAAGTCTTTCAATCATCTTTTGTAATGGTTCGTTTAATTAAGAATGGTCTAGGCTATGATTTTGTTGTGGAATCATCCGTAGGATTATTCCGCTGAAATACAGCCGTTTGATTTATAAATTAAAATTTGATTTAGCTCTCTGCCACAATGGGTTATAGCCACTGTTAGGCAACGTTCATTTTTAAATTTATCTATTACCAAGGTAGGTTCAGTTTTTTAATTTCATATTGATATAACTTTTCAAGTTGTTCTATAAGACTCCTTGAAATAGAAATATCTGTACTTTGGACATTGCTCGTTAGCTGTTCGATATTTACATTACCTGGAATAACTGTGGAAACCGCATCATAAGCTAAACAAAAAGCTATTGCTTTTTGGGCAAGGTTCTCTTCTGTTCCAATAATAGACTTAACTTTGTTTACAAGTTTAGCTCTTGTTTCAATATCTTCTTTAGACCATCTACTTCGAATATCATGAAACCTACTTTCTGTATTATATTTGCCAGTTAACCAGCCAGAATCAAGTGGAATTTTCACAATAATACCAAATTCTTCATCTTGTGCTTGTTCAAATCCGAGCAAAGTATCCTGATGAAAGATATTAAAAAACACCTCCATTACTTTTGAGTTTGTTGTATTCATTAATAACTTCATGTCGTCATAAGTATCTAAGGAAGCACCGTACGCCTTTATTTTTCCTTCTTCAATTAATTTATCAAGAATTTCATAATGGTCATTTTTATTTCCATCAAAATATTTAGAAGGTGGGTTGTGAATAATCAGTGAGTCAAGATACTCTACTTGAAGTCTTTTTAAACTTCCTTCTAAAGATTCCCTTATGTAATTAGATCCAAAGTTTAACGTACCAGTATGTGTGTGCCCAAATTTTGTATTAATTACAATTTTACTTCGGTCAACACCTTTAAGCGCCTTGCCTAATCTTTCCTCACTAGTTCCATGTCCATAATTTGGGGCCGTATCAAAGAAGTTGATTCCAAAATCTAAGGATTTATGAACAAGTTTAATGGCTTCAGTTTCTGTCATGCTTTTCCATCCAGAGTTTTGCCCTAATTGCCATGCTCCAAGGCCTATTTCAGAAATATTTATAGAGTCTTTGAAGTATTTTTTATATTTCATTGAGTATAAATTCCTTTTATTAGATATTTAAACATTAATTATTAATCACTCTTTTTTTAGGCTGCCTATTGATCTTGTGTATTGTTAGTTGCGTAGTTGAGCAACTAAGTTAACAAACAAATCACAGATAGAAAATTCCAGCGGAATTTTCGCAAGTCTGTATTGACCAAGCAATGAATTATATACGTTGTTGTGCTTTCGTTTCTGAAAACACTCTTCAATATACTTTTCGACGCTCTTTGTTTCACAAAGACAATGATTATACGGTAGAACTTTATAGATAGCTTTACCTAAATATCTTATTGTTAATTATGCTTTTTGAACCCCTTCAAGGAGAGTAATATTATAATCCATATATTGGTATTTTAATTTTAAAAATCCTAGATGGAAGAAAAGCAGCCTTATTTTAAATTAATTGTTTTAATAATGGCTGGAACATCTTCATTTTATCTGCCTTTCGGAATAGCAAGAGTTTTTAGACCTACTTTTTTAGATGTTTTTTCCATTAATAATCTTGAATTAGGATTATGTTTTTGATAGTATAAATGTTTAATTACTTCCTAGTAACCTTAACATTCATTTCTTCAACTTTTTTATCAGATAAAGGCGAAGGAGCGCCAAATAACAAGTCTTCACTAGTACCTGTTTTTGGAAATGCCATAACCTCTCTAATAGAAGCTTTTTTCTCAAGTATCATCATCAACCGGTCTACACCCCAAGCAATACCCCCATGCGGTGGCGCACCATACTGAAATGCTTCATACATAGTACCTACACTTTTTATCATCTCTTTCTTATTGTAGCCCATGTTTTTGTAGGTAGCTTCAAGAATTTCGGCTTTATGCGCTCGAATAGAACCACCGCCAATTTCATAACCATTAAGAATTAAATCGTATTGCTGTGCTATAATACTTCCTATCTCATCGTCTCTGCCAGTCATGTGTTTATCAATATCGTAAACGGCAGGCATAGAGAATGGATTATGCGTAAAAGTCCAGCGCCCTTCCTCTGTTTTTTCAAACATAGGGAAATCGACCACCCAAGCAGGTCTTAATTCTTTAGGATTTATAAGTCTAAGCATGATCCCAAGTTCTTGTCTCACAGCATCCAAGGCTTTATTGGCAGTCTCATAGTCTGCAGCAGAGAAAAATACAATATCTCCCACTTGTGCCTTTGTGGTTTCTATAATTCCTGCAGCAATGTCTTCCCCTAAAAATTTAATAATTGGCGATTGTAAATCATGTTCATTTACAATAATGTATGCTAAACCACCCAACCCATGCTCTTGGGCAATACCGGTAAGTCTTTCAATTTGCCCTTTAGATAATCGTTTTTTTCCTTGTTCTTTGGCAGAAACTTTGATGCATTTTACTATACCGCCTTCATCAATGGGTTTGCTAAATACCTGAAAAGAGGTTTCTTTTACTATCTCCGTAATGTCTTGAAGTTGTAAACCAAAACGTAAATCTGGTCGGTCACAACCATATTTGTCCATCGCCTCTTTATAGGTTATAACTTCAAATGGATGTAGTATCCACTTTTTGCCATAAATTTTGGTAACAATATCATTAAACAATTTGGTGTTTAAATCGATAATTTGTTCCATGCTAGCATAGGCCATTTCAATATCCAACTGTGTAAATTCTGGTTGTCTATCGCCACGTGAATCTTCATCTCTAAAGCAACGTGCAATTTGGAAATACTTTTCGTAACCACTAACCATCAATATTTGCTTAAACTGCTGTGGTGCTTGAGGAAGCGTATAAAACGATCCTGCTTTTTTTCTTGTAGGTACAATAAATTCGCGTGCGCCTTCATCGGTTCCAGCAGTAAGAATTGGTGTTTCTACCTCCAAAAATTCTTGCTCGTCTAAAATATCACGCATTAGCTTAATGACTTTATGACGATTTATAATAGCACGACGTACAGAATCGTTTCTATGGTCGAGGTATTTATGTTGAAAACGAACTGTTTCGTTTGTCTTGGTAGCCCGTTTTATTTCAAAAGGTAATGTTTTTGAAAGATTAAGAATATATAATTCAGATGTCTCTAATTCTATAGTTCCGGTTCTTAAGGATGGATTATAGTCATCGGCTTTTCGTTGAACCACAACACCAGTTACGGTTATAACAGATTCTGGTTTTAATTTTACCAGTTCATCTAAATTTTCAAACGACTCTCTGCTTAAACGTACCTGAAATATTTCGTGGCTAGAATCCCGTAAATCAATAAACATAAGCTCACCATGGTCGCGCACACTAGAAACCCAACCCGCTAAGGTTACTTTTTTAGAAATAGAATCTTCCGATAATTGTGACGCCTTATGGGTGCGGTAACTATCCTTTATAACCATTGGAATCTTTGGCAGTACCTCTTCGTCTTGTTTTACAATAGTTGCATCTTCCTTTATCTCACTTTTTACATCGGTTTGAGGCACTTTTTTAGACGAGACCGCATCTGAAGCTAATTCATTAAGAATACGCTCGCGAATCACTTTTCCTGAAGCTCCTTTGCCTATAATGCCAATAACTTTACCAACCAAAATACCGGCCTTACCTTGATTTCCAGACTTTATGTGGTTAGCAATAACTTCATTTTCTGAAATTACTTTTTCAATCGCCTCTTTTATTTGAGAATCTGAAATGGTATGATCTTCAAAATATTTATTATAGTTGAAGCTTCTGTCTTTTAAATACGCTGTTATGGCGTTTTGTACTAATACCGAAGTGATTTTTTCAGCTTTAAAAAGTTGAAAAATTTCAATTAAATGATCAATATCATGAATATCGTTATAATCGTCTGCGCCAATATTATTTACTAATGTTTTTGCTACAAATGAAGGGTCTTTTATTACATTATTAATGGCTACAAAGGTTTCCGATCGTAACGAATCTGCAGTGAAAAACTTAGCGTCTTGCGGTAAAACACCTCCATTAATTAAAATACGCTCCACTGCGAAAGGCAAAGTGTTTGTATCTACATCAATACTTTCAACCACACTTTTAATGTTTACGAAAGGTAAATCGGGTTCAGATATAAAACGGTAATCGGCTTCATATTCCTTTTTACGCATAATTTTAGTTTGCTTCAAATCTGCATCCCAAAGTACAGTGGTTTGGTCTGGTCTAAATTCTTTATGCTCTAGATAGTAGCTAAGTTGTTTTTCAACTTCTTCTTTTAAAGCTTCTACCATAAACTTAAACGAATTCAAGTTTTTTATTTCGGTCCGTGGGTTTAAATTATAGTCACGCTTTCGTCTTAGCGATACAGAAACATCCGATTTAAATTCCCCTTTCTCAAGGTTAGCTTCAGATATTTTTAAATTTTGCACAATACGCTGTATGTATTGTGCATATATTGAAGCATCTTCAATATGGCGAATACAAGGCTCAGTCACAATTTCAATTAGGGGTACACCTGCTTTATTAAAATCTACTAAAGAAACTTTTTTTTCATGCATCAATTTAGCGGCATCTTCTTCAATATGAACCTGTGTTAGGTTAACCGTAAACTGAGATCCATCATTACGAAAACAAGATACTTGTCCGTCTGGAATAATAGGATTATGAAACTGTGTTATCTGTATGTTTTTTGGGTTATCCGGATACTCATAATGTTTACGATCCCAAGAAATAACATCGTTTTCAAAAGTCGATTTCACAGCTTTACCAAAATAGATGGCCTTATTAATTGCTTCTTTATTAATAGCTGGTAAAACCCCCATTTGCCCTGTACAAACCGAGCAAATATTATGATTTGGCGTTTCAATCTCTTGATTCGGACATGAACAGAATAACTTAGTTTTTGTATTTAATCGAACATGAGTTTCTAGTCCGATAACTAACTCTAACTCGTACTTTTTTAATAAGTCGTTTAATTGATCTAGCTCCATTACAGTATGTCTTTTAAGAAGTTAGCAAACTTTAAAACGAGCTCGTCGTTGTTTTTTGCAGCGGTTATTTGTAGTCCTGTTGCGGTGCCTTGAGGCACTGTTAGTGTTGGTAGTTGCCCTAGGCTAAAACCAACAGTATAAGCATCGGATAAATACATTGCCAAAGGGTCTTTTAAGCTATCTCCAATTTTAGGCGGTGTATTTGGTGTAACTGGAGAGAGTATGATATCGACCTCGTTAAAATCTTTTTCAAAGTTTTCGGAAATACTATCTCTTAAAGCAAGACCTTTTAAATAGATTTCATCGGAAAAACCTTGTGATAATACCTGGTTTCCACCAACAATTCTACGTTTGGTTTCTTCTGAAAAATTTTCAGAACGTGTTACAGCATAGGTTTCTTTTAAATTTTCAGATTCAATACGATTACCATAATTGGTACCATCTAACCGCGATAGGTTAGAGGCTGTTTCTGCCATCGCTAAGGTATAGTAGGTTGAAACTAACGTATTCGATTCAAAGAAATCCAAAGCTTTTACTTCAATGCCTTTGGCTTTTATTTTTTCGATGCTTTCCAAAAAGTCTGATTTTATTTGACTGTCAATAGCATCACTTTCTATAAAATTCTTGAAGTAACCAACGGTTTTTATAGTATCTGAACATAAAATAGCATCATGAGTGATTTCAGTGGAAGCATATGTGGTTTGATCTTTTACGTCTTTACCACTCATTATATTAAGAACAATGCGGATATCTTCAATCGATTTTGCTATTGGTCCAACGCAATCTGTAGAAGAGGCGTAAGCCATTAGTCCATAGCGCGAAATACGTCCGTAAGTAGGTTTTAATCCATAAACATTATTGTAACCTGCTGGTTGACGCACAGATCCACCCGTATCACCCCCAATGGAAAAAACGGTAAAATCTTTAGCGACATTAACGGCAGAACCACCACTAGAACCACCACCAACTAATTCTGGATTGATAGCGTTTTTAACCGCACCGAAAATAGTGTTCTCGCTAGAGGAGCCATGTCCAAAACTATCACAGTTTTCCTTCACTAAAGGAATGGCACCAGCGTCTAATAATTTTTGAATGGCAGTAGCAGTATAGGCCGATTTGTAGTTTTTAAGTAAATCTGAACTTGCAGTGGTATAAGTTCCTTGTACCATGTAAACGTCTTTAATACCAAAGGGTATACCTTCTAACAAGCCGATGGATGTACCTTTGGAAATTTTATCATCTACTTTTTTAGCTAGCTCTAGAGCTAAGGTATCAAGTAATGAGTTTACAGTGTTATGGGTATTGGTTTTAAGTAAATCTAAACGTTGTTGTACTAATTCTGTACATGTAATTTCTTTATTCACCAACTGCTGATGAACTTTATGTATTTGAGATTCCATAATCTATGCTTCAATAACTTTAGAGACTACTAGATAACCGTTTTTCTCTTCTGGAAAGTTTTCAATAATAATTTCTTTCTCTTTTGCCGAACTTTCTATAACCACATCTTCTCTTAAATCTTCCAGCGATAAACTATTATTATGAATGTTATTAAAAGAGTTCTCGCTATTTGAGTTTGCATTTTTAATCACTTCAAATAACTTATTTACAGCTTCTGATGGCTTTGCTCCTTTAATGCTCGACAAGATGTCGACTGTCATAATTTTACTCATCTTTCTAAATATTTAGATTAAAAAAAGCCTTCCGTATTAGGAAGGCTTCATATATTTATAAACAATAACCTTCCTATCCTAAGTATTAGGATTATTGAAATTATTATTGTTGTTATTATTTCTCATTATATTTTGCTGAGGTCAAATATATGTAGAAAAAATGTACTGCACACAATTTGTTTAAACTTACTTGGCATAATTATAATATTTTTAAAAAAACTTGCGCTTAGTTAAAAGTTGCTTAAGAATATGAGGGAATTGTTTAGTTTTTAATTTTTTTAAATAAAAACTATTCCTAAGAAAACAGTCCCAGAACCTGGAAACCATTAAATTAAAACACATTTAAAATAATGATGTTTTTTTTTCAAGGTAATGGTGTTTTGATTTGAAAGGCCAATATTTTAATCATATTGGCCTTTCTTTTTGTTTGTGAATTATAATTTAAGGATTCAAGAGTTTATTAATTTTAATTATTCGTATTAGAATTTACTGATTTTCTATCCTAAATTCTAAAGAGTATAAACTATTACACACATGACTCATATCAATTCTATTTTTGTTATCATTATTTATTCTATCGTCATGACACGTTCATATATTATACTATAATTGAACCCATCGGGAAGAATTTCTCCCATTTCAGATTCAGACATAATTTTGGCAAAAGGATTATCTCCAGAATTAGAATCCTCGGATGGAGCCTGATAACTTAAGTAATTCAAGGCGTCAGAAAGTTTATTAAATCCGTCCCATGTCATTACGCTAAAACGAGCTTGATTACCACTTGGATAAATAACTGAAGCCATACCCCAAGCTGTCATGCTACCTCCATTTTTAATATTGCTTTCGTGGAAAGGTTTCCATAGTGTTTTATTTTCCTGAATAAACTTTCCCAAATTTGTTGGGTTTGCATAGTTAACAATTGCATACTTGTAATCTCCAGAAACAAAATCTTCCATTTGTATATAATAATCAAATGTAACTGTTGTAAAAGAATTGGTCTCAACATCCTCTGGTTTTACATCCCCTAAAGCATCCATATTTCCTCCCCACATATTGGCATCGAGTTGTTTTAAACTTTCATGAGAGTTGACAAATACATAATTTGGAGCATCAGATTTAGTAACTCCAACTTTACGCCACAAGGTCCATCCAGTCATTTGGCCTTTTTCAATAGCAGCTTTTGCAACTTTCGACCAATGTTTGGTTTCTCTTTCTTCGAATTTAGTTTGGTGCTCAGCGGGCACATTGCGATATTGTAAATAGGCAACCTGGCCAAACGCAGTACCTGCAAAAACAAGCACAAATGCAAATAATAATAGTTTTTTCATAATATGTGAATTTGATTAGTTTTTCAAGTTATAAAAAATATATTTAAATATGGGAGATATATGTTTCAATTTGAAGATGTAATTGTTTGAAAATGAGAAAAAAACACTTTTTTCTGCATTCAAATAGCTTTTGAAATAATTTATTTTATTAGAATCTTTTGTTAATGGTTGAATTCCTAAATTTATTTCAATTTTTAATAAGGACAACACAATAATATCGTGTCTAAAGGATTATCGTTTTTAAAGAATTTTGTAAAAGTTAAAAAATCATCAAAATCAATTTTAAGACACTTTTTAAGCGATTTAAGCGACTTTTAAATAATTAACAATTGTTGATAATTATTGAATAAACACGTTAAAATGCTTTTAAGCGGTTTTAATATTTCGTATATTTGTTAGAGTTGTTGATGATGCTTAGGCGTCATTTTTTTATGATATAAAACTAAACTTTTAATTATATATAAATTAAATATGAGCGAACCTAAAGAAGAATTTAATAAGCACAATTATTCGGCTGATAGTATTCAGGCATTGGAGGGTATGGAGCACGTGCGTATGCGTCCATCTATGTATATTGGAGATGTTGGTGCACGTGGATTACATCATTTAGTTTATGAAGTTGTCGATAACTCTATTGATGAAGCTTTAGCTGGACATTGTAATAACATTACGGTAACTATAAATGAGGATAATTCTATTACCACCGAAGATGATGGTCGTGGTATTCCAGTAGACTTACATAAGAAAGAAGGAGTTTCTGCTTTAGAGGTTGTTATGACTAAGATTGGTGCAGGTGGTAAATTCGATAAAGATTCTTATAAAGTATCTGGTGGATTGCATGGTGTTGGTGTTAGTTGTGTAAACGCCTTGTCTGCCCATTTAAAGGCGACAGTTTTTAGAGAAGGCAAAATATATGAGCAAGAATACGAACGAGGTAAAACCTTATATCCTGTAAAACAAGTTGGTGAAACAGATAAAAGAGGAACAACAGTTACTTTTAAACCAGATCCAACCATTTTCACGCAGACTCTTGAATATAGTTATGATACCTTAGCGAGTAGACTTCGCGAGTTAGCTTATTTGAACAAAGGCATTACTATTCATATAATTGATAAAAGAAATAAAAAAGAAGATGGAACTTTTGAAGGAGAAACATTTCATTCTGAAGAAGGTCTTAAAGAATTTATCAAATACTTAGATGCTACCCGTGAACCTTTAATGAAGGATGTTATTTCTTTTGAAGGCGAAAAGAATGGTGTTCCTGTTGAGGTAGCGATGATTTATAACACGTCGTATGCTGAAAATTTACATTCTTATGTAAATAATATTAATACACATGAAGGAGGAACGCATTTATCAGGATTCCGCCGTGGTTTAACGCATACCCTTAAAAAATACGCAGATTCTTCTGGGCTAACCGATAAGTTGAAGTTTGATATAGCAGGCGATGACTTTAGAGAAGGTTTAACGGCCATCATTTCTGTTAAAGTTCAAGAGCCTCAATTTGAAGGTCAAACCAAAACAAAACTTGGAAATCGTGAGGTGTCTGCTTCAGTAAGTCAAGCCGTATCAGAAATGCTTACCGATTATTTAGAGGAACACCCAGATGATGCAAAAATCATTGTGCAAAAGGTGATACTTGCGGCTCAAGCACGTCATGCCGCTCAGAAAGCGCGTGAAATGGTGCAGCGTAAAACAGTTATGAGTATTGGGGGATTACCAGGTAAGCTTAGTGATTGTTCGGAGCAAGATCCTGCTAAATGTGAGGTGTTTCTTGTTGAGGGAGATTCAGCAGGCGGAACAGCTAAACAAGGTCGGGATAGAGCATTTCAAGCAATCCTTCCACTTCGTGGAAAAATCTTGAATGTTGAAAAAGCGATGGTTCACAAAGTTTTTGAAAATGAAGAGATTAAAAATATTTTTACCGCTTTAGGCGTAACTATTGGGACCGAAGAAGATAGCAAGGCATTAAACCTTTCAAAGTTGCGTTATCATAAAATTGTGATTATGTGTGATGCCGATATTGATGGTAGCCACATTGCAACTTTAATATTAACCTTCTTCTTTAGGTATATGAAGGAGTTAATAGAAGAAGGACATGTTTATATTGCCACACCGCCTTTATATTTAGTTAAAAAAGGTGCTAAAAAACAATACGCTTGGTCAGACAAAGAACGTGACGAAATTATTTCTGATTTTGGAGATGGATCTAAAATTCAACGTTATAAAGGTCTTGGAGAAATGAATGCAGAACAACTATGGGATACAACTATGAACCCTGAGTTTAGAACCATGCGTTTAGTGCAAATTGACAATGGTACGGAGGCCGATAGAATTTTCTCAATGCTTATGGGAGATGAAGTACCACCTCGTAGAGAGTTTATTGAAAAGAATGCCGTTTATGCTAATATAGACGCATAAAATAAGGTTAAATATAAAATAAAGCTGCTTAAATTTAATTTAAGCAGCTTTATTATTTTACCTGCCACCATTAGCTTGTAAGTCGGTGATGCATTGACTATCCAATTGCGGAGCAGAATTCATACTGCCCATATTATTTATTGCCGAACCAGTCTCGGAAGTCCAAAACATTAAACAACTTTCAACATCGCAATGTTTTTCATTTTCAGGGTCTTCATGATTGGTTTGCATAGGTGTTCCTAAATTTGTAAGCCCGAGAATATGACCAAACTCATGGGTAATAACTGTTGTTTCGAGAAGACTTCTATTAGGCTCTTGTGGACTATTACTTAGGTTTTCAACAGTTTCTTGATAAATCACAAATGAGGTGTTCCAATACGCTGTACCCAAAACTGCTTCTGTGTCAGTATCATTTTCTGATTTTCCATCTGTAAAATAGGCCCATATAGCTATTTCATCGTCTGTATTATAGTTAATACGCTCTTCTCGTTCAACATCTGCAATCTCTTCGATAGAATAAACAGCCTTTCCCATTGATGAAATAGAGCGTTTTTCAACTGTGATACCTTGAGGCTTAAAAGTTCTTGCCTGTAAGAATGAAACAAAGTTATCTATAGCTGTTTGTGTTGGTTCTAAACCTTCTACAAAAACAAGTTCAACAATAATGCTTTTAAAAATGGCATCTGATAGAATATCGTTTGCACTACTTCCAGTGGCTTGCCTATTGTCAAATACATTTACTGTATTTTCAGAATTTGAAGTGTCATCCTTCGAGCAGCTGTAGAAGAAAGTAAGCAGAATTACAAAAAACAGAGTAAGCTTTTTCATTTCTTTTTTAAGCTAATATAAATTAAAATACGATTAAATGTTCAATTTTAACGATAAAATGTTGTTTTGTGTGAAAAAACTACTATTTTTGTTTTAACCAAATTAAATAGATAAATGAAAAAGTTAACCCTACTAATGTTATTAATTTTTGGAATTCAAGTTTCAAAATCACAAGAATTAGAAAGTATATTATTAGCAGCAAGAGAAGATGCTAACAAATTAACAGAAGCATATATTAATCCAGCAATGACGGGATTAATATACGGGATGAATAGTGGATGGTATCATACAGCCAAAGCTCATAAGAAATTAGGCTTCGATATAGCAATTGGTCTAAATGCTTCTTTTGTTCCTTCAAAAGACGAAATTTTTACACTTTCTGGTTTGGAATCTATAAACTTACCATCTGGTGCAGTAACCTCGCCAACAGTTATGGGTTCTGGTGATGGTGCTAATTTGGTGGTTACCACAACTGTTCAAGGTCAACCTGTTGCTGCGACCTTCGAGATGCCTGAAGGTATTCAAGATGATCTTCCTTTAGGCTCTGTTCCTACGCCGGCAATTCAAGTTAGCGTAGGACTTCCTTACAAGTTTGATGTCATGTTACGAGCAGTTCCTAAAGTAGGTGATGATGATGTTAAAGGGAGTTTGTTCGGGATAGGTCTTAAAAAAGAAATTACAAGCCTATTTGGACCATTAGAGAAGTTGCCTTTACACGTTTCTTTACTGGCAGCTTATACGACAATGAATGTAGATTATGCAATTGATCAAAATACGTTTACAGGGCAAAATCAAAGAGCTGAGTTCGATTTAAATTCATTTACAGCTCAAGCAATTGCATCATTAAACTTTCCAATAATTAATGTTTATGGCGGTTTTGGTTACTCTGGAGGTAGTTCAACACTAAAAATGTTAGGTACTTATAATCTAGAGTATAATGGTGGGACAGTTGTAGATACTATAACAGACCCTATTGATTTAGATTTCGATGCTAGTGGCTTTGGAGCTACATTAGGAGCTAGATTAAGTCTAGGATTCTTTAAAATGTATGGAAGTTATACATTGCAGGAGTACAATATTTTTTCAGCTGGAATAGCATTTAGTTTTAGATAATAACCAATCAAAAAATAACTTAAAAGCACAAGATAAAATCTTGTGCTTTTTTCATTTAGAGCATTTTAATTCATACTTTTGTGACTCAAAATTCATAATGTTTAAAACAAACAAAATTCATATTTTAAATGTTTAAAAATGATGAATTTTGGACAGAAAATTTAACTCATCTCAAATAATTAAAAAATTAACTTATGAAAGTTACAGTAGTTGGAGCAGGAGCCGTAGGAGCAAGTTGCGCAGAGTATATTGCAATTAAAAATTTTGCTTCAGAAGTCGTTTTATTAGATATAAAGGAAGGCTATGCAGAAGGTAAAGCTATGGATTTGATGCAATGTGCATCTTTAAACGCATTTGATACTAAAATTACTGGTATTACAAACGATTATAGTAAAACTGCAAATAGTGATATTTGTGTAATTACTTCTGGTATTCCTCGTAAACCAGGTATGACTCGTGAGGAGTTAATTGGTATTAATGCTGGTATTGTAAAAGCGGTTTCATCAAGTTTAATCGAGCATTCTCCAAATACTATTCTTATTGTGGTAAGTAACCCAATGGATACGATGACGTATTTAGCTCATAAATCAACTAACCTTCCAAAAAACAGAATAATAGGAATGGGCGGTGCTTTAGATTCTGCTCGTTTTAAATACAGATTAGCAGAAGCATTAGGTGCCCCTATTAGTGATGTAGACGGTATGGTGATTGGTGGACATAGTGATACAGGTATGGTGCCATTAACGTCTCAAGCGACAAGAAATAGTATAAAAGTTTCTGAGTTTTTGAGTGAAGACAGATTAAACCAAGTAAAAGAAGATACTAAAGTAGGAGGTGCAACTTTAACTAAACTATTAGGAACCTCTGCATGGTACGCGCCAGGAGCTGCTGTGAGTGGTTTGGTACAAGCTATTGCTTGCGATCAAAAGAAAATGTTCCCATGTTCTACTCTTTTAGAAGGCGAGTATGGACTAGATGATATATGTATTGGTGTTCCTGTTATTCTTGGTAGAAACGGTATTGAAAAAATCGTTGATGTACCATTAAGTGATGCGGAGAAAGCTCATATGCAATCGAGTGCCGAAGGTGTTAAAAAGACGAATGGTCTACTAGAATTATAGTAGACAATAGATTATAATTGATATTTATGTAAAGACTGTAGCGATACAGTCTTTATTTTTTTATATTTGGCGCATGAAAAAATGGTGCTTTGGTGCTTTTATTATTCTGTTAACCCTTTTGTTTACTATAAATAAGGGGCGAACTGTCTTACCCAATCAAGAAATTGTATTTGAGTTTTCTCAGGCTGAATTAACTTCTGATGATATTAAAACGACTATAGCAATTGTAAAAGAGCAATTGCTTGAGGTGGGTGTTCAAAATGTGGTAGTTAATGAAGACAGTGATGGAAAGATTAAAATTTCATACTATAGTGACACCGAAGTTCTAACTATAAAAGGACTGCTTTCTAAAAGAATAAAAGCTGAATTAAATGTTGCTTCTAGCGATGGTGAGGAAGAAGAGTCTTCGTCATTTCCTTTCGAAAAGGAGGAAGTAGCTTATAATTTAGATGTTTATGAAATTCAAAAAAGTACTGATGTAGATTCCGATTTAAACGGTATTGCAGTATCCAAATTTACCTCTAAAGCAGATCGTTTTTCGAAGCCAAAAATATTTACTACCCCCGCTAAAACAGATTCAGAAAAAGAAAATCTTAAAGCTTCACTTAAGCTTAAAATATACACTTCTATTGCAACTGCAATAAAAAGCACACTACAATACATTCCCGAAGTTAGAGCAGGACCTGCCTGTTAGGGAAGACTTTCAATATATTTTCCAATTATATTCATAATAGCTATGTATATCATTATGCTTAGCTCAATCAATTACAATTAAACTTAATAAATTGTCAAATTCCAGAAAGCGCATGCTTTCGATGAAAAATTTGACTTAAAAAAACAGAAAAATGCAAAATAAAGGATTAGTAAAATTATTTGCGCTTTTGTTTGGTTTGGTAAGTATTTATCAGTTATCATTCACATTCAAAGCCAATCAAATTGAAGCGGAAGCTGAACAGGTTGCCATAAATGCAATTCCTGAAACCGAAGATGATTATCGTGCAAAACGTAGTCAAGAAGAGGCAAACTTTTTGCAAGCCAAAGCTACCGATACGGTGTTTAATATTGGTATTGCTAAATTCACTTATAATGAAGTGAAACAAAAAGCCATGAATCTTGGTTTAGATTTAAAAGGTGGTATTAATGTTATTCTTCAGGTATCTGTAAAAGATATCTTAAAAGGTTTGGCAAATAACAGTAAAGACCCTGTGTTCAACAAAGCATTGGATGATGCTTCCGAACTTCAAAAGAATAGTCAGAACACTTATTTAGAAGATTTTTTCGTGGCGTTTGATGCCATTAAAGGAGATACGAAGCTGGCATCACCAGATATTTTTTATACCAAAGCATTGGATGGTGAGATTGATGGTACTATGACTGATGATGAAGTTAAAGGTATTATTGAAACTAAAATTGACGAGTCCATTGTTTCTGCTTTCGAAGTGTTGCGTAAGCGTATTGATGAGTTTGGTGTAACATCTCCAAATATTCAACGTTTAGGAACTTCAGGGCGTATTTTGGTGGAATTACCGGGTGTTAAAGATGTAGAACGTGCCACAGGATTATTACAGAGTACGGCACAATTAGAGTTTTGGGATGCTTATAAAGGCGAGCAATTTTTCGGCTTTTTATCGCAAGCAAATGAAACTTTAAAAGATATAGTTGATGTACAAACAGAAACTGCTGAGGTTGAAAGTCAAGACGAAGAGGATGCTCAAGATGCAGCTATTGATGATCTTTTAGGAGAAGCAGAAACAGATTCTACGGCGGTTGCAGCAGTTAACCCATTATTAGATTTAATAAGAGGTCCAGGATACCAAGGCGGGCCAATTATTGCCAAGTTTGAGTTAAAAGACAAAGAAACAATTCTTGAATACTTAAATAAACCAGAAGTTAGATCGTTATTACCAGTTGAGCAACGTTATGCTAAGTTTGTTTTTGGAAAGCCTGAGAAAGATAGTGAACTAGTAGACCTATATGCTTTAGTTGGAAACAGAGAAAACACCCCACAATTAAGTGGTGCCGTGGTAACCGATGCTAGAAACCAATTTGGACCTACAGGAAAGTCTGAAGTATCTATGCAGATGAACGCAAAAGGAGCGAAGATTTGGGAAGAAATGACAGGTAAAGCTTATACTCAAGGAAGTCAAATTGCGATTGTTCTAGATGATGTTGTCTATTCTGCACCAGGTGTAACAACTGGTCCAATTGCTGGAGGTAGCTCTTCTATTTCAGGAGATTTTACTTTAAACGAAGCTATCGATCTAGCGAATGTATTAAGAGCTGGTAAATTACCTGCTTCGGCAGATATTATTCAGAGTGAGGTTGTTGGGCCATCTTTGGGTCAAGAAGCTATTGATAGTGGTACAACATCGTTCTTAATCGCATTAGCTTTAGTACTAATCTGGATGATTTTCTACTATGGTAAAGGAGGCATATTTGCCGATCTAGCTATGTTATTAAACATACTTTTAATCTTCGGTATTTTATCTGGCTTAGGAGCTGTATTAACATTACCAGGTATTGCGGGTATTGTATTAACTATTGGTATGTCGGTTGATGCGAACGTACTTATTTTTGAGCGTATTCGCGAAGAGATTACTAAAGGGAAAGGACAAAAAGAATCTGTCAGAGATGGATTTAGTAATGCCTTATCATCTATTTTGGATGCCAACATAACTACAGGTTTAACAGCCTTAATTCTATTTATATTCGGTACAGGTCCTATTAAAGGTTTTGCAACAACCTTATTAATTGGTATTGGCACCTCTTTATTCACGGCGATTTTCATTACACGTCTTTTAGTAGACTGGTATGTTAATAAAGGCGGGAAATTAGATTTTTCAACTGCTATAACTAAGAACTTGTTTAGAAACATAAACATTAAATTCTTGGAAAAGCGTAAAGTAGCGTATATTATTTCTGGTATTATCATTTCTATTGGATTAGGCTCTTTATTCACTAATGGATTAGATCAAGGTGTTGATTTTGTCGGAGGTAGAACCTATCAAGTACGTTTTGCACAAGATGTTAGTCCTTCTGAAATTTCTGCAACGTTATCTGACGCGTTTGGAAGTGCCGATGCTAAAACCTTTGGAGATGCCAATCAGCTAAAAATAACTACGAAGTACAAGGTGAATGAAACTGGAGCTGAAGTAGATGAAGAAATTAGGAAGTCATTATACGATGCTTTAGTACCACATTTAGATGGAGTTTCTTATGATGATTTTATAAGTGATGCCGATACTAAAACTATTGGATTAATGAAGTATTACAAGGTGAGTCCAACTATTGCAGATGATATTAAGCAAGCATCTTTCTGGGCAATCTTAGGATCTTTAATTGTTGTATTCTTATATATCTTAATTCGTTTTAAGAGATGGCAATTCTCTCTTGGTGCTGTTGCTGCAGTTTTTCATGATGTATTAATCGTATTAGGGATATTCTCGTTGACTTATAGATTTATGCCTTTTAACATGGAAATAGATCAGGCTTTTATTGCTGCGATACTTACAGTAATTGGTT
The DNA here is from genome assembly GCF_006148925.1 of Hyunsoonleella aestuarii. GTDB lineage: Bacteria > Bacteroidota > Bacteroidia > Flavobacteriales > Flavobacteriaceae > Algibacter_D > Algibacter_D aestuarii. The sequence continues at coordinate 345,692 of NZ_VAWB01000003.1, read as the reverse complement.
ACTCATTAAATGATACGGTGGTTGTGTTCGATAGAATTCGTGAATTCTTTAATGAGCACACTAGTTGGGAATTTAACCTTGTGGTTAACTCATCATTAAGCAGTACTTTAAGTAGAACATTGAATACCTCGTTAACGACATTAGTAGTTTTATTAGCCATATTTATTTTTGGAGGTGATTCAATTAGAGGATTTATGTTCGCATTAATTGTAGGTGTTATTGTAGGTACGTATTCATCGTTGTTTATAGCAACTCCGATTATGTATGATACTGTAAATAAATTAGAAGCGAAAAAGAAGAAAAACTAACTTAAACTTTTTCTTTAAAAAAAGCCTATCAACTTTCTGATAGGCTTTTTTAATGGTGGTTATTTTATTTTATGAAGGCAGTCTTTTGAGAATAAATTTCATCTGTCCTCGATGATTAGATTCATGTTCGCAAACATGAAACCACTTACAATAATTATTGGTTTGTTTTCCCTCAAAGAAGGGTTCAGCTTTCATTAGCCAGTCATCATCTCGTTTAGCGAACTCTTTTTCAGTAACCTTACGCACTTCTTCAAGTTTCGCTAAGTAGTAACTAACGTCATGACCTTTAATTTCTTCACGCCCCTTTTCTCCTAAACCGCTCGCAACATCCCATTTTTCTTTTATGGCGTTATCCCAAGTTCCCCAATCTAGGTTATCAAATGTGTTTAATTGGTAATAGCGTTCTGTAGCTGCAAGGTGCAGTAGCATAGCTCCAACAGCATTAGATTTTTCGTCTATTTGAAAATCTAATTGTTCAACAGTTAAATCGTTTACTGTATTAATGACCCATTTACGCATCATGGTCATTGTAGACAGCAGAGCTCCAATATGAGGTGAGTAACCTTCTTGAGGTCCAATTAAATAAATACTGTTATCTTCTTTTTTAGGAAGGTTTGTTTGTGCCGAACTTAATAAAGGAGAGGCAACAAATCCAGCTGTTATTAAGGAAGCGCCTTTTAAAAAACTCCGTCTTGAAGTTTTTGGTTGTTTTTTCATAATATGATTATTTATATAAGTCATTATAAACCAATTAAACGCTCAATCAATCATATTAAGAACAAATCAAATACGTATTAATGGTTTTAATAAATAAGTTTTTTTATTCTATAACTCCTGCACAACTTACTCGAGCTCCGGCAGCTCCCGATGGTTGAGACGTTAAATCGTCTTCACCAGCATGCACAATAACAGCTTTACCAACGATATTTTTGGTGTCATCGTCGCAACCAATACACCATTCGTTCGTAGAAAATTTAACCATACCGTTACCATTTTCATCTGCTGTAAAATTACCGATATCCCCTTTATGATAACCTTCTTCTGCACCCCATTTCCCATGTGGTTGGTTAGTTGGATTCCAATGGCCTCCAGTGGATTTCCCATCATTTGAAGAACAGTCAGCTGTTTGATGCAAATGAATCGCATGAACACCAGGAGTTAAACCACTCATAACAGCACTCATTTCAACTGTACCATTAACTTCTTTAAACATAACTTCACCGGAAACATTACTGTCACTTTTTGCACTTAAAGTTGCTGTAATGCTTTTTGGGGTCTCAACTTTTACTTCCTCTACCACAGGTTCACTTTCAATAGGTTTTTCTGCTTTTTTTTCATTTTTACATGAACTTAAACTTAATGCGAAGACAATTAATAAGAAGCTAATTTTTTTCATTTCTAGTGGATTTTTAATTCATGGAAAGTTAGTGGATAATTCAAAGAATTGCAAATATTCAATATGACATATGTCATATTTTTTGGTAAAACCATATTGTAGTTTTGGTGTATTAATTGTTAGGTATGTTAAGTTCATTAGTAAATAAATACAATGTAGCGGGTCCTCGCTATACCAGCTATCCAACCGTTCCTTATTGGGACAGCAATACGTTTTCGCTAAAAAAATGGAGAACGTCTTTAAAACAATCTTTTATTGAAAGCAATTTAGATGAAGGTATAAGTTTATATATTCATTTGCCATTTTGCGAAAGTATGTGCACGTTTTGTGGATGTAACAAACGTATAACGAAACAGCACAGTGTTGAATCGCCCTATATTGATGCGGTTTTAAAAGAGTGGGGCTTATATTTAGAAATTTTAGATTCTAAGCCTCTAATCAAAGAAATCCATTTAGGAGGAGGAACTCCAACATTTTTCAGCCCAGAAAATCTAAAGCGATTAATTAACGGGATTTTGAGATGTTCTAACCTTGCGGAAAACTATGAGTTTAGTTTTGAAGGACATCCGAATAATACCACTAAAGAACATTTACAGGCATTGTACGATGTTGGTTTTAGACGCGTTAGCTATGGCGTTCAAGATTATAATGAAACAGTACAAAAAGCCATTAGAAGAGTACAGCCTTTTGAGAATGTAAAAAGAGCTACAGACATGGCAAGAGAAATAGGATACACTTCAGTTGGTCATGATATTATTTTTGGATTACCATTTCAAAGTATTAAACATGTAAAAGAAACCATTATAAAAACAAAGGCCTTACTACCAGATAGGTTAGCCTTTTATAGTTACGCACACGTTCCGTGGATTAAAGGTAATGGTCAGCGTGGATTTAAAGATTCTGATTTGCCTGATGCAACTATAAAGCGAACACAATACGAGTTAGGGAAGCAATTGCTAACCGAAATTGGTTATCATGAAATAGGTATGGATCACTTTGCATTGCCAACCGATAGTTTATACCAATCTATGACAGAGGGGAAGTTGCATAGAAACTTTATGGGATATACAGCATCAAAAACACAAGCTATGATTGGTTTAGGCGTATCATCGATTAGCGATAGTTGGTATGGTTTTTCGCAAAACGTTAAAGCAATTGAAGACTATCATCATTTATTGAAAGAGAATATTTTACCCGTTTTTCGTGGTCATATTTTAAATGAAAAAGATTTAATTATTAGAAAGCATATATTGAATATAATGTGCCAATTTAAAACATCTTGGCAGCAAGACAATATGTATTTCGAGGAATTACCAGAGCTACTCATTAAGCTGAAAGAAATGGAAGCTGATGAATTAATCAACATAGGAAGTACTTATGTTGAGGTGACAAAAAAAGGCCGTTCATTTGTTAGAAATGTTTGTATGGCATTCGATTTATTATTGCAAAGAAAACAACCAGACACTAAGTTGTTCTCTATGACTGTTTAACCTTAAAATATTTGATCATGAAAAAAATAATTGTACCCATAGACTTTTCTGAACATTCAGAATATGCCTTAAAAGCAGCTGCTAAATTGGCTAAAAAGAACAACGCAGACCTATTAGCATTACATATGCTTGAAATGTCTGATGTCATGCTTACTTCATCAGAAGATCTTCAAAATCAAAAGGCAATATTTTTCTTTAAGCTTGCGGAACAAAGGTTTACAGATTTTTTGAAAAAGGACTATTTAAAGGGCATAACAGTTATTCCTATTGTTAAGCATTTTAAGGTTTTTAGTGAGGTTAACGATGTTGCAAAAAAGAATAATGCCGATATTATCGTAATGGGATCTCATGGTTCAAGCGGAATGAAGGAGTTTTTCGTTGGCTCTAATACAGAGCGTGTTGTAAGGCATTCAGAAATCCCAGTTTTAGTTGTTAAAAAGGATTTGCCAGAAATAGATTTTGAAGTGGTTGTCTATGCATGTGATTTTTCGATCGATTCTATTGAGCCCTATTTAAAAGCAAAAAAAATGATTGAGAACATGAATGCAAAAATGTATTTAGTACATGTTAATTTACCAAACGACCGATTCAAAAGTTCATTAGAAATAGAACAAGGTGTTGTGAATTTTTTAAACAAAGCAGAAGGTAATTTAGATAAAGTAGAAAGTATTCACTATATTAGTGATTATACTGTTGAAGAGGGAATTTTAAACTTTTCTAATAAAGTTGGTGCAGATTTAATTGCTATTCCTACACATGGACGAAAGGGGTTAGCTCATTTCTTCGAAGGAAGTATTAGTGAGGATATTGCAAATCACGCGACATTACCAGTAATGACCTTTAAGATTTAGCTAACATTTGTGAATTGGTTATAGCACCCAATATTCAATGCAAGAGGCTCATTAAGGGCCTCTTGTTAGTTTATATTAAAATCTGGAATTGCTAGTACATTAAACAAACGTGCCTTTGTTTTAAAAAAGCTATTCTCAATATCTATAGCTTTTAACTTGGCATCAATTAATTTAGATTCTCGCGAGTTAACTAAAAACAAAGAGCTTTCTCCTAAGAAGAATTTTCGTTCTTCAGCACTTAACATTGTCGTGTAATCTTCTACAATGGTTTTGGTATAATCATTCTGTAAGACATAAGAATCTAATTCTTGAGTTATGGCGTCTATTTTATTCTTTAAAGTAACTCTTGTCGATTGAATTTCAAATCGAGTATCCTGAAGTTTTAATTTTGCTAACTTCAAATCGCCACGTTCTTTCCTTAAGAACAAAGGAAAACTTATATTTAAACCACTTTTATAAGCTGATGTACTAAACGATCTTGCAATTTCAGGAGTTTGTGATAAGAAATTGTATTGTAAGTCGACACGAGGTAAAAGGTTATTCAATTTTAAGCGTTTTTCAACCGTTAAACTTTCAAATTTATAATCTAAAGATTGCAGTTTTGGATGATTTTGTAGATCAAAACTTGCAATATCTAATCCTGAAGTATTCAAGGTTAAATCTATGTTCTCTAAAGTATCGACATCTGGAATAACTACATCCTTAATCTCGATAGGTGTATTATCATTTAGCCATAAAAAATTAGAAAGTTCTAACGATGATTTAACATATTTAATTCGGGATTTTTCAAGGTTTAGTTTACGGTTATTCAGAGCTATTCTGGCTTCTAAAGTATCTATAGCCGGTTTATCTCCAACTTCATAGCTCTTTTTTATACCATCAAAACGCATTTGTGCATTTGTTAAAAAATCTTCATAAACACGTTTTTCATTATAGGTTCTTAGCCAATTGAAATAAGTAACTGTAGCATCATATAGAATGTTGTTTACATATAATTGCCTATCTGCTTTTGCCTGTTTTACATATAGTTTTGCTTGTTTAAGCATGGCCATGCGTTCATTGGCCAGAAAACCACGCGCTAGAGATACAGATACGCCAGCACTATATAAACCTTCTATTGGTATATTAGCCTCTGGATTTAAAAAATCACCAGTATTTTCTTCAAAATTCCCCTTTAATTCAACACCATACCAAGTTGGTATTTTAAATGTTGCATTGAGCTTGTCGAAATAATCTGAATTCTTGAATTTTTTCCTATCGTAATCTACTTCCAATTTAGGGTCGAAGGCGCCGCGCGCTTTCAATAGCTTAGCTTCGCTTTCGTTTATAACAAGGTTAGCTTGCTTTACAATGGGGTGGAAAGATTTAACATAGCCCAAATATTCAGAAAGTGACATAACTGAAGTTGAATCTTGAGCTGACAGTAATCCGCTTAAGAATAGCAATATATATAAGAAAGTAATTCTCATTGTTTATCTTTTTTTAATGCCGTTTTACTATCTAAGGGTTGATAATAGTTAGGAGGGAAGCTGTTTATTTGTCGCCATAGCTCGAACCAAATAGGTACATCCTCCAATAGTGCAATAGTTTTTGCCCCCGAACCTACACGTATGGCTTCTGGCCACACATGGTCTGTCTCGTCTGGTGCTAATAACACTCTGTATTTACCATTATCACTAATAAACCTTTCAATAGCAACTACTTTTGCTCCATAAGTTCCGTATGATACATTTGGCCACCCACTAAAAACTATTGCTGGCCACCCATCGAATTGTACACGTACTTTTTCATCAATATGTAGTAAAGGCAAATCTATAGGTCTCACAAAAGTTTCTACAGCTAAGTCGTATTTAGATGGCATGATGCCTACTAGTTCTTCGCCCTCTTTAAAAGTTACACCGATACCGCCGGTAAGTGCTCTATTAATATAACCACTTTGTGGAGCAGTTACATATAATAAACTATTTCTTTTCTTGTAATTCGTATAAGCATTTTCAAGTTTAGTTACCTGAGCTTTGGTATCGAACCCACTTGATTGAGCAGTGAACATGTCACTTTGCGCTTTAGATATCTTATCTGAATAGGATGCATTGGTTCTAGATAATTCTAATCTAGCATTTATCACCTCGTTCTGACTGGCCAAATATTTATTTTCTTGAGAAATAAATTTAGCCTGAGTTTCCTGAAGTTTTAATCGTTTTTCTTCAACATCTTTAACTGCTTTTAAGCCTTCTTCCTGTAATGTTTTAATACGATTAAATTGTGTTTCAGCAATTTTTAAATTGGTTTTTGAAGCCTCCAAATCAATACTGTCGCTCTTTACTTTTAATTGAGACTGCATCAATTTATTCTTGGTTTGCTCCAGTTTTAATTTTTGTTCGTTCTTTAATGCCGAAATTTGCCTGTTTAATGCGTCGACTTTACCGGCATAGGCATTAACAGACGAGGACTTTGCTTGAATTTGCTCGTTGGTGCGCTCGACTAATTTGTCATCAAAGTAGTCACTTTTAACTTCCGATATTCGTAAGATAGTATCTCCAGCTTCTACAAAATCACCTTCTTGAACATACCATTGCTCAATACGACCAGGTATCTGTGATTGTATGTGCTGCGGACGTTGGTTTGGTTTTAACGTTGTTACGATACCATCTCCAGTAATATTTTGTGTCCAAGGTAAAAACAACACAATAAAAAGCATGACTGCGGCTGCTAGTAAAAACCTATTAAAGTATTTGTAGTATTCCTTCGTCATAATGTCTTTACCAGATTTATACCTTGATAAATCTATTTTTTTATTCAATTGGTTATGAGATATATTTAGCATAGCTTAATTCTTTTTAGATTGAATTCTTCCTCTTTCCAAGGTTATAATTTCACTACATTTATTTAACCAAATATCACTGCTACTTACTACAATAAGCCCCCAAGGTCTGTCATTGTGAGAAAGGTAGTCCACAATGGACATAGTTTCTTCCTCATTGAACCTGTCTAATGCGTCTTCAAGAATTAGGACTTTTGGTGCTTTTAATATAGCTCTTGCTAAAACAATCTTTTTAGATAAGGTATATGACATTTGCCTACCATCTGGGTACAAGATTGTGCTTAAGCCTTCAGGTTGCTCCTTAATGAATGACTTTAATCCAACAATCTCCAATATTTCATGTATTTTATCATCTGTAATAGACGTATTACTAAAAGTTAAATTTTCTCTTATAGAACCTTCAAAAGGGGTTTCATCAGATAAGGATAATCCTAATTGTGATCTGTAAAAGTTTAAATGAAGACTGCTTATGGACATATCATTTACGTACACATGACCAGATGTTGCCTGAATAACTCCGGAGATTAATCGGAGCAGTGTAGATTTACCAGACCCGCTTTCTCCTTTTATGAGAATACGACTTTTTGAATTGATTTTTAGAGATATACCTTTTAAAATATGCTTATCTCTATTCTCTACTTCGTAACCAACATCTTCCAATTCAATGTTGATGCCTTTGCTAAATTGTAATGCTTCACCTTCTTGACTTTCGAGATCTTTGTCAACAATCTGACCTATTTTTTCCAAAGAGGTTAATGTGTCATAAAACGATTCTAGTCCAAGAATTAATTTTTCAACAGAGGCTATAACTAAAATTATGATGATTTCCGCAGCTACAAACTGACCAATATTCATTTCCTGATTAAGTACCAAGGCTCCACCAATTAGCAGTAAACTGGCTGTTACAATAACCTTGAAGCTTATCATTTGAATAAATTGTAACATTAAAACCTGAAAATGACTTTCTCTTGCTTTTAAGTAGTCACTAACCAGTTCGTCATTCTTATTAACACCTAAATTGGTGCTGCCAGACAACTTAAAACTAATAACTGATCGTGCAATTTCTTGTATCCAATGGGCAACTTTATACTTATTTTTAGACTCTTTTAAACTTGTTTCCAAACCTCTTATAGCTGTGAATTTAAATACCACAAACACGAGAATAAGCAATAACAATCCAAAAATGATAAAGAAAGGATGATAAAATGATAGCAGAATTAAAGCAAATAAAATTTGCAGGACTGCTGTTGGAACATCGATTAATATTTTGGATAAACTTTTTTGAATGGTTAAAGTATCAAAGAAACGATTAGCCAATTCTGGTGGATAATAGTTTCTTAGTTCCACCATTTTTATTTTTGGGAAACGATAAGCCAATTCGAAAGAAGATCGAGTGAAGATTCTTTGCTGAATGGTTTCAATTATTCGTAACTGCATCAATTGTAATGCACCAGAAAAAGCCACACCTACAGTAACAATGATTACCAAAATAATCCAAGATGTTGATATTTGAGCACCTTGTATTAAATTAATAATAGCTTGAATGCCGAGTGGCAGTGATAAAGCTACAATTCCAGCAAATATCGCATAATAGAAAATCTGAAGAATATCTCTTTTCTCTAGTTGAAGTAAACCTACTAAACGTTGCCAAGGGGTCATTTGTTTATTTTTCATAATTATGATTTCAGGGTATTAAGAACCAAGTTTGTGTAAAAATGTGTTGGTGTTACACCAGGTTTGCAGTCTGTTATTGATGAGAAATGATCCTTTAAAAAATGTTGATGTAAACCTCCTTCTAATATAGTACTAGCTAAACTAGAGGGGAATTTATATTTTGAGTTAACATCAATAATCATATCTCTTATTCTGTGAACAATACGTTTATAAACAATAAAATACCCTTCCTTATTTTCTTTATCTACTTCCTTTGTTAAGAATGATTTTGAGTTTTCATTAATCATAATTCTATTTAGAACTACTTCATTAATATGTGAATATTTAGAATCTTTTTTAATTGTTCTGGTTACAATTTCAATTGCCTTTTCCAGTTTATTTGAAGGATTAAGTGAATGCGTTTCAAACACTAACTGATATTCAATCCAAGCCCAATACCATGAGGATAAATAAAGTAATAGTTTATGCTTGCTTTCAAAATAGCGATATACTGAACTTTCGTTAGAACCAATTAAACTTCCTAACTTTTTAAATGTAAAGCTATCAAATCCTATTTCATCTATTATGACAATGCTGTGTTCTATAATTCTTTTGCCTAAATCTGAAGACTCAGGATCTTTTACATAGATTTTCTCTGGGACAGCAATTTTTAAATTTGAAAGTAATGAATCCATAAATAATAAATTTGATTGCAAATATAATAGTAATACTATTACATCAGTAAATAAAACTATTGATTTTGTAAATAACACTCATAAATATTTCTTATGGAACAGTTTTAGTTTACTTAAACAGTAGATAATTAATTATATAAATTAATTTTCAAAGTCAAAAACCAACAAATAATAAGGCAGTTTTAATTCTTTTAATGGCAATTAACACCATTGGAAACCATATCGTAGACCGGAGCAGGAGAGAGGTAAGGAATACCTAGGCCTAAACCACGTATGATAAAAAGTACGCCAATAAAAACAACAAATACCGGAATAATTTTTTGGATGTATCGTCTAGCAGAACCTTTTAGAAAATGGCTTAAATATATGGCTGTAGTCATAAGAGGAATAGTCCCTAAACCAAAAATGGTCATATATAAACTGCCATTAGCAGCATTACCACCAGCCATTGCGGCAATCAATGCCATGTAAACTAGACCGCAGGGTAAAAAACCATTCAAGAAACCAATTGTTAAAAACGTGTCCATCGTTTTCTTTTTTAGTGCCGATCCTAAGGCCGATTTTACTTTTGAAATGGCTTTATAAACAGGTTTAGAAAAATTATATTTATTAAATGTCTTTTGAGGAATGAGTACCACTAATATCATTAGTATTCCAATTACTATGGAGAGTTGTTGTTGAAATCCAAATATGTAAAGACTTTTACCAATTAGGCCAAATACAAGTCCAATAATGCTATATGCTAATAGCCTGCCAAAATGGTAAATAGTTATTTGTGATACTTTTTTAAGGGAATTACTTCTGTCCACAGGCAACATAAAGGCAATGGGACCGCACATGCCTATGCAATGAAAACTCCCCAGTAAACCTAATATGAAGGCAGATAATAGCATGCTAATAATTTATAGATTCTTTAAATAAATATGATTTTCCATTATATTGCCAATCAATAATAATGTTCCAACGACCATCTACCAAACGTTTGTCAGGTATGAGCAAATATGGATTAGACAATGAAATAGCAGTTTCAAAGTCTAGTTGTTTGTTAGATGGTCTATATAGGAACATTTTTCCTTTGATTTTGGTGTAGTCTAGTTCTTTTGGAAATTTTATTAATAAGCCATCTGTAGTTTTTTGATAGCCAATATTATTCTCTAAAGTTTCAGAATTTTTAAGCTTGTTAATTTCATTTTGATATTGCAATTCATCAGCATAATAATCCTCACTAACCAAGTCATGGTTATACTTGTCATTAATATTCATGCTCACAATAAAGTACATTATAAAGGCAATAAAGCCAATAAATGCTAATACAATTCCGGTACCCCAATTAATTTTCATAATCTTTATGTTTTGGTATTAATTCATAATGTTACTAGTTATTTAAAACTACGTGGACCTAAAAAATTGGCCGTGGTAGTTTCAATAAGTTTATCATCTTTAAATACACCTATTTTAATTTTATTTCTATCTCCAGATAATGCTGAATTATTAATCTCAATAAACAAAGTTCCTTCAGCTATTCCCTGGCGTGGTACTATGAAATCTTCGCTTGTGGAAACTAGTCTTAAAGTGCCTTTGTGAGACATCAGTTTAAATGTCACCTGATTAATATCATTACTAGTTTTATTTACCAATTTATAAGTAAACACATTACTAATTATATTATTCTCTTTATGTTCATACAACTGTCCAGGTAATCTTAAAACATTGGCTTCAACATCGTTTCGTAAAAACAACATGCCAATTAACAAACCAATCAATATAGATAGAACAGCTATGTAACCTTTTATTCTTGGTGTGAGCTTGAATTTTGTGTTATTCTCAATTTCTTCCTCACTAGCATAACGAATCAAACCTTTTGGTAAATTAATGCTTTCCATTATATGGTCGCATTCATCTATACAAGCTGTACAGTTTACACACTCGAGTTGTGTACCGTTTCTAATATCAATTCCCGTTGGGCAAACATGCACACATTGCATACAATCTATACAATCGCCATGGCCTAAAGCTTCTCGATCTTCATTTTTTCTAAATTTCTTTCTGCCACTTTCGCCTTCTCCACGTTTGTGGTCGTAAGCCACAACAATAGATTTAGTATCTAATAAAACACCTTGTAATCTTCCATAGGGACATGCAATAATACATACTTGCTCTCTAAACCATGCAAACACAAAATAAAAGACCCCCGTAAAAATTAATAGAGAAATTAAGGTGCTCACATTCTCTAAAGGTCCTTCTGTTATATGTTCTATAAGTTTATCACTACCTATTAAATAAGCTAAAAACACATTGGCTATTAAAAATGAGATAAATGCAAATACTATAAACTTTATACCTCTTTTTCTAATTTTTTCAGCATCCCACTTTTGTCTATCTAGTTTGCGCTGTTTGTTTCTATCACCTTCAATCCAGTATTCGATGCGCCTAAAAACCATTTCCATAAAAATAGTTTGCGGACATATCCATCCACAAAATATGCGACCAAATGCCACTGTAAAGAGTGTGATAAATACGACCCCAATCAACATGGAAATTACAAATAAATGAAAGTCCTGAGGCCAAAATGGAAATCCGAAAATATTAAAACGACGTTCCAATACATTGAACATTAAGAATTGGTTGCCGTTTATTTTTAAGAATGGAGATAAAAACAAGAAAGCTAACAATAAGTAGCTCACATATTTTCTATATTCATAAAATCTACCACTAGGTTTTTTCGGAAATACCCATGCGCGCTTACCATCTTCGGTAATAGTGCCAATAGAATCTCTAAATATTTCGTCTTTTGGGGTTTCCACAGTTTTTTTGATTTAGAAACCAGTCAAGTTTTGCAACATGACTGGTTATCTAGAATTAGCATAGTTTAAGTTAGCTAAATACTTTTATTCTGAAATAATAGAATTCGTTACAGTCTCAGAAGTTTCTTTTGTACTAGCCTCTTCTATTGCTGTATTTTCATCTACCCAAATATCACCTTCTGCATCTTTAGGATTTGCAGGTGTAGTGCCTTGAAAACTTAGAACATAACTAGATACTTGAGCCATTTCTAGTGGTTTAAGTTGTGTTTTCCAAGGAATCATTCCTTTTCCAGAGCGTCCACCTTCAGATACTGTTTTGAAAATATTCTTAATACCGCCTCCTAATATCCAATGCTCATCTGTTAAGTTTGGTCCAATACCACCACCACCATCTGCCATATGACAAGCTACACAATTTGTTTCAAAAATCGTCTTGCCAGAGGCTAAGTCGGATGCATCTGTTAGTAATGTTACTGTATTGATATCTACTAAATTCTTTGCAGTTTTCTTATACTGTTCTATGGCTAATCTCGCATCAGCCAATTCAGTTTCCAATTCATCATATTGACTGTCTCCATCAAAAATGTGATATCTTACTAGGTATATAGCTGCAAAAATTATAGTTGCATAAAACCCATATAACCACCAAGGAGGAAGGTTATTATCTAGCTCTTTGATGCCATCATAATTATGGTCCAAAATAATTTCCCCTTCTTCTTCAAGAGGTTTCTGTCCGAGAAGTTTAATATAAGTTTCTTTTAACCAAGTAAACTTAAACGAGTTTTCTTTTTCAGCTAAAAAGCGCGCTTTTGCTTCTTTATCAAGTTTATGAAGCATCACATTTTCTAAAGCACCAATAATGGCTTCAATTGCTATGAGAATTAAAAGTACTAAAAGTAAGAAGAGCATTACTGGAGGATATTCTATAAACGCAGGTTTTTCTCCAGAATCAATATAGAATTCTACGGCTCCAAAAATAATAAAGAATGCTACTGGAACACGAATCCAAGATGGAACTAAATTTCTCATAATATATCGTCGTTTTGGTTGTCTAATGGAAGGTTACTCACACTTTTTATATAGTCTTTCTTAGCAGTTGCTACCCACCAAAATAAGACTACAAAAAAGATGAAAAATATAAGTAAGGAGATGATTGGGTATATTTCAATCCCAGTGATACTCTCCATATGATTTTTTACAAATTTTAGCATGATGTTTAGTTTTGAGCCGATTCTACGTTAATATCTGTTCCTAATCGTTGCAAGTAGGCAATAAGTGCTACAATTTCACGATTTTTCATTTCTATGAAGTCTTCACCATTATCCGAGGCATATTCTTTATCAGCTTCATAATTCTTGGCAAAATCTGGATCGCTGTATAAGTTTTGCTCAATTTGTGCTCCCTGTTCTAACATACTCTGTTGAGCATTCACGATATCCTCTTCTGTGTATGGAACCCCCAGGGTTACCATAACTTCCATTTTGGCTTCAGTTTGAGACTTATCTAATTCACTACTGCTGCCTGTAATTAGCCATGGATAACGTGGCATAATTGATCCAGAAGATGTGCTTTGAGGATCGTACATATGGTTAAAGTGCCAATTATCAGAGTACTTACCACCTATACGATGTAAATCTGGTCCTGTACGTTTACTTCCCCACAAGAACGGGTGATCGTAAACAAACTCTCCTGCTTTGGAGTATTCTCCATAGCGTTCTACTTCGCTTCTAAAAGGACGAATCATTTGTGAGTGACAACCCACACAACCTTCACGAATGTAAATGTCTCGACCCTCTAGTTCTAATGGTGTATATGGGTGCACACTTGCAATAGTTGGGATGTTAGACTTTACCATAATGGTTGGTACAATCTGAATGATACCACCAATTAAAATAGCAACTGTTGCTAATAAAGTTAGTTGAATAGGTCTTCTTTCTAACCAAGTATGCCATCCTTCGCTAGATGTACGTTTTTTTGTTACCCGCTCAAGAGCTGGAGCTTCAGCTAGTTCATCTTGTACGCTACTACCATTCCTTACGGTAGCAATGACGTTATACACCAAAATTAGCATACCAACAATATAAAGTGTACCACCAATAGCACGCATCCAATACATTGGGATAATCTCTGTAACTGTTTCTAAGAAGTTGCCATAAACCAAAGTACCATCAGGGTTAAATTGCTTCCACATACTAGCCTGTGTAAATCCAGCAACATACATAGGTAAAGCATATATTATGATACCTAAAGTGCCTAACCAGAAGTGTAAATTAGCTAAGCCTAAAGAGTAAAGTTTTGTTTTAAATAGTCTCGGAATTAAGTAATAAATAATACCAAATGCCATAAATCCATTCCATGCGAGCGCACCAACATGCACGTGTGCAATAATCCAATCGGTAAAGTGAGCAATCGCATTTACGTTTTTAAGTGATAGAGTAGGTCCTTCAAAAGTTGCCATACCATATCCCGTAATAGCCACGACCATAAATTTTAAAACTGGATCAGTACGTACTTTATCCCATGCTCCACGTAACGTTAAAAGTCCGTTTATCATACCACCCCAAGAAGGCATTAATAGCATTACTGAGAAAGCTACACCTAAATTTTGCGCCCATTCTGGTAAGGCAGTGTACAATAAGTGATGAGGTCCTGCCCAAATGTATATAAAGATTAACGACCAGAAGTGAACAATAGATAGTCTATAAGAATACACAGGTCTGTTGGCTGCTTTAGGCACAAAATAGTACATTAAGCCTAAAAACGGTGTGGTTAAGAAGAAAGCCACGGCATTATGTCCGTACCACCATTGTACCAAGGCATCTTGAACACCAGCATAAACAGAGTAACTCTTCAGTCCACTCACAGGTAATTCTAAACTATTAAAAATATGAAGCACTGCAACCGTAATAAAAGTAGCTAGGTAAAACCATACTGCCACATATAAATGACGTTGACGACGCTTTAAAATCGTCCAAATCATATTCACACCAAAAACTACCCAAATTAGGGCGATTGCAATATCTATCGGCCATTCTAATTCAGCGTATTCTTTAGATGTGGTGTAACCTAATGGCAGTGAAATCGCCGCAGCAACAATAATTAATTGCCAACCCCAAAAGTTAATATTACTTAATAGGTCGCTTGCCATACGTGTTTTTAATAAACGTTGCAAGGAATAGTAAATACCAGCAAACATGGCGTTTCCTACAAAAGCAAAAATAACTGCGTTTGTATGTAAAGGCCTCAATCGACCAAAACTAAGCCACGAAATCCCATCCGTAAGGTTCGGGAATAAAAACATAAAGGCCAAAATAAGGCCTACAAGCATTCCAACAACACCAAAAATTATTGTTGCGTAGAGAAATTTGGTAACGATTTTATTATCGTAATGAAATTGTTGCATTTCCATAATTATAATTGTTATTCTTCTTTGGTTAGTATCGTTTTATTGGATTTGTCTTTAATTAATTCGTCTTCAAATAACATGCGCACCGAAGGTGTGTAGCTGTCGTCAAACTGCCCACGCTTCACCGCAACAATAAAGGCTATAAAAAAAACAATAGCCACTATAATACTTATAGCTAGTAAAATATATATAACACTCATACCTAATTGAAGTTATGTTTCAAAAGTAATTTCATAGTTCATTATAAAAGATGACATTTGTCATGTTAATACAATTTTCTTTGGCGTTTCCCTGTCAGGTCGGGCTATTCACTAGAAGTCCTCACACTTCCTTCGTCAGGCTGTAACCTATCCGTTGCTATTATTAGCGCACTTCCCGCTAAATTCGGTAATAACTTCATTTTAATTGTCGCCCTAAAACATTGGTGCAAATTGTGGTAAATACCACAATACTAATTGAGCTTAAAGGCATTAAAATTGCAGCAATCACTGGGGCTAATTGCCCTGTAACTGCAAAATAAAGCCCAACGCTGTTATAAATTAGTGATAGTAAAAAGCTCCACTTTATAATTTTTATAGCCGATTTTGAAGCCTTAATGAAATGATATAGTTGATTAAATTTTGCAGCATCCATAATCGCATCACAAGCCGGCGAAAACACATTCACATTCTCCGAAACCGCAATCCCAACATTGCTCTGTGCCAAAGCACCTGCATCATTTAAACCATCTCCAATCATCAGCACTTTAGCACCAGAATTTTGATGGTGTTTTATATACTCTAGCTTATCTTCAGGTTTCTGATTAAAAAATAATTTTGTTTTAGCGGGCAGTAGCTTCGTTAAATTCTCTTGCTCACCAGAATTATCCCCAGAAAGAATAACTAAATCATAATCCTTTTTCAGTTTATTAAATAATTTAGAAAGCCCTTTTCTATACTTGTTGTAAAATGTGAACCTCCCTTTGTAGGTATTATTGGTACTTATATGGACTGCGGTATTTAAAGTAGCAGTTTCAGAAGTATAACCGACAAAAGGCGCAGAACCAATTTTTATAGAATCTTGATCGTGTTTGGCTTCAATACCTTTACCGATATGCTCTTCGTAAGCATCTAAAGTCACAATATCATTTTCATTTAAAAGGGAGTATAACGACCTACTTAATGGATGATTAGAATTTCGGAGCGTACTTTTTAAAAGTGATTCTTCATCCCCCGAAAGTTCAACCCCATCATAGGTAATAGATGTTTCTTTATTAGCTGTAATAGTTCCTGTTTTATCAAAAATAATGGTGTCAATTCCAGCTAATTGCTCAACAACTGAAGCATTTTTAGCGTAAAATTTTAGCTTACCAAAAATGCGTAGCATGTTGCCAAACGTAAAAGGTGCAGCCAAAGCAATGGCGCAAGGACATGCAATTATTAAGACTGCTGTAAATACATTCAAGGCTTTTGAGGAATCTACAAACATCCAATATGTTGTCGCAATTAAGGCAATGCTTAAAACAGCATAAGTAAATCGCTTACTAATGGCATTAGTTAAAGTTGTAAAACCATCTTCTTTATTTTTGCTAAACACATCATTACTCCATAATTGCGTCAAGTAACTTTGTTCGACAGTTTTTAAAACATCAACTTCAATACTGCCATTTAGTTGTTTTCCTCCAGCGAATAATTTATCTCCAGATTGTTTTGATACAGCCTCAGATTCTCCAGTAACAAAACTATAATCAATGCGGGCTTTTCCTTTTATCAAAATACAATCCACAGGAATCAATTCTTCATTTCTAATTAAAAGTCTATCACCTTTTTTAATATCATAAACTTGAATAGATGATTCAGAATTATCAGAATCAATTTTGGTAATTCCAATAGGGAAGTAGGATTTGTAGTCGCGTTCAAAAGACAAAAAGCTATAGGTTTTCTGCTGAAAAAACTTTCCAAGTAATAAAAAGAAAATAAGACCTGATAAACTATCAAAAAATCCGGTGCCTATATCCAGAACTATTTCGGCTGTGCTTCTAATAAATAATACTGCGGCACCCAAAGCTATGGGTACATCTATATTTAAAATTTTAGAGCGTAACCCTTTATATGCTGAAATGAAATAATCTTGTGCAGAGTAAAAAAAAACAGGTAACGAAAACGCAAACATCAACCATCTAAAAACGGGTGCGTATTTTTCAATCCAAAATCCACTCACCTGAAAATACTCAGGAAATGACAAAAACATTATGTTTCCAAAAGCAAAACCAGCAACACCTAGCTTATAAATAAGAGAGCGGTCTACATTCTTTTTTCCAACGCTATAATCATCTAAGCTTATAAAAGGCTCATAGCCAATACTACTTAAAAGTTTAACTAAATCTTTTAAAGAAAAATGTTCCGTATGATAATTGACCCGAACTGTTTTCTTTCCAAAATTCACGATTGATGAAATTATAGAAGGATGTAATTTATTTAGGTTTTCCAAAATCCAAATACAAGAACTGCAATGAATATGTGGTATGTATAAGGTGACAATTTGTGTTCTGCCATCATTAAATTCAAGCAGGTTTTCAACAATCTTAGAGTTGTCTAAAAAGTTATATTTACCTTCTATTTCTTTTGGAGTTGCCCCTGGAGCTTGCTGTAAATCGTAATAGCAAGTTAAATTGTTTTCGGAGAAAATCTCATACACAGTTTTGCAACCGTTACAACAAAACGATTTGTCATCATATATAATTTTGGAAGATGATGAATCTAACCCACAGTGGAAACATGTCTTTGTTTCTATAATATTTGCTCTTTTATACCTTATGCAAAGGTTGAAAGTTAGTGTTTTTTTTAATATGATATTTGTCATGTTTTCGTTATTTTTACGCTACAATCAAATTAATTGGAATGGGAAAATGTGAACAGTGCATCATCAAGCAGTTTAACTCACTAAAGTCATTGACGAAGGAAGAGTTAATAAGAATTTCTGGATGTAAAACTTCTAAGATTATAAAAAAAGGAGAGGTTATTTTTGAAGAAGGAGATTCTATAAATGGTGTTTATTGTGTGAAAGATGGTATTTGCAAGCTTTCTAAGCTCAGTGAAAATGGAAAAGACCAAATTGTTAAAATGGTTGTAAAAGGTCAGTTGATTGGTCAACGTTCTTTAGTAACAAACGAAAGTTCAAATTTACAAGCTACTGCTCTAAATGATATGGAAGTTTGTTTTATCCCAAGAGCAGAAATTATTGCAGATTTGCAGAAGAACCCTAAATTTTCTTTTGATCTTTTAAAGGACATGGCTAATGATTTAAGGGAGGCAGATGATATTATTGTTAATATGGCTCAAAAGTCTGTGAAACAACGTTTAGCTGAAACTTTAATTTATATTCATGAAAGCTTTGGTGTAAATCCTGATGGAACCCTTAGTGTTTTATTATCTAGAGAAGATTATGCCAATATAGTTGGGACAGCAACAGAGTCTGCTATTAGAGTATTGTCTCAGTTTAAAAAAGAAGGTTTCATTTCTACAGTTGGTAAGTTTATCAAAATTGAGAATTTGAATGGACTTAAAAGGGTGGAGTAATACCTATTTGATATTCTTCTTACGCTATAGATAAATCTAATTCTAATATTTTACTTTTTCATTAAAAATGTAGTATTTTTAAAGTGCTATGTTAAATGATAAAATTTTCAGAAAGGGCTTCGTATTTCAATCTTACAGAACTCAAGAACAATCTCCTTTCGACAAACTATTCGAAATTTTCAAGGAATTAATAACGCATACTTCAGGAGATTTTGATGAGGCTATCGATTGGCTTCGAGAGTTAGATAAAGAATACAAACTAACTACTTCAGATTACACTATTGAAGATTTTATTGAAGACCTTAAAAATAAGGGGTATTTAAGAGAGGAGATAGATACCGATGGTAATGGCTCATTAGAAATTACTGCCAAGACAGAACGTGCTATTCGGCAACAAGCTTTAGACCATATTTTTGGAAAAATAAAACGAAGTGGGCAAGGTAATCACAAGAGTAAAAGCCCTGGAATAGGTGATGAGCATACTGGTGATTATAGAGGATATCAGTTTGGAGATGCCTTGGATAAGGTGTCTATGACGGAGAGTCTCAAGAATGCTCAAATAAATCATGGAATTGGAGATTTTATAATGTCTGAAGACGATTTAGTTGTTGAGGAAACATTGCATAAAACTCAAATGAGTACCGTTCTAATGATTGATATAAGTCATAGTATGATACTGTATGGGGAAGACCGTATTACACCAGCTAAAAAAGTCGCCATGGCATTGGCCGAATTAATAACAACGCGTTACCCTAAGGATACCTTGGATATTTTAGTTTTTGGTAACGATGCTTGGCAAATAGAAATTAAAGATTTACCATATTTAAAAGTAGGGCCATTTCATACCAATACCGTAGCAGGATTGGAATTGGCAATGGATTTGTTGAGACGTAAGCGGAATACCAACAAGCAAATATTTATGATAACAGATGGTAAACCAAGTTGTTTGCGTTTACCAGATGGTGAATATTATAAAAATAGCATGGGTTTAGATTCTCACATTGTGAATAAGTGTTATATGATGGCGCAGCAAGCACGGAAACTGCATATTCCTATAACGACTTTTATGATTGCAAAGGACAATTATCTTATGCAATTCGTTCGAGAATTTACCTATGCAAATCAAGGAAAAGCATTTTACACTGGAATAAAAGGGCTAGGTGAAATGATTTTTGAAGATTACGAAACAAATAGAAAAAAAAGAATAAGAGGATAACTATGAATATTAAAAAACTTAAAACCTTAGGTGATTTAAAAGAAGCTAAATACAAAAGTAAATCAATAAAAGATGAATTACGTGATAACTTAGTTGAAAAACTTAGAAAAAAGGAGGATACTTTCGAAGGTGTTCATGGTTACGAAAATACAGTTATTCCAGAACTAGAGCGCGCCATTCTTTCTCGACACAATATAAATTTGTTGGGTCTTCGTGGACAGGCAAAAACGCGACTTGCTCGACTAATGCTTAACTTACTTGATGAATATATTCCAATCATAAAAGGGTCAGAAATTAATGATGACCCTTTTAATCCAATATCTCGGTATGCAACCGAATTAATAAATGAAAAGAAAGATGCTACTCCAATATCTTGGTTACATAGAAGTGAACGTTTTGCTGAAAAACTTGCCACACCAGACGTTACCGTTGCAGACATAATTGGTGATGTAGATCCTATAAAAGCGGCTAATTTGAAATTAAGTTATGCCGATGACCGGGTGATTCATTATGGTATGATTCCTCGAGCCAATCGCTGTATTTTTGTAATTAATGAGCTACCCGATTTGCAGGCTAGAATACAGGTGGCACTGTTCAATATTTTGCAGGAAGGCGATATTCAAATTAGGGGATTTAAACTGAGGTTACCATTAGATATCCAATTCTTATTTACTGCAAATCCTGAGGATTATACAAATAGAGGCAGTATTGTTACACCTTTAAAAGATAGAATAGGTTCACAAATTCTAACACACTATCCGACAGATATCGAAACAGCAAGGGCGATAACTGAACAGGAAGCAAAGTTGGTTGAATCTCAAAAGAAATCAGTTTTGGTTCCCGATTTAGCCAGAGACTTACTTGAACAAATTGTTTTTGAAGCACGTGATAATGATTTTATTGATACTAAAAGCGGTGTTAGTGCTCGATTAAGTATCACAGCTTTAGAGAACTTGCTCAGTACCGCGGAGCGGAGAGCACTTATAACCGGAGATAAAATTACCATGGTTCGTTTAAGTGATTTTGTTGGTGTTATTCCTTCGGTAACCGGTAAGGTTGAATTAGTCTATGAGGGTGAACAGGAAGGAGCTGCTGTAGTGGCATATAATTTGATTGGAGAAGCAGTTAAGAGTTTATTTGTTGAGTTTTTTCCGAAAGTAGAGAAGCTTAAAAAGCAAGAAGAAGAAAGCCCCTATGATGATATTATTTCATGGTTTTTCAATCAGTCTGATGGATTTGAATTATTAGACGACCTAAGAGATAAAGAATATAAAAGTTTACTTAACAGTATTTCTCCTCTAGATGATTTGCTTGGTGAATATCAGCCAAATTTAAGTCAGCAAGATAGTTACTTTGTAAAAGAATTTGTATTATGGGCTTTAGTAGAGTTTAAGCAATTAAGCAAACAGCGTTTTACTGAGGGTATACAGTTTAAAGACCCTTATGGCAGTTTTATTAGTGGTATTTAAAATCACCAATTGTCTCTGCTCTTAATATTTGCTTTACAAAGTCTAATGATTTCAGTAATACGATTCAGCCGAGTTTCATCTCGCTTAGCACTATATAACCATGATAAATAACTTTTTCGGTATCCTTTAGAAAAGTTTTGATAGTTTTGAAAAGCTACATGATTGTTATCAAAAGCATTTTGTAAATCTGCTGGAATTATGCCATTTTCAACATTATCCATGGCAGTCCATGTTCCTATTGCTTTTGCTAGAGCAATAATTTTATAACCAGATTCATGAATCAAGCCTTCTTTGGTTAATTCCTTAACATACTTTTTATTTAAAGCGCTCCAAGTACTTTTTGGGTTTCGAGGACAAAAATATTGGCGCCGTTTTCCATTACCTAGGCTTTTTACAGTTGAATCTATCCAACCGAAGCAGATGGCAACTTTAACGGCTTCTTCCCAACGCATTGTAGGGATATTTAGTTCCAACTTGTAAAATATCAAATAAACCCCTTTTTCTTTATTATGGTTATTTATTAACCAATTATACCAATCGGTATCACGTTCAAAATGAATTTCAGGTAGGTCTTTCAAAATTATATCTCTTTTGAATACACATAAAAGTCTTTATCAATTTCAAAAGTACCAACCTGTTCGTCGAGCATTAATTCTTTCCATTCAGACTTAGGAAATAGCCATTGTGAATTTCCGTTAATAGAAACCTGAATAGGCATGTCGAATTTTTCTATAATATTTGTCCATCTATACTTTAGCTTTTTACCATATTTTTGGTATTCCAGAGTGGGGATTTTAATGGTTCTTAAATATTGATTAAAAAACTCAGTTAAATCATAGCCTGTTTGCTTACTTATATAATCTTCAACTTGTTTAGTTGTTACTGTTTGATGATAAAAAGTAGTATTAAGTCCAATCAATATTTTTCGCCATTTTTCATCATCTTCAATAAGCTGCCTTAATGTATGAAGCATGTTGGCTCCTTTATAATACATGTCTCCAGAACCTTCTTTGTTAACATTATAATGTCCAATTAATGGTTTATCATTCATAATGTTCTTTCGAGTGCCTATAACATATTCAGAAGAAGCTTCCTTTCCATAGTAATAATCTAGAAACAAATTTTCAGAATAGGCGGTAAACCCTTCATGAATCCACATGTCTGCTATATCTTTATTCGTAATATTATTAGCAAACCACTCATGACCACCTTCGTGAATAATGATAAAGTCGAATTTTAGTCCCCATCCAGTTCCAGATAAATCGTTTCCTAAATACCCTTTTTTATATTGATTGCCATAAGTCACAGAACTTTGGTGCTCCATACCAAGATAAGGCACTTCAACAAGTTTAAAACTGTCTGCATAAAAAGGATATTGGCCAAACCAATATTCGAATGCTTCTATCATTTTTGGAGCATCCTTAAAATGTTCTTTGGCTTTTCCAAGATTATCTCTTAAAACATAATAATCCATATCTAGGTTTCCGCCAAGGCCGTCATAAACTTCAGAAAAGTTAACATAATCTCCAATATTTATGTTTACACCATAATTATTTATTGGATTTTTTACTATCCAATGATAGGTTTTGGTATCTCCAATGCGCTCTACCAATCGTAATCTTCCATTGGAAACATTGATTAACTTATCAGGAACATTGACACTTATTTGCATACTGTCGACCTCATCATACATATGGTCTTTACAAGGCCACCAAACACTTGCTCCTAAGCCTTGACAAGAAGATGCAATAAAATGATTTCCGTTATTATCTTTCTTCCAAGAAATACCTCCATCCCACGGTGCTCGCACAGCCTCTTTAGGATACCCTTCATAATAAACGTCAAGACTGTTTAGCTCATTAATCTTTTGTGGTTGGTTTAATGTAATGAAATATGCATTTCCTTCGTCTTTAATTTTTAACTCTTCTTCATTCTGTATAACTTTAATAATCTTCATAGGAGATTGTAAGTCGATTTGCATCACCGAGTATTCTTTCAAGACTTTATACTGAATGGTGTTTTTACCAGAAATGAATTTTTTATCAGGATCCACTTTAATATCTAAATGATAATAAGTTAAATCCCACCATTCGCGTTCTGCGGTGATACTACCTCTAAGGGTATCTTGTCTAGTGAAAATTGTCTTTTCTTGTAAAAGTTCTTGCGAATTGGTAAACAAAGAAGCAAAAAACAATAATCCGGAAAAGATTTGTCTAAGATGATTCATATTAAAAATTTAACGCATTAATTTATTTGGAAACACTACCGGACTTTCAAATCCATTATCGCCAATAGCTGCAATTCCAAAGAAATAATTATCAATAACAATTCCATCTAAGGTAAATTCTGAAACATCTACAACATATCGACAATAATCCCAAGTAGGAGATGTAGTATCTCGCCAGTATATTTTATAACCTTTTGCACCTTCAACCTTATTCCATTTAAATTTAACTGAGGGCTCAACAACACCACCGATAGCAACCTCTTTGGGGGCTGGCGGTGCCCAAGCTAAACTTGCTAAATTAATTGCGTTCACCGATGTTAACTTTTTAGCATACCCAAAATTAACATGTTCAATAACATCTCCATATTTTATACCGTTTTCCTCTCGGATATCCTGATGTTGTTGTGTGTAGTTTTCATGAGTTTCCATAATACGAATACCAGGATAACCAAGATCATTAAACGGACGATGATGACCACCACGACCAAATCTATCTAAACGATACACCATCATGGGATTCATTTCAGGCATGTATATCTTCGTGTTTTTATGAACGTAGCGTGCTAATTGTCTTGAAATACCATCAACTTCACCTCCATAAAAACGACGCAGTTTTCGCTGTCTCTCGGTTTCAGTAGGAGGGACAGGTTCTGAGAAAATTCTAAATGATCTATTGTCAATCACGCCATCTACACCTTTAATGTTTCCAATCATATCATTATTGAGAATACCAATGATATCCCAATTGTTATCCTTTGCATATTTTGCCAATCCTGCACCACCAAATAGACCTTGTTCCTCTCCTGATAGTCCAACATAAACAATACTACTCTCAAATTTATATTTTGAAAGGACTCTAGCGGCCTCAATGGTTCCAGCCATGCCAGAGGCGTTGTCGTTTGCGCCAGGAGCATCGATTGTAAAATTCATAGTGTTACTAGCTCTTGAATCAATATCACCGCTCATTATAACATAACGGTTTGGATATTTTGTGCCTCTTTGAATGGCTACAACATTAACTATCCAAGCATCATGAGGCACACGTTTATTGCCTTCTTTAGTTACAAAATCTTTTTGGTAAAATACCTCAAGACATTCATCGCACTTATTTGAAATTGTTTCAAACTTCTTTTTAATCCAGCGCCTTGCTGCTCCTATGCCTCGCGTTTCTGAAATAGTATCACTGAAGGTATTTCTAGTCCCAAAATTTACTAAGGTTTGAATATTATTTTGAATGCGTTCTGCCGAAACAGCTTCGATAATATTATAAATATCGTTCGGATTTTGACTATGTGTGAAATTTAAATATAACAGGAGGGTAAAACATAGAAGTTTTTTCATAACATATATTTTCCAACTAAATTAATAAAAAAACGCCTCAAAAATTAATTTAAGACGCCTTTTACATTTGAATTAGTCACATAAAATGGTTAGTATTTTAAATTCAAAAACAATACTTATTTTCATTAATCACTTTTTCAGCAATTATATGTCTTAGTTCAATAATATTTGGCATGTTTACATATTTAATATAACGCTTTAGACCCATAAGCATCATGCGTTGTTCGTCCCCGGTAGAAAAAGAAATAATGGAATGCTTACCAGCTGTTTCAATAACATCTATGGCATGGAATAGATTTAATTTAGCCATGGCAATTTGCTCTTTTACATTATCTTCTCCTTCTTTATTAGCCATTTTTTCAGCTCGAAGAATGGCTGATTCGGCTAAATAGATTTGAATTAAAATATCTGAAGCAGCAAGCATTAATTGCTGTTGTTTCTCTATCTTTTCACCGTATTTTTGCAAAGTTGCCCCAGCAACCATCAAAAATAATTTCTTCAAGTTTTTTATTATGTTTTTTTCTTCTGAAAAAAGCTCTGAATAATCTGGAACATCAAATGAAGGAATGCCCATAAGTTCTTCCTTTACAGCCATGGCAGGTTCCAGAACATTGACATGCCCTTTCATAGCTTTTTTGATTAACATGCCAATAGAAAGCATTCTATTGATTTCGTTCGTACCTTCATAAATTCTTGAAATACGTGCATCTCTCCAGGCGGATTCAATTGGTGTTTCCTCTGAAAACCCCATACCACCAAATATTTGAATACCTTCATCTGTACATTTCTGAACAAATTCTGAAACAGCAACTTTAAGGATGGAACACTCAATGGCATACTCTTCTACACCTTTAAGTTCTGCTTCTTGGTGTGTATCTTTTCCATTATTTTGTCGAAGTGTAATTCTATCTTCAATATCTTTAGAAGCTCTATAAGTCGCAGCTTCTCCTACCCAACAATTGGTAGCCATTTCTGCAATTTTTTGTCTTATAGCTCCAAAACTTGATATAGGTGTTTTAAATTGGATGCGTTCATTGGCATATTTTACCGATTCTGTAATAGTTCGTCTTTGTGCATCTAAACATGCAGCGGCTAATTTTATTCGACCGACATTTAAGGCATTCATAGCAATTTTAAAACCATTGCCTCTTGTAGAAAGCATATTTTCAACAGGAACTACAGTATCATTAAAGAAAACCTGTCGTGTAGAAGAAGCCCGAATCCCTAGTTTATGTTCTTCTTCTCCCATGGTAATTCCATTAGGGTTTTCTGGGTCGTATTCAACAATAAAACCGGTGATGTTTTTATCATCTTCAATACGAGCAAAAACAATCATTACACTACAAAAACCTGCGTTTGAAATCCACATTTTTTGCCCCGTAATTTTATAAGTTTTGCCATCTTGAGAAAGAACAGCTTTTGTTTTTCCAGAATTGGCATCACTCCCAGCACTTGGTTCAGTAAGGCAGTAGGATCCGAACCATTCTCCTGAGGCTAATTTTGGCACGTATTTTTGTTTTTGCTCTTCATTACCATAAAGTGTAATTGGCATGGTGCCAATACCTGTATGTGCTCCAAAAGCTGTACTAAATGAACCAGTAGCACCCGAAATATAATCACATACCAAGCAAGTGTCTACAAAACCCATTCCCATACCTCCGTATGCTTCTGGAACAGAAATACTAAGGAAACCTAGTTCTCCCGCTTGTCGCATACAAGACTCGGTGAGCGCATAGTCTTTTTGTTCAAACTGTGCTTTTTTTGCCCAAATTTCTCTATCGACAAATTCGGTAACAGCTTCTTTCATCATAAGCTGATCCTCATTAAAATCTTCTGGTGTAAAAATGTTTTCACAACTAGTTTCTTTCACTAGAAATTGACCACCTCTTAAAATTTCTTTTTCCATTTTTTTAATTTAAAAATTCAAAAATACCACACGCTCCTTGACCAGTACCAACGCACATGGTAACAGCACCATATTTCCCTGTCATATTTCTTTTTCTCATTTCATCAAATAATTGCACAGATAGTTTTGCTCCTGTACAACCCAAAGGATGTCCAAGTGCAATTGCCCCTCCGTTAACGTTTATAATATCTGGGTTTAGGTTGAGTTCTCTAATAACAGCCAATGACTGAGAAGCAAATGCTTCATTTAATTCAATGAGTTCTAAATCATCTTGTTTAAGGCCTGCTTGCTGTAATGCCTTTGGAATGGCTTTAACAGGGCCAATTCCCATAATTCTAGGTTCCACACCAGCAGCTGCATAATTTACTAATCTAGCAATAGGTTCTAGATTGAGTTCTTTTACCATATCCTCACTCATAACCATAACGAACGCTGCACCATCACTCATTTGTGATGAGTTTCCTGCTGTTACACTTCCGCCTTGAGCAAATACAGGTCGCAGTTTTGCAAGTGCTGATAGATTAGTTCCGGCACGAGGGCCTTCATCTTTTGTTACAGTATATTTTTTTGTTTGCTTTTTCCCGCTGTCGTCAACATAAGTTTGTTCTACTTCAATAGGCACAATCTGATCTTGAAAACGATTTTCGGCTTGAGCCTTTAAAGCTTTCATATGTGAACTATAAGCGAACTCGTCTTGATCTTCTCTAGAGACTTTAAATTGGTTAGCAACTGCTTCTGCAGTGTTTCCCATGCCCCAATAATAATCTTCATTACCATTTTTAACAATGTCATAGTTCAAATCGGTTTTAAAACCCGTCATAGGCACTGCACTCATGCTTTCGGCACCACCAGCAATAATGCAATCTGCCATACCCGCCTGAATTTTTGCCGTTGCAATACCAATGGTTTCGATTCCAGAAGAGCAAAATCGGTTAACTGTAACTCCTGGTACATCTACGATATCTAATCCCATTAAAGAAATTAGACGAGCCATATTAAGTCCTTGTGAACCTTCTGGCATAGCATTACCTACTATAACATCATCAATACGTTTTTTATCAAGTTCTGGTAATTCATTAACCATATATTGAATGGTCTCTGCTGCTAATTCGTCCGTTCTTTTAAACCGAAAAACACCTTTGGGAGCTTTTCCTACTGCAGTTCTATATGCTTTTACTATATATGCTTGTTTCATTTATTTTAGATTTTTAGATAATTAGATTTTAAGATTAGTTAGATTTATAAAAATCTAAAAGTCTGAGTATCTAGTTTCTTAAAGGTTTTCCTTTGGTTAGCATGTGCTGAATACGTTCCAAGGTTTTTCGCTCTGTACATAAACTTAAAAAGGCTTCTCGCTCTAGATCTAGTAAATATTGTTCACTTACCAGAGTAGGTTCGGATAAATCACCACCTGCCATGACGTATGCTAGTTTGTTAGCTATTTTATGATCATGCGCACTAATGTAATTACTGTCTTCCATAGCGTCCGTACCAACCAAGAACATAGCCAGCGCTTGTTTTCCTAAGACTTTTACATCTTTACGCTTAACAGGTTGTGTGTAACCTGCATCGGCCATAAGTTTAGCATGAGCTTTAGCTGTCGCAATTTGCCTGTCTTTATTAACGACGACAATATCTTTTCCTTTTTGAAGGACTCCAAGATCGAAAGCTTCATATGCCGAGGTTGAGACCTTCGCCATACCTATGGTAAGGAAGTACTCCTGTAAAACGTTTAATTCTACGTCACCCTTGCGGAAAGTATCTGAAGCACGTAGTGCCATTTCTTTTGAGCCAGCACCTCCAGGAATAACTCCAACACCAAACTCAACAAGCCCCATATATGTTTCTGCTGCTGCGACTACTTTATCGGCATGCATAGATAGTTCACAGGCACCACCTAAAGCCATGCCATGTGGCGTTGAAACTGTAGGAATAGAGGAATAACGCATGCGCATCATAGTATCTTGAAAGTATCTAATAGCAGCATTTAATTCTTCATATTCTTGTTCCACTGCCATCATAAAGATCATACCAATATTGGCGCCAACTGAGAAATTGGCGCCTTGGTTTCCAATAACTAATCCCTCAAAGTCTTTTTCTGCTATGTCGACGGCTTTATTAAGTCCAGTAAGAACGTCGCCACCAATAGTGTTCATCTTAGATTGGAATTCACAATTCAATATACCATCACCTAAGTCTTCTATTACTACGCCGGAATTTTTAAATACTTCATTTGATTTTCTAATGTTATCTAAAATGATAAACGCATCTTGTCCAGGAACTTTGGTTTGAGTTTTGGAAGGAATGTCATAATAATAGGTCGTTCCATTTTGAATAGTATAAAATGATAAGTTACCAGAACTTACCATATTATTAACCCAATCGGCAACTTGTAAGCCTTCGGATTTAATTAATTCTAAACCTTTTTCAACACCAATAGCATCCCAAATTTGAAATGGTCCGTGTTCCCAACCAAAACCTGCTTTCATTGCATCATCGATCTTATAAAGATCATCCGATATCTCAGGAATTCTATTTGAAACGTAAGCAAATAATGCAGCAAATGTTTTACGATAAAAATCACCTGCCTTATCTTTTCCTGTAATGAGTATTTTAAACCTATCAATAACTTTGTCTACCGATTTGGTTAATTCTAATGTTTGAAATTTTGCTTTTTTAGAAGATCTATATTCGAGCGTATTGAGGTCTAGAGATAAAATTTCCTTTTTAACATCGTCTGAAATATGTTTTTTATAAAAACCTTGTCCTGTTTTGCTTCCTAACCACTTGTTTTCAACCATTGCGGCTATGAAATCTGGTAATTGAAATAGTTCTAAGCGTTCATCATTTTTGCAATTATCTGCAATACCATTAGCAACATGAACAAGTGTATCTAAGCCAACAACATCAACCGTTCTAAAGGTAGCCGACTTAGGTCTACCTATTACAGGACCTGTTAATTTATCTACGTCTTCAATTGTTAAATTCATGTCTTTTACTACATGAAATAGACTCATGATACTAAAGATTCCAATTCTATTTCCAATAAAGGCTGGCGTGTCCTTAGCTATTACTGATGTTTTTCCAAGGAATTGTTCACCATAATTATTTAAAAAATCCAGAACAGATTGTTCTGTTTTAGGTCCTGGGATGATTTCAAATAGTTTTAGGTAACGCGCAGGGTTAAAAAAATGGGTTCCACAGAAATGCTTTTGAAAATCATCACTTCTACCTTCACTCATAAATTTAATTGGAATACCCGAGGTATTACTCGTAATTAAAGTACCAGGTTTTCTGTATTTTTCTAATTTTTCAAAAACTTGTTTTTTAATATCAAGTCTTTCAACAACCACTTCCATAATCCAATCTGCTTCCGAAACTTTAACAATATCATCCTCAAGGTTACCTGTTGTTATCCTACTTGCAAATTTTTGATGATAAATAGGAGAGGGCTTTGACTTGAGAGATGCAGATAATGCATCATTTACCAAACGGTTTCTTACAACTTTGTCTTCTAAACTTAAGCCTTTTGCTTTTTCCTTATCATTAAGCTCTCTTGGAATAATATCTAGCAATAAAACCTCAGCACCAATATTTGCAAAGTGACAAGCTATACCACTTCCCATAATACCTGAACCTATAATTGCTATTTTCTTAATTCTTCTTTTACTCATTTTGAGTTATTATTGATTTTGATTGTAAATTTTTTTATTAGCTATCATATCATTAATGAGCTCTGCAACTTCATAAAAATGATCGATTTTTTCTTTCGAAATTTTGTTGCGTATAGCCTCATTAAAGTTTAATACTTTATCACGGGAGAGAGCTCTTTTCTCTCGACCAAATTCTGTTAAATGAATAATAACGCCTCGACCATCATTAGGGTTGGGTTTTCTTTCAATAACTCCACGTTCGTCCATAGTTTTTAAGATTCGAGAAAGACTAGTAGCTTCCATACCCATTTTAGGACCAAGAGCGGTCGATGCCGTTCCTTTTTCAGGATCTATGCTTAATAATGTAAAACCTGTTGCCATGGTACTATCAAACTTACTGGCTTCTTCATTATACATTTTTTGAACAGCAAGCCATGTTGTTCTTAATACGTATTCAATCGTTTTATCTTTCATATAATTAGGTTGGTGGGTCAAATATAAAAAAAAATACTATGCATGCATAGTATTTTTTGATTTATTAATTAAATCTAGAGGGAATAAAAAAACCACCTTATTACGAGGTGGTTTTTAGTTTTAATTATATGTATTAGTCACTCATTTTTCCATTTATCGTACCTATAATAGCACCAATTATAGCCGTCATAACAATCGAAATCCCAACGTCCATAGCAAACATTTGTCCTGTTGCGTCAGAATTCATTGCCATATTAAAGAAGTTAAAGTATAGTCCCATGAAAAGACCAATAATGGCACCAGCTTTAGCACCTGTTGCAGCCGTTGTAATTTGAGCCCACTTCGTATAAACATAGGCAATGAAAAGACCAAAGGTTATGCATCCCAAAAATATCATAATCATGGTGTTTGAACTTTCCTCGGGCTGAGGGAAAAAATCCTTAAAGAGAATACCATAGAACAGCCAACCTAAAAAGAAATCGACTATGCCTCCAACAATTCCAGCTACTAGAAAATTTTTTGTTTTCATTTTTTTTAAATTATTAGTTAGTGAGTTAAAAATATTAAAAAAATATGAAATATATAATAAATAACACTATTAATTAATGATATCTTAAAATATTGTAGTATAAATTACATAAAAAACAATGGAGTCAATAAGCTAAGGTCTGTAAATTAGTTCGATTAAATCGGAATATTTTTCTTTAATAATGCTTCTCCTCATTTTCAAAGTAGGGGTGAGATGTCCAGCATCAATGGTCCATAAATCAGGTGTTAGTTTGAAAACCTTTATCTGTTCCCACTTGCCAAATTTACTGTTGCATTTATTTATTTCTTTTTGAATTCTTGAATATACAATCTCAGAAGAAGATATTTCTAATTCAGAAATTCCAATAGGATGATTTTTTCTATCAATCCATTCTTTTAAATATTCAAAATTTGGTTGTATTAAGGCTGCGGGCATTTTTTCACCCTCGCCAATGACCATAGCTTGCTCTACAAAACGCGATTGTTTTAGTTCGTTTTCGAGAAGGGTGGGTACCACATACTTTCCACCAGAGGTTTTAAACATTTCCTTTTTGCGACCTGTAATTTTTAAAAAACCATCAGAGTCAATTTCTCCCTTATCTCCAGTATGAAAATAATCACCTGTCATAACTTCCGCAGTTTTTTCTGGATCTTTGTAATAACCCATCATGATATTTGGTCCTTTACAGAGTATCTCCCCATCATCAGCTATTTTTACTTCAACACCGTCCAATGGTTTACCTACATAGCCAATTTTCCATGTATTATTCCGTCTATCACTTACAGTAACTCCAGGAGAAGTTTCAGTGAGTCCGTAACATTCCATAATGGGTAAGCCAGCAGCTCCAAAAATATGTCCTAAACGTGGTGTTAATGCGGCACTTCCAGATGCCATAAAAACAATGTTACCACCCATCGCTTCTTGCCACTTACTAAATATTAATTTACGAGCAATTGATAACTTAAATTCGTACCACCAACCATTTTTACCATAGGGTTCATATGTTTCACCAAGCTTTACAGCCCAATAAAAGAGCCCCTTTTTTATACCAGTAAGTTCTTCAGCCTTAGCCATTATTTTATCATAGACTTTTTCAACCAATCGCGGAACTAGTGTGATAACATTTGGTTTCACTTCCTTTAAATTATCTCCAATTTTATCTATACTCTCAGCAAAATAAATTGAAATACAGCAGTATTGACAAACATAGAGGTATACCCTCTCGAATATGTGACATATTGGAAGGAAACTTAATGTTTTGTCACCAACCTCTAAAGGAAATCTTTTTTCAACAGCAAATACGTTTGATGCAATATTCCAATGGGAAAGCATAACTCCCTTAGGTTTTCCGGTTGTTCCTGAGGTGTAAATTATTGTAGCTAAATCTGAAGGTTTTACAGCATCTTTTCGAGCATCTAATTCCTTTTGATTCGAGGTGTCATTACCAAGTTTAAAAAGAGCTGCATAATTTTCGCAGCCTTTAATGGAATCAAAAGAGTAGACTTCTTTTAGTTTTGTTTTGCTCTTTATTTTATTTATTTTTTCTAGAACTACTTCATCAGATACAAAGCAATAGATAGATTCACTATGATTAAGAATATATTCATAATCTTCGGCACAAATGGTAGGGTAAATAGGAATACTTTGCGCTCCTGTTTGTAATATCCCAATATCTACAATATGCCATTCTGTTCTGTTGTTCGAAGAGATAACGGCAATTTTATCATCTTTCTTTACGCCCAGTTTAAGAAGTGCTCTGCTTAAAGCATTTGCTTTATCTAAATATTCCTTAGTACTTGTTTTAACCCAAGTTCCATCATATTTAGTAACTAATGAACTGTCTAAAGGTCCATTTTCCAATTGATAATATGGGAAATCGAATAATCTTGTTACTTCTGCCATAAATAGTCCTGTAAAATCTAGTATTGCAAAGTATGAAATTAAAAAGGATTTTCAAATAATGTATAAATGAAGTGATTGATAGGTTAAATGGTTTGTTAATTCATAAAAAACAATTTTCATCTTTCTTGAGATTTTTATTAAAATTGAAGAAAATCATGAAATATTATATTCTTTATTCATTAAAAGATTCAATTCGTAATGAACTATTCATAGTTTTAAATAAAAGATTGCTGAATTCTTTTCTTGTACCTTTTAACGCAAACGTTTTCGTTAAAAATATCTTTCTTATTCCCTGTAATTATTAGGTTTGATGACATTTGTCATCTTTTTTGAGATACTCTGTTTCTACTTTTGAATGGTCAATTATAGACATTATTTTACAAAAATTAAAAACATAAATAGATGGAAGTAAAAGAATTTGAACCGGGGATTTGGAATGACGAAACTAACGTGAGAGATTTTGTTTTCAAAAATGTTACACCTTATCATGGTACAGATGAATTTTTAGTGGGCCCTAGTCTGAGAACTCAGCACCTATGGGATATATGTATGGAAGCCACTAAAGAAGAACGACAAAATAATGGTGTTCGTTCTTTAGATACTGAAACCATTTCAACAGTTAGTGCATTTAATGCTGGATATATAGACAGAGATAATGAGATAATAGTTGGATTGCAAACCGATGAGTTATTAAAGCGAACAATGAAACCTTTTGGTGGTTTTAAAGTAGTTCAAAAAGCCCTAGCAGAACAAGGTGTTAAGCCAAATGATAACCTAACAGAATTGTTTTCTAAATATGTAAAAACTCATAACGATGGTGTATTTGCAGCTTATAATGCAGAGATAAAGAAATTTCGTTCGTTGGGGTTTTTAACTGGATTACCTGATAACTATGCTAGAGGTAGAGTAATTGGAGATTACCGTCGTGTGGCACTTTATGGCATTGATGCTTTGATTGAATCAAAGAAAAAAGATTTAACAAACATCACTGGACCAATGACAGATGCTGTGATTCGTCTACGCGAGGAAGTTTCAGATCAAATTAAGGCGTTAAAAGAAATGGTTGTTTTAGGTGCTAAATATGATTTAGACCTAAGTCGTCCTGCAGAAACTGCTAGAGAGGCCGTACAATGGACGTATATGGCATATTTAGCTGCTGTAAAAGAGCAAGACGGTGCAGCAATGTCGCTAGGAAATGTCTCTACATTTCTTGATATATATATTGAAAACGATTTACAAGAAGGTTTAATTACTGAAGAAGAAGCACAAGAATATATTGATCAATTCGTGATGAAATTACGAATGGTAAGACATTTAAGAATGAGTGCTTACGACGAGATTTTTGCAGGAGATCCAACTTGGGTAACCGAAGCAATTGGTGGTATGTTTGATGACGGAAGAACAAAGGTGACTAAAACGTCTTTCCGTTTCTTAAATACACTTTACAACTTAGGACCTTCACCTGAGCCTAATATGACAATTCTTTGGTCTAAAGATTTACCTCAAAACTTCAAGGAATTTTGTGCTAAAGTTGCAATAGATAGTTCTTCAATTCAGTTTGAAAACGATGAAATGATGCGAATTAATCGCGGCTCCGATGACTATGGTATTGCATGTTGTGTGTCTTACCAAGCTTTAGGAAAGTCCATTCAATTCTTCGGCGCACGTACCAATTTAGCAAAAACCTTATTATTAGCTATAAACGGAGGACGTTGTGAGATTACAGGTACCCAAATGGTTGAAGATATTGAACCTTGTGACTGTGAGTATTTAGATTTTGAAAGGGTAATGGCTAACTTCAAAATAGCTATGAAAGAAGTTGCACGAGTTTATAATGATTCAATGAACATTATTCACTACATGCATGATAAGTACTATTACGAAAAAGCACAAATGGCTTTAATTGATACTGATCCAGAAATTAATATTGCTTATGGTATTGCAGGATTATCAATTGTTGCAGATTCACTTTCAGCTATTAAATATGCAAAAGTAAAACCAATTAGAAATGAGGAAGGTTTAACGGTCGATTTTAAAATTGAAGGCGACTTCCCATGCTATGGTAATGACGACGACAGAGTAGATATGCTAGCTGCAAAAGCTGTTGCTGATTTTAATGATGAATTAAAAAAGCTGCCAGTTTATAAAAATGCAGAACCAACCATGTCTGTATTAACCATTACATCAAATGTGGTATACGGGAAGAAAACTGGAGCTACACCTGATGGAAGAGCAAAAGGTATTCCATTTGCACCTGGGGCAAACCCAATGCATGGGAGAGACTCGCATGGTGCTATTGCATCTTTAAACTCTGTTGCAAAAATAGATTATAAGGATTCTCAAGATGGTATTTCAAATACATTCTCGATTGTTCCAAAATCATTAGGAACAGATTCTGAAGAAAGAATTGAAAATTTATCGTGTATTTTAGATGGTTATTTTTCTAAAAACGCACAACACGTTAATGTGAATGTTTTGGATAAAGAAACATTACTTGATGCTATGGCGCATCCAGAAGAATATCCACAATTAACCATTAGGGTTTCTGGATACGCAGTAAACTTTGTAAGATTAACTAGAGAACAACAAATGGAAGTAATTACAAGATCATTCCATGGGTCAATATAAACTAAACTCTATTTATAATTTTTAGGCATCTGAGAAATGAACTATAACAACTTCTTTTTCAGATGCTAATTTTAAAACATAAAGACATCGAACATAAAGATAACATATTAAGAGTGCATTCTGTTGAATCATTTGGCACACATGACGGACCTGGAGTAAGGATGGTGATATTTTTACAAGGCTGCAAATTAAAATGCCTGTATTGCCATAACCCAGATACTATAGATACTCATGGCGGTAAGGAATACCGGATTGAGGAATTGGTACAGATGGCCATTAAGGAGAAACCTTATTTTGGAAAAAAAGGTGGTGTTACAGTTTCAGGCGGAGAACCTTTACTACAATCCAAAGAATTGGTGCCATTTTTCAAAAGATTAAAGGAAGAAGAGATTCATACCAATATTGATACAAACGGCAGGCTTCTTAATCATTATACAGAAGAATTGTTAGATGAATATACAGATTTAGTAATGCTAGATATTAAGCATATGACCGAGGAAGGCTATGAATATATTACGGGTCAGAAAAATAAGGAAACCACTTTTAATTTTGCAAAATACAGAGAAGCATCAGGAAAAAAAATGTGGTTACGCTATGTGTTGATTCCAGAAATAACCAATAAGCCAGAATTGTTGCATAAAATGGGTACGTATTTTAAAGACTACAAAACCATTGAAAAGATTGAAATTCAGCCCTACCATAAGTTAGGCGTCCATAAGTGGGATGCTTTGGGTTGGGATTATCCGTTAAAGGATGCTAGAGAAAATACCCCAAAAGAGATTGATGCTGCAGTAGAGATATTAAAGCAGTATTTTAAAGACGTTAGGATAAATTAATGAGCAAGAAGAAAGTAAAACTCTAACAATTAGTATTATGAAAACACAAAAACTAAAAAACCGTTGGTTAATTGCTGCTTCAGCGGTAGGGATCCATATATCAATAGGATCGGTATATGCCTATTCAGTAATGACGAACCCTGTTAAAGATATATTTGATGTTGATGGTAGTGTTATAAAATGGGCATTTAAAATTGCGATTTTATTATTAGGGCTTTCGGCTGCATTTTTAGGAAGATGGGTAGAACGTGTTGGTCCAAAAGTTAGTGGAACAACGGCAGGCATATTTTATGGTATTGGTATTTTAGGTTCTGGATTAGCGGTACAATTGGAAGCGTTATGGCTATTCTATTTATGCTATGGTATTATTGGTGGTATTGGTTTAGGATTAGGCTATATCACACCAGTTAGTACACTAGTGAAGTGGTTTCCAGACAGAAGAGGGTTAGCTACAGGAATGGCTATTATGGGCTTCGGTTTTGCAGCTTTAGTTTTTGGACCTGTAATGCAATCACTTTTTGATGCTGTTGGTGTTTCAAATGCATTTTACATTCTTGGCTTGATTTATATGATATTGATATTATCTTCTGCAAGATATATTGAAAAACCACCGGAAGGCTATTTACCAGATGGTTTTAAACCAGGTCAAGGTAAAACTATCAAAAAAGATATGGCAAATATTACAGCGAATCAAGCTTTAAAAACGTCTCGTTTTTATTATATCTGGATTATGATGTTTATCAACATCGCCTGTGGTATTGCTATTATTTCTGCGGCAAGCCCAATGATGCAGGAGAAATTAAGTTATACCCCTATGGAAGCTGCTGCAGTTGTTGGTTTAATAGGAGTTTTTAATGGGTTGGGAAGAATACTTTGGTCAAGCTTATCCGATTTCTTGGGGCGTGCAAATACTTATATTATGTTCTTTGCATTTCAGATTCTGGCATTTTTCTTCTTACCAAAAATAGGAATGGAAATCATGTTCCTTGTTGTATTGTTTACCGTAATTACCATGTACGGTGGAGGTTTTGCTACGTTACCTGCATTTTTAGGCGATTTATTTGGAACCAAGCAATTAGGTGCTATACATGGAATGGTTTTAACAGCATGGGCCTTGGCTGGAGTTGTGGGACCTACTATCTATGATGTTGTAAAAAATGCTACAGGATCTTTAGATGCCACATTAGGTGTATTTGCCATCTTGTTTGTTGTAGCATTTGTGGTATCCTTATTAATGAAAAAAACAGTTACCAAAGCGTACCTTAAAATGAATGATAATTTTGGGTTTGCATAAAATCCTTTTGTTGAATTAGTGAACATTAGCATCCCCATAACGGGGATGCTTTTTGTTTTTAAAATACTTAGTTTTCTTAGTGTTTATTTGAGGTTTCATGACATTTGTCATAATTAAAATGGGTTTTAGAAACTACTTTTACTTAAGTTTTTAAAACACATTTTTATCAAAAATTTATATTATGGAAATACTAGAAAATGTAAAACAAAGAGTTTACAAATTTGGCGATAAAACCGCCGACGGGAATAGCACGATGAAAAACCTCCTTGGAGGCAAGGGTGCAAATTTAGCGGAAATGAGTGCCATTGGAATTCCGGTGCCTCCTGGGTTTACCATTACTACAGATGTATGTACAGAATATAACCTTCTGGGTCAAGAAGCTGTTGTGGCAATGATTAAGGAAGAAGTAGAACAATCTATAGCAAATATCGAAACCCTAATGGGAACCACTTTTGGTGATAAAGAAAATCCGTTATTGATATCTGTGCGCTCCGGAGCTAGAGTTTCCATGCCAGGAATGATGGATACGGTTTTAAACTTAGGTATGAATGACGAGGTAGTACAAGGTCTGGCTAAAAAAACTAACAACGATAAATTTGCTTGGGATTCCTACCGCCGTTTCATTCAAATGTATGGTGGTGTTGTTCTTGGAATGAAACCAGCTTCAAAGGAAGATATCGATCCTTTTGAAGAAATTATGGAAAACCTCAAAGAGAAAAGAGGTATTGAATTAGATACCGATTTTTCACTTCAAGATTTACAAGATTTGGTTTTCGATTTTAAAGGTGCAGTAAAAAAGCGAACTGGATTTGATTTTCCAACAGATCCTTGGGATCAGCTTTGGGGTGCTATTATAGCAGTATTCAATAGTTGGAATGGAGACCGGGCGGTTTACTACAGAACCATGAATGGTTATCCAGCAGATTGGGGAACAGCTGTTAATGTTCAAGCCATGGTTTATGGTAATATGGGTGATAACTCCGGAACTGGTGTATGTTTTACCCGTGATGCGGGAACTGGCGAAAATGTATTTAATGGCGAGTATTTAATTAATGCACAGGGTGAGGACGTTGTTGCTGGTGTAAGAACGCCACAACAGATAACAAAGTTAGGATCTAAAAGATGGGCAGAATTAGCTAAGATTGAAGAAGACGATAGACGCGAAAATTATCCTTCTCTAGAAGAGTTGATGCCAACTATGTTTAATGAGTTAAATGGTTACCAAGACATTTTAGAAAAGCATTATCGAGATATGCAGGATATGGAGTTTACAATCCAAGATGGGAAAATGTGGATTTTACAAACTAGAAATGGTAAGCGAACAGGTGCCGCTATGGTAAAAATTGCCATGGATTTGCTCAAGGAAGGCATGATTAATGAAAAAGAAGCTCTCTTATTAGTAGAGCCAAATAAGTTAGATGAATTATTACACCCTGTTTTCGATCCTATTGCGCTTAAAAGAGCTAATATTATTGCTCAAGGATTACCAGCGTCTCCTGGAGCTGCAACAGGAAAAATTGTATTTTTTGCCGATGAAGCTAATAAATACAAGAATAGCATTTTGGTAAGAATAGAGACCTCTCCTGAAGATTTAGAAGGTATGAATATTGCTAAAGGCATCCTAACGGCAAGAGGAGGTATGACCTCGCATGCAGCTGTAGTAGCTCGTGGCATGGGTAAATGTTGTATTTCTGGAGCTGGAGCTTTAAAAATAAACTATAAGAAAAGAACACTAACGGTTGATGGTCATGAATATCATGAAGGAGATTGGATTTCTTTAAACGGCTCTACTGGAAATATTATTGAAGGTAAAGTTGCAACTATTGAACCCGAATTAAGTGGCGAGTTTGCTGAAATTATGGAATTATCGGATAAGTATGCAAAAATGAAAGTACGAACAAACGCCGATAGTCCAAAAGATGCTAAAGTCGCTCGTAATTTTGGAGCTCAGGGTATCGGACTTACTAGGACAGAACACATGTTCTTTGAGTTGGATAGAATTAAAGCGATGCGCGAAATGATTTTAGCAGATACCGTGAAAGGCAGAAAACAAGCGCTTGAAGATTTATTGCCTATGCAAAGATCGGATTTTGAAGGTATTTTTGAAGCTATGGAAGGGTTAGCAGTTACCATTCGTTTGTTAGACCCACCTTTACATGAGTTTGTGCCACACCAATTGGCAACTCAAAAAGATTTGGCAGAAGAGATGCACATTTCTCTACAAGCGGTTAAAAATAAAGTGGCAGAATTAGAAGAATTCAATCCAATGTTAGGCCATAGAGGTTGTAGATTAGGAAATACCTATCCAGAAATTACCGAAATGCAAACCCGTGCTATTATTGAAGCCGCACTAAACTTGAAGGAAAGAGGTATTATCTGTAAACCAGAAATTATGGTGCCTTTAATTGGTACTGTAAAAGAATTTGAAGCTCAGGAACAAATTATTCGATCTACGGCCAATACCATTTTTAAAGAACGAAATGATAGCGTAGAATACCTTGTAGGAACGATGATAGAAATTCCAAGAGCGGCTCTTATGGCAGATAAAATTGCTGAAAAAGCTGATTTCTTCTCCTTTGGAACCAACGATTTAACACAAATGACTTTCGGTTATTCTCGAGATGATGCAGGTAAGTTCCTACCTATTTATATTGAAAAAGGTATTTTAAAAGTAGATCCTTTTGAAGTATTGGATCAAGAAGGCGTAGGACAATTAGTTAAAATGGGAACCGAACGCGGACGAAGCACAAAACCAAACCTAAAAGTTGGTATTTGTGGAGAACATGGTGGAGAACCTAGTTCTGTCGAGTTCTGTTATAATACTGGTATGGACTATGTAAGTTGTTCACCTTATCGCGTGCCTATTGCAAGATTAGTTTCTGCACAGGCAGCAATAAAAGCAACTTTATAGTTTCTTCT
Organism: Hyunsoonleella aestuarii; assembly: GCF_006148925.1. GTDB lineage: Bacteria > Bacteroidota > Bacteroidia > Flavobacteriales > Flavobacteriaceae > Algibacter_D > Algibacter_D aestuarii. The sequence continues at coordinate 304,317 of NZ_VAWB01000003.1, read as the reverse complement.
ATTTTTCTATCTTTGGTAAACCTCCTGAATGTGTTCTTTATTCAGGAGGTTTTTATATTTGATTAATCTTAATTAATGATTTTCAATCCATTTACGTGCATTCACAAAAGCCTCTAACCAAGGGGATACTTCATCTTTGCGCCCATCGGGATAGTTCGCCCAATTCCATTGAAATGTAGAACGTTCAATATGTGGCATAGTTACTAAATGTCTTCCGGTTTTGTCGGACATCATGGCGGTGTTAAAGTCTGAACCATTCGGGTTATGAGGATAGCCTTCGTAACTGTATTTAGCAACAATATTATATTGGTCTTCAGTATATGGTAAACTGAATTTCCCTTCACCATGTGAAATCCAAACTCCCAAAGTTGAACCCGCCAAAGTTGAAAGCATGACTGAATTATTCTCTTGAATTTTTACAGAAGTAAATGAGCTTTCATGCTTATTTGAATCGTTGTGGTGCATTTTCCCATGAATGTCATGGTCGGGATTGATGAGATCTAATTCCATCCAAAGTTGACATCCGTTACAGATACCTACCGAAAGTGTCTCTCTTCTAGCAAAGAAATTTTTAATAACTTGTCTTGCCTTTTCATTATATTTTATCGCACCCGCCCAACCTTTAGCAGAGCCCAAAACATCGGAGTTTGAGAAACCTCCAACGGCTCCTAAAAACTGAATATCTTCTAAAGTTTCACGACCAGAAATCAAGTCAGTCATGTGCACATCCTTTACATCGAAACCTGCTAAATACATGGCGTTTGCCATTTCACGTTCAGAGTTACTTCCTTTTTCACGTAGAATAGCAGCTTTAGGTCTATTGCTTCCTGTTTTAGGTAATTTACCAGTAAAATGTTCTGGGAAAGTATATTGTAAAGGCTGATTTTTATAATTGTTAAATCTATCTTCAGCTAAACCGTTTGCGGTTTGTTTTTGGTCTAATAAGTACGATGTTTTATACCAAACATCTCTTAATCTAGAAATAGTCATAGTGAATACTTCGGCTTGATTAATCACACTTAGCGTATCACTTTCTGTAACTTTTCCAATAATAACAAAATTGATATTTGCGGTACTCAAAGCGTTTTCAATTGAAGCGTCTTTCGCTTGAATTACAATTCCAGCATTTTCCGCAAATAACATTTTCAATGAATCTTTTTCATTTAAATCCGACAAGTCTAATTCTGCACCAACATTATTATCGGCAAAGCACAATTCTAAAAGTGTGGTGATTAAACCACCAGAAGCTACATCATGTCCCGCAACGATTTGTTCATTTTTTATTAAATCTTGAATGGTATTGAATACGTTTTTAACATACCCCGCATCTTTAATATTAGGAGCATCGTTTCCTATTTTATTTAAAACTTGTGCAAACGAACTTCCACCTAATTTAAAATCATCTTGAGATAAATTGATATAGTAAATGTCACCACCATTAGCTTTAAAAACTGGTTCCACCACTTTAGAAATAGCATTACAATTCGCAGCTGCAGAAATAATAACCGTTCCAGGAGAAATTACATCTTCATTCGGATATTTCTGCTTCATGGATAGAGAATCTTTCCCCGTTGGTACATTAATACCTAAATCTATAGCAAATTCGGAAATAGCTTGAACAGCTTCATATAAACGTGCATCTTCACCTTCATTTTTACAAGGCCACATCCAGTTTGCAGATAGTGACACCGATTGTAAACCATCTTTTAAAGGCGCCCAAATAATATTAGTTAAAGCTTCAGTAATAGAATTTCTACTTCCCGCCACAGGATTAATTAATCCAGAAATAGGGGAGTGCCCAATAGAAGTTGCAATACCTTCTGTTCCTTTATAATCCAATGCCATCACACCTACATTGTTCAATGGCAACTGTAATGGACCAGCACATTGTTGCTTCGCTACTTTTCCACCAACACAGCGGTCTACCTTGTTCACTAGCCAATCTTTACAAGCTACTGCTTCTAATTGTAAAACTTGATCTAAATAGCTGTAAAATTCATCCGAATTATAAATAACATTGCTATAGTTACGTGCAACAGTTTTATCTGTCATTACCGTTTTTGGAGAGCTTCCAAACATATCTTCCATAGCTAAATCGATGGGTTTATTCCCTTTGGTTTTAGATTGGAAAGTGAATCTGTCATCACCAGTTACATCACCAACGGTGTACATTGGTGAGCGCTCTCGATCTGCAATTTTATGTAAAGTTTCAATATGGTCTTCACCAATAACTAATCCCATACGTTCTTGAGATTCGTTACCAATAATTTCTTTGTCAGATAGGGTTGGGTCTCCAACTGGTAATGCATCCAGATCTATTTTTCCGCCAGTATCTTCAACTAGTTCAGAAAGACAGTTTAAATGTCCACCAGCACCATGGTCATGAATAGAAACAATATAATTTTCTTCGCTTTCAACCATACCCCGAATCGCATTCGCGGCCCGTTTTTGCATTTCAGGATTAGAACGTTGTACAGCGTTTAATTCAATTCCTGAAGCAAATTCGCCAGTATCAGCGCTAGATACCGCAGCACCTCCCATGCCTATGCGGTAATTTTCACCACCAAGAATCACAATTTTATCGCCGGTTTTAGGCGTATCTTTTAGTGCTTGATCTTCTTTACCATAACCAATACCACCCGCTTGCATAATCACTTTGTCGAAACCAAGTTTACGAGCATCTTCTTCATGTTCAAAAGTCAATACCGAACCACAGATAAGCGGTTGCCCAAATTTATTCCCAAAGTCTGAAGCACCGTTAGAAGCTTTTATTAAAATATCCATTGGGGTTTGGTATAACCAATCCCGTTCTTCAACACCATTTTCCCAAGGACGATTGTCATCTAAACGCGAATACGATGTCATATATACGGCAGTTCCTGCTAAAGGAAGCGATCCTTTTCCACCTGCAAGTCTATCACGAATTTCGCCACCTGAACCCGTTGCAGCACCATTAAAAGGCTCAACCGTTGTTGGGAAGTTATGGGTCTCTGCTTTAAGGGAAATTACAGATTCAAAATCTTCAGTGGTATAAAAATCTGGAACATCGGCACGTTTTGGTGCAAACTGTTCCACTTTTGGACCTTTAATAAAGGCCACATTATCTTTATATGCTGAAACAATGTCGTTAGGGTTTTGCTTCGATGTTTCTTTAATTAATTTGAATAGTGAGGTTGGTTTTTCCTCACCATCAATCACAAATGTGCCGTTAAAAATTTTATGTCGACAATGCTCAGAATTTACTTGTGAGAACCCAAATACTTCAGAATCCGTCAAAGGACGACCAATTTTCTTAGAAACACCTTCCAAATACGCCACTTCCTCATCACTCAACGATAATCCTTCCTGTACATTGTAGGCCGCAATATCTTTAATATCCAGAATAGATTCTGGTTCAATATCAATAGTAAAACTCTTTTGGTTTAAGCCCTTAAATTTCTCCGATATCATCGGGTCAAACGCCACAAAATCTTCAGATACCGCTTCAAACTCCTCAATACGAACAATGTCTTCAATCCCCATGTTTTGAGTAATTTCAACAGCATTAGTACTCCAAGGCGTTATCATCGCTGTGCGAGGACCAACAAAAAAAGCATCCAAAGATGCTTGTTCTATTTTAGGCTGGTTGCCAAATAACCATGTTAATTTTGAGATGGTTTCACTTGATAATTCTTTTGTTGTTTGAACAGCAAAAACTTTGCTATTTACGTTTCCAAAGAAATGAATCATTATGTCTTGATTTGTGAGTGTTTAAAGAAAGTGCAAAAATACACTTTTTTCATGATTGATAATCTCTTTTTTTTCCAAAGAGGAGGTGTTTATTAACAAGATTTTTAACACTTGATTCTATTAATCGTCCTTTGTCTTATTTTATTCTATATCATTTAGTTTTATCCATTTTAGACGAATCTTTGGATATCTATTTGTAAGAGGATTAAGAACTAATGTATCTCCAGAGAATAGGTATTTTCTTTTAGCTATTGTTCCCCACATTCTTTGAAAATTTACCGACTCTATATAATGTTCTGTTATGTTGAGCGTGTCATTAACTTTATATTTAACAAAATAAACAAAGTTATTCGCCAAATGTCTTAAATCATTTACTGTTAAACTATCAAGTCCGCCGCTTCCTTCGAATTTATATTTCTCATAATTTTCAGTTACATGATGAACACCCATGCCACCTTTACCATCGTATATAATAAATCCTTTTCGGTTTTTGTAATGGTCTTGTCTAGGTTTCCAATTAGAAATTGAATCAGTCTTAATTTCTACTATATTAAGAGTCCATCTTCCAGTAAATTTATTGAAATCAGAGGTTTCGTTTTCTGCGGTGCAGGAAAAAAGTAAAGTGAGTATGATTAATATTTTTAGAGTTTTCGAGTTTATGTTTTTCGTTGTTGCATTTTCACTTTTAATTAAAAAAACAGTTAATAGTATAAAGGAAAAATCAAGCTCATGACCAATGGTAGAATTAGAATTCTAATAAACATAAAAACAAAAATTACTGTTATAATCTTTAATATGCGTTCTCTAAGTGACACCGCTTTGAAAAATGAAAAATTTGACCAAAACATATAGGAAGTAAATATAAAAATGATCAATTCTTTTGGAACAAATATTCCGAAAACCACCTTGGTCACAAAAAGGAGCGGCATAGTTATAAATAAAATGGTAGGTATAAAATAAAAGTTAACAGCGAGCAATTCGGTATAGTTGAATTTTAATTTTTTAAAAAAAAGAAATAATAGTGCTGGTATTAGAATAATCATAAACAGATTTGAGAGTAATATATATTCTACAGCAAGTTTAATATTCCAAATCTCCATGCTTGTATTCAGGCTGTTTGACAAAAATGAGAACGTGTAATATGTTTCATTTTCAATTACCTTTGTAGTTTCAAACCAATAATCTATAAAGGTTTGAAATGCCAAAGCAATTACCATATAACGCGTAGGATTTGTAAAAAATTTACGCTTTCCATTTATATAGGCATGAGCAACACTTCCTGGTGTGATGATTAATTTCCAAAATGTAAATAAAAACCCTTTGTGTAAATTGAAAGTATTGTCAAAAAAATCGGTGATTACCTCCCGCATTTGTAAACGTTGATTACCAATTTTGCGTTGCCCACAATTATGACAATATTCACCCTCAAATTTATTTTGGCAATTCTTACACTTTTGCGGATTCATTAATTGAGGAAATAGTTATGAATGTTTATTAGTTGGTCATAATGAAGCTTAACGGTCTTGTATATGAAAAGTAGCAGCATTATATGTGCTATGTTTTTGTTTAAAAACAAAGATAGCAGAAATGAACCAAACTTAGAATTTAGCTCTTAACTGCTATTTTTTATATACGGTATGTGCTTAGTATTATATTTAGGTTGATTATTCGTATATTAATTAAAGCATCTTACCAGCAGTTTTAGCTTGGGCATCTTTGCTACGGCCCATAATTGAACCAACAACCATTCCACCAATTAAACCTAGAGAAATACCCAACGAGCGTTCTAGGTTAGATAAAATTGCAACCCCAAATAGCAAACCAAATATTAATCCTAACCCACCATAAAAAGTTGTGTAATATCCTTTTGGAGTTAAGGAAAATGTGTCTTTTAAATATTTTTTAAAATCACTAATAGCTTTCGTAAAATATTTTTTTCTATTCACTAAGGTTGATTTTAAATTTAATTTATCCAATTCCGTTTCTATAGATTGAATTTCATTTTTTGACAAATCTTTCATTTCTAAACTCGTTATAATTTGAATAAATTCTTGGTAAACCTTTATCTCAGAATTTCTACTCGTCTTAGTTACTAAACTTTCAAAAAAGGTAATTGCATTTTTTAGTGTCATAATTTTTAGTGTTTTCTTGGTTAGTGGCTGATTACTAAAAATATTACATTTAAAACTTATTTTTTTTGAAGAATTTTAAAAAGTGGAATAGTCACGGCCTATTGAGAAGTGTTTAGCTCCTTAAATTTTCTATATCAGTCATTAATTCTTCTAGTTTTTTGAATACTCTTCCATAAACAATGTTTAAATCCCATTTATAAATTCGATCTCCAAAAAAAGCGAGTAAAACTAAAATTAATAATGCGATAACGATTCCTACAACTGGGATTCCGTATATTAAATAGATATCAGGAAAACCTTTTAGAACTTCATTTACTAATCTTTCTCCCAAAGGCATACCCTCTGCATCTTTAAACCAAAATCCCAAAATCATAGATAGAAAAATAATTGGATATAAAAATCTAGATATTTTTATATTGATAGCTATCTGTTTATTTTTCCATTGGTTAAATGCCTTTAAGTATTGATAACTACTTGCACCTAAATCTATTTTCGCTAAATTATTTAATAACTTCTTATTAATAAAAACGAGTACTGCAAGGGTAACAAAAAAAATGACACCTGTTATTGGTATTCCTGCAAAGAATGAGATAATTAAAAAGATAAATGAGAACGCAATAATTGCAATCAAATTTATTTTAAACATACTCTTAAATTTATCAATGACATGAATTGATTTTTGGTTGTATAGGTTGTTTATTTTTGGAGCTACTAATGCGTCACTTTTTAGAAAACCCTCTTTCCATATATTTTCAATTGATTTTTCCATCTAATATTTTTTTTAATCTAATTTTAATTCTTTTAACTCGCACACCAATATTATTAGGGTTTGTCCCTATAATTTCAGCAATTTCCTTTTGCGATTTTTCTTCTAAATACAACATAATGATTGCTCTGTCTATTTCTGACAGTTTTCTAATAGCATCGTATAATAAGTTTAGAGCCTCGTTTGAAAAAGCATAGTTTTCTTCGGTTTCTTCAATAGGCAATGAGTCTGAAACAAAGTACTGATCTTTCTTTTTGTTTTTCTTTAGTAAGGTTAAGCATACATTTAATGAAATTCGATACACCCATGTACTCCATTGTGATTCTTCTCGAAAGTTGTCTTTACTTCTCCATATTTGTAAACATACTTCTTGATAATAATCATCGAAATCTTCTTGCGAGTTAGTATAAGCTCGACATAATTTGATAATTATTCCTGCAAAAGGTAAAATGGATGTTTTATAAAAATCGCTACTCAATAGTTTTCTTTTTATTATTTAGTGGTGTAAGTTAGAAATTATTACAGTCAACAATAGTAAAAAAGAATATTCTAGGGAGATATATTGAGCACAACTATAAGTATAACTGCAGTTATGGTTAAGAAACCGAAATTTAGTAATAAGAACGGGCGTTAGCAATATCAACTAGATTACAGCGCTGTCGAATCCGCCTTAATTGCTGTTTTAAACTGTTGTGCTTTTGTTATTTTGTTATTTCCATATCCAACGCTTCAATCGGCCAATACAAACCGAATTGAAAAACCATTAAGATGTTATATAGTGGTTGATTACGAGTGCGTTATTAATTTTTCTCTTATTCGTTTGTCTATAAGAGGTCTTCATTTTGGGAATAAAAATTAAGTAATAGTATAATTATTTTAAAAAGTAGAAATAATTGTTTGATAATTAATGATTCTATGTTGATATAATAGTTGATTCGTATTACTTACAACGTATTTGTATATGACTTAGTTTATTATTTTTTCGTAAACTCTTACCCAATCAACATACATATGTTGAGGGAAATTAGTGGTGTCATTTGGTCTACCTGCAAAAGTTCCTCCTACAGCTAAATTCAAAAGAATAAAAAAGTCTTTACGAAATGCTATAAATTCATCTGAAGAAATATCCATCTCAGCAAATTGTTTGCCATCTACAAACCAAGCAAGTTGATTTTCATTCCACTCTAATTCAAATACATGAAACTCATCAGCAAATTTGCCATTATCTAATTTAAAAGGAGTAGCTCCCATCATCGCATGTGAACCTGAAGAATCGGCGTAATGAGCATTAGATTCAATAAGACCATCGTCTTTAGTGCCATATAATTCTAAAATATCAATTTCTCCACACAGAGGCCAAGGTGTATCACCTCCATTTTCGTCTATATTTGCTCCAAGCATCCAAAAAGCTGGCCATATGCCTTTGCCTTGTGGAAGTTTTATGCGTGCAGCTATTTTTCCATATTTCCAAGTTTGCTTATTAGCTGTATGAAGCCTTGCAGAGGAGTATTGGTTTAAACCGTGTTTATCACTCTCATGAATTGCTTTTATAACTAAGCAATTATTTTCGATATAAGCATTTTTATTACTGTTTGTATAGCGCTGCCATTCATCATTAAACCTTCCAGCCTTAACAATTTGTAATGTCCAATTATTTGAGTCTATAATTTCTTTTTCAAATTCATCAGCCCATTTGAGCTTCCATTGCTTATCAATCATTTTATTAATACTTTTATTAGTAACAGTTGTTTTTTCGATTTTCTTACTATTTAAATTCTCCGTTTTTTCATTCCTTTTACAAGAATAGGTTGATATCAAAATTGAAGATATAATGAAGAATGTAGCAAATGTTCTTTTCATTAAATAAATATTTTTATTAAAAAGTTTAATCAGCGAGTATAAAAGCGTTTAAATGCTTTTTATAAGTTATTAGGAACTGGTTTTAATTCTTTTCGTTTACTCCAATAATATATGGCAAAACCAATTCCTACTATTGGCAATACAATTCCAAATTCGTCTATATAATATGCTGTACTACCTGTATCTGATGTTAAAGGCGTAAAAATTCTTTGTATAAATAAATTATGACTTGCATGAAGTATTACGGCAGTCCATAAACTTCCCGATTTGATTCGAAACCAAGTATAAATAAAACTCATACTAATAATTAATACCATAAAACAAGACATTGCATACCATGATGGTGTTCCACTATTATAATCTGCAAAGAGTAAAATTGGTAAATGCCAAACCCCCCAAATAAAACCTGATATTAATGAAGTTTTAGTAAATCCTTGGGTCTTATAAAGTTCGGGAACAAAAAAACCACGCCATCCAATTTCTTCACCTAATGCACTCGCCGCGCTGCGAATTGTACCGAAAATCCCGAATAGAATAAAATAGAATGCTATTATAAATCCACTCCCCAATTCTCCAAAACCAAAGGAATTAGTGAGCCTAACAACAAAGTCTTTATCATAAAAGCCTCCCCAATCAAATACCCATATAACTATATAAGCAATGAGAGCATATAAAAGAGGAATTAGATAACTCCATAATTGATACTTTGTTTTGCCCCATTGCCATCCAAGATCAGAGATGTTTCTCTTTAATATTTTCATGGTAATCAAAGCAGAAATCCCAGGGCACCACATTAGTCCCATTGTAAATTGTCCCCATCCACTACTTAGAGTACCAGAATGTATTATTAGAAAATAATAAATTGCACTTAAAGCAAATGTTATCGTTAGAAAAATGCCAATAGGTTTGTATTTATTATTAGTTGGATTACCCATAATTTTGTAGTTAATATTTACTTGTACCTAACGTATTTTTGTATGGTTAGTTATATGTTTTAGTTACCAAATTTAGCGAATACAAATCGAATAGAAAACCCACTATAATTTTCGTTAGCAGACTTGCGCTCTGAATTAATTTTATAAGGTGTTACCTGCTTGTTTTTTTCCTATGACGTACAAATAGTCGCCAAAAACATTTTCATAGGATTTTATTATTTCTTCAATTTTACCGCTATTGATATCTTTTCTTAATTCTGATAATCCGTTTTCCACTTCAACCGGTTTGATAATGATAAAAATGCTGATAGTGGATTATCAGCTTTTTGTGTTTAAATTATTTAAAATTTAGGGTTTATCGGCATCCATATCCATTATTAAATTGGCTATTAGGGCAGTCCATCCTGTTTGGTGTGAAGCACCTAAACCTTTACCATTATCGCCATCGAAAAACTCATAAAAGAGGTGCAAGTTTTTAAAATGCTTATCTTTCGAGAAATGCTTATCTGCGTTGTCGGCATGGTATTGAAATTTACCTTCCTCATTAGCTTCAAAAAGTTTTACCAGTCGCTTCGTGAGCTCGTTAGCAATTTCTTTAAGGTTAAGTTTATTTCCAGAACCTGTCGGGAATTCATATTGATATGCTGGACCGTAGTAGGTGTAATATTTTCTTAATGATTGAATAATCATATAATTTAAAGGTATCCAAATAGGGCCGCGCCAGTTAGAATTGCCTCCAAACATATTAGAACGACTCTCACCAGATTCGTATTGAATTTGATGATGCCCATGGTGTCTAAATACAAATGGATGCTTTTCATGGTATTTTGATAACGATCGAATACCAAAGTCTGATAAGAATTCTTCTTCATCCAATAAACGTTTAAGAAGATGTTCCAACCTAAATCCTCGCATGATAGCGAACAAGTAATTTCCTTCTTCATTTGTTTTATCTATATTGGTAATTAGTGAAGCTAAGTCTGGACGGGTCTCTATAATTTTATTTGCTCGATATTTAAAATCTTTTAGATCTTCAAATAAATCTTTATGTATTATCTCCACAGCAAACATTGGTATTACTCCTACTAAAGATCGTACTTTAAGTCTATCTGTTGCACCATTTGCCATTTCCACCACATCGTAATAGAAGTTATCTTGGTCATCCCAAAGTGAAATATCTTTTTTACCAATATGGTGCATCGCCCAAGCAATATTTAGAAAATGTCTAAAAAATTTAGCGGATACTTCTTCATATATTTTATTAGTTTTAGAGAGCTCTAAGGACATGCGTAGCATATTGAGTGTAAACATGGCCATCCAACTCGTAGCATCAGCTTGTTGCATTCTCTTGATGCCTGGGGGCATGTGGTTACGGTCGAATACCCCAATGTTATCTAATCCTAAAAAGCCACCCTCAAATAAGTCAATACCATTTTTATCCTTTTGGTTTACCCACCAAGTGAAGTTCATGAGTAACTTTTGAAATGCTTTTTCTAAGAACTCGGTATCACCTTTTCCTTTATAAGTTTTGTCTTTGTCGTATACATTCCAAACGGCATAAGAATGCACGGGTGGATTTACATCACTAAAGTTCCATTCGTATGCTGGAATTTGTCCGTTAGGATGCATGTAATTTTCTTTCAATACTAAAAGCAATTGTTCTTTTGCAAAGGCAGGGTCTATCTCAACAAAGGAAGCCATGTGAAATGCCAAATCCCACGCTGCATACCATGGGTATTCCCATTTATCGGGCATTGAAATTATATCTCTATTGGTAAGGTGCTGCCAATTATAGTTTCGCATATCTTGCCTATTTGGTTTGCTTTCACCAGGACCTCCAAATAGCCATTTAAAAACGTCGTTGTAATAAAATTGCTTGGTCCAAAGTAAGCCAGAAAATGCACTTTTTGCTATGGCTTGATGCGTTTCTGGAATTTTGGAATTTATAGTTTCATTATAAAATTCTTCACATTCTGTAATTCTATCATGAAAAATACTATCAAAATCATCCCATGGATGTTCTGTTTTGGTTTTGCGAAGACGCACTCTTATAGACTTTTGTTCACCAGCTTTAAGCTTAAACTTATGCCAAATAGCCATTTTTGAACCATTTTCTGATGGATTTACAGTAGGTTTTCCATTAACTACATGGTCATTAATACCATCCTTTACATAGGGGACATCATTCTTAAAATTGTAAATGCGTTTATTGTTAGTTTCATTTTCACAGAAAAGTTGTACACCCCCGTCATTATAGAAATAATAGTTTCCATTTCTTTTACTCTTGGTTAGTGAAGAGGAGTTAGAAGTCGATTTTATTTTAGGTCGCGTATGACGTTTGTTGTGTTTCCAGAAATTTCGAAACCAAAGATGAGGAAGTACATGAATATCGGCTGCATCGTTACCTCGGTTCACAATGGTAACTTTCATTAAAATATCATCAATATCTGCTTTGGCATATTCTATATAACAATCAAAATAAGCGTTGTTTTTAAATGCATCCGTATCTAATAACTCGTATTCAAATTGATCTCTTCCAATTTGGTTTTTTCTAACCAATTCTCCATATGGAAATGCGTTATGTGGATACTTATATAGGTATTTACTATATGAATGGGTTGGTGACGACACTTGATGGAAATAAAGTTCTTTAACATCTTCACCGTGATTTCCTTGGTTGTTAGTTAGTCCAAACAATCGCTCTTTTAAAATGGTATCCTTACCGTTCCAAAATGCAGGTGCTAAACATAAGATTTCTCTAGAATCGGTAAATCCGCCAATACCTTCTTCGCCCCAGCGATAGGCATTACTTCGGGCTTTTTCGTGATCTATAAACTCCCATGTATCACCATGTTCACTATAATCTTCCCTTACCGTTCCCCATTGTCTTTCAGCTAGATAGGGCCCCCATTTTTTCCAATTATCATTATTATTCGATACTGCTAATCGCTGAGCCTCTTTACCTTTTTGAACCATGTTTTTATGCAATTTCCAGCAAAAATAATACTAATTGTTAAAAAATTCTTATGAAATCCTTAAGTATTATTAAAATCTCTTTTATATAAGAGCTAAGGATGATTTTAATATTTTTAGGTCGCTAAATAATTCGATTTCGTAAGAGTTATATTAATTATTAAACACAAGCGATAAGCATTTTATACGTTAAATTTGAATTAAGTTGCAATTTCTAGTGTCTTGGATTTTAACATATTGGAGATAACCTAAAAGTATTTAGTCAAAATGGAACTTACTGATTCATAATAAGATTTACCAAACATATTTAAGTGTGCCAATAAATAATACAATTGGTAAATTTCTATTCTTCCTTCGGTGTGCTTGTCAGGAGAGATAGCAGCTGAATAGCTTGTGTAAAAAGGGTCCCCAAATCCACCAAAAATTTTGGTCATCGCGATATCAATTTCATGATGTCCATAATAAACAGCTGGGTCAATCAAATAAGGTTCACCGTTTTTAGAAATTAGATAATTGCCACTCCATAAATCACCATGAAGCAAACTAGGTTTGATATCATCAAAAATTGGCTTCAGTTTGGGTTTTATAAGTTCTAGGTTAGGGCATTCTGAACTCTGAAGTAATCCTTTTTGCTTAGCTAATTCTAGCTGCGGTAATAAACGTTCGTTGGTATAAAAATTAACCCAAGAGGTATGCTTTGTATTACTTTGAGATAAACGACCAATAAAATTATTTTGTTCTAACCCGAAACTTTCAGAGGTATGCTTATGTAATTGGGCCAACTGTCTGCCCAGATTTTTGAAATCTTCGGATGATGGTGATTTCCATTCAATATACTCCATTAACAAAAACGCTGAATCTTCGAAACTTTCACAAGCTAAAACAGAAGGTGTCTTTATGGTATTAGTTTTGGCAATTGTATTTAAACCATAAGCCTCAGTTTGAAACATGGCTAACGCAATGGGAGAAGTATTTTGTTTTAAAAAATAGCTGTTTTTAGAGGTGTCAATCCGGTAAGCAGAAGAAATATCACCACCATTGATAGATTTAATAGTGGTAATGGAATCCTCAATTAAAGCTTCAATATAGGCTTTTAACTTTTCCATAGATTACAAGTATGGATGAGTTGACTTACCATTTCAAGTTATTCCTTAATTAACTTTTTTGCAGTAATACCTCGATTAGAGTTTAGTTTAACAACATAAATGCCTTTTGCTAGATTTGAAATATCAATAGTGTTATTATCCTTACTAATATTTTTTACAAGCATTTGTTTTCCAATAACGTTGTAAATGATAACCTCAAGGTTTTGTGTTGTTGAGAAATAAACAAAATTATCTTTTACGGGGTTTGGGTATATTTTGGTGGATGTAATCTCAATATTTTTATTAGAGAGTAGACTGCTCCAAATAGATTGAACATAATTTGGATTATCAATAAAAGGATTGCGATTGTTCTGTCTATTAAAAATGGCGTTATTTCTGTCCTGTTCCCTTGTCGAAACAGGGTCGTTAATATGCCATTGGTATAAAATGTTAAAGAATGTTGTTGAAAAAACTTGATTTTCCGAACCATTGAACATGTCGTAGGAATTAAAGCTGGCGATGTCATCTTCATACCTAACGGCAAAATAAAAATGCATTCTCGCAATATCTCCTTTAAATTCATCTATAGGTTCAAAAACGGTTCCAGTATAACCTGCAGAATAACCTGAATTTAAATTGTTACCTCTTTTAGATAGATTGGTAGAGGTCCAATTTGGTATGTCTACAACCCCAAAAGGGAAGCTTCCTCTTTGAGAATTAACAAACTTATCGGAAGGAACAACAAAATGTGCGTCATTTCTCATTGGTGAGTCTTGGTTGAATACAGACTGGGGAATAATGTGTTCTCTATTATAAAATTGTCCTTCTGAATTACCACCAGAACCCATATCTCTATCATCATTAGGGGTTTCAATGGCGTATGTATATTCATAAGAATCCATTCCTAAGGGTTTTTCCGAATACATATCTAATACAGTTCCGTTATTTTCAAAATAGGAATCTATGTCTGATGTTTCATAGGTTGTATATAGCTCACCATACCCAAGATCTAAAGACAAAAATTCGGTACTTAAATTATCATCTTTGTTATCTATAATTTTCTTTAATTCAGTTTTTAAATCGTAACCTGTTTTTCCAGTCGCAGATGAATAATAATTGGTGGGTTCTTGCGAGAATGTTTGTGAACAAATAATAAAAAGTAATAAGTAAAGGTGTTTCATGTAGTATTATTTTTTACGTTCCAAAAGCGCCATATAAAACCCATCGAAACCAGATTCGTGAGCAAGCACTTTTTTGTCTTTAACAAATATAAAATCTTTTCCTGATTCTGAGTTTAAGAATGTTTTCACTTGATTTTCATTTTCAGAGGGAAGTACAGAGCACGTCGCATAAACGAGTTTTCCATCTGGTTTTACCATACGAGAATACTGTTGCAATACTTCTTGTTGTGTAACCCGAATACGATCCATAAATTCTGGTTCTAATTTCCATTTTGCATCAGGATTACGACGTAAAACCCCTAAACCAGAGCAAGGCGCATCAATTAAAACACGATCAGCTTTGTTGTATAGTTTTTTTATGGGTTTAGTAGAATCAATAACTTTTAAATCCACATTATGCACGCCATTTCTACGAGCTCGAACTTTTAATTTTTTAAGCTTACTTTCGTAGATGTCCATTGCAGTAATTTGACCTTTATTTTTCATTAAAGAGGCAATGTGCAATGTTTTACCGCCAGCACCAGCACAGGTGTCAACAACTTTCATACTAGGTTTTACATCTAGAAATTCTGCTACCAACTGAGACGATGCATCCTGAACTTCAAATAAACCATTTTTAAAAGAGTCAGTTACAAATACGTTTGCACGTTCTAGAAGTTTTAATGCGGAAGGATAGCCCTTTATGAATTCAGTCTCAATATTATTTTCATCAGAAAGTATATTTTGAAGTTTTTCCTTGGTCGTTTTTAAGGTGTTAACTCTAAGAATAACATCCGCTTGCTCGTTTTGCATGGCAATTTCCTTAGACCACTTGGATTCGCCCAATTCTTCCAATCCAACTTTATCCATCCAGTCTGGAATAGATTCTCTTAATTTTCTAACTTTCGAAAGTTCGTCAAAACGTCCTTTTATTTTTCTGGTTGGTGTATTTTCAAAGTATTTCCAATCGGGTAGTTTAATGCCTTTTAAGGTAGCCCAAACCGCAAACATGCGCCAGAGGTTATCGCGATCAAATGGTTCTTTTACTTCTGCGATTTCTGCATATAGTCGTTTCCAACGTACAATATCATAAGTTGTTTCTGCCACAAAACCACGGTCTCTAGAACCCCAACGTTTATCTCTTTTTAAGAGTTGCTGAATAACCTTATCGGCATATTGTCCTTCATTGAATATTAGGGTTAATCCGTCTATAACGGCAAAGCATAAATTTCTATGTAATCGCATGTTGAATAAATAAGGATGCAAAGGTAGTATAATGTTTTGTAGTTATTATAAATCTTATAGCTTTTAAACCATTTGAATTATTGTATGCCTAAAGACAAATTGCTTTCAAAATGAAACCTACATTAATAACTTTAATGTCACTATTTACATTATACTCTTGTAGCTCAACCAGTGAAGATTTTGATAGTGATTTCATTCATACCTAAAACTTTATTCTTGTCGACAAACAAGGATATATTCATGTTGTTTATGTGGGACTTTAGAAGCCGATGTCTTAATATTAAAACGCCATATCGACAATTTGATTAAGAAATGTGATTGTATTTATAGTTTTAAAGAAAAGCTTCGTGATTGTTTACGAAGCTTTTTTATTTTTAAGGAAATTTAAGATGGTATGAGAAAATTGTTGTTTTTTTGGGTTGTTATTACTGTGCTCATTTCGTGTAAAAAAGAAGCTTTATTTGTTCCTCGGGATATATCAAAAGTGGAAATCACGCATTTTTTGGAAGATTCATTGTTAAATGTGAGAGCTTTAGAAGTAAATGAAGGAAGGGTGGTAGTAGCGTCATCCTCAGGGAAAATTTATCAGATGGTTTTGAGTTATAAAAATGATTTCGATGAGGGGAGGTATTTTGAATTTATCGAGGACTCGTTAAAGCAAAATAATTTTAGAGCGTTAGCCTTTCAAGGAGACTATACTTATGCTCTTTCAATAGAGTCTCCAGCTAAATTATTTCAAGGAGGAATGTTAGTATATCATGAAACCCACCCCAAAGCTTTCTACGATTCCATGGATTTTTGGAATGACCAAGAAGGTATTGCTATTGGTGACCCAACTGAGGATTGTATGAGTATAATTATCACTAGAGATGGGGGTGGGACTTGGACTAAATTATTGTGCGAAGATTTACCAAAAGCCATTGAGGGTGAAGCTGCATTCGCCGCTAGTGATACTAATATCTCTATAGTTGGAGATCATACTTGGGTAGCAACAGGAGGGAAGGCTAGTAGAGTTCTATACTCTCCAGATAAAGGTAAGACTTGGAGTGTATATAATACGCCTATAATACAAGGTGTAGAAACAAGTGGTATATTCTCAATTGATTTTTATGATGAACTTAACGGTTATGCTATTGGTGGTGATTATACAAAGCCCGAAATTAATGTAGCCAATAAAATAAGAACAAGTGATGGGGGTAAAACTTGGGAAATAGTTGCTAATAATCAGAATCCCGGTTATAGAAGTTGTGTGCAATATGTACCGAATGGTCAATGCAAAGAATTAGTAGCTGTAGGCTTTAATGGAATTGATTATTCTAGAGATGCAGGAAACTCATGGAAACATTTAAGCGATGAAGGCTTTTATACCGTTCGATTTTTAAACGATTCTGTGGCATACGCAGCAGGAAATGGGAGAGTTTCAAAGTTAGTTTTTAGGTAAGCTTAAGGCGCAGCATTATCAAATAATTCCTCCTTTTAAATTTCTTCAAAATATTTTAATGACATTATGACATTTTTACAATATTGGCAGTACTTTTGCCAACTTAAATAAAGCATTGCATAAATTTAAGTTTACCATGAGTAAAAAAGATAAAAAAGAGATACAAGAAGAGCAAGATATTAATGCGCAATCCGATACGGTTGAGGTTGAAGAACCTATTGTAGAGGAGCAATCTTTAGAAGAAAAGCTTCAGGCTGAAGTAAAGGAAGAAAAAGATAAGTTTTTACGACTTTTTGCCGAATTTGAAAATTATAAAAGACGAACAGCCAGAGAGCGAATCGAATTGTTTTCAACAGCAAGTGAAGATGTTATGAAAACTTTATTGCCGATTCTTGACGATTTTGAACGTGCGCTAGCGCATATTGAAGAAGATAAAGAGGCTGAAGAATTACGTAAAGGTGTTTTACTGATATATCAAAAATTAGTGAATACACTAGATCAAAAAGGGCTAAAAGTTATGACAGTTGAAAAAGGAGATGTTTTTGATGCTGACACCCATGAGGCAATTACTCAAATTCCTTCACCAAGTAACGACTTAAAAGGAAAAATTATTGATGTTGTTGAGAAAGGATATAAACTTGGAGAAAAAATAATTCGTTTTCCAAAAGTTGTTATTGGACAATAAACTACACGCATGGCAAAAAGAGATTATTACGAAATATTAGGAGTTAGCAAAGGTGCTAGTGATTCCGAAATTAAAAAGGCTTATCGAAAGAAGGCTATCGAATTTCATCCAGATAAAAATCCGGACGATAAAGAAGCAGAAGCTAAATTTAAAGAAGCGGCGGAAGCTTATGAGGTTTTAAGTGACACCGATAAGAAAGCACGTTATGATCAATTTGGTCATCAGGCGTTTGAAAATGGCGGTGGATTTGGTGGTGGTGGCATGAATATGGATGACATATTTAGTCAGTTTGGAGACATTTTTGGTGGTGCTTTTGGTGGTGGTGGATTTTCTGGTTTTGGCGGAGGTGGCGGTCCACATCGTACCAAAGGAAGTAATTTACGTATTCGCGTTAAGCTTACTTTAGAG
The DNA here is from genome assembly GCF_006148925.1 of Hyunsoonleella aestuarii. Classification (GTDB taxonomy): domain Bacteria; phylum Bacteroidota; class Bacteroidia; order Flavobacteriales; family Flavobacteriaceae; genus Algibacter_D; species Algibacter_D aestuarii. Next base: position 285,898 of record NZ_VAWB01000003.1, on the reverse strand, counting down.
GAAATTGCTAATGGTGTTGAGAAGAAGATAAAGGTAAAGCGAAAAGTACAAGCTCCAGGAACTACTTACAAAACCTGTACAACATGTAATGGTAGTGGTCAGGTAACTAGAATAGCAAATACCATTTTAGGAAGAATGCAGACGTCTGCTCCATGTAATACTTGTGGTGGCGCTGGACAAACAATCGATAAAAAACCGACTGATGCAGATGCTCAAGGGCTTAAGGTTGCAGAAGAAACAGTATCTATTAAAATACCAGCAGGTGTTGTTGATGGCATGCAACTTAAGGTCTCTAGCAAAGGAAATGATGCTCCAGGTAATGGTATTGCAGGCGATTTATTAGTTGCCATAGAAGAATTGGAACATGACAAGTTACAACGCGAAGGTGATAACTTGCATTATGATTTGTATGTAAGTTATCCAGAAGCAGTTTTAGGAACATCTAAAGAGATAGATACTGTAACTGGTAAGGTGCGTATAAAAGTTGAAGCTGGTGTACAATCGGGTAAAATATTGCGTTTACGAGGTAAAGGTATTCCAAGTATAAATGGTTACGGTAAAGGTGATTTATTAGTCCATGTTAACGTTTGGACTCCCAAAACTTTAAATAAGCAACAAAAAGATTTTTTTGAGACGATGTTAGACGATGAACATTTCTCGCCTAAACCAGAAAGTTCTGATAAGTCATTTTTCGAGAAAGTTAAGGATATGTTTTCCTAGTTAAACATCTTAAAAATACGATAATCCGCCAAAGTGCGGATTATTTTTTAGAACAAGTTCTTTAATAGTTTTGCTATTAGTATTGAAAAAAAAACTATATTTGAACTACCATTAATTTATTTTAGTGGTAATTTTTCTTTTTCATAGCAATTTTTTTCCCATCCTTAATTTTTTTAAGGGTGGGTTTTGTTTTTTACGCTTAAGTAAGATTTCATGTCTTTAAGTTTATAACATTTAATATATTTACCACAACTAGATTCATTAAAATATATGTATGAATAATCTCCTAGAAGTCAACCAAGTTTCTAAAAGTTTTGGTAAGTTTAAAGCACTTAACCAAGTATCAATTTCAGTGCCAAAAGGGAGTATATTTGGTTTACTAGGTCCAAATGGAGCAGGAAAAACTACATTGATAAGAATTGTAAATCAAATTACGATGCCAGATTCTGGATCCGTTCATTTGGATGGGGAGTTGCTTCAAGATAAACATATAAAGGATATAGGATATTTGCCTGAAGAGCGTGGTTTATATAAATCCATGAAAGTAGGGGAGCAAGCTTTGTATTTAGCTCAACTAAAAGGATTAAGTAAATCTGAGGCAAAAGCACGTTTAAAAGACTGGTTTGAACGTTTGGAAATTGGGGATTGGTGGAATAAGAAAATACAAGAGTTATCAAAAGGGATGGCTCAAAAGATTCAATTTGTTGTTACTGTATTACATCAACCTAAATTGTTAATTTTTGATGAGCCTTTTTCGGGCTTTGATCCAATTAATGCTAACGTCATTAAAGATGAAATTTTGCGCCTAAGAAACGATGGTGCTACAGTTATCTTTTCAACACATAGAATGGAATCTGTTGAGGAATTATGTGATGATATTGCACTGATTCATAAATCTAATAAGATTTTGGATGGTAAACTTATAGATGTAAAGCGCAAGTATAAAGCCAATACTTTTGAGGTCGGTATAAAAACAGAACATAATAATATACTTAGGGAAGAGTTATCTCAAAAGTTTAGTATTTCTAATGCTAGTTTTAAAACACTAGAAGACGAATTAAAATTAAATATTAAGTTGAATGATAACGATATGCCAAATGATTTATTGAATTATTTAATCTCCAAAGGAGAAGTTTCACATTTTGTAGAGTTAATTCCAAGTGTTAACGATATTTTTATTCAAACAGTAAAGAATCATTAGTTTATGAATCATTTACCTCTAATTATTAAACGGGAATATTTAACCAAGGTTAAGAATAAGTCCTTTATAGTGATGACTATTTTAAGTCCAATTATAATGATTGCTCTTGTGGCTGTTGTGGCTTATTTATCGCAACTTAATAGTGATAAAGTAAGAAAGATTACTGTGTTGGACGAATCACTATTGGTAGAAGATGTTTTTAAAAATTCTGAAAAAATAAAGTACGATATTTTAACTGATAAATCGTTAGATGATGCTAAGTTAATATCCATAGAAACAGAATCTTATGGTTTATTACATATATCAAAACTAGAAGATTTAAACTCCTTAGCTCAAAGTGTTAAATTCTATTCAGAAGATTCACCTTCATTAACCGTTATTTCAGATTTAGAAGATTTAGTAGAAAATAAATTAACGAATATTAATCTCGCAAAAAAAGGAGTTGATGTTAGTTTAATTGACTCTTCAAAAATAAGAGTAGATATGATTCAGGAGAGTTTTGATGGTGAAGAAACCTCGAAGATTGATAGCATTGTAAAACTTATTTTTGGTGGTGCTGCTGGTTATTTATTATTTATGTTTATTATTATCTATGGTAACATGATTATGCGCAGTGTTATTGAAGAAAAGACCAGTAGAATAATAGAGGTTATTATTTCGTCAGTAAAACCTGTCCAATTAATGTTGGGTAAGATTATAGGGACGTCCTTAGCTGGAATCACACAGTTTGTTATTTGGATTATTTTAGGAGGTTTGCTCATGCTTATTATATCCTCAATTTTTGGAATTGAGTTGGGACAAATACAATCACAGCAACAAGAAATGATGCAGCAGACTATGGAGAATCCAGGAATTACAATGAAAGTGCAGGATATTGTGGTTGCCTTTTTTAATATGCCTCTAGCTAATTTAATAGTTGCTTTTGTTTTATTCTTTGTTAGTGGTTATTTGTTGTTCAGTTCTCTGTATGCTGCAATAGGAGCAGCTGTAGATAATGAAACAGACACACAACAATTTCTTTTACCAGTTTTAATGCCTTTAATATTAGCTGTTTATATTGGTATTTTTACAGTTATTGAAGACCCACATGGAACTGTGTCTACTGTGTTTTCATTCATTCCGTTTACCTCTCCAGTGGTGATGCTCATGCGAATTCCTTTTGGAGTTCCCTTGTGGCAGCAATTGGTGTCGTTGTTATTATTAATTGGTACTTTTATGGGAACGGTTTGGTTTGCAGCTAAAATTTATCGTGTTGGAATTTTAATGTATGGCAAAAAACCGAGTTATAAGGAATTGATTAAATGGATTAAGTATTAAAATGCAAGAAAAAGTTTCAGATAAAATAGAAAAAGAAGTAAAACAGGTGGAAGAGACCATAAAAGATAGTTCTTTTTGGGAAAATTTCGTGGATTTTCTAGAGTACAAACTTATTGATTTCACTTATGGCACTGGAGATGAGGCTCATGATATTGTTCTAAGAGTGAAGTATGTTCTACTTATTGCTCTTGTTATGTTGGCGACAACCTACATCCTTAGATGGGTTAAAAAACTGGTTACCAGGAATATGCCCGAACAAGATAAAGCTAAATTTAATACCGTCTTCACCTTTGCGAGGTGGGTAATCTATATTATTGTTACACTTATTGTTTTCGATTCCATCGGTGTTAATGTTACGGCTGTTTTTGCTGCTTCGGCCGCTTTATTGATTGGGATTGGTTTAGCGCTTCAAACCCTATTTCAAGATATTATATCAGGAATTTTTATTCTTGTAGATCAATCTGTTCACGTTGGAGATATCATTGAATTAGAAGGTAAAGTTGGACGGGTAGAAGAAATAAAATTAAGAACTACAAGAGCAACGACTGCAGATAATAAAGTATTGGTAATTCCAAACCATTTATACCTTACTAATAGTCTTTATAATTGGACTCAAAACGGTGCAACTACAAGAGAGAGTGTTGAAGTAGGTGTAGCCTATGGAAGCAACGTACAGTTAGTTAAAGAACTGCTACTTCAAGCCGCTAAAAGTTCCAAAGATGTTTTAGAGCTCCCTCCTCCTACAGTTTTGTTTACAAATTTTGGAGATAGTTCTTTGGACTTCCGACTTGTTTTTACTCTCAATGATAGTTTTAATGCGAGATTTCCAAAAAGTGAAATAAGATTTGAAATAGAACGTTTATTTAGGGAAAACAACGTGACCATCCCATTTCCTCAAAGGGATATTCATATTATTCAAAAATCAAATTAAATTGGGAATTAGATTAACATTCGTTCATGAGTAATAGCAAAAGACTCAAAACAAGTTGGGTTTTTTGCATAACTTTCATGTCGTTGCATTTGAATGCTCAACTTACCGACTTAGCGCGCTTAGAGTATTCATTTATTCCTAAAAGCAGATCCGAAGACCAGTATACGCGGTTAAGAGCAATTATTAATTATCCCATAGAACTTAAGCCTAAGTGTTATTTAGTTGCAGGATTAGAATACAATAGAGTTATATTAAACCTAGAAGACGATTATTCTTTTGATACTTCTAAACTAGATAAAATACATGTAATAGATTTAAATTTAGGGTATACGTTTAAGTGGAATGAAAAATGGCGATTTGCTCTGAAGGCGAATCCAAGAATAGCGTCTACATTAACTCGAAGTATAACTGGCGCCGATTTCTTTATGAATGGAGGTGTTTTGTTTATACGAGATCGAACCAAAGAAAAAGACATTGAACATCCCAATCGTTTAATTCTAGGTTTAACTTATAATGCCACTACAGGTTTGCCGTTTCCTCTACCTTTTATTTCTTATTATAGAGAAATTAATGAAAAATGGAGCTACAACGCCGGAATTCCTAAGGCTAACATAAAATATACTTTTAATAAAAGAAATAATGTTCAAGCATTCATAGGGCTTGATGGTTACTTGGCTCATCTGCAATCACCAATAATTATTAGTGAACAAAAAGTAGAACATATTTCATTATCTGTAGTTATTGGTGGATTAGGGTATGAATATTGCTTTACTAAACATTTAGTAGCTTATATGTATGTTGGAAATACCATTATGCTAAATAATGTGCTGAGAAATGATAATAGAGATGAAATTTTTAAATTAGACGACTTAAACGCATTTTATCTAAGAACTGGACTTAAATTTAAATTATAATTATGTCGAAAATATTAGTAATAGAAGATGAAGCAGCCATTAGGCGGGTATTGGTTAAAATACTTTCAGAAGAAAATGATTCTTATCAAGTGGATGAAGCTGAAGATGGGTTAATAGGAATTGAAAAAATAAAGAAAGAAGATTTCGATTTAATTTTTTGCGATATTAAAATGCCAAAAATGGATGGCGTTGAAGTATTAGAAGCTACTAAAAAAATAAAACCAGAAATACCCATCGTTATGATATCTGGTCATGGAGATTTAGACACTGCGGTTAATACGATGCGTCTAGGAGCCTTCGATTATATTTCTAAACCACCAGACTTAAATCGATTGCTTAATACTGTAAGAAATGCTCTAGACCGAAAAGAATTGGTTGTAGAAAACAAAATTCTGAAGAAAAAAGTTAGTAAAAAATATGAGATGATTGGGGAAAGTGAAGCGATTTCTCAAATAAAAGATATTATTGATAAAGTAGCTCCAACTGATGCGCGAGTTTTAATTACTGGTCCTAACGGAACGGGAAAAGAACTAGTCGCACATTGGCTTCATGAGAAAAGCGATCGCGTTAAAGGGCCTATGATTGAGGTTAATTGTGCCGCTATACCTAGTGAGTTAATTGAAAGTGAGTTGTTTGGTCATGTAAAGGGGGCTTTTACAAGTGCTAATAAGGACAGAGCAGGTAAGTTTGAAGCTGCTAATGGAGGAACAATATTTTTAGATGAAATTGGAGACATGAGCCTTTCTGCTCAAGCAAAAGTACTAAGAGCTTTGCAAGAGAGTCGCATACAGCGCGTTGGTAGCGATAAAGACATAAAGGTAGACGTACGCGTTATTGCGGCAACAAATAAAGATTTGAAAAAGGAAATAGCCGATGGTAAATTTAGAGAAGACCTCTATCATCGCCTAGCTGTTATTTTGGTGAAAGTTCCAGCTTTAAATGATAGGCGAGATGACATACCAATGCTTGTTGATTACTTCGCAGATAAAATTGCTAACGAACAGGGTACAGTTAAGAAATCGTTTTCCGCAAAGGCTATCAAATTATTACAGGATTACGATTGGACAGGAAACATACGTGAACTTCGTAATGTTATCGAGCGTTTAATTATCCTCGGAGGCAATGAGGTAAGCGAACAAGATGTAAAATTATTTGCATCTAAATAAAAAAAGGACTAACCAAAATGGTTAGTCCTTTTTTTTATTCAAAACTATTAGATTTAATCTTCGTCAAAAATATCCATTCGAGATAAATATGTATTTGTTAATCCTTTAATATTTTCTAAAAGATATAATTTAATCTCTTCAACACCTTTATTTTCAAGGTTGGCCTCATTTGGTTTAATTTCAGTTAAAGTCTCAGCATCGCAATTACAAAGTTCAAGAATTTTGTTATACGCTTCAATATTACTAGCAATAGCTTCTTTATAGGCATTTATTAAACGTTCTTTATTGTGTTCTGCCTCTTTTTGTTTTTGAGCCGCAAGTTTTGCCTTAATTTCAGACTCTTTTTCTTTAAGTTCTTTTTGAAGTTGTTCAAGCTTTTCTTTTTCAGATTTTAAGGATAACAATGACTCCTCTTCACTAGTTAAAACTGTGAATTTATCCAATTCAACAATACTTTGTTGAGCTATGTCTCGTGCGCGTTTTACATAAAAACGACCATCTTCAAAAGTACCTGCATTTTCAACATGAGCTAAAAGCTTTGCACCATCGTATGCTAAATCGTATGCACTTTCACAGCCGCAGGTCTTGAGTTTTTCTTTAGAACGCTCAAAAGCTTCTAAAGATCTGTTCGAATAGTACTTTAAATGAGAAATATTATTTGAATTGTAGGCAGACTTTACATGAGAATATGCATATAACAAGTCAGAATCTGCATCTTCGCATTTTGCCTGCGAAAAAGACAAGGTAGATACAAAAAATAACAATATAAAAAAGTAAGATTTTTCCATAATAAATAGGTTAAGTTTATAATATAGACGACTAATGTACTAAAAACTTCGATAAAGCGTATGTATTTCATCGAAAATATGGATTCACTATATTTATGCTTTAATATAAAATTGTTCTATATAATGAAGAAAATTAGCCTTGAAGAATTTAAAATAACCTCGAAAATAGCATTAAAAGAGCAGGTAACAACTTATGATTTGGAAGCATCAAAGGATAAAATTGAAAATGAGTTGAATTCTGTTAGTAAGAAGTTAGGGAAGCTACAAAACACAATGTATGCTCATGGTAAATATGCTGTACTTATTTGTTTACAGGGTATGGATACTGCAGGTAAGGATAGTCTTGTTAGAGAAGTTTTCAAGGAATTTAATGTTCGAGGTATCGAAGTACATAGTTTTAAAGTACCCACGGAGGTTGAATTAAAACATGATTATTTATGGCGTCATTATATTGTGCTTCCAGAGCGAGGCAAGTTTGGTGTTTTCAATAGAACACATTATGAAAATGTTTTAGTAACTCGCGTTCATCCTGGATATATATTAGGAGAGAACATACCAACTGTTAATTCTATTGATGATGTTAATGATAACTTTTGGGACAAACGTTTTGAGCAAATTAATAACTTCGAAAAGCATATAGCCAATAACGGCACAATCATTTTTAAGTTCTTTTTAAACCTTTCAAAAGAAGAACAAAAAAATCGTCTTTTAAGGCGTTTGGATAAACAAGAAAAGAATTGGAAATTTTCTCCAGGTGATTTAAAGGAGCGTAAATTATGGAATAAATATCAAGAATGTTATGAAGATGCCATAAACAGAACCTCTAAACCACATGCACTATGGTATAATATTCCGGCAGATGATAAACCCACTGCTCGTTACATAGTTGCGAAGATTATGTATGATACTTTAAGGCAATACACCGATATTGAAGAGCCAGAACTAGAGGATGATATAAAAGCTAATTTAGAGTTGTATAAGCAGCAACTTAATAACGAGTAGTTTTTTATGATTTCTTTTAGACATTCGCTTATTTAAAATAGTATTTTTAGTCCATTATGTTGTTACTTCAATTTATGAAAATATTCAGGTTATTCTTTTTATGTTATTGCTTTACACTTTCTCTTAATACGCTCTCACAAAGTGATGAAGAAGTCTTAAAAAAAATTTACAAGACCTCTTTAACAAATGGACAAAGTTATAATTGGCTTAATTATTTATCGAATCAAATAGGAAGCCGATTATCGGGTTCATATGGTGCAGAAAAAGCTGTAACTTGGACAAAAGAAGAGCTTGAAAAACTAGGACTAGACAAAGTTTGGTTACAACCAGTTATGGTTCCAAAATGGATAAGAGGGGCCAAAGAATATGGATATATAGAATCTGGGTCAGGTAAAACATCTATCGTAAATATTTGTGCCTTGGGAGGTTCTGTTGCTACGCCATCATTAGGATTAAAGGCGAGTGTATTAGAAGTAAAGAGTTTTGAAGAATTGGCTATTCTTGGAGCTGAAAAAGTTGCTGGAAAAATTGTGTTTTATAATCGTCCTATGCAACCCGATTTAATTCATACGTTTGAAGCTTATGGAGGTTGTGTGAATCAAAGGTATAAAGGGGCAGTAGAAGCTGCAAAGTATGGTGCTGTTGGTGTTATTGTAAGATCCATGAATTTGAGACTTGACGATTTACCACACACAGGAGCGATGACTTATGATGATTTACCGGTTAGTCAGCGCATACCATCTGCGGCAATAAGTACTAATGACGCTGAGTTGTTAAGTGCCATGTTGAAGTTAGATAAATCAATTATGTTTTACTTCAAACAAAACTGTAAACAGCTAAAAGACGTCTTGTCTTACAATGTTATTGGTCAAATTACTGGATCGGAGTTTCCAAATGAATACATGCTCGTTGGTGGACATTTGGATTCTTGGGATTTAGGGGATGGCTCTCACGATGATGGGGCAGGAGTAGTGCAATCCATGGAAGTATTACGCTTATTAAAAGAAATAGGTATAAAACCAAAACGAAGTATTCGTGTCGTTCTTTTTATGAACGAAGAAAATGGTCTGCGCGGCGGGAATAAGTACGCCGAAATGAGCAAAAAGAATAATGAAAAACATGTATTTGCCTTAGAAAGTGATTCTGGTGGATTTACACCAAGAGGGTTTAGTTTCGATTGTGACGATGCCAGTTTTAATCAGGTTTTGCAGTGGAAGCCCTTATTTAAACCATACTTAATTCATTATTTTGAAAAAGGTTATGGCGGGGCAGATATTGGACCCTTAAAAAGTGATGCTATGGTTTTAGCTGGATTACGACCAGATTCACAACGCTATTTCGATCATCACCATGCAAGTAATGATACCTTTGATGCTGTAAATAAAAGAGAATTAGAATTAGGAGCTGCTACTATGACTTCTTTGATATACCTATTTGACAAGTATGGTGTTAATCCAATTTCCAATTTAGAAACGATAAAAAACTAGAATTAAAAATGAAGAAACTAATATTGCTGTTTGTTCTACTACTTTCGACAACAATTTTTGCTCAAGATGACAATGAATTGCCTTATGCAGATATTTCGAATACCCCTGAATCCTATACACCAGGGGCTGTAACTGCAAGAATGATTGATGGATTGGGATTTCGATATTATTGGGCAACAGAAGGTTTAACAGAAACAGATTTGGCCTATAAACCTAGTGAAACGGGCAGGACAACGGATGAAAACCTCGATCATTTATATGGACTTTCCAATTTTATAATAAAAACGCTTTTAAAAGATATTGGTAAAAGAGAAGAAGTAGAATTTGCTAGTTTTCAGGAGAAACGAAAAGCAACCTTGGTTAACTTTAAAAAGGCTTCCGATATTTTGTTAAAGAGCGAAGATTTATCCGAGTTTGATAATAATCGGTTTCCGTTTTGGAACCTTATCAACGGCCCTATATCGGATGCCTTATGGCACACCGGACAAATAGTTTTACTCAGGCGCGCTTCGGGTAATCCCTTTAATTCAAATGTTAGCGTTTTCGCTGGGAAATTAAGGGATTAGATTTTACTTTGAATATTTTTCTATAATATGGTTGACATTCTTAATATTTTTCCATGTCTTGGGCCTATCAAAATCTTGTCCGGAAATAAGAACTAGTGCATTAGGATAGTTTGCTTTTATTTGTTTCCACGTCGTGTCTTCCCAATAAGCCTTATCCATTTCAAGAAGTTTTACACCTTTTAAGGGACCAGAAACGGCTTTTCCAATTAATGGCCACCATAGACTTTCGGTATCTCTGTCCCAAAGAATAAATCCATCTAAGCCATTCCAAACATCTTTATCATAATAAGTATAGCCACTTAAAGCAAATGTTAATGTTGTGCCATCATATTTACGTTTGTATATAGCACCTAAATCTGCCAGAATACAGTATGCAGCCATTATGGGTTCATCATCTAAACTATCATTAACAATTTCATGTCTTGTCAAAACTTTTACGGAATAGGCTTTTACATCATTTCCTTTATAAGCAATTAAAAAACGATCTTCATCATTCCATTTCTTATCGGCTGATTCAACATTTTCGAACTCAGGATTGAGAAGTGCTGGAAAGCGTTCGCGACCAATACCATAATGAAATTGTTCTTCTTTTAAGTCTAAATTATTAATTATAAAGTGCTGACTTTCTAATTTACCACCATAAAGTGCTTTGTTACCTTTTAGTTGAAAAAATTTACCTTTTTCTTTGGCACTTGGTCGTTGTGAAAAGCTGTTGATAGAGATAAATAATAATAAAAATAAAGAAAGCTTCATTAGTTTAAGTTTTTTTAAAAAACACCTTTTTTAAAAAAGGTGTTTTCAATTTAATTAATACTTTTTTAGTCTCTTCCCAAAAAGTAACCAATTACGGCTCCCGCAACTCCGAAACGAACTCCAAAGGAAAGCGCACCAATAATTACACCAGTCAGGTCTGTTAAATCACTTGTAGCAAGTGTTTCTAATGTTTGACAACCTCCAATAAAGGCGCCAATGATAAAACCTGCTTGGGCACCTGTTGATAATGTGTTAATTTGGGTCCATTTACTAAATAATATTACAATCAATGTTGCATATAATACTTCCATTAAAATAATAATTGGCAAGTCCAATTTTGTAAAAACTTCAGAAACATTTTCTCCTGTTAGGGCATGAAAGCCCATAATAACGTAAATTAAATACCCTAATCCAAATAGAGCAATTGTTCCACCAATAATGGCAAAAATCTTGTTTTTCATTTTAGTTGGTTTTATAAACTTCTGTAAAGAAGTTTGGTTAGTTGATATAAATATAACGAATTTAAACTGCTGATAACTAGGTTAATGCAAAATTAAAACGAACTTAATGTCTATTTGAGCTAAATTTTAAGGTTCTATTGGCTCTTTTAAAAGTATTTTAAAAATTTGTAAATTTCCATTATTGGTCCTCGAGATCAATAAATTAATATCTTTCGGAGACCAGGAAGGGAGTATATCGACTTCATCATTAAAGGTTATTTGGCGTTTACCTTTGCCATCATGCTTCATTATGTAAATTTCTGGTTTTCCCCCATCAACACTAGCAGAATAAACAACTCTTAATTTATTATTGGAAAGTTTAGCGTAATTACTATGATTTTTAAAGTACGTTAGGCGAGATCGCTCTTCGGTAATGATATTGTAAGTATAAATAACATTCGTTTCTTTTTCATTATTCTTATTTGAATAGTACAAAAAATAATTACCTCTTCTCGAGAATTGCGGATATAAATTTTTGTACTTATCGTCAATAAGTTTTTTAGGTCGTTTACCTTTTTGATGAATGGAATAAATGTCGAAATCTCCTTTTGGATCTTCTAAATTGAAAACAATTTCAACGCCGTTTGGTGCAAATTGTGCTCGCGATTTATTACCAGCCAAAGGAATTGGGATTTTAGAGACTTTGTAGTTGTCTAAATTCAGTTTGTAGATTTCTGTCATCCCGAGTCTATCAGATTCAAATAAAATCATATTTTTATAGGGATGCCAAGTAGGGCGTCTATCATTAAATGAATTAGAAAGCAACTGTTTTTGATGACCTCCATTTATATCCATGGTATACAATTGCCACTTACCTGTTCTATTCGATTCAAATAAAATTTTTGTACCTTCTTTATTATAACTGGCATATCGGTTGTCTGATGGATTATTTGTAAGTTGTACTTCCTGATAACCAAATTCTTGAGCTAAGGAAATCGAAATAGAACCTAGAAAAGTAATATAAAACAAGCAGTTTTTGAATAGAAAATGAAGCGGCATTAATTTTGGGCTATGTTAGAATAGCACTAATATAAAAATAAAAAGTTAGACTTGTTTTTTGATGAGTTTGAGACCCCAATAAATTAAGGATAGTAAACCAATACCAATAGCAGTTGCTAGCATTTCTTTGCTAGAAATATTATATAAAAAATAAATAATGACGATTATTGCTAATATAGGCACTAACAACCCTCCAGGTATTTTAAATTCCCCTTGTTGAGATTTATGAGTTTTACGCAGTTTTATAACTGATAGTGCTACCGCTAAATACACAATTAGCATGGCACTACTTGCAATAATGGCTAATTTTTCAAAACTACCACTAGCCGCAATTATAAAAACAATAAAAGCATAAACGATAATAGCTACGTGAGGTGTTGCAAACGATTTATGAATCTTTGCTAAAGATTTCACAGGAATTACTTTGTCCCTTGCCAGAGCATAAACTACACGAGGATTATTGAGTATGGAACCACTTAAATACCCAAACATTGATATAATAGCTCCAAAGAATAGAATTGTATAACCAATTGGTCCTAATGCTGCTCTAGCTGTTTCTGCTAATGGTGTGGCTGTGAATTTTACCAACTCACTACCTAAAACACCTTGTGAAACAGATTGGATAAGAATGTATAATAATACAACAACCAAAATACTAATGAATATGGCTTTGGGAACTGTACGCTTAGGATTGATTACTTCGCCACCAACAATTAACCCCGTTTCGGCCCCTTGAAAAGCGAAAAATAAAATAAGAGACGTCTCGCCAAGTGTTTTTATACTCGGCATGGATTCAATAGATAAATTATTAATTGAGACTCCCTTCCAACCTAAAATCACAAGTATTAATAGAGGAATAAGTTTTGCTAATGTATTAAATTTAACTAATCCAATGCCTTGTTTTAGGCCCAGAATATTTATATATGCAAATCCAAAAAATATAATGAAAAGTAAAGATAATCGAACCCATTCATTTTCAAAAAATGGATTCACAGTTGCTAACATATTAATTAAGGCATTTGAAACAGCAGCATCAGCAAAGAGTGCACTTATCATCACAAATATACCTCCAAGAAATCCAGCGTAGTCACCAAATGCAGTTTCAATATAAGTGTATGGGCCACCTGTATTTGTGATTTTACTTCCAGCTTCAGCAAAACAGAGCATGACCATAGCAATCAAGATACCACAAAAGAGGTAGGCAATTATACTTGCAGCTCCCATTTTGGCTGCTATAATCGCGGGAAGCGCAAATATACCAGCACCAATAATTATATTTATTATGTTCGCAGATAAACCTACTGTCCCTATACGCCGTTTTAAACCATCAGTTCTAATCATTCTGTCAAGTTTCTATAAATAGCTAAGCCACCATTTATCTTTATTATTCGCTTTATATGTCATGTATTTTTTACTTGGGAAATAGAGTAATGTTATTACCACAATCCATATTGCATATACTAAATATAAGGGGTAACCATATTCGGCCATTGCAAATGGTGAAAGGCTTTCAAGATCTTCCCAACCATCAGATAATAGTAATACAGATAAAACGGCCAACACATGCAGTACTAACACATGTAAAAAGTAATAAAATAGAGGAACACGACCAAAGACCAATAAGAAGTCTGTAATTTTATTCTTTACGTTCTCTATAGCGTATAGAAACAATAAGGAGGGACCTATGGTAATTAAAATAAAATCCAATGACGGAGGATATTTTGTAACATTAATAAATGATAAAAAGGTGTAAATGTTGTTTTTTTGATATTCCCATGGCGTTAGATTGCCATATAAGTTAATTGTTCTTAGGATAATGAAAAGTACTAGTGCTCCAATCCCTAAGACTGCTAGCCATTTTTTTCTTCGGTCAGCATTAAAACTTTTTAAGTAGAGTCTCCCAAAATAGTAGCCTAAAACCATAAGACCCAGCCATGGTAAAATGGGATAAGCAAATCTAATTGCGAAATTAGAATCAAAAGTAATACCTGCACGTTGATGAAGTATATACCACAAAATCGACTCAAGGTTGTTTCCTTCCATAGTTATATTATCTAATAAATTATGAAAACCTACTAAAATGATTCCAAGGATTAATATTAATTTGTCATTTAGGAATATAATTAAAGATAGCAACACCATACTTAGGCCAATTGCCCATATAACTTGAAGTACGATAAGGTTATACCCCAAATTAAATTGCCACAATAAATTGTTTAAAACAATTTCAAGTAAAATAAGCCAAAGACCTCGAGAAAATAAAAACTTAAATAACTCTTGCTTCGTTTTTTTACTACCGTATAAAAAGGCAGATGTTCCAGCTAAAAAAACAAAAACCGGAGCACAGTAGTGTGTTATAAATCTGGTGAAAAATAAAGAGGGGGTTGTTGTTTGAAGGTCTGTGGGGCCAAATATGGAAGACCCCAAATGAAAAAAATCTCGAGTGTGATCTAATGCCATGAGAACCATGACTAAACCCCTTAGAATATCAATAGATTCTATGCGACTAGATTTTACTTTTACCATTTGAATATTATTATAGGTAGCTTAGCCACCATTTATTTTTATTATTCGCTTTATATGTCATGTACTTTTTGCTTGGAAAATAGAGTAGTACTATAATTATTATCCAGACTATATAAACTGTAAAAAGCGAATAACCTTGCCTTGCTAGACCAGCAATCGGATTTTGTGAAATATTTAATAATTTTTGCCAGTTATCATTTAACAAAATAACACCTAGAATGGCTCCTATATGAATAACTAGAATATGAAGGAAATAATAAAATAATGGTACCCTTCCAAATACTAAGAAGAAATCTGAAATGGAATTCTTAATATTTTCAACAAAATATAAAAATAATAAAGAAGGCCCAATGGTAATTAGCAGGTAAGCTAATGAAGGTGGGTATTTGCTTACTTTAAAGAAGGACATTATAGACTTTGCTGTGGTATTTTGAACAGTCCAAGGGGTTAAATCGCCATAAACATTAATACCTCGAATAACAAAAAACAATATAACACTAACTATACCTATACTTAATAACCATTGCTTTCTAATTGTTTCATCAAAACCTCTGGTATATAATGACCCTAAGCAATACCCCAAAGCAATGAGACCAATCCAAGGTATCACAGGATAACCTAAAAATATATAGTGATTATCATTTATTGGAAACCCATTGGGCTGGTGCAACATATACCATACTATAGAGCTTATACTATTACCTTGCATTGTAATACCATCCAGTAAATTGTGCCCAGCAATTAAAATGAATCCTATAGCAGCAATTATTTTTTTTGGCAGAAAAACAAGAAAAGATAGACATACCATACTTACTCCGATAGCCCAAATAACTTGAAGAACAATAAAACTGTAGGTATAATCGAATGTCCAATTAAGATTATTTAAAAAGATTTCTAAAATTATTAACCATATACCACGAGTAAATAAAAATTTGAAAAGTTTAGGTTTGGTTTTATTACTACCATATAAAAAAGCTGATGTACCTGCTAAAAACACAAATACCGGGGCGCAATAATGTGTAATAAAACGTGTAAAGAATAAGTAAGGTGTTGTTGTGTCCAAATTAGTTGGGTCATTAAATGCGGCGTCATAATGAAAATAATCTCTAGTATGATCTAGTGCCATTATAACCATAACTAACCCTCTTAGAATATCTATAGATTCTATTCTGGTCGATTTAACTTTTACCATATATTGATTTTAAACTGTACTAAACTATTATTTAAACTAGATAACTGTTAAAACTGAAAATAAATAAACTGCTCACCACTACCTTGAGCAATGATAATTAAAAATGTCATAATAGCCCATACAACGCCTAATACATAAGGAGAAGTTTTTAAAGATACATCTTTCATTGAGGTGTTGCGCATAACCCAGTGACATAAAAACATAATGGCGATAACCGTTGTTACTTTAATTATGGTAAACGTATCAAGAATTTTCACACCATCCGTTTGCATGTAGAACATAGATTTAATCATATTCCATGCGGTTTCAAATTCCCGTGCTCTAAAGAACACCCAAGTAATGTTAACACAACTAAAAGTTATAAATGCTAGAAAAATTCCATTCCACTTGGTAATTTTAAAGGGGAGATATTTACGTTGTAGTCTTTCAAGAATTAGATAGGTGCCATGTAAACCACCCCATACCATAAAAGTCCATGCAGCTCCGTGCCATAACCCTCCTATTAGCATAGTAAGCATTAATGCTACATACATTCTGGTAATACCATGGCGGTTGCCACCCAAAGGAATATATAAGTAATCCTTAAGCCATGATGAAAGAGATATATGCCAGCGTTTCCATAAATCTGAAAATCCTAATGATGCATAAGGGTATCTAAAGTTATCAGGTAATATAATACCTAGCATTAGAGCAATACCAATAGCACAGGTTGAATAACCTGCAAAGTCGAAAAATATTTGTCCTGAAAAGGCAATGGTGCCTACCCATGCATCAACACCATGTAATAATTTAGAGGAGCCAAAAACGGCATCAGATGTACCTGCCAGCAGTGTGTCTGCCATTACGACTTTTTGAAATAAGCCAATAGTTAAAAGGAAAAGGCCCCAAATAAATTGATTCGTGGTAGCTTTCTTTTCTTCATAAAACTGCGTGATTAAATCTTTAGCTCTTACAATTGGACCAGCTACCAATTGAGGAAAGAAGGTTACATACAATGCAAAATCTAGGAATGTTCTAGCAGGTTCTATTTTACGCTTATACATATCTATGGTATAAGACATAGTCTGAAATGTATAAAACGATATACCCATTGGTAGGATAATGTCCATTGGTTTTGCCTGAAAGTCTATGCCAATACTGTTCATAACAACCACAAAATTTTCAAGAAGAAAATCCCCGTATTTAAAGAAAGCTAAAAAGCCAAGATTGACGAACATGCTTAATAGCAACCACATTTTTCTTTTTTTCTGGTTGTCTTCAACGGCTAATCTTTTACCAGCAGTCCAATCAACAATTGTAGATATCCATAACAGGATGACTAGTGGAGGATTCCACATCCCATAAAATATGTAACTGGATAATAAAAGCATACGTTTTTTACCAGTCCATTTGAAAAGCTTGGAATAGTATAATGTTAGTACAATGATTAAAAATAAAACGAAACTTAATGAGTTGAATAACATGATTAATTGATTTTGGTCGGTTGATGTTTTTTTAATTCGTAATTATTAGATGGATAATGCTCCATCTGTTTTTAGTATTTTTACAAGTTCTGTTGTAAAAAACTGCGCATCTGTGGCTGATAAATGTGACCACTCTGGGCAATCTAAATTTTTGAATTTTTCATAGTCTTCAAAATGATAACCCTTAACATTGATTTCTTCTAATAATTCATCCCAGTATTCAGGTCTAGAAAAAAAATTGTTTTCTTTATTTCTAAAATACCCAGTAGAAGGGCTTCTTAATAAAATTAAATTACCACCTCTATTAATAAACGTTTTGGTATCTTTTTTAAAGAATTCCAAAACTCCTTTTTTATCGATATTTTTTGGAGGTGTTGTATCTGTGCTTTTATTATTCCATACACGTTTAATTATATTGGCAAATGATGTGTCTTTAGAAGTTTTAGCTTTCATTTTTACATTTCTATCAATATCTATATCTGAAAATGATGGAAATGGAGGTTCATCATTCTTAACACGATTACCAATTTTAATATGACCTATTAACTCTTTAAGATTTATACCATCCACCCCCTTTTTTTCACTTATAAACGCTAAGCTTTTTTGAAGAGGTATTGATAATTGATGATTCATACGTTGTGCATAAGTTTGTTCATGATAATAGTCAACCATTGATTGTGACCATCTCCATGGGCGCTTTTCTTTTGATACTGTTGAAAAAAATAAACCAGGAGTTACACCTACTAAAATTGTGCCTTTAAAATTTGTGTTATTAACTAAATCATGAAAAACAGGTAGAGGGGTTGAACCCGGAATTGCCAACTGAATAGGACGAATACTTGTTTCTTTTTCCCACTCATTTAATTGAACATTAAAAAGAACCCTAGATGAGCCAATAAGGACAACATCCTTAGGATTTGCTTTTTCTACTTTAGCTCTTTGCGTTGCCCAAAGCGCCTCGTTGCCATCAAAATCAGCGTATTTCCCTTGTTTGCGCCAAAAGAATTCCCATAAAATAATCCCTATTATGCTGATTATTATTGTAATGGTTAATGATTTTTTTAAGTTCATATTCTCACTTGTTTAGTTTGCTAAAGCTCCGTCTGCTTTCATAGTTTTTATAAGTTCAGCAGTGAAAAAATTGGCATCATTTAATGATAAATGTGATTCTTCTGGACATACTAGATCTTTAAATTGATCATAATCCTCAAAATGATAACTCTTCACATTAGCCACTTTTACTAACGAATCCCAAAACCTTTCTCTGGGAAGTCCCATTTTTTCACCCATTCTCACACCACCGCTGGAAGGTGGTCGCACAAGAATAAGATTCCCTCCTTTAGCTTTAAACTTTTCTACATCTTTCATAAAGAATTCTGTAGTTGCATCTTTGTCTGGAGGAGGAGCTCCTTTCCCAAAGAAGTGCCAAACATCGATAATAGATTTTGCAAAGGCTGTATCAGTTACCGTTCTTGGCATCATACTCATATTTCTAGGAATTGATACATCTCCAAAATTATAAAACGGTGGTGGCGGTGGCATGGTGTCTCGTGCTCCCCAATTAACGCGCTTTAACAAGGCTTTTAAATCAATATCATCATTCCATTCTTCTTCATCAGCCGACATTAGAACTAAGTTTTTTTGCAGCGGAATGGATAATAAATAATTAAGTCTCTGAGCATAAGTTCTATCATGATAAAAATCTACTTTAGATTGAGGTCGTTCCCAAGGAAATGCTTTTGGATAAGTAGTAGAGAAAAGTAATCCGGGAGTAACGCCAACTATAGCAGTACCATTAAAATTGGTATTATTAACTATATCATGAAATGTGGGAAGTGGCGAAGACCCAGTTGACGATAATTGTATGGGGGTTTTACCTGTAGATTTTTCCCATTGTTCCACTTGGATATCGAAGTATGCCCGAGATGATCCTAAAATAACAACGTCATCTTTATCGGCTTTTTCTACATTGGCTCTTGCCATAGCCCAAAGTGCTTTTTCATCATTTAATGTTGGATATAGACCTTGAGAACGCCAGTAGGCTTCCCAAGAAATTGTTGCAATGAGAGTTATTATTATTGCAACTGTTAATGTTTGTTTTAACTTCATTTTTGGTTGGTTTTAATTATAATTTTTTTAAATAGCCATCTTCAATTAGTTTATTTACCATATCTCTTGTATAGGTTTTTGCATCATCAACATACATATGTGACCAATCTGGTAAGGTATATTTAGACATGAATTGATAATCTTCAAAATGATAAGCGGGACAGTTTACCTCTCGAACAAAAACATCCCAAACTTTCTCACGCGGTAAAAATCTTTTAGTGACTTTATTCCAAGGTTCTTCAACTTTATGACGTATAAAAATAATTTTGCCACCTCGAGCTTTAAAAAGTTCAATAACATTTTTATAATAATCTATTATTCCTGGCATCTCATCTTTAATAGCTTCAAATCCAGGGATGCTAGGCAAGAATCCGTCAAAAACATATGTGATTTTTTTAGCAAATTCTGGATCAGTTTTCATAATGGGTAACATCATGAGATTTCGATCTTCATCATGATAGCTGAAATTATAAAGCATGCGGTCATCTTCTATTCTACCAGAAATAGTTACTCTATTAATAAGTGATTTTAAATCTAAATCATTATAAAACTCGAGTTCAGAAGAAGTCAACATTACTAAATTTCGCTCAAAAGGTTTGGATAAAAAGTACCCTAGCTTTTGGGCATAAGTCTGATTATGGTAATGATTTATCCATTGGTTTGCTGGTTGCCACCTATTATTTTCTGCAACATCAAACCAAAATAAAGGTGAAACTCCAATTACTAGAGTGCCGTTGAAGGTTGTATTGTAAACAATATCATTTAAAAAAGGTCCAGGAGGTTTACCGTTGGTAGCTAAATTTATTGGTTTAATACCTTGAACTTTATTCCAAACATGGGTGTTAAAGTTAAATCCGGTCCTTGACGACCCTAAAAGAATAATATCTTCTTTTGTGGCTTTTTCAACTTCAGCTCTGTGTTCTGCCCATAAATACCTGTCATCTTCTAATACGGCCTTGTAAAACTCTGGTTTAGATCGCCAAAAAATTTCCCAACAAATTAATCCAGCGAGAGCTAAAACTATTGCTAAAATAAAAGACTTATTTAAATTCATTTTATGAAAATAACTTAATCATTTTTATCAATTTTAAACGGCTGTTTCTTTTGATAGGTAAGGGAACGCCATAACCATTCAACAGGTCCATATTGAAAGTATTTTAGCCAGATAGGGCTGGTAATTAATTGAAAAACCCAAATACTGCCTACTATATAATAAAGTTCATAACGTTGTAAAGTTCCAAATAACGCAAACCCAAAACCATAAAACAGTATGGATGTAATAACACTATGCATTAAGTAATTGGTTAATGCCATTCTTCCAACGGCGGCTAGAGCCTTTTGAAGAAATCCTAAAATACCAGATTTAATGAATAACATAAATAAACCAATGTGCCCCATTGTAGTAAATAAGCGACCAATTTGATAGGTCATTGCAGCTTTATGCATAATTAGTTTATCGAAGTTGCTCTCAAGAATTAATTGGGCTTCTAGATAATTAATTGTTACACCTAAACCATATCCTATTATTAAAAACCATAAATACAATTTAGTTGAACGGGTTCCATGAAAAATTTTAATCTTGAAAAATGCCATTCCTATAAGCATGTAACTTAATATATCCCAAACCCAATAGCGGTAAGGGAACCAGGTTTGCATGAAATGATTAAGTTCAACTTTTTCTAGAGACACATCCCAGTATCCTTCTCTCATTTTTTCTGTGAAAGCTTTTATCTTTTCAGGAGATTGCTTTTTTTGGAAATTTTCCCAAGCAGTGATATCATTTTTTTGGATTTCTAATAAAGTAGTCCCAGATTTTTTTAGTTCTAGTGCAGTGACTCCAGACTCTTTAATTTTTAAATCATTATTGTAGTCGCTAATGTTCCAAACAGACCCAAGACATATCAATATTATTCCAGAAATGATAAGGGTTTTTATTGGTGTATTTCTAAATGGGAAAAGTAGCAATCCAAAAATGGCATATGGAAACAGAATATCGCCATGCCATAATAATATCCAAACATTAATTAGTCCAAAAATAAGTAGCCAAAATATCCTTCGATAGTAAATGTCGGCAGTTTTAATACCTGCACCTGATTTTTCCAGTCTAGTGGTTAGTAATATAAAGCCAGCACCGAATAACAAGGTAAAAAGTCCTCTCATTGTACCTTCAAAAAAAAGTTCATTTATATACCAAACCTTTATATTAAGACCGTCTGACCCACCAGCAACAGTAGGGTCATCGTATGAAAAGGGGAGCCCCATACCGTTAATATTCATTAAAAGAATACCCAGAAGTGCTATTCCGCGAATAACATCAAGCGAATTTATTCGAGACTTTTGGCTGGTAGGTTTAAAATGGGGTTGATTGGTTAGGTTTTCCATGTATGTGATTAAATTTTAATGAACTATTTTTTTAAGCTTTTAAAGATTTTAACCACTTATTTTGCCATGGCATCTGTTATTCCTTTAGTATCGGCATATTGCTGAAATGCTATTATTTTACCGTCTTTAAGTGTCCATAAATGCGCCATTTGTAAATCTATCTCAACGCCATTCTTTTTATATTTGGCTTCGTATCTGCCAGTAGCTAGAATTTTATTATTTGTCATTTCATGAAGTGCCACATCATTTAATTTCCAATAGTCCCATTCGCTTCCTATTCTTGCAAAAACGCCTTGTAATATAGCATCAAAACCAATATAAGGGTTGCCGTCTGCTAGTGGGAAATTTTCGGCTTCATTCCATACAATTTTATCATCCATGGCTGCGCCAACTGCTTCTATATTACCAGTTGCAAAATCATCATAAAGTTTTCTAATTAGGCTCACATTATTAGGGTTTAGAAACGGATCAATTCCAAGTTGCCCCATAAACTCAAGATTATCCATAAAATCTTGTTCTTGGAGAATTTTACCATCTTTCATTTTAACTAATGTAACACCACTTACATTGATTTGTTTGCCAGTTGGAGGCATGCCAAAAAATTCTCCTGTATTTGTTCCTTTAAAGTTCCAATGTTTAACTAATTTATTACCATCACCAAAAATGTCTTCGATAGTGAATTCTCTATCTGAAAATCCAGTGGTGAAGTTTGAATAATAAGACTTAAAATCTTCTATACCAACAATATTTTCTGGACTAGAAATTAGTGTAATATTAGTATCGAAATTATCACCGTTTATGGCTTCTAAATTCCCATTATTTATAATGTCATCCCAAGCTTGGGTATACATAGCAATATTTTTCTGAGCAGTTTTATCTGAACATGCCGTTAATTGAATAAATATTGCAAACAGCAATACTTTAAAAAATGTTTTCATAAGGATTGGTTTTATTTAGTTAATAACATAAATTATGTTCTAATTAGGACAATATGTGTAATTATTTGTCGAGAACATAAAATTTCACTCAAAAAGAGAAGCCATGTTTATAGGCTTCTCTATTAATGGTTAAAATTTAGTGAAGTTAATTAGATAATTTTTTATTGAGTGTATACATATAAGACCAATCTTTAGATACCGATGCTCTAAATTTATCTCTCAAAGCATCAGTCTTTTCTTTACCATGCTCGTTCTCGTAAACTTTCCAAACACCATCTCGCTCAACATCAAGTTCTGCAAAGTTTTTATAAGGAATACTCACAAAATAGTCAGCAACCTCGGGCGAACCACCCATAACGGCATACCAATAACCACGATTATCACCTTCTGTAGTTTCCATTACCGAGGATATTTCATTAACACATTCTCTAAAATCCCGAGAGTTTTTAGTTTTAAAGTTGGCCACCCATACAACTTCTGTATCCGCAGAAAATGCGGCGCTACGACTTGTATTTGGAATAAAACGAGCAATATTATAATGTGAACTTTTTACGTGTGGCATTATTAAGTTAACAGCTAACATCCTACATGCCTTACCAGCTTCATCCCCTTGTTCATCCATTTCTGCCCAATTAGCCATTCTACCGGTTATGGTATATACACTACCTTCTCCTTGAACACGTTTCCAAATATTCCATTTGTCATTCCCCTCATTTTTTAAATAACAATCTTTCCAGGCTTTTACACCAGCAATGAATTGAGCATCATGCCCTGGTTTAACGGTAATTTCAGAAAGTGTTAGTAAAAAAGAATCATTGTCTTGGGCAATGATTAAAAATGGCATTAATAGAAATAAAAAAACTAATTTTCTCATAATTTTGGTTGGTTTTAATTAATATAAAATTGTGTTAGAACTATTCTAACGAAATTGTAATTAAATCAAAATAGGGGCAACTGTAATTATGCTATTAATTCAGTTTTTAAATTAGGGAATTAAGTCTTTTTTTAAAACTCGAAGCTAAATATAATGAAATTTTTAATTGAAATAAAAATGCTCTACAATTATGTAGAGCATTTTCTCGATTTAGTTTAGTTTATTTAACCAATTCTTTTTCCTTTTTCGATGAGAAATTAACTTCTATTTGATTTTTTATAATATCATCGAAAGTTTCTCTTTTCCTTATAAGGTGTGTTTTTTTATTATACCATAATACTTCGGCAGGACGATAACGTGAGTTATAGTTACTGGCCATTGAGAAACAATAGGCTCCTGCATTTTTAAATGCAAGAACATCACCTTCGTTTATTTCATTAATGCGTCGGTTGTTTCCAAAAGTGTCTGTTTCACATATATAACCTACAACAGTGTAAAACCTTTCGCGACCCTTTGGATTAGAAATATTGTTAATGTCGTGGTGCGAGCCATAAAGCATTGGTCTAATTAGGTGATTGAATCCAGAATCTACCTGTGCAAAAACCGTTGACGTGGTTTGTTTTACAGCGTTTACATGAGTTAGGAATGTCCCTGCTTCGCTAACCAGAAACTTTCCAGGTTCAAAGGCTAACGTTAAATCTTTACCATAGTTTTTGCAAAAATCATTGAATCTCGTTGTTAATTTTTGTCCTAATTCTTCAATATTAGTTTCAATATCTCCTTTTTTATAAGGCACTTTAAAACCAGATCCAAAATCAATAAACTCCAAATTGTTAAATTGTTTGGCAGTCTCAAACAGTATTTCACTTGCATATAAAAAGACATCTATATCTAAAATATCACTACCGGTATGCATGTGAATACCGTTAATAGTCATTTTGGTATTTTCAACAATGCGCAATAAATGAGGTATTTGGTGTATAGAAATACCAAATTTAGAGTCAATATGTCCAACAGAAATATTACTGTTTCCACCCGCCATAACATGAGGATTTATTCTAATACACACAGGAATATCTGGATGATTAGTACCAAATTGTTCTAGAATTGATAGATTGTCAATATTAATTTGAACACCAAGCTGTGCGGCTTGTTCAATTTCAGAAAGTGAAACTCCATTAGGCGTAAATATAATTTGTTCTGGTTTAAAACCAGCAGCAATACCGAGGTTTACTTCTTGTATAGAAACAGTATCTATCCCAGAACCTAACGTATTAAAAAACTTTAATATCGATATATTCGACAGTGCCTTAACAGCATAGTTTATTTTTAAATGTTTAACCCCTTTAAAGGCATTTGTTAAGCGGTTATATTGTGTAGCAATTTTTTCTGCATCATATACATAAACTGGACTACCAAACTCTTCAGCAACTTTTAATAATTGACTACTCGTCATAACACATTAATTTTAAACAAAGATATTTTTTTAAGTTTAATAAGAAATAAATAATGAAAATTTAAACAAATTAAACAAATTGTTAATTATTTAACAATTAGTGATTAATGATTTGGTTCCTTGTTTTCTTATTTAAATATTAGTGTAATTAACAGCTATTATTTACATTTGCTCATCTTAAATTATTAAGCAAATTATGAATTTACACGAATATCAAGGTAAAGAAATTTTAAGCAGTTTTGGTGTGCGCATTCAGCGCGGTATTGTAGCTCAAAATGCTAATGAGGCTGTTGCTGCAGCTAAGCAATTAACTTCTGAAACAGGAACTACCTGGCACGTTATTAAGGCTCAAGTTCATGCTGGTGGTAGAGGAAAAGGTGGAGGCGTAAAATTGGCTAAAAACCTAAAAGAAGTTGAAGAGTTGGCAGGACAGATTATAGGAATGAATCTTATTACACCTCAAACGTCAGCAGAGGGGAAGAAGGTACATCAAGTTTTAATTGCTGAAGATGTTTATTACCCGGGTGAAAGTGAAACAAGCGAATTTTATATGTCTGTGCTTTTAAATAGGGCAACAGGACGTAATATGATTATGTATTCTACTGAAGGTGGTATGGATATTGAAACTGTGGCTGAAGAGACTCCTGACTTAATTTTTACTGAAGAAATTGACCCAACTGTAGGACTTATGCCTTTTCAAGCACGACGTGTAGCTTTCAATTTAGGATTATCTGGATTGGCATTTAAGGAAATGACAAAGTTTGTTTCTGCGCTATATACTGCGTATGTTAAATCTGATTCTTCTCTATTTGAAATCAACCCTGTTTTAAAGACGAGTGACGACAAAATTATGGCAGTTGATGCCAAAGTAACTATTGATGATAATGCTCTTTATAGACATAAAAACTATGTTGATTTGCGTGATGTACGTGAAGAAAGTGCTATTGAGGTTGAAGCAGGAGAACTTGGTTTAAACTATGTTGATTTAGATGGTAATGTTGGTTGTATGGTAAATGGTGCTGGATTAGCCATGGCAACCATGGATTTAATTAAGCAGGCAGGAGGAGAACCGGCAAACTTTTTAGATGTTGGTGGAACCGCTGATGCTGCAAGAGTAGAAGCAGCATTTAAAATAATATTAAAAGATCCAGCAGTGAAAGCGATTTTGATAAATATTTTTGGTGGTATAGTTAGATGTGACCGTGTTGCACAAGGGGTTATTGATGCTTATAAAAATATGGGTAATATTAATGTTCCAATTATTGTAAGACTCCAAGGGACAAATGCAGATATTGCTAAACAATTGATTGATAATTCTGGATTAGATGTAATGAGTGCTACTGAATTCCAAGAAGCTGCTGATAAAGTACAGCAAGTTTTAGGTTAAAATAATAATGACTCAATAAATTGTGCATGAGATTTTTAAAAAGAGCAATATCATTATTGCTCTTTTTTTTGTTTATTGGGTTCCTCTTTTTTTGGCATGGGACCACGCATATGAATCACCAAGCCGTTTAAAAAATTTCTTAATATTTGGTCTCCACATTCCATATATTTCGGATGGTCTTCTCTTCTAAAAAAAGCTCCAAGTTCACTTTTTGAGATTCTAAAGTCAACTAATTTTAAGATATCTACAATATCATTATCTCGAAGTTTAAGTGCTACTCTTAATTTTTTAAGAATGTCGTTATTGGTCATAAATTTTTAATTGACTAGTTACGTTTTTAGCGTTTTAGCGATTTTTGTAAAGATACTTTTTATAATATAAGTTTCAGTTCATTTTTTTTTAACAAATAAAACTATTCAACTGTCTATTAATGAGATGTTTAATGGTTGTTGTCTGTTGTGTCTTAGTTTGATTTCTTTCTAAAAATTAAAGAAATTTTGATTATTAATTACTCTCTTCATTGATAAACTAATTAAAAATTACGACGAATGACCAAGTAGTTTTCGATGAGATACATTATATCTACGATTATAAAAAGACTGTTTTAAGTATCTTTATAGTATAATTATTTAATCCTTCCTCACATGATTAATAGGGTAGAAAAGCTAAGTCTACTTTCGGAAATGATTGCATTTGCAAAGTACGACAAGGATATAAAAAACATAGAATATAATTTTCTATTAGGTGTTGCCAAGCAGTTAGGTATTACAAGAGAAGATTTTGATTACTTGATTGAGCACCCAGTTACTTATACACATTTAAAGTCTCATAGCGAGCGCATTGTTCAATTTCATAGGCTGGTTTTATTAATGAATATTGATAGTGAAAGTTCTAAATCTGGAGCCATAAAGTTATTTAATTTTGGACTAAGAATGGGATTAAGTCATGAGTCAATAAGCAAGGTTTTGTATTTAATGGAAAGTTTTCCAAATAAAATTGTACCACCAGATGTGTTAATAGACATCTTTAAAACACAATATAATTAGTACTTAGGAACTGGTTTGAATCCTAAATTATGAAAGGCTAAAGGTTTTATACTTTTAGCTTTTCTATTTTATATCGGTATTGTTTTATTTCGTCACGCAATTTTGCAGCTATAATAAAATCTAATGCCTTCGCAGCTTCTTCCATTAATTTACGTTTTTCACGAATTTTCTTTTCAAGTTCTGGTTTACTCAAATATTCACTTTCTGGTTCTGCTGCTCTAGCTGCTTCAAGTTCATAACTATAAGTGCTAACCGAATTTTTTGCCAAGGCATTGTCTAAACTTTTGTTTAAAGCTTTAGGAGTAATATTATTTTCTGTATTATAAGTAATCTGTTTTTCACGTCTGTATTCAGTTTCGTCAATTGTTTTTTGCATGCTCTTTGTGATTTTATCAGCATACATAATGGCTTTACCATTTAAGTTTCTGGCAGCTCTACCAACCGTTTGTGTTAATGAGCGTGTTGAACGTAAAAAACCTTCCTTGTCAGCATCTAAAATCGCCACCAGCGATACTTCGGGTAAATCTAACCCTTCACGAAGTAAATTAACGCCAACTAAGACATCAAATAAACCTTTACGTAAATCTTGCATGATTTCAACACGCTCTAAAGTGTCTACATCACTATGTATATAACGGCATCTAATTTGAATTCTATCGAGATATTTAGTCAACTCCTCGGCCATTCGCTTGGTTAGGGTTGTTACCAACGTACGCTCATCTTTTTCAACACGAAGTTGGATTTCTTCAATTAAATCATCTATTTGATTTAAACTGGGGCGCACTTCGATAATAGGATCTAAGAGACCAGTTGGTCTAATAACCTGTTCCACATAAATGCCATCGGTTTTCTGCAATTCATAATCTGCAGGCGTGGCGCTTACATAAATCACTTGGTTTTGTAGCGCTTCAAATTCCTCAAATTTTAATGGTCGATTATCCATAGCAGCAGGAAGTCTAAACCCATATTCTACTAAATTTTCTTTTCGACTTCTATCCCCGCCATACATGGCATGCACTTGAGAAATAGTTACGTGACTTTCATCGACCACCATCAAATAATCATCTGGGAAGTAGTCGAGCAGACAGAATGGACGTGTTCCTGGTAATCTGCCATCCAAATATCTGGAATAGTTTTCAATACCAGAGCAGTAGCCTAATTCTCGAATCATTTCTAAATCGAATTCAGTACGTTCTTTTAAACGCTTAGCTTCTAAATGTTTCCCAATTTCTTTAAAGTAGTCATGCTGTTTTACTAAATCATCCTGAATTTCCTTTATGGCACCTTGAAGAATTTCTGGAGATGTTACAAACATATTGGCAGGGTAAATATTCAATCGGTCATATTTTTCAATGACTTGGTTGGTTTGAATGTTAAAAGACTCAATATCTTCTATTTCATCACCAAAAAAATGAATTCTAAAAGCATCATCGGCATAACTTGGAAATATATCAACGGTATCACCCTTTATTCTGAAGTTCCCGTGATTGAATTCGGCTTCGGTTCTAGAATATAAACTTTGTACCAAATGATGTAATAGTTGCGTTCTAGAAATTACTTGATCGCGTTCTAATGAAATGACATTTTTCTGAAATTCGACAGGGTTTCCAATACCGTATAAGCACGAGACTGAAGCTACTACTAAAACGTCTCGACGTCCAGAAAGGAGGGAAGACGTCGTGCTTAAACGCATCTTTTCAATTTCTTCGTTAATAGATAAATCTTTTTCTATATAAACGCCTGAAACAGGGATGTATGCTTCAGGTTGGTAATAATCATAATAGGACACAAAATATTCAACTGCGTTATCAGGAAAGAATTGTTTAAATTCAGAATATAACTGGGCAGCAAGGGTCTTGTTGTGTGCTAAAACCAGAGTTGGACGCTGCACTTCTTCAATGACGTTTGCTATGGTAAAAGTTTTACCAGACCCTGTTACACCAAGAAGCGTTTGGTATTTTTCTTCGGTGATGATACCATCAGAAAGTTGTTCAATAGCTTGGGGTTGGTCTCCAGTCGGATTAAATTCTGATTGTATCTTGAATTTCATACAGCAAAATTAAGGAAAAATAGATGCCCTTTTTTAGAATAAAACGTTAACGTTTTAATGAAAAATGTCCCATATAAGTATTACCATCTGCAAGAACAACTTTAAACCAATAATCATCTGTTGGTAAAGCCGTTCCATTAAAATTTCCATTCCAACCTGAGTCGGTAGCACTTAATTGTTTTAAAAGCTTACCGTAACGATCAAATATTTTAATTGAGATGCCATTAAAAAACTCAGCATTAACACCATAAGGTTTCCATGTTTCATGAATACCATCATTATTTGGAGTGAAAAACCTTGGGAATCCTAAAATGGAAATCTTTTTTTCTGAAATTTCACAACCATTAATATCAGAAACAAAAATGGTGTGAAAACCAGGTTTAACATTTGTAAAAACATTATTATTTAAAAAGTCTTGGTTATCCAAGGCATATTCATAATTCCCCAACCCTATAGCATTTACGGTTACTGTGTTATTGTTCGATAATTGATAATCTATTGAAGCTTTACCAGAAGCTTCCACTGTAATCATTCTACTTGAAGAACAGCCATTACCGTAGGTCGCTATTACTTCGTAAATTCCTGCTTCATTAATATTTATAGAGGAAGTATCACTATTTGGAATACTTTGATTGTTGAAAATCCATTCATAGGAATAGTTGTTAGGATTATCATTAATTATTCCAGCATTAAGTGATATGGTACTAGGGAAAGTTTCTTCACAATAATAAGTAGTTTCATCTGTAAGTAAGAGTGGTGTAAATAGCACATTTAATTCAAGAGAACTAATACCATAGCATCCCAAGTTATTGTCTATACGCACATATATTGTATCAGAATTTGGGATTAAGTTTTCGAACGCATTATCAAGTCGATTTAATTTTTTCAATGCATCGTTTAAAGATCTGTAAAAACCAATAATAGAGTTTACTGGAACAAATGGTGTTACATGGTTAAGTAGTGCAGTTTCATTAAAATCAAAAATACCATCAACTACAGCGTCATCACAGGTGTCAAAAGGTGGAATAATAACTGCATTGTTAGACGTGTTCAGTGTAATTTCTGCAATTGAAAAACAACGAGCTTGATCCACAACTCTAGCATAAACCACTTGAATAGGACTAGTGTTTTCAAACGTTAAGGGAGAATCTATTTCGTCAATATTTTGTTCGGCATCTGTAACTGATTGAAAGAAATTTTCAATTAATAATGTATTATCTCCATTAGTAACTACTGGTTCGGCATCGAATAAATTATAACAGCTAAGTCCATCTAAATTATCATCACATTCGGTCAAAGCGGTATTAAAAACTATGGGTTTAGGTAGGTATTCAATAGTTATTGCACCATAAGAGAGACATCCATTTTCAAGTTCTACTTCTACATTATAAGTACCAGATTCAGTCACGTTATATGTTCCACAATTAAGGCACGTGTTAGGTTGAAAATCTACTAAAACACCATCTTTATACCAAGAATATGCATTGTTTCCAGATTCACTAGCATCCAATTCAAGAGTTTCACCTTCACATAGTGCATTGTTTGTAAGGATTAACCGATTGGCTCCTAAGTCTGTATTTAATCGAAAACTGCCAGCTTCGAGAAATACAGCAGAATCGAATCGAAAATTTTCTTCATCAGCAATAACAAGCTTTACTTGATAAGTTTCTCCTGGAATTAAGTCGCTAGACGCAGAAAGAACAGCTGTCTGTCCATTAAAATTAATTGGTGCTGTAGAAGTATTAAAACTACCAAAATAGGATTCATTAATTGCTTCGCAACCACCAGACCCAGGAATACCAGGATGAACTGTGGTTACTTTTACTTCTGTTTGAGTGTCTGGAACTAAAGCTATATTTTCATATTGTGCATCATTTACATTTCTTATCAGAAATCCAAATAAATCTGAAAACCTGCAGGTGTTGACATTATTTTCTTGATATTCTTCTGAAGCAAATAAATACCTAAAACTAACTCGATTAGCTATAGCTCTAAATTGGAACTCTATTATCGTAGCATTAAAAGTATTGTTTTCGTTTAGTAAGTTTTCTAAATCAGAGTCACCAAGCCAACCTGGTGCATCGTCATCGCTTAACGTGTTATTAGGTCCAGGAACATTTGATAGTCTGCCTGTGCTTAGCACTAATCCACTTTGAAAAGGAAAAGATGATCCGTTCGCATCGAAGTATCCATAACTTAATTCTGTTCCTCCAAAATTACCACCAACCACATTATTAACAACAACATCAGTGATACAATTACTGTCGATGAGTATATTCTCAATGAGTTCTTGAGGAGTATAAAGTTGGCTATCAACGGTTATGTTTTGACCAATTAAATTAGCTTCCAAAAAAAATAAAACAATTAAAGTAAAAAAATTTTTCATTTAAGCATCAAAGGCTCGTAAAGATAAGGTAGTTATATGTAAACAGAAATATGAGTTAACGTTTTAACGTAAAATGTCCATGAAATTCTCTTGTATCTTGAAGCACTAAACTGAACTAATAATCGTCTATAGGCAAAGCAGTACCATAGAAGTTTACCGTTTAAGAGCAAAATGCCCGCGAATATTAAACGATTTACCATTATGAATAATGTCGGCTGAAAACCAATAATCATCGGAAGGCATGTTTTGACCGTTAAATGTACCATCCCATCCGATAGACGTATGAGGGAGCATTTTAATTAACTTTCCGTGTCTGTTATAAACATAAACTAAGGTACCGGGTAGTCTGTTAATACCAACTATATGCCAGGTATCAAAAGCGCCATCGTTATTAGGAGTTACAAATTTTGGAATATCAATTACAAAAACATCAGTTTCAACTGGTTCGCAACCGTTTAAATCAATAATAGTAACAATATGAGGTCCCAAACTAACATTGTTGAATACATTAGAAGTTTGTGGTTCACCACCATCCAAAGCAAAGCGATAGTCGCCAATACCACTAACGATAACGGTTATAGTATTTGGATCTGTAAAATCTGCTGTTGCCGTTGCTTCAATAGTAGCTTCGACGGATTGAATTAGTTCAAAATATTTTCTTAAAGGACAACTTTGTGGTGTAGCTGTAGTAACTTCAACCCATCGGTCTGGACCTAAATCACTCAAATCAACATCAATTTCTGGAGTGGTTTCTCCAGTCCACCATAAGTAAGTGTCACCAAAAACACCTGTTTCTGCACTAAGGGTTTTAGGCAAGTCATTGATACAAACAGATTCAATATCATTTAAAGGTATAATTGGTAATGGGTTTATAACAGTTCGGAATTGTGTTACGTTATAACATCCAGTATTATTGTTTTCTACACGTGTATAAATTATTTCACCATCAACTGCTACATGTAAATTATCTAAACGATTTGTGTCGTTTTCGGCATTAGCAATATCATTGTTATAATAATAAACAGAAAAATTGGAAGTACTCTGACCTCCAAGAATATTTGCTTCGTTTAATGATAGATCAAACTCGAGCATACCATCAAAATCATCATCACAACCAATCAAATTTGGTGGGGTATTTGCGATAGGATTTGAGCTTATTTCTAATTGAAAAGAAGTAAACGCGGGACAACCAGTTATCTCATCTTCAACCCTTACATAAATGGTATAATTTCCTGTAGTGTTATAAGTAAATATTTTACCGTTATAAATGCCAGTATTATTTTGTGCATTTGGGAACGAATTATGATAGCTTATGGTAACATTACTACTAGTGTGTACAACAAACGAATCTACTTGGCTTAAGTCATAAGCTCTGCTAATATTTTCGCAATCTTCCATAGTAGCTATATTAAGAAGTGTAGGAGGCAAGTTCACTTGTAATTCCAACGCTGAAGAATCTGTGCATCCAGTATCAGTTTCAACTTCTACATAAATAGTTGATGTACCGGTAACTGCATAATTAGTAAGTTGTGAAGACGAGATTTCAGCGTTTAAACTAGCATCTTCAAAATATCTATAGGTTATTCCACCAAATCTTACATTGTCAACTTGAAACATCGCTGTTGTTAAGTCGAATGAGACGTTACCGTCATAATCGGTATCGCAAACTGGATCTATTGACGCTAATGAAAGCAATGGTTTTGGGAAAGTTATGAAGCGAACCTCTTCAATAACAAAACAAGAATTCGAAGTATTTTCAATTCTAACATAAAATTGTCCTTGAAGTTCATCTGAGTCGTATGAATCTGGTAAACTATTACTGTTAGCGTTTATGGCATCGCTTTCATCTAAATAAAACTGAATATCCAAAACATCTGTACTACCAGAGGTGATTTCTTGTCTTTTTCCATCCATATCATAAGTCCTAGTTAAGGCTTCATTCTGGCAGTCTGGAGGAAAATCTGTAAAATTTTGATTGTAATTAGGGTTGGTGCCTATTTCCAATAAGAAAGACGAGGTAGCATTACAATCTGGATCTGTTACATTTTCAACGCGAACATAAATAGTTTCTGAACCAGAACTATTATAGGGTATTGTTTTATCTAAAGGCACAGTAAAAGCAGCATCTTGAAAGTAATACACTTCTTTTCCTGATTGTCCATTCAAAATTTCTGCATCTTGATTTTGAAAATAAAAATCTGCATCTGATGTACCAACATCAACACAAACTTGGTAAGGTGCAATTGAAGGAATAATAGGAATGGTGTTTACTAAAACATTAAATGATACTATGCTATAACATGCCGTAGAATCAGCAGCTTCAATGCGTACATAAATTGTTTGATTTCCAGCATCAAAACTTTGTTGGTTTAAATTATTAGTTGGGCTTGATGAGTCAAAATTTTCCGCTTGACTTAAATCTTCAAAAAACTCAATAATTAAACCACTGGTACTTGAAACAATTTCAGATATTTTATCTTCTAGTCTAATATTAGCAGTAGTGCTTGAGCCGTTATTACATATTATAATATCTAATGGTTGAGAAACTGTTGGTGCTGGAATGACCTCAATGTCAAAAGGATTTACAGTATAGCAACCTGTAATGTTATTTTCAATTCTAGCATAAAAAGTTCCAGAACCTGTGTCATAAAATTGTGGTAATGAATTTACACCTGTATCAGCGTCAGCTGGATTATCGTAGTATCTAACATTAAAATCTGGAGTTCCTCCAGTTAATGTGTCATCAAATGAATCAAAATCTACTGTTGTAAATCCATCATCATTATTATCACAATATGGTATTGGATCAACCTGATTGAAAGTTACAACAGGGTTAACCCTTAAAATTACTTCAGAAACTTCTGTGCATAAACCGTTTTCAAGTCTTAAATAAACGGTGGCTGGAGCAGTTTCAGAAATTGGGTAGGGATTACTTGGGTTTATTGGGTTATTGTTCGCATCTCGATCAGATTCAGAATCGTAAAAAGTAATGGTAACGTTTGGTAAACCATTTGCAATAACGTTTTCAATAGTGTTTAAATAAACATCAACATTGCCGTCGCCATCTTGGTCGCAAAATGCAAAACCTGTCATGGGAATAATCGTTGCTGTTAGTAATAAATTGGTATGAATTTCAATAGGTACTACTGCATAACAACCCGTAGTACTGTCTTCTAATCTTAAATAAATAGTTTGTTCATCAGGATCCGAATTCACATAATTTTGAGGATTAGGAATTGGATTGCTACCATTTTCTGCATCTGAAATAGAGGTATGAAATGTTGGTGGTAAAAAACCAGTTTCACCATTTAGTATATCATTTAACACCTGAGTCAAGTCGAACATTGCAGAGCCATCATGATCCATATCACAAGCATCAATGAATTGTGTGTCACGAACAATTCCAGTATTGCCATTTGTGACATTTAGGGTTAGCGTGGTTCCTGAAGATGTAGCACATCCTGTTATATTATTTATAATCCTGACAAATAATGTTTCTGTAGGATTTGTATTGGTGTATGGCTGTGGAACTGGATTTGCTCCAGCGTTGGCTTCTAGTTGGGTATAATGATAGGTAACAAAAAGATCTGGATCTCCACCAGTTATTTCGTTGTTTTTTTGGTTTAAATCAATTGCTGTACTACTATTTGGTAAGCTATCGTTATCACATACATCTAAACTTGTAGGTTGTATTGGAACAGGTAAAGGGTTTACAATTAATTCAAAAGTTCCATAAATAAGGCAACCACTAACAGTATCTTCTACACGAACATAGATAGTCCTGGAGTTTGATGTTAACGTGGTTATATTATTATTTGGGTTCATTCTTGCATCACTATCTGAAAGATAATAACGAATAATATAGTTCGCTGGTAAATTTTGAATTGCAGTTTCTACATCCGTATTTTTAGTTGAAAGATCGAAAAATTCTTGGCCGTTACCATCATTATCACATTGTTGATAAGCTGATATAGGATCAGCAGCTAATTCAGTGTCAATAGTTACATTAACTTCATCTTGAATAACGCAGGTGTTTCCGCTAATACTAATTTCAACTCTATAAAGACCACTTGTTGTGGTAGTAAGCGTAGGGTTATTTTCTCCAGAGATTACAGAGTTATCTCTAAACCAGGCATAAGAAGCTAATGGATTTTGTATTTCACCGTCTAGAGTAACACTACCTGAACATGTATCAATATCATCACCCAATTCTAATTCAGTAAATGTATTGGCTTCAATGAATACCGAGGTGTCTGCTAAAGGTTGAGAAGAATCGTTAGATTCTGCAACCACTAATTTTACATGATATTGAACATTAGGAGTTACGCTAGTGCCAGCAGTTAAAACATTGGTTCTTCCATTGTAATTAGTATCTCCCAATCCATAGCCATCAAAATATTGATCGTTAGAAGCTGGGCATTGCGTTGGAATAGCATCATGTATATTCCCGACCGTTACTTGTGGATTCGCACTTCCAGGTACTAAAGCAATATTTTGATAAGGTCCAGAAGATGTTGTTTCTCTTATTAAGAAAACAAATCCATCATAAGCATTACAGGGAAAGTTGGCAAAATATTCTTCAGAGGCCATAAGATAGTTAAACTGAACCATATCTGTTAACGAAACAAAATCAAATTCGATTACTGTTGCATTAATCATACTTCCTTGTCCAATAAAAGTCTCAATATCAGGATCGGTTCCCCAATTACTTGTACCATCACTTAACTCGGAGTTGTTAATGGAGTTACCAGCAGATGAAGCATTACCGGTAGATATAACAATTCCATTATTTAATGGAAAATTAGATCCGCCTTGTTGAAAAGCACCATAACTAGTAATACCATCAATATTACCATTTACCGAAGACGTGACATTTGAAATTTCAACACAACCGTTAGCTAAATTATTTTCTATAAGTTGTTGTAAGGGAATGCTATTATCTACCGTAATTTGTTGGGAAATCATTAAGTTAATTCCAAAAAATAGCAGAACTAGAGTGCAACTAGCATGTAGGTTTTTTTTCACTTTGTTTTATTTGGGTAAAAACAACTAAATGATTTGGTTTATTTAAGTGCGAAAAATAGCTTTTTTTCGGATAAAACGCAAAGAAAATCAGATAAAATGCACTTATGCTGGGTTTTTATGTCGGGATTTCACCTTTTTAAGGTAAAATGACTTTTAAAAATACGCCCATCTTGTAATGCTACAGAAAACCAATAGTCGTCGGTTGGTAGTATTTGACCGTTATAGGTTCCATCCCAACCTTTCCCTTTTGGGTTCAATTGTTTTACAAGTTTTCCTAATCGGTCGAATATCATGATTTTGGAGTCTTGTTGAAACATGTCTGAGACGCCATATACCTGCCATGTATCGTGGAAACCATCATTGTTAGGTGTAAAGAATTTAGGAAATCCTATTACCGAAACAGATTTTATTATAGTTCCACACTCATCGTTGACATCCTTTATTCTAATTGTGTAAATACCAGGGAATATATTATCGAAAACATTGCTCGTTTGGTAGTCCCTGTAAATTGAAAAATTGTTTTCATCATATAGTGCATATTCATAGGGACCTTGAATATTAGCCAAAACGATTACAGAATTATTTGGAACCCCATCGGTAACACTGTATGGAGGTGAGTTAAAGGTCGCTAAAGATGAGTTTACGACAATTGTTCTTGTTTTCGAGCAGTTATTGGCATTGGTTACTTCAACGGTATAAATCCCTGCTTCATTTATTTCTGTTTGAAAACTAGACTCTCCATTAGACCAGGAATAATTGTAGTCTGCAGGGTTTCCTGCCAGTATACCGGCGTCTAAAGTTATAGTTTCCGGAAATTTATTTAGACAATAAAACGTTTCACCTTCAGTTTCAATTTCTGGAAGCGTGTTAACAGTAAGTAGCACTTCACATATACCATAGCATGCATTATTATTTTCCACTCTAGCAAAAATGGTCTGATTATAAGGAGTAGTATTGTTATAGGAACTGTTAAGTTCATTTTTTTCCAAAAGTGCATCCTCATATGTTTCAAAGTACGCTACAGGAAAGGTGATGCTATTAATGGATTGGATAGAGGCTGTTATCGTATTTAAATCAAAAGTATTGAGTCCATCCTCAGAGCCTAGTTCATCGCAGGCAGAAGGAGCGACATAGTCACCAATACTGGTCGTAGAAACTTGTAAAATAAGTTCAGCCACGTCATAACATCCAGTATTTTCATCAATGACCTGCGCAAAAAGCGTCTCCGGGTTCTTTGTGTTCGAGAAACTGGTAGTATTCAAAATTTCATCATCACTATTTTGTGCTTCGGAGAAAGTTCTAAAGAATTTTACAGTTCTATTCATTTGGTTATTTACAAGTTCACTCTCAGCTTCTGTAAGGTTAAAAATTGTAAAACCGTCCATCAAATCGTCTGCATCGCATTGCAATAGTAGACTGTTTGAAAACTGTGGGAGAGGCCTAATTACTAAATCAATTGGTTGGGATATAGCATAGCAATTAGGATTGAATCTATTTTCAATTCTAGCGTAAATAATCTCGTTAAAAGCTGTTGTGTTTGTATAATCAAAACTAATCTTATTTCTAGCTTCAGCATCATCGATAGAGTTGTGGTAAGTTATAGAGAAATCTAATGCATTCTGGTTTCCAAGAATTTCATTGTCAAATTGCCTTAAATTAATTTCTGTAATTCCATTTTGTACATTAGGGTCTATTAATGATCGCTCATCACAAATAATGGGTGTAACAAAAGTATTGGCGACTGGAGTATCAAAAAGCTGAATATTAAAGGAAACTGATGTATCGAAACAGGTAGTGTTATCAAGTAACCCAACCCTTGAATAAATCGTTTGAGAGTTTCTTAAAACTTCAAATGAGTTAAGTAATTCATTTTGATTTAAATCGGCATCTTCTTGTGATTTAAAATATTTCACATTGTATATTAATGGATTTTGATTTTGAAGTATGTCATCATTTAAACTAGATAAAAGGAATTGGTAAGAACCATCGTTATTATCATCACATAATTGTATATCACTTATTGATGTTGCAATTGGAGAGTCGAAAAATTCAACTGTAGCAAATCCTTCAAAGATACCTCCACAATCTCCCGTATTTTCTTGAATAATAAGTTTGTATTCTCCTTCAGATGTCACTTCTAAGTCGAAATCATCATCTACAAGTTCTACATCGTCTAGGAACCAAGTATAAGAGGCATCCGGTATATTTTCGCCTTCTAACGTATATGTTTCACCAAAGCATAGTGGCAGGTAGGTCACATTCGTTTCTTTTTGGGTAATATTTATATTTTCCGAAAAGAAAGAAGCTATAAAAGGAGGAAGCCCCTGCCTAGAATTCCTTGATAAGGATACTGCATTGTGTTCGTAATTACAAGCTGGTCCTATCTCATTTGGGTTGTTAATTACTGAAAGAAATGGCAAACCAAAATTATATGTTTCACTCATTGCCCTATATATTTTACCATTAGGAGCTAGCTGTAAGGCTCCCCTGTACATTTGTCGCTCATCAATTATTATCTCCGAATTATTTATATTTGATGCATTTAAATTGTACTGAAGTAGTGCTCCATATTGACTCAAAGGATTATTGAATTCAGCTCGATTAGTTTGGAAATAAGCTGACACGTATAACAGGCTACTACTTTGTGAAAACTCTACACCATATGGTGATAGAGTTCTGCTGTTTGGTTTGTGATTGATATTGATTCTTTTCTGATTACTAACGATGCCAGTGTCAGTGTTAAAGTCATATAAATATAACCCTGAGGTTGAGTTTGCACAGGCAAGTTTTGACCCATCAGGGGATAGCTTCAAATACCCTCTTTGGTCATCTATAGTTATATTAAACGTAGATTTAACCGCAGTTGTATTTATGCCAGTAGTTGAAACTTCATAAGCATGAAAAGTATTAAATAACTGATTTGGGGATCCATCCTCTGAAGCAAAAGTGATTACCCATATGGATTTAGAAATACAATCTTTCAAAACAGCACTGATTTTTTCAGAACTGTCCTGTAAAAGATTTATGTTTTTTTCCCAAGGCACCACATCACCAAGTCCACCATTTAATCTAAGGTCAACAACGGAATAACT
This sequence comes from Hyunsoonleella aestuarii, assembly GCF_006148925.1. GTDB lineage: Bacteria > Bacteroidota > Bacteroidia > Flavobacteriales > Flavobacteriaceae > Algibacter_D > Algibacter_D aestuarii. Next base: position 245,628 of record NZ_VAWB01000003.1, on the reverse strand, counting down.
AAAACCTCTATCTGGATCATCCCTGCTTATAGCTGTGTCTACAGTAAAGACGTAGTATATATTAGAGTCTTCTGGCTTAGGAACTACTATTGCAGACTGCGTGCTAGACCTATCTCCAAATAATTCGTTTCCTAATGCCTCACTGGCGTTTGACATTGGCTGGTGCAATCTATTCCAGACTGTTTTACCATCTGTATAGAATAATAAATTACCATCACTATCAGAAATTGTGGTGCATCCCTCATCCGTATTTAATCTGCCATCTGTTAAGTTTGTAGTTGTACCATTATCATTAAATCGAATTCCAGCATTGGAGCCAAAGTACCAATTAGAAGCTTCAAGTTGTGCGAATAAATCAGTACAAAACAGTAATAAAATTATTAAAAATGCAATTTTTTTCATCTTTTCATAGCAAAAGCTAGCAAAGATATTACAAATCACGCTTTTTTAATAATCTATACGATAAAAAGACAAATAGAGCAGTCCATCCAAGAACAATAAAAATTTCGTGCCAATGTACGGCATAGTCGTAAACCAATTCGCCCTTATCTGGAAACTTTGTCATGGCAACTCGTTGAAAGGGCTGGTCGATGAGTTTGTACATAGATTTTAGTGGGAAAAAGTTTTGAATTTTTTCGGATAAATCCGTATCCATTTTCCATGCCATCAAGCCAAAGACAATCCATTCCAGTATAAATAAGATAAAAAGAAACGCTAATGCAAAGGCTGATCGTTTAACCAGCATACCGAAAAACAAGCATAAACTAAAAAACCCGATTAGTTTTACAAAATAGGCTAATAAGAAATTAGTTTCTTGAATAATAATTCCAAACTCATTGTAACTCGAATAATATAAACCTATGCAAATCGATATAAGTCCAATTAATATTGTGGAAACTAAGGAAAAGAATACAATAGTGTAAAACTTAGACAGTATAAATTCCTTTTTACTCAAACCATCAATTAAATTCTGTTTAATTGTTTTATTACTGTATTCATTACCTATCATACTAACTACTACTATGGCAAAGAAGAATTTAAATTGAGATGCGAAAAAGGTTGTTAAATGCCAAATAATAGGGAAATTGAAAACACCTAATTCCCCCAATTCTAAAGTGAAAAAACCAAATACATTTATTTTTAACGATGATAGTAAAATCACGAAAAAAGGTAATATAAACGAAACAAAAATTAAAATTTTACTGGTTCGGTTAAGTAATAGTTTTTGTAACTCTAAATTTAAAAGTCGTAACATGTTGCGGTTTTTGGTATGATTAGTTGTTATCGGTAAGTTGTAAAAATTGCTCTTCTAAACTCTCTTTTCGTTGAACTAAATGGGTTAAAATAATACCTTCGTCAAAAAGTTTTCTATTGAAGTCTTCAGAACTCATAGGTTCATTTAGAAAAGCTGTTATTAATCCTTCTTCGACTTTAATGTTTCCGAAACTTTTATCTTGTTCCAAGAATGAAAGTAATTCCTGCTCTTTATTCGTTTTCAATTCAAAAAAACCATGACTGGAAATCATTTCATCCACGCGACCAGAGTAGAGTTTTTTTCCTTTCCGAAGCACTACTACATGAGTGCATACTTTTTCTACTTCATCCAACAAATGCGATGCTAAAAGTATGGTGGTGCCTTTAGCTGCAATCTGTTTAATAATCTCTCTTATTTGGTGTATGCCCTGTGGATCTAATCCATTTGTTGGTTCATCAAGTATTAAAATTTCTGGATCGTTTAATAGGGCAGAGGCAATAGCTAATCGTTGCTTCATACCTAACGAGTAGGTTTTAAATTTACTATCTTTGCGCTCTAATAGACCAACAATTTCAAGTTTTTCATCAATTTTAGAATAATCGACACCTTTTATCTTACACACTAATTTCAAGTTTTCACTGGCTGTCATATAAGGATAAAAGTTAGGGCGTTCAATTATGGCTCCTACTTTTTTTAATGCTTCATGTGTCGAGGTATTTCCATCAAACCAGTGGAAATTTCCATTTGTTTTATTAACTACATTTAAAACAACACCTAATGTAGTTGATTTTCCACTTCCATTAGGGCCTAAAATGCCATATACATTACCTTTATTAATAGTAAACGATAAATCTTTAACTGCCGTTAAATAGCCAAATTTTTTGGTGAGATTGTTGATTGTTAGAATTGGTTCCAAACGAATAATGGTTAATGCCGATTATTTTCAGCATGGGTTAGTTTTAAAGTATGACGATAGTCTTTCTGTTTTGTTACAAAAAGACTTAAATTTGAACGAATGTAATTTTATGAAAGACTTAAAAATATCAAAAAGAAAGCCATCTTACGCTGTAACTAAAAAGCTTCATAATTATTTGTCAAGATATAATAGAGATATAAAAATCCCAATCTTCTATGAGGACTTGTTACGCTTTCAAGGTTCAATTATAGTGTATGATGATAATGATGTAGATACCTTGTGGATCCGTGTTTATTATAATGAATTTGAAAGAGAGGAAATCGATTTAAGCTTAAAAAAGATATACACCATTTTACATTCTGATGGTAATGAAGATATTTTACCATTTTTAAATGTTGATGCTATTGATTTTTGCACGTTTGGAAATTCAAAACCTTTTCGAATAAAGATAAGGAATATATTGAATGATAATTTCACATATTTCTATATAAAAATTGCAGATGCATCTCGTATTTACGGATTGGAACTTGAACATATGTTATCACCGTACAATCTAAATTTCCTAGTTTCCAAGAACACTCTTATTGAAGAGCATATTGCTGGTATTCCTGGTGATGTATTTATAAAAGAAATGTTGCATAAATGTAGCAAACCTGAAAAATCTCAAATAGCAAAAGAATTTGTGAAGTTTAATGAACGTTGCATGATACGTTTACTTGGAGATATGCGAAGCTATAACTATGTTATTGTACCAACCCATGATTTTGATCATGTTGTCTATAAAATTAGGGCTATAGATTTTGATCAGCAATGTTATGAAGGGAAATTTAATATTTATAGACCTCAGTTTTTTAAAGAGAATATAAAAATGGTTGAACTGGTTTCTAGTAATATTCAGAAGTTATCTATTGACCAATATAAAACCGAGGAACGTTCTATCTTGGTAAGACGTTTAAAAAGTTTTAAAAGGCGTATCAATAGGTTATTAGACGCCATGGAGGAAGAAGGTGTTTCCACTAATGAAAACGTTACACAATTAAAGGCAACAATATTTGATTACACAAAAGAAGTAAAGTTTAAACGCTGCAAAAATATGGGGGAAATACTAAAAAGAACTTTTGAGTTTCTTACCCGTAATTACGAAAATGTAAGTATTGATAAATTGAAATAAGTTAATTCCAGTTTTCGTCAAAGTCTAAACTGTTATAATCATCTACATCAATATCATCTTCAAATTCCTCAAAATTATCATCTGCATCTGCTTCAAATAATTTTTCTGGAGCCGTATCAGGAACTTGCCCTTGAACAAACATAAGATTTGGATAATCAAAACCTTCAGCCTCATCAACAATTTCTGCTAATTCTACATAGAAAGTCCACATGCTAAGAAAGTCGTACACATAAATTAATTTAGGCGAAACCTCATGTGCAACATCGTTAATGGCGGTTTCGTTCATTAAGCGAGCAGAACCGTCTTCACTTAAATCAAATAATGAAATTTCTTCACCTTGGTTCCATTGATGGTCACTTACATAAAACGATGCCATTTCACTTCCATCAAACCCAAAAGATTGGGTGATAATGTTGTGCAAATCTTCTAAAGTATCATCTTCACGAATTTCTAAATCACGAAAAATATCTTCTTCGGTGTCATTGTCAAGTATAACTCTAAATCTGTATATCATTAGATAAAAATATGTTGCAAAGGTATGCTTTTTTTAAATTATTTACTGAAGCGGTGCAGTGTAAATGTCATTGCTGTTAACAGGAAAAATGCACCAACTTGATGAGCTACACCTAGCCAAACAGGTACTTGTAATAAGATAGTGAAGACGCCAAGTGCAAATTGTATTCCTACCATAATTAGTAATGTATTTATGCCTTTAAACTGAAAGATTGTTAAGTTTAAATTTTTAGACTTTTTCCAAATAATCAAAATTAAAATAGCGACCAAATAAGCCAAAGTTCTATGCACAAACTGAACTCCACTTTTACCTTCAAAAAAGTTTTTATAGATAGGATTTTGTTCTATAAGTACGGTTTCATGCATAAATTCACCTTCACTCATCATAGGCCAATGGTTGTGAATGAAACCTGCGTCTAAGCCAGCAACAAATGCTCCATATATTATTTGAAGCATTAAAACAGCAAGTCCAAACCTAATCAAGTTTCTAAATTGCTTACTAATTTGTTTTTTGATTGGAAATATTAAATCTAAAGCTACCCAAAATGTATAGGCAAAAGTTATAAAAGCTGTGGTTAAATGTGCTGCCAGTCTGTAATGACTAACGTCAGGATTATCGACAAGTCCACTTTTAACCATATACCATCCTAAAAACCCTTGAATTGAACCTAAAAAAAGTAAAATTAAACACTTCTTTATAGTAGGTTTCGTTAGCTGTTTTTTAACAAGGAAGTATAAGAAAGGAATTAAAAACACTAAGCCTATAAAACGACCAATAACACGATGTAACCACTCCCAAAAATAGATGTCTTTAAAATCTTGTAATGAGAAATGATTATTTAATTTTTGATACTCTGGATATTGCTTATAAAGTTCAAAAGCAGCTAACCATTCTGTTTCATTCATTGGAGGAATGGTTCCAGAAATAAGTTTGTAATTAGAAATTGATAGTCCAGAATGTGTTAACCTAGTAATACCACCAACAACAACCATAATGAATATGAGTAGACATCCAGTGAATAACCAATAAATAACGCGCTTATTATCCTTTTTCATTGCAATTTTTTTTCGAAACAAATACTATTTGATACGTTTTTATACGGACCAAAATTTGGAATTATATCATAATCTTGTCTTGTGTAAAAGTTTACAGCTACCGTTTGTCTTTTTCCTGTTTCTAATATACCCGCTTTGTAACCCAATGTACTAGCCCAAATTTCTAATTCATTCAATATTTGACTCGCAACTTTTTGACCTCTAGACTTTGGTAACGTAAACATGCGCTTTATTTCAACTTTGCACTCATCATACTCTTTAAAGGCACCACAACCAACAGGAATATTTTTATCATAAGCAACCACGACATTCTTTAATACATCAATATTATTATACTGATTGTAAAACGCATGATCCTCGCCATCAATAATTTTTAAATAAGCGTCAAGTTTTTTAACGAGATTAATAAAATCAATATTATCTGAATTTGTTCTAACTAATTTTATCATATTAGTTGGTTACTTTAAGTCCTAGGCGTTTGCCTTCTTCCAGCATTAATTGGTATGCAGCATCATAGTCATTAGTAATATATCCCTCAAGAATAGCTTCTTTTATTTTTTCTTTAATAAGTCCAATTTCTCGCGAAGGCTTCAAATTAAAGGTTGCCATTATTTCTTCACCAGAAATTGGTGGTTGAAAATTTCTAATATGGTCTCGCTCCTCTACTTCAACTATTTTTTGGCGAACTATCTTAAAATTGTTATGATATTTGCTGAATTTCTTAGGGTTTTTTGTCGTTATATCGGCTTCGCAAAGTGTCATTAAGTCGTCTATGTAATCTCCAGCATCAAAAACTAAACGACGAACAGCAGAATCGGTTACAATATCTTGTGCCAGTACGATAGGTCGCGAACTCATAAACACCATTTTTTGAACAAATTTCATTTTATCATTTAATGGCATTTTCAATCTTTTAAATAATTGATAGACCATTTTAGAGCCTTCAAATTCATGCGCATGAAATGTCCATCCAACTTTTTTATTGAATTTTTTGGTTGGTGCTTTGCCAATATCGTGCAACAAAGCCGCCCATCTTAGCCATAAATTATCAGTTTGTTTAGCAATATTGTCTACAACCTCTAGGGTATGGTAAAAATTATCTTTATGTCTTTGTCCTTCTATTTCATCTATACCCTTTAACGCAGTAAGCTCAGGTAAAATGTCATCTAACAACCCCGTTTTTTCTAAAAGTACAAAGCCAATAGATGGTTTAGAACTCTCAAGAATTTTGTTCAATTCTGTTACTATACGCTCTTTGGATATTATTTTTATCCTATCTGCGTTTTTCGAGATGGCATCCAATGATTTAGCTTCAATTGTGAACTTTAACTGAGTTGCAAACCTTATAGCCCGCATCATTCTTAAGGGATCATCACTAAAGGTAATATTAGGTTCAAGAGGCGTTTTAATTATTTTGTTTTCTAAATCATTAATACCATTGAAAGGATCCAAAAGTTGACCATAGTTGTCTTCACTTAAATTTAAAGCCAAAGCATTAATGGTAAAATCTCGTCTATTTTGGTCGTCTTCAAGAGATCCATTTTTTATTGACGGATTTCTACTGTCTTCAGAATAGGATTCTTTACGTGCACCAACGAATTCAACCTCTAAACCACCATGTTTTAGCATAGCAGTTCCATATGTTTTGAATACCTGAACTTTTGGCTTGCTTACAAGATTGTTTGCTACTTGTTTTGCTAATTCAATACCACTGCCTATAGCTACAATATCAATGTCTTTTGCAGATTCACGATTTAAAATATGGTCCCGCACAAACCCTCCAATTACATAGGCATCTAACTGCAATTCTTTTGCAGATTTTGTTATTACCTTAAATATAGGATATTGTAATACGTCTTTGTAATTCATAAACAAAATTCAAAACTCAAATTGTAATAAAAACGAGTAATTTGTTTGTGTAAAAAGTTAATAATTACTTTGATTAATGAGGTTATTTAACTTGTGCAAATTTACAATATAGTGAACACCTTTTAAAATAGAAATGATTATTTATTTAATTGATTTTTTAATATAATTCCAGGCTAAAGAATCAAGAATTACTTCTGCAAAACTTTCTGGTTTTGCTTTAAGGACAAACTAAGAGGAGCTTGTTTTAGAAGAATAAAAAATAAAGACCAGTTTTTAGGCTTTAGCAAGGAGCTAAAGAAATATTTAATGCGTAAAAAGTTCAGCAAGATGAAGTACGAAAGATAGCCGTAATGTTTTCTAATAACATACAAGAGAGAAATTTTTAATTCAGCTTTTAAACCAATTGATTTAGGAGTGCTAGCTCCATGAAAATGTATAAATTCACCTTTAGGAACTAAATAGGCCAATTTGTTAATTTTTAAGAGCCGTTTACAGACATCTGTTTCTTCATAATATAAAAATATGTTGGTGTCGAATCCTCCAATAGCGTTAAAATCTTCAGCCGAAAAAAACATAAAACTTCCAGCTACAAATTGTCCTCGTTGAGGCTCAATGTATAGTTTTTTACGTTTAGGGAATTTATTAGAATTAATGAGTTCAAGAAACTTTCTTCCAAAAAGTTCTCGGCCTAAAGAGGCAAAATGATCTATGGTTGGCAATATTTTTTGGTTTTCGGTAAACGCTTGTGGACCGCAAACACCAGCTTTAGGATTGTTAATCATAAAATTTTTAAGAATCGTTAAACAGTCATTCTTAAACAATATATCGTTATTTATAAAGGCTAAATACTTAGCTTTTGCATGTTGGACTCCAATCATATTTCCTCCACCAAAACCAGTATTAATTCGACTACGGATTAATTTTGTGTTTTCGGTTTCTGCCTTTTCATCAATATATTGTTTTAGATGACTGTAATCTTCGTACTTAGACGCATTATCTACAATTATGAATTCTTTCGTGGTTGTGCTGGAAGTGTTTTTTATAATAGAATCAATACAGCCTATAGTATATGAAGCTGTATTATAGTTTATCATAATTATTGATACATCAATCATTATTATTAAGATATTGATCTACACCTTTTTCAATGTATGTAATGTTTTCTTCTGTTGTTTGTTTTTCAATCAACTCATTAATATGAATATGACTTTTATTTTGTTCGTTATGATAAATATGATAAACTAAACCTCTAAATTTTAAACGTCTACCTTTCACGCCAATATTAATCATCCGCTGAATCATTTCACTATCATCAATACCCCATCCAACAAGATTTTCATTAAAGCCATTTATTTTAATGAAATCATCTTTCCAAAAAGACATATTACAACCTCTTAATTTTGAGGATCTTGTATCCTCTTGAGAGGTTAAATTAGCTAAAAGGGGAAAACGTATGGTTCGTCCACGTTTTTTTATTCCTTTAGAAAATATATTGAAAGAGGTCTGTTTATTTCTGAACAAATTGGGTAAGTGTGACTTCGCAATATTCACCCTACTACCATATAAAAATTGATTTTTTTCGGTCATAGAAAGGTGATCCAAAATAAAGTGTTTGTGCATTATAATGTCACCGTCTATTTCAATGATATAGTCAAATTTGGCACTAGAAATAGCCTTATTCATTATTGCAGGTTTCCTATTTTTTTTGTCTTCATGCCAAATATGATAAAGAGGAACGGGGAAATCTTTTTGAAAATTTTCAATAAGTTTTTTGGTTTCTTGAGTAGAGCCATCATCTGCTATAATTACTTCATTAGGTAAAACAGATTGATTTTTAACACTTATCAATAATAACTCAAGTGCTTCTGGCCAGTTATAGGTTGGTGTAACAAGGCTACATTTTGGTAGTGGCGACATGTTTCTTAATTAGGCTGCAAAATAATGTTTTTTATTTTTAAAATACCACTCTTAAAAAGACTATGCTAATTAATTTATTTTAGTTTTGCAGCATGGATTATAAAAACAAGCCAGAGGGTTACTATAAGAATGTCAGAACAGAAATGCTCGGTTATCTTCCATCGAATGCAAAAAAAATACTTGATGTTGGGTGTGGAAATGGGGCTTTCGCTTTTATTATTAAAGAGAAAAATAATGCAGAAGTTTGGGGCATAGAATATGTGAAGGAGCAAGGTACTGAGGCTAAATCTAAACTTGATAAAGTTTTTGTTGGAATGTGTGAAGATTTCATTGATGAACTCCCAGATAAATATTTTGATGTTATTTATTTTAATGATGTATTGGAACATTTAGCTTATCCAGATGATGTCCTCAAGAGGATAAAAACAAAATTATCTTCGAAAGGGGTAATAATTAGTTCTATCCCTAATATGCGTTTTTATGGTACTTTTAGAAAACTGATTTTTGGCAAAGATTGGAAATATGATGATCATGGTGTTATGGATAAGACGCATCTACGCTATTTTACCAGTAAAAGTATTAGGCGCATGTTTAAAGAATCTGGATACTCTATAAATAAGCATGAAGGTATAAATAAAAGTAGATCCTTAAAGCCTTATTTATTTTATGTATTAACACTATTTACACAATTAGATATGCGTTATGTGCAATATGCAACTGTAGCAAGCGTAAAAAAATGATAAAGAAGTCTGAGTTTCATAAAAGCTATAATGGTCATAAAGATCAGTTGGATTATTTCATAGAACACTTTGATGAAATTGGAACTCCTTTTGGCAATCAAGATAGAAATTCATTAAAGCTTTTCGAGTTAAATAATAAAACATTAAATGTTAAGTCATTTCGAGTCCCTAATATTTTTAACCAAATAGCCTATCGCTTTTTTAGAAAGAGTAAAGCTGAACGTTCTTTTGAATATGCTAACAAACTCAAGCAGCTTGACATTGGTACTCCACAGCCTATTGCTTACTTTGAATTTACCACTGCTTTATTATTCAAAAAAAGCTTTTATATAAGTGAACAGGTTAATTGTGATTTAACTTATAGAGAATTAACTACTGACCTCAATTATCCAGATTATGAAACTATATTGAGAGCCTTTACAAGGTTTACTTTTGATTTGCATGAAAAAGGGGTTCATTTTTTAGATCATTCTCCTGGAAACACCTTGATATTAAAAGAAGTAAACGATTATAAATTTTACTTGGTTGATTTAAATAGAATGGAATTTAAACAATTGGATTTTGAATCCAGGGTTAAAAATTTCTCAAAATTAACAACTCATAAATCCATTGTTGAAATTATGAGTAATGAATATGCAAAATGTTTAGGCGAGAGTTATGATAAAGTTTTTGATTTAATGTGGAAAGAAACCTTAGCATTTCAAGAGAAATATCATCGTAAGCGCAGATTAAAAAAGAAGCTAAAGTTTTGGAAGCGTGCCTAATCGCTTGAGTTCTGAATATCTATACCATACACCATAGGCACTTAAATAACAAATACCTAGTCCTTCTTTTCCATCTAAAAATCCTAACCTAAAAATGTAGTTGGTTAAAAATTTATAGGCAGGCCTTACTATAAAATGAAGCCAATTTGCTCTTTTACCATTATTATATAACTCACGTGCTTTTAAACCTGCGTAGAGTATCATTTTTTGTTTGTAATTTTCATATGTTGTAAAACAGTAATGATTCATATGGTTTTTCAGAATAGCGCTTTTTCCTTTTACAACCAATCTTTCATGAACTATTTTGTCTTCATCATAAAAGGCATATCCTTTTTTAAACAAACGATAAGTAGTGTCAGATTGTAGGCCACTATACTTAATTAATTTTTTGTTGAAGAAAAAACGTCGCCTAAACATATAGGCATTAATGTTGTTGTTAAATTTTACCGTTTCTAAAATCTCATCTTTTAGCTTTTTAGGAATTCGTTCGTCGGCATCTATAAAGAGAATCCAATTATTTGTGGCTTGCTTAATAGCGAAGTTTCGTTGATCTGTGAAATTTTTAAAAGGTCGAGAAATTAGTTTAACATTTTTAAAAGTGTTTATAATGTTAGTAGTTTTATCGGTGCTTAATGAGTCAATTATAATTATTTCATCACCAAAGTCTACATTTTCTATGACTTCTTTGATATGTTTTTCTTCATTTCGCGTAATTAGCAGAACAGATATTTTTAGGTTTTTTGAATTCAAGAAAACGCTGATTTTATTGAGTAAAAATAGTTATTTTTGTTTCAATGACCACAGTCGATACCTCAGTAATAATTAGCACCTATAATAACCCCGAGTGGTTAGAAAAAGTACTTTGGAGTTATGAAATTCAAACATATAAGAGATTTGAAGTCGTAATTGCGGATGATGGTTCAGATGACAACACAAAACAACTTATTCAGCGCTTAGAGAAAGAAGTTTCATATCCAATTCAGCATATTTGGCATGAGGATAATGGTTTTCAAAAAACAATTATTTTAAATAAAGCTACGGTTGCTAGTAAAGGAGATTATCTAGTTTATTCAGACGGTGATTGCATTGCCAGAAAGGATTTTCTTCAAACGCATATTAATTTTAGGGAAGAGGGCTTTTTCTTATCGGGTGGTTATTTCAAATTGCCAATGAATATTAGCAGTATAATCACAAAAAGTGATATTGAAAATCAAATTTGTTTTGATATAAATTGGCTTAAACAAAAAGGTTTAAAAAGCTCTTTCAAGAATAATAAAATTACTTCTCAAGGAATTAAAACCAAATTGTTAAATAGATTTACTCCAACTACCGCAACATGGAACGGACATAATGCTTCTGGATGGAAAAAGGACATAATAACTACTAACGGCTATGACGAACGTATGCAATACGGAGGAGAAGATAGAGAGTTAGGTGAGCGTTTATTTAATATGGGTGTTAAGGCTAAGCAAATACGATATTCTGCAATTTGTCTGCATTTAGATCATGCAAGAGGGTACGTTCAACCCGAAATGATTGAAAAAAATAAAAATATTCGCTCGGTTACCAAAAAGGACAAAATTACCAGAACATCTTATGGTATTGAAAAATATTAAACAATTAAAATTTTTTTAAAAACTTATTTAGTTTAGGTATTATCTGATCTGGACTAAATTCGTTGTACAACTGTTCACTAATTTTCTTCATTTCCTTATAGGACTTTCCTAAATAGTGTTCAGGTTTTACATCCTCTAAATGAATAGAAATATTTGTTTCTCCATCTTCAAACATATTCCAAGCATCCTTTTGAATCCAAGGTGAGAAAATTGTAAACGTTGGAATACTTAACGCTTTTGCCATATTAACAGCGCCTCCTTCATTACCAATTAGAGCATTACAATGTTGTGTTATTGATAAAAACTCCCTTAAATTTTTACCGTAGGCATCAAAATATATTTTTTTTCTAGTTGACTCTTTACATAAATTATAAACCTCTTTAGCATCGGGCTCTTGTTTTGGTATAAAATTGAATAATAATTGGGCGTTTGTTTTTTCAACAATTACATCAATAAGTTTGGCCATATAAGGGAGTGGGTATGTTTTATTATCTCCGCTTCCTAAAACACTAATCATTATTATTGGATGTTCTAAATTGATATTGTGTGTTTCTAAAAATGCTTTTGCATTTATTAGTTCCTCATTTTTTAAGTGAATTGCTGGTTTAAAAATTCTAGAGTTTTCCTTTAAAATAGGCTCTAACATTTGCAATCTGTTTTCAATAGCAAGTCCAGCATTGGTTTTTGCAATACTACTTTCTTTGATTGTGTTGGTGTAAATTAATGAGGTGTACCATTTGTACTTTGAAATTCTAATTTTTGCTCCCGAATACCAGCTTATTAGATTACTAGAGAATTTTGAATAAACATCTATAACAATATCATAATTAGTATTTTTAACAGAGTTAGCTAATTTAAAAAGAGCTTTAATGCTGTCTTCTTCCTTTTTAGTAAAAAAAATAAAATTATCTATGAATGGATTGTTCTCTACTACAGCAAAAGTATGTTCGTTAATTAAATAATCTAGGTGGGCATCAGCATATTTTTCGCGTAATGCGTTAAACAATATACTGCTTGTAAGGACATCGCCAATCATTTTTTGCTGGATAACTAGTATTTTCATATGGTTTTCAAAGTACAAATAAAAAATTCCAAATTCCAACACATAGATATTGGAAATTTGGAATTTAGATTATTATTTAAATAAAGTAAACTAGACCGCTACATCGTGCTCTCTTAAAGCATCATTTAAAGAGGTTTTTTTATTGGTACTTTCTTTACGTTTTCCAATTATTAATGCACAAGGCACATTGTAACTTCCGGCACCAAATTCTTTAGCATAACTACCAGGAATAACAACAGATCTTGCAGGCACAATACCTCTATATTCAACTGGTTCGTCTCCAGTTACATCAATAATTTTTGTACTCATGGTTAAAACCACACCAGCACCTAAAACAGCTTCGGTTTCAACGCGAACTCCTTCAACTACTATACATCTTGAGCCAATAAAAGCATTATCCTCAATAATAACAGGAGCGGCTTGCAACGGTTCTAAAACACCTCCAATACCAACACCACCAGATAAATGTACGTTTTTACCAATTTGAGCACAACTACCAACTGTTGCCCAAGTGTCTACCATGGTACCTTCATCTACATAAGCACCAATATTAACATAACTAGGCATTAAAATAGTTCCTGCTGAAATATAAGCTCCATGCCTTGCTACAGCGTGTGGTACAACACGTATCCCTTTCGCGGCATATCCAGTTTTTAATGGTATTTTATCATGAAATTCTAATGGGCCACATTCTATAGTTTCCATTTTTTGGATTGGAAAGTAAAGTACAACACCTTTTTTTACCCATTCGTTTACTTGCCATCCGCCCTCAATAGGTTCAGCTACTCTCAGTTCGCCTTTATCTAATAAGCTAACAACATCTCTAATAGCCTTTTGGGTAGATGTCTCATTTAATAGAGATCTGTCTTCCCAAGCATTTTCTATAATTTGTTGTAAATCTGTCATTGGTATTTAATTTTGGGCAAATATACTAGCTATCATTTAAAAAATAGAAATATGGCTATCTCATTATCGATAAAAATAACTCTGATTTTCTATTAATTTTTCAAAGCTATTTCACTAAATATTCTTTCAACGAATAATTTTTATGGATGAACAACATTTTTAGTGTATTTCGTCGATAAATGAAGACTACTTATCTGTTTATCGGATGAATTAAACGGAATCTCTAATAATCGAAAATTCAAACACATACAACTAATTTATTGTTCTATCCCCTCATAACGAAACTATATTTGAATCATCAAAGAAACCCAAATCTGATGAAAACAAGATTTTACATATTAATAGTTTTATTACTCTCTTTCACTCTAGGTAATGCGCAAAGTGAAGCACCTATTGTTAAAGAAGAGGTTAAGACCATAGTTTCTCAAACTGAGATTAACGATGACGCTGTTATTATTGATTCATTAGAATTAAAAGAAGTAATTGCTAGAACTAGCGATATTAGATCTTTTTTAAACCGTGAAAGAAAAGTTGAAAATATTAAGTTGGTATTTCCTAAAATAAATAAAGCAAGAAAAGCATAATTATAAGAATCATATTCAACAAATATTTGAGGTTAAATATTTAAAAAGACTGTCCTAAAAATGGATGGTCTTTTTTTATTACATTACTTTTGGTATATAAATAAATAGAATGGCTCGTATATTGGCAATAGATTATGGTAGTAAAAGAACAGGAATAGCCGTGACTGATGAGTTACAAATTATAGCGTCTGGATTAACCACTGTGCTTACTAAAGACCTATTGACTTATTTAAAAAAATATACTACTAAAGAACCAGTTGAACTTTTTTTAGTTGGAGAACCAAAACAAATGGACAATACGCCATCTGAAAGTGAAGAACTAATTATTAAATTTTTATTGAAATTAGAGAAGGAATTTCCCAATATTCCGGTTAAACGAGTTGATGAACGATTTACCTCTAAAATGGCGTTTCAAGCTATGATAGATAGTGGTTTGAAAAAAAATCAAAGAAAAAATAAAGCTCTTATTGACGAGATAAGCGCTACATTAATTCTTCAGAGTTATTTATATTCTAAATAAAGACTAACAATATATTATAGTATTGTATTTTTGCAAGTAATAATAGTTTTATAGTATGATATTACCAATTGTTGCCTATGGTGACCCAGTGTTAAAGAAAAAGGCAGAAGATATTACTAATGAGTATCCTAATTTAGATGCGCTTTTAGATAACATGTATGAGACCATGTATAATGCCTATGGAGTTGGATTAGCAGCACCACAAATAGGTTTACCCATACGTTTATTTTTGGTCGATACGGAACCTTTTGCTGATGACGAATCATTATCTGAAGAAGAACAAAAAACTTTAAAAAACTTTAAGCAAACCTTTATAAATGCGAAAATTATTAATGAAGAAGGTGAAGATTGGGCATTTAATGAAGGCTGTTTAAGTATTCCCGATGTAAGAGAGGATGTTTTTAGACAACCAAAAATTACTATTGAATATTTAGATGAACAATTTGAAAAGCATACAAAAGTATTCGACGGATTAATTGCTCGTGTTATACAGCATGAATACGATCATATTGAAGGTGTTTTATTCACAGATAAGTTGTCCTCATTAAAAAAACGCCTCATTAAAGGTAGACTTGCCAATATTTCTAAAGGAAAAATTCGAGTAGACTATAAAATGCGTTTCCCTAATCAAAAAAAGAAACGATAACATTTGTAAAATATTCATAAACAAATATATTTGCCTCTTTCTAAAAATAATTTATGAGCCTAGACAAAATACTAGCAATTTCAGGTAAACCAGGATTGTATAAACTAATCACTCAAACACGAGGTGGTTTTGTTGCTGAGTCATTAATTGATAATAAACGACTTTCAGTGAGCATTCGTCAAAACGTAAGTATATTAAGTGAAATAGCTATTTATACTCTAACTGAAGAAATACCTTTAAAACAAGTGTTTTTAAACATTAGTAAGAAAGAAAGCGGTGCGAAAACAAGTGTAAAGTCTAAGGATAGCAAAGATAAATTAGAAGAATACTTTTTTGATATCTTACCTGATTATGACGAAGATCGCGTTTATGCGAGTGATATTAAAAAAGTAATTCAATGGTATAATTTGTTACAGCAACAAAATATGCTAGATTTACTTAAAGATGAAGATGAAGAGAAAGTTGCTACTGACGAAGAAGAATAGATTCCGACTACATATTTTTAGAAAACATCCGATTTTATCGGATGTTTTTTTGTTAATTGGTAAGGTTTAAATGTTTATACCGACAGTTTTTCATAACAATTATACTACTTATTATGAAATCTATTTGGTTTTTCGACGACGTAAATCTTTTTAAGGTTTTATGCCCTCATAAATTTAAAGCCTATAAATCGAATCACGATTTTGACGCTTATAAAAAAAAGGATTATATCTATTTTGAAGAAGATTCTGCTAACAAGGTTTACCTTATAGAAAAAGGGAAAGTTAAAATAGGGTATTATAGTGAAGATGGAGAAGAGGTTGTAAAGGCTATTTTAACTCGTGGTGAATTATTTGGTGAGAAAGCCATCTTAGGTGAATCTAAACGCGATGAGTTTGCTCAATCAATAGATAATTCTACATCTATTTGCCCAATTGGTGTCGATACTATGCATGATTTAATGCGTAATAACCAAACCTTTAGTTTCAAGGTGTATAAGTTTATTGGTTTTAAATTTAAAAAGCTTGAAAGACGACTTCAGTTATTGCTTTTTAAAGACACAAAAACCAGATTGCTCGAGTTTTTGCACGAATTGTGCAACGATTATGGTTATGATTGTGAAAAAACGGGGGATAAAGTAATATACCATCCTTATACCCAAAAAGATATAGCTTCACTTATAGGCACTTCACGACCTACACTAAACATTCTTCTAAATGAACTTAAAGAAGATAACATCATAGAGTTTAGTAGAAAAGAAATAAGAATTTATAAAAAAACAGCCTAGTGTTAGTTAGCTAACATTTTACGATGGATGCATCATCTAATTTTGAATTGTTAATAATAAAAAATTAAATGATGATTAAAAAAATGTTTTTGGCCTTAATGGCTTTAGGAGTTTTAGCAACTTCCTGTAGTGATGATGATAATGCCCCAGCATTATCAACTTTAACATTAGATTTAAGCGGATTAGAGCCTTTAGGTGATGATTTTGTTTATGAAGGATGGATTATAGTCGATGGCAGTCCAGTATCAACGGGAGTGTTTTCAAGTGTTTCTTTTCCGCAAACTTTTACTGTTGATGCACAACAACTTAGTACTGCAAGTCGATTTGTATTGTCCATTGAACCTACTGATGATCCTGATCCTGCTCCAGCAGATACTAAGCTTTTAGTTGGAGACTTTTCTGGAAATGAGGCAAGTGTCAATTCAAATATTGTTGGAGATTTTAGTTCAGCTTCAGGAGCTTTCTTTTTAAGAACACCTACAGATGAGACTGGAACTAATAATGGTAATGACCACTATGGTGTTTGGTTTGGTACTCCTGGGATGCCTCCAATACCTAATTTTGTATTACCAACCTTACCAGATGGATGGGTATATGAAGGATGGGTAGTAGGCGACGCTGGACCTATAACTACTGGGACTTTCACAGCATTTAACGCAGCAGATGGGTTTAATGATTTTAGTGAAACTTTGCAAGCTGGCCCTCCAGTTCCAGGCGAGGATTTTTTCTTAAATGCACCAAGTGGTGAAACATTTCCTTTAGATGTAAGAGGAAGAACGGTTGTGATTTCTGTTGAACCCGTTCCAGATAATTCTCCAGCCCCTTTTGCTATAAAACCTTTAGTGGGAACTGCTGGTCAAGAAACAGCACCATCAACTCATAATTTTGGACAAAACTTAGGGTCTCTTCCTTTTGGAACCGTAACCAGATAAGCATTAATTTGAGGAATATTTGTTTGGTTTAAGCGTAATTACAACATGTAGTTACGCTTTTTGCTTTTCTAAATATTCAAGAATAGATAGATTCATCAAAATAAGGGAAAAGGCATATATACTGTCTTCAATCGGAATTGTGAATAATCGAAAACTTAAATTTTCATTATTGTTATACCAAACAACTTCATTTTCTATAAAACTTCCTGTAAGAATACCGTTAACAATAAAAAAAGGAATAAGCATGACTAGAAAAGTAAAATAGAACTTACTCAACAATTCCTTATTTATGGAAACAACAATTGCTGTTAGAACTGTAGCCAATAGAAAGTTAATAAAAGTATACCATTTATCGTAGTTCAAAATTGTGATAAAAAAGAACACTAAAATTAGAATATAGCTGAGTCTTTTGGTGATGTTTGTATTCAATTTTATGTTAGGAAAGTAGTGGAGCAATGCATAATGGGTAAAAACGCAGGCATACGGAATACAAATAAAAAACAACCACTCTTCCAGAGGAAGTCCAAATATTTTTGTGCCTAAAAAATAGGTATCATTAAAACCCCAATAGCCATTAAGTGTAAAAATAACATCCCATGGAATAAAGACAAGCATGGTAATGAAAATAGCTATAAAGAGTGATTTCCAGAGGGAATAAAACTTAAGCTTGGGATGAAAACTAAATAAAAAAGGAATACTTAAAGACCCTAAATTAAGTAGAAGATATAAGTAGCTCATTACTTACTCTTAAAGTATTTAAAGGGCACAAATAACATTCCAAAGCATTCTCCATCTTTTTTTCCAAGATGTTTATGATGGATTTTGTGTGCACGTCGAATACCTTTTGCATACCAATTATTAGCGTTTCTAAAGAGTTTAAATCTTTGGTGTATAAAAATATCATGCACTATAAAATAAGATAATCCGTAGGCAAAAATACCAATACCAATAGGAAGACCTACCCATAGATCATTGTATTTCCACAGCAAGACAAAAGTTATACTAACAACAGCATAGAATATAAAAAATACATCGTTACGCTCAAACCAACTTTCATGATTTTTGTGATGATGATCCTTGTGTAAGCTCCATAAAAAACCGTGCATCACAAATTTATGAGTAAACCATGCCATAAATTCCATCGTACAATAGGCTGAAAAAAAGACAAGTATCCAAAGCAATATATCCATGATATAAAATTACATTAATTTTAATTGATATTTTACATAACTGCGCATTAAGAGTTCAATTTTTTTTGGGTTTGAAACTCTAATTCTTGTTTCCTTTATTTTTAAAGCTGGAGTTTTTTTTAATTTTTTTAAAAGTTGGCTGTAGTATCTATATGCCATAAAAACCCCAAATTTAGCCTCAATTGGTAGTTTTTTAATGCCACTTAATCCTAGTGCAAAATCGGATTCAATGTCGTCAATAATTTCTTGTTTCGAATTTTCATCAAGATTTTTCAGATCAATGCTAGGGAAGTAACTTCTTTCTAAAACATCATAATCTGCTTTTAAATCTCTAAGGAAATTGACCTTTTGGAACGCAGAACCTAGAGCCATCGCCGTTTCCTTCAATTCATTATATTTTTTCATGTCTCCTTTTACAAAAACTTTTAGACACATGAGTCCAACAACATCTGCAGAGCCATAAATATATGTTTTGAAATCTTCCTGAGTTAAATAATCCTTCTTATGTAAATCCATTCTCATACTTGTCATAAACGCATCAACAAGGCTTTTATCTATATTAAACTTATGAAAAGTATGTTGGAAAGCATTTAAAATAGGGTTCAAGCTAATTCTGTTTTTGAGAGCTAGCTCTAGGTCATCCGAAAATCTATTGAATAAGAATTCTTTGTCATAGCCATGGAATGAATCTACAATTTCATCAGCAAATCTTACAAAGCCATAAATATTATAAATATGACTTCTAATAGATTTATACAAAAGCTTTGTTGCCAAAGAAAAAGATGTACTATAAGTATTTGTAACAATTTTACTGCATCTAATTGAAACGTCGTCGAATAAAGATTTCATAAATTAACTTTGATGTTTTATTACCAAGTCCGATACTAACTTTCCCGATATTAATGAAGGTGGTACTCCAGGTCCAGGGACAGTAAGTTGACCAGTAAAATAAAGGTTATTAACTTTTTTACTTTTTAATTTGGGTCTTAAAAAGGCTGTTTGCAATAAAGTATTTGCCATACCATAAGCATTACCTTTATAAGAGTTATAATCATTTATAAAATCATTTAAACAGAATGATTCTTTAAATATAACATGATTTTGGACATTTTGAGAGGTTAATACTTCAAAACGTTTAATTATTTTGTTGAAATAGGTTTCTCTGAGTTCCGGAGTATCTTCAATACCTGGTGCAAGCGGTATTAAAAAAATACCTGCTTCCTTTCCTTCTGGAGCTGAATTACTATCTGTAATACTAGGAAAACTGGCATAAAATAATGGATTTTCAGGCCATTTTGGATTATCGTAAATGGCTTCTGCATGCACATCAAAGTCCACATCAAAAAATAGCGTGTGGTGATTTACATTTTTTAATTTTTTATCGAACCCTACATAAAATAATAATGAAGAAGGGGCAAATGTTTTTTTATTCCAATAATTTTCTGAGTATTGCCTTAGAGGCTTTTCTAAGAGTGTCTCTGTATGATGGTAGTCTGCTCCACTAACTACAATATCGGAATAATAATTTTTTCCCTTAGAGGTTATTCCTTTTGCTGAACCATTATCAACTATTATATTTTCTATCGGAGCATTAGTTTTAATGTTTACCCCTAATTCTTTAGCCAAACTTTCAATACCAAGAATAACTTGATACATACCTTTTTTAGGATGAAATGTGCCTAAACCAAAATCGGCATAATTCATAAAGCTATAGAAAGATGGTGTGTCACTCGGTTTTGCTCCTAAAAATAGCACAGGAAATTCAAGAATTTTAACCAATCTTTCATTCTTAAATTCCTTTCTAACATCTTTCTTAATAGTGCTAAAAAACTGATTTAATTTCTTTATCGTTGCTGGAGTTACAAGTTCTAATGGTGATACTCCGGGATTATAAACTAGGTCTTTAATGGCAATATCGTAGTTGCTTTTAGCGATATTTATGAATTTCTTTAACTTTTGCGAACTTCCTTTTTCTTCTTCTTCAAAGGCATTATATATTTTCTCAAGTGTATCTTCTATGGTAATGTAATCGTTTTTACCAAAATATACGCTATATGCTGGATTGAGCTTTTCTAAAATGTAGTAGTCTGAGGGTTTCTTATTAAAATCTGAGAAAAAGCGTTCGAATACATCTGGCATCCAATACCAAGTAGGACCAATATCGAAAGTGAAACCATCTTTAATTAATTGCCGAGCACGACCTCCAATAGTTGCGTTTTTTTCAAAAATGGTTACTTCATAACCTGCCTTCGCTAAGTAGCATGAAGCGGCTAATGAAGAGAAACCAGAACCTATAATTGAGACAGTGTTTTTCATATTGTTTAACAAATATAAACAAAAGTTAAACAATAAAGATGATTATTTATAATTCTTTAACTAAGTTTTCTATAGAACTGTATATAGTAACCTTTTCAGGAAGCGATGAAGTGTCAAAATCAATCAATTTTCTTCCTAATAATAATAACCGAGAATTTTCTCTAGATAATAATATTTCATTAAAATTTTCTAAATATTCAGAAATTTGATTGACTTCAGGATATACTGTAAAATAGGATACAAAAGTTATTTCGTCAAAAAAGTCAAGTAAATCTGTAAGACCATCCATTGGCACACTTTCACCTAAAAATATGGTATGGTAGCCTTTACTTCTTAATTGATAATTAATAAAAAGTAAACCAATGTCATGAATTTCATTTTCTGGTAAATATAAAATGAACGTTTTTGTAATTGGTTTTGGTTCCAGACTTTGAAGCCTTTCTATATTTAAAAGAATCTTTTGTTTCATATGAACGGTTAAAAAATGTTCATGAGCAGGAGTAATGGTATTTGTTTGCCATAATAGTCCAATTTCTTCAAGAAGAGGCAGAAATACGGTATAAAATATTTCACTAAATGTCTTGTTCTCAATTAAGTTGTTGTAGGTATTGTAAAATAAAACTTGGTCAAAATTAATCATGGCCATTTTAAAAGCGTTAATAGCATGATCTTCAACCTTAGCTCTAGAAGCAATCTCTCTTACTTTTACTGGAATCTCTTCTTCCTTAAGATTAGCGATTTTTGAGATTTTTATCCCATTGTTATTTAAGTAAGATATGTTTAAAAGCTTCTGAAAACTATTCAAACTATAGTTTCTTATGTTTGTTTCAGATCTGTTAGGACTCAACAGATTATAGCGCTTTTCCCATATACGAATCGTGTGAGCCTTTATTCCTGTTAGGTTCTCCAGATCTTTAATACTAAAACTTACTTTAATATTGTTCATTAAATTTTAATTTTCGTTAAACAAAAATAAGCATTTTTATTTTAACGACAATTAAATCTAGCGATTTCGTTATTTTATTTGAAAATTTACAAGCTGTGCACACGAGAAGATTCGAACTTCCACATCCTAAACGGATACTGGCCCCTCAAGCCAGCGCGTCTACCAATTCCGCCACGTGTGCTTTTTTTTTGAAGTATGCTAAAATAAAAAAAGTTAAGCTATATTGCTTAACTTTTTTAGTGACCGGGCTGGGGCTCGAACCTGTATTTTAATCAATTGATATTCAAAAAGTTAAGGTAGTTTTGGTGTCTAAACTCACCGAATAACTCACCAAAAGTGTTTTTAATAAATAATGAACTTAAATGAATTTATTTGAATGCAAAATCAAATATAGTTAATGATGGTCGTATTACCATGAAAAACTCTAAAAATGTATATTATAATAATGGATTATCTAATTAAATATAGAGTGTTCTACACCCATTATCCCAATATTTACTTTGACGTCTTAAATTTGTTGTGCGAAATTCTGTGGAAGTATGGGTAGAATACATTTTGTTGCACGTATTGTAAAATTAATATGATATTTTATTAATAAATTTGATGATTTTAGGTTTATGCCAATTTTTGACAACTATACTAAGCAATTTTTCATATTCTTTACACATTCTTGCAAGGAGGAAACTGGATTATCCGTGTTAGCCTCGTATTCAATTACAGCCACGCCATTAAAATTTATTTTGTCTAATGTTTGAACAAACTCCCTTAAAGGTAAATTTCCTTTACCAATTACAACATCACGCCACTGAGCATTGCTATCAAAAGTAAAATCTTTAAAATGAACCCCATAAATTTTGTCCCCATATCTTTTTACCCAATCTAATGGATTGCCATGTTCTGGACCAATTTGCATTGCCCAGCCAGTATCAAGACACAAACCAATCTGCGGTCCTCCTAATTTTAAGAGATAATCAATAACGTCATTCGAGCCCGCAAATTTATATCCACCATGACAGTGTAAGCCCACTTTTATGCCAAATTCATCGCACCAATTTTTGACTTTTGGAATTGCTTTTTGAAAAGAGTCTACTTCAAAATGGGCACTTATGTATTTTGCACCTGCAGTTGCTGCACACTCAAACCATAACCTTTCTTTGTCATTGCCTACAAAAGTCTGAACACCAATTGATACAATTGAAATATTATGGGATTCATAAATTTTTATTACCTCTTTCCAATTTGCTAGATCATTAAAGTCTGCATGGACTTCGCATATTTCAATTGAATCCAATCCTATTTCCCTAACCTTTTTTGCAACAACGGCATTATCCTTATAGTTCCTAAAACAGTAACTCTGAACACCAAATTTATTTAACTTAAACATTGCTCATTAGAAGTATATATAGATTATTCAAATTATCTTTATTGATTAGATGAGAAGCTGCATTCAAACAATCAGGTTATTTGTGATTTTACTTTTTTAAAACTAAGGTCATATGCTTGAGATGGTGTTTGCGTCGGGTTCTCTTCTAAAACTTTTGAAACCTCTTTTAAAACATCTTCCCGAACCCCTAGTTTTTCAGCTTTTAGCAATATTTCAATAATGTAATCTTCGTTTGTCATAAGGGACTAGTAATAAACCTCCAAAATTTTAGATTCTTTTTGAGGTGTTAGCTTTAATTGGTTAATAATAGCCGGAATCAAAATACTCTCTCCTTTGGCTAAAGAATAATTGGCATTATCAACGGTGATTTCTAAACAACCTTCTGTACAGATATAAATCACGAAAGAATCTATTTTGCTATAATCTTTGTTTATTTCTTTTGTAAGATAAATGATGTTGGTTTTAAAATAGGGGGTGTGAATCAACTTATTAGAAACATTACTTTCCGTCTTATAGGCAGTTGTGTACGCCTCCTGCACCTCAAAATCCAGTACATCTAAAGCTAAATCATTATGTAGTTCTCTTTTTTCTCCTGTAGTTTTGTCTACTCGATCATAATCGTAAATACGATAGGTGATATCGGACGTTTGTTGAATTTCTGCAAGCAGTACCCCAGAACCAATAGCATGTACTCTACCTGTTGGGATATTAAAAGCATCGCCAGCTTTGGTTTTTACAGAGTTTAAAACTTCTAAAACCTTATTGTTTTCTAAATATTTGGAATAGGAGTTCTTGTCTAACTGTTTGTTAAAACCAACAATAATCTCTGCGCTGTCATCAGCATCCATGATATACCACATTTCATTCTTTCCAAAAGAATCGTGACACTCTTTAGCTATATGGTCGTGCGGGTGTACTTGGATAGATAATGGGGTTTTAGCGTCAATAAACTTGATGAGTAAGGGGAACTCGGTTCCAAAAGTCTTATAGACATTGTTTCCTAATAACTGTCCTTTAAATTGTTCTGACAATTCTTTAAGAGTTTTCCCAAAAAATTCGCCATTGGCTACCTTGGTTTCATCGCCTTTAACATCAGATATTTCCCAAGATTCGCCGTTGTTATCGCCTTTAAATCCTTTGTTTAAAACAGTATTTAGTTTATTACCGCCCCAAAGTCTATATTTAGAAATTGGTGTAAATTTTAGTGGATATAAATTCATTTTTTTGTTGATGTTTATTATTTTATTTGAAATAGTTCTGTGTTTCCTTTTGTGGGCCCACTATGATTACTAGGACGTTTCCATTTAATGGTTTCATTTCTATGATTGGCCTCCTTAATTTGGTTTTTCATCCAATTATTCAAAAATTGAGTATTATCTTTTTTCCCATACGCTGCTAAAACATAATCTCCAGTAGCTTTCATGTGCTTTTCTAGAGCTGTCCGAAGCTCTGCAACAATCTCTTTGTATTTTGGGTCGTGAATAAGATTGGTAAGGGCATTCGGGTCATTTTCATAATCATATAATTCTTCGATTTCCCTATATACCCAATGGTCAAAACGTTTTTTTACTTCTGGATCCGTTTCTGCCAGTTTTTTCATGGCTTTGTATGATGTATGCGACCCAGAAGCAGACTTAAACTCATACTTTCCTGTAGCCCATGGGTTAAAAACATAACCGTATTTTTTTGTAATTACAGTTCGCGAGGGTCTTGGAATACCACCTGCATTTTCATCAAATTGCCCGAAAACATATTTATTTGATTTATTAACTGTTTTTGGATTGAACGACGTTCCTTCAAAATGTGACGGAATATCTATATTTAACATATCCAAAATAGTTGGCGCTATATCTATTGCTGAAACTAAATCTTTAGTATTTCTAGTATTAGGATTTATACTATTGGGCCAGCGAACTATAAAAGGAACACGTAGGCCGTTTTGATAAGTTGTAGATTTAGCATACGGTAATGGCATTCCGTGATCCGATAAAAGAATAACAATGGTGTTCCCTGAGAAACTACTGCTGTCTAATGTCTTTAATATAGCCCCAACACAATCATCCCCTCTTTTTACAGAATTGTAATAGTTTACCATTTCCTGCTTTATCCTTGGGTTTTTAGGCAAAAACCCCGGTATTTCAACATCGTCTTTTGTGTAGATCTTAGACGGCTTAAACTTATCAAACCCTTTCTTTCTGGAAGCCATATCATTAAAAAAAGGTTTATGTGGATCGGCTACATTTACCACACAATAAAATGGCTTATTAGAATTTTTTACGTTACTAAAGAACTTAGTTACTAGTTTACTATACGCCTCCGCAGATCGCTTTTCTATACCTTTAAATCCAAGTGTAGTATTCCAAAATAAATCAAAATCCGGACTTAAACTTGAATCTGGAGCTTTGTTAATTACTCCGGTGTAGAAGCCTTGTTCTTTTAAAATCTCGGGCAAGGTTTTGTGCTCTGGCTGTACATAGTAAAACCCTCTCATACCACTTTGATGTGGGTATAAACTGGTTTGAATAACACTTCTTGAAGGAGAACAGTTAGAGACTTGCACATAACCATTTTCAAAAACCAAACCTTCGTTTCCTAATCGATCTATGTTAGGTGTTAGGTCTGGAATTGTATTGCCATAAATTCCTGCCGAATCCCAATTCATATCATCTAACGTTATAAGCAGAATATTGGTCGTATTTCCTTTGTTTTGACCATTAACTGATTTGCATGATACTAGACTAAATAAAGCTATCAGTAAAAAGATATTTCTTATCATTATAGGGGTCTTAAATTAGTAGTTTTTATTTCTTTTTGTGAGACTCCAAACCTCCAAAATTTGTATCGGATATTTTTCGCAATTCATCTAAACTAAGGTTGTTGCCATATTCCTTTTTTAAGCTATATAATTCGTCCTTTAAATTTGAAATGAGTAGTTGATAGGACTTGTCTTCAATCAAATTGTTTAATTCATTGGGGTCATTCTCTAAATCATAGAACTCCCAAACATCCACATCATAGTAAAAATGAATGAGTTTATATCTATCTGTTCTTATACCATAATGAGGCTGGACATGGTGCCAAAATGGGTATTCGTAGTAGTGATAGTACATAGATTGGCGCCATTCAGTATTCGGGATACCACTTAATTGTTTAAAAAAACTTTTACCTTGTACTTCTTTTGGGATGTCTACACCAACCATATCTAATACAGTAGGAGCCAAATCTATATTTGATATTACATCAGCAATTACAGTTTTGGGTTTAATCTTTTCAGGATAACGTATAATAAAAGGCATACGTAACGATTCTTCATACATGAATCGTTTGTCAAACCAGCCATGTTCCCCCAAAAAGAACCCTTGGTCCGAAGCGTAAATAACTATAGTATTTTTCTCAAGATTGTTCTCCTTTAAATAATTTAGAACCTTACCAATATTATCATCAACTGATTTAATGGTCGCTAGATAGTCTTTAATGTATTTTTGATATTTCCATTCCTTTAAAGCCTTTCCCTTTAAACTAACGTTAGGTAAAACAACTTCATTGGGATTATTCCCAAAATCCAGCCATTTTCTTAATTCTTTTTCGGTAAGTGAATCCGGAGGTGTTAATTTCATGTCTCTTCTATTGAAGAAATCCATCGTCATATGGGTGTCGCCTGCAGTTAGTTCCCTGCCTTTATAATCGTCATAAAAAGTGTCCGGAAGCGGTAAATCTTCATGTTCCCATAACTCTTCATATTTTTTGTCCGGGGCCCATTCTCTATGGGGTGCTTTATATTGAAGTAGTAAACAAAATGGCTTATCACTTTCTTTATTTTTTAGCCATTCTAGAGCAAAATCGGTGGTTAAATTTGTTGCATACCCTTTTTCGTTTACTGGTATACCATTTTCGCTGTAGGTTGGATTCCAGTACACACCTTGTTCACCATGGTCAATATGATATTTGTAATAATCAAACCCTCGTGGTTCTGAAGCCAAATGCCATTTGCCAACTAAGGCGGTTTGGTAGCCGGAATTTTGAAGTGCTTTTGGGTAGGTCCATTGAGTTCCATCAAAATAACCACCTTGATAGTTTTTGTAATAACCATTTATATGATTGTATTTTCCGGTTACAATAGATGCTCTACTGGGGCCGCAAATGGCATTGGTGCTAAATGCGTTTATTAATACGGCTCCTTCATCAGCTATCTTGTCTATATTAGGGGTAGGTGCTATACCTTTATATCTATCATTATAAGCTGAAATAGCACTTGTGGCATGGTCGTCAGAAAGTATAAAAACAATATTGGGTTTTTGTGATTGACCAGTATCACTCTGGCAGTTTCCAAAAACGGGAATTAGGCAAAGTAAGAGAAAGAATTTATTCATATCTATTCAATTTGAGAATATAGGCTTATAGGCAACAAATTTAATTAGCTTGATGCTTTATTAGGTTTGTTTATTGGGCAAAGTTATCTTTAAACTGACCTTTGGTCATTAAAACCCATTGGAGTGTCTACGCGAATATTGCAATACCTAGTACCATATTACAAGGATTTAGGTTGAATCCCCCTTTAGTTATCAGTTTGACCATCTATTTATCCTTATTGACCTATTTGAAAACCTTTATTTTCTAATATCAAATTAATATTGTGCAAATAAAAATTTACTAATAAATATTTCTAAACTGATGAAACTTAAAAAATTTGCAGGAAATCCAATATTAACTCCAAATCCAAAAAACGATTGGGAGAACCTTGTAGTTTGTAACCCTGGAGTGTATTATGATAATGGAAAATTCTATATGCTTTATAGAGCTGCAGGAGATGATGAAGACCATGTCATAAGATTTGGTTTAGCAGTAAGTGAAGATGGAGAAAATTTTAAACGTGTGTCTGATAGACCAGTTTTAGGCCCAAGTGAAGATGGTCCAGATATGGGGTGTATTGAAGATGCTAGAATTGTAAAGTTTGATGATTATTATTATGTAACCTATGCCTACAGGCCTTTTCCTCCTGGACAATATTGGAAATTTGCTCATGATGAGGTTTTAACAGAAGATCATGGAGATCATGCACCACATTTTATAAAGAATAATATGGCAAACTCTGCTTTAGCGATGACTAAAGATTTTAAAGAATGGATAAAATTAGGAAGAATTACAGATTCTAACTTAGATGATAGAGATGTCATTTTATTTCCAGAGAAAATCAACGGAAAATATGCCATGTTACACAGGCCAAAAGAATGGATTGGAGAAGAATATGGTGTAAGCAAGCCAGCAGTTTGGATTCGCTTTAGTGATGATATGTTAGTATGGAAAGAACCTAGTACTATCCTTATAGGTGGAATTGATGGTGGATGGGAAGAAAAAGTAGGTGGAAGCACACCTCCTTTAAAGACTGATAGAGGTTGGTTAGTATTATATCACGGTGTAGAAAATGGAGGTTTAGGATACTATAGAGTTGGTGCTGTAATGTTAGACTTAGAAGACCCAACCAAAGTAATTGGTAGAACTAAAGACTATATTATGGAACCAGAATTCGATTATGAAATTGAAGGCTATTATAAAGGTTGTGTTTTTCCGACTGGAAATATGATTGTAGATGATACTTTGTATGTGTATTATGGAGGAGCAGATAAATACATAGGTTTGGCAACTTGTGATGTAAATGAATTAATTGATTTTACACTTAGTAAAGAACAAAATTCATAAAATATGCTAGCAAATAATATTATTACCAATGGCCCAAATTGGGTAAATGGTCTTTCTTGGGCAGACATTGTTATTATCATACTTTATTTTCTTTTTATAGTTTACCTAGGTGTTAAATACAGTAAAAGTAAGGATGAAAAATCGTATTTTCTCGCTGGTAGAGGGATGACTTGGCCAGTTATTGGTTTTTCTCTTTTTGCCGCTAGTATATCTAGTT
The DNA here is from genome assembly GCF_006148925.1 of Hyunsoonleella aestuarii. GTDB lineage: Bacteria > Bacteroidota > Bacteroidia > Flavobacteriales > Flavobacteriaceae > Algibacter_D > Algibacter_D aestuarii. The sequence continues at coordinate 216,140 of NZ_VAWB01000003.1, read as the reverse complement.
CAACATTAATTGGACAAGCTGGTGATGCCTATAGTACAGGGATTGCCGTTTTTAATTACAACCTGATTTCGGTTTTGGTTATGATATTTTTTGCTTGGTTTATTTTACCATTCTACATTAAATCCAAAATATTTACTATTCCTGAGTTTCTTGAAAAAAGGTTTAATGTAGCTTCTAGGTATTATTTTTCGGCAATCACCATTATTGTAAATATCTTCTTAGATGCAGCAGGTTCTTTATATGCTGCTGCAATGGTAATGAAATTGGTGTTTCCAGAGGCTTCAATATTAACCTTGTCAATCATATTTGCAATTGTAGTGGCTGCTTACACCATACCAGGAGGTCTATCTGCTGCTATTAGAGTTGACTTAATGCAAGGTGTTTTTCTTTTGGTAGGTTCCGTGATTTTAACTTTTTATGCAACCTATAATGGCGGTGCAGAATATGTAAAAGAATTACTGACTGAAGGAGATGTTTTAATGAAGCTTGTAAGACCAAATAATGATTCATCTGTACCTTGGCTGGGAATGATTGTTGGGATTCCAATTTTAGGACTATTCTTTTGGGGAAACAATCAACAATTGGTGCAACGTGTACTTACAGCAAAATCTATTGATGAAGGACGTAAAGGAGTTTTATTGGTTGGTTTTTTAACCATGCTAACATTGTTTCTAATCATTATTCCTGGAGTAATGGCTATTAAATTATTCCCAGAATTACCAAAGCCAGATATGGTTTATCCAAACCTAATTATGGAATTATTACCCAATGTGCTTATTGGGTTTATGATGGCTGCTATGGTAGCTGCATTAACATCTTCGTTAAGTGGGTTGTTAAATTCAGTTGCAACACTTTTTACGATGGATTTTTATAATAAAATAAAGCCAGAAAGTACATCAAAACAAAAAGTAAGAGTTGGAAAAACGGCTTCTATTACAGTATTAATCATTGCTGTAATGTGGGCGCCACAAATTGGAAAGCAATTTGGAACGCTATTAAAGTACTATCAAGAAATGTTATCAATTATGGCACCGCCAATTGTAGCTGCATTTATTTTAGGAATCTTTTGGAAAAGAACCAATGCAACTGGCGCTTTCTCTGGTTTAATAGCAGGAATTTTACTAGGAATAGCCAATATTATTTTTACCGTAAACAACGGAAATTCAATTTTTGGTGACATACACTTTTTACTAACAGTGCCATATTATTTTGTGTGGAGTATGTTGGTTATGGTAGTAGTTAGTTTAGCGACTAAAAAACCACCACTTGAGAAGACTGAAAACCTAACCTTCTCTTTAGCAGAATTTAAAAGAGAAACCATTAATTTAAAGCAACAAGCAGTTTATAAAAGCTATAGATTTTGGTCTTACTTACTTATTGTTTTTTGTGTCATCATTTTAATTGCATTCTGGTAAAAAATAGATTATGAAATTTTTAAACAACTATAAAACAATACTTTTATTATTTGTTGTTGCAAGTACCCTCTTTTCTTGCGCTCAACAAGAAACAGCTAAAAAGCCTAACTTTTTATTTATTTTGGTAGATGATCAACCTTTTGATGCATTAGAATCTAGTGGTAGATATCCATTTCTTAAAACACCAAACATGCAGCGTTTACAAGATGAAGGAGCAATCTTTGAAAACTATTATGTTACACAATCCATTTGTTCACCATCTAGAGCGAGTTTCTTAACAGGAACATATCCGCATATACATGGTGTTAATCAAAATAATCAGCATGTTGATCCAGATTGGGAAACCTATCAACCATACAATCAACATTTGCAAAGTGCTGGTTACCAAACAGCACATGTGGGTAAAATTCACATGGCACACTTTAAGGGAGAAAAACATATCAGGCCTGGATTTGATTATTGGTACAGCTTTATTGGGCAAGGAGAATATTTTGACCCTATGGTAAATGATAATGGTAAGGAGTATCAGGAAAAAGGGTATATGACAGATATTTTAACGGGCAAAGCAATTGATTGGCTAAAAAAAGAAAGAGATCCCAATAAACCTTTTAGTTTAAATCTTTGGCATAAAGCGGTGCATGAAAACCATTCTCCAGCACCAAGACATAATAAAATTTTTAAAAATGACAGCCTGCCTACACCTCCTTATGGTACGCATCTAGAAAACTTTGCAGGGAAACCTGAATGGCAACGTATTAAAGCATGGGATTCTAAATGGAAGCAGTATGTTCGCTCAGACACCATAGCTCCAAAACCTTGGCCAATTAAAGGATATAAGTTTAAGAGTCTATTAGAAACTTTATTGGCTGTAGATGAATCTCTTGGTAAAGTCATTCAAACTCTTGAAGAGATGGATGAATTGGAGAATACTGTCATTATCTACAGTAGTGATAATGGTTATTTTATGGGGGAGCATGGTTATTGGGATAAGCGTATTGCTTATGAAAATTCTATGAAAATACCTATGCTAATAAGATATCCAGAAAAAATTAAGGCAGGTATGGTAATTAATGAAAATGCTTTAAATATAGATTTGGCTCCAACTATTCTAGAATTGGCAGGAGTGAATGCTCCTGAATATATGCAAGGAGAGTCTATGCTAAATCTTTTTGATGAAGACAAAGAGAATGATCAGTGGCGAAAATCATTTATGTTTGAGTATTATGTTGATGATGAATACCCCTATGCGGGACCAGATATGTTGGCTATCCGCTCAGAAAAATATAAGTTGATAGATGCTTTTTTAGAAAATGATATTGATGAGTTGTATGACTTAGAAAACGACCCAGGAGAAATGCAGAATTTAATTAATGATCCAAATTACGATACTGTAGAGAAAGAATTAAGAGAAGAATTAGAAAACCAAAAGAAGAAGTATAAGTACAATACCGATAGAGATTGGTGGTTGAGAACCCAAATTCCAAAGAAAAATCATAGTAAGGGTATAGAAATTAGATAACTACTCGTTCTCTAATTGTTTCAAAAATACAATCTTTTAAAATTTAATTTTTGTTTTTTTAAAAACAAGAACAATTAGTTAGGCTCATCTTAGTCCCTCAGCTATAAATTATAGAGCTTTATACAGTTCAAAAATTAGTATTTTTAGTATATGAAAAAACTAATGATTTTCTTTTGTTTGTTGTTTGCGTTCTTTAATACGGCACTTTATAGTCAGCAAATAATCCATTTGGATAGTAAAGATGGTCTAATTAGCGGAACAATCAATGCATTTGAGCGCGATAGCTTAGGCTACATGTGGATTGGGACAGATCAAGGTCTTAATAGATATTCTGGAGTAGAGTTTAAAAATTACGACCTAGATGAGAACAACAAAATAAAAGGGAAGGAAATTGCTGATCTCCTTAATGTAAAGGGCAATCTTTATGCAATAAGCTCTGGTGGTTCTCTTATTAAATATCATTATGAGAAAGATCGTTTTGAAGAACTATATACAGAGACCAAGAACAGGTTTATATCTTTAACAAATCTAAACGATTCGAATATACTCATAGGGCTTTCTGCAGGATTTATCGTTTATGATTTATCAACACATCGGGCTACAGAAGTACAATTCAAAAACTTTATCAATAATAGGAAAGTTGAGTTCTATAATAATATGGTGTATGCCGCTTCTTCAAGAGGACTTTTAGTCTTTAGTTACAAAGAAGACACTAAAAAACTTGCCTTAGAACAAAAATATTTATCAGACCAAGACATTATAGATTTTGCTTTTGATTCTGAAACAAGAATTTGGGTAGGTACAGAAGTAGGAGGTTTGTATATCATCAATAAAGAAGATATTAAGAACATACCCATTAGTCAAATTTCTAATAAGACATATGCCATTCGTCAAATTGATTTTGATAAGAATAATAATGCTTTAATTGCTATAGATCGATTAGGACTGTTTCTTTTAGATGACAAATTTGAGATTGTTAAATCCTATAGCCATAATGAAGATAATCAAAATTCTATTAGTCAAAATAGTATATATGAAATCTATGTTGATGATACGAATGCCTACTGGTTGGGAGTTAGGGAAGGCGGAATAAACATTGTTTACGATAAAGAAAATGTATTTACCAATATTAAGCATGTACAAAACAAGGCTAATAGCATTCAAAACAACAACATAAGGTCTATTTATGAATCGACTTCTGGCGCTGTCTGGTTTGGTACAGAAAACGGTGTGAGTAAATACGATGAGAATAAGAATTGGACTAATTATAATAAAGATCCTAAATTGTATAATACAGCCGTTTTAGCGGTAAATGAATATCAAAACAATTTGATGTTAGGAACCTATGGGGAAGGATTATTGGTCTTAAATCAAGACAATGGTAAAGTTTCTAATTTTAAGTTGGAATCTAAAAAACCTTCAAAATTTATTTTTAGAATAAGAGCTTATGATGATAATTTATGGATAGGAGGTAGTGATGCACCGTTAACACATTTTAAAAACAGCAGGTTTGTAAATACATATTCAGTAGGATTGGTAAGGTCTTTGGTAGAAGGATATGATAATATAAATTATGTTGGTACTAACACAGGTTTTTTTGAACTTAATACACGTAATGCGAGTATACGAAAAATTGAAGAATCCATTTTTAACGCCTTTAACGAAATCTATGATTTAAATTTAGACTATGTAAACAACTGTATTTGGATTGGAAGCAAAAATGGTTTGTACAAATACAACTTGAGTACAGAACAATTAGAAAATTTAGCAGATAACACCAATAAAAGAATAGGAACCGTTTATTCTATTAAAAAAGACAATATGCAAAACCTCTATTTTGCATCAGTTTCTGGTCTTTGGAGGTATGACATTAAAAATAAATTCTTCAGAAAGTATGGCCTGCAGGATGGAATGTTAATTGACGAATTTGGTATTGGAGCTTCCGCCAAGTTTAAAGATGGCAGATTAGCTTTTGGTGGTGCAAAAGGAGCAGTTGTTTTTAACCCCATTGATTTGTTTAAGGACAGGCCTCTTTCAGACATATTTATCTCAAACTTTCAGATAAACGGTAAAGAACCCGATAGTTTAACACTTTCAAAAAATATCAATTATACTAAAAAACTGGTGTTAAATTATGATCAAAATACCATCTCTTTTAATTATGAAACCATCAAGTTTCACGGCTCTAAGAGTAATGCTTTTCAGTCTAAATTAAAAGGGTTTGATAAAGATTATCATGTAAGCTATGGTAATGAAAAAATATACTATTCAAACTTGAATCCTGGAACTTATCAATTACATGTAAAGGGTTTTAATGCAGATGGAGTAAAAGGAGACAATGATTATACCCTAGAAATTGTTGTCAAAAAACCTTTCTGGAAATCCATTTGGGCTTTTGGTTTTTACATGCTACTTTTTCTTTTAATTGTCTATTTAATTTTTAGAATTTCTAGAGCCAATATTCAAAAGCGGTTTGATGAAAACAGGATTAAGTTTTTTGTTGAGGTAGCGCATGATATTAGAACTCCGGTATCGCTTATTCAGCTACTTGTAAAACAACTCACAAATCAGGAAAATACAGAAAAGTCAATAGAACTTATTCAAAGAAACTCACAAAACTTAAATGAGTATGTAACCCAACTGTTAGATTTTCAAAAGATAGATAGAAAGCAACTAAAACTAAGCGTTAGCAAAGTAGATTTAAAAGATTGTTTAGCCAAAATTATTAATGATTTTACACCTATTCTTCAAGAAAAGTCTTTAGATATATCCTTAGAAGTTAAACACATTCCTGTATGGTTTGACAAAGCTAAAATGAACCGAATTTTTTACAATTTAATTTCAAACGCCATTAAGTATAGTAACGAGGGAGGAGAAATAAAGGTGAAGGCATATTTAGATGACAGTAATTTTAAAATTGAGTTTATAGACAATGGTGTTGGTATCCCAGAAAAGCAGCAAGAATTAATATTTAAACGTTTTACTAGAGGAACTAACGTTTCCAATAAAGGAATTCCGGGTACAGGTATTGGGTTACTATTGTCTAAAAAAATAGTAGAATTACATGGTGGTAAAATACTGTTGGAGAGTAAAGAGAATATAGGTTCTAAGTTTACTATTGTTTTGCCTAGTGGAACAGAACACTACAGTGACGAGCATATTGTAGATGAAAGCAATCAAGAAGAAGCAAAAGCTAATGTTGACGAACTGATCACTAAGAATAAGCTCATTCTTTTAGTAGAAGATAATGAAGAATTACGAGGAGCCGTTAAAAATGAGTTAGTAAAAAATTACAACGTTATTGAAGCTTCTAACGGTAAAGAAGGCTTGTTGTTAGCGCTCTCAAAAAACCCTGATTTAATTATCACAGATGTTATGATGCCAGAAATGGATGGTAAAGAGCTGTGTAATTTGCTTAAAACCAATTTTAAAACAAGTCATATCCCTGTAGTTATGTTAACTGCGCTTGCAGATATAGACGATAAAATACAAGGATTAGAAACCGGTGCAGATGCTTATGTAGAGAAGCCATTTAATGTATCTATTCTTACCGCAACGATCAATAATCTTATTAGATCTAGAGAAAATGTGAATAGATTGTTAGGCGATAAAGAAGTAAAAAAACAGATGACACCAGATGAGAGTTTCTTGTCTGATGTTATAAATGTGATCAAAGAGAATTTAACAGAAAAAGATTTTTCTATTGATACTTTGTGTGAGGTCATGGGGCTCAGTAGGTCTAATCTATTTAGAAAATTAAAAGGATTAGTACATATGTCTCCATCAGATTTAATTGTAAAAATTAAACTGGGGCATGCAGAGGAATTAATGAAAAAGAAAGCACATAGTAGAATTTCTGACATTGCTTATGAATCTGGATTTCAAGACCCAAAATATTTTAGCACACTGTTTAAAAAACACTACGGAAAAACACCAAAAGAGTTTATGGAAAACAACTAATCTTTACTTCTAAGATTTTCCATGTTACTTACCATTGAATTAGCGATAGAATAATTAATCTGGGCGTTTATATTGCAACATCCAATTAACAATGTCTACATCGAACACCTCCCCAGTTTGGTTTTTGTCCCAAAAGGTTTGATCATAAACACCATGGTCTATACGATGGTACTGTCCATCAAAATCATCTTGGGTAAAAACAGTAATCTTCTGATGATTTTGGTCAGGATACTGTGCTTCAAACTTATTCGCTACGCTCGTGGATCTGCTTACGGGTAAGGTTGGATCCCGTTGTCCATGAAACATCCAAAAAGGCATTAACTTTAACCCTTCAATTTTAGTGTCATTTACATCCACAGTTCCCGCCAAAGAAACCGCGGCAGCAATTAAGCTGGCATCGTAACTAAATGAATTGAGATATGTCCAAGTTCCATAGCCGCCCATACTAAAACCTGAAAGGTAAATTCTATTTGTATTGATTGCATTCGGATATGTATCGATAAGATATTCAATAAATTTTTTCAATTCATCTCCCTCCCAATTCGCTGACGTTTGAGGAGCAAAAACAGGAAGGGCTACTTTAGGGCTCCACAAACCAAGTTTTATAGCACGTATGGCTGCACCTTGATCTACCTTGTTTAAATCATCAGGATTGTTTGCACTGTTTCCTCGGTTTCCAAACCCATGGAGGAAAACTAAAATGGGATATTGTTTTCCGTCAGTACCAAACCCTTCAGGTCTTCGAACTACATATCCATAAGGAGATGTGTTTTCGCCTTTTAAACTTTGCTCCTTTACATAAGTAGCACTTGTTGGAAGGTTTACTAAATCAGTATCGTCACTAACGAGTGCTAATTGTTCTATTTCTGTAGTAGTAGCATCATTAGGAACCGTTGCTTCAACATCATCGTTTTGTTGGCAAGCAGCCATTTGTATTGCAATAATACAGGTAAATATTGTTTTAAATTTCATAGTATACCATTTAGAGATATAAAAATATAAAACCAATAAAGGTTAAAGGTTTTTGTTCAATTAAGTTTAAAAACAGTTTTCAACCTTATTTTATGATGGTTGTTAGCTACAAAGTATGGCTTAAATGGTTGTTTTTTAGATTCATGTGTTGTTTTCGGGTAAGCTGAGCAATTATTTTTCAAAAGGATGTGAAATTAGGTTTTGACTACTATTTAAACCTAGTTGAATTGCTTTTCTACCTATTTTGTTTCTTTTTTTTGGATTTTGCAGTATCGATAATTTATCTGAATACAAATGAAAAAAACAAAAGCATTTTACTTACCCATATTGCTTGTTGCAGTAGGTTTAATTTACTTTTCAATAAGTGCATTTAATAATAGTGAAACCAATCAAATTAAGAAAGCTGAAAAGAGTATTGAATCTTACAATTTTGCCATAGGAACTCAAACTGTAGGGGCAAAATATAAGTTTACAGAGAAGACTATGTTGGTAGAAACGGCGAATGAGATTAAAAACATGGGCTCTAATCTTCTTAAGTTTTCTATGCACCCTAGATATTGTTCAGAAAATTATGGATTACCAAAAAACGACAATATAAACTCGCTTACCAAATTGGCAACTCTAGAGCCATCTATGAAAGAGGTGTTGGATATGGATTTTAAGTATTACCATATTTGGGTTTATGGATTTTCTCAATACACGCCAGAACCAGTAGGTAAGAAGGACGATACGGCTCAAATAAAATTCATAAACGGATACCCTGAGAAACACAAAGAGGCTTTGTATAAAGAGGTGTATGATTTTACATCACACCTTTTAAAAACATATAGTGGTTCTGGTAAAGTTTTTTATTTAGGAAACTGGGAAGGCGATTGGCATTTAAGGTCAGATTATGATAGAACGAAGCCCGTGAATCTGAAAACTTTAGAGGGTATGACGCAATGGGCAATAACGAGACAAAAAGCTATTGATGATGCTAAAAGGGATGTAAAGCACAGTAAGGTTGAGGTGTATCATTATATAGAGGTTAATTTGGTTAGAAAAGCTTTAATGGAACCAGAGGCAAAAGTGGTTGCCAATAGTATTGTAAATGTAGTAAATCCAGACTACGTATCGTATTCTTCGTATGATGCTACTAACCCATATAAAAAAGAAACAGCGTTAAACGAAAACCTTAAAAAATCACTGGATTATTTGGAGTCACAGTTGTCACCAAAAGAAGGGCTACCTTCTGGAAAGCGCGTATGGATTGGAGAATATGGTAACCCTAGCATTCATCACAATGATGAAATGCAAAATTTACGCTCTATCTGGACCATAAAAACGGCATTGGAATGGGGTACGCCTTTTATTTTGTATTGGGAGATGTACAACAATGAAATTAAAAAGGAGACAGGAGAACAAGTAGGATATTGGCTGATTGATGATAAAGGTACAAAACAACCCATTTGGCATACACACAACAATTTTTACAAAGAGTCTAGGACTTTTGTTAAAGATTATTTAGATAAAAACAACTTGCTTCCCAGTTTTGATGTCTTTAGAAAACATGCGTTGAAGTTTAAAAGTTTAAACCCATAAAGTCTTATGAACCTAAATAGATGCCTTCTTTTTTGTTTGCTTTTGTTAAACGGATTATTGTTTGGGCAAAAAGTGGATTATGACCCCATATTTGAGCTTGAGGATTACAATTTTGTATTGGGTACCCAAGGTATAGGCGGTAAATACCAGTTTACCGATGATTCGAAGCTGGTAGAACAGGCCAAACACATCCGTTCTATGGGGTCTAATATTTTAAAAATTTCTTTGGGGCGAAATACTACAAAATCATACAACTTAAAAGAAGTCGACGCCAATACAACTTTAGAGCTTTTTAAGGCCATTCCGGATTTCAAGGGCGTTTTTGACATGGACTTTAAATACATATTTGCATGGGTACACACACTTACCGATGTGAAATGGAAAAACCGCATTAATAAAAAGGAAGAACAAGCGCTTTACGACGAAATGTTCGAGTTTGCCACATACCTTTTAAAGGAATATAACAATTCTGGTAAAACTTTTATGATTGGTAATTGGGAAGGCGATTGGCTGTTGCATTCAGGTTTTAACAGAAACATGACACCTCCAAAGAATCATGTAGATAATATGACCAAGTGGTTTCAGATAAGGCAAAAAGCCATTGATGATGCCAAAAGAAAAACCGAACACAAAAATGTGGAAATCTATCACTACGTGGAGGTGAATTTGGTTTTAAAAGGGATGCAGGGCAAAACCTGTATTTCAAAAGATATCCTTCCTAAGGTTGATGTAGATTTTGTGTCGTATTCCAGCTATGAGGCGATTAAGAACAAGAGCTATGACGAGAAAAAGAATACATTAAAAGGAATCTTCAACTATCTGGAAGGGCAACTAAAACCTAAAAAGAATTTACCATTTTCTAGAAGAGTTTATTTGGGAGAGTATGGCTATCACGCTAATAAAAATAAGCCTGAAACTCTAAAAACGCAAGACAAAGAGACTAAAGAGATTATGCAAATTGCACTGGAGCTGGATATCCCATTTGCACTACACTGGCAGATGTATAATAATGAATATGATAAAAATACAGGACGTTCAAAAGAGATGTCACTTATAAATGAACAAGGAGAAAAAAGACCGCTGTATTATTTACACCAGAATTTTTACAAAAAAATGAATGCTTATTTAGAGGGCTATAAAAATGAAAATAAAGCATACCCTCCGTCAGACGTATTCAGAAAAAAGGCTTTGGAGGTTTTAAAAGCCTTGTAGTCAAAAATAAATTGCAAAAAAAGAACTATGAAAAAAATTACTAATAACAAGCTTATACTTCTAGTGTTTAGCTTTTTCTTAACGCTGTCAACTACATATGGGCAATTATCACTTATAAGTGATCAAAATATAGATTTTTCCGAGGCTATAACAACCGTATCCAATGGTAATTGGAGTGACTCTTCAATATGGAGTACAGGGGTTGTGCCTACAGCTACAGATGATGTTAGTATTGAAGGGAATCATACCATATACATCGATGTACAAGGAACGACATCTGGTCAGGTTGTGGATTTATGCAACAATTTAAGAGTAAAACAGGGAGGTGTGTTGCAAATGGGACATAACACGCCCAATTTTGCAAAAGACTTGCGTATAAATGGTAGTATTTTATGTAATGGTACTTTTTCTGCTGGTAGAAACCAGCCCTCGGGTGCTGGAGATGGACTGATATATGATTATAACAGTCGTATATACTTAAATCTAAATGAAGAAACAACATATGTATCGGGCTCAGGTTTTTTTAATCCCAAGTCCTTAAACATTTCAAGTTCTTCTGGAGAAAGAAATTTGGTTATAGACCTATACAATATAATTATAGATGATAGTTTTGCTATTAAATCTAATAATAGGGTTAATGTAACCATTAAACATTATTCCTATATTAATATTAAGCAGAACCTTGGTCTTACAGGTAGTACTTACCAATGGAGCTTACCAACGGCTAAAGCAGACTTAACAATCGAAGGTGTCGTAATTGCCAATAATGTAAGTCTGTTTACAAAAAATACAACGTCAGGAGATTCATCTTCTTTAACAATAGCAGATAAGGGGAGTTTATATGTGCAGTCAATCAATGAAGGCGATTTAAATGTAATAAGTGAAGCAGCTGGTTTTAATCTAAATATAAGTACAGACGGTCTTTTTAGATTAGGAGAGGGTGTTGATTTTGATAACCTGCTTCAAAGCAATCCTAATTTTAATTTTACTAATAATGGTGAGTTAAGGGCACATTATTCAAGTACGTTACCGACTAAAGCACAAATTACGTCTGCCATTGATGCAAATGACCCAAACCTTGGAGTAGATGTTAGTCAAATTCAAAATATTTTTGGGTCTAGTCATATCGCTGGTTGGTATAATTTTACCGATAGACCTTATTTGTTGGAAGGATTAGATTATTATAAAGATTTTGGAGCTACTTCCATTAAAACAACACTAACAGCTATTAACGGAAAGATGTTTAGTGCCTACCCCTTTAACCATACATGGCCAAGTTTTCCAACATTAAAGGATGTAGCCCAACATCAATATATTGATTCCTTGTTTAAAAGGAAGCATATAAAAACACATACATTTTGGACGACTACAAAAAATAAGGGCGATTGGAAAAAAGGCCCCGACTTCGACCATAGCAGTTATTTAAATGAAGAACAACAATTTTACGATTTAACCAAACACCTGCTGGAGACCTATGGAGCAACGCGAAAAACCTTTGTATATCAAAACTGGGAAGGTGATTGGATGCTACGAGGGCAAGGCGTACTGTGGGAACAAGACCCAACACTTATACCCGATGATGTTGAATGGGATATTGAAGGTATGGCTCGTATGTTTAGGGCTAGACAACGAGGTACGGAGCGAGCAAGAAATGAGGTTTTTAATGATTCAGTAAAAGTTTACCATGGTATTGAGTTTAATAAACTATGGTGGAATGACAGCGGTACGCGTAAAACCATGATGGAAAGTGATATTCCATGTGTTATAGCTGATGTAGCCTCTAAAACGAGATTAGATTTAACCTCTTGGTCTGCTTACGATGGAGGTTGGACTAATAATGCTAATCCTCACGGACATGCTATGTGGAAAGGCTTGGAAATAGCACGCTATTTTACAACAGAAACAAGAGATCTTCCTTTTAGTTTTCCAGTACAAATAGGGGAGTTTGCTATTAATGAAAATCCACCTTATAATGGAAGTAACACCCAATCGGTCATAGAAAACCGTTATGGCAGGTATATCGGGGTGGCATTAGGGCTTAATATACCGAATTTCTATTTATGGAATTTGTATTGCTCTGGACAACAAGGAGCACCAAATGGTTTTACCTGGGAAAAAGGCGTGCAATACGAAGATGATTTTCTTTATGAATGGATGGATGGTAAATGGCTAATTGAACCAGATGGTTCTTGGGGTCATGCCGCTAATTTTTTAATGGAACAATGGGCTATAACGCTATCAACAGAGTCTCCAGAAAGCATCAGCAATGTAACAATATATCCAAATCCTGCCATAAATGAGGTTAACTTAAAGGGGGTAGAGAGTGGTGCTAGAATTTTATTTTTTGATATTCATGGCAGAGCCTTAAAAATGTTTACCTACCAGCAAAATGAAAATATTGATGTTTCTGGATTAAGTGCTGGTTCATATATAGTACGTATTCAAGATACAAATAAGTCCATTGAAATAAAAAAACTAATTATTAACTAAAATCAAACTAAATTTAACTTATGAGAAAATTAATTTTATTTGTTTTATTGTTCCCTGTCTGCCTCATGGCACAGGAAATTAATATAAAAGGCAAAGTACTAGACAAAGAAACAAAACAGCCTTTACCTGGTGCCGCTATTCTTGTAAAAGGAACCTCCAAGGGAGCCGTCACAGATTTTGACGGGGAATTTCAAATTGATGCAGAGAAAGGAGCCGTACTTGTATTTTCATATATAGGTTATAAAACTACAGAATTAAAGGTTTCTTCACCTTCGGTTCAAGTTCTTTTAGAATCTGATATTTCACAGCTTGATGAAGTTGTGGTAAGTGTAGGTTACTTCGATGTTACTAAAAAAGATTTATCGGGTTCAATTGCTCAGGTTACAACAGAGCAACTGGAGAAAAATAGAACAAACTCTATAGAACAAATGCTACAGGGTCAAGTAGCTGGTGTTGTTGTAAATGAAAGTTCAGAACCAGGTGGAGGCATTGCCATTTCTGTTAGAGGAACAAACTCTATGCTTGGTGGAACGCAACCTTTATATGTAATTGATGGTATTCCAATTGACCCACTAACAGATGCCGAAGGAAATGGAGGCTCGGGGCAATCACAAAGCTCCCTTAGCTTTTTAAATCCAAATGACATAGAAAAAATGGAAGTGCTTAAAGATGCCGCGGCTACAGCAGTTTATGGAGCTAGAGGAGCCAATGGGGTTATTATTATTACCACAAAAAGCGGCGGAAAAGATGGGGGCAAAGATGCATTAACACTAACAGTTGATAATTTTATTACAGACGTTGTAAAAAATATTGGTGTTATGGATGGCCCTCAGTTTGAAGATTATATGAATCAAAGAGTCATTAACCAATTATATGTAAATATTACTGACCCGCAGAGGGCAGGTGGTGCTTTTGATGGCTCTCAACCTTTAACCGTAGATAATTACCCAGAATTAGCAGCTTTTAATTTGCCTTATCCTACTACTACAGGAGTTAACAATAATTGGCAAGATTTAACATATCGAATGGCATTTTCAAATGCGTACAATCTATCATATCGTGGCGGAGATAGAAAAAGAAATTTATCTGTGAGTTTAGGCTTTCAGGATATTGAAGGTGTTATTATTAACACAGGTAATAAGAGAGTGACTTTTAATGTGAACGGTAAAAGAAAAGCTTTCAATGATAAAATTGATATTTTTACAAGAACTAATATGGCTTACAATACAGGTAATGCTGCTTCTGTAGGTAACAGTCAAATTTTCCAACAAAGAAGTGTGGTGTCGCAAGCGTTGCAGTTTCAACCCATTTTTGATATTTTGGAGCCTGGACAAGATGATGATATTTATGCAGATTTAAATGAAGGAAATGTTATTTCAAATCCTTACACACTAGCTAAGTTCGTGACTGATAGAAAGCAATCCGTTAATTTTATTCAAAATGTTTCAGTATCCGCTAAAATAACCCCAAAACTAACGGGAGTTGTTAAAGGCGCTTTTAACTATCAAAAAAGTAATAGAGATAGTTATTATCCAACGAATACCACACGGGGTAGAAGAAATAATGGTGAGGCTACACAATCTTTTATAGAGAACAAGAAAATTTATACCGAAGCAAGTTTACGTTATAGAAACAATTTTAAAGGTCACCGTGTTGATGCTATTCTTGTAGGTACTTATGAGAATAATAATATTCGCGCTATGTTTAACAAGGCATTTGGCTTTGGAAATGATGCAACAACCTTTTATACTTTTGAGTCGGCAACAGATGTATTAGTACCTATTGCACAATTTAGAGAGTTTGGTTTATTGTCTGGGCTTGCTAGAGTTGGGTATAATTACAAGAGTAAATATTATATAGATGTAAATACACGTATAGATGCGTCTTCTAAATTTGCCGAAAATAATAAAAGTGCTATTTTCCCTTCTGTGGCGTTAGCTTGGGCAATTTCTAACGAAAACTTTTTAAAGAATTCTAATTCAATTTCTAATCTAAAGCTAAGACTATCTTATGGTAAAACGGGAAGTAATCCTATAGCTCCTTATCAGTCACTAGCGCTTTTAACACCAATTAGATATAACTTTAATAATCAGTTGGTAACAGGTTTTTATGAATCAAACTTGGCTAATGATGACTTAACTTGGGAAACTACAGACCAATTCAATGCCGGTTTAGATATTGGACTTTTTAATTCTAAGGTTGGCTTAACCATAGATACCTATTATAAGTTGACTTATGATTTACTTCAAAATGTAACATTGCCAGCATCAAATGGTTTTGCAACGATTGTTGACAATTTTGGAGAAGTTGAAAACAAGGGTATTGAATTGGGTATTAATGCAGCGCTTTTTGATACTGATAAATTTGGATGGAATGTATCAGGTAATTTTTCATTGAATAGAAATAAATTAGTGAAACTAAACTCTAATTTAGAATTTCAATTGGGGCCATCAGTCGGATTTAGTCAGGCAAACCCAATTATGTTTATGGAAGGGCAACCTTTAGGTATTTTTTGGGGAGCTCAAACCAATGGAATTTATCAAGACTGGGATGAAGCTATAGCTAGTGGTATTGATGGTGCTGCTCCGGGAGAAATTAAGTACATTAATAATTCGGTTGATCTTGATGGTAGTGGTCAACCATTGGCAACACAAGAGATTAATTTTGAGGACTATGTGCAAATCGGTGATCCTAATCCTGATTTTACTGCTGCGATTACCAATAATTTCAGATTAGGTAATTGGGATATGAGTGTATTATTCACAGGTCAAAAAGGAGGTGATATTTTCTGGGTAGACTCTTGGGCCTTAACCGGAAACCAAAACAGTAGAAATGGCTTGTTATCGTCTTTTGAAGATTCATGGAAAGCACCATTAAATGTTGATGCTTCTGGTAATGTTACCTATAACCCAGCTGATGGACAAACGACTAATGTTGGTAACCCAGCACCGCTTACAGACCCTGGGCAAAGAGCTATCGTTTCAGACAGGCAAGTTTTTGACGGGTCATACATAAGATTAAAAAACCTAAATATTGGCTATACCATTAACTTTAAAAATAGTAAAAGTTTAAGGTTATATGCTACGGGTCAAAATTTGGTGACTTGGACAGATTACCCAGGTTATGACCCAGAAGTGCAAACGTATAACAAAGACCCTCAGAGAAGAGGTGTTGACTTTGGAGGGTATCCAGGTACGAGAACCTATACGTTAGGATTAAAGTTTAATTATTAAAAAATTGATTATGAAAGCATTTAAATTGAAAAACATGAAATTTAAGTTGTGTTATTTACTAATTGTTTCATTCATTTTTGTTAGTTGTGATGAAGCATTAGAGGAAGAGCCTTTTACGCAAATAGGAACAGATTTTTTCTATCAAAACGATACGGATGCATTGGCTGCAGTAACAGCAGTTTATGCCCAGTTAAAAAGTGGTGTTGGTTATTACAGACAGCAATTTTTATCCAATGCTTTTGCGGCCTCGGATCAAGGAGCCTCTAGTTGGAAACATGGGAATTTTAGAAGAGGTACTATAGCTAACACAGACCAAAATTTGCCTAACTTTTGGAAAGAAGCTTATGTTGGCATAAAAGATGCCAATAATGTGATAGCTAGGGTGGCTCAAACAAGCAATATAGATGAAGAGCTAAAATGGAGAGTAATTGGAGAGGCAAGATTTTTAAGAGGTTTAAATTACTTTAACCTGGTAAGGTGTTTTGGAGAAGTACCACTTAGAACGACACCAGTACAACCAGGAGAAGAAGGGTTACCAGTGTCTCCTATTGAAGATATCTATGAGGTAATTATTAACGATTTTCAATTTGCGGCAGATAATTGTTGGGGATTTAATGAAACTAGAAATGGTTATATCAATAATATTGGAAGGGTAACAAAGGCGTCAGCACATGCAATGTTAGCTAAAACCTATTTACAAATAGCCTCTTCAAAGCGCAGTGCTATGGCTGGGGTATTAGGCAATGAACGCTATAATGGTATTTCAGAATCGCCAGAATCGTATTACCGAATGGCCAAAGAGCAATGTGATTTGGCGTTAAACGAAAACGGTTATCAATTGGTGTCTAATTTAGAAGATTGGAAAAATATTTTTTCAGCTTCAAATGGAAATAACCCAGAATTGTTATTTGATGTGCAAGGTTCCTCAATTGTGGAACAAGGTACCGCAGTTTCCAATTTATTTTGTCCTAGAAACGCTGGCCTTAGCGGAGGTGGCTGGGGTGGCACCAATAAAATGCAAGGAGGTTTTATAAATAACAATATAGACAAGACCGATATTCGATTTCAAAACTCCATTATTCAGAATTTTCAAGACGCTACCAAAACATATGTCTTGAATCCTAATAGTACGGGTTATATCAGGACCATAACCGCAACAGGGGCAGCAAATGGAAACTTGAACGTAGTATATACATCAAAATATATCGATACCAATGCTACAACAGAATATACAAGCCAACAAAATTGGCATATTATTCGCTTGGCAGAGGTTTATTTGATGCGTGCAGAAGCTTTGGCAGAGATTAACCAAGACCCAGCTATGGCCAACGCTGATTTAAGTACATTGAGGAATCGTGTGAGTATGGATAATTTTGACGGGACTGGGCTATCTATGGAAGAATTCAGGCATGCCATTTTGCATGAAAGATTTCAAGAATTATCATTAGAAGGCCACCGCTTTTTTGATTTAACCAGAATGGGTGTTTATGATGAATACTGTAGGTCAAGTTATAATAATACGGTTGGAGCAAGGCAGCCTGAAGATTATACCTGGCCAATTCCGTTAATTGAATCGTCTGCAAACGGAAACATAGATTAATAAATCACCTATGAGAAAATTATTTTTTGGGTTCTTACTGCTTTGTGCATGTAACATTCATGCACAAAGTAATAGTCAAAAACCTAATGTTGTCTTTATAATTTCAGATCAGCATAAATTAGAAGAAACCGGAGCATACGGAAGCCAAAGGTCAATTACACCAAATATTGATGAACTAGCCAAAACAGGGGTAATGTTTAATAACGCTTACACACCCGCTCCTGTTTGTGCACCTGCAAGGGCATCATTGGTTACCGGTATGTATCCCTATGCCAATGGTGCCATATATCATAAAGCTCCAGTAACTATGCCCAATGGGAAAGTTAAAAATCTAGGTAGTGGGTACCTTAGGGAAACTGGTTATCATGAGGGCATTGTTACCTTAGCAGATGTGTTTAAAGAGCAAGGGTATGTGTCGGCTTCACCAGGTAAAATGCATGTGCACGGTGAACTCCAAAAAGATGTAGACGAAGACCATAAGGAAGGAAATGATATGGGCTTTGATGAAATTGGCCTAAGGTATTATACATACTTCCCTGGCGGCCATTATGAAGATGAAGTGGGTGAAGATACCTATATGCGTTACAGACAATTTAAGAAGTATGGGAAAACCTATAAGGGAGGCTCTATGCATCTTAATGAGGAATATGTGCCTACTCTTGTTAAGAATGATGAGGATAACTTTGATATGGTGGTGGCACGAAAATCTGTGGAGTTTATCAATAAAAGAGCAGAAGATGGCAAAAACTTCTTCTTACATGTAGGTTTTGAAAAACCGCATGCCCCATTTACAACTACCCAAACGTATTTGGATATGCATACGCCCTCTGAATATCAATTACCTGAAACTTATGATGACTGGTATAAAAAAGGTAAATACCCTTGGGTGCCAAATTGGGTACATTCAGGAATTCCTAAAAACCTTGAAAAAGCTCAAAATGTGATGGCTGCCTACAATGCTTGTATTACAGAAATGGATGATATGGTAGGAAGAGTAGTCAATGCCTTAAAGGAGAAAGGGCTTTATGACAACACTATTATTATCTACACTACAGATCATGGAGAGCATTTATTTGAACATGGTTTAAGAGGAAAACACAATATGTATGAAGATGCTGTAAATGTGCCATTCATTGTATCGTATCCAAAATTATTTAAAGGGAATACAATCAATAATTCCATTGTTAGTTTTATAGATTTAATGCCAACATTGGCAGAATTAATTAATGGTAAAACTCCAGAAACCGCGCAAGGTGTTTCTTTATTAGATGTATTAACTAAGGGAGAGGAGTTAAAAGACAGAGTTGTGTATTCGGAATTTAGGGGAGGAGATTACAAATTGTTGCCAGGAGCTAGAAATGTGCCGTCTAGAATGATGCGAAAAGGCGATTATAAATTTGTTTACACCCATGGCATTATAGATCAATTATATAACATTAAGACAGATCCAGATGAATTGAATAATCTAATTTTTGATGATAATTACAAAACAATTTATCAGGACATGTATTTTCAAACATTGGCCGGATGGCAGTTTCAAGAGTATTCGCCTATTGAAGTTTCCCTAAAAAAGAAAAAAATGAAATGGGAAAAATCGGATGCCTTTAAAATCTATGCGATATATTATTCCGCATCAGACAATATAAAGGAGGCTCGTTTAATTCTAGACAATATTGCTGAAAATAGTTTTGAACCTAAAGAGAAAGGCTATTATTGGTTGGTTGCAAGACCCAAACTCTCTAAAACATCAAAATTTTATGGAGATGATATACCTGTTGCAGTTGAAAATTATAGTTATACGCTCCCTATATCTGACATATTGAAATTTGATTAATAGCAAACTTTAATGTTTTATTAGTTTTAAAAAACCGGGATAATATGAGAAGAATAAATTTAATTGCAAGTTTAAAGGTCGTTCTCTATCTCGGTTTTTTTTTCTTATCCATGAATCTATACTCGCAAGAAAAACCAAATATTATTTTTATTCTGGCCGATGATTTAGGCTATGGAGACCTAAGCTGCTACGGAGCCAAGGACCTTAAAACACCCCAAATAGATAAACTGACCCAACATGGAGTCAAGTTTACAAGAGCATATGCCAACAGTACTGTATGTTCACCCAGTAGAGCCTCTATCCTTACGGGAAATTACCCAGATATGGTTGGTGTTCCAGGAGTAATTAGGGATATGCCTGACAATACCTGGGGAAACTTAAAAGACGATGTAATTACACTCCCTGAAGCCTTACAAAAATTAAACTATAATACGGCACTTATAGGAAAATGGCACTTAGGTTATAAAAGTCCCGATTTGCCCAACAACAGAGGGTTTGACTATTTTAAAGGCTTTGTGGGGGATATGATGGACGATTATTACACTCACAAAAGAGCAGGTGTAAATTGGATGCGGGAAAATGCAAGAGAAATAAACCCTAATGGGCACGCCACAGATTTGTTTACAAATTGGACTTTAGATTATTTACAAAAACAAAAGAAATCCGACAAACCATTTTTTCTTTTTTTAACATACAATGCCCCTCATGACCCCGTGCAACCCCCAATGGAGTGGTTAAATAGTATTCAAAAAAGGGAAAAGAATACACCTCTTAAAAGACAAAAAATGATTGCTTTTGTTGAACATCTGGATTTTAATATTGGTAGGATTTTAGAGCATTTAAAAAGGACTCAATTAGATAAAAACACTATTGTGGTTTTTACTTCAGATAATGGTGGAGCCTTAAACTATGGAGCAAATAACCAACCTTTTTCTGGAGGGAAAGGCGATATGTTAGAAGGAGGTATTAGAATTCCTTGTATTGTTAAACTACCCAACCAATCAATATCTAGGGTTATTGATACACCTTTACTGCTAATGGATTTTTATCCAACCTTGTTAAAGTTTGCTGGAGAAGGAGAGATTAATTCAGAATTACCTTCAAGAAGCATAGTACCACTTCATGGTCTAACAAACTCAGAAGATTCCAGAAATATGGTTTGGGTACGAAGAGAAGGTCATAAGTTTGGAGGTAGGGCTTATTATACCATTTCAGATGGAAGGTATAAATTACTTCAAAACAATCCTTTTTCAGAATATAAGCTATTTGATTTGGTCCATGATCCAAAAGAGACAATTCCCTTGGATAATCCTCAAATAAAACAAAAATTAAAGAAAGCTCTGGCTAAACATATACAGACAGCCGGTAGTATATCGTGGCAATAAGCATTTCGTCCTATATGGTTAGATGTTCAACCTTTATGAACAGCATTAAAACCTCTTTTTTTTGTCTTGTAAATATCTTGCAGGAACAATAATCTATAAATTAAAAATATTGATAATGAGGAAATTAAAATTGCTATTAGCATGTATGACTTTTTTTATTGCTCTTGGAGTAAATGCACAAGTAAAACCAGAAAAAAAGGCAAAGAAAATTGCTAATGAAATGACCGAGGTCTTATCCTTAGATAAACAAGAATCTAAAGCTATTTACAAAATTCAATTAGAACGCTTCAAAGAAGGAGAGGCTATTAAAAAGGAATATGCTAACCAACCAGAAGTTAAAAAGCAAAAGCTTAATAAATTGGGAAGTAAAGTTTATAACCAATTAAAGGACTATTTGGGTATGGATAGTTTAAAAAAATGGAAGTCCCATAAAAAAAATAATTAACTAAAAACTAAATATGATGAAACAAACAATTACTTTTTTATTACTAGCTGTATTTACAGCAGTACTTACAGCGCAAACCGTAAATATTCAAGGAGATCCTTATACAGGGAATCCCTATGCAACAATTACAGACGCTATAACGGCATCAAATGACGGAGATGTTATATTAATTACAGGAGTACATACAGAGCCAATTTCTTTTGATAAAAGTATTACTCTTAGAGGAACAGACCCAACAACAGATATTATTCAAGCTGCAGCTTCTGCATCTTCAGACGGAACGGGTAGTAGAGTTATAAGCGTAGGTGAAGGTGCCCTTACCATTACTATAGAAAACCTTGGAATTAGATATGGAAATGATGCCAATAATGGTGGTGGAATTAATGTTGACAAAGTTACAGGTCTAATAACATTAAAGAATTTAATAATTGAGGATAATTACACCGCAAAAAATGGTGGTGGTTTAAGTTTTGCAGGTACAAATGCAGATGTTATTGAATGTACAGTAAAGAATAATACATCAACTTTAGATGGTGGTGGTATTATAGCAGCGCCTAATAATGGAGCGGCTATAAATTGTACTGTAAATGTAAAGCAGTCTTTGGTAGATAGTAATACAGGTAGAAATGGTGGCGCAATCTATATCAACGGAAATAAAGATTTTGGAGATGATTATACTATCGATGTTAATATTGAAAATAGCACCATATCCAATAACAATGCCACGAGTGCAGGTAGTGGAGCCGGTGGAGGAGCTGTTTGGTGTAAAGTAGCACAATATGTAGGAGCGACAGCAGGACTTGGGAATATTAACTTGAATTTAGTACATGCTACAGTATATAACAACTCGCACGTTAATCTTACTAAAAGTGGATTCCGTTTTACAGGACCAGCTGGAGTTACAACTAATTTTAGTGCTTTTAATTCTATTATAGTTTCATTTGGTGACGATGTAGCTACAAAAGCTATAAATTTTGCCAATGCTAATTTAACCAATATGGTAAACTGTATTCTTGGTGGTCTAGAAGGAGCAGCAGGTTCATTAGCCATCATCGATGAAGCAGCAAAAAATAACCAAAAAGGCAGAACAGCTAACCAAGCAGGTTTATCAGGCACTTTATCTGATGAAGGTGGTAAAACTCAGGTTATTACAATAGCAGAGTCTAGTACAGCAGATGATTATTGTACTGCTGCTACAGGAGTTGCTATACCAGCCATAGATCAAAGAGGGTATTTAAGAGAAAGCACAAATGATGCTGGTGCCTATGAAAATGGAGGTACTTTATCATTAAGCATCGATGAATTTAATAGAGTTTCTGTTAAATTATTTCCAAACCCTGCTCAAGAGTTTGTTAAGATTGATGGTGTAAATAGCATTAAAGAGCTTAGGGTATATTCTGTTCTTGGAGCTTTAGAAAAAGTAGTATATAATCAAGATGAAATTGATGTGTCAGACTTAGCAAGAGGCGTTCATTTAATTTCAATATTAGATGAGAATAATTTTAAAATAACAAAGCGTCTTATAGTAAAGTAGTTTTAGTTTAGTTGTTAGAGATATAGCCCCATTAACCTTATAAATTTAATATTTAGTTGTACTAAGTATAGGTTAATGGGCTCTCTTTTTTGTGCAAATTAGTTGCTTACAAACAATTGCAAAACTTATAAGATTAATCATTGGTTCTCTTTAATTAAAAGGTATATAATACACTCTCAAACTTTTAATGTCAATGTTTCGGTTCAATATCTGTATTTGCATATTGTTGTATGCTACTATTGCCTATGGCCAAAAAGAAGCTGCTAACTGGTATTTTGGTAAAAAAGCTGGTGTGAGTTTTACAGAACCTGGTCCTCAAGCATTGTTAAATGGTAGACTTGACACTAATGAGGGATGTGCCACAATCTCAAACAATAAAGGAGAACTTTTATTTTATACAGATGGTATTACGGTTTGGAATAGAAATCATAACGTGATGCTTAACGGTCAAAGTTTATTGGGAGATCCTTCGAGTTCACAATCGGCTATTATTGTACCCAAGCCTAAGTCAAATTCAATATATTACATATTTACCGTAGCTGCTACTGCAGGTAATGATGGTCTTAGGTATTCAGAAGTAGATATGAATCTAGATAATGGAAAAGGAGCCATTACTAATGTCAAGAATGTTTTATTGACAACACCTAGTACAGAGAAAATTACGGCAGTACAGCATGCAAATGGTCTGGACTTTTGGGTAATTGCCCATGCATGGAACAATGCTAATTTTCTGTCTTACAGGATAACAGAATCTGGTGTCTCCACTAGTCCTGTTATATCGAGTGTTGGCAGTATACATAATGGGGATGCAGGAAATAGTATTGGTTATATGAAGGCATCACCCAATGGTAAAAAAGTGGCTTTGGCCAAATGGAATATTGATAGCGTAGTAGAAATATTTGATTTTGACGCTAATACAGGAATATTGACTAAGCCAATTACTATTGATAATGTGTTTGGTAAAGAACAGAAAACAGGTGCTTACGGCATAGAGTTTTCACCAAATAGCAAAGTACTTTATGTTTCAGATGTAAATCTGAATAATTCATCCTCTAAGCTATATCAATTTGATTTATCCAATTCAGATAAGCAAAGTATATTGGATTCTAGTACCATTATATATTCTGGTAGTGATATATTATCGGCAATACAGCTTGCAATAGATAGAAAACTGTATATATCTAACACAGTATCATCGTATTTAGATGTTATCGAATATCCAAACACGATAGGTTTTGCATGCAATTATAACAATCAAGGTCTAAGCCTAAATAGAAGGATTACTATTTTTGGCTTGCCACCATTTATACAATCCTTTTTTGTTGCTAAAATAGAAGCCAATAATGTTTGCCTCGGAAATGTTAATAGCTTTAAAATAGATACTGATGAACCCATTGATGAAATTAATTGGGATTTTGGAGATGGCGTTACCTCTAATGTACAAAGCCCGGAACATGTCTATGAGTTTTCCGGGGTTTATACCGTTAATGCAACCATAATTTCTATGGCCAATACATATAATTTAACCACCCAAGTAGAGATTTTTGATAACCCAAAAATTGAAATGCAAACAGAGTACTTTATTTGTGATGCACAGCCTATAAAATTATCCCTTAACACAACTCACGATGCTTATTTATGGTCTACTGGTGAAACAAAATCAGAAATTACAATCGATACACCCGGGAGTTACAAAATTACCGTTTTTGACAGCTATTCAGGTAGTTCTGTTTTTTGTGAATCATCATTAGATATTAGGGTAATTGAATCGGGAATGCCTAAATCAATTCAAATAGACACTGTAGATTGGACCCGAAACAACAATTCAATAATTATTCAAGCGGAAGGGATAGGACAATATGAGTATTCATTGGATAATGAAAACTATCAGAGTAGCAATAGGTTCGACAATTTATCTTCGGGAGACTACATCATTTATATAAGGGATTCAAATGGTTGTGGCGTTTTAGAGGAAGAAGTATATCTATTGGACTACCCAAAATTTTTTACCCCCAATGGTGATGGTGTGCATGACTTATGGAATATTCGTTTTGCTGAAACCGAGCCCAGTATTTCAATCCAAATATTTGATAGGTACGGTAAACTATTAAAAGCTTTTGACCAAAACTCCACAGGTTGGGATGGTACATTTAACGGAGCCATTATGCCCACTGATGGATATTGGTTTGTGGTTAATAGACCAAGTAAAAATAAGATTTACAAGGGGCATTTCACATTGAAGAGATAATAAAAATAGCAAAACTATTATGATGAGTATACTAGGGACAATATCAGTATTATTGGTGCTAAATTTTCTTTTATTAACATTTAGTTGCAACAAAGATTAAGCATATAAAAATTTATGTATGTTAAAATTTAAAGAAAAATTTTAGACCTTATAAACTCAAGGTTTTCTTAACATTTCAATACTTAATTATAGTACTTTGAATATAACCAAGTGAGTCCTTAAATTTATTTAATAATGCAAATGAATATTTTAAAACATAGTTTATTACTAACATTATTATTAATTATTGCATCTTGTACTGAAGAAGGTGATTTAACAAATAGCATCAGCGAAAATGAGTTGCTTGATTATAAGGAATTATTAAATTTATCTTATGGTGAAAGTAGTAATCAAACATACGATATTTATCTTCCAGAAGGGAGAAATGAGGACACCAAAGTGATAATACTAGTTCATGGAGGTGGCTGGAATTCTGGTGACAAAAGTAGCATGTTGCCATTAATTAATCTTTATAAAGTTGATTTTCCAGAGGTAGCGCTTGTAAATATTAATTATAGATTATCCGATGAGGACAATCCACCCTATCCAATGCAAATAAATGATATAACAACAATTGTAGATGATTTAAAATCAAAGAAAGATGACTATGTGATTTCTAATGAATATGGGTTTCTCGGGATTAGTGCTGGTGGTCATTTGTCACTACTATGGAGCTATAGTTTCGATATTGATAATAATGTAAAAATGGTTGCTTCTATAGTGGGACCAACAAATTTTACGGATCCTGCGTATTTGAATAATACAAATCCTATACTGCAAGAGTTGTTAGATTCTTATGGTGTAAATACTACAATCTCTTTTTTAGAGGAAGTAAGTCCTGTTCATCAAGCTAAAACAACTTCACCTCCAACAATTCATTTTTATGGAGGTCAAGACCCTTTAATACCAGTTAGTCAGGGAACTAATTTAAGAGATAAATTAAATTCACTAAATGTAAATAATGATTACACACTTTATCCTGATGCGGGTCATGGTTGGGGAGGAACAGAATTACTAGATACTTGGAGTAAATTAAAGACCTTTACTGAAACTCAACTATTATGAAATGGATTACTAGGTATAACCTAATATGTATTTTAACTCTTTTCATAGTAAGCTGTAAAGATACTAGGACTAAAATAAATGAAGATAATTCACATGCTAAAGCTCCAGATGGTATGGTTTGGATACCTGGAGGAGTATTTGAACAGGGAGCAACAAGTAATGATAATATGACAATGCATCATGAAAAACCAAGGCACACAGTTAAAGTAGATGGGTTTTTTATGGATGTAATGGAGGTTACCAATAAACAGTTTGCAAAATTCGTAGAAGAGACCGGTTATATTACAACAGCAGAAAGAGCCATAGATTGGGAAGATATGAAATTGCAAGTTCCAGAGGGAACACCAAAACCACATGACTCCATATTACAACCTGGTTCTTTAACCTTTAAAAAAACAAAATCAACTGTTCCTAACCTTTATGATTTTTCACAGTGGTGGCATTGGACAATAGGAGCAAATTGGAAAAACCCTAGCGGTAAAGGAAGTACTATAACTAATAAAGATAACTACCCTGTAGTTCATGTTTCATTTGAAGATACCCAAGCTTACTGTCAATGGGCAGGTAGAAGGTTACCTACAGAGGCCGAATGGGAATATGCAGCTAGAGGCGGTGTACATAATACAATTTACTTTTGGGGAAATAATAAGGACATGCTTCATAAAAATGCAAACACTTGGGAAGGTGAATTTCCCGTAAAGAACTTAAAGCTAGATGGCTATGAAAGATTAGCTCCTGTAGGTTCATATAGCCCAAACAAGTATGGATTATATGACGTTTCTGGAAATGTTTGGGAATGGACCAGTGATTGGTACAATCTTAATTATTACCAAAAGCTTTTTAATAGCAATACTATAGCTGATAACCCAGGGGGAGCAACAGAACATTATAATCCTAATAATCCCTACAATATGGAAAAGGTTATTAAAGGAGGTTCTTTTTTATGCAGTGACTCCTATTGTGCAAGTTATAGGGTTTCTGCTCGTATGGCCACTAGTATGGATTCTTCTATGGAACATTTAGGGTTTAGAACAGTACTTGATTTACATAAATAAAATAGTAATTAATATATAAAAAATAAATATTCCAAATGGATCAAAAAATTTTAGACCGTATAAACACATGGTTAACCCCAACTTTTGATGAAGACACTCAGCAATTTATTAAAGATAGTATTGCTAACAATCCAAAAGACATTCAAGAAAGCTTTTACAAAGATTTAGAATTTGGTACAGGCGGTATGCGTGGTGTTATGGGTGTTGGTACCAACAGAATAAATAAATATACTTTAGGTAAAAGTACTCAAGGTTTAAGTAATTATTTAAAAACGTCTTTCCCAGGCGAAAAACTTAAAACAGTTATTGCCTATGATTGCAGACACAACAGTAAAACATTAGCTAAAGTTGTAGCAGATGTGTTTTCGGCTAACTGTATTGAAGTATTTCTTTTTGAAGATTTACGCCCTACACCAGAATTATCATTTGCTGTTAGACATTTAAATTGTCATTGCGGTATCGTGTTAACGGCCTCACATAATCCACCAGAATATAACGGGTATAAAGTATATTGGCAAGATGGTGGACAATTGGTGCCTCCACATGACGAAGCCGTTATAAATACTATTAATGATTTAGACTATGCCGACATTAAATTTGAAGCTAATGATGGTTTAATCAATTTTATCAGTGCTGATATTGATAACGTTTTTATTGAGGCTTCAGTAAAAAATGGTAGTTTAAATACACCTCAAGAAGCAAAGGATACTATTAATATTGTTTTCACGTCGCTTCATGGTACTTCTATCACTGCGGTTCCTGAGACGTTAAAACGTGCCGGATATAAAAATGTACACATAGTAAAGGAACAAGAAACTCCAGATGGTGATTTCCCTACGGTAGAATCTCCAAACCCGGAAGAACCAGCTGCCTTGAAAATGGCCTTAGAATTAGCTGATAAAGTTGATGCTGATATTGTTATTGGTACCGATCCGGATTGTGACAGACTTGGTGTAGCCGTTAGAGACCTTAATAATGAATTAGTGCTTTTAAACGGAAATCAAACCATGGTTATGATGACCGATTTTCTTTTAAAGCAATGGAAAGCACAAGGAAAAATTCAAGGGAAAGAATTTATTGCCTCAACCATAGTTTCAACACCTATGCTTTCTAAAATGGCTAATGCTTATAGTGTGGATAGTAAAATAGTTTTAACAGGTTTTAAATGGATAGCTAAACTTATTAAAGACTACCCGGAATTAGACTTTATTGGTGGTGGTGAAGAAAGTTTTGGTTTTATGGTAGGCGACTTTGTAAGAGATAAAGACTCCGTTACCTCAACACTTTTAGCTGTAGAAATTGCTGCTCAAGCCAAATCCCAAGGTAGTTCTGTTTACCAAGAACTTATTAAACTCTATGTAGAGCATGGTTGTTATAAAGAAAAGTTAGTATCACTAACCAAAAAAGGCATTGAAGGTGCTGAAGAAATAAAACAAATGATGGTGGATGCCAGAGAAAACCCACTTAGTATAGTAAACGGTTCTAAAGTTGTTAAAATAGAAGACTATCAATTATCAACTTCAAAAAATATGCTTACAGGAGAAGAAAGTGCACTGGATATTCCAAAATCTAATGTGCTTATTTATTACACAGAAGATGGTAGTAAAGTAGCATTAAGACCAAGTGGAACTGAACCTAAAATAAAATTCTATGTAAGTGTAAATGATACTTTAAAATCTGTTTCAGAATTCAAAACTCTTGAAGGAGCTTTAGATTCCAAAGTAGAAACCATTTTAAAAGACATGAAACTTATTTAATGAAGTTTTTTAGGCAAATACTCAAGTTTGCAACACCATATAAAAGTTATGCTGTTTTATAATATATGGTTTTATAGATATAATTATATTTGATTAAATTTATTATCCTTTAAACTTCAAGGAGGCCTTACTTTGTTATATGGTTTTAAATAGATTAAAAGTCAAAATGAGATATGTAGAATTAGTTTGTTTAGGCTTACTATTTGTTCATAATTCATTATTGGCTCAATTGCAAAATACTTCAGGGATACCATTTATTAAAAATTTCACGGAGGCAGAAACAATAAGTGATTTAGAAATATTTGATATTTCGCAAGGAGGTAAGGGAGAAATGTATTTTGCTACACGAAAAGGGTTGTTGGTATATGATGGAATACGTTGGAAAAATTATGCTTCTGGATTAGAGTCTGATTTACGAGCTATTTTGTATAAAGATGATGGGCACATCTATACGTCTGGACACGGCGGTTTTGGCTATTGGTCCGAAAATAGCAAAGGTATTTTAGAGTATACAAGTTTATTTTTTAAACAACCAGAAAAGGATGATTTTTTACTCCCTGTTTTTTCAAGAATAGAAGAAATTGATAACAAGATTTTATTTCAAACATTTCAGCAAATACATATTTATAACCCTGAGACGAATGATATTGAATCCATGGGGGCTATTAGAGGCTTTAAGGTGCTGTTTGAATCTAAAAATCGGGCTTTGATTCAAGACTCTGGAGCTTTATTTGAAATAAAGAATAAACAATTATTGCTAATTGATGAGACCAATTTTAAACAATTACATATTGTTGATGTATTTGTTCAATCTCCTAATAAGTTTTTAATTATAACAAAAAACAAAGGATCTTGGACTATTGATAATGGTAGGTTAAGAAAGAATGACTGGGAAGCAAATGATATTTTAGAAAAACATTTAGTAAATAATGTACAAGAATTTGAAGGGAATAAACTTGTTATTGGCACAGTAAGAGGGGGGCTTTACATAGTTTCCACAGAAGGCAAAATTATTTTACATATAGATAAAAGAAATGGTATTTCTAATAACTCTATTAGAAAGGTTTTTGTGGATGCAAATAATAACTTATGGCTAAGTATGAATAATGGGTTAAGTTATGCTCAAATAAATAGCTATACAAGCTACCTTATAGATAATGAAGGTGAATTTGGAACGGTATATTCAAGTTTTTTAAAAGATTCTTTATTGTATTTAGGAACCAATCAAGGTCTTTTTGTTAAAGATTTTTATAATCAAAGATCAATTCCCAAACTCATTGAGGAAGAAGTTGGTCAAATTTGGACTATTAAGGAGCTTGATAATCAAATTTTGGTTGGGTCACATCAAGGAATATCCATAATTAAAAATAAAAAATTAGAAACCTTACACGTTGAAGGAGGGGCATGGATATTTAGAAAGCATCCAAAATATGATGAAGTTTATTGATATCTAGTTCACTTAAAAAATCTCGTTCCACGGCCTTCCATTTAGCCTTCCAATGAAAAAAGGGATCTTTGTCAATCCAGTTATTGGCATAGGCAATTCTTATAATCTTCTTGAAATTGGTTAAGTATTTTGTAATTGTGTTCTGATTACCTATATCTTTTGTTTTTAAAAAGTATTCAAAGCCATTTATAAATTTTAAATCTACCTCCCGCACAAAAATATCTTCAGTTTTATATTCGCTTTTGATATAGTTTTTCAGATGATTTGAGGTTCTTACATAACGTTTGTAGCAACCAAAGGAATAACTTTTACCAACTAGCTTTTCAATTTGGTCATTGTGTTCCTTAAAAATTTGAATTAGAGTTTTCCTTTCATCATCCTTATTAAGAAATTTGTTTTTTATCATTATTGCCGTATAGGGCTTATCCTCAAGTATGAATTTTTCTTGAATATTGTATAGTTTGACTTTAATTGAATTAATATACTTATTAAGCTGAAAGGCTTCTTCGGTATTTCCGTTGAGTTTTCCCGATACAGAATTCCATTTCATGGGATCAACTTTACGGTTTATACTTATTTCACACCTTTTACCATTAACTGTAATCCTGAGATAAATTGAAGCTTTTCCATTCTTGTTTAGGTTATTATTTCCTTTTGGATAGAACAGAATTGAAAATCGATTGTCCATATTTTGATTTTTATGTTAATAATTTACAATTTTTACAGTTAAATTCAAATTATAAATTATTAAAAATCAACTAATTAACCCTTAATCGGTGAGTAGTTGTAAAAAATCAAAACTACTCACCGAATAACGCACCTATTTAATGCGAATAATTGATATCAATTGAAAGTAAATAAAATGAAAAAGCCCAAAAACATTGAGTTTTCAGGCTTTTTGAATAATCTTGAAGAGATTCTAGTGACCGGGCTGGGGCTCGAACCCAGGACCCTCTCCTTAAAAGGGAGATGCTCTACCAACTGAGCTACCAGGTCATAATTTCAATACTAACAAATTCCCGTTAGCGGGTGCAAATATAAAATGTTTAATTAATAAAACAATACTTTTTTTGAAGAAATTTTCGTTTTTTTGCAGCACTTTATCGTATGTTTTTAATAATCAATTTATAGCGCAAAATGATATTAGTTTTAATTGGATATATGGCTTCTGGTAAGACCAGTGTAGGGAAAAAATTGGCTAGAAAATTGAATTATGATTTTGTAGATTTAGATGATTTTATAGAAGAAAAGGAGCAATTATCTGTTTCTGAAGTTTTTAAAGTAAAAGGAGAAATTTATTTTAGAAAGCAAGAAGCTAGATATCTTAATGAATTACTAAATCTTGATTCAAATTTTCTTTTATCTGTCGGAGGTGGTACACCCTGTTATAGTGGTAATATGGATCGAATTTTAAAAGCAAAAAACGTAAAAAGTATTTATTTAAAGGCTTCAATTTCGACGTTGGTTAAAAAACTCATGAAGAAAAAAGCGACACGACCGCTAATCGCTCATATTGATAACGAAAAAGATATGACGGAATTTATTGGAAAGCATTTGTTTGAACGCCTACCGTTTTATAACCAAGCTGAAATTAAAATTGCCATTGATCATAAATTAAAGGATGAGATTGTAGAAGATATTGTATTAGAATTATTCTAAAACCGCTTCAAAAGTTTTACCTTCTAAAAATACATTAATATGCTCTTTTAGGGATGTTGACAATGAGATGCCTTTAAAATCTGCTTTTACGGGATATTTTTTATGATTTCTGTTTACAAGTACAGCTGTTTTGAACTGTTTTAAAGGAACATTCAAAAAATGTTTAACACCATATATTAACGTTGTCCCTGAATTTAAAACATCATCAACCAAAACAAGTGATTTGTTTTCATATTCTGAGGAAGGAATTGATGTTTTTATTTCTGCCAATGGATTCTTTTTGTCAATACTAACTTTACAAAGAACAGGAGAGATATCAGAAATCTTTGTCAAAGCTATTTTTAATTTCTTTGCTAGTATATAACCATTACTATCAATGCCAGCTAAAATAATTTCATCTTCGTTCACGTTGTTCTCATATATTTGAAAAGCAATGCGTCTTATTTTATTGGTTATTTCGCTATGATTTAAAATCACACTATTTTTAACTGTCATGTAAACTTATTATTAAATTCAAGTATAAAATTACTCATTTTTATCTGTAAAGTCATCAATGTCCCTTCTATCTTTTTTAGTTGGTCTACCTACACCTTTTTTTCGATAATAATCCTTAGCGTATTTTAGAAGTTCTTGCGCTTCAAAAGCTTCTTTTGGTGTAGTATCAATTCTGTAAATATCCACCAATTTAGCTCCAACTCGACTTTCTGGAATATCATTTACAGTCAATTTGTATTGAATTTGATTTTTGCGTAATTCAATTTTATCTTGAGGATAAACCTCTCTACTGGGCTTAACAATTTCACCATTAACTCTAACGTGCCCTTTTTTACATGCAGTAGTAGCAAGGGTTCTTGTTTTAAAATATCTTATACACCATAAATACTTGTCTATTCGCATACAATTATTGTAAAAACTACGTTAATGTTGTTGTGCAAAACTATATTAAAATTGTATCTTGCGCCCCAAAAATAACAATAATGAGAATAGGAAAGGTTTGTTTGTTTATAATATGTGTACTACTCATTTTTTGGTCTTGTAATAATGATGATGGCAATAACAATTTTACTGTCATAGAACTAAGAGATAGAGATGAAGTACAACAAGAAGATATGGATTCTCTAAATCTGTATTTAGCAACTCATTATTATAATTCTGGTGATTTTGTTGGTAATTTTAATCCACATTTAGGAGATATTGTTATTACAGAACTTGCTGAAGGAGAAACTGATGCTCCAGCAAATCACACCATGTTAAATGATGCCGTTGGTGATCCTATTTCTTTAGTTTTTGCTGAGACAGACTATCAATATTACCTTTTAAATTTGAATCAAGGAGGAGGCACAGAATCTCCTAATTTTGCTGATAATGTTCGCCTTAGTTATGAAGGCTTTTTATTAGATGGAAGCGTTTTTGACAGTGCAATTACCCCTGTTGATTTCGATTTAGTGTCGTTAATCCCTGGATGGCGAAAGGTGATTCCTCAGTTTAATACTTCTGAATCATTTATGGAACTAGGTGATGGCTCAGTTGATTTTGTTAATAATGGTTTAGGTATTATGTTCTTGCCATCAGGGTTGGCTTATTTTGCTAGTGCACAGGGTATTATAGGTGTGTATACTCCAATAATATTTAAATTTGAGTTGTATCAAGCTTTTGAAAATGATCATGATAACGACGGCATCCCATCCTATTTGGAGGATTTAAATGGCGATGGTGAATTCACTCTAAATACGGATGCAGAGACTTTGGATGGGGATGATACAGATAACGATGGAGCTCCCAATTATTTTGATCCAGATGATGATGGAGATGGAGTATTGACCATTAATGAGGATTCAAATGGAGATGGCGATCCAACCAACGATATTGGAAAGAACGGAATACCAAAATATTTAGATCCTGAAGAGACAGAATCTAACGAATCATAACTTCATTTCTTTTAGTTTTTAAAACTAAAAAAACCAATACCGATAAAATTCCAAAAATGGAAAACCCTATAAACAAGGGTAATACTGAGGTTTTAATAAAGCCTCCTATGTAGTTGGCAATTGGAACAGCCATAACTGTAGAAATAAAACCGTTTATAGCAGCGCCTATACCAGCAATATGACCTAGAGGTTGCATAGCCAATGCTCTTAAATTTCCAAATAAAAAACCAACCGCAAAAAATTGCAAACCAAAAAAGCTAAGTAAAATATAAATACTTGGGTTGTTTCCAGACCAGTAAAGAAATACATATAGAAAGGAAATGATTGTGTAGGCTATAGATGCATTATATGCAATACGCCACATACCAAACTTAACAACAAACTTGCTGTTTAAGAACGTAGCTAAACCAACAGAAATAGCTAAACTAGCAAAGATGTAAGGAAACAGTTCCCCCAATTGATATTGTTCCTGAAAAATTTGCTGAGAGGTACTTAAATAGACCATAAATGATCCTGTAATAAAACCTGAAACAAAAGTAAAAGCAACAGCTTCTTTATATTTAAAAAATTCTTTTGTACCATCTATAAAAAGATGTGATGAAAATTTAATGCGGTTTTTAGGGGCTAGTGTTTCAGGTTGTCTTAGCCAAAACCAAAACATTATTAGGACACCAAAAATCAAATTCACATAAAAAATAGATTTCCAGCTGAAATAATTTATTAAAAACTGACCCAGAGTTGGTGCAACAACTGGAACCAGAATAAAGAACATGACTACAATGGATACTATTTTAGCCATATAGTCACCACTGTAAGAGTCTCTAATCATAGACAACGTTAAGCTTCTAGGAGAAGATAATCCAATGCCCTGTAAAACACGCCCAATAATCATAATTTCAAAACTTTTTGTAGTAACACAAATTATGCTAGCAATTATAAAAACTATAAATCCAATATAAACAATTGGTTTGCGACCAAAACTATCGGAAAGAGGTCCAAAAACAAGCTGTCCAAATCCTAGGCCTAAAAAAATCATCGTTATAAGCAATTGATTATCGCTAGTGTTCACCACCGATACATATTCTCCAATATTAGGAAGCGCCGGAAGAAGTGCATCAATGGACAGTGCAACAATAGACATTAATGATGCCATAAGGGCAATAAATTCTAGCTTGAAAGAATTCTGATTTTGCATTTTTCAAAAGTACATTTTATTAAAGTATTAAAATGTTATACTTTATCTAATTAAGAAATAATAATATTGTTAAATTTGATAGACACACATTAAATCATGAATTCGGAAGTTTTAATTAAAATACTTGAAAGAGATTTAAATAAGTTGAAAGATGAACTTAACACATATACAAGTGAAGAAAGTCTGTGGTTGCTTCCAAAAGGAATAAATAATTCAGCAGGTAATTTAGTATTGCATATAGTTGGTAATTTAAACCATTTTATTGGTGCTATTCTTGGAAATACTGGATATATTAGAAAAAGAGATTTAGAATTTTCGCAGAAAAATATTCCTAGAAGCATAATTCTTACTAAGATAGATGAAACGATTGGTGTAGTGGAAGAAACATTAAAGAAGCTCACATCAAGCGACTTAATAAAAGCATATCCATTGTTAGTTTTTAAAGAACCTATGACCACAGCTTATTTTTTGTCTCATTTAGCATCTCACTTAGCGTATCATGTGGGGCAAATAAATTATCACAGAAGATTACTCAATTTATAATGGTAGATAAAAAAAAGGCTCAAAATCTGTTAAACTATATCGGTAAGTACGTTATTCTGACTCCAGAAGAGGAATTAAGTTTACTGTCACACATATCTTATAGAAAATATTTAAAGGGACAATACATTATTCAACAAGGTGATGTTTGTAAATATGAATGCTTCGTCATTTCTGGGTGCACAAAAATGTTTCATATGGATCACTTAGGGCAGGAGCATATAATTATGTTTGCAATTGAAGATTGGTGGACATCAGACATGGGAAGTTTTATTTCTCAAACAGAAGCCGACTTTAATGTACAATGTGTTGAAAATACTGAACTCATTATGTTTCATCGTGATATTATTGAGAAGCTTTACGAGGAAATACCCAAGCTTGAACGTTTTTTTAGGCAAATTGTGGAGCGGGCATTAGTAGCATCGCAAAAACGAATTGTTAGAAGCTTTAGTTTAACAGCTCGGGAAAGGTACTTATTTTTCAAAAATCAATATCCTGAAATTGAACAACGCATACCACAATATATGATTGCTTCTTACCTTGGAATCACCAAAGAATTTTTAAGTAAAATTAAGAGTCAAATAACATTGAACTCATAAATATTAAACTAGTTTAACATTTTTTTATAACCTAGTTTATTTTCACTTAAATTGTTATTCAAGATATTTGTAATATAAATTTTAATAAATAAAACAATTATTATGAAGAGTAAAATGAAAAATGTTACAATTTTAATGCTGGTTGCAATGGTTACGTTCTCTTTCACTGCTATCCGTGAGGTGAAGAAAGAAATTAAAACAGATAAAAGTACTGTTGTTTGGAAAGGTTACAAAGTAACAGGTTCTCATGAGGGAACTATTTCAATCAAATCAGGTGATTTATTATTTGATGAAGATAAATTAACAGGGGGAAATTTTGTTATAGACATGGCGTCAATTACCGTTACAGATTTAGAAGGCGATTATAAAGGGAAATTAGAGGGGCATTTAAAATCAGATGATTTCTTTGGTGTAGCTAATCATCCAACTGCATCTTTAGTATTTACAAATGTTGAGTCTTCAGGCAAAAACAGTTATAATGTTACTGGTGATCTCAGCATAAAAGGAATTACACATCCAATTGATTTTAGTATCTCAATTTATGGAAGCAAAGCAACAGCATCTCTAAAAATTGATAGATCCAAATATGATGTTAAATATGGGTC
The DNA here is from genome assembly GCF_006148925.1 of Hyunsoonleella aestuarii. Lineage (GTDB taxonomy): Bacteria > Bacteroidota > Bacteroidia > Flavobacteriales > Flavobacteriaceae > Algibacter_D > Algibacter_D aestuarii. The sequence goes on along the minus strand of NZ_VAWB01000003.1, from coordinate 178,823 downwards.
TACAAGCTTTTTTGATGGCCTAAAAGATAAAGCTATTTATGATGAATTCGATTTAGTGTCAGATTTAGAATTCTAATAAGATGTTATTTTTATGTAAGTTAAAAAGTGTTCAATTTTGAGCACTTTTTTTATTTAGCGAATTGTTGAAAATCTATTAGGTATAATGTTAAACCCTTCTTAAACCCAATAATTGATATCTATAGTTGATTATTTTTATGGCTAATATTTAAATCACAGAACATGCCGTCTAAATTTATTTTGTCTTTGTTAGTTATAATTTATTTTGTTTTAAAAAGTCAATCTCAAGAAATGAGTTTTGAAGATTACAATCCAAAATCTACTTTAGTGGTTCCTGGGGAGGTCATAAAAAAAGCAAAATTTCCATTCATTGATGTTCACGGTCATCAATATAGAATGGCAACTCAAGATTTAGCGCCAGTTGTCGCTGCCATGGATACACTTAATATGAAAGTGATGGTAAATTTAAGTGGACGTTCAGGAGATAACTTAAAACAGGCTGTAAAAAATGTTAAAACCAATTACCCTAATAGATTTGTTGTTTTTGCTAATGTAGATTTCAATGGAGCAGGAGCAGAGGGTTGGATTGAAAAAACAGTTGCACAATTAAGAGCCGATGTTAAAAATGGTGCCAAAGGGTTAAAAGTTTATAAAAGTCTTGGTATGTATAATAAAGATGTACATGGTAGGCGATTGGCAATAGATGATAAACGATTAGAACCAATTTGGGAGACTTGCGGAGAGTTAGGTGTTCCAGTTTTAATTCATGCTGCTGATCCAAAATCGTTTTGGGAACCATTTGATGGAGATAACGAACGTTGGTTAGAACTTAAGACACGACCAAGGAGAAAACGCGGACCAAACAATCCAGCGCCATGGGAACAAATAATAGCAGAGCAGCATAATATGTTTAAAAAGCACTCAAACACGACTTTTATTAACGCACACATGGGGTGGTATGCTAATAACTTAGGAAAACTAGGGAAGCTTCTAGATGAAATCCCAAATATGAATGTAGGCATAGGTGCTATAATAGCTGAATTAGGAAGGCAACCTAGATTTGCCAAAGCATTCTTTATAAAATATCAGAATCGTATTCTTTTTGGTAAAGACAGTTGGAAGCCTGAGGAATTTCCAACCTATTTTAGAGTACTTGAAAGTGATGATGAATATTTTCCATACCATAAAAAATATCATGCATTTTGGGCAATGTATGGACTAGACTTACCAGATGAGGTTTTAAAAAAAGTATATTATAAAAATGCACTTAGGATTGTGCCAGGAATTGATAAGTCTTTATTTAAAGAATAGTGGCTTTTATTTAAGAAATTTAATGTAAATATAGAACAAAGCAAAACCAGTTAAAAAAGAAATTCCTAAGTAGCTAATAAGTTTCATATGTACTTTTGGTGTAGCTACTTCGCCTATGTATTTCTTACCAACTAACTTAAAATTTGCAATAGCCACTAGAGGAGCTATTAGAAATGAAATAGTTGTAGCTAAATCTATGAGGTTCTTAAATTCACCCATAAAGAAAGCCGTAATAGAAAAAGACCCTAAAGCTAATATGATTAGTGATATTATGTAAATTCTTTTAGAGTTTGTTTTTTCTTCTGGAAAAAATAAGATTTTTGAAGAGTGCTGTAATACTCTTGAGTAACCATCAAAAACGCCAATGCTCGTTCCTAGCATTATTGAAAAAGCCGCAATGGCGATTATTAAATAACTCCAATTTCCTATTGTGGAGGTGTACAATTCTATTACACTACTTGCAAATCCTGCACTACTTTTAGGAAGAACTGTTCCTGTTCCAAAAACCAAAAAGGCACCCATAGTAACAAAACAAATGGATAGAAAAGCAGCAATCCAATATCCAAGATTGAAATCAAATAAATTTTCTTTCAATGTAGGATGGTAATTAGTGGATTTTATTTTTTCAACAACCCAGAGACTAGTCCAGCATGACATATCCAAAGCTGTAGGCATCCATCCCATTAAGGCAATTATAAATAGAATGCCAACATCATCAAAAATATCTAAAGGTGAAAAACTAGATTCATGTTCACTTGGACCATTGATAAGCGTTAAAATGAAAACAATTAACGTAGAAATAAAGAGAATAATTCCAATAAGTTTTATCAAACTATCTAACACACTAAACTTTCCAGTAAGCAATGCTCCGGTACTAACAATAAAAACTATAACCACTGGAAAAAGCTTAAACGAAGGATAAATTGAAGATAGCCCAAATAAATTATCCATAAATCCAGCAGTTACTATACTAACTGCCGCAGTAACAAAAAACATAGAAGCTATGGTTACAAGAAAATAAATCCAAATAACAGGTTTGCCTAATTTTTTATATCCATCAATAAGTGTTTCTCCAGTAGCATTAGCGTATCGAACGGCGTATTCAAAGAATGGAAATTTTAGAATGTTAGTAATTATAATAATTCCTAAAAGTGCAAAGCCATAATTAGCCCCAGCACGAGTACTTTGTACCAAATGAGAAACTCCAATAGCTGTACTCGCAAATAATATTCCTGGTCCTAAGGTTTTTTTTAGTTTACTCCAATTCATATAACTATTTACAATGATATTTACAATGGAATATTTCCATGCTTGCGATTAGGTGTATCTACTTGTTTATTTTGAAGTGTAGCGAACGCCTTTATCAGTTTTCTTCTCGTATTTTCGGGAAGTATAACTTCATCTATAAAACCACGCTTAGCAGCTTCGTATGGATTTGCAAATTTTTCGGCGTATTCTTTTTCTTTTTCAGCTAATTTTTCTGAAGAATTATCAGCATTTGCTATTTCTCTTTTAAAGATTATTTCGCTAGCGCCTTTAGCACCCATAACCGCAATTTCTGCCCCCGGCCAGGCATAATTGAAATCAGCTCCTATATGCTTCGAGTTCATAACATCATAAGCACCTCCGTAAGCCTTTCTAGTGATAACTGTAATTCTTGGTACTGTAGCTTCGCTTAATGCATATAATAATTTAGCGCCATGTATTATAATTCCATTCCATTCTTGGTCGGTGCCAGGTAGGAAGCCTGGAACATCTACAAGAACCAATAAAGGAATATTGAAGCAATCGCAAAACCGGGTAAATCGCGCTGCTTTTCGTGAGCTATCTACTCCAAGAACACCCGCAAAAGCCATGGGTTGATTAGCGATAACACCAATGCTTTTACCACCTAATCGAGCAAACCCAACAATAATACTTTCTGCATAATCTTTATGGATTTCATAGAAAGAATCAACATCAATTATTCCAGATATAACATCATGCATGTCATACGGTTTATTAGGGTTTTCTGGTATTATGTTGGATAGCTGCTCTCTAATTTCATCTTTTAAATTAAAATCAAAAGATCTTGTATTTTCTTTATTATTTTGTGGTAAATAATCCAAAAGCTTTTTAATATCTTCTAAACATGCTACATCATTTGCCGAAGTTTTATGAGCAACCCCAGATTTAGAAGCGTGAGTTTCTGCGCCTCCTAATTCTTCACTGGTAACCGATTCGTTTGTAACTGTTTTAACAACATTTGGTCCGGTAACAAACATGTAACTAGTATCTTCAACCATAATAGTAAAATCGGTAATAGCTGGAGAATAAACAGCACCACCAGCGCAAGGACCCATAATAGCAGATATTTGTGGGATAACACCAGAGGCCTTTACATTTCTGTAAAAGATATCTGCATAACCGCCTAATGAACGAACACCTTCTTGGATTCGAGCACCTCCTGAATCATTTAGACCTACAATTGGAGCACCTACCTTGACGGCCATATCCATTATTTTGCAAATTTTTTCGGCATGGGTTTCAGATAAGGAACCTCCAAAAACAGTAAAATCTTGGGCATAAACATAGACCAATCTATCGTTAATAGTACCATAGCCAGTTATTACGCCATCACCTAAAAAAACTTGATTCTGCATACCAAAATCGGTTGTACGATGTGTAACAAGTTTCCCAATTTCCTCGAAAGAACCAACATCCATAAGATATTCAATACGTTCACGTGCGGTTAATTTTTTAATGGCATGTTGCCTATCAATGCGATCTTGCCCTCCTCCTAAGTTGGCCAGTGTATTGAGCTCGTTAAGTTTATTTATTTTAGAATCCATAGTTTACTTTGTAAAAATGTACGTCAAATTGATTTAGTGCTATTTCTAAATTGGTAACCGTAAAAGTTTTTGATCTTCAATATATTGTTTGATGGCTATAATTGCTGCGATTCTAGCCTCATCTTCGGTTTCTTTCATTAATGATTTTGGTGAATAATATTTCTTTATAAAGTGTGTATCAAAATTTCCAGACCTAAAGGCATCGTGCTCGCAAACATATTTACCAAATGGAAGTGTTGTTTCAACACCTTCAACATGATAATTTTCAATAGCATTAATCATTAACTGAATAGCTTCTGCCCTTGTCCGGCCATAGGTGATTAGTTTAGACAGCATAGGATCATAATAAATTGGAATGTCCATTCCTTCTTCAAAACCATTATCAACTCTAACGCCATTTCCTTTTGGCAATTTGTAAGTATCTAAATGCCCAACACTAGGCAGGAAATCGTTTAAGGGGTCCTCGGCGTAAACTCGTAATTCCAGAGCATGTCCTTTAATTTTTAAATCGTTTTGTTTAATTTGAAGCGCTTCTCCACGAGCTACTTTAATTTGAAGTTCAACTAAATCTACTCCAGAGATTAATTCAGTAACAGGATGTTCCACCTGTAATCTTGTATTCATTTCTAAGAAGTAAAAATTAAGATCGGCATCCATTAAAAATTCAACAGTTCCGGCTCCAAGATAATCACAAGACTTAGCAACTTTTATAGCAGCCTCTCCCATTTTGGCTCGTAATTCGGGTGTTAAAATACATGAAGGAGCTTCTTCAACAACTTTTTGATGACGACGCTGAATGCTGCATTCGCGTTCGAAGAAGTGCAATACATTCCCATGGCTATCTGCCATAACTTGTATTTCTATATGGCGCGGAGAACCAACGTATTTTTCGATAAATACAGATCCATCTCCAAAAGCAGAAGCAGCTTCACTAATAGCACGATTCATTTGAGATTCTAAATCACTTTCTTTTTCAACTACACGCATTCCTTTTCCACCACCACCAGCCGATGCTTTAATAAGAATTGGAAAGCCAATATTTATTGCAATAGCTTTTGCTTTATTAATATCTGTAATGGCTTCGTCAATTCCTGGCACCATTGGTATATTATATGCTTTAACGGCTTCTTTAGCAGCTAATTTGCTACCCATGATTTTAATAGCTTTTGATTGCGGACCAATAAAAATAATATCATTATTTTCACACAATTCGGCAAATTCAGCATTCTCACTCAGAAAACCATATCCTGGATGAATGGCATCAACACTTAAGTTTTTAGCTACTTCAATAATTTTATCACCTCTGAGATAAGATTCAGAGGAAGGAGGTTCTCCAATACAAACTGCTTCATCTGCAAATTTAACATGGGGTGCATTTCTGTCTGCTGTTGAGTACACAGCTACCGTTTTTATACCCATTTTTTGAGCGGTTTTCATAACCCTCAGAGCAATTTCCCCTCGATTAGCTATCAATATTTTGTTCATATTAGTTAAACTCAATTAGAAGTTGATTTTTTTCAACGGCATCTCCTTTTTTAGCTGTTATAGATTTTATTATACCATCCCTTGGCGATGTAATAATGTTCTCCATTTTCATGGCTTCAAGAATTAAAAGTGCGTCATTTTCTTTGACTTCTTGCCCAACATTAACGTTTATCTCTAGAATTAATCCAGGCATAGGAGCCTTAATAGAATCAATTTTCTTTGAAGCTCCAGCTGAAAACCCCATTGCTTTTATAAGTAATTCTAACTCACTGTAAATCTTTATCTTGTGTGTCCTATTGTTTATCTTTACTTCATATTCTTTATTGTTCAAATTGGCATTTATAATTTCTACTTTGTATGGTTTATTGTTCTTTAGAATATGATATTGTGAGTTTGTAATTTTTATGGTGTCTAGCTCGGAGAATTCATGAGCGTTAATATCTAATTCGATGTTATTGTTAACACGTACTTTAAAAGGTTTGCCCATAATTAACTTGATTGTTATTAGTAAATATAAGGATTTTTATCAGTTGGAATTGACAGGTAAATAGAATCAAACTTATCAGAAAAGTTTATCCCTTAATTAACAAAAATTAATATCCCAGATTATGTCTGATTTCTTTAAGAATAAATTCGTAATACGATTTATTTGAAGGAACGAAATGATTGTCGTTAGCACCTAATCTCTTAATTAATGTTTCAAACTCTTTAAAAGAAACCAGTTTTAGAGCTTGCACTTCTTCCTCTTGAGGATTTAATTGATCGAGTGTGGTATTTAATTTTGAGATGTATGTGTTATGAAATTCGTTGTCTTTGATCCCGTTATCGTAAGATTGAAAGCATTTGAAAACACCAATTTTGAGTAAATCGGACTTTACAATACTCAAACCTATTTCTTCCTGAGTTTCTCTAATTGCTCCTTCTATAATACTTTCTCCAGTATCTATATGGCCAGCAACCGAAACATCCCACATTAAGGGACAAATGGTTTTTTTAACAGATCGCTGAGACAGAAGTATTTTACCGTCTGTTGTGTAAAACCAAATATGAGCGGTATTGTGATAATAACCTTTTTGATGGATTACAGTTTTTAATTCTGATTTACCCGTAGGAATACCATTTTTATCGACAATGTCTAGAAATTCATCCATAATAAAAAAAGCCTCATTGCAGAGGCTTAATATTTATTTGAAATAACTAAATGTTTCTCCGTCTTTTATGTTAAGCAAGGACTCATAAATTAATTTAATTACATTCTCTACATCATCTTTATGAACCATTTCAACAGTTGTATGCATGTATCTCAGTGGTAAAGATATTAACGCAGAGGCAACTCCTCCATTGCTGTATGCAAAAGCATCCGTGTCTGTTCCAGTTGCTCTCGATAATGCGGAACGTTGAAAAGGAATCTCCTTGGCTTCAGCAGTTTCAGTAATCAAATCTCTTAATTTTTGTTGTACCGCTGGAGCATAAGCTACAACTGGTCCTTTACCAATTTCTATATGACCTTCTTTTTTCTTTTCAATCATTGGAGTTGTGGTATCGTGAGTAACATCTGTAACTATCGCAACATTAGGTTTTATAGTTTCTGTTATCATTTGTGCTCCGCGCAGTCCAATTTCTTCCTGAACAGCGTTGGTAATATATAGTCCAAAAGGTAACTCATTATTGTTTTCTTTAAGCAATCTTGCGACTTCAGCAATCATAAATCCTCCCATACGATTATCTAATGCACGACATACAAGTTTATCATTGTTTAGGATATGAAATTCATCTGGATATGTAATAACACAACCAACATGGATACCTTTTTTTTCAACTTCTTCTTTGTTAGAACATCCACAATCTATAAATATGTTATCTGGTTTTGGAGGCTCTTCTTTAGCCCTGTTTCGAGTATGGATAGCTGGCCATCCAAAAACTCCCTTTACAATTCCATTCTTTGTGTGAATATCGACTATTTTACTTGGTGCAATTTGATGATCGCTACCTCCATTTCTAATCACATAAATAAGACCATTATCTGAAATGTAATTTACATACCACGATATTTCATCTGCATGCCCCTCAATAACAACTTTATATTTTGCAGTTGGATTTATAACGCCCACAGCAGTTCCATAGGTGTCTGTAATAAATTCATCTACGTAAGGGCGTAAATAATCCATCCACAATTTTTGGCCATCCCATTCATAACCTGTAGGTGCGGCATTGTTAAGGTATTTTTCAAGAAAATCTAATGATTTTTTATTCAGTATGCTTTTGTTTGCCATTGCAATGAAAATGATTAATTAATTTAAAAGAAAGTTTTTGAATTTCGTGTTTTTGTAAAAATAAGAGATTTCATGATTTTTATATCATATTACAAATAATATTTTGTAACAAAAACGGCTTTTGCAATACTAATTGAATAATTCAATAAGATAAACCATTCAACTATGAAGTTAGTCATTAAAGATTTAACAAAAACGTATAAAAACGGAGTTAAGGCAATAGATAATCTGAGTCTAGAAATTGGAACAGGAATGTTTGGGTTACTTGGACCGAATGGAGCAGGGAAGTCATCCTTAATGAGAACCATTGCTACATTGCAAAGTGCAGACAAAGGAACCATTACTTTTGGCGATATTAATGTTTTAGAAGATAAGATGTCCTTACGAAAGGTACTAGGTTATTTACCTCAATCTTTTGGTGTTTATCCCAAAATGTCAGCGGAAGCACTACTGCATTATTTTGCAACCCTTAAAGGGATTGCTTCTAGAAATGATAGGGATAAAATAGTTAATGAGGTTCTAGAAATTACCAATTTATATGATGTTAAAAATAAAAATGTTTCTGGTTATTCTGGTGGTATGAAGCAACGTTTTGGTATTGCCCAATTATTATTAAATAATCCAAAACTGATTATAGTTGATGAACCTACAGCAGGTTTAGACCCAGCAGAGCGTAATCGATTTTTAAATGTACTTCGTGAGGTAGGCACAAACTGTACCGTCATTTTTTCTACACATATTGTTGAAGATGTTAAGGAGTTGTGTAATGAAATGGCAATATTAAATGGTGGACGTATTTTGAAGCACACAACACCTATTGAAGCTACTGCCGAAATTGAAAATCAAATCTGGACAAAGGTGATTCAAAGAGACGAATTAGAAGATGTGGAAGCAACATATAATGTGCTTTCCTCGAATTACAACCAGGATAATACTTTAAATATTCGTGTACATGGGTTAGAAATACCAGCAGAGGATTTTATTAAAGCAAAACCCCAATTGGATGATGTTTATTTTATGGCTTTAAGACAAGAAGAATTGATAAGCATTTAATTTTTATTTAATCATCTAATTAAACAGACTATCATGTTCATAAATATATACAAATACGAATTAAATTATTGGCTCAAAAAACCTGCATTTTATATTTATGCAGCTATCTTTTTCCTTTTGTCTTTATTTTTATCGGCATCTTCAGCAGGGATTTTTGATTTTTTAACTGTAACCACGGGGTCATCTTTAATTGTAAATTCTCCTATAGGAATTTCAGGCCTATTTAATGCTTTAACAATATTTATATTCTTTTTATTTCCTTCCATAGTAGGTGTTTCAATTTATAGGGATTTTAAAAGCGAGATGCACACTATCTTATATTCCTATCCTTTTACAAAAGCAAATTATTTATTTGCTAAATTTCTAAGTGCAATAACTGTAGTTACTTTTATCGTAATGCTTATTGCTATTGGTATGATAATAGGGTTTAGATTACCCGGAACAAATAGTGATTTGGTAGGAGCTTTGGATATAAGTTCTTATATCATCCCATATTTTGTATATATACTTCCCAACGTTATTTTATTTGGAGCAATTGTTTTCGCAACTGTAACTTTTACTAGAAACATTGCTGCAGGTTTTATTGTTGTTGTATTACTCATTTTTGGTCAGGGTCTTTTAGAAAATTTATTATCCGATCCAGATACACGATTCTTAGCAGCTATTTTAGATCCTTTTGGCGCTGGTGCTTCAAATTACTACACGCGTTATTGGACGGTTGCAGAGCAAAATGAATTACCCTTACCCATAAAAGGAGTTGTTATTTATAATAGACTTCTATGGTTTACTATAGCGGCTTTAATTTTTGGTTTAGTATTTAAATTCTTTACGTTTAGTCAGAATGCTGTAACGCTTAATTTTAAAAAGAATAAAGGTGTTAGAGCTATAAAATCGAACTTTGGTGGCATTACAAAAATTAATTTACCAAAAGTTTCTTTTAATTATTCATTTGTTCAAAACCTAAAAGCTACTTGGCGACTGTCTATAGTCGATTTTAAATATATCATTAAAAGTTGGCCATTTATCAGTATTGTGATTGTTGGTCTTATAATCATGATAATTTCGATATCAGAAGTTGGTAATCTATTTGGTACTGAAACATTACCAATGACTTGGAAAATGCTTTCCAAAGGATCTGCTTTTAGTATATCAATAATAATTTCAATTTTCTTATATGCAGGCATGTTGGTTCATCGTGGTAAAATAGCGAACGTAAACCAATTGGTAGATACAACACCTATTCCTAATTGGAGCCTATTATTATCTAAATATATAGCGCTTTTAAAAATGATAATATTGCTTTTAACAGTAATATTAGTTTCTGGTTTAATATTTCAAATTTATAAAGGCTTTTTCGATTTTGAACTTGGGCATTATATTAAAGAATTGTATATACTGCGTTTCATTCAGTTTGCTATTTGGGCTATGTTGGCTTTGTTTATTCAAACTTTGGTAAAAAATCCTTATTTAGGTCTTTTTATACTAATAGTTATTTTAATTGGGTTTCCACTAATATTTTCATCACTAATAGAGCAAAGTGTTTTTAAATATAATCGTGGAGCGTCTTTTAGCTATTCAGATATGAACGGTTATGGTAATACGTTACCAAAGTATTTTATTTACAAACTGTATTGGTTTATAGCGGGTGTTGGGTTATTAATATTGTCTGGACTGTTTTGGGTTCGTGGATTACCGCATTCATTTAAAGAGCGCCTTTCAATTTTTAAATCACGCTTTACTGGAGGTACGAGATTAGCTTTTGCAGCAGTTTTAATTACGTTTTTAACTATAGGTTATGGCATATATTACACTAACAATATTAAAAATGTATATACTACAAATAAGGATAGAGAGAAGCAACGTGTGGAATATGAAAAGAAATACAAAAAGTATGAAAATGCTGTACAACCAAGGGTTGTTTCGGTCAAAGCTGAAATGAATATTTTTCCTAAAGAATTAAACTTTAAGGGAAGCGGAACCTATGTAATGGTGAATAAAACGAATAAGGTTATTGATAGTATTTTTTTAAATCATAATGATTACCCAAGTACGTTTGAATTTAATGAAGCTAACTCCCTTGTTTCTGAAGATACCCTATATAATTTCGATATTTATAAACTTCGAAAAGGATTGCAACCTGGGGATACTTTAAAATTAGATTTCGAAGTTTGGAATAAGCCGAATACACTTCTCCGTAAAAATTCACCAGTAATAGAAAACGGAACATTCATTAATAATTTTCAAGTGTTTCCTTCTCTTGGCTATAGCACAGCAGGAGAGCTATCTGATGATGAAACTAGGAAAAAATACGGATTACCTGAAAATAAGTTAAAACCACATCCTTCAGATTCAACAGCACTAGGTAATACTTATATATCAAAAGATTCAGATTGGATAGATTTTGAGGCTACGGTTAGTACATCAGATGATCAGATTGCAATCGCACCAGGTTATTTGCAGAAAGAATGGATCGATAGTGGCAGACGATATTTTCACTATAAAATGGACAGTAAAATTTTAAATTTTTATGCTTTTAATTCTGCTAGTTATAAAGTTAAAAAGGATAAATGGAACGATGTTAATTTGGAAATTTATTATCATGAACCTCATGATTATAATTTGGAGCGTATGATGGAAGGAATGAAAGCGTCGTTAGAATATAATTCTAAAAATTTTAGCCCTTACCAACATAGACAAGCTAGAATTATTGAATTCCCTAGAACTTCAGGTAGTTTTGCACAGTCATTTCCTAATACGATTCCATTTTCTGAAGGAGTTGGATTTATTGCGGATGTTGATGAGAGTGAAGATGGTGGTGTCGATTATCCATTTGCAATAACAGTCCATGAAGTTGCGCACCAATGGTGGGCACATCAAGTAATAGGTGCCGATGTTTTGGGAGCTACAATGATGTCTGAAAGTTTATCAGAATACGTATCACTTAAAGTTCTTGAACATGAGCATGGTAAAAGCAAGATGAGAAAGTTTCTAAAAAAGGCTTTAGACGATTATTTAACGCGAAGAACCTTTGAAAGAAAACGTGAAAAATCGTTAATGTATAACGATGGTCAACCATACATTAGATATCAAAAAGGATCCTTAGTTTTTTACGCTCTGAGCGATTACATAGGAGAAGATGTTTTAAATAATGCGCTAAAAAAATATGTCGAAAAAGTTAAGTTTCAAGAGCCGCCTTATACAACGTCAATAGAAATGATTGATTTTATAAGGAAAGTAACTCCAGATTCATTAAAATATACTATAAAGGATATGTTCGAGACCATTACATTATACAATAACAGGATAGTTAAGGTTGACTCTAAAAAACTTGATAGCGGTAAATATCAGGTGGATATAGAATTTGAAGTTGGTAAATATAGAAATGATGATAAAGGGAAAAAATATTATGGTGAAAAAGAAGGAGACACCTTATCTTACCAAACAGAATCTATGAGAAAGCCTCTATTATCTGTGCCTCTTGCCGATTATGTTGATATTGGTGTTTTTGCTGAAGAAAAAGTTGATGAAGAAACAAAGGAAATAGAATTATATTTGAAGAAACATAAAATAACTTCTATAAATAATAAACTAAGTATAATAGTTGATAAAGAACCAGTTGAGGTAGGTATTGATCCTTATAATAAACTTATTGATACCAAATCGGATGATAATAGAAGGCGGTTTTAACACAGTTAGTCTTTATTAAATTTTGAGCTCATTAATAAAATTTTATTGGTGAGTTTTATTTTTTGCAAGACAGAATTCACGCATGCTTGCGTCGGGACTTTGTTTGAAAATGTCATTAACCTTAAAACGGGAATTCAAATAATATTCAACTAAAATTAAGAGTTATCATTTAGTAAATTAGTAATTTTATCATCCTAAATCTTCCAGTAAATTTTAAATGAATTTTCTTAAATATATATTACTTTTTATTCCTGCCATCATGCTTGCTCAAATTAATGACGTCGAGCAGGACTCAACCGCTGCAGAGTATTTAATTATTGAAGGCGACTCTGTGCCAAGAGTTGTAATCGATTTGGATGAAGTGAAGCTGTTACATAAGCTTAAGTTTAATAGTAAAAAAGATAGAATTCGTTATTTAATTCTAAGAAGGAAAACCGTAAAAGTATATCCTTATGCAAAAATGGCGGCTGATAGGTTAGACTCTTTAAATACAAGACTGGAATCTATGACGAGAAGACGTGATAAAAAGCGATATACTAAAATGATTCAAAAGTATATTGAAGGTGAGTTTTCAGATGAATTAAAGAAGCTAACTAGAACAGAGGGTCAAATACTAGTTAAGCTAATTCATAGACAAACAGGTCGTACAACCTTCGAATTAGTTAAAGAATTGCGCAGTGGTTGGCGTGCGTTTTGGTATAATACTACAGCAAGCATGTTTGATATTTCTTTGAAGCGCGAATTCGACCCCATTAATGACAAGGAAGATTATTTAATTGAAGACATACTTCAGCGTAATTTCCAAAGTGGACGGTTAGAACGACAAAAATCAGCTCTTGATTTTGATTTTTACGATTTAACCGATAAATGGCTTTATTCTAAAACAGAAAATTAGATGCGGGTACAAACACCATTTGAAGAAAAGCTCAATGCTCTAACGCATGGAGTAGGTGCTATATTTGGTTTTGTTGGTCTAATACTGCTGATAACTAATAATGCAAACAAAACTGATTGGAGCGAGTTTAGTATTATTGTTTATGGCCTCTCAATAATTATTCTTTTTAGTGCTTCTACGTTTTATCATTGTGTTAAAAGGGAGAGACGCAAGCATTATTTTAGAATAATTGACCACATCAGTATTTATTTGCTTATTGCAGGGACTTATACCCCTGTCTTGTTAATTTCTTTAGAACAAAGTTTAGGTTGGTCTTTATTTTATGTTGTTTGGGGTATTGCAGTTTTTGGAGTAATTTTAAAATTATTTTTTACTGGAAGGTTTGAAGTTTTTTCAACCTTACTTTATCTAGTTATGGGATGGCTTATTGTTTTCGATTTCTCTAATCTTTCTGAAACCATGCATCCAAATGGAATTTTGTTTCTATTTGCAGGAGGGTTAGCATATACTTTAGGAATTGTTTTTTACATTTTTGAGCGGATTCCATTTAACCATGTAATTTGGCATATATTTGTTTTGGCTGGAGCTATATTCCATTTTTTTATGATTTTTGATTATGTAATTTAGTGTGATGACCGAATTTAAAAAAGCACACTCATCTATTCATTTTGAAATCATTTCTCAATTAGCAGACAGTATTTGGAGAGAACATTATATTCCTATTGTTGGAAAACCTCAAATAGATTATATGCTTGATAAATTTCAGTCGGCAGAGGCTATTAAAGAACAGGTAGCGTCAGGTTTCGAATATTTTCTAATCTATTATAATGAAACGCCTGTTGGCTATATTTCCATTAAAAAGGAAGAAAAAGCTCTTTTTTTAAGCAAAATTTATGTTTTAAGCTCATATCGAAGAAAAAAAATAGGTAAGTCTTCTATGATGTTTGTTGAAGAAAAGGCTAGCTATTATAATTTAGAAAACATTAGGTTAACAGTAAACATTAATAACATAAATTCTATAAAGGCCTACGAAAAAATGGGTTTTGTAAATGAAGGTCCGTTAGTAACCGATATTGGTAATGGTTTTATTATGGACGATTATCAAATGATTAAAAAAATAAAGGCCTAAACTGTTTAGTAATCTCATAAAGTGCAATTGTTGCGGCTTGTACCACATTCATGCTGGAGTTTTGTCCAAACATGTTAATATGAATAGTAGCATCTGAAACTTCCAAGATGTGCTCTGACACTCCGAAATTCTCATCACCAAGAACTAGACATAGAGGTTTTTCAGAAGAAAATTTAAACTCATCAATTGGTATACTAGAATCTGTAATTTCTAAAGAAAAAATTTGATACCCTTTTTGTTTGAAGTCATTAATAACCTTTCCAGCAGATTTATAAATTTCGTATGTAACAACCTTCTCAGTATTTCTAGATGTCTTGGTCATTTTTCGACCTAATGCGATATTCTCACCACAAAGAATTAATCTTTCAATTCCAAAAGTATCAGCAGTTCGAAATAAGCTTCCAATATTTGGTGCATTAGAAACATTATCGCAAACCAGAATAATGGGAAACTTTTGTTTTTTGAAATTGGTAGTGTAATGTGTGAGTTGCATAGGCTATATCCTATGGTTTAATTGATTGAAATATTAATTTTCAAAGGCATACTTAATAATATTAGCACCCATTTTTAAAGCTTTTTCTCTTGCTTCTGAAGGATCGTTGTGAACGGCTTCATCCTCCCAACCATCACCAAGATCACTTTCGAATGTAAATAAAAGAATGAGTCTATCTTCATTAAAGATACCAAATGCTTTCGGAGCCTTACCGTCGTGTTCATGTATTTTGGGAAGACCTGCATTAAAAGGATAAACACTGCTAAAAATGGGGTGGTTATTTGGTAGTTCAATGAGTTCTTTATTTGGAAACACCTTTTTTAATTCTTTTGTAATAAACGGTTCCATACCATAGTTATCGTCTATGTGTAAAAATCCACCTGAGATAAGGTAGTTTCTTAGGTTTTCGGCGTCATCTTCATTAAAAAAAACATTACCGTGACCCGTCATGTGTATAAATGGAAATTCAAAAATATCGGAACTACCAACCTCTACAGTTTGTACTGAGGTATTAATTCGTGTATTAATATTATTGTTGCAATATTTAACAAGGTTAGGTAATGCGGTTGGATTACTGTACCAATCGCCACCACCGCTGTATTTTAAAACCGCCACATCCTGCGCAAAAGACATCATCATAAAACCTATGAAAAAAATACAGCAAATTAGTTTCATCCAACAATATCAATTAAATTTCATTTACAAAAGCCACCGAGTGACAAGCCACTATAGCAGCAGTTTCAGTTCGTAATCTCGTTTCACCCAAAGTTACAGGAATAAACTTATTATCTAAAGCCATTTCAATTTCTTTAACACTAAAGTCACCTTCAGGACCAATTAATATGGTTACATCATTTTTTGGTTTCAATTCGTTTTTCAGAGATTTTCTTTGGGTTTCCTCACAATGAGCAATAAATAAATCGCCTTTAAATTGTTGTTCTATATACGCTTTAAAAGGAACGGTTGCCTTAAGTTCAGGCAAATAACAGTTCAAAGATTGTTTCATAGCCGATTGAAGAATTCTTTCAAAACGTTCTGGTTTTATAACCTTTCGTTCACTATGCTCGCAAATAATAGGTGTGATACTATCAATACCAATTTCGGTAGCTTTTTCTAGAAACCACTCGTAGCGGTCGTTCATTTTTGTAGGTGCAACTGCAAGGTGTAAACTGTAATCACGCTTAGATTGTTTAGATTTAGAGATGATGTTAACTAAGCATTTTTTAATATCATTTAATTCAATTTCTGCCTGAAACAACCAACCCTTTCCATTAGTAATATGCAAGTAATCACCCTTAGTCTTACGAAGTACCTTAATTATATGTTTGCTCTCTTCTCTATTAAAAGAGAATTGATTGACGTCTTCATTTATTTCAGGGTTATAGAATAATTGCATTATTCAATATCGTCAACTATTTTAAGAACTCTAATTTCTGAAATTTCTTTAGGCTTATAAGTATTTAATACAACATAATGCCAATTTTTAGATGGTATGTCAACCGCATAAATATCGTCTAAGGAATTCTCATTTATAGTTGTAATGTTTCTTTCAAATTCCGGATGCATTTTCCCTTTTGAAAACCAACCGGTATCACCACCTCGACGCGCATTGGCATCCATTGAATATTGCTTAGCAAGAAAATCGAAACTTGCACCATCTTTATATTTTCTTATGATATTTTGTTGCATAATTTTAATTTCATCAATCGTGTATTTCGAGCCATCTAAATAAATATAAGAAGCTCTGTATGATGGAATCGTAACTTTGTCAACTACTTTATAGACTGTTTTTTCATAGTCGTTTTCATAAGTTTTGGTTGCTCCTAAACCTAGTTTTAAAAGATCTTTAGCTAATGTGGTTTTATGTTTTTCTTCATTAAATACAATGAATTTATGCTTTTTAAACGTCTTGGTTTTTAAATAGGCTTTAGCCTTTTCAAAAGAGTTAACACTATCTAAATCTTTTTCGATAGAATTTTGGGCAACAACCAAAGGCGTAATAAAAATAAATAAGTAGAGTAGGGTGTTTTTAAGCATTATCATGGGTTTATAATTCAAACCCAAATTTATATTTAATAATGTAACCCTAAAATGATTTCAAACTAAGTTTTTAAGATATGGTTGTTCATAACTTAAATTGAAGCTAGATTTTTAATCTAGCAGAGGCTGTAATATTCTGCTCAGCAAAATATCCTTCAAGGTATTTTAAATAACCAACTATAGCAATCATAGCAGCATTATCAGTAGTGAACTCAAATTTTGGAATGTATGTTTTCCATCCAAATTTTCTCTCACCATCTTTCAGTGCTTGTCTTATTCCAGAATTAGCCGATACGCCGCCACCAATAGCAATATGATTTATACCTGTTTCTTTTGAGGCTAATTTTAACTTATCAATTAAAATACCCTTTATAGTATACTGAATTGAAGCGCAGATATCATTAATATTTTCTTCAACAAACTTAGGGTTAGCTTTAGTTTCGCGTTGCACAAAATAAAGAATAGCCGTTTTTAATCCTGAAAAGCTAAAGTTTAATCCATCTACTTTTGGTTTTGTAAATTTAAAAGCTTTGGGATTTCCTAATTTCGCACGCTTGTCTATCTCTGGACCCGCAGGATACCCTAACCCCAATATTTTACCGCTTTTATCAAAGGCCTCACCGACAGCATCATCTATAGTTTCTCCAATAACAGTCATATCAAAATGGTTTTTTACTGTCACTATCTGTGTATGTCCACCAGAAATGGTCAGTGCCAAAAATGGAAATGGGGGTTTTATAAAACCATCTTCCTCAATAAAATGAGCAAGAATGTGAGCTTTCATGTGATTTACATTTATCAAAGGAATATTAAGTCCAAAAGCTAGGGACTTTGCAAAAGAGGTGCCTACTAGTAGAGAGCCCATTAAACC
Source organism: Hyunsoonleella aestuarii (assembly GCF_006148925.1). Taxonomy (GTDB): domain Bacteria; phylum Bacteroidota; class Bacteroidia; order Flavobacteriales; family Flavobacteriaceae; genus Algibacter_D; species Algibacter_D aestuarii. The sequence goes on along the minus strand of NZ_VAWB01000003.1, from coordinate 160,737 downwards.
AGGACCACTAGTAAAAGCTATGGCATGAAGTTGATCTTTGGATATATTGGCAACTTTAAGAGCTTCATGAACTACAGGAACAATGTTTTGCTGGTGCGCGCGAGATGCTAATTCGGGCACTATACCACCATAGTCTTCGTGAATTTTTTGGCTAGCAACAACATTGCTCAAAATTTTACCGTTGTGTATTACAGAAGCGGCTGTATCATCGCATGATGACTCGATTCCAAGAATATAAATATTTTGTGAAGACATTAATAAATATTAGGCACAATAATTGTTAATTTTGAATATGAGAAAACGTCTGCTTTATTCAATATTCCGTATATGCAAATGTAGTTTATTCTTAATAAAATTATAACTTTAGCACCATCAAAAGAGTTCTAAAAATAGCATACAAAATTGCAGCTATCCTGTTGCTTTTATTCATCATTTTGGTGCTTATCTTCTCAATTCCTGCTGTTCAAACAAGTTTAGGTAATTATGCTACCAAACGCTTGAACGAAGATTTTGGAACCAACATTAATATTGATAAGGTTGGCTTGCAGTTTAATGGAGATATCGAGCTTAAAAATATTTATGTTGAAGATTATAAAAAAGATACACTAATTAATATAGCAGAATTTAATACATCAATATTAAGTTTTAGGAATCTTTATCAAGGTAAATTGATCTTTGGTGATATTGATATCATGAATTTGGTTTTTAATATTAAAACCTACCAAGGCGAGAAGGACACCAACCTAGATATATTCGTGGCTAAATTGGAAGGCGATAACCCTAGCAAGGGTGATGGGTCTTTCTTACTGTCTTCAAGTGACGTATCCATTTATGATGGACATTTTAGATTGCTTGATGAAAATAGAGAAAAAGTTACAGTATTGGATTTTGAAGATCTAAATATTAATGCTACTAATTTTTTAATTAAGGGAAGTGATGTAAGCACGCGAATTAATACTTTAGGGTTAAGAGCTGCAAGAGGTATAGAATTGAAGAATATGATGACTGATTTTAAGTATACTTTAAAAGACATGACATTTGAAAATCTTCAAATTAACACACCAAATTCTGTTTTAAAAGGTGATTTAAAATTCTCATACAAGCGCGAAGATCTACAGTTCTTTACAGATAAAGTTATGGTCTCTGCTAGTTTTAGAGATTCCAATGTACTATTAGATGAGCTAAATACTATATATAACGAATTTGGAGTAGGGCAAAAAGCAAGGTTTGATGTTGATTTAAGCGGTACTTTAAATGATCTTAAAACGTCTAATTTGAGGTTGAATACTAGCAGAAATACAAAGATTTATGGAGATATCAACTTTAAGAACCTTTTCAATAAAGAACCAAATAATTTTGTTATGGATGGCAGGTTTCGCAATCTGTCATCTACATACAACGATTTAAAGTCCTTATTGCCAAATGTTTTGGGTTCTGCTATTCCGTCTTCTTTTGATAGACTAGGAGAGTTCAAAATTATTGGAACCTCCTATGTTACGGCATCTACAGTTAACGCAGATATTGAGATAGATACAGATTTAGGGTTTGTAAAATCAAATCTCGAAATTACTAAAATAAATAATATAGATAATGCCAGCTATAAGGGTAAATTGATGTTTGAAGACTTCGATTTTGGGACGTTTATAGAAGACCCAAATTTTGGTTTGGCATCAATCGATATAAATGTTGACGGAAACGGTTTTGTGGCCGAAACTATAAATACTGCAGTTAATGGTGATGTTTTCTCAATAAATTATAACAATTATGATTATCATAATATAAAAGTAGGAGGCACGGTTAAAAACCGAATTTTTGATGGAAACTTCATTGCTAATGATAAGAATTTAGTAATGAATTTTAACGGGTTGGTAGACTTTTCTGAAAATATAAAGAAATACGATTTCCAGTCTAAAATTGATTATGCAAATTTAAGAGCTCTTAATTTTATATTAAACGACAGTATTTCACTTTTTGATAGCTCGTTAAAAATGAATGTCGATGGTAGTAGTTTTGATGATGCTGTTGGTAAAATAGCCTTAACTAACACGACATATAAGAATGAACACAATACTTATTTCTTTAAAGAATTCAATATTGAATCCCGTTTCAATAGGGATATTAGATATATCGATATAAGCTCTCCAGATATTATTCAAGGTTCTATGAGTGGGCGTTTCTCTTTTAACGATTTGAAAAAGTTATTTGAAAACTCTCTAGGCAATATTTACGCTAATTATATTCCCCATAAAGTAAAAGAAAATCAGAAGATTGATTTCAATTTCAGAATTTATAACAAAATACTAGAAGTTTTTATGCCAGATATCGAGCTAGGTGCAAACACCTTTGTTAGAGGAAGTGTAGAAAGTGATGAGAAAGAGTTTAGACTTACGTTTAAATCCCCTAAAATTAAACTTAATAATAATTTTATTCAGAATATTGAACTTCAGGTAGATAATAGTAACCCATTGTTTAACACCTATGTTGAGGTTGATAGTATAAAGACAGATTACTATGATGTGTCCAGATTTAGCCTAATTAATGCAACCATTAATGACACGCTGTTTATGCGTTCAGAGTTTAAAGGAGGCAAACGAAATAAGGATAATTATAATTTAAGTTTTTACCATACAATTAATGAAGATAATGAATCTGTAATAGGCTTTAAAAAATCTGATGTTGTCATAAAAGACTATAATTGGGCTATAAATGAGGTTGATGATAAGTTTAATAAGATTGCTTTTAACAAAGACTTGTCTAAATTTAATATTGATAAACTTCGAATTAACCATAATAATGAAGAAATAAAATTATCTGGGTTTATTAACGGTAAAACTCAAAAGGATTTAAAACTCAATTTCACCAATATAGATTTATCAAAAATCACACCAGATATTGATAGCTTGTCATTAGGAGGAAATGTAAATGGAAAACTTGATATTCTTCAAAAAAATGGTAGCTATTTACCAAATTCTACAGTAGTTATAGATGATTTTGAAATCAATGATTTTCCTCTTGGTTCCTTCGATGCTACTATTACAGGTAATGAAGATTTAACTAATTACAATGTAGATGTATTTATAAAAGATGATATATCTAAATCGTTTAGTGCAAAGGGAGATATTAGTGTGGTTGGTAGACTATCGAATATTGATGTAGACCTTGGTTTCGATAGGTTTAATTTAGTGCCATTAAACCCACTTCTTGAAGATGTACTATCAGATATTCGAGGAAAAGTATCTGGTACCGCTAGAGTCCATGGTAATTTAAAGAAACCAGATATAGATGGCGAGTTGAAATTAAACGAATCTGGTTTTAGAATTCCATATTTAAATGTCGACTATCAGTTTAATGATAATGCCCTTGTAGATTTAAGAGATCAAAGTTTCGTCTTTAAAGATTTAAAACTGACCGACACACGTCATAATTCTCAGGGAGAACTAAATGGATTACTCAGTCATGTAAATTTATCTAAATGGCGTTTAGACCTAAATATTGATACCCCAAGGTTACTAGTATTGGACACCGAAGAACAGGAAGAGTCTCTTTATTTTGGTACTGGTTTTATTGGTGGTAAAGCATCAATCAAGGGGCCAACAGAACAATTAACAATTAGTGTTGTTGGAGAAACTAAGGAAGGAACCGTTTTTAAAATTCCATTAAACGATACGGAGTCTTTTGGAGATAATTCTTTTATTCACTTTGTCACAAAAAAAGAAAAACAAGCACGTAGAGCTGGAGAAGAGGTTATCTTTAATGAAATAAAGGGATTAGAGTTAGATTTTGATTTGGATGTAACTGAAGATGCCGATTTAGAAATTATTATAGACAAAAATACAGGTCATGCATTAAAGGGTAATGGTCGAGGAGGACTTTTAGTAGAAATAAATACTAATGGGAAATTTAATATGTGGGGTGACTTTTCTGTTTTTGAGGGTGTTTATAATTTCGCATATGGAGGTCTAATACAAAAGGAGTTTGTGGTGCAGCCAGGAGGAACTATATCTTGGGAGGGAGATCCGTTAAAAGCACAATTAAATATGTTGGCTATATATAAAACCCAAGCTAATCCATCGCCATTACTGGATAATCCCATAAATAGAAGTATTCCAGTTGAACTTAATATTAGTATTATTGGTGATTTAGAACAGCCAGATCCAGACTTTACATTTGTGTTTCCAAACGTAAATTCCACAATAAAATCCGAGCTTCAGTATAGACTAGAATCTCAAGACGATAGACAGAATCAGGCATTATATTTACTATCCACGGGATCCTTTTCTAGAGGACTAAATGAATTAAATTTTTCTGGGACGATAGCAGAAAGATTGAACGGTATTATTAATGGTATTTTTTCAAGTGGAGATAGTAAATTTAGTTTAGGCTTGAATTATGAAGCGGGACAAAATCGTCCAGATTATCAAACAAATGATCGTTTTGGAGTAACCTTGAGAACCCAAATTAGCGACCGTGTACTTATTAATGGAAAAGTAGGAGTACCAGTTGGAGGGGCAGGAGCAACCGAAACTGTTATTGCTGGAGATGTTGAAATAGACTTCCTCCTTAATGATGAAGGAACATTAACCGCGAAGGTTTTTAATCGAGAAAATAGCATACGTAATTTTGGTGAAGAAATAGGTTATACCCAAGGTGTAGGTATTGCTTATAATATTGATTTTGATACTTTTAAAGAGTTAATTCAAGGGCTCTTTAAAAAGTCAAAGGAAAGCGAAGATCTTGTAGAAACAGAAACACAAGTAAAAAAGGAAGAACCTCTGCCTGATTTCATAAGTATAAAACCATCTTCTAATAACTAAAAATTGCTTCTCTTATAACAATTTTGAATTCAAATTGAGAGCAATCACTTTTTTTATTAACTAAAACGTTATAGTGTCAACATAAGCATTAAATTACTATAAATGCTATAGATATGTGCGTTTTGTTTAGTAATTTTACGTTCCAAATTATAAAAATTTATGCCAAAAGCGATAAAAAAAATAGGAGTATTTACATCAGGAGGGGATTCTCCAGGTATGAATGCTGCGGTTCGTTCGGTTGTTAGAACTTGTGCATATCATAATATTGAGTGTGTTGGTATTTATAGAGGCTATGAAGGTTTAATGGAAGGAGACTTTGTAAAAATGGATGCGCGTAGCGTAAGAGGAATAATAAACAAAGGGGGAACTATATTAAAATCTGCACGTTCAAAAGAGTTTAGAACAAAAGAAGGAAGAAAAAAAGCTTACGATCAATTAGTTGCTGCAGGAGTAGGAGGTTTAGTTGCTATAGGGGGTGATGGTACTTTTACAGGTGCTATGATATTTAATCAAGAATTCGGTTTTCCCGTAATGGGAATTCCTGGAACTATTGATAATGATATTTTTGGTACTTCTCACACTTTAGGGTTTGATACTGCGCAGAACACAGTTGTCGAAGCTATCGATAAAATACGAGATACGGCGAGTTCGCATAACAGATTATTTTTTATTGAAGTTATGGGCCGCGATGTTGGACACATTGCCTTAAACGTAGGTATTGCAGGCGGAGCTGAAGAGATTTTAATACCTGAGGAAGATTTAGGTTTAGATCGACTTGTTGAATCATTAAAAAGGTCTCGGAAATCTGGAAAATCTTCAAGTATTGTCGTTGTTGCCGAAGGTGATAAAATAGGCAAAAACATTTTCGAATTAAAAGAATATGTAGATGAGAACATGGAAGGCTATGATGTTCGTGTGTCTGTTTTAGGTCATATGCAGCGTGGGGGTGCGCCCTCTTGTTTCGATAGAGTTCTAGCTAGCAGAATGGGAGTTAAAGCAGTCGAGTCTTTATTAGAAGGAAAATCTAACTTTATGGTTGGGTTATTAAATAATAAGATGGAGTTAACACCTTTAGATAATGCTATTAAGGGTAAATCAAAAATAAATTTAGAATTATTGCGTGTCTCAGATATCATGAGCACTTAACATTTATAAACACGATTATGTCAAAATTAAAAATTGGAATTAACGGATTTGGTAGAATAGGTAGAATTGCTTTTAGAGTAGCAGCTTCTCGACCTGATATCGAAATAGTAGGAATCAACGATTTATTAGATGTTGATCACTTAGCTTATTTATTGAAATATGATTCTGTACATGGTAGATTTAATGGTACGGTTGAAATTGCTGATGGTAACCTAGTAGTTAACGGAAATGAAATTAGAATTACAGCAGAACGTAACCCAGAAGAGTTAAAATGGGATGCCGTTGGTGCAGAGGTTGTATTAGACTGTACAGGTATATTTACAACTTTAGATAAAGCACAAGCGCACATTAAGGCTGGTGCTAAGAAGGTAGCTATTTCTGCTCCATCTGCAGATGCTCCAATGTTTGTAATGGGTGTAAACCATGATAAAATTACAGCTAGCGATACCATTGTATCGAATGCATCTTGTACAACTAACTGTTTAGCGCCATTAGCAAAAGTTATTGATGATAATTTCGGAATTGTTGAAGGTTTAATGACAACAGTTCACGCTACAACAGCAACTCAAATGACAGTTGATGGTCCTTCAAGAAAAGACTGGAGAGGTGGTAGAAGTGCTATAGCAAATATTATACCTTCTTCAACTGGTGCTGCAAAAGCAGTAGGTAAAGTAATTCCTGAATTAAATGGAAAGCTTACAGGTATGGCTTTTAGAGTTCCAACTCCAGATGTATCTGTTGTTGATTTAACAGTTAGAACTGAAAAAGCAGCATCATGGGATGAAGTTAAAGCAGCTTTAAAATCAGCTTCTGAAGGGCCAATGGCAGGTGTATTAGGATACACGGAAGAAGGTGTTGTTTCTCAAGATTTTGTTTCAGAAACACAAACTAGCGTTTTTGATGCAGGAGCAAGTATCGCTTTAAATGATAATTTCTTTAAATTAGTATCTTGGTATGACAATGAGTTTGGTTACTCAACTAAATTAGTTGATTTAGCGCAACACATTGCTTCAGTAAAATAATATTAAATTTTATTAATAATAACTCCGCAGAGTTATTGTGTAATAAGCACAGTAATCTGTGGAGTTTTTTTAGCTTTAAACTTATGATTTTAATTGTTGATAGTGGTTCTACAAAGTCAGATTGGTTGGCCGTAGATAATAACGGAAATAGATTAATGGAAAAGATTAGGACTAAGGGTCTTAACCCAGCTATACTTAGTGAAAAAAAACTATCTAAAACTATTAAAAAAAGTAAAGAGTTAAGCGAGAACAGTAATGCAGTTACCCATGTGTTTTTTTACGGAGCAGGTTGTGGTACAGAAAATCCTAGAATGCTTTTAAAGGAAGTTCTGGAAGAAATTTTTCCAAATGCCGAAGTCTCTGTTAATGAAGATACTCTTGCAGCTGTTTATGCAACTATTAATCATCCAGAAGAGGCTGCTGTAGTTTGCATTATGGGAACGGGGTCAAATTGTAGTTATTACGATGGCAAAACCTTACATCAGCGAGTGAACTCATTAGGCTATATTCTTATGGACGATGCGTCGGGTAATTATTATGGTAAACAATTGATTCGTGACTATTATTTTAACCACATGCCTGAAAATGTAAAAATTGCTTTTGGGGCTAAATACAATATGGATTCGGACTTCATTAAATACAATCTTTACAAACAACCAAGTCCAAATGCTTATTTAGCTAATTTTGCAGAGTTTATGTTTTTACACAAAGATTCCGAGTACACCGTTAATCTTATTAAAGAAGGTATTCGCGTATTTGCCAGAAATATGATTTTGCAATACAAAGAAGAATTAAAAACAGTTCCAGTACACTTTGCTGGGTCTATTGCCTTTTTTGCACAAGAAGAAATAAAGGCTGTTGCAGAAGAAATGGGTTTTACAGTCGGTAATTTTGAACGAAGACCAATTGATGGTTTGGTAGGTTTTCATACCCAAGACCTCTAAGAATTAATATATCATTATTCAGTTGTGTCTAAACATGTAGCGTTTTATATTTCTAATGATGAAAATAAAAAGCAACTTGTTAAGGATATCATTTCAGGTAACTATATTAATGAAATTAAGGGTTTAGTTTCTGCAGTATTTTCAGAAATAACTTTAAGCAAGTTTATTGAAGAAGAGCTTCGTCATGGTGAATTTTATATTTCTACCGAAACTAGAAATAGTTTAAAAAACTCTTCACAGGGCGAACGAAGAAAAGCGCTTTTAAATTATATTATTGCTCAAAACCCAGATTATATTATTGCTGATAATGTTTTAGATAGTCTGGACATTAATTCACAAAAAGAGATTTTAAATACATTTTGTGAATTAAGTTCTAAACATCGGATTATTCAGATCGTTAATAGAGGGAGAGATATTCTTCCTTTTATTGAAACGGTTTATAAACTACCTGAAAACAAACTTATCCCTGTACAATCAATTTTAGAATTTGATAAAGACGTTCCACACCATTTTATAAAAACACTACCTCAATTTTATAAAAAAAACAAAATCCAGTTCAAATCTTTAGTTCGATTCAATAAAGTTTTTGTAAGCTATCTTGAGAGGCCTATTGTTAATAGTATAAGTTGGGAAATTAAACCTGGTGAATTCTGGCAACTAATTGGTCCCAATGGTTCTGGAAAGAGCACACTTTTAACACTTATTTCTGGCGATAATCCCAAAGCATATTCGCAAGACATCACCATTTTTGGAATGAAAAAGGGAAGTGGCGAAAGTATATGGGATATTAAAGAACATATTGGTTACTTTTCATCTGAACTATCACGTAGTTTCAAACGTTCTGATACTGTTGAAAACATGATTATTTCAGGATTTTTAGATTCCGTTGGCTTATATAAAAAGCCTTCAGATAGACAGATATTACTAGCACATCAATGGTTACTTCTTTTAAATATGGATAAAGTAAAAAATAAAAGTTTCCGGTTTTTATCTGAAGGTCATAAACGCTTGGTGTTAATTGCCAGAGCTATGGTTAAACAACCAGCATTACTTATACTAGATGAACCAACTAACGGTTTAGATGACTCTGATCTTAAATTATTCACAAACTTGATAAATAAAATAGCTAAAGAAAGTGATACCGCTATTATTTATGTATCCCATAGAAAGGAAGAATTTATCAAGCCAGATTATGTTTATGAGTTAGTTCCTGGTCAAAATGGATCAATTGGTAAAGTTTTGAATGTTCATTAATAACTCAAATAGAATGAATAGATATTTCCTTGACCGCGTTTACAACCTAAATAGAAGTTTTTTGGTATACCTTCATAAAAATCTACCTTGGTAATGGCATTATCACATTCAGTGCATTCTGACGGTTTAAAAATGAGTTTATTATCTACTATTTCATTTGGTAGTTGGCATTTAGTGTTTAGATAATAATTTCCTAAAAGATTGTTGTTTTTATCATATACCAAAATAAGGTTAGTAACTTTTCGGGTAATACCCCAAATCCAACAAGACGTCATAATTTTGAAGCTTTCGTTGTTGCTGGTTTCAATTTCACCGAGGTAGTTTAAATGCGTTTCAGAACCGTTTTCCTTCTTCCATTCACCGAAGATAAAATTTTGTTCCTTCATGTTGTAATTTAGTACTTGCAATCTTAGATGCTCGTCCGAAGATTGACTTAGCATAGGCGCGCAAAATCCTATACTAATAAATGCTATTAATAGTGATTTCATAGGGATTATGAATTAATTAAAGGACAATGAAAATAGTAAAAAATAATTAATTCAATTTTTCTATTTATAAATCACTGTGAGTCAGGTGTTTTAACAGAATGTTCTAATGTATTATTTTAATTACTATATAAAGTTAATTATTAGAATGGTCTATAAAAAAAACTCCTAATAATTACTATTAGGAGTTTTCGTTTTATCTCGTTATGGAGTAGGAATTTATTATTTGTTTCAGCCGGAGTTTTAAATCTTCACCGGTATCAAACACCATTTGTTCGTTGCTAGGGAAAGGCACTCTTCTATTATTTAATAGTAATCTGTCTTCTTTAATTAAGGCCCGTTTGTCTCCTCGAATTCTAACAAAAATATTTTCAAACACAAAATTGCTATCAATTGGGAAGGTATCAAGAACTTGGTTAGATTGTAAGTCTAAGTAAACAACATTTCCAACTACTTGAGATGTCTTAAACTGGGTAACTTCTTTAACTATACATCGTACATTTATAATCTTATCTAGTTTAATATCGTTACCAAGACTATCTTTTAAAACGTTTCCATTTCTGTCTAGTTTATATTCCCAACCATCCACAATTTCACGTTCTCTAATAATCTCTCTTTCTTTAATTCTTTCTGGAGAAATATTGATTCCCCTCAAATTTAATTGCATGGCAAAGTCATATTTCAATTTAGGGTTTTTATTAGCATGATAAGTACTCCAGAATTTGTTAAGACCGTACGTGTCAAAATTCAGCAATTCTTCTTCCAATCTTGCAGGAATTACTTGTTGTGTATCATTATTTATTGAGACAATGACGTAGTCCATACCGCGTTGATGAGCTTCTTCTAATAAGTCTCTAGTATCTTCGTAGTTAGGGTTGATGTTATCTAAATAACGCAATTCATTGTAGGCTTCCCTTATAGTTAATTTGTTATCAGATTCTAGCAAATCAATGCTTTTTTCATATATATAATTAGATACATTATCTCTAGCTACAACAATTTCACTACTGTAATTATTAAAGTTTAAAGTAATTTCTTTACCAGCAACCGCTAGGGGTAAGAGTGGTTTAATTGATTCTTGTCTAGAATCTAAATTAACATAAAGCTCAAATATGTCTCGAAACATTTCAGGATTACTATCTTTTTTTAAATGCTCTATAGTTTCCAAATCCCTCTGGGTAGCCTTTATGTAAGCATCTCTGAGCATAAGAACATAGTTCTGCTTACGTTTTGCATTTTTATTAGTGCTAAGTTTTTTAATAGCAGTTGATATGGCTTGATCGTAATTGCCATAGCTTACAGCTTTCTCGACTTGCTTTCTTGTATTACAAGCTAGTAATGAGATAACAAAAAATGATAAGAGTAGAAATTTTTTCATCGGTTGTAAATTAGGGTTATGTCACTCATGGTTTCAAACATGGTGCCAAAATAAACAATAAATAGATTAAAAGCTAATTAACCCGATGAAATACAATAAATTAACAATTTCGTATGTTAAATCTTATTTTTTAGTATAAATTGGGAGTAGTTTTGTAGAAACTTCTCCAAACCCAATACGCGTGCCGTCCTTTTCACAATAACCTCGCATGATTACTGTATCGTGGTCATTAATAAATTTACGTTCACTACCATCTTTCATTTTAATTGGTTTTTCGCCACGCCAAGTAAGTTCAAGCATGGAACCATAAGAATCAGGAGTAGGCCCAGAAATGGTTCCGCTACCCATCATATCTCCAGAGTTAATTGGGCAGCCATTAACCGTATGGTGGGTTAGCTGCTGTGCCATATTCCAATACATATGTTTAAAATTAGACTTACTAACCACTGTTTCTTTTGCGCCTTTAGGCTGTATCGCAACCTCGAGATTAATATCAAAACTCTTTTTACCTTTATACTTTAAGTAGTCCAATTGAGGTTTTATAGGCTTTGGTCCATCAACGCGATAAGGTTCAAGGGCATCTAGCGTAACAATCCAAGGTGAGATACTAGAAGCAAAGTTCTTAGCTAAAAACGGTCCAAGAGGTACGTATTCCCATTTTTGAATATCACGGGCACTCCAATCATTAAAAACAACCAAGCCAAAAATGTATTCTTCAGCCTCTTCAATGGGAATAGGCTCTCCTAAATCGTTAGCATCTGTTGTAATAAAGGCCATTTCTAATTCAAAATCAACCAGTCTACTTGGTCCAAAAACAGGTTCTGAAGCTCCGTTAGGCAACGTTTGTCCTTGCGGTCTATGTATAGGAATTCCAGATGGAATTATAGAAGAACTTCTTCCATGGTATCCAACCGGAATATGCAACCAATTTGGCAACAGTGCATTATCTGGATCTCTAAACATCGTGCCAACATTTGTAGCGTGTTCGATACTTGAATAAAAGTCAGTGTAATCACCTATTTGAACTGGTAATTGCATTTCAATCTCGTCCAACCTAAAGAGTACAATTTCCTTATGCTGCTTGTTGTTCTTTAAATTGTCGTTTTCAGCATCAAAAATTTCAGCTATACGATTCCTTACTAATCGCCAAGTTTTTCTACCATCGGCGATGAAATCATTAAGCGTATCTTGAAGGAAAATATCATCAGTAAGCGGGATACCATCAAAATATCCTAATTGATGCAGTGCCCCCAAATCGATTGCAGTATCTCCGATGCGCGTTCCAATTGTAATAATATCATCACGAGTAAGAAATACGCCAAAAGGAATATTTTGAATAGGAAAATCTGAATTTTTACTGACGTGTAACCACGATGTTCTATCTGGATTGTTAGCTGATAAAGGCATAGCTTAAACTGAGTTAATGGTTGTTATATTCTTATCAAACCTACACATTTTTTTTATTTTATTTCAAATAAATGAATAAAATTTAAGTTAACCGTAAACGTTAATAAAATGGTTTAAAACTTGAGGGTAAATAAATGTTTTTTGATGTTTTTAACTAATCTATTTGCTATTTTTGCCGAATATTTAATCAGAATTTAATTTTATGCAACGCGACGAACAAATTTTTGAACTTATCCAAGCTGAAAAAGAACGCCAACTTCATGGTATTGAACTTATTGCATCCGAAAACTTTGTAAGTAATCAGGTTATGGAAGCCGCAGGTTCTGTTTTAACCAATAAATATGCTGAAGGTTATCCTGGTAAGCGATATTATGGTGGTTGCGAAGTTGTTGATGAAGTAGAGCAAATCGCTATTGATAGAGCAAAGGCGTTGTTTGGTGCTAGCTATGTGAACGTGCAACCTCATTCTGGAAGTCAGGCAAATACAGCCGTTTATCATGCGTGTTTGAAACCTGGAGATAAAATTTTAGGATTCGATTTGTCGCATGGTGGTCATTTAACCCATGGTTCTCCAGTAAATTTTTCTGGTAAATTATATAATCCTGTTTTTTACGGAGTAGAGCAGGAGACTGGTGTTTTAAATTATGATAAAATACAAGAGATTGCAACTGCTGAAAAGCCCAAGTTAATTATAGCTGGTGCCTCTGCGTATTCTCGTGATATAGATTTTAAACGATTTAGAGTTATCGCAGATAGTGTTGGGGCTATTTTAATGGCAGACATATCACATCCAGCAGGTTTAATTGCTAAGGGTATTTTAAACGATCCACTTCCTCATTGTCATATTGTGACGACTACCACTCATAAAACGTTGAGAGGTCCAAGAGGCGGGATGATTATGATGGGACAGGATTTTGAGAATCCATTTGGTATTAAATTGAAAAATGGAAATCTACGTAAGATGTCTTCTTTATTAGATTCTGCTGTTTTTCCTGGAAATCAAGGAGGTCCTCTAGAGCATATTATTGCTGCAAAAGCTATTGCTTTTGGAGAGGCATTAACCGATGATTTTTTGCATTATCAATTACAAGTAAAGCAAAATGCCAATGCCATGGCTAATGCTTTAGTTGCTAAAGATTATCATATTATCTCGGGTGGAACAGATAACCACTGCATGCTTATTGATTTACGAAATAAAAATGTGTCTGGAAAAGATGCAGAACAAGCTTTAGTAAAAGCGGACATAACAGTAAACAAAAACATGGTTCCATTTGATGATAAGTCGCCATTTGTTACTTCTGGTATCCGTTTAGGTGTTTCTGCTGTAACCACAAGAGGTCTTAAAGAAGCAGATATGGAAGCTATTGTTGAATTGGTAGATGAAGTTATTATAAATTTTGAAGATGAATCTACTTTAGAATCTGTTAAAGCAAAAGTGAATGCAATGATGAAGGATAAGCCTCTCTTTGTCTAAGACTACAATTATAAAAATAGTAATAAAAAACTCCCTAAATATTTCGGGAGTTTTTTATTTAATCATTTTCTGGAAAGGTAATATGTTGGTAAGCACCTAAATCGGGTGAAGCGGTTCTATTTACATTTAAAATATCAACAGGGACTTGTGTTGCGAACGTCCCCAAGCCCTTATTTATAGCAGCAGATTCGTCTCCAATAATAAGCTGGTTTAAGCTGGGATCTTTAAAGTTTGGATCTTCATTAAAAATATTGCCATCGTAACGATTGGTGTCGGTTAAATCGTAATTAGGTCCTGTGAAATTATCGTTGTTGTCTTCAAATCGAATTAAACAATTAGTGAATTTAAAGTTGAAAACAACAGCCTCATCTTCAATTTCATCTAGCAAAATTTCAGGATTATCGTTTCCGTAGATGATACAATTATTAAAATTAGCTTCTTGTAAATCTGTAATGGTAGCGTTGTTGTCTTCATCTAATACAAAATTGTTAAGTAATACAGAAGGAAGTTGCCTAAATCCATTAGACCAATAATTGGCAATTGTAGAATGTGTGAAATTATATTTACCTCCAAACGTACCTGCAAACGAAGACTGACCAGCATTATTAATAACCACATTTTCTCCAGTTATCGAGGTGTTTCTTCCAAGAATACCAAAGCTGCCCGAGTTATATATTTGAGAATTAGATATAGAAAGTTTATCATTTACTTCACTAGGATTGCCATCGCACAATATACCAACTAAGGCATTTTTAATGGTAGCGTAGTTAATGGTATTATTAATACTGCCTTCAAGTAACCATATCGTTCCCCACTGTCCAGGAACATCGGAGAAATTAGGTTCTAATCTATCGCCTTCAAAAATCACTTCATTTTCAAGCAATTCTTGATCGGCGCTATAACTTCCATTTACCTGTAATGATGCTCCGTTGGAAACGATAAGTCCAGAATTATCATGAAAATGTATTCTTGCTCCAGCTTCTACAGTTAATGTTTCGTTAGTAGGCACCGTTGCAAAGCCATAAATAACATAGGGTTTTTCATTGGTAAAGGTGAGTTCGCTAGGTAGTAATTCCCGACCCTGTAAATCTGTTTCAACAAGTTCACCTCCTATGTTGAGTGTTAAAGTTTCAACAACTTTAGTAGTATTATCTCTATTGGGGTAAATAAAAACAGCATCCTTAACAAGTGTTACTAATTCCACGTTTTGTTGATTTCCTCCAGAATCAAATTCAATTTTATCTGTATACAAATAACTGCCAACGGGATTAGGGAAATTATTGATGTCTATGGTTGTCTCCACGAAAATAAAAATACTATCCTTCGCTAATATGGAAATGTCATTAAACTCTTTTCCCGCCATACCATCAACATTTAATCTATATTCAGAAGTTTGTCCTTGTGATAATCTAACCGACGGGATTAATATATCATCGTCACTTCTATTATAAACCTTTAAGTTGTATGTGCTCGAACCAATATTGGTAAATACCGTATCTAAATAAACAGTATCTCTGGAAAATTCTAGCGAACCAGTGCTTGGGGAAAAATCGAAATCCTTTCTGCAAGAACTCCAAAAGATTAAAAAGAATATTAGGAATAGAAAGTAAAGACTACGTTTCATTTTATGACTTGAATTTAAAGGCTAAAAATATAACTTTTGAAAGTATGAATTAGTATACTTTATTAATTAATTCTATGCAACAAGATATATTTTATGATTCAAGATGATATTCTGTGGTGTGGAATATTTCCTTTAATACGAAATAACTTTCTAATACACCTATATTATCGATTTTTGATAGTTTCAATCTTACGAACTCATGATAAGCATCTAGACTTTGCACATTTATTTTTAAAAAGAAATCTACTTTTCCAGCCATGTGGTAACATTCTTGAACTTCTGGCAACGCTCTTATTTGCTTATCGAAAGTATCAATAAATCCTTCGTTATGGTATCTTAAAGAGACCATGCATAAAGCGGTAATAGGATTGTTGGTTAACTTTTTATCTAAAAGGGCAACGTACTTTTTTATGTAACCCTTTTTTTCCAATCGTCTTATCCGTTCATATACTGGAGAAGCTGTTAAGTTTAATATGTTGGCAACCTCTTTAGTTGTTTTTTTTGCATCTTCTTGAAGAATCTTTAAAATTTTTAAATCGACTGAATCTATTTTTTCTGTCATCGGGAAAAATTACTGAGAATTAATATTTTTTAGAGTCATTAAAGATAATAAATCTTTTAAAATAACAATTTAAAGGTATTAATTCTTATTTGTGTCTGTATTATAGCTAAAAATGCTTATATAATTACTAATTAAGTAATTTTGTACTTTATCTTAATGGTATGTTAGAGGAAAAAATACTTATAACTGGAGCAGGTGGACAATTGGGTTTAGTCCTGCGTGAGCGATTACAAGAAAAGTGGGGGTTCGATAATGTTATTGCGACAGATTTAAAGTTTGATGCCAACTTTAACGGTCATTTTGAAATTCTTGATGCCACCGATTTTGAGGCTATGCAAAAGCTTGTGGTTAAGTATAAGGTTACAGAAATCTATCATTTAGTCGCCGTTTTGTCAGCTAAAGGGGAGACTTATCCTTTAAATACTTGGGATATAAACATGAAAACTTTTTTTAATGTTTTAGAAGTTTCAAGGCTTCAAAATGTAAAAAAAGTGTTCTATCCTAGTTCTATAGCAGTCTTTGGGCCTAATGTTCAGAGATTAAAAACTCCTCAATTTTCAAATTTAACGCCAACAACAGTTTATGGCATGAGTAAAGTTGCTGGAGAAAATTGGGCCAATTACTATTTTGAAAAATATGGGTTAGATGTACGTTCCCTTAGATATCCTGGAGTTATAGGATATCAATCGTTACCCGGTGGAGGCACAACCGATTATGCCGTAGACATGTTCCATAAAGCCATTAAAAATGAAGATTTTGAATGTTTCCTGGACGCTGATACAATTTTACCTATGATATATATGGATGATGTTATTGATGCCACCATCAATCTTATGGATGCGCCAGGTCAAAATATTTCTGTTCGGACGTCATATAATTTAGCAGGTTTAAGTTTTAGCCCAAAGGAACTAGCTACTGCCGTTCAAAAGTTTTACCCTAATTTTAGCATAAGCTATAAACCAGATTTCAGACAGAAGATTGCTGATTCTTGGCCATTGACTATCGATGATAATGAAGCAAGACTTGATTGGGGTTGGAAACCTAAATTTGGTTTGGAGGAAATGACCAAAGTCATGATAGATAATTTAAAATTGAAACAATTTGTTAATAATTAAGAGATGTACGGTACAGTAAAAGAAGATTTATTAAAAGATATTGAAAACATTAAAGAAAGCGGTCTTTACAAAAATGAACGCGTAATAACTTCAAAACAAGGCGCAGTTATTAGTACAACTTCTCAAGATGAAGTATTGAATTTTTGTGCGAACAATTACCTAGGCCTTTCTTCACATCCAGAAGTGATTCAAGCTGGAATTGAGGCGATCAAGACTCACGGATTTGGACTTTCGTCTGTGCGATTTATTTGTGGAACCCAAGATATTCATAAGGAGTTGGAGAGAAAAACCGCGACTTTTTTAGGAATGGAAGATTGTATTCTATACGCAGCGGCGTTTGATGCCAATGGTGGACTTTTCGAGCCACTTCTTTCTGCTGAAGATGCCGTTATTTCTGATGAATTGAACCATGCTTCAATTATTGATGGTATCCGTCTATGTAAGGCCAAGCGTTTTAGGTTCAAGCATAACAATATGACCGATTTAGAAGAGCAATTAAAGCAAGCAGAATCTTCGAGAAGAAAACTAATTGTAACAGATGGTTCTTTTTCAATGGATGGTACTATCGCTCAGCTAGACAAGATTTGTGATTTAGCCGATAAGTATGGAGCTATGGTTATGATAGATGAATGTCATTCCACTGGTTTTTTAGGTAAAACGGGAAGAGGTTCTCATGAGTATCATAATGTTATGGAACGGATAGATATTATTACGGGAACTTATGGAAAGGCTTTAGGAGGTGCATCTGGAGGGTTTACCGCAGCAAGAAAAGAAATTGTTGATATACTAAGACAGCATTCTAGACCCTATTTGTTTTCAAATACAGTTGCTCCAGCAATAGTAGGCGCGACAATTAAGGTATTGGATATGTTAACAAATTCAACACATTTAAGGGATAAATTAGAGAACAACACTAAGTTTTTTAGAGATGAAATGACATTAGCAGGTTTCGATATTGTTCCCGGAACCCATCCCATAGTGCCTATTATGCTTTATGAAGCTACCTTAGCTCAAGAGTTTGCTAAGAAGCTTCTGGAAGAAGGAATCTATGTTATTGGTTTTTTCTTTCCTGTGGTGCCGAGAGGAAAAGCAAGAATTCGCGTGCAGATTTCGGCCAGTCATGAAAAAGCACATCTTGAAAAAGCAATTGCTGCATTTGTGAAAGTTGGAAAAGAGCTGGGTGTAGTCAAATAAAGTTTGAAAACTATTGCAGAATCGCAAATTTGAGAAACCCTTTTTCATTTGTCAAACTTAGAATTAACCATTTTTGATTCGATTAGTATCAGCATGTTTATACATTCGTGAAAACGCTATCAAAATGATTAATATAATGATTGTGATATTTCCAAAGATTATGCTTTTTACCATTTTGTTTTGTTGTAATACGAAAAGAAGTGCGTCAATTTTTCCAGTCTTCAAAAACACCCAGTCGCTAGCAATACGGGTGGCAAAGTCTGGATTCCCCGTAGTTAAAATAATAATACCGTCTTTAGTTTTTGTATCGAAACGAAAGGCTGTATTGATAGGGGGGTTACTTTGACCATCATGACCAATTATGAAATGTGATTTTTCAGTTTCAGTAAAAAGAAACGTACCTAATCCATAAATTGGGGTACCAAGTTTACTTGCTTCAACTTGCCACATCATTCTTTGAAACTTTGATGATAAGGGTTTCTTAATATTAGATTCGCTATTAAAAAGATGAAAAAGCTTTTCTAAATCTGCCAAAGTTGTGTACAGTGAAGTTGCAGCTTGTGCTGTATAATAAAAATGACTTGCTTTTGAACCATCTGCATTATAAAAATCACACAGTCTATCTCGAAACTTTTCATTCCATTGATAGAATGAAGATTGCATCATTAATGGTTCAAAAATTTCAGTTCGCATATAGGTGTCAAACGATTGACCGCTTACTTCTTCTACAATAAGTTGTAATAATGTAAAACCACCTCCCGAGTAACGCCATTCACTTCCTGGTAAAATTCCTACTCTTGTTCTACCATCTTTATTTGGATCAGCATCTTTTGCTCTGCTAAGTGATGATTCTAATGACTGTACATTTTTGATATTTTTAAAACCTGCATAACCAAGTCCGTCTGTCAAACCTGCTGTATGGCTTAGTAATCTTCGTACAGTTACTTCATTATTGTTAAAAGAACTTATGGGTAATTGCCATCTTGTTAAGTAAGTACTTACAGGTACATCTAAGTCTATTTTTTCTTCTTGTACGAGGCACATTACTCCAATTGCGGTAACAAATTTGGATAAAGAAGCAACTTGAAATACAGTGTTTTTGTCAACTATTTTTGCATTAGTATGAAAAGATTCTTTGACTAATCTTCCATTCTGAAATACTGCAATTGCCATATTTCCAACGTACTCGCTTTGAAGTTCCTTTTGAACCGAGGTGATAAAATGAATCGGTTTCTGATATTGAGTAAACGGCGTGTACCACCAGCCTCTGTCAGTAGAGAAAAAAATAATAGTTGTCCAAACTATAACTAATGCAAAAGTTAGTAAAACATATTTCAATAATCGTTTCATTGTGTTTATTTACTGTTTTTAATTATTAAATTGTTTTTGGAATCTCCGAAAACTTTTTTCGTAGTATCGTATCATTCATTTATTTTATCTTTATTTATTGGTACGTTAAATTGAAGATACCAGTTATTACTCAAACCGTTATTAATTACACATGGTGTTGGTAATTGTTTAATTATCACTTTGTGTTTTCAATTCCTAATTCTCATTTTCTTTTTTAACACCAGTTCCAAGGGCAACACCAAAGTTTAAACCAACTCCCGCTCCTAAAGACAAACTAACTGCAATACTATTGGTCAAGATTCCAGTGCAAAGTCCAATTCCTGCTCCCAAAATTACACCTAGTTTAAGATGCTTGAATTTTATATTGTATGCTTTGCTTGTTTTCATAAGTATTCCTTTTTGTAATTAACAACAGGACCAATAATTGAATCATTAATTGACTTAAAGATCCTGTTGCATTTTTGTTTTTTACATTTATTTTATAATGTTGTGGATACACTTTGATTCCAAATACCAGTGGCAGCAGTCTTCTTGGCAAAAGCTTCAAAATCTTTTGCAGGTCTCCCTAACACTTTAGCTATATCATCAGAGACTTCTTGATTATCCGGATTCCCTAATACTTCTTGGAATAAATACCCAAATAGCCAAACATAAGAATCAGGTAGTCCTGCTTCTTTCATACCTTCCTTGAATTCGTCAATAGAAATTGGCACAAATTGAATGTGTTTATCAATAGATTCTGCCATAATTTCAACGACTTCCTTAAAGGTTCTTTTTTGAGGTCCTGTAACGGTAATGGTTTGTCCATTATATGAATCTTCAATTAATACTTTAGATACTACATCTGCAATGTCATTTGCGTCCACAAATGGAATTTCAGCGTCTGGCATTGGTAGTGCTACCACACCATCTAATATAAAATCTAAAAACGCACCTTCACTAAAATTTTGATTAAACCATGACGCTCTAACTAAAGTGTAGTTTAATCCAGAATTCGCTACAATATCCTCACAGGCTTCAGCTTCAGTTTCCCCTTTACCAGAAAGTAATACTACTTTTTCTAAACCAGCCTCTAATGCTTTTTTGGTAAGTGTTGTAATAGCATCTCTAGAGCCAGGTACTGCTAAATCAGGATAATATACGATGTAGGCTCTGTCCATATCTTTCAAAGACTCATCATAGGTTTCTGGATTTTCCCAATCAAAAGCAGGGTTTGATTTTCTACCTACAACACGCACGTTGTGACCTAATTGTGTTAAGTTTTCTGCAACTCGGCGACCAGTTTTACCAGTTCCTCCGATTACTAAAATGTTTTCTGTTTTCATTTTTATTTGATTTTAATTTATTATTAATTGTTTTGAATTATTTGAAACGTTTTGATGTTGTATTTATAAATAAGATGTGACATTTCTTTTGCTTTGAACCTTAGTGTACCAATGCACAGTGGTCATTATTATAAATTCTATTCCGATAAGCCAAAAACCAAAAGCAGTAAAGAAATCATAATACGTTCCTCCATTGGGAACTATTAAATAGGGAACCGTAATCAGGGCATCTAAAACTGCTGCGGTTAAAAAGAAAGCTAAACCTAACCAGTATCCTTTTATAGTGCTCTTCTTTCTGTAGTATAGTTTTGCCCCAAACCATACTATAGGTAGTATTCCTAAAGACAATACGATATTTGCCTGTAGTTCTTGGTCTTCTAAGATTGGAATGTAGTAGGAGACTGTGTAAATACTTACTCCAAGAATCCAGATAATAATGCCAATACCTATAGCTCTTAATTGTTTCATGATTGTTCGTTTTTAAACTTATTAATGTTCTTATTTGATGTAAAGCATGCCTATAATTAAGAGCACAAAAGCACTAAAGGATGAGAGAGTTCTTATACTATGCCATCGGTTCCAGGGTTGCTCAAATTTGTTTCGAAGCTCTTGCAATTCGACTGTAGAAAGTGCTTCTAGGTTCGATTTGTCTAAAACCTCGTTTAAAGGAACGTTTCCGAAAATGGTTACCAAACCTATTCCAACAAAGAAGAGTATTGCGGCAATTAGAAATAGCCAAAAACTAGTGTTGTTACCCTTAAATAAATAAGTGTTAAGAAAGAGTAGAATGACTGGTGCAAAAAATACAATAATAAATTGGCCATTAATTATTACTCTATTCATTGATTGAAAAGATTTTAAGAAGGTTAGGCTGTCTAGTCGACCAATTCCCGGTGTAACTGCGTTAGACCAAGTAAAACACAAGCCAGCTGTAAGACCAGTAAATAAGATGCTAAGTATTAACACCATAAATTTTAGTTTAAATTCCATTTGTTGACGTTTTAGTGGATGATATCCAGGTTAATAATTCTTGATACTCATTAGAAGTGAGTGTTATGATTTTGCCTTTAGGCATACGTTTCTTTATAAAAACTTGCTTTTCAATATCATTGGCCCAAGTATCCATGTTTTGAAGAGTAAATACGTCTCTTTTGTTCCTCTTATGATGACAAACGTTGCATTTGTTGTCTAAAATTTGAAAAGCATTTTCGCGAGGGTTTTTAATTAAATAACTTGATACATAAAATTCAGTTTTTTCAGTATTCGCTTTAATTGATTTATAAGTATCCATTGAATTAACTGAAAGCGTTGTAATAATTACTATTAAAAGTTTGACTATGGTTACCATCATTAAATTGAGTTAATTAATTTGATGATACAAAGATGCAAAGTGTTAAAAAGGGATTTTTGACACTTATAGACAACCTTTTGACATTTTACGCCAAAAGGCTAACTTCAAACGGATTTTCTAAATTCTGAAGGTGTTTGGGTTGTCCATTTCTTAAAAGCCCGATTGAATGCACTTTGCTCTGAAAAACCTGTTAAGAATGCAATGTCTCCTACGCTTTGTGTAGTATTGCGCAGCATATCTTTTGCGATGTTTTCTTGAGTCTTTTTAATTAAGTCACGATATGTAACACCTGCTTCAGAAAGTCTTCTCGTTAGCGTTCGGTTACTCATAGCAGTAAGGTCTGCAATATTATAAATACTTGGAATTCCAGTAGGTAGTGCGTCTTTAATTAGAGATTCGACATCGCGCACAAATTTTGTGCCTGGGATTTTAATGCCTTTAGTTTTTTCATCGACTTGTTGCAAGAGATAGCTATTGATGCTGGCATCAGCTTTGGCTGTTCTTAAATGAAGATCTTCTGTTTTATAGCTTATCGCATATCGTGGTTGGTTGAATAATATAGGACAATTAAAAGCTATATTGAAGCTGGTTAAGTCTGTTGGTGACTTGTGCTTAAAACTGACTTGAGTTGGTGAAATATTCTTTTCAGACATTGCTTGTAATACAACAACTGTTGCAGACAAACTTGCTTCTGTGGATAGTTCCATACCTCTTCTATACGCTTCCCTATTGAGAATAACATGAGAGACATTTTCTTCTTTTTGAATTTGCCATACAAAGGTGTTGGATAATAATTTGAAGTAGCGTTCACTCCTTTCAAAAATTTCACCTACCCTTGAGCAGGTGCGCCATGAAAGTCCTAAAACACCATAATCCTCAATAAGCATTTGTTGACCTACACGAACCCCAAATCCAGGACCAAGTTTATCGTCTAATAATTCATGTAAATCCAAAAATTCCTCTGCAGCAATAACCTGTAAATGTTCTGCTTCATCTATGGATGTTGGCAATTCCATAAAATCATTTTTAGACATGCCTTCAGCTATCGCACAATTAAGCATCTTGAGATATAGATTTATAGAAAAGTATTTCATACGTGTAAGAAAGATAAGATATAAAAATAAAAAATTTTAATTTTTGAACTTATTATTTAAATGCTGTTGAAAAAGACCTACTTTGCTTCGTAATTCGTCTCTTAATTTAGCATTAGAAATCCCTTCTTCTGAAAAATTATCGTAGAAATTTGGTAAAGAGAAATCTGAAGCTAATTTAGCTCCTAGGAAAGGGAAATAGGCTTTTGCAGACTGTAAGAGAGTTGTACCACCTCTGCCGCCTGGTGAAGCTGCCATTAAAAGCATTGGTTTTTCTCTCCATATTTTCATGTTTACACGAGATAACCAATCTATTATATTTTTAAATACCGCTGTATAAGACCCATTATGTTCTGCAAGAGATATTACAAATCCATCAGCCTTATCAAATAACTCGTCTAGTCTTTTAATGGCAGTAGGTATACCATTTTCGTCTTCAAAATCGACCCCATAAATGGGTAAAACGTAATCGTTTAAATCAATAGAAATAATTTCTACATTTTCTATTAATTGAGTTGTGTAGGACAGTAAGCTGCTGTTAATAGAGTTTTGACTATTACTTCCTGCAATTGTGATTATTTTTTTCATCTTTGTTATTTTTTTGAGATTAAACTATCTATGGACCATTTTCCGCTTCCATTAACTACTATACTTAAAGCAAGACCTATAATTAGAATAGAATATTCATAACCTTCACCTGCTTGATTTCCAAACCAGTTCATAAAAAAGCCATGTTCTATCTGTGTAGTAATAATGATGCCCGTAAACATGCCAACAATTGCTATTGCCCAAAATCTTGATAATAATCCAAGAACTAATGATATAGATCCAAAAAACTCAATCATGATTACCGAGAAGGCTACGATAATAGGCAATTCCATTTGGGTAGTTAATGATTCCATGGTTGCGGAATAACCATATCCACCAAAGAGTCCTAATAATTTTTGTGCACCATGAGGAAATATTACTAATCCGAGCGTCCAGCGTGCGATACTTAATCCAACATTTGGATTTGTTTTTAAAAGTTGTTTTACTAAATTTTTCATAATGTTTAAGATTTAAAATTGTTTATAGGGTTTTTCGGTAATACATGCCAAAGGATGATTTTTTTATAGGGTTTGGTCCATATTGGTCAAAGTCTAAGCCAATACCAATTTGATGTCCATTAAATGAAACACCTATTCGCAATTGCTGAGCACTTCTGGAATGTTTTTTAAACTCATCCCAGACGGTCAATAACTGTCCATTGAGCCAAAGAGATACTTTATCTTTTATCGGTCTATTTATCTGAAATTGTGTCATCATCTCTACATAACTGGCCTCCGTTTTCTCAGAATGGGCAACTGTAGGAATAACTACAAATAATACACGTGAATTTTTTATGGTAAACTTTACTGATAAACGTTCTGAATAACCGGCAAAACTGTTGTAGTATAAAGAAGGGCCAATTGCTATATTCTTATTAATATTATAGAATAGTGTTGGCTGTACACCAATCTCATCAAAGGTCTTATTGTCATCATCTTTGAATTTTTGAAGAAAAGCTAGAGTGTTAACGCTTAGCGTCTGACTCTCATTAATAGTATAACTTGAGAAAAACGTAAAATCTGTTTTGTCTAAGCCAGAAAACAGTTCTACTTGTGTTAATTGTGCTTGCAAATAGTTTGCAAATCCAATTGTTAAAAACGATGTAATGATTATCATCTTTTTCATGCTTCAAAATTCCGACAGGAGCACATGAAAAAAAATGAACTAGTTTAAGATTTTTACATTCTGTTGACTTTCGAAATAATTTTACTCATAAATTCTGGTGTAATCCCAATGTAACCTGCTAAGTCTTTTTGAGTAACTCTATTAACAATATTTGGGTATTTCTTTTTGAATTCGATATACCTTTCCTCTGCCGTTAATGAAATACCTTGATTTGAGCGTCTTATATAACTAATTAATGACCTTTGATATAGAATACGATAAAACCTTTCAAATTTTGGTATCTCTTGAAAAAGTAATTCATAGTTAGTCCACGAAATTCCTAATAATTCTGAATCTTCCGTTGCCTTAATGAAATAAGGTGTAGATTCTTTAGTCATAAAGCTTGCGATATCACCTGTCCAATAATCCTCTACAGCAAACATTGATATATGAGGCACTCCATCTTCATCTATGGTATAAACTTTTAAGCATCCTTTTGTTACAAAATACTCGTACTTAGTAACATCACCTGCTTGCATTAAAAACGCCTTTTTTTTGACTTTTATTTTAGTGAGTAATGAGAGGTATTTTTGCTTTTCCAACTCCGTTAAATCAATAAACCTTGCTATGTTATTAAGTATTAATGTATGTGATTCTTTGTGGTTCAATTAAAGTTTAGTTTGATTAAGTTTCTTGTTTTTTAAGCATTTGTGAAAATTATTGCCCACGTTTTCGGCTATGATTGGTTCCTTGGGTTAGCGCATTCTACTCATTTTATAATTAAATACAACATCTCTTTTCATGCTTCAATATACTTAATTAAATATAGAAATATTTCAGGCTAACAATTAAACCAGTATTTTTTATAAACGATTGTGGTCAATGGCTTTTTCCTTTAATGAATTCGGATGGCACTCCAGTAAGTCCAGACTATAAACAGAAATTGTAGAGGAATCCTAAAGCATAAATATGCTAAGCCATTTCCGTCAAATGTTCCTTTTTGATAGTTTACATTATTCATTGAAGCATAAATATTAGCTGGAAGCATAAGTATAAGAAAAATAATAAGTGCCCAACCAGATATATATTTAAATCGAGGAATAAGAAGACTTATTGCAAGTAAAATTTCAAATATTCCTGTTAGATGAACAAATATCTCTTTATAAGGAATAAATTTAGGTATCATCATAGACATCCCTTTAGTAAATGCAAAATGTCCTATTGCTGTAAATATTAGCATTATTGACATTGCAATTCTTCCTGATAGTGTAAAATCATATTCTTTGTTTATAATTTTGATGACAAACAAAGAAATTACAAAACTTGATAAAAGTATAATTAAAGGTTTCATATTTCTAAATTATTGAAACACAAAGGTCATAAAAGTGTAAATAAAAATAATGAACTCAAGTTAAGTAATGCGTTTCCTTATTCTGCTTAAAGCCTGTGGAGTAACACCAATATATGACGCAATATATTTTAATGGAACATGTTTTATTAATTGTGGTCTGTCAGAAAACAGGTTTAAATATCTTTCTTCTGCAGTCTTACTTAGTAAAGAAAGTTCCCTTTTTGATTTTATCAAATACATACTTTCAGCCATTTTTCTTCCAATAATATTTCCGCTTTTGAAAATTATTCTAGTATTTCGTATGGTTCGAGCAACACCTTAAAAGCACATTATAATTTTTAATCTTATTTATTAATACCAACATATCAGATTAAATGGAAAATGAATTTAGTAAAGTGATGTCTGAACGAACAGATAGAGAGCTTGTTAAGATATTAACAGTTGAAAGACATGAGTATAAACAGTTAGCCCTGTAAGCCGCTGAAGCTGAATTAGAAAAAAGAAAGATATCTGATGATGATATCGTTGAAATATTAATGGCAAAGGAAGAAATAATCATTGATAAATATATGGTAGGTTTTGATTATGTTCCTCTTAATATCAGAATGTATAATTTCCTAATAGATATAATATTGTGGGGAATGATTGCGGGTACCGTTGAAGCGTTATTTAAGTTAATAATCCCTGAAAACAATGATATTCTAAGTTTTATAATATATTTAATTACGTTTTTAGGGTATTATGGTTTTACGGAGTATAAGTATCAAAAAACTCTTGCAAAATTTATAACTAAAACAAAGGTTGTAACACATAATGAACTCAAACCAAATAAAATAGAAATACTAATAAGAACATTGTCTAGACTAATACCAATTGATCCTATTTCATTTTATGTTTCTACTTTCGGAATACACGACAGATTATCTAAAACCCGAGTAATAAAAGACAACCCTAATAGTGTGATTGATTTTGATGATTTACCTTTTTAGTGAATTTAAAAGGAATAATGATCGTAGTAATATAGCTTTCCCTTCTTATCCGGAACAAATTCATCCAGTTTTTGTGATTTACTATACCGCGTTATGTAACTAGAGCTTTGGTTAAAAGCGAGAGCATGTTTAATTTTGAATAAATTTAAAATTCTTATGTGCATTATGACTGCATAAAAATTTGTAATTTTAAGGTTATTCTTACTTTTATGTCCATTACAAAAAACGCAATCATCCGATATCATACACTTGACAAATGTTTCAGCAATCCTGGAAGGCGTTATGGAATAAATGATTTGCTGGAGGAATGTAATAAGGCTTTAAGAGATCTGGATCCGGATGCGGAGGGAATTAAAAAAAGACAGTTGTACGATGATATAAGATTCATGCAGTCAGAGCAAGGCTGGTCCGTAGAACTTAAAAAGGAAAAGTCCGGAAGACAAGTATTTTACAGTTATGAGGATTCGAATTTTTCAATAAAAAATCAATCTATTAATGAAATGGAGGCCAATTATTTAAAATCTGCCATCTCCGTTTTAAATAGATTTAAAGGCTTGCCACAGTTTAAGTGGATAGAGGAACTGATTCCGAAGATAAATCAAAGCTTCGGTCTGTCCAACAACGAGGAACAGGTACTCGGTTTTGATTCCAACGAATATTTGAAAGGCATAGAGTTTCTGTCAGAACTCTTTAATGCGTTGATTTATAATACAGTACTCAATATCAAATACCAGTCCTTTAATAATCCCAATCCTTTGAATATTATTTTACACCCTTATTATTTAAGACAATATAATAATAGGTGGTTTTTGTTTGGTAAAAACCCAAATTACGAGAATATAACCAATTTGGCACTGGACAGAATAATAGACATAGTGCATGTGAATATGCCTTTTATTCCCAACCTTGAGGTTGATTTCGATGATTATTTTTCTGATATAGTGGGTGTAACGGTTCCTCTTAATGAAGAAACATTGAAAATTGAATTACTTGCCAAGCAAGAAATAGCTCCCTATATCCAAACTAAACCACTTCACGAATCTCAAACCCCATTGAGGGAGTGTGGAGAAGGCTATAAGTTCAGTATTAAAGTGATTCCTAATAAAGAACTGGAAAGTTTAATATTAAGTTATGGTAAAGGATTAAAGGTTACTGGTCCGGAAAATTTTAAGTTAAGAATCAAACAATCATTGCTTGATTCTCTAGATAATTATGATTAATGCAGATAGAGCGCATAGATGTAATTTTAATTTGTAAATGAATTTAACAAAGCAATTTCTAGTAGTCAATGAAATATAGCACTTATTATAATCTTGCAGACCCATCTGAGGTTGAGACGGTAACCAACCAACTCTGGCAGGGATTTAATATCCTCAGGGGCGTGATTTCATCGGATAATCTTCATGTCTATTTGTATTTGTTGTCTGCTTATTATGACGGACTGATCCTCGAAGAGGAACTTACAAGTTTCAATAATCCAAACGGTTTTTTAAAAGGTGTATTAAAGTCTAATGATCAGTACAATGAACTGTATGAACATTATGAGACAATTTTGAATGCTATTCCCGTTGATGTTTTATTTGATGTATTTCAGACTTTGGGTAGAATCGACTTTGGTAGTGTCTTAGGAATTATTCCGGATATTTTTGATGATTTGTTATATAAACTTATAGGTTACCAGGGCAAATCAACAGAACTAAACCCTTTGCCTTATGAAATAAGTTGGTTTGTCAATCAGATTGCCGAAAGCTATAAACCACATACTGGTGGCGATTTTGTTTTTAATCCATTTGCGGGAATGGCTTCTTTGTGTCCTAGAATTAGCGGTATTTATTATCATGGCCAGGAGATAATTCCGAAAGCATGGCTATTGGGAAAGCTTCGATTATTATGGTTACGCAGTGAGGAAGAATATGAAACTTTTAACCATGATTTTAATTTAAAGGATCCTATTAAAAACTGGCCCGTTCCAAATACTGAGGATAAGTATGACATTGTAATATCCAACCCACCGTTTGGAATGAAAGTGGACTCCTTTTATCTAGGGCATAACATTAATTTAAAAAAAATATCCGTAGAACAGTTTGTTATAGAAAAGGGTTTGGATATAGTAATTGAAGATCGGGGCAGTGTTTTATGTGTGGCTCCCGTCGGAATACTATTTAGAGGAGGGCCAGAAGCTGATTTGAGAAAACGATTGGTTGAAAGTAACCAATTGGATACAATTATTCACTTCCCTGGAGGACTGTTAAAAAATACAGGAATACCTTTTTGTTTAGTGGTTGTCTCACTTAATAGAAAAAATAGAAGTCAAGTAAGGCTTGTAGATGCCACTGAATTTGCAACTATTGAAGGAAGAAACAAGATTTTGGATTCAGAAGGACTTTTGGAAAGACTGAATCAGGAAAATCCCGGTGATTCTCTCCGATTTGTAAGTCCTGATGAAATCCGTGAAAACGATTATAATTTAAATGTCAAAAGATATTTTTTAAGCAAGTTAGATGGTGTTAATCTGTCTGAAGTGGTTCAACAAAAATTTCCTGCAGGCAGAAGATTAGAAAGGGAAAACGGAGATAAAGAGGCTATTAGGAAAGCAGTTGTTGTTAGAATTAAGGATTTAAAGAATGATCCTTTTGATTACAGTTTAGATCCACTTCAAATAGAGAAGAGTGAAATACCGAGATCTGCCAGGGAATTTGAGGGTCCTGCTCTGTTTCTATCGAAAATAGGTGAGAATATAAAACCCACATTTCTGGATTCCAATAATAATGATGTATCGGTTTTTGTTCCAAGTGATATAATGGTATTGGAAGTTGATCAAAGCAAAATATTAATTGAATACCTCATATTGGAGCTCAACACAGAATATGTTTTAGATCAAATTAAAGCTTTTAGAACCGGTACCGCCATTTCTTACATTAGCAAGCAAGATATTTTAAAAATAAAAATAGAGCTGCCTAGCCTTCAAGAGCAAAAGGCAAAGGTTCAAGGTGCGAAAGCCGCATTTTTACAGAGTATTGAGAGGGAGTTAAAACTTAAAGAAGAGGTTTTAGGTGTAAAAGAAGAGTCTAAAAGAAATATAAAATCTTTTCTCCATACAATGAGGCAATATTTAAATGCTTTGAAAACCAATGTAGGAGGGACAAGTGTATTTATAAAAAAATATGGGGATCAGGGTATAAACTTGGAAACGATCTATAGTAAAAATTTGAACCAGACCTTAGGAGAACATTTTAATAGTCTTGATGATACCATCAATTCTATGGCAAGGCTATTGGATTCCTTTGAAAATAAGGACAATGGCTCTGAATCAGATATCATAAAATTAGAAAAATTAGTAAAAGAAGCACAAAGGAGATTTAAAAACCCCAAGAAATTTAAATTTGAAAAAGTTTTTATAGACCACGATGCATTTGCCTCAGACCTTGGTTATTTAGATCAGTTTATAGAAATAAACAAAGAAGATTTTTTCAAGGTATTTTCAAACATCGTTTGCAATGCTGTAGATCATGGTTTTGTCGATAACAATAAAACATACGCTATAAGAACATCAATTTTAAATAATAAAGAAAAAGGGGAATTCATCCTTGAAATATCAAACAATGGAGAACCTTTTCCAGAAAGATTCAATTATGAGGACCTGATTACAAGGGGTGAAAAATCAACTTTAAGTAGCGGGACTGGCACAGGGGGTACTGATATAAAGGATATTTTGGAAAAACACAATGCCTATTTTGAATTGGTTTCTGATGAAAATGATGAGTTTTCTGTTAAATATATTTTACATTTCCCTCAGCGTACGCTTTTAGATGATTTTAAAGAATTTTTATCAAATGACAATGCTAACAATTTAAATGAAGTTTAATGATGGATAGCCAAATAAGACTACAAGTATTATGGATTGATGATGAATGGGAGAAACAAAAGGACCTCATAGGTGAAGCAGAACATTTTGATATAGATATTATACCGGCAGCCTCACATCAAGAAGGTATGGAAATCCTTGAATCTGAATCTAATAACTTTCACGCCGTAATATTGGATGCTAAAGTTAAACTTAATAAAGAATCAAAAAAAGCTGACTTAACTGGCCTAAGGGCATCACGTGATCGATTAATTGAAATTAATCAAACACAATATTTGCCATCATTTATTTTTACCGGTCAGCCAGATTATTTAGACAGTGCTATGTTTAGAGAGTCCTATGGTGATTTTTTTGTAAAAGGGTCTGACAATAAAAAACTATATCAAGCAATTAAAGTTGCAGCCTCCAAATCTGAAGAGATGAAAGTAAAAATGGAATTCCCCGAAGCTTTTAAATGCTTTGAAAAGGGTATTCTGAACAGTAAATCTAAAGGATTGTTTATTGAAATAGTAAACAATCTGCGCAATAGCGATTATCGCAAGAAAAATATAAATGTCCAACGAGATTTCCTGGAGTCCATTTACCTTGCTTTAAACGACCCTTTTCCATGTATACCAAATTTCTGTTTCTCTAATGGTCGTCCTAATCAAGAATGGTGTACAATTTTTATGGAAGATAGACTTGTAAAGGACCGTAATGGAAATTCAGAAAAACTTAATAAAGACATACCAAAAGACATAAAAGGGGCATTTAGAAAAATAAAAGAATCAACCAATGGTTATTCACATCTATCTGAAGAGGACTTAGTTAAAATTCCTTTTATCGCCAATGCATATTCAATTATGGAAATCCTTGGATGGATGCCATCATTTATTGAAGAGCACTATAAAAATTATATTTAACGTGCAGAAGGTAACTTTATAATTGTCGTAAACGAAAGCCTATCTACTGAGTCTTTCAACTCTACTGAATTTCAATATTTTCCCAATCCAGTAAATAAGAATCTCATAATAAAGTCTCAAAAATTAATTGACCATCTTACTGTTTATAACATCTTTGGACAGCGTATTATTACTAAAAGCCCGAATACCAAAATTGAAAAATTAGATTTTATCGGCTTAAATCAAGGCGTTTATTTTGTTGAGGTTACTATTAATGATTTAACCAAAATTATTAAGATTATAAAAAGAGATTAAAAATGCTTGTAAATTTCATCTTATTATTGCGACAAGCATCAACAAGAATAGCTCAATTTGATCTTGATTTCATTAAGTAATAAAAATTAATTAGGTAAAGGTTTGCACACTGTTTGCACAATCCCTCTCTGGAGCTTAAAAACTCAACAAATCTCATAGCTCAGCTGGATAGAGCATCTGATTTACAAAATAAATACCATCCGTTAACAATAACCTAGGCTCCCATTTCAATATTACACAGAAAAAATTTTTTCTATTTTTTTTTCACACTTTATATATTAAAAACAGAAGTCCCCTTCTAGCCCTAACCCCACC
The DNA here is from genome assembly GCF_006148925.1 of Hyunsoonleella aestuarii. Lineage (GTDB taxonomy): Bacteria > Bacteroidota > Bacteroidia > Flavobacteriales > Flavobacteriaceae > Algibacter_D > Algibacter_D aestuarii. Next base: position 127,793 of record NZ_VAWB01000003.1, on the reverse strand, counting down.
CATATTTAGCAGGTGTGGGGTTATCCCCCTTTAATAAAACTGCGTTAACTAAAATCATATAATTATGAGTGTAACTGTAAAAGAAATTAAGAAGGCTACAAATTCTAAAGACGAAGAATTTTATGGCTTAATCGTTCAATCTGGAGCTGTTCCTGTTAAGAGTAAACAAACAGGCAGAGTGTATTTGACAGCCAAAACAGCATTTGTTGCTACCACCTTCGATGAAGAAACTGCTTCATCCCTTATAGGTACAACGTTTGAAGGCTCAATAAGGAAGGTGCCTACAGATCCTTATGAATACACCATTGAAGAAACTGGTGAGATTATTGAATTATCGCACCGTTGGGAATACTATGACCCAGCACTAGATTTAGAAGAACAAGTGGTATCGATAGCAGATATTATGCAAACTGCGGATTAAGTCTAAGTCGATTAATTCTAGTTAGAAGAGTTTATCACATCATCTGTGATAAGCTCTTTTTTTATTTCTACAAACAACAATTATATATAACCAAAAAACAAACATTATGCAATTACAACAAACACAACGCAACAACGTAAAACTACGTTTGGGCATATCAGGAGCATCAGGATTTGGTAAGACCTATTCTGCCTTGCAATTGGCCTACGGAATGACCAGTGATTGGTCTAAAATAGCTGTTATAGATACAGAGAATTCATCAGCCAGCCTATATTCAGATTTAGGAAATTTCAACGTACTAAATCTATTTCCTCCATATAGCCCAGAACGGTATATAGAAGCTATTCAAACTTGCGAAAAGGCTAATATGGATCTGATTATTATAGATTCCATAACTCATGAATGGCAAGGTGAAGGTGGCTGTTTACAGATCCATGAAAAGCTAGGTGGTCGATTCCAAGACTGGGCTAAGGTGAAGCCTAGGCACCAGAATTTCATAGATGCTATTCTACGATCTAAGTGTCATATCATCACTACCACTAGGCGTAAAACAGATTATTCATTAGATGTTGGTTCTAATGGTAAATCTAAAGTGGTGAAGCACGGTACAAAAGAGATAACCAGTGAGGGCTTTGAATACGAGTTATCCGTAAACTTTGAGCTCATAAACGAAAATCATTTGTGTAAAGTCAGTAAGGACCGGACTAATCTTTTCCATGGAAAACCTGAATTTATAATAAACTCTGCTACAGGTAAAAAATTAAAAGCTTGGTGCAATCAAGGTGTATCTCTGGAGGATGTAAAGCAAGAGATAAATGCTACTAATACGTTAGAAGGCTTAAGGCATCTTTATCAAAAACATAGAAGCCTGAAACAGGAAATTCATTCGCTTATCATGGCGAGAAAATCTGAAATCGAAAACACTTCTCAGATTGTAGACAACAAACAAATCATTAACACAAAAACAATACAAAATAATGGAATTGACAACAGTAACACAACAAGTGGTCAGTAATCATGAGGTAGAGTCATCATCTATTTCTAACAACAATAAGTTTATAGAAGCAAACACACAACAGGTTACGCTTTCACATTTAAGACAGGATTGTACGATTCCTATATTTGCAAAAGATAATGAGAGTACCATTCCACATTTTGAGTTTATAGGTGCGGTGCGTGAGATAGCACAAGAGCTATTTCCCGAACGAACCGTGATGATGGCCAATATTAGGACCTCTCACATCATTAAAGGACGTATTCCTTCTGCAATAGGTAAACCTGCCAAAGAGCTATTAGAACACGAGAAAACTATTTATTATGAACGTATGGCCTTTATGGTTGAGATACCCCATATACATACGTATATCAATAACCAGAAGCTTAATCTCACCGTTGGTGGTGTTAGATCCTATTCTGAGCAGAACCTGTTCTCCAAGAAAAGCATAGAGAAATTTAAAATCTTTATAGGCTTTAAAAATATGGTGTGCTGTAATCTCTGTATCGCCACTGATGGATTGAAAGATGATCTGAGAGTGAGTAGTGTGGAGGAGCTTAAATCAAAAACAAGGGAGCTTTTTCTTACCTATAATCAGGAAAATCAGCTTGAAACTATGCAAGAGTTACAGGAATACACTATTAATCAAGAACAGTTTGCGCATCTTATTGGTAAGATGAAACTTTATCATCATTTGGACAAACAGCAGAAGCAGCAGTTATTTGAACTGAAGACTACAGATTCTCAAATCAACACGATTGTTAAGAACTATATTGATGATCCACATTTCAGTGCCGATAATGACGGATATATCACTCTCTGGAACCTGTACAACCTATTCACAGAGAGTTCTAAGAGCAATTACATAGACAACTTTCTGTGTAGAAATTGTAACACTTATGAATTTGTAAACCATCTAGGCGCAGCAATCAAGAACAAAAAGGACAACTACTTCCTTCAGGATCACGATATAGTGCAGTAAACCTAATTTATTTTATTAAAAATGAGCAATAAAGATCTGATTGAGCTTTTGAAATATTGCTCACCACACATCATTTATGTGGTTAATGGTCAAAATAGAATTATAAAGCTACATACGCCTTTTAAATTGTTGGTGCTACAAGATATTGGTGATTTAAATATGAACCAAATTGTTTCTTGTGAAGAATTAAAAATTACTAACGAAGGTAGGATTGTGTTTTATATAGATGGTAAAACCTATCACACTTACTATTTTGACATTCTAACAATATAAGTTAGAAAGAGCATTATGCTGTATCTTTTGGTTCTATGGAAATAGAACATTTTCTGAGACGGTTTTGGCTCTATAAACATAAAACCACTGAGAAAATTCACTCTGCATACTGCTTGCATATCAAAGCCTAATCGTATAATTTAATTTATTAAATGTAACTTAAAAAGTTATGTTCTATAATTATTTCGATTAGGTTTTATGTGTCGATCGAGCAATATTTTTTAAGGACAGAAAGTATTTTAAAAGAATAATAAATATTATTATATCTTTGTAATAGTATCAGGAACGCAATATAGCGTACCAACCGAGCACAAAAGCCACGGTGGTTTAGTATACGGACAGTTCAGTCAAAATAAATGAACATCCACAATTTATATTATCACCCTGATGCATATAACCTTTAAAACTATGCATTATGAGTTTCAATTTATCAAAACAAGAAGTATCAGAAATCAATTCAGAGCATCTACATTCTGTCGATAAGCTATATCGAATGTTTGCTGGAGTAGGCTCTCAGCTATTAACTGTTAAAAATGACACTTTGGTGTTAGAGATTAATATAAATGATCAATGGCTAACTAAAAAAACACTTGAGCAAACATCTATTCAATTCTTAAATAATTGGAAAGAGCATATTAAGGAACTTCAAAAGTGTAAATATTACATAGTTTATATATATAAATCAAACCCTTTGGGTTTTACTATAGATACAAAAACAACAAAAGAAGAAATTGAGTTAAAGCTCAAGAACCTGAATAGCAGAGAATCTAAAATACTGTTGGATGTATTTTCTAATTACTAGATATATAAATAATGAAAACAGTATTCACTAAAGAAGAAGGTGTTATAATGAGTTCCAAACAGGATTTCGGAGACATCAAAAATCTTATTGATGAGTTTCAGTATCTCATGGATACCCTTGAAATAATGGGTGATATCGACTTTAAATATTTTTACAGAGTAACTGAAGATAATTACATACAACTTGCCTACAAAATGGATAAGAGCGAACTGGAGTTGTGTGCTCAATACAAGTTAAGACATGACAACTTAAAAGAGAATATCATCTTTATTGTTAAAGAGAACATTGAAGCACATTTACCTTTCATAGGATTTCCTATATTTCAAAATAGTGTGGTTTTTACAAAACAAGAGTTCGATAGCATCATTAATGTAATGAAAGATGAAAAACTCGCCATTATAGAACAAGCAAAGGCATATCAAACACCTCTAATTGATTATTTAAGAGACCGCAAATTAAATCCAAGACCTACCGGTTATAATCCTAATAGTTGGGTTGCTAAATGTCCATGTGGCGGTAATCACCAAATAATGGTTTCTACTTTACATGACGAATGGGGATGCGGATATTGTAATCGAGAAGGAAAGATTCTTGAATTGGAAAAATGGTTACAGGAAATAAAAATTAAAGAAGACCAGAAAAGACTTAGCAAAATGTTAAAAGAACTGAAAGAAGATGGCAAGCTATCAAAGCAAACTTCAAAATGGTGGATGAACAGATATTAAATAATCATAAAAATATAAATAGAATAGTTTTTAAATTTAGTTTGACATCAATAGTATAAATTGTTAATAAATATTTATTTCATATTATGAGATGTTTAAATATCATTATATTTTTGATAAATAGAATATATTATGTGATGAATCGGATTAAAGAAGTTTTAGAAGAGAAAGGCATTAAGCAAACTTGGCTTGCTGAAAAACTAGGAAAAAGTTACAATATGGTCAATTCCTATGTCCAAAATAGAAGACAGCCAAGTTTAGAAGATCTATACAAAATTGCTGAAATATTAAACATCAGCCCTAAAGAATTATTAGTAGAAAATGAGTAAGAAACATACATTTATAGACCTATTTGCAGGTTGTGGTGGTTTAAGTGAAGGTTTTTATAAGCAAGGGTTCCAAGGATTAACCCATGTTGAATATGATCATTGGGCTTGTGAAAGTCTTCGTAATAGAATGAAATATTACGGATACCCAGAAGATAAAATAAGTGTTCTTGAAAAAGATATAACAGATAATGATATAATTGATCAAATTGAATTTGAAATATCCAATAAGTCAGTCGATGTATTAATCGGAGGCCCTCCATGTCAGAGCTTCTCTTCATTGGGCAGAGCCAAAGATGAGAACGGTATGCAAAATGACCCAAGAAATTATCTTTTTGAAAGCTATGAAAAGATATTAAATCATTTCAAACCTAAAATTTTTGTCTTTGAAAATGTAACGGGTTTGTTAACCGCAAAACTTGGAAAAGAGAAAACAGTTAATATCATTCTTAAAAAACTTGGTAAGGATTATAAACTTATTAACGATCCAAGTAAAATGGTTTTAAACTCTTGTGATTACGGTGTTCCACAAGTAAGGAAAAGAGTCATTTTAATTGGTGTAAGGAAGGATATTGAAATTGATCCAGCAGTAATTTACAAAGGCATAATAAAAACTCATTACAATCCAGATTCTATTGGTGCAGAAATAAAGAATAAGAAGAAATATGTCTCTGTAAAGGATGCTATTTCAGACCTTCCTGCTATAAAACCAGGTGAAGGTGAAAAAATAATTGAGCACAGTATTAGTTCATGGAATGATTATTTGACTAAGATAAGATCCAAAAATGACACCGTTTTATTAGATCATGTCTCAAGAACTCATAATGAACAAGATAGAAATAGGTATAAGGCAATGAGTAAAAACAAATGGACATTTATGGAGATGCTTGAAAAGAAACCTTCCCTAAACCATTTAAAACAAAGAGTTTTTAATAATAGTTACGTTGTTCAATTTTGGGATAAACCTGCTCGTACAATTATTGCTCATTTATATAAAGACGGAAATCAATTTATACATCCTGATCATAAACAAGAAAGAACTTTAACCGCTAGAGAGGCCGCTAGATTGCAATCTTTTCCTGATGATTTTGTTTTTGAAGGCTCAAGAACACAACAGTACAAGCAAATTGGGAATGCTGTTCCACCATTAATGGCAGAGGCAATTGCAAAGAGTATTAAAAAAGTTTTAGCAAAATCATAATATGTTTCAGTATATATACAAAATAGAAAATACTAAAGAAAAGAAGTTTTTCATTGAAAAAGTTAATCTGTTTATTAGGCTTATTAATGTTTTTGCTCAAAAGAATAACCTCGTTGACTCTTCATTAAATTCTGATGTATCGAGAGACACAATAAAAAGACTAAAGGAGCTAGAAATTATTGAATCATATTCGGAAGATGAGCAAAAGCAATTACTAAAAGTTCTAAATGCACCTCTTTTTATGGAGTTCATAACAGCAGTCAACTATAACCTTAAGTATCAAAAACTGATCGGAGATTTATTAAACAATTTAGATCCTAGTAAAAGGAAGATTATTCAAGAAAAATCCAAAAAGAAGGCTGGCCCAAGGACTATTGATTTTTTCTGTGGAGCTGGTGGTCTAAGTCTAGGCTTTAGTCAGGAAGGATATAAAGTAGATTTAGCAAACGATTATGAAGATGTTTGTATCGAAACCTTTAAATATAATCATCCTGAAGTACCAGATAATAGAGTGATTTTAGATGATATTCGAAATATTGTTGATCATATAGAAGATTATGTTAATAGTGATATAGATGTTGTAATTGGAGGGCCCCCATGTCAGGGGTTTAGCTCTGCAAATCAACAAAGAATTATTGATGATCCGAGAAATGAACTTTACAAGTATTTCTTAAAGGCAGTAACCAAAATTGCTCCAAAATTTGTGGTTATGGAAAATGTCAAAGGAATGTTACCTTATGCAGAACAAGTAATTGAAGATTACCAAAATATTAAAATAGAAAAAACCAATAAAATTTTATCATATTCTGTTGCTTGTAAAGTACTAATATCTGATGATTTTGGGGTTGCACAAAAAAGACAACGCCTAATTTTTATTGCAATTAGAAATGATATTTCTAAAAAGAGGAAAATCACTCCAATAGATCTTTTTGAAGAAATTGACAAAAACAATCAAAAAAATAAAAATCATGTTTTAAGAGATGCGATTGAGTTTATTAAACCGCTTGATTCTCCTCGTATAAAAAACATGACAGAGGTTGATGATGAAATTACTGGCAAAAAAGTAGATGTAAATCTATTTAATGGTAATGAAAATCCTTATTTAAAGTTAATAAACGAAGGAAGAAAAATTGATTATGTGTTTAATCACAAAGCCAGATATGCAAATGATATTAATTATGAGATTTATGGTACATTGGAGCAAGGCGAAGATGGCACTAGTGAAAAGATAAAACACATAATGCCATATAAACATCGTAATCACATTTTTAAGGATAAATATTTTAAATTAGTTGAAGATAAGCCATCAAGAACGATTACAGCCCATTTAAAAATGGATTGTCATTCTCATATTCATCCAAGGCAAGTTAGAAGTATTACGCCTAGAGAGGCTGCCAGAATACAATCTTTCCCTGATGATTATGTGTTTTTAGGAGCTTACTTAAAAACCTATATGCAAATTGGGAATGCAGTGCCACCAGTTATGGCTAGAGGTATCGCTAAAGTGATTAAAAAATATATTTAAGACCAACAAATATGAGTCAATCATCGTTTAAGAAAATATTATCGCCTTCTGAAGTTGGAGCAAAAAAAATGAATGATAGGTATTTAACATTTAAGAGTAAAGTAGATTACATTAAATTCTATGGCAAAACATCTCCAGTAAGGATTAATCATATAGATAAAGTATCCATAGAACAATATACTTTTAGATATGACAATGCAGTATCTAACGGTGAAGTGAGACTTTATGAAATGGGCCTATTTTATGCAGAAAGAGGTGCATTACCAGGTGATGAAGTTAAAATTGAAAAAAAAGTTATTGATGGGAACACTTTTTATGAAATTGACTTATTAAGAAATGGAATTTCAACATATTATTCGCAAGATTATTCATTACCAGACGAAGTCAATGAAGATAATGCTAAAGGTTATCCGGAAGGTTACTTAAAGAGTGTCTTGGTGAACAAATTTGAAAGAAGCATTAAAGCTCGTAATGAATGTATTGATTACTATGGTGCTATATGTGCCGCATGTGAATTTGATTTTGAAGATAAGTATGGGGATATTGGAAAAGGATTTATACATGTACATCATTTAGTCCCAATTTCAGAAATTGGAAAATCATACAAAGTAGATCCAATCAATGATCTAATTCCAGTTTGTCCAAATTGCCATGCGATGATTCATAAAAGAAAACCTAATCCTTTTAGAATTAATGATATAAAAGAAAGACTAGAAAAATGAGGGTTCAACAGTTTATAAAGTCATTAAACAATACTGAAATTGGCAAGGGGGGAACTCACGAATGTTACGTGCTTGTTTCCAAAAAAGCTGAAAACATTGAAAATATTTTTGATGCTAGCAATCATAAACCAATATTTATAAATTTAAAGAATGGAAGAATTGTCGATAGCGTCCATATAACAACTGGAAGAGAGTTTAGAATTAATGGATTAGGTGATTTTTACCGAACTAACGATGTTAATGCTGGTGATGAAATTATTTTTGAAAGACGTGACAATGGGCCAAAAACAGAATTTTTTATTAACATAAACACAAAGGAGAACACTATCATATTTCAAAAAAACAGCAGAGGGTTTGAAGTGCTGAATTTAGATCGTTTGAACAGTTTGCTGAAATCTGATAAATACCAGACAGAAGTTAATTACAATGGGAGAAACGGCGTTTTTGAAATAGAATTTAAAGAATCTGCAAAAAAAAGATCTGATTCACCAGTTGCAACGGACTTTTACTCTATTTCATTTAATGACCAGGACATTTTAAACGATTTAAAAAACAACGAATATCTGGAGCTATCATATTCAACATCAAATAAAATTTTAAAAAAGGTAGTTGTATGGCAGGAATATTCAATGAAATTATAATTGAAATTGAATGAAAAAAAAGGACAGAAAAATTCTTAAAGGTATATTTAGTGAGCTTTCAAATTATACTTATTCAGAGCTTAAATCAAGATTCGAAAAGGAATATGAAGAAAAACTAAAAATTGATACTAAATATTCTAATGATCTGAATATTGAAGGAAGATTAGAAAGAGAAGAATATATTACCAATCTGGATTCGCACCAATTAGAGTCATTTAAGTTTGTCGTTAAATCTATTCAGGAAGGTTATTTGTTTACCGAGGACGATATAGATAGACTAAATAATTTCACATCACGAATAAACTATTTACTCAAATCTACTTCACCTCACAACAGAGGTATGGCAGATCAGATGAATAATATAAAACATGGAGCCAAAATCAATCCTAACGCACCTACTTTTACTCTTAAGTTAGACTTCAATGACTCAGCAAACCAGGCGTCGAAAAACAAAGAGTTACAAATCCATAAATTCTTTAATAACTGTGTAAAATCAAAATCATGGAGTGAGTTTAAATCAAATTCTGGTTTACATTCAGCTTTTTTTGATAAATCTTTCGAATGGAAATTAGTTTATGTTTTTTCTAATATAAAAAACTGTCAGGAAAAGACCAATTATCCGCTTTATTATGCCGCATGGCAGGTTATTGCCGAATGGTGTTTTGATGTTGAATATGGAAACTATGATGCTTTTTGTGAGTATTACAGGAATATAGATTTTCTTGATGATCCAAAATTGCTTCATTTCAGTTGCTACTATTATTTGCTAAGATTAGCACTACGCAATGATATAAGATATAAGGATCTTCTTGAATCAAAACAGGAGAAGGAAAAACAAAACATAATTAAAGAGCTCCGTGAAGATGAGGATGATGACCTAAACATAAAAGAAGAAAACAACAATAATATAAGCGAAATGGCTACAGACAATAAGTTTTACATATTAGCAATTAATCAATTATCCAGAATATTTTCAAATGTAAGAGCTGGTAAAGAATTTGAATTTGCCATTTCTACAAGCGAATCAGTAATATCTGATTCAGCTATTTCGATAGGTGATGTATTATTAGCATATGTGGACGATAAGATCTATTACCAGTTTAATATAACAGATAAAACCAATGATGAAATTCGGCTGAAAAAAGTATTTGAAATTGAAAAATCAATTGGTTATAGTATTGATGAAGAAGGTGTTATTAAAGAAATAACTAAAGAAGAGTTTGATTCAATTACTTCTAAGCTGTTCAATCAATTTGTAAGTGAAACTGCTCTATCTGATGAATTACAGAATGAAACTAAAATTTATATTGAAGAAAAATATACTGGTCGTTTTGTGTTTCAAGTCCTTAAGTATCTTGATGAATTAGATGAGTTGGATAAAATTAAACCCTTTTTTAGAAAAAATACCGACGTAAACTATACTTCTATAAAGGCTGATGATGTTAGCTTGAGTTCCATTTTTAAAACTTCTGAGAATGTATTATCAAAAGACGAACTAACATTTAATGATGGAAAACCAAGGTTTTTTGAAGATATTCTTTTCTTCTGGAACAATGAAAACTATTATCTTTCTACTGAATGGACTAGTGGAAAGGATAGTAGATTAGATCTTGATAATTTTAAAATCTTAATAGAAAAATATTATCCTAAATATTCCATTTATGAACAAAACGGAAAATACTTTTTCTCTGATAAAATTCTAGAGAGCACCAAAATAATACAAATAGATTTTGATATAAAAAATTTTCAAAATGCTTGTAAAAATGCAGGTTTAGTCTATTCAGATAAACTCATTACTCGATTTGCTAGCTCTCTGATGACTAAACCATTCGTCATATTAACAGGTCTTTCAGGTTCAGGAAAAACAAAACTGGCCCAGGCATTTGTCCAATGGATATGTCAGGAAGATAGTCAATATTGCATGATCCCGGTTGGTGCAGACTGGACCAATCGTGAACCATTGCTTGGATATCCAAATGCCTTGAAGCCCGAAGAGTATGTAAAGCCTGACAGTGGTGTTATAGACTTAATAATACAAGCCAACTCAAATCCTGAGTTACCTCATTTCCTGATTTTAGATGAAATGAATTTGAGTCATGTAGAGCGGTATTTTGCCGATTTTTTAAGTGTAATGGAATCAAAAGAAGAGGTTCCTTTATATGCTGAAGGCACTGTGGAAAATGGAGTTCCATCAAAACTTAAGGTGCCTGAAAACTTATTTATAATTGGTACAGTAAACATAGATGAAACAACCAACATGTTCAGCCCGAAGGTTTTAGACAGAGCTAACACTATTGAGTTTCGCATAAATAACGATGAAATGGCAGGTTTCCTGGGCTCTGCTAAAAATCTTAATATGAGTGCTTTCTTAAGTGAAGGAGCGAATATGGCTCAGGATTTCATTAAGTTATCCGGAAACAAATCATTTACAACAACAGACATAGATGATATAAATAAGGCACTAATTAACTTCTTTGGTGAATTGCAAAAAAGTGGAGCTGAATTTGGGTATAGAAGTGCAACTGAAATCCTGAGACTTATTAATCAGTTAGATGTTTTAGACAATAAACTGACAACTCCTGAAAAGATAGATATTGCTATTATGCAGAAGTTACTTCCAAAACTTCATGGCTCTAGAAGAAAACTTGCACCGATTTTGGAAACTTTAGGAAACTTTTGTGTAAATGGCGACATAAAAGTGATCAAAGATGTTTTTGAAAAAGTTGATTTTAATTATACAAATAATAATGTGTTATACCCATTATCTTTAGAAAAAATAGCAAGGATGTATAAAGGCGCTATAGATAATGGTTTTACAAGCTTTGCTGAAGCATAGGAAATGAAAGAATTAGCTGAAATAGAAATTAACCTAGATACCGTGCAAGAAGGCTTGGCACTTTGGATCAGTTCCAAAAGACAAGGAACCTTATTTGACGGCATTAATTCAGCTAATGAAAATAACGAAGCTCGTTTTCAATTAATTGAAGGGTGTTACTATGATTATGAGATTAGTGACGATCAATTTATGCTTGGAGATATTGGTGAGAATATAATTCAACAGCATAAACGTAAATCTAATATAGGTACAATCTCACCAAATATTTTTGTTGGTACTTTAGAAATTCCCCTACTAAAAAAGGAGAGTTTAGAAAAGTGCAAATCAATTGATTTAGAAGTACAATCCGTTAAATCAGGATATCGTGATGATTATAGGGATATGCTTGAACTCATCACAGAGAAATGCACAGATCTGCTTTTACAATCCAATTCACCGGTGTCTCATCAATTTGACGTAGATTATTCAAAACCTAACCAAACTCATTACCAAAAGTTTGCTTTTATTAAATCCATAATTAGTTCAGAAGAGTTTAGAGATGCTGTTCATAAAATTGTGACAGCGCCAGTAACTAAATGGACTGAAATGCATGAGCAAAAAGATGTTAGAAGTGTAAGAAGATTTTCTAATAATAATGTAAAAGAGCTAGTTAAAGGTGGGAAAAGAACGAATTTGCCTCACGGTCATTATTTAGAAAGCTATGGTTTAAAATCCCTTCCTGAAAGAATAACCAGTATTCGAAAAACGGATTCTGTTGATACCCCAGAAAACCGTTTTGTTAAACATGCCTTAGAAACATTTTTAAAGTTTTGTTCAGATATCAATAAGGCCTCCGCAAAGGGATCCAAACTTGATAAGGAATCTGTAATGTTAATTCGAGAGTTAGAATCTCAATTACACCATTCTATTTTTAAAGAAATTTCAAGACCCACTACTTTAAAACTTAATAGTCCTATTCTTCAGCGTAAAGAAGGCTATAGAGAGGTATTAAGAACTTGGTTAATGTTTGAGTTGGCTGCTAAATTAATTTGGCAAGGTGGTGAAGATGTTTATGGAGCGGGCAAAAAGGATATTGCTACACTCTATGAATATTGGCTTTTCTTTAAACTATTAGACTTATTTCAAGAACTCTTTAAAATAGATCCTAAAGATATTTCTGAGTTGATAGAAGAATCTGATAACGGCCTAAATCTGAGATTAAAACAAGGGAGATTTACAGCTTTAAAGGGTGTTTACGAATCAAATAGCAGAAAATTAAATATCAAATTTAATTATAACCGATCATTTAGTGGCAGAAAAACTTATCCTGATTCAGGAAGCTGGACAACAACCTTACGTCCTGATTACACGCTATCATTCTGGCCATTTGGTATATCAGAAAGAGAAGCTGAGAAACAGGAATTAATAGTGCATGTGCACTTCGATGCTAAATACAAAATAGCTAATCTGACCGATTTTATTGGACAGAATTCAGATAAAGATTTAGACGAAGAAAAAACTGAAAACAAGAAAGGAATTTATAAAAATGCAGATTTAATCAAAATGCATGCTTATAAAGATGCCATTAGAAGAACTGGTGGTGCTTATATTTTATACCCAGGAGATAAATCAATAAACAGTAAAGGGTTTCACGAGATTATACCTGGATTAGGTGCATTTCCAGTTCGACCATCAAAAAAAAATAGTGGAATTGGTGAACTTAAATCTTTCATATTAGAAATTATAGAACACTTCGTTAATCGTGCTTCACAGAGAGAAAAAATTGCATTCAGGACTTATGATGTATATAAAAACCCTCCAAGACTAGATAGCATTATCAAGGAACCTTTACCAGAAGCATACAATTTAAACAGAGCCTTAATACCTGAAAACACTTTTCTTTTGGTAGGGTACTGTAAATCTCAGGATCATCTGGATTGGATAAATAAAAACTTATTATATAATTTTAGAATGAATAGTAATAGAGGAGCTTTAAAGTTAACTCAGGAAACATTAAAAGCGAAATATTTATTACTACATATGAAGGGTGATAAATCATCAAATAAGTTGTATAAAATTAAAAAAACTGAATACCGAGTAACGAGAAAAAATACACTGATACGTTTGAAATATCCTAATCCAAGTCAAAAAAGCTACTTTGTTGTCAAGTTAGAAAAATGTACTGATAAAGAATTTATAAATTTATCATGGAATTTTAGAGAATTAAAAAATTATAAATTAGGTAGAGCCTCTGCAATACCATTTGTTTGCAGTATTAAAGAGTTTATGGAAGTAAAAATATAATTATTATTTAAACGATATTATTTTAATACATTTCTCTTTAAAAATTAGTTAATCGTACATAAATCGTACAATAATTAAAACCAAAAAATCCTTAAAACCATTTTCCTTATCTGATAAATTATAATTTAGTAGAACAGAGAAAATAATATTGATTGTGGGGATAATGTGGGGGTAATAATTAAATAAAAAATCGTAACTAATTGATAAACAATATAGTTACGATTTTATTGTGCGGAGAAAGAGGGATTCGAACCCCCGGAGGTGTGACCCTCAACAGTTTTCAAGACTGCCGCATTCGACCACTCTGCCATTTCTCCTTGAGCGCCTCATCAGGTATTCCCTGAATGCGGGTGCAAATATAGAACCCTTTTTTATTTCTTTCAAATAAAAACTCTAATTTTTGGTTATATTTTTTCATTCTTCATCAATTGAATTAATTACGAGGTTAAAATGCGTGAATAGATAATACATATGTTATTTTTGCATAAATTTTGAAACGAATTATGGATATTATCGAAAAGTTAGAATGGCGTTATGCCACTAAAAAATTTAATTCAAGTAAAAAGCTTCCTCAGGATAAACTACTCACTTTAAAAAAAGCTTTTAATTTAACTGCAACCTCCTTTGGTTTACAAACAATAAAGTTGCTTATTGTTGAAAATAAAGAAGTTAGAGAATCTTTAGTTAAGCATACATTTAATCAAAAACAAATATTTGAAGCTTCACATTTACTAATAATTTGTATACAAAAAAATATAGTTCAAGAAGATGTAGATACTTATTATAACAATATTAAGCAGATAAGAAATACCCCAGATACTATTTTAGACCCTTACAGAAAAGATCTTATAAAGATGATGGGAAAAATGTCGTTGCAAGAACGTTTGCAATGGTCCAAAAATCAGGCCTACATAGCTTTGGGTAATTTAATGACAGTTTGTGCAATAGAAACAATTGATGCTTGTCCTATGGAAGGTTTTAACCCTGCTAAATACGATGAAATTCTAGAACTAGATAAAAAAGGTTTGAAATCTGTATTATTGTTACCTATTGGATATCGAGCCGATGATGATATATTTTCTGAGTTTAAAAAAGTTAGAAAACCTCTAGAAGAGGCTGTTATAGAGTTATAAACTATTAGTTGTTGAGATAGATTGGAATTGTACAAACAAAAAATATATTATGCCGGGATTTGAGTTATTTGGAGATAAAGAAAGAAAAGAAGTAAACGATGTATTGGACAATGGTGTACTCATGCGCTATGGTTTTGATGGTATGCGAAATGGTCATTGGAAAGCCAAGGAATTAGAAGCTGAATTGGAGAAAAGTTTTCGAACTAAACATGTTCAATTGGTTTCCAGCGGAACGGCAGCTGTGTCCGTCGCTTTGGCATCAGCTGGAATTGGAGCAGGCGATGAAGTTATTATGCCAACTTTTACTTTTGTGGCAAGTTTTGAGGCTATAATGATGTTAGGTGCTATTCCTATTCTTGTAGATATTGACGATACACTCGGTTTAGACCCAAAAGCGGTTGAAAAAGCTATTACTTCTAAAACTAAGGCTATTATGGTTGTTCAAATGTGCGGTAGTATGGCAAATATGGATGCCTTAGTTACAATTGCTAAAAAGCATAATATTTTGCTAGTTGAAGATGCTTGTCAAGCTATTGGAGGGACTTATCAAGGGAAGCCTTTGGGAAGTATTGGCGATTTAGGGTGTTTTTCTTTCGATTTTGTAAAAACAATTACTTGCGGAGAAGGAGGAGCAGTTATAACGAACAATGAAAAGTATTATTCTAATGCAGACCATTACAGCGATCATGGTCATGATCATATTGGAAATGATAGGGGCGCAGAATCTCATCCGTTTTTAGGATATAATTTTAGAATTTCAGAATTACATGCCGCAGTAGGACTAGCGCAGGTAAAACGCTTACCTGAATTTTTAGACATTCAGAAAAGAAATTTTTCCATTATCAGAAATGCTTTGGCAGATATTCCGGAAGTTACATTTAGAACAGTACCAGAAGGAGGTTTGGAGAGTTGCGCCTTTTTAAATTTCTTTTTACCAGATTTAGAAACCTCCAGAAGAGTTATGGAAGGATTTAAAAAAGGAGATATAGATGCTTGTTGGAACTATTATGATAATAGTTGGCATTATATACGTAAGTGGGATCATTTGAAAAATTTAAAGTTACTTCATCCAATTTCTCAAGAAGTGAAAAAAGGATTAGAATACCTCAAGGAGAAAAACTTCAATCAATCCGATTACTACATTGGTAGAAATATATCTTGTCTTATTAAGTTGTCTTGGACTGAAGAAGAAGTCCAGTTAAGAGCTAATAAAATGGCAGAAATAATTAAGGAAATACTAAGATAATTAAGTATTGTATTGTTTTTGTATGGGTTAAAATTCCTTTAGTTTTATTATGTAGGTTTATTTTTGGTGAAAAAGAATATTATGCCAAAACGTTACAGTCTACTCTTTTCTTTAATAATATCTTTAACGACTTTAGCTCAACAGACACCAATAGATTTTTCTGAAAGTTCACATGTGTTTTCGAGTTGGGGAGGTAGTTCATTCTCTTTACTTGTTGCTCAAGAAGAAGGTGAGTTTGCTAAGAATAACTCAGCATTAGAGCAAGGAAATTATATAGATTTAAGCAGACCTATAGATTTGGATGTAGAGGATGAAATCACACTAAGGTTTTATGCTTTTGATGCAGATGCGCATAATGTAGTTGTTAAATTAGAAAATGGAACCAATCCTGATGTTGAAGTAACTGTTACAGCCCCTTCAAATCAAAACGATTGGTCAGATTTAACCTTTGATTTTGCGACAGTAGGTGGTTTCGGTCAATATAGTAGACTTACCATAAGAATTGATGATGGAAGTAGTGTACCGGGAACGTTTAGAATAGATGATATTAATGATGGTAATATAGCGACAGACCCTCATGCAATAGATGTAATTTATGATGATTTAGTTTGGGAAGATAATTTCGATTCAGGCTCAACTGCAGTAGCTATAAATTCTACCAATTGGTTTCACCAAACATATGCACCTTTTTATGATGTTAATCTTAAGGCAAATACTTGGTTTAATGGAGAGAAGCAACACTATACAGACAGGATTGATAATTCTTATTTACAGAATGGCGAATTAAATATTGTATTAAAGCGTGAAGATTATACACCGTCTGCTCAACCTGGAGCAGCTGCACTACAATTTACATCGGCCCGCCTAAATTCGAAATTTTCTTTTACTTATGGTAGGGTAGATGTTAGGGCTAAATTACCAGCACGTACAGCTTCATGGCCAGCAATATGGACTTTAGGGACTAATATAGCAGAGGTTGGAGGTTATTGGTATCAATCTGGGGTTACAAATACAGGTTGGCCTGCTTGTGGTGAAATCGATATCATGGAGCATGGTCTTCATCCTGATAACACAACATCAAGTGCTATTCACGTACCAGGAAGATCTGGTGGCAATCCATTTACTGAAACTTTTGGATTGACAGATGTGGTGAACGATTACCATATCTATTCTGTTAATTGGTCACCAAATAAAATTGTATTTCTTATCGATGATACCCCTAATTACTCAGTCACTAAAACACAAATGGAAGCCAATGGCGGTACTTGGGTGTTTGATTTGGATCAATATTTATTATTAAATGTAGCAGTTGGTGGTTTTGCGGGTACCCCAGATTTTAATGATTTTAATGACAGCTCTATGGTTATTGATTATGTAAGAGTCTATCAAGAGGCACCGTTAAGTATCGATAAAGTTAAAGCCAATAACTTTCATGTATTTCCTAATCCAACTCGAAATGAAATTAATATAAAAACAAATATTAATATAGACTATATTGAGTTTTACGATTCTTTTGGCAAATTTATACTTCGCAAATCACAGGATGTAAAATCAATAAAATTAGATGATTTTAGTTCAGGATTATATTTACTTAATATTTATTCGAATGGTTCTAGAATAGTTAAAAAAGTAATTGTAAATTAATAATTTACATACTCAACAATCTCTAGACCATAACCAATTAAACCAACGCGTTTAGTCTGTTCTGTATTTGAGATTAATCGAAGTTTATGAATATTTAGATCGTGTAATATTTGGGCTCCAATTCCAAAATCGCGCGAATCCATGTTAACACGAGGTGCTTTTGTAATTTTATTTGCAGTTTGGTTTTCTTTTAAATAAGATAGGCGCTTAATAATATTCATAGATTGTGACTCCTGGTTAATAAAAATAATGGCACCTTTCCCTTCCTTATTTATTACATTAAACATGTCATTCAATTGAGAATCCACATTATTGGTTAAAGTTCCTAGAATATCGTTGTTTATTAAAGTAGAATTTATGCGAGTAAGTACTTTTTCATTATCCTTCCATTGCCCTTTTGTAAGTGCAATATGAACTTGATTGTTTGTGGTTTGCTTATAAGCACGCAATCTAAAGCTACCAAAACGGGTTTCAATTTCAAAATCCTCTTTTTTCTCAATTAAAGAGTCATGTTGCATTCTGTAAGCCACTAAATCTTCAATAGAAACAATTTTTAAATCTAGGTTCTCTGCAACTTTCATAAGCTCTGGTAAGCGAGCCATGGAACCATCTTCGTTCATAATCTCTACAATAACGCCAGCTGGTTCTAGTCCAGCTAACCTTGCAAAGTCAATGGCGGCTTCTGTGTGACCAGTTCGTCTTAAGACACCACCTTCTTTAGCAACTAAAGGAAATATATGTCCTGGACGTGCTAATTCAAATGGCTTAGTTTGTGCATCTATTAATGCTATAATTGTTTTAGCTCTATCACTCGCAGATATACCTGTTGTAACACCATTCCCTCTTAAATCTACCGAGACTGTAAACGCAGTTTCCATCGGGTCGGTATTATTGCGAACCATCATATTTAATTCCAGTTCTTTGCATCGAGTTTCTGTAAGAGGAGCGCATATTAATCCACGACCATGCTTTGCCATAAAGTTTATCATCTCTGGTGTTACTTTATCGGCTGCAGCGACAAAATCACCTTCATTTTCACGATTTTCATCATCTACAACAATGATAACCTTACCATTTCTAATATCGTCAATGGCGTCATGTATGGAGTCAAGTTTAAATGAAGTTGTTGTAGTTGTCATGGTTTTTTCAATAATCATAATACAAAGATATTGTTATTTTAAACTATCTAAGCAATTTAATTTCAAGTCTTCTTTTATTTTCACATTAAGGAAAAAGAAAGCTATCATGTAAAATGGAAACCCTAAAATCAAAAATACAAGATGAGGCGGTTTTCTTTTAATATGTTTATAGAACTTACTCATGTTAAGCATAGACTTAACATAATAGATGCCATATAACAATAGCATTGAAATACTAAGTTCAATAGATGCCGAAGCCAACGAGGGTAATTTGTTGTTTCTAAAAACAAAGAATAG
The DNA here is from genome assembly GCF_006148925.1 of Hyunsoonleella aestuarii. Taxonomy (GTDB): domain Bacteria; phylum Bacteroidota; class Bacteroidia; order Flavobacteriales; family Flavobacteriaceae; genus Algibacter_D; species Algibacter_D aestuarii. The sequence goes on along the minus strand of NZ_VAWB01000003.1, from coordinate 108,603 downwards.
AACCATCAAAACAGTGCCAATCCAAAATAATGTATTGGCAAAAATAGAATGTTCTCTATAATTTTTGGCTATTGTTTTGGAAGTATCAAAATCTGTATTTATGGATAGACCATTTTCTCTTAATTCAGAAATAGAAATCGTCCTTTTTTCTAAAACTTTCAGCGCTTCAAACCTTGTGTTTTCATCATGACCTAAGATTTCATAACGATTTATGACATCAATAAGTTCTTCATTTTTGTATGAAGATAGAAAGTTGTAATCAATACTTTCCTTTTCTTTAATCTTAAAAACCTTCTTTATTGGCTCTAGAATGTTACCAATGTCAAATAGACTTCTATCGGCAGTAGCACGTCTCGTTAAGAATACACCTAACGGTAGCATTACCAATGTTGAAAACCAGCTAGCTAAAATTGGACTGAAATTTCCGTTTTTTGCACTATTAGTAGCAAAAATGCCAATAAAATGATAGGTTAAAAATAAAAGTATAGCGATTACCATTGGGAGTCCAATACCGCCTTTCCTAATTAATGCACCAAGAGGAGCTCCAACAAAAAATAAAATAACACATGCAAAACCCAGTGCTAATTTTTCATGGAACGATATAATATGTCGTTTATAATTACTTTTAAAAGCCTTTGTTGTGGCTTCTTTGGAAGATATTATTTGATTCGTGCTGTTAAAAGAATTTAATGCAATGTTTACTATTTGTAATTTGCTTTTAGTTTCAAACAATTCTAGAATATCACTGCTATATAATGAATCTTGCACAATAAGTTTAACTTCTTCTTGTTCTGTATCATTTTCTTTTCCTGAAAAAAGCTTTTTTGCAAGTGTATTAATGTTAGATCTTTGGTAGAGTGTTGATGCAAAAGATTCATAATCCGTTTGGTGTTTAACTGAAAGGGAATCTATAGCTTTGTCTAAACCACTTAAATTAAGCATATTATATTTATCGGAATATGATTTTTCATCAATATCAACATCATTCAATTTTGACAAATCAATATTTATAATATACTTTTCAAAAGTACTTTTTGCAAATGGTTTCTTTTTACGTGCTGCAGACTTTTTAGGTAAAATATCATTATAATAATTACCGTCAAATAATATTAATTTCAGTACATTAGAACTTTCTTTCCCAACAAGTTCACCATTTTTCGCTTTTATTGTAGTGGCATTCGTTTTACCATCTCTTGCCTTGATATGAATAATAACATCGTGGAGATATTGACCGCGCTCACCACTTTTATCGGTAAACTTAATGTTGTAATTACCAACTGGATTGAACTGTCCTTTTGCCAAAAGCATTGCAGGTTTAAGCTTTGCAATATTTTTTCTTAGGTTGTAAGAGTTATATTCTGCCCAGGGAATAACATTATTAGAAAATAAAAATGTTGTAAAGCCCAGTATTACTATAAAAACGCTTAGTCCCGACATGGCTCGTTGTAAAGAAATTCCCGTCGATTTCATAGCGGCAAACTCATAATTTTCAGCAAAATTCCCAAATACCATAATGGATGCTAAGAGAATTGTGAGCGGAAGTACCAAAGGAATAAGCTTTGGCATCATATAGAATAAAAACTTGAATACAACACCTAAGTCTAGATCTTTTCCTGCAAGCTCTTTTATATAAAGCCAAATAGTCTGTAATACAAAAATCAGCATGAGAATTAAAAACACGCTGATAAAAGTTTTGAGATATGAGGTTAGTATGTAACGGTCTAGTATTTTCAATCTAGTTTATTGATGTAGTAATCACTGTATTTATTTGCATCAAAGGTAAATAAGGTTTTTGATAATGTTTCGTTCGTTTTGAAAGAATTAACGGTAAGGGTTGTTTTTGTTCCGTTTTTACCAATCTGAATCAAATTAAATATATGCTTTGTATTGGCATCAACACCTAAAAGAATATGTTTTATTTCTGAATTAGAATCTATAGGAATAAGTTTAACGTATTGAATTTTTCTTCCTTTTACATTTTGCTCAATATCTAAACTATATGAATAGCCATCTTCATAAAAAGACAGCATTTTACTTGGGGTAATGCTGTCATCTTCTTCATTGTCTGAAGAGATTGTCACTTCTTCATCTTCAGGACTAATATTATACATGGTTTGTCCGTCATAAATTCGTGTAACTCCTAATATGTTTAAAACATATTTATCACCTTGCATAACAACATCCCCACGAGTTTCTTGCTTGATGTTTTCAGCAATGTTTTCTAAAACATACTTAAAATCAATCGCAATATTATCGTAGCTTTTTACTTTTTCTGAAACTTCTTTTAATAATGCTTTCCCTTTATTAGTGTCTTGTGCGAAACTTCCAAAAGTTATGGTGATAATTAATATAGTAATAATTTTTTTCATTTTAGTTAAATTTCATTTTCTAAAAGATTGTCTAAAGCTGCTAAGTCGGTTACTAAAACTTGTCTTGCTTTACTGCCTTCGAAAGGTCCAACGATACCAGCAGCTTCCAATTGATCTATCAGTCGACCAGCTCTGTTGTATCCTAATTTTAATTTACGCTGCAATAAAGAAGCAGAACCTTGTTGAGCTGTAACGATAACAATAGCTGCGTCTTTAAACAATTTATCTCTATCTGAAATATCTATATCAAGACTTGTGCCACTTTCTTCGCCTACATACTCTGGTAATAGGTAAGCATCTGGGTAAGCTTTTTGCGATCCAATATAGTCTGTAATTTTTTCAACTTCGGGGGTATCAACAAAAGCACACTGCACTCTTATTACATCATTTCCTTGAGTAAATAACATATCTCCTCGACCAATTAATTGATCTGCTCCAGATCCATCAAGAATGGTTCGAGAATCAATTTTTGAAGTTACTCTAAATGCAATTCGAGCTGGGAAATTAGCTTTAATAATTCCGGTTATTACGTTTACAGAAGGACGCTGTGTGGCAATTATTAAATGAATACCAATGGCCCGTGCCAATTGGGCTAATCGAGCTATTGGAGTTTCAACTTCCTTGCCAGCAGTCATTATAAGGTCTGCAAACTCATCTACTACAAGAACAATGTAAGGTAAGAATTGATGTCCATCATTAGGGTTGAGTTTACGAGCTTTAAATTTAGCATTATATTCAGCAATGTTTCTACACATTGCATTTTTTAGAAGCTCATAGCGGTTGTCCATTTCTATACACAGAGAATTCAATGTGTTTATAACCTTAGTATTATCTGTAATTATAGCTTCTTCGCTGTCTGGTAATTTAGCTAAATAGTGACGCTCAATTTTATTAAATAGTGTTAACTCGACTTTTTTAGGATCAACTAAAATAAATTTTACTTCAGCAGGATGTTTTTTGTATAACAGTGATGTTAAAACAGCATTCAGGCCAACAGATTTACCTTGACCCGTAGCACCTGCCATTAGTAAGTGTGGCATTTTCGCTAGATCTACTACAAAGGTTTCATTACTAATTGTTTTACCAAGTGCAATGGGTAGTTGCATTTCTGACCCCTGGAATTTCTTTGATGAAATAACCGAACGCATAGACACAATTGTAGCGTTTTTATTTGGAACTTCAATACCTATTGTTCCTTTTCCAGGTATTGGAGCAATAATTCGAATACCTAGTGCAGAAAGCGAAAGCGCAATATCGTCTTCCAAGTTTTTAATCTTTGAAATTCTTACACCAGCTTCGGGAACTATTTCATATAACGTAACGGTTGGTCCTATGGTAGCTTTAATACTCGCAATACCAATCTTGTAGTTGCTAAGCGTCTCTACAATTTTATTCTTGTTTTCTTCTAATTCTTCTTGATTAATCGTAATGCCTTCTGTATCGTACTTCTTTAATAAATCAATAGGAGGGAACCGATAATTTCCTAATTCAAGCGTTGGGTCGTACAAGCCAAAATCTTCTACAAGTTTATTCGATAAATTGTCAGTTTCAGAGAGTTCGTCTTGTACAGTTTCAATTTTCATTTCAATCTCATCCTCTTCTTTATGTACCTCAACCTCAAGCTCTTTAGAAGGAATTGTCGCTTTTTTAGAAGTTGTAACTTTATATTCATCTTCTTCTTTAGGAATTTCAAAAGCGGTTTTAATAGCTTCTGCTTCTTCAGATAAATTATTGTCTATGGTTACAACAAATTCATCTTCAGAATCAGAATTAAATTCACTTTTAAAATCTGTTTTAGCCGATTTAAACAAGTTTATAAAACTTTGAGCATTTAGTTTGAATCTTATCGCTAAATAGGTAATTAGTCCAAAAAGTAATAATACAATAGTGCCAATTTTGCCAATGAAATCTTGAAGAAATGTATTCACTTCAAAACCAATAGTTCCACCGAGAATGTCATTTCTATCACCGAAGAAACCCAGCAAAGTTGATAACCAGATAACAATTAAAGTACCCCAAAACCAATGGATTCTTAATTTAGACTTGTTTATGTCCATCAATACATAAACCCCTGATAAAAATATAAGTCCTGAAAATATAAATGATGAAATTCCAAAACCACGTTGAATCAATAAGTCACTTAACCAAGCTCCTGTTTTGCTAAGCCAGTTCTCAGTTTTGGTTTCTCTAGATAAAAAATCTGAAATAGCACTTTGATCTGTTTTCCCAGTAAAAAGGAAAGAGATAAAAGCTATAAATAATAGAATTCCAAATAAAACCAAAAAACTTCCAAATATGAGCTTTTGCTGGCTATTTAACTTAAAACTTGGCATTTTAAGTTTTTTCTTTGGTGTTTTTTTAGTCTTGGTTTTTTTCTTTGCCATTAATGACATGTTGGTTTGAGCAAAAATACAAATTACTAACGTTTATCCTAAACGTATAGTATTTTAAAAAATCTTTGGAAGATAAATAATTAAGCCAATTATGCTCGCAAATAATGCCGCTATAAATACTGCTCCTGCTGAAATATCTTTTATGATGCCAATTTTGTTATGATGCTCTGGATGGATAAAATTAGCAATTTCCTCAATAGCAGTATTAATGCCCTCAATGCTCATAACTAAACCAATAGCTAATATTTGAATAATCCATTCACTAAACGATATATTAAAAAAGAATCCTGCTCCAGTTATAACTAATGCAATTACAAATTGAATTTTAATACTGGCTTCAGTTTTTAAAAGCAAAACAGCGCCTCTAAAGGCGAAACCAACACTCTTAATTCGATTAAAGAAGAAAGATTCTTTTTTAGGCATGATAAAAAATTATAGTGCGCTTAGAGCCGTTTCATAATTTGGTTCTTGACCAATTTCTGGAACTTGCTCTGTATAAATTACCGTTCCAGTATTATCTGCAATTATAACACTTCTAGAAAGTAGTGCGTCAAAAATGCCGTTAAGCATAATTAAACCATAATTTTTACCGAATTGCCCTGTTTTATAGTCAGATAACATTATAACATTTTCCAATCCTTCAGCTGCGCAAAATTGCTCTTGTGCAAATGGTAAGTCTCGAGAAATACATAATACTTTCGTGTTTTCTAATTTGCCTGCCGCCTTATTAAAATTTCTAACTGAAGCGGAGCAAACTCCTGTGTTGACACTTGGAAAAATGTTTAAAATTAAATTATGTCCCTTAAAATCTTCAAGAGTTTTAGTAGAAAGATCAATTGCAGTTAATTCAAAGTCTTGAAGTTGTGATCCAATTTCAGGAAGGTCACCAATAGTATCAACAGGATTTCCCCCTAAGGTTATTGTAGCCATTTTTTTTATTTTTAATTAAAGCTTAAAAGTAAGCATATATAAATTCTTAAAAAACGATATTTTTAAAAACATCTTTTCATTTCAGCAATCTATAACAGTTTTTATATTCAATAAGTTTTATCAATTAAAATATAATTTATTAAAATATTAAATTTTACAGTTTTGAGAAGTAATTAGTAACTTTAGAGGGTAACAAATTAAAACAATTTTATAAATGGGAAATAAAGATAATGGGGATATAAATAAGTGTCCTTTTATGAGTGGAGCTCAAAAGAAACCTGCTGGGGGAGGTACTTCCAATAGAGATTGGTGGCCAAATGAGTTAAAACTAAATATTTTACGCCAAAATGCATCAAAGAATGACCCAATGGGTAGTGATTTTAATTACGCTGAAGCATTTAATAGTATTGATTTTACTGCTTTAAAGCAGGACGTAATTGATGTTATGACGGATTCGCAAGATTGGTGGCCTGCTGATTATGGTCATTATGGTGGCTTCATGATTCGTATGGCTTGGCATAGTGCAGGGACCTACCGTGTTGGCGATGGCAGAGGTGGCGCTGGTACGGGAACACATCGATTTGCTCCATTGAATAGTTGGCCAGATAATGGGAATTTGGATAAAGCTCGTTTATTGTTATGGCCTATTAAAAAGAAATATGGCAATAAAATTTCTTGGGCAGATTTAATGATACTTGCTGGAAATTGTGCTCTTGAATCAATGGGATTCAAAACTTTTGGTTTTGCTGGTGGTCGTGAGGATGTATGGGAACCAGAACAAGATGTATATTGGGGTAGTGAAAATCAATGGTTAGGAAATGATGAACGCTATGACACAAGTGATGGTGACTTAGAGGGACATTTAGGTGCCGTACATATGGGATTAATTTATGTAAACCCAGAGGGACCAAATGGTGTACCAGACCCATTAAAGTCTGCTCATGATATTCGAATTACTTTTGGTAGAATGGCTATGAATGATGAAGAAACGGTAGCTCTAGTTGCGGGAGGTCATACATTTGGTAAAGCACATGGTGCAGCCGATCCAGAAAAATATGTTGGTGCTGAACCGCATGGAGCTTCAATAGAGGAAATGAGTACAGGATGGAAGAATACATTTGGATCTGGTGTTTTAGATGATACGATAACAAGTGGTTTAGAAGGACCCTGGACACCAAACCCAACACAATGGGATCATGATTATTTTGATGTATTGTTAAATTATGATTGGGAATTGACAAAGAGTCCAGCAGGTGCTCATCAGTGGACACCTACTTCTGCTTCAAATGCTAGAATGGCTCCTAAAGCTGGTGACGCTAATGGTAAACAAGCTTTAATGATGTCTACTGCAGATATGGCGTTGAAGAAAGATCCTGGATTTTTAGAAATATCTAAACACTTTCATAAGGATCATGCAGCATTTGAAGATGCCTTCGCAAGAGCATGGTTTAAATTGACCCATCGTGACATGGGACCTATTGATCGTTATTTAGGTCCGGAGGTACCAAATGAGGAGTTAATTTGGCAAGACCCAATACCGAAAGTTAATTATTCTTTGAGTGACAGTGACATCCAAACTTTAAAGAAAATGATATTAGCATCTGGTTTATCCATATCAGAAATGGTGAAAACAGCTTGGGCATCAGCTTCAACATTTAGGGGTTCAGATAAACGAGGTGGTGCTAATGGAGCTAGAATTCGATTAGAACCACAAAGAAGCTGGGAAATTAACAACCCTGAAGAACTAGATAAAGTTTTAAATGTTTTGGAAGGTATTCAAAATGAGTTTAGTGGATCGGTTTCTATGGGAGATTTGATCGTTCTTGCTGGAAATACTGGAGTAGAAGAGGCTGCAAGCAATGCGGGTTACCATGTAAACGTTCCTTTTTCACAAGGGCGAGGAGATGCAAGTCAAGAACATACCGATATAGATTCATTTAACCATTTAATGCCTTTGGCGGATGGATTTAGAAATTATATCAATCCTAAATTAGAAGTTGCTGCCGAAGATTTATTAGTAGATAAAGCTAATTTATTAACACTTTCTATTCCGGAAATGACTGTTCTTGTTGGTGGATTAAGAGTTTTAGGGGCTAATTTTGATGGTTCTAAACATGGTGTATTTACGGACAATGTTGGAAATCTAACAAACGAATTCTTTTCCAATCTTTTAGATTTTTCAATTACTTGGAAGGCTGTAAACTCTGAGGATAAGGAGTTCATTGGAAGAGACCGATTGACTGGAGCTATGAAATTTTCTGCAACCCGAGCTGATTTAATTTTTGGTTCTAATACAGAATTACGAGCTGTTTGTGAGGTCTATGGAGCGAATGATGGAGAGGAACGATTTATTAACGATTTTGTGGCTGCATGGGCTAAAGTAATGGACCTAGATAGATTTGATTTATCATAGTAAATATAAAATTGATATTATTAAAAAACCCAACTTTTTAAAGTTGGGTTTTTTAATTTTTATTCAATAGCTTTATTAATTCCCAGCAGATAAATTTTTCATTTCTTTTTCAATCATATCATAAAACTGATCGATTTTAGGAAGTACAACAATACGAGTACGTCTGTTTTTCGCTCTGTTTTCTGCAGTATCGTTATCAACTAATGGGACATATTCTGCTCGACCAGCAGCAATAAGTTGTTTTGGGTTTACACCTAGTTCTTGTAAAACTCTAATTATTGAAGTAGATCGCTTAACACTTAAATCCCAGTTGTCTAATAATGGTTCTTTTCTGTAAGACACATTATCTGTATGACCTTCAACCATGGCTTCAAAATCTGGTTTGCTATTAATTACTTTAGCAACTTTGGCTAAAATTTCTTGAGCTCTACTTGTTACGATATAGCTACCGCTTTTAAATAGTAATTTATCTGCAATCGAAATAAATACTACTCCTTTTTCGACATTTACTTCAATATCCGGATCGTTAATTCCAACTTCTCGTTTTAAACTTGTAACAAGTGCTAACGTCACACTGTCTTTCTTAGTAAGAGCATCTTGTAAACGTGTAATCTTTAAATCCTTTTCTTTGATACTTTCCAATGTTTTTTCAACATTACTAGCACCTTTTGCAGAAAGTATTTGAAGGTTATCATTACTCTTGCGTAAGTCTGCTACTTGCTCTTCTAAAGCCTTAGCTCTTGCCGTGGCTGAAGCTCTATCTTCTAAACAAGAATTTAATTTTACTGTTGCAGAGTTAAGTAAATCTTGTGTTTCTTTCTGTTTTTCTTCTAATGCAAGAAATTCTTTTTTAGAAACACATGAACTTAATAGCAATATTGACGATAAGCTGAGTAATAAAACTTTTTTCATAATTATTTTCGGATTAATATTTGTGTTTAAACTTCGACAAAAGTATATAAAAAACCGTTTATTGAAGCATTGTTAACAAAACTTTTACTAACTATTTATAAACTGACATAATCAGTTTTTTTCTTTAAGAAATATGCAACTGCAATAGACTTTATTTGATAATAATTAATCTTGTTTGTAAATTTTCGTCTTTGGTTTAGTAATCTTTTTAAATTCATGTAGAAGCTTAAATGTGCTTTAATGACTGCTAAGAAATGAATAAATTTTAACTCCAACAAAAATTTCATTCCTGCAAATCCGTCCAATATTAATCTTGAAATTATTGTGATAAGTATATTGCCATTGGCATTCTTTGTTAACATGAATAAGCTATTTCTAAAATTTAAATAAGTCTTTTTAGGATTACTTTCATTTAAAGTGGCACCACCAACATGAAAAACGTTAGATGACCCAACATAAGTTATTTCATACCCTAAGTTTTTTGCGCGCCAACAAAGATCGATTTCTTCCATGTGAGCAAAGAAGGTTTCGTCAAAACCGTCTAGCTCGTTAAAAACGGAACTTCTAATAAATAAACAAGCTCCCGAAGCCCAAAAAATATCTGTGGTATCATTATACTGTCCATTATCTTCCTCGAGCGTATTAAAAATTCTTCCTCTACAATACGGGTAACCATACTTATCTATAAAGCCACCTGCAGCTCCAGCATATTCAAAACAGTCTTTCTTATTAAAGTCTAAAATTTTTGGTTGAACAATTACAGTATCTTTATACTCTTCAAATGTTTTTAAAACGGGTTTTAACCAGTCTTTGGTGACTTGCACATCGCTATTTAATAAACAGCAAATATCTGTCTCAATATATTGTAAAGCATCATTATAACCTTTTGCATAACCACCATTAGACTTATTTCTTATAATTTTAATTGATGGATAATTTGTTTCTAGAAAAGTAATGGATTCGTCTGTGGAGTTATTATCCGCAACATAGATCGAAGCCTCTTTAGAGTATTCAATAACTGAAGGTAAAAATTGTTCTAATAAATTTTTACCATTCCAGTTTAATATGACTACGGCTACTTTCATTTTATATAAGCTGGAATATCTTTTAAAAACTGATAGCGTTCATTTTCATAATCCATTTGACAATAATAATGATTTATTCCATTGGTTATCATTAAATAATTAGCTCTTAATTTAGAGTTGTATCTAGCAATCTGGTCAAACACATTTTGATTTATCTCTATGCAAGGCGACTTGCATTCCACAATTAGATTAATGCTACCATCAGAATTATAAACAATAATGTCATAACGTTTGCGTAACGAATTAATAATTAATTCTTTTTCAACATTTATAAGTGATTTAGGGAATCTTTTTTCATAAATTAAATATTTAAGACAATGTTGACGCACCCATTCTTCAGGTTGAAGAATCACAAATTTTTTACGAATTTCATCAAAAATAGAAACTTTATTTTCGCTATTTTTGAATCGAAACTGATATGTAGGGAAATTAAGTTTTTGCACTACACAAATTTAGAATTATAATGTCACTTCGAGTGGTTTTCAATAGAAAATATTAAGAGTTTGTTCTTGATTTATTTTCTTTAAACAATTCAACTTTAACTCATATCGATATAAAATTTAGAACATTTGGATGAAGTAAAGCAATTAGTAATTGATATTAAAAACAGAAATTTAAAACCTATTTATTTCTTAATGGGTGAAGAATCTTACTACATCGATAAAATTTCTAGTTTTATTGAGGAAAATGTTTTATCTGAGGAAGAACGCGGATTTAATCAGATGGTTTTATATGGACGAGACGTAACGGTTGAAGATATTATTGGTAACGCTAAGCGTTACCCCATGATGGCCGAATATCAGGTTGTAATTGTAAAAGAAGCACAAGATCTCTCTCGTACTATTGAGAAATTGGCTTCGTACGCAAATAATCCTCAGCCTACGACTGTTTTAGTGATTAATTATAAGTATAAGAAAATTGATAAACGTAAGGGCCTATATAAATCTATAAAGAAAGTAGGGATTGTTTATGAAAGTAAAAAACTTTATGAAAATCAAGTTGCTGATTGGATTCGTCGAGTGTTGTCACCAAAAAAATATACCATTTCTCCAAAAGCGGCTCAAATGCTAGTTGAATTTTTAGGAACAGATTTAAGTAAGATTAATAATGAACTTGAAAAGCTTCAAATTATTTTGCCAGAGGGAAGTCAAATAACTCCTGAGTTAATTGAAGAAAATATTGGAATTAGTAAGGACTTTAATAATTTTGAGTTGCGCAAGGCTATTGGAGATAGAAATTCATTTAAGGCTTACCAAATAGTAAAGTATTTTTCTGAAAACCCAAAGGATAATCCTATGGTGGTTACGGTATCATTATTGTTTAATTTCTTTTCCCAATTACTTCACTTTCATGGACTATCAGATAAATCTCCAAGAAGCGTAGCTTCAGCGTTGAAGATTAATCCTTATTTTGTTAGTGAATACATTCAAGCTGCGAAAAACTATCCTATGCGGAAGGTTAGTAATGTAGTTTCTATCTTGCGTGAATTTGACGTAAAAGGGAAGGGAGTAGGCTCAAACTCTGCTTCTCAGGGTGATTTACTTAAGGAATTAATGGTTAAAATTTTAAATTAACATTTATGAATTTAAATATTCATGAAAGTTGGAAGCCTTTTTTAAAAGAAGAATTTTCAAAGCCTTATTTCGAGCAACTTGCAAATTTTGTTAAGTTGGAGTATGCCAAGAATAAATGTTTTCCGCCTGGAAAGCAGATTTTTAATGCTTTTAATACGTGTCCTTTTAACCAAGTAAAAGTCGTAATCATTGGTCAAGATCCTTATCATGGTTTTGGACAAGCCAATGGTTTATGTTTTTCAGTAAATCAAGGTGTTTCTCATCCACCCTCTTTAATCAATATATTTAAAGAAATTGAAAATGATTTGGGTATTCCTTATCCAAAGAGTGGAGATTTATTACGTTGGGCTAATCAAGGGGTATTATTGCTAAATGCAACCTTATCTGTAAGAGCACATGAAGCGGGCAGTCATCAGAAAAAGGGTTGGGAAACATTCACAGATTCGGTTATTCAAACTGTAAGTAAACAAAAAGAACATGTGATTTTTCTTTTATGGGGCGGAATTGCTAAAAAAAAAGCTAGACTTATTGATTCTTCAAAACATCAGATACTAGAATCTGGACATCCTTCTCCTTTAAGCGCTAATAGAGGCTTTTGGTTTGGTAACAAACATTTTAGCAAGACTAACTCCCTGTTGGAGCAAGCCTGTTTGGAACCAATTCGGTGGTAGATGGTTTAAAAACAATAGGTTTTTTAGTCTGTTTAAGAGGATTATTAGTTTTACTACAGCTAAATTTAAGAAGTATTAAATTAATAAAAACTAATCCAGTAAGACAAATAGTAATTGTTAATAACATAGGCATTTGGGATTAAAACATCGACAAAATACAATTTTATTAGACAAAGCGCAAATATTTGTAAAATAATTTCTAAATAAAGATAATTTACTATAAGCTTATATGATATACTCAGTTGTAAGTATTTTTGAACAATTGTGAATAATTCAATTCCAAGAGGTTTTTTTATATAAAATATAATTTAGAGGATCTTTATGGACCATAATCGAAATTGTCTTTAACTTAAAGTAGGCTTCACTCATGTAGATGTAACCATCATTACCAACACGCTCAGAATTTTTACCCCATGAATTTTTAACCTTATAAAACAGTACTCCGTTTTGGTCTTTTAAAAGTCCTGTAATATGCATTAAATGGTCGTCCGTAGTATTATAGTTTTCAAATTCTTGCTGCCTAAGTTCTTGCGTAATTGATTTTTCTTTCATGATTGTTTTTAAAGCCTCGGTACTTTCTAATTCATTTTCAGGTATCACGGCAATACCGTATTTAGATGAAAATGTTTTTTCACTTACATCACAGTCTAATTCTATTGAAAAACCATTTTTTAAAGCTGTATTAGTGATACTAACTAATTCATCTAATGGAACATTCAGGAATTTACCATTAGAAAAGTTATCTGGTATGTTTAATATAAATTCTGAGTGGTATGGAACATGATTGAAAGATGTAATAGAAATATAATCGTTAGGATTAATATTTGTAAATTCTAAAAAGGATAGTGGTGTATAATTAATGCCTTCATAATTAAACGCACTAACATTTTCGCCTAGGTGATTATTTAATATAGTTTCAATATCCTCCTTCCAATCAGTTTTATAATCTTTAGAGTCTGCAATATATTCATCTAATACTTTATTTAATTCGCTCACAAGCTCAGAGTGATTATGGTTTTCATTTTCATTTTTTAGTCCAGAATAAACGTCGTTTGGAACAAGGCCAAATTCTCTAATACTGTTTATCACATCGTGCGCTAAACCACCTTCGCTAAATTGTGTTTTGCCTTGGCGCATCACATAATTCCATGCCTTTTTAGGATATGTGTGCCTCACGTTATACATCTCGGATAGATCAATTTTTTTACCTGAAATACGCATAATTTCGCTTTCTAAAAATGAAGAGGCAGAGAAGCTCCAACAAGTCCCTGTTTTACCTTGACTAATGACATCTGTGGCTTCTAAGTCTATAACTGTTTCAAATTCATAGTGTTGAGAAAAACACAAAAATGTTAGCAAAAAGAAAAAAACTAGCGAAATATTATTTTTCATGGTAGACAAGCGTTTTAATGAAATAAAATTTATTTTTGACTAAAATAAGTATAATGGAGAAACCTAATTGGGTAACTGCTAAGGAATACCAAGATATTACCTATAAAAAGAGTGGAGGCGTAGCTCGTATAGCATTTAACAGACCAAATGTTAGAAATGCTTTTCGACCAAAAACAACGAGCGAATTATACGATGCATTTTATGATGCCAATGAAGATGTTAATATAGGCGTGGTTTTACTATCGGCTGAAGGCCCTTCAACTAAAGATGGAGTTTATTCATTTTGTAGTGGAGGCGATCAAAAAGCTAGAGGACATCAAGGGTATGTAGGAGAGGATGGTTATCACCGCTTAAATATACTTGAAGTGCAACGATTAATACGTTTTATGCCAAAGGCTGTCATAGCTGTGGTACCTGGATGGGCAGTTGGAGGAGGTCATAGTTTGCATGTTGTGTGCGATTTAACCCTTGCAAGTAAAGAGCATGCAATTTTTAAACAAACCGACGCAGATGTTACTAGCTTTGATGGTGGCTATGGTTCTGCTTATTTAGCGAAAATGGTTGGCCAGAAAAAAGCAAGAGAAATATTCTTCTTAGGCCGAAATTATTCTGCGCAAGAGGCCTTTGTAATGGGGATGGTAAATGCAGTTATACCTCATGATGAATTAGAAGATACTGCCTATGACTGGGCACAAGAAATATTAGCGAAGTCTCCAACCTCAATAAAAATGCTGAAGTTTGCCATGAATTTAACAGATGATGGTATGGTAGGACAGCAAGTCTTTGCTGGAGAAGCTACTAGACTTGCTTATATGACGGACGAAGCGATTGAGGGAAGAAATGCCTTTTTAGAGAAAAGAAAACCTAACTTTAATAAAAAGTGGATTCCTTAATATGAAGAATGTATTATTATGGATATCCACGATGCGGTTAAGAACTTTACCGTTATCTATTTCTGGAATTATACTGGCATCTTGTATCGCAAAATATGATGGTCATTTTGATTGGAAAGTTTTTGTTCTAGCTATATTAACAACTTTAAGTTTGCAGATACTTTCTAATTTAGCGAATGATTATGGAGATGGTGTTAATAAAACAGACAATGATGACCGTATAGGGCCAGAACGAGCTATACAAAGCGGTAAAATATCTCCTGAAGAGATGTTTAATGCTATTAGAATTAACATACTAATTTCAATTGTATTAGCATTTTTTCTTGTTTTTTCAGCTTTTGGTGTTAGACATTTTTACCTCACAGCATTATTTTTTGTACTAGGAATCGTTTCTATTATTGCAGCAATAAAATACACTATGGGTAACAATCCTTATGGATATCGTGCTTTAGGTGATGTTTTTGTGTTTATCTTTTTTGGCTTATTGAGTGTAATGGGATGCTATGTGCTTTATGCCAAGGAAATTAATCATGTGGTTTTTCTTCCAGCAATATCAATTGGACTTCTAAGTACAGGTGTTTTAAATTTGAATAATATGCGTGATATGAAATCTGATGAAAAAGTTAGAAAAGTAACTTTGGCGGTTAAGTTAGGGTTTAGGAAGGTGAAAATCTATCATGGGTTTTTAATTATTTCGGCTATAATTCTTTCGGCACTGTTTGGATTATTATATTATATATCTCCCTTAAGTTTAGTATTTATGATGGCTTATATTCCTTTAACCATTCATCTAATAAAAGTTTTTAGAATTAAAGAATTAAAGGATTTAGATCCGGAATTAAAGAAACTGGCCCTAACTACCTTTTTTATGTCTGTTTTAATGGGAGTAGGGTATTTAGTTTAATTTTTAATTTTAGAGTAAAACAAGTACCTTTCGAGTAAAAATAACATTATGAAAATCACATTTTATGGTCATGCCAGTTTAGGGATAGAAATAGGAGATTTTAACCTTTTGGTAGACCCATTTATTTCTCCAAATCCAAAGGCGTCTGCAATAGATATAAATACCTTAAAAGCAGATTATATTTTAGTTACACATGCGCATCAAGATCATATAGCAGATGTTGAAGCCATTTCTAAACGAACAGGAGCTACTGTTATTTCTAACTTCGAAATTGTGTCATACTATGAAAAGCTTGGTATTAAAGGACACCCAATGAACCATGGTGGACAATGGGAATTTGAATTCGGTTTAGTTAAATATGTTAATGCGATTCATACATCTTCTTTTCCAGATGGGAGTTATGGTGGACAACCAGGAGGATTTGTTTTAAATGCCAATGGTAAAACAATTTATATTGCAGGTGATACAGCACTAACCTACGATATGAAATTAATTCGTAAATCTTTCGATTTAGATTTGGCGATTTTACCTATTGGTGACAATTTTACTATGGGTGTAGACGATGCACTAATAGCAACTGGATTTTTAGATTGTGACAAGGTTTTAGGATATCACTATGATACTTTTGGCTACATTGAAATAGATAAATCAAAATCTATAGGTAAGTTTGATATAAATTTAAAAAAATTATTGCTTTTAGATATAGGTGAAAGTATTGAGGTATAAATGGTTAAAGCATCATATAAGAGATACATTCTTAATTTTAAACAAGCAAGTGGCACTTCCCGCGGTATTTTAGTAACAAAGGAAACTTATTTTCTCATTTTGAATGCTCCAGATAAGCAAGGAATAGGTGAATGTGGATTGTTTAGAGGACTTTCAATTGATGATAAACCAGATTACGAAGATAAATTAAATTGGGTATGCAATAATATTGATATTGGCTTAAATGCTTTATTAGTGCAGCTAGCAGAATATCCAAGTATACAATTTGGTATCGAAATGGCTTTCAAATCGTTAAAAAGCCAGAATGCATTCGAGTTATTTCCTTCAAAATTTACCAGAGGAGAAGACGCTATCCCTATTAATGGTTTAATTTGGATGGGAGAAGAATCTTTTATGAAGTTACAAATCAAAGAAAAGATTGAAGCAGGTTTCAACTGTATAAAAATGAAAATTGGAGCATTAGATTTTGGAACTGAAATAGGTCTTTTAAAAGCAATTAGAAAAGAATTTTGCTCAAAAGATATCGAATTACGGGTTGATGCGAACGGTGCGTTTTCATATGATGAAGCTTTAGAGAAGCTAAAGATACTTTCAGGTTTTGAACTGCATTCCGTTGAACAACCTATCAAACAAGGTCAAATTGACGAAATGGCGACTTTATGCAGTAAGACACCATTACCTATTGCATTAGATGAAGAATTAATAGGTGTTTTTTCTGTAACAAAAAAGAAAGAACTACTACAAACCATAAATCCGCAATATATTATTTTGAAGCCGAGTTTAGTGGGCGGATTTAGTGGAAGTGAAGAATGGATTGAATTGGCGGAAAGCGGAAAAATTCCTTGGTGGATAACGAGCGCTCTAGAAAGTAATATTGGCCTTAGTGCTATTGCTCAATTCACCTATAAAAAGGAAAGTAATATGACCCAAGGATTGGGAACAGGTAGTCTATTTACTAATAATTTTGTTTCGCCCTTAGAAGTTGAAAGTGGAACTTTAAAATATAATAGAACTAATAGTTGGAACATAGAAAAGTTGCAATGTTGAATAAATGTTGCATCAAATTATTAACAGTACTTAATTTAGGAAGAAAATGTATATAGCTCAAGCATTTAATATTTTACATGATTGGTGGCGTTATTTAGTGGGAGTTTTTATTGTTGTTATTGCCGTTATAATTGGTCAATTGCCTTTTACCGCTGCAGTTTTTTACCAAGCATACAAAAATGGTGATGGTTTAGTTGGATTAGATCAAACCAAAATGATGACACTTTTAGAGCCTAACTTAAATCTATTTTTAATGTTATTATCATTTGCTTTTGGGCTTTTAGGGCTTTTTTTAGTTGTGAAATATTTGCACAACCAATCAATAAGACATCTAACTACTACAAGAAAGCGCATTGATTGGAGTAGATTTTGGTTTGTGTTTATTCTTTGGGGGGTACTATCAAGTAGTTTAGTAATTGCCGATTATTTTTTAACTCCAGAAGATTATGTCTTCAACTTTAAATTAGTTCCGTTCCTAATTTTATGTCTAGTTGCGGTTTTATTGGTTCCATTACAAACTAGTTTTGAAGAATATTTATTTAGAGGTTATTTAATGCAGGGTATAGGGGTACTAGTTAAAAACCGATGGATTCCTTTAATCATAACCTCATTTGTTTTTGGTTTATTACATATAGCCAATCCAGAAGTTGATAAACTCGGTTATGTCATCATGGTTTACTACATCGGTACTGGATTGTTTTTAGGTATTATGACTTTAATGGATGAAGGTCTAGAATTAGCATTAGGTTTTCATGCTGCGAACAACTTATTTACGGCATTATTGGTTACTGCCGATTGGACAGCATTTCAGACCCATTCTATCTTTAAGGATATGAGTGACCCCGAGATGATGGGGCTTGGAGAAATTTTTGTTCCTGTATTCATTATTTTCCCAATATTGTTATTTATTTTGGCAAAGAAATATAAATGGACCAATTGGAAGGATAAGTTATTTGGTCCTGTTATAGAACCGCCTGAAGACGATTATAAAATTTTAGAAGATTAAGAAAGTATGATACCCAACTTTAAAAAAGTTCATAATAGATTTCAGTTAAATGGCCATCATTACTCTAGAGAAAACTTAATGGAAGTAGCATACAGCTACGTAAAAGAAGGTGAACCTTACCAACAAGAATTAGGTAACTTCTTGCTAGATTGGTTAGACGATAAAGATTTTGTGATGGTTCAGACGTCCGGTTCGACTGGAAAGCCAAAAAAAATAAAGATTAAAAAAATGGCAATGGTCTATTCTTCGATTGCAACAGGAGATTTTTTTAAATTAGAACCGGGGGATAAGGTATTGCACTGCTTACCATCAAATTTTATTGCGGGTAAAATGATGATTGTTCGAGCCATTGTTCTAGGCTTGGAACTTGATATGGTTGAACCATCTTTATTACCATACATCGACTATGATAAAAAATATCACTTTTGCGCATTTACTCCTATGCAGCTTAAAAATTTCGCAAAGTTTTTAAAGCAAATAAAAATTGTAATTGTTGGCGGTGGTAGAGTTTCTGATGAAATAATTGAACTGATAAAAGATAAGAAACCTCATGTTTATGAGACATTTGGTATGACCGAAACAGTTTCGCATATTGCAGTAAGAAAATTGAATAATTTATGTGATAGCGATTCTAATAATTATTTTCAGACTTTACCTGGAATTAAGGTTTCAACAGATAACCGAAGCTGCTTAATAATTGATGCTCCTAAAATTTCAAACCATAAGGTAGTTACAAACGACCTAGTCAAAATTCATTCAGAAACAAATTTTGAATGGATTGGCAGATACGATAACATCATTAATTCTGGAGGTGTAAAATTATATCCAGAGCAAATTGAAATGAAACTTAGAAGTAAAATAACTGAACAGTTTTTTATTTCATCCATACCAGACGATACACTTGGAGATAAGGTCGTTATGGTAGTAGAAACAGAAGAGAACAATATTAACTCAGATATCTTTGATGTTTTAGATAAATATGAAAAACCAAAAAAAGTTTATACTATTTCTAAATTTATAGAAACCACTTCAGGGAAAATTCATAGACAGAAAACTTTAGAGCAATTAGTTTAAATGCTACAAACAGGAGAACCAATAGCCAGTACAGCATCAGAGCGTTATATGTTAGTTTACATGATTGCTGTTTTGTTTATCGTTACGTCGTTGGTGGTTATTTTTTTTATTGTTTTTTTAAAGAGGAAGAATAAATTAATACTCGATAAAGTTAGACAGCAGCAAGCTTTTGAAGAAGAAATTGCTCGCGCACAAACCGAAACTCAAGAGCAAACCTTAAAAAATGTAGGTTGGGAATTGCATGATAATATCGGTCAGCTATTATCGTTTGCCAATATGCAGTTAAGCATATTGAAAATGCAAGTTGCTGATGACGTTAAGGAGAAATTTGAAGACACATCGGAAGCATTAAGTAATAGTTTAAAAGAAGTTAGGGCGCTTTCTAAGACTTTAAATAACGATGTTATTTTGAATATTGGTTTTGAAAAAGCTATCACCAATGAACTTAACCGACTAAAAAAATTAAAATTCACCATGGCCGACCTTTATATTACAGGTGAAGTTGTTCCATTTAAGAATAAAAAACATGAAATTATTCTATTTAGAATCCTTCAAGAGTTTTTATCGAATTCCGTCAAGTATTCCGAAGCTAATACTGTGAATATTACACTTGATTATGATACAAAAGACTTAACGATTACTGCTAAGGACGATGGTAAAGGTTTTGATGAAAGTAAAATTGAAAAAGGGTCGGGACTAATAAATATGAAAAGTAGGGCAACTTTAATAAACGCAGATTTTCATCTTAGTTCGGTAGTCAATGAAGGTGTTACACTTTCATTAAAATACCCAATTACTGGCTGATTACCCCAAGTATTTAAAAATTTTTTTCAGAAAATTTAATTTCCCTATATAAGGCGGATATCTAAAAGACGGGTCTATTTTAATTCCTCGATTCATTATAGATTTTAAATGGGTAAAAGTATCAAAACCGTGTTTGCCATGATATTTCCCCATGCCACTGGAGCCAACCCCTCCAAATGGAAGTTTAGGATTCCCGAAGTGAATTAATAAATCATTGATAACACCACCACCAAAACTGAATCTTTTAATGATACGTTCTGTAAAAGGTTTATCTCTAGAAAAAATATAAAGCGATAAGGGTTTTTCGTTATGATTTAAAATGACGTCAATATCATTTTCTGAATTATAAGTAAGAATGGGCAAGACAGGACCAAATATTTCTTCGTTCATAATGCTGTCGGATAATTTGGGATTGTCAACTAAAGTAGGTGCAATATAATTTTGAAGAATATCAACTTCACCTCCATAAACCACTTTGGAATCCTCTATTAAATGTATTAGACGCAATGTGTTTTCTTCATTAATTATTCTTGCTAGATCTTCAGAATCTTTAGGATTATTACCGTATCGTCGTTTAATTTCTCTTTTTAAGGCAGTTATAAGCTCCTTTTTCTTATTGCTTTTTACAATAACATAATCTGCTGCAATGCAGGTTTGACCAGCATTTAAAAATTTCCCCCATACCAATCTTCTAGCAACAAGTTTTAGATTAATGGTATCATCAATAATACATGGTGATTTACCTCCAAGTTCTAAGGTTATAGGTGTCAAGTTTTTTGCTGCTGCTTTTGCAACTATTTTACCCACTTTTGTACTACCTGTAAAGAAAATATAATCCCACCTATGGTTTAATAGTTGTTTAGACGTTTCGATACCACCCTGAAATGAAAAAGCAATACTTCTATCAAATACTTTGTTAACTATTCTCGTAATTATTTCAGAAGTATTTATGGTTAATTCACTAGGTTTTAAAACCACGGTGTTTCCTGCTGCTATGGCCATTATTAGCGGTTCCATAGCCAATAGGAAAGGGTAGTTCCATGGGGCGATTATCAAAATATGACCATAAGGCTCTTTATAAATGAAATCTTTTGAAGGAAAGGTTAGAAAAGAAGATTTTACGCGCTCTGGTTTAGCCCACTTTTTTAAATTTTTCAAAACCAAATTTAATTCAGAAATAACCAAACCCAATTCGCTTAAGTAGGTTTCAAACGAAGGCTTTTTAAAATCTTTGTTTAAGGCGTCATAAATAGCTTGTTCATTCTCAAGAATTTCTGCTTTTAGTTTTTTTAAAAGACTTAATCTTGATATAATATCATTAGTCTTTTGAGTTTTAAAAGCTTCTCGCTGAAACTTAATTATGTCATTTATTTTATTCAATTCGATAGGATACAATTATTTTAAGCAAGCCATCCAAACAGCATCGTTTGGAAGTGGCGCTTGAATTGAAATAGGTTCTTTTTTAACAGGGTGAACAAATTCAATAAATCTGGCATGTAAATGAATACTAGCATCTTTATTACTACGGTCAAAACCATATTTTAAGTCACCTTTAATAGGTAATCCAACAGAGGATAATTGGGATCTAATCTGGTGATGTCTTCCTGTCTCCAAATTTATTTCTAAAAAGAAATAATTTTCTAACTTTTTGAGAAGTTTGTAATGTAAAATAGCCTTTTTACTTTCTTTTACTTCTTTTAAATGGGTATATGACTTATTGTTTTTTGGGTTCTTTTTAAGCCAGTGCACTAAAGTGTCCTCATTTTTGTGTGGTTGGTTTTTAACCACTGCCCAATACGTTTTTTTTATTTCTTTGGATAAGAATAATTTATTCAATCTTGGCAGTACTTTACTCGTTTTAGCAAAAATTACAATTCCGGATGTTGGTCTGTCTAATCTATGTACTGTTCCAAGATAAACATTACCAGGTTTGTTGTATTTATCTTTAATATATTCTTTTACAATATCACTTAAAGGCTTATCTCCAGTTTTATCACCTTGAACAATATCACCTGCACGTTTGTTTACTATTATGATGTGATTATCTTCGTATAAAACTTGAAGGTTCTGCTTATTCGAAAGTATTTTATTGGCCAATTTTTAAAAAATAAAATTGAGTTGGATCAATTATCACCTAGTACTGTTCACTTTCATTAGGGAAATCTTGCGACTTTACGTCATCAACATATTGTGATATAGCATTAGTCATTTCTTCATATAGACTTAAATAACGTCTTAAGAATCGTGGGTTAAATTCGTGTGTCATTCCTAACATATCATGAAGAACCAGAACTTGACCATCTACTCCGTTACCAGCGCCAATACCTATAATTGGAATACTTACACTTTCAGCAACCTGTTTTGCAAGTTTAGCAGGGATTTTTTCAAGAACTATTGCAAAGCATCCTATACGCTCCAACATTTTAGCATCTTCAATTAAGTCTTTAGCTTCTTGCTCTTCTTTCGCACGAACGGTATAAGTTCCAAATTTGTAAATTGATTGAGGTGTTAGACCCAAGTGTCCCATCACGGGGATACCAGCATTTAAAATTCGTTTTATAGATTCCTTAATTTCCCTTCCGCCTTCTAGTTTAACCGAATGTGCACCACTTTCTTTCATAATTCTAATTGCAGAGCGCAAAGCTTCTTTAGGGTCACTTTGGTAACTTCCAAAAGGCAAGTCTACAACAATTAAAGCCCTATAGACTGCACGAACTACTGAAGATGCATGATAAATCATTTGGTCCAATGTTATGGGTAAGGTTGTTTCATGACCAGCCATAACATTACTGGCAGAATCACCAACTAAAATAACATCTGTACCAGCACCATCTACAATTTTTGCCATGGTATAATCGTATGCTGTTAGCATAGATATTTTTTCGCCATTGGCTTTCATGTCCACCAAACTTTTTACAGTAACTCGTTTATATTCTTTTTTAGAAACAGACATTTAAATAAGTTTATATGTGATAGGTTGTAAAAGTAATAAATTAAAAAGTATAGTGTTAAACTTTTCTTTAAGCCACAGTTCTATTGAATGATATAGTATAAATTAGTTCAAAATATAATTTATTATGACTCGCGTAATAGCATTTTTGGTTTTATTAATAACAACTACAATTGAAGCACAAATGGATGAACAAATTAAAGTAAAAGCTGCTGTTGATACTTTTTTTGAAGGTTTTCATAAAGGAGATACAGCATTAATGAAAACTGTAATGATGGATAAAATCCTCATGCAAACTGCCTATAAAAGTAAAGAAGGAAAAGATGTTTTAATCACCGACGAACCTACTAAATTAATTGAAGCTATTGCTAACAGACCGGATAATCAAAAATGGGATGAACGTTTGTTAGATTATAGTATCCAGATTGATGGCAATATGGCAAATGCTTGGACACCATACGAATTTTGGTTTAATGATAATTTTAGCCACTGTGGCGTTAATTCCTTTCAGTTGTTTAAAGATGGAGACCAATGGAAAATCATTTATTTAATTGATACCCGAAGAAAATCTTCATGCAATGCGGAGTAGTTAACAATCTGTTAGATGAACACCTACGGCTAAACCACCTTCACTGGTTTCTTTGTATTTAGTACTCATATCCTGCGCCGTTTCCCACATTGTTGAAACCACCTTATCCAATGGTACTTTAACATGTTCTGGATTGGTGTCTAAAGCTAGTTCTGCAGCATTAATAGCTTTAATAGCCCCCATGGCATTACGTTCAATACAAGGTATTTGAACTAAGCCTCCAATAGGGTCACACGTAAGTCCTAAATGGTGTTCCATTGCAATTTCAGCAGCCACCAAAACCTGTTCAGGTGATCCGCCCAATAATTCACATAACGCACCTGCGGCCATGGCAGCAGACACGCCTATTTCGGCTTGACAACCTCCCATAGCTGCGCTTATAGTAGCTCCTTTTTTAAAGATACTTCCAATTTCGCCAGCAACTAATAAAAATCGTTTAATATCTTCAAAATTGCCATCATGGTTTTCAATAACTAAGTAATACATTAAAACAGAAGGAATAACACCAGCACTTCCATTAGTAGGTGCCGTTACGACACGTCCTAAAGACGCATTTACTTCATTTACTGCAAGTGCAAAGCAGCTAACCCATTTTATAATCTGTCTAAATTTAACTTCAGTATTTCTAATGGCATAGATCCATTCTAAACGATTATTATAAGAATTATCACCTTGCAAAGACTTATGCAAATCAAACGCACGACGTCGAACATTCAAACCTCCTGGTAAATTACCTTCAGTATGGCAGCCTGTGTACATACACTCCAACATAGTGTCCCAAATCCGTTTTAATTCAAAATCGATATCATTTTCAGAACGAATGGATTTTTCATTTTCTAAAACCACATCAGAAATGGGTTTGTTTAGTATTTTACAGAATTGGAGTAATTCGGTTCCCTTTTCAATCGGATAGGGAAAAGAGCATTTAATTTCGAAATTTCTTTTGGAGTTTTTTAATTCTTCCTTTACTACGAAACCGCCACCAATGGAATAATAGAAAGATTTAGATTTTCTACCATTAATGGTTGCAGAAAATCGCATGCCATTTGAATGAAATGGTAGAAACTTTCTATTGAAAATAATTTGAGTTGTTGAATCAAATGGGAGGTTTTTCTCGTTGTTAAAATTTAATTCTTTTTTTGTTTTTATTGAAGACACAACAGTTTTAATGTCGTTAGTTGGAATAGACTCAGGATCGCAACCGCTTAATCCAAGCATAACCGCATAGTCTGTGGCATGCCCTTTACCAGTAAGGGATAATGAACCATATAAATCTACTGTAATAGATTCAACCTTATCAAATTTACCAGATTGTTTTAATTCCTTTATCCAACGTTCTGCAGCCCGCCAAGGGCCGAGCGTATGTGAGCTTGAAGGACCAACCCCAATTTTAAGCATATCGAAAACGGAGATACATTCCATAATTACGCAAACGTTATAGTTGAGCAAATATAGATTGTTTTTTTATGCATACAAAGTTGCCATTGGAAAGAAAATAGCTTTCATAATAGTTTGTTATGGTACATGTTGTTATTAAAATGTGACACTGTGTCATACTTTATGCATTGGCATAATGATTGACCTATACAAATCGAATTATAAAATGAACATTCAACACAATAAATAAAATATTATGAGTAAAATTATTGGAATCGATTTAGGAACAACCAACTCTTGCGTTTCTGTGATGGAAGGTAACGAACCTGTTGTAATCCCAAACGCAGAAGGTAAGCGTACTACGCCATCGGTAATTGCATTTGTAGAGGGAGGAGAGATTAAAGTTGGTGACCCTGCAAAAAGACAAGCGGTAACAAACCCAACTAAAACGGTTTATTCTATTAAACGTTTTATGGGTAATAAATATTCTGAGTCTAAAAACGAAGCAGAACGTGTACCATATAAAGTAGTTAAAGGTGATAATGACACGCCTAGAGTTGATATAGAGGGTAGATTATACACGCCTCAAGAATTATCTGCTATGATTCTTCAAAAAATGAAGAAAACAGCTGAAGATTATTTAGGAGCTGATGTAAGTCGTGCAGTAATTACTGTTCCAGCTTACTTTAACGATTCTCAACGTCAAGCTACTAAAGAAGCTGGAGAAATTGCAGGTTTAAAAGTAGAAAGAATTATTAATGAGCCTACCGCTGCTGCTTTAGCTTACGGTATGGATAAAAAAGGTACGGACCAAAAGATAGTTGTTTTTGACTTTGGTGGTGGTACACATGATGTATCTATTCTTGAATTGGGCGACGGTGTATTTGAAGTATTATCTACAGATGGAGATACACACTTAGGTGGTGACGATGTTGATGAAAAAATCATTAACTGGTTAGCTGATGAGTTTAAGGCTGAAGAGTCTATGGATTTAAGACAAGATCCTATGTCACTTCAACGTTTAAAAGAAGCTGCTGAAAAAGCTAAAATTGAGTTATCATCTTCTGCACAAACAGAGATTAACTTACCATATATAACGGCTACTGCAAGTGGACCAAAACACTTAGTGCGCACTTTAACACGTTCTAAATTCGAACAATTAATCGACGATTTAGTAAAACGTACTATTGAGCCATGTAATTCTGCTTTAAAAGCTGCTGGTTTAAGTAAAAGTGATATTGATGAAGTTATTTTAGTAGGTGGTTCTACGCGTATCCCTGCAGTACAGACTGCTGTTGAGAAATTCTTTGGAAAGGCACCAAGTAAAGGTGTTAACCCAGACGAAGTTGTTTCTTTAGGGGCAGGAATCCAGGGAGGTGTATTAACTGGTGATGTTAAAGATGTATTATTACTTGATGTAACACCGTTATCTCTTGGTATTGAAACTATGGGTAACGTATTTACAAAGCTTATTGAGGCGAATACTACCATTCCTACTAAGAAATCGCAAGTATTTTCTACAGCTGCTGATAATCAACCATCTGTTGAGATTCACGTATTGCAAGGTGAACGCGCTATGGCGGCAGATAACAAAACTATTGGACGTTTCCATTTGGATGGTATTCCACCAGCAAGACGTGGTACACCGCAAATTGAGGTTACGTTTGATATTGATGCTAATGGTATTATTAAAGTATCTGCAGAAGATAAAGCAACAGGTAAAAAACAAGATATTAGAATTGAAGCATCTTCTGGTTTAACTGAAGAAGAAATCGAGAAAATGAAAGCTGATGCTGAAGCAAATGCTGAAGCAGATAAAGCTGCAGCTGAACAAGCTCAAAAATTGAATGAAGCAGATTCTATGATTTTCCAAACGGAAAAACAATTAGAAGAGTTTGGTGATAAATTATCTGATGATAAAAAGAAACCAATCGAGGAAGCTTTAGAAGAGTTGAAGAAAGCTTATGAGTCTAAAGACTTAGCAGTTATTACTCCAGCTTTAGACAAAATAAACGAAGCTTGGAAAGTTGCTTCTGAAGAAATGTACAAAGCACAAGCTGAAGCCCAACAAGCAGGTGGTGATGCACAACCTGGACCAGATGCTAGTCAAAACGGACAGGCTGAAGGTAGTGACGTTGAAGATGTTGATTTTGAGGAAGTGAAGTAAGTTCTATTCTTTACTTATTAATTAAAATTAAAAAAAACACAACCATTATTTTGGTTGTGTTTTTTTATTTATAAACATTTTGTTTATTATTAATGCATGAGGAAAAGTAACTGCAGCTATGAAAGAAAAGAAAATAGCATAAAATATCTTTTCTTCTTTGAAAATAAAATATACAATTAATATTCCTATTAAAGATAAGAGCCAATAAGGAATTGCCTTTAAACAGTAACTGCTTACATTTTTCTTATTGAAAGCTCCATAAATAAAAGTTACTTGTTCAAAAAGTGATGGAATACTATGCCAGAAGACAAAATAGATTGTGAATCCCCATATTAAAGTTGACACTTTAAAAATTATTGCAAAGATTAATAATAGAAATAATTCTATAATTATAGTTTTTTGGAAAGAGGAAAATTTTAAAAAAAAGAATGTGGTTAAAGAAATAAAAACGAAGCAATTAAATGCAAAAGAATAAATAATAAGGTCCTTAGATATAGTATAGCCTGATATAGAAAAAACAACTTCAATAACATCGTCAGTATTTAATATAAATAATAGGTGCAGTAATAACAACCCGTAAATAAGATAATATATGTCTTTTACTATTTTCGAAATATTTGACAATTTACCTTCCCAATGTTGTTCTCCAAAATGATAAGCGCT
Organism: Hyunsoonleella aestuarii; assembly: GCF_006148925.1. Taxonomy (GTDB): domain Bacteria; phylum Bacteroidota; class Bacteroidia; order Flavobacteriales; family Flavobacteriaceae; genus Algibacter_D; species Algibacter_D aestuarii. The sequence goes on along the minus strand of NZ_VAWB01000003.1, from coordinate 80,664 downwards.
CAACATAATAAATAAAATTAAACCAACTAATGGAAAAAAATAGAATATAATAACAGCAGATAGAACAGTGAGCAAATAAGTAACCAAAACTTTAAAAAAAGAATATTTTTCTTTTTTGGTAGTAATCGAATTAATAAGTAAGATATCATTCGAACCATGTAAAATACCAAACGAAAAAATTAAAATAAACCCAAAAATAATTTCGAGTTTTCCTGAGACCATAGAAGATATCCATAATCCTAAAAAACTTAACACAATTGATAAATTATAAATTTTAGTCATATAAAATTATGAATATAATCTATTTAAAGTTAAATATTTAGCAAAAATACATTTATTTTGTTTAACTTTTATTATATTTGTTTAAACAAAAAATAATCATCAAAATAATTATTATGAAAAATTTAGTGTTATTATCGGACATTACGTCTAAAATGGATCCAACAGACTATATTGGTTTCACCTTCTTTGTTGGCTGTATGGCAATGATGGCGGCATCAGCCTTTTTCTTTTTATCACTTAGTCAATTTGATAAAAAATGGAGAACTTCGGTATTAGTTTCTGGACTAATTACGTTTATTGCAGCAGTTCATTATTTCTATATGAGAGATTATTGGGCTGCTAATATGGAGTCACCAACATTTTTTAGATATGTTGATTGGATTCTAACTGTACCATTAATGTGTGTAGAGTTTTATTTAATTTTAAAGGTTGCTGGAGCCAAACCTTCTTTAATGTGGAAAATGATTGGCTTGTCTGTAGTTATGTTAGTTACTGGATACTTCGGTGAGGCGGTATATCCTGCAAGTGCAGCGCTTTGGGGAGGAATATCAGGATTAGCTTATTTTGTCATTGTATATGAAATCTGGATAGGTGGAGCTAAAAAATTAGCAGTAGCTGCTGGTGGAGAAATTTTAAAAGCTCACAAAATATTATGCTGGTTTGTATTAGTGGGTTGGGCAATTTATCCATTAGGCTATATGTTGGGTACAGATGGTTGGTACTCTAGCATATTAGGTTCAGGAAGTGTAGACGTAGTTTATAATATTGCTGATGCCATTAACAAAATTGGTTTTGGTTTAGTAATTTATGCTTTAGCTGTTAAAAAACAAGATGCCATTGCTTAATTTGGATCAAGATCTTCAATTAAAGCGCATTCATTAATTTGGATGCGCTTTTTTGTTTCAAACAGTTACTTTTGCACTAAATATAATGTATGACCTTTTCATCAAAAATAAAATCAAATTACCAACCCAAACGCTTAGCAGTAAAACTAAATGCTAAAGGTGAGCAATTTGTTGTGAAAGGACATCCCTGGGTGTTTTCAAATAACATCGCAAAGATTAACGATGATGCCAAGACAGGAGACTTAGCCATTGTTTTCAGTAAGAATAAAAATCGCGTTGTTGGGCTGGGATTATATGATGGAAATTCACCAATTCGCATTAAGATGCTGCACTCAGGCAATGAAAAAGTTGAAATTAATGCAGTATTCTTTCAAAGAAAAATAAAAGAAGCTTTTGAAAAAAGAAATTACTTATTAAAAACCAATACTAATAGTTATCGTCTAATTTTTGGAGAAAACGATGGGTTTCCCGGATTAATAGCCGATGTATATGCATCTGTTTTAGTCGTTAAGATTTATTCAGAAATATGGTTACCTTATATAGAAATAATTATTCCTAGTTTGCAACAAACCTCTAAAGCAGAAGCGGTAGTTATTAGATTAAGTAGAGGTTTAGAAAATTCAAAAGCACACCAACTTAAAAATGGCGAGGTCGTTTATGGAACTCTTGAAAAAGAAGTTGTAGAATTTGTTGAACATGGTATTAATTTTTCAGCGAATGTTATAAAAGGTCATAAAACAGGATATTTTTTAGATCATCGAGCCAATAGAAAGCAAGTTGGCGAGTTGAGTAAAGGCAAAACAGTACTAGATATTTTTTCTTATGCTGGTGGATTCTCAGTTCATGCTTTAGCAAACGGTGCTAAAGAAGTGACAAGTTTAGACATAAGTAAACAAGCTCTAGAAATAGCTATTCAAAATGGAAAGTTAAATATTTATAAAGGAATCCATAAAACCATAGCAGGTGACGCTTTTGAAGTGCTCAACAAATTAATCAAAAGAAAGGTGACCTTCGATATTGTTGTTATAGATCCACCAAGTTTTGCAAAACAAGCTTCAGAAATAGAATTAGCTAAAAAGAAGTATACTCAACTGGCCGAATTGGGATGCAGATTGACCGCCAAAAACGGATTATTGGTTTTAGCTTCTTGTTCATCTAGAGTCTTAGCTGATGATTTTTTAGAGATTAATTATCAAAGTTTAGCTTCTTCAAATAGACGTTTCCAGCTTGTCTTAACAACACAGCATGATTCAGATCATCCTATTTCATTTCCAGAAGGTGCGTATTTAAAATGTGGCTATTATCGCTTTATTAATGAGAGATAGTCTTTAATATATAATTAAAGAAAGTGCAATCAAATCAATAATTGCACTTTTTAAGATTATTATTTAAAATTTTTAAAAATTACATAAAATTACCATCCTCTGTTAATTTTACTCTCATAGTTTTCTCACCGTTTTTAAGTTTTACTTTATATTCCTTAGAAACTTTTTCATTCTTACTATGATAATTTACTAGATAAACATCTTTTTCTAAAGACCAATTAGGAAATCTTTTATAAACAGCCTCTCTAACACTTTTAGGTAATTTTATATTTTTAAATTTTTCAATCGTTCTTATAATCTTACCATTCTTGTCATATGCAGCTAATATTTTTCCATCAGGAATAAAAAAGGATACGGTATAAGTTTCATATTCATCACCATAGAGTTCTGAATTTTTTAAATCGTACATAGCTACTTGTTCTTGCAGCATTTGTACAGATAGGTCGATTTCTTCATTTTCAACAGCATTTAGATATTTATAATTCACCGCTGTTATTACGACTTCAGGGAGTTGATTCTCAATTTGAGAATACACCCCAAATGTCAAACAAAAAATAATTAGACTTAAAATTGATTTTTTCATGATATTAAGGTTTTAAGATTAATAAGAATAAAATATGATTTTTATAACATGCTCACAATGATATCTATCAGTTCTAGAGGGTTACATCATCATTTTTAGTTTTTATGAAAGTTACTATTAGTTAATGCATATGGAATTAAATGGCATACAGAAATGATCTTATATAGACTTTTCAGGATTGGTTATTCATACATTTAATTTATAAAGTGTTTGTAATTTTATTTGTTAGTTATTATGCACGCATAATAGTTTGTTATATTTGTTATATTTGTTGAAACCAATTTTTAACGATGATAACAAAACTAACAGAACTTCTTAAAATAAAACACCCAATTATACAAGCTCCAATGTTTTTGGTTTCAAATGTTTCAATGGTTAAAGAGGCCATGTATGGGGGTATCGCCGGTTGTATCCCAGCTTTAAACTATAGAACTTTAGATGAACTTCGCGTGGCATTACGTGAATTAAATGCAGCAAAACCAGAAGGCGGATCTTTTGGATTTAATTTAATTGTGAATAAATCCAACGTAAAATATAAAGGCCAATTAGAAGTTATCTGTGAGGAAGGCTGTGATTTTATTATTACTTCATTAGGAAGCCCCGAAGAAACTATAAAACAAGCACATAAAGTGGGTATTAAAGTCTTTTGTGATGTGGTCGATCTTAAATTTGCTCAAAAAGTTGAAGCCCTAGGTGCAGACGCTATTATCGCAGTTAATAATGAAGCTGGTGGACATAGAGGGAGTCTATCTCCAGAAGATTTATTAAAAGAGTTAAGTTCTAAATGTAGTATACCTGTTATTTCGGCAGGCGGTGTAGGTTGTAAAGCCGATATTGATGAAATGCTTAGTTTTGGAGCAGAAGGAGTTTCGGTAGGGAGTCCCTTTATTGCCTCTCTTGAAGCTAATGTAACCGAAGAATATAAACAAGCCTGCGTAGATTATGGTGCAAAAGACATTGTAATGACAGAACGAATCTCTGGTACGCCATGTACTGTTATTAACACACCATACGTTCAAAAAATCGGAACTAAACAAACTTGGTTAGAATCTATTTTAAACAAAAATAAGAAGCTCAAAAAATGGGTAAAAATGATTCGCTTTTCAATAGGTATGAATGCCACCAAAAATGCAGCAACTAAAGCGACCTATAAAACGGTTTGGGTTGCGGGACCAAGTATTGAGCATACTAAGGCCATACTTCCAGTAAAGGAAATAATCAGAAAATTAATTCAATAATTTTCTAGTAATTTTAGAAAATGAAAATTATCAGTCAAGAACAACTTCGCAAATTATACGGGTACCCTAAGGGAAGAGCTAAAGACAAAGTTTTAACAAAACTTGAAAAACATGCAATAAACTTTATTGAAACGTCTCCATTTTTAGTCATGTCTAGTTCTAGTGAAGCAGGTAAGCAAGACGCTTCTCCCAGAGGAGGAAGTACGGGTTTTGTTAAGATTTTAGATGATAATACACTAATAATTCCGGATGCAAAAGGTAATAACAGAGTTGATAGTATTTCTAATATTATCGAAACAGGTCGCATTGGATTGCTGTTTTTAATTCCTGGAATTAACGAAACTTTGCGCATTAATGGTAGTGCTTATCTTTCTTCAGATCCTACATATTTAAAGTTGTTTTCAGAAGAACAAAACCCACCCATAGCATGCATTCATGTTACGGTAGAAGAATCATTTCTGCATTGTGCCAAGGCCTTTATGCGCTCTAAACTATGGGATATATCTGCACAAATTAATAAAGATAACTTTCCAACAATTGGAAAAATGCTTAATGACCAATTAGGCACCAATAAAGAGCCCGAAACCAGGGAAGATATGGAAAAAAGGTACTCCAGAGACTTATAGAATTTGCTGTTAAGATTTTAAAGCAATATCTTTTAATCTATTATAAAGGTTTAGCTCTTCGCTAAATATTAAGGAATCGTGTTAAAGTCACGAGCTGTCGCGCAACTGTAAGTAATGCAAATTACAAGCCAGATACTTGCCTTTAAATATTAACCATGTGCTTTCGCGATTTGAAGCCAGGTCAAGATATATTATTGCAATATATTAGTGTATATTATTTACACCAAATTGGCTTCATTCGTACTGCACTTTAAAAAATGAAGCTATGACAATCAAACAAGCACCCTTAAAATGTTGGGATATTTATGGAATGTTTTTGGTAAACCAAGCAAAACATTTCAATAAGCAGCAAGAAATTGAGGTTTTAAATACCTATAAGAAAGAATTTGGATGGGTTTTTAACATTGAAGAATTAATTACCAATAACGATTTTGAAGCAATCATATTAACGAATAAACAGCAACAGATTGAATGGGTTAATAAAGGTTTTACTAAAATGATAGGGTATCCAGCCAATTATGCTGAAGGTAAACATCCTAGTTTTTTACAAGGTAAGAATACCACACAAGCTTCGTTAGAATCAATAAGAGCTAACCTTGCGAAAGGCAGACCATTTAAGACTTCAATAATTAATTACAAAAAGAATGGAGACGCCTATAATTGCCACTTAGATATATATCCATTAAAAGATAGAAACAATAACCTATTACATCTTTTGGCTTTAGAAAAACGGATAAAAATGTGACTTGCTATAACATGGCCCTTTTCAAAACTAGCGAGAAATTAAGAGGAAGTGTTTGGAAGAATAATGTCGAATACTTCAAATCAATTATTTATAAATGGTTCAAAATTACCATTGAACGGTTTTTTTACACACTTCGTCTTTTTGTTTAATTAAAATACGAAAAAATTAAACAAAATTAATTATGTTTGACAAATATTAATAAAAGTTAAACAAAATGTAATGAAGACACAGTTATTTAAAACCAGACGCCCAAATCATTTTAACTTACCTATTCTTGTTTTTGCTCTTGTTTTATTTACCTATTCTTGTAGTAATGAAGATACAGAAGTTGTAGAAATCGAAGCGGAAGGACCTTCTATAGTAGAGCTATTAGAATCTTTCAATCAAGGCGGAGCAACATCTAAAAGTTCGAATAGCAAGTCTTCAGACTACGAGCCAACATTCGAAGTTTTAAGCAAAGCTTTAGCTAGAACAAAATTAGCAAGTACGGTATCAAGAAACCGTTTAACTGTTTTTGCACCTACTGACAAAGCCTTTGCTGAGTTAGGTTTAACTACAAAAAATATAACAACGGTTGATAATTTAGCTGAAATCTTATTGTACCATGTTGTTGGGATGCCAGTGTATAGTTTTCAATTAGAAAACGGCCCTGTAGGAACTGCAAATGGAGCAGAAGTAATAATAAATATAGATAATGGCGTATTAGTTAATAATGCTAATGTTACTATGGCCGATTTAAAAGCTAGAAATGGTGTAGTACATGTTATAGATAATGTTTTATTTCCACCAACTATGAGTATTGCTGGAATCGCAGATACTAATGACAATTTTTCAATCTTATACGATGCTGTTGCAAAAGCAGGCCTTGGAGGTACATTAACTACTGGAGGACCATTTACAGTGTTTGCTCCAACAAACCAGGCGTTTATAGATTTATTAGAGGCATCTGAAGATTTTAATAGTCTAGATGATATTCCTGTTGATTTACTAAAGCAGATATTATTATATCATGTTGTAAATGGTTATGTTTTTAGTAACCAGTTAAGTGATGGTTTTGTTCCAACTTTAAATGGAGCTGCGGTTCAGGTAGATTTAGCTTCAGGTGTTATGATTAATGATGCAGACGTGATTGCTGCTAATGTTCAAGCTACCAACGGTGTAATACATGGCATTAATAAGGTATTAATGCCACCAACTATGAATTTAGTAGGTACAGCTTCTAGTTTTGCTCCTGAGTTTTCAGTATTGATTGCGGCGGCAACTAAAGCAGGTTTAGCTGGTGTACTATCAGGTGATGGGCCTTATGAGCAACTAACAGTATTTGCGCCTACAAATCAAGCCTTTTTAAATTTCTTAGATGAATCTGAAGATTATGACTCTTTAGATGACTTCGATACGGAGGAAGATATTGCACTGTTAACAAGTATTTTATTATACCATGTTGCAGAAGGGCGCATATATTCAAGTGATTTATCTGATGGGTCAGTAAATACACTTGGAGGTTCATTCGACTTATCTGGATTAGGAATAACAACATCAAGCATGGGAACAGCAAGTTTAGATCCTAGTCTTTTAAACGTACAAGCTACCAATGGCGTAATCCATGTTTTGGATGCTGTTTTAATACCATAAATGATATACAATCAATTGAAAAAGAAAAAGAAAATTATTAGTTAGTTTAGTTAGTTAGTTTGGTTGGTTGAAAAAGGGGTATGACAATTCTACAAAGTCATATCCCTTTTCTTATATGCATTATTCAGAATAGATCTTATTTTCTTGTTCTGCAACACGGATAAATGTAGTTCGTTTTGTAAGCTCTTTAAGTCTCGCAGCACCAACATAGGTGCATGTACTTCGCAATCCACCTAAAATATCCTGAATAGTTGATTCTACTTCACCCTTATAAGGCACTTCAACAGTTTTTCCTTCACTAGCGCGGTAATCTGCAACACCACCAACATGTTTTTCCATAGCGGTCGCAGAACTCATACCATAAAACTTTCTATAGGGTAATCCGTTATGTTCGATAATTTCACCGCCACTTTCATCATGTCCAGAAAGCATACCTCCAAGCATCACAAAATCGGCTCCTGCTCCAAAAGCTTTAGCGATATCTCCTGGTGAAGAACAACCTCCATCACTAACGATTTGTCCGCCTAATCCATGAGCGGCATCAGAACATTCAATTATTGCCGAAAGTTGTGGATAGCCAACACCTGTTTTAACCCTTGTAGTGCAAACCGAACCAGGACCAATACCAACTTTGACAATATCGGCTCCCGATAGTAAAAGTTCTTCTACCATTTCACCCGTTACTACATTGCCAGCAATAATGACCTTATTTGGATATTGATCACGAGTACGCTTAACAAACTCTGCAAAGTATTCAGAATAGCCGTTGGCGACATCTATGCATATAAATTTTAATGCAGGATTTGATTCAAATATAATTCCTAACTTTTTAGAATCCTCTTTTCCAATACCCGTACTAACAGCTATATAATCTAATATATCATCTGATTGACTAGCTAAAAATAAATTCCATTCTTCTATAGAATAATGCTTGTGAATAGCTGTAAACAATCCATTTTTAGAAAGTGCTTTTGCCATTTCAAACGTGCCAACAGTATCCATATTAGCTGCCATAATAGGAATGCCTTTCCATGTTATTGGGCTATGTAAAAATTTAAACTCACGTACCAAATTTACTTGCGATCTACTTTTTAAGGTAGATCGTTTTGGGCGTATCATAACATCTTTAAACCCTAATTTTATATCATATTCAATGCGCATATTAAAGTATTTAAATAATAGTCCTATAAAACTAACTTTTTTGATTGGGTAAAAAAAGAAAAATTATGGCTTTAATTGATGAGTCTAAATTGCGTAATTAAGAGATGGCTATAACACTGATTTCAACGTTTACATCTTTTGGTAATCGAGCAACTTGAACGGTTTCTCGTGCGGGAGCATAAGTATCATTAAAGTAGTTGCCATATACTTCATTAATTGAAGAGAAATTATCCATATTACTTATAAAAATTGAAGATTTTATTACATTAGAAAAATCTAAATCAGCTGCTTCTAAAACGGCTTTTAGGTTTTCCATGACTTGTGTAGTTTCATTTTTAATATTATCAATAACCAGATTTCCAGTAACTGGATTTATGGCAATTTGACCAGAAGTATACAATGTGTTATTAACTAAAACTGCTTGGTTATAAGGACCAATTGGTGCGGGTGCGTTACAAGTGTTTATTATTTTTTTCATATTAATTAATATTAAAGCTGCTGGTCTGGCTGCCTTCTTTGTTCGTATTTTAAATCTTGCAGGATACTTGATTTTATTCCAATAAAGAAATTCCAAGAACTTCTAGCGCTAAAAGGAACCCAACTAAAACTCATTCGCCAACTCAATAAGTCGCGTTCAAATCTTAGTTGTGTAAAGGTAAAACCATTATCCTTTAAATCATAACCAGATGAGGCACCAACAGACCATTTTGGGGAAAGTTCGACATCACCAGAAAACATAAGAGAATGTGATGAAATTTCGTTCTGCCTTCTCGTATTATTGTAATTAACAGCATAGGCCAAGCGTAAACTCCAAGGTACTTTATAATTATATAATTCACTTGGTTTTTCTTCTTCATCATCATCCTGTCCGTCACGTCCAATTTGTTGATTGGCAAAATCTAAATTTTTGGGGAGCACGTCTTCAGGTCTGTTGTTTCTTTGATTATCACTTTTGTCTTTGCTTCCTTTACTTGATAAAGAATAACTCATAGTCAAGTTAGCACTTGTTAGCCTAAATAGACTTCCACCATTGTCTATGTTGAATTTATCTATTCGTTGGTTATTATTGTCAAGTGCATAGGGGTCGAGTGTAGCACCAAAGTTGACACTCATTTTATTATCAAAGAATTGAGTGCCACCAGTCATTCTAACAGGACTCCATTGGAGTGAATCACCTGCAAAATTATAGGATGTTGAAAAATTTAAGTTATTAAGCAAAATAATTTTTTTAGGCTCTGTGGCTGTACTATCCCTATCTCTTACTTTAGCCTCTAGATTATTTGAAACCGAAATACCCATGGAACTAGAAAAGGTATTACTAGGTCTTCCAAATATACTTTGTTCAAACCTTGTAAATTCAACTTCGCCTTCGGTTTGTCCGTCTGCGTTAACAACTTCAACAGTATCATAATATCTGTCAAAAGCAGGATTGATATTATAACTTATAGAAGGACGCATAACGTGCCTGATGGCCTTTATTCTTTTATCTTGACCTTCCTTTTCAAAAGTATACATACCATAAATGGTTGTACCTAGGCTAGTACTGAAGTTGTAGGTTCTAAAAGAATCAAAACCGTTAATAGTATCTGTAACAATTTCTTGTCTTTCTTGATCGTAAGTTTTGTCAATGGTTTTAAAAGTCCACACTTCATTATAATTAGTATTAGCAGTCAAACTAAAATGTTTGAAAACTTTGAAATTTGTGCTAATAGGTATAGTATGCTGAAAACCAGCTTTGGCGTCATCAAACATTTCCTTTTTGAAAAACAATGAATCTGAAGTTTGAATTCTATTTTCCCCCCTCAAATTATATTGAAGATTTATATTTTGTATAATACCTTTATTACTTCCTGTTTTAGATCCAAAAGGAAATATTCTACCAACACTACCTTGAAAGGTTGGCAAAGTCATATTAATTTGTTCGGTTTGCGTATTCTGTGAATGCGTTGCCGTAACACTAAAATTAACTTGAGGCTCGCCTTGAAATGTTTTAGAATATGATACTGATGACGCCAGCGTATTATTTAAAAAATTACCAGTATTTATTTGGTTTAAAGAAGATCGGTAATATGTACTACTACCTAAATTAACAGAAGCCGAAAATCGAGAGTTTGGATTTGCCTTATTATCTTGACTATGTGACCAACGTAAGTTATAAATAGTATTTTTGGCATAATCTGGAAACCCGCGTTCACTTGTAATCAGGTTTTCATACCTAAACCCAAGGTTACCTCTAAACTTATAGCGCACCGCATAGGTGTTTTCTGCGCGCAATCCATAACTTCCATTGGTATAGTAATCGCCAAAAACTGCTAAATCAAAGTAATCGCTTATAGCAAAATAATAACCACCATTTTGCAAAAAATAACCACGGTCATTTTGTTCTCCAAAACTAGGAATAATTATTCCCGACGTTTTCTTTTCAGTCTGAGGAAAGAATCCAAATGGTAATCCTATTGGTGTTGGTACATCATAAATAAAAAGATTTGCAAGACCGGTAACTATTTTCTTTCCTGGAACCACCTTAGCCTTTCTAAGTTTAATATAGTATTCAGGGTCTTCTAAGTCTTCAGCAGTCGTATATTTTGCATTTTTGATAAAGTAAACAGAATCATTTTCTCTTTTAGTGATACTAGCAATAACCGTTCCTTCGCCTTGTTCTGAAACAGAATTATAGATAAGTGCTTTTTCGGTTTCGGTATTGAATAAAATAGAGTCTGGTTCAACAACATTTCCAGCTTGATTAAATATTGGCGATTGCGTATAGCCAGTACTATCTTTAATACCCTTGGCATAAACTTCATTTTTACTATAATCAATAGTTATATTTCCAGCTTTTATATTCATATCACCATAATCAATTTCGGCTTCATTGAATAAATATAGTTTTTGCTCTTTCTTATTAAAAGAGGTATAATCTTTAGCTTTGTATTTTACAATAAACTCAAGTAAACTCTTTTTAGGCTTAATAGAATCAGAAACCGTAGAATCTTGAATTTGTTCAGTGAATTCTTGAATATTAATAATGCTATCTCTCGAAACAACCAAACTATCTTTTTCATTTATATTTGGTCTTATAACATTTGGCTTATTTGGTATGTCTTGAGAGAAGCCAAACATGTTAATAAACACGGTAAAACTTAAGGCAAAAAGTATTTTAAACTTGTTTGTGTGCAACGCTTTTAATGTATTTTTGTAAAAGTATGGCTCGGTTTTTGAAAAGCCAAAATTACATATATTTTTCTGGGATTAATTTATTATTAATTAAAATTTTAAAATTAAGCCTGTGCTCAACTTGATTGAATAATAAACCAAGTTTTTCGACGTTAATTATGGTTGATAAATTTTATTCATTTGTAATTAAAGGTAAGTGATTAAAAAAAATAGTATCTAACACATGAAAACGATTAACTTATTACGTTTCGTATTTATTATAATAGTATTAACGTTTTTATCTTTTGATGTTCCTAATGCTAAGGATCAAAACGAAAAATTTATAATAGTTTTAGATGCGGGTCATGGAGGTAAAGACCCTGGGAACTTAGGGAATGGTTATAGAGAAAAGGATATTGCTTTAAAAATAGCTTTGGAAGTTGGAAAAGAACTGGAAAAGAATCCAGATATTGAAGTTGTTTACACACGTAAAACAGATGTTTTTGTTGATTTATTTGTTAGAGGGAAAATTGCTAATAAAATGAAAGCCGATTTATTTGTTTCAATTCATTGCGATTCACATCATACACAAGCTTATGGCGCCGGAACTTTTGTATTAGGAACTCATAGAAATGAAACTAATTTTGAAGTTGCTAAAAAAGAGAACTCTGTTATTTTTCTTGAAAGCGATTATGAAAAAAACTATGATGGATTTGATCCTAATTCACCAAAATCTGTTTTGGGATTAACATTAGCTCAAGAGGAGTATTTAGATCAAAGCATAGAGCTTGCAAGTTTAATTCAAAATAATTTTGCAAATAAGTTAAAGCGTAAAAACAGAAATGTAAAACAAGCTGGATTTATTGTTTTACACCAAACTGTAATGCCTAGTGTTTTAATTGAATTAGGATTTTTAACAAATAAGAAAGAAGGTGCCTATTTAAATTCTAGTAAAGGACAAAGACAGATGTCAATAGCCATTAAGGATGCGATTCTTGAATATAAATCGTCTGTAACAGGTAATCTTAGCGATGATGTTTTTGTTAATATTGATGAATCAAATTCTTTAAACATTAAATCAGAGCGGCCTGATATTATTTATAAAATTCAAATAGCAGCAAGTTCAAAAGCTTTAGATTTAAAACCTTATAATTTTAAGGGGTTGAATAATATTTCTAGATTAAAAGAGGGTAGTCTTTATAAGTATTTTTATGGTGAATCGTCAAGTTACGAGGAAACTAAAATTTTAGAGAAAAACGCCAAAAATAAGGGGTATTCAAGTAGTTTTATTGTAGCTTTTAAGAATGGGAATAAGATAGCTTTAGCTGAAGCATTAAAAACAACTGCTAATTAAATTCATTCTTTTTAAATTTATCTTAAATTTGTTTATCTAAAGAAATTTATTTTGAAGTTATCAAAAGAAGTCAAAACCTCTATCCTCGTAATTGCAGGGATATTACTTTTCATTTTCGGATTCAATTATTTAAAAGGACAAAATTTATTAGACGCTTCTCGTACGTTTTATACGGAGTACGATAACGTAGAAGGTTTAGCCCTTTCATCTCCTGTTACAATTAGTGGTAATGTTGTAGGAAAGGTTAGTGATATTTATTTCAAAGAAGATGGTTCGGGCAAACTTATAGTAAAGTTATTAGTGGATAATGATTTTCAGTTTTCTAAAAACAGTAAAGCAGAATTGTATGAAGCTGGATTAATTGGAGGTAAAGCCATTGCTATTGTTCCGGCATTTGATAATGCAGAAAATGCTCTAAGCGATTCTACTTTAGGGGGTTCTGTAAAGGCAGGACTTAGCGAATTGGTAAATCAGCGATTAACACCATTACAAGAAAAAATTGAAACCATGATGGTTAGTGCCGATTCACTTTTAGTTAATCTTAATGATGTTTTTGATGAAAACACCAAGAATAATTTAAAATCGAGTATAGCTGGTTTGAATGAAACAATAGACTCTTTTAAAAACACGTCAACATCTTTAAATCAAGTTATAACAAATAACCAGTCTAATATTGATAGTGTTTTGATTAATGCGAAAGAGATGACTTCAGATTTATCAAAAATCACCAATTCAATTTCTAACAGTAACCTGGAGAAAACAATTAATAACCTAGAGTCTACACTTCAAAATTTCGACAAAATACTTTCAGGCCTCGAGGAAGGGAAAGGTTCAATGGGCAAACTCCTTAGTGATGAGGCACTTTATAATAATCTAAAAGATGTTTCCAAAGAAATGGAAGAGTTGTTACGCGACATAAAACTTCATCCAAAGCGCTATTTCAGAATACTTTCTAAAAAAGAGATTCCTTACAACGAAGAATAATCTAAGTAGTTTTATGGAATATTTATCTAACATACTTTTTGCTTTAATACTTCTTTTAGGAGTTGGTTATTTTACACGAAATGTAAAAAGACTTATCCGAAATATTAACCTAGGTCAAGCTGTTGATGTAAACGATAATAAATCGGAACGTTGGCGAAATATGGTAATGATTGCTCTTGGGCAAAGCAAAATGGTGCGCCGGCCAATAGCTGGTGTTTTGCATGTAGTAGTTTATATCGGCTTCATAATAATTAATATTGAAGTTCTAGAGATCATATTAGATGGTTTATTTGGAACACATAGAATTGGTTTAAAACTTCTTCCGCTTGGGGTTTATGGGTTTTTAATTGGAGCATTTGAAGTGCTTGCTTGTTTAGTATTTGTTTCGGTAATTATTTTTTGGATAAGGCGAAATGTTATAAAGCTAGCTAGGTTTTGGAAAAGTGAAATGACGAACTGGCCTAAAAATGATGGAAATATCATTCTATATTTTGAAATGGTACTCATGACCCTTTTTCTGGTTATGAATGCAACTGATGTTCATTTTCAGGCTCTAAATTCTGGTAATATTGTAAGTCAAAATATAGTGCCATTATTTGGAAGTGCTTCAGAAGGAACACTTCATATTATTGAGAGAAGTGCATGGTGGTTGCACATAGTTGGTATTTTAATATTTTTAAATTACTTATACTTCTCAAAGCATTTACATATACTTTTAGCGTTTCCAAATACGTATTATGGTAGTTTAAAACCTAAGGGAGCTTTTAATAATTTGGATTCTGTTACTAATGAAGTTAAGATGATGATGGATCCAGATGCAGATCCCTTTGCAGTACCAGCAGAAGACGCTGAGGATGAAGTGCCAGCTAAATTTGGTGCCAGTGATGTGCAAGATCTAAATTGGTTACAACTCCTAAATGCCTATACCTGTACAGAATGTGGCCGATGCACAAGTGAATGTCCTGCTAATCAAACTGGTAAAAAATTATCACCTAGAAAGATTATGATGGATACTAGGGATCGTATGGAAGAAGTGGGTAAGAATATTGATGCAAATAATGGCGAATTTAAAGAAGATGGTAAACAGTTGTTGGATGATTATATTACAAAAGAAGAGTTATGGGCATGTACTTCTTGTAATGCTTGTGTCGAAACTTGTCCGGTGAGCATAGATCCTCTATCAATTATATTAGAAATGCGTCGTTATTTGGTAATGGAGCAATCGGCTGCGCCATCAGAACTAAACAATATGATGACCAACATAGAAAACAATGGTGCACCATGGCCTTACAACCAAATGGACCGATTAAATTGGAAAAACGAATAAACTCAAAATTATGAGCGAAGTACTTAAAGTGCCTACTATGGCAGAATTCATGGCTCAAGGTAAACAACCCGAAGTTTTATTTTGGGTAGGTTGCGCAGGTAGTTTTGATGATAGAGCGAAAAAAATCACAAAAGCTTTCGTTAAATTATTGAATAAGGCAAATGTTGAATTTGCAGTTTTAGGAACAGAAGAAAGCTGTACTGGAGACCCTGCGAAACGTTCAGGAAATGAATTTTTGTTTCAAATGCAGGCAGTTACAAATATTGAAGTGCTTAATGCTTACGAAGTAAAAAAAATAGTTACAGCTTGTCCACATTGTTTTAATACAATTAAAAATGAATATCCAGGTTTGGGTGGAAATTATGAAGTAATGCATCATACTCAATTTCTTAAAAGCTTATTAGATGATGGACGTTTAACTGTTCAAGGGGGGCAATTTAAAGGTAAGCGTATTACATTTCACGATCCTTGCTACTTAGGTAGAGCAAATAATGTTTATGAAGCACCGAGAGAGCTTATTAAAAAACTTGAAGCAGAACTAGTAGAAATGAAAAACTGCAGACGAAATGGATTATGTTGTGGTGCAGGAGGGGCTCAAATGTTTAAAGAACCAGAAAAGGGAGATAAAGATGTTAATGTGGAGCGTACAGAGCAAGCTTTAGATATTAAACCAGAAATAATCGCGGCAGGTTGTCCTTTTTGTAATACCATGATGACAGATGGTGTTAAAGCGAAAGAAAAAGAAAATGATGTTGCTGTTATGGATGTGGCAGAACTTATTGCTAATGCTCAAGATTTATAATTCTATTAATTCCCATATATTCGCGAATATCTAAAAAATATGCTAGTAGATTTTAATACTTTAACGGATGAATCACGTGTTTGGATATATCAAGCCAATCGTTCTTTTACGGATCAAGAACTCGAAGAAATTAAATTAAAACTTGATACATTTATTGAAAACTGGACAGCACATGGTAGTGATTTATTATCTGGCTATAAAATTAAATATAAGCGTTTTATAGTAATTGGCTTAAATCAAAACTTAAATAAAGCTACAGGTTGTTCAATTGATTCTTCTGTTCATTTTATTCAGCAATTAGAAAAAGATTATAACGTCGATTTAATGGATAAAATGAATGTGTCTTACAAACAAGGAGAATTTGTAGCTTATAAGACATTAATGGATTTCAGAAAGATGGCAAAGGATAAAGCTATTTCAAAAAATACTATTGTGTTTAATAATTTGGTGGCTAATGTTGCTGAATTTAAAGAAAACTGGGAGGTTCCTGCAAGCGAAAGTTGGCATAGTAGGTTTATTAAATAGCACATATTTTGATTTTAGAATATCTTCTTAAAAACTTTCATATCTCATCAAGAATAATGATTTTTACGGCTTCCAAAAGTAAATAAGCAATTATGGCTAATGATATTTTCTTATTAAATATTTCAGGACAAGATAAACCAGGATTAACTTCTAGTTTAACTGGTGTTTTAGCAGAATATGGCGCAAAAGTATTGGATATAGGTCAAGCAAATATTCACGACACATTGTCTTTAGGTATTCTATTCGAAATTGCCAAAGGGAAAAAGTCAGCCGCCGTTTTAAAGGATTTATTATTTAAGGCTTATGAACTTGGTATTAAAGCTAAGTTTACGCCGATTTCTCTAGATGATTACGAGCATTGGGTGGGACTTCAAGGTAAAGATCGTTACATTGTTACTATTTTAGGCGAAAAACTTGCCGCAGAACAAATTTCTGAAGTTACCAAGATTATTTCAGAAAAGAATTTAAATATCGATTCTATAAAAAGATTAACTGGGCGTTTGTCTTTAGTTAAAGAAGAAGAATATCCAAGAGCATCAATTCAATTATCTATAAGAGGAAAGATTGAAAACAAATCTGAATTTACCGAAAAATTCATGCAGATTAGTCATGATTTAGACGTTGATATTGCCTTTCAAGAAGATAATATTTTTAGAAGAAATAGACGTTTGGTTTGTTTCGATATGGACTCTACACTTATTCAAACCGAGGTTATAGATGAATTGGCGGAACTAGCAGGAGTAGGTGATGAGGTTAAAGCGATAACCGAATCGGCAATGCAGGGTGAAATAGATTTTAATGAAAGTTTTAAGAGGAGAATGCGGCTTTTAAAAGGATTAAGAGAAGAGGTGCTTCATAATGTCGCCATTAATTTGCCAATTACTAAAGGTGCAAGACGACTCATTGATACCCTAAAAAGCTATGGCTTTAAAACAGCTATTCTTTCCGGAGGCTTTACATATTTTGGTCATTACCTTCAAAAGGAATTAGGTATAGACTATGTACATGCCAATCAATTGGAGATTAAAGATGGTTTGTTAACTGGCGGTTATTTGGGTGAAATAGTTGATGGCCAGAAAAAGGCAGAATATTTAAAAGAGATAGCTCAGAAAGAAGGTATAGATATAAGCCAAACCATTGCAGTTGGTGATGGTGCTAATGATTTACCCATGTTGAACTTGGCTGGGTTAGGAATAGCGTTTCATGCAAAACCTACTGTTAAGGATAATGCGCAAAGCTCTATATCAAGTATAGGACTAGATGGTGTATTATATTTATTGGGTTACCACGATAGACATATTGACCTAATAGAGTAGTATTTAATTGTTTTAATATTGTTTATAAGCTTCTTTATAAATCTATCTTAAAGTCTTTTTATCTTCATGCTAATTGTCTTATTTTGGCATGATTATTAGTGTTATAAGGTTACACTAATCGATAATGACTCTTATTTTATGCGCCAATTCTTTTTATTAAGCTTTGTCTTTGTAGCAGGTATTACTGTTTTTAGTCAAAGTAATACAAATCCATTATTAACAAATGATAGGGAAGCTCAACAAAAATGGGTTGATAGCGTTTATAATGCTATGACATTAAAGGAACGTATAGGACAGCTATACATGGTTCAAGTGATGTCTAACCAAGACTCCAAATCAAAAAACGCCTTAATTAAATTAATAAGGGACCATCACATTGGTGGTATCATTTATTCTAATGGAGGTCCATTAAGGCAAGCAGAACTTAATAATGAGATGCAACACCTGTCCAAAACACCTTTGCTTATTGGTATGGATGCAGAATGGGGTTTAAGTATGCGATTAGATTCTACCTATGCTTTTCCTTGGAATATGACACTTGGAGCTATTAAAGACAATAAGCTTGTTGAAAAGGCGGGACAACATATTGGTGAGCATTGCAAGCGTTTAGGGGTTCATTTTAATTTTGCACCTGTTGTCGATATCAATACAAATCCCAATAATCCCATAATAGGTAATCGCTCTTTTGGAGAAGATCGTGATAATGTAACCGAAAAGGCGTCTGCATTTATGAAAGGGATGCAAGATGCTGGTGTAATGGCTAATGCGAAGCATTTTCCTGGGCATGGAGATACAGAGCAAGATTCCCATCATACGCTGCCAACCATTAATTTCAGTGAAAAGCGAATCGATTCTATTGAATTGTATCCGTATAAGAAATTAATTAAAGAAGGGCTTTCAAGTGTTATGGTAGCGCATCTTAATGTGCCTAGTTTAGAACCTAGGGATGGCTATCCTTCTTCTTTATCGAAACATATTGTTACTGGTATTTTAAAAGAAAAATTAGGCTTTAAAGGGCTTATTTTTACCGATGCTTTAACTATGAAAGGGGCTGCTGATTTCAGTGAAACAGGAGATATTGATTTAGCGGCGTTTAAAGCTGGAAACGACGTTATGCTTATGTCGGAAGATGTTGGTATTGGAGTTTCAAAGATTTTAGAGGCTATAAATAAAGGAGAAGTCTCTGCAATACGATTAGAACATTCGGTTAAAAAAATACTTCAAGCAAAGTATAAAGTCGGTTTAAATAACTATGAACCTATAGGTTTATACAATTTACATGAAGATTTAAATAGATTAGAAGATGATTTGCTTTATGAAGATCTTATTGAAAATTCTATTACGGTTGTAAAGAACAAGGATGAGCTAATCCCTTTTCGTCAATTAGAAACCAAGCATATCGCCTATGTTGAATTAGGAGATGATAGCGGTTCTGCGTTTTTCAAGGAGTTAAAAAAATACACTAAAATTCATGAGATTACATCTGATAACTTTGATGAATTAACAAAGAAACTACAACCGTATAATACTTTGGTTATAGGATTGCACCGCTCGAATGACAATCCATGGAAAGGTTATAAGTTTAAAGATGAAGAACTGGAATGGATTTATGAAATTTCCAAAACTCACAAAGTTGTACTAGATATATTTGTTAAACCATACGCACTACTCGATTTAAAGAATTTAGCAGACATTGAAAGCATTGTAGTTAGCTATCAAAATAGTGAAATTGCTCAGCAGAAGTCGGCTCAACTTATTTTTGGAGCGATACCTTCCAAAGGGTTTTTACCTGTTTCAACTGGACCTTTTTTTAATGTTGGGGATGGTATTGAAAATACAGCTATTAATCGTTTGAGTTATGGACTACCAGAACAAGTAGGTATAAATTCTAAAAAATTAAAAAAAATAGATTCGATTGCCAATGTTGCTGTACAAGGTAAAATGACTCCGGGAATTCAGTTATTGGTTGCAAGAAAAGGCAAAGTCATATATAACAAAAATTTTGGTAAGCATACCTATGAAGGAAAAGAAAGGGTTACCAGTGACGATTTATACGACGTTGCTTCATTAACCAAGATAATAGCAACCTTACCACTATTAATGGAGTTGGAAGAGCAAGGTCTTGTGTCTCTCGATAACAAGCTGCCTGAAATTTTACCAGAGTATGAAGGATCGAATAAAGCGAATATAACTATTAAGCAAATGCTGTCTCATTATGCTAGATTAAGACCTTGGGAGCCTTTTTATTATAAGACTTTAGATTCGGTAACAAAGCGTCCAAGTGATAAGTATTATAGTAAAGAAAGAAGTAGTAAATTCAACATTGAAGTTACTAAAGATTTATTTTTAAGGTCTGACTATCAAGATTCTATTCAAGAAATTATAAAGGAATCGGAACTATTGAATAGACTTCGATATAGGTATAGTGATTTTCCATATTACATTTTAAAGAAATTTATTGAACATCATTACGACAGAACACTAGATGAATTGGTGCAAAACCACTTTTATGAGTCTCTAGGAGCTAATAATACCATGTATAATCCGTATTATAAAATTAGTAGTAAAAAAATTATCCCTACTGAGATTGATGACTATTATAGATTTCAGAAGGTGCATGGATTTGTTCATGATATGGGAGCTGCAATGCAAAATGGAGTAGGCGGTCACGCAGGTGTATTCAGTAATTCTAATGACGTGGCTAAAATTATGCAAATGTTTTTGCAGAAAGGTTTTTATGGCGGTAAGCGCTATTTTAGAACAGAAACAATGAACAAGTTTAACACATGCTATTATTGTGAAAAGGATAATAGAAGAGGAATTGGATTTGATAAACCTCAGTTAGGAGACGAGGGTCCAACATGTGGATGTATTTCTATGACAAGTTTTGGTCATTCAGGTTTTACAGGAACCTATGCTTGGGCAGACCCCGAAGAAAAAATTGTTTATGTATTCCTTGCAAATAGAACTTACCCTAAGGCTGGAAAGAATTTGTTATTAAAGGAAAATATTAGAACCGAAATACAACGCCTAATTTACGAAGCGATTGAAGATTAAAGTACTTAAATTTAAAATATGAAAATAGGAATAGTTTGTTATCCTACATTTGGCGGAAGTGGTGTTGTGGCGACAGAACTTGGTTTGGAATTATCTAAACGTGGTCACGAGATTCATTTTATTACTTATAATCAACCTGTTAGATTGGAGTTAGTGAGTCACAACGTACACTATCATGAAGTGAATGTGCCAGAATACCCGTTGTTCCATTATCAGCCTTATGAATTGGCACTATCGAGTAAGTTGGTAGATATGGTAAAGCTTCACAAGATTGAAATTCTTCATGTACATTACGCCATTCCACATGCCTATGCCGCTTATATGGCTAAAAAGATGTTACAAGAAGAAGGAATTTATGTGCCAATTGTAACGACATTACATGGAACAGATATAACTCTTGTTGGCAGCCATCCTTTTTATAAACCTGCCGTTACGTTTAGTATAAATAAATCGGATGCTGTTACTGCGGTGTCTAAAAGCTTAAAGGACGATACCTTGCGTTTATTTGATATTAAAAACGACATTCATGTTGTGCCTAATTTTATTGATTTAGATAAGTACAATCATAGTTTTACAGATTGTCAGCGAGGGATGATGGCAAATGATAATGAAAAAATAATTACTCATATTAGTAATTTGCGACCTGTTAAACGGGTGCAAGATGTTATTAGCGTATTCCATAATATTCAAAAGGAGATACCTGCTAAACTTATGTTTATAGGGGAAGGTCCAGAAAAAGAAAATATAGAACTGCAATGCCAGAAATTAGGCATATTAGATAAGGTCATTTTCTTTGGAAGAAGTAATGAAATAGATAAAATATTATGTTTTAGTGATTTGTTTTTATTGCCTTCACAAACCGAAAGTTTTGGTTTAGCAGCACTTGAAGCCATGGCATCGGGTGTTCCAGTGATATCAAGTAATACAGGAGGAATTCCAGAAGTGAATAAACAAGGTGTTTCGGGCTATTTGAGTAATGTAGGTGACATTGAAGATATGACTAAAAATGCATTACACATTTTAAAGGATGATGCTCGCTTGAAAGTATTTAAAGACAATGCAAGGAACGAATCTCTAAAATTCGATTTACATACTATTGTACCTCAGTATGAGGCCATATACGAAGATACCTTAACCAAGTGTTTGGTGCTTTAATTTTAATGTAAGTTATTTTTTTAAAAAAATAAAATAGATAAAACGCAAGCTAATAGCTCGCGTTTAAATTTATTATTAAGGAAATAATTGGTGTTCTATTTTGTTAATGGTGAATGATGTTCATGAACCATTTTCCATTCACCTTTTGTTTTAACAAATAGCAAAGTAATAAGATTATTAATTGTACCAATTCCCTTCACTTCAAAATCTGATATAAAAGTTACATTAGCTACATTCCTATGATATAAAGCAATATTTAAAGTATTTTCTATATAGGCAAACTTCTCAACCGTGTAATTACCAAAAAGTGCACGTTCATGTTCTTCATTACCCTCACTATCAGTAAGAAATCCATTACCTTCGGCATCGTAGTTAAATTCGGTAAACTTTGGACCATAGGCATGGAAAGAGATAAGTTCATCCATGTTTTCGGCTCCTGTTCCAGAATTTGCCATTATAGTTGCTCCAATGGCTCCAAAAGTTGCATAGACCTCTAGTTGTGCATTTGAAGCTGAACTCGGGTCAAAGTCCGAAAGAATGTTGCTCGGTTTAATCCCAGTGGATGGTAAAATCTTTAAAGGAGAATGATGTTCGTGCACCATTTTCCATTCCCCCTTTGTTTTAACAAATAATAAAGTAATTAGATTATTGACTGTAATTTCACCAAGTGGATGAGTATCTAATACAAAATCTGAGATAAAGGTTAAATTAGCTACATTCCCATAATATACAGCAATTTTCAAAGTTCCAGGGAGAGCGGCAAATTGTTTAACTCCACCAGGTTTTACAATTTCACCAAATAACATACGTTCATGTTCTTCATTACCCTTGCTATCAGTAAGATATCCATTACCGTTGAAATCATAATTAAATTCAGTAAACGTGGCATCATAATCATGAAAAGAGATAAGTTGATCCATAAATTCTGAATCTGTACCAAGGCCTGCTCCTTTTGTTATACTTGTTGCAATGGCGGTAAAAGTTTTTAAGACCTCTGCTTGTGCTTCTGGATATTCCTGGTTAATTACGCTACCACCGTTTTTCGATGTCAATTGAGCTGCTGATTTAGCTTCTGGCTCAGACACAGTGGATTGATCAACATCACCACAAGCTGTAATGAATAGGGCAAAAATATTAAGAACTGCAAATTTTAAAATTGTTTTCATAATAATATATTTAAATGATTAATACCGTTAGACATTTTTGTTATAAATGCCTGATTATACTACAAAGCTATTATGAAACTTGATTAACATCATGGACTATTTCTTCAAAAACTAGGACTAATTCTGTAATATTACGAAAGTTGCGTAACGTTATTATGGTGAAAACTTGAAATAAAAAAAATGGTGGTATTACGCAGTATTACTTGGAAATAGCACTAGGAGCAGAGCCAAATTCCTCCTTAAAAACACGGCTAAAATAGGAAGGGTCGTTAAATCCTACTTCGTAAGCAACTTCAGAAATTGTTTTGTTGGTAGTTTGAATTAATTTTTTCCCTTTTTGGAGTCGAATAGATCGAATAAACATAGATGTAGATTTTCCGCTAGTGGCTTTTAACTTTCGATACAATTGTGATTCACTAAAATGTGATTTTTTTGCTAATTCTACAGGACCAAAATCTGTCTGAACAATATTATTATGGATTACTGTAATAATCTTGTCAAGAAATTTTGTTTCAGAATTTTTGATATTCTTGTTTAGCAGACTCTCGATGCCAACTTTCTCAAATTTGCTCAACATTTTCTTGCGTAGAAGAGTTAACTGGTCGATGCGCGTTAATAATTCTTCTTTTTCAAAGGGTTTTGTTAGATAGGCATCTGCACCATGAGCAAGTCCTGTAAGTCTATCTTCAAAAGTGGCTTTTGCGGTGAGCATGATGATAGGAATGTGATCTGTTAATTCGTTTGATTTTAAGCGTTCACAAACTTCAAAACCATCTTTAATGGGCATCATCACATCACAAATAATAATGTCTGGAATTTTTTCTAAAGCCATATCTATACCAATGGCACCATTAGGTGCATGAAGAATACCATATTTTTCAGTTAAACAAGTTTTTATATAATGAGCAACATCTATATTGTCTTCAACAATAAGTACAAGTGGTAAACTCGAATCAGAGTTATTTATAGATTGATTATTTTCCGACACCAATTGTTCTGTATTAGCTTGGAAAAATGTTGTCTTTGAAGCGAGTTCAGAACCATCAGCTGAATTGGCATTATTTGTAATTGGAATAGTAATACAGAAAACACTGCTTTTTCCTAGTCTGCTTTCTACATCTATGGTACCATTCATCAATTCTACAAAATCCTTAACTAGAGCTAATCCAATGCCAGTGCCTTTTTGAAGTTTGGATGACGAGTTATCTACTTGATAGAACTTATCGAAAATATGTAATTGTTCTTCTTTAGAGATTCCTAAACCTGTATCTATAACTTTTATTTCAACAAAATTAGTTTTATGAATCTCAACCTTTTTAATATTTACTTTTACTTCACCATTTTCTGAAGTGAACTTTATGGCATTAGATAATAAATTGGTAATAATAGCCATAAATTTATTTACATCTATATCCATTTTAATATGCTCAAGATCACAATGAATAGAAAACTTAATTCCTTTTTCTTCAGCAAGCGATTGAAAGCTTTGAGTTAGATATTTGGTAAAAGGAATTATATCAGTTTGAACTGAATTCAATTCCATGTTACCACTTTCAATTTTGGCAAGATCTAGCATTTCATTAATTAAATGTAATAGGCCATCACTATTACGATCAATGATCTCTAATGAATTTTTAAGATCATCATGTTGATTGTTTTTTATATTTGATTTAATGGTACTTGTTATACCTTTTATTACGGTAAGTGGTGTTCTAAATTCATGTGTAATATTAGTGAATAGCGCATTTTTCAATTGGTTAATCTCTTGAAGTCTTTTTCTTTCTGAAGCAGCCATTCTCCGAGAAATCACAAAATATGCTATTGCAGATAAAAGTACTAATAGCCCTATAGTTAAAAATAGATTCTTTTCACGATTTTTTTTACGCAAGCCTTCTTCGTAAGTCAGATTTAATAATTCCTTTTCTTGAGCTTGAGATATACTATCAGCAATTATTTGATTATTAAAAACAATGGATTGAATTTCTGTTCTAGCTTTATCTACTTTCTCGTCGTCATTGGCTATTTGATATTTTTCAAAATAATCGAGAGCTATTGCTGGACGATTTAGTTTTTTATTGACTTCATAAAGACTTTTAAAAAGACCAGATTCAAGTTTCCAATTATTGACCATATTGATGTTTAGGCATTCTTCACATTCTTTTAAAGCTTTTGTATAATTTTTAAACCCATAATCTATTTGACATTTCCACAAATGGATTTTCATTAAAAAATCTCTTTCGTATTTAGGAATAGGATATTTTTCGGTAACTGCGATGTATTCATTTAAATATTTAGTTGCTTCTGAAAATTGTTTCTCGATGATGTATATTTCAACAAGTTTGCCAGTTCCAACATTTGCGTATTCTTCAAGGCCAATTTCTTTTGATAAGCGAATGGCTCTTTTCCAGTATTCTATTGATTTTGGAAGATTTCCCAATTTATGATAAATCTCTCCTAAATTACCATTGGCTGCCGAGATACTTTTTTTTATTTTATGTTTTTCGCTTAATTCTAAATGTTTCAAATGATATTTTTCAGCCTCCTTATAGTCGCCCAAATCCCTGTAAATAAAACCTTGATGCACAATACTCCAGCCTTCATTTAAAGGATCACCTAGTTCTTTGTAAAGCTTTTCGGATTTTTGTAATATTTTAAAAGAATTGGTGTAATCTTCGTATTTTGAATACAGATACCCTAAATCAAATAGTTTTTCGGCATAAAGGAATCTGTCTTTGTTTTTTTTTGCTAATTCTAATCCTTTAGTATAGATTTTTTCTCCAGTTTCAAATTCTTTAAGCTCAAAATAAATTTTACCAATTAATGTGCTGGCTTCAATTTCAAATTGAAGATTCTTCTTCTTTTGAGCTGAATTAAGCATTTGTTTACTTAAAACAAGAGCACTGTCTATTTTAGTAAATAGATAATACTTTTGAACCAAATCAATCATAGAATTAAATCTAATTGAATCATTTAGATTTAAATTATTCCATGTACTATAAAGAGTTTCTTTTTCTTTTTGTGCAGATGCTTTAAAAAGGAATAATAGAACGAGTATAAATGTAAAGTACAATTTCATTCTATATCTAAAATATCATTTTTTTCTTTCAAAATCAAATTGTTAAATAGATTTTAAGGTATAAAAAAAGCGTCAATTAAGACGCTTTTATATATAAACTTATTTTCTAGACTAACTAGAACTGATATCTAAGTCCTAAAGCGATATCAAAATCTAAATCGTCATTAAAATCTCCGAATCCAATTTCAGGTCTAAAATCTAATGAGATAAGTAATGGAATATCAAAATCGTATTCAATACCTATATCACCGGCTGCGAAGAAAAAGGTTTCGTTGTCACTAAAATTTCCACCACCTGGGATAGGAACATTTACATCAAAAGATCCTAATCCACCACCAGCACCTACATACCAGTTAAAACCTTGGTCTAAAGGGAAAACCCATTGGTATAATCCAGCTATTTTAAAACCATCATAATTATTTCCATCGCGCCATCCTAAATCAATTTCTAAACGGTTGTTATCTCCTAAGGCACGCTGGTATGATATTTCGGCCCCAAAACCGTCGCTGTCTCCTAACCTTAAACCTAAAGCATTATCTGCAATGGCTTGAGCGTTAGAAGCAAATGAAAATCCAATTAATGCTACTGTTAAAAAAAATAATTTTTTCATAAAGTTAAATTTTTGTTTGTTTTAATTGAGACACTTTTTTATAAATACGTCACTTTTTATAATTCAGATTATATTTACAAAAATAACGCCAAAAATGTATTTATATTTAACTTCTTTTTACATTTATCAACATTTTAAAATTAAATGAGCTTATCATCACATTTACAGTCTTTAAGTAAAAAACTAGTTGGAGAATTACTATATGACGATTTGGTAAAAGCTATATATGCAACTGACGCTTCTGTATATAAAATGTTGCCTTTGGCAGTAGCTTACCCAAAAAACGAGGATGACTTAAAGCAACTAATTCAGTTTGCTAAAAACCATAAAACATCCTTAATACCACGTACGGCTGGTACTTCATTAGCAGGGCAATGTGTAGGAACTGGTATTGTGGTTGATGTTTCAAAACACTTTACCAAAATTATTTCTCTTGATGAAGAAAAGAAAACTGTTACTGTACAGCCTGGAGTAGTAAGAGATGCCCTGAATAATTATTTAAAGCCTTATGGCTTGTTTTTTAGCCCTAATACTTCAACGTCTAACCGATGTATGATTGGTGGTATGGTAGGAAATAATTCATCTGGGACAACTTCCATCCAATATGGTGTTACAAGAGATAAGGTTTTGGAATTAAAAACTCTTTTAAGTGATGGGACAGAGGTAGTGTTTGGTGATGTTAATTCAGAAATGTTTAAATGCAAGATGAATGAAGATTCATTGGAAGGAAACATTTATAAAACAATTTATACTGAATTAGAATCGGAAACGGTTCAAAAAAGAATTCATGCACATTTCCCAAAGATCGAGATACATAGAAGGAATACAGGTTATGCCATTGACGAATTAATTAAATCTGCGATTTTTTCTGATAGTGAAGAACCTTTTAATATGTGTAAACTATTATCAGGAAGTGAAGGCACATTAGCATTTACAACGCAGTTGACTTTAAAATTGGACAAGTTACCACCTTTAGAATCTATTATGGTAGCCGCTCATTTTGATAGTATAGAACTTTGTATGAGTGCTGTTCAAGTTGTTATGAAGCATAATTTGTACACCTGTGAAATGATGGATAAAACCATATTAGATTGCACAAAACATAATAAAACGCAACAAGAGAATAGACAATTTATAGTTGGTGACCCAAAGGCTATTCTCATTTGTGAGGTAAAGGCAGATACAGTAGATGAGGTCAATGTTTTGTCTGAAAAGCTCATAGAAGACATTAAGACCGCTAACTTAAGTTATGCTTTCCCAGTATTAGAAGGAAATGAGATTAATAAAGCGTTAGATTTAAGAAGTGCAGGTTTAGGGTTGTTAGGAAATATTGTTGGAGATAAAAAAGGTGTTGCCTGTATTGAAGATACGGCAGTCGCACTGCCTGATTTAGCAAATTATATTTCAGAATTTACGGCTTTAATGAGAAGCTATGACCAAGAGGCTATATACTATGCTCATGCCGGCGCTGGCGAAATTCATTTACGCCCTATTTTAGATTTGAAGAAAGGTGAAGATGTTGGTTTGTTTAGAATGATAACGACCGATGTTTCTAAATTAGTTAAGAAGTATAATGGGTCTATGAGCGGGGAGCATGGCGACGGTATTGTACGTTCAGAATTTATATCTAATATGATTGGAGATGAAAATTATCAAATTTTAAAGCGTATAAAACAAGCTTTTGATTCGCATAATATTTTCAATCCTGGAAAAATTGTAAATGCGCTTCCTATGGATAAGTCACTACGATATGAAACTAATCGAGAGGAGCCTGAAATAAAAACTATTTTAGATTTTTCAAAATCTCAGGGTATTTTGCGAGAAGCTGAAAAGTGCAATGGTTCTGGAGATTGTAGAAAGTTACCTGAGTTTGGTGGAACCATGTGCCCAAGTTACCGAGCCACTAAAAATGAAAAGGATACAACACGTGCAAGAGCTAATGCGCTCCGTGAGTTTTTAACAAACTCAGATAAGGTAAATAGATTTGATTATAAAGAACTCAAAGATGTTTTCGATTTGTGCCTGAGTTGCAAAGCGTGTGCTAGTGAATGCCCCAGTAGTGTTGATGTCGCAAGTTTAAAAGCGGAGTTTCAATATCAATATCAAAAGACAAATGGATTTAAGTTTAAAGATAAATTCTTTGCTAAGTCTACAAAGTACAATAAAATTGCTTCACGAGTTCCAAAGTTTTATAATGCGTTATTTCAGAATAGTCTCACTGGTGGAATAATAAAGAAAACTCTAGGAATTCATCCAGAACGGAGTTTACCTACAATATCAAAATCTTTTACGAGCTGGGATAATTTTACTGGTTGGATTGATGGAATAGATTATCAGCAAAGCCCAATAAAAACAATTTATCTTTTTGTGGATGAGTTTATAAACTACCTAGAATCGGAAATTGCTATAGATGCCATGGTTCTATTAGAAGCTTTGAATTATAAAGTTATTCCAATATATAATTTAGAAAGTGGTCGTTCATTTATTTCGAAAGGCTTTTTAGAAGAAGCTAAAGATTTAGCCAATACTAATATTGAAACTGTCAAGGATTTGATTTCAGAAGAAACACCGTTAATCGGTATTGAGCCTTCAGCTATTTTAACATTTAAAGATGAATCTTTAAAATTAGCAGATGATAAAGTTTCAGCTGAAACTATCTCAAAAAACACTTTCTTAATTGAAGAATTCATTCAACAAGAAATAGAACTCGGAAATATTACTAGCGACAATTTTATTTCAGAATCTAGAACCATTAAGTTTCATGGGCATTGTCATCAAAAGGCTATGAGCAATCAATTGTCCAGCTTTGCTGTGTTGAATTTACCAAAAAACTATAATGTCACTATTATCCCGAGTGGTTGTTGTGGTATGGCGGGAAGTTTTGGTTACGAGAAAGCGCATTACGACGTAAGTATGAAAATAGGAGAGACGACCTTGTTTCCTGCAATTCGCAAAGCTTCACACCAAACAATAATTTCAGCCAACGGGACTAGTTGTAGACATCAAATAAAGGATGGTACCCAAAGAATTGCAAAGCATCCAATTACTATTTTAAAAGAAGCTTTAGTTTAATAACGTTTATAGTAGTTTATTCCTTGTTTAATATGGTAATGGCAGAGATGAGGTCGTTACTATGCTTAAAATCTTCTTCAGCATCATCATCAACTACAAAAGGAGTAAGTTTGTCTTGATTAAAATTATAGATTTTCCATCGATTAAATTGATACTCTAAGGCGGTAAAGTTTTCAACCCAATCACCAGAATTTAAATAAGTTGTTTTACCATGCTTATTTTCATACACCTGTATTTTAGGTTGGTGAATATGTCCGCAAATAACATAATCGTACCCATTTTCTATAGCAAGATCGGTAATTACCTTTTCAAAATTATTAATGTATTTCATGGCACCTTTAGCACCATTTTTCACGCGTTTAGAGATTGAATAACGTTCTTTTCTACGTTTTTCAAAATACCAATTAACAAGTCTATTTAATAGTGTAAGTAAGTCATATCCGTAGCCTCCAAGTTTGGCTAGCCATTTGGCATTCTGGATAGAAATATCGAATATATCACCGCGAAAAAACCAAGCTTTTTTTCCGTTTAATTCTAGTACAGCTTATCAACAATAGAAATGTTTCCAATTGTTGTATCACTGAATTTTCTCAACATCTCATCATGGTTACCAGTAATGTAAATTACTTCGACATCATTGGCAGCCATAGACATTATTTTTTTGATAACTTTTAATTGAGATTTAGGCAAATAACGTTTGCTAAATTACCAAATATCGATAATATCTCCATTGAGTATGAGCTTTTTAGGACTAATGCTATTGAGATAAGTTAATAGATGTTTGGCATGACAACCATAGGTGCCAAGGTGGACATCTGATATTACGGCTATTTCAATTTTGCGCTTTATTTTCAACTTAAAAAATGTATTTTATAAAGTACAAATAACTACTTCTAGTATTATTTGATTATTATCCCATAATTATCAATATATCAGCGTATTGTTAAATAATTGTTATGTGTATTTGTAATATAGATGTTGTTATCTATTAATTTCATTTCCTTATTTATTGGAATAGCTTTATTTTAGCCAAAAATTGATATTATGGCTGGTAATTCCTTCGGAAAACTATTTCATTTGACGACGTATGGTGAATCTCATGGTCCTGCTTTGGGAGGTGTTATTGACGGTTGTCCTTCGGGAGTTAAATTAGATTTAGAGGCGATACAAGATGAATTAAATAGACGCAAACCGGGTCAGTCTGCAATTGTAACTCAACGTAAAGAACCGGATACCGTAAAATTTTATTCTGGTATTTTTGAAGGTATTACTACTGGCACTTCAATAGGATTTGTTATTGAAAATACTAATCAAAAATCTCACGATTACTCACATATTAAAGACAGTTACAGACCAAGTCATGCAGACTATACTTACGATAAAAAATATGGTGTAAGAGATTATCGTGGTGGAGGACGCAGTTCTGCTCGTGAAACTGCTTGTCGCGTGGTTGCTGGAGCAATAGCAAAACAAGTAATAAAAGATGTTGAGATAATAGCTTATGTTTCTGGTGTAGGAACTATGAAACTTGATAAATCTTATAACGATTTAGATCTTACTAAAATTGAATCTAATATTGTACGTTGCCCAGACCAAGAGATGGCAGCCGATATGGAAAAATACATTAAGGAAGTTCGTGGCAAAGGTGATACTGTTGGAGGAATAGTGAGTTGCGTTATTAAGAACGTACCAGTAGGACTAGGCGAGCCTGTTTTCGATAAACTACATGCCGAATTAGGTAAAGCAATGCTTTCTATTAATGCTGTAAAAGGTTTCGAATACGGCAGTGGTTTTCACGGGAGTACCATGTATGGCAGTGATCATAACGATGCATTTAATAATGACGGTACCACTAAAAGCAATTACTCTGGTGGTATTCAAGGCGGTATAAGCAATGGTATGGATATTTATTTTAATGTGGCATTTAAGCCTGTTGCAACACTTATTCAGAAATACGAAACCATTGATAAAAATGGAAACACGGTCGAGATGCAAGGTAAAGGGCGTCACGACCCATGTGTAGTTCCTCGTGCAGTTCCTATTGTTGAAGCTATGGCAGCGTTAGTTATTGCCGACTTCTATTTAATGAATAAACTATATTCTTAAAATTGAATTGGTTAGTTAACCAATTCCAAGTAATGCCGTTTAAGGTCTAGTTTTATGTTTGTTAGTATTCCTTTTGAAACTTAACGCTATTAATAAGGCAAGCAATTATTTTTTCGATAAATAGATGACACTAGATAATATCTAACTACAAAAAGAGATTATTAAAAACATCAAAATTACTTATCTTGTTCTCCAGATATATATACTATATGAAAAAACTAGCACTACACTGGAAGATTATTATTGGAATGATTCTCGGAATTATTTTTGGGTTTATTATGAACACAATCGATGGAGGTAAAACCTTTGTAACAGATTGGATTGCGCCGTTTGGTACGATTTTTATTAATCTTCTTAAGCTTATCGCTGTTCCATTAATATTAGCTTCATTAATAAAAGGAATTTCAGACTTGAAGGACATATCAAAAATTAAATCAATGGGTCTTCGTACTATAGGTATTTATATCGGTACAACTTTAGTTGCCATTGTTATAGGCTTAAGCATCGTAAATACGTTTAAACCAGGAAATGGAATGCCTCAAGAGACTATTGAAAAGATTAAGCTTAAATATGAAAATGATGCTGGTGTAACGGATAAGTTAATGAAGGCATCTGCTCAAAAAGATGCTGGACCATTGCAAGCATTGGTTGATATTTTTCCGAGTAATATTTTTAAATCTTTTGCAGAGGCTTCTATGCTGCAAGTTATTTTCTTTGCACTTTTTGTTGGAATTTGTTTATTACTCATTGGAGAAAAAAAGGCAAAACCACTTGTTAATTTCTTCGATTCTTTAAATGAGGTCGTAATGAAAATGGTAGATTTAATAATGTTATTTGCCCCTTACGCTGTTTTTGCTCTTTTGGCAAATGTTATTATCGCATTTGATGATACGGAAATATTAATAAAACTACTTTACTATGCTTTTTGTGTAGTAGGGGGATTATTATTAATGATTACTTTTTATATGCTACTCTTAAGTGTTTATACTAAGAAATCACCAATGTGGTTTTTAAAAGAGATAAGTCCCGCACAGCTATTGGCATTCTCAACCAGTAGTAGTGCCGCAACCTTACCCGTAACCATGGAACGAGTAGAAGAGCATCTGGGTGTAGATAAAGAAGTATCTGGATTTGTTTTGCCAGTTGGAGCAACTGTAAATATGGATGGTACTAGTTTATATCAAGGTATTGCGGCTGTTTTCATTATGCAAGTTATTTGGCCTGAAGGTTTAACTTTTACCAATCAATTAGTAATTGTCTTAACCGCTTTACTGGCTTCTATTGGTAGCGCGGCTGTACCTAGTGCTGGTATGGTTATGTTAGTAATTGTTTTGGAATCCATAGGTTTTCCAGCAGAATTATTACCTATAGGTTTGGCACTTATTTTTGCAGTTGATAGACCTTTAGATATGTGTAGAACCGTTGTTAACGTAACAGGTGATGCCACAGTTTCTATGATTGTTGCCAAATCATTAGATAAATTGCATGACCCACAACCTAAAGAATGGGACGATCATTACGACAAAGTTAAATAAAAAAGAATACCAAATTTTTAATAGATTTGTGTGAGCCATTTATTTGAAGTTTAGCTTGCAGATTGTTATAATTACGATTAAAATAAAAATATTTATAAAATGAATGTATGTTTTATCATGTATCCTTGGGAAGAAATAGATCCAGAAAATGATACCAGTTTAGCATTAATTAAGGAATGCGTTAAGCGTAATCATGGAGTGGCTATGTGTACACCGGCAAGTTTAACTATTAGAAATAGTGTTACTACTGCTAATTGTACCGTGATAAATAGAATGGAAAAAACTCCAGCATCCTTAAGATCATTTTATAAAAAGGCAGATTTACGTGAAGAAATGCTTCCACTTGCTGGCTTCGACGTTATTTTCTTTAGAGCAAATCCACCATTGGATCCTATTATGCTTAATTTTTTAGATTCGGTTAAAGACGATGTATTTATAATGAATTCCTTAGAAGGTATGCGAGAGGCCAATAATAAACTATATACTGCCGCATTTGGCGATGCCCATAGCAATATAATTCCAGCTACTCATGTTTCAAAAAGTAAGCGATATTTGATAAAACAAATAAAAGAATCGAAATCGGATAAAATGATATTGAAGCCCTTAAATGGCTTTGGAGGTTCTGGTGTTATTCTTATTGAGAAATCTGCCATGAGTAATATCAATTCATTATTAGACTTTTATATTACCAACAGTGATGGTACATCAAGCTATGTGATTTTACAGGACTATATTGAAGGCGCCGATCAAGGTGATGTGCGCATTCTGATTTTAAATGGAGAACCCGTTGGTGCAATGAAACGCGTTCCTGGAAGTGATGATCATCGTTCTAATGTATCAGCTGGAGGAAGCGTCCAGAAACATACCTTAACCAAGACAGAGAAAGCTCTTTGCAAGCAGATTGGTCCAAAGTTAGTAAACGATGGCCTTTATTTTGTGGGTATCGATGTGATTGGAGGGAAGTTAGTTGAGGTAAATGTCATGTCTCCAGGAGGCATCACCTACATAAACAAAGTATATAAGCTCAAAACTAAGATAGAAGAAAAAGTTATTGATTTCCTTGAGATGAAAGTCATTGATAAGCTTCAAGCATTTGATAGACGCACGAGGTTGCGTAAAACAGTTCAGGACGCTTAAAGTTATTTGAATATCCCAATCAAAAAAGAAAATGCTAGAATTAAAAGAGCCCATTGTTTCAGTTAACTGGCTTAATGAACATCTAGAAGCCGACAATTTAATTATTCTGGATGGCACTATCAATAAGGTTTACGACGCAACACATCAACAAATTCTAAATACGCGTTTTTTTGATATTAAAGGTAAGTTTAGTGATAAATCAAATGCATTTCCTAGTGCATTTCCTTCCGTAGAACAATTTCAGTCTGAAGCAAGAGCTTTAGGAATTAATCAAGATAGTGCTATTGTGGTTTATGATGATAAGGGGATTTATTCGAGCGCAAGAGTGTGGTGGATGTTCAAAGCGTTCGGGTTTAATAATATTGCTGTTTTAAATGGTGGATTTCCTGCTTGGTTAAAAGTTGGATATACAACTGAAAACATGAATCTTTACGAAGGTAAAGGTGGTAATTTTGTTGCAAATCTTCAATCTGGTTATATGAAGTTCTTTAAAGATCTCGAGCATGCTTCAAAAAATAATACGCATGTCATTGTAGATGCTCGTTCTTCTGGAAGATTCAACAAAACAGAACCTGAACCTAGAGCAGGTTTAAGAATGGGAACGATTCCAAATTCACTCAATCTACCGTATACAGATTTGTTAGAGAATGGTATTTTAAAATCTAAGAAAGATTTAGCCAAAGCATTTTATATGGTTGCCAATACCTCAGACGATATTATTTTTTCATGCGGTTCTGGTCTTACGGCGTGTGTTCTAGCTTTAGGAGCTGATGTTTCAGGTTATAAAAATATTTCGGTTTATGATGGCAGTTGGACAGAGTGGGGTACTTTAGTAAAAGAATAGACTATGCAAAAGCTAGCATTAAAAGATATTATTACTAAAATTAAGAATGAAGAAATCTTTGAGGCGGTATCCTCAGATTATTCATTTACCATAAAAATTGATGAGTATGTTCCCTATGCTTGTGGTGCAGTTCACGATGGGCATCAATTTAGAAAAGAACTTTGGAAGAATTGTATTCATTCAGAATACGAACGCTGGTATGAAGAAGACCCCGAAACAAAAAATATGGTTAAAATGCATCCAATTGTTATTGCTGGTTGTGATTCGCGTTTCGAATACGATTTAAACCGTGGACCAGTAGATGCGGTTTTTGTAACGGCTTGGGGTAAGCAATTATGGAGAGAACCACTTTCAGAAACTATGAAGGCTAAAAGCCTTCAAAAGCACGCTAATTTTTATAAGGTGGTTCATGCTTTAATAGAAACACTAGAGTCCAAATTTGGGTTTTGTACGGTTTACGATATGCATAGTTATAATTGGAAACGGTGGGATAGGGAAGTGCCTACCTGGAATTTAGGCACTTCAAATGTGGATAACGCTCGTTTTGGAGAAGTTATTGAAGATTGGCGACAAAGCCTTTCAGAAATTAATTTTCCAAATGATATTAAGTCCACATCATTAATAAATGACACCTTCCATGGCAATGGATATTTCTTAAAATATATTACTAAAAACTTTAAAAATACCTTAGTTTTGGCTACCGAAATAGCGAAAGTATATTGTGATGAAAATGAGCAGGTTATATACCCTGAAGTGGTTAATACGATTGAAAAGGAATTAAAAATTCGAATTCCAGAGCATGCCCAGGCTGTATATAACAGATTTAAAAATTAGGTTTTATGAAGATTGATGGTAATGTGGCCTCTAAAGCACTATTAGAGATTGATAAAAATATAGATAAACTAGTTAAGCAAATTGAATTACTCAGTTATGTTAACCCTATAAATATTGAAGAAGAAAAAGCACGTTTTTTTTCATCGAAATATTTAACCGATCCGGTTTTTAAATATCCTACTATAAATTTTGATAAGTTTAAATTACACAGACAATTATTCACACAATCTTTAGAGTCAATTGAGGATGAAGAAATAAGAAACTTGTACGAAGATATTATTTATGCTTATTCTGGATTGATTCAATGTATTGAAACCATTGGTAACGGTAAAAAGTTTTATTACAACTGCTTGCATTGTTTTGGTACACCAACCGAAAATGATGTTGAGAACGCAAAGTTTATTTTGCATTTTGAAGATGATAATAGAGAGGTTACTTCATTTCAACCAAAATACAGTGCAAAAGATGCTGAGGTCTTTTTTAGAACTTTTTCTGAAGCATACGATTTTGATTACCGAATTGATTATTCCGATAAGATATCGGCTATAGCCATGGTTCTGAACAATATTAAAACTTTGGTTTTAAACACAAACCACACCTATTCCGATAATGAGATAGCTGTATTAACAAATCATGAAATTGGGGTTCATATGGTTACTACAATGAATGGATTATTACATCCCTTAAAAATATTTTCTCACGGTTTTCCTAATAATGAAGAAACTCAGGAAGGTTTAGCAGTATTTTCAGAGTATATGAGTAACAACCTCACGATTACGCGTCTTAAGGAGTTGGCATATCGTGTTATAGCGGTAGACACCTTAGCTAAAGGCTATCCATTCTCAAGGACTTTTAGGTTGTTACATAATCAATACGATTTAGATCGAGAAACAGCATTCTACATTACGCTTCGTGCCCACCGGGGTGGAGGATTTACAAAGGATTACTTGTATTTAACTGGACTTAAAAAAGTCTATGATTATTACCAATCTGGTAAGGATTTGAGTTTGTTGCTTACAGGAAAAGTATCTTTAGAATATGCAAATGAAATTCAATCCTTAATTGAAAAAGGATATGCAGTCCCTTCCAAGCACATCACAGATTCTTATACTGAAAATAAAAACACTAATAAAAAAGTAGATTTTATTTTACGGAGTTTAAAATAAGATCAATATTTCTTGGATTAGATTTTCGGTAAACTATTGAAACTCGGTTTTGTGTCTGATTATATGCCTTATCAAAATATGAGTAACCAAAATAAATACTATCTTTTTGTAATTTAAATTAAACTTAGCAATATTTCTTTTATTTCCTTTTAGCATACAAATCCTCTAAACTTTAAATAATTAATTTATTCTCAGTATTCTTGACTGTCATGTTTTAAAAAAGATACTGCATACTTATATTTGCAAATCATTTTAATCTTTAAAAGATTGCAATATGAAGAAATTATTATTTGTAATTCTTGTTTTTCCATTAATGCTTTCTGCACAAATAAATGAAAGCGATTCCCTTAATTTTAAGGCAAACCTTTCTATAACTGGATTTTGGCAAGATGGTAATGTTGAAACCATTATTTTTAGAACAAAATCTGAAATTGGTTTCAAGCCATGGAAGAATTGGGTATTTAAAACCAGAAATTCTTATGTGTACCAAGAATTTGGGAAAGAAAAAGCAGATGAGGATATATTAAGTTTAAACTTTTTGTATTTAAACCCAGATAGAAAGTTATATCCACTTGTTTTGGGTTTTGTAAGCACCAATTTTAGAAGGGAAATAGATTTACGCTCGCTATTTGGCTTAGGTATTACCTATCAAGCATATTCAAAGAAAGATGACTGGCTTAAGTTAGCACTAACAAGCGAATACGAGCAAACCGCATTTAACGAAACCAACTTCAATAAAGTAGAATATAATGGCAATAGACATATAAATACCATGCGAGCAACACTATGGGTGAATGGTAAATATTATTTATTTAAAAACAAGATGATATTAACGCATGAAAATTTTATACAACCTTCACTTGAAGAGGGAAATAACTACCGTTGGCAAACCGATTTAGGATTGGAATTCCCTGTTTGGAAATACCTTAACTTTAAAATAAACTACCTGCATACTTTCGAGAGTATTGTAATTGAAGGACAGGAACAAGAAGATACTTTTTTAACTTTTGGCTTTACTTTAAAGAGTTATAAATCTAAATCTTAAATATAAAAATTGACTAGCCCAAAAACTTACTCCTAAGTTCGGGAGTAGGAATCATACAAGCCTCCTTTTTACCGTACCATTTATAGCGGTTTTTGGCTATAAAATCGTAAACCCAATTTCGTATAAAAGCTGGAATAACTAAAAATACAATAAGTATATTGATTGGGAACCCCAATTTAGAAGCTACTTTAAGTGCGGCAGTACTTTTGTATACAATTCCTTTTTCTGGATTGTAGAGTATAATGGAATCTATTTTTGCCGTGTTAATATTGTAATGCTCAACAATGCTTTTGCCAGTAGTGCCCTGCAAGGGAGCAAACATAAATTTGTTAGACGTGTCGTGCTTAATTACATATTTAACCGAGTTATTGCAAAGGTTACAAACACCGTCAAAAAGAATAAGACTTTTGTTATTTGGAACACCAAAATTCATATAGCAAAGATACCGCTTTACATTGTATTCAAAAAAACGTTTAAATCACTTATATAACTGCTATTTCTTGGCCTCAACTAATTCGAGTTGTTCCAAACTTACATTTGTTGTAAACAAGCCATAGTTAACTGTGGCTTTGTTTTTTTCAATTTTATCAATGCTACCAACAGCTCGACCATCTTCAAGTCTAACACGGTCACCAATTTTTAAATTTGGTTTAGGTTTAGGCGTTTCAATAGCTTTTTTCTTTTCAACTTTTTTCCTTTTGCGTATAACGTTTACTTTCTTTTCAGCTTCTTGTTTTACCTGTTGTTCTTTGGCCTTTTTAGCCTTTTTCTGTTTAGCCGAAACTTTTTTACGTTTTGAGTTTTCTATTTGAACGAGTTTGAAAAGTTCGTCCATTAACACTCTTTTTTGTTTGTTTTCAAAATAGGTTTCAGCAATGTCATTGACTTTCTGTCCGAGATAAATTAAACGTTGATTACTATCGTATAACTCCTGATAGCTTTCTAACTTCTTCTGAATTTTAGCATTCATCTCTTCTAGTTTATCGGCTTCTTCAATCTTCTTTTTCTCATTAAGTTTAAGAGATTGACCTGTTTTTTCTAATCGGGAACGTTCTTTTTGAAGTTTCGCAATAGTCGCATCAAAGCGTACTTTACTACGTTCAATTTTCTTTTTAGCGCGATTAATTAAACTATATGGAATCCCATTTTTCTGTGCGACTTCAAAGGTGAACGAGCTTCCTGCTTGCCCAATAACCAACTTGAAAAGCGGTTCTAAAGTACGCTCATCAAAAAGCATATTAGCATTAAGCATGTGTGGTAATTCGTTGGCTAATATTTTGAGATTGGAGTAATGTGTTGTTATAATTCCAAAAGCCTCACGATGGTAGAACTCTTCCAAAAATGTTTCAGCTAAAGCACCACCTAATTCGGGGTCACTTCCTGTTCCAAATTCATCAATTAGAAAAAGTGTGTTTTTATTACACTTTCTTAAGAAGTAATTCATTTGCTTAAGCCTGTAGCTATAAGTACTCAAATGATTTTCTATAGATTGGTTATCACCAATATCACTTAAAATACGATCAAATAAACAGGCTTTACTGCGTTCATGTACAGGGATTAATAAACCACTTTGTAACATGACTTGCAACAAACCGACTGTTTTTAAAGTGATACTTTTTCCGCCGGCATTAGGACCCGAAATGACAATTATGCGCTTGTCTTGTTTGAGTTCTATTGTTTGCGGAAATGTTTTTTCCTTTTTTTCTAAGTTGGTTAAGTACAATAAAGGATGATAGGCATCTCTTAAAATCATGTTTCTGTCTTCCACAATTTCTGGAAGAATAGCATTCATAGATTTTGCATATTTTGCTTTTGCAGAAATAACATCAATATCAATTAAAAAATCTTGATAATCTCTAAGCAGCGGCAAAAACTGACGCATAAAATTGGTTACTTCTTTCAAAATTCTAATAACCTCTTCTTTTTCTTCATATTCAAGATTATTAAGCTCTCTTGAATATTGTAGGGTAGTTTCAGGTTCTATATAAACAATACTTCCTGTTTTACTGCCGCCCATTATAGAACCTTTAACTTTGCGTCTATACATAGCTTTAACTGCTAGTACGCGTTTATTGTCTACCACGGTTTCTCGAATATCATCTAAATATTCAAGATTATGGTACATGTTTAGGGCTGTTGAAAAACTTTGATTTATTTTACCTTTAATTCGGTTTATACTTTGTCTTAAATCGAAAAGTAAATTAGAGGCATTGTTTTTAATATCACCAAATCGATCAACAATAGTGTCAACTTTTTCAATGATTACTTTGGTAACTTCAATATGAGACGCAAAGGCATTCAGCGTAGGGTAATATTCTTCAAATTTTTTTATAAATGTAACAAGTGCATTAACGGTTATGGACATGGATACAATTTTACGAAGCCCATGAACTTCTAAATAGGTGTTTTCAATATTTAAAAGTTTTAATTCCTTAGTAATAGTATCAAACCCGTGGTTAGGAATACGATTATCATTGTAAAAAGATGAGACGTACTCATTGGTTAAATATAAGGCGTTTGTTAGTGTTCCTTTGTTCTTAAACGGAACAGTCTCAAGCGCCTTTTTGTTTCCAAGAGTTGTAATGCAAAGTTCACTAACCTGTTGTAAAACCGTTTGAAATTCTAAATCTTGTAATGTCTTTTCGTGAATATTAATCATTTAAGTAATGTCCTTACAGAA
This sequence comes from Hyunsoonleella aestuarii, assembly GCF_006148925.1. Taxonomy (GTDB): domain Bacteria; phylum Bacteroidota; class Bacteroidia; order Flavobacteriales; family Flavobacteriaceae; genus Algibacter_D; species Algibacter_D aestuarii. The sequence goes on along the minus strand of NZ_VAWB01000003.1, from coordinate 39,283 downwards.
GCCACAAAGTTATAAATTCTAACTTGATATGTTTTAAACACAAGAGTAGTTTAAAGTTCTAATTCTTGGATTACCAAATTATAATCATATTGCAAATCTTCATGGAGCGAAGAAACTATCTTTTTAGCTAGAATTATTTGTCGATTATATGAATTAACTAGCTGCTGACTTTTAGTAATACTAGGGTTAAAATCTTTTAATTTTTCACAAAAATAGAGTAGGAGCTCTACTTCGGTTTCTTTATGTTTTGAGTATCTCACGTATTTTTTTATTTCGCGGAGTATTTTACGCACACTTTTTCTAATGTAGAAATAACTTTTAGTGTTGATTAGTTCAAACTGATTATCAATATGTTCTTTAATACTGGCGATATAAGATGGCTCATCATCCGATTCAAAAAGTAAATAGGTAAGAAGCTCTTTATTTTCTTTTTTAAATGTAGACAGTCTTAAACAAAGCGCTATTAGATCTTGCTGAGAGAAATATTGTAATTCCTTTTTTATGGTTGTTACCGAAACTGCTTTCATTAAATAGATTTATTATTTCCTTTTAAAAGGTTTATACTAACGGTGGCTAATTCATTATTTGGAAAAGTAGTAAAATAATTAGGGTCTGGTTCTAAACCTGCTTCGGTTACAATTTTATTAAATACCTCTACTTCCAAAATATATTGATCTGAATAACCATGAGTTGCATCGTAGGCTGTAGCTGGTGTTCTTCCTAAATTTGAAGAAGTTACTTTTGGATTAATTGTGTGAAGTTCAATGATTAATAATCCAAACTTATCCACAAAAGGCTTCCATTTTTTAAAATGTTCTAAAAGGGATTGTTCTACCAAATTATTACTAAGTCGCCTTCCTTTAAAGGCATATGCTCCGGAAGAATTGCTAAGAGTTGATGTCTTACTAATTGGTGGTTCCCAAATTCGATTATGATCTAAAAAAGTTCTAACATTTAGTAAGTCTCTTAGATCAATATTGTAGTCTTCCTTTAAATCTTTGGACAGTAAATCTGGTCGCCCAATATCGCCCCAAATTACTTTTGCCCAAATATCTGCCTTAATTAGGTTTGCTCGTGTTACTCTTAATGCAGCTTTATTAAAGTCTGCACCAACTAATAATAAAGGATGTTCATCTAACATAGTCCCTCGGAGTGTTTTGAATTCAATAACATCAAAAATGTGTTGAATAAAAGCACCATTGCCACACCCCATATCTAAAACGCCTTTAGGCTGTTCTTCTATAGGCTTATTGAAGAGTTTGATGATAATTTCGTCAACAATTCTAAAGTAAGTTGAATGAGCTCCTCCGCTGCCCCAAACGTTCATTTCTCTTTCTACATGCTTTTCTATATCATCTGCGGAATTAGTGTTTAATATTAAAGGATTTCCAAATAACAATTCATCTAAATTTACAAAGGTAGGAAGATAAGATACAGTAACTCCATATGCACTCGCCCGTTTTGCAAAAAACAATCCTTCATCTGTAAACTTATAGGTGTCTTTCTTTTTTGAAAACCATCCTAAACAACAAAGAAAGTCTAATATTTTCTCGAAACTTTCGGGATCACTATGGTATTCTTGGGCTCTAAAAGACGCTTCCATAAAATATTTATGAAACAAGCCGTTAACTCCTAATAAAACAATAAGAGGAGCTGCAATAACACCTTCTATATGTTTTAAAACTTGTTTTTCAATGGCGTCCGATGTTGCATTTCTTAGTCCGAAATCATTATCAAATTTTTTAAATACATTTTGCAAAGCATTAAACGCATCTGGCCCGATTCGCTTTGACGGGAATTTCACTGAATACTTTAATAATAGAACAGGAGATTTATAAAGCGAAGCCAATGAAAATGCCTTTGCTGTATTAGCATTAATTTCATATTGAATGGTATTACTATTATTATCTATATGCTGAATTAACCATCCTTGAGAACATAATATCCTTAGTGCAACATTAAGATAGCCTTCATTAGCATTGAATGTTAATACAAGATTACTTAATTCTACAATTCTATGTTCGAGAATATAGTCTAAGACACCTTTTTTGTATAGTGCAAAAACCGTTGTAGCTGTTGCTATACCATCAAGATGTCTGAAAATAGTACCTCTTAATTTTGCTTTGTCTTGTTTAGAGAGCATATATAAAGGATATCTCTAAATATAGAACCTTTAATATTTAGATAAAACTTTTTTTTGAACAAAATGTTATTTGAAAGGTACTCTAGTGTTTGTTTTTAGTAAGCAGGCCATCTAAAGAATATTTTCCGGCACCAGTTAGAAAGATAACAATAAAACATATTAAATATAGTAGTGCCTTTTCTTTCTTACCTATTGGATCGCTTGCATGAACAATAAAAAATGCAACAAACATAGTAATAGCAGCCGGAATAGACGCAAGCTTGGTTTTTAGTCCTATTATTATTAAAATTGGTGCCAAAACCTCAGCAATAATTGTTAGTATTAAGGATGTGGAGGCCCCTAATCCAATAGGATCAGGAAATTTAATGGGACTTTCGGCGAGCTTTGATATTTTAGGAATTCCGTGAGTAAGCATTAAGCTGCCTATACCAACTCTAAGTATTAGTAAACCGTAATTGAAAAAGTTCTTCATATTTTTTGTTTTTAATAGATGACAAGATAAAAAAATGAAAAGATTCGCACACCAAATTTTGTTCTATCTATTATATAAAGAGGAAACATGAAAAGCATGATTATTATAAATCATGCTTTTTATTAGGTTTAAGAGAGTTTGTTTGTAAACCCATTCTTATATTTTTTTTGAATTTATATGTATTTCTAATTAAACTATCTCCTGATGCTTTAAATATTACCTTTTTACTTACTGTATAGATTTTATCGGTAAAAGTATGTGTAATAAAAATTCGTGCTTTCTTACTATCATCAAGACCATCATAGGTTGTAGTAATGATTCTTTCATTGTTTTCTAGTAGGTTCGAAACAATTTTTTCGTTACCGTAATAAGTTCCATTTTTATTTATTTTGACAACCGATTTGTTATTCTTTTTGGGCTCATATATATATTGCATGTTTGAAATCACTTTGTTGTCTTTAATTTTAATTTGCAATGTAGTTTCAATATCTACTAGTTTATTAGACTGATAATCTAGGTAGGTTAACACCCCGGTCCATTCTGAATTGTTTAAAGGTTCTAAATCCGACATGGTAATTTTATTTTGCGCGTTATTAATAGTTGACAGTAAAAGCGTACCTAATACGATAAATAAAGTTTTCATAGCGCTATTGTTTATTAAATTTTAAGGTTATTAAATAATCAAGTCCAAATCTACCTGAACCAAAGTATAGGTTGTAAATGCTTATCCAAAGAAAGCTCATGGCAGGTAACATTCCCCAAACACCTTGACCCCATTTTTGGCAAAATATAGCTACAAGCATCGTACACATTATTAAAAAGGAAGCAAGACGTGTTTGGAGACCTAAAGCGAGAAACATTCCTCCCACAGCCTCACTAAAGGCTCCCATCCAAGCAAAGAAAACTGGAGCTATTGCAAAAATGCCACCATAATTAGTAACATCTTCGGGAAACCAAGCAGATACTTCAAACAAGTTTAGGTTACGATGGTCCGGTGTCCATGGAACACCGAATTTGGATGCTCCAAAATCAATGGATAAAATGATACCGCAAATAAATCTTATGGCTGCGAACAATAAATCGGCTATCCAATTTGGTTGGGAGATAGGTGTAATTAGTAATTTCAAGGTTTTCATAATGCTCTAAATATTTGTTTTATACAAATTTGATGCATTATGCTGTCTTTAAAGACTTAAATCATACTAGAAAGGCTTAAATACGGTTTGAGACGTCTTAATTTAATGTAGAATTCAAATATTCGGAAGGCGACGTATTTGTTAATTTTCTAAAAACACGGTTGAATGTTGCTTTACTATTAAAACCACAATCCATTGCTATTCCCAAAAGTGAAAGTTGTTTGTGTTTATTCTCCTTTAACATTGATTTAAAGGCTTCAACCCTATAGGTGTTTACAAAATCATTAAAATTTTTATTGAAGCCTGAGTTTATAACTTCAGATAATTTAGTACGAGACATATTAACTTGAATCGCCATATCAGACAGATTAATATCTGGATTCAAATAAGCCTTGTTTATTTCCATATTATCTTTTACAATGGAAATATCATCTTCTGAAATTTCTTTAGATAGTTCTGTTAAACTTGCAACTGTTATTTTATGGTTGCTTGGTGAAAAATTAAAATTTAGTAGATTAAGTTTTGTTGTATCTGTAAAGTATCCTTTAATCCCAACATAAATTGTGGTTAAAGCCGTGATAAGATTTAACCACCAACGTTCTTGATAGCCTAAATCGGTAACAAAAACACCTATAATGGTTTGCACGGTGTTGTATAAAAATAAAATTGAAAACAGGATTAAAAAACTTAATATCCAATTAAGTTCAAGATTATACGTATTTGAAAAATATTGAATGATTTTTTTTCTGTAATTGTAAAATAATTGTAGTGTAAATGCTAAGTATAGCAGCATGAATGGGAATTCAATAAAACTCATCACTGGCTGAACATAGGCTTCGTCTAAATTAATTTTTAGAACACCATTTTGATAAGTATCAAATTCAGGTTGTAAGGAATCATAAACATAAATACCCATTCTATAAATTAAGAACAATGCTGCGAATCCAAAATGCAAATAATATTTTTTTTTAAACTTGAAATTAGATTCAGTTACCGATTTAACATACAAGTATATTAGCGGAGCAAGAACTATTGAAATATTATACAAAAAGTAATTTATTTTAGTATTTCTATAAGTGTCATACCATCCCATAAATCCTATTGTATAACAGGTTTGGCTATAACATGTAAACAATAAAATAAATCCTAAAAACAAATCTGAGATGTTACGCTTTCTATGGTATCGTAAGAGTAATAAAAAGGCAAAAATGAGACCCTGAATAACAAGAATCAATAAGGGAGTACTATAAAAATTAAAATTTGGAAACACTAATTGGTATTTAAATACCTAAAATAATACTATTATCTCAATTTAGGGAAATCATTAGGACTCAATTCGTGCATGGCATCATAGACAGCTTCAAAAATATCCTCGGCAGATGGTTTAGAGAAATAATCCCCATCGTTACCATAGGCAGGTCGATGGGCTTTTGCTGTTAATGTTCTTGGTTGCCCATCCAGATATTGATAAGCGTTTTGAACGTTTAGAATTTCATTTAAAATATAAGCAGAAGCACCTCCAGGAACATCTTCATCAATTATTAAAACATTATTCGTTTTTGCTATACTTTTAGCGATATCATGATTTATATCGAAAGGAAGTAATGATTGTACATCTATGACTTCAGCATCAATGCCTACAGTCAAGAGTTCTTTTGCTGTTTCCATAACGATTCTAAGAGTAGAACCGTAGGATACTAAAGTGATATCGGTACCTTCTCTAAGGGTTTCAACCAAACCAACAGCTGTCCTAATATTGCTTAAGTTGTCTGGCATTTTTTCTTTTAAACGGTAACCATTTAGGCACTCAATAACTAATGCTGGATCATCACTTTGTAGAAGCGTGTTGTAAAAACCAGCCGCTTTCACCATATTTCTTGGAACCAGTATATAAATTCCTCTAACGAGATTAAGTATGCCTCCCATTGGAGAACCAGAATGCCAAATACCTTCCAGTCTATGTCCACGAGTTCTAACAATTAAAGGAGCCTTTTGCATCCCTTTAGTTCTATACTGAAGTGTAGCTAAATCATCACTTATAATTTGTAAGGCATATAATACGTAATCAAGATATTGAATTTCAGCAATAGGTCGGAGTCCTCTTAATGCCATGCCAATACCTTGACCAACAATAGTTGCTTCTCGTATGCCGGCATCAGCAATGCGTAATTCACCATATTTTTCTTGTAACCCTTCTAATCCTTGGTTAACATCACCAATATTTCCTGTATCCTCTCCAAAAATTAAGGCTTCAGGGTACTTATTGAATATGGCATCAAAATTATCTCGAAGAATAACTCTTCCATCTACTTGAATGGCATCATCACTATATGTTGCTTTAACTTCTTTAACATTTAATGCAGATTTATCAGTTTCGGCATAAAGATGAGAACTAAATTTCGGCTGACTTTCTTCAATATTTTTAGTTATCCAATTCGCAAGTATTTCTTTTTCTTTGGAATTATCACCTATTGTAAAACGCAACACTTTCCTTGCGTGAGATAAAATGTCTTTTCTTGTTGGTTCATGAATTTTAGCCAAACTATCCTTCAATTTATTTATAAATACCCCATTAGGATGAGTAGATGCTAGATTTTGAAGGATGCCTAGAAGTTCTTGCTGTTCTTTGCGTATAGGTTTTAAGAAAACGTCCCAAGCATTCTTTTTGGCTTCTCTAACCTCTTTTTTAATTGATCTTTCAAGTTCAATTAGTGCTTCGTTCTCTGCAATTCCACTTTCAATAATCCATTCACGCATCTTTTTATTGCAGTCATTTTCAGCCTCCCATTCTAAACGCTCTTTACTTTTATAGCGCTCATGAGATCCTGAGGTAGAATGACCTTGCGGCTGTGTTAGCTCTTGAACATGTACTAAAACAGGCACGTGCTCTTCTCTAGCTATGGTTGCTGCCTCTTGATATGTTTCAATAAGATTAGGATAATCCCAACCTTTTACGCGAAGAATTTCGTAACCTTTATTGTCTTTATCTCTTTGAAAACCTTTAAGGATTTCAGAAATATTTTCTTTGGTTGTCTGATGCTTTGCATGAACAGAAATTCCATATTCATCGTCCCAAACACTAATAATCATGGGCACTTGCAATACGCCAGCTGCATTTACAGTTTCAAAAAACAAACCTTCACTGGTGCTTGCATTACCAATGGTTCCCCAAGCGACTTCATTTCCATTTACAGAAAATTTAGAGCTATTAATCTCACTTAAATTCCTATAAATTTTTGATGCTTGAGCCAGACCAAGTAAACGGGGCATTTGAGCAGCAGTAGGAGAGATGTCGGCACTAGAGTTGTATTGTTTTGTTAAGTCTTTCCAGCTGCCTTTTTCATCAAGACTATGCGTAACAAAATGACCACCCATTTGTCTTCCGGCAGACATGGGTTCTAATTCTAAATTAGTATTTGCATATAAGCCAGAAAAAAAATGATTTACCGTAAATTCACCTATGGCCATCATAAAGGTTTGATCACGATAATAACCTGAGCGCCAATCACCCTTTTTAAAGGCTTTGGCCATGGCTAGTTGCGGAACCTCTTTACCATCACCAAAAATTCCAAATTTGGCTTTTCCAGTAAGTACCTCTCTACGACCAAGCAAACTGCATTCTCGACTTCTTACAGCAATAGCATAATCATTTAAAACTTCTGCTTTAAAATCTTCAAATGTTATGTTATTTTTTATATCGGGAATAATATCCATAGTGTCGGTTTAAGCATTGCAAAATTAGTTAAAATTAAATCTTTTTGCAATCTTAATACATGTTAAATAATTGACAATATGATAATAAAAACGTTATAATTTGTAATATTTTTAATTATTTATAAATAAATAGTTTAAAAAACGATAATTGATTAAAATTTTAACATATTAATACCAGCGCCTTCTAAATAGACCAAGTAGAGATTCTGGGTCTACTGTAAACTTGAACCTAATCTTCTGGTCATAGTTAGGTTGTCCAATTTCCCAACCTAAATTAGAATAAATTGGAAGGTAGATTTCAAAATAGTCGATTACCAAGTTGATTCGAATTCCCGAATCGTAAACAAAATGAGGATTATCGAATTTGTTTTTCAATAGCCCAATATCCCCATATGCCAAAATATATTTCCATAAAGTTGTACTTGTATTTAAGGTGGTCATCCATTGATTAGCATATGGTGTTTCGAGTTGAGATTTAAAACCGCCTTCTGCGTCTATATACTGTTGACTAAATATTCCAGAGGCTTCAGACCTACCCAAATAATTATAGTCAAATAAATAATCTGTGGGTCTGTCTAAAGCAAAACTGAAATAATCTGATGTAACCTCATTTTTGTTATTTAAAAATGTCCCTGCAAAAAACCGTAAGTTGAGCTGTCTATTACTCTCAAATAGACGGCGATATTCATAATTAAACGCTACTTTACTAAATGTTTTCGCTATTTGAACATCTGTATACCACTTACTAAAGTTAATTAAGTTATCGTTGGAATTTACATATCTAATATTGAATACGCTATAATTTGGTTCTGAATCGATGATTGTATTAGTTAAATCTTCATCACGTTCAATGTCTAAATATCTTAGTCTCAAAAATTGCCTTTTGTTAGATCTAAAATCGTCATCCTGTCTAAATCTAAGGGTGATTGATGGCTTAATCTGCCTAACAAATAGGTCTTCTGCATAAGATGAATAGCTTATTCCGGCTCCATATTGAATGGAGTATAAATCACTATCTTGTAAATAATGTGTCATAAATGCTGATGCACTTCCTGTTAAGGATTTTGATTTCAAGGAATATTTAGGTGATATCTTATAATCAAACATTTTTCTTAACAATGTTTTATTATAAGCTCTTACTCCAAGAGTGACGCCATCATAAATATTATTAAATTCAGCTATTGGCATTAAAAAAACCTGATTATAATAGGGATCTTCCACGTCTTGAAATAACCTAAACTGAAGCGGCTTATTATTAAAGAAAAAACCCTTTAAAGATTTCCAATTATCACGTAAATTAAATTCTGGAATAATTTTGTCGTAATTAAGAACTAATTTATTTGCCCCATTTTTAGGAACAGTTAATGTTTTTTCATCTTTAATATTTTCAATCCATATTTTTGAGACAATACTATCATTGTTTAAAGTATGAAGAGAGATAGGCATATTATTATCACGCTTATTCTTTATAGTTAGAGTGATAGAATCTTCTGTTTGTATGACCTCTTTTATTCTAAAATCAATTTGCTTTCGTGTAGTAAGGTAATCCCTAAAAAACCAATCAATATTTTTCTCTGTTTTACTTTTTAAATAAGATTCAAAATCAGCACCTGTAACTGGCTTTAGTTTGTTTTTGGTTAAAAAGGATTCAATTGAATTTTCTAAAATATGCGAATTGATAAAGTCATCAAGATATTTAAAGCCTGCGCCGGCTTTATATTTATTTGCAATATTTTTATTGAATTTTAGCAAGGAGTCTTTTGCCATAGTTAGTGGCTGATCCCGATTTGTTCTTGCCATAGACATGTATGCAAATACATACTTATCATTAAATTTCATATCTGCAGCATGGAATGACCGTATTCCCCAAAAATCGGCAATAGAGCCAAGAAACTTCATATTTGGATAAAATTCATCAACATAATTCATCATATATAAAATATGAATACCATCAAGTAGCCATTGCTCTTCTCTAGGATTAATTAGTAGAGTGTTCTCCAAATAATTATGAAGCATTACTTTGAGGAGCTTGAGTTCATACTCAAAATTATTGGGGTAAGGCTTTATAAAATCAGGTAAAAGGTTTAAACCGTATACGGGATCTTTGGCATAATCAATTTCACTTATCATTAATTTTTTATGAGGATAGCTGCCAAAGTTTTTGTTAATAAATGTTATAATCTTTTCAGTTAATATAGCTTTATTTAAATCATCAACATTTTTATCATCAATATTAGAAACAACGGATAAACTGTCTATAATAATTGTATTAAATTTTTTTTCTTTATTGAAATAAATCCTATTATTTAACCTGTTATTTCCAATTAGTTTAATCGTTTGATTATTAGGGTCTTCTGATATATTAATTAAATCTAAATCAGAAGTAATATAATAGCCAATGGGGTAGGTGATTTCTAAGTTTAAATCAGATTTAGGAATATATAAATCGTCTAAGTTTTTGTTGCTGTAATAGCGCCATTTCCCATTATATTCAGCAGGTGTTATATACCAATATCTTAAATTTAAATTGCCTTCTGGTGTGGCACCATAATTTGTGAATTTATCACTTGGTATTTTAATTTTGTAATTAAGTTCTAACGTATAAGAATCTTGAGGTTTTAAAGATTCATTCAAAATTACCTTTACAATATCTATCTGATTTTTTACGCGCTCATATCGAACTTTGTTACCGTTTTGTGTTATTGAAGTAATTACAGAATAACCTCGCTCTTCGTTTTTGGCTAAATGAAAATCATTAATGTATTCATCTGCAATCCGTGCCGCGAGTGGTGTTTTCTTTGTAGAGTAACTATTGCTCCAATCGTTTAAAAAAACAATTTTTAATTCGTCTTGAGTATTATTGGTATAAGTAATATTTTGTGAAATAGTAATTTCTTTATTATCAATATCGAATTTGGCTTTCAAATCAATTTTATTTTGACTGAAGCCTAAAACTCCCATAAGGAAGCATAAAAGAAAACTTATAATGTTGAATTTCAATTTATCTTAGCTATTAATCAGTAATCATTTTTCAAAGCATCGCAATATAGGATATGCTTAGCTGTTTTCTTTTAAAAGTTAGGGCTTAATCTGGATTCTTTGTAGAATGAATCCAATATATTAATCACCTCTTCATCGGTATCCACTAAATGAATAAGATCAAGATCATTTGGGCTTATATTTGAGAATTTATCTTGAAGTGTTGATTTTATCCACTCCAAAAGACCTTCCCAAAATGTCGTACCCACTAATATAATTGGGAATTTTTCTATTTTATGAGTTTGTATAAGTGTCATGGCTTCAAAAAGTTCGTCTAATGTTCCAAAACCACCTGGCATAACAACGAAACCTTGTGAATACTTTACAAACATGACCTTTCTAACAAAGAAATAATCAAAATCTAGACTCTTATCATGGTCAATATATGGGTTGTCATGTTGCTCAAAAGGTAAATCAATGTTTAGACCAACTGATGTGCCTCCACCTAAATGTGCTCCTTTATTGCCTGCTTCCATAATACCAGGACCACCACCTGTTATTACGCCATATCCTGCTTCAACAATACCTTTAGCAATTTTTTCTGCTAATTTATAATATTTATGATCTGGTTTAGTTCTGGCCGAACCAAATATAGAAACACAAGGACCTATCTTGCTCATTTTTTCAAAACCATTCACAAACTCCCCCATTATTTTAAAAATGGCCCAAGAATCGTTGGTCTTTATTTCATTCCAACCCTTATGGTGTTGTTCTTTTCTCATATTTTTCTTGCTAATTTAATTCTTTTTTCAAGAACTTGGCAGTGTAACTTTTTTTATGATTAATAACTAATTCAGGCGTTCCTTCTACAATTATTTGTCCGCCATTTCTTCCGCCTTCATATCCAATATCGATAATATGATCTACTGTTTTAATAACGTCTAAATTATGCTCTATAATAAGAACCGTATTGCCTTTATCAACGAGTTTATTTAAAACTATCATGAGTACACGTATGTCCTCAAAGTGGAGCCCCGTAGTTGGTTCATCCAGAATATAAAAGGTATTACCAGTATCTCGCTTACTTAACTCGGTGGCTAACTTAATACGTTGTGCCTCACCGCCAGAAAGTGTAGTGCTCTGTTGTCCTAAAGTAATATAACCCAAGCCAACATCTTTTATTGTTTTAAGCTTCTTATAAATTTTTGGGATATGCTCAAAGAAGCTAACAGCCTCATTTATAGTCATATTTAAAACATCACTAATACTTTTTCCTTTGTATTTTATTTCTAACGTTTCACGATTGAATCTTTTGCCTTGGCAAGTTTCACATTCAACATATACGTCAGGTAAAAAATTCATTTCTATAACTCGTAAACCCCCACCTTTACACGTCTCGCAACGTCCACCTGAAACATTAAAACTAAATCTCCCAGGTTTGTATCCACGAATCATAGCCTCAGGTATTTTGGCAAATAAAGCTCTAATCTCACTAAATGTACCAGTGTAAGTGGCTGGATTACTGCGAGGTGTTCTCCCTATAGGAGATTGATTAATATCTATTACTTTATCAATATTTTCAAGACCTTTAATGCTTTTGTATGGCATCGGTTTTTTTACGCCGTTAAAATAATAAGCATTTAAAATAGGGTATAGCGTCTCATTGACAAGGGTAGATTTACCACTACCAGAGACTCCAGTTACTCCAATCATTTTTCCTAAAGGAAATTCTACCGAAATATTTTTTAAGTTATTTCCGGTGCATCCTTTAAGAATAAGTGTTTTTCCGTTCCCATCTCTTCGTTTCTTTGGAATCTCAATCTCTTTGGAACCATTTAAATAATCAGCTGTTAAAGTATTATGGGTTTTCAATTGTTTTGGGGTCCCGATACTAATAATTTCGCCGCCATATTCCCCTGCTTTTGGACCAATGTCAATAACATAATCTGAACGTTCAATCATGTCCTTGTCATGTTCTACCACTATAATAGAGTTACCTATATCTCGGAGAGAAACCAAAGAGTTGATAAGTTTTTCATTATCTCTTTGATGCAGTCCAATACTAGGTTCGTCCAAAATGTACAAGACTCCAACCAATTGTGAACCAATTTGTGTAGCTAGTCTAATTCGCTGAGCTTCACCACCAGATAAAGTTTTAGAACTTCTATTTAATGCCAAGTAATCCAATCCAACATCTAACAAAAATTGAAGACGTGATTTTATTTCCTTTATTATTTCTTCGGCTATTTTTAATTGTTTGTCCGATAGGTGCTGATTTAATGTTTGAAACCAATTTGACAATTCTACAATATCCATATTAGATAATTCTGCAATATTTTTATTGTTAATTTTGAAATAAAGCGACTCTTTTTTTAGTCTTGAACCTTCACATTGCGGACATTTGACTTTATCCATATAGTCTTTAGCCCAACGTTTCAAAGAGGTTGATTCTGCCGTTTTATATTGGTTTTCAATAAAGTTTGCTACACCTTCAAAGTCAATTTTATAATCTCGAGTAACACCAAGTGTTTTACTCTCTACGGAAAACTTATCGTTACCACCATAAAGAATCATGTCCTTTGCTTCTCTAGGAATGTCTTTATAGGCATCTGTTAGTTTAAAATTAAATCTCTGTGCAATAGTTTCAAATTGTTTAAATATCCAGCTGTTTTTTGCAGGACCATGAGGTGCTAAGGCTCCAGCGTTAATTGAAATACTATCATCGGGGATAATTTTATCTTCATTGACTTGATATAAATCACCAATGCCATTACAAGTATTGCAAGCCCCTTTGGGCGAATTAAATGAAAAATTGTTTGGCTCTGGATTAGGATAAGATATACCCGAAGTAGGACACATGAGACTTCTGCTAAAATATCTTGTCTCACCAGTGTCTTGATCTATTATTAAAAGAACATCGTCTCCATGATACATGGCCGTGTTTATGCTTTCAGTTAAGCGTTTGTCGTTATCAACAGTATCGTTTATAACTAATCTGTCAATAACTATTTCAATATCATGTGTTTTATAACGATCTAGGCGCATGCCTTTAATGATGTCTTTAATTTCACCATCGGTTCTCACTTTTAGAAAACCTTGCTTTGCAATTTGTTCGAATAATTCTCGGTAATGTCCTTTTCTCGAACGAATAACAGGCGCTAAAATATTTATGCGTTTATTCTGAAAGTTTTTTAAAATTAACGCTTTTATTTGCTCATCGCTATAACTAACCATTTTATCTCCTGTGTTATAACTATAAGCGTCACTTGCTCTAGCATACAGTAACCTTAAGAAATCATAAATTTCGGTAATGGTTCCAACTGTTGACCGAGGTGATTTACTTGTTGTTTTTTGCTCAATAGCAATAACAGGAGAAAGACCATCAATTTTATCAACATCAGGACGTTCTAAACCACCTAAAAATTGTCTTGCATAAGCAGAAAACGTTTCAATGTATCGTCGTTGTCCTTCAGCATATATAGTATCAAAAGCCAATGATGATTTACCACTACCAGATAAACCAGTAATAACCACTAGTTTTTCTCTTGGTATTGAGACATCTATATTTTTAAGGTTATGGACTCTAGCCCCTCTAACCTCAATATGTTCTTCAAATTGGCTCATAAAATGCAAAGTTGCAAAGGTACAATTTTAGATGTTAAATTCTTGTGAAGATTAGTTTCAGATTTATTATACTTGTATGCAATTATTATTATTTTTAGTAAGCTTTATAAAACTTTTTGACAGATGAAATTATTAGGTATAGGTTCTAGAATTAACCATCCAGAATATGGGAAAGGTGTTGTTACAAACGTAACTTCAATTCATTATTGGGTTACATTTATAGAAAATGGATTAGAAACGATTGATATAGATAGTGATTTTGAAATTATAGAAGCTGCAGACGGAGATGTGGATACCGTTAGTTTCTTTGAAGTTGAGAGTAGTCTTGTTAGAATATTAAGGAAGTGGAGTGATGTTAGTGAAGTTGTTCCTATTGCAGAAAAATACAAAGGTGGAAAGATTATTTTGCAACCCGCTGATACCAGTTTAAAACCATATGAAGTGCCAATTAACACTTTTTTTCATAAAATAACCATGGTTCGAGATAGACTACGTGTTATGGAACAACGCATTAATTCGAGTGATTTGGACGAGCAAGGAAAAATAGATTTACAGCAATATATAACAAGAATTTACGGAAGTCTAACAAGCTTCAACACACTTTTTAAATCTAAAAATCACAATTTTGTTGGACAAAGGTCGAAGTGATTATTTGATTAAATACTATAGCTTGGTTTTAATATTATCTATTCCAAGATTCCCAAATATAAATTTGTGATTGGTTGGTAACTGTGCACCAGTTTCGGTTACAATCCAATCTGTCCATGAAGCTTCAAGTCCATCTATGGGTAGGAGAGAAGTCCACATTTTAACTGCATTTGGTTTTCCTTCTTTATCTAACTTCCATAAGTATGAGTTTTGTTTAGATGAATTACTTTCATTATAAGTTACAAGTAAATCATTTCCATTTACCAAGCGTCTTTCTACACCTTCGTCAAAAACATTATATGGAGCAACTAACCAAAAAGAATCATTTTCAAAGTATTTTACTGCTTTCTTTATCAAACCTGCACCAACTTCACCCTCAACTACAAAACCATGAACATAAGCCTTATTCAGTGATGGGTCTGTTAAATTAATGTTTACCTTATAATCCTTCCAAAGAACATCACAGTTATAATCTGTTTTATTCCATTTATAATGTCTTCTTCTTTTGAAAGTCCATTCTATGTAATCGGTATTCTTAAACGCTTGATGGTCTAAGGCATTCAGCATTTTGTAAGCTAAAGAATCTGCTTGATCTCCTTGCATTCCAGAGGGTAAGTCTTCATTATATTTAAAATATACAAAGCCAAAAAATAAAAGGCTAGGTAACGTGAAAAATATAACAACCCCAATTGATATTTTTATTATTTTTTTAAACGTCATAAATAATTTAACAAGGTTATTCAATGGAAAATATTGAAGACCAAGTCTAGCTAAATTACTAACAATGTTGGAGTAAAGAAAGTAAAACCATTAAAAACCGACAGCCGTATCATCCCCTCGACGATCTGCACCACCCTCTAACCTTTTGTCATCCAAAACAAGTATTCCGTCGATCTTCCCAATTACTGGAGACCTAGACTCGTTTATTGGGTAGCCTAATAATTCTAATTTCTCAATAAGAGATTTATCAAAAGAATTTGGTTCCATTCTAATTTCGTCAGGAAGCCATTGGTGATGAAATCTGGGGGCATTTACGGCTTCTTGCATAGACATGCTATATTCATGAACATTTAGGATTGTTTGCAACACAGATGTAATAATTGTAGAGCCTCCTGGAGTACCAACAGACATAAATAATTCACCATTTTTTTCAACAATAGTTGGAGTCATAGAACTTAGCATACGCTTTTCAGGTAAAATACTATTTGCTTCACCACCGGTTACACCAAACATATTAGGGATTCCAGGTTTACTACTAAAATCATCCATTTCATTATTTAGAAAGAAACCTAATTCTTGGCAATATAACTTAGAACCATAGGCTCCGTTTATTGTTGTGGTAACAGAAACAGTGTTTCCAAAAGTATCGATAATGGAGTAATGTGTAGTTTCATCACTTTCAACAACATGAACGTTGCCATGGGTTACATCATCAGATTTAGTCGCTTTTTCGAAAGAAAAAGATGCCATACGCTCTTTTAGATATGTTTCATTTATTAAAGTGTTTTCAAAAACATCAACAAAATCTGGATCACCTAAATAAAAACTCCTATCTGCATAAGCACGACGTTCAGCCTCAGTTATTAATTGAATTGCTTTCAGCGAATTATGGCCATATTTTTTTAAATCATATGGTTCAATCATTTTCATTATTTGTGCCAAACAAATTCCACCACTAGAAGGTGGAGGCATGGAGATGATATTGAGGTCATCATATTTAAAAGTTGTTGGTTTCCTCCATTTAACAGCATATTTATTTAAATCTTCTTCTGTTAAAATACCTCCATTATTTTGAATAAATGAGGCGAGTGTCTTAGCTGTTTGCCCTTTATAAAACTCATCTTTTCCATTCAACATTATTCTAGACAAAGTTTCAGCCAAAGCCACATATTTAATGGTATCTTTTTCTTTCCAAAATTTATGAAATAGGGTTGAATCTCTATTGGCTTTTAAAAACCCAGGCATATACTTTTTTATTTTGTCTTCTTGTTTTTTTGTAACTATTACACCTTTTTTAGCTAATTCTATTGCAGGTTGTAGAATATCCTCAATAGGTAAGCTTCCCATTTTTTCATGAACAGCGAAAACACCTGCAACAGACCCGGGTACACCAACTGACATCGCTCCCAAGGTGCTTTTCCCTGGAATAACATCCCCATTTTCATCTAGATACATATCCTTTGTTGCCGCTAGGGGTGCTTTTTCTCTAAAATCTAAAGCACCAATTTCACCGTTAGCTTTTCTATAGACCATAAAGCCGCCACCTCCAATATTACCAGCATAAGGATAAGCTACTGCTAAAGCCAATTGGGTTGCAGCCATAGCATCAAAAGCGTTCCCTCCTTTTTTAAGAATATCACTACCTATTTGTGAAGCTTCAGCTCGAGCAGATACTACCATAGCGTTTTTAGTAATCAGTCCTCTTTTAGGCGCAACATGATTATTTAATTGACTTTCTTTTTTACATGAATATAGAACTGTAAACGCAAATAATAAAAGTAAAATACGATACATATTTTAGAAAAATTAAGAAGTTAATTCAATAAGTTTTTTATTTGATGAAATAATAAGCTCATGAAAGAAATGAGTAAATTCATTTTCAAATTCAGAATAAAAAGTTTCTAATTCTAATACGGCCTCATTCATACTAGAACGGTGTTTTGTCCGTCGGTTCATACCTTCTAAAACTCTGGTAATGCCTTCAATTGATGCGTAACTTAAAAGCCAATTATCAGTAATCATAAATGGAATCATTTTTCGAATACGTAGAGGTAATATTTCGAAATTTTCCTCCAATGAGTCATAGAAATTTTGAACATAATCATCCAGAGGCTTGTCACTATAATTTTGCCAATTTTTTGCAAGAAAATGATCATACAATATATCGACAATCACACCAGAATAATGACCATACTTTTTATGCAAACGCTTTGTGCTTCTTCTAAAAGTCTTGTGGGTATCGGTAAATGTGTCTATATGTCTATGGAGTAAAATGCCAACTTGGATTTCTTCAGGGTATTTTCGGTATTTATTTCCTTTTATACTGTCAGCCATAAAATTACCAATAGTTATTAAATCGTTTTCTCCAGAAAGATAGATGTGCGCTAGAAAATTCATTGGTGTAATTTACGAAATAGGATTTAAGAAAAAAGGTTTTGTAATTGTATATTTGTCATTTAATTTGAAATCTATTTTATGACTCTTATAAAATCTATCTCAGGAATTAGAGGTACTATTGGTGGAAATGTTGGTGATAACTTAACACCTCTTGATGTTGTTAAATTTGCTGCTGCGTATGGTGTTTGGGTGAAGCAACAACGCCTGAAGGATAATTATAAAGTCGTTGTAGGTCGTGATGCACGTATTTCTGGTAAAATGATTCAAAACCTGGTAATGAATACATTAGTAGGTCAAGGAATACATGTTGTTAATGTAGGCCTTTCAACCACACCTACGGTAGAAATGGCAGTACCCATGGAGCAAGCAGATGGTGGAATAATTTTAACAGCAAGTCATAATCCAAAACAATGGAATGCGCTTAAGCTTTTAAACAAAGACGGTGAATTTTTAAATGGTGAAGAGGGCGCGAAAATTTTAGAGATTGCAGAAAGTGATAATATAGAATTTTCAGATGTTGATAATTTAGGGAAAATAACAAAGAACCAAGCCTATTTTGATTTACATATTATTGAAGTTTTAGATTTACCGTTAGTTACAGTTAAGGCCATTGAGCAGGCACGATTTAAGGTCGTTGTAGATGGTGTGAATTCCTCGGGAGGTGTTGTTATTCCATTGTTACTTGAACGCCTAGGGGTAGATGTTATTAAACTATATTGTGAACCCAATGGTCATTTTCCTCACAACCCAGAACCGCTTAAGGAACATTTAACAGATTTATCTAAACATGTTGTAAAAGAGCGTGCCGATTTTGGTATAGTGGTGGATCCGGATGTAGATCGTTTAGCTTTTGTGGATGAAAATGGAGATATGTTTGGTGAAGAATATACTCTAGTTGCATGTGCAGACTATGTTTTAAGTATAAAACCGGGAAATACAGTTAGTAATATGAGTTCTACACGGGCGTTACGAGATGTTACAGAGAAGCATGGAGGTAGTTATGAAGCTAGTGCTGTGGGAGAGGTAAATGTAGTAAGCTTAATGAAAAAAAATAATGTTGTTATTGGCGGTGAAGGTAACGGTGGTATAATATATCCAGAATCGCATTACGGTCGAGATGCGTTAGTAGGAATCGCTTTATTTTTAAGCTTATTGGCAGATAAAAAAATGCGAGTGAGTGAACTTAGAAAGATTTATCCTGATTACTATATGAGTAAAAAGAAAATAGAATTAACTTCTGGTTTAGATGTTGATGGCATTTTAAAAGAAATTGAATCACGATATCAAAATGAACAACTAACCACTATTGATGGCGTTAAAATAGATTTTGAAGAAAGCTGGGTACATTTGCGAAAAAGCAATACAGAACCTATAGTTCGAATTTATACTGAAGCCAAGTCTCAAGAAGAAGCAAATACTTTAGCTGATAATTTTATAAAAGAAATTAGCTCTATCGCTAATATTTAATTTATTGAAATTCTTTAGGTACATCATTCCTATGCTTCCAGCGTTTATGTGTCCACAAATAGAATTCAGGAGCATCGTAAATTTGCTCTTCAACACGTTTTAAAGAAATATCAGTAATCTGGAAATCATTATAGGTCTTCGGGTTTCTTATGATGTCAGAAAATGTCGCTTCATAATAACCACGCTTAACCTTTTTAACCTTCAAAAAAACGGTTGCCATATCAAGTCTTTTTGCTAATATTTCAGCACCAACGTGCACAGGAACCTTTATGCCCATAAAATATTGCCAATGAATCGCTTTTGCTAATTTCGGTGATTGGTCAAAAACAAAACCGTTAAACGTTAGTTCGTTGTTTTGTTTTGCTTTGATTAAGGTCGAAAATGTTTCTTTTGTGGTAATTAAATAACTATTATATCGAGCACGGATTTGTTTAACTAATCTGTCAAAATACTTATTACTTAATCGTTTATAAACAGCATAACCTCTGTGGTTTACATGTTTTTGTAAAATAAAAATCCATTCCCAACTTCCATAATGTCCCATCATCAACACAACACTTTTATTTTCTTTTTCTAACTTATGAATCTCTTCTAGGTTGGTAAAAACATATCTATTTATTAATTCTTGTTCCGAAATAGTAATGGATTTTATAGATTCCAGAATCATATCACATAAATGGTGGTAAAACTTATTTCGAATAATAGAAATTTCTTTATCAGACATTTCAGGAAAAACAAGTTTCATATTATCAGTAACTACCTTTTTTCTATATCCAAAGACATGATATATGAATACGAAGGCGAAATCGGAAAGAAGATATAAAAGTCTAAACGGTAATAATGAAATTAACCATAAAAACGGATAAACAATTATATAAGCTAGAAATTGCATGAATTAATTTTAGATTTGCAAATATATATTATTTGACTTTAAACGTTTAAACCATATGGGTAAATTGGATTTAATAACAATTATAATTATCGCTGCTAATGTCATTCTTTCATACAAGGGGTTTAACGATTTTGGCTTTTTCGAAAGGCATAAATTTAATATAGGTAGTATTAGGAGAGGCGAGCAGTTTAGAATGCTAAGTTCGGGTTTTTTACATGCTGATACTGCCCATCTATTCTTTAATATGTTCGCATTATATCTTTTTGCAGGACAGGTGATTTATGAAGTAGGTCAATATAGCTTTTTCATAATATACATGGGAAGTTTGGTTGCTGGTAGTCTTTTGTCATTGTATTTTCATAAAAATGAATATCATTATAGTGCTGTGGGTGCTAGTGGAGCGGTAACCGGGATTTTATATGCTGCGATCCTATTAAACCCAGAACGCGAGTATTACTTTCTTTTTTTACCTTCAAGAATTGGTGATGTGGATTTAGGTATTCCAGGCTATGTTTTAGGTATTGGATATTTATTGTATTCTATCTATGGCATGAAAAATAGAATAGGTAACATAGGGCATGATGCCCATTTTGGCGGTGCCATTGGAGGTTATGTAATAACCTTAATATTATCACCCTGGCTTTTTGAAACTAATTTACTAATGATAGGTTTGCTTGCATTACCAATTCTTCTTTTGTTTGGTTTGAAGAAAGCGGGCAAAATATAAAATTCATGTTTGGAAATATGGCTATGGCATAGCTATTGACTTTATAGTATTGTTGAATACTTTTATTTGTTTTTAAGTAGCTGATATTCAATGTTTTAAAATATATAGTTTAAGACATAAAAAATGATCAGTTTTGTTTTAATGACAGATTGACCTAATTGTATATATGAAAAAATCTAATTTTATTGCCCTTGACAGTTTGTCATTACAGGAATTTGATGAAAATTCAGAGTTAATTCCATTAATGACTCCAGAGGACGAAGAAGCTATAAACAACGAAGAGTTACCAGCAACTTTACCAATTCTTTCTCTAAGAAACACAGTTTTGTTTCCAGGTGTGGTGATACCTATTACGGCAGGTCGCGATAAGTCTATCAAGCTTATTAATGATGCCAATAAAGGAGGTAAAGTTATTGGTGTGGTTGCGCAAAAAGATGAGGCTGTTGAAAACCCGTCGGCAAAAGAAATTCACGAAACAGGAACAGTTGCAAGAATACTGCGAGTTTTAAAAATGCCAGATGGTAATGTTACAGTAATCATTCAAGGGAAAAAGCGTTTTAAGGTTGCAGAAGTACTTACAGAGAATCCTTATATGAATGCAACAATAAGAGATATTCCTGAAGCAAAACCTGCCAAAAATAGCAAGGAGTTTTCAGCTATTATTGACTCTATAAAAGATTTGGCCTTAGAAATTATTAAAGAAAGTCCAAATATTCCTAGTGAGGCATCATTTGCCATTAAAAATATAGAGAGTAGTTCTTTTTTAATCAATTTTGTCTCTTCAAACATGAATCTTTCTGTAGCCGATAAACAGTCGTTACTTGAAATGAATGATTTGAAACAACGTGCATTAGCTACTTTGAAGCACATGAATGTTGAGTTTCAAAAATTAGAACTTAAGAATGATATCCAGTCTAAAGTTCAAATGGACATGAGTCAGCAGCAGCGTGAATATTTTCTACACCAACAGATGAAGACCATCCAAGAAGAATTGGGAGGCGTAAGTCATGATGAGGAAATTGAAGAGATGAAGGCCAAGGCTATGGAAAAACTATGGGATGAAAAAGTGGCAAAACACTTTGAAAAGGAAATAGCTAAAATGCAGCGAATGAATCCTCAAGTTGCGGAGTATTCAATTCAAAGGAATTATTTGGAGTTGTTTTTAGATTTACCTTGGAATGAATTTAGCACCGATAAATTTGATTTAAAGCGTGCAAAAAAAATCTTAGATCGCGATCATTTTGGATTAGAAGATGTTAAACGAAGAATTATTGAGTATTTAGCAGTTTTAAAGCTTCGCAACGATATGAAATCACCTATATTATGTTTATATGGTCCTCCGGGTGTTGGAAAAACCTCTCTTGGAAAGTCGATAGCAGAAGCTTTAGGTAGGGAATATGTTCGAATTTCTTTAGGTGGATTAAGGGATGAGGCTGAAATACGAGGACATAGAAAAACATACATTGGTGCTATGCCAGGGCGAATAATTCAAAGTTTAAAAAAGGCTGGAACATCCAATCCTGTTTTTGTTTTAGATGAAATTGATAAACTTTCAAACTCACATCAAGGCGATCCATCTTCTGCAATGCTTGAAGTTTTAGATCCTGAGCAGAACAGTGAATTTTATGATAACTTTTTGGAGATGGGGTACGATCTCTCTAAAGTTATGTTTATTGCTACCTCGAATAGTTTGTCTACCATCCAGCCGGCATTAAGAGACCGTATGGAAATTATTAATGTAACAGGATATACGATAGAAGAAAAGGTAGAAATAGCCAAACGACACTTGTTACCAAAGCAGTTAAAAGAGCATGGTTTGACAAACAAGCACTTAAGTATTGGAAAGCAGCAATTGGAGAAGATAGTTGAAGGCTACACACGTGAGTCAGGGGTTCGTGGACTGGAAAAACAAATAGCTAAAATGGTACGTTATGCTGCGAAAAATATAGCTATGGAAGAGGAGTATAATGTGAAAGTTTCCAATGAAGATATTATTGAGGTATTAGGTGGCCCTAAACTAGAACGCGATAAATATGAAAACAATAACGTAGCAGGAGTGGTAACTGGACTTGCATGGACACGTGTAGGGGGTGACATATTATTTATTGAATCCATTTTATCAAAAGGTAAGGGCGCATTATCTATTACTGGTAATTTAGGTAAAGTAATGAAAGAGTCTGCCACTATTGCCATGGAATATATTAAATCAAATGCTGAAACTTTTGGAATTGATTCATCAGTCTTTGAGAAATATAATGTTCATATTCATGTTCCAGAGGGTGCAACTCCTAAAGATGGGCCTAGTGCAGGAGTTACGATGTTAACTTCGCTAGTTTCATTGTTTACTCAACAAAAAGTAAAGAAAAGTTTGGCGATGACAGGGGAAATAACACTTCGTGGCAAGGTACTACCTGTTGGAGGGATTAAAGAGAAAATTTTAGCAGCCAAACGTGCTAGAATAAAGGAAATTTTACTCTGTGAAGATAATAGAAGGGATATAGATGAAATCAAGCCTGAGTACCTCAAAGGACTTACCTTTCATTATGTTACAGATATGAGTGATGTTATTAATATAGCTATAACCAATCAAAAAGTAAAAGGCGCAAAAAAATTATAACTAGATATAAGAAGCAAAAAAACCTCGAAATGAATCGAGGTTTTTTTATGTTTTAAAATAAAAGATACATGGTATCGTTTTAAGATAGATTTAGTTTCTTTGTGTCGTAAATATGCTGAAAAAGACAATCATAATTTTTTGCTCGTTTTTGAGTTTTTCTTTGTATTCGCAAGTGGGTGGGGAGGCCACGTATCAATTTTTAAATTTGGTATCGTCACCACGTCAAGCAGCGCTAGGAGGAAAGGTACTAACCAATGTTGATTACGATGTAACTCAAGCACTATTTAATCCTGCAACAATTAATGCTGAAATGGATAATCAATTGGCGCTAAATTATACAAGTTATCTTGGAGATATTGGATATGGAACAGCATCCTATGCCTATACAGTCGATAGACGTACGCAAACTTTTCATGCTGGAATAACTTATATTAATTACGGTTCTTTTGATGGGTATGATGAAGATGGTAATTCTACAGGAACTTTTACTGGTAACGAATCTGCGTTATCTATTGGTTATGCTTTGCAGTTAGGATATTCCGATTTTTACTTTGGAGCAAACTTAAAGTTAATAACATCTAAATTAGAACAGTATAATTCCTTTGGAGCTGCTGTAGATTTGGGCTTGATATATATTAATGATAACATCGATTTTAATGCTGCATTAGCAATTAGAAATCTGGGCTCTCAAATTACTACTTATGCAGGTTTAAATGAGCCATTGCCATTCGAAATAGATTTTGGTATGTCGCAAACTTTAGAGCATGTTCCTATACGATGGCATGTAACTTTGGAGAATTTACAGGATTGGCCTATTGCAAGACCAAATCCTGCTCGAGCATCAAGTGATTTAAGTGGAAATCAGTCTTCAGAAAAAATAGGTTTTTTAGGTCAAGTTATTAGGCACACTATTTTGGGTGCAGAATTGTTTCCAGAGGGAGGTTTTAATATTCGTTTGGGCTATAATTTTAGAAGGGGAGAAGAATTACGTATTATTGACCAAAGAAATTTTTCAGGACTTTCAGCTGGAATTTCAATAAAAATGAATAAAATGCGCTTTAGCTATACACATGCAAAATATACAAGTGCAGCCAATTCTAATTTTTTCGGTTTACAAATTGATTTGAATCCGCGATGAGCAATAAAAAAATAACCATAGCAATTGATGGGTACTCATCAACAGGAAAGAGTACAGTTGCAAAGCAATTGGCAAATTATCTGGGATATATTTATGTTGACTCTGGAGCCATGTATCGAGCTGTGACATATTTTGCAATGCAAAATGGTTTTATTGATGAACTTCATTTTAATATTGAAGGATTAATTTCTAAATTGAATAATATTGATATAAGCTTTAAGTTTAATGAAACGCTTGGATTCGCCGAGGTTTATCTAAATAATGAAAACATTGAAAAAGCGATTCGTACTTTAGAAGTCTCCAATTTTGTAAGCAAGGTTGCGACCGCATCTGAAGTAAGAGAAAAACTGGTGCAACAACAAAAGTATATGGGTTTAAACAAAGGTGTTGTAATGGATGGTCGTGATATTGGAACTGTTGTGTTTCCTGATGCCGAATTAAAAATATTTATGACAGCTTCCGCCGAAACTAGAGCAAAACGACGTTATCATGAGTTATTGAATAGAGGCGATAATGTCGACTATAATGATGTTTTAAAAAATGTAGTTGATCGTGATTATATAGACACTAACCGTGCTGATTCTCCTCTTGTAAAGGCCGAGGATGCTATAGAAATTGATAATTCTAATCTATCACTAGAGGAACAATTTCAAAAAATACTTCAATTGGTTACTATGACCTTAGAGGGTTTTGAATGATATAAGAAGTCATTATGATCATAGAGTATAATCTTTTCATTAAGAGAGAGTCTACTAGTCGTAATAATGATAAATAAAAACGAATCTTTATTTAAAGATTCGTTTTTATAATATGTTCTCCTAATCTCTATAAATTTGGAATGATTAATTCTTGATCTGGATAAATTAAATCCGGATTTTTTAAAATATCACTATTAGCAGCAAAAATCTCTTTATACTTCATAGCATCACCATAGTATTGTTTTGCAATTTTACCTAATGTTTCCCCGCTACTTACAACGTGTCTATGATAAACACTTTCGTCTGCAACAGTTATATTAGCTTTAATGTCAGATGGGTTATCACCCCCTATCTCTTTTATTTTATCCCAAAGGATATTTTTTTCATATTGTGTACTAGCAGTTCCTTTAACCTTTAGAACACCATTTTCTTCTGATACACTTCCGTTTTGAATGTTTAAAGATTCTCCTAAATCAAGGACTGGTTGGTACTTTGCTTTCATTGTCATAATTGGAAATTTTAAATTAATTTGAGTATTACAAGATATATAATTTCTTATCTAAATTTATAAATTATGGTTTAATTTTCGTTATCTGGTATTAAGACACCAACATTTTTGAAAAGTCACATTCTAAGTCAATCAAATAAGTTACTTCAACTTTATTATTTATTTTCTCATTTTTAGGTAATTATCTCAATAATATGTATTTTTGCGCTCCTTTTAGCGGATAGTCGGAAAGATAAAAGGAAAAGGATATAAAATATAATTTAACGCTTCTGTTTTTTAATCGCTTAAAACTTCCGAAATAAACAGAATACAAATTTTAATCAGCAAATGGCTGAAAACGAAAAACAAGCTGAAGTTGAAGTAACTGAAACTCCAGCAGTAGAAGCTCCAGTAGTATCTGAAGCTCAAGCAAACCCTGAAAAATTCTTAAAAGAGTTCAACTGGCACAATTACCAAGAAGGCATTGATGAGGTGGACGACAAACAACTTCAAGAATTTGAAAAATTAGTAGCAGAAAACTTTGTAGACACTTTAAATGATGAAGTTGTTGAAGGTACAGTAGTACATATCTCAGATAGAGATGCTATTATTGACATCAATGCAAAATCTGAAGGTGTAATCTCATTAAACGAATTCCGTTATAATCCTAACTTAGCTGTTGGCGATAAAGTAGAAGTATTAATTGACGTTCGTGAAGATGCAACAGGACAATTAGTATTATCTCATAGAAAAGCAAGAGTAATTAAAGCATGGGACAGAGTGAATGCTGCTCATGATTCTGGTGAAATTGTAAACGGTTTTGTTAAATGTAGAACTAAAGGAGGTATGATTGTAGATGTTTTTGGAATTGAAGCATTCTTACCAGGTTCTCAAATTGATGTTAAACCAATTAGAGATTACGATCAGTACGTAAATAAAACTATGGAGTTCAAGGTTGTAAAAATCAACCACGAATTTAAAAACGTAGTAGTTTCTCATAAAGCACTTATTGAAGCTGATATAGAGGAACAAAAGAAAGAAATTATTGGTCAATTAGAAAAAGGTCAAGTGTTAGAAGGTGTGGTTAAAAACATCACTTCTTACGGAGTATTTATTGATCTAGGAGGTGTTGATGGATTAGTTCATATTACAGATTTATCTTGGTCTAGAATCAATCATCCAAACGAGATTGTTGAGTTAGATCAAAAGCTAAATGTTGTAATACTTGATTTTGATGAAAACAAATCAAGAATCCAATTAGGTCTTAAACAATTATCGAAACACCCATGGGAAGCTCTTGCAGAAGAGGTAAAAGTTGGTGATAAAGTAAAAGGTAAAGTAGTAGTAATTGCAGATTACGGTGCGTTTATTGAAGTGGCAGACGGTGTTGAAGGATTGATTCACGTTTCTGAAATGTCTTGGTCTACACATTTACGTTCAGCTCAAGATTTCGTAACTGTTGGAGATGAAGTTGAAGCAGTTATTTTAACTTTAGATAGAGAAGATCGTAAAATGTCTCTTGGTATTAAGCAATTAACACCAGACCCATGGACAGATATTACAGGTAAATATCCACTAGGTTCCAAGCATACAGGAATTGTGCGTAACTTCACAAACTTTGGTGTTTTTGTCGAATTAGAAGAAGGTATCGACGGATTAATTTATATTTCAGATTTATCTTGGACTAAGAAAATTAAGCATCCATCGGAGTTCTGTGCAGTAGGAGATAAATTAGATGTTATTGTTTTAGAGTTAGATGTAGAAGGTCGTAAGTTAAGTTTAGGACACAAGCAAACTACTGAAAACCCTTGGGACAAATATGAAACAGAATTCGCTTTAGAAACGGTACACAAAGCAGCTGTTACTGAAATCGTTGATAAAGGTGCTACTGTAGCATTTAATGACGATATCGTAGCATTTATTCCATCTCGTCATCTTGAAAAAGAAGATGGTAATAAGCTAAAAAAAGGTGAAGAAGCAGAATTCAAAATCATTGAATTTAATAAAGAGTTTAAGCGTGTAGTAGCTTCTCATACAGCTGTATTTAAAGCTGAAGAGATTAAAAACGTAAAAGCAGCTGCTAAAAAAGCAGCAACTGCAGCAGCAGAAGCAAAACCAACTTTAGGTGATGCTAATGATGCTTTACAAGCTCTTAAAGATAAAATGGACGGTAAAAAAACTAAAAAATAAGTTTTTTATAATTCATTGTGAAATTAAAAGCCTTCAAGTAATTGAAGGCTTTTTTTATTGTGATTAAATATAGTCATCATATTTATTTTTTTGCATTACCTTTGTATCCCAGATACGTTTGGAAATTTTATGAGTCAAAAAGTTTTACTTAACGCAAAAGAGGTAAACATCATTCTTCATCGATTGGCTTGTCAACTCATTGAAAAACACAACGACTTTTCAAATACTGTTATAATTGGCCTTCAGCCACGTGGTGTGTTTTTGGCAGATCGATTAGTTAAAATACTTGAAGAAGATTATAAGGTTAAAAGTATCCAATTAGGTCATTTAGATATCACGTTTTATCGTGATGATTTTCGAAGAGGCGATAAAACTTTAGCGGCTAATAAAACCGAAATTAACTTTATAGTAGAGAATAAAAACATCATATTAATTGACGATGTTTTATATACGGGAAGAAGTATACGAGCGGCTTTAACGGCTATTCAATCTTTTGGTAGGCCTAATGAAATTGAACTACTCACATTAATAGACAGACGATTTAGCAGACATTTACCCATTCAACCAGATTATCGAGGTAGGCAGGTAGATGTTATTAATAATGAAAAAGTAAAAGTAAATTGGAAGGAACAAGATAAAGAAGATTCCGTTTACTTAATTGAAAAATAGATAAAATGAGCGAATTAAGTGTCAATCACTTATTGGGAATAAAATATCTTAATAAAGAAGATATCGAACTTATTTTTAAAACTGCAGATCACTTTAAGGAGGTGATTAATCGTCCTATTAAAAAAGTACCATCGCTCAGGGATATTACCATAGCTAATTTATTTTTCGAAAACTCTACAAGAACGAAATTATCTTTTGAATTAGCTGAGAAACGTCTCTCTGCGGATGTTATAAATTTTTCTTCGGCACAGTCTTCAGTTAAAAAAGGAGAAACTTTAATAGACACTGTGAACAACATACTGTCTATGAAGGTAGATATGGTGGTTATGCGTCATCCAAATCCAGGAGCAGGAGTGTTTTTATCCAAACACGTCAATGCTAGTATTATTAATGCTGGGGATGGAGCACATGAACATCCTACACAAGCGCTTTTGGATTCCTATTCTATTAGGGAAAAACTAGGTGAGGTAAAAGGAAAGAAAGTGGTAATTGTTGGTGATATATTGCATAGTAGGGTTGCTCTTTCAAATATTTATGCCCTACAGTTACAAGGCGCAGAAGTTATGGTTTGTGGCCCTAAAACATTACTACCAAAATATATTGGCAAGTTAGGTGTAAAGGTTGAAACAAATCTTCGTAAGGCCTTAAATTGGTGCGATGTAGCAAATATGCTACGTGTTCAAAATGAGAGAATGGAAATAAGTTACTTTCCTTCAACTAGAGAATATACGCAACAGTATGGTGTAAATAAGGATTTTTTAGATTCGTTGGATAAAGAAATCACAATTATGCATCCAGGTCCAATAAATAGAGGTGTAGAAATAACTAGTGATGTGGCAGATTCTAATCAAGCCATTATTTTAGATCAAGTACAAAATGGTGTGGCTATTAGAATGGCCGTAATTTACTTATTGGCTTCAAAAATAAAACAGTAGTTATGTTAATAGATAAAACTGGCAATACGTCAATTATAACCCAAGAAAAGGCTACTATAATTGAATTAGTAAAAAAAATACATGCTTTATATCCTAAGTTTAAAAATGACAACATAATTATATGTCTTACTTCTTTAAATAAGATTAATGTAGAGGATATAGTTGAGTTTCTTCAGTTGTCAAATACACATCGAAATAATAAACAGTCTTTTGTAATAGTTTCTAATAAGATTGATTTGGATGATGTGCCAGATGAAATTGTTGTAGTTCCAACTATTCAAGAAGCCCATGATATAATTGAAATGGAAGAAATGGAACGTGATTTAGGGTTTTAGAATGGATAATTACCATTTAGCGCAAGTAAATATTGCTAAAAGATTGGCACCTATGGATGATCCAATAATGCAGGATTTTGTGAATAATCTAGATAAAATTAATGCTATTGCGGATAAAGCAGAAGGGTTTATTTGGCGCTTACAAGATGAAGATAAACAGGAAGCAGCTTTAGTCTTTCAAGATGATACTTTAATTATTAATATGTCTGTATGGGCTAGTTTAGAAGCATTGTTTAATTACACTTATCACTCGGGGCATATAGAAGTCTTTAAGCGCAGAAAAGATTGGTTTTCTAAAATGAAATTGATGCATATGGCATTTTGGTTTGTACCAATAGGTTATGAACCTACTTTTCAAGATGCAAAAAAAAGACTGGATTACTTGAATAATCATGGAGATACACCATACGCTTTTAGTTTTAAAAGTAAATTTGGAATTGAAGATTTTTTAAATTATAAACCAATTAGATAGCATGAAGTTATCCATATTAGGTTGTTATAGTGCCACGCCAAGGACGTTGAATAATACAACGTCGCAGGTTTTAGAAATCAATAAGCATATGTTTTTAATTGACTGTGGTGAAGGGAGCCAAGTGCAACTTCGTAAGCATAAAATTAAATTCAATCGTATAAAGCACATTTTTATTTCTCATTTGCATGGCGATCATTTTTTTGGTCTTGTAGGCTTAATTTCTACTTTTCGACTTCTAACAAGAGAAGCCGATTTACACATTTATGGTCCAAAAGGAATTAAAGAAGTGATTACCCTTCAGATGAAGTTGGCAGATTCATGGACTAACTATAATCTAATATTTCATGAATTAACTTCTAAGGATTCTGAATTAATATTTGAAGACGAGTTAGTAGAAGTTTTTACGATTCCCTTAGAACATCGTGTTTATACAAATGGCTTTTTATTTAAAGAAAAACCAGGGGACCGCAAATTAAATATTGATGCGGTACAAGAAGAAAAAATAGATATAGCCTATTATAGAAAACTTAAACAAGGTTTTGATGTTTACAATACAGATGGCATTCTTATTAAGAATGAAAGTGTGACAATGGACGGAAGAAAACCAAAAAGTTATGCCTTTTGCAGCGATACTGCTTATAAAGAAAGTATTGTACCAATAATCAATAATGTGAGCGTTCTTTACCATGAATCAACATTTTTGGAGAAACATTCACATCTAGCATCCAAAACAAAGCATTCCACAGCAAAAGAAGCCGCTAGAATAGCAAAACAAGCTTGTGTAGGTAAATTGATACTCGGTCATTATTCAACTAGATATAATGATTTAAATTTCTTTAAAGTAGAGGCTAAAGAAGTTTTTAAAAACGTTGAATTAGCTGAAGATGGAAAAGTTTTTGAATTTGATTAGGTGAAATTGAGATATTTACCAACCTTCCCAATAGGCTTTAAATTTAACTAACCATTTATTTACTCGCTTTTTAAACATAACTGGGAAAAACTAGATAAGCAATTTTATTAGGCCACTTAAATTATAAATAATCAATTTCAGTTTCCATTACTCTGGTTATATTACTCGGAGTCATAAATCTTGTAGTATGCTTTTGTGTTTGTATATGGCATAAAACTCGTCAGGAAGTTTATTATAAATTATAGTTTCAATCAAATCAAAATTCTTATTAACTCATTTACGCGTTTCTCACACTTTTCCATAATAACAAATTAAATGCTCCATTCGAATAAAATCCCTTTGCGATTCTTGAACTCTTCTGGGTCTTCAAATAACTTGCTACTTTCTCTATTTGCTTATTGATATCAATGGATTAAATAAATTATCAATCTTTAAATTTTGAATTAATATAATGAAAATAGTATTTATTTTATTTTAAAAAACGTGTAACTTGCACTTGTATGGAAAAAGATTTAGGCGATTATAGAAAATCATACGAAAAAGGTGAGTTACTTCTAGAGGATGTACCAGAAAACCCTATGGAACTGTTTCAAAAATGGTTTTATGAGGTTGACTCTTTTTTTGCTGAAGATGAAACAAACGCCATGACTTTATCGACGATAGGGCATGATGGTTTTCCTAAGAATAGGGTAGTCCTTCTCAAGAAATATACCTTCGAAGGGTTCATTTTCTATACTAATTATACAAGTGAAAAAGGAAAATCTATTGAAGCAAATCCCAATGTTTGTTTGTCTTTTTTTTGGCATGGAGCAGAGCGCCAAATTATTATAAAAGGAAAAGCAGAAAAGATTCCTGCTAATTTAAGCGATGGTTATTTTGAATCACGACCAAGAGGAAGTCAATTAGGTGCTCTAGCATCAAATCAGAGTGAAATTATATTTGATAGAAAAGAACTCGAAAATAAACTTTCAGCATTAGAAAAAGCGTTTGAAGGGAAAGAAATATCGAGGCCTGATACGTGGGGTGGATACATAGTTAAACCCGTAGAGCTTGAATTTTGGCAAGGTCGCCCTAATCGATTGCACGACAGAATTAGATATCGAATTCAAGATGATTTTAATTGGCAAATACATCGATTATCTCCTTAAAATAACGATGAAATACATTTTTTCTGTTTTACATATTGCAATTCATCGATTAAAAACATAAAAAGACGATAAAATACATGTCTTTAATCGATTTTAACATTTCTTTAACACTCACTTCGTAGTAGGCGGTTAATTTTACAGAACCAAATCTAAATTTACCTACTTATGAAGTTATTAAGAAAACTGCCATTATTGGTGCTGTTTACTATCCTAACTTACTCATGTTCAACGGATAGTGTAGAGGACAATGTAGAAGCTATTACAGCAGATTTAGTTGTGCCTACGACCAAAACAATCGAAATTGAAGTATTAGAACTTATTAATGATCATAGACTATCTTTAGGCCTTAACGCCTTAGAATCAATGTCTGTTGTAAAATCTGTGGCTTATACACATACAGATTATATGGTGGACAATGAAGTGGTTTCTCATGATAATTTTTATACTAGAAGTACCTATTTGAAAAATAATGCTGGTGCGAAAAAAGTTTCAGAAAATGTAGCTTACGGTTATACTTCAGCGCAATCTGTAGTTAATGCTTGGATAAGAAGTGAAGGACATAAAGCAACTATTGAAGGCGATTTTACAAATTTTGAAATTTCAGCAGAGCAAAGCAAAGAAGGCAAATGGTATTATACCAATATCTTCATAAAAAAATAAAATTGCTTTATCACAAAGTAACAAACCTTATAGCCTTTTATTTACTGATTAGTAGCAACTAAGTGCAGTATTTGTATTGCATGTATTAGTATATAAATGGTTATTTTTTGATAACTTGTTGTTATTGAATTTAGCTTTAGGTATAAAATCCTCTCATATTTGAGAGGATTTTTTAATTTTTATGATGGACTTCAACTTCTATTCATCTATTTACTTTCAATGATATGTATATTATTACTATCAATATCGGTAATATGAATAGTTCTTTCGCCATTTGGCATATTTTCAATCTGAGGTAACGTATAATTAAGCTTTAATAGTCTTGAAAATATAGAATCTATGGACTTAACCGTAAATCCAATATGTCCAGGGTAATAGTATTGTGTTGTGTCTCCAATAAATTCGCCTAAATGTAATTCAGCATTATGCCCAATAGATAGCCATTTTGCTCTTATATGTTCTCTATATGGAAAAGGGTAGTTGATTGTATCAAAATTAAAGATATACTGGTAAAAAGCAACACTAGAATCTAAATCTTTTACCACCAATGCCGTATGATTATATGAAGCAAAAGAAGCTAGCTCAGGAACTCTATTTAAATTAATTTGTTTATCAGTCTTTTGACATGTAGATAAGAAGATAAGTATAAATATAAGCAGCATAAAGATTTTTGAGTTCTTAATTGCTTTTAGATCTTTCATCTTTTTAGTTGTTAATTATGAACAAGTTAAAAAAATACTTGGCAATTGAGTAGAGATATATAAACAAAAAAACCACCAAGCTTTCACTTGATGGTTTTAAAATAAATGTTTGGATTCAAACTTTATTCATTTTGCATCTGAATAATGATAAATTCAGTACGTCTATTTAATTGGTGATTATCTTCTTCACAATTAACACTACCATCACATCCATTGGTTAGCCTACGCTCTCCAAATCCTTCATGTGCTGTAATTCTTGATTTATCAACACCATTACTAATTAAGTATTCGTAAGTAGAGTTCGCTCTATCAATGGATAACTTATCGTTATATGACAATGTACCTCTAGAATCTGTATGAGATTCAATTCTTATAACCATTTCTGGATAAGTCTCGTTCATCAATTTAACAATTTTGTCAAGCTCTAAAGCTGCATCAGGACGAATGTTGTGCTTGTCGAAGTCGAAATAAATAATTCCTAAATCCGCCAATTTAACAACATCTCTTACTGGAGTTAATTCAAGATCAGCAGTAATAGTTGTTACGCTAGTCTCAATATTTTTAGAAGTAAAGTCTTTAGAATCATCCTCATACTTTTTCTGACTAGCAGTAATTTTATAATCCATATCTCTGTCAATATTGATTTCGTAATAACCCTCTTCATCCGTTTCCATATAAGCTATTTGTTTGCCATTACCATCTAATAAGGTAATGATAGCGTTAGGAACAGGTTTTTTATTTACAACATCTGTAACAGTACCTTCAACATTTAATAATGGTACTCTATTATAGGCATATATATCATCATCTCCCATACCACCAGCTCTGTTAGAAGCAAAATATCCCGAAAGACCATCTTCATTCATCGTGAATGAAAAATCATCTTTACTTGAGTTTACAGGAACACCAAGATTAATAATATCAACTATTTCACCTTCTTCATTGGCAATAGTTCCAAAAATATCTAACATTCCAAGTCCGACATGCCCATCCGAAGAAAAGAATAAACTGCCCTCGTTATTTATGTAAGGCATTCCTTCTGCTCCTTTTGTGTTAACAACTTCACCAAGATTTTTTGGTTCGCCTAAAGAGCCATCATCGTTAATATCTACATAATAAATATCACTAGCGCCGATCCCTCCAGGTCTGTCTGAAGCGAAATATAATTTTTTATTATCTGAACTCAGTGCAGGGTGTTGCGTACTAAACTCCGAATCGTTTATAGATAGATCTTCAACATTAGTCCATGTACTATCAGTTAATGTTGCTCTGTAAATTTTTACTTGATTAATTCCTTTACTATTGCTGTCATAAACGTTTTTAATAAAGCTATTCCTTGTAAAGTACATCGTGTTGCCATCGTTTGTAATGGCCACAGGACCATCATGATAAATGGAATTAACGTCTCCTTTAATTTTTGATGTATGGTCCGCAGGTTCTTTACTATCTTTATCTACCGCGTAAACATCTAAGAATGGTTGTTCATTCCAACCATATAAACGCTTTATAGAAACACCTTCGTCTCTTGTAGAAGCAAAGAATATTTTACCGTTATGCTCGTAAGCTCCAAAATCACTTAATTTTGAATTATGGTTAAACTTCTTTAAAAAATACTGTTGCTTAGCATTAAAGATATTTGTTATGAAATTACCTTTTTTTAAGTACTTGCTAGTATTTATAACTCCACCAGAATCTTTATAGCGTTTCATCCATTCTTTGGATTCATCGTATTTTTCAATACCTCTAAGAGCCTGTGCATAGTTATAGTAATACTCAATAGGAATATTCTCTTGGTTTACCGCCTTTTTATAATATTTGGCTGCATTTTTTGCATCTCTTAAGAGTGCATAGCAATCCGCCAATCGTCTAACGGCGTAGTCTTCATTATACTTATTCTCAATAAGTTCTTTATAAGCTTCAGAAGCTTTTACAAATGAAAACTTATTAAATAAAGTATCTGCTTTTTTCTGTTTTCCATATTGCGCAGAGGCAGTAAAACTCACCGTCAATAGGATACAAACTAATATGTAATTTTTTAATTTCATGGGGTGATTTTTTTATTAGAAATATCTAGGTGATTTTAGTTTATTGCTTAAGAACTTGAATTCGTAAATTAACAATACTTCATGAGTACCATTAGTGAAGTCATTAATATCGGAGATTGGCTTTTCGTAAGCATAACCTACACGTAATTGTCTAGAAACTTGAAAGTCTGCAAAGCCACCAAATGCTCCTGTTTGCTCATTAACTCTATAAGAACCTCCTAACCAAAACTTTTCATTGAATAAGAAATTGGCAGTGAAGTCGTATGACAATGGAGCACCATTAGTTGCTTTTATTAAATAAGATGGTTTAAACTTAATACTTTTACTTAAATCGAATACATAACCACCAGTGAAGTAGTAACTTAAGCGCTCTAGAGCTTCAAAGCCTTCTTCTTTATTTCTATCTGTATTTAATACTCGAGGAGCCGATAATCCTAAGTACCATTTATTGGTATGCCAGAATACCCCTAATCCAATATTTGGAGTCCAACGATCTTCAATACCTCGAATAGAAGGGTCGAAACTCTGTGATTGTCTAAAATCAGGGTCTAAGCTATAACTCGTGAATCCAGCTTTTAAACCAAAAGCAAGCTTTCCATCGACACCAGTTGGTATGCTATATGAGAAGTCTCCATATAAATACGAGAAATTCTCCGGACCTAAATCATCTTGAATAAAAGATAGCCCTAAACCAATTCTATCATTCCTTAAAGGTGAATGAATAGACAGTGTTTGTGTTATTGGACCACCATCAAAGCCAACCCATTGACTTCTATGCAAGCCAACAATGCTCAAGGCTTCTCTACTACCAGCATAAGCGGGATTAATAGAAATTGTATTGTACATGTACTGTGTGAACTGCGGTAACTGTTGCGCAACTCCAAACGTACAACTAAACAATGCAATTGCGATTATGTAATGTTTAATAAGTTTCATAGGTTAAAGTTTTATTTGGTTCCTAAGTAAACTGGTCCAGTAAATGGAGGTAATCCAACTCCACTGTTTCCAGTACTATTTTTTAAAGTGACTATATAATAATATGTTCCATTTGGAGCGGTGTCTGCATTACCAATAGCACCATTTGCTTGACCTTCCCATTTCAGAGAATCAGGTGAGCCTGTTGCATTAATTCCTATTGGGTAGTCTGCCGACTCGAATATTAAAGCTCCCCATCTGTTAAAGATCTTAACTTCTGCACGGAACCCACATCCAGGATCAGCATCAATATCAAATGACTGATTATAACTATCACCATTCGGAGTTACAGCCTTAGAGATTATTATGTCATCCGAGGTACATGGGAATACCACACATTCGTCATTTACATTAATGGTTACCTCAGTAGTTTCAAGACATCCAGTTGGACTTGTGTATGTATAGCTAAATACATAATCGCCAGTGAAATCTAATAAGTTGGATGGATCGAAAATATTATCATTTAACACAATATCGTTTGTTACACCTGAAATAAATGACCAACTTGAATCCTCATCTAGGTCGCTTGCAAATTGGTTAAGGTCTACGGTACCATCATCCACACAAGCATCAGCGGTCGTAGGTATAACAAATTCATCTATTGTAACAGTTACTATCTGTTCTACTACAGCAGCTGGATTACCACATTCATCAACAGCAGTCCAAGTTCTTTTAATTTCATATTCTTCCGTGTCATTTGTTGTATACATATACTCTTCAGTAAATGTAACAGTCACATTAGTTGAACAGTTATCTGCAAATGCCAGATCAGCCGCATCAGGAATATTATCACAACTAACTGAAATAGGGGCAGGGAACTCAGTTATAAGCTCTGGACTTGTTGTATCAGAGATAACGAAAGTTTGATCTTGACTAGAAGTCAATCCACATTCATCAGTTGCTGTAAAAGTTACAGTTATAGTATCAGTACATCCTTGCGAATCCCAAGTACCTTCAGAGAAGCTCATTGTAGCAGCGCCACAAATATCAGTAGAAGTTACACCAGCGAAACTATCTCTCCAAGCGATATAATCGGCATTAAGAGCAGGATCAGTACCTGTACACTCAGCAGCTCCATCGGCACCACCAGCTAAAGCAGGAGGCGTTGTATCAGAGATAACGAAAGTTTGATCTTGACTAGAAGTCAATCCACATTCATCAGTTGCTGTAAAAGTTACAGTTATAGTATCAGTACATCCTTGAGAATCCCAAGTACCTTCAGAGAAGCTCATTGTAGCAGCGCCACAAATATCAGTAGAAGTTACACCAGCGAAACTATCTCTCCAAGCGATATAATCGGCATTAAGAGCAGGATCAGTACCTGTACACTCAGCAGCTCCATCGGCACCACCAGCTAAAGCAGGAGGCGTTGTATCAGCAATTGTAAACAATGCAGTTGTTTCAATAAAGTTACCACAACCGTCAGTAGCTCTAAATGTTACTAATGTACTACCTGTTAATCCACATTCATCGCTTAATACGCTGAAGTTGTTGGACCAAGCTATAGCTGAACAATCATCTGTGGCCTGAGCACCTGCATTTGTATTTAACCAATTTTCAAATTCAGAAATATTTCCAGCACCATCGCACTGAACTGTTTGATCAGCAGCAGGAGTGATTATTGTTGGATTTATTGTATCTGATATTGAATAAGTAGCTTTTGTTGATATACTATTACCATTGTCATCAGTAGCCGTAAAAGTTACTTCTACTGGTGCAGAACAGTCTGAATTTTGACCGGCATAATCATTATCCCAAGTTAGTCCACACGCATCAGTGGCTACTGCACCTCCATTATTTTGAATCCATGCTTCTATTTCACCATTATTCCCATTACCATCACATTCAACTACAATGGGAGAAGCAGGTGTAATTAATACTGGATCAACATTATCTTCTACAGTTACTGTTGCTGTACATTGTGCTGTGTTATTGTTGTTATCTGTAACAGTAAGGGTTACAGTATTAG
The DNA here is from genome assembly GCF_006148925.1 of Hyunsoonleella aestuarii. Taxonomy (GTDB): domain Bacteria; phylum Bacteroidota; class Bacteroidia; order Flavobacteriales; family Flavobacteriaceae; genus Algibacter_D; species Algibacter_D aestuarii. The sequence continues at coordinate 415 of NZ_VAWB01000003.1, read as the reverse complement.
CCCCTACATTAGAACAATCAAAAGACGTAACATCTAAAGCAAGTGATTGAATACCACAAGCATCATTAGAACCATTATCAATTTGAGCTGCTGTAATACTCGCATTACCAGAAGCATCAAGTTGTACTGTAATATCTTGACAGATAGCAGTAGGATCAACATTATCTTCTACAGTTACTGTTGCTGTACATTGTGCTGTGTTATTGTTGTTATCTGTAACAGTAAGGGTTACAGTATTAGCCCCTACATTAGAACAATCAAAAGACGTAACATCTAAAGCAAGTGATTGAATACCACAAGCATCATTAGAACCATTATCAATTTGAGCTGCTGTAATACTCGCATTACCAGAAGCATCAAGTTGTACTGTAATATCTTGACAGATAGCAGTAGGATCAACATTATCTTCTACAGT
>NZ_VAWB01000002.1 GCF_006148925.1 Hyunsoonleella aestuarii | reverse complement strand
GAATACCACAAGCATCATTAGAACCATTATCAATTTGAGCTGCTGTAATACTCGCATTACCAGAAGCATCAAGTTGTACTGTAATATCTTGACAGATAGCAGTAGGATCAACATTATCTTCTACAGTAACATCAAATGAACAAGTACCTGTAAGACCAACACCGTCAGTTACAGTATAAGTAACAGTAGTTGTACCCAAAGGAAACGTAGAACCACTATTAAAATTACTCGTTATTGAGGCAATATCACAATTATCACCAGCAATTGGTCCTATCCAATTAACGATGGCACTGCAAAGATTGGCATCACTACTTACTGTTATATCTGAAGGGCATGAGCTAAAGTGTGGTGGAGTAGTGTCAGGGTCAGTGCCAATAACAACTGTAGTAGTAGCTTGACAAACTCCTATTCCAGTAATTGACTGATCATATTCAATCGTATAAGTACCAGATCCAATAGGTTGACCAGTGTTCTCCGGAGTGAATGTATGAGTTTGATTAGGATTATTTACAGGCATGGAATAAATTCCTATTACTTGATTACTAGAATTCCTAAGTACATAACCTGAAATATAGCCATTGATACCACCCGAACCTTGCACTGTAATTTGTCCATCTGTTTCTCCAGAACATGAAACATCTGTCCCTGTAGCTGTTACTTGGAGACCAACAACGGTAACTGTAAATGAACAAGACTTTGTAATTATTTCTCCAGAAGGAGAAGTATAAGTAGCAACATATTCCAAATCATGAACTCCAATAGGGTAATATCCTTGATTAGGAGCTGATACCGTAAAATCAATACCAGCAGAACATCCATCATCACTTAAAAAACCTTCTATAGCGATTACTGTATCGCCTTGATTAGCATTATTTGGTTTAGAACCAGTGTAGCTAAAAACAAATAGCAGTCTATAAACTCCTGTTACTCCAGTTACACTACCATCGCCAGAATCGAAGTCAGCATTCCAAGAATAAGTTGCCTGACCCGCATTAACAGTTTGAGCACTTAATTGGACATCTGGATAAGGATTCCCAAAATTATCTAAACCACCAACTAGAAACAATTGCACATCATAATTTCCATTGGAGTACTCTACATCAATGGAGACAGTTGTATCATCTTCTATTATTAGAAAGGGCGTTTGTATTTTAGACTTGTCGTCACCATCCCCATCATTACCAGAGAAAAGCTTAACGTAACCTCCATCTGTACCAACACGAGAAATATAATTAAAATCCCAACAATCTTCTGTTAATAATTGCTCATTTAACTCAAACAGCATGTTAAAGTTACCGTTTCCTGTCCCACCTGAACAGGTCTGAGAAACATCAGGGGTATTCCAGTTAATAATTGCACCATCAAAAGGCGGTCCACTACTTCCATCCATATTTGCATCAGCGCAAACTGTAATGTCAGCCGGACAATTGTCTAGTATTATACAGGAATTATCCTGTCCGTAACTGCCAAATACTCCAAAGAATATAAGTATAGCAGCGAAATTTTGAAAAACCTTATAAGTATTAGTTTTCATAAGCTTGTAGATTTGTATTGACTTTAGCAACTTTTAAATATATAAATGATGGCATAGCGTCATTGCTATCCATGCACGTTTCGTTATTATTAAAAAGTAATGAGGGAAAGACAGCCAATAATGGCGTCAAGAACTTTGTATGTGAAATTAGATTTGGGGTCATCTTTCAGTTAATAGCTACAACAAAACAACGTATATGTTATTATTAATTCAAAAAAATATGTTAAATCACTCAAAAAGTCGACAAGAGGTGTTTCTATCTCGTTTAATCGTGTAATTTGTATGATTTAACGACTACAGATTTCTAAATCCATAGTAATTAAGCCTTTTTTAATCCATAATTCATTTATTTTAGTTACATAAAAGTGTATACATTCATCATTATAATAAGCAAATAAAAATCTTTTTATCGAGAAAAACAACATTTTATCGATAAAAATTAACCTTTTACCGACAAATTATGAAAACATTAATTTTAATACGTCATGCTAAATCGTCTTGGAAGCACAATGTAATAGACCATGAAAGGCCATTAAATAATCGTGGTGAGTCTGATTCTATGTTAGTTTCAAATTACCTAGCAGATAAAGCGCTAAACCCGGACAGCGTCTTGATTAGTGATGCAAATAGAACGAAACTAACTGCAGATCAGTTTATTAAAACGTTGCAATTGAAACCTGAAATAATTCAATATAAACATGAATTGTATGATTTTTCAGGTTATGATTTGATAAACGTTATTAAAAGCTGTGATGCGAACATTAGCAGACTCATGATATTTGGACATAATCATGCCATTACTGCATTTGTAAATACCTATGGAGATAAATATGTAGAGAATGTTCCAACATGTGGTGTTGTAATAATCGAATTTGATATTAACGACTGGAGCGATTTAAAGCCTGGAAAGACGCTAACGACTCTGTTTCCTAAAGATCTAAAAGTATGATTAATTTCAACTTAACTTACAATTATTTTATATAGATTTAATTTTAAAAATTTAAGAATCAATTTCATTTTAACTTATATTTTATAACCAATTACAATATATTTGTGAATCACAAAAATTAGAAGGAATGACTCCAAGCCCCACCGCGGATAATAGATATATAAATAGAGAGATTAGTTGGTTACAATTCAATGCTAGAGTGCTCCAGGAAGCTTCAGACGAAAGTGTACCTCTTATTGAAAGGTTACGTTTCTTAGGTATTTTTTCGAATAATTTGGATGAGTTTTTTAAGGTTAGGTACGCAACGGTGAAACGGATTGTTGAGGCAGGTAAAGGAGGTAAAAGTGAGCTTGGTGGAATAAAAGCAAAAGAACTACTTGAGATTATAACCCAAATAGTAATAAAACAGCAAAGTGAAAGTTTAGAAGTTTTAAATAATATCAAAACTTGTCTGGACAAAGAAGATATTTACATTATTGATGAAAACCAAATAGGCACTAATCAACACGATTTTGTCAAGCGCTATTTTATTAGAAAGGTAAGTCCAGCTCTTGTTACCATTATATTAAATGAAAATGTTAGACTGCCAAACTTAAAGGATAGTGGTGCCTACTTAGCAGTTAAGATGTCTTTGGTAGATGGCGGAAAGCAGTTTGCTTTGATAGAAATCCCTAAAACGGTCAATAGATTTGTTGAATTACCCAAACAAGGCGATAAAAGCTATATCATAATGATAGATGATTTGCTTCGTTATTGTTTAGCTGATATTTTTAACATTTTTGAATATAAAAGTGTTTCGGCACACATGATAAAAATTACGCGAGATGCTGAATTAGACTTTGAAAGTGATTTAAGTAAAAGTTTTATTGAAAAAATTTCAGATAGTGTTAAACATCGTCAAATTGGTGAGCCTGTTCGCTTTGTTTATGATAAAACTATTGATAATGAAACACTTGAGTATTTAATGACCAAAATGGGTATTGATGATACCGATAGTATTATTCCTGGTGGTCGTTACCATAATAGGAGAGATTATATGAATTTCCCAAGCTTGGGCAGAACCGATTTACTCTATGATAAAATAGAACCTTTACCAGTAAAAGGGCTGAGTTTCGAATCTAGTATTTTTAGTGCCATAGCAGAAAAGGATTATTTACTTTATGCTCCATACCAAACATTTTCTTATGTAGTCAAGTTTTTGCGTGAAGCGGCTCTAGATCCTAAGGTAAAGACAATTAAGATTACAATTTATCGCTTAGCCCAGATTTCACATATCGCAAGTTCTTTAATTAATGCCGCTATTAATGGTAAAACTGTAACTGTTTCAATAGAACTTAGAGCCCGATTTGATGAACAGGCAAATATTGATTATGCTCAACAAATGGAAGAAGAAGGTGTTAATCTTATTTTTGGTGTTGCAGGTCTAAAAGTACATAGTAAAATGTGTGTTATTGAAAGAGAGGAAGGTAAAAAGTTAAAACGATATGGATTTATTAGCACAGGTAATTTCAATGAATCTACGGCTAAAATTTATACCGACCATACTTTATTTACTGCAAATCAAAGTATTTTAAAAGATGTTAATAAAATATTTAACTTTTTTGAGACGAATTATAGAATTTACACTTACAAGCATTTAATAACTTCGCCTCACTATACTCAAAGTTCTGTTTTTAAGCTAATTGATAAGGAAATTGAAAAGCAAAGACTTCATGGTAATGGATTTATTCGTTTAAAAATGAATAGTATTTCTAGCTATAAAATGATTGATAAACTTTATGAGGCTAGTAGAGCAGGAGTAAAAATACAAATGATTGTTCGTGGTATTTGTTGTTTGATTCCTGGTGTTGAAGGAATGAGTGAGAATATAGAAGTAATAAGTGTTGTAGATAAATTTTTAGAGCACTCAAGACTGTATATTTTTGGTGATAATGATGATAATAAAATTTATATATCTTCGGCGGACTGGATGACTAGAAACATTGACAATAGGGTAGAGGTGAGTTGCCCAATTTATGATGAAGCCATTAAACAACAAATTATAGATAATTTTAGTATTTGCTGGAGCGATAATGTGAAGGCTCGAGTTTTAAGCGCCTCACAAGATAATGCTTATAAAGTGGACAATAAAGAAAAGGTGAGATCTCAATTTGCTTTGTATGAGTATTATCAAAATCAACTAAAAAATTAGTATGCTTTCTATAAAAAAATATGCCGCAATAGATATTGGGTCAAATGCCGTTAGATTACTTATTTCAAATATTATAGAACAGAAAGGGCAACCTGTTCAGTTTAAAAAGAACTCTTTAGTTCGGGTTCCAATTCGTTTGGGTGCGGACGTTTTTATTAAGAATAAAATTTCTAAAGAAAATACCCAACGCATATTAGATACTATGTTGGCTTTTAAATTACTAATGAAATCCCATAAAGTAGTTAAATATAAAGCCTGCGCAACATCTGCAATGCGTGAATCTGCTAATGGGGATAAGGTTGTAGAATTAGTAAAGCAGCACGCTGGTGTAAGTATTGATGTTATTGATGGAGAAGAGGAGGCAGCTATAATTGCCGCCACAGACTTAAATAAATATATAGACCCTAATAAAACATATTTATATGTAGATGTAGGCGGAGGAAGTACAGAGTTTACAGTTATTCATAGAGGAAATCATGTAGCTTCTCGTTCATTTAAAATAGGAACTGTGAGACTATTGAATGATATGGTAAAAAAAGAAACTTGGCAAGATTTACAGGACTGGATTGGAGCAAATGCTAGAGGCTACCATAGAATAGATGTTATAGGATCTGGTGGAAACATTAATAAAATCTTTAAAGTTTCTGGCAAGGCGATGGGAAAACCACTGTCGTATTTTTATATGACCTCTTATTATAACATGCTCCAAACGTATTCATATGAAGAGCGTATAACAGAATTAGCCTTAAACCAAGATAGAGCCGATGTTATAATTCCTGCTATGCGAATTTATCTTTCTGCAATGAAATGGAGCAGTGCAAAAAATATTTATGTACCCAAAATTGGTTTAGCAGATGGTATTATAAAAAGTATATATTATGATACAGTTTCTAGCAATACACAGTAAAATTTTGCAATTCACCTTTAAAATGTACTTTTTTTAAGTAAAAAATATATATTCGCTGCATAATTGTTTGCTATTAAACAGTAACCCAAACCTATTTATCATGAAAAAAACATTACTCTTAGCTGTACTTATCGGTTTTTCAACCATTTATGGATTTTCCCAAGGTACAAAATACGGTGTTCGAGCAGGTTTAAATATTTCTAATTTAGATTTTAAACCAGATGCTAATTTTGAAAACAAACATAGAAACGGACTTATGATTGGTTTCTTTGGCGAATATGGGCTTTCTAAAGGGATTTCCTTAATGCCAGAAATTCAATTTTCTTCTGAAGGAGGAAAAGACGAACAATTAAGATTAGATTATATTCAAGTACCCGTGTTATTTAAATTTAGATTAAGTGAAAAATTCCATATTGGAGCTGGTCCTCAAGTAGGCATTAAAGTTCATGAATATGAAGATGGCGTAAAAAACTTCGCGTATTCAGGCGTTGGAGGTATTGAGTTTAAGTTGTCTCATCAATTATTTCTAGATGCACGCTACACCGTTGGTTTGGCTAATATTCTTGAAGATAATGTTGGTAGAGAAGCTACTAATTCAAATATTCAGTTTGGATTTGGTTTCAAATTTTAACCATGAATAGCCTCGGTTTTCCCGAGATTTGATATAATTTCAGATTCATAATCAAGAAGTTGCTGCCATTTGGTATCAACTTCTTTTTTATTTCCATACTTTCTTGCAAAACCTAAGAACATGGTGTAATGATTGGCTTCGCTAACCATTAGTTTTCTGTAAAATACGGCGAGTTCTTTATCCTTTAATTCTTCCGAAAGTAATCGGAAACGCTCACAACTTCTGGCTTCTATTAAGGCTGCATATAATAAGCGGTGTACAAGCTGTGTTGTTCTACTTCCTCCTTTTGGAAAAAACTTAACTAATTGTACAACATAGTCATCACGTCTGTCACGTCCAAGTGTCCAGCCTCTTTCTATAATTTTGTCATGAACCATTTTAAAATGACTAATCTCCTCTTTTACCAGAGCCACCATTTCTTGAACAAGGTCGGTGTATTCTGGAAAACTAACTATTAAAGAAATAGCCGTACTTGTTGCTTTCTGCTCACAAAAGGCATGATCTGTAAGGATTTCTTCAATATTTTTCTCTACGATATTAACCCATCGAGGGTCTGTTGGTAGTTTTAGTCCGAGCATCGTTTAATAATTGTTTATAGTAAGATTTTTAAGTCTTCTTTATTATATGGTTTCCAAAATGGTCAATTGTAATATCATAAAAATCTAATTTATTGGTTTTTACGTTAAAAATCATACTCGTTATAACGAGACTATCGCTTTTAACACTTTCAATTTGATCGAATACAATTGAAATAATACTCGAATTCAAGTCTAGATTTTCAAAGCCTTTAGTGCTGTTAAAGAACAATTCATCAATTTTGGTATCAAAAATGGTTTTAGAATCTTTAGAAACTTTCGCATGACAAATAAGCTTTCTAAAATAATTTTTAAATTTAAGAGAATCTTTGTTTTTCTGTTCCAAGACGGAATTTTTCATATCAGTTGTAACCTTAATGGATACATTATAACCACTATCTAATATGGTATCTGTAATTACTTCAGAGAATTCTATGGGGTGATAGGTTATGTTTTCAGAAAAGGAATCTAATAACTTATTTTCTTTTAAGACTTCTATATTTGATTTATGTTTTCTTCCTCGTCCGTCACAACTAACGACGAAAGACACTAGTATAAATAGCACAAATGAAATTATTAATCTATTCATAACATACAAGTTAAACGTCCAGACCAAACGTCTTTTTTAAGAGTTCAATATTGGAGTTTTTCTCTTTCAGTTTATTATATTTTTCAATGGAGGTATAAGCGTACTTTTTTTCTAAGACTTCATTTACAGTAATAGAAATACTTATGTCAAAATTGTTTAGTGATTTTCTAAGGTAAGACAAAAGTTCAAATTGTTGCCGCTCTAATTCTATTTTATTGGTTTCATTAGGAAACTCCAAATAAACTGTAGCATCCTTTAACTTTGGTATATCAATCGATAAAATGGAAGCTAAATTATGTTTTCCACTATTCTTTAACTTTTTAGTATAATCGTTCCAGACTTCAATAAGTTCTTTTTCAGTAAAAGCTTCGGTTGGTAAGTTTTCTTCATCAATAATAACTTCCATTTGTTTTATTTGGTGCTCTTTTTTTGCTTTTATACTTTTTAACGAAAGCCCTGATGGAGATTTTTTTTCTCTATTTAAAATTATCTTAGGAGGCTCTATAAGAGCAATATTCTCACTTATAATAATTTCTTCTTCTATCTGAATAGTTTCAGTATGCTCTTCTTGAGTTACTATTGGATCTGAAACTTTTGGTTTAATAACAGGAATAGGGGTAATTCCTTTTTTTACAAAATAAGAAGGTGGTATTATGTAATATTTACTATTTTTTTTTTCTCCATCAAAAGTGATAGAGGCAAGTTGCATAATACATAACTCAACAAGCAGTCGTTGGTTTTTACTTGTTTTATATTTTAAGTCGCAATCGTTGGCTAGGTTTATGGCTTGGAGCAAAAACTCTTGTGAAACTTTTTGTGACTGCTCTAAATACTTTTGCCTAGTTTGTTCGCCAACTTCCAACAATTCAATGGTTTGAGGCGTTTTACAAACCAATAAATCTCTAAAATGAGAAGCTAAACCAGTGATGTAATGATGCCCATCAAAACCCTTCGCTAATGTGGTATTGAATTGAATTAAGAGTTCTGGTATTTTGTTTTCTATGATAAGGTCGGTACTTTTAAAGTAAGTTTCGTAATCTAACACATTTAGATTTTCCGTAACAGCCAGTCTTGTTAAGTTTTTCCCAGAGAAGCTAACCACACGGTCAAATATGGATAAAGCGTCTCGCATAGCACCATCTGCTTTTTGTGCTATAATATGAAGCGCGTCATCTTCAGCTATCACGTTTTGTTGCTCTGCAATGAATTTTAAATAGTCTTTAGCGTCTTTAACCGTAATACGCTTAAAATCGAATATTTGACAACGCGATAATATGGTCGGAATTATTTTATGCTTCTCGGTAGTTGCTAAAATAAAAATACAGTGTTTTGGTGGTTCTTCTAAGGTTTTAAGAAACGCATTAAAAGCTGCTTGCGAGAGCATGTGTACCTCATCAATAATATATACTTTGTATTTACCAACTTGAGGTGGAATACGTACCTGATCTGTAAGACTTCTAATATCGTCTACCGAGTTGTTTGAAGCTGCGTCTAACTCAAAAATATTAAAAGCAAAGTCTTCATCGTTATTATGCGCTTCATCACTATTTATCATTTTAGCGAGAATACGGGCACATGTTGTTTTTCCAACACCACGCGGACCTGTAAATAAAAGCGCTTGAGCTAAGTGATTGTTTTCAATGGCATTAAGTAGTGTGTTTGTAATAGCTTGCTGACCAACAACATCCTTAAAGGTTTGTGGGCGGTATTTTCTTGCCGATACTACGAAATGTTCCATGGAAATATCTTGATTAACAAAGTTAAAAATTCAATTTGTAATTGGAAATTTGAATACTACAAATTGATAGGAGTTATTAACAATTTAATTACTTTTGCCACCAAGTAAATCGCCTTATCGCTGTTACGTTTTTGCGTAATGGAGGAAAGTCCGAACACCATAGTGCAACATAGTGGTTAACAGCCACCAGTCGAGAGACTAGGAAAAGTGCAACAGAAAGTATGTACAGGTAATGCTGTAGTGAAACCAGGTAAACTCTATGTGGTGCAATGTCATGTAAACCAGTGCTTGAAAGCGGCACGTTTGATACTGGAGGGTAGGCAGCTAAAGTGCATTGGTAACAATGCATTCAGATAAATGATAAGGACTCCTTGGAGTACAGAATTCGGCTTATAGATTTGCTTAAAAACACTAAACCCTTCTTAAAATTTAAGAAGGGTTTTAGCTAAGAATAAAAGCTTAAACTTTATTATTCTTTTTTAGCTGAATAGGATAAGTCTCTTCTTATTTGACCAGTCACTTCTTCCATAGCAGAAGCAGCTGATAACACTTTGTTAAAAGTTTCGTACCGTTCAGGGCCTAAAAGTTCCTCATTAGCTTTGCTTTTTTGAGCCGAATCTACTTCATCTTTACTAGACATAGCAACCATGTAGTAATTGTCCATAACTCCAAAACCAGTTCGGTAAATGCGATAATAGTTTTTTGATCCTTTAGCGGCAAACATCTCTTTTACCTCTTTCATAGCACTTCTTAGGCTTTTTTCATTTTGAGGAGTGAAATATATATAATAGAAGTCTCTATAATCTTGACCCTCAGTGGACTGGTCTACACCGTCTGGCATATAGGTTAAACTTTCATCAAGCATTATGGTGTATGAGCCATGCGAGTCATAGCACTTGTCAAAATCTTCAAACATTTTACCAAAGTCGTCTCCCATTGCCTCGGCCATATCTGCCATTGGTCGTTTATCTAGTTCAGAAAAATTCTCTATCGGAGTAACATACAGGAACGTAAAGTCATCCATCATAACCGTAAGCCATTGCGATTGCAAGTTGTGTTCAACACAGGCGTCATTGAATTTTTTTGCAGTTTTTTCATATTCCATCAACATGGATGGGTTTACGTTGTCTTGATGTACTTGATACATTTTTTGTGAGAAGCTAAAATTCGCAACTAAACAAAGAACACATACAAGCATTGTGATTTTAATTGTTTTCATAATTATTATTTTGGGTTAGTCAATAAATTATTCTTCGGTTGATTCCTCGGCTGCAGCAGCTTCTGCTTTGGCAATAGCTTTTAATGCAGCGTTAATTTCTCCTAGATTGTAAAAGCCATATTCTGCAGTAATTTTACCATCTTTCATAAGACAAGATAAATGCACTGGGATTTCTAATTCTTGTCCATTGGCGACTAAAGTACCTTCCCAGTTACCCCAAAAGTTAACCCAAGTTTTACCCTCATCATCTATTGTTTGCTCGTAAAATATCGCATCCTCACTTTCATCAAAATGATATTTTGATGTGTTTGCAAGCAATCCTTTTAGCGCATCACGAATATCTTCTGGTCTGGCAGCATTTTTCCAAGTGTTATGATACAATTTTGCTGAATCACTATAATTTGTGCGCCAAGCTTCCCAATCTCCATTGTGGTAATCAGCTACTAATTTCTTTACGACATCAATATTTTGAGAAGTAGTTGTATATCTTTCTTGTTTGTCTTGGCAAGCTACAAATAACAACAGAGCCAGCCCTAATAAAAATAGTTTTTTCATTTTTAAATGTTAAGTGGGTTTAGTATTTAATTTAAAGTTTTTCCTAATTGCTGCATCAAGCTTAATTGGTCAAAAAATACATTTTCTTCATCAAGCTGTCCTTGACCATTAAAATGGAGTCTGGATAGCCCAGATATTTTGACCTCTTTGCCTGTAGCTGCACTTCCATTGAATTCTCCAGTATTTGTACCAGTCATTTTCCAATGCACAAAAATGGTATTTCCTGCTAAGCTGGATCTATGCGGATTAGTAATCTTAAAATCTGGAAACCCCTTAAAAAAGACTCCCATACTAGTAACTAATTCTTCTGGCGAAGAAGCTACTTTTTCGTCATTCATATATCGAATGTAATCATCTGCAAGAAGACCATCTAGGACTGAGGAGTCTTGTTTGTTTAAAAATTCATTAACAAATGTATCTATCTTATTATTTAGATCCTTTTCGTCTGCAGGCATGCCGTTGGCTTTTTCTATTTCTGCCAAAGCAGTTGTTAAAGGTGCCGAATCCCAATAGTTATAAAAATCTACAACTTTTCCATCAATATATCTAGAGGTAATATGAACAGGTATATTAATTTTTTTATCATTGGCTTTGAGCGTCCCTTGCCATGTGGCCCAATAGTTTACCCAAGTTTCATCATCTTTGTCTAAGACCATTTCTATAAATGATCCTTGATCTAAAAATCCATAACTGGAAAAGTTTGAGGTTATATCGTGCTGACCTTCTTTAAACTCTTCCAAAGAAATACCTTTGTTGGAATTCACATGAAATTTTGTAGTATCTGCAAAATGTGCACTCCAAGCATCCCATTCACCATTTTTATATTGTTCTAAGCTTGTTTTAAAGGATTCTATTTCTGGAGATTCTGAGAAATAGCGTTGTGGTTCGTTTTGGCAGGCAACAAACAAAATAGTTGCCAACCAGAATACAAAAAGTTTTTTCATTGGTTAGTGTTTTTTAGTTAATTAATAGCTACCATTAAACAATGGGTAATAAACTCGAACAAAATTGAGTCACCTTTAAAGGTTGAATTTTGATAGATTAGGGTTTGCTATTATTAAGGAGAAGCCTAATTTACTGAAAAAAAGATAATTATTAAAGAATAATGAATGTTAAGTTGATTCGAAAAAGCTAAAAACATTACCACCATAACTTTTTGAATAGCTATAATGACTTGATTTTGTCATGTCTGTATGTTTTGAATGTTCTACTATTAAAAGACCATTTTCTAATAATAATTCATTTTTAAAAACAAGCTCTGGAATTTTAGAAAACTGTTCTTCGGTAAAATTATAGGGAGGATCGGCGAAAATAATATCGCTCTTTAGAGTTGCTTTTTCTAAATACTTAAAAACATCACTTTTAATTGTACTTATAGGCATACTAAATTTTTCAGCAGTTTGTTTTATGAATTTAATACAGCCAAAATCTTGATCTACACATAAAATATCTTCAGTACCTCTTGAGGCAAATTCATAGCTTATATTACCTGTTCCTGCAAATAGATCTAGCACTTTTATATCATCAAAATAAAAATGATTATTAAGGATATTAAATAAGGATTCTTTTGCCATATCGGTAGTAGGGCGAACAGGTAAGTTTTTTGGAGCAATTATTTTTCTACTTTTGTATAGACCGGATATAATGCGCATTAAAAGCTATTTAATAATATATAATTAGAGTTATTTTCACTCAAGTCTTCAGGAAGGATAAAGTTTATTTTCAAATTAATTATTTCGACATTTCTAACATATTTATATGCTATTTTATAAATAGCATTTTCCTTTTTAACGCGACCTAATAATACTAGCTCAATTGTTTCTGGATCTAGATTTAATTGTTCACAAGAAAACAAAATATAGTATATAAAATCTTCTTTGGTTTTGTATTCGAAAGTATTGTATAAGATAAGTTTACCTTTGTTTAATATAAGAATTTCGAAATGATCGATGTCTATATGTACATAAACTCTCTGTGCATTCGAATTTTTTTCTTCTAATAATATATTTTCTATTATTACAGTTGAGAAGTGTTTATAAATGAACGCACCAAATTTTTCATAGATGTAATTGTTGATGTTAACATAAGGCACATATACGTTAACACTATTATTTGCCTCAATCTTATCGTACGAAATGTAATCTGATTTTAAAATTTTCGAGTTAAACTTTAAATAATCTGCGATACATTCTTCATTAAATAATGGTTCAGGAACTAAAGTAGATAATTCATTTATATAGATGACCTTAACCGATGAAAAGGTTGTTTGAAGCTCTTGTTCTGTCTCAAAATAATGTTTTAAATGATCTAAAACCTCAAATGGATTTAATTTTTTTTCAAAGTCAAAATGTTTTAGGTATGTAATGGTATTATTGTCTTTCTGTAGGATGCAAAAAGAAAGTCCACTCAAACTAATTTGAATGGACAGTTCTTGATTTATTATTATTTTTGGAATATTACTCGTTTGTGCCATATACCTTAGGCCAGTTTCCATTTGTGTTTACTTCATCCATAGAACCAACTTTAAGAGCATCTCCATTTACACCTTCAACAGAAACTACTTGGTTCTCTGCATTGATTAGGTCTTTATCTTGATCAAATAAAATCACAGATTTTTTAACAGATGATTCAAATACAGGAATCTTAATTCCATTCTGATCTAAAAACCCTGCTTTCAAATCAAATTTAGCTCCTTCTGAGCCAACAGGTACATTCATCATTTTCTTATATCTTGGGTCTGCACCAAATAAAGAATCTTTAACAGGAACGAAATCTAACGTATCAATAATTACAATATCCTTATAAGTTTCTACACCACCAAAACGTTTAGTCATTTCAACATCTAAAACACTAGAATCACGACGTTGTGTAATGGTAAACTTTGCAGTATCTATAAATTTTACTAGTCCATCAAAATTACCGGCAAATTTTCCAGTAACTTGTCTGTGTGCTAATTGAGCATCCCTTATATCAATTAAGCTTTCAATTACTTTTGCATATCGCTTATCCTTTTCCTGATTAAATTGGATAGGCATATATACAGACATGAAGGTGTTATAGGCTAAAAATCCTATTATAACCCATAGCACAATCATTACAATTGGTCTAAACTTATTAGGTATAAACTTATCAACTAACCAAACAAGGCCAATTGTTACTGCGATTGCAAGAATAATGTAAAAAATCATATTCGAAGTATTAAAATTAGATTAACGGTTTTAGCAAATCTACAATTTTTTTTTAATCGTAAAAACCTAATGCGAGTAAAAATCATTTCTATCTTTGAAATCTCTTTAAACACTTAAGTTTGTAAATGACGTCAAGCGAATTTTATTCCTTAATTAAACAACAGTTCCCTTTTGAGCCAACGCAAAAGCAAGATATTGTTTTACAACAACTTGCTGTGTTTATTTTTAGTGATTCGATTAATTCTCTTTATTTATTAAAAGGGTATGCAGGAACAGGAAAAACCACTATTGTAGGCTCTATTGTGACTAATTTATGGAAAGCAAAAAAAAGCGCTGTTTTAATGGCGCCTACTGGTAGGGCAGCTAAAGTTATTTCAAATTACTCTGGGAAAGAAGCCTTTACCATTCATAAAAAGATTTACTTTCCTAAAAAAGAAAAGAATGGAGGTGTTAAATTTGTATTACAACCTAACAAGCATAAAAAAACTTTGTTTATTGTTGATGAATCTTCAATGATTCCTGATACTCCAAGTGAATCTAAACTTTTTGAAAATGGCTCTTTGTTAGATGATTTAATACAATATGTTTATTCTGGTCATCAATGTAAGTTACTGTTAATTGGGGATACTGCGCAGCTTCCACCAGTAAAGTTAGACTTAAGTCCAGCACTTAACGAAAATACATTGGCTTTAAATTATAGTAAGGAAGTGACCAAAATGGAATTAGACGAAGTTGTAAGGCAACAACAGAATTCAGGTATTCTTGAGAACGCAACTTTACTGCGTGAAGCTATATCTAATTCCTTTTTTGAAGCCTTTAAATTTAATTTGAAAGGATATAAAGATATTTTAAGACTTGTCGATGGTTATGAAATTATGGATGCCATTAATGATGCTTATAGTAATTTGGGAAATGAGGAAACAGTTATTATTGTTAGAAGTAACAAACGCGCTAATCTGTACAATCAACAAATAAGAAGTCGCATATTATTTAATGAAAACGAGCTTAGTGCTGGTGATTACTTAATGGTGGTTAAGAATAATTATTTTTGGATCAAACCAACTACTGAAGCAGGTTTTATTGCAAATGGCGACATTATTGAGATTTTGGAGATTTTTAAAATTGAAGAACTTTATGGATTTCGATTTGCCGAGGTAAAGGTTAGAATGGTTGATTATCCCAGAATGCGGCCGTTTGAAACCGTTATTATGTTAGATACAATTAATGCTGAAACCCCATCACTTGCGTACGAGGATTCAAATAGACTATACAACGAAGTAATGAAAGACTTTGAAAATGAAACAAGCAAATACAAAAAATTTTTAAAGGTAAAAGGTAGTAAACATTTTAACGCATTACAGGTAAAGTTCTCTTATGCTATAACCTGTCATAAATCGCAAGGAGGACAATGGAACACTGTTTTTGTAGAACAGCCCTATTTACCTAATGGGATAGATAGGGATTATTTAAGGTGGTTATATACAGCAATAACTCGAGCTAAAGAAAAGTTATATCTTATTGGATTTAGAGAAGATTTTTTTGAGGAATAGTTTTTGATATTTATTAATTATGACAATAGAAACCATTATTAGTATTTGCTTAGGTATTGGATTAGCTGCATCGGTAGGCTTTAGAGTATTTTTGCCTTTATTTGTTTTAAGTTTAGCATCATATTTCAATGTTTGGCAACTCAATGAGTCTTGGGAGTGGGTGGGAAGCATTACGGCTTTAATCACTCTAGGTGTTGCTACTTTAATTGAAATTTGTGCGTATTATATTCCATACGTCGATAATTTACTGGATAGCATTGCAGTTCCTTTGGCTGCACTGGCTGGCACAACGGTGATGTTATCTACAGTTGCCGATTTAAGTCCAGTTATAACATGGTCACTTGCTATTATTGCAGGTGGTGGTACTGCGGCAGTGATAACAGGATCAACAAGTACAGCACGATTAGCCTCAACAGCTACATCTGGAGGTTTGGCAAACCCAATCGTAACTACTATTGAGACTGGGGTTTCAATAGTTATGGCTATTGTATCGGTGTTCTTGCCGCTTATAGCCATTATATTGGTGCTTTTTATTTTTTTAATAATATTTTTCACCTTCAAAAAGTTTAAATCCTCTAAACTGAAAAAGCAATAATATTTAGCTATTTTTGAATTGATATAAAAGGTGTTTATATGAAAATAATATCCATGATTCCTGCACGATATAGTGCTACTCGATTTCCAGGAAAACTTATGCAGGATTTAGGGGGTAAGACTGTTATAATGCGGACTTATGAAGCTACTGTCGGTACTAATTTATTTGATGATGTTTTCGTAGTTACCGACAGCGAAATCATATTTAATGAAGTTGTAAATAATGGCGGAAAAGCTATAATGAGCATCAAGGAGCATGATTGCGGGAGCGACAGAATTGCTGAGGCTGTCGAGAATATGGATATTGATATTGTTATTAATGTACAAGGGGATGAGCCTTTTACCGATAAGGAATCGTTAAGCAAATTAATTGATGCTTTTAAAAATGATTCTGACAAGAAAATTGATTTAGCATCACTAATGGTTCATATTACCGATGAAGAAGAAATTAACAATCCAAACACAGTAAAAGTAATTTTAGACAACTTCAATTTTGCTTTATATTTTTCGAGAAGCCCAATACCTTATCACCGAGACAAAAGTGTTTCTGTAAAATATTACAAACATAAAGGGGTTTATGCCTTTAGAAAGCAAGCTATTTTAGATTTTTATAATTTGCCAATGCTTACTTTAGAAGCTACAGAAAAGCTCGAGCAATTAAGGTATTTAGAGTATGGAAAAAGAATAAAAATGATTGAAACGAATGTTGAAGGAGTTGAAATTGATACTCCTGAAGATTTGGAACGTGCAAAAAAATTATGGAAATAGATTATACTAATATTAAAGTTATTGGTTTCGATGCAGATGATACGCTTTGGGTTAATGAAACATATTTTAGGGAAGCTGAAATGGAGTTCGCTAAGCTCTTATCAAATTACGAAACACCAAATAAAATTGATCAAGAATTATTTAGAGTAGAAATTGATAATCTTCCTTTGTATGGCTATGGAGTTAAAGCGTTTGTATTGTCCATGGTTGAGTGTGCTTTAGAGTTATCCAACTATAATGTCTCTTCCAAAACAATCGATGCTATATTAAATATTGGAAAGGACATGTTAGAAAAACCGGTAGATCTTTTAGAAGGCGTAGAGGATGTATTAAAGATACTATCCAAAAAATACAGAATCATTTTAGCTACTAAAGGCGATTTATTGGATCAAGAACGTAAATTACAGAAGTCTGGCTTAACAGACTATTTTCATCATATTGAAATATTAAGTGATAAGAAGGACGATAATTATTCTAAGCTTTTAAATCATTTAGACATTAAACCTGAAGAATTTTTGATGGTAGGAAATTCCTTAAAATCAGATGTGTTGCCTTTAATTAATTTAAATGCTAATGCCATTCACATTCCATTTCACACAACTTGGGCACATGAGGAGGTTCAAAAAAGAGAAACTAATGGAAAGCATTACAAAACGATAGCCTCCTTAAGGGATCTATTAAATATTTTAGGGTAGTGAAGATCATTGATATTAATAATTGGAATAGGAAAGCACATTATAAACATTTTATGGGGTTAAAGGATCCGTACTTTGCTCTAACCATCCCTTTTGATGTTACTAAAGCTTATAATTTTTCTAAGAATAATAACATAAGCTTTTTTGCCAAGTATTTACATGATTGTATGAAAGCTATGAACAATGTTGAAAATTTAAAATATAGAATTGAAAACGAAAATGTAGTTGGATATGATATTATTCATGCATCAGCAACTATAATGAGGACAGATAAAACCTATGGTTTTTCATTTATTAATTATGCTGAGGACTTAAATGTTTTCATTAATAATGTTGAAGCTGAAAAAGAACGTGTAGAAAGTTCAACAGATTTATATCCACCAAAAACCGGATTGGATTGTATTCATTGCTCCGCAATGCCTTGGGTTAATTTTACAGGTCAAAAAGAACCCGTCTCAGGACAAGTAGAGTCCGTTCCAAAAGTTGCATTTGGTAAGGCTGTTAAGACTGGGACAAAAATGAAAATGAATCTAGGTATTAGTGTCAATCACGCTTTGGTTGATGGATATCACATAGGATTATTTTCTGAGAAATTTCAACAATATTTGAACCAGTAAGAATTAAAATAGTATTATTTTTACATTTCGTAAAAGAGAATATATTAAATGAGTTATAAGAACTTTCCAATGGTGTCAAAAGTTATTTTTGGCAGAGGTAGTTTCAATCAATTAGGCGAAATATTGTCCCCAAATCGCTTAAATATGAATGCTCCATTTATATATATAGTTGATGATGTTTTTAAAAGTTATCCATGGCTAACTTCAAGAATACCGCTGGCTTACGATGATAGAATTATTTATGAATCTGCTAATGAGGAACCTAAAACATCTCAAGTAGATAAGCTTGTTGAGGATATTATTTTAGGTTGCAAGGAACGTCCTTCCGGTATTATTGGTATTGGAGGTGGCAGCATGTTAGATCTTGCAAAAGCTGTTTCAATAATGCTAACAAATGATGGTGAAACAAAAGACTATCAAGGTTGGGACATCGTTAAAAATAAGGGTATATATCATGTAGGAATACCTACTATTTCTGGAACTGGTGCTGAAGTTTCACGTACAACTGTACTTACTGGGCCGTCAAAAAAATTAGGCATAAATTCAGACTACACACCTTTTGATCAGGTTATTCTTGATCCAGAATTAACCAAGAACGTTCCAAAAGACCAGTGGTTTTATACTGGAATGGATTGTTTTATTCATTGTGTAGAATCCTTAAATGGGACCTATCTAAATGCTTTTAGTAAGAGTTATGGCGATATGGCTTACGAGCAATGTAAAGCTATTTTCTTGGAAGATAATTTAACACAAGAAGAGACACAAGATCAACTTATGATGGCGTCATGGCATGGAGGTATGAGTATTGTTTATTCTCAAGTTGGTGTAGCTCATGCTATGAGTTATGGACTATCTTATGTTTTAGGAACCAAGCACGGTATAGGTAACTGTATTGTATTTGATCATTTAGAAGAGTTTTATCCTAAAGATGTTAAACTTTTCAAAGCTATGAAAAGTAAACATGATATTGAGTTACCTACCGGTATATGTGCAGATTTAAGTGATAAGGATCTTGATACGATGATAAGTATTGCATTAAGTTTAGAACCCCTTTGGGAAAATGCTATTGGTAAAAATTGGAAAAAATCTATCACACCTAAAAAGCTCAAGGAACTTTATTTAAAAATGTAGTATGAGATGGCTTGCCAAATTTATATATTTTAAAGTTTTAGGATGGCAAGTAGTAGGGAATACTAACTTATCGAAAGACACGGTAAAAAAAGCAGTTATTATTGCGGCACCCCATACGAGTTGGCACGATTTCTATATTGGTGTTTTACTCCGTTCAGTCTTAAAAGTAAAAACCAATTTTGTTGGTAAAAAAGAACTATTTGTTTTCCCGATAGGGTGGTTGTTTAGATTATTAGGAGGTGCACCTATTGATAGACATAAGTCTGAAAATAAAGTAAAGGCCATAGCAAAACTCTTTAAAGATAAAGAGGAATTTAGAATGACATTGTCGCCAGAAGGTACAAGAAGAAAAGTAGATAAATGGAGAACAGGGTTTTATTATATAGCCAAAGAAGCTAATGTGCCTATTATCATGTTCACTTTGGACTTCGAGAATAAACAAAATAAAATTTCAGAACCTTTTTACCCAGCAGAGAATATTGAAAACGATTTTAAAACTATGAGACGTTTTTTTGAAGGAGTAAAAGGTAAGATTCCAGAATACTCATAATAATTGCATATTGATTTATGGCATAGAGTTTGATTTTATTTTATAAAATAAGCGTGTGAAACATAAAGTAAACAATTGATTGTCCCTAAAAAGAAACATACGCTCTCAATAAAAAAAGCTACTCCATTTTTGAAGTAGCTTTTCTTAATATTACTAACATACAATATTAAATATCTTCTAAAGCATTATCAATAAGGGTTCTTAAATGATGCTTATGAGCCCTAGATTCAATATTACCAGAAGGTGCTGCCATGGTTCTAATATTTTTTAAACTATAGAGTGCCAATGATTTGGCATTATGGCTAAAACGATCTTTTTGCTTTCCTGTTAATAGATTTATTAAGTTTTTCGCATATTCAATCTGAAGATTTTGCCTAAATGTGTTCACATTTCCATAGATGTCAGCCTTAAAAATAGCATTGTTTAAATCTGTCATCATCATAGACAGGCTATATTTATTACCATATAATTGAGAATCTGTAATCCTTTGAAGTGTGTTAGGATGTAAAATATGATTCAGAACATTCTTCTGATAGCCTAATATTTGAGCGTGGATTTTTGGATCTTCCTGCGTATAATCAAATCCGCGTCGCTGTCTGGCTAAATAATTAAATAAATCATTTGGAGCATTAAACGCATCAGGGGCAAAAACATAAGTTTTTAAAGCATTCATTGCGCGTTTTTGTTCTTCTATACTTACAGGTGTATAAGGCTGCTTTCCGCCTTCTTGTCCTGCCATAGCTCGATCTACATAAACTCCTCCAATATATCTTGAGATAACCCTTGCTGCGATAGATTTTTGAGCACTTAAGGTATAGTACACGCGTCTTAATTCATGAAATGACGCTCCATTGTTTGTAAATTTTTCTTTTGCTGTTTTCATTAAATCGTCAGCCAATCCTATACGATCAATTGAATAAGCAATAGGGTCACTAGATTGGTCAAAAATCATAGCTCTTGGATCAATACCTTTACCAGAGGAACGCATATCATCGGCATCATTACCAAATATATGTTCTGGTTTTGTTGATTCATTTAATAAAGCTTGTCGGTCAGCTTCACTTTTAAATGGTTTATATCCTAGTTGAATAGCCCAAACATCATAAGGACCTATGGTTACGTCGTTATATTGCCCTTGCTTACTTCGATCTCTGGTTACATTAGTAATAGCGTAATCCATAATAGAGGCTGTTAAACACTTGCCTTCAATGAATTTAGGGTCAGCAAGCTGCTCAGGGGAGTATAACTGGCTAGCTTTAAAGTTATGATTCAATCCTAGTGTATGTCCGATTTCGTGTATTACAACTCCTTTAAGTGCTTGCTTTTGAATTTCATTTAAATCGTAATCAGAAGCTCCAAAAACGGTTGCCGCAGTTTGTGCAAAATGGATATTAGCTTGCATGCCTTGAGCTAGCATACAATAATTTTCAGAATTTAAGCTTTCTTCCATATGATAGGGGTCAAACACATTATCAACATTACCATATAGTTTGGTAGCGTAATCTGAATTCCTAAATATATTATACTCTAGCATAATATCTGATGCAAATGTTTCTCCAGTTCTTGGGTTTGCTAAATGAGGGCCATAACCTCCAAAACGTGGACTAGGAGAAGATGTCCAACGAAGCACATTGTACCGAATATCTCCAGCATCCCAATCAGCGTCATCTGGTTGTTGTTTTACAACGATAGCATTTTTAAAACCTGCTTTTTCAAAGGCTTTATTCCACTCTAAAACCGCGCCTTTTATAGTAGATCTCCATTCCAAGGGTGTGGTATTTTCCATCCACCAAGTAATGGGTTTAACAGGTTCTGAAATTTCAGCTTCAGGATTTTTCTTTTTTAAATGCCAGCGATGGATGACATCTCTAAATGGCGTTGCACTTGTTGAAGTTTGATCATTAATTTTCATTATCCAATAGCCAACTCTAGGGTCATCAAATCTGGGTTCATAATCGTTATCCGGTAACGCAATTAAGCTATGAAAGACCTTTATGCTAACATTGCGCCCATCAGATACCGCATTGGAACCATTATTTAAGGTGGAGGGCTTAGAATAGACATATTCTACTTTAACATTTACGTTTTCAGGATAGTTTTTAATACTTTCAATTTTGGTTTTATCTTTATTAAGATTGCCTAATTTAAAAGCTGTTGGCGGAGTACTAGGTCGACTCGCAGGTTTTATTTGTAATAATGTTTCTTTTAAAAATAGTTCATCTGCTTTTATAAGGTAGAGACCTTTCTCTTGGTCCTGGGCTTCGATTTTTAAACTTGCCATATTCCCCTCACTTATGTTGGCATCCTTAGCTTTTGAAATAGCGTTGTTCGGGTCGAAATACAAGGAGGTGTTTTGGGTAACAAACTCAATCTTATTAAAATACTTTTTTACCTTAAAAATTTTAGAGCCTCTATATGCACCTCTAATAGTAAAACCACCATCAGCAAGGCCCTCTGCAATCTGGCCAAAATGGATAAACTCTTTTCCAATTTGATTTTCTTTAATAAGCATTTGTAAAGACCCAGTGATAGTATCTTGATATAGCTTAAATAAACCATTAATTTCTTTTGAGGATTTTACAAGTTCTGCTATAGTTTTTTCTTTCGTTTTCTTTGGAGGAGCTACGGCTGCAGTCTCAATGTTGTCTTTTTTCTTTTTTCTCTTTTTCTGAGCGTTAGAGTGAGTAGGTAAAAAAACACATAACATTAATAGGGTAATTAAAAAATTTTGCGATACTTTAAATGGTTTTATTATCATAATTAATGATTTTAATAGATTTCAAATCCTCATTATTTATTAAAAAAATAGTCGATTGCAAATTTAGGTATTAAGAGAGGTTCATTATCTTATAGTTTTGTTAAAAACAACAGGTTAAAAAAGATAAACCCTATGCCATTGAACTAGTCACTTTATTTTAAGTATTTTTAACAAATGATTAAAGACACAAAAATTGCAGTGCTTATAGATGGTGATAATATACCATCCAAGTATATTTCTGAAATGATGGAGGAAATAGCTAAATATGGTACACCAACCATAAAACGAATTTATGGTGATTGGACAAAGCCACATTTATCAAAATGGAAAAATGTGTTGTTAGAAAATGCTATAACACCTATTCAGCAATATGGTTATACTACAGGAAAAAATGCCACAGACTCAGCCATGATAATTGATGCTATGGATATTTTATATTCAGAAAAAGTAAATGGTTTTTGCTTAGTATCTTCTGATAGTGATTTTACAAAATTAGCAACTCGTTTACGTGAAGCAGCCATGGTTGTTTATGGTATGGGAGAGAAGAAAACACCGAATCCATTTATTGTGGCCTGTGATAAGTTTATTTATTTAGAAATTCTTGCCAATGATGAAGATAATGATAAAGGAGTAAAAAGCGGTAAGAAGAAAAAAGAAAACCTATATAATATAACACCAAAAGTGATTAAACTTCTTCAGAATTCAGTTGATGATGCTGCGGATGAGGATGGATGGGCTTTTTTAGGAGATGTTGGCTCCTTAATTTTAAAAAAACAACCAAATTTTGATTCACGTAACTTTGGTTTTTCCAAGCTAACACCACTATTTAAATCACTTGGAGAAAACTTCGAAATTGAGCAACGGGATCAAGCCAATGCAAGATTTAAACTTATTTATGTAAAGAATAAATAAACAAATTATAAATTAACCCTTTTATTTTTGTTTATGATGATCTGATTTTTCGTAATGTTCTTTTATTAAATCCCTCCCAAAATCACCATTAAATTCTCGCCATACTAAGTGGACATGGTTAGCATTATTTTGAGTATTATCAAATTCAATTAAAAAAGTATCTCCTTGAATTCTATAATAATGTCCTTTAGTTAAGTCTGTTGATCCCGCCCATGCAAATCTTATATCATCAAATTCGGCTATTTGTATAGCACGGTAACGCTCTTTGGCTAATTCCTGAGGTAAGGTTAACAAGTACTCTTTAATTAATTTAGTTAATATGGCTTTTTGTTTTTCATTGAGGTTTTTAGCTTTTATCCCTTCATTTTCTAATGGTGCAACTTTAGATTTGTTAGAAGTCAATATATCAGGAAATGCAATTGATTTAAATATGGTTTTAGCCCTTTGCTCTTCACCCATTGAATTTATTAATTCAAAAGCCAAATCTTCTTCTTTATTTAATACGCGCTGTCCTTTTAAAGGACCTTCCTTTATCTCTGCAGGATTGGTGCCCATAAATCTTGGAGATGCGGAAATTTTTTCATTTGATACAGTAAAATTTAAAGAGATATGATGTCCCTCAAAAGACCACGACCATAAAGAATCTTTTTTTGGATTTCCGTAGAAAGCAAAATAGTATTTTTCAGGATCTCTAAAAACTTTTTTTCCAGACAGCTCTCCAAGATAGCGTTCAAGCTCAATTATTTTTTTTGTTTTTAAATATCCTGTGCTGCTTAAATGATATTTTAATAAATTGAATGCATGCGTTTTTTGAGTTTCATCCAAATCATATAAAGCAATACCATGTCTTTTATACATAGTCCCAGGCAAGAAATGCCAAGTTTCCCTACTTGTATTATCAAACGATAAAATTGTTTTACTAAGTTGATTTTCATTCAAAGTATTTAGAAATGTGAGGACTTCATTTGATTGCGCGTTTGAAACTGATAACATAAACAACATAACTAATACTTTAAATAACCTCATAATTTTATTGTATTAATAATAGGTCACATAATTTACAAAAAAAAGAGGAGCAATGCCCTCTTTTTAATATTTACGAATGTTTGTTTTTATTACTCTATTTCTTCCATGGTATGATAAACGTTTTGTACGTCATCATCTTCTTCAAGCTTTTCTAAAAGTTTTTCGACATCTTCAGCTTGCTCTGGAGTGAGCTGTTTTGTTACCTGAGGGATTCGTTCAAAGCCAGAAGACAAAATTTCAATATTATTTTCTTCTAAATAATGTTGAATTTTACCAAAGCTTTCAAAAGGCGCATAAATCATCACACTGTTAACTTCATTGCCATCCGCATCTTCATCGGTATCTTCAAAAATTTCTTCAACACCAAAATCTATAAGCTCTAACTCTAATTCTTCTAAGTCCAAAGCTTCACCCATAATTTTAAAATTACAAGTATGATCGAACATAAAGACAACCGAACCTGATGTTCCAAGACTACCATCACATTTGTTAAAATAACTTCTAACATTTGCTACGGTTCTTGTGTTATTATCTGTAGCAGTTTCTACCAGAACTGCAATACCATGCTGAGCATAGCCTTCAAAAACCACTTCTTTATAATCACCTTGATTTTTATCACTAGCTCTTTTTATTGCCCGTTCGATATTATCCTTAGGCATATTTACGGCTTTGGCATTTTGTATTACAGCACGTAATCTTGAATTACTATCTGGATCAGGACCACCTTCTTTTACTGCCATTACAATGTCTTTACCAATTCTAGTAAAGGCTTTACTCATAGCAGACCAACGCTTCATTTTTCTTGCTTTTCTAAACTCAAAAGCTCTTCCCATAGTAGTTAATTTATGTTATATTTTAATCGGTTGTAAAGTTAAAAATGTATGGGTTAAAACCAAATTATTCCTCTGGTTCAACAATATTTTCAATAGCCTCTGCCAATTTAAAATCTTTGTTGGTCACACCATTGGCATCATGAGTAGACAAAGAAATTGAGAGTACGTTGTAAACGTTACTCCAATTAGGATGATGATTTAATGCTTCACACTCAAAAGCAATACGACTCATAGCACTAAAGCAATCTTTAAAATTTTCAAATTCAAATTCTGCATGAATGGCATTGTCAAAATATTCCCAATCTGGAAATCGTAATAATTTTTTCTCTATATCTTGTTCAGAAAGTTTTGTCATATTAGGGTAGTCTTAAATTTTACTTCAATTTAATTAATTTTAATTATATTTTTAGCTCTTTTAAAATTTCTGAGCTTTTAAGATGTAAATGTTTTGGTAGTTTATTGAATTTAGGCAAGACCGCTAAATACCGGTCATCATTAGTGGTATAAACATGTTTGAATAAAACCTTTTCTTTTATTTCTAACGTTGATATAATTTCCTTTATAAAATCATTATGATGAACCAGATCATCGCTTCCCAAATGAAAAATACCAGATTTATTTCTGTTAATTATATAATGTATCTGTTGCGTTACTTTAGAATCGGTCGTAACATTCATTATTAAATTAGGAAATATTTCTATGGGTTCTTTTTCTTTGACCAATTGTATAATTTCTTGCACACGAGGTGCTTGAGACCCAAAAACCATAGGCATTCTTAAAATGGCAATTTGTTTTTTAGGCAAGCGTAACAGCATATTTTCAATTTTTATCTTGAAATGCCCATAAATACTATTGCTATAAGTCTTATCTTCCTCATAACTAGGATACTTTATATAAGCGTCGAATACGTTAGCTGACGATAAGAAAAGTAATTTTATTTTATGCTTATAAACATACTCCGCAAGATGTTGATGAACAATAACCTGTTTTGAAAAGTCACCTCTAAGTGCAGAAATAATGATAGTCGGCTTAACAATATCTAAAATTTCATAAATATCGTCTTCCTCTATATTGTATTGAAAAAAGTGATGATTCTTCTCAAGCTGTCTGTTACTTTTATAATAAGTGCCGTAGGTCTTAAAATAGGGGCAAAGCTCTTTATAAAGAGCACCTCCTAAGAAACCACTTCCACCTAAAATTAATATACGATGTTTACTATTTTGTTGCTTCCCCGTCATCTACAATTTGCCAAATAAAATAGCCTAATTAAACTTTGTAAAAAGGCAATTTAACCACCGTTGCCGGGATAGCTTTTTTGCGAACTTGAATATTAATTTTACTACCGACCTGCGAAAATATTGTTGGAACATAGCCTAATCCAATACCTTTACCTAAAGATGGCGACATGGTACCTGAAGTTACATTGCCTATTTTGTTACCATTACCATCAACAATATCATAACCATGTCTTGGTATACCACGGTCGTCAAGTTCAAAAGCAACAAGTTTGCGTTCTGCTCCGTGTTCTTTTTCGGCTTTTAAGGCTTCAGAGTTAGTGAAATTTTTAGTGAATTTAGTTATCCAACTTAAACCAGCTTCTATCGGTGATGTAGTATCATCAATATCATTACCGTAGAGGCAATAACCCATTTCCAAACGCAGCGTATCTCTTGCAGCTAAACCTATTGGTTTTATACCGAAATCTGTTCCAGCTTCTAAAATTTTATCCCAAATTTGTTTTACTTCAGAATTCTTACAATAAATTTCAAAACCACCACTTCCAGTATACCCTGTGGCTGAAATAATGACATGATCAATACCTGCAAAATCACCAACTACAAAATTGTAAAATTTAATAGCAGATAAATCATGACTACTTAAACTTTGCATGGCTTCAACTGCTTTTGGGCCCTGAATAGCAAGAAGTGAATAGTCTTCACTCAAATTTCGCATGGTTGCCTCAACATCATTTTTGGACTGTATCCAATTCCAGTCTTTTTCTATATTACTTGCATTAACTACCAATAAGTAAGTGTCTTCTTTAATTTTATAAATAATTAAATCGTCTACAATACCACCATCATCATTTGGTAAGCAACTGTATTGTGCTTTTCCTATCGCTAATTTTGAAGCATCATTACTAGATACTTTTTGTATTAAATCAAGAGCATACTCGCCTTCAATTAAAAACTCGCCCATATGGGATACATCAAATACTCCAACAGCTTCTCTAACCGTCTGATGTTCTATGTTTACACCTTCATACTGAACGGGCATGTTATATCCTGCAAACGGCACCATTTTAGCACCTAATGCAATATGAGTTTCATTTAAGGCCGTATTTTTCATAAATAACTACTTTAAATCTTGAGTGATGCAAATGTATTGAAAATTCTTAGTTCAAATTTCATAAAGAGCGTTAAGAAATTAGATTGGGCTTTTAAGATTATTATAATCAGTATATTTAGGAATTAAATTTTATAACATGAAATTTTTTTTAAATTGCCTCTTAGTTTTATTTTCTGTTTTGATTTCTGCTCAAGATGGATTACCAGCTGATTATCTAACAAAAGATTTTCATAAAGAAAGAAGACAAGCGCTTAGAGAATTATTACCTGATAATAGTATAGCTGTGTTTTTTGCAAACCCTATTAGAAATAGAGCGAACGATGTTGATTATGTCTATCATCAAGACCCCAATTTTTATTATTTAACAGGTTATAAGGAGCCTCATGCAGTGCTTTTAATTTTTTCTGAAGATATAAATGCTGATAATGAAAACACTTTTAATGAGGTGTTATATGTTCAAGAAAAAAATCCCTTAGCCGAAATGTGGACAGGACATAGGTTGGGCGTTGAAGGGGCAAAAAAGAATCTAGGTTTTGAAAAAGTATATAATGGAAGTGAGTTTGTTGATTCTGGAATTAATTATTCGGATTTTGATAGGATTCTCTTTCATAATTTTCATGATGATTATAGAGACTCGAAAGGCAATAAAGCCGATTTACATTCTTTAATAGGAACATTTAAGGAGCAAATTAATTATGACAATTTTACGCCAATTTCCCAAAATCAAATAAGGATTTATCAACTTATTAAAGCTACAGAAGTTGATAATAGTGCCAATGTTGCACAAACTATTGGACGTGCGGTTTCTTATTATCCCGATTTAAACGAGGATGAGATTATAATTAAATATTCCCAATCTCAAGATGATGCAACACGCATGGAATTGAAACAAAAACTTGTCTCAAAAGTAGCAGAAAATAAAAGTAATTTAAATGTAAGTTTGCTTCCTGAACTAATGGGTAAATTACGTGAGATTAAGACGGAGGAAGAATTAGTTTTATTAACAAAAGCCATTCGAATATCTGCTATGGGGCAGCGAGAAGTTATGAAGGCAATGCACCCAAATATGTCTGAATCTGAGATACAAGGAATTCATGAATACGTTTATAAAAAGTATGGTAGCGAATACGAAGGCTACCCAAGTATTGTAGGTGCTGGTAATAATGGTTGCGTTTTGCACTATATTGAAAACACTAAAATGAAAGTAGAGAACGATTTGGTACTAATGGATTTAGGGGCAGAATATCATGGGTATACGGCAGATGTAACTAGAACCATACCGGCTAACGGAAAGTTTACTTCTGAGCAAAAATTGATTTATAATTTGGTGTATGAGGCTCAAGAAGCGGGGATTAAAGCTTCAGTTGTAGGTGCTAGTTTTAATGAACCGAATGACGTTGCAAAGATTGTTATCAATGAAGGTTTACAAAAGTTGGGGATAATTTCTTCAGTAGATGAAAAACATACGTATTTCCCTCACGGAACATCGCATTATTTAGGTTTGGACGTTCACGACCCTGGAACCTATGAAGCCTTTAAACCCAATACAGTTATAACTGTAGAGCCTGGGATTTATATCCCGGATGGGAGTCCGTGCGATAAAAAGTGGTGGGGGATAGCCGTAAGGATTGAAGATGATATTCTTATTACAGAAAATGGACCTATAAATCTGTCAGGTGAAGCTCCTAGAACTGTTGAGGCAATAGAGAATTTAATGAAAGAATCAAGTGCTCTAGATGATTTTGAACTACCTAATCTAGATTAAACAAATTCTTAGATTGCTCCTTAAAAGCAATTTCGCTACTCAATTATAATTATTAGAATGAAAGCTTTATTATATTATTGTGGAAACCGATAGTATTCATGTAGATTAAATCAGTTTGATATAGTCTTAAACCTGAAAAGAGAATACAACGACACTATTGCCCAAATAGCTTCTAATATTATAAAAGGCCAATATTTTAAAAGAACGGAAGCCAAACAAGCCATTGATGCACCAATAAGATTAAGAAGTATAAATGATAAGTCGTTTTTAGAGATTTTCTCGAAAACATTTAAAAAATAGGCGAGTAGTATTTGAAAAACACCTAAAAAACCAATCCAGTCTACTTCAGTCATGTTTTATTATTTTCTTCAGAAATATATTTTGTATCATTTGGGAATTAATAAGATTAATTCAATAAAAAAGCCTTTAAATCTTCATACGAAGAAATAACTTTAGATACTTTGTCTTTACCCATAACAGATTGTATTTGTTTAGGCAAAGATTGTTCTTTCTTAATAACCTCTTCAACCACATCTAAAAACTTAGTGGGATGTGCTGTTTCTAAAAACACACAATGGACATTTGGGTTATCTTTTAAATAGGTTTTGCAACCTAAATATCCAACAGCACCATGTGGATCGGCAACGTAATTATAGTTATCATAAATTTCGAGCATAGCAGCCTTGGTGTCGTTATCACTAAAACTATAAGAAGACAAATTTGTTTTTAAGGTTTCAAATCTGTTTTTATAGATTTCTTCAATACGGATAAAATTACTCGGTGCACCTACGTCCATAGCATTCGATATGGTTTGAACTGATGGTTTTGGTTCGTACAATTGCGAAATAAGGTATCTAGTTACAACGTTGTTTTCATTATTAGAAGCAACAAAATGTTTAATTGGCAGTCCTAACTGCTGTGCCATCATGCCTGCACAAATATTTCCGAAATTTCCGCTTGGTACAGAAAACACAATATCCTCATATTTATTATGTAGTTGCTTATATGCAAACATAAAATAGAATAACTGAGGCAACCATCGAGCAACATTAATAGAGTTGGCAGAAGTTAACTGCATTTTACTTGTTAGGGACTCATCTAAAAAAGCTGTTTTTACCATGGCTTGGCAATCATCGAAAGTGCCATTAACTTCCAAGGCTTTTATATTTTGACCCAATGTAGTTAATTGCTTTTCTTGAATATCGCTTACTTTACCACTAGGATAAAGAATAACTACATTAACACCTTTTACACCTAAAAACCCATTTGCAACAGCACCACCAGTATCACCAGAAGTAGCCACTAAAACGGTAACTTCTTCATCGTTATTTTTATTAAAAAAACCTAAGCAGCGTGCCATAAATCGTGCGCCCACATCTTTAAATGCCATGGTAGGTCCATGAAATAATTCTAAAGTTGAAATGTTGTCATTTAATTTAACAACAGGGAAATCAAAAGAAAGCGTTTCATCGACAATTGTTTTTAAAGTTGCTTCAGGAATTTCTGGACATACAAATTGTTTGATGGCTTCATAAGCAATTTCAGTATTGGATAAATTATCAATATTCTCAAAAAATGATTGAGGTAAAGGTGTAATGCTTTCAGGAAAGTATAAACCTTTATCTGGGGCAAGCCCTTTAATCACTGCATTTTTAAATGTTGAATCTGGCGCTTGTTTATTTAAAGAGTAGTATTTCATTTTTGTTTGTTTCTTGTAAAGGCAAGAATATTTTGATTACTTGTGTATTATGGGATTCCTCACTTGTGTTCAAAATGACAATAACACTTATCCTATTATTTTAATTCCATCGGTATTAATCTTTGATACGTGTATATCAAATTCAATACCTGTATTTTTATATACATTTTGCATCGCATCTTTCACTTTATTTGCCGTTTCTAATCCTTTATTTAATGAAAATATAGATGGACCCGATCCAGATATCCCAACGCCTAATGCTCCAACATTTAAAGCACTTTCTTTTATTTCCTTAAAATGTGGAATCAATTTACATCTGTAAGGTTCTACAATACCATCATGTAACGACTCTTTAATTAAATTATAGTCGTTTGTATGTAATCCGTGAACCAAGCTACCAACATTGGCCCATTGGGCGATGGCATCACTCAATGCTACTTTAGACGGAAGAATTGCTCTTGCCTCAGAGGTTTTAATCTCTATCTGTGGATGAATGATAGTAGCATACAACTCATTTGGAGTTGGAATTTCAAGTATCTTCAACGGCGATACACTTTTTACTAAGGTGAACCCACCAAATAGGGCAGGAGCTAAGTTATCAGCATGCTCGCACTTGCTAGCCAATGCTTCCCCTTTTATGGCGAATTCGGTTAATTGTGTTGTATTAAAAGGTCTTCCTATGAGTTCATTCATGCCAAAAACGCTACCAACGGCACTTGCAGCACTGCTTCCAATGCCACTTCCAGGTTTTATGTTTTTGTAGATTTCTATTTCAAATCCGAAATCTACATCTAACACTTCATACATGGCTAAGGCGGAAACACCAGCTACATTTAACTCGGTTTCATAGGGTAAATCGAAACCTTCAATATTGGTAATAGAAATACCTTTCTTTTCAGTTTTTCTAATAACCATGTTGTCCCCAACATTATCTAGGCAAAACCCTAAAACGTCGAAACCACATGCCACATTAGCAACAGTTGCAGGGGAGAATATTTTAATTTCATTCATCATATCTACTAAATAATTCTCCGGTGCACTGGAACAGTAACTAGAGCTTCTTTTATGTAATTCCATATTCTTAAAAAACTAATCATTTGCCAATCTAATAATATCTGCAAACAAGCCTGATGCCGTTACATCGGCACCAGCACCAGCACCTTTAATAATCATTGGTTGTTTAGGGTAACGTTGCGTATAGAACATCACTATATTGTCGCTACCTTCCAAATTATAAAAAGGATGCCCTTCTGGAATTTCTTGTAAACCAACACTTGCGTTTTCACCATCAAACTTTGCAACATATTTTAGTTGGCAATTATTGCTTTTAGCTGATGCATATAAATTTTGGTAATGCGCTTCGTCGTCAATTAAAGTTTGATAAAAATCATCAACCGAATCACTTTTTAATCCAGCTTCAGATAGGAATGAAGTGTTTTCAATATCTTCTAAATTCATTTCAACACCACTTTCTCTGGCTAAAATCAATATTTTACGAGCAACATCAACACCGCTTAAGTCAATTCGAGGATCTGGTTCGGTATAACCTTCTGCGCCTGCTTGTTTAACAATGTCGTAAAATTTAGTATGGTCGTTAAAATTGTTGAACACGAAATTTAAACTTCCCGAAAGTACCGCTTGGATAGAGGTTATTTTATCCCCAGAAGCCATTAAGTTGCCTAAAGTATCAATTATAGGTAACCCAGCACCTACATTAGTTTCGAATAAGAAAGGCGCATTATATTTTAATGACAATCGCTTAAGTAATTTATAGTTTTCAAAATCACTCGAGCAGGCAATTTTATTACAAGCTACTACAGCAATACTTTGCCTTAAATAATTAGCGTATAAATTGGCCACATCATAATTTGCCGTGACATCCACGAATATACTGTTTCGTAAATTAAGCGCTTTTGTTTTTTCAAAAAAGCCAGTTAAAGATGCTTTTTCTCCTTCGGCTAATTGTTCTTTCCAATTTTTTAAATCGATACCAGATTCATCAAATATCATGGTTTTAGAATTGGATAATCCAGCAACGCGAAGGCTTATTTTTAAGTTTTCCTTTAAATATTTCTTCTGTTGTTTTATTTGTTCGACCAAACGTTCACCTACATTACCAACACCCGTAATGAATACATTTAACTGTTTTGTTTTAGCTTCGAAAAATTGTTCGTGTAAGGTATTTAATGCTTTTTTAACATCGTTATCAGCTATAACGGCTGAGATATTTTTTTCTGAAGCACCTTGAGCAATAGCTCTAATATTAATGTTGTTTTTACCCAAGGTGCTAAACATTTTTCCACTTATACCTTGATGGTTCTTCATGCTATCCCCAACAAGAGCAATAATAGAAAGTCCTGTTTCAACAAGAATAGGGTCGATTTTATGAAGCGCTATTTCGTTTTCGAATGTTGTGTCAATAGCTATTTTTGCATTTTCAGCGTCATTCGAATCTATACCAAGGCAAATAGAATGTTCTGATGAAGCTTGAGTAATCAAAATAACATTTATTTTTTCCTGAGAAAGTGTTTCAAATAATCGTTTAGAAAAACCAGGAATTCCCACCATACCACTTCCCTGAAGTGTAAGTAAAGCAATGTTTCCAATATTACTTATGCCTTTTACAGGATTACTACTATTAACATCATCATTAGAAATCACGGTACCATTGTCATTTGGTGCCAGTGTATTTTTAATGTGAATTGGGATATTTAAATCTAAAACTGGTTGCACAGTTGGGGGATATAGTACTTTAGCACCAAAATGTGATAATTCCATAGCTTCTTGATACGATATTTTATCAATAGGGTAGGCCTGCTTAACCATTTTAGGATTGGTAGTGAACATACCACTTACATCAGTCCAAATTTCTAATTGCTCTACATTCAAAGCAGCTGCTATTATGGCTGCCGTAAAATCCGACCCCCCACGACCTAGCGTGGTTTGTTCTCCAATAACCGATTTAGAAATAAATCCTGGAAGTATGGTTATTCTTTGTGATGCAGTTTTAAAATACTCTCGAATATTTTTATTGGTTACGGTATAATCAACTTCAGCCTTCGTAAAGTTGGAATTCGTTATTATAAGTTCTTGGGAATTTTTCCTTTCAGCAGAGATATTTCTATTTTTCATAGTTTCTGCTATAATAAATGAAGAAAGGGTTTCACCAAAGGTTACGAGCTTATCGGAAGTTTTAGGCGATAGTTCGTTAATTAAGAAAATACCTTCTAATAAACTTTTTAAAGCGTTAAGTTTTTCATCAACAAAGCTTAAAATAGATTCACTATTTTGGGTATTTAATTCATTTATTATATCGAAATGAATTTCTTTAATTAAATTGAATGTTTCCTGAAAAGATTGATCTTTATTTTGAGCTTGCTTACCTGCAAGTAAAAGTTTATCTGTAATTCCGCCAACAGCAGAAACTACGCATATAATGGAATCACTTTTAGAATAATCTTCTAAAATATTGATGACGTTATTTATATTTTTTGAAGAACCTACAGAAGTCCCTCCGAATTTTAAAACCTTCATTTTTTAATGAATTGTTTGTTAAAAATAATATTTATGAATTTGTGATTAATTGAACCACAATAGTTACCTGAAGAGTATATTATTAGCAACCCCAAAGGGTCGTAATATTTGTGTTGAATCCTAAAACAGACGCATTAGCCTTAAGGTTTAAAGCTAAAATTGCTATTGTATTTAAAATACTTGGACTCATGGTATTGATATATACACTCCAAAAGTATTACATTTAGCCTAATAAAAAAACTAATCAAAACTTTTTACAATATTCTTATACTGAATCAATTTTCGTTTAATAATGCTAACGAATATAAACTAGAACTGAAAAATCAATAATAAAAAAATAAGAGATGAAGATATTTTCTAAGGAGCAGATTTATGAAGGAGATAAAATAACCACCGAACGTCAAGGCATTTCATCAACCGATTTAATGGAACGTGCGGGCACTCAAATTTTTAATTGGATGCATTTACGCATGCAAGGGGCACAGGTTCCTATTCATGTTTTTTGTGGCATTGGCAACAATGGGGGAGATGGCTTGGTGATAGCTCGACACTTAATTACACATGGTTATAACGTAAAAACCTATATTGTTAATTGCAGTGATAAACGATCAAAAGATTTTTTAATCAACTATGATCGCGTGAAGAATGTCACTAAAAATTGGCCAGAATTGTTAAGTTGTTCCGAAGACTTTCCCGAAATGCATAGAGACGATATTATTGTAGACGCCATTTTCGGAATAGGACTTAATAGACTAGTGCAATCTTGGATTAAAGAATTATTTATTCATTTTAAAAAGACTCAAGCGTTTACTTTATCTGTGGATATACCATCTGGACTTTATACAGATAAGGCCGTTGAGAATGAAGATGCTGTTGTTTATGCTGGGTTTACCTTAAGTTTTGCTTCGCCCAAATTAGTTTTCTTTTTACCTGAAACCGCGAAATATACTGTTCAATGGGAAGTTTTAGATATTGGTTTAGATCCAGAGTTTTTGCAAACTACCCAAACAGATGTTGAATTAATTGGCAAGCATGAAGTTTTACCTAATTATATTCCTAGAGATAAGTTTTCTCATAAGGGTAATTTTGGTCATTCATTAATTATTGGAGGTAGTTATGGAAAAATTGGAGCAGTAAGTTTAACTAGTAGAGCAGCATTATCGGCAGGCTCTGGTTTGGTTACGGCCTATGTTCCAAAATGTGGTTATGTACCAATACAAGCAGCGTTGCCAGAGGTTATGGTTATAACAGATAATGACGAAGAACAGATAACTTCCATAGATTTTGAAATTAAACCAAGTGTCATTGCTTTTGGTATTGGTGCTGGAACTAATAATGACACCATTTCTGCCTTTGGGACTTTTTTAAAGCATAATACAGCCCCTTTGGTTATTGATGCTGATGGTTTAAATATACTTTCTAAAAAGAAGTCTCTAATAAAATTATTACCAGACGAGTCTATTTTAACGCCGCATCCAAAAGAATTAGAAAGACTTATTGGTTCATGGACAGATGATTTTGATAAATTGAAAAAAGCCAAGGCCTTTTCAAAGAAGCATAAGTCGATTCTTGTAATTAAAGGTGCAAATACCATCATTATTTTTGATGACAAGTTATATGTTAACACCACTGGAAATCCGGGAATGGCGACTGCCGGATCTGGTGATGTATTAACAGGTATTATAACGGGTTTAATAGCTCAAGGTTATCATCCTTCTGTTGCGGCTATTTTTGGCGTCTTTTTACATGGTAAATCCGCTGATATCGCTGTTGAATATTTTGGCTACCAAAGTCTAGTTGCTAGCCATATAATTGATTATTTAGGTGAAGCTTTTATTGATTTATTTAAACAGCCAGAAAATATTCAAGAAACTGATGATACTGCCGATGCGGAAGAATAAAAAAAGCCGCTTCCAGCGGCTTTTTTTATTTAAATTATATAATCAATTAGATATTGAGTTCAGTAAATAAGTCCACTAATTTAGGATCAGACGGTCTAGGTGCATTGGCATTTACAATGTTTCCTTCAGCATCAATTAATATAAATCGAGGAATCCCCTGAATTTGGTAGTCTTTAACAAATTTTGAATTCCAATCATTATCTGCAAACAGCTGCATACCACCTAACTCTTTATCTTCAATCATATTTTTCCACTTGTCGCTATCCGCAGCTTTATCAATAGAAACACTAACAAATTCAATATTCTTATCATGATATTTATTTTCAACTTCCTTTAAATAAGGAATTTCACGTTTACATGGACCGCACCATGTAGCCCATACATCAACATAAACATACTTACCCTTTAAATCATCTAAAGATGTGGTACCACCCTTATAGTTAACATAATCGAAAAACTTTGGAGATGGTCGTCCTTGGGCAAGTGCCATTAATTTGTCATACTTCTCTTTTACAACTAAGTTATTTTCGGAATTGCTGGAGTTATTCGCATATAAACTGTAGAAAGCATCAATGTCCTTGGAGTAGCTCATGGAGTTATTTGCAAAATCGAATAACAATCCATTTTTAATAGCTTCACTCTCAATTGAACCCAAAGTTTTTAAAAAGGCAATGTCATTATCAATGGAATCATTTTTAGCTAATTTATCAGCTAAATCTTTGTAATGACTATTTACTAAGCCTTTATAATTCTGTGAGAATTCAAAATCTTTTTCGTTAGTATAATCCAGGTTATCTAAATCATTTAAAAAGTCCTCAGAAATATTAAACGTATCATCTTTAGTAACATAACGGCGGTAGTTTTCGTATTCATTCAACCTAGCCAAATAATAATAGTGTAGGTCTTTTTCTTCTAATGCTTTAAACGCTTCATCAAGGCCCTCCGAACTATTCATCAATTCTAAACTTGAATTTTTAAG
This sequence comes from Hyunsoonleella aestuarii, assembly GCF_006148925.1. Lineage (GTDB taxonomy): Bacteria > Bacteroidota > Bacteroidia > Flavobacteriales > Flavobacteriaceae > Algibacter_D > Algibacter_D aestuarii. Next base: position 550,722 of record NZ_VAWB01000002.1, on the reverse strand, counting down.
ATCATTATATTTAGCTTTAAAATCGGTTTCATTTAGCTTGTAGGTCTCAAAACGATTCCCTAAAAAACTTTTTTCAGTTTTCATTTTTGCTAATAAATACTTGTTTACGTAAGCACCTTGCCCAGATAAAGTTAAAGAGTTTTCGAAATCATTGGCATCGTAGTCAATTTTTAAGTTATCTCCTTTTGTAAGACGAAGAAATACAGGATTCTTGCTGTCAAAAAGAACGTAAGAATTCGTTTTAATCTTCAATGTATCAACGAAACTTCCGTCATCAGCAACTTTAATAGGTTCACTAAAAGTTCTGTCGTAGCTATTAATAGTTAGCTCTCCAATAGGTTTGTTTTTAATGATTCCAGAGATAATAGCATAATCCACTTTTTTATCACTTTTCTCATTTTTACAGGATACAATAGCTAGGATTACAAAAGTTAAAAAAAAGAAATTTTTCATCTGTTTAAATTTTATTGTTTTTTATCGGTCATGCTTCGACATTGCTCAGCACAGAAATGTAATTCGCCAACAATCATTTCGATTGTTATCAACTTCTAGTTATGGCTTATTTCATTTTTAAAAAAATTTAAGCGAATGTAATAATTCGTAGGATTAAGGGAGTTATATTTTAGTAAATATTAACAATTATAGGGGCTGTTAGATTATTATGTTTTCAACATATTTAAAAAAAAAACAGATTATCGAATAAAAATGTGGGTTTATCTAAAAATTATTCAATAAAAAACTATTGAATGTAGATGGTCTAAACTTTTATGCGGATAATCTAAAAGTGAAAAACACAAGTTGTATTAAGCATTTTTATTTGGTACATTTGGATTACCCTCGTATCTACAATTTTACTTCATTTCACTTATTTTATTTTAAGAGCATACTTGATTAATAGCAAATTAAAGATGCCCTCGTCTTACCTTTTACTTGACAACTTTTAGTTGGTTTTACTTTGTAGAACCGGCATTTGTTGTTTAGACCGAATTTATGTTGACATCATTTATTAATTAAACCAAAATGTTATGTTAATGTACAATTTTACCCAAAAACCAAAGAGTGAAACCTCTTTAAATTTAATGGCGTGTTGTCTTAGTTTACTAAGAAAAACATTTAAAAGTATAACCAGTTTAGCTGTAGTTATGCTTTTTTTGTTGAGTGTAAGTAATTTAATGGCTCAAGCTGTTCCGCTCCAAACAGATCCAATTGCAGGGTTTGGCGTTGATGCAGATGTTGAAGCCGACGTTCTTTCCTTTAGCAATTTACCGGCATCCGGGACCGACGATTGGTTCGACTATATGAACGGAGCACCAGGACTGGGTGTAATAGATACTTCCATCTATCCCAGTGGTTTAGATACTGGAGAGAATATCGCTGTAAGATTGGATATGTCACAAGAGCCATTTTGGGTTGATCCTGTCACTTTTAGAACTTGGATTGATGGATTATATGCAAGAGATCAGCGCACTAATGGTAAATTTAAAGACGGGACTGTTTTTGGAGCAACCAGTGATAAGAACATACAAAATCCAATGACTTGGACCATTAAAAATGGTGATGTTCCTCAAAAAAATGATATTATTGATGTATATGCCCATTTAAGAAGAGAAGCCCCATTTGGTGGTGCATTCGCTGGGCAAGAATTTGCTTTTGTTGGAGCCTCCACGCGTAGTCAAGATGGTACTAGTTATATTGATTTTGAATATTTTAGAGGTAAAATAAAAGTTGAGAATGAATCCATTGTTTACGAAGATCCAAGTTATGGCCAACAAGGTGGTCATACTGCATTTGAATTTGAGGCTGATGGTATTCCATCGCAATTAGGAGATATTATTTTATCTGTTAATTACACTAACGGAGGTAATGTAGCAGATATTCGCGTGTTTGTTTGGATTGATTTAGTAGGTATTGGTCAAGCTGAGTTAGAACTTTTAAATGATAGACCAAATTTACCATTCTTATTTGGAGATGGAAATGGCGGTTTTGATTATTATGATGGTGGTTTAGATGCTGGCACCTATGGCTATGCTCAAATTGTTCCTAAAGGAGGAGCTACTGCTATTTGGGCTCAAGTAAATGCTGATAGTGCGGTTGAGGGAACACCTTGGCCAACAATAGATAGAGGAGGAGATATATCTGATGATGGGTTATATCCACAATTTGGATTTGCAGAAATAGCCATTAATGCGACAGCATTTGGTTTAGATAGTAATGCCGATGCTGGAGAACAATGTGAAAGCCCTTTTGGAAGCTTCTTAGTAAAAACGCGTTCTTCCGATTCATTTGTTGCGGAACTTAAAGATTTAGTAGGTCCTTTTGATTTTGGTGATACTTTAGAAATTGAACCTCAAATTGCAGAAAATTGCGTTGCAGGAAATACTGTATTAACGGCAAGTTTAATTAATCCAGGCCAGTTAATTATTACTTATAGTTGGTTTAAAGATGGTGTTTACACAGGAGTAACAGGGAATCAGTTTGTGGTTACTGAAGCAGGAACTTATACGGTTTATGCAACTGCAGGAACCATCGATTCTATTACAGGATTACCAGATTCTAGTTGTTTTAGTACAGCTTCTATTGATTCAGAGCCAGGTTCAGATTTAAGTATTACATGTCCTACAGATCCAGATTTGGGAGCTTGTTTATCTGAACAAGGAATTAGTGATGCATTTGATGATTTTGTTGATTTGTTCACGAACTCTAATGGAGTAGGAATAGTTACTGAAAAAATTTATATTGGAGGAACCATAAATGGTGATTGTGTTTCCGATGGAACTGAGTACACAGGAAGTTATGATTTTACAAGTTTTGTATGTAATGGTGGTTCGTTAACAGTTCATTATGTGGCAAGTGATGAGTGTGGGCAAATTGAATGTTGTACGAGGACTTTTACTGTTGCTGCTGACAATGAGGACCCTACTGCTTCAAACCCACAGGGTATTACTGTAGCTTGTATAGATAATATTCCAGACCCTAATATAAATGTTGTTATTGATGCAGCTGATAATTGTGGAACTCCAACGGTAACTTGGGTAAAAGATGAATCTGATAATGATCCATGTGAACCTACTATAACTAGAACATATAGAGTTACAGATAACTGTGGTAAATTCATTGATGTTACTCAAACTATAAATGTAGAGTACGAGCCGTTTGGAGCAATTACACCAACGAGCGCTACTGTTGCCTGTGAGGCAGACATTGTTCCACCAACATTACCAGAGGTAAAAGATAACTGTGGTAATATATTACAGCCTGGTGCTGTAGTTGTATCTGCAAGTCCAGTATGTGAAGGTGACATTACCTACACTTGGACATATACAGATTGTGAAGGAAACACTCAAGATTATGTACACACAGTAACGATTGAGTACGAGCCGTTTGGAGCAATTACACCAACGAGCGCTACTGTTGCCTGTGAGGCAGACATTGTTCCACCAACATTACCAGAGGTAAAAGATAACTGTGGTAATATATTACAGCCTGGTGCTGTAGTTGTATCTGCAAGTCCAGTATGTGAAGGTGACATTACCTACACTTGGACATATACAGATTGTGAAGGAAACACTCAAGATTATGTACACACAGTAACGATTGAGTACGAGCCGTTTGGAGCAATTACACCAACGAGCGCTACTGTTGCCTGTGAGGCAGACATTGTTCCACCAACATTACCAGAGGTAAAAGATAACTGTGGTAATATATTACAGCCTGGTGCTGTAGTTGTATCTGCAAGTCCAGTATGTGAAGGTGACATTACCTACACTTGGACATATACAGATTGTGAAGGAAACACTCAAGATTATGTACACACAGTAACGATTGAGTACGAAGGGTTTGAGGTATTAGATGCAAATGGAGCGTCCACAGTCGAGTGTGAGGTAAATGCAAATGGAAATGGTATTACACCTCCGTCAGTCAATGACAATTGTGGAAATGTTCTTACACCAACAGGTCCAGTAATTACAGACGATCCAGACCCTATCACTTGTGAAGGTACTCGTACATACACTTGGACTTATACAGACTGTGAAGGAAACAGTGATACATGGGCACATGTTTATACAATTGATGATACGATAGCTCCAACAATTACTCCTCTGCCTGATGGTTATGTATGTAACGGAGATGTACCGGAGTATTTGGAAACTACTTGGAGTGATAATTGTGATAGTGGAGAGCCTATAAAAGCCTATAAAAATCTTATAGGTTCAGATGAATGTTCTGCAACCTATGAGTATGTATTTAATAAATCAGACTGCGCTGGTAATGCAGCTCAAACGGTTACAGTTGAATATGTTGAAGAGTGGGATTTAGTTGGTGAATGTGAAACAGCCTTCGCTATGGACGATGAAGGAGCTAATTGCTTTATCCCAGACTTTAGAAGATGGGGTTGGACTAATTATCTAGAATGCGAAGGTGAATACACAATGCCTTTATATGCAGGAGCGGCGCAATGCGATACTGGTAAAGGAACTAATGTTGGTGATGTTATTGTTAATTATTCGAATGGTATGGTAACAGTTACTTATGATATTGAGGAACCAGGATATGTAATGAGCGAAGCTCATGTATATGTGGGTTGTGATCCATATCCAAAGAAAAATGGGACAAATACAGTGGCACCTGGCCAATATCCTTACAATCCATCTAACTTAGGTTATGTAAGAAACTATAGTGTTAAAGTTACTGATGTAACAGGACCAATATATGTTATTGCTCATGCAGTGACTTGTCAAGTACTTTGTATGTGCACTAGTATGAGTGAAATACTATCTGACAACGAAAATGGGATGATTTCATTCTCTGGAGAAAATACTAGCTGCCTGAATAATGATAGCGATGGTGATAGTGTGGAAGATTATCCATGTGATAATTGTCCGTCCGTAGCTAATATGGATCAAGCTAATTCAGACACCGATTCTTACGGTGATGCCTGTGATAACTGTCCAAATGATGATAATGAAAATCAATTAGATACTGATGGCGATGGCATCGGTGATATTTGCGATGTATGTCCAAATGATCCGTTCAATGATGCAGATGGTGATGGTGTCTGTGGTGATGTAGATATTTGCCCAGGATTTGATGATACTATAGACACAGACGGTGATGGCTTACCAGATGGTTGTGACGGATGTCCTGACGATGCTAATAAAACATCTCCAGGTGAATGTGGTTGTGGCATAGAAGAAGGCACTTGTAATCCTCCTAGTACAGACGATTCGTTGTCTAAAACTTTAGACTTCAAGGCTTACCCAGTACCATTCGATCAAGAAGTGAATATTAAGTATTCATTCGATTACGATACTGATGTTAAGATTGAAGTATTCGATATGAAAGGTGCGTTAATCAGATATTCTGATAATACACATTACATTAAAGGTACCGTGGATACCTCTAAAATTAATCTTTCAAGAATGGATAACCAGATGTACTTTGTAAGATTAACAACTAAAGAAGGAACTGTTGTTAAGAAGATAGTATCTTCTAGTCCGCAATAGTAAATATTAATTAATCAAAAAAAAAAAAGGAGTGGTTTACAACCACTCCTTTTTTTTTACTTAAAACTCTGTATTTAACTTACAGTTTTACAAACTTTAAGGTTGTGCTAAAATCTTTAATATTTAATAGATAAACACCTTTGGATAAACTAGAAATATCCAACTTAGGATTTCCAATACTAATGGTGGCTTCTATTATTTTTTTACCAGTTACATTAAAAATATCAACATTAAAATTATTGCTAAAATTATTTACTTGAAAATTGATTTCATTTTTAGCTGGATTCGGATAAACTTTAAACGACGTAATATTTTTGTTTACTACACTTAAAGATGGCGAATAAGTTAAATTTTCAAACCAATTTAAATCATTTTGACCTTGAGAGATACTAGCAACATCTAAATCACCATCACCATCAAAATCATTTATTGTAATTTGGTTTATATCGTCTTGGGTATTATCAATTAATGACTCTGGACCAGAGTTGTCGCGCCATGTCAATGGGTCGGTTCCACTATTTGCATACCCAACAATGATATCGTTTGTAGAGTCATCATCGTAATCTGCTACCATTGCTGTAGCTGGTTTACTATATGTTGTTGATAAATTATGTTCACTAAAAGTACCATTACTTTCTTTTTTATACCATGAAGTCATGCCGTTTTTATTTACTTTAATAATGTCGAGATTATTATCATTATCCACATCACCAAAAGAAACTTCGTTTAGATCTGAATTACTAGATGAAATAGAACCGTTCGCATCCCTCAAAAAAGTAGTTGAACCACTATTTGCCAGTTGATTTTCATAAAGTTCAACATTTTGAGTATCCCTAAAGCCAACAACAACATCTAAATCTCCATCACCATTAAAATCAGCCAAATCAATACTTCGTGGTGTTAATCCATTGTTTCCAACAACATAACTACTGGTAAATGTGCCATTTCCATTATTTGAAAACCATCTAACCTCACCAGATGCTCCTGCAGCAACTACAACATCAATAGTATTATTATTATCAATCTTTCCAACTTTAACAGTTCCAGCTTCACCAATGCCAGAGGCAATTAGTTGCGCTGAGCCAAAATTTCCAGAACCATCATTTTCATACCAGACAACTTGTCCTGAAAAATATGAAGATGCCACTATATCATTATCTAAATCGTTGTCTAGATCGGCTATAGCCAATCCAAGTACTCCAGTAAGTGTAGAAGTAACTAATGTTTGTAAACTAAAAGTTCCATTTCCATTATTCTTATACCATTCAATAGTACCACCATAAGTAGTGCCTATTACAATATCTATATTGGAATCATTATCTAAATTGCCAGAATCAATTACACTTGGTAAGTTTCCAGTAGAATTATTAATACTTTTCTTAGAACTAAAAAGTTGTGCTTGACAAAAAAAAGTTGGCATTAGCACAAACAATGCTAAAATGAACGTAATTTTTTTCATAATAAATAGGTTAAGATTTGGGATAAATATAAAAGTATTATAACATTTAAACCTAATAATATGTCATTTTATCGATAAAATGCATAATATATGCACTATAAAGTAAGAAAATATGTATAATTTAGTTGTTTTTGATTTAAATATTGAATTCTACATTATTTGAAAATTGAACAGTTTAGTTAATATCTTGACTTTAAGAAGTGTATAAATTTTAAATGCTCATTAATGCGCTAGTTTTCATTTTTAGATAAAATGAATTCCAGGCTATTTGCTATTATAAAATAAGCTATCATTATAGATTATTCAAGTTTAATACATTTAACCACTAACTATTCTGTAAACTGTGGTATTGTAACTTGGAAAATAATTAACCAACATATATTTATAGTTATTATATTCTTTTTCTTACATAATTTGTTAAAATAAACGTATTTCATCGATTAAATACTTTTTTATCGGATAATATGTCATAATTTTGTAGTTTAGTTATCCCAAATCTACCATATTATGACTAAGTATTACTTTAAACTGAGTATTGTATGTCTCTTTTTTTCTATTTCTTCCTTATATAGTCAAAGTCGAGACCATAATTTGATTAATAAAATTTCAATTGACAAACAAATAGAGTTATCAGATGCCATTATTGAAGGTGAGGTGATTTCAAAAAAATCTTATTTGGATAACACTCATTCAAGGATTTCAACCTCTAATATTATTAAAGTATACAAAGTATTTAAGGGGGAATTAATTTCAGAATCTATAGAGATTATTACGGCAGGTGGTGTTGTAGATATGAAGGCTGTAGTAGTATCACATAGTTTAAATCTTAGAAAAGGAGATAAAGGTGTTTTTATGTTAGAAAAAACTAAATCTAGTAGTACTCAAAATAAATCAGCTATTTCATTTTCAAAATTTAATTCGTTGGGAGCAAACCAAGGATTTTATAAATATGATGAACGAAATGATAGAGTAAGCAATATGTTCTCTATTATAGATAATATAAAAGATGTCTTTTACAATGAAATTATTTCTTATAGTGGTAAACAACCAGTTATAGTTAACGATTTTGTATTAAATAAAGATATTAGCACTTTTACTAAAACTAACAGCAGCAAGTCTATTATGGCGCCAGCTATTGCATCTTTTAGTGCAACGGAAAACTCCGCAGGAACCAAGAGTGTTTTAACTATTAATGGATCTGGTTTTGGGACCATTAAAGGAACTGTAGGGTTTAGTAACGCTAATTATGGAGGTGCATTGCATACTGATGCGCTAGATAATCAAGTCTTAAGTTGGACTGACTCAAAAATTGAGGTAGAAATCCCAGATGAAGCTGGAACCGGTACATTTATGGTTAATACACCTTCAAATGGATCTATTGAATCCAATACAAGCTTAACAATAGACTATTCGCAAATTAATTTAGCTTATGATATAGGCTCTGGCGACGAAGATTTCCAAACCCAACATATAGATTTAAACGGAATGGGAGGTATGAGCTGGACAATTAATGAAGGTTTTAGCACCTCAGAAGCCATGGCTCCATTCGAAAGTGCTATGGAAACCTGGAGCTGTGAGTCTGGTATGAACTGGATAGTGGGGTCAACTACAACGACGTCAACATTAGATTCGTATGACGGTGTTAATCTTGTAACTTTTGGAACCTTACCGCTTAGCACACTAGGGCAAACATTTTCAGCGTATTCTGCCTGTTATCAAGATGGACAAATTAAGTGGTATGTTACAGATACAGATATAATTTTTAACGATGCTATTAATTGGAATTTCGAAACTAACAATCCTCAATCAGGAGAGGTAGATTTTGAAAGTGTTACAGTACATGAGTTAGGGCATGCACATCAATTGGGACATGTAATTGATACAAATGTAGTTATGCATTATTCCTTATCTAGTGGTGAAATGTTAAGAGGTTTAAGTAATGAAGATATAATGGGTTCTCAAGACATTCAAAATAGAAGTTCATCAAGTGGTATATGCAGTCAGTCTTTAACTATAAATCACGCTTGTTCTGGCGGAAACCCAGGACTTTCATTAGCCGATGAAGAACTTGATCAAGACATTACAATATTTCCAAATCCAGTAAAAGATGCTCTACATATTAAAAATAGCGGCTATCAAAATATAAGTAAAATAAGGATTTTTAATATACTTGGTAAAGAGGTTTATAAATTAGACCTTGTTAATAATTCTAGAGTGAATACAATAAATGTATCTCAATATTCTCGCGGTATCTATTTGGTGAAACTTAATTCTGAAATAGGAACAGTTACTAAGAAAATAATTATAAACTAGAAGGTTACGGTAAGTAATTATCTATAATTTCTATTTTATTATTTAGGCACATGGTCTAATTATAGAGAGATTTTGTAGTTCATCGATTATAAAATACAAATCAACTAATAAGTCATTTTTAATGTTAGGCTTCATCCTAAAATTATTAAATTTACTAAGCTTACAGAATTTGTGAGTTATTTCTCCTTTTATTAAAGCATTTGATTAATAGCAAATTGAATGCCCACAATTTTACTACTTTTTTAGTCAACAACATGTTATGCTAATTTTATTTTTTAAATAAGATTCGTAAAAACCCTCATTCTACGACTTTTCTTATTGTATTGTTATGTAAACTCATTAATTAATTAACTTAATTTAAATGTTATGTTTATGTACAATTTTACCAAACTTAAAGCGCTTTATGAAAATAAAGAGCTACTGAAGAATTTATTAATGCCATTGTTAGTTATTTTAATGGCAATACAGTTTTCTCAAGCTCAGAATATTCAAGGGACAGCACCAGTGCAAACACCAAAAGGTGGTTTTGGTGTGGATGGTGACGCTTTCGCAGGGACACCAAATGCCAATGTTGGAGATTGGTTCTTTAGTAATCCAACGGATTTACCTGGCAGTTCTCCTGGAGGATTATTTTTACCAGATGGGAGTGGTTTATTATATCCAAATACTTTCTTTTTCCAAGATGACATAACTAATATGGATCCTACCATTTTCACAAGTTCTAATAAAATTGATGATGACCCAGGAACTTACACTTGGGGAGAAGGCTCTTCTCCTAATAAAAATGAAATACAAAATGTAGCCATTCACTTTACTAACGGAGATCCAACGCTTTTAGCCGGTATTAATGGTGTTATTAAATCAGGAAATGCTGATGATTTATGGGTGCTTTTTGCTGCTGATAGGCAGGTGATAAATGGAAGCAGTTATATTGACTTCGAATTTTTACAAAAATCTTTAATGGAAACAACCAATCCAGATGGTCTTAGTGGTGGTTTTACATCTCTTGGTACCGAAGGAGGGAGAACAATAGGCGATATTTTAATTACTATAGAATTTACACAAGGTGGTGGTGATGCTACGGTAGTCGTTAGAAGGTGGGAAGAAATACCAAACACTGACCCTCAAGATTATGAATATGTTATCTATACGACATATGATGCGGGAGATATATATGGCACAAATAATACCGTGGTTACTAATGTTCCTTTTCCAGTATACAATCAAGCTCCGGTTTCTACAGGGTTATGGCAATATATGGTAAATCAATGGGCTGAAGGAGCGATAAATCTAACATCAATTTTTGGGAATTTAGACCCTTGTTTTAATCTAAGTACAGTTTTTTGTAGAACAAGAACATCAGGTTCTTCAGGCACCTCTGAATTAAAAGATTTCCCTGCACCTCCAGTTCAATTAACTTTAGATTTGACACCAGTAGCCAGTATATCAACTACAGGGGTTTGTCCTGGTGAAGACGTAATTTTTACAGCATCTTCAAATATACCTGTGACAAATTATGAATTTTTTGCGGATGCCAATACCAATGGTGTTGTAGATGGAGGCGAAAGTTTACAGAGTGGTGCTAGTAACACCTATACTGTTGTGGATGGTGTTGGATTGAGTGATGGAGACATAATAAGTGTGGAAGTTACAACGGCAAGAGGTTGTTCAGATGTGGATACAGCGGCTACAATTATTTATGAGAATCCAACAGCAAATGCAGGATCAGATAAGACAGATTGTGATGATAATGGAACAGGGTCTGTGGTATTGAATGGTTCAGCAAGTGGAGGCACACCAAATTATTCTTATAGTTGGGCACCAGCGACTTATTTAAGTGATGCTAGTGTAGCAGAACCAACTTTTAGTGGAGCAGGACCAGGAATGTATACATATACATTAACGGTTACAGATGATAAAGGGTGTACAGATACTGATGAAGTTAAAGTAACCATTTATGAGAATCCAACAGCAAATGCAGGATCAGATAAGACAGATTGTGATGATAATGGAACAGGGTCTGTGGTATTGAATGGTTCAGCAAGTGGAGGCACACCAAATTATTCTTATAGTTGGGCACCAGCGACTTATTTAAGTGATGCTAGTGTAGCAGAACCAACTTTTAGTGGAGCAGGACCAGGAATGTATACATATACATTAACGGTTACAGATGATAAAGGGTGTACAGATACTGATGAAGTTAAAGTAACCATTTATGAGAATCCAACAGCAAATGCAGGATCAGATAAGACAGATTGTGATGATAATGGAACAGGGTCTGTGGTATTGAATGGTTCAGCAAGTGGAGGCACACCAAATTATTCTTATAGTTGGGCACCAGCGACTTATTTAAGTGATGCTAGTGTAGCAGAACCAACTTTTAGTGGAGCAGGACCAGGAATGTATACATATACATTAACGGTTACAGATGATAAAGGGTGTACAGATACTGATGAAGTTAAAGTAACCATTTATGAGAATCCTAATTGCAGCATAACAGGCAACACTTTTATCTGCCCAGGAGATAAAACAAGCTTTACAGCTAGCGGTGGTACAAGTTATGTATGGAAATTTGATGGTAATACTATATCAACTTCAGCTAATACAGGTGATATTACTTTACCCGGGCTATATACTGTTACAGTTACAGATGGAAATGGTTGTATGAAATCTTGTAGTGAAACTTTAAGAGTAGGCGGCACAAAAGTAAGACCAAATGTTACACCAACAAGTTATTGTGAAAATGATACCCAAAAACCAACAACACTTTGCGCTTATGCAAATGTAAACGGTGTACCTAATGCCACAATTAACTGGATAGGAGCAACTAAAGATGGATCTCCGTATAATTTAACATATAACAATAATTCTGACTGTCCTGATGCACCAACTGCAGTAGGTAGTTATAAGTTCTTTGTTGAAATTAAAACGGATGATAATTGCGTAACGTCATTTGGAGCTTCAACAGATTTTAATGTATATCCTAAACCAATTGTAGATGCTGGCCTATCACCAGCTGCCTTATGTAGCCAAGGTGGTAGTGTCCAACTTACGGGGTCTCCAGTAGGCGGTACATGGAGTGGTCCATATATTACTGCAGGAGGTTTATTTACGGTGCCAGTTGGAGGCATATCTGCAGGAGATTATGAAGTAACATATACTTACACATCTCCTATTGAAGATGGAGCTTGTACTGATAGTGATAAAGTAACAATTCCTGTAGTAGACTGTACAGAATGTGGTACTGCCTTTGGTGTTGCTTTAAATGCCGATAAGACTGCCATTGATGAATTAGTTTTAGATAGTAATGGCGGTTACGTAAGTGGTACAAGTAGATGCTTTAGAGAAGATAGCTTTAGACGATGGGGTTGGACCAATGCCATTGAACCTTCTGCCGAACCATATACTCTTGATTTATATAGAGGTGCTGGAAGATGCCTTCTTGATAAAGGTGAATACGTAGGTTATGTAACTGTAAATTATAATCTAGACTACACAATTACTGTAGAGTTTACACCAAAAGATGATAGTACTGGATTTGATGAAATACATTTATATGTAGGTTGTGATCCGTATCCTACTAATGAAGGTAGCGGAAATTATACAGTTGCCCCTGGGCAATACAACCTTACAGCCGAAGGCTTAGGTTTTGCCGAAGGATGGAGTACTTCAACAGATGCTGAAAAGAAAATAACAGTACCTGGTGGTGGAATGGTATACGTAATTGCGCATACTGTAGCCTGTACTGATACTTCTGAAGATGATGCACCTAATGGTTTTGTTCCTAGATCAGGCTATGGTGAGTTCCAAGGCAATGTGCCTTCTGAAGGAGAATTGGGATGTGAAGTTGTAGTTGATCCTTGGAGTAAAATTGATAATTCAAAAGTAACGGCATACCCAGTTCCGTTTAGAGATCAAGTTAATATAAGCTACAAATTTGAGTACGAGACTGATGTTCAAATTAATGTTTATGATGTTAAAGGTGCCTTAATTAGACAAGTAGAAGACATGAATTATACAAAAGGTACTTACGGAACTAAAACTATTGATTTATCAAACGGAGATGATCAGATGTATTTTGTTCGCCTGACGACTAGTAAAGAAAGTTCAGTGAAAAAAATTATTTCATCAAAACCGCAGGAATAGTTAATTTAATATAAATTAAAAAGGAGTAGGGTATAACCTTGCTCCTTTTTGTTTTTTTAAGTCTATAGTAACAGAGTAATAAGCATTTATATCATCTTTATCGAAATTAAAGGTTTGTTAACTATTAATCTTCGAGAATTTCAATAATTGAACTAATTTAAAGTGTAAGACCACGTATGAAATAATTATAGGGTTTTATTGTTCAATTCTAAATTTAAATTTATGAGTCGAATTCTTTACCTACTAATTGCTATTTTAACCTTTCAACCTGCTCTGTCACAATGTGATAATGACACTCTTTACGATGGTACTGCTATTCCAGGTGGTGTAGATATTAATGATGGAGAGGAACATCAAATAGCCTTTGGTATTGAAGCAGGAGAATATGTTGTTATAAGTGGTTTAAACACCTCAGACCATTACAGGTTTACCTCAAACCGTACTAATATTTTCAATGCAGATTTTATCACAATTCGTGATGCTTCCAACACTACCAATGTTCTAGGAAGCAACACTTCCTCTTTAGAGATAGATCCAATAAATGTTAGTTCCATAGAAATTCATATCAATTTGAATGCTGGTTGCGGAACCGATACGGAGTTTCATGATTTAACCATACAGAATTTAACAAATGCTACTTGTAATATGCCAGGAGGACCCGGGGGTATTACCTATAAGTCTGATGGACGAATAGATTTTTATTGGAGCGGTCCTGCCTTAAGTACCCCAACAGGCTACGATTGGCGCATCGTATTAGCGGGAGGAGATGTAGATACAAATATAATAGGCTCGGGAAGTACAACAGCACCAACTACAAATGTAAGTACAGGAGAAATTTTATCTGCCAGTACATCGTATTGGATTTATGTAAGATCAACATGTTCTGGAGGACAAGAAAGTGGTTGGTTTAAATTTCCGCCTACCTATATTACTAACGCAGTTGGACCACCAAATAATGATTTTTGTGAGGGGGCAATTAATATAATCCAAGAACTGAACAAAGCCGTTGTAGGAGATGCTACAGCTATCCCTGGAGATTTGAGCGGGGGAGCAGGTACCAATGTAGATGCCGAGACATGCAATACCAAAACAGGTAATGCCAGAGATGATATATGGTATACATTTATTGCTCAAACAGATGATATTCATATTTATTTGGATCCTACGTTTGATGGTGTTTTAACTTTGTATTCTGGAAACTGTAATGCATTGAGTTATATTGCTTGTTCAGATGATGCTTCCACTGTCTTAGCAGACGAAGAAATTGTTTTTAGTAGCTCAAATCCCGAATTTACAATTGGGGAAACCTATTATGTTCGGGTTTACTTTTTAGGAACGACAACACCTGTGACCCCAACTTTTGATTTAAAATTATGGTCAGATGTTGCGGTAGATGATGATGATATGGATGGATATGCAGATAACCCAAATGTAGATTGTAATGATGGAAATTCAGCAATTAATCCAGGAGCTACAGAAGTAGTAGGCAACGATGTAGATGAAGATTGTGATGGTAATTATTTAAGATATGTTGATGGTGATAGTGATGGTTACGGCTCAAGTTCAACCACTTCATCTTCGAACAGTACCCCAGGATCAGGAGAATCAAACACCAATGATGATTGTGATGATGGTAACCCTGCAATTAATCCAGGAGCTACAGAAGTAGCAGGGAATGATGTAGATGAAGATTGTGATGGTAATTATTTAAGATATGTTGATGGTGATAGTGATGGTTACGGTTCAAGCTCAACTACCTCATCTTCGAACAGTACCCCAGGATTAGGAGAATCAAATACTAACGACGATTGTGATGATGTTAACCCTGCAATTAATCCAGGAGCTACAGAAATTTGCGATGGAGATGATAATGATTGTGATGGTTTAATAGATGATGCTGATGATTCTGTAATTGGACAAACCCTATATTATGTAGATGCTGATTTAGATGGTTACGGGGATGAAAATGATTTAGGAACTGGTTTTTGTTCGAACCCAGGTACCGGATATAGTTTAACTAATAATGACTGTGATGATGGTAACGGAGCTATTAATCCAGGACTGATAGAAGTACCTGGTAATGGAATAGATGACGATTGTAATCCTACCACAGATGATACTTTGAGTAATGACGAATTTAATTTAAAAGCTCTCCAGATTTCTCCAAATCCTTTTAAAGAGAACATATCTGTTCATCTATCTCAAAACTTTGGTAATCAAATATTTGAAATCACCTTATATAATTTGTTAGGAAAACAAATCACATCCAGATCTCTTATGAGTAGCAATAAGATAATTCAAATTGAGAATTTAGATGAATTATCTCAAGGGATTTATATTTTAAAAGTATCAATCAAGGATAATAATCAATACATTGTTAGGCGTGTTATAAAATTCTAATAAACGATACTGAAAAAACAAATGCCTTAAATTTTAAAATTTAATTGTTTTATATAAATGTTAAAGACAGAATATCTGGTTAAAGTTTGGTAACCAGTTTATTATAACCTACAATTTTAGGAATGATGTTAAGGTTGTAGAGTTCCTTTTGAACAGTCATTATGGTATTCTCATCAATCAATTCTTGAGACCATTCTGTTAGATTTAACCATTCTTGAACATCATCTATTTGTTGCTTGTACCTATTTGCAATAGTTTTATCAATACTAGGAATATCTTTAAATTCTCTAGTTGTATTATTAATAATTTTTAAAATAGCGTCCAAATCATCCTTATTTGATCCAATAAAATCATTTCTAACAGCAATTACAAAACAAGGCCAAGGCGAAGTACAGTTCCCTATACGTCTAAAAACTCCATTATCTACCAATGGTTTCGTAGTAAACTTTTCCCATAAAAAATAATCGCCCGTACCATTTGTTAATCCTTCAACAGCACCTTCTAAATTTTTAATAACTTCAAAATTTAAATCTTTTTCTAAATTCCAATTGTTTTTTTCAGCGTTTATGTATGCCATTAAGTGAGAACCAGAACCATACCTGCTTATTGCTGCTTTGGTTCCTTTAATATCTTCGATAGATTTGTACTCAGAATCGTGGGCTACATGAATTCCCCAGATTAGAGGAGATTGTACAAATGTTTGTACAATTTTACTTGGGTTACCGTTTATAATATCTGTTATAATACCTTCAGTAAGAATTACAGCAATATCAATATCTTTATTTCGAAGCGCTTTACACATATCGCCAGTTCCACCGGGATAATCATGCCAACGTAAATTAATGCCAATATCTTTATATTCGCCATTCTTTAAAGTCAAATACCAGGCTAAATTAAAATGCTCTGGAACACCACCAATATTAACTTTCTTCATTAATCGACTAATTTATTCTGTAATTTTTTTTAATGTATATAAAATTAAATTTTCAATAACTTTTGATGGGTTTTTGCTAAAAGTTCCATTGGATCTGTTGGCAATAATCGCATTTAAGGAAACAGCTCTATGTCCTAAAAGCTTTGACAGTCCATAAATAGCAGAAGTTTCCATTTCCATGTTAGTAATCTTGTTTCCATTAAAATTGAAAGAATCGATTTTATTATTTAAACTGGAATCCTGCAATGCTAAACGTAAAACTCTTCCTTGAGGTCCATAAAACCCTCCTAAGGTAGCCGTTATTCCTTTAAAAGTATTTTTGCTGTAAAGCTTTCCTTCGAGTTTGGTGCTATTTTCTATAATTATAGGTGTTGCTTTATTTGAACTCCAATTTGTATGCTTTATAAACGCTTTTTCTATTTCAGGATTGCATATATCATCTAGGCGGTAGGAGTGGAGCATCCCATTTAAATCAAGCCCATGGGTGCCTAATACAAAAGAATCCACTGGAACTGATTCTTGAAGTGAACCAGATGTTCCAATTCTAATAATGTCTAAACTTTTTAGATTTTCTTTTGGCTGACGTGTATTTAAATCAATGTTTACTAGCGCATCTAGTTCATTTAATACAATGTCTATATTATCAGGTCCAATACCTGTAGAAAGTACTGTAATACGTTTTCCATTAAACGTTCCTGTATGGGTTTTAAATTCGCGCTTTTGAGTCTTAAATTCTATGGAATCGAAATGTTTACTTACCTTATCCACGCGGTATTGATCGCCAACTAGTATAATCGTATCAGCGATATTTTCTGGTTTTAAGTTTAAATGATAAATACTACCATCTGGATTTAAGATAAGTTCAGATTCTTTAATGGGCATTGATTACTGTTTTTACAAGCTTATTCAACTTCTTATTAAATTGAAAATCGAATTTATTTACTCCTCCAAAAATCATTTTATTGTCAATTTCCGTAGAAAAGTTATGCTGACCAATCAAAGCTTCATGTCCCAATCTATTTAGTGTTAAAGAACCCTCCTCTTGAGTAAAAAAGATACCCAATTTTTCAATAAGGCGCTCTAACTGCATGTCACCATAGCCATAATAGCCTTGATAATTAAGTGCATACCCTAATAAATGATGTTTTGACTTTATGGCATTATCTTTCACAATTCTTAAAATATTCATTTCAAGTATATTCAAGCCATTAATAGAATCTGGAAAGCGTTCTAAATGAGCTTTTAAACAGTTACTTAGATATTTAAACGATGACTGTTTTACAATATAAGGTTTAAGTAGATTATGGTCTTTGCCACAATAAATACCCCAAACCGTAGATGCTAAATCTAAATCCTCAGAAGTTAACAGCACCTTATTATCGTAATGTTTAAATAATTGTTCTGGACTTAGTTCTCCCAAACCTTTTAAAGTTTTACTACCAGAAATCCTGCCACTACAAACTAAATAAATTGGAAGAGAAATTTTCTTTTGTAGCAATAGATTAATAACCGCGAGCATATTAATATGGCAGAATAGATCGTATTCAAACCAAAGAACGACTTCAGAGTAACGATCTGGATTACTTAATTGACCCAAGGCCAATTCAACTTTATCTAAATCTAAATCTACATTATAAAAATCACTGAGAAATACTCGCCTTACTTCAATAAACTCATTCGTGTGAACAATTTCTTGAGTTGGGCCTTCACATAACATTTCTTGCCATGTAATCTTTTCACCTACAATTTCTAGTTCGTTTAGATACTTGGTAAGAACTCCGCCATTAGTAATATGAAGTGGTTGTTTGCTCATAATTTACCCTCCTACACGTTTAACATTAAATCCTTTATCTTGAAGTATTTTCATGATTTTATCACGATAATTTCCTTGGATTATTATTTTGTCTCCCTTAAAACTTCCACCAACACTTAATGCTGTTTTTAGTTCTTTTGCTAAAATTTTGAAATCTTCATTTGCACCTGTATAACCCTCTAAAATAGTTATAGGTTTACCTTTGCGCTTTTCATATTTACAAATAATTGGATCGTCTTGTAACCATAAATTAGATTCGTTAGTCGTTTCGGTATCTGTTCCTTCTTGAATATGATCTGGAAATAGATTTTTTAGTTGATCTTGTAAATCCACGTCTAATTATTTTTTAATGAGTCCTAACTCAATCAAACGTTCATTTAAAAACTCGCCAGCAGTAATATCATCAAAAGCTTTAGGATTTTTATCATCCACACAGCTTTCTAAAACATCTAATTTCATGGCGCTTATAGGATGCATGAAAAACGGAATTGAGTAACGCGAAGTACCCCAAAGTTCTTTAGGCGGATTTATAACGCGGTGAATTGTAGATTTTAATTTATTATTGGTATGACGGGAGAGCATGTCTCCAACATTAATCATTAGCTCATCTGGTTCTGCTATGGCATCAATCCATTCACCTTTATGATTCTGGACTTGTAAGCCACGTCCCTGGGCTCCCATTAAAAGTGTTATTAAATTAATATCGCCGTGTGCAGCTGCTCGAACTGCTTCTTTAGGCTCTTCTTTTATTGGTGGGTAATGAATTGGTCTAAGAATAGAATTCCCATTATAGATAAAGGCATCGAAATAAGTCTCTTCTAAACCAAGATATAATGCTAAAGCTCTTAAAACATATTTTGCAGTTTTTTCGAGCATTTTATAAGTTTCTTTACCAATTTTATTAAATTCAGGAAGCTCTTCAACATATACATTATCCGGATATTCTTTTTTCAATGCTTCATTATTATCGACATACTGCCCAAAATGCCAAAACTCTTTTAAATCTCCTTCTTTTTTCCCTTTTGCACTTTCTTTTCCAAAAGATACATAGCCACGTTGCCCACCAATTCCAGGAATTTCATATTTCTGCTTAGTTTCGGTAGGTAAACTAAAAAAGCTTTTAACCTCTTTGTATAAATTTTCGACCAAAGCATCACTTAAGAAATGCCCTTTTAAAGCAACAAAGCCAATATCTTCATAAGCTTTTCCAATTTCATTTACGAATTTTTGTTTTCTTGTAGAATCTTCAGAAACAAAATCATTCAAATTTACACTGGGTACAATATTCATGAGGTGTTAATTTAGTTTGATAGTATACAAATGTACAAAAACATTGCAAAGTTCGATATGTTGAGTTATGTGTAATTTTTCGATTAATGCATAGTTTTTATATTATATTTGGCAGTGAAATGGTGTTATTTTTATGAATACCATAATTTTTATCGCATATATGACATTTAATACTGCAGATTTAAAACAAGATATATTACTCGCTCTATATAAGAACATGCTTAGACCAAGAATGATAGAGGAGAAGATGCTGATTTTATTACGTCAAGGAAAAATAAGTAAATGGTTTTCTGGAATTGGGCAAGAAGCTATTTCGGTTGGTGTTACCATGGCTTTAAACAAAGTGGAGTACATCTTACCTATGCATCGAAATTTAGGGGTATTCACTACTAGAGAAATTCCATTATACCGCTTGTTTTCGCAATGGCAAGGAAAAGCCTCTGGATTTACTAAAGGAAGAGATAGGTCATTTCATTTTGGAACTCAAGACTATAAAATTGTTGGTATGATATCGCATTTAGGACCGCAATTAGGTGTTGCTGATGGAATCGCACTTGCGTCTAAACTAAACAATAAAAATCAAGTAACTGCTGTTTTTACTGGAGAAGGAGGAACTAGCGAAGGCGATTTTCATGAAGCTCTAAATGTAGCTTCTGTGTGGCAACTTCCAGTTTTGTTTTGCGTAGAAAACAATGGTTATGGTCTTTCCACACCTACTAATGAACAATATAATTGTGAGAATATAGCCGATCGAGGCTTAGGCTATGGCATGGAATCTCATATAATTGATGGAAATAATGTTATTGAGGTTTACACTAAGATTAATGAAATAGCTAAGAGCATTAGGAATAATCCAAGACCCGTATTGATAGAGTTTAAAACTTTTAGAATACGTGGTCACGAAGAGGCAAGTGGCACAAAATATGTTCCTCAGGACCTTATGGATTATTGGGGAGCGAAAGACCCTGTAATTAATTTTGAGTCATTTTTAAGAGATGAAAACCTATTAACCGAGATTGAAAACACTCATATTAAAGAATCGATAATTAATGAAATTAATGAGCATTTAGAAGTTGCTTTTTCTGAAGAAAAGATAATTCCTGATTTAAGTATAGAGTTAGGTGATGTATTTCAAAGTTTTGAATATCAATATATTGAAATAAATAAAGAATCAAAAAATATTAGATTTGTAGATGCTATTTCTGAAGGTTTAAAACAGAACATGGAGCGTCATAGTAATTTGGTTATTATGGGACAAGATGTAGCTGAGTATGGAGGTGTATTTAAAATTACAGATGGGTTTATTAATCTGTTCGGAAAAGACCGTGTACGAAACACTCCTATTTGTGAATCAGCTATTGTTGAAACGGCTATGGGTCTTTCTATTGCTGGGATGAAAAGTATTGTTGAAATGCAATTTGCCGATTTCGTTTCATCAGGATTTAATCCTGTAGTAAATTATTTGGCAAAATCTTATTATCGTTGGAACCAAAATGCAGATGTTGTTATTAGAATGCCTTGTGGTGGTGGGGTAGCAGCCGGACCATTTCATTCACAAACCAACGAAGCTTGGTTTACAAAAACTCCTGGGTTAAAAGTCGTTTACCCAGCGTTTCCTTATGATGCTAAAGGACTTTTAGCGACTGCCATCAATGACCCAAACCCTGTGCTATACTTTGAACATAAAGCGTTGTACAGAAGTATTCGGCAAGATGTTCCAATTGATTATTATACATTACCATTTGGAAAGGCTTCTAGACTTTCTGAGGGTGATTCTATTACAATAATTAGCTATGGAGCAGCGGTACATTGGGTGCTCGAAACATTAGAAATTAACCCAAGTATTTCAGCCGACGTATTAGATTTGAGAACGCTTCATCCATTGGATGTTGAAACTATTTATAAGTCGGTTAAAAAAACAGGAAAGGCTATCATACTTCAAGAAGATTCTTTATTTGGTGGGATAGCAAGTGACATATCAGCTTTAATTATGGAGCATTGTTTTCAGTTTTTGGATGCTCCTGTAAAAAGAGTTGCTAGTTTGGATACACCTATTCCATTTTCTAGCCAATTAGAGCATCAGTATTTGGCAAAGAGCAGGTTTGAAAGCGAATTAAAGAAACTTTTAAATTATTAGGGTTATCAATATTTATACCTACATCGAAGGCTTTTGTTAATTCAATTATTGGAACAGTTAATTGGACTTGGAAATACATAATTTTTGAAGTTTCGTGGTATAGCAATTATTTTTGGGGACTCATAGTAATTTTTTTTTGCTCTGGGTTTGACAATAAGGACTAGAGTACAGAGCAAATTATATATCTTTATAAATGGATTGTTTAACACGTTTTTCTATAATTGCCCTTTTTTTTTGTTTTTCTTGTGAAGAACAAGCCACTCAAAAATATGAGTGGAAGACGATAGAAGTAACAGCTACTGCTTACAATTCTTTAGTTTATCAAACAGATTCAGATCCCTATCTTACCGCTTTTGGGGATAGCTTAACGCCTGGTTTAAAGTGTATAGCTGTTTCTAGAGATTTATTGCGTTTAGGGCTAAAACACAATACTCCAGTTGTTATTGAAGGCTTAGATCATCTTTATTTGGTTAAAGACAAAATGCATTCTAGATGGCAAAATAAAATTGATATTTATATGGGAAATAATGTTAAAGCCGCCAAATTATGGGGTCGTAAAAAAGTAACTCTTAAATATCAGGTTCCTTTATTAGAGTAAAGCGAATGAGTTTTTTTGTTGCTGCTTCAGATAGATTAAAAGGATAAACATCCTTTACTTTTTGCAGTTCTTCTTTTGTTAATTCTTTAGAAGGTTTTTAAATAGAAAAAAAATACAACAATATAAGGCCTAATAATTATACTTAGTTAATGAGCATATCGCTTTACGCCTCTCCATAAAAGATCATGGTGTGAGACATTTAAAATACGCCTATTAGAAGAAATTGTTTCCTCGGTTAGACTATTTATTCGCTTTGAAAGTTTTATTATGGTTCGCATTTTATAAGATGGTTAAATTGATTAAGAAGGAGTTAAAAGACGCTATTATCTATAGCGTCTTTTTGTGTTCCATGTGTGACTCTTTGTTTTAATTAGAGTGTCAGTTAATTGGTTTGTGTTTAATGTTCTCATGATTTTCCGTTTTTTGATTGTTTTGATTTATTGATTCTTCTTTAAAAATTAAAAAGATGTATTATCTATAACGCCTTTTAATATTCCAAGTATGACTCTTTGTTTGAATTGATGTGTTAGTCAATTGATTTGTGTTTAAAGTTCTCATTATTGTTTTCTTTTAAATTGATTTATACTAAGTAGACGAAAAAATATATTTTTTGTTACAGTACTATGCATAACATATTACTATTTTAACAAATTTTAACACATTTGGCTATTATTATGCAGAAGAGTAGAGGACTTAACACGAAAAATGTCAAACAAATTTTAATATTATTTTCAATTCGGAATAGTTTTTGTTAATTATTTTTCAAAATATCGACATAAGTAAAGTAGGTTTATTTGTAATGAAATATCTTTGCATCTCATAAAGCCTAGTTAATAAATCCATGAAGTGAATAATGAAAGACATAAAACTAAATTTTTTGTTTATTGTATTTCTTTTTTTTGGACTTTCTATTAGTGCTCAAATAGATAATAAGAATAAATCAATTTCTATTCCTGCAGTTGAAAGTAAAAAAGACTCCTCTACTGCAGTTGCAATAAAACCTTCTGTCCCAATAAAGAGTAATATAAATAATATGGCAACACCCCGTATTTCCAGAAATTTAGAATATCCTAAGAATGAATTTTCTATGTTTCCTAAAGAGAAATTTGGCAACCCTGGGGAGCTTTATGAGGATAGAATTGACAAAAATATAGATAATTTAAAGCTTTCACCCGAAGAAGTTGAACGAAGAAACGGAAGTACAACCGATCAATATTTCGGTGATTTCAGAAGTAAAGCGAAATTCGTAAATGTAGTTTATAGAGATCATGGATTTACAGATGGAGATATCATTCAAGTCCGTGTAAATGATGACATCATACATTCACGTGTCTATCTAACTGGTGGATTTAAAGGTTTTAAACTAGATCTGCAGCAAGGATTTAATAAAATAGATTTTGTGGCATTAAACCAAGGGGAATCTGGACCAAATACCGCAGAATTTAAGGTTGTAGACGATCAAGGTTTGTTAGTTTCTCATAATCAATGGAACCTTGCTACCGGTGTTAAAGCTACTGTTATAGTCGTTAAAGAATAAAACGCTAAGAAACTATTTTATCAATTAGTTCTAATTCTTCTTGAGCAAATTCCAGATTATCTATTGCCTTTATATTTTCTTTTAGTTGATTAGCAGAGCTTGCTCCAATTAATACAGATGCTACTTGTGGCTGTCTTAATATCCATGCAATAGCCATTTGGGATAATTTCTGACCTCGTTTTTGGGCAATATCATTTAACTTTTGAATCTTTTCAAGATTACTATTCACAGTTTCGGTATTTAGGTAGGTCATATTTTTAGCCGCTCTAGAACCTTCTGGTATACCTTTTAAATATTTATCTGTAAGCATCCCTTGTGCTAATGGAGAAAATGCAATACAACCAACTCCATGTTCCTCCAATGTGTTTAACAATCCATTTTCAACCCAACGATCGAACATAGAATAACGTGCTTGGTGCAATATAAATGGGACTTTAAGTTCTTTTAACAACTTAGCTGCATTACTTGCTTCATTGGCTTCATAATTTGAAATACCTACATACAGTGCTTTACCTTGTTTTACTATATCTGCAAGCGCTCCCATGGTTTCTTCCAAAGGTGTGTCTGGATCCGGTCTATGATGGTAAAAAATATCAACATAGTCCAATCCCATCCGTTTTAAGCTCTGGTCTAAACTAGCTATTAAATACTTTCTTGAACCCAAATTACCATAAGGTCCAGGCCACATATCATATCCAGCTTTTGTTGCAATAAACAACTCATCTCTGTATGGTTTGAAATCCGCTTTTATAATAGTTCCAAAATTTTCTTCAGCCGAACCATAAGGTGGTCCATAATTATTAGCTAAATCAAAATGTGTAATACCTAGATCGAAAGCACACCGGATTACCTCTCTTGCATTTTGAATACTGTCAACAAAACCAAAATTATGCCATAACCCTAAAGAAAGTGCCGGTAATAAAACGCCACTTTTCCCCGTTCGATTGTACACCATGGAATCATAGCGATTTGGATTAGCATTGTAATTTATAACCCCAGATTTATCGTTTATATTCATAATAATTCTTTAGTGACTCAAAGATATAAATTACTTTTTAAGTATTGTCTCTATCTCGGTGTACTTGAAATTAAATATTACTGACAAAATCATTCGTTCAAAATAGTTAACATTTAAATTTACAATCGTTTATAACTTTAGGTTTAAAGATTCGTGAAAAACGCTTTAAAGGTCTTATTTTTGCGGCCGAGAAGGATGATTTTATGAGCATTTCAACAACCGAATTAGAAGATAGGAAAGTAGGTAAAGATTTATATAGCTACCAAAAAGGAGCTATTAATAAAATATTTAAAAGTTTTGAGGAGTCCCCAGACGATTACCATTTGTTATATCAATTACCAACTGGAGGAGGGAAAACCGTTATATTTTCTGAAATTGTAAGACAATATCTTAAGCATCACAATAAGAAAGTGTTGGTGATGACACACAGGATCGAATTATGTAAACAAACCTCTAAAATGCTTACTGAGTTTGGTGTTGTTAATAAAGTGGTGGACAGCAAAGCAGATCTGAGCGATCAAGGAAACTACAGTTGCTTTGTTGCCATGGTTGAAACCTTGAATAATAGGTTGAATGACGACAAACTTGATATTTCTGATATCGGGCTAGTAATAATTGATGAAGCTCATTATAACTCTTTTACAAAGCTTTTTAAATTTTTTAGTCAATCCTTTATTTTAGGAGTTACAGCAACACCATTAAGTTCTAGTATGGAACTCCCAATGACCGACAACTATGATGAGTTGATAGTCGGGGAGAGTATTGAATCTTTAATAGAACGTGGCTTTTTAGCACGTGCCGAAATGTTTTCTTATAATGTTGGATTAACGTCATTGGTTGTTGGTGCAAATGGTGATTATACAGTAAAATCTTCTGAAGATTTGTATACCGATAATGATATGTTATCCAAGTTAATACAAGCATACGAAGAGCGCGCCAAAGGTAAAAAAACCTTGATTTTCAACAACGGTATTAATACATCTTTGCATGTTTATGATACCTTTAGAAGAGCGGGATATAAAATCGCTCACC
Source organism: Hyunsoonleella aestuarii (assembly GCF_006148925.1). GTDB lineage: Bacteria > Bacteroidota > Bacteroidia > Flavobacteriales > Flavobacteriaceae > Algibacter_D > Algibacter_D aestuarii. Next base: position 524,541 of record NZ_VAWB01000002.1, on the reverse strand, counting down.
TAGATAATACTAATACAAAGAAAGAGCGTGCACTTATTTTAAAATGGTTTAAAAACACACCTGATGCCATTTTAACTTCAGTAAGTATACTTACTACAGGTTTTGATGAGCCAACCGTAGAAAGTATTATATTAAACAGAGCAACAAAATCATTGACTTTATATTATCAAATGATTGGTCGTGGATCAAGAATTTTAAAAGATAAAAAGACGTTTTCAGTAATTGATTTAGGAAATAATTTTCACCGATTTGGACCCTGGGGTGATAATCTTGATTGGCAAAGGATTTTTAAATCGCCAAACTACTATTTAGATTCTCTATTAAGTGATGAAGAATTAGAAAGTAACTTTAGATACGAGATGCCTGATGAACTTCGTGAAGAATTTTCAAATTCTCAAGAGGTCTATTTCGATATTCAAAAAACGTATGTAGAGTCCATAAGAAGTGGTGAATCTACAAAAGTAGTTTTGGAGCGTTCCATTGAGCAACATGCCAAAATTTGTATTGAAAACAGTGAAGATGTTTATGATGCATTGGCATTGGCAAAAAAGCTTGGAGATGATATTGATTTTAGAATTAACCGCTACACCAAATGTATCAGCAAAAGCACGTTTAATTTTGTTGAATGGTTAAAAGGTGAATACAGAAAAAAGCTTAATGCTTATTTGCGTTCTAATTTTGATGAAGTTTTTGAAACTATTCATGGGTATCCACCAGTGGAGTAGATTCAATTTGTTGGTAATTGGGTAAATTAAAACCATTGATGATGCAATAATTACCTACAGACATAGAAATTGATTCGTATGTCTTATCTTTGTTTCTAATTAAGCAGATAAAAATTATAGTATTTGTAGCGCTTTTATTGAGATTTACAATATTATCTTTCCCTTATAACTTAATAGAATTTTTATTAATTAAAATCCAATAATGGCAAAATCACAAGTAACATTCAATAAAATTGAAAAAGAAAAAAAACGCTTAAAGAAAAGAGAAGAAAAGCAAAAAAAGAAAGAAGCACGTAAAGCTGAAAAAGAGGCTAGTGGATCGGAAGGGATTCAATTTGCCTATGTAGATTTTAACGGTAACCTGACTGACACGCCGCCAGATCCAGCATTACGAGAAAAAATTGAAGCAGAAAGTATCGAATTGGGTATTCCTAAGAAAGAAGATAGAGAAGAGGAGGAGCCAAGCGCTAAAGAAGGTAAAGTTTCGTTCTTCGATCATAGTAAAGGATTCGGTTTTATAATTGATAGTATTAACCAAGAGAAATATTTTGTTCATGTCTCCGGTTTAATTGATAGTATCGAAGAAAATGATAAAGTGACTTACGAACTTGAACGAGGATTAAAAGGGATGAATGCTGTTCGTGTAAAAAAGATTTAAACACTTACATCATATATCAAAATTGTAGCTTAAGGTTTAATGCGTATTTATAAAAAAACGTTTCTTATAGTTATATCTTTTTTTGCAATTTATGTTATTTGGGGTTCTACGTATCTTCTTAATAAAATTGCTGTAGCAGAATTAGCACCATTTTTTCTTGCATCCATTCGTTTTCTTACTTCTGGAATTTTAATATTCATCATAGCAATGGCTATGGGTGTAAGCCTAAAGCTTACAAAGCATCAATTACTTAATGTAATTATTACAGCCTTTTTATTTCTTGTATATGGCAACGGTGTTTTTGTTTGGTCACTTAGATTTGTCGATAGTGGTTTTGGTGCATTAGAAGCCGCTACACAACCATTATTCGTCCTTGTATTAATGTGGCTTATTGACGGTAAGAAGATTCAAGCAAAGTCTTTAATAGGAATTATTCTTGGTTTAATTGGTATGTGTATGCTTGTAAGTCAAGAAGAATTATTAATAAAGGAAGGCAGTTTATTAGGTATGTTTATGATTTTAACATGCGTTTTAAGCTGGAGCTATGGTAGTATTTTTGTTTCTAAAGCTAATTTGCCAACCAATTACTTTGTAAGTACAGGTTATCAAATGATTGCTGCAGGTATAATGCTAGCCATTTCTAGCTTGTTGTTTAATGAAAAGTGGGTGTCTCCATTTAATTGGAGCGAACCTGTGGTTTGGTCTATGAGTTTTCTTATTGTTTTTGGAGGTATAGCAGCGTTCACCGCATTTAACTATCTATTAAAAGTCGTTTCAACCGAAAAAGTTGCAACATCTGCCTATGTGAATCCTGTCATTGCATTACTTTTAGGATGGTATGTTTTAGATGAAAAACTTACATTGCAATCTATTGTCGCTGCCATCGTACTTTTAACAGGTGTTTATTTTATTACATCAAAAAGAAAATTAAAAATTAGACCTTTTGGACGTTAAGAATGCTATAAAATTTATGCTTATAAGCACATTTGCTTTTGCATGTATGAATGCAACTGTCAAGCATTTAATAGATATTAATGCTTATCAAATAGTGTTTTTTAGGTCAATTGGCACCCTAGTTTTTACTTTTACATTCCTAATAAAAAATAATATTTCTATTCTTGGAAATAGAAGAAAGCTCTTGGTTATTAGGGGGGTTGTCGGTGTTACTTCAATGACACTGTTTTTTATGTCAATAAAATACCTATCTATGGGAACTGCGGTTTCTTTAAGATATTTAGCTCCTGTTTTTGCAGCTGTTTTTGCTATTTTCTTTCTAAAAGAAAAAATAAAACCTTGGCAATGGGCTTTTTTTTTAATGGCATTTATTGGTGTTCTTATAATAAAAGGATTTGATAGCCAGTTAAATAGTTATGGGTTAATTTTAATATTAACGTCTGCAGTTTTTAGTGGATTGGTCTACATAACCATAAGTAAAATCGGTAAAAGCGATCATCCCGTTGTTGTAGTTAACTATTTTATGGTTATTGCTGCTGTTGTAGGAGGTGTTTTGTCAATTAAATATTGGATCACACCAACATTTCTGCAATTACTTTTATTATTAAGTCTTGGTGTTTATGGTTATTTTGGTCAGGTGTATATGACTAAGGCTTTTCAAATAGCAAGTACGAATCAAGTAGCTCCTTTAAAGTACTTAGAAGTGTTGTTTACAGTATTATTTGGAGTATTCTTATTTGCTGAAGTATATACCTTTTTAAGCATAATTGGTATAGTACTTATAATTTGTGGGTTAACGCTTAATGCATTGTATAAGCGAAATTAAAGAATAGTAATTGAGTTTTATGTTTTTTTATACTAAGCGCTTTTTACTCTCATATCGTTCATACTATCTTTAATATGAAGCAATTGGTTTACAATTGTAGTAAGTTCAAACTGTAAATAACGCTTATTCTTTTTACTAAAACTACTAATAGAATGGGTGTATAAATAGGCAGCACCCTTCTTTATTGCAACAACATAAGTATCACTATCTGCATCTAAAGTAACAGAACTTTTATAATTGCTTTCTAAAAGTAGCCAATACGATAAACTATTAATTTGGTTGAATAATGAAAATGTAGTATCCATAATAGATAAGTTTTTGAGATTTGGTATTTTAAAATTATGGGCTAAGTCCTGTCATCACAAAATTTATTGATAGCATGCCAATTATTTCGGTAAATTGCTATTTAATAACAGGTAATCGTTAAAACCTAACTCTTTACAGACTAATATTTCTACAATTTTTAAACGTTTTTGAACAAATCCCTTCAATTTTTAACGCTATTTAAAACATTTTTTTTGTTATAATTTGTATCTTTACACTAGTAATTTAATTGAAAATGAGGCACTTATATAGTTTTATATTACTCTTATTGCTTGTCTCTTGTAGCTCATCAAAAAGTACAGCTACCCAAGCGGAAATAGATGCATTAGATGATTTAGTTAATGGAAAGCGTTTTGTTATTGAATCGGAATGGGTTTACCCACAAATGACCAACGCTATGCAACAAATATCAAATACTGGAATATTAGGCCCTGGAAACAACGCAGGGAGTATTAGTTTAATTGGTAATCCTAATTTCTTAAAAATTGCAAAAGATAGTATTTCATCATATTTACCATATTTTGGGGAGCGTCAAATGAATACGGGTTATGGTAGGGGTAATAATGGCGGTGCGATTGTATTGAAGGGACTCATCAAGAATTACGAAATAGAAAAAAATAATGATAATAGCTATAATATTAGCTTTGACGCAAATAATAAAAATGAAAACTTTAGAGTTTACTTAAGGCTCTTTCCTAATTTAAATAGTACCATAAGAATAAATAGTTCTTCACGCTTCAGTATTTCATATCAAGGACATGTAAAACCAGAACTTTCAAAAGAATAGATGGTATTAAGATGAGACGTTGACGTTCACCTATAGAAATTGCATTTAATTTCATTTCATCGTAAATATTTAGGTTTCATAAGGTTTTTTGGGCATCAATGAATTGAAACACATAACTTTATAAAAATTAAATAGATTGCCCCATGAAGATATTTGGTGTTTTATTCTGCTTTGTTTTTGCTTTAAATGTTTCAACTAGTCTTAATGCACAAGATGCCTATCTCCTAGATGAGGTTCCACTTAATTACAAAAAGCGTAGCCCTATTTATGATTACACTGAAAAGAACCTAAATAACACAGACACCATTCCAGATTTTGAAAGACGTTCTAGTAAACTTAAAATAACGGGTACCATTTATCAAAGTGACGGAGTGACTCCAGCAAAAGATATTATTTTATATATCTATCAACCAGATGAAAGCGGTAACTACGTTTCAAAAAAGAAAAAAGGAAAGCGATATGTTAATCATCGAGGTTGGGTAAAAACTGACACTAACGGTAAATATACGTTCTATGCCTTTGTTCCAGGCAATGCTATCGAACCTCTTACTTATCCAAGAAAAATGGGGCCGAAACAAATCCATCCTATTATTAAAGAACCCGGAATTCCAGAATATAGTCTTGATGCATTCATGTTTGATGAAGACCCCTATTTAACCGATCGATGCAGAAAGAAGCTTGAACGAATTGGTTACACTGGTATTGTAAAATTAGATAAAGAACAAGGATTATTTGTCGCCAATAGAGATATAATTTTAAAACAAAATATATATTCTTACAAATAAGGCCTATTCTAATATTTATAAAGTTAAATTAGTGTAATAAGGAGATAAATATGATGTTTTTATTACCAAACTTTAAATATAAATTTGAACGTTTATTTATTAAATGAAACATAAAGTAATTGATTCTTAAAATCGCTAAAAAGCAACATTTAATAATTAATATATTAAAAAGCTCTCAAAATAGAGAGCTTTTTGATTTTTATATGAAGATTCATCTATTTTTCAATCAATAATTTTTGACCGACTCGAATTACTGCATTGCGTCTTATGGCATTCACCTCACAAATTGAAGCTATCGATACATTGTTGCGCCTTGAAATTCTTGAAAGCGTATCACCTTGTTTAACCACATAAATAGAGCGTTCCTTAATCAGGCTAGCCAGAGCAGCTCCTTCGGTAAATAAAGGCGTTATTTTACTTTGCCTTTTAGAATTATGAGCAATCGCACGTGTCCATTTTTTTGTAACCCATAATTCATCGCCTCTAATTAGGTTATCCTTATTAAACTTAAATAAATATTCAGGGTTTATAGGAATACCTTTATAATTCACTACTAAATGTAAATGGCTTCCTCTTGCATTCCCAGAAACACCACCTTTACCTAAATAAGAACCTTTAAAAACAGTATCATTCTCTTTAACACCATATTTCGACAGATGTGCATAAACGGTCTCTAAGCCATTATAATGCCTAACAACAACAGTTCTTCCATGCCCACTCGTATATCTCGACATACGCACAATACCATCAAACATAGCATATATACTATCGCCAGTAATTAAATCAATATCAATCCCTTTATGAGGTCTACCACGTCTCCAGCCAAAGCGTGATGTAATGACTTTGTCCTTTCCAATAGGGGAATGATAGGTAGAATCTTTAAACTCTAATTTCAATGGGAAGGTAACGACCATTTCTTTAAATGGGTTGTAGACCGTATTATCCCAATTTTCTTTTTTAATATCAACAGAAAAACGCGTTGGGCTATTATTTTCTTTTGTATCGGTAGAATCCACTAGGGTAAAAAATGTATCTGGAATAGTTTTAGGCTTTTGTGCGTTTAAATTTAAAGGGAGCACAAGCAAAATGAAATAAAACAAAAATTTCATGGTGGTTTGAAAGGATGTTTTTTTGATTGATTGACAAATTTATAGAATTTAACGTAAATTCTATATAAAGTATTGTTAAAGCCCAAAAGTGCAAATCGATTTTGCTTCTAAAACTCTCATTTTATTCAAATTTCTAATTATCTTCAATTATCATTATATTTGGTAATAAGAAATGAAACGCTTCACAGAATTTTTCCTATTCCTCTTTATATTTTGTGCTTCGGCATGTAAAAACCCAAATAGTACCAATTTAAATATTAATGACGATGAAGACTACAATCCAATTGTTGCCAATTCTGTCGATAGGGATTTAGATGCTATAAAAGCTGACGGCGTGCTAAGAGCAATGGTTATATACAGCAGCACTAGTTATTTTCTCTATAAAGGTCAGGCAATGGGCTTTGAGTACGAACTCCTTCAACTTTTAGCAAAAGACCTTAATCTGGAACTTGAAGTTGTCGTATCTAAAGATTTAGATTCTGAATTCGAAGTACTTAACCGCGGGGATGTCGATCTAATTGCCCATGGAATGACCGTGACCAACCAGCGTAAATGGGAAGTAGACTTTACTGAATATTTGTTTCTAACGAAACAAGTCTTAGTTCAGAAAAAACCAGATAATTTTAGAAGGTTATCCTGGAAAAAATTGGATAGAGCGCTCATTCATGATCCCATAGAGTTGATTGGTGATACTGTATCCATTAGAAGAAATTCTGCCTATTATGAGCGGCTACAGAGTTTATCGAACGAAATAGGAGGCCATATTTATATTGACACCTTAGATAGTAAATTAAGCACTGGGGAAATTATGGATATGGTAGCGGAAGGCAACATAAAATATACCATCGCAGACGAAAACCTTGCTAAAATTAATGCTTCTCATAGACCAATTTTGGATATTGCTGTTCCTATTTCATTGTCGCAACGCATTGCATGGGTAACCCGAAAGAAATCCAAAAATTTTAGAAAAGTGGTTAACGAATGGATACGAAAAGAACGTAAAACAACTCGTTACCGAGTAATCTATAATAAGTACTTTAAAAATAAGCGTGCTTTTAAGCGTCGTACTAAAAGTGATTACTACAGTTTAAAGAATAATCAAATTAGTGTTTATGATAATTTAATCAAGAACTATGCAAAAAAAATTGGTTGGGATTGGCGCTTATTGGCTTCGCAAATATATCAAGAATCGAAGTTTGAACCGGAATCTAAATCTTGGGCAGGCGCTATGGGTTTGATGCAGATTATGCCCGCAACAGCAGCTTACTTGGGTGTAAATAATCCATCGGATGCTAATGAAAGTATTAGAGGTGGAACGAAATATTTAAAGCAAATTCATGAAGGATTTGAGAATATAACAGATTCTATAAACCGAATTAAATTAACATTAGCATCCTATAATTGTGGTTTGGGTCATGTTCTAGACGCCCAACGATTAGCAAAAGCTAATAGATTAGACCCGAATGTATGGAATGACAATTTAGAACCAATGCTTTTAGCTCTAAGCCGACCAAAAAATTATAATAAGTCCATCATTAAGTACGGTTATGTGCGAGGTTCAGAACCTGTTAATTATGTTAATCAAATTTTTGACCGCTATGGGCATTATAAGGAATTTATTCAATTGGAATAATAATTACAGCGCTAATTTACTATGCTAAAATGCTCTCATGCCCAGAATCTTTAACAAATAGGCAACTACTGTTGGTTTTTGCGGTCATGTCATTTATGAAATTGTAAGGTAGTGTTTCTTGCATCCCGAAAATATTTAAATCTGCTGCAGGTGCTTCGGTTAAGAAATCAATAAAATTTCCAACATAGACTTCTCTTAAAGTTTCAGGTAATCGTGCGAGATTTGTAAGTGTTATTAAGAAGTTTTTGGCATTCTTTTCTTCATTAGGGTCTTTTACCAATACAATTAACCGAATACGTGCCTTCCAGTTAATCTTCAATTTGTAGGCAACCAAAATAGAAAGATCTAAATTGCCAATGTCCCAGCCACCTAATTCCCAATTACCTTTACGCTCGCTTATCCAAACGTTTATGGTATTTCGTTGCCCTAAAAGTGCAGTGGGATGTAGATTAAACAATAAAATGCCTATTTCTAGCCGTATGGATTCTTTCATTACAGGCTTAATTTCATTATTGTAATCATCATGATCTTGTAAATTCAAGAACATAATATTGGGCTTAAAGAATGCCCCTTGTAATGCTTGACTACCATAGTTGATGCCATTGGCAAACTGATCTGAATGTATTACAGTTGATGAGGAAAACACCCCTTTTTTTCTAAAGGAAGCGGAAATAGTTTCCAATTCATTCGATAGAGTGCTGCGTTCATTAAAAGGTTCAATACCCAATAATTTAATGGAGCCTTTAGGGCTGGCAATATTTCGCAGAAACTCAAAAGTGCCTCTTAAACCATTAACATCTCTTACGGGTACCATAAGATTAGCTTTCCATGCGCGTTGTTGCATTTTTTTCATTCCCCAAGTGTGTTTCGCAGCCCATTCCGCAAAGGACACGAAAAGTCCAGAACGCACATCTTCAAAAGGGGTTTCTAAATTTTGGCGAGAGAGGTACCAATACACCATCAAAACAATAGCAATTGAAATAAGACTTACTGTTGGATTGATAATAAACATGGCGAAAATAGACGAAATAAGTCCAATCCATGGCACCCATTTATGAATTTTAAATACGGGACGATAACTAATAAGTCCAAGACGTTGTTCAATAATTACCACGATATTAATCATGGCATAGGTAATAAGGAAAAAGAGCGTAACTAGAGGAGCAATGGCGTTAATATTTCTTAGCAGGAGGGTCAGGAAAATTAAAACTCCTGTAACTATCATGGCATTTCTCGGCTGACCAGTTTCACTAGTGCCAGCTAATATATTGGAGTAGGGAAGTACCTTGTGTTCTCCCATAGCATACAAGATTCTTGAAGAACCAACTATAGAAGCAAGTGCTGAAGAAAATGTTGCGCCTAAAAGTCCTGCTATAATTAGAGGTCCTATATAGGCTTTATCTACCATAATGTAATAATTAGTTAGAAGCTCTTCTTCTGTGGCACTGCGTGAAATCCAAAAAGCTAAAAGCATATAAATAACAAAGCTTACACCTATAGCCCATAAAGTTCCAATGGGAATACTATCTTTAGGATTTTTTAATTCTCCAGACATATTAGCACCCGCCATAATACCTGTGGCGGCTGGAAAGAAAACTGCAAAAACAATCCAAAAACTGCTGCCACTAAATCCATTTTCCTCAGAACCTTTAAAGGAACCCCAACTTAAAGAGTTATCTAATGGTAACGCCATGGAGCCATTATAAGCAGCAATAACTACAGAAACTAAGGAAAGAGCAATAATCCCCATAATTATAAACTGTGTTTTAATAGCCAGATTTGCACTTATATAAGCAATAGTCAAAAGCGAAACGAAAACAATAATATCTACCAAAAAGGCATTATGATCAGGAAAAATAGCCAGCCAGCCTTCCCTAAAACCAAAAATATACATGGTTACTGCTAACCCTTGTGAAATGTATCTAGGTATCCCCAAACTACCACCAACTTCTAAACCAAGGGCTTGAGAGACTATAGCGTAGGCACCACCAGCTCCAATACGAATATTGGTTGTAATGGCAGACATAGACAATGCTGTGCAAAGGGTAATGCCAAATGATATGATTATTATAAGCCATGCTCCTAATAACCCTGCATTACCAACAACCCAACCTAAACGCAGGTACATAATAACGCCTAATATAGTGAGTAAAGTAGGCGTAAAAACACCTCCAAAAGTGCCAAATTTCTTAATGGTCTTTGGTTGATCTGACATATAGTAATTCTAAAGAAATATTGTGACGTATGAAAATACTAATTATTTAGTTTAAATTTAAAATATGCATGAATTAAAAATATTTAGTTTATAAATTGTTCGGCTATTTTCAACTTACAAATACATCTATGTACACCTTTTTTACATGACTAATATCATGAAAAATGGCATCACCTTTATTTAATTTTATAGTTCAAATGTTAAATTTTAATTATGAGAAATTCAAACCAATCATTCATCCGAACTATCTGTTATAATTTTTTTATTCTTGGATCTTTATTTTTATTCACAGCCTGTAATGATAGTCCTTCAAAAGATAAAACAAGTAAAACTGAAATAGAAGAAGTTGAAAAATTTAATGATATCTTTTGGAATGTAAAAGCCATTCAACCCGATGGAAAAAGTTTAGATATTAAAGCCTTTGATGAAGAAGGAAAATCTTTCGAGATAAAGGCAATTCAAAACTCCGATCAAGATCTTTTTTTAGATATAAAAGCTATTGTAAATGGCGAGAGATTACCCGTTAAGATGTTACAGAGTGAAAATCAATTTGTTCCAGTTGCAGCAATAAATAAAGAAGGCGCTAAGTATTACATTAAAGCAATAACTAAAGAAGGGCAAAAACTAGACGTTAAAGGCGTTGCAAGATTTGGAAATATTGTAATTATGAAAGCTATTAATAAAAAGGGGGAATTCTATGGCGTAAAAGCTATTTCACCATCAGGACAGCTTAATGATATTAAAGGCATAAAAATTAATTTAAGGGACAGAGAGATGTCGTTACAAGGCATAGGTATCCATGCGCATATTAAAGCAATGCACCCAGCTGCAAATGAAGATGACTTTAAACTGCCTGCAAAAAATCAAAAGAAAAAAAGTTATAAAAGTGATTTTGAAAGAATTATTTGGAATATCAAGGCGATAACAGCAGATGGTAAAAATTTAGATGTGAAAGCTTTTGATGAAGAAGGCAATATGTTTGATGTAAAAGCAACACAAGATTCTAAACAACATAGTTTTTTGAATATTAAGGCATTTGCAGATGGTTATGAATTACCTGTTAAAGTATTGGAAAGTACAGATGAATATGCACGAATTAATGCAATAGGTAAAAACGGTGTGTTATACGAAATTAAAGCATTAACTGAAGATAATGTAAAGTTAGATGTGAGAGGTGTTAGTCGTTCAGGAAATATTATTAATGTAAAAGCTATAAATGAAAATGGAGAATTTTTAGCTGTTAAAGCTTTCGCTCCAGACGGAAAACTTAACCAAGTAAAAGGCATTAAGATTTTTGATAGAAAAGTAGAAATGAGAACACAAGGTCAACCAGTTTACGCGCATTTAAAAGCTATTAATCAATAATTAGAAGATTCAGTGGATGTTTTTATTACAAAACAAATTATAGATTAAGTCTTTTTATAAGAACTCCTTGTCGTTTTAATTATGAATAATCGACTATGGATTATTCATAATTAAAAATGTAATATAATGTTCTGCGTTATGGTACTTTGCTTTGTGAAAAGCTGAGCCATACACAAGCTTCCTTCAAAAAAAATTATTTCCAAAAGTTTCTTTTCTATCTTAAAGGAATACTTTTAATGCAACTATATAGGAGGAAAGCCCAATGTGTTTAAATGGAAAAGCATACAAATACCCGCATCTAATCCAGGTTTACTTTAATTACGTGACTTAACAATATATTAACTTGTAAATAAGGAGAATAATTGTACTTATGCATTTTTAATTAAATGCAACAATGAAAAAAACCTATTTTATATTGACACTTCTATTCGTATTAGTCTTAAATGCATGTATTACAAATAATAAGAAGGCAAATAATAATGATTCTTTAGCTATAGAAAAGCCATATTTAGGGCAAAAACCACCAGGTTTAATCCCAATTCCTTTTGCACCTGGACTAGTTTCTACAGAAATTTATGAATACGATGGTGCATTTACACCAGACATGAAGGCGTTTTATTTTATTAGAAGAGGAGAAGAAAATAAAACATCAGCTTTTTATGAATACAAATACAACGAAACTAATGGGATTTGGGAAAAATCAGAAGTAGCATCTCCATGGATAGGACGCCCAGTAATATCTCCAGATGGCGAAATCATGCATTTAGGTGACAGATATCTAAAAAGGACGGAAGCCGGATGGTCCAAATTACATAATCTTGAACCTCCTACGGTAAGTAATGATTCCATGTATATAATGAGGCTTTCATCTTCGGCTAACGGTACATATTATTTTGATACTTATAAAGAGAATGATTCAGCCTTTCCAATTCGCTATTCACGTTTAATCAATGGAAAGTATGAAGAGCCTAAAGCTTTACCCAAAGAAATAAACACAGGAACTTTTTTAAGTCATCCTTTTATAGCTCCAGATGAATCTTATTTATTATTTGATGCTGAAAGGGAAGATGGTTTTGGAGAATCTGATATTCATATCAGTTTTAAACAAAAAGATGGTACTTGGGGAAATGGAATTAATTTGGGAGATAAAATAAACACCAACGCATGGGAAGCTTCTGCAAGTATAACCCCAGATGGCAAATACCTTTTCTTTAGTAGAAATGTTGGTTCCGATGCTTATGAAAATGTAGATATATTTTGGGTTGATGCTAAAATTATTGAAACTCTAAGACCTAACCAATAAGTTTACTATACATAATAACATTTTATAGCTATATAGACGGGAAGCATAATGTGTATGGAATTTATTACATCTTGCTTGATTATTGTTCAATTATTGCTTATCTTTAATAGTCAAATACCGGTTCTCCCATCTACTGTTGAATAAGACTTTACTAATAAATTCTTATTCATGATGTTACTTCTATCGAATTCAAAATTTCGTCCCCTTAACTTTTTCATTAAAAACAGAAAATTTACATCTTTTCTATCTGTCTTTTTAACACTATTATTTTTAAATCTAGTTATAGGATGCTCATATTATAATGTAAGAAGTGTAACGACTAGCTCTGAAACAATAGCTGAACAAATTGATGAATTTGTAAAGAATCAAAAATATGTAATTATTCATTCTGGGCCTGATACTTGGCATTTAAGTAATCTTGAATTAAGTGAAGACGATAAAACGATGTCAGGAACTGTTCAACATCTAGGATCCAAACATATTTCAAGAAAATCACGAGAAACTAAACGAACTCATCAATACAGTGGAGGGAAAGAAGTTTTAAATGAAGTCCATTTTTATATTAGTACAAATTCTACGCGTAATTACGGATCTTTCACAACTATTCCCTTTTCAGAAATTAATTCGATTTCTGTAAACGACAGAAATACTGGAAGAACAATCTTAAATGTTGTTGGAGGTGTTGTTGGAACATTAGCTTTAGTCGCAATTATCGTCGCATTAACAAAGAGCTCTTGTCCGTTTATATATGTCAAAAACGGGGAAGATTTTGTTTTTACTGGAGAACTTTATCCAGGCATCTTAACAGTAAATCAACAACACGATGATTATTTAAAGCTGCCAAATATTGATAAGACTAATAATGATTATAGTATTAAAATCACCAATGAATTAAAAGAAATACAGTATACAGACTTTGTTCAATTATTAGAAATTACCCATTCAGATGCTCTTAAGGTTCTATTGGATAAAAATGGGAATCTTCATACATTTTCAGATATAATATCTCCAAAAAGCGTTCTAATTGATAATTTAAATACCGATAGCAACCCTGTTTTAATGAAAGACAACAATTCTTATTTATTTAACTCTAATCTTATCAATTCTGGTAGCTTACGAAATATTGAATTAAATTTTAACAAACCGCAACAAACAGAAAACGCAAAATTGTTTTTAACAGTCAAAAACTCGATGTGGTTAGACTATGTATTTGGAAAGTTTAATGAGCAATTTGGAACATATTATACTCAATTTCAAAAAGATCAACAGGTCGCTTCAGCTGAAAAAAGTACAAAATGGATGAATGAGCAAAATATTCCTTTATCGGTATATTTAAAAACCGAAAAAGGATGGGAATTAGTGGATAGAATTAACGTTGTTGGACCAATGGCCTCAAGAGACATTGTAGTCCCAATAAATTTAAACAAAATAAAAGAAGAAGAAGAAGTAATTATTAAACTGGAAACAGGATTTATGTTTTGGGAAATAGATTTTGCCGGAATCGATTTTACTGATAATATAGCATTAGACATCAATTATATTAATCCTAGTTTAGCTATTGATGATAATAATGTTAATGTAACACATCTTTTATCCGCTGCAGACAACAACTATTTTACACAACCTAATGTTGGTGATGAAGTTGTAGTCCATTTTAAAACAAGCCAAAACAATCTAGATTTAAAAAGAACCTTCTTTTTAAAGAATAGAGGGTATTATAATTATATAAGAGACTATAAAAGTGAACCCAATTTTCAAAAACTTAAATTATTTAGAGAAGCTGGCACTTTCACAGAGTTTTCTAAGCTAGAATATGAAGTCATAATGGCTTATGAAAATCAATTAGATGTCATAGCTGCTAATACTAAATAATAAAGCTTATGATAGCTGAATTTAAAGAAAAAAAGGCTCAAGAGACTACTAGTTTAATTTCCACAACAATTGATACTTCAAACGGTCCAAAGTTTATTAATGGACTAAGATTGAAATTAGTTCAATTAAAAATTAAGTTCACCCTCTTAAAAGTTATTTTAAAATGCTACTATAATCCTATAGTCTGGATTCAATCATTGCGCTATTTAATTAAACTCAGAAGGCGTTTTTTGGGAAATATCAAAGTCCATAAAATGGTTTATATTAATGGAAAATATCACATTGGTCTATATACTCCAGGATGGAATAGCAGCTTATATGAAAAGTTTATTGCTTCTAATCTAAATGATTTTAAACCAATTAAATTGGTTGAAGTTAATAGATTTAATAATATATTTTTTGCTATTACTAAAAAATGTGCTTTACAATGTGAACATTGTTTTGAGTGGGATAATTTAAATAAAAAAGAGACCCTGTCCGATGACCAATTAATGGAAGTTGTAAAAAGAATTCAGGATAAAGGAGTGAGCCAAATACATTTGTCCGGTGGAGAGCCTTTAATTAGAATGGATGCAATACTTAAAATATTAAACCATGCAGATAAATCTACCAATTTCTGGGTAGTTACTTCTGGTTTTAAATTAAACAATACAAATGCAAAACGCTTGAAAGAAGCTGGTTTAAAAGGCGCTGTAATAAGTTTAGATCATTTTATTCCAGAAAAGCACAATACGTTCCGTAACTTTAAAGACGCCTTTTATTGGGTTGAAGAAGCGGTTAAAAATGCCAACAATAATAACCTTATTACTGCACTTTCTTTATGTACTACTAAAGACTTTATTTCTGAAGAGAATTTAATGTCGTACATGGAATTAGCTAAAAAATTAAAGGTGTCGTTTGTACAATTCCTAGAACCCAAAGCTGTGGGTCATTATGTGAATAAAGATGTTTTACTCAATCCACAACAGATCGGAGTTTTAGAAAATTTTTTCATAAAAATGAACTTCACAAATAAATTCGGCAATTATCCTTTAATAACATATCATGGTTACTATCAACGTAGACAAGGTTGTTTAAGCGCTGGAAAAAAGGGTATTTATATTGATACAGATGGTGATATGAATCCTTGTCCATTTTGCCATAAAAAAAATGGAAACGTACTGGATTCAAATTTCAACTCTAATCTTAATATATTACAATCTGCTGGTTGTAGTAGTTATAATTAAGATTAAATCTTATCTAAACTAAATCATTCTTAAATATTGCTTCATCCACAGGATAAACTAATATTATAAAATGTTCTATAATTTATATTATGTCAAATAGTAAATTTAAGAACATCTTACCTATCCCTCGTATTAGATAACAGTTTATACTGTCAACGTACAGTTAAACACAATAGTAAATGGAACAATAGCTGTTAATTAATTAGTATAAAAAAAGTCATGCCCTTATAGTATTGAGCGTGACTTTTTAGTAAAATAATAAATTCTTATAACCATTCAAGAAAATAACTCATCATCTCTTCTTTTAATTCGTAGTGCAATTTAATATAGGTGCGCATATCATCACGCAATGTACTTTGTTCATTATGTAGTCTACCGTCTATATTTTCATTATAATTGGCGTTATTAATATTGGCCATTTTATTTCGGCATCGATGCATTAGTTTTGATATTGCATTTTTTTCAATCATGATTCTATTTTGATAATTTTCTAATGGTATAGTTGCCGATTTACCAAATTCACGACTCGCAGTTTCTTCTAGTTTTTCTTGAAATGTATCCATTTCATTAAAATGGAAACGTAACTCTCTTTTCCAGGTTTCTAAATTAAACCTAAGATCACTTAAATATGAGATTTTTGTTATCATAATTTAATCGTTTTAATTATTCTTAATTCTTACTTATTATTTGATTTTGAACATTTTGCGGAACTACTTGATATGAGGAAAAAACTGAATTAAAAGTTGCTCTTCCCTGTGTTAAGGACCTTAAATCGGTCGAAAAATCATAAAGCTCTGCGGCTGGTGCAATACATTTTAATATCTGATAATTTCCCTTACTTTCTATGCCTTGAATAATCGACCGTCTAGATTGTAAATTCGTCATGACATTACCTACCATTTCCTCGGGCACTTTTACAGTAAGCTCGTTCGCTGGTTCTAAAAGTTTTGGATTGGCATTTAAAAAGGCTTCCTTAAAGGCATGTGAACCAGCAATTTTGAATGATATATCATTTGAATCTACCGAGTGCATTTTGCCATCATAAACCATTACTCGTATATCTCGAACATACGATTCTGTTAGTGGTCCTGTTTCCATAACTTCCAATATACCTTTCATTATAGAGGGTAAATAACGCTGGTCTATAACTCCACCAACAATACAATTATAAAAAATAAGCTTTCCACCCCATGGTAAGTCCAGCTCTTCCTTTCCTCTAATATTAAATCCTTGCGGTTCTGCTATACCTTCGTACCAAGGTTCTATTTTCATGTGAACTTCACCAAATTGTCCAGATCCTCCTGATTGTTTTTTATGTCTATAACTGGAGGTTGAAGATCTTTGTATGGTTTCACGGTATGGAGTTTTTGGTCTTTCAAATATTGGAATAACATGATACACATGTTCTAATAGCCATTTTAATGTCGCAAAATGCAACTCCCCTTGGCAGCCTACCAATAATTGTTTAGACTCATTTGAAAATTCAACTACGATGGTTGGGTCCTGGGCATGTATTTTTTTAAGAGCATCACTAAGCTTCTCCTCCTCTTTTTTATCTTGGGCATAAATGGCTTTTGTAATTCTAGAGGCTGGATATTGTATTGGTTTAACGGTTATTACATCACTACCACTATAAAGTGTGTCGTTCGTTTCTGAAAACTTTAGCTTTAAAGTAGCACCAATGTCACCAACAGTTAGTTTATTAACGGCTTCTCTAGATTTACCATCCATTATAAATAACTGGTTGATTGTTTCAGTCTCTTCATTTCTAGGATTAAATAATTTGTCATTTACTTGAACCTCCCCAGATTTCACTTTAAAAAAGGTGATTTGTCCTAAATTTTGAAGATATAATGTCTTAAATATAAAAAGTACAGTGGGACCATTTGTGCTAGATATTATTTTATTCCCTTCCAAGCTTTGCGTAGGTTTTAAGTCTGCCGCTGCTGGTGCTACATTATCAATAAAACCCATAAGCCTTCCAGAGCCCATATCCTTTAGAGCTGAAACGCAAAACACAGGAAACAACTCATGATGTAACATACCAGCTTTAATACCTTTACGCATTTCATCTTCGTTTAATGTTCCTTTTTCAAAAAACAGCTCCATAAGTTCTTCGTCATTCTCAGCTGCTTTTTCAACCAGTTCATTATGCAATTCATCAGCTATATTTTTATAATCTTGGGGTATTTCAAATTTTTCTGGCTTCCCTCCTTTTGGACCGAATTTATACATCTTCATTTTAAGAACATCAATAATACATTGAGCACCATCGACTACTGCTGGAAACTGAATTTTAACAGCATTATTCCCAACTAATGATTTAATACTTTTAAAATTATCTTCAAAATTTGTATCTGGATGATCAATTTGATTCACAACAAACAAACTAGGCTTATTATAGCTGTCTATATAATTCCAGATTATTTCGGTTCCTATTTCAACACCCTTTCTTCCATTAATTACAGTAACTATAGTATCAGATACGCGAATTGCAGGTATAATCTCTCCAATAAAATCATCTAATCCGGGCGTATCAATAATGTTAATTTTATAATTACGCCATTCTGTATGCAATGGTGTTAGAAAAATGGAAGCTTCTCGTTTTTGCTCTAATTCATGATAGTCTGAAACTGTATTATGATCTTCAATATTACCGCGTCTTTTAATAACTCCAGCTTCAAACAACATGGTTTCAGATAATGTTGTTTTCCCACTGTTATGTGCTCCAACAAAAACAACATTTTTAATGTGCTTATCGTCAAATACTTTCATATGATTATAATATTTAAACAATAAAACTAATAACAATTTATAGTGAAAAATATGACTTATATCAACTTATTCAATAAATTTCTAGATAACACCAATGAATTCAACTCCAAAAAGAATGTTTCGTGAATAAAACAAACACTATTGTTGTAAAACCTTTATTTACAAAGTATATTTGCATGCCCTAGATGGTTATCTCTTAAATGAAATTAAAACCTAAATCAAATAAATCACGTATTAAGTTACTACATCAGTATTACAGCTATACTGGGTTTTACGCGTTCGTTTGGGGTGCTATTAAAAAAGCTTTTCCATACATTCTTGGTTTTATTGCAGTGTTTTATATAGTAGATCATTTTTTTGATATTAATGCAGCTCTAGTAAATCTTACCGAAATACTGCCCGTATTTGGTGTTTTAAGCTTCTTTTTTGTTTCCGAAACGTTGTTAGGTCTTATACCTCCTGAAATTTTTATCGCGTGGGCTGGCAAACTATTAAACCCTTGGTTTTTCCTTAGTGTTTTGGGTGTTTTATCTTTTGGAGGCGGATTACTATCTTATTGGATGGGCAGATCAATCACCAAAATTCCATCTTTTCATAATTATCTAGAAGTTAAAATGGCAAAACAGCTAAAAAACTCAAAAAAATGGGGTGGTTTTTTAATAGTAGTTGGTGCCCTATTACCACTGCCCTTTTCTATATCGTGTATTGCCGCTGGTATTATTAAGTTTCCTTTTAAAAGTGTAATGCTATTTGGTTCTTTACGCTTATTGCGTTTTGCAATTTATGGGCTGGTAATATTTAATGTTTTATAAAAAAATCTTAAAAATAACTGTTTTTACTTTAGGGTGTTCTACTTTTGCACTCTAAATAAATAACATGTTTTCTTTATTAAATATATTCCGAATTGTAGCCTTTTTAGAAGGTGTATCGTATATCTTACTATTATTTATAGCCACTCCAATTAAATACTTGGTAAACGACCCACAATATGTCAAGTTACTTGGAATGCCACACGGTATTTTATTTGTTGTATACGTAGCGTTGGCTATACTGTTTAAGAAAGAGTTTTCTTGGACAAATAATGAGTTTTTATTGGTTCTAGTTGCTGCAATTATACCTTTCGGAACATTTTATATTGATAGAAAGTATTTAAAATCTACTAACTAAAATGGAAAGTTTCAAACATATTTTTTACGATTTTTTAGTAAATAAGGGCATTTCAAACGAAGCTGCAGCGTATTTAAATATGGTTATGCTTTTATTAGTGCTTATAATTATCATTTTCATTGTTGACTTTCTTATAAGACGTATTTTAATAAGTGCATTTACACAATTTGCCGTAAGATCTAAAACTAACTTTGATGACTTACTGCTTACTAATAAAGTACCTAGAAATGTGGCACATATTATCCCGCTTTTAATTGCTTTGGAATTTGTACCTGATGTATTTGCGGATTTTGGGAGTTTTGAATTCGTCGTTGAAAAGGGATTAAAAGTATTTGCCATAGTTCTAACATTATGGATTGTACGAAGTCTTCTAAATACGCTTAAGGACTACCTTAAAACATTACCGAGGTTAAAAGACAAACCTATAGATAGTTATATTCAAGTATTCATGATTTTCGCTTGGTTAGGAGGTATTATGTCTGCTATTGCAATAATTACAGACATCCCTTTCTTAAAGTTCTTAACTGGTTTAGGGGCAATTTCTGCAGTGGTAATCCTCGTTTTTAAAGACACCATTTTAGGATTCGTTGCAAGTATTCAAGTATCCATAAATGATATGGTGAGAATTGGAGACTGGATTACTTTCGAAAAATATGGTGCAGATGGTGATGTAACCGAAATTAATTTAGCGACCGTAAAAGTACAGAATTGGGATAAAACCATTACTACCATACCAACTTACGCCCTAATTTCAGATTCTTTTAAAAACTGGCGGGGTATGACTAACTCTGGCGGAAGACGAATAAAACGTGCGCTCCATCTTAAGCAAGAAAGCATTAAATATTTGACTGTTGAAGAAGTTGATAGTTTAAAAAAAATACAGCTTATTTCACCCTATTTAGAATCAAGACAGAAAGATATTAATGTCTTTAATACCGATATTAAAGCGGATAAGTCCTTATTACTAAATGGAAGGAACCTGACAAATATTGGTATTTTTAGAAAATATGTTCAAACTTACATTGAAAAGCATTCTGCAATCAATAAAGACATGACTATTATGGTACGCCAACTAGCTCCAACTACTCAAGGCTTACCCATTGAAATTTATGCATTTAGTAGCGATAAACGTTGGGCCAATTACGAGTATATTATGGCCGATATTTTTGATCATATGATAGCTGCAACCCGTTATTTTGATTTAGAGATTTTTGAATTACCAACAGGCTCCAGTTTTAGTCAGCAGCAATAAAAAAGCCCATTGATGTAAAATCAATAGGCTCAATTAAATTATAGTTAGTAGTTTGTTCTTTACTCTTAGATATTAGCAGCTAACCAATCGCCAACTTCACTAGTTCCAAAAGATTTTCCTCCATCGGATAAATCTTCAGTAACCATGCCTTCATTTAAAGCTTTATTAACCGCTTCTCTAATAGCTTTACCTTCCTCTAGTAAACCAAAATTTTCAAACATCATCGCAGCAGACAGTACCGTTGCCATTGGGTTTGCTATATTCTTTCCAGCAGCTTGTGGATAAGATCCATGAATAGGTTCGAATAAACCAATATCAGATCCTAATGAGGCTGATGGCATTAATCCCATAGACCCAGAAATTACAGAAGCTTCGTCGGTTAGAATATCACCAAACAAATTTTCAGTAATCAATACATCATAACTATTTGGCCATTGTACTAAGCGCATCGCTACGGCATCAACAAATTCATAAGACACTTCCACTTCTGGGTAGTCTTTTTCCATGGCTTGAACGGTCTCTCTCCATAATCTTGATGTTTCTAGGACATTGGCTTTATCAACACAACATAATTTCTTGCTGCGCGTCATAGCCAATTCGAATCCTTTTTTAGCTAATCGCTGAACTTCAGCTCTTGTATAAACGCAGTTATCGTACGCTGTCTCTCCTTCATCCCTTCTACCCTTTTCACCAAAATAAATACCTCCAGTTAGCTCGCGTAAAAACACTAAATCTGTACCTTCAATGCGTTCTTTTTTCAAAGGCGATTTATCTAACAATGATGGAAATGTAAATGTTGGACGCACATTAGCAAACAACCCTAAAGCTTTACGCATTTTAAGTAAGCCTTGTTCTGGTCTAACCTTAGCCGAAGGATCGTTATCAAATTTTGGGTGACCAATAGCTCCGAAAAGTACAGCGTCAGCATTGGCGCAAATCTTGTGTGTTTCATCTGGATAAGGCTCGCCTACCGCATCAATAGCAGCAGCTCCTGTTAAAGCAGGTTTCCAATTGATTTCATGATCAAATTTTTTGGCAACCGCATCACTCACTTTTACCGCTTGATCTATTACTTCTGGTCCAATACCGTCTCCGGCTAAAAGCGCTATGTTAAATTTCATGTTTTTAAATTATATCTTAATTAATAATAATGTTTAGCATTTTTTCAGTGGCCTTTATAGCCGATACTGTTTGATCTGAATCTAAACCCCTAGTTTTAAATTCTTTCTCGGTATTTTTCCAAGTGATAATAGTCTCACATAAAGCATCTGAACGACTTCCTGGTGGTATTCTAACCACATAATCGACCAAATCGGGTAGTACTGTTTTCTTCCTTTTGAATACGTTTCTAATAGCATTCATAAAAGCATCATATTGCCCATCACCTTGTGCATTCTCCTCAAAAGTCTCATCTTCAATGGTTATGGAAACAGTTGTTGATGGTTTAAGTCCTTTAGAATGAGTTAATACATATGAATTAACCTTAACTTTTTCTTCGTAAGTTCTATCTAAAACATCCGAAATGATATAGGGCAAGTCCTCTTTTGTAACAACCTGTTTCTTGTCCCCTAACTCAATGATGCGTTGGGTTACCTTTTTCAAATCTTCATCATTAAGCTGTAAACCTAATTGTTGAAGGTTTTTTTGAATGTTAGCTTTTCCCGAAGCTTTTCCCAGAGCATATTGGCGCTTTCTACCAAAGCGTTCTGGCATTAAATCGCTGAAATATAAATTCTTTTTGTTATCACCATCGGCATGTATTCCTGCTGTTTGGGTAAATACATTAGCTCCAACAATGGGTTTGTTAGCAGGAATCATAACCCCTGAAAAGTTTTCTACTAATTTGCTTACTGTATAAAGTACCTTTTCATTTACCCCAATTTCAATATTAGGCATAAAATCGTTTATAACCGCAATAGTGCTACTCATAGGTGCATTTCCAGCACGTTCCCCCATACCATTTACAGTTAAATGTAAGCCGTCTGCACCAGCTTTTAAACCTTGCATCGCATTGGAAACTCCTAAGTCATAATCGTTGTGGGCGTGAAAATCAAAATGTAATTCTGGATAGGTATCTCTAATTTCTTTTATAAAATCGTAGGATTCCTGTGGTGTGAGTACTCCCAATGTATCTGGAAGCATAATTCTTGCTACATTTTGTGCCTTTAAAAAGGCTAAAAACTCATAAACATAATCTTTAGAGTTACGCATACCGTTACTCCAATCTTCTAAATAAACATTAGTTATAATGTTTTTACTGGAAGCTAAATCAATTACCTCTTTAACTTCTTTAAAATGTTGATTAGGAGTCTTTTTAAGCTGGTGAGTTAAATGGTTTAATGAACCTTTTGTTAATAGATTTTGAACCTTAGCTCCTGCTTCTTCCATCCATTCAATGGATACACCATTATCTACAAAAGTTAAAACCTCAACTTTATCTAAATAATTATTTTCGGAAGCCCAATCTGTAATATCCTTTACCGCTTGAAACTCGCCCTCGGAAACTCTAGCCGATGCGATTTCAATACGATCTACCTTTAATTCTTCAAGTAAGAGTTTAGCAATGGTTAGTTTTTCTGGTGCAGAAAACGACACTGTAGAGGTTTGCTCTCCATCTCGTAATGTCGTATCCATTATTTCTATTCTCCTTTTAGTCATTGAGGGTTTTATAAATTCACAAAAAGCATTACATAAAAATATGGAATGCTTTTGAAGGATTTTTTATTTTATTATTTTTTGTAGCACGAAACTAGAAGGGTCTGGTTTCTGCAAACTTTTCAACTTCATCTTTCATGTTTTGAAGATAATCGATATCATCAAAACCATTCAACATATTTCCTTTTTTATAACCGTTGATATAAAAAGATTCTGATTCACCAGTCGACAATAGGGTTACAGTTTGAGATGGCAAATCAACTTTTATCTCAGTTTTAGGATCTGCTTCAATAGCATCAAATAATTTTTGAGCAAAATCGACCGATACTTGAACTGGTAATACTCCTATATTCAAACAGTTATTTCTAAAAATATCTGCGAAGAATGAAGAGATTACACAACGCAAACCAAAATCGTAAACAGACCAAGCGGCATGCTCTCTTGAAGAACCAGAACCAAAGTTCTTCCCTCCTACTAAAATTTTAGATCCTGCGTATTTTGCATCATTCAAAGGAAAATCTGCGATTGGATTTCCCTCAGAGTCATACCTCCAATCACGGAAAAAGTTATCTCCAAATCCAACCCGTTCTGTTGCTTTTAAGAAACGAGCTGGAATTATTTGATCGGTATCCACGTTTTCAATTGGTAGTGGATATGCTGTACTTGTTAAAACTTCAAATTTATCGTAAGCCATTATCGTTTCTTTTATGCTGTTACTTGAATTAATGTTCTTGGATCAGTTACTGCGCCTTCAACTGCTGTTGCGGCAGCAACCAACGGAGAGGCTAATAATGTTCTAGATCCTGGACCTTGACGCCCTTCAAAATTACGGTTAGACGTTGATACTGCTAATTTACCAGCAGGTACTTTATCATCGTTCATTGCCAAACATGCAGAACAACCCGGTTCTCTTAACACAAAACCAGCTTCTTCTAAAATCCTATCTAAACCTTCTTCTTTTATTTGATCTACAACTTTATGCGATCCCGGTACTAACCAAGCTGTAATGTTATCCGCTTTTTTTCTTCCTTCAACAATTGAACAAAATGCTCTAAAATCTTCAATACGTCCATTTGTGCAAGATCCTAGGAAAACATAATCAACTTGCTTTCCAATCATATTATCACCTTCATCAAACTTCATATAGCCCAATGATTTCTTATATGTTGCTACACCACCTTGAACATCTTCCGCCAGTGGAATAGATTGCGTAACTCCTATACCCATTCCTGGATTAGTTCCGTAAGTAATCATTGGTTCAATATCAGAGGCATTGTAGTTAAATTCTACATCAAATTCAGCATCATCATCCGTCTTAAGCGTTTTCCAATATGACATCGCTCTATCCCAATCTTCACCTTTTGGAGTATGCTTTCTGCCTTTTATATATTCATAAGTTTTTTCATCTGGAGCGATCATACCACCACGAGCACCCATCTCAATAGATAAATTACAAACGGTCATACGTCCTTCCATAGACATGTTTTCAAACACATCACCAGCATATTCTACAAAATATCCTGTAGCTCCTGAAGTAGTTTGCTGAGAAATAATATATAGTGCCACATCTTTAGGTGTCACTCCAAAACCAAGTTCACCGTTTACGTTGATACGCATTTTCTTTGGCTTAGGCTGCATAATACATTGAGTAGATAATACCATCTCAACTTCCGAAGTGCCTATACCAAAAGCAATGGCACCAAAAGCACCATGCGTAGAAGTGTGTGAATCTCCACAAACAATCGTTGATCCTGGTAATGTTATACCATTCTCAGGGCCTACAATATGAACAATACCATTGTTTTTGTGTCCTAAGCCCCAATGCGAAATACCATATTCTGCAGCATTATTTGCCAATGCTTCTAATTGGTTTGCTGATAATGGGTCTGCAACAGGTAAATGCTGATTCCAGGTTGGTGTATTGTGATCAGCCGTTGCAAATGTACGTTCTGGATACATCACTCCAATACCACGTTGTTTTAATCCAACGAACGCTACTGGACTTGTTACTTCATGTATAAAATGACGGTCAATAAAAAATACGTCTGGTCCATCTTCAATGTTTCTAACAACATGCGAATCCCACACTTTGTCAAATAATGTCTTACTCATAGGTAATTAAGGTTTGTTATCTGTTGTGAATTAAAAAAAGGTAAAATACATTAACCAATAACATTACAACAGCATACAAATTTATATTTAATTACATTTAATCGAAAGTTTAGATCGTATTGTTATCTAATTTTTACAAAATATACAGTGAAGACTGCATAAATTGCATTTTATTCAACAAAAACAAAATTTTGATTATAATTTTCAAAGACTAATTTTATTAGTTTAGAAAAGAGTTTGTTTGTCATCTTAACCGTTGGGTATTTTTAGTGTGTAGCCTAATTTCGAATTGATTTTTTTAATGAAATATTCAGACAGTAATGGGGATTCTTTTTCTATATTTTGATGTATAAAAAAATCAATTTCTTTAATACCTTGCTCTTTCCAAAGCCTTATGCGCTCCAACCAATCATCTAGCCGAGAATAGTCACTCTTATGATTTGTACCTACAAATCGTATAAAAGCTATGGCATTGGTTAATCGCATATGCATTAAATCGCGTCTTCCAGCAGTATCTACAATAACGTTTGAGATATTATTAACCTTCAAAAGCTCAAACAAATCTTCAGCAACCGCCTGATCATTATACCAATTGGTGTGCCTAAATTCAATTGCTAGAGGGATGTCTTTTGGCCAACTTTCTACAAAATTTACGACCCTATCAAAATCTTTAGGAGCAAAATTAGAATGCATTTGTAAAAAGACTGTTCCTAGTTTTTCTTTTAGGTTTGATGCATTATATAAGTAGTGATCAACTACTGCATTGGTTTCTTTCAAACGTTTCCAATGGCTTATTTCTTGATTTAGTTTTGGAAAAAACTTAAATCCCTCTGGTGTTTTGTTGTACCAAGTTGAAAATTGTTCAGCTGGAAAAATTCTGTAAAACGTTGCGTTTAGTTCAATAGAATTAAATTGCAAAGAATAGTAGCTCAATTCGTCTTTTGTACCCCTAGGATAAAAACCTTTAAGGTCCGTTCTATTCCATTTAGCGCATCCTACATAAATTTCGGGAATACTATCATCTTTTACGCTATTTAATACTCTCTTTGTATCTGGATGATCTTTTCGTAATGTAAAATCTATGTCTTGAGGGTTTTCTACACTTCCGAACTTCATTTAGGACTAATTTTCAATAAAAATAAGGTTTTCAATTATCTGCTCAAAACATTTAGGAGTTATTAGCTTGTGCTTCTTTTTATAGTTGATAAATGTTTAATTAAGAACAAATTAAAAGATGAGTGCTTATTGAATTCAGATTAAATCATATCTTAAATTATGCCTCATTTTAATCAAAACTCCTAAATTTTAGAACCTTGAATGTTAATAACCTCGTTAACAACTATGACTAGATTGTTAACAACCGATGTTTTAATTTCAATAATTTTAAGTCCAAATCTTCTTCTCATGGATACAAGACAATCCCAACTTAAAAGTATTAGACCAGAATTTTTAAGCACTACAATTAATGATAACATGAGTTCTGATGAGCGTTTTCAAAATTTAGTATTACGTCCAATCATCAAATTTCAAAATGATTTATTAATTGCAGTATTTCGAAATTATATCAATAAGCATAAATCTGTTTTTTATGATTTATCATTAGAAAAGCGTATTGATTATATTGAGAATGCTATTCATAAAGACATGAAACTTCGAAATTCGATGAAAGGCATGGTCATTGGATTGTTTACGATTGAAGAATACGAGCTTTACATTCAAAATTCGTCGGCTTTAAATAAACGCATGATGAACATTGTTAAAGAGCGCTTATTAAGCCATATTCAATTATTTGAGCGACCTGAGTTATTGACCGCCGTATAGTATTTAGCGATATCAATCAATCAAAGAAACCCCATTTAAGTCTGTCGTTAATACGTCACTCATGTAATCAAAAAATGGTCGAATTGCTTTAAAGGATTTATCGATATCGTTTAAAAAGTTAGTGTCAAGCACTTCTTCATCAGTATATTTCTTAGTGAAAATATATTGTTTCTTTTTTATTAAATCTATCGCTTTATGTTCTTTGCTAAAACCTTTTGGAGCAGTTTTTACTTCATCTCCAACAAAGGAATCTCCCCATATAGCATTGAAGTTTTTATTAGCTAAAATATCTCGAATTTCGTAATCATCCATTTCAAATTCTTTACGAATTCTTAACAAGTCGGCTGGTGCTGGTTCCCAAAATCCCGTAGCAATAAAACTTTCATTGTTAGGTTGAATATGCAAATAGTAGCCACCTCTTAATCTTGGTTTTGTTCTATGAAATGAACCTCCAAAATGCGTTTTATAAGGCAACTTGTTTTTTGAGAAACGAACGTCACGATAAATTCTAAATATCTTTAGTTTATCAATTTCGTCGTGCTTATTCAAATTTTCAAAAATGGTGTTGTAAAATTGCTTAACTTCAGTTTCAATCACTTTAAACTCTGGCTTATTTGCATTAAACCAGTCGCGATTATTGTTTTTTTCCAATTTTTTGAAGAACGAAAATACTTCTTTTGAAATAGCTGAACTCATAATTTTATTTTTTATAAAGCTACAAAAGCTTTGTTGTTATTCAAACTCTACTTTGTTAAGAATTAAACCAGAAGCTGGAGCTATATAATCCATTTTCACTTTACTATTTGGTTCTAAACTATCTTGAATGTTTTGAAGTGTCAATTTACCTTTCCCTAAATCTATAAGAGTTCCCATCATTAATCTAATTTGATTTCTCATAAAGCCTTTACCTCTAACTCTTAACAAATATGATTTTTTGGGAAAGTAATTTGCAGTATAGATATTATTCTCTACCAATTCGCATTCTATGATTTTACGGGTGTAAATTCCATTTTCGGTAGGCTTATAGCAATAAGACCATAAATAGTTTTCTCCCTCAAAAAGTTTAGCCCCTCGTTTCATGACTTCAATATCTAAACTATCAAGAATAGTAGTCATTATTGGTGCACAAAACGGGTGGCATTTTTCACCAAAAGTGAACAGATACAGATATTCTTTAACTTTAGAATGATTAATGATGTTAAAATTCTTATCCACTTCACGAATATCTAATGCACGAATATCCTGAGGTAGATTATAGTTAAAAAGCTCTAAAAATGCCGTTTGACTATCTAGAGGTTCTTTAAGGAAAAGCTCGAAAGCTGCATGCTCAGCAGAAACCATAGCATCCGTTCTTCCTGAAATAAGGCTTTTAAAATATTTGTCTTGCAAAATAAAATTCAACGTTCTATCTACCATTAAATGCAACGTTTTCACATTTGGTTGCTTTTGCCAGCCATGAAATCGGTAGCCTAAATATTGAATATCAATAACGTAATAATATTTTTTCATTGGCATTAAATAGATAATGGAAAATAGTCTATTTATAAATTGTGACAAAAAATTTATAACTTGTATTACTTTTTACTAACTAAAATTGATTATTATGACAAACTCATCGAACAAGCCTCCTATTTGGTTCTGGATATTAAGTGTTATTGCCCTTGTATGGAATGGCATGGGCGTGAACGCTTATCTACAACAAGCTTATAACACAGAAAGCTATCGGGAAATGTATTCACCGGAGCAACTGGAAATAGCTGCTAACATGCCTGCCTTTATAACTGCTGCTTTTGCTATTGCTGTTTTTTCTGGTGCTTTGGCCGCCATAGGCTTAATACTAAGAAAATCTTGGTCTGTAAAATTATGGTATTTGTCATTAATAGCTGTGCTTGTGCAAATGGGATATATTCTTATTAATGGTTATGCTTCAAGTATTGTTATGACTATTATGATTATAGCTTTTGCTTGTCTTTTTGTTTGGTTTGCAAGAAAATCTGAAGCAAATGGATGGTTGTCCTAATAAAATAGTATTTCACTAAATGAAAATGGCACTAGAAAAATCTAATGCCATTTTTTATTTATGTCTGCTTTTAAGTTCTTCTTCTATATCCTTTAAAGTGAAACCTTTAGCTTGAAGTAACATAAGGTAATGAAATAATAAGTCTGCCGATTCATAAAGAAATAACTTATCGTTATTATCCATTGCTTCAATAACAGTTTCTACAGCCTCCTCGCCTACTTTCTGTGCTACTTTATTAATACCTTTGGAAAACAAACTTGCCACATAAGACTTTGAAGCGTCCTTATTGGCAACACGTTCTGCAATAACATTTTCTAAAGTAGAAAAGAAGCCATAGGAAGAGTTATTGTCTTCCTTCCAACAAGTATCTGTACCTGTATGGCATGTTGGCCCAACTGGATTTACAGTTATTAACAAAGAATCATTATCACAATCGTTTTTAATATCTACAAGATTTAGGAAGTTACCACTCTCTTCACCCTTAGTCCATAAACGCTGTTTACTTCTGCTAAAGAAAATCACTTTTTTTATTTCTAATGTTCTTTGATAAGCTTCCTTGTTCATGTAGCCCAACATCAACACATTTTTGGTTGTTGCATCTTGAATGATTGCAGGGACTAATCCATTTTGATCGTATTTTATGGTCATAACTAATACTTTTAAGATGCTGAAACAAGTTCAGCATTGCGACTATAGCCGTACTTCTATATAATGTTTTCTTAATTCTTTTTTTAATTCTTGAATAGGAATTTCCCCAAAATGAAACACGCTTGCTGCTAGAGCTGCA
Source organism: Hyunsoonleella aestuarii (assembly GCF_006148925.1). Classification (GTDB taxonomy): domain Bacteria; phylum Bacteroidota; class Bacteroidia; order Flavobacteriales; family Flavobacteriaceae; genus Algibacter_D; species Algibacter_D aestuarii. Next base: position 494,170 of record NZ_VAWB01000002.1, on the reverse strand, counting down.
TCTGATTTTCCTTCATTAAACGTATCTACAAAATGTTGCACATTTCCTGCTCCTCCAGAAGCAATAATCGGAATATTTAATTCTTCAGAAAGTTTGGCTAAGGCTTCGTTAGCAAAACCATTCTTAGTACCATCATGATTCATTGATGTAAATAATATTTCACCTGCTCCACGAGCTTCTACTTCCTTTGCCCAATCAAACAATTTAATTTCTGTTGGAATTGTACCGCCTGCAAGATGCACCAACCACTCGCCTTCTATTTTCTTAGCATCTATAGCAACAACAACACACTGACTACCAAATTTATCAGCTAATTCGTTAACCAATTCTGGTCTTTTAACGGCAGATGAATTGATCGATACTTTATCTGCCCCATTCTTCAATAAGGCATCCACGTGGGCAATAGTAGATATGCCGCCACCAACCGTAAATGGGATATTAACTTGTTCAGCCACATGACGGACCATTTCTAATGTTGTCGCTCTTGCTTCTAATGTTGCTGTGATATCCAAAAAGACCAATTCGTCTGCTCCTTGCTCTGCATATTGTTTTGCCAATGCCACTGGATCTCCTGCATCGCGCAAATCAACAAAATTAACACCTTTTACAGTACGTCCATTTTTTATATCTAAGCAAGGAATGATTCTCTTAGTAAGCATTATACAAATTTTTCAAGTTGATATAAACTAATTCTATTTTCATAAATTGCCTTTCCAATAATAACGCCTTCGCAACCTAGTTCAATAAGTTTTGGTAATTCATCAATATGTGAAATACCTCCTGAAGCTATTAACTTTATAGATTGACCACTGCTATTTGAACAATTCGATATTATTTCTTTATATAAATTAAAAGAGGGCCCTTCTAGCATTCCGTCTTTAGATATATCGGTACAGATAGCATATTTAATACCTTTTTTTTGATAGCTTTTAATAAAAGGAATCACGTCTTCAGTACTATCTTCTTGCCATCCACTTATGGCAATTTTTCCGTCATTACTATCGGCTCCTAAAATTATTTTTTCGCTGCCATATTTGGAAATCCAACTTTCAAAGGTCTTTGGGTCTTTTACTGCTATACTCCCACCTGTAATCTGTCTTGCTCCAGAATTAAATGCGATATGTAAATCTTCGTCGGCTTTGAGTCCACCTCCAAAATCGATTTTCAACTTGGTTTTAGAGGCAATTTGCTCAAGAACTTTATAGTTAACTATATGTTTTGCTTTAGCACCATCTAAATCTACTAAATGTAGATACTCAATTCCAGAAGCTTCAAACATTTTAGCGACTTCTAATGGATTTTCATTATATACTTTTTTAGTATCGTAATCACCTTTAGTTAAACGGACGCATTTTCCTTCTATAATATCTATGGCTGGTATTATTCTCATAATATTTCCTGAAAAAGCAGGAATCTTTTTAATGTTAATATTTTGTTCTAGACACTTTTCTTGTTATAAATCAAGAAAATTCTCTAGTATTTTAGCACCTTCATTTCCGCTTTTCTCAGGGTGAAATTGTGTGCCATAAAAATTTTCATGTCGTAAAGCGGACGCATAGTTAATTTGATAATCTGTTGCAGCAATGGTTTCATTACAATGCTCGGCATAATAGCTATGCACCAAATACATGTACTCATTCTCTTTGATGCCTTTGAATAGATTAGATTTTAAATCTTTGATTACGTTCCATCCCATTTGCGGTACCTTAACATTATTTGAAAAGCGCTTTACCTTGGTTTGGAAAATACCTAAACCTTCAGTATCTCCTTCTTCAGTATGTAAACACATGAGTTGCATCCCTAGGCAAATGCCCAATACGGGTTGTTTTAGGTTTGGAATTAATTGATCTAATCCGCTCTCCTTTAACTTTACCATAGCAGAACTTGCCTCTCCTACTCCTGGGAAAATCACCTTGTCTGCGGCTTTGATTTCTTCCGGATCATTTGATAAAATAGCATCATAGCCCAGTCGCTTAAAAGCAAATTGAATACTTTTTATATTTCCTGCGCCGTAATTAATAATGATAAGTTTCAAACTTTTTCTTTTTTTTATATTATTGAATTTTGAAACTTATAATTACAAAATCCAAATATTCAATTTCTAAATTCCAAAATACTAACTTAAGCGGTTTGGAATTTGGAATTTATTTTTTGCTTTTTTAAAGAATTCCTTTTGTTGATGGTAAAAACATTTTGTTAGCATCACGCTTTACTGCCATTTTAATGGCTTTTGCAAAGGCTTTAAAAACACCTTCTATTTTATGATGCTCGTTAGTGCCTTCTGCCTTGATATTCAAATTACATTTTGCACCATCTGTAAACGATTTGAACAAGTGAAAAAACATTTCTGTAGGCATATCTCCTATCTTTTCCCTTTTAAATTCTGCATCCCATTCCAGCCAATTTCTACCACCAAAATCCACAGCAACTTGTGCCAAACAATCATCCATTGGCAAGCAGAACCCATAACGTTCAATGCCTAATTTGTCTCCCAAAGCTTTATTGAATAATTCGCCTAAAGCAATCATGGTGTCTTCTATAGTATGATGTTCATCTACGTTTAAATCTCCATCTACTTTTATAGTTAAATCCATGGCTCCATGACGCCCAATTTGATCTAGCATATGATCGAAAAAAGACAAGCCTGTATTAATATCATTTTTACCAGAACCATCTAAATTTAATTTGATATAAATCTTAGTTTCATTGGTGTTGCGCGTAATTTCAGAAACTCTGTCTTTCAATTTTAAAAAGTCATATATTTCCTGCCAATTTTTACTTTGTAAAGCAATACAATCTAAAATCTCTTGTTTAGAACTTTCAATTTCATCAGCTCCTAAATCTGGATCTACAGACAAGTAAATACCTTTAGCCCCAAGATTTTTAGCTAATTCCATATCCGTTATTCTATCGCCTAAAACAAAAGAATTTTCTAAATCATAATCTTCAGTATAATATTGTGATAACAATCCTGTTCTTGGTTTACGCGTATCGGCATTTTCATGTGGAAATGTTTTGTCAATATGAATTGCTGAAAAAATAACACCTTCTTTTTTAAAGGCGTCAATAATCTTGTTCTGTGCTGGCCAGAAGGTGTCTTCTGGAAAACTATCAGTTCCTAAACCATCTTGATTAGTTACCATTACTAATTCATAATCCAATTCATTAGCTATTTTAGCCATATATTGAAATACTTTTGGGTAGAACTCCAATTTTTCTAAACTATCGAGTTGATAATCTACTGGTGGTTCTAACACCAACGTTCCGTCTCTATCTATAAATAATACCTTTTTCACTGTATTGTTTTTAAAGTATTTATTAATATTATATTTTCTTCAGGCGTTCCTACCGTAAAACGCAAACAATTTTCACATCCTGGTTGTGTAGTTCTGTTTCTTATAACAATCCCCTTTTCAATTAATTGATTGTAGCGCATTGTCGCGTTATCCACTTTTGCAAGTATGAAATTAGCATCAGAGGGATAAATTTTAGAGATAAAACCTATTTCTGAAAGCTTATCAACTAAAACATCTCGCTCATTTAAAATTGCTTGCACTTGTTGCTTAGTGATCTTGTTCTGTTCTAATTGTAGTATAGCTTTTTGTTGCGTTAATTCATTAACATTATATGGTGGTTTGATGCGATTTAAAACTGAAATGATTTCTTCTGAAGCATAACAAATACCTAATCGAATTCCCGCCATTCCATAAGCTTTAGAAAGTGTTTGCGTCACTATTAAATTAGGAAACTCATTCAATCTAATTATCCAACTATCTTCATTCGAGAAATCAATATATGCTTCATCTATAACCACGATACCTTTAAATTCTTGTATTAATCTCTCAATTGATTTAGTTTCAAAACTATTTCCTGTCGGATTATTTGGTGAACATATAAATAACAATTTGGAATTAGAATCGGCTATCTCTAAAATGTTCTCAACTTTAGGCTGAAAATTCTCATCCAATTGCACACATTTTATTAAGATAGCATTAATATTAGCTAATACGCTGTACATCCCATAAGTTGGTGGTAACGTAATGATATTATCTTGATTAGGCTCGCAGAATGCACGATAAATCAAGTCTAAAACTTCATCACTACCGTTTCCCAAAAGAATATTTTGCTGTGAAATACCTTTTATTTTTGAAAGTAAAGATTTCACAGTACGCTGTTGAGGATCTGGATAACGATTAACACCATTTTCAAATGGATTTTCATTCGCATCCAAAAACACCATATTATCACTATTCCCCTGGTATTCATCTCTTGCAGATGAATAAGGTTTTAGTGCTTTTACCGTTGGTCTTATTAAATCTTGAACGTTCATGATTTTAAATCTTTTAATCGAATACTCACGGCATTTTTGTGCGCTTGTAATCCTTCAGCTTCTGCCATTAATTCTATAGTTTCACCTATATTAAAAATACCTTCTTTTGATATTTTTTGAAAAGTCATACTCTTCATAAAGCTATCCAGATTAACCCCTGAATAAGCTTTACTAAATCCGTTTGTTGGTAATGTATGGTTAGTGCCTGACGCATAATCACCAGCACTTTCAGGAGTGTAATTACCGATAAAAACAGAACCAGCATTACTTATTCCATCAACGTATAAATCTTCGTTTTTGCAACAGATGATAAAATGCTCAGGGCCATATTCATTAATCATATCTAAGGCAATCTCATCAGTTTCTATATAGATTAACTTTGAGTTTGCAATAGCTTTTTCTGCAATTGCTTTACGTGGAAGTACAGCTAGTTGCTTATTAACTTCCTCTGATACATCATTAATAATCGCTTCAGATGTTGAAACCAAAATCACTTGACTGTCTGTACCATGTTCTGCTTGACTTAACAAATCTGAAGCCACATACGATGCAATAGCTGTGTCATCTGCAACTACTAACAATTCGCTTGGGCCAGCAGGCATATCGATGGCTACCCCATATTTTGTCGCTAATTGTTTTGCAACAGTGACAAACTGATTTCCTGGTCCGAAAATCTTGTATACTTTTGGAATACTGTCGGTCCCAAAAGTCAATCCAGCAATGGCTTGAATTCCTCCTACTTTAATAATTTTGGTCACACCACAAAGTTGAGCTGCAAATAAAATTTCTGGAGCCAACTTACCTTCTTTGTTTGGAGGCGAACACAACACAATGTCTTTACAACCGGCAATTTGAGCCGGAACAGCCAGCATTAAAACTGTCGAAAATAAAGGTGCAGTACCGCCTGGAATATATAAACCGACTTTTTGTATTGGTCTTTTTTCTTGCCAACACTGCACACCTGCAGTCGTTTCTATCTCAATTTTTGATGTTTTTTGTGCATTGTGAAATGCTTCGATATTAGCCTTAGCTTTTCTAATTGCATTTTTAAGTTTATCAGGAACCTGTTTAATAGCGACATTTAGTTCTTCTGAAGTAACACTATTTGATTCTAATGAAATACCATCAAATTTATTGGTGTATCTTTTAACCGCTTCATCACCAATTTTGGATACATCAATGAAAATCTCATTGACGATATCTTCAATATCATCAACTGTTTGGGTTGGTCTCTTTAAAATTTGAGACCAAACCTCTCTTTTTGGATTTTTTATGATTTTCATAATATAAACTTCTTTCACGATGCTCTACAGCACCATTTTTTCAATAGGACAAACCAAAATTCCTTGTGCTCCCTTTGCTTTTAAATCATCAATAACCTCCCAGAATTCATTTTTACTTATTACTGAATGGATTGAGCTCCATCCTTCTTCTGCTAATGGCAAGACAGTTGGACTCTTCATTCCTGGTAATACATTAATTATATCTTGAACTTTATCATTAGGTGCATTAAGCAGTACATACTTAGAATTTCTACCCTTTAATACTGACTGTATTCTAAATTGAATCTTTTCTAGTATGGCTAGTCTATCTGAATCTAATTTAGGTGAAACTGCTAATACTGCTTCAGACTTTAAAATCGTATCAACTTCTTTTAAATTGTTTTTAAACAAGGTACTTCCACTGGAAACAATATCACAAATTGCATCTGCCAACCCAATGTTTGGTGCAATTTCAACAGATCCATTAATTATATGAAGATTAGCATTTACACCCTTCCTATCTAAATACATCTGCACAGTATTAGGGTAAGATGTCGCTATACGCTTACCTTCTAAATCTTTAATACTTGAATAAACCATAGCTTTTGGTACAGCAATACAAACACGACAAGTAGAGAATCCTAATTTTTCTACAACCCCTATACCCTCTCCTTTTTCAATTAAAACATTTTCACCAATTATAGCGGCGTCTACAACCCCATCCTTTAAATATTGAGGAATATCGCCATTTCTCAAATAGAACACTTCCACAGGAAATCCTTTAGCTGAGGCTTTTAACTGGTCTTTTCCGTTATCAATGGAGATACCAATGTCTTTTAATAATTTCATCGAGTCTTCATTTAATCTACCCGATTTCTGTACTGCAATTCTTAATTTACTCATTTTTTTATTTTTCTGAGTTTGAAACTATCAAGCTGAATTAAAAATTAAAAAACCCGCTTGATAAGTCTCAAACGGGTTTAAAATATATGTTGATATTACTCAATACATTTTTACTTCGCTTGAGAGCAAATGCAAAAATGATGATGTGTTTGAGTAATAGTCATTTTGTTTCTTTGATGCAAATATCAATAAATTCTAATTAAAACTCCAAATTATCTAAATAATTTTTAGGACAATTAACTAAATGCTAATTTTATAATCGAATTCTTAACTAAAATTTAAAATAAGTCATTAAACATTGAAATATTTAAGATTATTGATTCCCTAAAATAATTGGCATTCCGCTATCACCTGAGCCAATAACAACGACTTTGCTGTTAGGAGATTCAGAAAGTTTAACAGTGGCTTCAATACCTTTGTCTTGAAGAATTTTATCTGTTAAAGATGCGCTCAATATTCTATTTGATTCCGCTTTACCCTTAGCTTCTATAATTACTTTTTCAGCTTCTTTTGCTGCAGTTACTAGTCTAAATTCATATTCTAAAGATTCCTGTTCTTGACGTAACTTGCGCTCAATAGCTTCTTTTATTGTATTTGGCAGTGTAACATCACGAACTAAGACTTCATTAAGTTGGACATATTGTTTATCAAGAATCTTTTTTGTTTCCGCATATATTTCATCTTGAATTGCATCACGCTTGCTGGAGTATAACTGTTCTGGGGTATAGCGTCCAACCACACTTCTTGCTGCACTTCGAATAGCTGGCTGTATAACACGTTGTAAATAATTTTGACCTAGAGACTGATGTAAGTTTCCTAAGTCACTATATACTGGTTCGTACCAAGCGGAAGCATCAATTTGAATTTCTAATCCGTTTGATGATAATACTTTCATTTTTTCAAATAGCTCTTGCTGACGTACTTCGTATACATATACCTTGTTCCAAGGTGCTACAATATGAAACCCTTCAGCCATAGGTGGTTCATCAACTACAACACCTTCTCCAAAGGTTTTAAATAACACGCCTGCTTCTCCAGAGTCTATTGTTACAGCAGATTTTGCTAATATCACAACTAAAATTATTGCCCCAATTATAAAAGGCAACGCTACTTTTGGTAATTTTTCCATTTTTTATTTTTTTAAATTAATCCGTTATACTTTCTTAAAAACCACTCCAAACTTAAGCAAATGACTATAATAATGAGTAGGTATTTCCAATCTATCAAAGGTATGCTTTTTTTAATGCTTTTTTGAATAGGAATAAAACGATTATCATTTAATAATTGATCAAAAAGAGCATCTGTATTATCGATAAAATGACTACTACCTAAACTGTTTGTAGCCAATCTTCGCAATTTCGTTACATTGGCATTCAAAAATTGTTGTTCTACATTATATTCTAAAATTTCAAAACTACCGGACCTAGATATATTTTCGTTCTCGACAACTACAGTAAAACTATATTCCGAAGGCGATAAGCTGCTTAAATCTACTTGATAATTATTGTTCTTAAGAACAAAAGGCAATGTTTTTTCTTCATTAGAATTAAGGTCTTTTACTAACATATTTACATTCTGACGAGCATCGAAAATATAATTCTTATCAAAAAATTGTGCCTTAATAATAATATTATCACTTCCGTTATAGAATGACTCATAATCAATGTCTAGTCTATTTCTTCTTTTATTAGAAGCTAAATACTGAACCAATTTGCCTATAAAATTGTCGAACTCATTGAATGACTTGGTGTTTAAAAAGCTTTGAGCTCTCCATTTCCATAAATTTTCACCAAATAAAATAGCTTCTCTCCTACCTGAGTTTTCATAAGTAACTAATAATGGATTATTAATAGTATTGCCTCCAAGCGACTTATATAATATGGTTTCGTAAGATAATGAAAAGGAAATATTTCCATAATGGGACTTTAATGGCGGAAAACTTTCGAAGTTTATATCTTCTAAATAAAAAGGTTTGTAATTTATGTTCAACTTGCCCTGGTAATCTTCAAGTTGTCCCGTAATTTCATAATTAACATAATTATCAATACTATTTAAGAAGTTAAGATCGGTCTGTGGTCCTAAAACTGTAAATGAGTTTATGTTTTCATCCTTTAATGTTTCAATTAAAGATTTGAATTTATAATTTGGTTGATACAATATAATTAATTGAAAATCATTTGTTTGATCTATAATATCATTAGGATTTATTAATTTGACTGAACGTTGTTCGTTGCTTTCAATACTCTTTTTAAATGCACCAATATCTGGATGAGAAAAATCGCTTACAATAGCAATGTTGGTTTTTTGATCAATAACCTCTACTGCAAAATTTTTACTATTGTTTACAGTATTTTTTTCCTTTTCTAAAGGAACTACATGTGCTCTATAAGTATTAACACCAACCCTTTTTGATGGTATTGTGAAATTGATAATTTTAGAATTATCTTGCTCAGATAGCCAAATAGTTTCTGTGTATACAGTATTAGATCCAGATGTAACTATAAACCGCGTATTGATGCTATTATTTCCATTGTAGGTTAGCATGGTTTCTACTGGAAAGCTGTTTTTTAAATAGGTATACCTATTTACATTTAATTGACTGATTTTTAAATCTACAAATGATGTTGTGTCACCAACAATTATTGGATAGATGGGTTGTTTGTAAGAATCATAGCTAAACTCATAGTCTGATCCAAAGGTTTGATTTCCGTCTGACACCATTACCGTTGGTGAAACAGAATTCTTATAAACTTCATTTAATTGACTAAATGCCTTATGAATATTTGTTTGACGTTCATTAAAACTTAAAGAATCTGCAGCTACTAATTCACTACCAAAAGTATAGGTACTTACATTGAATTTTTGGGTTAACGACTCATTGTTGGTTAAAGCCTCTAAGAATTGCTCAACTTTATCATTGTTACCTGAATATTTTATAGAACTACTATTATCAACAGCTAAAACCAAATTAGGTTTTTCAATAGACAACTCATTTTGTTCAAATTTTGGATTTATTAGTAATAATAAAATTGAAAAAACAGTTAGAAACCTAAGAATGGCAACAAGAAAAATAAAACGTGATTTATTTGTCACCTTATATTTATACTGAAAAAGCGCTATAAATAGCGCTAATATTCCAGCAATTATAATGTATATCAAGGTTTTTGCTTCCACCTACATTTTTACATTTAATAACTCAAAAGAATTAAAAAAGCGGTTTAAATTTAAATTATCACCATTGTCTTTTTCATAAATAACTTGCGTCATATATATTTTAAATCCAACTAAAATAATTTTCATCCTTATAATATACTGATATCCGCTAACATCTACAGAAATTTTTGCATCTGTCCCATTATAGCCATTAAATATCATGTCAGACTTAGATATAAGTGTTCCTTTAGTATTTGTTGCAGCACCATTAACCGCATTTTCTAATACTTGATTTCTTTTTTCTAAAGTATTTAAACCTTCCGGAAAAAAGGAGTTTGGATATTCGCTGAAAGAAGACATATAGATGAAATTTTCATCACCACTATCTGATTGATAGGTATATGTGTGCATAGTTACTAATCCTTTTTCTGTTGAAACATCACTTTTACCCTTCTTTGGTTCAGAAGGAAATTCAATGCGATACGCTGCTTCTAAGTCTTTTATCTTATACCATTCATTATTTTGTGCAATTAGCGTATAAAAACTACATACAAAAAATAATACAAATAGTTCTTTCATAATACTATGTCAGCATTCCGCCATCAACGTTTAAGGTTTGCCCAGTAACATAAGCACTCATATCGCTAGCTAAGAAAACACAAACATTTGCGATATCTTCTGGAGTTCCTCCACGTTTTAAAGGAATACCAGCCCTCCATCCTTTAACAACCTCTTCATCAAGCTTTGCTGTCATTTCTGTTTCTATAAATCCAGGAGCTACAACATTACTTCTTATGTTTCTCGAACCTAATTCTAGTGCAACTGATTTGGAAAATCCTATGATTCCAGCTTTTGATGCCGCATAATTAGTTTGACCAGCATTACCTTTAACACCTACGACAGAACTCATGTTAATTATAGATCCTTTGCGTTGCTTTAGCATGGTGCGTTGTACAGCTTTGGTCATATTAAAAACTGATTTAAGATTAACCTCTATAACTGTATCGAAATCTTCTTCTGTAATGCGCATTAACAAATTATCCTTTGTTATACCTGCATTATTAACCAAAATATCGATACTTCCAAACTCTGAAGCAACCTCTTCTGCTAATTTCTGAGCCTCTTCAAAACTGGCAGCATTACTTTTATATCCTTTAGCCTTAACTCCTAAAGCGTTCAATTCTTTTTCAAGTTCATTAGCTGCTTCAACAGATGAACTATAGGTAAAAGCTACATTAGCCCCCTGCTGAGCAAATACCTGAGCTATTCCTTTCCCAATTCCACGACTCGCACCAGTAACGATAGCCGTTTTTCCTTCTAATAATTTCATAATAAATTTAGTTAGTTATTATAGTATCTTGTTGTATTCAAATATAACAAATACTAATTGCTTTGAAATAAAAAAACCTCACAAGATTTTGTGAGGTTTTATAATTGTTATCTAAGTTTTAAGCTAAAACTTCAGCTATTTTTTTACCAATCTCAGCAGGTGAATCTACTACGTGTATTCCACAAGACCTCATAATTTTCTTTTTAGCTTGGGCAGTATCATCACTACCACCAACAATCGCACCTGCATGTCCCATTGTGCGTCCTGCAGGGGCTGTCTCACCAGCTATAAATCCCACAACAGGTTTGTTGCTCCCACTAGATTTGTACCAATTAGCAGCATCGGCTTCTAGTTGCCCACCAATCTCGCCAATCATAACAACAGCTTCAGTTTCTGGGTCGTTAATTAATAATTCTACCGCTTCTTTAGTAGTTGTTCCAATTATAGGATCTCCACCAATACCAATAGCAGTTGTTATCCCAAGACCTTGTTTTACAACCTGATCGGCAGCTTCATAAGTCAAAGTTCCAGATTTAGACACTATACCAACCTTTCCTTTTTTAAATACAAAACCTGGCATAATACCAACTTTAGCTTCTTCTGGTGTTATAACACCTGGACAGTTTGGACCTATTAATCGACAATTTTTATTTTTAATATAATTTGAAGCGATAATCATATCTGCAACTGGTATACCTTCAGTAATTGTAATTATTACTTTAATACCAGCATCGGCAGCTTCCATTATAGCATCAGCAGCAAAAGCAGGTGGTACGAAAATAATGGTCGTATCTGCTCCTACTTCATTTACAGCTTCTAAAACAGTATTAAATACAGGCTTTTCTAAATGTGTCTGTCCTCCTTTTCCTGGAGTTACTCCTCCAACGATATTCGTCCCATACTCAATCATTTGGCTTGCATGAAAAGTACCTTCACTACCTGTAAATCCTTGCACTATAATTTTTGAATCTTTATTTACTAAAACACTCATGTTTTTCTATTTGGATATTTGTCTTGCAAAAATAATTTTTTGAAGTTATTTAAAAGACTAATTATTTTATTTTTTTTAAAGTCGCTAATATTTCAGGAATTCTTTTAATCGAAGCCATTTCTTTTAATACCATTCGAGCCTCTTGAGCAGGAACTCCCCAATATGTTTTTCCTCCTTCAAGAGATTTACTTATACCTGTTTGAGCATGGATAACTGCTTTTTCACCAATAGTTATACCACTAGTGCAACCTACTTGACCCCAAATAGTTACGTCATCTTCTATAACAACACATCCAGCAATTCCAACTTGAGACGCCACTAAGCAGTTTTTTCCAAGTTCGGTGTCGTGACCTATTTGAATTTGATTATCAAGTTTTGAACCCTCTCCAATAATTGTATCTCCACTTACACCTCTGTCTATCGTACAGCCAGACCCTATATCTACATTATCTTTAATCATAACACGGCCACCAGATTTTAGCCTGTCGTATCCTTCAGGTCGTTTTTTATAATAAAACGCATTAGCACCTAAAACAGTTCCAGCATGAATAGTAACATTATTGCCAATAACAGTATCATCATAAATGCTCACATTGGAATGTATTATGCAATTATCACCAATAGTAACATTGTGTCCAATAAAACAATTAGGTTGAATAATAGAGTTTATACCAATTTCTGCAGATTCAGATATAGATACATTTGAAGCAACAAACGGTTTAAAATAATCTGTTAATTTATTGAAATCTCTAAATGGATCATCACTTACAAGCAAGGCCTTGCCTTCCGGACATTTAACTTCTTTATTTATAAGAATAATAGTTGCTGCAGAATTTAGTGCCTTGTCATAATATTTTGGATGATCCACAAAAACGATATCTCCTGGTTCAACAACATGGATTTCGTTCATTCCTAAAACTTGAAAATCTTCTGCTCCAATAAAGTTACAATCAATTAAGCTTGCAACTTGCTTTAGAGTATATGCTTTTGGAAACTTCAATAGTTATTCTTTGATCCGTTCTTTGTACGTTCCTTTCTCAGTTTCTATCTTAATTTTATCACCTTCATTGATAAAAAGAGGGACATTAACTTCTGCTCCAGTTTCAACAGTAGCAGGTTTTGTTGCGTTAGTTGCAGTATTACCTTTTACTCCTGGTTCTGTATGTGTTACTTCTAAAATTACACTTGCAGGCATTTCAATAGAAAGTGGCATATTATCTTCAGTGTTAATAAGAACTGTAACAACCTCTCCTTCTTTCATTAAATCTGGTCTATCCAAGGCAGCTTCTAATAAACGAATTTGTGTGTAATCCGCTTCATTCATAAAATGATAAAACTCACCATCATTATAAAGATATTGAAATTTGTGCGTTTCTACGCGTACGTCTTCAATTTTATGACCTGCCGAGAAAGTATTATCAATTACTTTTCCAGTAGTTACACTTTTTAATTTAGTTCTTACAAACGCCGGCCCTTTACCTGGTTTAACGTGTAAAAATTCTATAATTTTAAATATATCATGATTATACCTAATGCATAACCCATTTCTAATATCACTAGTACTTGCCATAAAGTTAATTTGATTTAAAATATCCTTTCATAATTCCCCGATGAGAATTCTTAATAAATTGAAGTATCTCGTCTCTTTCTGGAGTTGCCTCCATTTCTGCTTCTATTATTTCTGAAGCTTGAGTATTGTTGTAATTTTTTTGATAAAGAATTCTATAGATATTTTGAATCTCTCTAATTTTATCGGTTGAAAAGCCTCTTCTTCTTAAACCCACTGAATTAATACCTACATATGATAATGGTTCACGTGCTGCTTTTACATAAGGAGGCACATCTTTTCTAACTAATGAACCGCCAGTAACAAAAGCATGGTTACCTACTGAAACAAATTGATGTACAGCTGTCATTCCAGCCAAAACAACATTATCTCCTATAGTAATATGTCCTGCCAGTGTACTGTTATTTGAGAAAATACAGTTGTTACCAACAATACAATCGTGAGCTACGTGACAATAGGCCATTATTAGACAATTATTACCAATAACAGTTTTCATTCTGTCGGCAGTACCTCTATTAATTGTCACACATTCTCTAATGGTAACATTGTCACCTATTTCAACTGTTGTTTCTTCATCGTTATATTTCAAATCTTGAGGAACTGCAGAAATAACAGAGCCTGGAAAAATATTGCAATTTTTACCAATTCTAGCACCTTCCATAATAGTAACATTACTTCCAATCCATGTGCCTTCTCCAATCTTAACATTACCATGAATAGTAGTGAAAGGTTCAATCACTACGTTTTTTGCAATTTTCGCTCCTGGATGAACGTATGCTAAAGGTTGATTCATTTTTTCTTAATTATTTTACTTTAGAAATTTGAGCCATTAATTCAGCTTCAGCACATAATTTACCATTAGCATAAGCATAGCCCTGCATATGGCATATTCCTCTTCGTATTGGAGTAATTAATGAGCATTTAAAGATTAATGTATCGCCTGGTACTACTTTTTGTTTAAACTTAACATTATCCATTTTCATGAAAAAAGTTAAATAATTTTCTGGATCTGGAACTGTATTTAATACAAGTATTCCTCCTGTTTGAGCCATAGCTTCAACAATTAAAACTCCTGGCATTACTGGAGCTCCTGGAAAATGACCTTTAAAAAACTCTTCATTCATAGTCACATTTTTTAAGCCAACCACATAATTATCGGTTAACTCAAAAACTTTGTCTAGTAATAAGAAGGGTTGTCTATGGGGTAACATGGCCATGATTTGATTAACATCCATTAAAGGTGCTTGATTCAAATCGATATTTGGAACATTATTACGGCGCTCATTTTTGATTATTTTCGACAACTTCTTTGCAAATTGTGTGTTCACAAAATGCCCCGGCTTATTTGCAATAATTTTTCCTCTAATTCTAGTTCCAACTAAGGCTAAATCTCCTAAAACATCAAGTAGTTTATGTCTTGCAGCTTCATTTGGGTGATGTAATGTCAAATTATCAAGTATACCATTAGGCTTTACGGCAATAGAATCCTTTTTGAAAGCCACCTTAAGTTTTTCCATAGTTTCAGGAGATAATGCCTTATCAACATAAACTATAGCGTTATTTAAGTCTCCTCCTTTTATTAAGCCATTCTCTAAAAGCATTTCAATTTCATGCAAGAAACTAAATGTTCGTGAATTGGATATGTCTTTCTTAAAATCGGATACTTGATTTAATGTAGCATTTTGAGTACCTAAAACCTTAGTGCCAAAATCTACCATCGTAGTAATTTGATACTCTTTAGCGGGCATCACAAGAATTTCACTTCCGCTTTCCTCGTCAACATACGATACAATATCTGAAACTACATATTCTTCTCTAAAAGCATCTAATTCTTCAAGCCCTGCCTTTTCGAGTGCTTCCACGAAAAATTTAGACGACCCATCCATAATTGGAGGCTCTGATTCATTTAGCTCTATAATAGCATTATCAATATCTAACCCTACTAAAGCCGCCAATACATGCTCTGATGTTTGAATAGTGACACCATTTTTTTCTAAACATGTTCCTCTTTGTGTATTAGTAACGTAGTTGGCATCAGCTTCAATTACTGGTGCTCCTTCTAAATCAACTCGTTTAAAAGCTAGTCCAAAGTTTGCACTAGCAGGTTTGAAAGTTAGTGTTACATTTTTTCCCGTATGTAACCCAACTCCAGTTAAAGAAATCTCTTTCTTTATTGTTTTTTGTTTTATTTCAGTATTAACTATTGCCATTTACTTTTTTTTCTAAATCGTTAAGATTTTTTATAATTTTGGGTAGGTTTTTAAAATGAACATATGATTTGTTATAGTCTCCATAAGATAAAGCTGGAGAGCCTTGTAAAACTTCATTATTCTTAATACTTCTTCCAATACCTGATTGAGCTTGAATTTTTACATTATTTCCAATTGTGATATGTCCAACAATACCAACTTGTCCACCAATTTGACAATTTTCACCAATTTTTGTTGAACCAGCAATACCTGTTTGAGCCGCTATAACAGTATTTTTACCTATTTCCACATTGTGTGCTATTTGGATTTGATTATCTAATTTAACTCCTCTTCTTATTATTGTTGAACCTAATGTGGCCCTATCTATGGTTGTTGCTGCACCAACGTCCACAAAGTCTTCTAAAATTACATTCCCTGTTTGAGGGACTTTCGAATATTCACCTTGTTCATTTGGTGTAAAGCCGAATCCATCTGCTCCAATAATAGCACCAGAATTAATTACACAGTTATTACCTATAATACATTCTGAATAAATTTTAGCTCCTGCAAAAACAATAGTATTATCTCCTAAAACTACGTTATCCCCAATATAAACATTCGGAAATATTTTTACATTATCGCCAATAACTACATTTTCACCAATATAAGAGAATGCGCCAATATAGATATTTTCACCTTGTCTCGATGATTCAGAAATAAATGAAGGCTGTTCAATACCAAACTTGTTAAGCTTTACCAAATTATAGTATTCCAAAACTTTAGAAAACGCCTTATAAGCATCCTCCACTTTTATTAAAGTTGCCGTTACATTGTTTTCTGGCTCAAAAGTTTTATTCACGATAGCTATTGATGCTTCAGTTGTATATATATAAGGAGTATACTTAGGATTTGCAAGAAAAGTTAAAGAACCCTTAACCCCTTCTTCTATTTTTGATAATTTCGAAACTTCTACATCAGCATCTCCAACTACATCGCCCTCTAGAATTTCTGCTATTTGTAGTGCTGTAAATTTCACTCGCTGAGGTTTGTTTAGTTTTCGTTTGATTTCCGCAAAAATAGGAAAAATGTGCTAAAGTTTTTCCTTAGGGTAGCATATATAATATTTCGTGATTGGTTTTGATAGCGGTTTAAGGTTTAAATGATCTGAAGCCTTAACAATATCTTCAATTTTTCCAGATTTATAAAGAATATTGATATTCTTACCCTTTATGCCATAGGCTTGATTTGAAACTTCCCCTTTAAAAACAAAATAGCTTGCTTCTTCTTGACTAATACCATGAACACTGGTTAAATTATTTAAATGCTTATCTAGAGTTGATCCCTTAAAAGGTTTACTTTTTATTTTAACTTTTAATAAATCTCTATTTATTATCATTTTGCACAAATTGCTTAAGACAAAATCGTCATGATTTTGCCATTCTTTCATAGCACTAACAACGTCATAATCGTCTAGTTGTGAAAAAATATTGAGTGTTGAATCACTAAAATTTGAATGAGAAATTTCATTGCATAGAAAATAGCTTAAAGGCTTACTTGCATTTAGCTCAATCGAACGGTTTGCTAATTCTTTCGCACGTTTTAAAACTCTTATTAAAAGTTGCTCTGCTGCTAAACCTGTTTTATGCAGATATACTTGCCAATACATGAATCGGCGTGCAATAAGAAATTTTTCTACACTATATATCCCTTTTTCCTCAACAACTAGCTCTTCATCAACAACATTAAGCATAGTTATTAATCTTTCGCTGTTTACATTTCCTTCAGCTACTCCAGTATAAAAACTATCGCGTCGCAAATAGTCTAATCTATCAATATCTAATTGGCTTGAAATTAGCTGACACATGAATTTTCTATGGTATTCGCCTTTAAAAATTTGTATGGCAAGCGTTAAATTTGAGTTAAATTCTTGATTAAGTTTCTTCATTAAGAGCAACGAAATTTCTTCATGAGAAACATTATTTACAATACTATGCTCCATGGCATGCGAAAACGGACCATGACCAATATCGTGCAATAAAATAGCAACATAAAGTGCGTCTTCTTCATCTTTAGATATTGTAACTCCCTTGAAGCGAAGTATATTAACCGCTTTTTGCATTAAATTAACACAGCCAATAGCATGATGAAATCGTGTATGATGCGCTCCGGGATATACCAAATATGACATACCCATTTGTGTAATTCTCCTTAAACGCTGAAAGTATTTATGCTGAATTAAGTCAAAAATTAAGGAATTAGGAATAGTAATAAATCCGTAAATTGGATCGTTTAAGATTTTAAGTTTGTTCAAACTTTAAATTTTTAGTTTTAAATATATTACAAATATAACTATATGAAGTCCAATTTGGACATTTGCAATTTAAACACACTTTACAAAAAACTAATATGATAAATATACTTTGGGTTGATGATGAAATAGATTTACTTAAACCCCATATTTTATTTCTTGAGAAAAAGAATTATAACGTTACCACTTGTAATAGCGGCACAGATGCCATTGAAATATTAGATGATAATAATTTCGATATTGTTTTTCTCGATGAAAATATGCCTGGTCTATCAGGTCTTGAAACTTTAAATGAAATCAAAGAAAAGCAAGATAATCTTCCTGTTGTAATGATTACCAAAAGTGAAGAGGAATATATAATGGAAGAAGCTATTGGTAATAAAATAGCCGATTACCTAATTAAACCAGTAAACCCAAACCAAATACTACTCAGTTTAAAAAAGAATCTCGATCACTCTAGATTAATTTCGGAAAAAACAACCTCAAATTATCAACAAGAGTTTAGAAAAATAGCTATGGATTTGGCTATGGTAAACAGTTATGAAGAGTGGGTTAACCTCTATCAAAAGCTTATATATTGGGAAATTCAGTTAGAGGATATTGAAGATGCAGGCATGTTTGAAATATTAGAATCTCAAAAAACTGAAGCCAATATTCAATTCGGAAAATTTATTGATAAAAAATATGCGGATTGGTTCAAACCAAACACAGAGGCTCCTGTAATGTCCCATACGCTTTTCAAAGAGAAAGTAATGCCTGAAATTAGTAAAGAGCAACCAACCTTATTTGTGGTTATTGATAATTTAAGGTATGATCAATGGAAAGTTTTTGAGCCTATTATAAGCAATTATTATAAAAAAGAAAATGAAGAAGCCTTTTTTAGCATTTTACCAACAGCAACACAATACGCTAGAAATGCAATTTTTTCAGGTTTAATGCCTAGTGACATGGAAAAATTGTTTCCTAATTATTGGAAAAATGATACAGATGAAGGAGGAAAAAATTTGTTTGAAGCAGAATTTTTAGAAGCTCAACTTAAACGCTTAAACCTAAACCATTTAAAGAGTGAATATTATAAAATAACCAATCTCAAATCTGGAAAAAAGTTAGTTGATAATTTTAGGTCTTTAAAGAATAACGATTTAACTGTACTAGTCTATAATTTTGTTGATATGCTATCACATGCAAAAACTGAAATGGAAGTTGTTAAGGAATTGGCATCTAACGACAAAGCCTATCGTTCTTTAACCCTCAGTTGGTTTAAAAACTCACCACTTTTAGAAATGATTCAACAAGCTCAACAATTAGGCTTTAAATTAATTTTAACTACTGATCACGGAACCATTAATGTAAAAAACCCATCTAAAGTTATTGGAGATAGAGATACTAGTTTGAATTTACGTTATAAAACTGGAAGAAGTCTTACCTTTGACAGTAAAGATGTTTTGGTTGCCAATGCTCCTAAAGACATTCATTTACCTTCTATTACAATGAGCAGTTCATATATTTTTGCTAAAAGTGATTTGTTTTTTGCCTATCCTAATAATTACAATCATTATGTGAGCTATTTTAGAAATACTTATCAACATGGTGGTGTTTCATTGGAAGAAATGATTATTCCATTTGTGGTTTTCAACCCTAAATAAATCTATGTAATGCAAAAAACTTCGGTGAAATACACTTTTTCCTAGGTTTTCTCACTTTTAATTTATAATATTGTATTAAAATTTAACTATTGGAAATTAGCTATAGTTTAGATTCAATTGACGATGCAGCAAATTGGATTATAAAAAATGTTAAGACAAAAACGATTTTTTTATATGGAGAAATGGGAGCTGGCAAAACAACGCTTATAAAATCCATAGTAAAAGTTTTAAGTAGTAATGATGAAGTTAGCAGTCCAACTTTTTCGATAGTTAATGAATATGAAAGTTTAAATGAATCCATATATCATTTTGATTTATATAGGATTGAAAACATAGAAGAGGCTTATAATTTTGGAATTGAAGATTATATAGACTCGAATAATTGGATCATTGTAGAATGGCCAAATTTAATTGAAAGTTTAGTCGACAATTATGATAGAGTTTTTATCAATAAAAATGAAGATAATTCTCGAACTATAAGATTAGAAAATAGAAGAATTTAACAAATAAAATAAGCTAGTAGACACTATGAATAACCCCGAATTTTGAAGTTTTACGGTAAACCCGCAGCGTAAAAATTAAAAATCAATGTTTTTAACATAATTTTAACATTTTGCCAATTTCTTCAAAATACTCTTTGTTTACATTTGGGATATTAATTAATTAATCCCTTATATTATGAAAACAAAAAAGTATGTAATTGCAATCGCAATTTTCGGAGGCATGTTGTTTTTGGCTAGTACTGCAAATCAATATAATTTAGATGCGCAACAAACAGCAAAAATCGATAAAAAACCTAGAACAAATTTCGACAAATAAGAAAGATGTAAATGGTTTAGTTTTGGGTAGCATCGTAGCAACCCTAATAGCTATTACCCCTTATCTTTTTTCTTTGTATGAAAGTGTTCCAGAGCAAAGGCTTTGGGACACTTTTTTATTTACATATGACAGTAAAGCTTGGCAAGATGCAAATTATGCCATGTGGGTACTAACTGGCAAACTAATACCCTTATTTTTATTGTTTATTTGGTTTTTTACCTGCAGACATTGGTGGTATCATTCTATTCTAGTACCAATAGCAATGTATGTTTTTCAAATAATTGATAATTTGAGTGGAGACACCGAATTTATAGATGAATTTCAGCTCATGTATTTATTACCTGTAATGGCTATCATTATACCATCTATATATTTAATTAGAGCCCGTATATTCAACAAAATTAATGATGCAAATAAATCTTTAGAGGAATTAGAAGAGGAGTTTAAGATATCACCAAAAAACTTTTGGGGTAAATTAAAAGATTATTTCTAGTTACCTTTACTTAACCTATCTCTTTCTAATAAATCAATACTCTTTTTATTATTTTTTAATTTTAAGTTTCCTATCTTATAATTAAATCCAAATACAAATAGTCTATTTTCTAATTGAAATTTTGTAAAAATATCTTGATTTAAATACTTTGTAGTTGCATTAAAATTTCTTGTATTGAAAATATCCAATACACCAAGGCTAAATGTAGCTTTATTTTGCCAAAACGTCTTTTTTAAATTAATATCTAAACTAGACACAAAACTTGAATCAGTTGGTCCATCATTGGTAGGAGATAAATAATTAAAAGAAACATCTATTGATAAACTTTTGTCTTTTAATAAAGTAAAATAGTTATTAATTTCTGCGTATAAACTCCATTGCTTACCTTCAAATGAAACTAGGTTACTTTCAATTGGATTGAAATTAGTTTTATAATGAAAAATTGATGATAAAAAATATAAATTCCAAAAACGATTCAATGGAACATAGGTTGTAAAATCTAGACCATAGGAAACCGATTCATCTGTGTTTGTATATTGATATACTAGTAAATTTCTGCCGTTATCTTGATAAAAATACTGTAAAAAGGGATTGTTTTCGTGTCTATAATAAAGTTCAAAAGTATAATCTTGGTTAAAAGTATATCCTAATATAAATTGATTATCTATTTGAGGTTTTAAATTAGGATCTCCCGTTATAAAAGTATTATCATTTAAAAAATACTTAAATGGATTTAATTGTTCGTATCGAGGGCGGTAAATTCGCTTACTATAATTGATATACAAAAGATTTTGATCATTTAGCTTATTTGAAATATAAAGTGTTGGGAAAAACTTTAAATATTTCGTATCATTTACAGTGCTATTTGATAATGAATTTCCCTCAACTCTCGTTAACTCATTTCTTAAACCTAATTTTAGGTTCCATGAATCCCACTCTTTTGAATAACTCAAATATGCTGCATAATTAGTTTCTTTATATAAAAATGTATCAGAGTTTTGAAAATCCTGTTCTTTAATTCCATTTTTGAAACTATATTGAGTCAAAATATTTTTTGAATTTATATTGGCTATTTTCACACCAGCCTCAAACATTCCAGATCCGTATGATGGCAATACATAATCTACTTGACCTGTATATATTTTTATTGCTTGACTTGAAAAGGTTTGAAACTGATTACTTCTAATTAAGGATTCGTCAGGAAATAAATAATCCGTATCAACATTTTGAAAACTAGAAAAATCAAAATCAGTATAGTGCGCATTAAATAATAACTTTTCACCATTTTTCTTAAACTTGTGTATATAATCTAATCCAAAGGCAAGATTAAACTTCTCATCAACGCTTATATTATCAGTAATGAAGGTAGAATCTAATACTTTCATATTATTAAAAACTTCTGTAATAGCACTAGAATGGTAACGTGTTTTTTCTCTCGGTGATATCATCATGCTTGTTGAAAATCCCAAACTATTATTTTTATCTAACTCATATTCAATATTAGCATTTATATTATGATTAGAAGTTTTACTATTTAATCCAAATTTAGTTTTCCAACTTGAAGTTGTTTGTTCTAAATCTATAAAGTTCACAAATTCATCATATCCTCTAAATTCCTTTCTTGGACTAATGCTATAATTTATATATGTATTTAACTTTTTGGTCCTAAAAAAATGACTAGTTCCAAAAGAATACTTAGGAAACACAGATCCTTGTTTAAAATTCCCAAATACGCTACCATTGTAACCAGCTATGATCTTTTTGCTAGTCACAATATTTAAAACAGCACCACCTTCTGCATCATACTTTGCCGGTGGATTAGTTATCACTTCAATAGACTTTAAATTTGAAGCCGATGTGCCCTCCAAGAGCTGTTGTACTTCACTTGAAGACAGGTGTACTCTTCTGTCATTAATATAAATAGTAGGTGTAGAGTTTTTTATAGATATGCTTCCGTCATTAACTATTACCCCAGGTGTATTCTTCAAAACATCTAATACATTATTGTTTGATAAAGTTGAGTTTTCAACATTAAAAACAACCCTATCAACTAAACGTTTTACAGTTGGTCTTTTAGCCGTAACAGTAACACCTTCCAGTTCTTCAACATCTTCAACAAGGATTATTTCTGACAGAGTTAAATCATTTTTTACTTCGATTCTTGTGACATGTTTGGAATAACCAATATAACTTACCTCCAAAATATAGTTTTCGATGTTAACATTTTCTATCTCAAATAAACCCATTTCGTTTGTAGATGTTCCTTTTATAAAAAGCGAGTCAGTAGAGGTCTTTAGAACCACATTGGCATAAGGAATGGGTGCCTTATTTTGGTCTATAATTTTTCCTTGAATCGAATAATTTTGTGCAAATCCATATAAGCAGAAAAAAAACAGGGAAAATGAAAATAATTTTTTAACCATATTATAAGTCATCATTACAAACATAAAATAATTAATTCAAAAAGCTATGAGGTAAAGCCATAATAGTTTTTAATTAAATTCTTACAAAATTACCATAGTAAAAGACACTTTTATCTTAGATATTATCTTGATTTATTTCCGGCTAAATTCTAACTTTAAATATTTTATTTGTAATTTCATATTTCTTTAACTAACCAAAGTTATGTCTGAATCGTTATCTCCTTTTACAAAGCAACAATTGCTACCCCAAGAGGAAAAATTAGAAATATTTAAGAATAAAGGAGAACTGTTTATTGGAATCCCTAAAGAGACAGATTATCAAGAAAGGCGTATTTGCTTAACGCCAGATGCTGTATCAGATTTGGTTAATAATGGCCATAGGGTTTTATTAGAATCTGGAGCTGGAAATGGCGCTAGTTTTAGTGATAAAGATTATAGTGAAGCAGGTGCCGAAATAACAAAAGATACCGCGAAAGTATTTGCTTGTCCAATGATTCTAAAAGTTGAACCTCCAAGTTTAGAGCAAATTAAACTTATTAATCCTCAAGCAATCCTCATTTCAGCATTACAGTTAAAAACGCAGAGTAAAAAGTATTTTGAAGCGCTTGCTTCTAAAAGAGTTACTGCGCTTGCATTTGAGTTTATTCGAGACGAGGATGGAACTTATCCAGCCGTGCGTTCTTTAAGTGAAATAGCAGGAACCGCTTCTGTACTAATCGCATCAGAACTTTTATCGAATGGCAAGGATGGAAATGGTCTTATGTTTGGTAATATTAGCGGAGTACCCCCACTTGAAGTGGTTATATTGGGAGCTGGAACGGTTGGTCAGTTTGCTGCCAGAAGTAGCATTGGCCTAGGTGCAAATATTAAGGTTTTTGATAATTCGGTAACGAAACTGAGACGAATTCAGAAAAATGTAGGCAGACCGCTATACACCTCTACCCTACAACCAAAAAATTTAACCAAAGCACTTAAACGTTGTGATGTAGTCATTGGTGCTTTGCGTGGCACTAATAGATCTCCTATAGTAGTTTCTGAAGGTATGGTTGAACAAATGAAAAAAAGAGCCGTCATCATTGATGTTAGTATTGATATGGGCGGTTGTTTTGAAACAAGTGAGGTAACAACACACAAAAAACCAACGTTTTTGAAACATGGTGTTATACACTACTGTGTTCCTAATATTCCAGCGAGATACCCGCGAACCGCTTCAGTTTCAATAAGTAATATATTCACGCCTTATCTGCTAAAAATTGCTGAAGATGGTGGTTTAGAAAATTCGCTTCGATTTGACAAAGGATTAAAAAATGGGTTGTACTTTTACCACGGAATTTTAACTAGTAAATCTGTTGGTGAATGGTTCGATTTAAAATATAGTGATGTTAATCTTCTAATATTTTAAGTCTACAAATTTTCTGGATTTACTTTAAAGTGCATAAATGAAATTAATTCAACGAATTGGTTATTATCTTGGAGGTTTCTCTCTTGGTTTAATTATTTTGGCTTTCTTTTTAAATGGAAAAAAAACATCTTGTAGCTATGGCCCCGAAGCAAGAGTTCTAAAAAACATAAACACCAAAAAAATAATTTTCAGTGATAATGTTGAAAATGTTGATTCTACAATTGTTCAGCATTTATTAAAAAAAGGCAATATTAATTTCTCTGGCAGCGATACCAGAAAAGAACCTTGTAGTATATATCTTATTGAGGGTGTTTATGATGACAACGAAACTTCAATTTCAGTAGAAAACTGTGATAGTATTGCAACTATTATAAAACTGACTAAGTTCTAATTTTCTGCTAATTTTCTGCGCTTACGTTCTTTGCTTAAAAGACTTAATTCTCGCCCTGTTTGTCCAGCGACAGAGGTGTTTTCTTCTGCACGTCTTATCAAATAAGGCATCACATCCTTAACTGGGCCAAATGGAATATATTTAGCCACGTTATAGCCTTCATTTGCTAAATTAAAACTTATATGATCACTCATACCATACAATTGTCCAAACCAAACCCGTTTATCACTATTTTCAATCCCTTTCTCTCTCATTAACTTCATTATGAGATATGAACTATCCTCATTATGAGTGCCAGCAAACATAGACATATCATTTAAGTTATTTAACATATACGTGGTTGCTGAATCAAAATTAATATCAGTTGCTGTTTTATTAACACAAATTGGAGAAACATAATTTTTCAATTCTGCACGGTCATTCTCTTTTTCCATGTAAGCACCTCGCACCAATTTATATCCTAAATAATAGCCACCATTTTTTGCTAAAGCGTGTTGTTGTCTTAAAAAAGCTAATCGATCGTGTCGATACATCTGTAATGTATTATATACAATAGGTTTCTCAGTGTTGTACTTTTGCATCATTTTAGTTACTAGATCATCAGCTGCATCTTGCATCCAACTTTCTTCTGCATCTATTAAAACTGCGACATCGTTCTTTTTGGCTCTTTCGCAAACAGTATCGAACCTAGTTATTACATTATTCCACTCAATAGTTTCATTTTTATTTAATCCCTCTCCCTTACTTACTTTTTCATAAAGAGAAAAACGACCAAAACCAGTTGGCTTAAAAACGGCAATGGGAATGGCATCTCGTTGTTTTGCAAAATCAATTATTTTTAAAATTGTATGCATCGCAGAGTCAAACTCAGCTTCATTTTCTTTACCTTCAACAGAGTAATCTAAAACAGAACTAACTCCTTTATTGAACATTTTATCAATTACAGGAATACAATCCTCTTCATTTACACCGCCACAAAAATGATCGAACACCGTCGATCTAATTAAACCTTCAATTGGCAAATTAGCTTTAATTGCAAAATTTGTCGCTGCCGTACCAATCCTAACTAAGGGCTGAATGGATATCATTTTAAACAAAAAATAAGCACGCTCTAACTCAGAATCATTTTTTAAAGCGAAAGCTATTTCAGTATTATCAAAAATTGGATTAGTAATCATTGAAATATGTAATTTGTACAAAGATAATTATCACATGGTTATAATTTTATATAAAAACTCCTTAATTTCACAGCCTCAAAAAAGTATTATTTTATGGATTCTATTCAAGCAAGTGACTCTATAATTCATTTTAACGAACCGTCTTACGCGCTACTAAATAAGTATGTAAATGGGGGTAATTTTTCTAAAATTTTTGTTCTAGTTGATACTAACACGCACACCTATTGTTTAGCTAATTTTTTAGAACGATTAGAAACAGATTTATCCATTGAAATTATTGAGATTGAAGCAGGAGAAATTCATAAAACAATTGACACTTGTGTAGGAGTTTGGAATGCTCTTTCGGATTTAGACGCTGATAGAAAAAGCTTGATGATAAATGTTGGTGGTGGTGTTGTTACAGATTTAGGTGGTTTTGCAGCTTGTACTTTTAAACGTGGTATTTCTTATTTAAACATTCCAACGACTTTATTATCTATGGTCGACGCTTCTGTTGGTGGGAAAACAGGTGTAGATTTGGGTCATTTAAAAAACCAAATAGGAGTTATCAGTGCTCCAGATATTATAATTATTGACACAAATTATTTAGATACACTTCCTAAAAGCCAAATGCGATCTGGTTTAGCTGAAATGCTTAAACATGGTTTAATTAGTGATGAAAATTATTGGAATAAATTCAAGGACTTAAAAAGTTTAAATCTTAAAGATTTAGATCAATTAATTTATGAGTCAATTCTCATAAAGAAACATGTAGTTGATATAGACCCTTTCGAGCAAAATTTGAGAAAAACTCTTAACTATGGTCACACTTTAGGTCATGCAATCGAGTCATACTTTTTAAGTAAACCAGATAAAATTGATTTATTACATGGGGAAGCTATTGCAATAGGTATGGTTCTCGCATCTTACATATCTACAAAACTAACAGGCTTTCCAGAAGCAGTTAATAATGAAATCAAAATATTATTTAAAGGCTTTTATGGTCATGTTGAAATTCTTGAAAGTGAGTATGCCGATATTATCGAGCTACTTAAGTACGATAAGAAGAACGAACATGGTAATATAAATTTTGTCCTTTTAGAAGCGATAGGGAAACCTAAAATTGATTGCCTAGTCGATGATAATATTATTATAGACGCTTTTAAATTTTACAATTCTTAATTACTCAATTTATTTTTTTTGTAACTTTATAAAACTCGATTTGAGTTCACTTATATCATATTTTAAGGTTTGATATGAAAAGAATTATAGTTGATTATAAAAAGCTTACACCAGAACTCCTAACCCGACTAACGGAAAAGTTCCCTGACGGTTACGGAGATGACGATATCATTACTTTTGATGATCATCATAATCAAACCATTGAAGCTGTAGAGGTTAAAACAGAAGACACCATTTACTTAGTTAAGGTTCACAGCAAACTTCATTATACCATGGCTAATTTTGATAGTGATAATTTTACTGTAAATGATTTAGGCAATGTGATTGTTGAAAAAGATGACGATCTTGATAATTAAGCAAAAAAAAGCTCTTTTTTAAAAAGAGCTTTTGTAAATTCAATATATACATTTTCTTTAATTCATCTCATTAAAAATGGAGTGCATTAAACGTTTCTTATCATTAATACTTTCCTCAAGAGAAATCATTGTTTCGGTTCTGTAAACCCCTTCAATATCATCTAATCTAAAGATTACTTCTTTAGCGTGCTCTGTACTTCTTGCTCTAATCTTACAAAAGATATTAAATTTGCCAGTCGTAATATGAGCAACGGTAACAAAAGCAATTTCATTTATACGTTCAAGAACAAATTTAGTTTGTGAAGTATTATTTAAGTAAACCCCAACGTATGCAATAAAAGAATATCCTAATTTCTTGTAATCCAGTGTTAACGAAGAACCTCTAATAATCCCGGCTTCTTCCATTTTCTTAACACGAACATGAACTGTACCTGCGGATATCAATAATTTTTTAGCAATATCAGTAAACGGAATTCTTGTGTTATCAATTAACATGTCAAGAATTTGATGATCAATTTCGTCTAATTTAATTTTCCCCATAATTAACTATTCTTAAATATGAGTCAAAATTAATACATTTTTATTAAAAATTCAGCAAAAATACTATGTTTTATTTCGATAAAAGCAATATTTTTTCATTATTCAATATTACGCAAACGTTTTCGTAACCGATTTTTAAGGTTTTACCATCATGCGCTAACACCTCACAACCACTTGCCTCTATCTCTAAATGGCCATAAAGCTCATTAAGATTTTCAATTTTTTCAACTCTTGGTAAAAATGTAACTCGGTTATCAACTAAGTTTTCTTGGAATTGAATTCCAATATCTACGTTATCACCTTCAACTTTAGCATTTCTAATAATAACATCTAAAAAACATTTGTCGTTTTCAGGAATATCAAAGTAATCTTTATAATGAAGTCCATTTATGCTATTCCTTGAGATGTAATCTAATGAAACTAAATAAGACAAATATATTAATTCACGTGTTTTATCTCTAGCATAGTCATCTTTAGAATGACCAGCTTCAAACAGTATGGTAGGCACATTTTGACTTTGAAACGTATCCCCAACACAATTAATATTAAAAGCATCATCATAAACGCCTATTTGCTGTGGAATAACTTTTTGGAGCGATTTATTCATAACACTAATAACTTCCATGGCTACTTTCCTATTAGGTGTTATAGTACAAATTTCATCTTGAGCCGGAGCTAAAAACGAAACAGTAGCCGAATTCGACGTCTTACCAGCACTAAAAATGGTTCGTTGTCCATGTAAGTTATAACAAAAATGAGGGTTAAAATCTTCAAAAACTTTACGCAACACTCTACTTTCTGGCTGTGTTAAATTTTGTGCATCTCTATTTAAATCAATTTCATTGGCATTAATTCTAGTATAGGCACGAGCACCATCCGGGTTAAGTATAGGGATTATATATATAGTGCATGAACTTAATATGTAATCAACATCAGAAGTGCTATCAAGAAACGTATTTATAAGATCGAATAAGGCTTTTGTTGTGGTAGATTCATTTCCATGCATTTGAGACCACATTAAAATTCTTTTATTACCATTCCCAATTTTAAATCCATAAATCGGCTCACCGAAAACTGATTTACCAATTGTATTTACATCAATGCCTCCTTTGCGCTTTTGAAGTAAAGGACTTACGTGATCGTTAGTAATATACCTATGAAACAAGCTTTCTTCTTTGTTCTTTAAATACAATTCTTTTATTAACTCAATATCCATCTAAAAGATTTAATTTACAAAAGTAAACATTTACTGTGTTACAATTGTGAACATTTATTTATATTAAATTGTTTACAATTATAAACACATAATCATATTATCAAATTAAAAATATATTAAATTCATTATTTAATTAATAAATGATTGCTATTCAATATATTAATTACTTTTAAATAAAGTGTTTATTTATTAATAATAAACAAATTATCAGATTTGAATAGTCATTTTAGGTTCATATTGTTACATTTGTATATCGAATCGATTTTGATACTAATTTACAATGATAAACAACGAGGCTTTTTCGAAAAGACTACAAAAAGTGATAGATTATCACGGAGAATCTGCTTCCTCTTTCGCCGAAAAAATTGGAGTACAGCGCTCAGGTATTTCGCACATACTATCAGGTAGAAACAAACCAAGTTTGGAATTTGTTTTAAAGGTCCTAGCCTCTTTTCCAGAAGTAGAACTTTATTGGCTTTTAAATGGTAAAGGCACATTCCCTTCCACAGTAACTTCAAATATCGTTGAAAATGCCAAAGAAGATAGTACAGAGAAAACTGGATTTCCAGATAAAGACGATAAGGCTATTGAACGAATCGTGATTTTTTATTCCGACGGCAGTTTTAAAAGCTTTCAGAATTAATAGGAAACTTACTTAACTTTGCCTAAAAACTATTCTATGCGCCTTTTTGGATTGATTATGCTTATATGTTTGACAAGCTGTTATAATATTGAAAGAAATTGTACTGATTATAAAACAGGCACATTTTACAGCGAAGTAATAATTGATGACGTCACTTATAAATCACAATTTGAGCGATTTAAAACCACACAAGTTGAAACTTACAATAGCAAAATAGATTCCTCTAAACTAAGGTGGATAAACGATTGTGAGGTCATTTTTAAAACTATCAACCCAAAAAATAGAGCTGAACAAAAGGATGTACACCTAAAAATTTTAACTACAACAGATTCTTCATATACGTTTGAGTATTCTTATGTAGGAGAAACAAAAAAACAAAAAGGCACAGCCTACAGACTCAATCAATAAAAAGGATACAAAAACGATTCAATCAAGTTAAACTGAAGTTCTTTGTCTTTATTTATTTCATAAGTTAGAAAAACTTCACCCCAATATTCGCCATCCGAAAAATCAGCTATAATCCATTTGTGATTCAGCATTTTGACGGTATTAATCATCATTTTTCTTCCTTCACTGGCTGCGTAAGGAACTATAGGATGCTCTCCTTTTATCTCATTTAACTTATAAAGTTCATCTTTAATAAAAGGAATGAGTTCATCCGTTTTATAACCGTCATTCTCAAAATAAGAAAGCGCATCTTCATTTCGTTCTAAATTAAAATGTGATAGTTCTAACATCTTGTTACTTAAAAATGCCACAGAATCTTTATAAGTGACTAATGCATTCGAACAATTTTGACTTTTTTTATTCAATTCTTCAATTACGCGTTTAGCATTGATATATTGAAATAGTGCTAATAAACTAGCAAAAATAAATAGGTATAAAAATATGCGTTGCTTCATTTGATTTTTATAGTTTTAATTGTAAACCGTCGTAGGCAAGAAAGACATTTTCAGGCAATTTTGATTCCACTTCTTCATGAAAACCTAATAAGTGACTAATATGTGTCAAGTAGGCTTTTTCAGGATTAACCTTTTTTATAAATAAAAGCGCTTCCTCTAGGTTAAAATGCGATTGATGCGGTGTGATACGCAATGCATTTACTACTAATGCTTTTAGGTTTTTTAATTTGTTGATTTCTTTTTCAGAAACCGTTTTCATATCAGTTAAATACGCAAAATCATTAAATCTAAAACCAAAAACTTGAAGCTTATCATGCAGTCCCTTTATGGGAATCACTTCTAAATCGCTTATTACAAACGGCTTGTTCTTTAAACGATTTGTAATGACCGTAGGAGCTCCTGGGTATTTATTCTTTGTTTTGAAAATATAATTAAATCGCTTTTTTAAGGCTTTTATAACACGTTTATGAGCATAAACATTAATATCACCTTGCTTAAAATAAAACGGTCTTATATCATCTAATCCTAAAACATGATCTGAATGTTCATGAGTAAAAAGAACTCCATCAATTCTAGAGCATTCTGCACGTAACATTTGATATCTAAAATCAGGACCACAATCTACAACATAAGTATAATTGTCCCATTCTACTAAAATAGAAACACGCAACCTCTTATCTTTTGGATCATCACTTAAACAAACTGGATGATTACTTCCAATTATTGGAATACCTTGTGATGTACCAGTACCAAGAAAGGTTATTTTCAATTACATTTAGTTTTCCACAAAAATAAGTTTATTTTTTTGTTTGCTATACTTATTTGATACCTTTGTAACACAAGTTATAACCTATTAATTAATATGGAAATTACCATAAAAGGCGATAAAGATTTTGATGATATTCCTTCTTTAAAATCGAAAGCACTTCGAATTAATTTAAACGAAAATATTTACGGAACATTTGCCGAAATTGGTGCGGGTCAAGAAACCTGTCGTCATTTTTTTAGGGCTGGTGGAGCATCTGGAACCATTGCAAAAGCAATGTCGGCATACGATAAAGATTTTAGTGATGCTATTTATGGTGCTGAAAAAGATGGACGTTATGTAACTGAAGCCCGGTTACGAAAAATGCTTTCTCATGAGATGGATCTTATGGAAAATAGGTTAACTAGAGAAAAAAATCCGAATAAAATCTTTTTCACATATGCCAATACTGTTGCAACCATTGATTTTGCAAAGCAATTTAAAGGACACGGCTGGGTTGGAATAAAGTATCAAATAGAAGCTAGTCAAGATTATAATGAAATAATAATTCATTTAAGATTTAAGGAAACTGATGCCCGATTACAGCAAGAAACGCTTGGTGTATTGGGAACAAACTTAATTTATGGTGCTTTTTACAAGTATAACGAGCCTAAGAAATTGTTGCGCTACTTATACGATCACTTAGATAAAGATCAGTTAGAAATTGATACCATTAATTTTTCTGGACCCGTTTTTAAAGATGTTGACAATCGCCTGATGAGTTTGCAATTGGTTAAAAATGGAATGACCGACGCTGTAATGTTTGGTCCCGATGGTAATAATGAATTACCAGCAAGAGTTCTATACAAGAAAAATATTTTAGCTTTACGTGGTAGTTTTAGACCTGTAACTAAGGTAAACATGGCCATGTATGAGAAGTCATATGAAATGTTTATTAAGGAAAATAAAGTTGATGTAGATAAGACGGAGGTTGTTTTTGAAATAACGCTATCAAACCTTAGAGCTGAAGGCGAAATTGATGAGCAAGATTTTATGGATAGAGCAGATTTACTTTGCTCACTTGGTCAATCTGTTATGATCTCCAATTTCCAAGAATACTATAAAGTAGTTGAGTATTTCTCTAAATACACTAAGGCTAGAATGGGATTAGCAATGGGTGTTAGCAATTTGGTTGATATTTTTGATGAAAAATATTACCGTCATTTAAGTGGTGGCATATTGGAAGCTTTTGGGAAATTATTCTTTAAAGACCTTAAGGTTTATTTATATCCTATGCTTGACTCTAAAACTGGAGAGTTGATAAATAGTGATAATTTAAAGGTTTACCCTAGAATGAAAGAATTATACAAATTCTTTAAATACAATGGAAAAGTAATTGATATTGAAAATTATGATAAAAGTATCATGAGTATATTTTCAAGAGAAATACTGCAAATGATTGACGCTGGAGATCGTGGTTGGGAAGATATGGTTCCAGAAGGCACTGCAGATTTAATTAAAGACTACCGTTTGTTCGGCTATACAAGGAAACCTTTGAGTCCTTTGCGAATTAAAAAGCGTGTAAAAAAGAAATAAAAAATTCATTGAATAAAAAAGCGGTTATGTTAATAACTGCTTTTTTTATCCTAAAATTTGAGCTGCATGATCTTTAGTTTTCACTTTATCAATTACTCGCTCAACTACTCCATTTTCGTCTATAATAAATGTTTTTCTGTGTATCCCATCATATTCTCTACCCATAAATTTTTTTGGTCCCCAGACGCCAAAAGCATCAATAACAGTTTTCTCTTCATCAGCTAATAGCGGAAAAGGAAATTCATACTTATTTTTAAAATTGGATTGTTTTTTTGCTGAATCTGCACTTACACCCAATAATTCATATCCTTGTCCCTGAAGTTCTTTGTAATTGTCTCTTAAATTACAAGCTTCTAAAGTACAGCCAGGTGTACTAGCTTTTGGGTAGAAAAAAACAACTAACTTCTTACCTTTAAAGTCACTTAATGAAATTGTATTTCCTTGTTCATCTTTAGCTGTAAAATTAGGAACAGCTTCACCTTGTTTTAGAGTATTCATAGTCTTAACTTTGATTTTTTACCAAAAGTACAACTTATGACTAAAACTGAGAAGGTTAAATTTATAATTAATACACTTTACAAACTTTATCCTGAAATTCCAATTCCGTTAGATCATAAAGACCCTTACACTTTGTTGATAGCTGTTTTAATGTCTGCTCAAAGTACAGATATAAGGGTAAATAAAATAACACCATTACTCTTTGAAAAAGCAGACAACCCTTATGATATGGTTAAACTTTCGGTAGAAGATATACGAGATATAATAAAACCTGTCGGGTTGTCTCCGATGAAAAGTAAAGGCATTCATGGGTTATCTAAAATATTAATCGAAAAACACAAGGGTAAAGTACCAAAAAGCTTTGAAGCATTAGAAGAGCTACCTGCAGTTGGTCATAAGACTGCAAGTGTGGTCATGTCCCAGGCATTTGGTGTTCCTGCATTTCCAGTTGATACGCATATACACAGATTGATGTATCGTTGGAATTTAAGTAATGGTAAAAATGTAAGCCAGACAGAAAAAGATGCTAAACGCTTATTTCCAAAAGAATTATGGAACGATTTGCATCTTCAAATTATTTGGTATGGTAGAGAATATTCTCCGGCTAGAGGATGGGATTTACATAAAGATATAATAACTAAAACTGTTGGGAGAAAATCCGTTATACAGGATTATCTAAAATCAAAAAAGCCCTGATAAAAAATCAGAGCTTTTGAAAACTTAGTTTAGAAGCGCTTCAAACTTCATTTTATTACAATTTATAACACTTAAAGCCTTAGAGTAATTTAGAAGAAAATTAACCGTTTCTTCTCTCGGTTCTAGATCATTAAAATTTTTAATAGAATGTTTTTCAGAGTAAAGTTTTGCCATTTCTTTAATTAAAGGGTTATTATGATTAAATAACGTGGCAAGTATTACTTTATTGTGTTAGTTTGTTAAAACAATATTATGTTTCTCTATTATCTTTCTTAAATTAATTAAAGCATAGCGCATACGCCCTAGAGCGGTGTTAATACTAACACCAGTCCTGTCTGATATTTCTTTAAAACTCATATCCTTATAAATACGCATTAAAAGGACTTCTTTTTGATCTTCTGGCAATTCGTCAACCAATCGTCTTACATCATTTTCTACCTGTTCTTTAATAATTCGTTTTTCTGCATTCAAATTATTATCACTTAAAACAGAAAAAATACTAAAATCCCCACTATTATCAAACTTAGGCATTCTGTTATTCTTTCTAAAAAAGTCGATAACCAGATTGTGAGAAATACGCATTACCCATGGTAAAAACTTTCCTTCTTCGTTATAAGCCTTGCGCTTAAGCGTTCTTATAACTTTTATAAAAGTATCTTGAAAAATGTCTTCGGCGACATCTCTATCGTAAACTTTGGAATAAATAAAACTATAAATCTTTTGCTTGTGTCTGGTAATAAGAACTTCTAAGGCACTTTCATCGCCATTAATGTAGCTACTAACTAACGTAGCATCTGAAATAATTTGGTGTTGCATAATCATTACTTTTAACGCAAAAGAAGAGGCTTCTTTGCTTGGGGTTTAACTGTTTAAAAGTAATATTATGTTATAGGCAAGTGATAATTAAGTGATTAATAGTTGGTCAAATATAACAACAATCATTCCTAAAAAACAAAAATTAACACATTTTTTTAGCTTATTTTGGATTTATAATGCGTTTTATCAGATGAAATACTTGTAGTATCTTTGCAAGATTATTCCTTTAAACCTCTTATGATTCCTAATATTTCTGAAGTAGACCCCAAACAAAACATCATTATAAAAGGTGCTAAATTGCATAATTTAAGAAATATTGATGTTGTAATACCGAGAAATAAACTAGTCGTTATTACTGGGTTATCTGGATCTGGTAAATCTAGTTTAGCCTTCGATACGCTTTACGCAGAAGGGCAAAGACGCTATGTCGAAAGTTTATCAAGTTATGCACGTCAGTTTTTAGGGAGGTTAAATAAACCTAAAGTAGATTACATAAAAGGTATAGCTCCAGCAATTGCTATTGAGCAAAAAGTAAATTCAACAAATCCAAGATCAACCGTAGGTACAACCACCGAAATTTACGATTACTTAAAACTTCTTTTTGCTCGAATTGGTAAGACCTACTCGCCAATTTCTGGACACGAGGTTAAAAAAAATACGGTAACAGATGTTTTAAACTATTTAAAAACCTTTACCGAAAACGAAAAACTTCTGCTCTTAGCTCCTATCCACCTTGAAGAAGGAAGAACCATGGCAGATAAGCTTAAAGCCTTACAGCAACAAGGTTATGCAAGAATAAAGGTGAATGAAGATATTTTAAGACTTGATGAGGTAAAAGAAACAAATAAAGATGATAGCACATTATTAGTGGTAGATAGGATAATCACCAAAAACGATGAAGACTTTTACAATCGATTAGCCGATGCTATTCAAACGGCTTTTTACGAAGGAAAAGGTTCATGTATAATTGAATCTTTAAAAGATAAAAAACAGCGTCTTTTTAGCAATAAATTTGAATTGGATGGCATCACGTTTCTTGAGCCTAATATTCACCTTTTCAGTTTTAATAACCCCTATGGTGCATGTCCAAAATGTGAGGGTTATGGTGATATTATTGGAATTGATGAAGATTTAGTGATACCCAATACAGGATTGTCGGTATATGAAAGCGCTATTTTTCCATGGCGCGGAGAAAGTATGAGTTGGTATAAAGATCAATTAGTTAATAACTCTCATAAATTTGATTTTCCGATTCATAAACCGTTTTTTGAGTTAACTGATGAACAAAAACAGCTTATCTGGGATGGGAATCAATACTTTGAAGGCTTGAATGCCTTTTTTACTGAATTAGAATCAAAGGCTTATAAAATTCAAAATCGCGTTATGCTATCACGCTATCGCGGAAAAACTAAATGTAAAACCTGTAATGGTAAACGACTAAGAGTTGAAGCTAATTATGTTAAAGTTGGAAATTCAACTATAACTGACTTAGTTGAAATACCTCTTGATAAATTATCTAGTTTCGTTAACAACTTAGAATTAAATGATCATGATACCAAAATAGCAACACGGTTACTTAAAGAGATTAAAAACAGATTATCCTTTCTCTCTAATGTTGGATTAGGATATTTAACATTAAATAGAAAATCTAATACGCTTTCAGGTGGAGAAAGTCAACGAATTAATCTAGCAACCTCACTTGGTAGTAGCTTGGTGGGTTCCATGTATATTTTAGATGAACCTAGTATTGGCCTACATCCAAAAGATACCGAAAGATTGATTTCCGTTTTAAAATCATTAAGAAATTTAGGAAATACGGTTATTGTTGTAGAACATGATGAGGATATTATGAAATCGGCGGACAATATAATTGACATTGGACCAGAGGCTGGAACACTTGGTGGGCAAGTAGTTGCAAGTGGTAATTTCAATGATATTTTAAATTCTAACTCATTAACATCTCAGTATCTTAGTCATAAGCTATCTATAAAATTACCTAAACAGAGACGTAGCTCCAAATATTTCGTTGAAATAAAAGGTGCAAGAGAAAACAATCTCAAGAATATAGATGTACGTTTTCCATTAGGTATGCTAACAGTTATAACAGGAGTTTCTGGTAGTGGTAAGAGTACTTTAGTTAAAAAAATACTTTATCCTGCATTGCAAAAGAAATTAACCGATTTTGGTGATAAACCAGGACAATTCACCTCTTTAGAGGGTAGTTTTTCTAATGTTAATCATATCGAATTTGTAGACCAAAACCCTATTGGGCGATCATCAAGATCTAATCCTGTAACCTATATAAAAGCCTATGACGATATTCGGTCATTATATTCTAAACAAAAGCTTAGCAATTTACGTAATTACCAAGCTAAACATTTCTCCTTTAATGTAGATGGTGGACGCTGTGAGACTTGTAAAGGTGAAGGTGAAGTAACTATTGAAATGCAGTTTATGGCAGATGTCCATTTAGAATGTGAAACGTGTAAAGGCAAACGTTTTAAGAAAGAAGTGTTAGAAGTTAAGTTTGAAGATAAAAGTATTGATGATATTCTAAATCTTACTATTGATGATGCTATTTCATTTTTCGAAACACATAAGCAGTCAAAAATTAAAAACAAACTCCAACCATTACAAGATGTAGGATTGGGCTATGTGACCCTAGGGCAAAGCTCTTCTACCCTATCTGGAGGTGAGGCTCAGCGCATAAAACTTGCTACATTTTTAGGAAAAGGAAATAATAAAGAAAAGGCGCTTTTTATCTTTGATGAGCCTACTACTGGCCTACACTTTCACGACATCAAAAAACTATTAAAATCGTTTAATGCGCTTATTGAAAAAGGACATTCTATAATTGTTGTAGAGCATAATATCGATTTAATTAAATGTGCAGATTACATTATTGACCTTGGTCCAAACGGCGGTGAAAATGGCGGAGAAATAGTAGCATCTGGTACACCAGAGGAAATTATTACAATTGAAACTTCAGTAACAGGAAAATACCTTAACGAGAAACTTTCAAGTGTGTTTAATTAGAACTTTCTAATAAAAGAAAAAACTAACTAAACTAATGATTATTAAGGCAATTGGGACAACAAACATTAAATAGATAAATGTTGTCATTCCTGTTTTAATAAAACTAATAAACCAACCTTGTTGATAAAAATGTTTAATAGCTATCAATAAGTAGAAGTATGTCGACATTACTATTAAAAAATCTAATGAATCTGGTATCTCTATAAAATTATTAATAATTAGAATTAAACTGAACACAGAAAATAGAAAAGAAAAATAGTAAAAGCTAAAGACTAAGTGATGGGCATAGCTTCCTCTTTTTCTGAAAAATAGTTTTAAAATTAATGCAAAAATTGGCAATAAAACGAAAAGGGAAATAGGAATTGTGTCATAAAAAGCTTGTAAAATTTGACCACCATTTCGTTGTTTATAAAACTTAAGTACTTGAGAATAAAATTTTCGAGCAATTGAACCTGCATCATCAGA
Organism: Hyunsoonleella aestuarii; assembly: GCF_006148925.1. Classification (GTDB taxonomy): domain Bacteria; phylum Bacteroidota; class Bacteroidia; order Flavobacteriales; family Flavobacteriaceae; genus Algibacter_D; species Algibacter_D aestuarii. The sequence continues at coordinate 455,115 of NZ_VAWB01000002.1, read as the reverse complement.
CATTCCCATAGCCTTAAAAACGTCTTCATCTGCAGCACCCAAGGCAATTAGCGAATCTACTTTCTTCCTATTAAAATCAAATGCTAATGATTCTTTAGTCTCTTTAGTTGTATTAGCTTGTATTATTGAGTCTATAGCTTCTACATCTTTAATTTCTAAACCAGGTATGTTAACATTTTTTAATGGCGTTAAAATACTATCTTTTTTTATTGAATCTGAAGCTTTAATGTCATTAATTCCTAAACCAGTTATATCAGCTGTTCCAAGATGTTTAAAAATACTATCCATTATTGTCGAATCTAAAACTTTGATGCTTTCTTGTTTTAAACTATCCGATATAATGGGTTTATTTAGTGTTTTTTTTAGGTTAGTATCCAAAGTTTCTACTTGATTCCTAACAACTGTCACCGATAATAAAAAGAAAAACACTACCGAAATGAATAAATACATTTGAGCAGGATGTAAGTAAAGCAAACGCTTACCTTCTATAAAGCGTTTTGCTAAACACCCTGGTTTGAACATCAACGGAAAGAAACTTTTCAAAAACCGAGCATCAAAAGAAAAATAATTACTAATGGTATTATAAAATAAAACCCCAACAGTTAATTCTTCTTTTGCTTGTTGCCCACAATATGGACAAAAATAAAAGCCTTCATCGAATTGACTTTCGCAATTTTTGCAAATTTCTTGTTCTTTTGACATTTAATTAGTTGACTTTTATAAATGTAATAATTATTAAATAAAATTACGATGTACATATAAGATTATCATTATCTATTTTATTTTCATACAACAAGATAAAATTATAACCAACAGTAATTCAATATCTTAATAACAAATTTACTATATATATTAAGTTAATGAATTATGTTTTTTATTTTTTTGGCACGCATATTGAAATCCTGAAGTTATATAGCGCAAGCCGAAAAGCTAAAGAGTAGGCACAATATTAAATCCTAGAACTATGAAGAAAAGAATACTTTTACTTACAATGCTGTTAATGGGATTAACAGGTGTATCAGCAACCAACAACCATCACTCAGATTATAACAAAAAGAATAATAAATATGATCGTTATGCTCAACCCATTATTTTTATGGAACACGGTGTGGAATTCTTGATATTCCCAGATGGTAGTTTCGATTTCAATACCAATAATTATGATCCATATTATAATAATCGTGCTTACTACAGATCTAATAGATCGAAACGCAGCGATATAAATGCGAACTATAAAGGTCCAAATATGAATGTTGCCTATTCCAATAATACAAGAAATAATGGTGTTTACATATCTAGAGATAGATTTGGGCAAGTAAGACGAATTGGAAATGTGTTTTTAAATTATGATAGACGTGGAAAGGTAACCAGAATTGGGTCTGTATTTATTGAATACAGAAGAGGAAGAAATGGCACTTTAAGACAAGTTGGTGGCTTACAAGTAAACTACAACCATTGGGGTGAAATTGTAAACCTTAGAGGGCAAGTTAATCGTTATCAAGATGATTTTTGCCATGTATGTGGTGTTAATTCTTGTAGTATGATTCATGATTTTCGAAACCACAGAGACAGACATTTCCATGACAATGATTGGTTTGATAATAAACGAGATGACAATTATTATTATAAGAAAAATGGTAAGATAAAAAAGCAAAAGAAGAATAAGCAATAATATTATATTAACTATTTAATATAAATAAAACTCGAGGCCATTAGGTTTCGAGTTTTGTTTTGAGGAATTATAAATAAGTAAAGTTAAAATATATTTCACTATTATAGTAACTGATAATCAAACAGTTGAATCTTGGTTCTGATTTTTGGCACGCTGTTTGTAATCAGTAAAATGTATTCACAAATTAAATTTTACAATTATGAAAAAAATAGCCTTTTTATTAGCCGGTTTACTCCTAACAGGGTTTACAGTTAATGCAGAAACAGTTAATACCAATATTAATGCAACCACTATTACTTATGGTGGCTACGGTAATTCTTTCATATTTGTAGAAAATGGAATTGAATTTTCTGTTTTTCCAGATGGGCAGTTCGATTTTAACATCCAACGTTATTTCGGTTCTAATATTAATGTTTCCATTGGATCTCCAAATGCAAATATTAGTTTTAATTCAGGTTACAACTATAACGCCTATGTACAGTATGATGAATTTGGTGCTGTAATTCAAATTGAGAATACACCAATTTTTTACGATTTTTATGGACGAATTTCTCAAGCTGGAAATGTGAATATTCATTACAATAACTTCGGTCGCGTTTCTCGTGTAGGTGGATTATTTGTTCATTATAACAGATTCAATAATTTTTCACACTACACAGGATTTATAAATATTTACAATAGACATTATGTGTATAGACCATGGCATGTTTTCTACGGTGTTCCTGCATTTAATTATTGTGTAGTTTATAATAGACCATACAGACAATTTTATTCTCCAATAAGATATGTGTATAACAGACCGTTCTATAATAATTACAGACCAAGAACATCAGTAGCAAGTAGACGTGGTAACAGTATAACCAGAAATTCTCGTTATGCTACGGTTAACCGAAGCGATAGAAATAGAACTCAAGTAAATAGACAAGCCTCATCAAGACGAAGCTATGCTAGTTCAAATACAAGTTCTAGAAGAACTAATAATACTGCTGTTAGTAGAACATCAAGACGTGATAATAATATATCTAGTAAAATTTCTAGAAGTTCGAATACAAAAGTAGCAAGAAGTCAGGATTCAAGAAGAAGTAACAATTTAGCAACCCGAGATTCAAGACGAATTAATAACAATGCTAACAGAAATATAATACGCAGTAATACACCTTCTCGTGATAATAAAAGTGTAAGACCAAGCGTTAATAACTCAAGATCGAGAAAAAGTGCTGTAACCCAATCTAGAAATAATTCGCTTACCCATAAACCAAGAAGAACAAATTCTCGTACATATAATAAAAATAGCAGCACCAGAAGAACTGCTCAGGTAGCAAACAGAAGTTCTCAAAGACAACCGAGAATAACAACACAAAAATCGGTTTCTAGAACTTCAACAAGTAAATCTAGAGCAACTCAAAGTAGAAGTTCTTCTAATAACAATACAAGATCTACTTCAAGAAGAAGATCATAACCGTTTTGGTTGGTTAGTTGGAAAGCCCCGCGATAAGTTTGCCTCAAAGCAAATTCGTGGGGTTTTCTTTTTTTATAAATTATAGGTTTATAATTTTCTTTATAAGACTAGAAACATCATCCGAAATTTTTAAGTAATGTGCAATAAAACCATAAAACGCAACTAATATTAAAGATTTAAGAATAATATTAATAATAGGGTGAAAAGAAAAATTCCAGAAATAAAATAAACCAAAACTTACAACTATGAGAAACAGTGTTTTTAGAGTGTTTACAGTAAAAGGCATCATTTTAAATAAATACTTCACAAATAATATTTTAGCTACGTTATAAATAATTACTGCTATAAATGTGGCATATGCAGCGCCTAAAACACCATACATTGGAATAAATAAAGCATTTAATGTAATGGTTAATATAACCAATCCCAATCCTAGAAGAAGTACCATTTTATAATAATCACTATTAAATAAAATAGCATTATTATTACCTAATACGTTATCTGAAAGCTTTGCTATTCCTATTAAGAATACAACTACAATACCGTCTCTGAATTTCTCGGGTATTAAATGGTATAATTCCGAAATATTTAAAACGATTAATAAAAAAATGAAGCCGCTTATAATAAATAAGCTTAATGAACTTTTTTGATATAACACCTTTAATTCGCTTTTATCATTTTCATTTAGAAGTTTTGCCGTTATCGGGCTTGTAATTTGATGCATGGCACGGGCAGGTACGCCAATAACCATTGCTATATATATAGCGACAGCATAATAAGCTACATTCTCTATTTGAATGTAATGACCTATCATAAACTTATCTATTTCTAAAATGATATTTGCTACAGAACCTGCTATAATAATTAAGGCGGAATACTTTATGACTTTTTGAAAATTAGGCAGTCGGTTAAATCTTAAAACAGGTGATTTCAAACTAAAGGCATATAAAGCCATCACTATCATGCGCAAAGCATAAACACCAACAATACTAACTATTAATTGATTAACATTAAGTATTTCTAAGTACAAACAAAATAGCAGAATAGTTGTGCACATTCGGTGGAAGATCTCTTTCATAAAGTTTCCAAATACACTTTGCATTTGGACCTTGCTCCATGCGTAGAAAACTTCAAAATAGGCAAATAATAAAGCTGATAAGAAGATTAACCAGATATAATCTTCAATAATAGCATTCTTTTGAGAAAGCCAAGAACTAAGTACTTCAAAACTTAAATAACCAAGACATCCAACAGGAATAGCTATAAACATCGGTAGTGCAAGCATAAGGGTTAAAAAACTATTTTGAGAATGTCTTGTTTTGTATGAAGAATAAAACTTAATTATTGTATTGTGAACACCAAAAGCCATTAGTGGCATCATAATAGCAGCTGTTGAGAAAATATATTGAATTAACCCGAAATAATCATCACTTACAAAGTTTGTAAATAGAAACAGTGTGTTTATTCCACCAATAATAAAACCTATATAAGTAGTAATCGTGTTCTTTATTGATTGCGATAAAACAACTCCCATTTTAAATTAATTCAGCCAATGATTTTGTTAAAGCCTTTCTACTATACTTTTGTAACCCCATAGCATGAGACTGTAATTCACCTTTTTTATAAGCATTGTAATGCTTTAATATAGTGTTTTTTAAAGGTTCCAAGTTATCGTACAAGAAGTAATTCCCAGTATTAGTTTCTCTGATTAATTTTTCTACATCAGAATCTTGAGGTCCAATTGCCAGAATTGGCCTATTTGAGACCATATATTCAAATAGTTTTCCAGGAATGATGCATTTCGTTTCTTCTGAATCGATCTCGATTAATAATAATACTTGTGAATTTTTTTGAAATTTAACTGCTTCTTTGTGAGATACATAACCAAAATTATTACAATAATCACTTAAATCATAAGACTGAAGTGTGCTAACAACTTCATCACTTAGAGAACCTACTAAATTCAACTGAAAATCTTCAGCAAAACTTTTGTTACTTTTTATTAATTCTGAAAGCACTTGCCATAAAACAGTCGGGTTTCTTTTGGATAATAAAGAACCTATATGAGCCATGGTAAACTTTGAATCTAATTCCAAATTCCCAGTTGATTCTTTGTCGTATCCGTTAGTAATAACTGAAATTGGAACTTGTGTTAACTTTTCAAATTCACTTTTAGTTGTATAGCTCGTTACAATCACCTGGTCAGTTTCATTTAAAACCTTACTTTCTAAAACTTTGTGTTTTTGTTGTGCTCTTTTTCCGAGATTTAATTGTTTATGATACCCAATTGTTGTCCATGGATCTCTAAAATCTGCTAACCACGTCACTCCTAGCCTTTCTTTTAAATTTAAACCAATAAGATGCAAACTATGTGGAGGACCTGTGGTTATAATAGTATCTATATTATTTTCAGAAATATATTTTAATAGATAATTAACAGAGGGTTTTATCCAATTTTTTCTAGCATCAGGAATAAAGAAATTCCCTCTAACACATAGCATTAATTTTTCTAATAAACCTTGCTTTTTCGTTTCGGTAATAATACCCTTGCTTATTTTATCAGTAGATGCTTTTGAAAAAAAGCTAGCCAACCTATAAGGCTCTTTTATAGGGTGTTTAATAATTTCTAACTCAGCAGAAACGTCTTCTAACAAACTTTTATCAACTATGGAATAATTAGGATTTTCTGGAATATAAACAATTGGTTCAATATTAAAATCAGGTAAATATTTTACAAATTTTAACCAACGCTGTACCCCAGGACCACCAGCAGGTGGCCAATAATAAGTTATAATGAGTGCTTTTTTACGCACTTTTATTTCGCTTTTTAAACTCATAAAATATACCCGCAAGAAGCAGTATTCCAAATAAAACTGAACTTGCTAATGCAATTTTACTCCCGGTTTTAACAACATTTGGATCAAATCTGAATTCAATTATATGCTTACCTGAAGGTACATGCATACCTCGTAAGGTATAATTAACACGCATGTGTGATGCTTTTCCCCCATCAATAAAAGTCTTCCAACCATTACCATAATAGACTTCAGAAAATACTGCAAATCCATCATTAGAGTTGTTAGACTCGTATTTTAAGTAGTTAGGTTTTACTTCTTTAAGTGTTATGTGTGCAAGTGAATCTATTTTAAATGCTTCTTTTGGAGACTTTGACACTTCTCTATCAATATCTCTTGATGATTGATAAGTATAAATTGCTTTAGTTTTAGTATCTAAGCTATCTAATAACTTTATTTCATCATTTGCAGAACTAACTTTTTCTAATTCCTTTACAAACCAAGCATTGCCATTTACCTCTTCATTATAATACGCCATGGGTTTCCCTTCCTCATCTTGCACTAAAATATACTTAGTATTAAGCATGTTAAGTACATTAATATTATTCTGTCTAATATGAAATTCAAAAACATCCTCATAGCGTTTAAGTTTTGCAGCATGATAACCATTAAGTGAATTATGAAAATATGAAGCTCGAGCTCCAGACGAAACAATATCAAACACTCTAAAATGAGTTGTGTCTTTTAAGATATCTTTATCAGCAGAATTTGCAGTGTAAGGCTTATTTACTTGAATGGCTGAGATAAAATCATCGTTATTAACATATCGTTTGTCCACCCCAATTAAATCGAACAAAATCAAAACTCCTAAACTAACCATTAACCATTTTTCTTTCAACTTGTTCTTCAAAAACATAAAACAAGCCGTTGCAGCTAGTAATACTAAAATAAGCGATCTTATTGTGTCGGAAGTAAATACGGCCTTCCTATCCTCTTTAATAGCATCTACAAACGCTTGTCCATAATTCTGCCTGTAAAAACTATCACTTCCGCCAGCAAAATCAAATGATGATTTTAAAACGAGTAATAATAACGCCAATCCTGCAGTAATTAAAGCCGAATACTTTAATGCTTTAAGTTTTTCATCTTTCTTGTCAAAATCATTGAATAAACGTGATATTCCAAAAACTGCCAATACCGGAATACATAATTCTAAAATAACTTGAATTGAAGTTATTGCTCTAAACTTATTGTAAAGCGGAAAATAGTCTATAAATAAATCGGTTATAAAAGCAAAAGGTTGATTTTTGCCATAAGACAATAATAATGAAAGCAAAATACCTCCTACCAACCACCATTTCAAGCGACCTTTAGCCAAAAATAATCCCAAAACAAATAAAAACAATACGACGGCACCAACATAAGCAGGAGCCTCAACTATGGGTTGATTTCCCCAATATAAAGGAGCTCTCTTCGACTCTTGCAATGCCTGGCTAGGGCTAGCTCCTAATTTTCTATATGCCTCATAGGTTTTTGAATCTTTTCCAACATTCTCCCCATTGCCTCCTCCCATAAACCTTGGTATGTACAAATTTAAGGACTCCAAAATACCATAGCTATACTGTGTTATGTACTCTTTATCTAAACCAGAAGTAACTTCCTTAGGACTTCCATCGGGATTAATAGTTAACTCACTTTTTCCACGAGTGCTTTCTTTTGCATATTCTTGAGTTGCCATAATTCCTGTTGCATTAAGCGCAATACCAATCATAACAGCAACAACTAAAATCCCAATTGACTTAAAATAATGAGGTAACAATTTCTTTTTATAAGCATCAATTAGGTAAGCTAAACCTAAAACAATTACTAAAAGCATTAAATAGTAGGTCATTTGAAAATGGTTTGCAACCAACTCTAGTCCCATTGCCAATGCAGTTGTTAAAAAACCTAAAATATATTGCTTTCTAAAAGTTAACAAAATACCACTTAAAACCAATGGCATATAAGCAATAGCATGTGCTTTACTATTATGTCCTACACCCAGAATTATAATCAAATAGGTTGAAAACCCAAATGCCAAAGCACCTAATATGGCCAATTTAAAATCTACTTTCAAGACTAGTAAAAAGATATAAAACCCTAATAGATATAGAAACAAATAGTCAGCTGGCCTTGGCAGAAACCGCAATGCTAAATCAAGCTTTTTTATGTAATTATGCGGATATTTTGCTCCTAATTGATAGGTTGGCATCCCTCCAAAGGCACTATTGGTCCAGTAAGTCTCCTCTCCTGTATTAGTTCTAAAATCGGTTTGCTGCTTAGACATCCCAATATACTGCATAATATCACTTTGAAATATTTGTTTACCTTTTAAAACGGGACTGAAGTATGCTAGTGAAATTATTATGAATCCAATTATTACCGAAAAGTGTATCAGGAATCTTTTAACAGAAGATGGCATAAAAAAGTATTAAAACAATGATTGTGAAAAATAGTTATAATTTTCAAGAATTACATAAATTGAAAGTGTAAATTAATACTATTCAATTTCTTCATAATCTACATAGTCGCCTACATTTTTATTTGAAGTTTTTGTCTTTGGTATTTTATCAATAGTAACCTCTCCAGGCTTTTTGACTGTGTCTTGTTGTTGTTTTTGAAACTGACCAAATTGATCTCCAAAACGTTGCTCTGCCTTTTTAGCGGCAAATTTTATTAGAAAAGGCGCAAATAGTCGCCCCAATACCTTAAACAAATACCAAACAACAACTATTATAAATATGGTTCTTAATAAACCCATAATTTAACTTTGATTAATAATTAAGTACAAAAATACAATTCTATCAACTTAAAAAACGTTCATAAATGATAAAAAATCATTAAAATATCTATATTTGAGAACCCTTAAGCAAAACTAATTAACGCTATTAAACAAACAAATTCAGATTTCATTTAAAATCATAACTATGAAGCCTATCAAATCTACTTGCATTCTTTTTTTTAGCCTTTTAACTGCACTTTGCTTTGGACAATATACCGATGTTATAAACTCAAATAGACCTGGAGTTTCAAGAAGCGCCTTTTCTGTTGGGACAAATGTCCTACAGTTTGAGGTTGGACCTTACATAATTAATGAAAAGCGCACGCCAGCGTTGAGCACAGAAGTAGATGGCTTTGGAGTTGATTTCAGTGCGCGCTATGGTTTATTTTTTGAAGAATTAGAATTAAATATTGAAGGTAATTACCAAAATGACACCAAGACATTTTTATCAAGTGTGCCTTTTGATGAAGATCGAGCTAATTTTAAATTTTTAACAATTGGCGCCAAATATTTAGTTTTCGATCCTTATAAAAACTCAGAAGAGGACAAACCCAACCTTTATAGTTATCACGCCAACCATCGTTTTAAGTGGAAATCTTTAATTCCAGCAGTTTCTGTTTATGTTGGAGCCAATTTTGACACTAAAAATAATCCATATACGGCACCTGAAATAGAAGGTTTCAGCCCGAAAGTAATGATTGCTTCCCAAAATAATTTTGCCGGTGGATGGGTATTGGTCCTTAATTTAATAAAGGATAGAATAGGAACAGATCAATCCGATTTTCAATACATAATAACCTTAACACATTCATTTAACCCAAAGTGGGTGATATTTGGTGAAACTCAAGGAATTAAAAGTGACTTTTATGCCGATAATTTATTACGCTTTGGTGGTGCCTATTTATGGGGTAAAGATTTTCAGTTAGACACAGCCTTAACATTTAACACAAAAGATACACCTTCTGTATTTAGCGTTAATTTTGGAGCTTCTTATAGATTCGATTTTCATAAAGACAAGGAAAACGAAGATATTGATAACGGAGGGTCGGCAAAAGAAGAAGGTAAACGACAAGCAAGACGTAATAAAACTAAAAAGAACAAGAATTCGGATTCTAGCGAAAAAAAGAAACAAAAAAGAAAAGACACAGATTTTGACGATAATTAAATGTCACAATCTATCATTTTTATATGATTACACTAAAAGAAGTAAATACTAAAAAGGAATTAAAAACATTTGTTAAGTTTCCTTTTACGCTATACAAAGATTCTAAATATTGGGTTCCGCCAATTATAAGTCAAGAAATAAAAACTTTTAACAAAAAAGAAAACCCTGTATTTAATGATGCAGAGGCTACACTTTTCTTGGCATATAAGGAAAATAAAGTGGTAGGAAGGGTTGCTGCAATTATCAATTGGCTTGAAGTTAAAAACCAAAACCAACGCAAAATGCGCTTTGGTTGGTTTGATGTGATCGATGATATAGAAGTAACTAAAAAGCTACTTGATAAAGTTTTAGAAATTGGAACAAAGAATAATTTAGAATTTATTGAAGGTCCAATAGGTTTTTCAAATTTAGATAAAGTTGGCGTACTAACTGAAGGATTTGATCACATAGGCACTATGATTACTTGGTACAATCACCCCTACTATGCAGAACATTTTAAAAAATTAGGTTATAGAGTTGAAAAAGAATATCTAGAGCATAAACACGCTTTTGTTGATATTAAAAGAGAAAACTTTTCACGTATTCAAGAAATTATTAAAAAACGTTATAAACTAAGACCTCTTTACTTTAAAAAAACAAAAGAAGTAATGCCGTATGCAGATAAAATGTTTGATCTTTTCAACCAAAGCTATGCTTCCTTATCTTCATTTGTCGCTATTACTGATATTCAAAAAGATTATTTCAAAAAGAAATTCTTAGGGTTTATTAACCCTGAATATATAAAGTTTGTTGTTGATGAAAATGATGAATTAGTGGCATTTGGTATAGTAATGCCCTCTTTTGCTCAAGCATTACAAAAAATGAAAGGAAAACTATTTCCTTTTGGTATAAAACATTTGCTACATGCAAAAAAACATAGTAAAAAGGTAGCGTTTTACTTAATTGGAGTACACCCAGAATACCAGCAAAAAGGAGTACATGCCATAATATTTAATGAGTTTCATAATACTTTTACAGAAAAAGGAATAATTGAATGTATTCGAACTCCAGAATTAGCAGATAATGCAGCTATAAATAAACTATGGAGAAATTTTAATCCAATTATTTATAAAAAACGATGTACTTTTAGAAAAGATATTCCATAAAAAAATCCAACTCATTGAGAATCGGATTTTTTTATTCTATAAAGATAATATTTTACCCCTATTAATCGCCCATTGCTGCCATAACAGCTGCAGATAAGCGCTTATAAGTTCCATTTTCTAATCTATCTCTAATGGCATCAAATGCATCTAAAGTCTCCTTAACATCCTGTAAAGTATGTGTGGCAGTTGGAATTAATCTAAGCAGTATTAATCCTTTAGGTATTACAGGATAAACAACTATAGAACAGAAGATACCGTAATTTTCACGTAAATCTTTAACTAAAGCCATTGCTTCAGGAATACTGCCCTTTAAATAAACTGGTGTTACGCAACTTTGTGTGGTCCCTATGTCAAAACCACGTTTCTTCAATCCGGATTGTAATGCATTTACATTCTCCCATAACTTATTTTTAAGTTCTGGCATAGTTTTTAGCATTTCCAATCGCTTAAGCGCTCCCACTACTAACTGCATCTGCAAAGATTTTGCAAACATTTGAGAACGCAAATTATATTTTAAATAGTCTATAATTTCTTGATCGCCAGCAATAAATGCTCCAGTGCTTGCTAGTGATTTCGCGAAGGTTGCGAAATATACATCAATATCGTCTTGAACGCCTTGCTCCTCTCCTGCTCCTGCTCCATTAGCTCCTAGAGTGCCAAAACCATGCGCGTCATCAACAAATAATCTAAATTTAAACTTCTTTTTAAGTTCAACAATTTCTTTTAAACGTCCTTGCTCACCGCGCATACCAAATACACCCTCGGAAATCACTAAAATACCACCTCCCGTTTGCTCGGCCATTTTTGTTGCTCTTTCCAAGTTTTTCTCTAAACTTTCTACATCATTATGCTTATAAGTAAAGCGCTTTCCCATATGTAAACGTACACCATCTATAATACAAGCATGTGCATCTACATCATAAACAATAATATCATCTTTAGCAACAAGAGCATCAATTGTAGACACCATACCCTGATAACCAAAATTAAGAAGATAAGCTGCTTCTTTACTTACGAACGAAGCTAACTCATTCTGAAGCTTTTCATGCAAATCTGTGTGACCAGACATCATTCTTGCCCCCATCGGATAGGCCGAACCATACTGTGCAGCTGCTTCAGCATCAACCTTACGAACTTCTGGATGGTTAGCAAGCCCCAAGTAATCGTTAATACTCCATGTGATAACATCTTTTCCTTGAAATTTCATACGATTAGAAATTTCTCCTTCTAATTTAGGAAAAACAAAATAGCCTTCGGCTTGCGAAGCCCACTTACCTAAAGGTCCTTTGTCCTTATAAATCTTATCAAATAAATCTTTCATTTATTATAAATCTTATTGCTATTAATTAAAGATACTTCTAATTCTAAACAAATATTAAGCACTTAAAACATGCTGCAAAATTAAATATTTATATTGTTAGAGCATAATTTTTGCACGTCCATTTGTCAATAAAATAATAAAAGAGACAATTTGCTGTTAAATCAACAAAAATCATCTCTTTTTGAAATATCTACTGAACTGTTACTTAATGTATTGTATTTCTTCAGCAGTAGCTTCATGAACACTATCAAAAAAACCTTGTTCATTCATCCACTTATCACTGTAAACCTTGCTCATATATCTCGATCCATGATCTGGAAAAATGACTACAACTTTATCTGTTTTTTTGAATTTGCCTTGTTCGTTCAATTGCTTAACAGCTTGCATTACAGCTCCAGAAGTATAGCCCACAAATAAACCTTCATTCTTAACTATTTCTCTAGCAGAATGAGCACTTTCTTCATCAGTTACCTTTATAAATTCATCAATAGCATCAAAATCTGTTGCAGATGGAATAAGATTTTTACCTAAACCTTCAATTCGGTAAGGGTAAATTTCCTTTTCGTCAAATTCTCTGGTTTCGTGATATTTCTTAATTACCGAACCAAAAGCATCTACCCCAATAACTTTAATGTTTGGATTTTGCTCTTTTAAAAATTTTGCAGTACCAGAAATAGTTCCTCCTGTTCCGCTACATGCGACTAGGTGAGTTATATTACCCTTCGTTTGATTCCAAATTTCCGGACCTGTACTATGGTAATGCGCATCAATATTTAATTGATTAAAATATTGATTAATATAAATAGAACCCTTGGTTTCTTCATGTAAACGTTTTGCTACTTGATAGTAAGATCTTGGGTCATCAGCACTAACATGGGCAGGACAAACATAAACTTTCGCTCCCATTGTTTTAAGCATATCAATCTTATCTGTAGATGATTTTGAACTTACAGCTAAAATGCAATCATATCCTTTGATAATACTAACCATTGCAATACTGAATCCAGTGTTACCAGAGGTAGTTTCAATGATTGTATCACCAGGCTTTAAAATACCTTGCTTCTCAGCTTGCTCAATAATGTAAAGTGCTATTCTATCTTTTGAAGAATTTCCTGGATTAAAAGATTCTACTTTTGCAAAATAGTCTCCTTTATAATCGGCAGTCAATCTATTGAGTTTAATTAGAGGCGTATTCCCTACTAAATCTAATACATTATCAAAAACTTGATTCTTTTGCTCCATAGATGCTTTTTAACGGCTTCACAAATTTCAATTTATACAAAGCCTAAAACCTTGCAAAAATAATACATTTTTTTTTATTAGTGATTAATTCCCTCTAAATCTAATAAAAAGGCATATTCTAAAGCAACTTCCTTTAAGCTTTCAAATCTTCCGGAGGCTCCACCGTGACCAGAATCCATATCTGTATGGAGTAATAATTTGTTATTGTCCGTCTTATATTCTCTCAGCTTTGCTACCCATTTGGCAGGTTCCCAATACTGTACCTGTGAATCATGTAATCCGGTTGTAACTAACATATTCGGATATTTTTTAGCTTCAATATTGTCGTAAGGAGAATAAGATTTCATATAATCATAATATCCCTTATCATTAGGGTTTCCCCACTCATCGTATTCTCCTGTTGTTAAAGGAATTGTTTCATCGAGCATAGTAGTTAGCACATCGACAAATGGAACAGCTGCTAAAACACCATTATATAATTCCGGATTCATATTAATAATAGCTCCCATTAGTAATCCTCCAGCAGAACCGCCATAAGCATATAAGTGTTCTTTGGATGTATATTTTTCTTCAATCAGATGTTTAGAACAATCTATAAAGTCGGTAAACGTATTTTTCTTGGTAAAAAGTTTCCCATTTTCATACCAGTCTCTACCTAAATATTCGCCACCTCTTACATGAGAAATAGCATATATAAATCCTCTATCGAGTAAACTTAGCCTTATTGATGAAAATGATGGGTCGATGGTAGAACCATAAGAACCATAGGCGTATTGTAATAATGGGTTATTACCGTCAAACTCGATTCCTTTTTTGTAAACTAAAGAAATAGGGACTTTAACCCCATCTCTTGCTGTTGCCCAAATGCGCTTTTCTTTATAGTTTTCTTTTTTGAAGTTACCTCCAATTACTTCTTGCTCTTTCTTAACTTCCGAAACTTTTAACTTTAAATCGTAGTCAATAACGGAATTTGGAGAAGTTAATGAGGTATAACCATATCGTAACTTATGGCTGTCAAAATCTGGGTTGTTTCCAACGTAAGCTGTGTAAGTTTCGGAACTAAAAGGCATATAATAATCTTCTTCACCATTCCAACTGATTATTCTCAATTTGTTCAAGCCATTTTCACGTTCATTAATTACTAAAAAATCTTTAAAAATTTCTATATCTTCAATCAAAACCTCTTTTCTATGACTAAGAACTTCTTCCCAATGACTAAGTTCGGTCTTATCTACATGAGTTTTTAAAAGTTTGAAATTTGTAGCATTATCTTTATTAGTAATGATGTAAAAATGATTATTATAATGGGCAATACTATATTCTAAATCTTGAGTGCGTTCTTGAAAAATTTTGAATTCTTGATCTGGTGTGTCGGCATTTAAAAAGCGATACTCTGTTGATAACGTACTTGAAGATCCAATAATAATATACTTTTTCGATTTAGATTTATAAACAAATGTGTTAAAGGTTTCGTCTGATTCGTGGTACACCTCTTTATCGTCAACTATATTAGTGTTTAGTTTGTGCTTGAATATTTTATTGGACCGCAGAGTAACAGGGTCTTTCATTGTGTAAAATAGTGTCTCGTTATCGTTAGCCCAAGTTGAACCACCAGTGGTGTTTTCTATTTTATCGGAAAGGACCTCACCAGTAATTAAATTTTTTATATGAATGGTATATTTTCTTCTACTTATTATATCTGTTGAAAACGCTGCCATATTATTATCTGGACTAATAGAAATCCCTCCAAGTTTAAAGTATGAATGGCCTTCTGCCATTTCATTGCAATCAAAGAGAATTTCCTCTACAGCATCCAAACTCTCTTTTCTTCTTGTATAAATTGGATAATCCTTTCCTTCTTCATAACGCGTTAAATACCAATACCCATTTAACTTATAAGGAACAGATGTATCATTTTCTTTTATTCGCCCTTTCATTTCCTCAAAAAGCGTATTCCGTAAATTTTTGGTATGATTTAGAATAACGTTCGTGTAATCATTTTCAGCTTTTAGATAGTCATATACTTCTTTACTCTCTCTATTATTTAACCAGTAATAATTATCAATACGTGTATCTCCATGAATATTTAATTCATGTGGAATCTTTGTTGCTTTGGGAGGATTAATGACAGCTGAATCTTTTAACATTTGATGATTTTTTTTACAGGAAATGGCAAAAATAATGCTTAAGATTAAAATAATACTTTTATTCTTCATTTTTAAAGTATAATAGCCGAAATTTAAATATTAATTTTGATAATTTTGTAATTCAATTTAAACTTAAAAGTATGTTTGGAGATATGATGAAAATGATGGGGAAATTAAAAGAAACCCAGAAGAAAGTTGAAGAAACAAAGAAAAGATTAGATACTGTATTTATTGATGAAGCAAGTTCTGATGGTCAATTAAAGATAACACTTAACGCAAATAGAACGATTAAGGCTATTGAAATTGATGACACACTTCTTGAAGACAAAGAACAACTTGAAGATTATTTAATATTAACATTAAATAAAGCTATTACAAAAGCTACTTCTGTGAACGAAGCTGAATTGGCTGCCGTAGCTAAAGAAGGTATGCCTAATATTCCAGGAATGGATATGTTATAAATTGTAAAAGACTTTTTACGTTTATAAAGTCTTTATAGTACTTATTAACTTTTCGTGCATGGTATTGGTATAATCGAGATGGGTTACCATTCGTAATTTTCCACTCCCCATACTAATTATATATATATTTTTATCAGCCAAGTTTTGAACGAATTGTTGTTCATTAACATCATTGTTTAACTCAAAAACAATAATATTGGTTTCAATTTCCTCCACAATTTTTATTTTATTTAGTCTCTTAAGCTCCTCTCCAATTTCTTTAGCCTTTTTGTGGTCATCGACCAATCTTTCAATATTATTATCAAGAGCATAAAGTCCAGCGGCTGCCAAATAGCCTACTTGACGCATATTACCTCCAAATATTTTTCTAATACGCAAAGCATCTTTCATAATATCTAAGTTACCAATAAGAACCGATCCAATTGGACATCCCAAACCTTTACTTAAGCATACAGAAATAGTATCAAACTGCTCACCATATTGTTTTGGGCATTCATTTTTAGTTACCAATGCGTTCCAAATACGCGCTCCATCTAAATGAAATCTAAGCTGATTATCATCACACACCTTCTTAATTTTTTTTATTTCATCAAAATCCCAACATGCTCCACCTCCTTTATTAGTGGTGTTCTCAATTTCAACTAAAGATGATTTGCTATAATAATAAGCTTCAGGATTTATAGCATCGATAACTTGCTCATGATTAAACATACCACGGTTACCATCAATTAACTTACAAGACACGCCACTATTGAAGGAAACGCCACCAGATTCATAATTATAAATATGTGCATATTTATCACAAATAATTTGTTCGCCAGGGTTAGTGTTTAGTTTTATGGCGGTTTGATTCGCCATAGTTCCAGATGGAAAAAATAAAGCGTCACTTTTTCCGAACATCTCAGCGAGACGGTTTTCCAATTCGTTTACAGTGTTATCTTCTCTAAAAACATCGTCACCTACTTTAGCCTCCATCATAGCTTCCAGCATCCCTTTTGTAGGCTTTGTAACCGTGTCGCTTCTTAAATCTATTATCATTAAAACAAAATATTAATTGATGTTATAAATATATCACTATTTACTAATTAAAACAGTCAACATTTTTTGTTATCAAATAAATATTCGAATCTTCAATTTAAACCACATCTAATAAATTTCACAAGTAATTACGGCAGTGATTATATCATTGAGGCTAAGGGTATTCCCAAATCTTAAATTCCACTTTATCGAACTATTACATTTTCTGTAGTATAAAATCTTATATACTTTTTTCTTTTGTTTATTAAAGAATAAATATTAAATCCTAATTTAATTTATAATGACAAATACTTGAACCAATTGGCGAACCATCAGGTATTTGAGGTGCATGGTTTATTTTAAATTTATTAGGAGTTTTTCGGAACTCAGAAATCATTTTAGCAAATTGATTGGCATATTTATTAGGATTGTTTTTATCCTCCAATAGCATTAATATATATTCTATCGTTTGATTAGCCTCTGCTTTTACTTGAAAAAATGTTTTATCATTTACAGCTAAATTCATAATATATTTTAGAACTTCAACATTTATCATTTGTTGTGATTCATTTAAATAGTCATCCTCATATTTCTTATTGAATGAACTATCAATTAATTGTTCTAAAAGCTCTCTAATACTTAACTGCTCATTATCTAGACTCTTTTGTTGTATTAATCTGTTCATACGTTCTGGATGTAACAAATATTTTAAAGTTAACGCACTTGAGGTTGAAACAGCGCTTAAAGCATCAAAACTTACTCCTGTTAACCCCTTAAAAGATTCTCTTGTTCTCGGATAATTAGGAGCTCGTGGTGGAAATAGTTTTAATTTTTCTTTTGGGATAGCTAATGTTTCTGCCGAAAGCGTCTTAATAATTACTTTTAAAGCATTCCTTTGTGTATCAGCATTTAAGGCGTCTGTTATATTATTACCATCCCCTTTAATCGCATAATTATAATCTAAACCAGCCACTAGTTTTGTTGCAGCTTCTGTTTGATAGCGATGAAAAAAGTAAAGAGGTACAAAAACATCCTCTAGGGCAGAATAAGGTTCGAATGTTCTTATGTTATCTACAGAAAAGTTTGATATTGCTTTTTCTCGAACCTGTAAAACCGCATCTAATTCATTTATAGGATTCTTACCATTATCCCATAAATGAGCAAATGCATGTGCACTCCCTGGAGCTCTTGCATCACTATCTGTTATAAAGCGAAGCCCTTTTTTTGAAGCGCTATCCAAAATATCTTTTAAAGCATTCAAGTCATCTTCAGTTTCGCTAAACTCGCTATAACTATAGGCTACAGCAATTTTATCCCATTCACCAATACCAGTACTGTAAGTGTTTTCTAAGCTGATTTCGTTATTTTTTAATTCTATTTTCGGATGCGGATAATCCATAACAGAGGCGTTGCCATTAGTGCTTGCAGCAAAATTATGTGCAAAGCCCAATGTATGCCCCACCTCATGTGCGCTTAATTGACGAATTCTTGCTAAGGCCATTTCCAGAATAGGTTTATATTTGTTATCATTTTCTTTAAACGGCTTATCCATTAAGGCTTGAGCAATTAAAAAATCTTGACGAATCCTTAAACTACCCAAGCTAACATGCCCTTTAATTATTTCTCCTGTTCTAGGGTCAACAACGCTCCTTCCGGAACTCCAGCCTCTTGTTGAGCGATGTATCCATTGAATAATATTATATCTGCAATCCATGGGGTCAGCATCTTCAGGCAGCATTTTAACCTTAAAGGCGTTTTTAAAACCAATAGCTTCAAAAGCTTGGTTCCACCAAGACGCACCTTCCAGCAAGCCTGTCCTAATAGGTTCTGGAGTACCTGGATCTAAATAATAGATTATTGGTTCAATGGCTTCAGAAATTTCTGCCTCTGGATTTTTCTTCTTTAATCGATGCCTAACAACAAAATGCTTTTTTATAGGGTCCTGAATTGGTGCGGCATAATCTAAATAAGACATTGATAGCGCACCACTTCCAACATTAAAAACCCTAGGTTTATAATTACCATCTGGCAATGCGATAAATGAATGATGTTGTATAACACTTATTAACGACGGTGTAGGTACTACGGTTTGAAGATATTTTCCTGTTGGAGTGCCTTTTAGTGTCAACAAAGCTTCAAATTCCACGTTTTTAGGAAATGCTTTAGTTCTTTGCTTGGATAATGCACTTTTTGTTAAATCTACTTTATAATCTCCTTCTTTTTTAACTTTTAAAACGGTTGAAACGCCGTGGGTATCCTGCATTAAAAACGGGGTTATGTCAATAATATACTTTCCGTTTTCTTCCTGAATTATTTCAAATCCAAATAATACAGATTTTGCAAAAGCATGTTCTACACCATTTTTTTCTAATTTATTATCTGTATTAGCTCGATATACTAAATTTGACTGAACTAATAGTAATTTGTTACCTGCTTTTTCAAATTTCACTAGCCGCTCTTTTCCTAATTGCCCTCTGTCCAAGCCAATATCATTAGACCCAACACCTGTAGCTAGGAAATTAACATATAAAAATTCAAAGTTGAGTTCTTTTACTTCTAAATAAATTTTATCCTGACTCTCTTCATAATAAAAATTAAAAAAGCCTGTGTAAGCTGTTAGATTTTTATCTTTTAAAGCTTGTGAAAAAACATCCAAATTCATAACGAACAAACAAAAGACCAATATAAATTTCCTCATAACAAATTAATTTGTTCTTAAAGCTAAGCATTATTTTAATATCGTAATATAAAGTTTATTTTTGTGAAAATTATTTATTCGAAATGATTACATCTGATCAGATAAAAGTTCTCAATACCCGCCTAGATAAACTTAGGCACTATCTTTGACATAGATTCCAAACTTATAGAAATCCAAAACGAGGAAGAACAAACATTCGATCCAAATTTCTGGAATGACCCCAAAGCTGCAGAGACAATAATGAAGTCTTTGCGAGTTAAAAAGAAATGGGTAAAAGACTTCACAGATTTAAAAACTCTTATTGAGGATTTAGAGGTTATATATGAATTCTTTAAAGAAGGTGAATCTACTTTAGAAGATGTTGAAAACCGTTTTAATAAAGCTTCCGATTTAATAGAGGATGTTGAATTCCGTAACATGCTTTCAGATGAAGGTGACAGCTTAAGCGCCGTTTTGCAAATAACTGCTGGAGCTGGTGGAACCGAATCTTGTGATTGGGCGAGTATGCTCATGCGAATGTACCTCATGTACGCTGAAAAGAGTGGATTTAAAGTTAAAGAGCTTAACTTTCAAGAAGGTGATGTTGCAGGTATTAAAACAGTAACTTTAGAGATTGATGGCGATTTTGCATTTGGATGGCTAAAGGGTGAGAATGGAGTCCATCGATTGGTTCGCATCTCCCCTTTCGATAGTAATGCGAAGCGTCATACAAGTTTTGCTTCAGTGTACGTATATCCGCTGGTTGACGATTCTATAGAAATTGAAATTAATCCTTCCGATATTGAAATAACTACGGCACGTTCTAGTGGTGCTGGTGGACAGAATGTGAACAAAGTAGAAACCAAAGTTCAGTTAACACATAAACCCTCAGGGATTCAAATTTCATGTTCAGAAACCCGTTCTCAGCACGATAATAGAGCCCGAGCAATGCAAATGCTTAAGTCGCAGCTTTACGAAATTGAACTTCAAAAGCAATTAGAACAGCGTGACGATATTGAAGCTGGCAAAATGAAAATTGAATGGGGCAGCCAGATTAGAAATTATGTGATGCACCCGTATAAATTAGTAAAAGATGTTCGTACCAATTACGAAACAGGTAATGTTGATAATGTAATGAACGGCGATATTAATGCTTTTCTAAAAGCCTATTTAATGATGATGGGGCAAAAACATAAAGAAGATTCAAACACATTATAAGATGAATAAAATAGACACGATAATATTCGATTTAGGCGGCGTACTTATCGATTGGAATCCAGAATACGTTTTTTTAGATGTATTTGATGGCGACCGAAAAAAAATGCAGTGGTTTTTCGATAACATATGTACTCATGACTGGAATGAAAATCAAGATGCTGGTTATCCTATGGCTAAAGCTACTGAAGAGCGTATTACAATGTTTCCAGAATACGAAAAAGAGATTAGAATGTTTTATGGTAGATGGGTAGAGATGTTGGGAGATGCCATTGCCGGTACAGTCGCAGTTTTAAAAGAGCTTATACATTCGAAAAAGTATAAAGTTGTAGCATTAACAAATTGGAGTGCTGAGACATTTCCTATTGCGTTAGAACGTTTTGAGTTTTTGCATTGGTTTGAAGGTATTATTGTTTCTGGAGAAGAGAAAACTAGGAAACCATTTGATGAGATATACAATCTTACACTAAATCGATTTAACATTAAAGCTGAAAACTCAATATTTATTGACGATAATCTCAGAAACATTGAAGCAGCAAATAATTTAGGAATCAATGGTATTCGATTTACAAGTCCCGAACGGCTAAAAGAAGATTTAATAGGTTTTAATATTCATATTTAAAATGATTAAGATTTACCATAATAACAGATGTCGCAAATCAAGAGAAGGTTTAAATATCTTAGAAACTTCAGGAAAAGAATTTAAAGTTATTAAGTATTTGGAAGATACTCCTTCAATTGAAGAATTGGGTAAAATCATCAAAATATTGAATATTAAACCCATACAATTGGTGAGAATCAATGAAACTATTTGGAAAGAAAATTATAAAGGTAAAAACCTTTCTGATGAAGAAATCATTAAAGCCATGGTATGCCACCCCAAATTAATTGAACGTCCAATTGTCATAAATGGTGACAAAGCAGTAATTGGAAGACCTCCAGAATTAATAGCGAATTTCATCAAATAGTATTTGCTTATTTAGGCATAGTATCAATCAATCATTCCTCGGTTTTATTTAACTTTTCTTTAACCGAGAGCAGCACTATATATCAATAATTTTGCTTTGTTTTTAAATAAGACTTTTTAAAATGAAGTATTTCTACTTGTTAATTATTCTTTTGATTTCAACGACCAAACTTTTGGCTGAGCCTGAAACTGTTAAAGATCGAGTTGTTAAAGGAAATGTGATAGATCAAGAAACAAAGCAACCTCTTGAATATGCGACTATTTCATTTTTCAGTTATAAAGAACAGAAAGTTGTAGATGGTACTATTACCGATATTAATGGAAATTTTCAAATTAAAGTTTCTGAAGGAATCTATGATATTAGAATTGAATATATATCTTATAAAACTTTTGAACTTTCCAATAAAAAGATAGATTCCAATTTAGATATGGGTACGGTATCATTATCTCTGGACTTAGAGACTTTAAATGAAGTTGAGATTATAGCTGAAAAAACAACTGTTGAAGTTAGACTAGACAAGAAAATTTATAATGTAGGTAAAGATTTAACAGTAAGGGGTGGAAACGTAAGTGATGTTCTAGATAATGTACCCTCTGTTTCTGTTGATGCCGAGGGGAATATTGCACTTCGTGGTAATGACAATGTTCGTATTCTTATAAATGGCAAACCTTCTGGATTAGTTGGTCTAGATTCATCCGATGCGCTACAACAATTACCTGCAGAGGCTATTGAAAAAGTGGAAGTTATTACCTCACCATCTGCTCGATATGAAGCAGAAGGTACTGCTGGAATTTTAAATATAATCTTGCGTCGTAGTAAACTGCAAGGCTTAAATGGAGCTGTTACAGCCAATGTTGGCTATCCAGATCGTGCTGGAATTTCTGGCAATATCAATTTTAGAACTGGTGATCTTAATATTTTTAACACAATCTCTTATAGATACAACGAATCACCAGGCTATTGGTATTCATATACAACATTTAAAAACAATGGAAACATAAACGATGAAAAGCGAGACTGGGTCAATACCTCGAAAGGAATTACAAATAATTTTGGTGTGGAATGGTATATAAATGACTCGTCTTCTATTACAACATCAATGGTTTTTAGTGATAATAATGGACTGGATGAATCTACTACGAGATTATTACAGTTAGATTCAAATATGAATCTATTAAGTGATAATTTAAGAATTGACCCTCAAGATACCGATTCTAAAAATATTCAATACTCGTTTAATTATACTAAAAACTTTAAAACAAGTGGTCACAAATTAACTTTTGATTTTCAGTTTGAAGATAATGATAGAGATGAATTTTCATTGATAAATGTAGATGGTATTGATAGTGACATTTTATCACAGATAGTCGATGGTTCTAAAATATTTTTAAGAACTGATTATGTATTACCTCTTGGAGAGAATAGCCAATTTGAAATGGGATATCGTGGCGACTATGATGATACCACAACAGATTATAAAGTAGAATTGCTAAATAGTAATACTGGTGAATTCGAAATTGACACAAATCTCACAAACGTCTTTAATTTTAGAAATTATATCCATGCTGCTTATTTTCAATTTGGGAGTAAAATAAATAAGTTTTCTTATTTGCTGGGATTAAGAATGGAAAATACGCAACTTACATTAGATCAACCAACTTCTGGTGACTTCGAAAAAAGAAATTTTACAGGGCTATTTCCAACAATAAACTTAACCTATGAGTTTAACGAAGATGAAAATCTTACATTAGGTTTTAATAGAAGATTGAGAAGACCATGGTCATTCTTTCTTAACCCATACCCTTCAAGAAGTAGTGTTACCAATATTTTTCAAGGTGACCCTGGACTTAATCCAACGTATTCAGGGCAAATCGACCTTGGCTACTTAAATAGGTTTAATAAGTTTGTTTTAAGTACATCAGCATATTATCAAAGATCTACCGATGTAATGCGATTTGTTAGTAGAGGGACAGGAGAATTTGTTGAAGTTGACGGCATTCAAGTACCAGTAATATTAAGAACACCTGCTAATATTGCAACAGAAAACCGCTATGGTTTTGAATTTAATCTTACCTATAGTCCATCTCGTAAATGGCGCGTAAATACCGATTTTAACCTTTTTAATTCTATAATCGATGGTGAATTTGATGGTGCTAACTTCGATTCGGAAAATGTGAGTTGGAGGGCTCGATTAAGTAATAAATTAACTATTCCATGGGAAATAGATTGGCAAACAAACATTAATTATAGAGGCCCCAGTTTAGATGCTCAAAATACCAGAGATGGTGTGCTAACAGTAAACCTTGCATTTAGTAAAGATATGTTTAAGGAAAAAGCATCTATTGCCTTTAATGTCAATGACCTATTTAACACACGGGCATTTACAGGAACTGTCGAAACAGACGATTTCATAACCATTCGAGACCTGCGTTACCGTGGTGTACGCTCATATAACCTATCTTTCACATACAGGTTTAATCAAAAGAAAAAGCGAGAATTCCAACGAAACTTTAGAGGTGGTGATATAGATATGTAGAAATAAAAAAGGAAGCTTAATAAGCTTCCTTTTTTATAATTGTTACTTTATTTTTTAACTATGCGTTTCTTTTAGCTTTTTTTGCTTCTCTAATTTCTTTTAATCTTTCAATTAAAGATCCACCAATCCAATAAGGTATAACGAAAGTCAATAAAAAAATCATTAACCAAAAACCAATGGTTAAAATCGTTAAAAATGCTAAAAAGCCTAAATATTGGTCGAAATCAAACATAATAATAAGTGTCTTTTATAAATCTTTGGCAAAGATAATTGAAAAGGCTTTCTTATACAATATCAAATTAAAAATTATTAACAGCATTATGAACTAATTTAAATTGGGTTGTGGTGTAATCCTCAAATAAGGCTTGACCTCTTTATACCCTTTCGGAAAAATGACCGGAATATCTTCTGTTGCTACTGCAGGCACAACAACACAGTCATCACCATTGTTCCAATTAGCAGGCGTTGCCACTTTATGATAAGCGGTTAATTGCAAGGAATCAATAACTCGTAATAACTCATCAAAGTTTCTTCCTGTTGAAGCCGGATAAGTAATAGTGAGTTTTACCTTTTTATCAGAGCCAATTACAAACACCGAACGTACGGTTAATTTACTATCGGCATTAGGATGAATCATATCATACAATTCTGAAACTTTTCGGTCTTCGTCAGCTATAATTGGAAAATTAACAGTTGTGCCTTGGGTTTCATTAATATCATTAATCCAACCATGATGCGATTTAATACCATCAACGCTAAGTGCTACAACTTTAACGTTTCTTTTTTCGAATTCAATCTTATATTTTGCTACAGTTCCTAATTCTGTTGTGCATACAGGTGTATAATCCGCTGGATGTGAAAATAATATACCCCAACTATCTCCTAACCAATCATGGAAATTAATAGCGCCTTCTGTAGATTCTGCTGTAAAGTTTGGAGCTATGTCTCCTAATCTTATTGCTGCCATATTTTTTTATTATTTATTATTTAATGATAACTTATTGAAGTTCTACTAAGTTATGATATTTCGTGTAATAAAACGAAAATATTGGCTCGTAATTATGTTAAAAAACTTTCAAAAAACTAACATATATCATAATTGAAACAAGGCTAAAAGAATTAACTTTGCAACTTAAAATTAAATTATTATTACCATGAGTTACAGAATTGAAAAAGACACAATGGGTGAGGTAAAAGTACCTACTGATAAGCTTTGGGGAGCACAAACTGAGCGTTCAAGAAATAATTTTAAAATTGGACCTACTGCTTCAATGCCTATGGAGATTATCTACGGTTTTGCATACCTTAAAAAAGCGGCAGCATATACCAATTGTGAATTAGGTGTTTTATCAGAGGAAAAGCGTGATTTAATTGGAAAGGTATGTAATGAAATTTTGGAAGGAAAACACGACAATCAATTCCCTTTAGTTATATGGCAGACAGGATCTGGCACTCAAAGTAATATGAATGTCAATGAGGTCATAGCAAACAGAGCACATCAATTAGCTGGTAAAAATATTGGTGAAGGCGAAAAAACAATTCAACCAAATGATGATGTTAACAAATCGCAATCCTCAAATGACACGTTCCCGACTGGAATGCATATAGCAGCATATAAAAAAGTGGTTGAAACTACTATACCAGGTGTAAAACAACTAAGGGATACTTTAAAGAAAAAATCTGAAGCTTTTAATGAGGTCGTTAAAATTGGTAGAACGCATTTAATGGATGCCACACCTTTAACATTGGGGCAAGAACTTTCTGGATATGTAGCTCAATTAGATCATGGTATAAAAGCTTTAGAAAATACATTACCCCACTTGAGTGAACTTGCACTTGGAGGTACTGCAGTTGGAACTGGACTAAATACACCTAAAGGATATAGCAAGAAAGTTGCAGCATTTATAGCTGAATTTACAGGATTGCCATTTATAACTGCTCCTAATAAATTTGAGGCGCTTGCAGCTCATGATGCTTTGGTAGAGACACATGGAGCATTAAAACAATTAGCGGTTTCTCTAAATAAAATAGCCAATGATGTTAGAATGATGGCATCTGGACCTAGAAGTGGTATAGGCGAAATAATAATTCCTGCTAATGAACCAGGTAGTTCTATTATGCCGGGTAAAGTGAACCCAACCCAATGTGAGGCATTAACAATGGTTTGTGCTCAAGTGATAGGTAATGATGTAGCCGTTTCTGTTGGTGGTTTGCAAGGTCATTATGAACTAAATGTTTTTAAACCTGTTATGGCAGCCAATGTATTACAATCAGCTCAATTAATAGGTGATGCTTGTGTAAGTTTTGATCTTAACTGTGCCGTTGGTATTGAGCCTAACTATGAAGTAATCACTAAACTACTTAATAACTCGTTAATGTTAGTGACTGCATTAAATACTAAAATTGGGTATTATAAAGCTGCAGAAATTGCGAATACAGCTCATAAAAATGGAACAACTTTAAAAGAGGAGGCCATTAATTTAGGTTATGTTAATGCCGAAGATTATGATGCTTGGGTAAAACCTGAAGACATGGTAGGCAGTTTGAAATAATTAAACTTGAAATAATAAAATAAAAAAACAGGTATTTAATAGATACCTGTTTTTTTTTGGTTGGTTAGCTATCAATCCTTTTGCTAAATCAAAAAGAAATCGATGTAAATTTATTATTTACCAATCATAATTTTGTTAACAAATGTTAATCACCGTCCAGTTTTTTTCTGATCCTACTCAATTGCACGGCAGTTATACCCAAGTATGAGGCAATATGATATTGCGGTATTAACTCATCTACATTAGGTATTTGATTTCTTAAAGCTAAGTAACGTTCCTTGGCATCCAATGAAATTAATTCAACTAACCTTTTTTCATATTTTATATATAAACCTTCTAACACTTTGTTGTATAAGCTTTTAAAGCCAGTGTCTTCTTCACAAAGTTTCATTAGTTTATAAAAATCTATTTCATATAATTTACAATCGGTCAATGTTTCAAAAACAAATTTTGATGGCTTTTTTTTCATTAAGGCGGTTAAGGATCCAACAAAACTTATAGGTAGATAAAAACTTTTATTAAATTCTTTTCCTTCTTCTGTACTTAAATAGCATCGAATAATACCATTTACAAGCATATATACCTTTGAGGTGTTTTCTCCATATTTTACTAGTTGACACCCTGCTGGTACTCTTCTAAAAACAGATATATTTTTAATGATAGCGAAAGCCTCTTCAGATATATCTGTAATAGAATTTAAAAAAGTAAAGTTTCTATTCATTTATTAATTTATAAGTGCTCTTCTGTAGCCTTTTAATGCATGAATTGTTGTAGTGTCATAAATGGGCGCTTTCACATCTTTCTGTTCAATTAAAAGAGGAATTTCAGTACAACCTAAAATAATTCCTTCGGCACCTCTTAAAATTAATGAATTTATTATTTCTAAATACAATGCTTTGCTTTCTTTTTTTAAAATTCCTTTCGAAAGTTCGTTATAAATAACTTCGTTAATAACAATCCTTTCTTTTTCATTTGGAATAACTACGTCAATACCATTAGACTTCAGAATATCTTTATAAAAATCCTTTTCCATGGTATATTTAGTACCTAACAATCCTACTTTACTTAACTTCTGCTTTTTTATTTCTTCAGCAGTAGCATCAGCGATATGAACAACTGGAATTGAAATTGCTTCTCTTACAGCATCAATTGTTAAATGCATCGTATTTGCGCATATTAAAATAACATTAGCTCCTGCTCTTTCCAAACTTTGTGCAGCATCACTCATAATTTTATCTAGCTCATCCCAACGGTTTACTTTTTGTAGTTTACTAATTTCAGCAAAATCTACTGAGTTTATAATAAGTTTACAAGAATGAAACTCACCAAATTCTTTTTCGGCTAGATCATTTAATATCTGATAATACATTATTGTTGATTGTGGTGTTATACCTCCAATTAATCCTATAGTTTGCATCTCATTAAATTTATTGTTGCTAAATTTAGCGATATTTCCTGTCAATAATATTTTACATGACACTATTAATTACCAATATTAAAGAATTACTACAAATTCGAGAAAGAACGGAACTAAAAGTATCAGGAGCTGATATGAAAGAACTGCCAGCTATTAAAAACGCCTTTCTTTTAATTGAAAACGATGTTATCATGAAATTTGGTGAGATGAATCACTGCACTAATATTGACGCTGATAAAGTTATTGATGCTTCTGGTAAAATAGTTCTACCATCTTGGTGCGATTCTCATTCTCATATTGTTTATGCTGGTAATAGGGAGCAAGAATTTGTTGATAGAATAAATGGTTTAACGTATGAAGAAATTGCCAATCGTGGTGGTGGTATATTGAATTCTGCAGAAGAGTTACAGAATACGGATGAAGACTCTTTGTACGAACAATCTTTAAAAAGAGTAAAAAACATAATAAAATTAGGAACAGGTGCTTTAGAAATTAAATCAGGATACGGTTTAACCGTTGATGCTGAGTTAAAAATGCTTCGTGTTATAAAACGAATTCGTGAAAATGCACCTATAAAAATAAAAGCTACTTTTTTAGGAGCACATGCCATTCCTAAAATATTTAAAAGTGATGCAGACGCTTATATCAATTTAATTATTAATGATATGCTTCCTTTGATTCATAAAGAGAATCTAGCTGATTTTATTGATGTTTTTTGTGAGAAAGGTTATTTCTCTCTGGAGCATACCAATAGGATTTTAAAAGCTGGTTTAGAATATGGTCTAACTCCAAAAATACATGTCAACCAGTTTAATGCTTTTGGAGGTGTACCATTAGCTGTTAAAAACAATGCATTATCTGTAGACCATCTGGAAGAGTTAACAGAAGAAGATATAAATGCATTAAAAGCTAGTAACACGATACCTGTTGCTTTGCCCTCATGTTCTTACTTTTTAAGTATCCCCTATACACCTGCTCGTAAACTTATAAATGCTGGTTTAGCCTTAGCATTAGCTTCCGATTATAATCCTGGTTCTACCCCTAGTGGTAATATGAATTTTGTTGTGAGTACCGCATGTATAAAAATGAAGATGACACCTGAAGAAGCCATAAATGCTGCAACCATTAATGGCGCATATGCCATGGGTATATCTGAAGATTATGGAAGCATTACTACTGGAAAAAAAGCTAATATTATTATTACAAAGGATATTCCAAGCTATAATTATTTACCCTATGCTTTTGGTGATAACCACATAGACCAAGTCATTATAAATGGAAAAGTGGTTGAATAAAAAAGCCCTAAACATTTAGTTTAGGGCTTTGCTCTTAAGTGTTATATTTTGTTTACTTTAAAGTAAACTCAGAGCTTGATACTAAATCTTTTTGGTTGAAAACATTTACTACATAACGACCTTTAGCAAATTTATCTTCACCTTTAGAAACAACAAACTCACAAATATTTAGGTTGCTATTTTCATAATTGAATTTACTAATCATACTATAGTTAAGTATTTTTTCACCAAATTGTACTTGATCGTTTAATCCTAATGTATTACTGTTAGGATCTATTACCTGTACGTATAATTCTTGATCTCCAGCCTGTACTAACGCATTTTTAGCAACTGTAAAACAAACACGAATTTTATCAACTCGACTTGCTCTTTCAGTTGGGATTAACTTACCCGAAGTTCTTTCTATAACTCCAAATCCTTTTAATCCAACAGTAGATAATACAGCAGCATTTTCAACCACTTCAGCCAAAGCTGTATTTTGTACCAATAATGAATCTGTAAATACAGTGCGCTCTTCGAGACGTACACGAGTACTATCCAAAGATGTGGCTAAGTAAGAGTTCTCTACTCGTAAAGAATCATTTTGAGCTAAAAGAACATCCATTTCCTTTTGTAGAGACTGATATTTACTTTTATATCTCCATAAACTCTTCACATTAGTTTCAGAAATCTTTAAAGAATCTATTAAACCTTGAATTCTTGCTCTGGCATCAACTAAGTTAGCATTAGCCACATCATTCTCGCTAATAGCCTCATCATATTGTTTTGCCATGGCGTTTAAATCATTCATTACTAATTGCTTCTCTTCAGTTAATTGCTTTTTGGTATCATTACTTTCTTTGTAAAGATTCATAGTATAAAATCCAGTTCCTAAAAATAGAACTAATGCTATTCCTAAAGCTATTTTAAGGCCCATACTATTTTTGTTGTTTTCCATAATTACTTGTTTTTAATGTTTGTTAAGGTCTAATGTTTTTAAATTTTATAACTTCAATTTTATAATGCTAAAAATAAATAATGATGTATTTTTATTATTCAATATTTATTGTTTTATGGACAACCTAGTTTTATTTAATAACGCTACTCGAAATAAATTACTAAACAAACGCTCTGGTGAATCCAAATTTGGTCAACACGTTCAAGTTTTAACCAGCATTTCCAATATATACGAACAACTTAAAAATTTGGATGTTAAGTATGTTATTTTTGGTTTGCCTGAAGATATTGGTGTTTTTGCAAACCATGGTAAACGTGGAACAGCAAAGGCTTGGAGTGCTACACTTAAAGTTTTGTTAAACATACAGAGTAACCAATTTACAAGAGCAAATAACGCATTAATATTAGGTCATTTAGATTTCACCAATGAAATGTTGGCTGTTTCAAGATTAAATTCTTCTAGAAAAAAGGATGTTTTAAGGGCAAGAAAGCTGGTAAATAATATTGATGATTCTGTTACTCATCTTATAAATCAAATAGTTTTAGCTGGAAAAAAACCAATAATTATAGGAGGTGGACATAATAATGCATACGGAAATATTAAGGGTACTGCCTTAGCTTTAGGAAAAAAGATTAATGTTGTAAACCTAGATGCACATTCCGACTTTAGAGATAAAGAAGGTCGGCATAGTGGAAATGGATTTAGTTACGCCTTCGATGAAGGTTTTATAAACAAATACTTTATTTTCGGTTTACATGAAAATTATACCTCAGATAAGGTCTTTAAAGTATTGAATAAAACAAAACAAATACTATATAATACCTTTGAAGATTTAGAAATTAGAAAAAAAACCAAATTTAAATATGAATTGCAGCGTGCTTCAGAACATGTGGGTGATGACTATTTTGGTATTGAAATTGATTGTGATGCTATTGAAAATATACCCTCGAGTGCGATGACACCTAGTGGTTTCACCGTTAATAAATCTAGACAGTTTCTAGATTATTTTGCTAAGAAAAACAATGTTTGCTATCTACACATATGTGAAGCTTCACCAACAAAAAAGACTGCTACTAAAATTGGTAAACTTATTACCTACCTCATTACAGACTTTATTAAGGCATAAAGTTTTGAATTAGAATACAATTTATATTAGATTTACATAAGTACTTATATAAATAATAATATGGATGCTTTAAGAGGTTATGGCGAACTGGGTTTAGGCTCTCGATTAAAAAGAGTAAGTGAATTTATTATGAAAGAAACACAGTTAGTCTATGATTATTTTAATATAGATTTTGATCCTTACCTATTCCCTATTTTTAAAATTATAGTTAATAAAAATGGTGTTACAAATAAAGATATTCAAAATTCATTACACTTTACACAGCCTGCTATCACACAAGCTGTCAATAAACTAAACGACAAAGGTCTTATTCGCTTTAAACATGACGATTTAGACAAGCGAAAAAAAATAATTCATCTTTCTAATCATGGAAAAAGAACTTTGATGAAATTAGAGCCCATTTGGAAAAGTATCGAAGACGTTATAAAAGAATTTACTTTAGAAAATTCTTCTTCCCTTATCGAGCACTTAAATATTTTGGAAAATAAACTTGGATCTAAAAGTTTTAGTGAAACTATTATTAAAAATGTAAAAATATATGGATTACAAGAATTGAATATCGTTTTGTATCAAGAAGAATATGTACGATACTTTTACGAGTTAAATATAGAATGGTTAAAAACTTATTTTTATGTAGAAGCCTATGACGAAGAGGTTTTAAGTAAACCAAAGCAATATATAATAGACAAGGGCGGTCATATATTTTTTGCGAAACTGAATAATGAAATTGTTGGTACGGTTGCACTTATGCCTTTGGGAGATGATGGTCTTTTCGAGTTAACTAAAATGGCTGTATCACCCAAACATCGTGGTTATAAAATTGGACAAAAATTAATGCAGTATTGTATTGATTTTGCGAAAAATATGAGGCTACCAAAACTTATACTTTATTCTAACACCAAGTTAGAAAATGCCATCTATATCTATAAAAAGTATGGTTTTATTGAAATTCCAGTTGAGCCAAATTCACCATATGCACGGAGTAATATTAAAATGAAGTTGGTGTTTTAATTATTCAAAGATTTTAAAGAATCAATTTGTCGTTGTAACCTTTCAATTTCATTTGTTTTTAAGCTATCCCTTAAAACTGGAGCTATTGTATCTGTTGACTCCGGCATTATATCAATAGTTTTGGACTCTTCAACAAAATAATAACCAATTTTTTCGCTAGATCGCCATGCTTCGTTCAATTGATTATAGACCTTTTTATTCCATTCACTTGGATGCTTAACATCTATCCAAACCACATCGCGATATTCACTATCAATCAGAACCAAATCTGGAGTTGCAGAGCCATCAAATTGTTCTGCATTTTCATTACTAATTGAAGACACTGTTCCCATAAAAAACATGCGCTTTCTTCCTGCAATATCTTTTATGTAAGGTCTAAATTCAACTGGTGTATTTGCGGTCCAATCGTATTCTTTTCTCGACTCCTTTACTTTTAAAGGCATTGCAGAGACACCTGCATATCCTTGTTTCTTTGCTGCGTGATTGTAATAGTATAATTTGTCTGTGCCATCGGCAGGAACAAATACACTAAAACTTAAACTTGTACGCTCATCTCCCACTGGCTCTAGTCCAAACCAATGGTACAAACCGCTATAAGCTGCAGATTGTGTGTCCGAAAAATCAAAATCGGTAACATAGGGTTGTTGGTTTTGATCTTTGGGCATTTCTGGAATTTTAACTGCCGTTTCCATATTCCAAGGTAGCGGGTCGCTAAATCCTCCTAAAAATTTTAATGATTCGGCTTGCAATCTCGAGACTTTTTCGGCAAGTGTATTTTGTCGTGTTAAATAGTCATGATTTTTCATGTTTTCAGGACTAATAAAAGTTCCCTTACCTATTAGAATACGCTCTAAATAATCTTTAAAATCATGCTCACCATTTTCTATAACCATAACACCTCCAAACGTTGGGTATGGAAACAAAAACCCTTTCCATTTTATCAAGCTTACCACCTGCACCCATTGCCCAGAATCATTCTGCATATAATAGGTGTCACTTGGTTCCATTAAAAAAAGCTTAAAAAAGTTAAATCGCTGTACCACCGCATTATATGTATTTCTACTAAACTTTAACGACTCTCCTATTGAAAAGGTAACTGGAATTCTATTTTCACTCGAAAACCTAGGAAATGGTGTCGTACTCGACACAGCAAACACCTCCTCGGTATTATCTGTCATTCCTTGCCAGACATACTTCTCAGTGGGCTGAATGGCCATGGTCCATTTATTTTCATTTTCGATTCTAACTAAATGAGGTAACGAAACATCTTTAGTTTCGCCAACACTTTCATTTGCCATTGAAAAAACATTTCGAAGTGGTTGAATGCGTTCATTTTGAGTTAATGGTAATTCATTTATCTCAACCCGATTTAGATTATTGAACACATTATAAGTTTTCATATAATCATACATTCTAAAATGCCAACCAACAATGTATAAAAGACCAAAAAAGGCTAGTAACAGCCCCAGTATAGCTAATCTAGCTCCGGTGCTTGCCGATCTTCTAAACTTTCGCAATCCGAAGAATAGCACAATTCCACTCAATAAAATAATAAAAATATATTTCCTTACAAATAAGAGCGCTGGCTGGTAATCGTCACGTAAAACAAATAATAGAAATAGTAAGACTAAGCCAAAAATAATGGTTATTCGTTTTTGCTTTTTACCTTTATTCCAATAGTTTTTTATCATAGTCACTAATTCTCTCCCTGTTTATTAACCTGCTTTATACTCAGCACCATAGCTATTATCATTAGAATTGGTGCTAATAGAGCTAACCAGTTTTTCCAATCTGTAAAGTTGTCGTAGTCCATTATAATCAATTCAGTAATAAGCAGAACTGCAAATACACAAATTAATATATACCTAGACTTATTCGATATCATTTTCATTTTAGATATCCTTTATCTTTTAACCGTTCACGAGCACTTTTTCCTTTAACTTTTGGTGATTCTTTAATTTCTTCAACAATTTCTTCTGAATCTTTAGTCTTCAAATCTTCAATAAAGTCCTTACCTTTCTCAATAGTATCATGTACCATATCTTCTATGGAATCACTTTTTTCATCAATAACTTCACTTGATTTGAAAATAAAATTTGCCAAATAAGTTCCTACTAATGTGCCAACTATCATTGAAGCAAATATGGAAATGGTTGCAATATCTATAGGAATTAAAAAACGCGTAACTATAATTCCTATTATAAATAAGAAACCAATAAATACTAGACGTATTATAAACTTCTGTTGGTATAAAAACCCTGTTTTATCGGTAGATTTCATTTGAAGTTCTTTGGAATACATAAGTTTATTAAAGAACCTATATAACCCATTACCATGAGACTCTCTCCAATATATAAGGGCTCCAAATAGTATAGAAGCGATAAAAATGATTAATTCTAGTGTCATAATCTTTAGTTTTATTCCTTAAATTTTCCTTGAGCCCACAATTTATGAAGCTTTAAATATTCTTCTGTTGGCTCACAATTTATCCAATTAATTCTGTTTTGTTTACAAACCTTTATATGGAATAATAAACCCAATAGCTGATGTCCAATTATAAAAATTAGACTGTAATGCTTAACCCAAAAAATGAAAATTATAGAAACCGTGATGTAAAATATAAATTTACCAAATTGTTTCCATTTAGGTTTAACATATTTACCTGTATGCAGATAGCTTATATTCCATATAATAAGAGTTAAAATGATATAAACAAAATGATAAAGCTCCATAAACTATGAGTCTATTTTTTTCATATATTGTTACTAATGGTTTCAATAGCCCATTCTTTAAGAGAATCATCCCATGTTTTAAAACTTTTATAAAAATCTTCTTTATCATACCAATACCAAAACAGAATATCTTTTGGTGCTATATTGATTAATAGTTTCCAAATTAAATCTTTATGTTTTTCATCTAATGATGAATGCGGTTCATGCAGAGCTTCAAAGAGTTTTAAATCAACAATATCTGCTATTTTATATTGGTTACTAACTTCTAATTTTTCTAAGTAGCGCTCAACACTCATTACTTTTTTACGAGAATTTATATCTAATTTATTTAAATAGCTTTTAAATAAAATAGGATTATTTAGAATCTCTTTAATGTTATGTTCTGGCTTTTCTAAGTATTTAGTTAATTCAAACTTCTTAATACGTTCATAACGTTTAGTATTAATAGCTTTTTCCAAATCGTATTCTATAATAACGTGGTCACGTAATTTATCCATCAATTCGGGTTGCTCAATATGATAAATTAACACATCATAATTCGTGTCTTTTATAGCTTCTTTATGCCACTTTGTATCCTCAAATATTATAATTGGTGAAATAAAATCTCTTAGCAAATAAATACCTCCAAATGCTTTGGTATAAAATGAACTTACTGAAAAGCTTAAGGCTGGCATTTTTAAATCTCTATGTCTTAAATCGCCATAAGTTTTCGCAGAATTCAACAGCTCTTGATGTATATTTTCATCTATAAAGTTATTCCCCTGATTAAACTTTTCGATAAGCTCTAATTGATCATTTTGAAGATGATAGAGATTATCCATTAAATGAAAATTAATATGAACCGTATTATATTTAAGAACATCTAAAGGCTCATAAAAAGCATCTATTTTTTGGTCAAAATCAATGCAAATAGCGGAATCTCGGGTAATATCGTTTATTTTATCGCCGTATGCTCTGAAAATAAAACGCATCATATCCCTATCAAAACTATGAAATGGATAATATATCGGTTTCCCTTTCTGTAAAGGCGATATTAAAATACCATGCGGATTTGCTTCTCCATTGCTTAAATAATGGCTCACTCTTTTTTCTTTAGCAATTTCTGGACTCCAACCAATGCCGTCAATGTGAAAGGTTTTAAGTTTGGTTTTTGTAAAACCAAGTTTTACCAAACATTTATTGTAACGCTCAACCAACTTCCCGCTAACAGGGATTAATTCGCTTCTGTATAGGTTTGCTTGTTTTAATTTGTCCATTTATTCTATTAGCTTATGAATTATAGCATACTGAATCAAGACAATAGTGCGAGTGTCAACTATTTCTCCATTGTGCAACATACTTAAAGCTTTTTTAAAAGGGATCTCTAAGACCTTAATATCTTCATGCTCACTATCTAATCCACCACCATCACTTACTTTCATTGCAGCGGTATATTCGCCAACAAAAAAATGCATTTTTTCCGTCATAACGCCAGGGGAAGAATATGCTTCATATACTTTTTTCACTGACTTTAAACGATATCCTACTTCTTCTTCAGTTTCACGAATAATACAAGCTTCAGGGTTGTCTTTATCCAAAAGTCCTGCACAAATTTCTAACAAAAACCCGTCTTCATTGCCATTTAAATATGTCGGCATTCTAAACTGCCTTATTAAGATGACTGTTTTCTTTGTTTTATTATATAGTAGAATTCCAGCACCATCACCCCTGTCGTAAACCTCTCTCATTTGATTAACCCATTTACCATTGGGCATCAGATAATCGAAATTATACTTTTTAAGAAAAAAATAATTATCTGAAAGTAAAGTGCTTTCGATATTGTTGATTTGGTTATTGTCCATTCTCAAACGTTTGTCTCGCCTCCATTTCAATATTTAGTTGATTCACTCTAGCATCTACTTTTCGTTTAAAATCGGTATCTGCAATGGTTGCAACATTATCAAGATAACGCACTACCTCTTGACGACGAATTTCAGAGAAATCAAGTCCTTTCATATTGCTCCGCATGAGTTCTTGAAGCATATTATATTTGGTTTCATAATCCTGCTTAAAATATATTTCTGGGTTTTCAAACCAATCTTCTTCTAAATCAAAATCAGTTAATCTAAGAGATACGGCACTTTGAATGTTTCTAACGTCTCTTGAAGAAAAGAATGAAAATGCCTTTTGCATATCTTTATAAAGATTGGCATAAAATAAATGTTGATTTGTTTTGAATTGTTTCTCTACCTTATCATAAATGGCATGAACGCGTTCTTCAGATGGTTTGTCTGTTAAATTCAATATTTCTCCCATGTTTTTAGCTAATCCTTGATTCTGTAAATAGCTGTAATTCTCAGGACCTTGCATGTTTACAAAATCTGGCATGGTATCATCCAATTTACGCCACCATAGATGATCTTGGTCTAAAAAATCATGCTCAGTTCTGGCTCCATCGATTTTAAATCTGCCTTGCACACGTGAAATAACCGCTTTGTCTAGCATTTCTGGAAGATTAGTAAATAAGCCAATGGAACTATTACCATAATTTACCGCATACGCACCTTCTGTATATCTTAAAAATACACCTATCACCTCTTTAACTCCTGCCGAAACACCTTGTAATGTCCTTTCTTGTAAGTTGTTCTCTGCATCATCTATAGGCGCAAAAATAAGTTTCGAAGGATCTTGCATCGGTTTCATCCATTCTACCATTTTTTCTGCAGAACCACCCTGAAAAGTCGAAATCAAAGTATCTGGCATAGGATGAAATAAAAATGGAATTTCTAAAGTATCACAATGTTCTTTAAGCCGTGTTGCTATAGCAGCAATCAACATACTCTTGCCTGTTCCTGGTATCCCATAGCCCATAAAAACAGGCATAAAACCTCCTAACTCCTGAAACGGATTTTTCTTTTCGGTAAAATCGTAGCTTAATAAACGTTCGGTTAGTCGTCGTGCAAAATGTTTTGCATCTCTATTACCAACTATTTGCTCAAACTGTATTTTATTAAACTCTACACTTTTGGCAGCACCTTGAAATACATTATTCCAGCCTGAAACGGCAAACTCCGAGTTTTCTAACTTATAAGTTCTATCTTCGATAGTCTCAGTATATTCCAAAGAGCTTTTACGAACTTGAATTTCATCAATTAAAGCTTCAAAATAAACAACAGTAAAATCAATAACATCTCTATCAGATTTTATAATATCTGGATGCCCTAAATACTTGTCAAAATAGAACAAACTGCAGGAAACACCTTTTAAAGGCGACATTAATGACACCTCCGGAATCCCAGCAAATTTCTGCTTCATTACACTTAAATCGTCCGATGCATGTGGTTTTAAATCGTGTAATATTTTATAAGCTATTGAAAATAGCATAAAAGCAGTGGCTGTATGCATTTTACTTTCAAACTCACGCTTTCCAATATTATCTAATGCCGCTTTATTTTCATTCAAACTGGATAATCCAGACGCATCATAGTAACTATCCTTAATCCAAATGCCCAAGGTAATTCCCTCTTGAACAGCAAATAAAGTTTGGTTCAAAAAAATAGGAATCGCAACAGAATCTGGAAGCAACCGTTTTTTTAAGGCTAAAATAGTTTTAGATACAGATGTGATTTCTGCACTACTAGAACCATTGTTGGCTCGTGATAAATACAATAATATAGAGTCGTCTTTAGCTTCTTTATCCTTGCTCTTTGCACGAGAACCTTGCTCCCATTGTATATTTTTTAAAAATGAAGACGCTTCGTCACGAAGCATGTTCAATTCTGTTAATTTTATTGGAAATGTTGAGTTGTGTTCCATATTTTTATTCTTTACGTCATTGAGAGAGTGCAACTTGGCAATCTGATATATTTAATTAGATAACATGTCGCTTAGCCCGTCGTTATGACGTCTTTTTTAAATCTATTTCTAAACCTGCCATTTCAATGGGTGCTTTAACAAGCTTATCTATAATTTCAGGTGTCTTGTTATATATTAACTGAATTACTCTATGTGGTGCTAAAACATATTTTTGTTTAAAGACATCATCCCATTTTTGTAAAACTTGTTTACTAAAAAAACCACCTTCTTTAAATTCACTTTTAGAGCTTACATCATCAACTTGCATTGAAAACGCATAAGATTCCAAAGGGATTTCCTTTTTTCCTATACTTTCTAGAATATTATGAGTTATTATATTTTCATCTTTTGCAAATACATTATGTAAAGGCCCTAAATCGATACGCTTAATGAGTTTTGGAGATATTTTTGGCAATTTTCTATCTATTGTATATGCCATGGTATCCAGCGACATATATCTATCTGCAACTGTTTTTAACACATTATATATCTCATCCCGATAATCAAGGATTTTATTTCCATCATAATTAAAATACATAAAACAGATAAAAGGGCGGTTGTGGGACACATCATAAAAACTCCAGCTTGTCAATAAATCTGCCTTAGAATTTTCTGGAGCTTCAACAATTTTCCCCTGAACAAACCTATTGAAAATGTATTGTTTATTCACCGAAGTGTAATACACAATTGAGGATGCTTGAAACAGCTTGCTCTTTTTAATAGGTTCTTTTTTTCGTAATAAGGCATCTAA
The DNA here is from genome assembly GCF_006148925.1 of Hyunsoonleella aestuarii. Lineage (GTDB taxonomy): Bacteria > Bacteroidota > Bacteroidia > Flavobacteriales > Flavobacteriaceae > Algibacter_D > Algibacter_D aestuarii. The sequence goes on along the minus strand of NZ_VAWB01000002.1, from coordinate 414,819 downwards.
AAACTCATCTTTCAAGGTTTCTATTGGCGTTAGCTTACCTAAGTAATCATCGCGCAATTCCAAATCGTTAAATAAATATCGAAACTCTAAATAATTTGGAAACCCAGAATCTGTCAAGTCCACTTTCATATTATCTTCCTCATCATACATGTACTTGACACGCATAGCCTCAATAGAATACAATAGTAAATCGCAATATTGCTTAAACAATTTCACCTCAATATCATTACAGATGTTTTCTAGCTGCACGGCTACAATTAATTCTTTAAAAGCAAAGTCTACCATTTTATAATAAAAAACGTATTGCTCTTTGGAGTCAAGTATCGCCGAATCTAAAGGGGTTACAATGTGGTTTATTGACATTTTAAAAATTAAAAGTTCTTAGTAAAGCCTGAATATTTATAGATTTGCCAGCTTTAAGGATTGAAGCGGCATTTTTTTTCTTCTTTTGAAAAAAGTTATAACAAAAAGACCGACCCCGAATTTTCATCAGGGTAACGCCCTTAGTATTTTAAGACAATAAATCGTCGTCGTTAACTTCTGGTTTTGTTTGTCCTGCTGGTTCACTATCATCTGCAGAAGGTATATTTTTATCAGCATTGTAATAATCTTCAAAAATCTCTTTCATATCAATGCCGTAACGTTCTGCAAAATTCTTTTGGATTTCACCATCTTTAGCTCTAATTTCTTGTAAGGCCTCGGCATAACTACTGTAAACACCTTGCATTACTTTTTCGTGAACTGGGATGTTGTCCATCATATCTTGACGTGCCTTAGCACTCGCAGTATGCATAGATGCCAACGTTTCTCCAATATGCTCATCGGTTTTAACACCTAAATGCTCTAAAATAGCTGCGAATTCTTGATCTGTCCTAGCTTTTAAAGCCACCACATAACCATCATAATATTTAAGACGTTCTTCGGTATCACTCTTTAATTTTGCTCGATGTGTTTGTAAATTGCTTCTGAGAGATGTTAGCACTTTAATAGTCAAATTATGTTTATGCACGAAGCTATCTTTACTTGCAGCAAGTGTTGTATAAGCATTTTTAAGGCCTTCTAGCTCTTCTACCTTTTGCTCAAGTTCTGTAACTTTACCAATAGCTTGCGCGTATTCAGCTGACTGCTTGTCAACAATATCCTCTAATTCTTGACGTGCTTGCCTTAACAAAGCATATCGTTCTTCAAGTTTTGCTTCAACTTCTTTCTTTTTCTCTAAAGCTTTTGTATGGTTTTTAGTGGCTTCAACAATGGCATCTTGAAGTTTATCCTCGACCTCTTTGATTTCAACTTCACGATTTTTTAAACGGGTAACCGCTGCTTGCGATTTATAGGATAATTCACTTAAGAGTGTTTGCACATCCGCACTTTCTATACGCTTTTGGAACATGGCTTTTGCCTTATTATCCGCTCCTGCCCTAACTTTTTCAGCAGCTTTTAGCACATCTTCCGCGTTCTTAATTTTGCTTTTACGTCCCCATAGGTTGTTCCACCAAGTATCAGGTTTTGCTTGAAAATCTTCTAATTCTATTTTCGCACGCTCTAAGGCTTTTTGAGCATCATCAATAACTTTTTGCTCGGTAGCATTTAACTCAGAAAACTTTTCAAATATAATACCAACCTCATCTTGATAATCTGTTAAGTCTTTAATGGCATCTAAAAGTGTAGTTCTGTCTTTTTCAGCCATATGAACTACATCATCCAAAGTAGCATTCAATATTTTTTGACGCACCTCTGGATCATCCTCTTGTGAAAGTTTAGATTTCATGGTGTCAATGGCTTTTCCCCAATTGACATCTACTTTCTCTGTTTTTTCGTTGGAATTAGTTTCTAATAAATCGAAGTCGTCAGACATGTTATTTATATTAAAGGTTGAACAATTATACGGACAAGCAATTTCGTTAAAAAATCTCAAATTAGAAATTTTAGGTGCTCAAATAATTAGTATAATAAATTATATAATTGTTACACTTGTTAAAATTTTCGGACAAAATGAAAGAATGTACTATATTTGTTATCATCAATTTAAAAAAGTAACCCAAATCGAATGACTCACAATTTTTTTGCAATATTATTGGTTAATGAAAGTACTATTGTGAATCTTCTTATTGTTGTAGTGGTATTCTTTGGGATTTTGTTGCTACTTGGAATTCGTAAATCTTATAAGTTAAAAAAGGAAAATGAACGTTTGGATGCTATAAATAAAAAAATAGCAGAAGATGAAGAAAAGCCTTATCAAGATTTTACAGAAGGACATATGTATGGCCAGGATAATTAAAAAACGTCCACTTTAATAGTGAACGTTTCTAGTCTTTATCTTACTAATTTCTTATACTTTATTCGCTTTGGCATCAAATCTCCTCCTAGTCGTTTCTTTTTGTTTTCTTCATAATCTGAAAAACTTCCTTCAAAGAAATATACTTGAGAATCGCCTTCAAAAGCTAGAATATGTGTGCAGATTCTATCCAAGAACCAACGATCGTGACTAATTACTACGGCGCACCCTGCAAAATTTTCAAGTCCTTCTTCTAAAGCACGTAATGTATTAACATCAAGGTCGTTAGTGGGCTCATCCAAAAGCAACACATTACCTTCTTCTTTAAGAGTCATAGCCAAATGTAAACGGTTGCGTTCTCCTCCAGAAAGTAATTTAACCTTCTTGTTTTGTTCGCTTCCTGAGAAATTGAATCTACTTAAATATGCTCTGGAATTGACTTGTTTTCCACCCATCATCACCAGTTCCTGCTCATCACTAAAGTTTTGCCAAATAGTTTTCTCTTGGTCAATGTTAGAATGCTTTTGATCTACATAGGCCAATTTAGCCGTATCCCCAACTATAAATTCCCCTTTATCAGGAGTTTCTTCGCCCATTATCATTCTAAAAATAGTGGTCTTACCTGCCCCATTTGGTCCGATAATCCCAACAATTCCAGCCTGCGGAAGATTAAAGTTTAAATCGTCATATAATAATTTATCGTCATAACCTTTGGCCACACCTTTGGCTTCGATCACGTTTGTTCCTAAACGAGGTCCGTTAGGGATATATATTTCTAGTTTTTCATCAAGTTGTTTTTGGTCTTGACTCATTAACTTATCGTAATTTTTTAAACGCGCCTTTTGTTTGGTTTGACGTCCTTTTGCACCTTGTCTCACCCATTCCAGCTCACGTTCTAACGTTTTTTGACGCTTTGAGGCCGCTTTACCTTCCTGGGCCATACGTTTTGATTTTTGATCCAACCAAGATGAATAATTCCCTTTCCAAGGAATACCTTCACCTCTATCCAGCTCTAAAATCCAACCCGCTACGTTATCTAAAAAGTATCGATCGTGAGTTACGGCGATTACTGTGCCTTTATATTTTGCCAAATGATGTTCTAACCAATGCACAGATTCGGCATCTAAGTGGTTAGTTGGCTCATCTAGAAGTAATACATCGGGCTCTTTTAAAAGCAACCTGCATAAGGCAACTCGACGTCGTTCACCACCAGACAATACACCAATCTTCTTATCACCATCAGGAGTGCGAAGCGCATCCATAGCAATTTCAAGCTTTGTATCTAATTCCCAGGCATTTGAGGCATCAATTTGATCTTGCAATTCAGCTTGTCGGTTCATGAGCTTTTCCATTTTGTCTGGATCGCTATAGACTTCTTCTAAACCAAATTGATCGTTAATTTTATTGTATTCATCAAGAATAGCAACGGTTTCTGCAGCACCTTCACGGACCACTTCCATTACTGTTTTATCTTCATCAAGCTGAGGCTCCTGTTCTAGATATCCAACAGAATAATCTTGAGAAAACACCACATCCCCTTGATAATTTTTATCAACGCCAGCAATAATTTTTAATAATGTGGACTTACCTGAACCGTTAAGTCCTAGTATCCCAATTTTAGCTCCATAAAAGAAACTTAAATAAATATTCTTTAAAACTGGTGTATTTGCACTTTGAAATGTCTTGGTAACACCAGACATTGAAAAAATTATCTTTTTATCATCACTCATTACACTCTTCCTTTTAAAGCATTAAACACCCATGCTATTGCAAAAAAACCAATACCAACAGTTGCAAAACCCCAACCGGCTACATCATCGTATCTGTAAGCTCCCATTAAAATTAACACAACACCCATAACTATCATTAAAACTGTTGCCCATGCTAAAACCGTATTTTTATTCATCGCCATAATCTTTCTTTTATTAGTTAGTTGAAAGCAAATATCGTAAAATATTAATCTCTTTTCACCTATTTTACATTTTACCAGAATACTTTTTTAATTGGGTAATTTACTTTTCTATATTTTAAAATGAAACTAAAACAATTTTAACAGTTTGATCTTTTAAAAGCTTACGAATTAAAAAAATATCTTTATAAATATTATTTCCACCCAAAGCCCATAGATACTTACTTGATTCCGGAAATTCGTTTTCAAGAATAGGATAACCCATGTAATGGGTAGAAATTCCTAGCTCCGGATAAGTTTTTAATGTATTCTTGATATATGATAAGGTGTCTTTTTGGTCAGACTTACTTAATAAGTGTAAGTATGGTAAATAATAACTTGTGGTATATCCTGCTTTTTGAAACATACTTAAAGCATCAGGAAATACTGTTTCAATCAAAATACTTTCTCTTAACCGATTATGTGTCTTTAAAAGATAATCCATTCTTGCTAAGATATTTTCGGCATTGTCCGAATTAAGATTTTTGATATCTAACCATAATTTTAAATCATTTTCCTCACCTATTTCATTTAAATAATCTTCAAAATAAAAATTTGTAGATGCTTCAGGAGGGTGTCTCACATCAAAAAGATTTAAATCCTCTAAATAGACAAGATCTAATTCTACCCCTATAAAACTTGATTTAGCTTGTTGCAACTTATTTAAATAATTTACCCTGTGCCCATAAATTTTAGAGGTATAAAAACCCATAAAAGGTGCTTTATAAACACTTATAGTAACATTAACAACAAGAAATCCAAGTAATATAAGTAGTAAAAAAAGTAATCCTAATTTACTTTTTCGCTTTATAAACATCATAATCCACACCATCCTTAATTAACCTGTTCTTTTCTTTAAATTTATCATTTACTATACTCTTACTGGGTTCAAAAAGGTTATGAGAAACACCTAGTAAATCAGAAAATGTATGTTCAAAATCTTCTAAATTATATTTTCTATTAGTATAACTTCTTAATATTGAATCTTTTGTTCTTTTTGGGTTTTGCTTAGAAAACCACAATAGGAAAGGGACTTCATACATAGGAGGTGTTGCATTATCTTCACTATGTCCGAATATATTTTGATTTACATCGTAAACATCATCACCATGATCTGAAAAATAAACAACCGTACTTTTTGTGGGTTGCTTGCTGATTTTTTTGATAACCTCACTCACTATATGATCATTGTACAGCACCGCATTGTCATAATGGTCAATTATACTTTCTTTTTCCATATCTACATCCTTATCTAACTCCTGTTCCTTTGATTTAAACACATTAAAACTTTTAGGATATCTATCAGAATAACGAATGTGAGTACCTATAAGATGAAGAAATATAAGCTTTTTTTTAGTTTTAGTATTTATAATGTTTTCAAATTTTTGTAACACTACCTCGTCATAACTGGTTGAAAAATGATAATGGTCCATCGCTAAAAAATAGCTATAATTACTAGCATAAGCAATTTCTGCTGCAAAGGACTGATTTAAACCGTGCACATGTTGGTTTGACACCCAATAAGTCTCAAAACCTGCCATGTTAGCCATTTGCACAAGCGAAGTGTTTCCACCCCTATTTGGGTTGTGAAAATCAGAAAATGTTAAAATTTTATCTAATGAAACTATCGTGTTTACGTTTGGTGAAATTACATTATTGAATATATAAAGCTTCTCCTTAAGCTTAGCGAGTTCTGGATTAGTGTTTCTATAATACCCATACAAACCCATATGCCATTTTGTTGTTGACTCCCCAATGATTACGACAAAAGTCTGTTCATCTCTGTTAATGTCAACAACCAAATTTTTACTTTTTGGTGTTGATAGCTCAGAATTGATTAATTTTTTCACTTCACTATATTCCTGATAAGAATTAGCACCAGTTATAATTAAATTATAATAATGAAATTTATTTAACAATAAGATGCCAGATAGCACAATTACACCTATTGACATCCACTTAAAATATTTATTATAGTTATAGTGAACATTTAAACTTCGAGCAAAAAAAACCACAACACAAAAACAACCCAATACCGTAGCTAAAAGTAAATTTGTTTGATTATTAAAATAAGATGATAAATATTCTAGGGACTCTCTTTCATTAGTTTCAAAAACTGCATAAAGTGTTGAGGCATTTAATCTAGCTCCATAATTTAAATAAAAACTTAATTTTATAAAAATTAAAGTATATAAGATAAACATGAAAAAAAATAGCATGCTTTTTTTTAGAATCTTAGGTAAAATAACTAAAGTTGAAGCACAAATTATTGAAGTACATGTAAAAGCTATTAGCTCTTTTACATAAACCCAAAAAGGAAGAATAACAAAAATCCCGATAAGCGCCAATACTATGAGAGGTGTGAAAATTAATAATAATGGTGCTTTCTTTATCAAGATTAGCCTTTAAAGTTTAGTTTTTCAAATTAACAAAATTCACCTTATTTGAAACTATACATTATCAATAATTTTATTGATATTAAACACTTTTTTTAATTTTACGAAAATCTATTTTTCGATGTTTTTTCGCTATTACCCCATAATAATAATTAGTCCATGGGAACTTCAATTATTATTACTTGTGCGCTTTTCTGGGTTGTAATTTCCAAACTATGTGCATCGCAAACACCAATAGCGTCTCGTTTATTTAAATTATTTCCTGAAACTTCAATACTACCATCAACAAGGAAAATATAAAAACCATTATCAGTGTTTTTAGGCGTTAATATAACAGCTTTTCCCGCATCTAAATCTGTTCTATAGATATATGCCTGCTGACTAATTGGTAACGCATCACCTTCTAATTTATCCATTGGTGCAACGACGGTTTGTAGCTTGTTTTTACGTTCAGATGAATCAAACTTACGCTGTTCATAATTTGGGGCTACACCCATGGTTTCTGGTATAATCCAAAGCTGTAAAAAATTAACTTCATCCGTTTGACTATCATTAAATTCCGAATGGGTCAGTCCCGTACCCGCACTCATCACTTGCACTTCGTCAACTTCAATAGCACGTTTATTACCCATACTATCTTTGTGGGACAAAGCGCCTTTTAACGGAATAGAAATGATTTCCATATTTTGATGCGGATGCGTTCCGAAACCCATTTTTGGCTGTACTACATCGTCATTCAAAACGCGCAACATTCCAAAATTCATACGCTCCGGATTTTGGTAGCTCGCAAAACTAAATGTGTGATGTGATTTTAGCCAACCATGATTGGCGTAACCTCTAGTATCTGCTTTGTGAATTACTGTTTTCATAATATTTACTTTTTAAAATTATTTTCGATATAGCCCGATTAAAAAATCGGGATACTCGAACTGACATTTATTAATTTGCGGGTAAAAAACCCATTTTTCCCATTTGGTAATCTCGCATCGCTTCCATAATTTCAGTTTGTGTATTCATCACATAAGGGCCATACGTCGTTACTGGTTCATTAAATGGTTCTCCTGAAAGAAATAATAGCATACTATTTTCATTTCCGGTAATAGAAAACCCTTCACCATCTTGATTAAATTGAATTAATTGATTTGCATCCAATTTCAAAGTTTCTGAATCATTAATTGTAACATCACCTTTCAACAAATACACTGTAGATTGATGTGAATTTGGAACTTTAATCTCATGACCCCCACCTGCTTCAACAGTAATCATAAAAGCATTTACTGGGGATTGTGTTTTAACACGTCCATAAACACCTTCCAACTCACCAGCTATTATTTGAATGTTCACTTTCTTATCATCAGAAGTAACGGTTTTAAAATCTTCATTAGCAACATGCTGATAATTAGCCTCGATCATTTTCTTTTCAGCGGGCAGATTCAACCACAACTGAATACCTTCAAGTGCACCTCCTTTTTGCACAAAGTCCTTTGTTGGTGCTTCGGCATGAATAATACCCCTACCTGCCGTTGTCCATTGTACATCGCCTGCTTTCACTACACTTTCATTTCCAAGTGAGTCTCTATGCAGTTGTTCCCCTTGAATTAAAAAGGTTATCGGTTCAAATCCGCGATGCGGATGTGGACCTAAATCAAACGGATTATTTCGTTCTGAAATATCATAAGGTCCGTAATGATGCAATAATATAAACGGATCTATATTATCAATCGTTCTTGTTGGGATGGGCTGCCGTAATTGTATTGGCCCCATGTTGACGAAATCGCTTCTCCCAACTGTTTTTATTGTATTTGCTTTCATAATAATTATTTTTAAAATAGTTTCCATGGAAACTATTTGGGTAAAAAAACGCGACTATCGCATTTTATCAAGCAGATTACTTAATTGTTCCGCTTCTTCTTCACTCAAATTCCTTAATAAATCTCTATTGAAATCATTTGGTATAGATTCTAAAAACGCCTTACCTTCTTCTGTTATCGCAATTTTAACAACACGTCTATCATGTTCTGAAGGGCAACGCTCTATATATTGTTTGGCGCATAATTTATCCATTAAACGCGTTGCGTTAGGTGAACGCTCTATCATTCTATCTTTAATCGTTTGAACGTTTAATGGTTCATCTGCACCTCTTAAAATTCTTAAAACATTGTACTGTTGGGGCGAAATTCCATAGGTTTTAAAAAACTCATTCTGGTGACTCATTATCCAATTGGACGTATAAATAATGTTCAATAAAGCCTTCACTCTATTATTCGCAAATGTTGAATTTATATCTTTTGATAAATCGCCCATATTCTTAGTTTTTAGTTATAAAGATGCTCTAAATACACTCACTTTTTCTTTCAAATCAGCATGCAATGCTTCATTAATAATCTTTTCTTCAGAAAAATTATTTCCAAATGAAGGGAAACTAAAATCTGCAACTATATTGCCGCCCATGTATTGAAAACGTCCTTTAGCAATTTCTAAAACAGTAGCTCCACCTCTAGCTCCAGGAGAAGTTGCCATTAAAAGCATTGGCTTTTCACTCCAAAGTTTTCCGTCTATTCTTGACATCCAATCAAACAAATTTTTAAACGCAGTTGAATATGCCCCGTTGTGTTCTGCTAAGGATAAAACAATTCCATCAGATGATTTTATCAAGTTTAAAAATCGATGTGCATCATCTGGAATACCTTTTTCATTTTCTAAATCAATACCGTATAGTGGTAAATCAAAATCATTTAAATCAAGAACTTCTACTTCTACATCATCAACTAAACTTGAAGTATAAACGACTAATTGTTTATTGATTGATGTTTTACTGTTACTCCCTGCAAAGGCTATTATCTTTTTCATTGAATTGATTTTTATTTATTTCCTCAAAAGAAGAAATTTGTGACTATTATTCTATTTATTTTGTTTTTTTAAAAAATATATATGATATAATTAAAGCTATTAAAGCAACAATAGCTGTCCCTTGTTGTCCATCACCAATCATATAATGTGCAAAAAACGCTAGTATAAATGCATAAAAGAACCCAGCATAAGCCCATTCTTTTAATATTTTATATCCAGGTAACCACAGTGCTACTAGTCCCAATAATTTTACCATAGCGTAAGGATATATGATATATGTGGGGTAACCGAAACTTTCAAAAGCATCTTTTATCATCTCGTGCTTTAAAAAGTACATACTTACTGAAAATAACATGACAGCAGTTAATATTATTGTTGCTATATAATAAATTATTTTATTTATTTTCATTTCTTTAATTATAAATTACATTACAAAATTACAATAAATAATTTTATATTCCAAGGAATATATTTCCATGTTATATATTTTAACAAATTATTCACTTTTCAGACAGGAATTGGTTTCGTAAATTCGTCTACAAATAAATACATCTATGGATATCAACTTCAATAAAAATGAAGATCACAATAAACTATTAGTTTCTGAACTCAACAAACGTTTATCTAAAGTTAGTTTAGGTGGTGGAAAATCACGTATTGAAAAGCTACATAGCAAAGGCAAATTAACGGCTAGAGAACGTATCACTTATTTGTTGGACGACAAAGCCAAATCCATTGAAATTGGTGCGTTTGCTGGTGAAGATATGTATACCGAACATGGTGGTTGTCCATCAGGAGGTGTTGTAGTAAAGATAGGATACATTCAAGGTAAGCAATGTATTGTTGTTGCCAATGATGCTACGGTTAAAGCAGGAGCTTGGTTTCCGATTACTGGTAAAAAGAATCTTCGAGCACAAGAAATAGCTATTGAAAATCGATTACCAATTATTTATTTAGTGGATTCTGCGGGTGTTTATTTACCCATGCAGGATGAGATTTTTCCTGATAAAGAACATTTTGGACGTATCTTTAGAAACAACGCCATAATGAGCAGTATGGGTATTACTCAAATTGCGGCAGTTATGGGCAGTTGTGTTGCTGGTGGTGCCTACCTTCCTATTATGAGCGATGAAGCTTTAATTGTTGACAAAACAGGAAGTATCTTTTTGGCTGGAAGTTATTTAGTAAAAGCCGCTATTGGTGAAAGTATAGACAATGAAACTTTAGGAGGGGCAACAACACATTGTGAAATTTCTGGAGTTACCGATTATAAAGCAAAAGATGATAAAGATGCCTTGGATAAAATCAAAAGCATAGTAGATAAAATTGGCGATTACAATAAAGCTGGTTTTAATAGAATTGAAGTAAAAAAGCCTACTGAAAACCCTGAAGATATCTTTGGAATAATTCCAAAAAGTCGTGCAGATCAGTATGATATGTTCGAAATTATAAAACGATTGGTTGATAATTCAGAATATGAAGAATATAAAGCCGGCTATGGGCAAACTATTATAACATGTTACGCTCGCATTGATGGTTGGGCGGTTGGTATTGTGGCAAATCAGCGACAGATTGTAAAAACCACAGGCTCTAAAACCAAACCAACTGAAATGCAGTTTGGTGGTGTGATTTATAATGACTCTGCGGACAAAGCCACTAGGTTTATTGCCAATTGTAACCAAAAGAAAATTCCATTAGTATTTCTGCAAGATGTTACTGGGTTTATGGTTGGGAGTAAAAGCGAACACTCTGGGATTATTAAAGATGGAGCTAAAATGGTAAATGCCGTTAGCAATTCTGTAGTTCCTAAGTTTACCGTTATTATCGGTAATAGTTATGGCGCTGGAAATTACGCCATGTGTGGCAAAGCTTATGACCCCAGATTAATTGTTTCATGGCCAAGTGCAGAATTGGCGGTTATGAGCGGAAACTCAGCTGCTAAGGTTTTACTTCAAATAGAAAAAGCTTCACTAGAAAAACAAGGCGAAAAAATTACTCCTAAAAAAGAAGAAGAACTATTCAATAAAATAAAAGACCGTTACGATAATCAAGTCTCACCATATTATGCTGCTGCCAGAATTTGGACAGACGCTGTAATCAATCCTTTAGATACTCGTAAATGGATTTCTTTGGGTATTGAAGCTGCTAACCATGCTCCTATTGAAAAACAGTTTAATTTGGGTGTGCTTCAAGTTTAATTTTAAAAACTTCTTATTTTTTCGTATCTTATTGATTGAAAATCAACAACTTCAATCATGGGAACAATTAAATCATTAAACAAATGGGCTAATGCACATACGTATTTGCCTATTGACTTACTACGAATTGCTCTTGGTGTTTTCCTATTTATAAAAGGAATAAATTTTATGGGAGACAGCCAGATGCTAATGAATCTTTTTAAGCCTATGGAAAATATGGCTGGTGGTATGATTATTATTCATTATGTAGCTCCTGCCCACTTTATTGGTGGTATTCTTATAGCCTTTGGATTATTAACAAGATGGGCTATTTTAGCTCAGGTTCCAATTTTAATAGGAGCTATAGCTATAAACTTTGTGGGAGATATGAATTCTAACAATCTTATTTTAGCAATAGTAACCTTGTTCGTTTGCGCATTCTTTCTAATATATGGATCAGGTAAACATTCGGCCGATTATTATCTAAAAATGCAGCAGTAATAAGTCTTTTTTTTAGAATTATTTGGTAAAGTCAATTAAGGTCTCTTTTTCTGGCTTGCAAAATATTAATGCGAAAACAAACATTGAATACATAAATAAATTACCAAATAAATAGATTCTTGTCCTTAAAAAAATAAAGCTATTATCAAGATTAGACATGTAAATATCATAAAAAACCAATGGTGTAACCATTAACCACCAAATAAAAATTGTGAAAGTGATATAAAAATTTAAGGATTTATAAAAAGTTAAAATTCTTTCACTTTGAAGAAGCTCAATAAAGTAGAGTACTGTTACTATAAATATAACAATAGCGCCAAAAATACTTATAGCCGGCAAAAATGTTTTAAAATAATCTTCTAAATTCATTATAACATGGAAGATTGAAAAAATAAAAAACACCGAACCACTTATTTTGGCAATACGTCTAAAATAATATTTTTGCAAAATTTTATTATAATAAAATGCGAAAAAGAGGATTGCTCCTATTTTCCAAAAAATAGTAAACCACCAATAGTTTTTTACAAAAACTGTACCTTCTAAAAAACTTAAAACACCATCATTTCTAATAAGATTTTTATAATAACCTCCTAGAGAATCACAGATAAAAAGGTAAACTATGAACCATATAAAATACTTTGCATAATGGTATTTATATTTTCCATAAAGTACCAAGCCCGTAACAGCAGCAAGCATTTCTAATATGAAAGTTAGCGGACTTTTGTATTCAAGTAAAAAGTCTATCATTAAAGTAAGCAAGAATTAAATAATCCATCATGGGTAAGAACTATCACCTCCTTGACCTTCGTTAAGGGGATCAATCGGTATGTTATCGCGTCTAGATTGGAAGATTAAAGAACTTGCCTGAGATACAGATTTTTTACCCGTTGGAACCATAAACATGGTCGTTAAATTCTTTTTTGTTTGCCCTGCATTTTTTCCATAAACACCAAGATAAATGCGAATTCCAGTCATATCATAACCTAAACTATCCGATTGATTCTTAGCGTAAGAAATATAATTTTCAATATCATCCAGAGACCAGGCAGCCCAACGATTATCTTTGTTTCGTCCTTGCTTTTTAGCAGCTGAATCGACTGCTACCTTTCTAAATTTAGTCCAATTATTATTTAACGAATCTGCTTCAGCAATGGAAATTACTCCGGATGGTTTTATAATTTTGGCTTCTTTAACTTCACTAACTGTCCGAGGACAAAAATAATATGTTACAAATGCGCCAATGATAAACCCTAAAATAATCGAGCCAATTTTTTTCATACTTTATTCTGGTTTAGTTAATAGTTTTTTAAAAATAGAAAAAAGAAGTAATAAACCTATTTATTATGTAAATATTATTTTACAATTAAGCGGGAAACCCTAACATTTCACCCATACCAACCGTAAAAAGCCAACAACCATAAATGGCATGCTCAATTGAGACAAGAATTATGGATTTTGTTTTATTGAATGTTATAGCAAATAAAAGACCTCCAAGAAAAGTTAAAACTAAGACTAAAGTGTTTCTAAAAAAGATATGACCTAAAGAAAATAAAATGGCGTTTAGAAAAATAAATAATCTTTCATTTGTGAATAGTTTTGAATATCTCTTAAAAAAAAATTTTCGGTAGATTAACTCCTGAGGATATACTGAAAACATGCTGTAAAAGAACAATATAAAAATCCATATTTTAGGTTTCTCTAGAACCACTTTAAATAAGGAACTTTTATCTGTTAAATAAACAAACGCTGTTGTTACTATTATAATAACTGTAAGCTTTAAAAAGATTTCTCTAATGAATAGGTTCCAGTTTATTTGTGGGCTTATTTTAAACTTTAATCTTTCAACTTTTAATATAATCAATAAGGTATAGATAAACCCAAAAAGGGCAATAAGCAGCTTAATCCAAATAGAATAATCGATGGTAAAGCTTATTGGTATAAGAATAAAACATATTAATAATTCTATGAATTTATATTGAGTTGATTTCATATTAATTCTTAAATACTTATCACTGTAGTATGCTTAACCTCATTAATCATAAAAGTGCTGTGTGTGCTTCCAATATGGCTAATTGTTGTTAGCTTTTTCACCATAAATTCTCGGTAAGCTTGCATATCTTCAACTAGAATTTTTAATAAATAATCATAATCTCCACTAATATGATAACATTCTAAGACTTCACTTAATTTTGCAACCTCTCTTTCAAATTGTATAACGTAGGCTTTAGAATGTTGTACCAATTTAATATTGCAATAGGCTATAAAGGATTTATTTATTTTTTCTTTATTTAAAAGTGCTACATACTTGCAAATAACTTCTTCTCGTTCCAGCTTTTTAATACGCTCGTAAACTGCGGTTACAGAAAGATTAAGTTTATTTGAAAGCTCCTTTGTTGTTTGTTTACTATCAGACTGTAAATATTCAAGTAATTTTCTATCAGTATTATCAAAACTCATATCAGAAAAAATTTAATTCAGAATCATTTAAAAGTTAATTTTACTTTTAATAAAACTATTTATTTAATTAAATATAGTTTTATTTTCTATATAAAATACTAAATATTGATATTTAGTCTAAAAATACTCAATTTTGTATTATAAAAACAATTAATATGGCATTTAAACCAGCAAATAGTATACAGGATTTACAATATTTTGGTGAATTTGGAGGCGTAAACCCCTCTATTTCAGACTCATCAACCTATACTTTCCTTTCAGCCAAAACCATGTTTGATACATTCGAAGGCAATGCGGATGGTTGCTACCTATATTCACGACATTCTTCTCCATCTAATTTATATTTAGGTGAAGCCTTGGCTGCTATGGAAGGAACAGAAACAGCAAATGTTTCGGCTTCTGGAATGGGTGCTATTACGCCAGCAATACTTCAACTTTGTAAGGCCGAAAGCCATATTGTTACTAGCAGAACAATTTACGGGGGAACTTATGCATTTTTTAAAAATTTCACTCCAAAATTTAATATTAAAACCTCATTTGTAGACATTACGGATTTAAACGCAGTAGAAAAGGCAATAACCGAAAACACTAAGATAATTTATTGTGAATCGGTAAGTAATCCACTTTTGGAAGTTGCAGATATAAATGGTCTTTCGAAGATTGCTAAAAGACATAATTTAAAATTAGTTGTTGATAATACGTTTTCCCCATTGTCAATTTCACCAGCGATTTTGGGCGCCGATGTGGTGATTCACAGCCTAACTAAATTTATAAACGGTACAAGTGATACTGTTGGAGGAGTAGTTTGTGGCACACAAGATTTTATTAATGAATTGAGAAATGTTAACAATGGAGCTTCTATGCTATTAGGCGCAACAATGGATAGCCTTAGAGCGGCATCTGTTTTAAAAAACTTGAGAACTTTGCATATTAGAATGCAACAGCATAGTAAAAACGCACTATTCCTTGCGGGTAAATTTGAAAGAGATGGCTTAAAAACCGTATATCCTGGTTTAAAATCACATCCATCTCATGACTTATTTAAAAGTATAATGAACGAGCAATATGGTTTTGGTGGCATGCTCACAATTGATGTTGGTTCATTAAAAAAAGCGAATGAGCTTATGGAAATGATGCAAAATAAAAACTTAGGTTATTTAGCGGTAAGCTTAGGTTTTTATAAAACACTTTTTAGTGCTCCTGGGACTTCAACATCTTCTGAAATACCAATTGAAGAACAAAAAGCGATGGGCTTGACTGATGGTCTTATCCGGTTTTCAATAGGCTTAGATGCAGATATAGATAGAACTTACTACATGATGCGAGAATGCATGGTGGAATTAAATATTTTAGATCCTTTAGGTCGCAAAATACCTGTTTAGAAAGTCTACTTGCCTTTTATCCTTTTCCATAAGGCTGATAAAGCATCAGATACATTGTCTTCATTTCGCTCAAATGGTTTCATATTTAATATGCCATTTTCATCAAATAACCGAAACCTAAATACTGATGAATTAGAATTTTCATCACTTGTAAGCGGATATCGTAAATCATTGTATTGATATTCATTTTCAGCTATTTTATAAATACTAAAATAGTAATTACTAAACCAAGCTAAATCATTAACCCGCCTGTAATCATTAACGTTTAGAGCTCTTTCTTTTGGCAATTCTTTAAAATCAGAAAACTTATTTTCATTATCCAATAATGAATAATAACCGACGTAATAAGTAGAATCGGTTTCAGCGACACCATACCATAGAATATTGTTAAAAATGGTAGGTTGCGTAAAATAGCGCTTATAGATTACATTATTAAAGTTTAGAGATTTTCTATATATTGAATCCATATATAATTTATTAGCAAACGTGAACAATAAATATATCGAACTAACACCTATTCCTAGTCTCAACCAAAGTAACCGTCTACTGGATGTTCGCTTGAAAAACATCAGAATAATCATGCATAACAAAAATGGAATGGTATAAATAGGATCCACAACAGCAATATTATTTAAAGCTACCCTATAGCTACTTATAGGTGAAAACAACTGAGTCCCATAAGGCGTAAAGCAATCAAGAATTGGATGTGTAAAGAGTGACCAAAAAAACAAACTTATCCAATCTTTTTGAATAGTTGTTCCTCTTCGTTTACCTGAATTATATAATTTAAATGCGAACCAACCAAAAAGAAACGCTGCTAAAACAGAAAACAAAATGGAATGCATAAAACCTCTATGGAATAACATAGCATCAATTTGATTACCATATAGCAAACTCCCAACATAAACATCTAAATCAGGAATAGTTCCTCCTATTGCTCCAAAAAGCAACGCTTTATTTCCAATTTTTTTTCCTAACACGGCTTCTCCGCAAGCGGCGCCAAGTACAATTTGGGTTAACGAATCCATAGTATATTCTTGAAAAGTAAAAATACAGAACTATTATCTATTTGCATACATGAGGCTAAAATTGTAACATTACGAATCAAAACCACTCAGATGAAAGACAACAAAAATATATCTAAAACAAAAATTGAGGATCAAAATATTATAGAGAATACCGAATTAAACATTTTGGAAGCCCTTGTTCCTGTAGCTATATTAATGGGATTATTAGCCTATAACATATTTTTTGCTGATGGAGAGATGCTTGGGGAATATTCAAATCAACTTATTCTTTTAACTGGTGGTTTAGTAGCAGCCGTGGTTGGATTATTCAATAAAGTTAATCTCTCACTTATGGCTTCTGAGGTATGGGAAAACTTAAGAAGTATTTTTGTTCCTATAATAATTCTTCTTCTTGTTGGTGCTTTAGCTGGAACTTGGCTAGTAAGTGGTGTTATTCCAGCAATGGTTTATTATGGCTTACAAGTTTTAAATCCAAATATTTTTCTGCCGGCATGTGTAATAATTTGTGCTATTATTTCGATAGCTACTGGTAGTTCTTGGACGACATCTGCAACTGTTGGTATTGCACTAATCGGAATAGGTGGTGCATTAGATATAAGCCCTGGAATGATTGCTGGTGCTGTTATTTCTGGAGCTTATTTTGGTGATAAGATGTCGCCGCTTAGTGACACAACCAATCTTGCCCCAGCTATCGCTGGTACAGATCTATTTACTCATATTAGATATATGACGTTTACAACTGTGCCAACAATTTTAATCACATTAATTGTATTCTCAATAATAAGTATTACTATAGATACTTCAGGGAATGCAGATATAAGTAGTTTATTGGGATCAATCGAAAATACGTTTAATATTACACCATGGTTATTTTTAGTTCCGGCAGTTGTAATTATTCTAATATTAAAAAAAACAAAGCCTTTAATAGCACTCGGTACCGGGGTAATTATTGGAGGAGTTTTTGCTCTTGTTTTTCAACCTGATGTTTTAAATGCCTTAAGTAATTCTAAAATAGGCTCTGTTTTTAATTCTATTTTCGTAGACACACAAATAGCCACAGATAACGAAAAACTGAATGAACTCTTTGCTGCAAAAGGAATGAAGGGCATGTTATGGACCATTTATCTGGTTATTAGCGCAATGGTATTTGGTGGCATCATGGATGCTATTGGAGCGTTAGCAAGAATAACTCGTGTTCTATTATCTATTGCATCTTCTGTTTTCGGACTGTTTGCTAGTACAGTAATAAGTTGTTTAGGTTTAAATACCATTGCATCAGATCAATATTTAGCGATTGTAATTCCTGGCAAAATGTTCAAAAAAGCTTTCGATGATAAAGGTTTAGCTCCAGAAAATTTAAGTAGAACTTTAGAAGATTCCGGGACTGTAACATCTGTTTTAATTCCATGGAATACTTGTGGCGCTTACCAATCTAGTGTTTTAGGTGTTGGAGTTGGAGAATATTTCTTCTACGCCATCTTCAATTGGCTAAGCCCTTTCACTACACTTCTATTTGCTGCTCTAAGATTAAAAATTAGAATGATTAAAGCCAAATTAGACTAATTTATAGTTGTATAAGTTTTTAAAATAATAATGTTTTGCTAGTCTATTGGAGCAAAATATCTTTGCATCCGATAAATTAAATTTCAAACAAAATATTTTAAAAAAATGGCTGTATTAGTAGGAAAAAAAGCACCTCAGTTTAATGCACAAGCGGTTATAAACGGAAGCGAATTTGTAGACAATTTTTCGTTAGATCAATTTCTTGGTGAAAAACATGTGATATTATTCTTTTACCCAAAAGATTTTACCTTTGTTTGCCCAACAGAACTTCATGCATTTCAAGAAAAATTAGAAGAATTCGAATCTAGAAAAACAGCTATAGTTGGTGTTTCAACAGATACAGAACAATCACACTGGGGTTGGTTACAATTAGATAAAAGTAATGGTGGTATAAAAGGAGTAACTTACCCTCTAGTTGCTGATACAAACAAAACTATATCAAAAAATTACGACGTTCTTGCTGGTGATTATTTTTATGATGATAATGACATGCTTCAAGCTTCTGGGGAGTTAGTTGCCTATCGTGGTTTGTTTTTAATTGACAAAGAAGGTATTGTACGCCATCAAATAGTAAATGATTTACCTCTTGGTAGAAATGTAGACGAAGCATTGCGTATGGTTGATGCCTTGCAATTCAATGAAGAAAACGGTGAAGTCTGTCCTGCAAACTGGAATAAAGGTAAAACTGGCATGCAAGCAACGCATCAAGGTGTTGCCGAATTTCTAGAAAAACACGTTAATTAAAAAAACGAAAAATAAAATTTAAAAAGCTCAACTTTAAGTTGGGCTTTCTGTTTTAAAATATTTCTGAACTTCCTTTCCCTTCTCTCACTATAATTGGCTGGTCTTCAGATAAATCAATTACTGTTGATGGTTCATTATCACCATAGCCTCCATCGATTACTAAATCTACCAAATCGAACCACTTTTCTAAAATAAGCTCAGGGTCAGTGGTGTATTCAAGAACTTCATCTTCATCATGGATAGAAGTAGAAATAATTGGATTCCC
The DNA here is from genome assembly GCF_006148925.1 of Hyunsoonleella aestuarii. Lineage (GTDB taxonomy): Bacteria > Bacteroidota > Bacteroidia > Flavobacteriales > Flavobacteriaceae > Algibacter_D > Algibacter_D aestuarii. Next base: position 395,233 of record NZ_VAWB01000002.1, on the reverse strand, counting down.
TAGCTGATTAACAATTTCTAAAGCTATATTATTATCAGGAACACGAATACCTACTGTTTTTCTTTTTTTAAACGGATTTGGTAACGATTTGGATCCCGGAAGAATAAATGTATATGGCCCCGGAAGTGCCCGTTTTAAAATCTTAAAAGTAGAAGTATCTATTTGTTTAACGTAATCGCTAAGGTTACTTAAATCCTTGCATATAAATGAAAAATTCGCCTTTTCAAGTTTTACGCCTTTAATTCTAGCAACGCGTTCCAGCGCTTTTAAATTAGATATATCGCACCCTAAACCATAAACGGTGTCGGTAGGATAAATTATTAAACCACCCCGTTTAAGCACTTTAATCACTTTATCAATCTCTCGTGGGTTAGGATTTTCTTCATATATCTTTATAAACTCTGCCATTACCCTATCACTTCCAATTTAGCAAATCGTAACAATAACTTTTTCACACCACCATGCTGGAAATTTATCTCTGCCTTTAAATCTGCTCCTGCTCCTTCTATTTGCATGACCTCACCTGTTCCAAAACGGATATGCTTTACGATGTTTCCAACAGCTAGTTTACTATCGAATAAGTTCGTGTTACCATTAGATTTTGCTACTGGTTTTAAATTTTTAGGTGTTGAAACTTGAAATTTTGCTGTTTCTTTTTTAACTGAACCTTTCTTTTTAAGAGTTGGTTGTTTTGCCGGCTTGAATCTAATTTTATTAGGCTCGACATCACCAAATATATCTGCACTCAACATCGGATTAAAACGACGTTCTTCTATAGTGGTCACTATATCTAAATACTTATCATCAATTTCTTCAATAAAGCGGCTAGGTTCAGAATCTATAAGCTTTCCCCAACGGTAACGCGATAAAGCATAAGTTAAGTACGCTTGCTTTTCTGCTCTAGTCAAGGCGACATAAAAGAGCCTACGCTCCTCCTCTAATTCACTACGTGTATTCATGCTCATAGCACTTGGGAATAAATCTTCCTCTAAACCTACAATATAAACATAAGGAAATTCTAATCCCTTTGCTAAGTGAATGGTCATTAAAGCAACATGGTCGGCATCACCTTTATCTGCATCTAAATCGGTCGCCAATGCCACATCTTCAAGAAACTCAGCTAATGAACCTGTTGTATCAGCCAGTTCTCTTTGACCTTCAACAAAATCCTTCATACCATTTAAGAGTTCTTCAATATTTTCCATTCTGGTAACACCCTCTGGAGTACCATCCTTATTAAACTCTTTTATTAAACCACTAGTTCTTGTAACATGCTCTGCTAACTCAAAAACATCGGCAGACTGATTCATGACCTGATAACTTTCAATAAGCGTTACAAAGTCTTGAAGTTTTGTTCTTGTACCTGAATTGATTCTAACTTCCACTTTGTCAATGGATTTCATTACTTCGAAAATGGTTTTATTATAACCATTTGCAGCCACAATAAGTTTATCAACTGTAGTTTGACCAATACCTCTTGGAGGGAAATTAATAATTCGTTTTAAAGCTTCCTCATCGGCAGGATTTATTATAAGTCGTAAGTATGACAGTACGTCTTTTATCTCCTTTCTTTGATAAAACGAAAGGCCTCCGTAAATTCTATATTTAATATCTCGCTTTCTTAGAGCATCTTCAATCGCTCTAGACTGTGCATTAGTTCTATATAAAACAGCAAAATCACTATTCTTCAATTGGTGATTCATTTTGTTTTCAAAAATGGTGCTAGCCACATAACGGCCTTCATCACCATCTGTTAAAGACCGATTTACTTTTATTTTTGCACCTTCATCATTTGCCGTCCAAACAACCTTATCGAGCTTCGTTTGGTTTTTATCAATTATAGAATTGGCTGCATTAACAATGTTTTTAGTCGATCTATAATTCTGTTCTAGTCTAAACACTTTTACATCATCATAATCCTTCTGAAAATTCAAAATATTATTAATATTAGCTCCTCTAAATGCGTAAATACTTTGCGCATCATCTCCTACGACACATATATTTTGAAACTTATCTGATAAGGCTCTAACTATTAAATACTGTGAATGATTAGTATCTTGATACTCATCTACCAAAATATACTTAAACCGATTTTGATATTTTGCTAAAACTTCTGGAAACCGTGTTAAAAGCTCATTTGTTTTTAATAGTAAGTCATCAAAATCCATGGCGCCAGCTTTAAAGCAGCGATCAACATATTCTTTATATACATCCCCCATTCTAGGTCTGCGTGCCATGGCATCAGCTTCGATAAGTTCTGGATTGTTGAAATATGCCTTAACAGTTATTAAGCTATTTTTATAGGAAGATATTCTAGAGCGCACCTGCTTATACTTATAAACGTCTTTATCAAGATTCATTTCTTTGATAATCGATGCAATTAATCTATCCGAATCCTGAGTATCATAAATGGTAAAATTACTTGGGTAGCCCAAACGATCTGCCTCAATACGCAAAATTTTAGCAAACACAGAGTGAAAGGTTCCCATCCATAAGTTTTTAGCTTCACTTGCACCAACTATGTGGGCAATTCGCTCTTTCATTTCTCGAGCAGCCTTATTGGTAAAGGTTAAAGACAAAATATTAAAAGGGTCAATACCCTTACTCATCATATAAGCAATGCGATACGTTAAGACTCGAGTTTTTCCAGAACCAGCTCCTGCAATAACTATCATAGGCCCTTCCATTTGAAGTGTTGGAGCCAACTGAGCTTCATTTAACTGTTCTAAATATGCTTCCAAAATACTAGTAGTTTATATCGTGAAAATAACCAATGTTAAGCTTTTAACATGCCGTAATTATTAATAATTATAAACAATTCTTCCTTTATCAAATTTTAATATCTTTAACTTTCTATAAATCACTAATTGTATTCCCAATATGAAGTTTTATATCATATTCCTAAGCATTTTATTTACTGTAAACATTCAAGCTCAGTCAAGTCTAGAAAAACAATTTGCAGACATTGAATCTAAAGTTATTGAATGGCGTCGTGATTTTCACAAATACCCAGAATTATCAAATCGAGAATTTAAAACTGCTGAAAAAATTGCTAAACATCTAAAATCTTTAGGACTTGAAGTGCAAACAGGTGTTGCTCATACTGGTGTGGTTGCTGTATTAAAAGGGAGTCAACCTGGGAGAGTAATAGCTTTAAGAGCCGACATAGATGGGTTACCAGTTACCGAGCGTAATGACCTGTCGTTCAAATCTGAAGTAAAAACTACTTTTTTAAATACAGAAACTGGCGTTATGCATGCCTGTGGTCATGATACGCATACTGCTATTTTAATGGGCGTAGCAGAAATTCTAACTAAGAATAAAGACAAATTAAACGGTACTGTAAAATTCATATTTCAGCCAGCAGAAGAAGGGCCTCTTCCTGGAGAAGAAGGCGGTGCTAAATTAATGATAAAAGAAGGGGTTTTAGAGAACCCAAAAGTTGATGCTATATTCGGATTACACATTCGGTCAAATTATGAGGTTGGAACTATTTATTACAAGAAAGGTGGCGTAATGGCATCTGTAGAACGTTTTGTAATAAATGTAAAGGGGAAGCAAACTCACGGTGGTAGACCTTGGCAAGGCGTAGACCCAATACTGATTTCTGCAAAAATCATTGATGGGCTTCAAACTATTATTAGTAGGGAATCCAAATTAGTAGATGAAGCAGCAGTTATAACTGTGGGTAAAATTACTGCTGGTACACGTTTTAATATTATCCCTGAAAGCGCTGAGCTCATTGGTACTGTTAGAACCTTAGACCCCGGCATGAAAGCACTTATTGAAAAAAGAATGACCGAAATGGTAACTACATTGGCTAAAGCTTATGGCGGTGAAGCAACCATTAGCTTTCAAAATAATACAGCGATAACTTATAATGATTTCAATTTGGTTGATAAAATGCTACCGTCTCTTCAAAAGGTTGTTGGAAATGAAAATGTCCGTTTGCGTAAAGCCACCACAGGAGGTGAAGACTTTTCATATTATCAAGAACTTGTGCCTGGGTTTTTCTTTTTCTTAGGAGGTATGACGCCTGGTAATACTGAAGCTTTTCCTCATCATACTCCAGATTTCTTCATTGATGAAAGCGGTTTAATTACAGGCGTGAAAGCATTAACACAAATAACTTTCGATTTTTTAAATAACTAGATTTAATGAGTGATTTATTAGATTTCATGTCAAATATTCCTTGGTGGGGATGGGTATTGATTTTCTTATTATTGGTTGCTATACGCGATATATTTTTCCAAAAAGCGCATACAATTAGTCACAACTACCCTATTGTGGGGCATTTACGTTATTGGCTTGAAAGTATTGGACCAGAAATGCGCCAATATTTTGTAGCGAACAATAGAGAGGAATTGCCTTTCAACCGCATTGAACGCAGTTGGATATACGCTTCTGCCAAAAAGGAAAACAATTATGAAGGTTTTGGAACCGATAGAGATATTTATGAACATCAGCATATTTTTATAAATAATGCCATGATGCCATTTAAAATAAATGAAAATCACCCTAATACAATTGACAAGTCATTTCTTCCATGCGCTAAAGTTATGGGTGCTTACAATAAAAGAAAAAGGCCGTATCGACCAAAGTCTGTTATAAATGTTTCCGCAATGAGCTTTGGCTCACTTTCAGCTAAAGCAGTAGAATCTTTAAACAAAGGCATTAAAATGGCGGATGCTTACCATAATACGGGTGAAGGCGGTTTATCTCCTTATCATAGCCATGGAGGTGATGTAGTTTTTCATTTTGGAACAGGATATTTTGGTGTTCGATCCAAAGATGGTAGTTTTTCCATGGAAAAAATGATAAAGCTTGTTGAAGAAAACCCATTCATACGTGCTATTGAAATTAAATTATCGCAAGGGGCTAAACCTGGTAAAGGAGGTGTTTTGCCTGGAGCAAAAATCACCAAGGAAATTGCACAGATTCGAGGTGTTGAAGTTGGTAAAGATGTATTATCACCTCCTAACCATAAAGCATTCTCAAATGTACCAGAACTACTAGTTTTTATTGAAGACATTGCCGAAGCTACCGGATTACCTGTAGGTATAAAAGCAGCTATTGGTAAATTAGGGGAATGGGAAGAATTAGCTAATCTTATGTTGAAAACAGGAAAAGGCCCTGATTTTATAACTATAGATGGTGGTGAAGGTGGTACAGGAGCTGCACCTCCTAGCTTTGCAGATCATGTGTCGTTGCCTTGGGTATACGGTTTTAGCGATTTGTATAGACTATTTAAAAATAAAGATTTAACTGAAAGATTAGTCTTTATTGGAAGTGGGAAATTAGGTTTTCCGGCTAAAGCAGCCATGGCATTCGCTATGGGTGTCGATTGTATTAATGTTGCTAGAGAAGCGATGCTTAGTATTGGGTGTATCCAGGCGCAAATTTGTCATACAAATCGGTGTCCAAGTGGGGTAGCTACTCAAAGTAAATGGTTACAAAATGGTATTGATCGTACTCTTAAATCGGTGCGACTTGCTCAATACTTTCAAACCTTTAAAAAAGAACTTATTGAAATTACTCATGCTGCAGGTTATGAGCATCCGTGTCAATTTAAAATGACAGATATAGAAATGAATGTAGACGATCATAATCTTTCAAAAGAATTAAGCAGGGCTTATATGTATAACAAAACCCCGGTGCCATTTACCAATATGCAAAGCTTAAAAGATTGTGTATATTTGGGTGGTAGTAATCCAAATCAAATCTAATTGCTATGGACGCAGAACGCATTGTTGACCTATTCATGTTTGCTATTCCTTCGTTAATAACTGGAATTTTAGCCTATTACTTTTTCAAGGAACATACAAAAAATGAAGATGGTAGGAGACGCTATTTATTAAAAAAAGACATGGAGGTAACAGCACTTCCTATTCGGTTACAAGCATACGAACGTATGGCTCTATATTTAGAGCGTATATCCCCAAGCAAACTTCTTGTTAGAGTAAAGCCAACATCCTCAAATAAAGAAGATTATGAATCTTTACTTATATCAAGTATTGAACAAGAGTTAGAGCATAATTTATCACAGCAAATCTACATTAGTGATAAATGTTGGAACATTATTTCTGCTGCAAAAAACGCCACTATTCAATTGATTAGAAAAGCTAGTTTATTGAAAAAAACAGATACAGCAGAGAAGTTGCGAGAAGTCATTTTAACCGAAATGATGGAGCGAAGAGCTCCAAGTGATGCAGCCCTTTCTTTTATTAAAGATGAAGTAAGTGAGCTTTATTAATCAATTCGAAGTTCGTTAGAACGCGCTTCATTTAATTTCTCTTTAGCATAATCAAAACCTTGTTGCCACCAGGAAGTCATTAAAGCCTTGTTGAATATTAAGGAGTTCTCTGTTAGTTTAGATGGTGTATAATAAAGGTTAAGCTTTACGTTGTTGTTTTTGGCTGCAAGTTTTCCAATTGTGATATCATTTCTTTCTAATTGATCTGATAAATGCCCAAATAAATTAATCATAAGAGAAAAGGGGTTTTTACCAAGTACTTTATTATACTCCAAAGACTCTTTCTCTAGTACAATAGCATCAACCTCTGTCGCGCCACGAAGTATGGCTTCTCTTATAGGAACTACGCAGCCTAAACCACCATCAGCATACTCAAAACCATCTTTTTTTGCTAATGACATAAAAGGAATATAATTACAAGAAATCCATATCCAATCGCAGAATTCTTCATAATTAAAATCTTTAATGGACTTATATTCTACCCTGTTTTTTGACAAATTGGAAACTGTAACTACAACGTCATCTTTAGTCGATTTCACTAAATTATATTCGGCTTCAGTAAAATTCCTTTTTATATGGCGACGCAATGCTTTACTTTCACCAAAAGTTCGTTTCATTTTAATGAACTGCCAAACCGTATTGATAAAATCAATTGAAACGAACTCACGTTTTCCTTTTTTTCTAATCGTAAAAGGGTTTACACTAAAAATATCACGTTGTCTAACATTTGTATAAATATCATAAAGCTTGTCAATCTTGCCAGAAGCTAAGTGCGGCACCAACAAACTCCCTGTGGATGTACCCAAGAACATATCATAGTCATTACCAGCTTCTTGAATCAAGTACTGTGCGACGCCTCCAGCGTAAGCGCCCTTACTACCACCTCCTGAAATAACTAGTGCTTTCATTCAATTTTTTTTAATAATTCTTTTGCAAACTTAGAAAATCGCCAATTATGATGCTTTGTTGCTTCTTTTAAATTTTCTTGACATTCAATACCACAAGAACTTACCCAAGCTAAATAACGAAAGGCATTTTGTCGGACTTCAAAACTATATTTAGAACTTGTAAAATCTGTTAATTCAGAAAAATATTCATTATCATTTTCTGGTTCGAAATCATCCGTCAATAAGGCTAAAGTTAACCATAACGTTTTTATATTCTTATCACTAAAACCTACTAATCCTTTTGTTTTATTTAAATACTTTCCTTGTTCATCTGGAAAACTATTCCATAATCCAAATAAGGCGGCCTCTAAGGTAATGTATGATTTATCGTCTAAAAGTGTTTCATAGTTTTCTTTTAGTTCCAAAGGAACCTTTGATAACGATTTGGAAATGGTTTGTCTTACCTTTAATGGGTTTCTAAAAGTTTCTACTGTGATTAATCCGTCATTTTGACGAATAATTTTTGATTTAGCCTCAGCCGAAATTGGTGAGGATAAATATTTTTTACATTTAGAGGTTTGCACTTCACAATCTACCATTAGAAATTCCTGAATGAAAGTTGATTTTTTTAGACTTTGCATAGCCTCATCATATGGAAATTCCTTTTTAATTAACCATCTTTCAACCAGTTCATTTAGATCTTTCCCAATCACCTTTTCTACCTCACCAATAAAATCATTTGTTTCTATATTTTTAAACTGTTGTTTTATTAAATAATTTGTTACGGCTGTTCTAAAGGCTTTATCCTTAATACTTTCTCGTAGTATGTGTAAAACCCAAGCCCCTTTTTTATAAAATGTAATGCTACTAGACTTTGGGTCCAGCAACGAAGTACTTTGTCCTGCTCTATCTTGATCTAAAAGTTCTTGGGCATATTCATACAACTTCCAGTAATAATAATTTTCACCAAAAATGTCTTTTTCGGCTAAAAGTGCATAATACGTAGCAAAACCTTCGTGTAACCAATGATGCATCCCTGAAGTTTCAGTCACTAAGTTACCAAACCATTGATGTGCTAATTCATGTGCATTCACATTCACGTAGTTCTTGTCCACAAATCCAATAGAATCAACCACAAAACTATCTGAAAAAATTGTAAGACTTGTATTTTCCATACCAGCATACAAAAAATCCTTCACTGGTACTTGTTTGTAATTTTGCCATGGATAGGGCACTCCAATTTCATTCTCCAAAAAATCGAACATAGCTTTTGTGTATCGATATGTCGGTTCAAACTTCAAAGAATCCTCTGGATAATAATACATTTCTAATGGAATTCCTCTTTTGGAATACGCAACTTTTTTATTATACTTCCCTATTGCTAAGGCTACCAAGTAACTGGACATAGGTTTTTGCATATCGTAATGCCATGTTATTGTGGAATCGTTAAATTGTTTAAATGTTAGGTTGCCGTTTGCAATAACTTCATAATCTTTATCGAAAGTAACAGATAAATCAAATTCTATCTTATCATTCATGTCATCTATACTTGGTAACCAATTGCTAGTGTATTTACCTTGACCTTGTGTCCAAATTTGTCCCGAGTTTATAACATCATCTTCCCAATCGATAAAATAAATTGACTTCGTTGGATTCGCATTATATCGAAATGAAATTTCATTGTTGTGCGATGGCTTAAAAGACTTTATAAGCCATAATTTTTTCCCATCATTAGACCAATTTATAGAATCATTATTGAATCGAACATTCTCCAATTGCATATTTTGAGCATCTATGAAAATTGAATCTGTTGTCTTTAAAATATCGAAACTCAAGGTTATTTCACCAGTAACCTGGTTACTTTTAGGCTTAATTTCAATAATCGCATTTACTGATTTAAAATCAACATAATCAGTCTGTTGTGCTAAACAAAGTGCTGCATGAATAAAAAAAGATAACTTGAGTAATACCTTCATACCTCGAATATAGCAAACTTTAGTCCAAAATGCTATCTGCTATTAATAACAAAAGAATTATTTTAGTTGCATGAATACCAACCTACAAACTCCAATTGATTATCTAAAAGGTGTCGGCCCTAATCGTGCTGACTTACTGCGCAAGGAGTTGGGTATTCACACTTATCAGGATTTGCTTAATCTTTTTCCAAATCGCTATTTAGACCGCACCAAATATTACAAAATAAACCAATTAAAACGCAGTAGTGCCGAGGTTCAAATAATTGGAGAAATAATTAATTTAAAGGAGATCTCTCAAAAACGCGGCAAACGACTAGTTGCTTCATTTCAAGACGAAACGGGAATTATGGAATTGGTTTGGTTTCGAGGTCAGAAATGGATACGCGAAGGGATAAAACTAAATACGCCTTATGTTGTTTTCGGAAAGACTAATTGGTTTAATGGTAAATTTAATATGCCGCATCCCGAAATGGAATTGCTTTCTGAACATAAAAAAAGTGTTCGATCTGCAATGCAACCCATTTACCCTTCAACAGAAAAACTTAATAACAAAGGCATTACGAATAGAGTTATTAATAGAATAATGCAGCAACTGTTTCTTGAAACCAAAGGACGGTTTGTTGAAACATTACCAAATAATATTCTTAGCGATTTAAAGTTAATAAGTAAAAGTGAAGCTATATTTAATATTCATTTTCCTAAAAGCCAAGGATTACTTGCTAAAGCTCAATATCGTTTAAAATTTGAAGAGTTTTTTTTTATCCAACTACAGTTAATTCTTAAAAACCTTATTAATAAAACTAAAATTAAAGGATTTCCTTTTGAATATGTTGGAGATTATTTCAACACTTTTTTTAATGAGCATTTGCCTTTTGAATTAACAAATGCTCAAAAACGTGTTTTAAAAGAAATTAGAGCGGATTTAGGTAGTAAAGCACAAATGAATCGTCTTTTGCAGGGTGATGTAGGCTCAGGTAAGACTATAGTAGCGTTCATGTCAATTTTAATTGCTATAGATAATGACTTTCAAGCTTGCCTCATGGCTCCAACAGAAATTTTAGCAACCCAACACTATAATGGTTTATTGGAATGGTGTGAACAAGTTAATATCTCAATAAAACTATTAACTGGTTCTACAAAAACATCCAAAAGAAAAGAAATTCATGAAACACTCGAGAATGGTGAATTGAAAATTCTTATTGGCACACATGCCTTACTTGAAGACAAAGTGAAATTCAAAAGTTTAGGTCTCGCCATTATTGATGAACAACATAGATTTGGCGTTGCACAGCGCAGCAAATTATGGAAGAAAAATCTCTCTCCTCCACACATTTTAGTTATGTCTGCAACCCCAATTCCGAGAACCTTAGCAATGTCAGTTTATGGTGATTTAGATATTTCTATAATTGATGAATTACCGCCAGGGAGAAAACAAATTAAAACAGTGCATCGCTATGATAAAAACAGACTGAATGTTTTTAAATTTATAAGAGATGAAATTGCAAAAGGACGCCAAATATATATTGTATATCCATTAATAAAAGAAAGTGAAGCATTAGATTTTAAAGATTTAATGGATGGATATGAAAGCATATCAAGGGACTTTCCTTTACCTAATTATCAAATTTCGATAGTACATGGTAAAATGAAACCTGCCGATAAAGAATTCGAAATGCAACGCTTTATAAAAGGTGAAACTCAAATTATGGTAGCCACTACTGTTATTGAGGTTGGTGTAAATGTGCCAAACGCCTCAGTTATGATAATTGAAAGCGCAGAGCGTTTTGGTTTATCACAACTACATCAACTACGAGGGCGTGTGGGTCGCGGAGCTGAACAAAGTTATTGCATCTTAATGACTAGTCATAAATTAACAAACGACAGTAGGACAAGACTTGAAACGATGGTTCGTACTAATGATGGTTTTGAAATAGCCGAAGTAGACCTAAAACTTAGGGGTCCTGGAGATATTATGGGGACCCAACAAAGCGGCGTTCTTAATTTAAAAATTGCAGATATATTAAAAGACAAGGATATTTTAATGAATGCTAGGTATTACGCTAAAAAGGTTTTAAATGAAGACCCCACATTAATTAAAGATAAAAATAAACCCATTTTAAGCACATATCAATCCATGGGTAAGTACCGAAACATTTGGAACTATATTAGCTAAAAAAAGCCCAATCAAATAATTAATTGAGCTTTTAAAACTGTTGTAGTTTGATTGATGAATAGTTTGATTGATGAATTTTATTTAGTTTATGTCTTCGCCTTTTTCCAGTTTCTCAATATTAGCTTGTACTCTATCCTTACTTGCATCATTAGGTGCATTGTTTAAGGCTAACTTTAAATGTAAAAGCGCCTTTTTATAATTGCCTTGGGCTGAATATCCTCTTGCTAAACCATAATGAACTGGCCATATATCTTTATTTTTTTTAGCATTCATTTCAAAAACCTCTAATGCTTTATCCTTTTTTCCTTGACCGATTAATGTTCTTCCATATTGATGAACTTGAAAAATAGTTGCTAAACCTAAAGCCTCATCCATCGCTTTAGAAGCTTCATCTTCTTTCCCAAGTTTTGATAAAATTTGAGATCTAATTTGAAGGTTGTTAAAGGTTTTTTGACTAAAAAACTGCCCAGAAATAGCACCGTTTATCCAGCCTAAGGCTTCTTCTAAATCACCTCCATTATTTAAGGCGTAATTAGCGGCTTGCTCCCAGTTTTGACGTTGAAAACCATTTTGCCCTGTAAAATCCTGTCTAATGTTAGCCAAAACTATTTTAGGAACATCCACTTCAATTTTAAAAGGAAACTGTTTCTTTTCCCATTTTAAAGAAGCTATGGCTGAGTTAGCATCAACATAATCAAAACTATATGTTAGCAATTCGGTATGAGGAATTTCTTGAGTAGCAATGTCTACACGCAAAGCATCATTACTTGGTTCGTAAAAATAACTTCCCCAAGCTTTGTAATTTTTAGAAAAAATGAGCGTAGCTGTATCGTTTTCATTTACAATAATATGAAAACCATATTTGCCAGCTTTTAAAGCTTTGCCTTCAATGGTTACATCATCCGTGAATTTTATAATGGTATTCTCATCTGCACCAGCGCGCCAAGGTGATTCTGTGGCGGTTCCAAATCCGAGATTATTCATTCCATAAGGTACTAATTGACCCCAAACTTCTCGGTCATTAACACTTGGTCTTGAATATTTAATCATCACATCAGTAATACCAATTCGTTGAGATATCGTAGCTTGTTGACTCCCTCTAGGCGTATTTAATTGAGGAAAAGCGTTTGAAGTTGCTAAAAGCAAAAAGCACATGAATAATTTTGGTAGGTAGTTGATTTTCATTTTTGATTGTTTAAAGTTCTTAAACTAAAGTAGACACAATTACAAAACACGGATGTTAGAGTTCTGTTAAAGAATATAGTAAAACTGTTAATTAACGATTCTTTAAGAAAAACAATAGCATCAAAATTCAGCGTTAAACCATCATATCCCTAGGCATTTTACAAAAAAAAGTGCTACACAATTGTAGCACTTTTAAATTATTTCTAATAAAAATTCTTATTCTTCCTTGTCCACTTTCATTAACTTTTCTTTCTCTTCTTTTATACGCTCCTTACCTTTCATAATAGTCTCATCTAAACTTTTTAATTTTTCTTCAGCCTTGTTAATCTTTTTTTCTTTCTCATTAGCTTCTTCTTCAGATAATTCTCCCTTTTCTTTAGCTTTTTCAACTTTTTCCTTAGCCTCTTTTATAAGCTCTCTACCTTTACGGACCGTACTTTCACGTTTATCTAAAGCCTGAGACTCATGTTCCAGCTTTTCCTTAGCCTGATTAGCTCTAAACTGTCCAAATTCTTTACCCTTCAAATCACCTTTAAACTTACCATACGAATTTCCTTTGTTCTCTTTTAACTTTTCTTCTGCTTTCTCCTTTCGGTCTTTTAATTCCTCATTTAGATCATCTTCAACACCCTCAAGGTTTTCTTTTTCAGCTTTTTTCAATTGTTTTTTTTCATCTTTTGCTGCTTGCTTTACTTGTTTTTTTTCTTTTTTAATTTTCTCTTTTACTTTATCCGATTGTCCTTGAGCAAAAACTGACTGATTACCGGCAATCATAATTAATGTGGTAAAAACTAATATGAATTTTATTTTCATCATGTTTCGATTTTAAATACTATCTAATGCTTCTAGCGCTTCTTCCAATTCTGATACTTTGTTATCGATATCTTCTGATATCCCTTCAATTTGAGTCTCAATAGCTTCAATCTGTTCAATCACCGCTTTTGCTTCTTCCTCTTCTTTTTTTAAGTCTCTGCACGAAAAAAACACGAACACACAAACAACAAATGCTAATTTTAAAAAAGGTTTCATTTATGAAGTTTTATTATTTGAAAATTGAAAATACAAATTATATAGCAATGTTTGAATGCTAGCTTCAATATTTTATCTTTGCTTGCTTAAATAGAAAATGTTTTATGAAGATTTCATATAACTGGTTAAAACAGTTTATAAAGATTGACTGGAGTCCGGAACAAATTGCAGAATTACTTACAGATTTAGGGCTTGAGGTTGAAGGTATAGAAAGCTATCAATCTGTAAAAGGAGGTCTGGACGGTGTTGTTGTTGGAAAAGTATTAACCTGTATTAAACACCCAAATGCCGACAAACTTAAATTAACAAGAGTTGATATTGGTACTGAAGAACCGTTGCAAATTGTTTGTGGCGCGCCTAATGTAGTTAAAGGACAGAAAGTTCCAGTAGCAACTATTGGAACAACACTTTATACTGATGAGGGTGAATCATGGACCATAAAGAAAGGTAAGATTCGTGGTGAAGCGAGTCATGGAATGATTTGTGCGGAGGATGAATTGGGATTAGGGAAATCACATGATGGCATCATGGTTTTAGACGAAAAACTTAAAGTTGGAACACCAGCATCAGATGTATTTCAAATTGAAAATGATGCCGTTTTTGAAATTGGTTTAACCCCTAATAGAGCTGATGCTATGAGTCATTATGGTGTTGCACGCGATTTAAAATCAGGCTTGGTTCAAAAAGAACTAAACTTAGAACTAATTACACCATCACCAAGCGCTTTTCATATTCATAATCGCACTCTAAAGATTGATATTGATGTAAAGAATAAAGAGTTAGCACCTCGTTACTGCGGTGTAACTATTTCTGGAATTAAGGTTGAAGATTCTCCAAGCTGGCTTCAGCATAGATTAAAAGCTATTGGGTTAAATCCAATAAACAATATTGTAGATGCTACTAATTATGTGTTGCATGAGCTAGGCCAACCGCTTCACGCCTTTGATGCCGTTAAAATTTCGGGTAATAAAATTGAGGTTAAAACATTGAAATCTGGCACTAAATTTACTACGCTTGATGGTGTTGAACGTGAGCTCCATGAAGAAGATTTAATGATTTGTGATGCAAAAAAACCGATGTGTATCGCTGGTGTTTTTGGAGGAATTGAATCAGGTGTTACAGAAAACACAACAAGTATTTTTCTCGAAAGCGCCTATTTTGATCCTGTTAGCATTCGTAAAACAGCAAAGCGTCATGGGTTAAACACAGATGCGTCTTTTAGATTTGAACGTGGTATAGATCCCAATATTACTGAATATGCTTTAAAGCGAGCTGCCTTACTAATTCAAGAGTTAGCTGGGGGAGAAATAACGAGTGATTTAATGGATATTTACCCAACGAAGATTAAAGATTTTGAAGTGCGTTTAAGTTTTGATAGCGCGAAAAATTTAATTGGTGAAGAGATTCCGAAGGAGATTATAAAGCGTATTCTTACATCCTTAGACATAAAAGTAAATAACGTAACTGAAGCTGGACTTGGTTTAACAGTTCCTTCATATCGTAACGATGTACAACGCGAGGCCGATGTTATTGAAGAAATACTGCGTGTTTATGGCTATAACAATATCAATACTTCAAGAAAACTAAACGCTTCAATTTCTAATACGTCTAAGTTTGAAGATTATAAAATTCAGAATATAGTAAGTAATCAGTTAGCATATCAAGGATTTTTTGAGATTCTATCAAATTCACTTACTACTCCTAATTATATTGCACTTAGTGAGCAACTCAAGGAAGAACATAATATAACCATGCTCAATCCTTTAAGTAATGATTTATCGGTTTTAAGACAATCTTTACTTTTTTCTGGTTTAGAAGCTGTTTCCCATAATATAAACAGAAAACGAAACGATTTAAAATTGTTTGAATTTGGAAAAAGCTATCATAATTTTAATGAGAAAAGAGAAGAATTTAAACATTTAACAATTTTAGTAACTGGTAATCGAGATTACGAGCAATGGCATACCAAGAATGAAAAAAGTGATTTTTTCTATTTAAAAGGTATTCTAACCTCTGTTTTGGAACGTTTAGGCATCAGTAGATTTAATGAAATCCCAGTAACTAATGATGTTTTTAGTGAAGGATTAGCTTTTAAGCTAGGAAAAACGAATTTGTTAGAATTTGGATTAGTATCTAAATCTGTTCGAAAATATTTTGGTATAGCTCAAGATGTTCTTTATGCCGATTTTAACTGGGATAATATTTTAGAAATTGTGAAGCGGCATAAAATCGTTTTTAAAGCTATTCCAAAATATCCTGAAGTTCGTCGTGACTTTGCCTTATTGCTAGACGACAATGTTAATTTCGAATCTATTTATAAAATTGCAAAGCAAAGCGAAAAACAGCTACTAAAATCAATTAATCTATTTGATGTTTATAAAGGCAAGAACCTACCAAAAGGTAAAAAGAGTTATGCCGTTAGTTTTACTTTACAAGATGAGAACAAAACTCTTACCGATAAGCAAATAGATAAGATAATGAATAAACTTCAGAATAATTTTGAAAAACAGCTTAACGCTGAATTAAGATAGTTTTATGAAGTTAAAACAATATTTATTTCTTGTAATTACAGTATTACTTTTAAGTTATGCAAATTGCCAACAATTATCAAATAACGCTAATATTGATACTACAAATACATGGCAGGACTTTAAATATGATGTCAATACTACATGGAAAAGTGTTAAACATTCGTTTACAAGACCACTAGACTGGAAAGGTAGAGATTTTGCTAAATTAGGAGGGCTCGTAGTTGGTACGATTGCGTTGTCTGCAGCAGATGAAGGTTTCGATGATTTTATAGTTAGACAAAAGGACGACTTTCCAGGCGTTGTTAGAGATTTTGGCTGGTATTTTGGTAGTCCTCAAAATTATTTTATGGCCAATGCTGGTTTGTATGGTTTTGGATTGTTTACTAAAAACAAAAAAATAAGACGAACAAGTATTCTAATCATTTCATCGTCTGTTACTACAGGTTTTATTCAGAGTTTTACCAAAACTGCTATGGGTAGAGCACGACCTGGAGAAAATTTAGGCGCTCATGAGTTTAATTTTTTCTCGTCTCAAGGTGCTTTTCATTCCTTTCCTTCTGGTCATACTGTTTTATCTGTAACCATGACTCATGCCATAGCAAAGCAATTCGAAAATGTGTGGGTTAAAGCTGGTATTTATACCATCGGAGCTATCCCGCCTATATCAAGACTTGTAGACGGCGCTCATTGGCTAACAGATGTTGCCTTTAGTGCAGCCTTGAGTATTATAGTTGTGGATAGCATCGATAAGTTTCTATTTAAGCAAGAAGCTTACGGTATTCAAAATCCAAAGTCTAATAAAATAACATGGAACCTTTCTTTTAGTGGAAATAGAATAGGTGTCAAAGGTTCTTTTTAGAGCCTAGTTTAATAAAGCAACTATTCTTAAAGGGCCTCCACTTCCTCCCTTTATTTTCATAGGTAATGCAACAATGGTAAAACCTTTACTTGGAAGTTTCTCTAAATTGGTTAAATTTTCAAATGCGGGTATATTTTCACTTAATAAAATGACATGAGTCTTGAAATCAGATGATTGTCCAAAATCAATACTAGGTGTATCAAGACCAATCGCATGGATATTTCTGTTTTCAACCAACCAAGTAGCCGCTTCCGGTGATAATCCTGGAAAATGTAAATCTTTAACGGCTTCTGGGCCTCGCATTTCTGTTCCTAAATATTTTAATTTATTCGGATAATATTTTGAAAAACCAGTCTCCAATAAAATAATGCTGCCATTAGGTATTTCTATATTTTCATCTTTTTCCCATTGTAAAAAATCGTCAATGCGAATTAAATAATCAGGATTATTAAATGCCTTGCTTGACACATTGATTTTTATAGCTTGACCAATGAGATGCTCAAGGGGTATTTTATCAACTGTTTGTCCATCTTTTGCAAAATGAATAGGCGCATCTATATGTGTTCCACCATGTTCTGCGGTTGTAAAATTATTAGCCGCATAGAAAAAACCTTGATCTGTCTCACCGTGCGCAACCGTATCTAAGTGAAATTCTTTAGCCGTTACCCAATAAACAGTTTCATCTGAAAAGTCATGAGTTAAGTCAATAATTTTAGTATAGTTAAAAATGTTGCTTTTAGAAATAATAGATTCTTCTTGGATAGCTCCTTTTTCCTTGCAAGCTACATTAAGCAAAAAGAAGATAACTAAAATGTTTTTCATGGTAAATGGCTATTATTTACTTAATTGATTTATCATTTCTAAATTTAATGATTTTAATTTTCTTCATTATAACAGAGTTTATAAAAATTTTTAAATCATTTCAAAATGTTGTATCTTTAAGAAGAACCTTTAAACGTTATGGCTATGACAGATTCTAATTATATTAAAATTTTTACTGGTAATTTAGTTAACGCGCAACACATTAAGCAAAATTTAGAAGATATTGGTATTAATGCAGTGATTAAAGAACAAAATGAATCAAATTTAAATCCTATTTTTGGAGGTCACTTGCTACAAGAAATTCATGTTCACAAGGACGAGCTTGATGAAGCAGTTAAAATTGTGGAAAGCGTTAGATCCAATCAAGAAGCATTATAAAAAAAGCCCGATAAATCATTATCGGGCTTTTTTATCTAAACACTTACAGCGTACATTTTATTTCTTAATTCTTTGATTTTCTTGTCTTGCATATATTCATCAAAGGTTGTATAACGATCTATAATCCCATTTGGTGTTAATTCAACAACTCTGTTAGCAACAGTTTGAGCAAACTCATGATCATGGGTTGTAAACAAAATTGTTCCTTTGAAGTTTTTAAGTGAATTATTAAAGGCTGTAATACTTTCTAAATCTAAATGGTTAGTTGGTTCATCAAGCTGCAGTACATTAGCCCTCATCATCATCATACGAGAAAGCATACACCTAACTTTTTCACCACCTGACAATACAGATGACTTTTTAAATGCCTCTTCTCCACTAAATATCATTTTACCTAAAAACCCGCGAATATTAACTTCTTCACGCTCTTCTTCAGTAGTAGCCCATTGACGAAGCCAATCTATTAAGGTAAGTTCGTTATCGAAAAACTCACTATTATCCAATGGTAAATAAGATTGAGTTGTAGTAACACCCCAAGCAAATTTACCCTCATCTGCTTTTTCTTTATTATTAAGTATTTGATAAAAGGCTGTAGTTGCACGCGAATCTCTTGAAAACACAACTACTTTATCCCCTTTAGCAAGGTTTAAATCGATTTTTTTAAACAGTATTTCATCTTCTATAGATGCAGCTAGTCCTTCAATATTTAATATTTGATCCCCAGCTTCTCTATCACGCTCAAAAATAATAGCAGGATAGCGTCGGCTTGTAGGTCTAATATCTGAGATATTCAATTTGTCTATCATTTTCTTTCTGCTTGTCGCCTGCTTGCTCTTAGCAACATTAGCTGAAAATCTTCTAATAAACTCCTCCAGTTCCTTTTTCTTTTCTTCAGCTTTCTTATTTTGCTGTGCTCTTTGTTTAGCAGCCAATTGAGAAGATTCATACCAAAACGTGTAATTACCTGAATAGTGATTTATTTTACCAAAATCAATATCAGAAATATGAGTACAAACAGCATCCAAGAAATGACGGTCGTGAGAAACTACAATAACACAATTATCATAATTAGCTAAAAAGTTTTCTAACCATGAAATCGTTTCATAATCCAAATCATTGGTGGGCTCATCCATTATTAAAACATCAGGATTACCAAATAAAGCTTGTGCTAATAAGACACGCACTTTTTGCTTACCATCTAAATCGGACATGAGCGTATAATGAAACTCCTCCTTAATACCTAAATTTGATAACATTGCGGCTGCATCACTATCAGCATTCCAACCATTCATTTCTTCAAATTCTACTTGAAGCTCTCCAATTTTCTCGGCATTTTCATCGGAATAATCTGCATACAAAGCATCAATTTGAGTTTTAATTTTAAACAAAGGTTTATTACCCATTAAAACGGCTTCTAACACAGTATGTTCGTCATATAAATTATGATTTTGTTCCAAAACAGACATACGCTTACCTGTCTCTAGAGAGACATGTCCAGATGTAGGGTCTTGCTTTCCAGATAGAATCTTTAAAAAGGTAGATTTCCCAGAACCATTTGCACCAATTATACCATAGCAATTGCCATTATTGAAAGTGGTATTAACTTCATCAAATAGTACTCTTTTACCGAATTGAACTGAAAGATTAGAAACTGATAACATAACGTTTATTAAAATTTTTGCAAAAGTAGAAAAATCAAATTGTTAGGCGAAATGTATCTCATATATTTTTAAACACCAGAAATCTGTTGAAATTCAGTTATACTAATATTTAACAGCCTATTAACAGCACCTTTTAATAACAAGACATATTTTTGCTTAGAAAATGAGGACATCCTGTCCAATTGCATAGAAAAGGATTTATGAAATTATATTTTGCATTATTATTAAGTATTCTTGCTTTTGTAGGTTGCAAAAAGGAAAGTAATTCTATTGATAAGAATTATGCTTTTTTAGGAGGTCAAATAATTAACCCTAAAAATAACTTTGTTGTTGTTGCCAAACCTGAAACTATTCAGGATACCATTATTCTTGATGGAAACAACAGATTCTTGTATAAGATAGAGAACTTAACTGAAGGATTGTATACTTTTCGCCATGGAGACGAATTCCAAATGGTGCTGCTTGAATCTCAAGATAGTTTATTGCTTAGATTAAATACTTTAGATTTTGACGAATCTCTTGTTTATTCTGGTAGAGGGGCAAAAAAGAACAATTATTTTATTGATGAATTTTTGCAGAATGAAAAACAAGAAAAAAGTGTTTTTAAATACTGCCAGTTGGAAGCCAAAGATTTTGAGAAAAAGATTGAATACATAAAATCGAAAAAATTAAAGCATTTAGATCATTTTAAAAGTAAGTATGAAACCTCTACCCTTTTCAACAAATTAGCCAAGGCCAACATAGATTATAATTACTACTTTAACAAAGAAATATATCCTTTTGTTCATTATGGTAAAAACAAAGCCGAAATACTTGCCTCCTTGCCCTCTGGTTTTTATGAATATAGAAAAAACGTAAACTACAATGATGATTTCTTGAAAGACTATTTTAGTTATCAATCTTTTTTAAAGTCGAATTTTAATAACCTTGCGCTTAAAGAGCATTTAGAACATTCTAAGAAAGATTATTTTGATAGTAAATCGGTTTGTTTTACTCTTGACAAGCTTAAACTTATAGATAGTTTGGTTGACAAATCATCAATTAAAAATGATCTTCTTTATCACTATACAATCAATTTTTTAACTAAAAATAAAAGTGAATCCTGTAGCGAAGCTGTTCTAAAATCCTTTCTAGCAAAGAGCGATAATAAGGAGCAAAACGATTTAATTAAACATTATTCTTTAGCCATTTACAAATTAAAAAAAGGAAAAATTCTTCCTGAAGTTGCTATAATAGATTGTAAAAATAATGAGTATGATTTAAATGCGGTAATAAATACACCTACAGTATTTTGTTTCTGGTCACACTCAATTTACAGTCATTTTAAAGACACTCATAAGAAGCTCGAAGAATTAAAGTTAAAATACCCAGAAGTATCTTTTGTAACAGTGAATATTGACAACTATGATTTGAAAATGATGACGAAAACATTAAAACGAAACAAGTTGTCTTGCAAAGACAAATATCAACTTAAAAACCCAGAAGAGTCCAAGGAAGTACTAGCCTTGTATCCCATTACAAAGGCGATTATTGTTGATAAAAATAAAAAGATAATTGATAGTAATACTAATATTTTTTACTCAAATTTTGAGGAGCAACTACTAGGATTATTAAATAAATAATAAACTCATTCCCTATAAAAAAAGCCTTTGCAAATTAATGCAAAGGCTTTTTTATTTTTATCATTTCAGTATTAATTACCCTTTTTGTAATCTGCCAAAAACTTTGCTAAACCTATATCTGTTAAAGGATGCTTCAATAAACCTTCGATAGAACTAAGTGGTCCTGTCATAACATCGGCTCCTAATTTTGCACAATCAATAACATGCATAGTATGTCTTACAGAGGCTGCTAATATTTCTGTATCAAAAGCATAATTATCGTAAATGTGCCTTATTTCAGCAATTAAGTTTAAACCATCTGTTGAAATGTCATCTAATCTACCTATAAAGGGAGATACATAGGTTGCTCCTGCCTTAGCTGCTAACAAAGCCTGACCAGGAGAGAATACTAAAGTTACATTTGTTTTTACACCTTTTTCAGAAAAATATTTACAAGCTTTTACACCATCTTTAATCATCGGCAATTTTACAACTATTTGTTTATGAAGTTCTGCAAGTGCCTCACCTTCTCTAATCATGCCATTAAAATCTGTAGCAATAACTTCGGCACTTACATCACCATCAACTATATTACAAATGTCTACATAATGCTTTAAGATATTATCATGCCCAGTAATGCCTTCTTTGGCCATTAAAGATGGATTGGTAGTTACTCCATCTAAAACACCAAGGTCTTGTGCTTCTTTTATTTGATCCAGATTAGCTGTGTCTATAAAAAACTTCATTCTAACAAATTATTTTTAGTTGATTAAATTTTATTGGCGAATTTACAATAATAAGATTGTCGTTAAATTAAATTATATCAAAATATATTAACAACTTACAAAGAGATTTTATTGAACTACCAATCTATACCTCTGTAAAGTAGTATCGTCACACAAGCCGTCGCAATCGTTTAGTTGATTTTCACATTCCTCGTAGTAATCGTTAGCTTGTTCAACACTTAAACGAATGGTAAAATTATAAATCCCAGTTTCTAAAGGTGTTCCTTCTATAATCACGCTTCTGTAATCAATAAAAAATTCCAAACCTCGTGGTAAATCTCCATCAATAGAGAAATAGTAATAATAACTATTATCTCGTGGTTCATTTTTTATATCTGCCCTTATTTCGTCAAAATAAAAATTATCGACTAAAGCTGTAACAAGTCTTTTGTCGTCCAATCTGGGATGTCTATTTATAACGCATTCCAAAATATCTTGGCAACTTGTTACAAAACTAAAAGAAAGAAGTAATAGAATAATTGATAAAGGACGTATCATGATTTGTTGATTTTTGAATCATCAATATCAAATAACGTACCAAGTATTTTTAGAGCTTGTAATGATTCATCAAAAGCTTCTCGTAAATTTTATCTGGAAGCAATCTTTTTAGAACAATTGAGAATTTTTGCATAAACTCACCAACTTTATAATGCACTTTTGGATTCTTTGCATTTATTATTTTAAATAAACGGAGTGCCATTAATTCCGGATTGCTACCTTTATCAACGTGTTCATTCATTAATTTTAGGGTATTGCTATAGGGCTGTTTATAAGGCGAATCATCCAATAGTGGCGCATGATAACGTCCTGATGCAATATTAGTAGCAAAATCACCCGGAGCGATATTAACCATCTTGATATTAAAATGTTTTATTTCCATTCTAAAAGCCTCGGTTAAAAGCTCGAGTGCCCCTTTACTAGCACTGTAAATACCGCGATATGGCAAACCCATGTAGCCAGCTATGGATGTAACATTTATTATTAATCCAGATTTTTGACTACGCATATGTGGCAAAACAGACTTAATAACATTGATGGGACCAAAAAAATTAGTTTCAAAATTTGCCTTTATCTCTGCATCTGGAGTTTCTTCGATAGGACCAGTAATACCCGCTCCCGCATTGTTTATTAAAACGTCCAATTTACCTTGCGTTTCAATAATTTTATTGACTGTTTTATTAATTGAATCCAAATTCTTTACATCTAGTTCCAAGATAGGGAATTTGCTGTCTGGATAATTATTTGGACTCCTGCTTGTTCCATAAACGGTATAGCCTTTATTTACTAAACATTCACCTGTTGACTTTCCAATTCCAGATGACCCGCCTGTTATTAAAACAACTTTTGACATAAAGATTATGATTACTTAATAATAGTACCAAAATACAAAATAGAAACGATAAGAAGATTTCAGTTTATTGTACAAAAAAAGGCAAGCTACCTACATCACACCGCTACAACCGTATACCTTTGCTGCGTTCCCGCCCTGGAGGATTCTACAGGAGCTGGTTGTGTAGGACTTGCCGGTTGCAAAGATACAACCTTTTAAAATTTTCACAATGATTTTTTAAACTGATTTTAAATAAATATCTTGCTCCAAAATTAACCTAAAAATGAATTTTTTTAAGTCTCTAACAATCATATTTTTATTTGGGATCTTATTTTCTTGCGGCTCGAATTCCAACAAGAAAAAAAGTAATTTCAACATTATAACTAATGCTGATAAAGGAAATATTTCTATTTCTGATACCTTAAATATCACAATAAAAAACAAACAAAATCACTCTATTGATTCTGTTTCATATTTTATTGATGGAAAAGCAATTCAAAAATCGAATAATCTAGCTGATTTTAAATTAGGAAAACAAACGATTAGAGCTGTTGTTTATTATGATGATAAAAAGGAAGAAACATCGAGTAACATTACCATTTTGAATGATTTACCACCAAAAATATACACCTATAAAATCATTAATGAATATCCACATGATATTACTTCCTACACCCAAGGTATCGAGTTTTTTAATGGAAATTTATACGAAAGTACTGGGCAGTATAAAGAATCTAAATTACGACAGGTAGATTATAAAACAGGTGAAGTTATCAAAAATATTGATTTAGCTGATGAATACTTTGGAGAAGGGCTAACTATTTTAAATGATAAAATATATCAATTGACTTGGAAAGAAAGCACTGGTTTTGTTTACGACATTAATACATTTGATAAATTAAGTAGTTTTAAATACGGTAATAGTAAGGAAGGTTGGGGATTATGTAACAACAATAACCAGATATACAAAAGCGATGGCACTGAAAAAATTTGGCTATTAAATCCAGAAACTTTGGTTGAACAAGAATACATACAAGTTTATACCAACAAAGGTAAAATAGTTGGAATTAATGAAATGGAATGGGTTAATGGAAGTATTTATGCTAACCGTTATCAAAAAGATGGGGTAGCTATTATTAACCCAAAAAATGGTGCTGTAACTGGTGTTATCGATTTTAAACCTTTAAAAGCAAAAGTCACCCAGCATCAAGGCCTAGATGTACTAAATGGTATCGCATTTAATCCTAATACAAATACGTTGTTTGTTACTGGTAAACGTTGGGATAAACTATTTGAGGTTGAAATTGTTGAGAAGTAGCTTATTTTCTTGCTTGCATATTAATATCTTACTCTAGTCTTGGTACATGGACAATTACTAATACCCCGTAAAAAGTTTAATCCAATAGTTACTACGTGGGTTCCAGAGTTATACGCAGATAATTCGTTAGTAGTAATCTGATAAGCATATCCAAAATAGAATATGGATTTATTGAATCCCACCATTGGTCCTATATTTAGTGGTTTAAAGAATTGATCGTTTAGGAAGCGGTAAGAAATACCAGCCCAAAAATAATCGTCGTTTCTTCCATACTTTCGCATTTTAAAATTAACATCGGTACTTGAACGTTTATCACTACTAAAATATTGGTAGAAAATAGAAGGCTCGTACTCAATACTATTCTTTTTAGTATCTCCAAAGGTAATACCCGAATATATTTGATAATTTAAAAGCAAATTAGGCTCTGCCACACGAATCTCCTCAACACTTTTCTCAAGAATATTATTAGCGTTAAAACTGAAAAAGAAAGCTTTGTTTCTATATAAAGCTCCAATATCGAAATTAGTGTTTGAGGTTCTTCTATCGTCTGTTACAAACGGATCTATAATCGGATTTTCAATAGTCGTATTAAAATTATGAATATCTATTTTGAAATTATTCACATTTAACGAAATACCTAAAGATAAATATTGCTCTGAAGTAACATCTAAAATAAGGTGGTGGGCAAACGAGAATTTTAAGCCTGTTTGTATGGTATTACCATTTCTATCATTATAAAAAGAAAACCCTAAACCCGATCTGTCACCTAGCCTAACATCGGCGTACACCGATTGATTATCTGGTGCGCCCTTAATGCCTACCCACTGCGTTAAACCATTGGCTCTAATTTTTAAATTATCTCCAATTCCAGCATAAGTTGGTGAAACTACAAAGTTGTTATCAGCCAAATATTGGGTGAATACAGGTAAGTTTAATTCCTGACCATAGTTGAATGATGCAACTAATAAAAGTAGGTATATGATTGGTTTTTTAAGGTTCATAATTTTAATCTTTGAGGCATTAATTTTTAGCGGTATAATGTAAAATGTCCCACAAATTCTCTATTATCTCTTTCATCGTTTAACTTAACAACATACCAGTAATCACCAGTAGGAAGCTCACGTCCGTTATATCTACCGTCCCATTTCTCACCCACTCTTAGCGTAGCGATCTTTCTTCCATATCTATCGAAAATATCAAACGTTAGGTCTCTATATTGCTCTGTACAACCTGGTCCCCAACCATCAAGATTGCCATCTCCATTAGGTGTAAAATAATTAGGTATACATACATCCACATATTCAAAATATCTTGTTGCAGTTGCAAAACAACCGTTAGAGTCTGTTACTGTAACTGTATAATCTCCAGATTCGTAAATCAAGAAGGTGTTTGTATTACCAAAAGACTCTCCGTTAAGCGTGAATTCATAATCTCCTGTTCCTCCCGACACCAATGCCACAATTTCATTTATTGCACCATCTTCTATCACTAATTGCAAAGGATCAAAAGATTGAACATCAAATGGTGGTGTTTGCTGGATGCATCCATTAGTATGTCTAACATCAATGTAATGTCCTATACCTGCTGGTATATTTATAAACACGTTACTAGGCTGGAACGGCCCTCCGTTTAATGAATAATCTAACTGAGATAGATCTGTATTACTGGCATCAACAGTTACTATTACTGTATTACTTGAGATGTTATTTGTACAGCCAAATACAACCTCAGCAGTTGGATTTATAATAACAGATTCTGGGAAAGTAATATTCCATTCGGACTCGCAACCTAAAGCATCACGCACATAAACAATATGATCTCCTCCAATTAGATTGGTAAAATCAAACTGTGTTTGTGTTGCTGTTCCAGTTGTATAAGTACCGTTAATATCATCCAGACTTACGCTGTATGGCATATTACCTCCAGAAATATCAATACTAAATTCACCATTCATATCACCATCACAAACTTCAGGTAAAATAGAATTTGGAACTATGATGATTGATACTGGAATTGGGTCAATCAAAGTTTCAGTAAAAGTTACATAACAACCTAATTCATCTTGAACTATTATTTCGTAAGTACCAGGAGCAAGATTATCGAAAATGTTCTCTTCAAAAAACTGATCTAAGCGTGGTGAAATTGCATATTTAATAATACCTGTTCCTCCTGTTGCAGTTATTTCAATAATACCATCATCACCTCCTGCGCAAGTTACTGGAGTAACGGTGTGGGTTTCACTTAAAGGTGCTGTAGGCTCAGTTATTGTTACTTGTGACGAAACCTCAAGACAATCCCCACTTTCTACTTGAACTTGGTAAGTACCTATTGGTAAATCTGTAAAAACACCTGGGCTATTTTGTGTAGCGCCTACAATATCATTACCAGAACTATCTTGTAATGTGTAAAAATAATTTCCTAATCCACCTTCTGCTTCAGCAATGATAACACCAGTACTATCTCCAGCACAATTTACCGTTGCATTTGTTGTATCTAAAGTAACCATTAAAGCAGGAAGCGGATCGATAGTTATTTCATTTGAAACTGTAACTATACAACCGTTAGCGTCTCTTACATAATATGAGTAAGAACCAGGTGTTACGCTAAACGTAATATTAGTTGTAAACACACCTAAAACACTTGTGAAAGTTGAAATATCACTATACTCAAAAGATCCTGTTCCACCTGAAGCACTTAATGTTAATGTGGCATCGTTGGTACAAGTTTGTGATGTTGCCAAAACTAAATTAACATCTATTTGCGTTGGCTCGTTTATAGTTACATTAGCTGTGGTAAATTGACAATTATAGCCGTCGTTAATAGAAACATTATAAGTCCCAGTACCTAAACCTGTAAATACATTAGATGTCTGAGGTCCAGAAGAACTTGTTGTTGGAGCAACCCTATTAAGCGTATACGTATAATTTGACCCTTGCCCTCCTGTTACGTTGCTTATCGTTATGGTCGCATTATTATCCCCAAAACAATTTAACATGGTTGGCGTTGCAGCAATGTTAGCCGTAATTGGTGGTGGTGTGTTTAAAACAATAGTATCTGATACTATACAACCTCGAGCATCTCTTACAAAAACGGTATATGAACCTGCTGATAAATTTGTAAACGAACCATTTGATGAAAAAGCTACAGATGCTGTTCCTGATAAGGCATACTCATAAGTTCCCCATCCTCCTGCAGCAACTGCTGTTATTGTACCTTGATTATTATCGCAGCTAACATTAGATGTTTCAGTAATCGTAAGGTCTAATGGTTCAGTTGGTGAATCTATAGTGATGGAATTCGAAGTGACTGTACAAAACGGGCTTGTAGTCTCAGTAACCTCAACATAGTAATTTCCTCCAGATAAACCTGAAACTACCAAAGGATTGGTTGACGTGTTTCCTGTCATTGGACCTACAATTAGAGTTCCCGAACTATTGAATACATTATAAGTATATGATCCCGAATATCCGCTAATGTTGATTTCTAAAGCACCATCTAAATCTCCAAAACATGTAACCGCATTGGTCGCAGTAGCAACAACATCAATAATATCAAAAGGCAATACAGCAAATGGTGCCGTTGTTGCGGTACATCCAGTATCAATATCGTTCACTTGGAAATAATAATCTCCAGGACTGGTAATGGCAAATATATTTGAGGTTTGTGGGGTTCCACTTGGTAACATTTGATAACTAAAGTTCCCCGAACCTCCAGTAACCGTTATAGAAACTGTACCCGTTCCATTACAATCAATTGGGTTACCTATTACTACCGAAGTTGCAGTTATTGCTGGTAATGGATTAATTGTAACTGTATTAGTTGCTATACAACCATTAGAGTCTCTTACATAAATATCTATATTTTGAACACTTCCGTTGTCAATAATATCGAATAGGTTTGATGCAAAATAATTTACACCATCTATACTATAACCAAATGGAGCTGTACCTCCAGTTTCTGTTATAGTAAGCGTTGAGGTATCAACCGAATTATTTGGCGCACAAGCAAAATCTGTTGCGACTCCAGAAGCAGTTAAAAGTGTTGGCTCACCAACAATAACATCTTCAGTTGTAAAACAACCTCTTCCTGAATTCACTTGCACTGTATAAGTTCCAGCAGCAAGTCCTGTAAAAATATTAGATGCTTGAGGCACTACTACTATAGGAGCTGTTATTTCATAGGTATACGATGGATTATCATTTCCAGCTGATAAACTAACTGTTATAATTCCATCTGTTCCTCCGTTACATATTGCATCGGTCCCAGCTGCAGTGAATGTTACAGGTGTTGCAGCATCTAATTCAATATTAGCATCATTAGTACATAAAGTTGTAGTATCTGTGATTCTAACTGTATAATTTCCTGCTGATAGTCCAGAGAATACATTTAAAGCCTGTGGAGCAACTAATATAGGCGCAATAATTTCATAAGTATATACTCCGGAGCCTCCAAACCCAGTAACTGTAATTTCTCCATCATTATCTGGACATGTTGGCAATGCGGTTACTATAGGTGTTAAATTTAAAGGAGGATAAATCGTAATTGTATCTGTGGCGGTACAACCATTACCATCTCTAATAGTCACAGTATATGTCCCGTCTGAAGACACTATAAACGTTGGGCTAGATTGAAAATTCACACCATCAACACTATATGATACAGGTGCTATCTCAGCACCTCCAGGTGTTGCCGTAAAGGTATACGAACTACCATTAGAAGTACATTGATCGTCTGCCAATATCGGTAAAGTAACAACTGGTAATGGATCAGATGAGATAGTTACATCCAAAGGTGTACTTATATCACACCCGTTCATGTCTCTTACATATACATCCCAATCTGTATTTACAGCAATATCCAAAATTGCTAAATTATTGGGAGTCCAATCTCCTCCACTAGGTATAACACCATCTTCAACAAAAGCATATTCGTATGGAGGTGTTCCTCCGCTTCCGTTAACTACAACCTGGGCATCTTGATTACAGTTAGCATTGGTATTAACCACTTGTGCAAGTAATAACTCTGTTGGTTGGGTTATTTGGAAGTTTATAAGGGCCGTACACTGCGTTGAGGTAATATCCGTTTCAGTAACCAACAAATAGTAATCTCCGGGTGGTAAATTTGTCACCGAATCATTATAGTCAGTTCCTGTTAAACCAGTAGCATTTCCTGTAATTCCTGTAGTGGTATTCGTTAAATTATTAAATACCTCCCACGAAAGTGCATTACCATTATAACTTGAAATAGTAAAAGCGAAAGTACCGTCATCAAGGCCTGGAATTTCATAGCATGTTATGTCAGTTGATGTACCAGTTACCGAAATGGTTGAAGGACTTACTATAGCTGGCACTTGCTCAATGTACGAACAACCTGTATTTATATCTAAAACTTCAAAAGAGTAGCTTACATCAAACTGTAAGCCCGCAAACTGATGGTTTCTTTCATTTGGTGAAACATCAGATGTTGGTAATCCATTTGGAGCAACACCATCGGTAGGATTAAATGTTGTTGTTCCATCATATATTCTTACTCTAAAAGGTCCCGTACCATTAACAATACTGATATTATAGTCAACACCCGTTAAGCAACTACCACTAGAGTTTGTTACAATATCTAATTCACTAACATCTGAAGCTACTAAATATGGTCCAAAATTATATTCACAACCGTTAGCATCAACAATTCGCAAATAATAATTTCCAAAATTTAAATCGTTGAAGGTCACATTCGTACTCGCTGTAGGTCCAGATGGATTAGCAGAACTTGTAGAAGCTGCATTACCTGAACTATCCAATAAAGTATAGGTATAATCTGGTATTCCTCCAGATACATTTAAAATTTGAATAGCACCAAGTACATTACCAGCACCACTACAGGTTATTGGAATAATTATTTCTGTACCCAATATAACCGTTAATGGCTCATTAATAGTGGCTACACCATTAAATTCACACGAATTACTATCTCTTACCGTATAATTATAATTTCCAGAAGCTAAACCGTTATATACCGTTTGCGATGTATATGCTGAACCATTAAAACTTATTTGATAAGGCGGTAGACCTAAAGTTTCATCGACGTCAATAACTGCTACTCCACTACTATCACCGTTACAGAAAACATCAGTAGTTGTTACTGTTGCAGATGGATTAGTAATAGGTTGAATAGCGACTATATTTGTTATTGTGTTACAGCCTAAGGCATCAGTAATTCGATATTGATAATCTCCTACTTGAGCACTACTGTAAGTATATGGTGGATTTGTAGTAGATGTAAAAGCACCACCATTATAGGATACTTCGTAAGTATAAGGTGCTGTTCCTCCAGAAACTGTAATATTAATTACAGCGTCTGGTGATGTTGTACAATCCAATCCTTTTGTTAAAGTTGCCGTAGCCGTTAATTGATCAGCAATAGTTTGGCTTGGTACATTATAAATACAACCAAACGCATCTCTTACTGTTATGAAATAATTTCCAGGTGTTAGGTTAGCAAAAGTATTACTTGATCCATATGGCCCACCATTTATATTATATTCGTATGGTGCTACACCTCCAGTGGCATTCACAACTAAAGTGGCTCCATTCGTGCCATCATAACAATAATCTGATGATGCATCAATTGTTGCAGTTGGATTAGTTGGCGCATTTAAGGTGAATGTTGTATTCTCCATACATCCATTTGAATCTGTAACAACCGCTGTATAAGTTCCTGTTTGTGTAAGATTAGTAAATGTGCTATTCCCTTGAGGTCCAATAACAGTGGTATCTGGTTGCGTAATTTCATAGGTATATCCTCCCCAACCTCCAGTGGTATTAATAGTTACACTACCATTTGCATTACAGGCAATTGGTGTAACGGTTGTCGAAATATTTAATGCTGAAGGTGGTCCATTAACAGTAACTGTTTCAGTAGCTGAACAATTTGTCACATTGTCGCTTATTACGATTGTATAATCTCCGGCTAATAATCCTGTTAAATTTATTATTGAAGTCCCAGATGTAGAAGAACCTCCGTTAATGGTATAATTGAAGTTTGCAGTTCCTAAAACTGTGAATCTTGCGGAACCATCTGAAGCTCCTAAACAACTAACATCATTCAATACTTGACCCACAATGGTTAGTGCTGGTAAAGCATCAATAGTATATGATTCAACATAAGTACAGTCATTAGCATCTCTAACTTGAAATGTGTACGTACCTGGAGCCAAACCAGTAAAGACGTTTGATGATTGATAAGCCGCAGCTGATCCTGATGGAGCAATTATTTGATATTCCAACGGAGCTGTACCTCCAGTACTTGTTAAGGTAACATCAGATGTATTTGAAGGACAAGTTAATGATGAACTACTAAAATCTAAATCTGTTGGTGGATCTAAAGAATCTATTGTTATTGGTGCTAAGATTGAAGAACAATCGTTAACATCTCTTATGGTTACTGTATACGTTCCATCTGTTAAACCTGTAAACATCGTACCACTCTGAAATGTTACACCATCAATACTATAAGTATATGGCGCAGTTCCTCCTGTAACTCCAGATACTGAAATTTCGCCATTAGAAACACATGTATAAGGTGCCGTTAATGTGGCCGTCCCTGTTATAGGTGAGGCTGTTGTAATGATTATACTTTGAGGAGCTGTTGTACATACTGAACCATCAATAGTATACTGCACAACTACATCATAATTTCCTGCTATAAGACCTGTAAATACAGGTGAGCTTACAAAGGTTACTCCATTATCAATACTGTATTGTAAACTATTTCCGTTGGCATTTGATACGTTAATCGTAATAGACCCACTATTAGGATCATCTGAACAGAGAATATCTGTTGGTGTAACTGTAAAATCTGGAGGCAAAATTGCATCTACTGTAATAGAAGTTGTTGCAGAACAATTGTTAAAATCTAATACTGTAATATCATAAACTCCTGGTGTAGTTACTGTGTAAGTAGGTACATTTTGAGATATAGTTGTACTATTAATATAATAGTTATATGGGGGTGTTCCCCCTACAGGATAAATAGTAATTTCACCATCTGCACATGTTAATGGGGTTGTTAATCCAGCAGCAACAGTAAGCAATGGTGGCTCTACAATTGTGATGTCTTCAGTATAAGTACAGCCATCATCAGTTGTAACATTTACTGTATATAAACCAGCATTTAATGATGAAAATGTATAATCACTTGCTGTAATTGGAGCTACAGTATTTACAAGTGTTCCTCCTTCATAAATACTATAATAATATTGTGGCAGCGCATCATTTACAGCTAAACTAATACTTCCTGTTTCTCCATTACAATTGGGCTGAATTACATTAGTAGTTACAGTAAAATCTCTTTCTCTAACTAATACTTCTGGTGTTTGAAAAATACATGGATTAGTGGTTACACCAACTTGACGAATATAAACTTCGTAATAACCTGGTGCATTAACTATAAATGTATTTGATGATTGAAATGGACCATTTGGGTCTAGACTATATTCATATCCAGATGGTACTCCCCCAACAGTAACGCTACCGGGTGTTGTACATAAAATATCTTCAGCCGTAATAGTTGGTGTTAATAAATTTTGGTACACATTAAAATAGAATATACTAAAACACCCTCCTGGATAATTAATCACTACTCTAAACTCTCCAGAGGTATCTGCAATATAATCTGCCCCAGTTCCAACTTGGTTCCATGTACACGTATCGTCTTCATTAGCACAATCGTCTACTCCAACAGGAGCACAACTTGTATCATCTAATTGTTCCCAAATAATTGATACCGAATCACTTATATTGGTGTTTATGGTTCTTGTTTCGTTCCCTCCACATAAGAATATATAAGGCAACACCTTACCGTCGTTAGGACAAATAGGCAATAAATCTGCATAAGGAATTACTGGATTCGTTAATGAACTACCATAAGTTATCACATTAAATTGCTCATTAATTGAAATACAGGTAGCGGCTGTTGTATTTTGCACATAGTATGTTCCAGTGGCTGTCGCCGTGTAAGTCTGTCCTGTTCCAATAACTGGAGTACCAGTTGGACTAGTTGACCATGAATAACTATCGTAACCCGATGCAGCGACTAATTCCACACTAGAACCGCATAAAACTTCAGTTTGCTGAAAATCACAATTAGAAATATCTACTATAAAATTGGTAGATCCTGGAACGCCTAAACATTGCGTTGTAGCAAAACTTCCTTCTTCTTCAATTATTGTTGGATTTATAACACCTCTATATGTAGCAAATGCCTGATTTCTAATTTCATTAGAACAGGCCTGACTTAAATCGTAACAATTGGGAACTACTTGAATCGCTAATCGAATTACAAATGCGGGGTCTCCAACTTCTACCGAACTATCGGGAATATTGAAAATTAATTCTCTTGTTACGGGATCCCATGATTGCAATGTTGCTCCACCAGCATTGGTATAATCTATATCTGTTGCCGGATCAAAAATAATGTTATCAGGTAAAATATCTTTAAGCGTAAACTGTGTGACATTATCATTACCAACACTTTGATAAGTAATTTCATAGAATAGATTCTGGCCTAAAACCACATCATCGCCATCAATATCATTTCCAAATTCATCCAATACAATTTTTGTGAGATCGATATCTGGGGCAATAATATCTACACCAAAAGCACTCATAAAAGCGAAAATAGGGTCAGCCTGTCCTCTTGCTACCTGTAACCTGAAATCGGCTGCAGTATCACCATTACGTATAAATTCTGGTTCTGAATTAATGATTTCTAAAAGTCCTGTGTCATATCCCAATGTGTTTTCACTTTGTGGATTCCTAGGATAAACAAGACTTGGTGGATTAGGATTACCATCATAACCAAGGTTTTCTATTACAGAACCAAAGAATTTATTGGCTGATCTTAATTCTGTTGTAACTTCTTTTCCGTTTATCTCAAGTTTTGTAGCTCTTTTAGTTCGGTCGCCATCTAAAGCACCATAAGCAAATTGTAAATCTATATTTCCAGCTGGAGGTGTTTGGAAACCCGTAACATTTATGGTTTCTTGATGACCGTCAAAAATATGGCTAAAACCATCGAAAATGGTAAACGATTTTGTCCAAAGTTCAGGGTCCTCATAAATTAAAATAAGTGTCCATCCAGCAGATAATCCTGTAGAATGGTTAAATCCTTCACTTGAAGTAACATTGGCAACAGTATAGTTTCCTTCTATATCAGTTAAACTTGTAACTAAACTAGTAACATCTGCATAACAAGCATAAGGAGTGTTTCCTGGTTCACTTGCCTCTGCTGCTATCGGGCTAGCAATAGCGTCATAAACTATTTCCCCCGTGATATCTGTATACGTCGAGCTTCCAGGTAGTTGGAATTTTACTTGATTAATATCGCTTCTATCACCGCTTTGTAGTGAAGCAGCCCAATAAAGACCTGCATAAACAACTCTATAACAATCTGTCGCACTTCCATCTTCATGAGGTGGTAATTGTATTTCTGCACTACTGGAACTAAACGTTGATGCATCTGAGTCGATATCGATATATCTCATATCGACATCTTGATTATCTCTTGTTAAATCATTAAACGGTAAGTTATTCTCCCCAATAATATTATTACCTACAACTAACATACTTCCTCTTACTTCAACTTTTACTCTTTCAGTAAATGGATCGTAGGTTTGAGCAAAGCTACTAGCAGACAGTAGTAATAATAATAATAAAACAACAAGTGTTAAATTATAAAAAGTAGGTTTCTTCATGGCAATTCTATTTATTATTTCTTTATAAATTGGGGCTTAACAAAGAAATAAGAACTCTAATTTTGTTTCATTAAATTTATTTTATCATACGTATATTACTACCAAATCGACATTTCGTCGTTATTTAATGATTTTAATCGGTATAAATATCGTAATTAATTTTGTAATAAAGAAAGGAATATGTGTTTTTTATGCATTTTATCGATTTTTTTAGTCGTTTTATCTATATTATTCGCTTATAAAGTAGTCTTTAGATTACTTTTTGTATAATATTGAAGTATAAATCTATATCAAAGATTATTTTTAAAACCTTTAATTGCAGTCGGTTTAATAATTCTAAAGTCAGAATCTATGCTGCTAGGAATTGCATTGATAAGGATTCTGAAACACCTATTTTAAATAAAGAAAAGATGTCCTGAAAGTAAAGGATAAACCATTTTTAAGGGCATTTATATCTATTAGTTTTCAATTTTCACCACAGACATATTCGTATTATATGCCTGTGAGCCTTTAGACTTAAGTGCTTCATTTGCAGTATCTATATAATCAAACTTTTGATAATAAATATAGTACTTACTAGTATTCACATCAAAGAAGAAATCGATATTCGACTCACCAGCGGCTACTGCTTTTCTCAAGAATTCGTCCCTTTTAGCAACATCTCTATGAACAGCAATAACTAGATAATAACCATTATCTACATTATTAACATCCTTTAAAATTTGGATGTTACTCAATAATTCCCCAGAATCAAAATGTTCTGGTTCTAGCGGCTCATTACTAACTGGTGTGTAATCCTTAATTTGTTTTAAGGTTGCTCGATCTTTTTGATATCTCACTTGGTCATTATCGAAAGCAGCACGTTTTATGCGGCGTTTTCTTTCTATATCTGTAGCCACTTTTATTTCTTCTAGATTAGTCATTAAACTAGATCGAGTATTTATAGCTTGCAATTGTTGAGATTTTAATTCTTTTATTTTATCAGCATAAAATTTATTGGTAACATCTTGCTTATCTCTAACCGTTTTTAAGCGTTCATTATATAATGCTTCAAGCTCTTTAATATTTAAATCTCTAGCTTTAATAACATTATCCAATTTTAATTGAATTGCCGCCATTGCTGCATTTTCCGCAGAAATACTCTTAAACGCCTTAGGCGCGCTATAAATTCCTTGTTCGCTTAAATCGTTTTCTTCTTTTAAGTCATCAAGATCTTTTTGCTTCATTGCAATTTTCTCTTTTAACTGCTCTAATAAATCTTGTTGCTCAAGTCCAGAGTTACTAGTTAAAAGGGTAAGACCATTCATTTCTCTCGTTTGTCTGTCTCTAGGAGCTGGTACCATTACACCATCTAGGTCTATCATGCCAATAATTTCATCTGCAACTATCTCCGGTTGCACATTTTGAGCTTGGGCTTCTTGCTCTGCTTTTAACTTAGTCTCTTCTTCAAGCCTAATTTTTTCCTCCTCTAAAGCCTTAATCCAAGCTTCTTCTGCTAATTTAGCTTGAGCCTCCTCTTCTGCTCTAATTCTAGCAGCTTCTTCTTGTTCGCGCTTAGCTTTTGCTTCAGCTTCAGCTTTAAGCCTAGCTTCTCTTGCCAATCTTGCTCGTTCTTCTTGCGCTGCTTTCAGTTTTGCTTGTTCGTCTGCTCTTTGCTTAGCAATAGCTTCTTGTTTTGCTTTAGCTTCAGCTTCTGCTTTTAATCTTTCTTCTTCTTTGCGCTTCTCTGCTAGTATTTCAATAGCTCTTAATCGTTGTTCTTCAATTAATTCTTCATCAGTCTTTTCTGGTTCAATATCTGGAACATTATTAGCAACCGCAATTGTGTCTGTTTTTATAGCATTCTCAACTTTTTCATTTTCAACCTTTGGAACACGCTTAACTCTTGGCAAATTTTTATACTTAGCAGGTTTATTTTTGGCAAGTACTCGATTTGACTTTCTAGATGGCATAATTAGCGCTTCCTCATCGTCATCATCGCCATAATCATAGCGATACTGCTTCTTAAACTTATAGGCTAAAGTAATTTCATGAGAACTTCCAAAATCTACAAAATCACCCATAGCTTTTTCATAATTGTACTCTAAAGCAATTTGTTGAGTAATATTAAGACCTATTCCTGCAGACATTCCGTAGCGTGTATTATAACCAGCTTGAGCCCATATCCCTTTTGGGATTGTTAACATAGCAAGACCAGAAAGTATAGTATCATCTTTTTGAAATTCCGACCTAATCAACATTGAAAATTTGCTTTGATCGAAAAATCCACGAGTATTCATATATCCCGTGTACATGATATGTGCTTGAACTCCTTGTTGCGGATTGTCCTCAAGCATTTCGGAATTGGTGAAATTATAAGATGCTAAATTATTGATAGCCAGTCCAAAATCGAAGAATGCAGTTCCATAATTAATTCCAGGGCTTATCGTTAATATAGAATTAGAAGGAATATTGTTAAGTGATGGGTCTTGAAAATTTGTAATAACATTTCCTTCATTTATACCACTTGTATAAAAACCAATATTTGCACCAAAAGTTAAGTTGCTATCTCTATTTATACTAGCATTGTAAGCAAAATTTAGTAATCCTCCAAACGTGGTTAATACACCATAGTCTTGCTGAAATAAAGCAATTCCAGTACCAATATTTTCCCTAAATCTGCCAGAATAACTAAAAAGATAAGTCTGTGGTGCATTATCAAATTGCACCCATTGACGTTTATTAGTAAAACTTATGTATCTATTCTGCTCTCTTACAAAACTAAACGCTGGGTTAATGGCATATCTATTAAATTTTAAAGAGTTTCTAACGGGAAGCTCTAAAGCAACAACGCCATCCTGCTGAGAATGGGATTGTTGTAAAATACAGACAAAGAAAACTATATATAGAAAATGTTTGTACATGCTATTTTATAACCGTTATAGAACCTTTTTGTTCTTTTTTGTTTTCTGGCCTTATTATGTAATAGAAAACTGGATTTATAGATTTAAATTCCAATTGATTTTCTGGCCAATTATTTTGATAATCCTTAGTTTGTAAAACTATTTTTCCTTGCGAACTAATAATGATAACTTCAGTGTTGGTTCCAGAGACATATTCCTGAGGAATAATCCATGTGTCATTAACACTATCTCCATTAGGACTTACTATATTGGGAATTTTTGCTACCGATGGAAATGCATCAAGAATATTGAATATATGTTCACTTGAAGCTAAACATCCAGAAGTTTGTGTTACAACTACACTATAACTACCCATTTCTGATGATGTAAAGCTATTATTAATTTCTCCAGAAATTAAGATGCCATCTTTATACCAGTTAAATTCTGGATTTATAGCATCGGTGGTAACTGCTACATCCAATGTTTCTCCTTCATCTAAAAAATTATTCTCAGGAACGTCGATACTACTTGAAAATCCTTCAGCATTAAGATCGATTGTAGATGTTTCCAAACAATTACCTAAATTTATTTCTACTGAATACAGACCAGATTCATTTGTCTCATACATCTGTGTGGTCACTCCGGTAATTTCTACTCCATCTTTAAACCATTTATAACTACTGCCATTAATAGCACTTAGTCGTGTTGGTCCATCACCAGAACAATAGGGATTACCCAAACTTGAACTTATAGATGTTGTTGACCCAGATCCCGATTGACTGACGGCTACTCGGTTCGAGAAGGAGTTTGATGTACAAGAACCATAATCGGTTTCTACAAAATAAGTCCCAGATTCACTTACTTCTAAAGATTCACCAGAAGCTACAAAAACAGATGTAGTTTCGCTTGTTTCTCTAAACCAATTAAAGGACAAGTTTGGGTATTGCAGTGGCGAATTATTAGGTGGCGTACCTGGATTATCGATAGTTAGAGTATAAGTCTCACCTGCACAATAGACGGCTGTCGATATTAAATTATTAATTGTAAACGGTTCATCTTGCTCTTTATAATATGCGGGAAAAGCATCCGATCCTGTGCTAGTAGCTGCAGGAGATGTGCTTTTTATTCTAATTTTATAAGCCCCTCCAGCTATAGTAGTTGGAAACATAAAATTAAGAGTTGCAGGAGAAGCTGTAACACTACCAGCAGATGTGGTATGAATAACTTCTGCACTTGCAAAACTTCCCGTTTCATCAGACAATTCTATAATAAATTGATTGGAAGCTGTTATGCCTGTATCTGGAGAAAATGTAAATGTTACATTATAACTATTAAATGAAGGGCTTGCACATGCTTGTGTAAAACCAAGATTTGGCTTACTAATTACTATTTGAGCGTTACATACTTTAGCAAAAAATAAAAAAATAAAAATTTGAATAAATTTGGAGCTTTTCATCATATATTATTTTTTTATTGGGGCTATATTCTAAAATGTATGAATCCGATTCAGCCTAAAGGCTTTATATAAAATCTAAATATGTTCTTTTTCAAAATTAGATTCTTAATTTTCATTAATGTCGTTAGTTGCAATTATTTTATTAATCTTTAATCTAAAGTCTGGTCTTCTTTCATTTTGTACATCAATAAAAGTTTGAGAATCAACACCCTTGGAATAGACATTAAAAAAAGCACTATTACCATACCAGTTTTCTAAGTCTTCATTATTTGAATTATGCTCAACGAAAATATTTCCATTACAGTTGTTGAAATACATTTCAGAAAATTTTATTTTTTCTAAATTTTCTTGGTTAATGGTAATCTTCTCAGCTAATAAAACAGCCGGATTGAACCCAGAAATTACACTCTTGTTCATATCCAATGAAGCATTTTCACCAAT
Organism: Hyunsoonleella aestuarii; assembly: GCF_006148925.1. GTDB lineage: Bacteria > Bacteroidota > Bacteroidia > Flavobacteriales > Flavobacteriaceae > Algibacter_D > Algibacter_D aestuarii. The sequence continues at coordinate 354,919 of NZ_VAWB01000002.1, read as the reverse complement.
GAAAATTGCCTCCTTAACTAAGCCCATTTTTATATCGTTACTTAAGTTATCGCTCAAGTTTAAGACAGTCAAATTATCGGCGTCAACAAAAGTCCCTTTTTTGCTAAAGTCCACTTCTTTATTATTACTGTAAGATAGGGCTTGAAGACATCTAGACCCATTACTACTTGAAATGTAAGGTGACCGAACTGCCAAAGAATTACTTATTACAGATTGTGTTCCATAATTGAATTTAAAATCTATTCCGTTCGATTTATATGAAACGGCCTTATTCAAATTAACACCACCTCCAATTATTTCGAAAGCATTATTAGCAGCATAACTAACCATTATATTTTCTAATATAGTTTCATTACCTACGCACGCAAGCAATAATCCACTAAAGTAATCGGTTCTCCCTATTCTTTTTCCTGCATATTCAATCCTCACATATCTAAGAATTCCAGAAGTCCCATTTGCCGTTTCACCTCCATAATTAACATAACCATAAGAAGATTGATCTAAGTCTGTATAGTAATTTGACACCGATCCATTACCAAATTTGTTCATAGGAGCGTCACCAAGCAAAATTAGTCCTCCCCAATCTCCAGCTCTTTTAACACTTCGATTGGATGTAAAAACTATTGGATCTGTTTCAGATCCATCTGCAATTATTTTTGCTCCTTTTGATATAGTCAGCGATGCTTTAGACTCGTAATCACCAATTATTACAGTTCCAGGTTCAATAGTAAGCGTTGCATCGTTAGCAACAAATACATTTCCTAAAAGTAAATATCTATATCTCTTATATAACTTGGTGTCTTCGATTATATTACCCGTTATAATTTGAGTTACTTCACCATAATCTTGTTGACTAGGTTTAAATTCTGTCCAATTATTTAGCCAGTTATTTACACCAACAATCCCTTTTTCTTGTTGCGCACAAATATTTCCTATAGCAAAAAGAAATATGAATACTATTTTTATTAAACTTTTCATGATTGAAAATTTATATTAAATCAGCTTTAAGTTGTTTACAATTATACTGTAATATTCCATGAAATACCAATTTTATCGACAAAATGCATATTTATCATAAAATTTTAACGAAATAAACTCGATTAAATGTCAAAATGATTTAAATATGCCTAGATAAATACTGGATAATTCTTAATGAAATTCACTGTATTCGTGCAGAGCCTTAAGAGTTTCTTCATAATAGAGAATAGCAGAAACCAAATTATCTGTATCGGAATAAGGTAAAATACGTTTCTGGAACTCTTGGTTAGATTCAAGGAAATTGTCAGTAGCCTCAAATTGGCCTTCTAATGCTTTTCTATTTTCACTGTCATTAGGAATTCCTAAAGTAGACATGGTTATACCAGGCTTAGTTGCGAAAGCGATATATGGCAATAACCCAACAAGACTTTCAATACGCTCTACATAAAGACCTAATAATTCTCCTTTTTGCATGCGGTCTAGATCTTCTTTACTATGGTATTTTTTAATAGCTACGTCTCCTGAAATAATGCTTTGAGGTTCCTTTTTCTTTTGTGCAAAACTAGAAACACCAAGTAATACAAAGCAGAAGCTAAGCAAGATTAATTTTGTTTTCATTACTGATAGATTTAAGGGTTTATTTAGCAAAAATATGTAATTAATCGTTAAAAACAAGCGTTTTATCGATTTTTTTATTTTTAATGAAAGAATAAATACATGATCTCAATATAAATATAGAAGATGACAAACCCCTTTTATCCTGATCATATCACAATTTATTACAAAAAACCGCTTCACAAACTGAAGCGGTTTAAGTAAATTAAGTTTTGGTTTAATAATTAATGCTCAAATGTAAAGGAGGCATTAATGAATAAAAAGTCACAGGTGTCTTAAACATAATGTAGGCGAGCTTATTTAATTAATTGCAAACTAACAGATTTACTAACCTCTAACTAATAATGCCTCAACTTCCTCCAAACTTTTTCCTTTTGTTTCAACAACGTATCTTATTACAAAGACCAAAGATAAAATTGCCATTATCGCATATATTGCAAAAGTTAATGTTGGACCAAGGTTTGTTAACTCCCATGGAAAAAATTGAGTAACCGTATAACTTACTAATGAGTTAAAGAATCCAACAACCGAAATAGCTATACCCTTTATATTTGAAGGGAATATTTCTGAAAGTAATGTCCACATAACTGGTCCTAATGAAATGGCAAACGCCGCTACGTAAAGTAAAATTGCTATAAGCACTAAGTTTGCGTTAATTGATATGAATTTTTTAACGTGATTACGTTTAAATTCATGTAACTGACTTTCGTTCAAAACGGGTCCAAGATTACTAAATAATTCCTTTTGAGAACTAAAAGATTTCCCTTGATATTCATTTAGCGCTTTCCTTATTTCACTATTCTCAATTTGGTCTATAGATACCTTACTAAAATTGTATGTGGCATTATTAAATGCTAAAGTTGCCATTGATAAAGCTATCGCCATAGTTGCAGTACCTATTATAAGAAGCGGCTTCCTGCCTAATTTATCAATAAGCCAAATAGCAACAAGTGTGAAAACTAAATTTGTTAAACCAACAACAATCGCCTGAAGAAATGATGAGTCGGTACTGCCTCCTGCCTGTTCAAAAATTGTAGGTGCGTAGTAAAATATGGCATTAATGCCTGTTATTTGCTGAAAAAAAGCAATACCAAATGCGATAATCATGATAGTGCGCATTCTGTTTTGAAAGAGCTGATAAAAAGTTCCTTTAGGCTCTTTCTTTGCTATACCTCTCTGTATTTCTGATATGGTTGCTAATGCATAATCTTCACCTCCTATTTTTGTTAAAATTCCTCGTGCAACTTCAACATGATTCAGTTTTTGAATTAACCATCTAGGGCTTCTGGGAACAATAAATAAGGCTAAAAAATAAATAAAAGCAGGAATAGCCTCTACACCAAGCATCCAACGCCAGCTATCTCCTTCAATATCTTTTAAAAAATAATTAGAAAAATACGCTATTGAAATTCCTAGAACAATATTGAGTTGATTTAGAGAAACTAAACTTCCTCTTAATTTAGGTGGTGCTATTTCAGCAATATAAATAGGAGCAATTAATATGGCTCCTCCAATTCCAACGCCTCCAATAATTCTAGCCACAACAAACTCTAAATAACCCGTTGCCAAAGCAGACCAACTCGCCGAAGCTGTAAATAAAATGGCGGTAATTATAAGAATTTTTTTTCTGCCAAATCTATCACTTAATGGTCCAGCACTAATATTTCCAGCCATAGCGCCAAAAATCACACAACCAACAGAAAAACCCAATTCCCAATCTGTCATACTAAAGTAATGTGTTATTCCTCCAACAGCACCAGAAATAACTGCACTATCAAACCCCAAAAGAAAGCCTCCTAATGCAACCACAAGACTTATGAAAATACTGTAACCTTTATTCATCTTTTAATTATTTATTTTTTAATATACTATAAATCATTCGATAAAAGCAATATGTGTTAACATCTATTAAATGAGGCTTCAATATAACAAGATATTAAATATTATTACAATAATTGTTAATTAATAGGTTGTTAGAGACTTCGTATTATGAAATTGCTAAATTTCTGTTATTTACCGATACAGAAGTTAGCAAATATGTTACCCAATAAATCGTCGTTTGTGATTTCGCCTGTAATTTCCCCAAAGTGATAAAGAGCCTGTCTGATATCTATTGCTAATAAGTCCCCAGATAGGTCAGTGTTTAAACCTTCTTTTACCTTTTGTATTTCTTTAAAAGCTTTTAGTAAAGCATCATAATGACGTGAATTGGTAACAATAGTTTCGTTATTGCGTAAAGCGCCAGTATTAATCAAATTTAAGAGTGAATTGGTTAATCCTACTACACCAAAACCTGTTTTAGCCGATAATAATTTTATCTGTGGTATTTCTGATTGCATTTGTGTAATTTGAATGTCATCAATCTGGTCTATTTTATTGGCTAGAATGATTAATGGCTTTAGTGGATATTTGTTTTTTATTTTCTCTAGCTCTATTTTAAATTTATCACTTTGTGCTTTATACTTTGTGCTATCAAATAAATAGATAACAACTTGTGATTGCTCAATTTTTTCAAAGGTTTTTTTAATACCAATACTCTCTACTACATCTTTAGTTTCACGAATGCCAGCAGTATCTATAAATCTAAAGCCAATACCACCAATAGAGATTTCATCTTCAATAGTATCTCTTGTGGTTCCTGCAATTTCCGAAACAATGGCACGTTCTTCATTTAGCAATACATTAAGCAAAGTTGATTTCCCTACATTGGGCTCACCTACAATAGCCACGGGAATTCCATTTTTAATCACGTTACCAACGGCGAACGAATCTATTAATCGTTTCAAAACAAATGTGATACGCTCAATTAATTCTTTAAATTGCGTTCTGTCTGCAAACTCCACATCTTCCTCTGCAAAGTCAAGTTCCAATTCTATCAACGAAGCAAAATTTAAAAGTTCTTCACGAAGTTTGGCAATTTCAGAAGAAAAGCCGCCACGCATTTGTTGCATAGCTATTTGATGCGACGCTTCATTGTCACTCGCTATTAAATCAGCTACAGCTTCAGCCTGAGATAAATCTAACTTACCATTTAAAAAAGCGCGCAACGTAAACTCACCAGCTGTTGCCATACGGCATCCTTTCCGAAGAAACAATTGAATAATTTCTTGTTGTATATAATTTGAGCCATGACAAGATATTTCAACGACATCTTCACCAGTATACGAATTTGGGTTTTTAAATATAGATAGCAACACTTCGTCTATAGTCTTAACACCATCAATAATATGACCCAGATGTATAGTATGTGTAGTTTGATTCTTTAGTTTTTTACCCGAAATAGATTTAAAACTACTTTCTGCTAAATCAATTGCATTTTTGCCAGACAAACGAATAATGGCAATGGCTCCTGCTCCAGAAGGTGTAGCCAAAGCTACTATGGTATCCTGATTTATCATATAGCAAAAATAATTATATTTGAGCTAAAATACTCCTGCAATGAAACAACTTATAATTTTTCTTTTTTTAGGAATCATTTTGGCTTGTCAAACCCCAAAAAGAACAGATAATTTTGTGATTGAAGCGAATGCACCTGGTATATATAATGGTATGCGTGCCTATTTAAAAGTTAAAAATGAGCGTGGACAAATGGTAAACAAGGATACCGCTATCGTAATTGATGAAAAGTTTATTTTTGAAGGCAAACGTAAAGAGCCTTCTTTAGAATACCTATTCATTAATGGAACAGAAGGATTTTTACCATTGATTGTTGAGAATGGTGATATTTCAATTTCAATTGAAAAAGACAGTTTGAATACTTCAAAAGTTTTAGGAAGTAAAAATAATGAGGTATATCAAGCATATTATTTGGCACAGAAACGACAAAATGAAAAATTGCAAAAATTGCATAATGAATACAGAATAGCGAATATAAACCAAAGTGTAGATAGACAAAATATCTTCGAAGCAATTAACCAAGCCCGAAAAAAATTAAATGATTTGTCAGTAAATCATGCTATGCAAAATAAAAGTTCTGATGTTGCAATTATCTTATTAAACGAAGCTATTAAAGTTAGAGGTGCAGAATTAGAACCCATAGAAAGTACATATTCTAGTTTGGCAGAAAATTTAAAAGCTTCACGTCAAGGACAAAACATAAGTAGTTTTATACAAACACAAAAAATGATAAGAGAAGCTGAAAAAGCAACTCAGATAGGTAGTGTTGCACCAAATTTTAGTGCTGAAACACCGAAGGGGAAAACGCTCGCCCTAAATGATATAAAAGGAAAGCTTACACTTATCGACTTTTGGGCGTCTTGGTGCGGACCTTGTAGACGAGAAAACCCAAACGTGGTAAAGGTATACAATAAATATCACGATAAAGGACTGGAAATTATTAGTGTTTCTTTAGATAGACAAGGACATAAAGATAGATGGATAAAAGCCATTAATGACGATAAAATGACGTGGCATCATATCTCTAACTTGCAGTATTGGCAAGACCCAATTGCTAAAATGTATAATGTCCGTGGGATTCCTGCGACGTTTCTTTTAGATGTTGACGGTAAAATTGTTGCGAAAAACTTAAGGGGTCCTGCGTTAGAAAATAAAGTTGCCGAATTACTGAATTAAATAAATACCATCTGGTTTTATTTCAATAAGCCGATTTTTATAAAGTGTTCCAATAGACTTCTTAAAACTTTTTTTACTCATTTGAAGTAAATCTTTTATCGTCTCAGGGTTCGACTTATCTGTAAGATTTAAATAACCGCTATTATCTGCCAACTCTGCCATAATACGATCAGCATTTGGCTCAATATTTCTATAGCCAACCTGACCTAAAGCAATATCCAACTTATTACCTTGTCGTATTTTTTTAACAACACCTTTTAGTTTATCACCAATACTTAAGTCGGTAAAAATATTGTCTTTGTAAATCAAACCTTTATGTTTCTTATTTACAATTACATTCATTCCAATATCCGAAGGATGTGACACTATTAAATCAACTTCATCAAACTGATTAACAGTTAGTTCTCTGTTATCTAAAAAACGATTTGTTTTACTCGATGCTACTAACCTATCGGTTTTTTCATCCATATAACAATACACTAAATACCAACCTCCTGGTTTCATTTTAAAAGCCTGTTCTTTAAATGGACAAAACAATTCTTTTACCAAACCCCAATCTAAAAAAGCACCATATTCTGTAACTTGATTGCAACGCAATAAAGCGAAATCGTTTAATTCAATATATGGTCTATCGGTTGTTGCAACGGGACGTTCTTCATTATCTAAATAAACAAAAACCTCCAATTTGTCCCATATTTTAAAAGTATCTGGAACATATCTATTTGGTAATAATACTTCATTATCTTCATCATCTATTAAATAGATGCCTTGTTCTGCTTCTCGAAGAATTTCTAAGGTATTATATTGACCTAATTTTATCATGCCGCAAAGGTAATATATTATAAGATGTACTGTTTAAATTTTATGTAAAGAAAAAGCGTTGCAAATGCAACGCTTTAAAAACAAATCAAACCAACTAAACTAATAAGCAGATTCCTTACCAAAATGCTTAGTAAGCAAATAGTAAACTACTGCTCTGTATTTGTTTCTATTAGAACGTCCATATTGCTCCATTACAGCTGATATACCTTCATCTAGTTTAGCACCATCACTTAAGCCCAATTTCTTAATTAAGAAATTATTTTTTACCGTTGCTAGTTCTGAATCGTCAGAGCCCGATACTGTTGAAGAATCTGCATTGTAAATTGATGGTCCGCAACCAATAGTTACTTTAGTTAATAAATCCATGTCTGCATCTACACCGCACTTTTCTTTTAAATCGGCAGCATATTTAACAATAAGTTCATCTCTTTTACTCATGATTAGATAATTTTTTAAGGGTTAATATTTCAATCTTTTTAAAGATAGCTATTTATTAGACACAAGAAAAACCATTTGGTCACATCATCATTTTATAAAATTGAAATAATCTAGAAGCACCTCGTCATTAAAAACGCGAGGTGTAAATATTTCTAACAATCTAGGTTGCTTTGATTTCTTATAAAATGATTTTAAATGATCACTAAGTTCATTTTCATTTAAAGCTTTTAGATAATCAAAACCATACATCGAGCATAAATGTTCTGCGGTTAATTCATGCTTGGTCTCAAAAAACTCATCAAAATTATCAGTGTTCTTATGACCTGGTAGAATTCGAAAAATTCCACCACCACCATTGTTTATTACAATTATCTTAAAATTACTAGGGATATGACTATTCCATAAAGCATTACTATCATAAAAGAAACTCAAATCTCCAGTAATAAATATAGTGGGCTTTGTATTTATGGCCGCACAGCCAATAGCTGTAGAAGTACTTCCATCGATACCGCTTGTTCCTCTATTACAAAAAACCTGAATTGTTTTATTTAATTTAAAAAGTTGCAAATAACGTATTGTAGAGCTATTTCCCGCTTGTAATATAGAATTTGCAGGTAACGATTTTACCAACGCACTAAATACTTTAAAATCACTAAATGGTAGCTCATTTAAATATTGTGCGTGCTTTTCCAATCGATGCTTCTTCACCGAAGTCCAATGTTCCTTGTAATTACTTTTGGCGTAATGTGTGATTCTAGGAAGAAAAATTTCAAAAAAGGTATTTGGACTTATCTCCAAATGATTCGATAAGCAAAAGAACGTATCGTTAGCACTTATTTCATCGATATGCCAATGCGCTTTTGCTTGGAACTTTCGTAAAAGTGCTTTTATTTTTTTTGAAACTATCAATCCACCAAAAGTCAATAATAAATCAGGTTGTAACTCTTTTTGTTCTTTCTCTGTTAACGGTGCAATAATTTGATCAATACTTGAGAAAAAATTGGGGTGATTAATGTTAGATGTCGTTTCGGTTAAAACAATAACACTGTCATCTTTATCTAATTCGTCAAGCCACTTCTGTTCAATAGCGTTAGGCGCATTAGAGCCAACTAGAATCATCTTCTTTTGGGCAGACACCCAAGTATCTAAACATTCCATTATTGTATAATCATCTAACTGTATCAACTTTCTTTGAATATCAACTAACTTAGGAGCAATACTTAAAGCTGCTTCAGTCTCATATAACGGCTCATCGAAAGGAACATTTACATGAACAGGACCTTTTTTATGAATAGCATAATTAATTGCAACGTTAAGCTCTTCTTCGTTGTAAATCTGAATATCTTTTTGCAAACCTAAAAAACGTTCTAACTTATTCTCAAGGTTCTTCATTATGGGTAATTCTTGCGCTGGAGGAATGTTTTTTTCGTCTTTTAAATCTAATTTTAAATTGGCTGAATATAAAATATGTTTTTCGAAAACATGTTTTTGATTGATGGTTTGCCCATCTCCTATTCCAATAAGATGCTTTGGTCTATCTGCGGATAAAACAAGCAAAGGAATATTACTATAAAATGCCTCAGCAACCGCAGGGTAATAATTAAGTAAAGCGCTTCCCGAGGTGCAAACAACGGCAGTTGGCTCTCCCAATTGTTGGGCAATACCAATTGCAAAAAAGGCGGCACAGCGTTCATCTACGATACTATAGCAGGTGAAAAACCTATCATTTGTAAATCCAATCGTTAAGGGTGCATTTCTACTACCTGGAGAGATAATAATATGTTTAATGTTTTTTGCCTTACAAAGTTGCACAACGGTTTGTGCTAATGGAATTTTAGGGTAAATCATCTAATTATAATGAATAAGTAAAAGTAACAAAACACATGTAAAACACCTTAATTTAAGACGCTTTTAATTACTAACGACTTTGATACTGTTTCTTCCCATTCCTTCTCCGGGTTTGAAGTTTCGGTAATACCACCTCCTATATAAATGAGAGCCTGTTTATCTTTAATTTGCATACACCTTAAGTTAACATATAATTGCGTGCTTTTCTTAATAACTGTATAAGCTCTATTCTCTATATTTCTTTTACTGGCTCTAGGACTCCTATTGTTTTCTAGATTCAACTCTCCCAAAAAACCAGTATAAAATTCACGATTATAATTTTCGTTCTCTAAAATAAATTGTTTCGCTTTATTCTTTGGATAACCGCAAACAGCAGGTGTTGGATGTAATGCTGAAATTAAATCTGTTAAAGTGGAATTTCGTTTTAATTTAGCAGTAACTATTGTTTTTAAATGAAGTAAATTACCTGCTTTAACCGTAACAGTTTCTGAAATATTTGAATTTTCAACCAATGGTTTTAAATTCTCTACAATAAAATCGGTTACAACTTTTTGTTCATGTACTTCCTTTTGTCGCCACGTTACGTCCAAAGATCCTTTAAATTCTTGTGTACCTGCTAGTGCCATAATAGAAAAACGTTTTCCTTCTATTTTAATTAATGTTTCTGGAGTTGCACCAAGCCATAATCCTATTCTTGGATGATACCAACAATACACAAAAGCAGATTTATAAGTTTTCAAAAGGTTTTTAAAAACATCTATGGTGTTTCTATTTTCAATATCTATTATTTCTTTTCTGGAAAGCACAACTTTTTTGAAAGCCTTTTGTTTAATGGCTTCTATCCCCTGTTTTATAAGAATTATATGCTGTTGTTTTTGCAGACTATCTTCATTTTTTACAAGGTCAGAGAGTTTTTCAATATTTGAAAAATTAAACAAAAGATTAATCTTTTCAGACTTTTCCAGTGGTATTAATATAGTGTCATCTAGATTATTAAAAGGAGAAAAAATAAAGCCTTTTTCTTGAAAATTTATAGTCTTATATACCCTATTATCAGATTGTAAAAACGCATTAACCTCATTCAAATTAGGTTTTCTATAAGCCACAAAGGGAAGGCTTTTATCGAAATGATCTTGAAGATTACCAAAAAACTGATTATCAGTCATTATTTCTTTCTAGGTAATGAAACGGTTGTTAATTTACAGAGTGAAATAAGGTTATTATCTTCATCGGTAATTTTTATCTCTAATAATTGTGTTGTTCTACCTTTGTGTATAAACTTAGCTTTGGCGAACACATGGCCTTCTCGAATACTTTTAATATGATTAGCACTTATTTCTATACCTCTAACAAAATAATTCTTAGTATCAAGCAAAAGTTCAGCAGCAAAGCTCCCGGTCGTTTCGGCTAAAGCAACAGTAGCACCACCATGTAGGACGCCATCCGGCTGATGCACTCTTTTATTAACGGGCATTTTACCTATTACATAGTCATCGCCAAAATCAATCATTTCAATTTCTAAAGTCTCCATTAAGGTATCCTTAGTAATAGAATTAGCGCGCCGTAAAATTTCTTTTTTCGATAATTGCATTAAAAATGTTTTACTGAATGGGGTAAAAATACAAAATGCCTATTACGGTTAAAACAATTGCGATAACTAATTTATCTTTGTTGCTACTTTTAATTTTTATATGAATATACCAACGCTTGAAAATCATTTTGTAAAACTATCTCCCCTAAGTCTTAGTAATTATAAAAACTTGATAGACATTGCACAGGAAGAAAACTTAGTTCAATATTCTCCTAGTAAAATTGACACTGAAGAAGATTTATTGGCTTATGTTCAAACGGCTATTGATGGTATAACCCAAAAAACTACCATACCTTTTATAGTTTATGACAAAAGTAAAAAGGCATATGCTGGAAGCACACGTTTCGGGCTTATTAATTGGAAAAACAAAGTATTACATATTGGTTGGACTTGGATAGGTAATGAGTTTCAAGGTTCCGGATTGAATACACAAATGAAATTTTTAATGCTACAATATGCTTTCGAAACGTTAAATTTTAATAAAGTTGAATTTCGCGTAGACAAGCGCAATGTGCGCTCAAGAAAAGCTGTTGAAAAACTTGGAGCTAAGCTTGAGGGAATTCTAAGAAAGGATACTTTGATGTTAGATGGGTTTAAGCGAAGTACTTGTTGCTATGGTATTCTAAAAGAGGAATGGACAGTTATAAAATCTTCAACTTTTTCCAGTTTTATATGAACCTACTTAAATCAATATTATTCACTTCTCCGTGTGACGCATGTGCCACTGCTGTGCCATTCTTAATAACCAAAAGTTGCGGCGATTCATGAATGACTTGAAATTTATAATAAACTTCATTAGAAACTTCTCTAAAATTTATTAAATCTAAATAATATAAATCTAAATCTTTCTCTCTGAAATTATAAGCATCCACAAACTGTCTCATAACCATAGAACTAATACCACAACGTGTTGAATGTTTAAAAATAACCTGAGTTTTTTTATTGGATTTTTCCTCGATATGATTTAATTGCCCTAAATTATTCAAGGTAATCCATGGCAAAACATATTCTTCCTTAATTTCAGCAGAGTCTCCAAAAATTTTATTTAATAATCCCATGTGCTAAAAGTCGAATTTTATTCTGAAGCTTACAAAAGTAATTTAATAACCCAATAATATATTAGGTCAGTCATGTTAATGTTAAACAGATGAAACGTATTATTTGTAAACCCTAACATAATCTATTTCCATAATATCATGAGTAAATTCAGAGTCAATTTCTGCGGCAAGATTACCGCCCATAGCTACATTGAGCAATATATAAAATTCAGCATGATATGGCTTTTCCGTAGGCATCTCATTAACCAAAGTATCATCTATATAAATACGCATTGATTTTGAATCCCATTCCAAAATGTAATCATGATAATTTTCAGAAGCATCTATATTTGTTAAAGGCACGCTCTTAGAATTCATTTGATATTTCTCACCATTGTGCCAATGCCATGTTGCCAAAGTTTCGGTTTTTAACTTATTAGGTTCCATAATATCAATTTCTCCACATAAAGGCCAAATAGTATTTCCAAATCCTTCGCCGTGCCAATAACCTCCATTTTCGCTAATGTTCTTCCCTAATAGCCAAATTGCTGGCCATGTACCGGCAACCGATGGTAATTTAGCTCGTACGACCACTTTTCCGTATTTAAAAGCAAATTTTGAGTTTAGTCTAGCCGAAGTATATTGTTTTTCTTGACTTTGATCTTTATAGTGCTCCTTAATTGCTTTTATTTTCAATGTACCATTATTAACATAAGAATTTGCAACTCTGTTTGTATAATGCTGTTCTTCATTGTTTGCCCAACCAGAACCAAAAATTAACTTCGTTTGATGATGCCATTTTGTTTTATCAACCTCACCGCTATCATCAAACTCGTCGGACCAAACTAATTTATTGAATTTGGAATCAACATCACTTATAACAACCTCTTCAACCGATTGAGCATAAAAAATATTAGAGAATTGAAAAAGAAACAATAATACAATAGTAGAAAAACGCATATTAGATAATTTTTGAATTCTTTCAAATATAGACTTCACAGATTGATTTAAAAAAAATTCAACCCATACATTAACCAAACAGCCATGAGCAAATTTTTTCATATCATAAAACAGGACAAAACGTCACTAATTACAATGGCTTTAAAGACATTTTGTCTTGTTACAGTGCTTGGTAAGGTTATTGACTTTTAGGTAATGAAAAGAAAAATTTACATCATATGAACCCAAATAATTATACAATAAAATCACAAGAAGCTATCCAACAAGCGCAGCAAATTGCGCAGGGTTATAGCCATCAACAAATTGAAAATGAGCATCTTTTTAAGGGTGTTTTTGAAGTAGATGAAAACGTACTGCCATTTCTCTTAAAAAAATTAAATGTTAATGTATCAATACTAAAGCAGGCCTTAGATAAACAACTTGAAAGTTTTTCGAAAGTCTCTGGAGCCGACCTTATGCTTTCACGTGAAGCCGGAAAAACTCTAAATGAGGCATCAATTATTGCAAAAAAAATGAAAGATGACTTTGTGTCAATTGAGCATTTAATATTAGCTGTTTTTAAATCAAACAGCAAAATAGCACAAATGTTAAAGGATCAGGGAGTCACTGAAAAAGGTCTAAAGGCTTCCATTGAAGAATTACGTAAAGGTGAAAATGTAACCTCACAAAGCCAAGAAGAAACTTATAATTCGCTTGGTAAATACGCTAAAAACTTAAACCAATTGGCAAGAGATGGTAAGTTAGATCCCGTTATTGGTCGCGACGAGGAAATACGCAGAATATTGCAAATTCTATCCCGCAGAACCAAAAACAACCCCATTTTGGTTGGTGAACCTGGAACAGGTAAAACAGCCATTGCTGAAGGTTTAGCCCACAGAATTATAGACGGCGATATTCCAGAAAACTTAAAAGATAAACAGATTTTTGCTCTAGATATGGGAGCTCTTATTGCTGGAGCCAAATATAAAGGTGAGTTTGAAGAACGTTTAAAAGCGGTTATTAAAGAGGTAACAACTAGCGATGGAGACATCGTGTTGTTTATAGATGAAATCCACACTTTAGTTGGCGCCGGAGGCGGACAAGGTGCAATGGATGCAGCAAACATCTTAAAACCTGCTCTTGCTCGCGGCGAGCTTCGTGCTATAGGTGCTACTACACTAGATGAATATCAAAAATATTTCGAGAAAGATAAAGCCTTAGAGCGTCGTTTTCAAAAAGTCATGGTTGATGAGCCTGATACTGAAAGTGCAATTTCAATTCTTAGAGGTATTAAAGAAAAATACGAAACACATCATAAAGTACGCATTAAAGATGATGCTATAATCGGAGCTGTAGAGCTCTCTACAAGGTATATTACAAATCGTTTTTTACCAGATAAAGCTATTGACTTAATGGATGAGGCTGCTTCAAAGCTCAGAATGGAAATTAATTCTAAACCAGAAGAGCTCGATGTTTTGGATAGAAAGATTATGCAATTAGAAATTGAGATTGAAGCTATTAAGCGTGAAAAGGATGAAGCAAAACTAAAATCACTTCGTTCAGATTTGGCTAATTTAAAAGAACAACGCAATGAAATAAATGCAAAGTGGAAAAGCGAAAAAGAAGTAGTTGATAATATCCAAAACACAAAGCAAGATATTGAAAACTATAAGTTAGAAGCGGAAAAAGCAGAACGCGAAGGTGACTATGGTAAAGTTGCAGAGTTGCGTTATGGAAAGATAAAAGAAGCTCAAGAGCATCTTGAAAACTTCCAAAAGCAACTTCAAGAACAAGCGGAAGACTCTTTAATAAAAGAAGAAGTCACTTATGATGATATTGCAGAGGTAGTTGCAAAATGGACAGGGATACCAGTAACCAAAATGGTTCAAAGTGAACGTGAAAAATTGCTAAAATTAGAAAACGAGCTTCACAAGAGAGTTGTAGGTCAAGAAGAAGCTATAGTTGCCGTAAGCGACGCTGTAAGACGCAGTCGAGCAGGTCTACAGAATCCACAAAAACCAATAGGAACGTTTTTGTTTTTAGGCACTACTGGTGTTGGAAAAACAGAATTAGCAAAAGCTTTAGCAGAATATTTGTTTGATGACGAAAACGCCATGACCCGAATAGATATGAGCGAATATCAAGAACGTCATGCTGTGAGTAGATTAGTTGGAGCTCCTCCTGGTTATGTTGGATATGATGAAGGTGGTCAATTAACAGAAGCAGTTAGGCGGAAACCATATTCTGTGGTACTCTTGGACGAAATAGAAAAAGCGCATCCAGATACATTTAATATTCTTTTACAAGTTTTAGATGAAGGACATTTAACAGATAACAAAGGACGTGTAGCAGATTTTAAAAACACCATTATTATAATGACCTCGAACATTGGAAGTCATTTAATTCAAGAGCGATTTGAGGCAACTAAAGATTTAGAATCTGCAATTGAATCGGCGAAAATTGATGTCCTTGGTTTATTAAAACAAAGTGTAAGACCTGAATTTTTAAATAGAATAGACGATATCGTAATGTTTTCACCTCTAAGTAAAAAGGACATTCTTGAAATCGTAAGGCTGCAACTAAAGTCTGTTACAAAGGTTATCGCACAACAAGGTATTACCTTTGATGCTACAGAAGAAGCAATAAGCTATTTAGCTAAAAAAGGATATAATCCAGAGTATGGAGCAAGACCTGTTAAAAGAGTCATTCAAAAAGAGGTATTAAATGCTCTAAGCAAAGAAATTTTATCGGGTAAAATAACGACCGATAGTATTATACTTCTTGATGCGTTCGATGATAATTTAGTTTTCAGAAATCAAGGAGACCTTGTAACTGAAGAATTTTAAAAAATAATAGACTCAATTTGTAACAATTCTTCATACAAACAGTCTATTAGTTGGTTGGTTAGTTGAAAAGCAACGTAAATCTATTTTCTTAGGTAAGCGTTGCTTTTCTTATTTAATCTAATCAGAAGTGATTTCTTTGTTTCTAGACGAAAAAACCAAAAAAATCGTTAAAAATCATAAAACTTAGCCAAAATGCAATATTTTGATAACAAACAAGTTAAATAATTTGAGTTTGCAGTTCGTCGAAAATAAGTTTCTATAAGACATTTTAACAAGATAAATTTATAACTTGGTAACATGTAAGGCCCCAAACTCTACATAAATTTTATTAATTAATAGCAATTCTATTTCCTGATTTATTATGAAATAGATAAAAAACCTACTTATAATAATGAACATATCCAAGTACATTGATTACACCCTACTAAAATCTACAGCAACAGAACGTGAAATCATAGATCTATGCTATGAAGCAAAAAAGAACAATTATTATGCAGTTTGTGTTAATAGTTCTTACGTTGCACTAGCTAAACAATTACTTTTAGGCACCAGTATTAAGGTTTGTACAGTTGTTGGGTTTCCATTAGGAGCAATGACAACACAAGCTAAAGTATATGAAGCAAAAAAAGCCATCGAAGACGGAGCGAGTGAAATTGACATGGTTATTAACCTTGGCTTTCTTAAAAGTAAGAATTATGTTTCCGTTTTAAAAGATATCACTGATGTCAAATTAGCTATTGGAAACACACCTTTGAAAGTTATTCTTGAGATTTCTGAAATAAGTAAAAACGAAGTTATAAAAGCATGCGAAATATGTTTAGATACAAGGGCAGATTTTATAAAAACATCTAGCGGTTTTACTAAAAGTGGAGCAACTTTAACCGCCATAAAAATAATTAAGAAAACTGTCAAAGATGAAGTAAAAATAGTAGCTTCTGGAGGAATAAATGACATTGAAACTGCATTAAAATTTATTGATGCTGGTGTGCATAGAATTAATACCTCTGTAGAATTGAAAGCAGAATCTGTTTCGGTTTAAATAATTAAAAATTAATATTTTAAAATGCCCAATTCACACAGCATGTTTGTTGGGCATTTTTATTTAATTGATTTCCGTTTATCTCATTAGTGTGTGGACATTTAGAATCTTAAACTAAAACATGACAAAGATGTTTTTTACTTAGATTTATTTAGAAAAATAAACTTAACTTTAACAGATATATGAAACCATTAAATCAATACATAGATCATACCCTTTTAAAAGCTACTGCTACTATATTGGATATTAAAAATTTATGTAATGAAGCTAAGAAACATGAGTTTTATTCTGTTTGCGTGAATAGTTGTTATGTTTCATTAGCGAAAGAGTATTTAAATAATTCATCCATAAAAATTTGCAGTGTCATAGGATTCCCTTTAGGAGCTATGTCAACTCTTTCTAAAGTAAAAGAAGCCAAACAAGCTTTAAATGACGGTGCCGATGAAATTGATATGGTGATAAACATAGGGTTCTTAAAAAGTAAAGATTTTGATAGTGTCTGGAAAGACATAGAAGCTGTAAAAAACATAATGCCAAATAACATTTTAAAAGTCATATTGGAAACCTGTTATTTGAATGAGCTTGAAATAATAAAGGCAAGTGAATTAGCCATACAAAGCGGTGCAGATTATATAAAAACCTCTACGGGTTTTGGAACTGAAGGCGCTACTTTAAATGACATAAAATTGATGAAATCTGTAATAAATAATGGTAATACCAAGATTAAGGCATCAGGCGGTATACGAGATCTTAAAACCGCCATGGAATATATAAATCTTGGTGTTAACAGATTGGGAACATCTTCTGGAATTGCCATTATTACTGGTAATTCGTCGAATTCAAATTATTAAAATTTATGAGTGTACATATTGAAGCCAAAAAAGGTGAAATTGCTGAAACTATTCTATTACCAGGAGATCCACTACGCGCCAAATGGATAGCAGAAACATTTTTTGAACACCCAAAGTGTTTTAACAAAATACGAGGAATGTTAGGGTATACAGGAACATTTAATGGAAAAGCAATTTCTGTTATGGGCACAGGAATGGGGGTGCCTTCAATATCAATATACGCTCATGAACTTATTTCTGATTATGGAGTAAAAAACCTAATACGCGTAGGAAGTGCTGGGTCTTACCAAGAAGATGTCAAAATACGTGATATCGTTTTAGCGATGGCAGCGTCGTCCAATTCTGGAGTCAATGAATTACGGTTTGGAGGAGCGGATTATGCACCAACAGCAAATTTTAAATTATTTCAAAAAGCAGTTGAAGCAGCCAAATTTAAAAACATTGAGTTAAAAGCTGGTAATGTATTTACCTCGGATGAATTTTATGCCGACGACTTCGAATCTTATAAAAAGTGGTCGAAATTTGGGGTCCTTTGTGTTGAAATGGAAACAGCTGGGTTATATACGGTAGCGGCTAAGCATAATGTTAATGCTTTATCAATTTTAACCATTTCTGATTCTTTAGTTACTGGCGAACGTACCACAAGTCAAGAAAGAGAAACTACCTTTAAAGATATGATTGAGATTGCAATAGAATTAGCTTAATATTTATATTTAAAAAAAACTAAACTTATAACTACAATCACTTGGATTCTGTATAACAAGCAATTTAACTTATTATGAAAAATATACTAGCATTATTAATTCTTTTAATTACTTGTTCATCATTTTCTCAAAATGATTACGATCTAAAAACTTCCAATTATTATTTTATCAGACATGCCGAAAAAGATAAAAGTGATAGTACCGATAGAAACCCACATCTAACAGATAAAGGTCTTTTACGTGCAGAAAAATGGTCAGAAGTTTTTAAAAATATTTCATTTGATGCCATTTACTCCACGGATTTTTTTAGAACACGTGAAACTGCTTTACCTAGTGCTTCCAAAAACAAAATAGAATTAACCATTTACAACCATAAATCATTAAAAACTGAAAAATTCTTAAAAGAAACAAAAGGAAGTAATGTTCTAATTGTTGGACATAGCAATTCAACACCTAGTTTTGTAAATTCAATATTAAAGAAGGATAAATACAAACAAATTGAGCATAATAATAACGGAAATTTATACATCGTTACAATTAACGGAACTGCTATTACGGATAAATTGCTGTTTATTAATTAAGAGGTTTAACTACAATATTTTCGAGTTCAATTTTAGAAAGTAATTTTAACTCATTATTTTTAAGAAACTTATCTAAGTCTTTTAAAAAAACGCCCTTTTTTTTAGGTTTATAATTATTATAATCTATAAAACGGATACCCTCCAAATAACGCTCATTAAATGCTTCACGAAAACGAAGTCCAATCTCATCATTCGATTCAAGATAAGAGTAAGCTAAATAGTCTGTTTTAAAAGATTTTGAATTTATCCAATAGACAAAAATGTCTTCATAATCTTGCCCTCCACCTTCTTGATCAAAGGTTACTTTAACTTTATAATACTCTGAATTATTTATTGTTGATTTTCCG
Organism: Hyunsoonleella aestuarii; assembly: GCF_006148925.1. Taxonomy (GTDB): domain Bacteria; phylum Bacteroidota; class Bacteroidia; order Flavobacteriales; family Flavobacteriaceae; genus Algibacter_D; species Algibacter_D aestuarii. Next base: position 335,711 of record NZ_VAWB01000002.1, on the reverse strand, counting down.
ATATATGTTTTATTTACCGCAGGATCGTTCAAACTATAGGGCAATAAAGAAAAATAATGCACCGAATTTACTGAGGCAGAATATCTCGGAATCATCGAATCTGCAACCTTTACTAGACTATCGTTTATAAAACGATCATATCCAGAATTGCTTAAAATATCAAAAACAGAATCTCCATCTTTTAAGGTCATTCTTATATAAGTAAATTGACCGTTGTCTCGAATGGCCTTATAAGTTCTATTTCTGAAATCGAATGTTATATCGGAGGATTTAATTATTTCGCCACCTGTAACCTCAATAGACTTATTTACAATAAATTCCACATCCACAGGTTTCTCCAAATTACAAGACCATAGAAAAAATAAACTGAACAAAATGTAAAGACTTAATCGCATACCTTTGGTTTGTATGTAAAACTATATAATCCTTTCTAGAAATATTATAAAGTTTTGCTAAAACTGTATTAGCTTAAACCTAATATTATTCCCAGTAAATTTCTGTGATAAAACATTAATAGCCATATTTTTTAACTGTAGCACTCTTGGATAACCTCCTGTTGTTTGGCAATCACGCATTAAAATAATTAGAGTCCCAGAAGGTGTCAGTTGAACTGTTCCAGGAAGAACAGGCGATGTTATTATAGGTTTCAAATTATTTACAAGCTTATCGTTTAGTTGATATGCCATTCTATTATTGTTTTTTGAAATTGTAAATTCTGAATTTAATAATTTATTCTGCTGAATTTCAGTGAGTAATTGAAATTCTGGCCCTTTAAAAACCTCGATAGTAATATCATTAATATAATCACTTTTAACTCTTAATGAAGCATTAGTATTATATGTTGTTGGACTTATTACATTTATATCTAAGGCATCTCCTTTCTTAATATTTGTCTGCTCTGTTATGCCCCTATACATGCTATAACTACCCATTACTCTTTTTGCCTTAAAACCTCCAAAAACGGCCAAATAAGCCCTAAAGCCTCTATTCAATTTCCCAAAGCTCAATACATCTCCTTCTTTAATATGAACAACTTGATTGTTTCTGATTTGAATTTTATTTAGATTAGGATTCATATCTGCTCCAGTGATACAAATTAAAGTAGAACAATTAAATTCAAAAGTTGCACCAGTCATGGTTATTTCTAAAACCGCCACTTCACTTTTATTACCCAATAATGCATTAGCCAGCTTACCTGCATAAGCGTCCATAGTCCCCGAAACCGGAACGCCGAAAGCTTGACCACCAATACGACCTATATCTTGGATACTTGAATAAAATCCAGGTTTTAATACTTTAATCATTGATTATCTCACTTTCTAATTGGTAAACACCAGCTTCTACTAACGTTTTTATTTCTCTAAACTTTTCAGTTGTCACGGAATAGAATTTAATAAAATCTCCAGCCTGGGCAAAACAAGGCTTTTCATGTTCGATATTAAAAAAATTTATTGGTGAATTACCAATTATATGCCATCCTCCAGGACTTTGGCTAGGATAAACCCCTGTTTGTTTTCCACCAATAGCTACAGCTCCTTTTGCAATGTTTAATCTAGGTGTTGCCCTTCTAGGTGTATGAAGTACTTCTTCCAGCCCTCCTAAATATAAAAATCCAGGTAAAAAACCAACGAAATAAATTAAGTAATCCACTTTGGTATGCAGGTTAATAATATCGTCTACATTAAGCTTTTTAGCTTCAGAAAGTTCCTCCAAGTCAATTCCAAATGAACTGTCATAACAAACAGGAACTTTCCATAACAACGCAGACTTTGATAAATTATCCTTATTTGAATTATATAGATCTTTTAAAACTTTAACTTCATTATAATATTTGAAATCGTATGTCTCATAATTGATTAATAACGAGCAATATGCATGGTTTAAATAAACTTGATAATCTTTATAATATTCAAGTAGTGACTGCTTAAAATTCAAGATATTATTTAATACATCCTTATGAATTATCTGAGGCCATTCTATAAGAATAGCGGATTCACCAAAACGTTTGAACGACAATTCATAATTCGACATATTAAAGAATTTGAATATTATTTTCTAATAATCGTAATCTCAAACTTTTCAACAGTTTTATAGCCTCAGGATTATCCCCATGTACACAAAACGTATGTGCTTCAATATGAATATGGGCACCGTTAACTGTTTTTACCTTTTTATTTTTTATCATCCCATAAACATGATTAAACATATCTTCTGAATCTGAAATAATAGCGTTCGAATACTCACGTGAAACAAGACTTAAATCATCATTGTAATTTCTATCGGCAAAGGCTTCATAAATAATGGGGATATTGTTCTTTTGAGCCATTACAGCAATTACCGAACCATAGGGTACATAAAGATAAATAGGTAAGGCAAAACACTTCATAAGTTCTACAATTACATTTGCCGTTCTTTCATCTTTTGCAGCCAAATTATAAAGTGCTCCATGAGGTTTAATATGGTGCAACGCTGCGTTTGCATGTTTCAAGTGGTTTAATAGTCGATTTGTTTGATCTTCTAGCGATTTAAATAAAGCTGCACAAGAAATATCCATTGGCTTTCTTCCAAAACCCTCTTTATCTGGAAATGAAGGGTGCGCCCCAATTTTAACGCCATTTTTCTTAGCTTCTTTAATAACTTTAACCATTGTCTCATTATCCCCTGCATGACCACCGCATGCAATGTTACACGAAGAAACTAATGGTAGCAATTCCGATTCATTGCCTATGCCCTCTCCTACATCAGCATTAATATCAACTATAAGATTATTCACTAAAATAAATTAAGTTGAAGCACTTTATTAAGCGCCACAATGGATAATAATAAACTGATAACTAAGATAACAAATCCTAATAAGTTTTGTTTTAAACTATTCTTATAAACTCCGAGTGCACTTTCCTTATTCATAACCCATAGCAAAAATCCAGCAATAATAGGTAAAAGAATACCATTAGCTATTTGTGCAAACTTGATAATAGTAATGGGTTTGATATTGAGCGATGAAAACAACACCCCTAAAACTAAAATAAATATCCAAACTGCTCTAAACTTTCTTGAACGCAAATTTGTTTTCCACCCTAAACAACCACTTGCTACATAGGCTGCTGCCAAAGGAGCTGTTATGGCACTTGTAATACCAGCTGCGAACAACCCGATTGACAAAAAGTATTTAGCAAAACTTCCAAAAACTGGTTCTAAGCCTTTAGCCAAATCAGAAGCATTATTAATTTGGAACGAATCAATGGAAGCTGCAGATACTATAATACACATAGAAACTAAGCCACCTAAAATAATGGCTATAAACGTATCTTTTCTAGCATATTGTAAGTCGCTCTCACCTTTCCATTTCTCTTTTACTAATGAAGCATGCAAAAACAAGTTATAAGGTACAACCGTAGTACCAATTAAACCCAAAATAGTTAATAAACTTTCCTTTGGAAAATTAGGGATAAAGGCACCTTCAAAAACCTTGAAAAGATTCGGTTTAGTTATTATTGCTGAAAACAAAAATGATAAACTCATTAAAATCACCAGAAAAACCAAAACCCTTTCGAGTACTTTATAATTTCCTATATACAATAAAATGAATGCAATGCATCCTATGGTAAGACTTAATAAATTCAATGAAAAATCACCAAATGCAATAAACTGATGACCAACTATAGTTTCTAATCCTAAAACACCACCAGAGATATTACCGGCTTCGTAGGCAGCATTACCTATTACGATTGCTGAAAGTGTTAAAACAATGGCAAACCCTTTTAATATAGGATGCTTTATTTCTGATCTTAAAATTTCTGCAAGACCCTTTTGAGAAATAATGCCTAATCTTGCCGCCATTTCTTGTAAAACAATAGTAGCTATTATAGATAGCGTCATAGCCCAAAGCAATGCAAACCCAAATCCAACACCAGCAAGCGTACAAACTGTAACCGTACCAGGGCCTATAAAAGCAGCTGCTATTAAAGGGCCAGGTCCAATATTACGAAACCATTTTTTAATCATTCTGCGATGCATTAAGCGCATAAATAGCAAAGCTACCTAGCCAGTGTCCACCTTCGTAACTGTCGCCAAAAATACTAGGTAGTGAATAGTTGATATGCTTGTTAGCTAAGTTTTTAAGATGATTATACTCTGGTAAATCTTCTGCTATTTTATATAGATCCCAAGCCCTTGAAAAGTTTACACCATCTAAATGTACCAATTGTCCATCGGTTCTATCAGAAACTATCCCTACTTCAAGATTGTAGTTTGGATCTTTTAATTGAGGCAAAAAGGTATTAATCCATTCTCTAAAGTCTTCTTTAGATAACAAGCGCTTCATTAAAGAGCCTTCTTCTAAACACGGGGACAAAAAATCACTACCACTCGGCTCCCATGTTATCGGGCAGTTTTTATCATTTTGGTAAAAGTATAAGGCACGCTCCCGAATGACATTTTTAAGATCTTCATTATTGACAGTTTCTGCATAATCATACGCGAACGATACACCAAAAGCAGTATTAGTATGCGTACCGACCCGCTGTGGGTAGTTCAATTTAGGAAGAAAGGCAATATATTTTTCAACCAGTAAATCGGTTAAAGGTTGCATATTCATTTCCAATTCTCTTGCTACCAAATCATCCCAGGTATGAAGTTCTTCTGCTAATTTTAGTAACCACGCCCATCCATAGGTACGCTCGTAAGATTTATTATGTTTGCCTTGAAAATAGGCTACTTCCGCATCAATATTTTCTTTTGAAATATTGCTCAGTAAACGCTGTTTTATTTCCTCTGCATTTTCAAGATTAGGAAAGGATTTTAGTAGGCTTACCAAACTCCAATGACCATGCACAGAAGAATGCCAATCGAAACAACCATAAAAAGCGGGATGCAAGGTTGTAGGTGGTTTTAAATCCTCATTACCGCCTAAAGTCTGGGATAGCCTGTTCGGATATTCTGTGTTAATACAGTGTAATGGTAAGGCCGCTAATTTATTGGCTTGTTCTAAATTAAGAATAGGTTTTTCTACAATTTCGACTTTTGAAGGTGCAGCAATTTCTTGCTTTTCTTTTTTTGGATTACATCCGAAAATTGAAAATTGCAGTATGACAATGAATATAAAATTCTTCATATTTCTTTTTTTAAGATATCGACTACTCCTTGTTAATTAATCATAATATACTTACCCCAACCAACCTTCTCTATCCAAACTTCTATATTGAATAGCTTCACTTATATGAGATCCATTTACATATTCAGAATCCTCAAGATCTGCTATTGTACGTGAAACTTTTAAAATCCTATCATACGCTCTAGCGGATAAATTCAATCGTTCCATAGCTGTTTTGAGTAATTGCTTTGAGGCTTCATCCAAAACACAATATTTTCGAATTTGTTTGGTATTCATTTGAGCATTGTAATGCACCGTTTCCGAATCTTCGAAGCGGTTACTTTGTATATCTCTGGCAGCCGTGACACGTTTTCTTATTTCAACAGAAGTTTCACCTTTTCTATCGTCTGATAATTTATCAAAGGGAACGGGCGTTACTTCGATATGTATGTCAATTCGATCTAATAAAGGACCAGAAATTTTACTCAAATACCGTTGCATCTCTGCTGGACTGGACGTTACCGGTGCATCAGGATCGTTAAAATATCCTCCTGGACTAGGATTCATACTAGCCACCAACATAAAAGACGACGGATAGGTTACTGTGAACTTCGCCCGCGAGATAGTCACTTCTCTATCTTCTAAAGGTTGCCGCATGACTTCCAACACGCTCCGCTTAAATTCGGGTAGTTCATCTAAAAACAAAACACCATTATGAGATAGAGAAATCTCTCCTGGTTGTGGGTAAGCCCCACCGCCTACAAGGGCAACATCCGAAATTGTATGATGAGGACTACGAAAAGGACGCTGCGCCATCAATCCTGTATCTTTTACGCGTCCCACAACAGAATGAATCTTTGTTGTTTCTAATGCTTCATGTAAAGTCATTGGTGGCAGAATGCTTGGTAATCGCTTTGCTAACATGGTTTTACCAGCTCCTGGCGGACCAATTAAAATAATATTGTGGCCACCAGCGGCAGCAATTTCCATACAACGTTTTATACCTTCCTGTCCTTTTACATCGGCAAAATCGAATTCAGGATAGTTTAAATTTTTTTCAAACTCTTTTCGAGTATCAATTATTGTTTGCTCTAATGGTGTTCCTTTATCGAAGTAGTCAATAACTTCCTTTATATTCTCCACCCCATAGACTTCTAAACTGTTTACAATAGCCGCTTCTTTTGCATTTACTTTTGGGAGTATGAATCCTTTAAAACCCTCTTCCCTAGCCTTAACTGCAATAGGTAATGCCCCTTTTATTGGTTGTAAACTACCATCAAGAGACAATTCACCCATAATTAAATATTTTTCTAAGTTCTCTGTCTTAATTTGACTTGAAGATGCCAAAATCCCAATAGCTAAAGTTAAATCGTAAGCCGAACCTTCTTTGCGCAAATCGGCAGGTGACATATTAATGATAATTTTCTTCCCTGGGATTTTATATCCATTATTCTGAAGAGCAGCTGCAATACGATAGTTACTTTCTTTAATGGCATTGTCGGGCAACCCAACTAAATGATATCCAATGCCATTATCAACGTTTACCTCAACAACTATGGTGGTAGCTTCAACACCGAAAACGGCACTACCAAAAACTTTTTTAAGCATATAATTTCTTTACTGTTTAAATGTAAGAAATGTATTTAAACTAGCGAATGTAATTTTGTATGATATTTTTACCCAGAGTTTAATATACCTCAGTTTTAAGGTTAATATAGCAAACATATTGATTAATCCCGCTGTTGTTGTTTTGGTAAGACTAAAGTATCTTTGATATGCTATTAATTAATTCCGAAGGGGGAATTTAAAAAAACCCATAACTCTGTATAAATATTTATACAGAGTTTTTTTATGTAAAAAAATCCCGCCGAAGTGGGATGTTAAAACTGGAATTTTTAAATAAGTAATAAAACTCAAAAAATAACTTCTCATACCTTGAACATTAGTTTGTTTTAAGAATCTAAAAGTTCCACAGTGCACATTAGGAAAATCTAACAAAGAAAGTAATAAACAAAATCAATTCGTTATATTTGATTGGATATAACGAAAATTTCTAATGATTTCCATTTCTACAGCTATCTCTATTGTAAAACAAAACGGCAAACCGTTACTACAATCGACTATAAAAAAGGTTGAAAAAGCTGGTGGATACGAGTTGTTTGAAGATGTTTTATCACCGATAAACATGCCTCCTTTTAGGCAATCAGCTATGGACGGGTATGCTTTGAATTTGCACGACAACTTATCTTATAAACTAATTGGAGAAGTTAAGGCTGGTGACGGTCATGAACCTCAATTAAAAAAAGGAGAAGCCGTTAGAATATTTACAGGTGCACCTGTTCCTGAATCGGCAAATGTCGTTATGATGCAGGAAAAAGTGGCTATTGATGGTGAAACCATTAGAATTTCAGAACAAATTCCATTAGAGCATAATATTCGTCCGTTAGGTGAACAAGTAAAAGCTGGAGCTATTGCTTTAAAAAAAGGCACAAAGTTGACTCCTGCTGCCATTGGGTACTTGATTTCTCTTGGCATCTATCAGGTTTCGGTTTTCAAAAAGCCGAATATTGCAATTGTTACTACTGGAAATGAATTAATAGATGCTGGAGAAGATTTGCCTTATGGGAAAATCTACGAAAGCAATTCGAAAATGCTCTTGAGTGCGCTTTATAATTTAAAGTTTTACGATGCTACCCTTTACAAAGTTGAAGACGATTATACTAAAACTGTTAAAACGCTTAAAGGTGCTATAGGTAATAATGATTTGGTGTTAATTACGGGCGGTATCTCAGTTGGAGATTATGATTTTGTTGGTAAAGCGTTAAGAGAATTACAAGTTGAAGAACTCTTTTATAAAGTAAAGCAAAAACCTGGTAAGCCTTTATTTTATGGAAAAAAAGAAGACACCCAAGTATTTGCACTTCCTGGGAATCCAGCAGCAGCATTATCTTGCTTTTATGTATATGTGTATATCGCTTTACAACAAATGATGCATCGTAAAGATTTAGAATTACCAAGAATAAAGGCTAAAGCTATAAACGGTTTTGTAAAGAAAGGTGATAGACCACAATTTTTAAAAGGCATTTATAACGATGGGCAAATTGAAATTTTAGATGGACAAAACTCATCAATGTTACAAACATTTGCGCTTTCAAACGCTTTAGTTTTTGCACCTGAAGATATAAGCACTATTAATATTGGTGATGCATTAGAAGTGATATTATTGCCACAATAATTTAGTAATATGAGTTATAAAATAAAAAGTCGCATTTGGATTGAATCGGAAGACAATGTGCTTCTGGGAGAAGGACGTGTGCATTTGCTTAAAGCTATTGATGAAACTGGATCTCTTTCTAAAGCTGCAAAATCACTAAATATCTCTTATAAAAAAGCGTGGCAACTTTTAGACTCTGTAAACAAATCGGCTAAAAAACCAGTAACTATAAATAGCATTGGTGGCAAAGGAGGTGGTGGCGCACAACTTACAAAATATGGGAAATCATTGATTAAAGCATTTGATGAAATTAATAAGAATTGTTGGGCGTTTTTGGATGAACAACTAAGTAAAATTGAACATCTTTAAATGCTTCAAACCGAAAACATATATCTTTTTTTAATCATTCTACCTGTAGTTTCCTTTTTATACTCAAGCGTAGGACACGGCGGTGCAAGTGGGTATTTAGCGCTAATGGCTTTGTTTTCATTTGCTCCAGAAAGCATGAAACCTACAGCATTATTGCTTAATATTTTTGTTGCTGGAATTTCGTTCTACTACTATTTTAAAGCAGGACATTTTAATAAGAAACTGTTTATCTCATTCGCCATAGCTTCTATTCCGTTGGCTTATTTAGGAGGCACAATTGACGTTGATGCTTCTATTTATAAAAAGATTTTAGCTGTTTTATTAATCTTCGCTATTCTTAAAATGCTAAATGTGTTTGGAAAAGAAAGTGATAATACAAAGCAAGTTAAACTATGGCAAGGATTAATTGTTGGCGGCATAATTGGTTTCTTTTCAGGACTTATTGGCATTGGTGGCGGGATTATATTAACACCAGTAATCCTGCTATTACATTGGGGTAAAATGAAAGAAGCTGCAGCGGTTTCAGCATTGTTTATTTGGGTAAATTCAGCGGCGGCTTTAATAGGTCAATTGAGTAGTGGCGTTTCAATAAAAAAAGACGCTTTTGTGCTAGTAGCTATCGCGTTAATTGGTGGTGTTTTAGGAGGGTATTATGGTAGTAAAAAAATCAACAATCAGCGTCTAAGATATATATTGGCTTTTGTATTAATTATAGCTTGTGCTAAATTATTTTTCACCTAAATGATAGATAAAACCAACATAACCGGCATTATTCTAGCTGGAGGAAAAAGCTCAAGAATGGGTTCTGATAAAGGGTTTTTAATGCTAAACAATAAACCTTTTGTACAATACAGTATTGATGCTTTAAAGCCTTTAGTTTCTGAAATCATTATTGTTTCAGATGTCTCAGAATATGATGCTTTCGGATTAAAACGCATAACGGATATTACCAAAGACGCAGGTCCTGTTTCTGGTATTTATTCAGGATTAGAAGCTTCAAAAACTGAATGTAATTTCATTTTGAGTTGTGATATCCCACTGATAACTTCTGAAGTACTACAATTATTAGCGAATGCCATCGATGATACTTCTGATATTATCCAAGTTGAAAGTAATGGTAAATCTATGCCTCTAATTGCGCTTTACAAAAAGCGTATTAAGGATACATTCAAAAGCTTTATAGAACAGGATGAACGGCGATTGAGAGTCGCTATAAAAAGTTGTAATTATAAAAATGTTGTTTTATATGAAGCATATCAAAATGCTACATTAAATGTGAATACAAAAGAAGAATTTAAACAAATTGAAGATGCTTATTACGATTAAATATTTCGGACAAATTGCAGAAGTTACTCAAAAAGAAGAGGAGCAATTAGAAGTTTCTAAAGGCAGTGTTTCAGGGCTTTTAAATACCCTGAATACTAAGTATTCAGATTTAAAAAACAAAGATTTTCAAATAGCGCAGAATCAAGAGTTAGTGGATTTAGATACGGAATTAACTGGAGCGGAAATCGCTTTATTGCCACCATTTGCCGGAGGATAAAACAAATGAATAGATACAGCAGACATATCATTTTATCAGAAATCGGACAAGAAGGTCAGGATAAAATTTCCAATGCAAAAGTTTTGGTTATTGGTGCTGGTGGTTTAGGATGCCCTGTGTTGCAATACCTTACCGCTGCTGGTGTTGGTACTATTGGAGTTATAGATTTTGATGTGGTTGAACTTTCAAATTTACAGCGTCAGGTGCTCTTTGGAACTTCATCTCTGGGAAAAAATAAAGCCATTGCAGCACAAGAACGTTTGCAAGATTTAAATAGTGATATTTCAATAATTGCTTACCCAGAACCACTCACCTATCAAAACGCAATTAACCTTTTTAGAGAATACGATATTATCGTTGATGGTTCAGATAATTTTGAAACGCGTTATTTGGTAAATGACGCTTGCATCATTACAAATAAACCGCTAGTCTTTGGAGCCATTTATAAATTTGCAGGACAGGTTTCTGTTTTCAATTATAAAAATGGACCAAGTTACCGATGCCTCTTCCCTAACCCACCGCAAAAAGAAGCCGTTCCTAATTGCTCTGAAATTGGTGTTTTAGGAGTGCTTCCTGGAATAATTGGTAGTATGCAAGCCAACGAAGTTCTAAAAATCATTTTAGGTATTGGTAATTTGCTTTCAGGGAAATTGCTTTGCTATAATGCTATGACATCCCAAACGTCAACTTTAAAAATAAACAGAAACGAAACTAGTATTCAATCTGTTTTAGATGAGCAAGATAGTTTTGAGAATAAGCGTCTCATTATTGACTGTCAAATTGAAGTCATGGAAGTTTCAATATCCGAGATGATTTCAGAAAAAAACGTTCAGTTTATTGATGTTAGAGAGATACACGAACAACCCAAAGTAAACCATTTAAAGGTTACTTATATTCCATTAAGTGAATTAGAAACTAGTTTACATAAAATTGATTTATCAAAAAAGAAAGCTCTTTTTTGCAAATCGGGAATGCGCAGTAAAAATGCCGTAAAAGTATTGCAAGAATTAAATATTAACAACTGTTTTAGTATACCTCAAGGCGCTTCAGAAATTAACAATTATTTAAAAGAACATAATAAAATACTATCTAATGAAAGATAAAAAACCAATGAAAAGTGTTTTTAAAGCAGGTGCTATAACTTCAGAGTTTATAGGGAATTCTATTTACAAGCATCAAACTAAGACTAGTATAGGTGCACATAATATTTTTCTCGGACAAGTACGTGCAGATGATATTAAGGGTAAAACGGTTTCCGCTATTGAATATACTGCTTATGAAGATATGGCAAATCAAAAATTCCATGAGGTACGAGAATCGGCTTTTGAAAAATTTGATTTAACATGTATGCATATTTACCATAGCTTAGGTACCGTAAAAGCAGGTGAAATTTGTCTTTTTGTGTTTGTGTCATCACCAAGACGAAAAGTAGTTTTTGAAGCTTTAGAGTTTATAGTTGAAGCCATTAAAGCTGATGTTCCTGTTTTTGGAAAGGAAATTTTTGAAGATGAAAGTCATCAATGGAAATTAAATAGTTAAATTATGGTAGACATCACACACAAAAATACAACACTAAGAACTGCAGTAGCCCAAGCTATTGTTAAAGTAAGTAAACCTGAAACTATCTCCGCAATTGAAAATGATACTGTTCCAAAAGGCAATGTATTTGCCATGAGTAAAGCTGCTGGTTTATTAGGCGTAAAACGCACTCCAGATATTTTGCCAGATTGCCACCCTTTGCCTATAGAATTTACAGGTGTGGAGTACAAAATTGATGGTCTAGAAATTACTGTATTATTTACCGTAAAAACCATTTACAAAACTGGCGTTGAAGTTGAAGCGATGCATGGTGCTAGTGTTGTAGCATTAAATATGTATGATATGCTAAAACCTATAGATAAAGGCATTGAAATACACGCCATTAAACTTTTGAAAAAGAAAGGTGGGAAATCTGATTTCAAAGACACCTTTAGAAAAGACTTAACAGCTGCTGTTGTGGTTTGTTCTGACTCTATTTCCGCAGGTCATAAAGAAGACAAAGCTGGAAAAGCTATAATTAACAAGCTTGAAAGTTGTAATGTAAAAATCTCTGAATATGTTATAATTCCTGATGAAGCTGAAAATATTCAGCAAAAAGCAAGAACTTACCAGGAACAAGGTATCGATATGATAATTTATACTGGTGGAACAGGATTATCAGGAAGAGATGTTACTCCAGAAGCGCTTCTTCCCATATTAGACAGACGAATACCAGGCATTGAGGAAGCCATCAGAAGCTACGGTCAAGAACGTATGCCATTTGCCATGTTATCAAGAAGCGTTGCAGGTACCATTGGTCATACTTTAGTTTTAGCTTTACCAGGCTCAACTAATGGCGCAAAAGAATCAATGGATGCTATATTTCCAGCGATACTACACAGTTTTAGAATTTTAAAAGGTGCTAGACACGATTAATGAATAAACAACAAAACATATTACAAGATTCTCACGGTAGAGATCACGCCTATTTAAGGATTTCTTTGATAGAACGTTGTAATTTAAGATGCACTTATTGTATGCCTGAAGAAGGTGTAAAATTATCGCCTAAAAGTCATTTAATGACTTATGAGGAAATTTATGAAATCGCCAAAATTTTTGTGGACAATGGCGTTACCAAAATTCGATTGACTGGCGGAGAACCCTTAATTAGAAAAGATATTCCTGTAATCTTAGCGATGCTTTCTTCGCTTCCAGTTGAATTATCTATTACTTCAAACGCTGTAATCATTGATAAGTTTATCGATGTACTTAAAGTTAACGGCGTGAATAAAATAAATGTGAGTTTAGATTCTTTAGACGCTTTAAAATTTAAACATATCACACGTCGTCAAAAATTTCAAAAAGTTTACGACAACATTTTGTTACTTGTTAAAGAAGGATTTACTGTTAAAGTCAATGCTGTTTTAATAAAGGAATTTAATGATAATGAAATTATTGATTTTATCAATTTCACCAAGAATTTACCTATTTCAGTTAGATTTATAGAATTTATGCCCTTTGATGGTAATAAATGGGATATGAGTAAAATGGTTTCTTATGCAGAAGTAATGAGTTGTGTAAATAAAGCATTTTCAGAAAATAAAATAGAACGTTTACAAGATGCTCCAAATGACACCTCTAAAAATTATAAGATAAAAGGATATGAAGGTTCTTTCGCCATTATAAGCTCTGTGACTAATCCGTTTTGTGATTCTTGTAATAGACTACGATTAACCGCTAATGGTCAATTAAAAAACTGTTTGTTTTCCTCAACTGAATCAGATTTATTAACCTCATTTCGTGCAGGAAAACCTATTGAACCTATTATTCAAAAAGCGGTTAAGTTGAAACTTAAAGTTCGTGGTGGTATGAATACTTTAAAAAAGCTACAAGAACCTAAATTTCATAACAATAATAGAAGTATGATTACAATTGGAGGATAGATGTTTAATTATTTCTAACTATTCTTCTAAGAAGGTTATAAAACGTAAATATTTTAGAATTGAATATTTTCAGTATTTCTATACCCTGGATTATCTTTATACCAATCTTTATATTCTAAGCCACCTGAAATTGCCCATGAATCAAAATGATTGTAAGCCTTATTTACAGCCTTACTTTCTTTTGGCACTTTAAAATCATGTACAATATTAATGGCCCAAGGGAACCCATTATTACTAATATAATTACCATCCTCATCATTATTAGTGCCTTCTACATCAAAAGTATTTAATCCTAGTGTTGTTGTATTCATATAAGCTAAATGAACTTCCTTTTCTCTTAATTTATCAATAATCATAAAGGGGTTAAATGGTGCCATTCCCAAATCATTTGTGCTAATGGGAGATGTAAATTTAACAGATACTTTATGCTCGTTATTTAGCATTGAATTAGAATCGTCAAAAATTATTATTACAGCTTTGTCTTGACCAGCTTCCGTTCCATTTGTGTTTTGATTAATATAATTGTGAATCAAAATATTACCAGAAACAGTTTCTATTTGAGTTGGTAAAATAGAATCTAACTCAATACCAAAACCATTTGTAAAACTTGCACGATTTGATTTTGTATTAATCATAAAATCTAATTGTACAGCTAAACCTTCTGCATTTAAAATAGCAACAACCCTATAATTTACAGCTAAATCATTAAAATCATAATCACCGTTTGTAGGCCATAAATCTTCAAATGCTACAGTTCCCCAACCATATTTACTTGGAGTAAACATCTCGAAAGCTTTATTTGCATCGTCAGGATAGCTGTCATCTCTATCTACAATGCCATCGCCATCAGTGTCAGGATCTTCTTCTATTTGAGTAAAAACTCTAAATGTTGTCAAATCATTTATAGTTCTTCCCAAGTCTGAGTTATTATTGGCGTTAACTCCATAATTATATCTCCAACCACCTGTTTGCGTATCCATAATAATTAAATCAGAACTACTAGCGTTATTGGCTAACCATAATTCTTGATTAGAATCAAACGTCATTGATGTAGGCTGAAATGGCAGATTATCTGCACTTATTCTATAACTTTGATATTCATTGTTTTCATCCAACTCTAATCTGTACAGGCCTGAAAAGGTGCATAAAAACAAAGTACCATCTTCTGCAAATGCTAAATCACCACCACTCGTACTGTGCAAGCCATTAATAATCCAGGTATTTAAATTTACACCATTTGTTGGATTATATGTATAAAGTTTATTTCCAGTAGAAAAATAAAGCAACCCATCTCTATAATTATAATCTAGTCTTGGTCCGCCTCTACCAATATTAGCAACAATTTCCCATGTGTCATTTTCAATAGAATACTTCATTAAAGGATAAGGGCTACTTTTTCCTATGGAATATAAAGTTTTATTCTCTTGATCTATAGCACAAGTCCAGCTGCCCATAGGCATCTCAGATAGGTCGGTAAGGTCTCCTGTAAGAGGGTCAACTTGAAATAATTGTGCTGATCCATTTACGCAATATAAAAAATCGCTTACAATATCAGGCAAACTGGACTTCCCAGCCAAGCTTTTATTTGTTGAAGAGTAATTATATTCTACTTTTTCACTAATAATATTTTCAATTGAGGATGAATACTTTAGATTATCATTCCTTCTTATGTATACTTTATCATAATACTTTGGTAAACTTATTGTTTGACTTAAAACACCCTCAAATGGTACTCCTGAGAAAACTAATTTACTCAGAACATCCGATTTATAGAAACCTTCTGTTACTATTTCTCCTTCTTGGTTTTCAAAAGTTTCTGTTCCTGCATAGTATTTATTTTCAGAATAAGCATAAACATCATATCTCACATTTTTCGTGTTATCATTTATATTAATCTGTACTTCTTGTTGCGTACTAAAATCAAATCCATTGGGAACAATTATGGAAATACCCTCTGCTTCTATTACGGTATTTGACTCTTCAATCTCAGGATCTACGTCGCAAGAACAAACGAAAAAAAATAATACACTAAAAATCGAAAAGCTATTCAAAAGTTTTTTCATAATACTCTAAGGTTGAAAATTGATTTTATAATTAAGTAAAACCTAAGTTTAAAGGTTCACCAACTAAACACAAATTTATTAATAGATTGTGCTTACTTTACAACTAATCTATAATTGACAATTTTAAAAGGTTGGTAAGCCTATTTATGTAGACGAATGGTTTTCAAATTATATCATTTAAGCAGAAAGTCTTTAAAAATTCATAAAATTTTAGAATGCCGGCTCTTTAGTTACTGATTATGATTAAGGCTAGTGTACAGATTTTCGATATTCATTTTTTCTAAATAATCCATAACTGGAAATAAGCTTTGAAACATTGTGAGTCTTATTCCTTTCTTATTTAGAAAGCTTTGATTATAATTTAATATATCAACTTGATTATCTCTAATTGCTTTAAATAATAGAACTATGCTATGATACTTAAATAAACTATTTGAATTAACATATCCCAAATATTTTAGACTAAATTGATTCGACATGAACCTAGCTCCAGCCCTAACTGCTGAATTATCAGATTTAAACCTTTTTATATCCAATATAGAAACGTTAACACAATGCTCCTTAAGTTCCTCCAAAAGATTATAAGTATTGTCTTTACTGTCATTATTCACCAAACATATCTCAATATCTTTTAATTCATTTAAATATTTAGCACATTGGCCTATATCAATATCATTTTCATTATTATAACATATGATTATGATTCCTATTTTCATTTTCTATATTTTGATATGTATTAGAGTTCTTTATTAAAAGTAGTTAATAACATTAAACAGCTCTTTTAGCCCGTTCCCAATTTACAGATTGCGAATTCTTCATATATCGAAAAAATCCAAGTAAAACAGAAAGGTTCATGATGAAAAAATAATAAGGAACAAACAATGCTTTTACTCGTGTAGATCTATTTTCCAAAAACCAACCTAATAACGCGGCAAAATAAAAAAGTATCTGAAGCCAAAATAAAATGGAATATAGGCCAACTTCAAACATTCCTGTGCTATACGCTAGTAAAAAAGAAACTGGAATTATTACAAGCAAACACAAAGGCGTTAAAGTCCATCGTAAGACACGATGAGATATATATTGAAAAGAAAGTGTTCCAAATTTAAATACATTAAGTAAAGACCTCAGCCTTACTATTGATTGAATCCCTCCAGCTGAAATTCTAATTTTTCGTTTTAGTTCTTCTTTTACATTAGCAGAAGCTGTTTCAATAGCATATGCCTCGGGGTCATACTTTATTGTATAACCTTCCTGTGCAACACGTAATGAGATTATAAAATCATCAAGCAAGGTATCTTTTTCAACATGACGATATAATTTTGTTCTAATTGCAAATAATTCTCCAGCTGCCCCAACTACAGAATAAAGTTCTGCATCCCATTTCTTTAAGGTTGATTCATATTTCCAATATAAACCCTCACCTGCGGCGGAGGCAACATCACTTTCTTTATTAATTATGCGCTTTTCTCCAGAGACACATCCTACAGTTGCATCACTAAATTGATTCACAATTCGTCTTATAGATTCTTTACCTAACATGGTGTTAGCATCACTAAAAATGACAATAGGCGTTTTTACAAATTCCATGCCTCTGTTCATTGCTCCTATTTTGCCGTTTCTGGCATCTAAATGGTGTACAGTAGTATTTGGATATTTAATTAACAATTCTGGTGTGCCATCATCAGATCCATCAGTAACCCAAACAATATTTAATTTATCTTTAGGATATTCAAGCTCTAAAGAATTTTTCATTTTGGCCGCTACATAATTTTTTTCATTGTAAGCGGCTATAAATAAAGTTACTTCTGGTACATAAGAGCTATCTAAATCTACTTTTTTACCAATTTTGAAGGTTCTTCTAATCTTAATTATTAAATATAATAGAATACCGTAACCAATATATGTATAGAATACAATAAATAATAATATCCAAAAAAACAGTTTTAAAAATTCCATAAGTTTAGTTTTTAATTTTTTCCCAAGTGCTTGTTTCGAAATTGTATTGTTTTATTATTCTAGCCGGATTACCAACGGCAACTGAATAAGGCGGAACATCTTTAGTCACAATGCTACCTGCTGCCACAATAGAATGCTTGCCGATTGTTACACCAGCAACCACGACCACATTTGCGCCAATCCAAGTTTCATCTTCAATAACGATTGGAGATGTAGAAACACCTTGTTCATGAATAGGAAGTGTTATATCTTCATAATTATGATTTAAACCTGAAAGGGTTATGTTTTGAGCCAAACGTATATCATTACCAATAGTTACCGGACCAATAATAGTATTACTCAATCCTATTTTAGTCCTATCTCCAATAACCACAGGGCCCACACCATTGTTTATGGCCGAAAAATCTTCGATAGTTGATTTGATTCCTAATTCAAATTTGTTCCAAGGAGTTACATCTAAACGCGTTCTTCTTCTTACGTAGGCTCCTTTACCTTTTTTATGGTAAAATGGATTAACAAACCACTTTACCCATAATCTTGGTCTTGTTTGATTTGGAATAAGAATTGACCAATGCGCGAGCTTCTTCAGCCTATTATTAGATTTTATTTTCTCTTTTAATCCCATTTCACTCTGTGTTTGGTAGCTGTTACTATAGCATTGTAAATAGCTTCAACATTATTTGACCAGGTGTGACTTTTCGCTACATTAATTCTTTTTTTAGCACGTTCTTTTGAATCTTCCTTTAATGCCTTTTCTATTAATTCTATGTATTGTTCTTTTGTAGAGCCTAGGTAAACAGAATCTTTAAACATCTCCATGGCTTTAGTTTTAGTTGCAATAATAGGTTTACCCATTGCTAAATATTCATCGATTTTTCGTGGATAATTCCCAATGGTTAAGTTGTTTATCAACTGTGGATTCATCGCCACATCAAACCCTTTTACATAATTTGGGAGTTCAGAACTATCTTTTCTTCCTAAAAAATACACGTTTGGTAAGTTGTGTAATTCGGACTTCTTAAAATCCTCATCTTCTGGCCCAACCAAAACAATACTCCAGTATTTTCTTTCATTTGCAATGTGCTCAAGTAGTTTAATATCAAGCCTTAGTGTTGTTAAAGAACCAACATAACCAATTACTGGTGACGGTATATCATTAAACTCATCAGGTACTTTTATAGTATCATCTTCATCACTAAAATGAGAAACATCACAACCTTGCCCGACCATATAACTATGAGGATTATAGCACAGACCAAACTCAGCAAAAAAGTCAGAGTTAGTTGTAAGCACATCTGCTTTTTCAACAACGTGCGGTTCTATTCTCTCTCCATGCTTTTGCCAATAAGGTACCTTTACAAGATAATCCCTCATATAATATGCATACACTTTTGGTTGAAGCAATTCTTTTAAATGAAGTCCAAGAAACATTGAGCTATCATTAAACAAAATGAAATCTGAAAAGTTTAAACGTTTTATGGCCGATTTAATATCACTTGATAATAAATGAGCATTCCGCTTATTTAAAATTTTAAAAATACTGTGAGAACCAACCCAGTTTATAGATTCTACTGTGTTTTTGGGATAAACATTCCAAAGGTTATCACTTATCTTTTCAAGATTTGGAATTTGCCCTTTTGCTATTCTAATTCTTTTTTGAATTCTTTGATTATTCTTTTGTTTAATTCGTGTTATTCTATCCATTGGTGGATTTACATAAAGCACTCGATTATCTTTAGCAAATTCAAGGGCTATATTTTTGCAATTACTTCCTATTTCAATATCCCATGGTTGAATACCAATAATGACAATATCTTTTCCTTTTATCATAACCTTAGGTGTTAATTTCTTTATATAATTGTTTGTATTGCTCTAAAACTTGAAATGCCATTTTATTCCAAGAAAACTCTTTACTTCGTTTAAGCCCCCTTTGAATTAGCATGTTTTTATAGTTTTCGTCAGAAACAATCTTCAGCATTGCACTAGATATATCCTCTATTTTATTTGGATTAATTAAGTGAGCTGCATTACCTGCTACTTCTGGCATTGAAGAAGTATTTGATGTAATAACTGGAACACCACAAGCCATGGCCTCTATAATTGGTATCCCAAATCCTTCCCTTAGCGATGGAAACAAAAAAAGTTGAGACAACTTATAAATTACTGGCAAGTCGTCATCTGAAACATATCCGGTTAAAATAATATGATCGTAAAGATCTATAGCCCCAATTTCATTTAATAAAATTTTTAGGTAAGCATCTTTATATCCGAGCATCAAAAGCTTTTGTCTGGAATTTGTTCTTCCCAAAAATTCTTTGAATGCCATCAGCACTTTTTTAGTATTCTTTCTTGGATCTTTATTAGCTATATGCAGAAAATAGTTTTCCGGTAATTTATACTTTGATTTTACCCTTGCTATGTGATCAGCATCAATATTTACCGTAAATGTTTTATTCACTCCATTATGAACAGCTTTAATTACCTTGTGTTTTAGCTTAAAATATTTAGTTATGTTCTCTTTTTCAAAATTTGAAACAGTAATAAGACGTCTACTATTCTTTATCACTTTACTCACAATAACCCTTCTATATAGATTGCCGAATTTTTGATATAGAGATGCTTTATTAAATAACAAATTCAACATACTACCTTCCATATAAATAATATCATGAAGAGTTGTAATCAAAGGAATGTTCTTATAATAAGGCGCAGTATTACTAGTACAATGTAATATGTCGCAATTAAATGATTTGGCAATTCTTGGCAATTTAAACTGCTCCCACCATGGATAAGGGCCACCCGGAATTTCTACAACCTTAAAGTTTGCTGTACTTTTAATTGTTGATTTATCCTGGTCAGGTTTTACAAAAATGAAATAATCATTTTCTTTATCTATAACTTGAAGATTTAAAATTAATTCACGTGCTACTATGTCCATTCCATGCTTATGAGGACGAAATAATCTTTGTGCTTCTATACCTATTCTCATAATTTTTAATTTTTGATTGTTCCGTGAACGGTATGAATAAATTTCTTATTCGCTCCTTTAAGTTTGAAAAGCAATAGTGCCATTCTAATAAAAGCCGAGGGCAATGAAATCAATGCTTTAATTGTCTGTAAATTGTAAAATGATCTTGGTAGAGCTAAAACAAATGCAATTACTGTTATAAGCAGATTGAAATACCAGAAATTAGTAAGGCTTGGGTATTCCATGTTAAATATAAATGGTAAAGCAAAATAAATTAAGGATATAAAAAAGGTTAATCCAATAAGCAATATTCTTGGTGGAATCAACATTTGCCAAAGTTTATCAAAGAAATTAATATTACCTTTTAAGAAAAATTCTTTACAACCGCTGCCAAAATATTTTTGTAAATAGACAAACTGTGTTGAAAGCCATCTTCTACGCTGGATGGAAAAATCAGATGATTTTTGAATTTTTTCGTCCAAGACAATGGCATCTTGTAAATATTCAATTTCAATTTTATTCATGGCTAATTTAAACTCTAACTCCTTATCAAAACCTCCAATGGCCTTAACTGATGCCATCATTGATTTAAACAAATTGTAATTAAATGCCATTCCCGAACCTATTAGTCCAGAGGATAAACCCAAAACTCTATGACCTTTTCTAAATATGTGATTGTTTATTTCTTCACTTGCCGCATCTAATATGGCAAATGAGGTATTTAGATTTTTTGCCTTTCTATGCCCCTGAACTATTTGGTTTCCTTTTTGAAAAGCATCATTGATTTTTACCAGAAATTCAGGCTCCATAATATTGTCAGCGTCTAAGACTAAAGCAACATCATAAGGGTTACTTAAGTTGTCCAATGCAAAATTCAAAGCTTTAGATTTTGTACTTCTCGTAAATGACACCTCTATAAGTATAACTGGAAGTTCTTTAAGAGCGACTATTGTTTGCTTTTTTAGAGAATCGGCAATAATTACCACATCAAAATATTCAGTTGGATATTTTTGTTTAAGTGCCATTTTTGCTACATCAACAATCACAGTATCTTCCTTATATGCAGGAATAAGTACCGCTATTTTATCATGGACTTTACTTTTACTAGTTCTACGTTTTTCGTAGAAATGACCAGCAAAAGCAAAAACAAATATGTATAAACTAGACATCGTGAAGTAACCAAATAAACTGTATTCAATTCCTTTTAAAATATATTCTATTAATTGCATAAAAGACATGGCTGTAAAGTGTTTATAAAACCACAATTATTAATTTGGAATTGTTGAGGCCTCTTTAATGGTTTGCTTTTGATTCTGAACTTTGAACTTTCTAATTGTTTCTCTTAGCTTTAATCCATAACGACGAAGAAAAGGAAGGTATTTACCGCTTTTTAAATTATATATCATGGATTCAGAATCATAAATCATTTTAAAATTTTCTGTACAGAATACTGGTTTTTTTGTCTTTCTATTGATTTCAATAGCTTGACCAAAATCACTTTCTACAAATAAATTGTAATTACCTAATTGATATTCCTTTGCTTTATGTCCAGCATGATTGTTAGCTTTTTGTCTCGCCTTCATATCTGGTAAATCCAACATTATTAGCTTATCATAATGAACTCCATTATTCTTCAACCAGGTTTCTGTTTCACTTCTATATTTTTCAAGTCTAGAGGTTACAATAGTCCCTATTTTACTCCCTGGAATATAGAGTGGTGCTGCATTAAGTAAAAAAGACTTATACAAAGCACCATCATCATTTTGATCTTTTGATGGATCAACACAAAGCACACCATCAATATCAAAACATGCTTTTTCAAGCGTTGTATGATTAAAAATATTCCACTGAAAATATCTAGGTGTAGGTATGGCTTCAAAAGCAATATCTGCCAAATTTTTGTTTTCTGGTGTAAAGTAGATTGCACAATATTTAATGTTGAATTTAGACTCTAAATGAATTAAATCATTTTTACATTCTTTTATGGCTGACCCTGAAGCAATAGAATCATCAACCACTAAAATATTTTTATAATCACTTTCATTAAAAAATTGCTTCCTTGCTCCAGATTTGTAGATAACCCCATTCATGAAAGAATGAATATCAGTATATGGTAAATTGAGATATAACGCCATTAAATTAGCTGGTAACATACCACTCCTTGGAACTCCAACAATAAGATCAATATCTCTTGGGATTAAATGAAGTTGTTTAAGAATTACATTGTTTAAATCATCTATACTTCTATAGTTCATAATACTAAATTTTTATAGTACAAACTTACATTTAGACAATACCGCCTTACTGGATATTTCGATGGATAGAAGTTTAGTGTAGTTGAATGGCAGCTTTTTGTTTCAATTTGTCCATTTTAGGTGAAATAAACATAAAAACCATACTAACATACATAAGTATACCTGTTGGCATTTGTCCGAATACACCATTGCCATAAGAGGCCATGATAATTCCGGCCATACCACATACCAAAGCAGCAATTTGGGATTTTAGCCAATCATCCTTTATCTTATACATAACATTATAAGCTCCTGTAATTAAAATAAAAAAGATCATAAATAAATAGTAGATAAGCCCTACTGCACCTGTATCTGCCCAAATCATTACATACCAACTATCTGTAGCAGTATTTGCTAAAAAAGTATGAGGTGTGAAACGTTGCCCCCAATTTCCTGTGGCTCCAACACCACCACCAAAAGGACGGGAAGCAAGATATCCCTTCAATTTATTCTGGTTAGATAATCTTACTTGTAGAGAAGCTTCATTAGGATCGAAAGCCGTGCGCATCCTCCTAATTTCCGCATTACCTTGACCAATCGTTGTATAAGCAAAAAATATAAATATGGAAATGCCTAATATACCTCCTAAAACAAGAAACTTTAGATTCTTTTTAAGAATTAAGAACATAATTCCACCTAAGGCAGGTACAGCAATAGCACCTCGTGTTCCAGAGATTAGCATTCCCAAAAAACCAGCTAATGCTACAAATGCAAAAAATGATTTTAGTTTTAAATTGCCCTTTTTGAAGAAAGCTAAAATGCCAAATACAACTCCGGTATGCGCTTGGGAGGCACCAAATTGTCCTGCATCGGAATAAAAAGAAAAAACTCGAAGTTTTCCAAAAAGGATGTGAGTTTCAGCACCTCCTTGATTTAACCATCGTTGCTCAAAAGGATCTACTCCAAAATGGAATTGTTGAAACCCTTTAAGAGTCCCAAGCAATGACAAAATTCCCCAAATAATAAAAAAAGTATCTAAATCCTTTGACTTGTTAAACAGTATAAATAACAACGGTATGGAAAGCCATTGATAGAAAGCTACACCACGCATGGCGTAAAACCAGGCCTCAATACTTTGAGCCTCGGGATTGCCTATTTGAAGTAAGACATAACCCATCCAAATAGTTACGACCCAAGTTAAACTTGATTTTGCTTTTATCCAATGGATTTTTTCGGCAAATGCTTTGAAAAATAATGCTATATATATTAACACCAATAAGGCATCTATTGTTAAACCCCATGGAGCTGAAACATATCTTCCCGCACCTGTAACAAAGAATCCCAATATAATTAAAAGAAAAATACCCGTTTTTGGTTTTTTAAATATTACATAAAGAAGGGCAATAACAATAAATAGTGTAAGGCACAATATAAAACCTAAAATTTCAATTTTAATAATAACAAAAGCCATTAACAATGCAATAGCAATTACAGGAATTAGAATATTGAGATTAGCTAATCGTAGGGAACCAGAATTGGTTTCAAATGGGTTTATATCATTATTAAATGAACTCATACCTTATTTTTAAACCTTAAATTGTTGTAAAAGAACCTTAGTTTGAAGCCACAGCCCATTATAAAACCTATTACCGCTTTTATATATTTCAATTGAGGTTATTTTACATTCCTTATTAAGGAAGTACCAGCCTAAAACTATTCCAATTGAAGTAAACACCAACGTAGATACGGCAACTAGTTCTAAGGAATTAAAAATGTAAACAGCAATTAAATCCCCAATAATATTTGCGCCTAACATTACTATTACTTTTAAGGCATTAATATTTGGTTTATTAATACTATCTAAACCAATTCCTGTCATTCTATCAATAGGCAAAAGTAGACCATACACCGAAAGTATTCTAACAAGTGTTACAATATTGAAACTTGTAGTAGCTGGGTCTAAATATTGATAACCTGAAATTAATACAACAAAAAATTCAGCAAAAATAAACGTGATTATAGAAATAAATAAGAATAAATATGTTAAAGCGCCAGAGTATGAATGAAATAGGCTTTGTACTTTTTTAATATTTCCTTCCAAACTGGCTTTTGACATTTTGGGAAAAGCTGTAGCAGCAAAACTTCTCAACGGAATTTGTTGTAATTCTGTTAATTTTAATGGAATACTAAACAACGCAACTGCAGCACTTCCCAGAGGGCTTATACTTATAATAAGTATGTCTGCATTCCTTAATAGATTTGTTCCAATTAATGTAAATGTACTATACTTACCAAAATTTAATAGAGTTTTATTGGTTGCTTTATTCGCCTTTTTTATGAACTTTAAACCGTCCCAGTTTTTAATAACACAGAGCGTAGATGTAAAAAGGTTTATGATAATCAATGTCCAAACTAATTCAATTACAGAAAGTTTAAACACGATATAATTAAGGACTAGAAACAAAAAGAACAAACCACTATTAATAGATTTTATAACAAGAATTTTTCCGTAATTCATTTTTGCCTGCATTACAACAAGCGCATTGTTCCATGGTAGGTTTACAAATGCCAATATAGGGTACCAAGAAAAAAAGAGAACATAACCAGAATTGTTTATAGAATCTTTAAATAGAAACTTAAAACCAATTAGCAATGCTACTATTATCAGAGTAGTAACAAAGCTTATAAATACATTAGAACCTATTAATTCAGCGCTTTCCTTTTTAGACGCACCACTTAAAAATCTAACTAAACCATTATTAGTTACTCCAAAGCGTAACATTTCAACTAAAGCTCCTCCCGAAACAAATAACACCCACTGTGCAAAATATATTGGATCTAGGTCCCTAGCTATCAAGGCAAAACTACCAAGACCAAAAACAGCGATAATGAGGTTTCCCGCTAATGACAAGAAATTATCTTCTTTTAAAATTTTTGCTATAAAATGATACATTTACTTATATATGACTTTCTGAATAAAACTGTAGTCTAAGAATATTTTTTATCCGTCTTCTGAATTTCGATCTTTCCTTAACCAACTCTCCTACGAGTGCCTCAACCTCATTCAATTCCACACCATTTATAATGAATTGTAACTTAGAAGGTGTAAGCTCTTTGACGTTATTTAACAAACTCTCATCCGCTTTAGACCAAAGTCTGTTTGACCTACACACGAGTAATGCTATGTCTGTATTTATCATTAAATCTGCCGGATAATTAATTTCCAAAATATTCGGCAATTCTATAATTACAAAATCAGAATCTTGTTTTATTTTCGCAGAGATGTTACGATTCAAGTCTTCAAAAGTTTTAGCATTATAAAAGGTTTTATCTACCTTATATGCTTTCACATCTATACCATCTGTTTCTTCAGTAGACGTTTTTAAAAATGGATGGCTATAGTCATTTCTTGGGTCTTGATACCCTAAAAGTTTATGCAGACGAGAATGCTTGGTTTTATTATTTTTTTGTTTTTCAATATTTGAATGATTAAGGAATAAAACTGTTTTACCTGATTGCTCTAGTTTTCTAGCAATATTATTTGCAATTACTGTTTTACCTTCGTCCTTTTGCATGCTAAAAATAGTAATGACCTTAGGCTGATTGAAGGTATTTTGCTTTTTAAGGGTATGATTTAAGTTTTGCATAAAAATGTCCATCAATCTATCTTGAATACTAACTAAATCTATTTGACTATTTGATTTAAAAAGTTTAGCTAGCATTCCCATTGCAGGAATATTAAGTTTCTCTTCTGCTATATCAATATTTTTCAAGGTATTATCAAAATATTCCATAACCAAAATGACCCCTAATAGCATAATAAAACTTACTAACAAAACGGCAATTATTATCAATTTCCTTTTTGAAGGCATTGGTTTTAAAGGGAAATATGGTGGGTCTACTGCTTTTAGATTACTAGATAACTGGGTGTCTTGATACTTTAATTTAGCAAGATTTAGTCCGTGTAAAATCTCAAGGTATTCTTCTTCGGCTACATTAATTTCACGCTCTATACGTTTAAGATTTGCCCCTGCTGGTGCATAATTGGCATATTTTTGTTCAAACTCTTTATTACGTGTATCCATAACATTAAGTTTAGCCTTTAGGTCTTCAGTCTCCACTATCTGATCTACCCATTGAGGTAAAACTTTTTTTATAGGAACCCCTTCGACGCTATTTTGAAATGAATATAATTGACTAACACTAGATTCTATTTCCTTTTCTAGATTATTAGCTTCTTTTTTTAAGCTATTAAGATTATTTAAACGTTCTTCAGATTCTAAAGATTTAGCTTCCATCATTACAATCTTATATTGTAAATCTCCCAGAAGCTTTTTGTTTTTTAATATCTTATCATTCTTATTCTGAATTAATTCTTGAATTTTTAGCTTTTGTTCTAGTTTTCTAGTTGAAGCCTCTGAACCAGCAAGATCAGCTCTTTTATTGCTATATTCTACTTCTAACTCTTCCTTAACAATAGCCACAGCCTTACTTTGCTCATAGTAATTAATTATACTATTATCTTGATTAAATTTTAATAGTCTTTCTTCAATAGCAGTTAAGTTTTTTTGTGATTTTTCAAGTTGTGCTTCAAAATACTTAACCACAGCATCAGACCCGTTTTCTTTTAAATCTTTATACTTTCTAATGCATACCTCATTAAAAATGGCTAAGGTTTGTTGACAAATAGCTGGATCATCCGCCTCATAACTGATTTTTACTAAATCACTATTAGAGATTCTGATAGATTTCACCTTTGACATAGTTTCTAAAGAATATACTGGGTGTTCAAAATTTAATAATGAATAAACAAAATTCACATTATCACTATTCATTAAAGCCATTAGATTAGTAACCGTTTGCTCATAATCTATCTTATTAATAGATTCAGGTAAAGACTTTACACCCCCATTTTCATAATTTTCTGAAAATTCATTTTCAGTATTAGTTTTAGATGATTTTACAACATATTTGTATATGTCTTGTGGTATTTCATTTTTAAGTTCATTATAATTTTTACTTGAAATAAATCTATCATCAGGTCCATCTAGTAATAAATGTTGACTCAATAATCTAACGGCAACTTCCTCTTGAGTTTCTCTTGAATTAATAATGTTAATTAAGTTATCAAATGCAATATTGGACGCGAAATAATTAAAGGACTTATCCATATCAATGGATGA
Source organism: Hyunsoonleella aestuarii (assembly GCF_006148925.1). GTDB lineage: Bacteria > Bacteroidota > Bacteroidia > Flavobacteriales > Flavobacteriaceae > Algibacter_D > Algibacter_D aestuarii. The sequence goes on along the minus strand of NZ_VAWB01000002.1, from coordinate 307,625 downwards.
GCCAGAAGCCAAACCTGTAAATAGCATTGTCTGTGAGTAATATTTATGATTTGGATTACTTGTTAGTAGTATTGCAAGACAACCAATCAGTAATGGCACAAAAATGAGTATTACTTTATGTTTTAATATTAATTTTATGAAGTCTATCAGTTTCATTTTTTGGGGATTAAAATAATTTTAATAACCTTTTAATATTTTAAATTAATTTTAACTTTTTTTAATAGGTCAAACTTACATTCATAATAAAGATACTGGTGATATATTTCGATGGTTAGAACTTATGTGTAGTTGAATGGAATCTTTTTTATGTCAAAAAATTGCATTTTAATTTAATTTGAAAATTTGGCTAGATGTAAAAGAGAGTTTACTTAAAAAAAGCCTTAATGGGAAGAGTTATTGTTAGATATATAAATGATTATTTAGTTAATTTGAAAGCCAACTAAGTTTTCTAACAATTTTTTAGAAATTAAAAAATCTGATTTTGCCTTCATGAATTCAGCTGCAATTCTTGATGTCATGTCTGAGATTCTAACATATTCTGTAATCTCAACTAGCCCATTTTTAAATTCCTTTTCTACCATTTCCATGTTTACTCTGGCATTACCAATGTTTTCAGATCTTAATTCAAGTAAACTTTGCTTAAGCACCAAATCTTCATAATATCTAATCACAATTTCTATTAACTCATCTTCTTGTGATTTCACCATGCTTTTAGCCTGCTCATATTCTGCCTTGGCTTGCTTTATTTGAGATTTCCGGTTTATAACATCAAAAACAGGGATTTTTAAATATAACCCAACGTTATAATTAAATTGTTGTGTGTTACTAGCAAGATTTACTGTTGAATTATCTCCAGTTACTGTAGCAAAATTATTGAATGTTCCATATCTTGAATCAGCTTGAATACCAAAGTTTCTAGTCCAATATTTTCGTTTGGATTTTAAATTAGATTCCTTGGCTTCTATTTCTAAACGTCTATATTTCACCAATCCATTATTAACTTTTGCAGAATCTATTAATGTCTGTAATGATGGTATTAGAAGTTCAATAGATTCTGATTTAGAATCAGAAACCTCATTCTGTGCCTCAACTTGTTGAATTGTTAGGAAAAAAAGGAACACATATACTATTAATTCTATCTTTCGTTTCATAATTAATTTCATTTGTTAAACTGAACTTTTTTGCATTAGAGCAGGTATTGTTTTCAAAATTATTTGAACATCATACCAAAAAGAATAATTGTTCCCTATAAAATAATCAGCATATTTACTATCTAACTGCATTCGTTCTTGTTCCGACATATCCCCACCTTTTCCGCGCAATTCAACTTGCCATAATCCTGTTATACCTGCCGGTGCCAGAAAGCGTTTTGACAACTCATCTTTGGTAAGTAGTTCTGCCTCATAAACAGGTAACGGACGATTTCCAACGATAGACATGTCTCCTTTTAAAACATTAATTAATTGAGGTAATTCATCTATACTTGTATTTCTTATAATTTTCCCAACTTTTGTAATTCTAGGATCATCTACTATTTTTATAAACGTAGATTTGTTTTTTTCGACTTCTTTTTTCTGATAGTTATACCAGTAATCACATATTTCATTATTGTCTACATGCAGGATTGGAGAACAAAACTGACCCTCTTTTAACTTTTCGCATTTGGGACAGACTTTATTTAAGTTTATTGTTACTTCTGCTTTTTCTGAATTATATTGATTTTTTTCTTTTGCTAGTTTTTTTATTAATTCATCAGATCCTGTTCTCATGGACCGTAGTTTATAAAAATCAAAGGTTTTCCTACCAACGCGTTTTGCATTGTAATAGACTTTACCCTTAGACTCCAAACGAATAGCAAGCATTATAATTAACAATAACGGGGATAGAGCAACTAATGCCAATGAAGCAAAAACAATATCAAACGCTCTCTTAGATGTCGGTATCTTATACGCTACTTTTTGATCTAAATCTTTATTTACTTTTTTTTCATTTCCTTTAAAATACTGTAATGATTGTGCTTTGTCTATTATGTGGTTAACCTCTGTACTTTTAACAACAAAATAATCGCTAATACCTTTCTTAAAAGATTGTTCAAAAAGGTTTTTGTTATATTCTTCAGATAATAATATAAAAGGTGTGTCCTTTATTGATGGTTCTTCTACAATACTTTCATATAAAAACATTCCACTATTACCAGGTAAATTATAACTACATATAATAACAGATATATCCTTTATTTTGTTTAAAAATTTTAAGGCTTCTAGAGAATTGCTAGCTGTAATAATTTCAATATTTTTTTCTTTAGCACAGCGGCTATAACTTTCTGGTGAGTTTCCTACATAAAGTATAGTCATAACAAAAATATTTAATGAGTTTTTATGATTAGATTTGATTTAAAGAGCAGTTAAGTTTACCAATTACTAGAATAATGAATTGGGAATAAATTCTTTTTAACTACTTCCTCAAGTTCCTCTGGATTAAATGGTTTCATCAGGTAATCCTGAGCTCCTAATTGATAACATTTTATACGTTCTTTACTCTCAGTGCGACCGGAAAGCATTATAACTGGAGTGTGCTTGGTATAACCCTTTAACCTAATTTCTTTCAAGAAATCGAAACCATTCATTTCAGTCATTTGAATATCACTTATAATTAAATCTGGCAAATCCTGCTCTAACCAAATTAATGCCTGTAATCCAGATGTTTTAGTAACAACATTATATTGCTTTGATAAAAAGTGCTCTAATAATGCACATGTTGTTAATTCGTCATCAACAATTAGTATTTTTTTCTTCATGATTTTGAATATATATGCTATGGAATTAGATAATCGTTTGAAAAAACTTAATCGTTTTTTCTAAACCAGTTTCTAGTTTTATATTGGGGGTCCAGTTAAGTTCTTTTTTCGCAATAGAAATCTCTGGTTTTCTCATCAAAGGGTCATCAGACGGTAAAGGTTGGTATACAATTTTTGACTTTGACCCCGTCATCTTTATAACTTTTTCAGCAAGCTCAACAATTGTAAATTCGCTGGGGTTTCCTATGTTTACAGGTCCAGTAAAACTATCTTCTGTTGCCATCATTTTAATCATACCTTCAACTAAATCATCAACATATTGAAAACTCCTAGTTTGCTGACCTACACCATAAACGGTAATATCTTGGTTTTGTAAGGCTTGAACAATAAAATTAGACACCACTCTACCATCATTAGGATGCATTCTTGGACCGTAAGTATTAAAAATTCTAACAATCTTTATTCTAACATTATTTTGTTTATTATAGTCACTAAATAATGTTTCTGCAGCTCGCTTACCTTCGTCATAACAAGAACGTTCTCCAATAGGATTTACATTTCCCCAATATAATTCTGGTTGAGGATGAATCAACGGGTTACCGTATACCTCACTTGTAGAAGCTTGCAATATTTTCGCATTAACTCTTTTAGCTAAACCCAACATATTTATGGCTCCCATTACAGAAGTTTTTATAGTTTTAATAGGGTTATATTGATAATGAACAGGTGAAGCTGGACATGCTAAGTTGTATATTTCATCAACCTCAATATGGAATGGGTTAATAACATCATGACGAATCAACTCAAAATATGGATTACTTAATAAGTGTATAATATTTTGCTTTTGTCCTGTGAAGAAATTATCTAAGCAAAAAACTTCATTTCCTTCATTTAATAATCTTTCACAAAGATGAGATCCAACAAAACCAGCTCCTCCGGTTACAAGAATTTTTTTTCGTATCATAATAATTAATTAAAAAATTTAATATGATAAACTTAATTTTGGTTTTAAAATATCGCTATCAGTATTAACACCAATGCAGAAATAATCAAATCCAATTTTTTTCAGCTCACTTTTATCATAGATGTTTCTTCCGTCAAAAACTGCAGGAACATTTAATAACTTGTGCATTATTTTAAAATTTGGAATTCTAAATTCTGACCATTCTGTCAAAACAGCTAAACAATCAGCATTTATTAAAGTCTCATATTGATCTTCACAATAAGTTATTGCATTTCCAAAGTGATGTTTAGCTTCATTTAATGCCACAGGATCATATGCCCTTACATTAGCACCAGCCGCTAATAATTTTCTAATAATTTCTAATGATGGGGCTTCGCGCATGTCATCGGTTTGTGGCTTAAAAGAAAGGCCCCATAAAGCCACTGTTTTACCTTTTAGATCGCCATCATAATATTTCATTATCTTATTAAACAGAATGGACTTCTGAGAATTATTTACAGCTTCGACTGCTTTTAAGACCTTTAGTTCGTACTGATATTCTTCTCCAGTTCTAATTAAGGCTTGTACATCTTTAGGAAAACACGAACCTCCATATCCAATACCTGGGTAAAGGAATTTGTTGCCAATTCGGGTATCTGAAGTTATACCTTTTCTTACTTTATTTATATCTGCTCCAACAATTTCACAAAGGTTTGCAATATCATTAATAAAACTAATTTTAGTAGCTAACATAGAATTTGCTGCATACTTAGTCATTTCTGCAGATATAACATCCATAAATATAATTGGGTGCCCGTTAAGCGTAAATGGTTTGTATAGCGTATTTAAAAGTTCTTCTGCTCTGGTACTTTCAACCCCAACCACTATTCTATCTGGTTTTAAAAAGTCGTCTATAGCAGCACCTTCTTTAAGAAATTCTGGATTTGAAGCTACATCAAAATCAATGTTAACTTTTCTTTTATCTAATTCTTCTTTGATAGCGTTTTTCACTTTTAACGATGTACCAACGGGAACCGTACTTTTAGTAACTACGAGTGTATAATCATTCATATGTTTACCGCAATCTCGAGCAACTTGAATAACATACTTTAAATCTGCACTACCATCTTCATCTGGAGGTGTTCCAACAGAAATAAAAACAACATCAGAACTCCTAACGGCATCCGATATTTTTGTTGTAAAATGCAATCTCCCTTTATTCATATTCCTGGTAATCATTTTCTCTAATCCAGGTTCATAAATTGGGATAATTCCATTTCTTAGGTTATCAATCTTTTGTTGATCAACATCAACACATGTAACATTAATACCCACTTCTGAAAAACAAGCGCCTGTTACAAGTCCAACATAACCGCTTCCAATAATTGTTATATTCATAATATTAATTTTTTATGAAACAAACTTACTTTGAAAATCAGCCTTGCGACGTTATATTTCGATGAATAGAAGATTGATGTAGATGAGTGATTTATATTTACTGTTAAAACAGTTTAAGAAAATAACTACTCAACAATTGAGGTTTTGATAGATAAAACCCTTTGGTAAATATTATAGGAGATTTATAGAATAATTTTTTTCTACACGCAACAAAGTTTATTTGATTTAAAGCTTTTATGAATATAATATGGAAATATAGATCATTAAATAATTATCGTTTATAAAAATAAAAAACGGCAGCCTTATTAAATAAGACTACCGCTGCTATTAACTCTCAAAAGAGAAGAATTAATTATTAATAGATTGCATTACAAGTATTTATTTCATTTAACTCACTTATAAAATCTAGCGTTTTTCTAAACCACTACTCACGAAATCTTGATAAATTTCTTTGCATCCGTTTCCAGTAATCCAAAAGTTTTGGTTTCTTCTTAAAGTACTTTTATATAAATTCCTTAATGTTAACATACCAAAGGCATCAATTTCGTTCACAAAATCTATATTTATAGTTATGCCGTGTCCAAGCTCTTTTAATAATTCAATATGCTTGAGAAGAAAATTACTTGTGAGGGCATTAAGGTTTCCCCTTAAAAAGTAAACACCATTATTTTCAGTAATTTTTAGTGACATCTTTATCTTGTTATAAGTATTTATATAAACAAAGATGCTATTTATTATACCCTAAGTATTATTATTTTCGGCAAATAAACAAAATGTGTAGATGGATGACACAGGACCACTGATAATTAGTTAAATGCTTATAGAAGATTAAGTCGTTTCATTAATTCAGGACGATTTGATCGACTTACCGGAATAACATCTTTCTTAATTAAAACACTATTGTCTTCAATGTCAATTATTTTTTTAATATTAATTATGAAAGATCGGTGCACCTTTAAAAATAAATCTATTGGTAATTTATCTTCTATTTTTTTTAAAGTAGAGTGAACCGTATAGTTTTTATTTTCTGTTTTTATTTGAATATAATCCCCTTTTGCCTCAACCAAATAAATACTCGGAATATCAATTTTAATTAAACGTCTATCAATATTTACATATAAGTCATTACCTGAAATAGTCTCTATATTTTCTGTACTAGAACTCGTATCCTCTAAATTGGATTTTGACACCAAATTATTGGCCTTCGTAATTGCCTTAGAAAAACGCTCGGGTGCAATTGGCTTTACCAAATAGTCTACAATACAGTCATATTCAAAGGCTTGTATAGCAAAATTCGCATCAGATGTTGTAAGCACTATTTTTGGAGGGTTCTTTAAGGTTTGAATAAAATCAATTCCATTAAAGTCAGGCATGTGAATATCTAGAAAAATTAAATCAATTTCATTTTGATTTAAAAACTTTATTGCTTGAATTGCATTAGGAAACTCCTCTATAACGCTTATGTTGTTAAAACTTGAACAAAAATGGCTAATAATAGCTCGAGAAGCAGCCTCATCGTCAATAATAATACAATTCATATATACTAATTATAACTTTTTTAAATAATTAGTTATGTTTATTAAAATAGATTCGAATTCTTGACTAAGGTTGGTATTGCCTTTTAATAAATTATTCTCGAATGCTACAGCAATCTCATAACTTTTTTCAAGGCCTAAAATACTAATTTTATGTTTAAGTTTATGTACGTTTCCTGCTGCTAACTTAAAATTATTGGATTTATAATTGTGGTAATAATCCTTCTTCTCAATTGGAAACTCATCCTTAATAATCATTATAAGTTTTTCTTCAAAACGTTCATCCCCTCCAGACATACTATTAATATATGATAAATTAGGTTGCTCCATACTTATTTTTTTAAAGTAAAATAAAAGGTGGTTCCTTCATTTACTACTGACTTTAGCCAAACTTCACCACCATGAAGGCTCACTATCTTTTTAACTATAGACAAACCAATGCCTGAAGAGTCTTTACTTTTATTTAGATAGTTAAATATTTTAAATATTTTCTCATGATGTTTTTCTTCAATCCCAATTCCATTATCCTTAACCGAAAATTCAAAATGATCATCAAACTCTTGGCAATTAATTTCTATAAATCCTTCTTCTTTATCACAATACTTAATCGCATTACCGATTAAATTTTGAAACAGTTGTTCCAATTTGATTTTATCACCATTTATAAATGGTAATTTGGAGTTAACATTTAAGGAAATATGCTTTGGTAAATAAATAGTTCGTTTAACTTCTAATAAAACATCATTCAAATCAACAAGTCCTTTTGAATGTTTTTGTTCACCAAGGCTTGAATAAGTTAGAATGTTGGATATAAGCTGTTCCATTTTTTCTAAAGTAGTTTCAATGAGTCCAAAGTTTTCTATACTTGTTGCGTCCAACTTTTCAATATTATCTTCCTTCAACCAACTTACCAAAGCATTTATACTACGCAACGGTGATTTTAAATCATGGGAGACTACATGTGCATACTCATGTAACTCGTCATTACTTTTTTCAAGTTCATTTAGTAATTTTTCCTTTTGTTCTTGCAATTTTTTAAAAGCGGTAATATCCAAATGAATACCTATTGAACCTATAACTTGCCCCTCTAGATTGTAATTTGGCGCCCCACTAACCAACCAATATCTTATTTTACCATGTTTGTTTTTAACTTTTAACTCGTAAGAATTTGAATGACCCTTTTGCCTTTTTAAATTTTCTTCTTTAATAATTTGAGCAACCTCACTATCTAGAAATATGTCACTGGCTCTCTTACCAATGAGTTCCTTTTGTGCATAACCAGACATCTCACAAAAACTTAAATTGCACAATAAAATTTCGTCATTATTATTTACCTCCAGTAATCCTAAGTTCATGTTTGCTGTAATAGCGCGATACTTCTCTCTTTCAGCCTCTAAACTTTTTTGATACTTATTTTCTTGAGTAATATCTCTCAATATACCTTGAGCTGCAACAGCTATTCCTTTATCATAAATAATGCTAGCATTTACATGAACATGTTTTACGTAATTTCTATTTGTTTTTATGTTAATTTTAAAGTCCTTAATAGAACCTTCTTTCTGGAGCTTTTTAAACGATTGAGAAACATAATCAATATCTTCTGGAAGTACCATACTCATTAGGTTTTCTTCCGCCTTAACAGATTTAAAATCAAATAAGTCAGCTGCAGTAACATTCATTTTTAAAACATTTCCTGCCATATCTATAATAACATAGGCATCAACAATATTTTCAAAAACGCCTTGAAGTTGAGAGTCTGTTCTTGTTAATTCAGATTCTACTTCTCTATACAATTCTTCTATTTTCTTCTTGGAATAGTAGAGTTCTGTAGATTTTTGTTCTAAAATTTTTTCAGCAGATTTTCTTGCCTCTTTTTCTCGTTTAAGGGCTCGCTTTAATATGTCAATATTATCTTGACTCATTAATTTTTATTAATAATAAACTTAACCTCAGTACCATCTTCCTTTATTTTTTCCAATATTATAGAAGCGGTGGTATTAAAGTGTTCAAAGGTTTTATTCATTAATCCTAAACCAAAATGATGCATTGCTCGACTAGATTTGTAAATCATTATTAAGGAATTATCCGTTCTTTCCACAAGCTCAAACGTAGGCAACTCAGCATCTGGATAAATTTTAATTACCTCGACGTGGATATGATTTTCAATAGAAGCTAACATTTCAATAGGATCTGTATACGTTTTAAAAAAAGATGGATAATTTTCCTCTAAAACTGAAAAAAAATGCTCTGCATATACTAAGAGCAAATCATCAATTGAAATACCAGTATATGAACTTAAATTTTTCAATAATTGAAGCATTTCAGAAAAGTCATATGTCCCCACTGAAGTATAGGCCCCACCAGACTCCAATTCCGATTGTTCAATGATTTTATCAACCATTTCTAAACCAAATTTATCTTCAACTAAATCTAAGAATTCCGTAAATACAATACCTTTCATTTAAATTTTTATTAATTCATTAATACTCCAATAGGACAAAATATTTTTAATTTTAAAGACATAATCCTCATATTTTAAAGGTTTCAAAACATAGCCTGCTATTCCAATTTTAAAACATTCTAATAAATCTCTTTTATTATTTGATGTTGTTAAAATAATAGTAGGTAAATATTTCAAATTATTATCTTCTTTTAAGATTTTTAAAAACTCAATGCCATTAATTTTTGGCATATTTAAATCTAGTAAAATTATATCTGGTAAGGCTTCTTTATTCTTTAAAATTTCTAAGGCCTCCTCACCGTTATTTGCTTCCACAATTTTATGATTGAGTTGAAGCGAAGATATAGCCCTATTCAACTTCATAACTTCTATCATATCATCTTCAATAAGCAAGATTTTTAAACAATTATTCATTATACGTTTTTTAACTGTGAAAATAGAACAAATCTATGCGTTGCATAATAAGCATTCGATTAATTGAATTTAAGTATAGTTGAGATGCAATTAAGTGTCGATGAATGGTTTTTAATAAAATTTCTAAATTTTAATAAAAAGCTTTGGGAAGCTGGAACTGGAGCAATTAAAATTAATTAATTAATTGTTCTTTAAATAAGGTTTCTTTATAAACAACCTCATCTAAAGTAGGTGCTTTTAACCTTTAAACGCAGTTACCTGAATTTCAATTTTCATTTTGTTGTCTGCAAGTCCAGCCATTAACATAGTTGCGGCAGGTTTAATATCTCCAAAGTATTTCTTAAGCACCGGCCAACAGCGTTCAAAATCACTAACATTTGGTAAAATATAAGTAACACGTACAATATCATACAAACTTGCTTTTGCTTGTTTTAAAGTACTTTTTATATTCATTAGGCATTGCTCAGTTTGCATAACAATATCATCACTAATGGTCATGGTTTTATAATCATAACCCGTAGTACCTGAAACAAAAATCCAGTCGCCTTGAATAACTGCTCTTGAATAACCAATTTTTTCTTCGAATGTAGAGCCTGAGCTTATCAATTTCCGCATCATAATTTAGTTTAATGTTTTTGTGTTATATAAATTTATTAATCTCTATTCTTAATAGTCCTAGTTTAGATAATTAATTGCAAGCTCATTTTTCTCATCAATACTCTTTTTTGTTAATCAATTTATTTCCTGTTGAGTATCCTTATACGATAGCTTGTTTTAACAAACCCAAAGATTTTTCAGAAAAGTTAAGCTTCAAAGCCTCTTTTTGGCCTTCATCACTCATCTTTACCCATGTTTTTTGCAGAATATCTATCACTTTTTCATCTGCGTGTTTTTTAGCAAATTCTTCAAAATAATAATCTAAAAATACTAGGCAAATAGTATCCTCTAAAGCCTGAGATTCTTCATTTTTCTTAATGAACTTCTTTAAAATAATTTTTCTAATTCTATCATCAAACAGATCATCGTAGCCAACTTTCTTTAAGATTTCTGACGTTAAATCTGCATGCATCATTTTCAAAGTTTCGCGCCATTTTATATACCCTACACGATTCATTGGGTATTCATCTCTTGGAATTTTCCATCTACAAATATGTTGTGCTCGTGCAGCAATTTGCAAGGCTTTAGAGGCACTAGGCTTAAACTGCAACAATTTTCGCGACATACGTTGCGAGTACAATAGTTCTTTAGGATATTTTATTCCAGCAACTTCGTAAGCGTTTATATCTTCAGAATTAGCCTTATCAATAAGCGCAATAGCAGTTTCAAAACGTGTGGGTTTCATTATCTATTGGGATTAAATTCTATAATAGGCAAGATACACAATTACTTTTTTTATTAAATGCCTCAAGGTTTTTCTAAACAGTTTGAAGTTAAATTGTTTTTCTAAAATTGGAAATGGTTATTATTTAATAAATTATTGGTTATGATTTTCCGAAAATATTAAGCTTTTTCGACAACAACCCTCACACTCTTTGAGGCCGGGGTTTTAGCTGTATGCGCAAAACTATCTAACGGCACCAAGACATTAGTTTCTGGAAAATACGTCGCACAACAATTTTTAGGAATATCATACCCAACTACTTTAAAGTTATTGGCTTCACGAATCACACCGTTATATTCTGATTTTAGATGTACAACGTCATTTTCCTCTAAACTACGTAGTTTCATATCTTCACGATTCATAAAAATAATACGTCGTTCATTAAAAATACCACGATAGCGATCATCAAGACCATAAATGGTTGTATTGAATTGGTCATGACTGCGCATGGTCATCATTATCAATTCATCTTCTTTTAATTTCCAATCTGGTAATTTATTAATAGTGAAATTTGCTTTTCCTGTTTTGGTTTTAAACTTTCTAACTCTTGCTCCATTTGGTAAATAAAAACCTGATGGTAGATTTATTCTAGAATTGTAATTTTCAAATCCTTCAACGACTTCAGCAATATCATCTCTTACTAAATTATAATTGTCTTTGTAAGCTAACCAATTAATTTTTGAACGTTCATTTAGCGTTGCATTGGCAATTCCACAAACTACGGCGACTTCACTCATCAAACTATCGGAACATGGTTCTAAAATGCCTTTTGTAGATGACACCACACCCATCGAATTTTCAACACTTTGAGTTTGAACCCCTGTTTTTTGATAATCTTTTTCAGCACGACCTAAACATGGTAAAATAAGAGCTTCTTTTCCAGTGACTAAATGAGAACGGTTTAGCTTTGTACTTACATGAACTGTTAAGTTACAATTCGCTAAAGCTTGGGCAGAATAAACCGTATCTGGAACCGCAGAAATAAAATTTCCTCCTAAACCGAAAAAGACCTTTGCTTTTTTCTCATACATAGCTTTAATCGACTCAATCACACTATAACCATGTTTAGTTGAAGGTTTAAAGCCATACTTTGCTTCAATTTTATTTAAAAACGCTTGTGGAGCGGATTCCCAAATACCAACAGTTCTATCTCCTTGAACATTAGAATGCCCTCTAACAGGACATGTCCCAGCACCTACCTTCCCTATACTACCTTTCAACAATAACAGATTCACCAATTCGCGGATATTATCAACAGCATTTTCATGCTGTGTAAGACCCATTGCCCAACAAATGATAATCTTGTTTTTACTCAGAATTAAATCAAAAACTTCATCAAATGATTCTTTAGAGACTCCAGAGGCTTGCAAACATTCATCAAAATCATAGGTTTTTAAATCTGAAATAAAATCCTCTAAGCCATTCGTATACTCCTCAATGAAAGGCTTATCAAATACATTTCCAGTGTTTTCCTCTTTTTCTAAAAGCTTTAATAGTAATGCTTTAAAAAATGCCACATCACCATTAATCGTTATTGGTACAAAAACATCAGACAGCTGTATTCCACCTGTTAACATTTTAATGGGGTTTTGTGGTTGGGTAAACTTCATTAATCCAGCTTCTGGTAAAGGGTTAATCGCTATAATTTTACCACCATTCTTCTTTGTCTTTTCCAAAGCAGATAACATTCTAGGGTGGTTAGTTCCTGGGTTTTGACCTACTACCATCACAAGTTCTGCCTTGTACAAATCGTCTAAAGTAACAGAACCTTTTCCGATACCAAGTGTTTCTGATAAGGCACTACCACTAGCTTCGTGACACATATTAGAACAATCTGGTAAATTTGAAGTACCAAATTCTCTCACAAATAATTGGTATAAAAAGGCCGCTTCATTTGTGGTTCTTCCAGAAGTATAAAATACAGCTTCATCTGGATGATCTAATGCATTTAAGTTTGTTCCAACTTTGCTAAAAGCTTCATCCCAAGAAATTGGTTGATAATGTGTTGCTCCCTCTGGCAAAAACATAGGTTCTACCAATCGTCCTGATTTGCCGATTTCGAAATCTGATAGACTAGCCAACTCATCAACAGAATGTTGTGCAAAAAAATCTCGAGCAATAAGCTTATTTTGCATTTCTTCAGCCATAGCCTTTAATCCATTTTCACAATACTCACCTAAAAAAGAACGGTCGTCGTCTGGATCAGGCCATGCACATCCTGGGCAGTCGAAACCACCTTTTTGATTTATTTTTAAAGACACTTTTAAGGCGTCTTTTATCTTCATATACTTATTTGCATGACTTAAGGCCGCTTTTAGACCCCTAAAACCTGCACTATTAGTTGGTGGGGTTTTAATTTTTAAATTCTCGAACTTCTCAGGTGTTAACGCTTTATCAATTGGTGACTTACTCATACTCTAATATAAGAAATAACGGGAATAATATTATTTAGAAACCTTATTTCTAAGTATTTCATATTGAGCTTTAGTATCAATATCCAAATTTTCAAAATCTGGACAAAGAACCTTTACAAAGTCCATGTACTTTTTTAAAATAGACTTTGCTCCTTCATCACCAGATAATTGTGCTAAATCATTAAAATATGCATTATCGAATAAGGTAGGCACTCCTACTTTATCTTGGTTATATAAAGTAGCAATAATTTCATTTTTATTTGGACAGAATGCTTTAATGATGTCATCTAAATACTCACTTGTCACCAAAGGTTGGTCAGCTAAAACAATTAAAAGTCCATCAAAATTTTCATAAGAATTTAAGACGTACTCGGCAGAATGAGCAATTGATTTCCCAAGACCTTCTTTCCAATTTTTATTTACAACAATTGAAACCGAATTATCTATTACATGAGACTTAACGGTTTCATTATTTGCACCAAGAACAACTATAACTTCTTTAGCTAACGTGTTTCTGGCAGTAGAAATAGAATGATTAATTATCGTTTTTTCTCCCCAATTTAAAAGTTGTTTAGGACTTCCCATTCTAGTTGAGGCTCCAGCTGCTAAAATGGCTATTATGATATTTGAAGATTGAGACAAGGTTTAATGTTTCGAATGAATACTCCCTGTTTTTTTACTAAGAAACATTGGATTGCGTTTTCTAGATACTGCCAAAATCTCAGAAACAATTGATATAGCTATTTCTTGGGGTGTTTCGGAACCAATATTTAAACCCGCAGGTCCATGAATAACTTCTAAAAACTGATCCGAAACCTCTGGACAATATTCTATAAATTGAGACAATAAATCTTCACGTCTTTTTGTTGGTCCTAGAAGCCCTATGTAACTAGGGTTTGTGTCTTTTAAAGCTACCAAATGACGTAAATCGTAAGCAAAATTATGCGTCATCAAAACGATGGCAGTTTGATTATCAACAGATGAAATATCCAAATCCTCTGGTGTTGTTGGTATTAAAACTTTTGCTCCTGGAAAATTATCTAAAGACTTAGACTCTGAGATTCCTGCCACAACCGTTACCTCCCAGCCTGTTAAAGCTGCATATTTACATAATTGAACAGCATCATGTTCTGCACCAATTATTATTAATTTAAAACACGGAGGCATCTTTTGATGAAAAATTAAATCACCTTCTGTTTTTGAACTTCTTAAAGATATGGAAAAACCAATATTACCAATTTTAACCTCAGAACCTAAACCTTCAAAAACACCTTCTTTCTTTTTATAATGCGAGATAACTTCAAACGATTTTCTTTCATTCAAACATTTGAAAAAAGAGGTTTCAGAAGTAGTATCAAAATTAACCGCTTCCAACAAAATGTAGAGAACACCTTCGCACCCTAATCGGTAACGACCATCGTAAGTCATCATTTTAGATTTTCCTGTTTTGAAAACAGATTGCGCTTGCAATAGCACTTCTTTTTCAACGCACCCACCGCTCACTGCTCCAATCATGGTGTCATCCTCCAAAATTAACATGCGTACCCCTGGTCTTCGATATGAAGATCCATCTAAATCAACAACCGAAGCCAAAACAGATTTTAACCCACCTGTTTTAGCTTTTATTGCTTCTTCTATTATTAATTTAAATTCGTGTGTCATTATTTAAATTAAAAAGAGCTTCAAATACAAAAGCTCTTTTCTTAAACTAATTAAAATTTTTAACCTAAAATCTTCTCTTCAACATTCATATTACTCATGTAAGGCTGTTTTGTTAAACGCTTACCTGTAGCCTTGTAAATGGCATTTGCCACCGCAGCTCCAACCGGAGGCAACGTTGGCTCTCCAAGTCCCGTTGGATCAATATCATTCTCTATAAAATGAATATCCACCTTAGGTGTTTGTCCCATTCTGATAAGCTGATATGAATTGAAATTATTAGACTGTGGAACTCCATTACTGAAGCCAAAATCCGAGTACATAGCATGACCAATACCATCAAGTACGCCTCCTTTACACTGATTCATAGCTCCCAAAGGATTAATAACAATACCACAATCTATAGCACAAGTCACTTTTTTAACGCTTGGTATTCCATTTTCCATTGTTATATCGGCTACTTCTGCAACATGCGTGTTATGGCAATAATAAACAGACAATCCTTGGTAAACACCACTTTCGGATTTTCCCCAATTCGATTTTTCAACGGCCAATTTCAAAACGCCTTGTAAACGCTCTGGACTGTATTCTATTTTTGGATCTGGATTGTTTTTTACATTCTCTAATAAATCCATGTGTAACTTAACTCTATCTACACCTAATTCCTCTGCTAATTCGTCAAAGAAACTCTGCTCTGCACTTGCCAAAAAGTTTGTGTAAGGAGCTCTCCAAGCACCTGTAGTAATGTTACTCCGGTAATTAGCGGTGTCTACCTGATAATTTTCGACTGCTCCTGCTGGAAAGAAATTAGGAATTAGCCCATACATATTGGAGTTAACAGCAGCTTCTTTTAAATGATACCCAGTTAACTTCCCATCTTTTATCGACGCGGCTATTCTATACTTAATAGCAGGTCGATAAACTCCAGTAGTCATATCGTCTTCACGTGAAGACACCATTTTAATTGGCTTTCTAATGGCATCTGAAATTTCTGCTGCCTCATATACAAAATCACCATAAAGGCGTCGTCCAAATCCACCACCCATTCTTGTCATATCGACAGAAACTGTCTCAATATCTCTTCCTAACAAGTCAGCAACAACCTTTTGGGCAGATTCAGGAGTTTGAACAGGACCAACCAAATTCACTTTTTCATCTGTAACATCTGCAAAGAAATTCATTGGTTCTAAAGTATTATGCGGTAAAAAGGGTGATTCATAAACCCGTTCAATTACCTTATCAGCGTTAGCAAAAGCTTTTGCTACATCACCATCTTTTCTTCTGGTATTAAATTCTTTACCTGTTAATAAACCATTTAAAATTTCATCGTGCTTTTCTGTACTTTCTAATGGAGTATCCGTTTTCCAAACAGCTTTTAGAGCTTTTTTTCCTTTAAAAGCATCCCAAGTTGTTTTTGCAATAACGACAACTTTATCTGAATCACTCATTACCATAGACCAATTTCTATTTCCAGCTTCGTTATACGCTCTTACCTTCTTGCCAATTGTTATAACATCAACAACACCAGGTAAAGATTTTGCTGCAGATGCATCATAAGATTCTAATTTTTGACCAAATGCTGGCGGTCTTAAAACTGAGGCGTAGAGCATCCCTTCTACCTTATAATCTAAACCAAATAAAGGTTTGCCCGTAATTATTCTGTCTATATCGACATTTCCTTTTCCTTGACCTATAATTGTAAAATCATTTGGATCTTTTAAACTTACCTCCTCTGGAATTTCTAGTGTTGCCGCTTCATTAACAACATCGCCGTAATTAAAGGTTTCGCCTTTGGCGTTACTTATAACTCCTTCCTTAACAGAGCATTCGGAGGCATCAACACCCCATTTAGCGGCAGCTGCATTAACCAACATTTGTTTTGCCGTAGCTCCAGTTTGACGTAATGCCGTCCAACCATGACGTATAGATTGACTACCACCTGCAACTTGGCGGTTATAATTCGCTGTATCTAAAGGTGCTTGCACCACATAAACATCTTCCCATGCAACTTCAAGTTCCTCTGCAATAATCATCGGCATTGACGTTTTTACACCTTGACCAATTTCTGGGTTCGGTGAAAAAATTGTTACTTTTCCTTCTGGTGAAATTTTTATGAAGGCATTAAAATCGTTATAATTTAATTGACTTAAATCAATCGCTGGTTTCACATCAGACTTACATGAATTGAATAAGTTAAAACCTATAATTATCCCTCCACCTGCTAAGGCAGAAGTTTTTAAGAACGATCTTCTACTGAAAGTTAGTTTTTTTGAAGGTGTCATTGTTTTTAATTTTTTATAGGTTAACTTAATTTTTCTGAGGCTAATTTTACTGCCTCTTCAATACTATTATATGCTGCACATCTACAAATATTGCCATGCATAGCGTTTCGAATTTCAGATTCTGAAGGGTTTGGATTATTGTTCAAAAATGCAGAAGCTGTCATTATTTGTCCGGCTTGACAATAACCGCACTGCGGGACATCCACTTCTTTCCACGCTTGTTGAACAACATGATCTCCATTTTCTGAAAGACCTTCAATAGTAGTAATATCCATTCCTTCCGCTTGCGATACTTGTAAAAGACAACTTCTCATAGCATTACCATCTACATGAACGGTACAAGAGCCACATTGGCCAATTCCACATCCAAATTTAGTACCTACCAAGTTAATTTTATCTCGCAACACCCATAATAGTGGTGTATCCATATCTGCCTCGACAGAATGTGTTTCGTTGTTGATTTTTAAGTTAAATGTTGGCATAATCTGTATTTTGCTATTAAGATATTAAATTTAGTCTTGACTTTTTAACTAACTTAATATTTTAACACAGGGTTAACTTAAACAAATAACACCTAGACTAATCCAATTTTATCCTTTTGAAATAAATTCAAGAGCTCTATTCTCGTTGTAATAAACATTTGCCTTATCAATAAATCCAGAATGCCCTCCGTACTTTGGCATTTCTAAAAACAAGTTAGGATTTTTTTTGGCTTTCTTAACTGGATAACATTCTGGAGATAAAAATGAATCATTTAAAGCATTAATTATTAAAGTTGGCACTTTGATATTATGAAGAAATTGGTGACTACTACATTTTTCATAATAATCTATAGCATCGTTAAATCCATGTGCTCTGGCAGTATATAAGTTATCCAAATCAATTAACTTCTTTATAGAATTAACTTCCTTTTTAGTTATCATTTCAGGAAATCGTTCTTGTTTTAATTTAAGTCTTTTTACCAAATCTTTTAAAAACAAATCGTGGTAAAGTTTATTCTTAAAAGTATGTAATTCTTCTGATGCCCCTTTTAAACAACATGGCGCTGATACAGCTATTGCTGCCTTTATTTGATTTGGTATTTCCTCACGTTCCCCCAAATATTTTAAAATAATATTTGCTCCCAAACTGATTCCTTTTAAATAAATTTCTGAATAGTTCTTATTGAATATTGCATGTTCAATCACCTCAACTAAATCTTGAGTCGCTCCAGAATGATAACTGTAATAAAATCGATTTTCTTCACCACTGCAGCCTCTAAAATTTACACATACCGCATCTGTCTTACTTTCATTGAACAACTTCGCAGCACCAGTTATATAGGGACGTTGACCATTACCTTCTAACCCATGCAAAAGTATAATGAGTTTACTAGATTCTTTTTTTGAATAGCTCCAATCTAAATCTAAGAAGTCACCATCACTTAGAGTAATACGCTCTCGTTCTTGTTTTAATGAAACTCGTCTAATTAAGCCAGAATAAACCGTAGAAATAAAACCGTTTTTAAAATAAAAAGGGGGGGTATATTTGGATTCGATTACTGGCATGATTTCGTCAATTGTTTTAGAAATAGTTATTTTGATTTACTCAAATTCTAAAGGAGTAAAGTCAAACTTGGAGCCGTCAAACAATCCTTTATCACTCAATTTTAGTGAAGGGATAACCAGTAACGCCATGAAAGATAAGGTCATGTAAGGAGCATATAATTCGGTTCCTAACTGTTTTGCAAATGCGTCCAATTCAGCATATTGCTTTCCAATAGTTGCTCCATCTTTATCACTCATAATTCCTGCTACTGGAAGAGGAACAACGCTTTCTTCGGAATCAGAAACAGCACAAATACCTCCTTTATTTTCAATAATTAAATTTACTGCTTTACAAATAGCTTCATCTGAAACTCCAACGGCAATAATATTATGAGAATCATGACCAACAGATGACGCTATGGCACCTTCCTTTAATCCAAAATTTTTAATAAAAGCGAATGCTGGTTTTTGGTTTTGATAACGGTTTACGACCGTCATCTTAAGAACATCTTTTTTGGTATTTGAAATTAGATTACCTTTTTCAACGGTAGCCTCGGCAATAATTTCATTGGTAATTAATTGTCCCTCTAAGGCTTCAATAACTTTAATTTTTTTCGCTAAAGATTCAACCTTAAAATCTGTTACTAGTTTCTTTTGACAATTAAAATTGTTTAAATTTTTAAAAGGCACTGACTTAATTAATGATTCCCCTTTCGTATAAACCAACTTTCCGTCAATGTAAGTTTTCAATGTTTTAAAATTGGTTAAATTTTCGACCACAATAAAATCTGCTGCATCACCAATTGAAAGCAAACCAACATTCAAATCGTAGTGCTTTACAGGATTAACGCAAGCAGCTTGCAATACCTTAAACACATCAACATCTTTTGACACGCCTCTAGCACAAAGTTGATTGATATGACCAACTATTAAATCGTCCGGATGTTTATCATCACTACAGAACATCATATCTTCATAATATTCCGGTAGCAAATCGATTAGTGCATCAAAATTTTTAGCCGCACTTCCTTCCCGAATGAGAATCTTCATCCCTTTTTGAAGTTTTTCTAAAGCTTCATCAAAGGTGAAACATTCATGATCTGTTGAAATTCCTGCCTTGATATATTTGGTTAAATCCTCCCCTCTCACTCCCGGAGCATGACCATCAACAGGCTTATTAAAATGTTTGGCCCAAACTATTTTCTTTAAAACTTCTTCATCATCAAAAATTACTCCAGGATAATTCATCATTTCCGCTAGGTATTTGATGTCTTGGTTTTGAAGAAGTTCTTTTATGTCCTGAGCATCAATTTTTGCTCCAGCTGATTCAAAATTAGTTGCAGGAACGCATGACGGTGCACCAAAGTTAAATTTAAACGGGACTTCTTTCCCATTTTCAATCATAAATTCAACCCCTGGAACACCTAATACATTTGCTATTTCATGTGGATCGGAAACTGTGGCAACTGTACCATGTTTTACAGCTATTCTAGCAAATTCAGATGGCACTAACATGGAACTTTCAATATGAATATGGGCATCTACAAACCCGGGTAGAATATAATGTTTCACGTCGTGATCTTTTTCTTCAATAGATACAATCTTTCCATTTTCAAAAGTAATTTCACCTTTGTAAATCCGTTTGTTTTCTATATCGACTATTTGACCTTGGAGTTTCATATTTATGGATTCCTGCATCAGCAGGAATGACAGCATTATTTCAATTCTATTTTAAAAATTTGATTAGTACCAGATTCAACCTTAAATCTATCATCGGCTCTATGGTTAACAACCCAGACAATGTCATCTCCCGAACACAATAACCATGTATTCTCTTTATCTAGTAGCGAAAATTTTTCATCCTTAAAATACTTACTCAGTTTCTTTTTACCTCTCATCCCAATAGGATAAAAGACATCCCCTTCTTGACTTTTTCTTAATTCTAAAGGAAATTTGAGTTTGTCTTTATCCACAAAAATTTCATTTTCATTTACATCCGTAACATCAGCCACATCTTCAAAACAAACAACTCCAAACGGTGTTTGCTTTTCTTTTTCGCCTTTAACAATTGAAATAATCTCACTTTCACCAGATGAAATAGTACTTAATAATAAATGTTCTCGGTTCTTAATAAGGCGATGGGTGTTAGACAAAACCTGCTTACCTGTTTCTGCATCTAATAAATCTACCATATCGTTCCATTCTGAAAAACCAAAGCTTTTAAATACCTCAAATAAATAAGCTTTTGGGTTGTTCACTTTTTTGAATTCTGAAATTTTAAAAGCTATATGATTTTCATCTCTAGAGGCAATGGCACGCTTTAATACGTCATTGGTGCTTTCTTCAACAATATCCGCTGTACCATTTAAATTCTCTAATGTAGATTGAAAACTTTGCAACAAACTTGGATTAATCTCCTTTAAAATGGGCACTACTTCATGTCGTAGTTTATTCCGTAGGTATTTAACCGATTTGTTACTGCTATCATCACGCCATTTTATATGATTCGCTTTGGCATAATACTCAATACTTTCACTAGAAAATGGTAATAACGGGCGCACAAATTTTGCGTTTACTTCTGGGATTCCCGTTAATCCTTCCAAACCTGTTCCTCGAGTAAAATTGATTAAAAACGTCTCTAAATTATCATCTGCATGATGTGCGGTTAAAATATAATCGAATTGTAATTGCTCTGCTAATTCACTAAACCAATTGTAACGCAACTCGCGTGCCGCCATTTGGATGGAACGCTTGTTGTCTTCGGCATATTTATTGGTATCAAAGCGTTGCGCAAATACTTCTAAATCTAAATTTTCAGCAAGTTCAATTACGAAATCTTCATCGGCATCACTTTCATCACCACGTAAATTAAAATTGCAATGTGCCAAAGCAATATTAAGATTAGCTTTATGGCACAAATGTGTTAAAACAACACTATCAATCCCACCAGAAACTGCCACAAGGATTTTACTCTCTTTAAGAAAGGGGAATTTTGAATGTATATGATCTCTAAAGCTATTGAGCATTTCACAAATCTAATGCTTGTTAAGCCAATTTAAAACAGTTTCAATGAATTCCTTTCTACATAAGTCGTGATGTAATTCATGAAAGCCATTTTCGAACAACTTTAATTCAGCAAATTTTGCTTTACCGACAAAGGTTTTACTACCATTGTAATCAATAAGATTGTCACCAGTGCCATGTAGTACTAAG
Source organism: Hyunsoonleella aestuarii (assembly GCF_006148925.1). Taxonomy (GTDB): domain Bacteria; phylum Bacteroidota; class Bacteroidia; order Flavobacteriales; family Flavobacteriaceae; genus Algibacter_D; species Algibacter_D aestuarii. Next base: position 285,602 of record NZ_VAWB01000002.1, on the reverse strand, counting down.
GTTTTTATTTTTAGGTGATTCGCATTTTCAATTGCCCATTTACCCGCATCCATAATAGGAAAAGCGTAAATAGGACTCACTTTATTATGAATTAAAGGATCAGCCAGATATCGCTTTACCTCATTGAGCTCCCTAGAAATTTTACTTGGATCGATTTCATTTGAAAGTGTAATTTTAGGCGCAAATTTAAGCAACAATTTACCCAAATGCACTTTCCACTTTGGAGGTTGAAAAGCCAATTTTAAAAATGGACTTGATAAGATGATTCCTTTCACATTTGTCTGCCTTCTCAAGACATAATTAATCACAAGATTCCCACCTAAGCTGTGCCCATAGAGTATACTCTTTTTATTAGGAAATATCTCTTGAGCTTTGTCAATAGTAGCTCCTACTAAATCCAAAAGTGAATCGTAACTTGATGCATATCCACGTTTGCCTTCACTTTTTCCATGTCCAAATAAATCGCAAGCAACCACAGCGAAGCCATTTTCTACCAAATGTTTAATGACTGATTTCTCATAGCGTTGTATATGTTCTCCCATGCCATGAATTAGCACCACCACACTTTTAACTTCATCGGTAGTCCAATATTTACCATGTAAATTAGAATTATGAAGTTTTAAGTTGAAAGTATCTTTCATAGTTTAGTTTTCTAGAACCTCGCGCATAGCTTTTGCTTTTACTAAGCATTCCTCATATTCTTTTAATGGATCGCTTTTTGCGGTAATGGCTCCCCCTACGGAGTATGAGACATAACGTTTCGAGGCATTATACAAAATACTTCTTATAACGACATTAAAATCAAAATTACCTGAAGGCGAAAAATAACCAACACCCCCAGAATACACACCTCGTTTGGTTTCTTCCAGATCCTCAATGATATTCATTGCTGAAATTTTTGGAGCTCCTGTCATACTTCCCATAGGAAACGTACTTTTTATTATATCTACCGGATGTGTTTTCTCGTCTACTTTTGATGTAACAGTAGAAATCATTTGATGCACTTGATCGAAAGTGTAAATCTTGCATAACTCCTCAATACTAACACTTCCTTTTGAAGCCGTTTTTGACAAATCATTTCGAACTAAATCTACAATCATAATATTTTCGCTTCGCTCTTTTTCATCTTGTGCCAAATCTGTTTTTAATTGTAAATCTTCTTCTACAATATCTGAACGCTTAGCTGTGCCTTTTATAGGTTGTGAAATAATAGTTGTTTCTTCTTTCTTAATAAATCTTTCTGGCGAAGCCCCTATTATGAATTTGTCATCTAATTTTATAAAGGATGCAAACGGTGGTTTAGATATCTGGTTTAGTTTACGATAAGTTTCGAGAGGATTTATCCGAGTATTCTCAGCATAAAACTCTTGACAAAAATTAGCCTCATAAATATCCCCACGATAAATATGCTCTAAAATAGCGTTTACTTTTTCGAAATAGGCGTCTTTATGAATTCGAAGTTTAATCTTAATTTCAGAAAAAGCCTTTCCTCTTGCAGTTTCATTAGCTTGTTTTATATCGAATAGATCATCATTAATTTCATCTGAAACAAAATTCAAATATTGAATTTCAACATGATCATCTTGAATTAAAAATACTTTTTTAGGTTGAAAAAACCACAAATCTGAAAACCCTAATCCATCAAAGTTTTCAGATTTTAATTCTTCAGTGTCGTTTTTTAAATCATACCCTAAATATCCAAAAATCCAGTCTTTAGTATAAGTCTGATACTCCTTGAGTTTTTCAAAACCTTGATGATAATCGGTTTTAATACTTGTAAATGCATCCACAGCTAATATGGCATCATAGCTAGAATATTTTTGCTCATCCCGATTTCTATTAGCGTTAGAATCTAACCAAACCACATCATCAAATTGTTGAGCCCAATTTAATAGTTGTTTGCAAAAGCGGTTAACGTCTTTAAGTTTATGAATTTGAGTTGTTCTCAACAGATAAATTTATCGAGCAAAGTTAATGAAGTGATTTAAAAATTTAAGTATTTTGTAAACTACTTTAAACAGCATCTATGTTCACTTTACAAAACGATAAAATAAAAATTTCAATCAAAAAAATTGGAGCAGAATTATGCAAGATAATTTCCGTTAAAAACAAAACAGATTTTATGTGGAATGCGAACCCTGACGTTTGGGGCAGTTTTGCACCAAATTTATTCCCAATAATTGGAGCATTAAAAGACAATTCCTATATTTTTGATAATAAAAAGTATAAGCTTCCAAAACATGGTTTTATTAGGCATAATGATGCTATTACACTAAACGAACAAACTGAAAATAGTTTAACTTTTAAATTAACCTCAAATAAAGTCCTGCAAAAAATATACCCTTTTAAATTTGAATTTTATATTACTTACATCCTTATAGAAAATTGCATAGAGGTTAAACACACCGTAAAAAACTGCGATGATAAATCCATATATTTTTCTATTGGTGGGCACCCTGCTTTTAAATGCCCTGTATTTAATAACGAAAACTATGATGATTATGTTTTAGAATTCGAACAAGCTGAAAACTCGAAAACCCATTTAATTAACATGAAAAACGGTTTGATTTCTTCTAAAACTAAGCCAATGATTGTAAACACCAATACTTTACCACTAACCCACGATTTATTTAATGAAGACGCCCTTATTTTTAAAGATTTAAAATCTCGAAAAGTGACTTTAAAAAGTGCTTTAAATGGTGAAATTTTATCTGTGAGTTATCAAGATTTTAATTATTTAGGTATATGGGCAAAACCAAATGGTGACTATGTTTGTATTGAACCTTGGTTGGGTATTGCAGATTCTGAAAACACTAATCAAGAATTTACTACCAAGGAAGGTGTTATTAGTTTAAAACCAAATAAAACCTTCGAAGCGGCCTACCAAATTGAAATTAACGAAACCCTTTTAGCCTAACCCATTTAATAAACTTAACTTTGCCTGTTAAATAGTTACCGTGACATTTCAAGACCTTAATTTAAACACTCCGCTTTACAATGCCCTAGACGATTTGGGATTTACAACTCCAACGCCTATTCAAACCAATGCCTTTAATTTAGTGGCTTCAGGTAGAGATGTAGTGGGGATTGCTCAAACAGGTACAGGAAAGACGTTTGCTTATATGTTACCCATTCTTCGGAATTTAAAATTTTCTAAGCAAGATAACCCTCGTGTTCTAGTTTTAGTGCCAACTCGAGAATTAGTTGTGCAAGTTGTTGAGGAAATTGAGAAACTATCAAAATATATTAATAATCGTGTTTTAGGTGTTTACGGTGGTACCAACATCAATACTCAAAAGCAAGCTGTTGCGCAAGGTTTGGACATAATTGTGGCAACACCAGGACGTTTATACGATCTAGCTGTAAGTAGAACATTGCAATTAAAATCTATTCAAAAATTGGTAATAGATGAGGTTGATGTTATGTTAGATTTGGGATTTAGACATCAACTAATTAATATTTTTGATATACTTCCAGAACGAAGACAAAACATCATGTTTTCGGCAACTATGACGCAAGATGTTGATGAATTGATAACAGATTTCTTTAGAAAACCAGAGCGTATTTCTATTGCGGTTTCTGGAACACCTCTAGATAACATTTCGCAGAATAGATATGAAGTGCCTAATTTTTATACCAAGGTAAATCTATTAGTGCATCTTTTGCAAGACGAAGAACGTTTTAATAAAGTCTTGATTTTTGTAGCATTCAAACGAATGGCGGACAGATTGTTTGATAAGTTAGATGAGTATTTTAAAGAAGAACTCTGTGTCATTCACTCCAATAAAACACAAAATTATAGATTGCGAAGTATTGAGCAATTTAGGGAAGGTGTAAACCGTATTTTAATTGCTACGGATGTGATGGCAAGAGGTTTAGATATTGACAATATAAGCCATGTTATAAATTTTGATGTGCCTATTTATCCTGAAAACTATATGCATCGCATTGGTAGAACAGGTCGGGCGGAGCGTGAGGGTGAAGCACTTGTTTTTTCAACTGAAAAAGAAAAGGAAGCTATAGAAAGTATAGAGAACCTAATGCAAATGCAAATTCCGGTTTTAGAGCTACCAGCTAGTGTTGAGATTTCAACCGAATTAATTGAAGAAGAACGTCCGCAAATAAGAGAACGTAATAACCCTATAAAACGTCGTGATGAAAATGCACCTGGACCAGCATTCCATGAGAAAAAGGAAAAGAACCAGAAGGAAAATTTAGGTGGTTCTTATAAATTTAAAATTGCAAAAAAGTATAAAAAACCAAAGACCAAAGGCGATAAAAATTATAATAAGAGGAATAAGAAAAAGTAATTTAAATAATGAAAACACTTTACATTTTTATAATAGCGCTATTATTTATTATTCCAATGTATGGAAACACAGCCAATACCTATTGGGGTTCGACAGGGCATCGTGTTGTTGGAAAAATAGCAGATGACTACTTATCTGGCAAAGCCAAAAGAGAAGTTAGACGATTATTGAACAGAAAATCATTGGCCCTCGTTTCTACGTATGCTGATGAAATAAAATCTGATCGCAGATATAATAAGTTCTATACATGGCATTATATAAACATGCCGTTAGAAACTAATTATGAGGATTCTAAAAAAAATCCTGATGGTGATTTAGTTACTGGCATAGCATATTGTAAAACTGTAATACAAGATAAAAATGCATCAGACGATGATAAGGCGTTTTACTTAAAACTTTTAATTCATTTAGTTGGAGATTTACATCAACCTATGCATATAGGTTTAGAGGAAGACAAAGGGGGTAACGATTTTAAAGTGCAATGGTTTTATAAAGATACCAACCTACATCGCGTTTGGGATAAAGAAATGATTGAGGAATATGGTATGACTTATACCGAATTAGCAGAAAACGCTGATGTACTGAACAATAAACAAGTAAAGGCAATACAACAAGGCAGTATCTTTGATTGGGTGAATGAAACACATAAATTATCAAAAATTGCCTATAAATCGGCAGAACCAAATGAAAATTTAAGATACAGGTATTCCTATACTCATTTTGAAACTGTTAGAAGGCAATTACAGATTGCTGGTATAAGATTAGCTAAAGTTTTGAATGATTTATTTTAATTGTTCATTTATGACCACTAATCATTATTGGATTATTACTCCTCATTTTCATTAAGAGACTTAGGATAATAAAATCTCGATTTTAAAAAATCAAGCTTCAATCCAACCCATAATTGCATTCGCTACAAACCGTGGTTCAGGTGGTAAGGAATAAATATCCTTCTCATAGTTTTTATTGTAAGGCGAAATATTCATAATGTTCCCATCCACTACTAGAGTGCTACTTCCGCCTGGGTCAAAGCCCATAGCTTTATCCATTCCATATTTCAAAAGTATATCTACCATATCAAAATGGGTAGCCCCTACAGATTCTCTAATACGTCCGTTTACCATAAGCACCATTAATTTACCTGATTTGGTAATACCTACGGCTATTTTTGGACCTCGCATATCTGTAAAATCCAATCGGGCTGCTTGTGTTTTAATAGAATTCAAGGTTTTCCAACCTTCATCTTCCATATCTAAAATTTGTTTCCCGTCATCTATTAGCATTGGACCTGCTTCAATTGCATACGAGATCTCATCCCAATTGTAGGGGTTGGTTTCTGGTTCTAATAATTGAATATCTAGCGGCATACCTTCTTCAATCTTTATATTAGCATACACCGCCGCTGGTATAGACAACGTAATCCCTACTGGAATAACAGGTATCACCTCATTGACCTTTGTTTTAATAATTTGCTTAACCGTATGGCCTGCCAATCTTAAAATAACATTACCATCACCTTGAATATTATCTTCTGTATAAGTCAAATCGTAAAAACAGGGTTCAGTATTGCTGTGTGTGTTATAATGACTTGGCTTAAATACCATATCGCGTTTGCCGGTTATAATAAAACCTGCTTTACAATTTACCTTCCGTATATCAACATCGCCATTCTTATAAATAATAAATGCTGGTTTATTAAAAAGAGGTGGACAAAATACAGCCCTATTCATGATTAACAAGCCTAAAGGTGAGCCAATATAGGTTTCTGGTAAACCTAATTTTCCAACCAATTCAGGGTTTAATATATAACCACCATTCCAAGCTAATTCTATTTTGTTTTTGTTTTTGTTTTTCTTTTGATATTCCTTGATGAGTGCTGGCACATTTTTTGGCTCTTTATTTGCAATATGTGCTGCAAACTTCCAGTTATGCTTTTTAGTATCAATTTCGGCTAATACACCGCTCCACGGTAAACCATCTTCATAAACACCACCTGCAAATGATGATTTTACTTTTTCAACCGTTTTAATATCGTTTAAACTGGCGTTTATTTGTTCTAATAGTTTCGCAATAGGGGTTCCGTTTTCAATGGCATCTTTAGATATTAATTGCAACAAGACCTTTTCTCCAAGCTTACTTTTAAGTGTTTTATATAAATCGCCTTTTAAAATAGTATCAAAATCTTTAGCTGTTTGTATGGGTGTAGGAAATGCTAAAGTAGTTCTTACCGCCGCTGGCACAAATTGTATAAAACCGCTATCCTTAGGAATTCCCATAATTTTAGCAGTCAATGTATGTTGTACCTTACCAATATGAAAATGATCAATTTCTATAATATCGGTCATCATTGCTGCATATTCACCATTGGTAATAATAAAACCGTTAGCATCTTTAATATCTCGTAAAACCTTAATAGCCTTAGCTCCCATTTGCGGAAAATGCACCCCTTCAGACCACTGTTTAGTTTCTATAATTTCAACAACGCCCATTTTAAATAGTAGTCCTAGTTCAGGTTCTTTATCACTTTCTAAATACTCCTTAATATTCGCATTTGAAAACCATTTGGTTATTCTTGGTTCATGAATAAAAATATAGACCTTTTCTAATGCTTCGCCCTTTGCTTTAAGAACTTCAGCGGTTAGCTCTTCTTCAATTTTAAGCTTAAGTTGTGCGCGAATAGGTTGCAATACAAAATACTCTAATTCATGCTTAATATAACGACCAGGGAAATAGCCTTTAGGAACATTATTTTTTAACTTTTCTGTTAAAATCTTACGGTCGTCTATGCCTAAAAACCGACTATTAGTCAATTGAAATAAGGCCAATTCCCAATCGGCAAAAAATTGTGGTGCTAAAGTTAAGTCTGGTAAATGTTCTGGCTTAAAAACATCACTGTAAATCATATTTACCAGACCTGTTACCTCTTGATAGGTAAAATCTTGGTAGGCATACTTCTTTTTATTTCTGTGTCTGTATGCTAAGGCATGGTCATGTCTTATTTCAAATTCTCCATCAACATACTTAAAAATATCATCAATGGAGTTGTAATATTTATGAATGAGTTGTAAATCGGTATTTACCAAATCTGGAATATCATTTTCCATCATTCTAGCATAACTCATCACTTTTCCTTTTATTAGCTGCTCCTCTACCCTAAAAAAACTGGGGTCAATCAACGACTTTAAATAGGTCATAAACGACAGCCTACCATAACCTGGTAAATAGTGTCTGGTTTTTTTATTAAGAATAGCATGAAGGTCGTCATTCTCAAAATTGATCATGGCTTTGTATGCTTCTAATAAATTAACCACCTGCGTATTAACTGTATTAGAAATAGCGTTTAGCTGTAAATGCAGTCGCCCGATAATATAAGCCATGTTTTTTTGCAAAGCTTCTAAACTATAGCGTTTATTAATGACACTTCTATTATGCGTAACGTCAACCATTCTGTTTTGAGGATAGAACACGTGATCACATATTTTTTCAGCTAATCTTTTAGGTACTTTTGAGCCTTTAAATTCAAAAACATTAAGACGTAACGACTCATCTAAATGGCGTCCAATAACCTCATCGTAAACTTCTCTAGGCTCATATTGTCTGCAAAATATAGGTGTGCCGCAGGCTGCTGCTTCAATTATTGGTAAGCCTCTACCTTCTGTTTGACTTGGCAATAAAATTAAAGACGCTACATCATAAAGCTGTTCTATATCTAATGGCTTTTTATATTTTTTCTTGAATTCATTCTTATCAAACTCACTAAACAAAAACCCAAGAAGCACTCTTGATTTGAATTCTTTTGGAAGCTCTTTAAGGAAATTTTTAAAATCTTTTTTTAAATCGTGATAATAATTTTGTTGCCCATGTGGTATAGGACCTGAAACAATTAAAGACAATTTTAATTGCGGATTCGTAATAAATTTTTCCGCAAATGAATCATACGAAAATAAGCGTTTAATCAATTTAAAATTAAGCTCAATTGATTTTCTACTAATGACTCGTGTGGGCTGTAAAAAAACAATGTTATTGTTTACAAAATCGAATTCACGAATGGTTTTATGGCCCAATAAAATTGGTTTTAATGAGCGTTCACTATCTGTATGATGTGCCACGGTATGCACCGTTATGGTCTCTTTTTTATTAGCAAAAATTGTAGACACTTGCATAAATGCTTTTATAACATCGCGTTTACTCATTTGGTGCATTTTGGTATCTACCGCTGTACCTAATAATGCCACATTAGCTGGATTATGCCCATTGACATCTATAAGATGGTTTTGCTGAATTTTATTGATATTTACGTTCATCCATGAGCGACTTTCCCAAGGATATATCATTTCAATTACTGAGAAAAACTCGCCAACATGAGCATTGTGAAAAAAGAAATCTCTCGGGCCTTTTTTTAGACCTTTGGTTTTAATCTCTACTTCTCTATTGCCACCTTCCCAATAAAAATCATGATTATTATTAATAACTGGAATACCTAAATATTCTGAAATTAAAACGGTTGCAAAGGCTAAAGATACATTACCTGGATTTGAACATACATTAATTAGATACAACAGTGAAATATCATGCTCTTCAATATAAGAACCCAACTTTTCTACCAAGACTAAAACCTCTTGCCAAAACTTACCTATAAGATTATTATATGCCTCACTACCACGTTCCATTTTTATTCTAAAGAAATCATCATATAATGGCCATGCATCAAAAGCTTCCATTTCTGGAAATACTTTTTTAAAGGCGTCTTTTGGAATCAATTCATCGGCCTCTTGTTTAATATCTCCAGCTACAAAATGAATGGGAATATTAGGGTAAATCTTTTTAAAGGTTTTAGCGTATTTCTCGGTTTCAACAGTAATACCATCTATGGTGAAGTAAAAGGTTAAAAATGCGATACCGCCTTTTTCTATGTGTGCATCAAATAATGGTGCATCTCCTGTAAAGGCTGATTGTGAATCTCGTTCTTTAAATCTGTCTATAAATAACCCTAAATCAAACCAGGTATTTATTTTTTCATTCTTAAGTTCATTTAAAATATTTGTAATTTTCGTTGTCTTTTTTTTAGTCATTTTTAGCTTCTTAAAACGTAAATAGGCTATTTAATTTTTCTTCAAGCACATCGTATGAAAAATATTTTTTACCAAGGTTAAAATTATATTCACCAATTTCTAGACATCGTTTTGGATTATAAATTATATCAGACATTTGCTGCACTTTTTCATTGGTTAAATTCCCGTCTTCAGTCATCACAGTTTCAAAACCTTTATTACCAATATCCTGCATATAAACAGGTTTATAATTATTTACGAATATGGGCTTTTTGGCAAGTATACATTCTACAAAAGCATTTCCAAAACCTTCATAAGTGCTAAAGTAAGTGCAGGCTCTTCCGTGTGCATAAACGTCAGATAAATCTTTATGATCTAGTACTTTGTGTGCTGCGAATATGACTTGATTAGCCAAATTTAAATCATGAATTTGATCGATTAATTCATTGTAATATTCTTTATTTTCATCATCGTTATTATTGCCTGTAATAACAAGCTTTAATTTTTTATCATCCAACTTATCAATTAGTGAGATGGCTGTTTCAATACCCTTTCTCCTGACAATACGAGTGACTTGTAATAATGCAATTTCATCATTTGTAATACCAATATCTTTTAAAAAGAATTGATTCTCTGGAGTTGGCACCCCATAAACACGATTAAAATCCATTACATTAGGTACTAAAGTCGCATCAATATTAAATCTATTTTTAAAGGTTTCTACTCCGAATGTGTTAATAACCGCATGCTTAACATGAGGAATTAATAAAGGGAAATTATCATCAACATATTGATTGATTTCTGGATGTGCTGAAACATAACGCTGACCGCGTTCCCAATGAAAATCGTGATCATGGGTTACAATTGGTAATCCAGTATCTATAATGAGTTTCTTAATAGCAACTCCCATAGATAAATGGCACGGCAGTGCGGAAGCGTTTTCAGAAAGTATGGCATCGATTTTTTTATCTACTACCCATTGAAGCATCGCTTTATAAATCATGTTAGAGGCATCTTCAACATGCTCTAGTAAAGGCTCTGGATTTTTATCGGGTTCGTAAAACGCTTTACGCTGTCCCCATTCGGCTTCTACCGAAAAAAAAGATAAAGCTGGAAAAAGATAATGATACTCATAATCCATATTCCAAGACTCAAATTCTCCCGACATAATAAAGACTTCATGACCAAGTTTTTTTAATATTTCTATCCATTTCTCTGTTTCAAGTGCCACACCGTCAACACCACCTATTCTTCCAATAATAATACCTATTCGCATGCAAATTAATTAAAAGTGTATACCTAAAGATACATTTTAATGAAATGGTTGAAAAGGTTTAGAAAGGTTATATTTAATAAATTATCACTTCAAAAATTTTAGTAATATTTAAGAATGAGTTGTTTAAAATATTGCAGCTATTTTAATAAAATGATAATTTTAAAATTCAATTTTAATAAGAAAACTGATGCTTTTGTGTCTTCATAATTAAGGCAGTGAAAATGATATATAATATTGACTATTAATAGCTAAAGAAGGTTTATCTTAATTGAGGAACAATGGATATAAAGGCTATAAAAACAAAAACAGTATAAAATAAAGCTGAAAAATCCCTTACCAAACTAATGGTAAGGGATATGAAGAGAGTTATAGGTTCAGGATTAGTAACCAACCAAATTTTAACCCTAACTTAAAATTACTCCTGAATCTTAATTTGACTCTCAACAATGTCTTTAATAGGTACTACTAGTTTTCCTTTTTCTGTTTTTAGGGTTACCGAAATACTATTAATAGCTTCAACTTCACCCTTTATATTATTGAATTCTATGACCTGTCCAACTTCATATATCTTTCTCGCATAAAATGTTTTTAATAGATTACTTACTGCGCTTTGTGCTCCAAAACCAAATGCAAATGCAAAGGCTAGCAAAAAGGCCGCCAAAATCATGGTTATATTACTTGTAACAATCTCTGTATCAACTCCAGCCTGATTTAATGCAGTTATAGAAACAAAGGTTAATATGATAAAAAAGACCACTTGACTTATTAACTTGGCTCCAGACAATTCCATAGACTCGAAAAATGATTTTATACCCTTTTTTATAAGGTTCGCTAAAATAAGTCCAATAGTAAATATGATAAGCGCTGTAAATAATTGTGGCAAGTAACTTAACAGATCACTTATTTTTTCAGATATCATGGTTAGATTCATGATGTCTAAAGCCATGATAATAAGCATGATGTACATGACCCACTTTACAAATTTCGAAACGATTTTAATAGTATCAAAATTCAGTTTTTTTCCTTCAACAATCTCAATGTCGTTTAAAGTGTCATCTAATTTATTGGCATGAGCAAGTTTTAAACCTTTTTTTACAACTTTAACAATTAACTTCGTTAATAGCCATCCAAAAATTAATAATAGAATGGTACCAATTATATTAGGAAATACTTCAGCTATCTCTTTCCATATTGCGGTTAGAGACTCCATGGCCATATCTTTCCATTTTGTTGCTTTTTCCATGATTACTTTTTTTAGTTAGGGTTTTATGTATTAATTTTTTTTTCTGTTATTTATTACAGTCTCAATAATATCGCCAATATTATATGAAAACAGGGCTGCCAACTCCATAATAAGCTTAGCCATAGCAATGTCGCTCATTACTTTAGACTTAAGCTCTGGTGGAACTTCCTTTAGCGGTCTATCTATTTGTTTAAACGGATTTTCCATGGTTATTGGTTCTCAGCATATACTGACGTTAGTTTATCTTTGGCTCTTTTAATGCGCATTTTTACTGCACTCTCTCCTATTCCTAATACCGATTCAATTTCTTTTATAGTTAAATAATCTTGGTACTTTAATAGCAAAATCATTTTCTCGTCTGGTGAAATTAGTTCCATAGCTTTTTTAAGCTTATCTACCTTCATTTTTAGAAAACTCTTGTCTTCTATTTCATTATCAGATATATTTTCTATATCCTTATAATCTACCGATTGTTTTTCAATTTTTTTTGCTGTATTCCTGGTTACATAATTTACGCAATGGTTATATGTAAATGCATATAGCCATGTCGAAAATTTCGACTTCCCTTTAAAACTCGCTAATTTTATAAAGAGTTTTAAAAATACATCTTGTGTTAAATCTTTGGCTTCGTCTTCATCCCTCGCAAATCCATAACATTTATTGTAAACAACTGTTGAATACCTGTCATACAATATCTCAAAAAGCAACGTATCGTTGTTTTTTACGATTGCTTCTACCAGATTTTCATCTGTTTGGCTATTAATATTGTCTAGGGTATTCAAGTGTAGCTTACGCTATTTAATTTGTTGATTGTTATTAAGACACCTAACTATTCTAAAAGTCACATTAAAATTATCAAGCTAACGAATTTAGTAAAGATTTTCTGATTTTTTGAAATTCATTCGAGCAAATGAATTGAAAAACAAGGCCCTAATGCATAAAAAAAAGCGAACCTTTCGGTTCGCTTCCCCAAATATAACCAAACATCATTTTTTCAATACTTTTTTGGTTAAATCACCCAAAACAGATTTAACTTTTAAAAAGTATATACCATTGGTTAAATTAGTTACATTTATTTGGTTTTCACCCGCTATTAATTCGCCTTTGCTAACTACTTTTCCTAAAGGATTAATGAGAGAATAGTTAGCACCGGTTGTTAATTTAAGGTGCATGATGTTATTTGTTGGGTTGGGGTATATTGAAATCATTTCTTTGTTGAATTCTAGGGTACTTAATGGTGGGCAACTTGTTGAATAATTTACACCTCCATCTATAACCCAATCACCATCTATTGTGGCTTGATTAGCTTGTACAACATCATCAACCTGTATGCATGTAAGTAAATTATCTTGTGCTCTAAAAGTCCCTAATATATCGTTACTGTTGTTGTTGATATTAAGATATGTTAAATCATTTTGATTACACCAAAACCATATTAATCCATTTAACATGCTAACATCTAATGACGCAAAATCATTAATTCCTAAATCTAAGTATTGTAAACTTGTATTTCCCGAAAAGTCTAAATTAGAAAGACTAGCGCAACATGCATATAGCTCTCTTAATGTTGTCGTACTTGGTAAAGTTAAAGTCGTTAGGTTAAAGTTAGAATTGCAATTAAAAATTTCAAGCCCCATTAGTTCTCCGGCATCAATTTCGGTTAAATTATTTCCATAACAATAAAGTCTATTTAATGTCGCAGTATTAGGTAATAGCAAGCTTGTCAATAAGTTTCTATCACAATCAACTCTTTCTAGAAGAACATTGGTGGTAAGATTCAAACTTTCAAGACCTGCTATAGAGCAAAATAGTCTGGTCAACTTAGTATTATTAGCCAAATTTATTGTTGGTATAGTGTTTTGAGTGAAGTTTAATCTATCAAGATTAACAGCTCCTGTAACATCCAATGTGGTAAGGTCATTGAACTGGCAAAATACTTGGGTAAGATTGATCGGTGAACTAGGTAAAACTAGGTCTGTTAACTTATTATTATTACAAACGACATTTTCTAATGCGTTATTTGCAGATAAATCTAAAGTATTTTCTATCTGGTTATTATTACACAGTAATACTCTTAAAGCGGAATTATTTGATAAATTAAGACTAACTAAATTATTCCAATCACAATTTAATTGTTCAAGAGCTATAAAATCTTCAATTCCTGTTAAGTCTGTAATTCCGTTTCTATTGACATCAAGAAAAGTACGAGTGCTAATATCAGAAGTCAAAATCCTTCCATCAAGAGTTCCTTCAGTATCAATACCCTGAGTAATTAAAGCACCTTCAAAATTTGAATCTATAATGCAAGTATATCCTGCTGATGGGCATTGTGGGTAAGTTAAATTAATAACAAATAGAAACAGGGCCCAAAAAAGTAATTGCGTTTTCATAAATGTGAGGGTTTAACGAATTAAACATAACATTTACAGGCAACAGCACATGCGTTCAAATTGCAAAAGGCAATTCGATTAGGGGAAGGCGCTATTAAATAAAAAGGAGTTCTCTAAATTAATAAAAACCAAAGAATTAGGCAATTAAATAACGTTAAATTAATTCCCAAACCAATTGGCAGAATTAATTTCTAGGTTATTCTTCGAAACATCGTTTACATCGGCATAAAGGGTATGCAAAGAGATATTCTTGGTTAAATCTAAGTCTGAAATATAATTATTCCGGCAGTCCAGATAGGTTAACGAAGTGAAAGCTTCGATACCCTTTAGACATTTAATTTTTTTATTGTACAAATCTAAAAATGATACAGATTGTACGTCCTGAACCAGAACTTGTCCGTTTAAAGTTTTGTCCGTATCAATGCCTTCTTGTATAAGCGCACGTTCAAAATTTCTGTCTGGAATATCAATAGTTTGCGAGAAGCAAATACTACTAAGCATAGTAAATGCTATAAAAATAAGAGATTTCATATAAGTTGGTTATTAGTTAGCTCTTTAAATTTACAAAAATCTTTTAACATAATATTAACAACTTGAAATTTTTCATAAAAAAAAGCAGCCAATGGGCTGCTTTTTTTTACTTCATTTAACCTTAAATATGCAAAGGTCTATTTTCAGTAGCTGCTAATGCTGCCTCTTTAATAGCCTCTGTAAATGTAGGATGAGCATGAGACATTCTAGAAATATCCTCAGCAGATGCCCTATATTCCATGGCTACAACAGCTTCAGCTATCATATCTGCAGCTCTGGCTCCAATCATATGGACACCTAATATTTCATCGGTATTTTTATCGGCAAGAATTTTAACAAACCCATCTAAATCCATGCTCGCTCTACTTCTACCTAAAGCTCTCATTGGGAACTGACCAGACTTATATTCTATACCTTCCCCTTTTAATTCTTCTTCTGTTTTACCGACAGCAGCAACTTCTGGCCACGTATAAACAACACCTGGTATTAAATTATAATCTATATGTGGTTTTTGCCCTGCAATGGTTTCTGCTACAAAAACACCTTCTTCTTCAGCTTTATGCGCTAGCATCGCTCCTTTAACAACATCACCAATAGCATAAATATTAGAAGCCGATGTTTGTAAATGTTCATTTACCTCTACTCTACCACGATCGTCAAGTTTAACACCAGCCGCATTAGCATTTAAACCATCTGTATATGGGCGCCTACCAACAGAAACTAAACAATAGTCTCCTTTAAATTCTATTTCTTCTCCTTTTTTATTATCTGCTTTTACAACAACTTCATCTCCTACTCGCTCGACAGATTTAACTTGGTGCGATGCATTAATTTTAAATTTTGCTTTCTTAAAAACTTTGTTCAGTTCTTTAGACAAACCTGCGTCCATAGTTGGGATGATTCTATCCATATATTCAATAACTGTAACTTCTGAGCCTAAACGCCGATACACTTGTCCTAATTCTAAACCAATTACACCACCACCTATAACAATCATGTGCTTTGGTATTTCCTTAAGTTTTAAAGCCTCGGTTGAAGTAATTATGCGCTCTTTATCAATATTTATAAAAGGTAAGCTTGATGGTTTACTACCTGTAGCAATTATGGTGTTTTTGGCTTCAATTTCAAGAGTCTTTTCTCCCGAAATTATAATATGTGTTGCGTCTTTAAAATTTCCTAACCCTTGGTAAACATCGATATTATTTTTCTTCATTAAAAAATCAATTCCACCTGTAGTCTGGTCAACAACGGCTTGCTTACGAGCAATCATTTTTTCCAAATTTACTTTTACATCTCCAGGTATTTCAATCCCATGTTCTTCAAAATGCTTTACAGCATCTTCATAATGATGTGAAGAATCTAATAACGCTTTACTAGGGATACAACCTACATTTAAACATGTGCCTCCTAATGTGGCATATTTTTCTATTATGGCAGTTTTCATACCTAATTGAGCGCAGCGAATTGCAGCAACATATCCTCCAGGACCAGAACCGATAACGGCTACATCATATGAGTTCATATAAAAAATTTGAATTAAAAAATCGAACCCAAAAATACAAATGTTTTACGGGAAGACAATGAAAATTACAAGCTTAATATAATGGAATTCTAGTTTCTTTTAATCCCAATGAAATTAAATAGTCCTTAACTGCTAATGCCTCATCGCCTCCTTTTTCTGCATGGTGTAAAAGTGTAAATCCATGAGGACCTTTTGCATGAATTAATTTTGGTGAGAAATCAAACATTGCTTTAATAATATCCAATTTACCAAACAAAGCTGCAGTAAATATATTTGCTTGTGCTCCTTTATCTAATAGATACATGGCTATTTCTTTATTTCCAACATGAGAGGCTGCACCTAATCCTGTTTCGAAATCGCCACGTCTCCAATCATGTGCAGCATTAAGAAGTGTAGGGTGCTCTTCAAGAAGTTGTTTAACAATATCAAATTGCCCATGTGAAACCTGAATAAATTTTTCAACCAAAGTTTTCTCTAATTGTGGTTCTTCTTGCTGTTTTGAAAAAGAAAACAATGGTATAACAGGAATAAATATAGATGAAACCCCTACTGTTTTAATAAATTGAGTACGATTCACGCATTTTAAGTTTTACTAAATTTAAAAAGAATTATTTACACCTAACTATAGGTTAACATTCCATTATGTTAAAAGAAATATTCTTGATTAAGCACTAAATTTATGTAGTTTTGTGCTCCATGCAAAAAAGCATTAACATACTAAACAAAAAGGCGCGTTTTCAATATGAAATATTGGATAAATATACTGCTGGTATTGTTTTAACAGGAACCGAGATAAAATCTATTAGAAACAGTCGAGCATCTATTACCGAAAGTTTTTGTGAATTTAATGAAAATGGAGAACTTTTCGTTATCAACATGACTATAGAGGAATATATATATGGTACATATTACAATCATAAACCAAAAGCTGAGCGCAAATTACTCTTAAATAAGAGAGAGTTAAAAAAGCTTAATAAAGAGGTTCAAAATACAGGTCTAACCATTATACCCTTACGTTTATTTATAAATGAAAAGGGTTATGCTAAACTAGATATCGCTTTAGCAAAAGGGAAAAAATTATACGATAAACGTGAGTCCATTAAAGATCGGGATAATAAGCGAAACCTCGATAGAATTAAGAAAAATTTTAAATAAATTAAGAGACTGTTAACGCCTAATCATTCTTTAAATTTTTATTTTTCCATCCAAAAATTAATATAATGAAAATACTTTTAACACTTCTAACGTCTCTTTTATTTATTTTAAATTTAAACGGACAGGATAAGACCAAAGACGACGTATTTGAGTTTACAATAGATTCCTCCGCTGTAAATACTTTAAATAGCACTTTAAAGAACTTATATGCTGTAATTTCAGGTGAAAAAGGAGAAAAGAGAAATTGGAAACAATTTAAATACCTCTTTAAACCAGATGCTAAATTAATTCCATCTGGAAAAAATAAAGCCAATCTTTATCAAGTGCGTTACATGTCTCCGGAAGATTATATTAACAATTCTGGAACATGGTTAGAAGAAAACGGTTTTTTTGAAAAAGAAATTAGTAGACGTGTGAATACTTTTGGCCCAATTGCCCAAGTATTTAGTACTTATGAGTCTTATTACAGTGAAAAGGATACTAAACCCTTCATGCGAGGTATTAATAGCATTCAACTATTAAATGACGGTAAACGTTGGTGGGTTATAAACATTTACTGGGCTCAAGAAACAGAGAACAATCCTATCCCAAAAGCTTATTTACCAGATTAGGTAGTTAATTTTTATCCTCTAACAGAGGTACAAATCGGAACTCGCCAAATTCTTCTTTTTCAAATTCTTTATGACCTTTTCTAGTAAACATAGTCATAACTTGTACATCATCTCCAACTGGAATGACCAACCTACCACCTATTTTCAACTGACTTAATAAGGGTTTAGGAACAAATGGCGCTCCTGCAGTTACTATAATACCATCGTAAGGCGCTTCTTCTTTTAGACCAATATAGCCATCACCAAAAATAAGTTTCTTTGCTCTGTAACCCAACTTCGGTAAAAATTTACTCGTTTTTTTAAACAGTTCATTCTGTCGTTCAATGCTATAAACTTTGGCTCCCAACTCACATAACACAGCAGTTTGATAACCACTTCCTGTACCAATTTCGAGAATTTTACTTCCTTGCTTAATATTAAGTAATTCAGTTTGAAAAGCAACAGTATAAGGCTGAGAAATTGTTTGATTTGCTGCAATAGGAAAAGCTTTGTCTTGATATGCATGATCTAAAAACCCAGAGTCCATAAACAAATGACGCGGAATTTTTCCAATAGCGTTTAATACCGCTTCATCGGTTATTCCCTTGTTTTTTATAACTTTAACGAGTTTTTTTCTTAGCCCTTGATGTTTAAAAGTATCATTCAATTTTTAACAGTATTTTGAATGCTAAAATTAGATAAAGATTTTAATTTTAAAACTAATTATCTTCAATTTATTTTTATGAATTTAGGGCCAAAAATTAGCAAGAAATAGATAAAATCGTCCTTTAAATATCTTATTTTTGTTGAAAACTTAAAATTATGCTAAAAGCTGGTGTACTTGGTGCTGGCCACCTTGGAAAAATTCATTTAAGATTACTTAATCAATCGGAAAAATACGAATTAGTTGGTTTCTATGATGCCGATAAAACGAATGGAAATAAGGTAGAAGCAGAATTTGGATATAAGTTTTTCGATTCTATTGAAGCATTAATTGATGCTGTCGATATGGTTGATATTGTTACACCAACTCTCTCGCATTACGACTGTGCAAAGCAAGCCATAGCTAAGGGCAAACATATTTTTATTGAAAAACCCATCACAAATACTGTAGAAGAAGCCGAACATATTAGAGAGCTTTTAGCAGAGCATAACTTACGTGGTCAAGTCGGGCATGTTGAGCGTTTTAATCCAGCATTTATTGCTGTTAAGGATGATATAAATTCGCCTATGTTTATTGAGACACATCGCCTTGCAGAGTTTAATCCTCGCGGTACGGATGTTCCTGTTGTTTTAGATTTAATGATTCATGATATCGATATCATTTTAAGTATTGTGAAGTCTAAAGTGAAACATGTTTCTGCAAGTGGTGTAGCCGTTATTAGTGATACTCCAGATATTGCTAATGCAAGGCTAGAGTTTGAAAATGGATGTGTCGCTAATTTAACAGCAAGTAGAATTTCATTAAAAAAAATGAGAAAAGCTCGATTTTTTCAAAAAGATGCTTACATCTCAGTAGATTTTCTTACCAAAAAATGTGAAGTTGTTAAAATGAAAGATGCTCCTGAAAATCCTGGCGATTTTGATATGATTCTTCAAAACGCTGAAGGTGTCAAAAAGCAGATATATTTCGACAACCCTCCAATTCCAGATAACAATTCTATATTAGACGAATTAGAAACATTTGCTGATGCTATAAACAATAATACCACACCCACAGTTACATTACATGATGGGACTGAAGCACTTCGCGTTGCTACTCAAATAATAAATAATTTCTAAATGAAAAACGTTGCAGTAATAGGTGCTGGCACTATGGGTAATGGCATTGCTCATAGTTTTGCTCAAAATGGATTTAAAGTGCACTTGATTGATGTTAATAGAGACAACTTAAAAAAAGGTATTCAAACCATTGCTTCTAATTTAGATAGAATGGTTGCCAAAGAAAAAATAACTGAACAACAAAAACAAGATACTCTTAATAACATTACTCCCTTTACTAGTATTAAAGAAGGGATTGATTACGCCACTTTGGTTGTCGAGGCAGCTACAGAAAATCTCGATTTAAAACTAAAAATTTTTAAAGAGTTAGATGAATTTTGTTCAAGTTCTGCCATTTTAGCAACAAATACTTCCTCTATATCAATTACTCAAATAGCTGCGGCAACCTCAAAACCGGAACGTGTTATTGGGATGCATTTTATGAATCCTGTCCCGATAATGAAGTTAGTTGAAATCATTCGTGGTTATAATACAAGTGATGTGGTTACAAAAACTATTATGGAGTTATCAAAAACTTTAGGCAAAGACCCTGTAGAGGTTAATGATTACCCAGGTTTTGTTGCCAATCGCATTTTAATGCCCATGCTAAATGAATCTGTAGAAACTTTATATAACGGGGTTGCTGGTGTACTAGAAATTGACACTGTAATGAAGTTGGGTATGGCACACCCAATGGGACCATTGCAATTAGCTGATTTCATTGGCCTCGATGTGTGTTTATCTATTTTAAACGTCATGTATGATGGTTTCAAAAATCCAAAATATGCACCTTGCCCATTATTAGTAAATATGGTAAGAGCAGGGAAATTAGGCGTGAAATCTGGCGAAGGCTTTTATGACTATTCTGAAAGTAGAAAAGCCGAAAAAGTGGCGCAACAATTCTTGAAATAAGTAGATAGCCTAACTTATTATATCATTTCTAATCTATGTCTATAAAGCAAAATCTTCTTAAATTAAAAGCTGAATTACCACAAGACGTTATATTAGTTGCAGTATCTAAAACAAAACCATTAAATGATTTAATGGAAGCTTACAACGCGGGGCAACGCATTTTTGGAGAGAATAAAATTCAAGAAATGGTTGACAAGCATGAAACTATGCCCAAAGATATTCAATGGCATATGATAGGTCATGTTCAACGGAATAAAGTTAAATACATGGCTTCTTTTGTAAGTTTAATTCATGGTGTAGACAATTTTAAACTACTTAAAGAAATTGATAAACAAGCAAAAAAACATGATAGAGTTATAGAATGTTTACTTCAAATAAAAATTGCATCAGAAGATTCAAAATTTGGTATGTCGCCTAAAATGGCATTTGATATTATAAATTCTGAAGAGTTTTTAGATTTAAAAAACATAAAAATTACTGGTTTAATGGGAATGGCTACATTTACTGATAATCAAGCCCAAGTAAATAATGAATTCAAACTTTTGAAAAGTACCTTCGAAAATTTAAAATCATTGAATCAAGAAAATTGTGATTTACATATTGTTAGCATGGGGATGAGCGGTGATTATAAACAGGCCATTAATTGTGGAAGTAATATGGTAAGAATAGGAAGCAGTATTTTTGGATTACGTAATTAAAACTAAATAGAATTCGAAAAAGAAATTAAAAATATTTGTACGCAATAGTAGACATAGAAACCACAGGTGGTAAGTATAATGAAGAAGGTATAACGGAAATCGCGATATATAAATATGATGGCCATAAAGTAGTCGATCAATTTATTAGTTTAATAAACCCTGAAAGAGAAATACAACCCTTTGTAGTTAACTTAACTGGTATTAATAGCAGCATGTTGCGAAATGCACCTAAATTCTATGAGCTCGCTAAGCGTATCGTTGAAATTACAGAGAACTGCATATTAGTGGCTCATAACGCTCAATTTGACTATAGAATTTTATGTACAGAGTTTAAAAGATTGGGCTTCGATTATGAGCGCAAAACGTTATGTACTGTAGAGCTTTCAAAAGATTTAATTCCAGGCCAAAAATCGTATAGTTTAGGCAAATTAGTCCGCGCCGTCGGTATTCCAGTTACAGATAGGCATCGTGCCTCTGGTGATGCCCTAGCTACGGTTAAACTCTTTAAACTACTTATAGATAAAGACACATCGAAAACTATAATTCAAAAATCAATAAGACTGAATCCTAAATATCAATTAGAACCTAGGCATATTGATATAATTGAAGGATTACCCTCGATTACAGGAGTTTACTATATTCATCAAGAAGATGGCGAGATTATTTATATAGGTAAAAGCAAAAACATAAAAAAACGAATTAATCAGCACTTTACTGGAACAAATCCAAAATCGAAAAAAATTCAAGCCTTAGTTACAGCGGTAACTTTTGAAGCGACAGGCAGCGAACTCGTTGCTTTGCTTAAAGAGAGTGAAGAAATAAAACGAAATAAACCAATTCTGAACCGCGCTTTAAGAAGAACAAGTTTTACACATGCACTTTATAGCTTTGTAGACGAGAATGATTATATCAACCTAAAAATAGATATAGCAGACCATAGAAAAAAACCTATAACAACCTTTAGTAACCGACAAAGCGGGAAGAGTTTTATAGAAAAAGCTATTGAAGATTATACACTTTGCCAGAAACTAACTGGAGTTTACAAAACAAAAACCAGCTGCTTTAATTATGATATAAAAACTTGCGAAGGTGCTTGCATTCAAGAAGAATTACCAGAACATTATAATCGAAGAGTTTCTGTTTTAATTGAAAAAAATAGTTACAAAAATAAAAATATGGTCATTGTTGATAATGGTCGCGATATAGACGAGCGAAGTGCTATACTCATTGAAAATGGGGTTTTCAAAGGTTTAGGGTTTTTCAATTTAAATTATCAAATAAATAATATAGACGTTCTGGAATCCATTATTACACCTATGAATAACAATAGAGATACACAACATATTATTCAAAGTTACTTACGACGAAATAAACGGTTAAAGGTTATAGAGATTAACTCTTAATTAAAAGAACTAATCTTTTTATTACATTTGGTTACATGAATAAACCAAAAAAACATAGTTGGAGATTTAGGCTACATGAAATAATTTATGAAGCGGACACACCTGCTGGTAAGTTTTTTGATATCGTACTTTTTATTGCAATAATTGTTAGCATTATTTTTGTAATGCTCGAGAGCATTGAAGAAATTGACAATAAATATCATACGCTTTTAAACGCTGCAGAATGGGTAATAACGATATTGTTTTCAATAGAATATATTGCCAGAATTATAGCAGTAAAGAAACCAAGTAAATATATTTTTAGTTTTTATGGTATTATTGATTTTCTTTCTACGATACCGAAATACTTGTCGTTCTTTTTAGTTGGATCTCACTCATTAGTAGCATTGAGAGCTTTAAGGCTTCTGCGTGTTTTTAGGATTCTTAAACTTACACGATATATTGGGGAATCAACTAACCTTATAAGAGCTTTAAAATTAAGTCGCGCGAAAATAATCTTGTTTATGATGTTTGTTTTCATACTATGCGTGATTTTAGGAACCATAATGTATCTAGTCGAAAGTGGTCAAGACAGCGGTTTTACAAGTATTCCTAGAAGTGTTTATTGGGCTATTGTAACACTAACCACCGTGGGTTATGGAGACATTGCTCCAGCTACAGCATTGGGACAATTAATAGCCTCTGTTATCATGTTAATGGGTTATGCCATAATTGCGGTACCTACAGGTATTGTTTCTGCACAAATGGTAAAAACGAATAAACGTTCCATTGAAACTAATACCCAAACTTGTCAGTATTGCATGTCTAGAAAGCATCGTGATAATGCTGAATATTGTTACAACTGTGGTGAATTATTAAATGAAGACTAAATATCTTGTATCAATTGTCGGTCCTACTGCTATAGGTAAAACGGCTCTCAGCATAAAGTTAGCCCAACATTATAATACTGAAATAATTTCTGCCGACTCTCGGCAATTTTATAAAGAGATGAAGATAGGTACAGCAGCTCCTTCTAAAGCCGAGCTTGAAGCTGCAAAACACCATTTTGTTCATCATAAATCTATTGAAGATAATTACAACGTAGGTTCTTTTGAAAAAGAAGGATTGCAAAAAATCAATGAGCTTTTCAAACAGCATAATATAGTTATAATGGTTGGTGGTTCTGGGCTTTATGTTGATGCTGTAACCAACGGACTTGATATTTTTCCAGATATAGATTCTAGCATTCGAGAATCATTGAATAATGACTTAAAAAATAAAGGACTTAGCTACTTACAAAATAAATTGAAAGATTTAGATGAGGTTGCTTTTAAAACCATTGCTATAGATAATCCGCACCGCGTAATTCGTGCTTTAGAAATATCTATCGGCACAAGGAAACCATATTCTTCTTTTTTAAACCAAGGTAAAACGAAACGGCATTTTAAAACATTTACTATTGGGTTGACAGCAAATCGGGAAACTATCTATGAAAGAATAAATAGGCGTGTCGATATTATGTTAGAGGACGGACTTTTAGATGAAGTGAAAACACTTTATAAATTTAAAAATTTGAATGCACTCAATACGGTTGGGTACAAAGAAATCTTTAATTATCTTGACAATACATGGGACTTAGATTTTGCTGTTTCAGAAATTAAAAAAAATACACGACGTTTTGCAAAGCGTCAACTTACATGGTTTAAAAGAAACAAAGAAACTTTTTGGTTCGATTATCTAACTCCAGAAGATGTTATAATCAATAAAATAGAAGATGAATTCGTTTGATGAAACACCATTAGACAATCCTGTTTGGTATTCATTAACCGAACATCAATTCGAGCATGCTATAGACTATGGTAATGTGAAATTTTATCATCCTGACTATGCACCTTTTGGAGCATTTGTTAATAATGAAGATACAAGTAACGCCATTAATGCGCATTCTAAATTAATTAAAGACTTTTTTATTGTTGGAGATAAGCCAAAACTACCAGAGCAAATAACTTATCTTAAAGAATATATTGGGTTACAAATGATTGTTTATAAACGATTAACGCATCCTATTTTAGAAGAAATTATAGAACTCACCCAAGAGCATTATGATGATTTATTGGAGCTTATAAAGTTAGTTTATCCAGAGTTTTTCAAGTCAAAGACCCAAAACTTAGGGCAATATTTTGGCATTTACAAAAATGGAAAACTAGTAGCTGCCACTGGAGAACGCATGCAGACTCATGATTTTATTGAAATAAGTGCTGTTATTACGCATCCCGACCATACTGGGAACGGTTATGCAAAACAATTAATAACACATACAGCCAACATTATTTTTGATAAAAACAAAATACCTTTTCTACATGTCGACCAAACCAACGTTGGTCCTATTCATCTTTATAAAAAGCTTGGATTTGAATTAAGAAGAACTTTTAGCTTTTGGAGAATAAAGGTTTAAAATAAGGTTATCTGCCCTTCATCATCTATTTCAAAATCTTGGTCTTGCCCATTCTTTGATGCAGGCATTTGACCATTGCTTTTAGTTGCATCTCGATTAGGTTCTGGTATAACTTCTGTTTCATCTACAACCTCTAAATCATCAGCATGTACTTCCTCTGGGGCTTCATAAGGCAATGGATCGAGCAAATTTACTTGATTAACCTTATCCTTAGTTAGCTGATTTCCTAATGCCGTAATCCCTTTTATGGATATAAACTCTTCAAGGTTCACTTCCAAATTATCCTTTCTATCTTTACCTCTTTCTTTAGCAAAAACAACTTCAGCCATAGGTCTCCAGTCGGTAGAAACTATTTCTAGTTGAGAATTAGGATGATCTGAAATAAAGGACTCTTCTTTTCCCTCATTCTCAATTAAAAAGCGTTTGACATAATACAACTCTTTTTCACCATTAAAGTAAACAGCCGAAATGGGTTTTTTAGGAATCCATTTTTCCATAACAATCATGTCATTATCAAAATGCATGGTGACTTCTGGTGTAACTGTTTTAATAATTCCAGATTGATTAATCAGAAGTAATTTATCCTCTCCTCTAAACTCACCAACAAGCTCACCTCTACCATCAACATTAAGTCGTTGCACGGTATCGTCAAACCATATTTTTCGAGGTTTTAATGTAGAAACACCTTTCTCTTTAAGCTCGACTCGTTTTACTGTATATTTCGTGACTAAATTCCCTTTTGAAACACGCCCTTTTATAAGAATATCGGCAAAATCGATATCCCATTTTAATTTTTTGATACTTCCTGCTTGTCTTAAATTAATCGTAACCACTTCGGCCTCTCCATTTGCATTTGCAGAAAAGTATAGAACTATAGAATTCTTGTTGCCATTAGTTAAATCGTATTCTCGATCTCTCGTTATGGATGTAACTGCGAATCGTTTTATATATGAAGGCCCACCTTTACCATCGCGGTAAATCATATTATAAATGGTACGTTTATCTTTCTTCTTAAAGACGGCAACATGAATAATATCCTTACCTATAAACGTTTTAGAATCCACTTTTGTGACCATCATTGTGCCAGTCTTCGTAAACACAATAATATCATCAATATCACTGCAATCACACACATACTCATCACGACGTAACGATGTTCCAACAAAACCTTCTGCTCTATTTACATAAAGTTTAGTATTTCTAATAACTACTTTAGTAGCATCTACATCATCGAACGTTCTTATTTCTGTTTTACGTTCCCTTCCTTCTCCATAATCCTTTTTAAGTCTGGTGAAATAAGCAATGGCATAGTCTATAAGATGTGCTAAATGATGCTTTACTTCGGCTATCTGTTCTTCTAAAGCATCAATTTTCTGTTGCGCCTTATCAATATCAAATTTAGAAATGCGCTTAATTCTAATTTCTGTAAGCCGAACAATATCTTCCTCTGTTACTTTACGTTTTAAATGTTTTATGTGAGGTTGCAATCCTTTATCAATAGCGCTAATAACACCTTCCCAAGTTTCCTCTTCTTCTATATCTCGATAGATTCTATTTTCAATAAAAATCCGTTCTAATGAAGCAAAATGCCATTGCTCTTCTAGTTCGCCGAGTTTTATTTCTAACTCTTGCTTTAAAAGTTGAACTGTATTATCGGTACTTCTGCGTAGCATTTCGGTGACACCAATAAACAACGGTTTATTGTCTTCAATAACGCAACCTAATGGTGAAATAGAAGACTCACAACTTGTAAAAGCATAAAGGGCATCAATCGTTTTATCTGGAGATAATCCTGACGGCAAATGCACTAGAATCTCAACTTCAGCAGCTGTATTATCTTCAATTTTTTTGACTTTAATTTTTCCCTTGTCATTAGCCTTTAGTATAGAATCTATTAAAGATGATGTGGTTGTACCAAAAGGTAGTTCGGTAATCACTAGGGTGTTTTTATCTAGTTGCGATATTTTTGCGCGCACGCGTACCTTACCACCTCTATTGCCATCATTATAATTAGAAAAATCGGCTATTCCTGCTGTGGGGAAATCTGGAAGAATAGTAAAACGTTTGCCTTGTAAATGCTTTACCGAAGCATCAATTAGTTCAATAAAATTGTGTGGTAATATTTTGGTTGAAAGGCCAACAGCAATGCCTTCACCTCCTTGAGCTAAAAGCAACGGAAACATTACAGGTAAATTAACCGGCTCTTTTCGGCGACCATCATAACTGGATTGCCACTCTGTTATTTTCGGATTAAAAACAACATCTAATCCAAACTTAGAAATACGCGCTTCTATATATCTAGAGGCAGCCGCTCTATCTCCTGTTAAAATATTTCCCCAGTTTCCTTGGGTATCAATTAGTAAATCTTTCTGGCCAATTTGAACCATGGCGTCTGCAATACTAGCGTCACCATGTGGGTGATATTGCATGGTATGACCAACAATGTTCGCTACTTTATTATAGCGTCCATCATCCAAATCTTTCATAGAATGCATGATGCGTCGTTGTACCGGCTTAAAACCATCTTCTATCGCAGGTACTGCGCGCTCCAATATAACATAAGACGCATAGTCTAGAAACCAATCTTTGTACATCCCTGTTACTCGGGTAATGGTTTCCTGAGGTTCGTCTTGCTGATTTAATAAATCATCATTTTCTTCTGCCATTAACTATTTCCTTTATTTCTATTAGCCTTTACCATTTTTCGTAAGGACTGTCTTATGTATTTTCTTTTTTTACGATCTACTAGTGTTACATTAAAACTTACGCGTTTCGTATTACCCGATGACTTTCTTATAATTAAAGTTAGGCTTTTAAATACCACATAATTATGGAATCTATAGGATACCAAATCTGCTTTTTCAAACTCAACTTTGAATTCCCGATAGTTTAAATAATCCGATAATAATAAGCCTCGGTTTATTAAAACCACTTTCATACCATCACTATCGTACTCGAAGTATTTTGCCACCCAGTGAACAAAAAAGAATAAACCAACAAAGACCAATAAAAACAATAAAAAGGTGTAAGTAGTACTACTGGTCAAATCCTTAAAAGCACTAAAGACAGTAGCCATTATAATAGCTGTAACAATGAGTATAAAATAAACCGAAATTATTACGTTTCGAATTTTACCATTGTTCGTTCTCATAGATTCTTTCTTGTTAAAGCTTCGGTTTTAATATGTGATGTTATAATTTTACTGTTGTTTTGGTTTTCCATTAAGCATGACTCTTCCAGTTTTTCGACGCTTCTTTGCATTGGAAGTAACATCGTGTTTGTGTAAATAGTCGTAAGATCTCTTTTTTGGTTCTTTTTTGTTTTTATTATACAACATATCTAGTTTAGTTTTAGTTTTCTTCTATTAAATCTAATTCCACTTTAAGGTTATCAATAATAAATTCTTGTCGTGATGGTGTATTTTTCCCCATATAAAATGCTAATAGCTCTTCTATGGACATGTTATCGTCAAGCATAATTGGGTCTAAGCGAATATCATCACCAATAAAATGTTTAAACTCGTCTGGTGAAATTTCACCAAGTCCTTTAAAACGTGTTATTTCAGGCTTTGGTTTTAGTTTTTCAATGGCATTAATGCGCTCCTGTTCGGAATAACAATAAATAGTTTCTTTTTTATTTCGAACTCTAAAAAGTGGGGTTTGTAAAATATATAAATGTCCTTCTTTAATAACCTCAGGAAAAAACTGAAGGAAGAACGTTATTAGTAACAACCTAATATGCATACCATCAACATCAGCATCGGTTGCTATGACAACGTTATTATATCGCAAATCCTCTAATGATTCCTCAATATTTAACGCAGCTTGCAAAAGATTAAACTCTTCGTTCTCGTAAACTATTTTTTTACTTAGTCCATAACAGTTTAAAGGTTTTCCCTTTAGGCTAAAAACCGCTTGGGTATTAACATCTCTAGATTTTGTGATACTTCCTGAAGCCGAATCTCCCTCTGTAATAAACAACGTAGTTTCTAGATTTCTTTCATTTTTAGTATCTCCAAAATGAACACGACAATCCCTTAATTTCTTATTATGAAGACTAGCCTTTTTCGCTCTATCCTTTGCTAATTTTCTAATGCCTGACAACTCCTTACGCTCCCGCTCCGCTTGTAAAATTTTGCGTTGTATTTTTTCGGCAGTATCTGGGTTTTTATGTAAAAAATTATCGAAGTTTCGTTTTACAAAATCATTAATATATGTGCGAACCGTTGGTAAATCACCGCCCATATCTGTAGAACCAAGTTTCGTCTTAGTTTGGCTTTCAAATACAGGTTCCATAACTTTTATAGCGATGGCACTTACTACCGATTTTCTAACATCTGAAGCATCATAATTTTTACCATAGAACTCACGAATGGTTTTTACCAATGCTTCTCTAAAAGCATTTAAATGCGTACCTCCCTGAGTTGTGTTTTGTCCATTTACGAAAGAATGATATTCTTCACTGTATTGCGTTTTACTGTGTGTTAAAGCAATTTCAATATCATCGCCTCTTAGATGAATTATGGGATATAATCGATCGCCTTCTCCAATATTTTCACTTAACAAATCCTTTAATCCATTTTCGCTAAAATATTTTTCACCATTAAAAACAATGGTTAATCCAGGATTTAAGTACACATAATTTTTAAGCATTTTTACGATATACTCACTTCTAAACTTATAATTCTTGAAAATGATGTTATCTGGAATAAAAGATACCTTAGTTCCTTTTCGGCGCGATGTGTCTTCTAATAAATCTTGATTGGTTAGATTACCTTGTTCAAACTCTGCGGAGGCACTTTTACTGTCTCGCGTAGATTCTACTCTAAAATAAGACGACAATGCGTTTACAGCTTTAGTGCCAACCCCATTTAAACCAACCGATTTCTTAAAGGCTTTAGAGTCGTACTTACCACCCGTATTCATTTTAGAAACAACATCGACCACTTTCCCTAAGGGAATACCACGACCATAATCACGTACCGTTACTTTAGTGCCTTGAATAGAGATTTCAATGGTTTTGCCAGCTCCCATTACGTACTCGTCTATGGAGTTGTCTAAAACTTCTTTTAGCAGTATATAAATACCATCATCTGGCGACGACCCATCACCGAGTTTTCCAATATACATTCCTGGACGCATACGAATATGCTCCTTCCAGTCAAGTGAACGTATATTATCTTCGGTATAATTAGATTGTACAGCCATAGAAACTCGTAAAAATTTGTGATAGAACGCTAATATAGTATTTCAATGGAAAAAATGAAATAGCTCCTAAACAAAGTAATTAACAATAAAAGTACAATAATGTTGAGAACATTTAGTCGCCTTTTCTACTTTTTTTTAACAGACACAAAAAGAATCCCAACGATTACCAATAAAGCTCCAAAAAGCTGCATCAACGTTAATATTTCACCTAAAAATATGGCAGCAAGAATAATGGTAGATATCGGCCCGATGCCCGCAATAATGGCAAAGTTAGATGAGTCAATCATTTTGATAGAAAGCGACACCAAATACGATGGAATAACGGTGGCCACAATTGCAATTAAAAAACCAATAAAATACACTTGCCACGGATATCCATAAAGACTCGTTTGTGTTGCAAATCCGTAATGTATAAAAACACAGAGACAAGACACCAACATAGCATACGTCGTAAATTTTACAACACCAAATTTTGGTATTAACCAGCCACTTCCAACCAGATAAGAGGCGTACGTTATGGCGCTCAACAAAATAAAAGCACCACCAATGTAAGTCTCGAAACCGGAAATAGCAACCTCATCCCAAAAGGCAAATACAATTCCCAAATAGGTTAATAATATAGCAGCGCATTGCAGAAAACTTATGCTCTTCTTAAAAAAGACTTTATTTAAAACGAGTACTATGGTAGGATACACAAATAAAATAATACGCTCTAAACTTGCCTTAATATAAATGAGCCCCATAAAATCAAAATAGCTTGCCAAATAATAACCAACGATACCAAAAAGCACAACCCACAAATAGTCTTTTTTTGTGACTTGAATTACGGTATCGCGCTTACTTTGATATATTAAAACGCCGATATAGAAAGGAAAGGAAAACAGCATACGCAATAGCAGTACACTTATAGCATCTATGTTATACTTATAAACCAGTTTAACCATAACCGCTTTTGAAGAAAATAGTACAATTCCTAAAATACCTAAAAGCACACCATAAATAAATGTTTTAGAGTTTTGCATGAAACGAATATAGCCTTGTTGTATTTGGATGGAATACTTTAAAACTAACTATTACGATGTTCAAGAGTTATTTCTTGTTACTATATTGAAATGCAAATTGTTTATAATTACTTACAAGTGCAAACTGTTTTTATGCATTTTAAAAGAGAACTTCGCTTATCGACTGATATAAGTCATTAAAACTGACGTATATCATTAAAGACAAGCCAATCCCCAAAAATCCTACTTCATATACTTCCCCTTCTTACTCCCCTCATACATCACATATTTAACCAAACGCGCTTCTAACTTGGCATTAAATAATTGTATTTTACGAGAAGGGCGCAACCCAACATGCTTTAATGCATCTAGATTTGAAGTTATAAACCAAGCATCGGTACCTGGGTAGTTTTGTTTTAAGGTATCGCCTATGCTTTTGTAAAACTCTTGCATATCGATATTTAAACGTTCACCATAAGGCGGGTTAAACACCATGTGCAGTTTTTGTTCGCCTCCTTTTTGGGTTTTAAAGAAATCTTCGTGTTGCACATGTATAAAATCGTCCAACTGTGCGTGCTTTACATTTTCTTTTGCTTTGTTTACGGCGCTTGGTGCTTTATCGTACCCTGTAATTTTATAATGAAAATCGCGTGTTTTTTTAAGAAGCGATTCTTCTATTTTTTCAAATAAATCAACATCCCAATCTTGCCAGCGCTCGAATGCAAACTCCTTACGCATCAAATTTGGTGGAATATTACAAGCAATCATAGCAGCTTCTATAAGCATGGTGCCAGAACCACACATGGGGTCCATAAAATCGGATTGTCCGTCCCAACCCGATAACATTACCAAACCTGCTGCCAACACTTCGTTTATAGGCGCAATATTGGTAGCCGTTTTATAGCCGCGTTTATGTAAGGAATCTCCCGAAGAATCTAACGAAATAGTACATTGGCGTCTATCGATATGGACGTTTATCTTAAGGTCTGGAAATTTTAAATCCACATTAGGGCGCTGCCCAACTGTGTCTCTAAACTTATCGACAATGGCATCCTTCGTTTTTTGGGCAATGTAAAGGGAATGTGAAAACAAATCGGAATGGATGGTGGCATCTATTGCCAAACTCCCTGTAGGTTTCAGGTGATTTTCCCAATCCATTTTGTAGATTTTATCGTATAAATCCTTTTCGCTACTTACTCTGAAAGAATGGATGGGTTTTAAAATTTTAATGGCGGTACGCAAGCCCAAGTTGGCCTTGTACATAAATCCTTTATCGCCAACGAAAGATACATTTCGAACACCTTTTTTTATGTCTTGAGCGCCTAATTGTAAAAGTTCGTTTTCTAATAAGTCTTCAAAGCCAAATAAAGTTTTGGCCACCATCTTGAAATTTTCTTCCATTTTTTTCGTCTAATACCTTGCAAAAATAACGTAATTTTGCGGCAAACGTTAAAGTTTATTGACAATTAGGTTAGGGATTGTAGCGGCATCCTTTTTTGAGGTTCGAAAAAAAGATATAGCGAAAAGCCCGACCACGCCAAAGCGTGGGAACCACCATAAAAACATATGAGTACAGACACCACAAAATGGTTTACCTCTTGGTTTGACACACCATTTTATCATATTTTATATAAGGATAGAGACGATACTGAGGCGCATGCCTTTATGGATACGCTTACAAATTATTTGAATATCCCTGAGGGTGGCAGCATTTTAGATTTGGCTTGTGGAAAAGGACGACATGCGCGGTATTTAAATAAAATTGGCTACGAGGTTACGGGTTTAGACTTGAGTGCGAACAGTATTAAATTTGCAAAACAGTTTGAAAACCACCGACTGCGTTTTGAAGTGCATGATATGAGTAAACCATATCATAAAACTTTTGATGCCGTTTTTAACTTATTTACAAGCTTTGGGTATTTCGATAAGGATGAGGACAACCTAAACACGATTAAAGCCATTAAGACTAATTTAAACGCTTCTGGATTTGCTGTTATAGATTTTATGAATAGTGAGTTTGTGATTGATACTTTAGTACCAGAGGAAACAAAGACTGTTGATGGTATTGATTTTCATTTAAAACGTTATGTTGAGGAGGATTTTATTGTAAAGCATATAAGATTTAATGCCATGGGTGATGACTTTACCTTTGAAGAACGTGTTAGAGGGTTTACTTTGAAAGATTTTGAGACCCTTTTTGAAAAAGCCGATGTACATTTGCTAGACGTTTTTGGTGATTATAAATTAAATAAGTTTAACCCAAAAACCTCTGAAAGACTAGTGATGGTTTTTAAATAATATTTGATTAATATTTTTGAATGAATAAATATCTTTTTCCTGTTTACGCCGTTATTATTGGGATAATAATTGCCAAATTCACCAAAAATAAAACGAGCTGGAACACAAAACTCCTACTGTCTTTTAGTGGTGCTTTTTTATTAGCACTAACTCTTTTTGAACTGTTGCCAGAAGTATATTCTCACTTAGAAACTAAGCTTACAGGACTGTTTATTATGTGCGGGATATTGCTCCAAATTGTTTTGGAGTTATTCTCCAAAGGTGCCGAACATGGTCATGTTCACATCCATAAAGAATCGAACATATTTCCTTGGTTGTTATTTATAAGCTTGTGTATTCATAGTTTCTTAGAGGGATTTCCAATAAATCAGCACAATGATATGGTTTATGGTGTTTTGGTTCATAAAATTCCTATTGCAACTATTCTAAGTTTATTTTTGTTTCAATCGAAATTTAGCAAAACACAAATCATTGGCTTTTTAGTGGTTTTTGCAGTAATGACACCGCTAGGAACTTATATTTCTAATACGGTAGACTTAGGTCTTCAATTAGCGCACAGTATTAATTCCATTGTTATAGGTATCTTTTTTCATATTGCTACCACTATTTTATTTGAAAGTGGCGAAGGACACAAGTTCAACCTTTCTAAGTTTATCGCCATAATTCTGGGTGTTGGTATTGCTTATTTTGTTTAGCTTTCATTCCTTCTAAAACTGGAATAATTAAAACTGATTATTTTACATGTTCTCAAAAGAAGAATCTCGATTACTAAGGCAAGAGTTTTGGACAAGCTTTAGAAAGTCATTTCCCAAAAAGTGGATTCTTTACAATACCAAGTTAAAAGGATTAAGCTTTAAATTTCATTTTGATAATAAAAAAGCTTTAGTTGCTTTAGATCTCGAAGATGATCTCGAATACCGTATTAAACGCTGGGAGAAGCTATTGTCTTTAAAATCGATTCTCTTGGACGACTTTCTTCCCGAGGCTATTTTTGATGAATCGTACCTACTTGAAAACCACAAGGAAATATCTAGAATTTATGTGCCATTAGAAGAAAAGGTATCGATACATAACAAACAAACATGGCGGCAGGTCATGGAATTCTTCAATGAGAACATGAGCTTATTTGAATCATTTTTTGAAGATTACAAAGATGTGATTGAAGGTTGATTAATTTTGTTTAAACTTTTAAATGAAACTTGAAATGACTAGATTTACTCTTAAAACCGCAAAACTTGAATTCTAATACCATTTCCAACGGCATTTTAAGAGCAGTCGCCATTATTCTAGGAACAGCCTTGATTTTATATTTTCTATATCAAATTCAATCTGTTATAGGATATATAGCCATAGCTGCGGTTATTTCGTTAATAGGGCGACCTATTGTATTGTTTTTAGAGCGAAAGTTAAAATTTAAGAATACCATTGCTGTTATCGTAACCATGGTTCTTTTGCTTGGTATTTTTATTGGTTTAGTTGGTTTGTTTATTCCGTTAATTATAAAACAAGGTCAAAATTTATCGTTATTAAACATTGACGAATTACAACGCAATCTTGAGAATTTATACAGTGAAATTATAGCTTATTTCGATTTGCATCAAATTGATGTAGAGCAGTCTTTAAAGGAATCTAATCTGCTTTCTAAAATTGATTATGGACTCATTCCTGATTTTTTAAATTCAGTTATAAGCGGCTTAGGAAGCTTTAGTATAGGCCTGTTTTCTGTGTTGTTTATTTCTTTTTTCTTTTTAAAAGACAGCAGACTATTTGAAAATGGTTTGCTCACTTTTATACCGGACAACAAAGAGTCTCGTTGGAAAAACTCATCTAATAAAATAAAGGACTTGTTATCTAGGTATTTTGTAGGTCTTATTTTTCAAATCTTTATTCTGTTCATAATCTATACGATAGGCCTTTTAATTATTGGAGTTGAAAATGCCATCGTCATTGCCTTTTTATGTGCCTTGTTAAATTTAATTCCTTACGTTGGTCCCTTAATTGGCAGTATTTTAATGATTACACTTACCATGACCAGTAATCTTGGCCTGTCTTTTAGTGAGGTGATTTTACCTAAAACCTTTTGGGTTTTTATTGTTTTCATTATTGGACAGTTGGTAGATAATTTTGGAAGTCAACCCATTATATTTTCGAAAAGTGTTAAGTCGCATCCTCTTGAAATATTTTTGGTGATTTTAATAACCGGCATCTTATTTGGCGTCATTGGATTAATAATTGCTGTACCCGCATATACTGCCATAAAGGTTATTTTAAAAGAGTTTTTATCTGAAAATAAAATTGTAAAAAAGCTCACTCAAGGCTTATAGTTTTAGTTTGTATAAAAGGATTCTAAATATTGACATTCAGGAATTTATAAACAATAATTTAAATTCTGATGCAAACACTTTAATTTTGAAGGGAAGTCCTTTTCCTGAAGTCGACATAAAATCGATAGTAGAACAAATTGAAGCTAAAAAGCGCTGTGAAAAAAAACTACCCACTTGGTTTTCAAGCGCTAATATTTACTACCCGAATAAGCTAAACATAGAGCAAACCTCATCTGAAATTACAGCTAAGTATAAATCGCATTTAGTTTCTGGAAAATCTATTATCGACTTAACTGGAGGTTTCGGGGTTGATTGTTTTTATTTTTCAAAACAATTTGAAACTGTTACACATTGTGAAATAAATCAATCACTGTCTGATATTGTTACGCACAACTATGAACAATGGGGTGTAACTAATATTCAAACTATCTGTGATGATGGCTTGAATTTTTTAAAGCAAAACGGAAATTCTTTTAATTGGATTTATATTGACCCATCACGAAGACATGATAGCAAAGGCAAAGTTTTCTTTCTAAAAGACTGCCTACCTAATGTTCCTGAACATTTAGACACCCTTTTTGAATACTCAAACAATATTCTAATAAAAACCTCACCTTTATTAGATATTTCAATTGGAATTAACGAGTTGGAGCATGTAAAAAAAATACATGTAGTTTCTGTAAATAATGAAGTTAAAGAACTGCTTTGGGTTTTAGAAAAAGGTTACTCGCAGCATGTTAGCATAAAGACTGTTAACTTAAAAAGTGATTCAATGGATTCTTTTGAGTTTTCAATACATGAAGAAAATGAAGCTATAGCCTCCTATCATGCACCACTCTTCTACTTGTATGAACCTAATCCAGCTTTATTAAAAAGTGGTGGTTTCAATATAGTTTCTCAAAATCTACAAGTTCACAAACTTCATAAACATTCTCATTTATACACAAGCGATAATCTTATCGACTTTCCTGGGAGAAGATTTCAAATAAACGATGTCATTGTTTATAACAACAAATCATTAAAACGATTGGGGATAAAAAAAGCCAATATTACAACTCGTAATTTCCCTGAAACCGTTCAACAAATCAGAAAAAAGTCAAAGATTAAAGATGGCGGCGACGTGTATTTGTTTTTTACAACAACTTTAGATGATAAGAAGTTAATAGTTATGTGTAACAGGATTAATTAAATAATAAGACAATACTATTAATTTTAAATCTTCTTTTTTTATACTTTAATATATTACCGATTGCATAGCGTGAGGTTCAATTTCTAATGAAATTTCACTATTACCTACTATCAGATTATAGACAATTTTACTGTCTGTTTTGTTCATAACTACAGTGACAATAGTGCCATCTGTATTTTTAAAGGAGGTGCTTTCAAGGGTGCTTCTGCTCGTTGTTGTGCTAACTCTAATTGCTTTTGGATTTATGAACTTAGAAAAATGACCGATGTAGTAATAAGATGGTGTATAAATGAGTTCATTTGTTTTTATGTTGGCATGTATAGGTGCAAAACAAAAATTTTGAACATGATTTGGACCTCCATTTTCATCCAATAAAATATTCCAATCTGTCCAACCTACAACTCCACTATTAAAATCATTAATCATTGAATTGCCATAGCGTTCTGCATTAGACCACCTCTGGTATTGGGTTGAATCAAACTTTTCTTGACAACCTTCAGTAAATAGCAAATTTTTGTTGGGAAATGATTCTTTAATATTCTTTAAGTTGTCATATTTAGGTTCACCGCCTGTCCATGTTTCATACCAATGAAATCCTATTCCCCAGGCATATTTTGAAGCTTCGGAATCTTCAAAAATAGTGTTTGCTCTATGTGAGATTAAATCTCTGTTATGATCCCATACAACAATATTCTTATCTCCCAAACCACTTTTTTCGAATGTTGGTCCTAAATAATTTTTTAAAAAATCGCGTTCTTCTTCTGCAGTATAAATACATGACTCCCAACGTTGAACCGCCATAGGTTCGTTTTGAATGGTTATACCCCAAATTGGTATATCTTCAGCTTCATATGCTTCAATAAATTTTACATAATAATTTGCCCATGCTTGGTTAAATTCTGGTAGCAATTTGCCCCCTTGTAACATATTGTTGTTAGTTTTCATAAATGCAGGTGGACTCCAAGGACTTGCATAAAACACCATCTCATCACTAATTAGAGCTTGTGCTTGTTTAATCATAGGTATGCGCTTTACCTTGTCTTTTTCAATAGAAAATGTTTTAAGATCCTTATCACCTTCTTCAATGTAAGTATGGCTTCCCAATCCAAAGTCGCTGCTATGAATACTCGTTCTTATAATATTGTAGTTTATTCCTTCATTAGAATAATAGGCTTTTAACAGTTCTTCTTGTTTATCTTTGCTTAAGACTGAAAAAACCTCTGCAGCTGCATCTGTAATTGCTCCTCCTATTCCTAAAAATTTTTGGAAGTGCTTTTCAGGGTTAACAAAAATTGCCACTTCAGTTTCTAAGGGTTGCTTAGCATTTTTAAATACTTTTTTTAAGTCTAAAGATAACTTTTTGTCGGTATCCTTAGCCGTTGTAAAAATGAGTGCTTCTTTACCTTCTAACGAAACTTTCTCCAGAGTTTGATTGGGTTCTACAACTACTAAATCGTTACTTCCTTTTTTATTACTACAAGAAAGTATTAAAAGTGAAATTGTAAGTGTGTAAATTATTCTTTTAATCATCTTTAATTTATATTTTAGTTACTAAACATATGTGAAAACAGTGCCTCCTTTCACAGCTACTGAAATTGCTTCTCTAGAAGCTATAGATTTCGGTATTATTAACATCAATTAACGCTATACTTTCAAGAGAGATATTCGGTCCAAATAAAAGTATTTCCAAATTAACTATTCGCGATTCTTTGGATTGACCCTAGTTTTGAACATAGTCACTTCATTCTCCAACAATACAATCAACGAATCTAACTAAACGTTAAACACACCTTATATAAAGTGTGTTTGTAAATCTAATAGGAATAACCAAACAGAAAAACGTTTCGTCAAGTTACAAAATATCATCTCAAATTAAACAATATAAAATAAAAAAACATTGATAAACATACGTTTAACAGTGTTTTAATTTAATTATTCTAGGCACACAGGAGTTTCAACATTCGAGCGGGCAACCTATTAAAACTTAATCAAGTATAACATACAAAAAAGCCCTACTGTTTCTAGTAAGGCTTTATGTGATCGCGACAGGATTCGAACCTGTGACCGTCTGCTTAGAAGGCAGATGCTCTATCCAGCTGAGCTACGATGTTTTCTAGCCTTTGTGATTCCAGTGAACGCGTGTGCTCACTATGTGCACTACTTTAACCTGATTAAAAAATAAATTATTTAGCTTTTTATTATCTTAATGCCTCAATTCAAGATATTATTCTTTTTATCCCCTGAAAATTATAGTTTTTTGGATGGTTTGTGTTTAACTTATTATTATCTGTAATGAAAAAACTGCTGTTTTTATTAGTGGCCTTACCCATAATTTCTCTCGCTCAAGAGGTTAGAATTATCGATCCCTTTGAAGTTAGAGTTATCGATCCCATTGAAGTTAGAGTTATCGATCCCTTTGAAATATTCTATAAAGAAGATATTGCCTATTTTAAGAAGGATTCAACTCTAGTGAATGGCTGGGTTAAAGGCTGGGATGGGATGCATACGATTGAAGGGACATATAAAGATGGTAAAAGGAACGGAGTTTATAGAGCCTCGCGGGAAAATGGTCAGTTAATGAAAGAACAAACCTATAAAGATTGTAAGGAGGATGGTGTTTGGAAATCTTGGTATTGGGATGGGCAATTACAAAGTGAAGAATCATACAGGGATGGAAAAAAGGATGGTGTTTGGAAATCTTGGTATTGGGATGGGCAATTACAAAGTGAAGAATCATACAGGGATGGAAAAAAGGATGGTGTTTGGAAATCTTGGCATGATAACGGGCAGTTGGCTGGTGAAAGTACATACAAGGATGGGAAAAAGGTTGGAGTTTGGAAAAAATGGCATAGTAACGGTCAATTGTGGAGTGAAGAATTTTACAAGGATGGAAAAGAGGATGGTGTTTTTAAAAATTGGCATATAGACGGACAGTTGGCAGGTGAAAGCACATACAAGGATGGAAAAGAGGTTGGTGTTTGGAAAAATTGGTATAGGGACGGGCAGTTAGCAGGTGAAAGTATTTTCGAGGATGGAATAAAGGATGGTGTTTGGAAATTGTGGCATGATGACGGGCAGTTGGCAGGTGAAGGTACATATAAGGATGGAAAAGAGGTTGGTGTTTTTAAAACCTGGCATTTAGGTGGGCAGTTAAGAAGTGAACATTCTTACAAGGACGGAAAAGAGGATGGCCTTTGGAAAGAGTGGCATTATAACGGGCAGTTGGCAGTTAAATTATCTTACAAGGATGGATTGAAAGAAGGTGTTAGCAAAAGTTGGGATTATAAGGGACAGTTAGAAAATGAAGGTACATTCAAGTATGGGAAAGAGGATGGTGTTTGGAAAAGGTATTATTACGGGGATTTGTTAAGTCAAGAATCTTACAAGGATGGAATAAAGGATGGCGTTTGGAAAGAGTGGACTAGGGACGGGCAGTTGGAACTTGAAGGTACTTTCAAGGAAGGAAAAAAGGTTGGTGTTTGGAAATCTTGGCATTATAATGGGACGTTGGTAACTGAAAAATCTTACAAGGACGGAAAGGAGGACGGTTTATGGAAAAAATGGTCAAAAGAAGGAAAACTGATAAAAGAAACCATCTATGAAGATGGAAAGATGGTTTCCGAAAAGAATTACTAAAACCTCACTTTATCAAAACATGGTCCAATCTTGAGGCTATTTTAGCATAATACAGTTATAGCTTACAGCTTGTCTGTACTATAACAGCACATTGTGTAGACATAGCTTTGGCATCAGTGTAGATAAACTTGATGGGAGTACACCGATTTTGCTTAAAACATGTGGGCGTTGTTATAAGAAGTACCTTTATTTGTTTCAAATAGATTAAAATTAACATTATACTCGCTCCTAATATGAAGAGAAAGCTATATTACTATAATGTTTAGATTTTTTAATTGCTGTAAAAAGTAACAAAATATGTGTATTTAGAGTACACCTCTTTTTTCTACAATAAATTTAATTATAGCTTTTAACATTAAAAATTAAAGTTTAATGGTATTATAAACCCTATAATTTTATATTCTTATCTGGAGCATCCGAGCTAATTATAGAGCTCATTGATGCGATCATTATTTATTATTTAATCAAAAAAATAGCCTTCTATCAAAAACTAGAAGAAACTATACTAAAATTTGCAATAATTTTTCATAATTGACTTAATTTTTGAGTTAAGGCTATCAACAAAAACACCATTTTATTGCGAATAATGCAATGCTTTTTTTTGAATTGTTAAAAAACACATCAAAATAAGCCAAATAGTAACTTGTTTTTAGCCATATCATAGCAATAAAATTTTCATTGAAATATTCATAAAAGTGTTGTTACCCCTTGCATTTGTTGAGCTTGAGAGTTAACTTTAAGCTTGCTGATTAATAGTATCTGTCTAACATCTCCTCAATTTAATAACACTTAAAAATTTAGTAAAAATGAAAAGAAAAAAAGCAAATGTACCAATTGGTAATTTTAGATGTTTAAAACCATCTGCACACGTACCAGAGAACAGTATTTTACCGATTTCTAAAAAAATAAGACTAAACGATATTATAAAATGGAAAGACAACTATGTGCGTATTGATTTTATGATAGACAGACACCCTTTTGAACTATGGAATATGATTTACAAACCAAAAAAAGGACATAATAAAGTAAGTCTTGAATCTAGAGCGTATCAAACTTTAAAAATCGAGATAAGTAAAATTAAACCTGAGTTGCTTGAAGAAGTTAAAAGAAAGCGTAAAATGCACAAAATCAAGAAAAAAATTAAAAACTTTAACTAAGTTATTAGCACTTATTAAAATGAAATAACCTTGAAGTGCATATCATCTATTTTATTTGTATCAAATGAATCTAGGTAAATTGCTGTTGTTTTATTGCCATAAGAGTGGCCAAGTGCCTCAGCAATAAGCTCATTAGAATATCCTAGTTGTTTAGCAACATTAGCGAATGAATAACGAGAAGAATATGTGGTTATGATAACCGAGGTTTTAATCTCTCCAGAGAAGCGTTTCAAATACTTATTAGTCGTTTTTATCCATTGCTTTATGATTCGTTTAGCATCTAGGCTATCTTCAACAATACTATTATTTAATACGGGCAACAAATAATCTTGATCCATTTCATGCAAATTGTTTATAATAGATTTTGCATTGCCAAATAGTTTAACACTATAATGCTTATGTGTTTTTCTACGAATGTATTCTACTCTACCATTTATGATATTAGAGCGTTTTAAATAGGCCATATCAGTAAATGAAATCCCTCTTAAATAGAAGCTTAGCATGAAGTAATTTAAGGCCTTCCATGAGGCTGAATCTTCTTCTAAAGGTAAACTTATCAATCGCTCTAAATTCTCTTTTGTAATAGCCTTATTTGCTGTTTTCTGGGACTTGATACTAATATCGTAGAATGGATAACTAGAACGATCAACAAGCTTGTATTTTATAGCCTTATTGTAAATTGCTCGTATAGTCCTTAAATAGTTTGATATGCTGTTTTGTTTAAGGCCTTTTAGTTGTAAGTGATGTATGAATTTATCTAGAAGTTTATAATCTATTTCATTAAGCATAATATCCTTGCCACAAAACTCTAATAATCTATTGGTAGCAGTTCTGTAAACAATAGCATTACCTGTTTTATTGGTAGCCATTAATTCATCTATTAATTTTTGTGCATGCTTTTTAAACGATTTTGATGTATTTGGTGCAATTCCTTTAAAGTTATTTCGCAGTTTTTCAATTGTAAAATCATCATCTAATGTGAGCATAGCTTTTTCAATTTTAAAGTAATCTTTTAAAAGCTTTAAGTTTAATAGCTTAGAATTAGGATGCTGTTTTGTAATCTTAGAATGTTCGTAATCCCAATAGCGGTCTAGGATCGCAATGCCTGAGTTAATAGTATAGACTTTGCTGTGGTGTCTAATTTTAAAAATGATGTTGTAAGCTCCATTAACTTTTGGTCTACGTGTGTCTAGAGTGGTTTTTACCGTTGCCATAATTAGAAGTATTATGGTCAAAGTGTGCGTCGTATTGTGCACGTTTTGCGTGATAAAATAGCAAAATAATCTGCTTCTCTGGAAAATTACCAAATGGTATAAACAAAAATAACCTGCTGATAATCAACAGGTTATTATGTGATCGCGACAGGATTCGAACCTGTGACCGTCTGCTTAGAAGGCAGATGCTCTATCCAGCTGAGCTACGCGACCTTAAGTCGGGGTGGCAGGATTCGAACCTGCGACCTCCGCGTCCCAAACGCGGCGCGATAACCGGGCTACGCTACACCCCGAAATGGTTATCTATTTTGCGGAGAGACCGGGACTCGAACCCGGGCGACACTTGCGCGTCGACAGATTAGCAATCTGCTCCATTACCACTCTGGCACCTCTCCTAAATTCAATAAGAACTTATGCAATAAATTTGCGGTTGCAAATGTATATTATATGCACATAGAACGCAACTATTTTTTTACTTTTTTAATTATCATTCTGGGTATTCTATCCTCAAATGATAAATATTTGCAAGCTTTCGTTTTAGTATCTTTTTAATCGATTCAATTTCCTTAAATGTAATGTTTGCATTTAAGAATTGTTCTTCTTCAATTTGCTTATTTATTATATTTTCAACAAATGCATCAATCTTAGTGGATGTTGGTTCTTTTAAACTTTTTGATGCAGCTTCAACACTGTCACACATCATTAAAATAGCAGTTTCTTTACTAAATGGTTTAGGTCCTGGGTAGCTGTAATCATGTTTATTTACTTTCTTATCCAAAAGCTTCATTTCTTTCGAATAAAAATAATAAACCACACTGGTTCCATGATGTGTTCTTATAAAATCGATTACTCGATCTGGAAGATTATTTTTTTTAGCAATCTCAATACCATCAATAACGTGTTCTATAATAATTTTTGCACTTTCTTTTGATGATAACTCATCATGCGCATTAATTCCTGTAGATTGATTTTCTGTAAAATAAACCGGGTTTTTCATTTTTCCAATATCATGATAAA
Source organism: Hyunsoonleella aestuarii (assembly GCF_006148925.1). Taxonomy (GTDB): domain Bacteria; phylum Bacteroidota; class Bacteroidia; order Flavobacteriales; family Flavobacteriaceae; genus Algibacter_D; species Algibacter_D aestuarii. The sequence continues at coordinate 241,283 of NZ_VAWB01000002.1, read as the reverse complement.
GTGCTCCAACACGTATTAACATGGCATTAGCTCCTATTTCATTAGCGCATGCTTCCGCCAAATTTGCAACGTTTAATGAATGATGAAAGGTGCCTGGCGCTTTATTAGATAATTCCTTAAGTAATTTTGTATTTGTATCTGACAATTCTAAAAGTGATACATCGGAAACTAAACCGAATAATTTTTCATAAGCATAAATTAAAGGCTGAACAAATAGTGTCGCAAGTCCACATAATACAAACCACATGAATGTCTCCCATTCAATGGTTTCAATACTTCCCTCATGTATTACGAAAAATGCAAAATAAGCTACAATATAAATAAGTGTTATTTGCCCAACAGAAATAAACAAATTCGCTCTTTTGTAAAGCTCTGAAACAGTTAAAATAGTTACAATTCCCGCAATTATTTGAAGAAACATATACTCATAACTGTTAGGTACAATAAAACCGAGCAAAAGCACTGTAATTACATGAGCAAATAATCCCAAACGTGCATCAAAGAACGCTTTAAACACTAAAGGCAAAATACAAATAGGGACTACATAGATGTATTTTGAATTATAATTTACGACTAACGTTGTTATTAGTATAATTAGAAAAATGTTAAAAAATATGAACGTGACTTTTGTGTTATTTTCAAAAACATCTATTCTATATTTTCGCAAAAACAATAAAAGCATCAAAAGCGCCAAAGAAACTAACAAAGTGTAGGCAATTAAAATCCAATTATAATTAGCCTCACTCCATAACTGTGATTCATATTCAGATTTAAGTGATTGTAATATTTGAAACTTGTCTCCTTCTACTATTTCACCCTTGGAAATAATTAAAGTCTCCCTTTTTACACTTCCTCTAGAATACGAAATATTATTTATTTCATCCTGTAAAGCCTTATCTGTTAAAGACTTATTAAAAACTAAATTTGGCTGAACTAAGTCAAAGAACAATGACAAATAACTAGTTTTATATGGCTCTAGGCCTTTTTCTAGTATAGATGCACTAACCATCGAAGGCACCTCATTTAATTCTACAAGATTTGAAAACAACGTTTTATGGATTGTTTTTCTTCCATTTAAAACAACAACAGATTTGTCTTTGTTGAAATTATATTCTTCCTCAAGAACACCAAATAGATACAGCTCATCAATTATTTCTTTTCCAGTAATGTAAAGCTGCTCATAATCTTGCTTAGGAATTGTATCTTTAAAAACTTCTGGGAATTTTGAATCGAAAAGATTATCAACACCATTATAAATTATACTATCTAAATTAAAGTACAAAACAGCATTACTAGAGATTCTTTCTTTCTCCTGTGTAATTTCCTCATTTGATTTTTTTATTGCAAAATCAAAAGGTGCATATAAATTTTCGGACTGCCATGGTTTTCCTTTTTCGAAGTTGTACTTAAACTTACCACTTTTTGGGAATAAATACACAATTAAAAAAACTGTTGACACAAATAGCAGGCCTTTATAAATTAAGGAATGATTTCTGTAGAATTTATTTATAAAGTCTTTCATCAAAGAATTGCAGGTTTTTCAAATGTAGTAAATTTATAAACTTTATACAGTCTTTATAATGATGGAATCATTGAATTTTCTACTAAAAATTGATTATTTTCGCAAGAACTAAACTTGATAAATAAGCCATGAGTAAAGACGTAGTTATTGTTTCTGCCGCAAGAACACCAATAGGTAGTTTTCTTGGTGCTTTATCCACTATATCAGCTCCAAAGTTAGGTGCAGTTGCTATAAAAGCAGCAATGAACAAAATTAATCTTAATCCAGAACTAATTGATGAAGTTTTAATGGGTAACGTTGTTCAAGCTGGCACAGGTCAAGCCCCAGCTAGACAAGCAGCTATTCTGGCGGGAATTCCTAATAACGTTCCTTGTACAACAATAAATAAAGTATGTGCTTCTGGGATGAAGTCAGTCATGCAAGCTACTCAAGCTATTGCCCTTGGAGATGCCAATATTATTGTTGCTGGCGGCATGGAGAACATGAGTTTAATCCCTCATTATTTGTATGCTAGGACAGGAAATAAATTTGGACCAACAACTTTAATTGATGGTATGCAAAAAGACGGGTTAGTTGATGCATATGATGAAAATGCCATGGGGGTTTGTGCAGATGCTTGCGCCATAAAATATGATTTTTCAAGAGAAGCACAAGATGCCTATGCAATACAATCATATAAAAGATCTGCATTTGCATGGGAAAATGGCAAATTTGATAATGAAGTTGTTCCTGTAGAAGTACCACAACGCAGAGGAGAGCCTTTAGTTGTAGATAAAGACGAGGAGTTCACCAATGTGAAAATAGAAAAAATACCGGCACTAAGAGCTGCCTTTACAAAAGATGGCACCGTAACAGCCGCAAATGCATCAACTATAAATGATGGTGCTGGAGCTATGGTTTTAATGAGCCGTGAAAAAGCAGATGAATTAGGTTTAAAAGTACTAGCTACTATAAAAAGTTACGCCGATGCTGCACATGAACCAGAATGGTTTACAACGGCACCGGCAAAAGCACTTCCTAAAGCTCTTAATAAAGCTGGTTTAAAAATTGAAGATGTAGATTATTTCGAATTCAACGAAGCATTTTCAGTCGTTGGGCTGGCCAATATGAAAATTCTTGGGCTTGATGATAGTAATGTAAATGTAAATGGAGGAGCAGTTTCATTAGGACACCCATTGGGCTGTTCGGGTGTAAGAATTCTTATTACATTACTTAACGTGCTTGACCAAAATAATGCTAAAATTGGAGCAGCAGCTATTTGTAATGGTGGCGGTGGTGCTTCAGCAATTATTATAGAACGCAATTAATCTTAATTAATGCAATACGGGATTTGTAACTTAAGCATTGTTCCTCTTAGATTTGAACCTTCCGACAAAACTGAACTAGTTTCCCAAATTCTTTATGGAGACTTTTTTAAGGTATTAGAGTACCGCAAATCTTGGAGTAAAATACGTTTAGCTTTTGATAAATATGAAGGATGGGTAGATAATAAGCAATACCTTCAAATTTCTGAAGAACAATACAAAAATCTTAACTGTTCAGAGCTGAAACTTTCATTAGATTTAGTTGAATTTGTTCAAGACAAAGACCTTCAATTACAATCTATTACACTGGGCTCATGTCTAAACGGATTATCAATTTTAAAACATTCCTTCGACGGTAATGTTTTTGAGGGTAGTTCGAACAAAACTAATATTATTGAAACGGCATTTTTATATTTAAATACGCCATATCTATGGGGAGGTAAAACACCTTTTGGAATCGATTGTTCAGGGTTTACACAAATGGTTTATAAACTAAATGGTTATAAACTTTTAAGAGATGCTTCTCAACAAGCTACACAAGGGGAAGCACTTAGCTTTATAGAAGAAAGTGAGCCAGGAGATTTAGCATTTTTTGATAATAATGACGGGCAAATTATTCATGTAGGCATTATTATGAAAGATAATTACATTATCCATGCGCATGGCAAAGTAAGGATAGATAGACTAGATCATTCTGGAATCTATAATGTAGATACGAAAAAACATACACACAAGCTAAGGGTTATAAAGAAAATAGTATAATAGAAAAGCCACTAAATAAGTGGCTTTTCTATTAATAATTAATACTTAGAAATATTATTCTTTCATAGAATCAACTTTCGCTTTCATTTCTTTATACTTATCTGTTTCACCTAAAACACTATAAATATTCATTAATGTAGTCGCGGCACTAACGCTACCGGCATCCATTTCTAAAGCTTTAGATAAAAATGGAATCGCATCGCGATAAAGTTGTTGTCGTTCTTCTTTTAATTCATCATATCGTTTATCATCTGCCGCTGAACTTCCTAGACCATTCATCTCTTCAATTAACCCTTCCTCTTCACCAAGAATAACAGCAGCCATATTGATATAGGCATTAATAAAATTTGGGTCTAATTCAATAGCTTTTTTATAATAACTCTTCGCAGACTCAATGTCATTCGATTCCGCTGCAACTACACCAAGATTATATTGTAATTCTGGATTATTAGGGTCCATTTTTGTAGCCTCTTCTAATAGACTCTTAAACTTCTCCGTATTGCCCATTTTAAAATGAACATTAGCCTCTGTTAATATTAGATTAACATCATCTGGACTTTCCGCTCTAGCATCTTTCATAGCCGCTATTGCTTTTTCATTATCACCAGTAGATACATAAATAAGTGCAACATTTTTTACAATCTCAGCTTTTTTTGATTCTGACTTCTTATCTGTTGGTTTAATATGGGTACCCTGTTTAACAGCAATATCTCGTAATCCTTTGTTTGGAAAAAGCTCCTCTTCTCCATCTTCTTTACCGACTGCATAAAACTGTTCAGCTATACCCGTATAACCCAATTTTTTTAGTTCATCATAAAGTACAAGGGCACGATCGTAATCAGGCACAGTTACAGCGGTAGCGGCAGCGTAATATAAATAAACGGTGTCTTTTTTATTCGTTTTATACGCATGCTCAAAATATGACGATGCCTCATTGTAATTTTCACTTTCATAGGCCGTATTCCCTTTTGTAAGAAAGTTATTTACCATATTCTGCTTAATGGTGGCAATCTCTGCTTTATAACCATTTTTAACTTTCCCTAAATTATCAATTGCAGCTTCAATGTCTTGCGAAGAACCTTCCCCTCCAGCGTACAATGCTTGACCATTTAAAAAATAAAATTTTTCTTTAGACTTTTCATCCATCGCAGACATTAAGCCTTCAGCTTGACTCAAAGCTGCTTTTGCCTCTACATAGTTTTGATTTTTAATAGCTTTTTCTGCTGCTTTAAGTTCCTTTTTTTGAGCAAAAGAAAATGCAGTTATAGAAAATATAAATGCTATAATAAATTGTTTTCTCATTTTAATTTAAATTTAGTTTTAATAGTATTCTTACTCGTTGTTAGTATTATCAATAGTTGTGCCATCATCTGAAGCACCTGCGTCTTCAAGAGTTTTGGCATCATCAACTTCATCTTCATCATGCATTACTTTAGCTACAGCCGCAATGGAATCATTACCTTTTAAGTTAATAAGTTTAACTCCTTGAGTTGCTCTACCCATAACCCTTAAATCTGCTACAACCATTCTTATGGCTATACCAGATTTATTGATAATCATTAAATCGTCATCATCCGTAACATTTTTTATAGATACTAAATTACCTGTTTTTTCGGTAATAGAAATGGTTTTTACACCTTTTCCTCCTCTATTGGTAATTCTATAATCTTCAAGGCTTGAACGTTTGCCATAGCCATTCTCAGACACTACCAGAATATTACTTTCCATATCATCAACAGCTATCATCCCTATAACCTCATCATTTTCATGAGATAAAGTAATTCCTCTAACACCTGATGCTCCTCGACCCATTGGTCTGGTTTTAGCTTCTTCAAAACGAATGGCTTTACCAGATTTGAGTGCTAGCATTACCTGGCTTTCACCAGTAGTTAATTTTGCTTCAAGTAATTCATCATCTTCCTTTATTGTGATGGCATTAATACCATTGGTTCGTGGTCTTGAGTATTGTTCTAAAGACGTTTTCTTCACTTGACCATTTTTAGTCGCCATGATTACATAATGACTGTTTATATAATCTTCATCCTTTAAATCTTGAGTACAAATGAAGGCCATTACCTTATCATCTTGCTCAATATTTATTAAGTTTTGAATTGCTCTTCCCTTCGAGGTTTTACTCCCTTCTGGAATTTCATAAACGCGCATCCAGAAACATTTACCCTTTTGTGTAAAGAACAACATGTATTGATGGTTTGTACCTACGAACAAATGTTCTAAGAAATCTTCGTTACGCGTAGTGGAAGCTTTTTGGCCTACACCTCCGCGATTTTGAGTTTTGTACTCGGTAAGTGATGTACGCTTAATATATCCCGCATGTGAAATGGTAATTACCACCTTTTCATCTGGAATCATGTCCTCGATGCTCAAATCACCTCCAGCATATTCAATAACCGAACGACGTTCATCTCCATATTTCTCTTTAACAACCAATAGCTCGTCTTTTATGATATCCATTCGACGTTCTTTCTTATCTAAAATATCCTTTAAATCATCAATAGTTAATAATAATTCATCATATTCTGAACGCAACTTATCTTGCTCTAATCCTGTAAGCTGACGCAATCTCATTTCCACAATTGCTTTTGCCTGAATTTCGGAAAGCTCGAAACGCTTAATTAGGTTATTTCTTGCTTGATCAGCATTAGAAGATGCTCTAATAATAGCAATAACTTCATCAATATTATCAGAAGCAATAATTAATCCTTCTAAAATATGAGCACGCTCCTCCGCTTTTCTTAATTCATATTCTGTACGTCGCACAACCACTTCATGTCTGTGTTCTACGAAATAATGGATTAAATCTTTTAGGTTTAAAAGTTGAGGTCTTCCATTAACAAGCGCAATATTATTTACACTGAAAGATGATTGCAATGCAGTATATTTATATAACTTGTTTAAAACGATATTAGGGATAGCATCACGTTTTAAAACATATACAATACGCATTCCGTTTCTATCGGATTCATCACGAATCGTTGAAATACCTTCAAGTTTCTTCTCGTTAACTAAATCGGCAGTTTTTTTAATCATATCTGCCTTATTAACTTGATATGGTACTTCAGACACTATAATACACTCGCGACCAGCAACTTCTTCTATAATTGCTTTTCCTCGCATTACAATACGACCACGCCCTGTTTGAAAGGCCTCCTTTACGCCGTCATAACCATAAATAGTACCACCGGTTGGGAAATCTGGAGCCTTAACATACTTGATTAATTCATCTACCTCAATGTCATTATTCTCAATGTAAGCAACAGTACCATCAACAACTTCAGATAAATTATGAGGCGGCATATTTGTTGCCATTCCAACTGCAATTCCAGAAGCTCCATTTACTAATAGACCTGGTATGCGCGTTGGCAAAACTGTTGGCTCTTTTAGGGTATCGTCAAAATTTAATTTATGATCGACTGTTTCCTTATCGATATCTGCCAACATGTCTTCAGAAATCTTTTGCATACGGGCTTCAGTATAACGCATTGCTGCAGGACTATCACCATCAATAGATCCAAAATTCCCTTGTCCATCAACTAACATATAACGCAAACTCCACTCCTGAGCCATACGTACCATTGCATCATAAACCGAAGTATCACCGTGAGGATGATATTTTCCTAAAACTTCCCCTACTATTCTTGCTGATTTTTTATGTGCCGAATTTGCTCTAACACCCAATTCGTGCATACCGTAAAGTACACGTCTATGAACGGGTTTTAAACCATCTCTAACATCTGGTAAAGCACGTGACACAATGACTGACATTGAATAATCAATGTAAGCCGATTTCATCTCATCCTCAATATTAATAGGGATCAATTTTTCTCCTTCTGCCATATATAATTTGATTAAATTTTTATGAGTTTTTCAAAACATGCTAATATAAGTATTTCATTAGTCATAGTAAGACAATCGACGATTCTTTTTCGTGTTTTTTATTAACAATTTCACCATGTTTTTTAGTTAATAAGTAAGCCCTCAAAAGTTTTGATTTTATAAAGATTTTTTCGTCAATTAGCAATTTAAGGTATAGTTTTTGCCTTTAGTAAAATGTTTTAGTATTTTTAATGCACAAAGGAGACTGTCATGGATGATAATTTTTCACCTAGAGTAAAAGATGTAATCGCTTTTAGTAAAGAAGAAGCTTTACGCCTTGGTCATGATTTTATAGGTACCGAGCATTTAATGCTTGGTCTTTTAAGAGATGGCAATGGAAAGGCTATTAATATACTTAATGCTTTAGAGATTGATTTGAATCATTTAAGACGCAAGGTGGAAATCTTGAGTCCCGCAAACCCGAACATAGCAGTTGCTTCAAACCAAAAGAAAAACTTGCATTTAACAAGACAAGCGGAACGCGCCTTAAAAACAACATTTTTAGAAGCAAAACTATTTCAAAGTACTTCTATTAATACTGCTCATTTACTACTTTGTATATTAAGAAATGAAAACGACCCAACCACCAAACTTTTAAATAAATTAAAAGTTGACTATGACAATGTTAAAGAACAATTCAAACTTATGATTACTAACGATAATGATTATATAGAACCTAAAGCAGAATCTTTTCAAGATGATGATACAAGTTCTGAGGACACATCTAAGGACAATATTTTTAACGCTCCCGCTGGTAAGTCTAATAAGAAGTCTAAAACACCTGTTCTGGACAATTTTGGCCGTGATTTAACGGCTTTAGCAGACGAAGGCAAGTTAGACCCGGTTGTTGGTAGAGAAAAGGAAATACAGCGCGTGTCTCAAATTTTAAGTCGTCGCAAAAAAAACAATCCGCTTTTAATTGGAGAACCTGGTGTTGGTAAATCTGCTATTGCAGAAGGATTAGCTCTTAGAATTGTGAAAAGAAAAGTTTCGCGTATTTTATTTAACAAACGTGTTGTTACATTAGATTTAGCAAGTTTGGTTGCTGGCACTAAATATAGAGGTCAGTTTGAAGAACGTATGAAGGCTGTCATGAATGAGCTTGAAAAAAATGATGATGTTATTTTATTCATTGATGAAATTCATACTATAGTTGGAGCGGGTGGAGCTACTGGAAGTTTAGATGCATCTAACATGTTTAAGCCAGCTCTCGCAAGAGGAGAAATTCAATGCATAGGCGCAACAACACTTGATGAATATAGACAGTATATTGAAAAAGATGGAGCTTTAGAACGTCGTTTCCAAAAAGTAATTGTTGAACCAACTACGGTTGAAGAAACTATTGAAATCTTAAATAATATTAAGGGTAAATATGAAGAACATCATAATGTAGATTTTACACCTGAAGCGATTGAAGCATGTGTTAAATTAACAAATCGTTATATGACTGAACGTTTTTTACCAGACAAAGCGATTGATGCACTAGACGAAGCCGGCTCTAGAGTTCATATCACCAATATTGATGTCCCTAAACAAATTCTAGAACTTGAAAAGAAACTGGAAGATGTTAAGGAAACCAAGAATTCGGTTGTTAGAAAGCAAAAATATGAAGAGGCTGCAAAGCTTAGAGATGATGAAAAAAGACTTGAAAAAGAACTAGCTATCGCCCAAGAAAAATGGGAAGAAGAAACAAAACAGCATCGCGAAATTGTTACGGAAGATAATGTTGCAGACGTCGTATCAATGATGACAGGTATTCCTGTAAATAGAATTGCTCAAACTGAAATCAATAAGCTATCGGAATTACCAAACCTTATTAAAGGCAAAGTTATTGGTCAAGACCAAGCTGTAGCAAAGGTAGTAAAGGCTATACAGCGTAATCGTGCTGGACTAAAAGACCCTAATAAACCAATTGGTTCATTTATCTTTTTAGGTCAAACAGGTGTTGGAAAAACACAACTCGCAAAAGTATTATCAAGAGAGTTATTTGATAGTGAAGATTCACTAGTTAGAATTGATATGAGCGAGTACATGGAGAAATTTGCTATTTCAAGACTAATTGGTGCTCCTCCTGGATATGTAGGATATGAAGAAGGTGGACAGTTAACCGAAAAAGTTAGACGGAAACCTTATGCTGTTATTTTACTTGATGAGATTGAAAAGGCACATCCAGATGTATTCAACATGCTACTTCAGGTACTTGATGATGGCTACCTAACTGATAGTCTTGGTAGAAAAATCGATTTTAGAAATACCATAATTATTATGACTTCTAATATAGGCGCGCGAAAGTTAAAAGATTTTGGTACAGGTATTGGTTTTGGAACTGCCTCTCAAAAAGCTCAGGAAGATGCCAATGCTATAAAAGTTATTGAAAATGCATTAAAAAAATCGTTTGCACCAGAATTTTTAAATAGAATTGATGATGTCGTTGTTTTTAACCCATTAGAAAAAGAGGATATCAATAAAATTATTGACATTGAATTAGATAAACTTCTTGCTAGAATTAAAGGATTGGGCTACACTCTAAAGTTAAGTAAAAGTGCAAAGGATTATATTGCCGAAAAAGGTTTTGATAAACAATATGGTGCGCGACCTTTAAAACGTGCCATTCAAAAGTATGTTGAAGACGCTTTGGCGGAAGAAATTATATCCTCACAATTACGAGAAGGGGATAAAATCGTTATTGATTTAGATAAAAAATCAGATGAGTTAAAAATTAAAATTGAAAAAACCGAGAAGCCCACTGAGTCTTAATAAATAAGGCCTTTCATAAAATTTCGACCTACATTCGTTAGCGCATGTAGGTCTTTTTTTTGTTTAAAACTGTAACAATTCAAAATACTTTTAATCTATCTTATAACAATTTGCTTTTTTGAATTTAAAAAAATTTAATACTGAACAATTAGTTCAGCTTTGTTTATCGGGTAACCAATCAGCGCAATTGGAAATCTATAACAGATACTACAAAGCGATGTACAATGCTTCATTTAGAATTGTAAAAGATTCTTATGAGGCGGAAGATGTTATGCAAGACTCTTTTTTATTAGCATTTACTAAATTAAAAGAGCTTAAAGACTTAAAAATATTTGGTCCGTGGTTAAAGCGAATTGTTATTAACAAGAGTATTCATCATTACAAAAAACGAACAAAGCATAAAGAAATTGGACTAGATGATGTGCTTTATAAAATAGAAGATAATAACGTTGAGACTTATGAAGATTACGATTTTATTCATGTTAAGGCTAAAGAGGTTTTAAATACCATGAATACACTAAAAGATAATTACAAACTTGCCTTAACATTAAATTTAATTGAAGGCTATGATTATGAAGAAATTAGTGATATCATGAATATCTCTAATGCCAATTGCAGAACAACAATATCGAGAGCCAAAGAAGCCTTGAGACGAAAATTACAAATTTTTGCCTAAAAAAATTAAAATAAAATGAGTAAGGTTAACATAGATAACTTATTTAAAAAGTTTGAAAACGATTTTGACATTGAAGAACCAAGATTGAATCATAAGCAGCGTTTTTTGTCTAAACTAAAATCACAAAATGAAGCTAACTCTGCTATTGGCTTTAGTTTAAAACAAAGTTTTATAAAACCATTTATTGGTGTTGCGGCCTCCATAGTGTTATTAATCTCATTATTAATCTTCAATTCAAACTCAAATAATACAGAAATAAATTTAGCGAATATATCACCAGAAATGGCCAAAACACAAAGCTTATTTGCGTCCAATTTTAGCAATGAATTGAATAAACTGAACAGCGAAGAAACTCCAGAATACCAAGAGTTAATTGTTGATGCCATTTTTAAAATTAAAGTAGTAGAAGAAGATTTCAATCAGTTGGTTATAGCACTAAATGAAAACCCGAAAGATCAATTAATCCTTTCTGCTATGCTATTAAATTTTCAAGAACGAATTGACATTATGCAAGAGACTATTGAAAAAATAAAAGAAAAAGAGAGTATGAATACTTCTAACCTGTTAGAAGCAAATATTTTATAAATTATTAAACAACGTTCCTTATAAGGAGCTTTTAAATCTTAAAACAATGAAAAAAACAATTACATTATCAATCATTACCGTACTTTTTATTGGTCTCACTCATGCACAAAATTGGGGAAAGAAAAAAATTAAAGGAAACGGAAATGTTACGACCGAAACTAGAGATACAGGAGATTATGATGGCATAAAATGTGCAGGATCTATGGATTTTGTTTTGGTTTCAGGAACTGAAGGTAAAATTATACTTGAAGGAGAATCAAATTTATTAGAACACATTTCAACTGAAGTGAAAGATGGTAACCTTATAGTTAAAATTGCTAAAGGCAAAAACATAAGCTGGAGTAAAGGAAAATCAATTAAAATAACAATTCCTTTTGAAAAAATAAGTTCAATTTCCTTAGCTGGATCTGGCGATATTATTAATAAAGATGTTATTAACGTAAACAATTTAAATGTTTCGTTAGCTGGATCAGGAGATATTGTTCTTGATATTAAAACAGAATCTGTTAAGGGAGCCGTAGCAGGTTCTGGTGATATAAAACTAAGTGGAACTACAAATAGTTTAGAAGCTAAAGTGGCTGGCTCAGGTGATTTTGATAGTTTAGATTTACAAGCAGAAAATGCAGAAGTTGCTGTTGCAGGAGCAGGTGATGCAAAAATAGGGAACAGCAAAAAATTAAAAGCGCGCGTAGCTGGATCTGGAGATATTGTATATAAAGGTAATCCTCAGGTTGATAAAAAGGTAGCTGGTTCTGGTTCGATTACTGCAAAATAAACTAATCCGAAAAATCTAAAAGTGAAAAAAGCATTCTTTTACAGAATGCTTTTTTTTATTTATAAAAATATTAAATTAATGTCGTGAACATTTGAAACAATATTAATTTTTTGCAACATTTTGCGGAACTCTAAACAATAAAATAATTCCAACTAGAAAGAAAACGAACAGGAACAAAATGGCATGTCTCATAGAACTAACCTGATCTACAATTGCGAAAATTAACATCCCAATTACAATTCCTATTTTCTCAGCAACATCATAAAAACTAAAATAAGACGTTGTATCTTCTGTCTCTGGTAAAAATTTTGAATAGGTCGATCGCGCAAGAGACTGTACCCCACCCATAACCAAACCGACCAAACTTGCTGCAATATAAAATTGCATTGGTGATTTCATTAAATAAGCGTAAACACATAATAACATCCAGATGAAATTTACGCCAATTAAAGTTTTAATGTTGCCAAACTTATTTGACGCACGAGATGTCAAAATAGCCCCCAATACAGCAACTAACTGAATAACCAATATACTTATTATTAAACCTTGAGTTTTTTCATCTTTACTAGACCATGCTATTTCCTTTTCTCCAAAATAAACTGCCATTAGCATAATGGTTTGTACCGCCATACTAAATACAAAAAACGCATATAAATATCTTTTAAGTCGTAGGTTACTTTTAAGTTGCTGCCAAACTTGCTGCAATTCTTTAAATCCGTTTAAAACAACTCTTCGAGTTACTTTATGACCAGTAGAAACACCTTTTGGCAACCAATAAAAAGAATATTGGCTAAAACCAATCCACCATAGACCAACGGTTATAAAAGACACCTTCATAGCCTCAAATGAAGCCGCATTTTTTTCATCGATTGTAGTTCCAATATCAAAACCAAACCACTCAGGTTTCATTACCATTGCAAGGTTCAGTAAAAGTAATAGAACACTACCTATATAGCCTAAAGAAAAGCCTTTTGCACTTATACTATCTTGTTGATGGTCAAAAGCAATATCTGGTAGATACGAATTATAAAACACTAAGCTACCCCAATAACCTAATAAGCCCATGAAGTAAAAAAGAATACTTGTATGGATAGAATCTAAATCAAACCAATACAAACCAATACTGCCTATCCCTCCTACATAACAGAAAAACCTCATAAAATTCTTCTTATTACCAACATAATCTGCTATTCCAGATAAAATGGGAGATGAAAATGCTACAACCAAAAAAGTAAAAGCAGTAACAATCTCAATTAAAACGGTCTGCTTCATTTCAAATCCAAAAGCAGATACTAATTCTTCTTTTGTTGCAAATAATTCCGAATAAAAAATGGGAAAAATGGAAGAGGCTATTGTTAATGTGTATACAGAGTTCGCCCAATCATAAAATGCCCATGCATTTAATAATTTCTTACTTCCTTTTTTTAATACTGCCATAATAAAAAAGCTGCTTATTTATAAGCAGCTTCTAATGTAATCAAATATTTTAATCTAAATGATAACTTCCTATTTAAATGAGGTCACCCCAAATTTGGCGGCCTCAGCTTTTGCTTTATCAGCAAGAGCTGTTAAGTTAGCAATTCGCGAATCGTTAGATGGATGCGTGCTTAAAATTTCTGGTGGTGCTTGTCCACCACTATTCGCTTTCATTCTTTTCCATAATTCTGCTGCTTCATGAGGGTTATAGCCGGCAATAGCCATTAAATAAACACCAATTTTATCGGCTTCAGTCTCGTGGCTTCTGCTAAATGGCAACATCACACCTACTTGCGTTCCTACACCATAATATTGATTAAAAGCATTTCTAGACTCTTCATCCTTAATCGCAATATTTCCAGCGACTGCTAATCCTTGTTGCACTAAACCTGCACTCATTCTTTGTTGACCATGATTAGCAAGTGCATGGGCCACTTCGTGTCCCATAATAGCAGCAACACCAGTTTCTCCATTTGCAATTGGCAAAATTCCTGTATAAAAAACTATTTTACCACCAGGCATACACCAAGCATTTACCGTTTTATCATCAACCAAATTATATTCCCACTTATAATCCTTCAAGTAACCTTGATGTCCATTGGCATTTAACCATCGCTCTGCAGCAACTGCAATACGTTGCCCTACTCTAGTTACCATAGCCGCATCGCTTGTGCCTTTAACTACTTTATTTTCTGTTAAAAATTGATCGTATTGAGCAAAAGCTGTTGGAAACAATTGAGAGTTGGGAACTAAAGCCATGGTTTTCTTTCCGGTAAACGGATTTTCTGCACAAGACATAAATATGGTTACTATTCCAAAAACTAGAAGTATTTTATTAAATTTCATTATCATGGGGTTAAAAATTTATTAAAAATTAAAAATACAAAAATTGTACCTTTATAAATGTGAGACACACTTTATTTTTTTGAGTCACAAATTAAAATCAAAAAACACCCCTATTTAGTTGTTAGATTTTGAAACTTAAAACGACTTAATGATAATAAATTAATTAATCATGAAAAAACTGTTTATACCATTACTTTTTTTAACATTAATGTCATGTAATGGAGTGGCTCAAAAAGATATTAAAACTAATTCTAAAGCTTATAAAGTTTCTAAAACAGAATCTGAGTGGAAATCACAACTCACGGAAGAAGAGTATTATGTTTTAAGACAAGCTGGAACTGAACGTCCTTTTTCAAGTCCGCTAAACAAAAATTATGATAATGGTGTTTATGTATGTAAAGGATGTAATACACCTTTATTTAAAAGCGAACATAAATTTGATTCTGGCACCGGTTGGCCTAGTTTTGATAGAGAAATCAAGGGTAATGTAGATTTCTCAACCGATTACAATTTAGGTTATTCCAGAAGTGAAGAACATTGTGCTACCTGTGGTGGGCATCTTGGACATGTTTTTAATGATGGCCCAAGAAAAACAACTGGAAAGCGACATTGTATAAATGGGGTCTCGTTAAAATTTATACCTGCCGAATAAGATTTCTTAAATGGAAAGTTATTTAACCAGTATTTTTAAACAGTTTCAATATTATAAAAGTTTGGGCGACAAAACTTTGAATCAACTAAATTTTGATGATCTTCAAAATGAGATTGATGAAAATTCTAATTCAATTTCTATAATTGTAAAGCATTTAACAGGTAATATGCTAAGCAGATGGACTAATTTCATTAATGAAGATGGAGAGAAATCTTGGAGGCAGCGCGATCTAGAATTTCATAATAGTTTTGAAAGTAAAAATGAAGTCATTAATTATTGGAATAAAGGTTGGGAATGTCTATTTGATGCTCTTGAAACATTAACCAGTGCAGATTTAGAAAAGATGGTTTACATAAGAAATCAGGGGCACACAGTCACTGAAGCTATTAACCGACAACTGGCTCACTACGCCTATCATGTAGGTCAAATAGTTTTTTTAGGCAAACTTTTAAAGGGTAAAGACTGGGTATCACTCTCTATTCCGAAAGGAGATTCTTCAAAATACAATAAGGATAAATTTAGCAAGGAAAAAAGCCGGCGACATTTTACCGATGATTTGTAATTAAAAAGCCTCCAAAATTTCTTTTGGAGGCTTAGTCTTACTTTCTCTTTCTTTACTTTGCATTTAGTGCCTGCATAGTATAATATCCCGATTCATTTGTTATCATGCCTTCATCATTAAAGTCATGAGTCATCATTATTGGTAATTTTACTTTTTTACCATCAGATTTTCGAGTCATTCTTGCAGTCCACCAAGATTGAACAACTTTTGCATTTCCTAATTCATATTCCAAATAATCAGGATATCCTCGAACATCAATACTTTCAATAGTCCAATCATTAAGCATTCCTAAAAAAGCCTCTTTTTCTTCTGTAACAGTATTAGACTCACCATCAGCCATATCTAAATTAGTAAATGTAGCATCTTCGGTAAAAAAGCTAAAAGCTTTGTCAGCGTCACTATTCTCTAAAGCGGCCATCATCATACGAACTTTATTAATATATTCATGCTGATTATATAAAGTACCGTTGGTTCTTGTGGAAAATGCCTCTCTAATATCATTACCTATAGGATAATTATAGTTAATGGCTAACTCTATTTTATTATCGGCATTCATACGATATAAACTATGAAGTGGCATTTCTATTTTTACACCAGTTTTATTATGAACACCTTTTAAATAATTCCAAGTTTGAACCCAAGTTTTGCCTCCCTTATATTCAATAGCATCTGGATACGCTTCTCCATGACGAGTTAAACTCCTGTAAGACAACCACTTACTTTTGTTCTCAACCCATTTCACAAAATCCTCTTTATTAGTTCCTTTGGCATCTTTATTTCTTGTGGTGCCACTTATAGATTTAAAATCATCAGCCAAAAAAGAGGCAACTTTTTCTGCATCACCAGCGATATCTGCTTGTTGCATGGCTTCAACTACATCTATAGCAGGATGTTCGATAAAAACAGTTCCGTTTTTCTTTTGGGCATACATAATGCTAGCTAATAGCATTACGATAATAATCGCATGTTTTTTCATTTTAATAAATTTTGGTTAGTTAATTAATATTCTGAAATATAGTTAAATTTATTGATACTAAGCAATTTGTATTATAAATTTAAAATAACTATACCAGATGATTTTTTAAAAGAAATTATTAGCAAAAGATTATGAATTATAATGTTTTTTAAAAGGCCTAATAATTAATCGCGCCTCTCTATCAAAACGCACATAATTGTACACCCAGTTTACAAAAACCACCATGCGGTTTCTAAATCCAATTAAAAAGAATAGATGCACAAACATCCAAACATACCAGGCGAAAACTCCTTGAAATTTAAAGTTCTTAAGGTCGACAACGGCTTTATTTCTTCCTATTGTCGCCATAGCCCCTTTATCTTTGTATGAAAAAGGAACCATAGATTTTTCTTCAATTAGTTTTAATATATTATCACCTAATTGTTCCCCTTGCTGAATAGCCGGTTGTGCCATCATGGGCAAACCATTAGGGAATTCTTCATTTACCATACATGCTATATCTCCAATAGCGAAAATAGCATCAAACCCTTTTACTTGATTAAATTCATTTACCAATAGTCGGTTACCATTAGTCATAAATTCTTCAGCTTCTAGACCTTTTATGGTAGCTCCTTTTACTCCTGCTGCCCATACAACAGTGGCAGTTTCAAAAGTTAAATCGGTATTTGTTGTAACTATTTTACCATCGTAATTAGTAACTCTTACATTTTTCCATACATTCACGCCTAATTTTTCTAAAAAATCTTCAGCCCTTGATGAAGCTTTTTCACTCATCCCTTTTAGAATACAATCACTCGACTGGATAATATTAATCTGTGCCGAACGTGTATCTAAATCCGGGTAATCCTTAGGTAGAATACCTTTTTTTATTTCAGCTAAAGCACCTGCAAGTTCAACACCTGTAGGCCCGCCTCCAACAATCACAAAATTCATTAAAGCATCTCGCTCATTTAAATCTGAGGTCAATAAGGCCTCTTCAAAATTTTCAAGAATTAAGCTTCTTAAATTTAAAGACTGCGGAATAGTCTTCATAGCCATACTATATTTTTCAATATTAGAATTGCCAAAATAATTAGTTTTAGACCCAGAGGCCACTACCAAATAATCAAATTTTAAATTTCCAATATTAGTCCGAACCTTATTCTTTTTGGTATCAATCTCTTTTACATCGGCCAATCGAAAATAAAAATTAGGGAAATCCTTTAAAATTTTACGAATCGGATAAGCGATTGAATCAGGTTCTAATCCTCCAGTAGAAACTTGATATAAAAGCGGTTGAAAGGTGTGGTAATTATGCTTGTCCAGTAATACAACTTGAACTTCTTGTTTCGATAATTTTTTGGCCAAAGCGACTCCAGCAAACCCGCCACCAATGATAACAATTCGGGGATAACTCGTTCTTGGTATATTCATACATTAATTCTTGCAATACAAAGGTACTATAAAGATGTAAATTTAAAGGGCTCTTAATTCGTTATTCAAAATCGATTTTGTAAATTTGCTGCTTAAATTTTGACACATGAGTAAATACGATATTATTGTTCTTGGAAGTGGTCCTGGCGGTTATGTTACTGCTATTAGAGCTTCACAGTTAGGCTTTAAAACAGCTATTGTTGAAAAGGAAAATTTGGGTGGCGTATGTTTAAATTGGGGATGTATTCCAACAAAAGCACTTTTAAAATCTGCACAAGTTTTTGAATATTTAAAACATGCGGAAGATTATGGACTAAAGGTTACAGATGCTGAACATGACTTTGATGCTGTTGTAAAACGTAGTCGTGGTGTTGCCGATGGTATGAGTAAAGGTGTTCAATTTTTAATGAAAAAGAATAAAATTGACGTTATTGAAGGTTTTGGAAAGTTGAAACCAGGAAAGAAAGTTGATGTTGATGGAACAGAGTACAGTGCAGATAATATAATTATTGCAACGGGAGCGCGCTCGCGTGAGTTACCTAGTTTGCCTCAAGATGGTGAAAAAGTGATAGGTTATAGGCAGGCCATGAGCTTAAAGAAGCAACCTAAAAAGATGATAGTCGTTGGGTCTGGAGCTATAGGGGTTGAATTTGCTTATTTCTACAACTCAATGGGAACCGAGGTAACCATTGTTGAATACTTACCAAATATTGTTCCTGTTGAAGATGAGGATGTTTCAAAACAATTAGAACGTTCTTTTAAAAAGACTGGAATTAACATCATGACTTCTGCTGAAGTTACCTCGGTTGACACTTCTGGAAAAGGAGTTAAAGCTACTGTAAAAACTAAAAAAGGAGAAGAAATTCTTGAAGCTGATGTTATTTTAAGTGCTGTAGGAATTAAAACAAACATTGAAAATATTGGATTAGAAGATGTTGGTATTGTTGTAGATAGAGACAAAATTTTGGTAAATGATTATTATCAAACCAATATTCCTGGCTATTATGCTATTGGAGACGTAACTCCTGGTCAAGCTTTAGCTCACGTTGCCTCGGCTGAGGGGATTTTGTGTGTTGAAAAACTTGCTGGACATCATGTAGAACCAATTGATTATGGCAATATTCCCGGATGTACTTATTGTTCACCAGAAATAGCTTCAGTTGGATTAACTGAAAAGCAAGCTAAAGATAAAGGTATAGATATTAAAGTTGGGAAATTTCCTTTCTCCGCATCTGGAAAAGCAAGTGCTGGAGGAAACAAAGATGGTTTTGTAAAAGTAATTTTTGATGCAAAATACGGTGAATGGCTAGGTTGTCATATGATTGGTGCTGGTGTAACAGATATGATCGCTGAAGCTGTTTTAGGCAGAAAGCTCGAAACAACTGGGCACGAAGTTTTAAAAGCTATACACCCGCATCCAACAATGAGCGAAGCTGTTATGGAAGCCGTTGCGGATGCTTATGATGAAGTGATACATTTATAGCTTTTAGCTAGCGATTTATATAAATAAAAATGCGATTCAATAGAATCGCATTTTTATTTATCGTCATTTTAAATTTATTTTAAAACCCATTAAAATTTTTATATAAAACTCTGAATAGCCAACTCATAGCTTTGTAATCCAAAACCTAATATAACCCCTTTTGCATTTGGGGAAATGTAAGAATGATGTCTAAATTCTTCTCTACCAAATGTGTTGGAAATATGCACTTCTACAACTGGTGTTTCAATACCTTTAATAGCATCTCCAATACCAACCGAAGTATGGGTGTAAGCCGCAGCATTTAAAATAATACCATCATAACTAAAACCAACTTCGTGCAGTTTATCAATTAGTTCTCCTTCTATATTCGACTGAAAATAATCGATAACAACATCGCTATATTTTGTTTTAACTTCCTCTAAAAACTCCGTAAAGGTCAAACTCCCGTAGATATTAGGTTCACGTTTTCCTAATAAATTAAGGTTTGGCCCATTAATGATGATTAGTTTTTTCATAAGTCAAAGATATTATTTTTTTGTTTTTAATATATCTATTTGAGTTTCATCATTCTCTTTTAAATTGGAAAGCGCCTTAATTGAATTGCTTTTATCTTTTATCCTAACAACAACAGTATTTGGAGCAATATCGCCTTCATTCATGGCTTTTATTCGAACCGATGTTTTATCATTAATTACATCAACTGTAAAATATTTTTTCTCTTTATTAGCCTTATAATTTGATAATATTTCTTTATCATTTACAAATACCGATATTCTATCTCCATCTTCCTTACCACCATCATAAATCTCAAATATAACTTTATCCGATTTTGTAAATAAACTTAAAACTTCGTCCTTTCTTAAAATATTCATATTTAAAGAATCCATCATTTTTCGTAAATTCAATTTTTGCTTTAAACTATCAGGAACTCTTTTCGATTTTTTAATCTTATCGCTTACTTTGGCCAAGCGTTTTTCCATTCTCTCATATGCGTTAAGCAATACCTCACCATCAATACATTTAGTATTATCGGAAAACAATCCTATAAAATTGGTTTTAATATTTTTGGTCTTGCCGAACACAAAATTCTTTACTGTAGCATTCAAAAAACAAAAATCGTTTTGTGAAATTGTTGACTTCGTGTAAACAATTCCTGTTTCTCTAAAGTTTAATTCCTTTTTTGTTTTATCATACTCACCAAAAATATTAGACCTCGTTTCATGCACACCTCCAATATCTGTGATTGAATAGCCTTTAACATCTTCATTATTAACCAAAAAATTAACACGGTAAGAAATAATTACGGTATCATTTAACTTTACGCCACCAACATACTCATATCTTTCTTGTGATAGGCTTAAACTAGCAAATGAAAAAAAGAATAAAATAAGCAAGCAATCTTTAAACATTAAAATATTTTTTATAAATTGTACACAAACATAAACCAATTAATTATGAAAATTAAATTATTATTATCATTCTTAGTATTAGTCCTAGGTTATTCTGCTTGCTATGCTTCTTTTCCAGTTAAAAGGACAATTGAAACTTCTGAAAATATTGAAGTTACGACTTCAAGTAATATTGAAGAAGTATTAACACCAGTTACAACTGTTAAGGGAAAGGATAAATGGGTTGGCGTTGCTTTTTGGTTCTTTTTAGGTTGGCCTTTTGCTGCGCACAGATGGTATTACAACAAACCTGTATGGGCAAATATTTTGTTTATTATTACTATTGGTGGACTAGGAATTTGGGCTATTATTGATTTAATAAATATCCTTACCGATAATTTTTAAGATAATGAATTTATAGTTTTAAAAAAAACTACCTAATGGTAGTTTTTTTTTGCCTTATTTTTAACCTATGAAATGGAAAAACGCACTTAAAGATTATCAACTCTATTTAAAAATAGAACGAGGTTTATCTGAAAATTCAATTGATAATTATTCTCGTGATGTTAAAAAATTAGTGACTTACTTAGAGGGAAATAATATAAGCATCTCACCTATTTCTATAAACGCTGAAAG
The DNA here is from genome assembly GCF_006148925.1 of Hyunsoonleella aestuarii. Taxonomy (GTDB): domain Bacteria; phylum Bacteroidota; class Bacteroidia; order Flavobacteriales; family Flavobacteriaceae; genus Algibacter_D; species Algibacter_D aestuarii. The sequence continues at coordinate 219,576 of NZ_VAWB01000002.1, read as the reverse complement.
TATTCAACAATTTATATATAATGCAGCTAAAAGTGTTAATGCACGGTCTCAATCGCGCTTAATTTCTGGTTTAAGAAGTTTTTTTAGCTATTTGGTCTTTGAAGATTATAGAAAAGATAACCCTTTAGAACTTATAGAATCTCCAAAAATAGGAAGAAAATTACCTGATACACTTGAAGAAAAAGAAATTGACCAACTTATTGCTGCTATAGATTTGAGTAAACCTGAAGGTGAACGCAATAGAGCTATTCTCGAAACTTTATATGGGTGTGGATTACGAGTTAGCGAATTAACTCATTTAAAAATCTCCGATTTATTTTTTGATGAAGGTTTTATAAAAGTGACTGGAAAAGGAGATAAACAGCGTTTTGTCCCTATAGTTAATAGTACTAAAAAATATATTAATATTTACCGAAATGAAATTAGGCTGCATCTTAATATTCAAGCTGGTTATGAAGACACCCTTTTTCTTAATAGACGCGGAAAACAACTAACCAGAGCCATGATTTTCACAATTATAAAACAACTCGCCGAAAAGATAGGTCTAAAAAAGCGTATCTCTCCTCATACGTTTAGACATTCATTTGCAACTCATTTGTTACAAAATAATGCCGACCTAAGATCCATACAGCTTATGTTAGGTCATGAAAGCATTACAACCACTGAAATATATGTGCATCTTGATAAAAGTCATTTAACGTCAGTAATTGAAAAATATCATCCGAGGAAATAATTATTGATTTTGGTAAAACAAAAAAATCCAGCAATAGCTGGATTTTTTATATAATGTGTTTCATACAATTTACTTTGCTATGTTAACTGCTCGTGTTTCGCGAATAACAGTTACCTTAACTTGTCCTGGATAAGTCATATCGGTTTGAACTTTTTGTGAAATATTGAATGACAAATCCGCCGCTTTTTGGTCATCCACTTTTTCACTTTCAACAATTACCCGAAGTTCTCTTCCTGCTTGGATAGCATAGGCCTTTTTAACACCTTGAAAACCAAAAGCAATATCCTCTAAATCTTTTAAGCGCTGGATATAACTGTCTAACACTTGACGCCTAGCTCCTGGGCGCGCACCAGATATGGCATCACAAACCTGAATAATAGGTGCTAATAAAGACTTCATTTCAATTTCATCATGGTGAGCTCCAATGGCATTGCAAACATCTGGCTTTTCACCATGTTTCTCAGCCCATTGCATACCAAGAATAGCATGAGGTGTTTCCATGTCTGCCTCAGCATCAGGCACTTTTCCTATATCGTGTAATAAACCAGCTCGCTTTGCCAATTTCGGATTTAACCCTAATTCGGCAGCCATAACACCACAAAGTTTTGCTACTTCCCGTGAGTGCTGTAATAGATTTTGACCATAAGATGAGCGGTATTTCATTCTACCAACTACTTTAATAAGTTCTGGGTGTAAATTATGGATTCCCAAATCTATAACCGTTCGCTTACCAACTTCTATGATCTCTTGGTCTATTTGCTTCTTAGTTTTCTTTACAATTTCCTCAATACGCGCTGGATGAATTCTACCATCGGTTACCAATTTATGTAATGATAGTCTAGCTATTTCCCGACGCACAGAATCGAAACAAGATAAAATAATAGCTTCTGGTGTGTCGTCAACAATAATTTCTACACCTGTAGCCGCCTCTAATGCTCTTATATTACGCCCTTCACGCCCAATGATACGACCTTTAACATCGTCTGATTCAATATTGAAAACAGACACACAGTTATCTACAGCCTCCTCAGTACCAATACGTTGAATTGTATTTATAATAACCTTCTTAGCATCTTGTTCCGCAGTAAGCTTCGCTTCTTCTAGAGAGCTCTGTATGTAAGCCATAGCATCATTCTTAGCTTCTCCTTTAAGTGATTCGATAAGTTGCGCTTTAGCATCTTCAGCAGAAAGACTCGAAATAACTTCAAGCTGCTGCACTTGACTTTTATGAAGTTTATCTAACTCAATCTGTTTCTTCTCTAAAATATCTTGACGATGATTATAGTCTTTAATTTTATTCTCAATTTCAGCATTTAACTTTTTGTTTTTGGCTAATTCATTAGAAATCTGAGATTCTTTATCGCGAGTTCGCTTTTCCGCTTCAGCCATCTTCTTATCCCGAGAAAAAATTACTTTTTCGTGTTCCGCCTTTAGCTCAATAAATTTTTCTTTAGCTTGAAGTATTTTATCTTTCTTTATTGCTTCTCCTTCATTCTTAGCTTCTTTTAATATTGCCGTTGCATTTCTCTTAGCATCCTTTATAAGCTTTGATGCGTTATTTCTCTCCAAAGACTTGGCAATAACAAAGCCAATTATAAGTCCTAGTAGTACTCCTCCGATAATTAATATAATAGGATTGTCCATTATGTTTAGTTAGTTTAATATATAAAAAAAGCCTACACCAGTATAAAGTTTTGTATAAACTCCTTAAAAACAAGTTTAGGGCTAACAAGCTGATCAAGGATCTGCGACTAAGGCAGCATGCTTTTACAACTTAAACTCACCCTTTTTAAAGAATTAACGTTGAGTTTATCAAAAAAAATAACCAATGTAGGCAGTAACTTTTAGTTTATTTTAAAGAACGTTAAGAGACTAATTGTGAATGCAACAAATCATTTAAAGCGTTTAACTTTTCTTCTAAATGGTCACTCACATGCTCTTTATCTATAGATTTCTGTTCTACTTGAGAAGCAAATTGTAAGGCACACATAGCCAATACATCTTGCTTATCGCGAACAGAATAACTTTGCTCAAATTGTTTAATCATCGCTTCAATGTTCTTAGCCGCTTTTCGCAATCCTTCTTCTTGACTTGACTCAATAGTTAAGGGGTACACCCTATTCGCTATGGACAGCTTTATTTTAAGCTTCTCTGACATTGAATTTAAATAACATTAATTTGAAAGCTGACCAATACAATGATCTATATCTCTTATTAATGCGTTTATTTTAAGCTTAGTTTCTCTTTTATTATCGTCACTACCAAGCATTGAATTAGCAACTTTTAAAGCTTCGTATTTTTCCTCCCAGGACGCAACTTGCAATTTCTGGGTTTTTATTTCTTGCTTCGAATTTTCAAGTTCTTCATTCAACTTTGAATTCGCAAGTTTTAAGAGCTCTAGTTTGTGTAATACTTTACTAATTTTGTTTTCTAAAGAATCTACAATATCTTCAATATTACTCATTTACTAAAATCAATACTTATCACACAAAGTTAACATACCTAGCTATAAATTACAATTGTTTTTTAATAAAATTTCGAATCTGTCGCTAATGATTGGTTATTAGTGCTATGGCTTGATTTTTGAGTTATACTTTGCAAATTCGAATCAAATTAATACTTTAGCTTTAATACTTATCTATGCGGTTTATCCATATTGTTTTCTTATTCTTATCGGCATTTGCAATTGCTCAAAATAACTACCCACAAGATTATTTTGCGAACCCATTGGATGTTCCCCTTATATTATCTGGTACCTTTGCTGAATTGCGATCTAATCATTTTCATTCTGGATTAGATATAAAAACACAACAGCGTGTTGGATTAAAAGTACTCGCTTCTGCAGACGGTTTTGTAAGCAGAATTAAAGTGTCTCATTATGGCTACGGGAAAGCGCTTTATATCACTCATCCAAATGGATATACTACGGTTTATGCGCATCTCCTAAAATTTGCTCCGGAAATAGAAGCTTATGTTAAAAAGCTCCAATATGAAAAAGAAAATTATGAAATTGAATTCTTTCCAAAAGCTGGAGATTTAAAAGTTTTAAAAAACAGTGTTGTTGCATATAGTGGGAATACTGGAGGCTCTGGAGGTCCTCATTTGCACTTTGAAATTCGCGATAAAGATGAACGACCTATTAACCCCATGTTGTTTGGAATTAATATTAAGGATACAACAAACCCAATCGTTAGAGCAATCTATGCTTATCCTTTAAATGACGAAGCTCATATCAATAATTCTAGAGCTAAACAAAAATTAAGATTGATTCCGTTGCAAAATGGTGACTACACTATTGAAAATATTGAGGCTTATGGGACCATTGGTTTCGGTATTGTAACGGATGATCGTCAAGATTTGGCTGCGAATAAGAACGGTGTTTACAACATTCAGACCTTTTTCAATGGAAACAAGTACTTTGAACTAGACTTTAAACGTTTTTCGTTTGATGAAACCAAACACATTAATAGGCTTATAGATTACGAACATTACCGCACAAAAAAACAACGGGTTCAGAAGTTATACAATGACAATAATCCGCTAAGTATAATTAAGACAGACCCTCATAATGGGCATTTACCTGTTGAAGATAGTACCTATTCGGTATTTAAGATTAAGGTGACCGATTTTAAAAACAATCAATCTTGGATTACTTTGAACATTAAAGGTTCAAAAAATGATTCATTAGAAATAGTAAAAGATAAAGTTACTCCCTATTTCATTAAGGCAAACCAAACAACCAACCTCAAAGAAAGCAATATTACTGTAGATATTTTTCAAAATACCTTTTATGATGATTTTTACTTAGATTTTAATGTAAGCAATGACACTTTAATTTTGCACAAGGATATCATTCCAACGAAGAAAAGTTTAAAAATAAGCTTCGATATAAGCAATTATTTAGATGCTGATAAAAGCAAATTATACATCGCGAAATTGGTAGGATATAAAAAATTTCCTTCATACACGAACACAAAGAGAGAAAAGAACACACTTACCACATTTACTAAAACATTAGGTACTTATGCCCTTGCTCTGGACACGATTAAACCAAAAATATACAGCCCCAATTTTAAAAATAGTAGTTGGTTAAGTAAGTATAGATATTTAAAGGTTAAAATAAACGACAAACTTTCAGGTATTTCAAACTACAGAGCAACCGTTAATGGCAAATGGATATTAATGGAGTATGATTATAAAACGAAAACTTTAACGCATGATTTCAATGATGGCGTTATTACAGATACCAAGAATAATTTAAAGCTAATTGTAACCGATAATGTTGGAAATAGTTCTACTTTTGAAACGCTTTTCTACAGAAAATAAATTTAAGTCTTTTGAATACTAAATATTTATTCATCTCTATTTTAACAGTACTGCTTACTTGGTTTTGTAGTGCTCAAACTGCAACGATTAAAGGGGTTATTTTAAATGAACAAAACCAAGCCGTTTCTGGGGTTAGTATTAAAGCGGGAGCGATTGGCACAGAAACTAATGAAAATGGCTTTTACCTATTGAAAGTTTCTGCAAACGATGATGTTCAAGTTGAATTTTCTCATATTACCTACAAAAGAATAGTTTTATTTTTTAATCTTAAAATTGGTGAGGAATATGAGTTTAATCCAGTAATGAAGACCTCAATTGAGCAGATCACCGAAGTAGTCATTTCTGGCAAACGACAAAAAGAAGTTGAAGGCATCACCACTTTAAAACCAGAAACTATAAGAAAAATACCTGGTGCAAATGCTGGTGTAGAAAACCTTTTACTAACGCTTCCTGGAGTAAGCAACAATAATGAACTAAGTACACAATATTCCGTTCGTGGTGGAAATTATGATGAGAATCTTGTTTATGTAAACGATATAGAAGTCTATAGACCTTTCTTAATTCGTTCTGGCCAACAAGAAGGCTTAAGTTTCGTGAATACCAATCTGGTGCAAAATGTAGACTTTTCATCTGGTGGATTTCAAGCAAAATATGGAGATAAACTTTCTTCGGTATTAGATATTACTTATAAGACACCTTACCAATTTGAAGTTAATGCAGATTTAAGCTTCTTAGGGGGTAGTTTATCTATTGAAAACTTAAGCAAAGATTCTAAATTTTCAAGCATAGTTGGTTTACGATACAGAGATAATGAGTTATTAGTAGATGCAAGAGAAACAGAAACCAATTATGACGCTGCATTCGCAGATGCTCAAGCTTTTTTAACTTATAAATTTACAGACAAATTTCATTTAAGTTTTTTAGGAAATGCTTCATTTAATAAATATGGTTATGAGCCCTTAACTAGGCAAACCAATTTTGGAACCTTATCAGATCCTATAGCGCTTTTAGTTTTTTATCAAGGTCAAGAAAAGGATCAATATCAGACCTTATTTGGAGCATTTAAAGGAACTTATTTTGTGAATGATAATCTGAACTTAAAACTTATTGCCTCCTCCTACCATACAACTGAAGAGGAGTATTTTGATATATTGGCACAGTACCGATTAGGTGAGGTGAACTCAAATATTGGCGATGAAAATCTAGGTGAAGTTGAATTTAGTGAAGGTATCGGAAGTCAGCTTAACCATGGTAGAAACGACTTAGACGCTCTAATAAGCACCATTGAACACAAAGGAGATTTTAGAATTAATGATGACCGTTTTGAATGGTCTGTTAAATATTCTAATGAAGATATTCGAGACCGTTTAATTGAATGGGAAGTTATTGATTCAGCTGGTTTTTCTATAAGGCCTCCTAGAATAATACCTGTTAACGAACAACCTTACGAACCTTTTAGTGGTCCAATTCAACCATTTCAGAACGTGAGATCGACTAATAATGTCAAGATTGATAGATTACAGGCTTATGCCCAATGGAGTAAGCGATCTACTTTAGGAATAAGCGATGTTTGGTATAATGCTGGTGTCCGTTTACACAATTGGTCTGTAAGTGGCGATGGTATATCAAATTCTAGTCAAACTGTATTTAGTCCAAGAGCTCAATTTGCAATAAAACCATACTGGCAAAAAGACATGTTATTTCGTGTTGCCGCTGGATTATACTATCAACCTCCATTCTATCGAGAATTAAGAGATTCAATGGGTGTTGTACAACCCAATGTAAAGGCTCAAAAATCGATTCATTTTGTTCTTGGTAATGATTACAGTTTTAAAATGTGGGATCGTCCTTTTAAACTTACAACCGAGGCTTATTATAAAAACTTAACGGATGTAAATCCTTATACACTTGAAAATGTTCGTATTAGGTACCGTGCAAGAAATAATGCCAAAGCTTATGCTTATGGATTAGATATGCGTTTAAACGGTGAGTTTGTTCCTGGTACAGAATCATGGTTTAGTTTTGGTTATTTAAAAACTGAAGAAAACATTGATAACCGCGGTTTTATTGCAAGACCTACTGACCAACGTTTAAAGTTCGCCGCTCTTTTTCAAGATTATGTCCCGAATATACCTAGTATGAAAATGTATTTAAACTTGGTTTACAATACGGGATTACCTGGAGGCTCGCCTAGCTATGCAGATCCTTATGTTTACCAAACACGTCTTCCAGATTACAAGCGTGCTGATGTTGGTTTTCAGTTTGTTATCGTCGATGAAAAAAAGCAATTTAATAGTGGTTGGAAAAAACCTTTTAAAGAGCTATCATTTGGTGTAGAGATTTTTAACTTATTCGATGTACAAAACTCTATTACAAACACTTGGGTCCGCGATGTATATAGTAAGCGTCAATTCGCTATACCTAACTATCTTACACCTAGAGTTTTCAATGTTCGAACTACAATGAAGTTTTAAAATTTGATATGAGTAAAGCAATATTAAAAATGTTCTTGTTTATTGTTTTAGCAAGTCAAACACATGCTCAAAAAACTAAATTTAAAAGCGGTACATCTTCACCTAGAAATTATTATTCAGAAATTAAGTATGAAGATGTAAATGGAAAAATTGTTATCCCTGTATCCATAAATAATAAAACTTACCGATTTTTATTTGATACTGGAGCTCCTAATGTCATTTCATCTGGAATTTTTGAAACGCTTAATATTGAAAAAAGCACAGAGATTACAGTATCTGACGCCAATAACAATAAGCAAAACATGAAGAATGCAATTATCCCAAGTTTAACCATTGGTGATGTTATATATAAAAACTCTCAAGCTCTAGTTTTCGATGATACCAATAATATAGTTTTCAATTGTTTTGAAATTGACGGCATAATCGGCACTAACTTATTGCGAAAATCTATTGTGAAAATTTTGCCCAAAGAGAATTTACTTGTTTTAACAAATGATCGTAAACGCATGAGTTTAAGTAAAGATGAAGCTATAGATATGGTGCTTAGAGGCGGACAAAGTAGTCCGTACATATCAATAGGACTTCAAGGAGAAAACAACGCGAAAGAATTTCTTCTTTTAGATACTGGAGCTAGCGGTTTCTATGATATGTGTAAAAAAAACTATAGTACATTAAAAGAACGAAATGTAACTCATGAGTTAGGGAACTCGATTGGTGCATCTAGCTTAGGCATGTTTGGCGCAACAAAAGAAAGCGTTCAATACCGAGTGCAAATTCCTACCATAAAAATTGTCAATCATGAATTTAAAAATGTTATAACTACTACAGGAAATGATGATAATTCTAGAATTGGTTCCGATATTCTGAAATACGGCGACATGACTCTAGATTTCAGAAATAAAAAATTTTACTTCAATCCATTTGAAAAGCAAAGTGATTTAGATGAAAAATTGTTTGGCTTCACTCCTACAATTGCTGAAAATAAACTAATTGTAGGCATGGTTTGGAATGAAGATTTAAAAGAGCACATGAGTTATGGTGATGAAATTTTAAAAGTAAATGATACCGACTTAGCATATTTAGATTTATGCCATTTACTAACAATGCCGTCACTTTTTAAAAATGAAAGCACAATAAATATCACTTTTAAAAACGAAAATGATGAAGTAAACACTATGACACTTCATAGAGAATGATTTTAACAGTCATTGATTTAGATATAAAGTCTTCTATAGCTTAAAGGTTAAGCTCCTACAAGTTCTTTTAAAACATCAACAACATAATCTACCTCTTCTTTGGTATTATAAATACTAAACGAAAAACGTATGGAAGGCTTTTCCAAATCATCTTCATTTAAAATTTCGGCTAGAACATGAGATCCAGCATTGCTTCCACTTTGGCACGCGCTACCTTTAGAACAGGCAATACCTTTAAGATCTAATTGAAATAGCAGCATTGCAGATTTATTAGCTTCCACTGGTATACAAACATTAACAAGCGTATAAGTGCTTTTTTCTAAATCGGCTGAATTCCCATTAAACTTTATGCCAGCAATATGTTTTGTAACTTCATTAATAAAGTACGTCTTAAGTTCTTTAATATAAGCTGTCTCGGTTTCTATGTTTAGATTTGAAAAATGAAAAGCTTGCTCAAGTGCTACTATATTATGAATGCTTTCTGTCCCAGCACGAAGTCCGCGTTCTTGTTCACCACCAATTATTAAAGGCTTTAGTCCAGAATTCTTTCTTATAAATGCAAATCCAACTCCTTTAGGGCCATGAAATTTATGCGCACTTGCCGCTAAAAAGTCAACTTGAATTTCATTCAAATCCAATGCATAATGTCCAACAGACTGTACAGCGTCGCTGTGAAATAAGGCTCCCTTTTCCTTACACAAATCGGCAACACGCTTAATATTTAAGATATTACCAATTTCATTATTAACGTGCATCAATGTCACCAAAGACTTTTTCTCTTTATTGAGTAAAGTTTCAAGATGGTCATAATCCACATTACCATTTGCATCTAAACACACAAAATCAACCTCAATATCATGCTCTAACTTTAGTTGCTCTATAGTATGGAGAACCGCATGATGTTCAATTTTTGAAGTAATAACACGCTGAACTTTTAAATCCCGAACCGCACTTCTTAGTACTAAATTATCAGCTTCCGTACCTCCAGAAGTAAACACAATTTCTGATGCTGATACATTAAGGTGTTTAGCAATATGCTTCCTTGACTTTTCTATTAATGCTTTTGATGATCGTCCGAAACTATGTGAAGATGAGGCATTTCCATAATTATTTTTAACAACATGCATCATCGCATCAATAACCTCCTCACGAAGTTGCGTTGTAGCTGCATTATCAAAATAAATCTGTTCCATCAAAGTATTATTGCAGCAAAAATACTTGAAATAAAATTATTAGCAATAAGACACGTTATAAATAACAATTCTATTATTTTTGCTTAAAATACTTGCAATGCGAAAGCCTTTAATTGTTTCATTCTTTATTAGTTTACTTCTATTTTTTTCTTGCAACGATGGCGATATTTTAACCGTTGAGTTCGATTTTGAAGACACCTTTAGTCAATGTGGTGACCTGGTATTTTACAAAACAAAAAGCGACCCTTCCGAGTCACTTTCTATTGTAGTTAATGATATTAACTTCGAAGATTTATTTGAACTAACAGCAGGTGAAACCCTTGAACTAACATCTAATTCAAACACTTTCAATTACCGCACGTATAGCAACGTATCTTTACCTTCAGATTTATTTTGTAGTGATGTTCCTTCTTCAGAAGTTAATATTACCCAAGATTTTGATAGTTCCAATAATCCTTCAATTTTTACAACGACATTAACCGAAGATGATAACGATGGCATTCCTGCAGAACTGGAAGATTTAAACGGCAATGGTGATTTAGAAGATGATGATACAGATGGTGATGGCATTCCTAATTATTTAGATCAGGATGACGATGGAGATAATGTATTTACGGTAACGGAAAACCCAGATTACACTGAAGCAGATGGACTTGCCAATGCGCAAGACACCGATGGCGACAATATTCCAGACTATTTAGATACCGACGACGACGATGATGGAGTTTTAACGCGGGATGAAGAAAGTGTAGACCAAGATCAAAACCCAACAAATGACATTAGAGACCCTAATATTGGACCCGATTACTTAAACAAAGATGTCTTTTTAACTGTACCTGCTGTTGCTTACAGGTTGCATACTATTCAACAAACTTATACCATAAGTTTGGTTATAACTGAGCTAGATTTAGAGATCTTGAGTCAAGATGTATTTGAATTTGGCGAATTACAAGATAGCTCGTTATCTGCTAGTCGCACTCTAACGCCAGCTTTTTAAGAATTAGGCTGGATATTTTGGAAAATATAAACTTCAGTCGCCCCTAATCCGTACTTTTTATAATCGGCGTCGTAAAATTTCACATTGTTATAACGCCCAAACAGGTAGTCGAGTTCCATTTTTAGGACACCCTCTCCAACACCGTGAATAAATACTATTTTTTGTATACGCTTTTTAATAGCGAAATCTAATTGTCTTCTTGCCGTATCTAATTGCAGTGTTAACATATCATGATTTGACATACCTCGAGAAGACTTTACCAAATGATGAATATGCAAATCCACCTCAATTGTTGGTAAGTATTTTTCTTTTGCTTTTCTTTTAACTTGCTTACGCTTCGGGATATCTTCCTTTTCAGCAATAAAACTTCGAAGCTCAACAACGTTGGATGAGATAGAATCAATAGACTCTTTTTTATCTGAAACTAACTCATCACTACTAAAATCAAGTAAAAAACCTTCATCCGTTTCAATAGTAATTCGATTTTTAGAGATATTTTTTATAACACCTGCTAAATCTTCATCTAAAACTAAAACAGTATCTCCTATTTTAAAATTCAAAATGGTTTAGTGTAAATCGTTATTATTCTGTTCATCATTTTTGCTTGGTATAGTTTTAGCAATGCGATATACTCCAATCATTAACACAATTATCCCACTAATTAAGATATATTGATTTTGATTAGCTCCAACCTTAGCATAAATAGCAATTACAGCACCAATCAATATGAGTATATAGTTTAGATATTTCAAAATAGTATTGAATTTATTTGCTACAAAATAAGTAAAATTTAAGGTTATATTGGAACTAATCACCATTAAAATCTTCAATGAACGGCCGTTAAAACGCAATTATATTCGACAAAATACATATTTAGATAAAAAATTATATATTTGCAACTGTAAATTGTGATCTCTCAACAATGCCTCATAGATTAATAGCTATTTTATTGCTTGCAGTAAATTTATCTTTCTCTCAACTTTCAGTTAGCAATGACAACTATGTCTTTGTAAGTGATCAGTATATATTTGTTGAAGACGATGTTAATTTGGAAGATTCTAATAGTAGAATCTTTCTTCGAGACGAAGGGCAACTTATTCAAGGCTCTGGAACAACTTCAAACTCTGGTTTAGGAGAATTAAGTGTGTATCAGGATGGAAATGTTGGTGCCCATGAATACAACTATTGGTGTTCTCCAATTGGCAGTAAGGATGATACCTCAACCAATAACCCTTTTGGAATTTCATTATTAAATGACATTATAGGTTTAACATCATCTATTCCTGCAACTTACAACACATCAACCTCATACAACGGCACCTCAAACCCTTTAAATATTGAACCCTACTGGATTTGGAAATACCCATCAGCTAATGGGTTATCGGGATGGGTACACGTGCGAAGTAATACAATCATAAATCCAGGAGAAGGATTTACAATGAAAGGAACCACTGGATCGAACAACATGCAGAACTATGATTTTAGAGGAAAACCGAACAACGGAACTATAAGTGTTAATGTTGAAAACGAACAGATAACATTAGTAGGAAATCCCTACCCTTCTGCCATAGATGCTGTTGCTTATATACATGACAACAATAACTCTAGTGTTATTGATGGCAGTCTATACTTTTGGGAGCAAGATTTAAGTGCTAATTCACATAGGTTAGATGAATATAGTGGTGGATACGCTAGTTATACTATTAGTAGTGACGGATTAGTTGAAACATATGTTCCTGCTACCTTTAGCACCTATGATAACCAAGGCAATATTAATGGAGAAGGAAACGGAAGTCCTAGCGGAAAACGACCTAGAAGATATATTCCTATTGGACAAGGTTTCATGGTTGCGGGTACTGCTTCAGGCACTGTTCAAGCTAAAAACATCCATAGAGTATTTGAAAAAGAAAGCAGTAGCAATAGTGAATTTTTTAAGAGTTCAAATTCAAAATTAACTACTATTCCAGAGTCTAATTTCTCTGTAGTTCCAGAAGATTACAAACGTTTTCGATTGAATATTGACTTCAATGGGTTATACACGAGACAATTAATGGAAACGTTTCACTACAGTGCAACTGAAGGTTTTGATTACGGGATAGAGTGTCCAATAAAGTCTGAATTCATCTTATCTACCGATGCTTATTTAAAGTCTGAAAGACACATCTATATAGCAGAAGCTCTGCCTTTTTCCGAAGATTTAACAATTCCTGTTGTAATTAAAGTAGCAAATAAAAGTATGATAAATATTAGTCTATTGGATATTCAAAATTTCTCTAACAGCCCAATATACCTTTACGACAATGAAGAAAATACATATACAGAGTTAACAAGACATCCTTTTCATATAAATTTAGAACCTGGGTTATACACTAATCGTTTTGAAATTAGGTTTAATAAGAACACCTTAAGTAGCCTTATAATTTCAGAGACTCGTAATCTTATTATTACTCAGAATAATCGATCTGCCACATTAAAAATTCTAAACCCAAATAATTTCGAAATTAAATCTATTGAAATATTTGACGTTTTAGGTAAGCGTGTTTTACGCAAGTCTAAAATACAATCTCGGTCAGAATATAGAATATCGACGAATAGCCTTAATGATGGTATATATATTACAAATGTTATTCTATCAAACAATCAATCTATTAATAAGAAAATAATAGTTACTAATAATTATTGAAGCAGTTTTTCCTTTTTAAGGAATTCGTTTCCTTTTATTATTTTAGCTTTATAATGTAAAATGCTATATGAAAGGACTTGAAGATTACATGCTGCCATGCCTAAATAAAAAATTATTTGGAGTTGAATGCATGGGCTGTGGTATACAAAGATCAGTTGCTCTTGTTTTTCGAGGAGAATTCATTGAAGCCTTCTACATGTATCCTGCAATATATACTTTAATACTATTTTTTTGCATTATAATTATAAATGCCATCAGAAAATTTAAGTTTGCTAATAAAATAATTATTATTTTGGCAATTGTAAATACAGTAATTATCATTTCAAGCTTTATCTTAAAAACCTTTATAATCAATAAATAATACTAACATGGAACAACAAAAATTACCTAATGCTACTATAGCTCTTGTACTCGGAATAATTTCATTTATAGCTTGCTGCTGCAGTGCAGGAATTGGCGGCTTGCTTTTCTCTGGAATAGCTTTGTTTTTGGTAAATAAAGACACTAAGCTTTACGCAGAAAACCCTGAATTATATAGCAACTTTGGTCAGTTAAAGACTGCTAAAACCATTGCAATTATAGGTTTAATTCTTGCTGTACTTTCGTTTATTCTTTCTGCATACCAAATTATGTCTGTTGGAGGTTGGGATGCCTATATGGATCAACAAAAGGATATTATGGAGCAATTAGGAATTGGAAGTTAAATATTGATAAATAGAAAAAAAGCGACCACTGGTCGCTTTTTTTATTACTAAAAACTAATTTTCAAATTGTTTTAGTGTTTTTATAATTATCGAAACGCAATCTAATAGCTGATCTTTAGTCATCACTAAAGGCGGTGCAAAACGAATAATATTTCCATGCGTGGGTTTTGCTAATAAGCCATTATCTCGTAATGCTAGACAAATATTCCATGCCGTATCGCTGTCTTCGTCATCATTGATTAAAATTGCATTTAAAAGTCCTTTACCTCTCACCAATCTAACAATAGTGCTCTTTTCAATATAACGGTTCATTTCGCTTCTAAACAATTCACCTAACTGAAATGCATTTTCGGCTAAATCTTCATCTTTAACAACCTCAAGAGCAGCCATAGCTACTGCCGCTGCAATTGGGTTACCACCAAAAGTACTGCCATGATTACCCGGTTGAATAACGTTCATAATCTCATTGTTAGCCAATACTGCAGAAACTGGATACAAACCTCCGCTTAATGCTTTTCCTAACACTAAAACGTCAGGTTTAACATCTGGAGTACCTGAGCAATCCTTATTTGGGCAACTACAATTGCCACAACTCGCCAAAAGTCTACCAGTTCGAGCTATACCTGTTTGTACCTCGTCGGCAATAAATAAGACATTATACTTCTCACATAAAGCTTTAGCTTCCTTTAAATAGTTTTCACTTGGCACGTGCACTCCAGCTTCCCCCTGAATGGGTTCAACCATAAAACCTGCAACATTAGGGTTGGTACTTAAAATGTTTTCTAAAGCTTCAATATCATCATATTCTACTTTAATAAAACCATCAGTATATGGTCCGAAATTCTTTCTTGCTACTGGATCATTTGAAAATGAGATAATGGTAGTCGTCCTTCCGTGAAAATTGTTTTTACAAACTATAATTTCAGCTTTATTTAAATCAATTCCTTTTACTTCATACGCCCATTTTCGACATAATTTCAAAGCCGTTTCTACGGCCTCGGCTCCTGAATTCATAGGAAGCATCTTATCGAACTTAAAATACTGCGTAGCATATTTTTCATACTTACCAAGCATATCGTTATAAAATGCTCGCGAAGTTAGGGTTAGTCTTTGGGCTTGCTCTGTCATAGCATTCACTATTTTCGGGTGACAATGCCCTTGATTTAAAGAGGAATAGGCAGACAAAAAATCGTAATACTTTTTTCCTTCTACATCCCAAACATAAACACCTTCTCCTCTTGATAATACAACTGGTAGTGGGTGATAATTTTGGGCACCATACTTGTTTTCTAATGCCATCGCTTCTTGCGATGTAATGTGGTCTAAAACAGCCATTTTTATTTAGTTTTTAATTAAAAAATAACCATTCCTTCTGTACCTTTATTCTTTCGAAGAATCCGAAAAAGCAGCGTGGGAGAGAAATCATCCCTGGATAGGGCTGCAATTTAATAAATTTTATTCGCCTACCAAAAACAGCGCACTAAGACACTTTACCCGAAAGCGACAAGACTTGAAGTTCTAATCTCTTAATTTCTCTAATTATTGCGTTTTTATCCATTTGCATCCAAGCAAAAACTTTAAGCATACTAACACCCAATAAAAAAATTACACTCCCAGTTGCCCACTTAATCATATCAAAAGTAACTTCGGTATTAAAAAATTGCACTAAACAATAAATAAAAAGCCCAAAGAATACTAAGGTCATAAGATTCATTAGATACATAATCCATTTATTTTTCCCTTCAAATAATCCCCAGACCATTTGGAAAACATTTTGTTCGTCTAAATCATCATAAAATTTAGCCTCTTCCTCCGTTAAAGTTTCTTTAATTAATTGATCGATGTCTTCTTTCTTAGTTTTCATAATTTATGTTTTTTAAAATTTGTTTTAATTTTTCTCGAGCATGAAATAATCTTGATTTTGCGGTTCCTACAGAAATATTTAAAATCTTACTTATTTCTTTTAAGGAATATTCTTGTGAGTAGAACAGACGAATAACCGTTTGTTGGTTCTCTGGCAATAATTTTATGGCCTCTAACAATTTCAGTTTAATTAAATCGTTCGAGTTTTGCACTTCACTTGAATCAACATCTTTACACTTATAGTTTTCAAGATTGTTATTTAGTTTTTTGTTTGCATTAATCCAATCCAATGATTTTGTGTAAACTATCCGTAAAGCCCAACTTTTAAAACTTGATGGCTTATTTAAATGGTTTATCTTACCAATAATCAGAGTCCAAGTATCTTGAGCTATATCCTTGGCAACATCAGGGTCTTTAACCACCCAATAGGCTTTTTCGCAAAACGTTTTATGCCATCGCTTTACCAATTGGTTTAAAGCGTTTTTGTCTCCAGATTGGAACATTAAAACTAAATCGCTATCTGATTGTTTTCCCTTCACTTATTTTAAAATATATCGCCAAAGGCGCACCCAAAGATTCCATTTTGTATATGCCTTAACATCTGAAAAATTATTTTCTATATTATCGAAAGCGTTTTCAATTAAAGCATCATGAAGCCATCTTATTACAAAAATCCATTTTAGTGTTGCCAAACCCTCTGTTGTCATTAGGATACTGTGTTTAATTTCAGTTGAAAACGCATCAATCGGCTCTATTTCAATTTTGTGTATACCATTAAATCCTTTGGGCTTATAAAATTTAAAGCCTATTAGATTTTCAAAATCACAATGTTCAACTTTATAACGGATTATCCCATGCCCTCCTCTAGCACCTACTTTTAACCCTCCTTTAAATTGTATCGGAGGCCATTTCTTATTTGGCCACACCTTATCATTTTGGCTTGCTAGTGTTTTCAATAAGCTAACAACTTCAACTTTGGGTTGTTTGATAATACGTCTGTGTATGTTTACAACTTGCATTCTACAATAAAGACGTTAAAAACCATAAAAGGTTCATTTTAGGTTGAAAATCCTTTAAAGTTAATAGAAATAAAGGAGCTTATATTTAATGTGATTATTATTTTTGCACGATGTCTAGAAGAAAAAAAGCACGAAAGCAAGTTTTTGAAAATATTGAAGTTATTGATGCTGCAGCAAAAGGAAAGACTATTGCGAAAGCACCAGACGGTAAGGTTATTTTTTTACCAAATGCTGTACCTGGTGATGTAATTGATATTCAAACTTTTAAAAAGCGTAAAGCTTATTACGAAGGTAAGGCTACTGTGTTTCATAAACTTTCGAATAAAAGAACTGAGCCAGTTTGCGAACATTTTGGTACTTGCGGAGGTTGTAAATGGCAAAATATGGCTTACGAGCATCAATTGTATTACAAGCAAAAAGAAGTTACCAATAATTTAACTAGAATCGGACATATAGAATTACCCGAAGTCACCCCTATATTAGGATCGAAAAAGCAATATTTCTACCGAAATAAAATGGAATTTTCCTTTAGTGATAGCAGATGGCTGACATTTGAAGAAATACAATCTGATAAAGATTTAGGTGACAAAAATGCCTTAGGTTTTCATATCCCAGGCATGTGGGATAAAATTTTAGATGTAAAACAATGTCATTTACAAGCCGACCCATCTAATGCGATAAGGAATGCAGTTAAAAAGTTTGCTATTGAAAATAAGTTGGAATTTTTCAATACACGCAATCAAACTGGTTTATTGCGCACTATGATGATTAGAACATCAAGTACTGGAGAAATAATGGTATTAGTGCAATTTTTTAAAGAAGACCAAATTAAACGCACACTTTTACTTGATTTTATAGCCGAAACCTTTCCACAAATAACATCGCTTCAATATGTAATAAACGGGAAAGCGAATGATACCATTTACGACCAAGACGTGATTTGCTACAGAGGTAAAGATCATATTTTTGAAGAAATGGAGGGTCTGAAATTTAAAATAAATGCAAAGTCTTTTTATCAAACAAACTCAGATCAGGCATTCGAACTGTATAAAATCACTCGAAATTTTGCCGGCTTAACGGGTAATGAATTAGTTTATGATTTATATACAGGTACTGGAACTATTGCACAATTTGTTGCTAAACAAGCCAGTAAAGTAATTGGTGTAGAATCTGTTCCGGACGCCATTAAAGCAGCTAAAGAGAATGCACAATTAAACAATATAAATAACGTTGAATTCTTTGTTGGCGACATGAAAAATGTATTCAACGCATCATTTATTGAAAGCAACGGAACCCCTGACGTCATTATTACAGATCCACCACGTGATGGCATGCACAAAGATGTTGTTCAGCAAATATTAAACATTGCGCCAAAAAAAGTTGTTTACGTAAGCTGCAATAGCGCTACACAAGCAAGAGATTTAGCTTTAATGGATGCCCAATACAAAGTAATTAAAACACAAGCAGTCGATATGTTTCCGCAGACTTTTCATGTAGAAAATGTTGTACTTTTGGAAAAAAGGTAAATTAATTAATGAAGAAAATAAACCTACTAATTGCTCTTTTATTTATAATTGGAAACTACAGTTGTGAGCGCGACGATATTTGCCCCGAAAGCACGCCTACAACACCCCGCTTAATTATTGACTTTTTTGACATCACGGATCAAGACACACAAAAAAACGTTTTCGATTTAAGAGTTCAAGGTATTGGAAATGAGAATACGCTTCCAGGTTTTAATGTAGCGTCTTCTGCAAACACAATTACCTTACCATTAAGAACTGATGCAAACGAAACTCAATATAGCCTACATATCGATTATGCTATAAATGATAACGGAACCCCAGACGACACAAGTGATGACTTTGCCGAGGGTAATGAAGATATTATTTCGATTACATATACGACTGAAGAAGTATATGTGTCAAGAGCTTGTGGCTATAAAACAATATTTAAAAATGTTTCGATTACAATCCAGACTGATTCGGATAACTGGATATTATCAAGAGAATCTATTAACGACAACCAATCTGTAGAAGATGAGACCACGACACACTTTAATATATTTCACTAGCTGCATTGCGCTATTCTTGCTGTTTAGTGTGTCTGTAAATGCACAAAATGATAGCATCCCTAATGTAGCTGAAGACTCAACGAAAATCAAGTTAAAATATGGTTTGCGATTTGGAGGTGATGTAGGAAAACTGATTCGTACTGTAGTAGATGATGAATACAGTGGTTTTGAGGTTATCGCAGATTATCGTTTAAAAAACCGATTATATATTGCAGGTGAACTTGGCATAGAAGAAAAGACGACGACTACCGACTACTTGGACATTACAACCAACGGGACTTACCTTAAAGGGGGTATAGACTACAATCTATATCAAAATTGGCTCGATATGGATAATATGATTTTTACTGGTTTCCGAATTGGTGCAAGCACCTTTAGTCATACTAGAAATAGCTTTCAAGTTTATAGCACCGACCAATATTGGGCACCTCAATTCACTTCCAACGATGGAACAAAATTTAGTGACCTTACTGCTTTTTGGGTAGAATTAATAATTGGTCTAAAGGCAGAACTCTTCAATAATCTTTATTTAGGTCTTAATGTTCAATTGAAAGGTTTAGCTAGTGAGACTGAACCATCAGAATTTGAAAATATTTATATTCCTGGTTTTGGTAAAACTTTCGATAGCAGTGGCATTGGCGTGGGCTATGGATATACCATCTCTTACAGAATTCCTCTTTATAAAAAAGACAAAGAGTAAATTAAGTTTTAAGAAACAAAATTTTACACATTGAATAAGAAGTGCATCACATCACCATCTTTAACAATGTAATTTTTACCCTCAACGCGCATTTTACCAGCTTCTTTCACTTTTGACTCACTGCCATAAGTTACGTAGTCGTTATATGCAATTACTTCGGCACGAATAAAGCCTTTTTCAAAATCTGTATGAATAACTCCAGCCGCTTGTGGACCGGTAGCACCTATATCAATAGTCCAAGCTCTTACCTCCTTCACGCCCGCTGTAAAATAGGTTTGTTGATTAAGTAATTTATACGCCGAACGAATTAATTTAGCAGAACCTGGTTCATCTAAACCTATATCTTGCAAGAACATCTGACGTTCTTCGTAATCATCCAATTCATTAATATCTGCTTCAGTACCAACCGCTAATACTAAAACTTCAGCATTTTCATTCTTAACCGCTTCTTTTACTTCATCTACATAAGCGTTTCCACTTACTGCAGATCCTTCGTCTACATTACAAACATACATAACTGGTTTATCGGTAATAAACTGAGATGGTTTTACAAAGTCATTATAATCATCCTCACTAAACTCAATAGCACGCACGGAAGTTCCAGACTCAATGTTCTCTTTAATCTTTAATAAAACAGCTTCTTCTTTTTGAGCCTCTTTATTTCCTGTTTTAGCAGCACGCTTAACCTTATCAAGCTTTTTTTCAACTGTTTCTAAATCTTTTAATTGCAACTCCATATCAATTGTTTCCTTATCACGAATAGGATTTACATTACCATCGACATGGACAATATTATCATTATCAAAACATCTTAAAACATGGACAATAGCATCAGTTTCACGAATGTTTGCTAAAAATTGATTACCAAGACCTTCTCCTTTGCTTGCTCCTTTAACCAATCCAGCAATGTCAACAATCTCAACAGTCGCTGGAACCACGCGTTCTGGATTTACCAAAGATTCCAACTTTTCCAAGCGTGGATCTGGAACATTTACAACACCTATATTGGGTTCGATAGTACAAAATGGAAAATTCGCGCTTTGTGCTTTCGCATTCGATAAACAATTAAATAAAGTCGACTTACCTACATTTGGTAATCCTACAATGCCTGCTTTCATAAATAAAAAATTTCGACTGCAAATGTAATCATTTCATAGATTATTACTTGTAACATTTTTAAGTCTTAATCGTTGGATTTATGTAAACCATCACAAATGAAAAGAATACTCTTTATAATTGCTTTAGCACTAAGTAATGTCTTTGTTTTTTCTCAAAATATCACAGCAAGAATTATTGATAATACGACGAAGGAACCTATTCAATTTGCAACCATAAAAACAGGGGCATATTCTGGAGTTATTTCTAATGACGAAGGATATTTCACCATTAATGGCGATGATATTAAAAAGCCCATCACTATTTCTTGTATGGGCTATCAAAACAAAGTTTTAAGTATTTCAGAAATAAAACAACTTAGTAATGTTATTCCCTTAACTGAAGCTATAAATCAGCTTAACGAAGTTTATATTAGTAATAAAACTCCTAATGCAGATTCAATTATTGCCAAGGCTAAGTCTAATTTAAAAGTTAACTACAAACCAAATCTTAACAGATACAACATATTCAGCAGAAACACAGACTACGTTGATTTTAAAAGTTTAGATTTCGAAATAGAAAAGGCTAAGCATGTCAAGAAATCGAAAATTGAAGACGCAAACAGAAGTTTAGCCAATATGGGGAAACAGATAATTGAAAGCAACATAGTTTCTTTTTCCGATTTTAAAGGGGCTTTATATGTTCTTGATAAGGATAGTTCAAAGATTCATGTTGATAAAGCCACAAAATTATTAGACTATAAGAATGACTTTTCAATAGACAATATTCAAGAAAAGGCCCAAGATATTGTACTTACCTATTTAGACACTACTAAAACATATAAATTAAAAACTGGAATTTTTAAAATTGAGGATTCACTCTCGTTAAAAAGTGATGATTTTAAAAATGATGAAGAAAATATTCATAAGCTTTCTCATTTAAACAATCATACCAGATCCTTATGGAAGCGCTCACAGTTCTACAAAAGCGCTTTCTTAAGCAAATTTTTAAATGGTGATTTATACGAATATGCCTTTAAAAATATAGGTTACAACAATAATGAGCTTAACTACATCATAGAATTTACGCCTAGAAAAGGTAAATCTAAACATACGGGAACACTCTATATTTCTGATGATAATTATGCTATTACTAGAGTAGATTATAACTACTACAAAAATCGTCATGGTGAAAAGTTTAACTTAAAGCTGCTTTTAGGCGTTAAGTATATTGAAAACACAAGTGAGGGCACTATTATTTACCAAAAAGATAGCAGCAACCTTTACCATCCTAAGTATATAAAACTTATTACCGGTAGTTATTTCTTTGTGAGCCGTGGTTTAAAATTCATTGAAAATAGTCCAAATCGATATAAAATAAATTTTGATTTTAAACTGGAAGGGGACTTTCAAAATAAAGAAGAATTATTAATCACGACAAACAACGATATTGACTTAAGTAACTTCTCAAAAATTTCGCAAGAAAAAGAAATACCAATTAAAGTGCTTAACAGGTATGAAAAAACACTTTGGGAAAACGAAGAAACCTTGGAGCCTTTAAAAGAAATGAAAGAATTTAAGACAACTAATTAATAATAATCATAAACTTTCACCTCTAATAAATCAAAATAATGTAAGATTTGTAATTGTATAAAATTTTATCACCTTTGATTTTTTTTAAACTAAACATTGATAATAAATGAGTCCTATTTGACCCAAAAACACTATATAGATTTTATTTATAGTTGTCATTTAAATCATTTTAAATCATACAATTATATTCATTTTAATAAACTATTAGTTTAAATATATTATAAAATATATATGAAGGCTAAAATAGTACACTTCAAACACCATTACTAAGAACAATTTTATATTTTTAAACATTCTAAACAATTATTTGTAACATTTTAAAAGAAACAACTACTTACTCTATAACTAAACCATCCCATTGAATAAAGAACTAGAACATAGCTTTGTTGAGTTACTGGAAAAACATCAAAACATTATACACAAGGTGTGCAGATTGTACACCAATAATTATGATGCACATAATGATTTATTTCAGGAAATAACTATTCAACTTTGGAAGGCTTACCCAAAATTTAGAGGAGACTCCAAATTTAGTACTTGGATGTACCGCGTAGGATTAAATACAGCTATTACGCTCTACAGAAAATCTAAGCGCTCTATTACTACTCAGGATTTTGAAGGTGTTTCTTTCAAGATGAAAGCGGAAGATTATGACGACACCGAAGAACAACAGCTAAAACTACTTTACAAGGCAGTTCATAAATTAAACGATATTGAAAAAGCCCTAGTCTTTCTTTATTTGGAAGACAAAGACTATAGAGAAATCAGTGAAACTATGGGTATTAGTGAGGTAAATGCGCGAGTAAAGATGAACCGAATTAAAACTAAACTAAGAACCATTTTAAATCCGTAAAATTATGGATGAATTAGATTTATTAAAAAAAGACTGGAACAAGCAACAAAATCAAGACAAAACATTGTCTAGCAAGGATATATATCCCATGCTTCATAAAAAATCGTCTTCAATTGTCAAAACATTATTTTATATAAGTATTGCCGAACTAATTCTATGGATTTTAGTCAACACAATCCCTTATTTATATTCAGAAGAATACAGGAACAAGCTAGATGTAATTTACACAAACGATTACCTATTTACTATAGTAACTGTTTTTAGTTATGCAGTTATTTTATTATTTATTTATTTATTATTTAAGTCCCAACGCTCCATTTCAGTTACAGATAATGCTCGCAAATTAATGGAAAGCATTTTAAGGACTAGGAAAATTATTAAATACTATGTGCTATACAATTTAGTTGTAGCAGGGCTTTCTCTACTAATAGGTTTTTATTTCGCCTTCACTAAAGACCCTAAAGCACACGAAGTCTTTGCGTCATTAAATGACAACCAACTGATATTAGTTTATGGTTTGATAACTGTTGTAACCATTGTTTTTATTTTAATTATTTGGTTGTTTTATAAACTTATCTATGGATTATTACTTAAACGCCTAAACAGAAATTACGCCGAACTAAAAAAACTAGAAGTCTAGAATAAAGTTTTCCATCTCAACAACATCCCCGGGTTGCAAGACATTTAAAGCTATGCCCCCTACCCTAACTCTAACTAACCGAAGTGTTGGAAATCCTACTACCGAAGTCATTTTTCGAACTTGCCTAAATTTACCTTCTTTTAAGGTAATTGAAATCCAAGAGGTTGGACCATGCCTTTCATCTCTTATTTTTTTTGAACGTTTTGGTAATTCTGGAGACGACTCTAACTTAAACACATCACAAGGTTTTGTCTTGTAATTTTTACCTTCTAAACCAACGTAAACACCATTGGATAGGTCTATTATTGCTTTATCTGATATTAAACCATCAACTTGAGCATAATATTCCTTTTCAACTTTTTGACTATTAACATAGTCACTGATTTTTCCATCTGTTGTTAACAGCAATAACCCTTCAGATTTTTCATCCAGGCGACCTATAGACATTACACCTTCAGGAAAATCATATAACTCTCCTAAAAATTTCTTGTTTCGCTGTTTTGAGGCATTACTAATAAACTGACTTAAATACCCATAAGGTTTATAAACGACAAAATTACGATGATTATTTGATTTAAGTAGACTCATTTAAAATTCTGTAAACCAATTCTTTCGTTGGCTTTTTTCCATTTATTTTATTTCGGATTGAATCGAAGTCAACTTTAAAATCGCAGCCTGATTTATAATCACTACAACCATAAGCAGATTTCCCTTTTAAAACTATGCCTTTCTTGCATTTTGGGCATATCAAGTTTTTAGAATTCGGTTTCCCCTCTGCCGATTTAGGTTGGATTTTAAGCTTAAAACCACTATCCAAACACAGTACACCTTCAATAGCTTCAGAACCTGTTTTAAACCCCTTTAAATTGACTGTAGAACCCTTATCTAGTAGTCTTACAAACTGGTTGTCAGATATTTTTTTGTTCATAAACTTAAAAGGCAAAATAAAATCGCAGGTCTTTTTAAAGGCACTACATCCATAAGCTGTTTTTCCTTTTAAAAGCTTTCCCGTATTACACTTTGGGCAAGGTCTAGAAACAACCCCATTGAAAGTCTTTTTAACAATAGATTTTTTGTTTTGTATACTTTCAGTATACGAAATATTCGCTCGCTTCTTTTCACTTCGCACCTCATAAACCAAGGCATCAACCATGCGTTTCATATTCTTTATGAAAGCTCCTGCACTATAATCTCCTTTTTCGATATCTTTTAACTGCTTCTCCCATGAACCCGTAAGTTCTGCAGACTTTAGGAAATCATTTTGAATAGTATCGATCAACTGGATCCCAGTGTCCGTTGGTAAAACTTGCTTTTTATTTCGCTTTATATATTTACGTTTGAATAGGGTTTCAATGATATTAGCACGCGTTGAAGGCCTTCCAATTCCATTCTCTTTCATTAAGTCGCGCAGTTCATCATCATCAACTTGTTTGCCTGCAGTTTCCATAGCTCGTAACAAAGAGGCTTCTGTAAATTGATTTGGTGGTTTTGTTTTCTTTTCTAGAAACGAAGGCTTATGAGGTCCTTTCTCCCCTTTTTCAAAGGTGGGCAAAACACCAGATTCTTTATCTGATTTACTTGAGTTTTCAAAAACAATACGCCAGCCTTTATCCAAAATTTCCTTTCCTATAGCCTTGAATAACACATTTCCTGCTTTACCAATTACAGTTGTATTAGCTACAACACTGTCGTCATAGAACACCGCTATGAAGCGCTTTACAATAATATCATAGACTTGCTGCTGACTGGAAGGCAAACTCGTCTCTATTCCTGTAGGCATTATAGCATGATGATCTGTTACCTTTTTATCATTAAAAACTTTTGACGATTTTTTTATTTTCTTTCCAAGTAACAACGGTTTTGTTACCCCAGAATAATTAGTTAACTTTTTAAGAATACCATAGACTTTAGAATATATATCATTTGGCAAAAATGTAGTATCAACTCTTGGGTAAGTAACCATTTTTCTTTCGTATAACGCTTGCGCTATTTTTAAAGTTTCATCCGCCGAAAACCCAAATTTTGTATTACAATATACTTGCAAACCCGTTAAATCAAACAACTTAGGAGCATACTCTTTTCCTTTTTTCTTTGTAATAGATTCAATTTCAAATTCGCTTTCTTTAACATTATTTGCTAAGGTCTCTCCATCTTCTTTCTTTAGAAATCTCCCATCTTCATAACTAAATAATATATTTCGATACAAAGTTTGTAACTCCCAATAGGGCTGCGGTTTAAAGTTTTCAATTGTTTTAAAGCGTTCTACAACCATAGCCAAAGTTGGTGTTTGCACCCGACCTACAGACAATACTTGTTTGTAACCTCCATGCTTAACCGTATACAATCTTGTAGCATTTATACCTAACAACCAATCCCCTATCGCTCGAGAAAACGCAGCATAATAAAGATTATCATAATTGGTTGATGGTTTTAAATTTTGAAAGCCTTCTTTTATGGCTTCGGTAGTTAGAGACGATATCCAAAGGCGCTGCACAGGTCCTTTATATTTTGCTTCATTAATTACCCAACGCTGTATAAGCTCTCCTTCTTGTCCGGCATCGCCACAGTTTATTACAACTTCGGCCTTTTCAAATAATTCATTTACAATTTTAAATTGTTTTTGAATTCCAGAATTAGAAACCACCTTGGTCTCAAACTTTTCTGGAAGCATCGGTAAGTTATTTAAATCCCAACTTTTCCAATATGGTTTATAATCAACAGGTTCTTTTAAAGTACATAAATGTCCAAACGTATAAGTTACAACATAACCATTCCCTTCATAGTAACCATCACGTTTAGTGTTGGCCCCTAAAATAGAAGCAATTTCTCTAGCAACACTAGGTTTTTCGGCAATACAGACTTTCATTTATATGTTTAAAATATAAATGCAAAATAGAAATTTTGAAAACACTTAAAAAAGTGAGTTGTTAAGAGTTATTAACTAATTACCACTCACGTTTCTTGTTTAATTGCTCTAGCTCCTCTAATTCTTTTTGAGGAATCACTTTTAGGAATGAAGGATGTTGTTCAATAGCAAATTCTATATGTTTAACTATTTCATCTGTAGACTCGTTGTCATAATCAATTTGCAATGGCTCTTTAATTTCAAATGATTGAAGGATGTTTTTCTTTTTTATTCTTAACCCTTTTTTATCAAATGAGCGCCTAAAACCATCAATAACAATAGGCACAACAATTGGCTTATAACGTTTTATTATATGAGCTGTACCTTTTCTAATCGGTTTAAATGGTGTGGTTGTGCCTTGCGGAAAGGTAATTACCCAGCCATCGTCAAGTGCTTTACCTATATTTGAAATATCGCTCATACGCACTTGCCTATTCACATCTTTCCCCTCAGATCTCCAAGTTCTTTCTATACTTATTGAACCAACATACGCTAAGATTTTAGGTAATAAACCAGCTTTCATAGTTTCTTTAGCAGCTACGTAATATATATTTAACTTAGGATTCCAGAGATATCCAACATTTTTAATAGAGTCTACACGACCACTTAAACTAGCGTTGAAAACATGAAACATAGCAACGACATCGGCAAAATAAGTTTGATGGTTAGAAATAAACAAGACATTTGTATCTGGTAAGGTTTTAATAATTTCAGACCCTTCGATATGAAGTTCATTAAACCCGCGGAATCGCCTATGCGTCATAGCTCCTAAAATACGGATAAGCCATTTTTTAACGATTAATATATGCCCAAATGGATTTTTCTTAAACAATCCCATAAATCACACTTCAATGTTGGTTAGTTAAAACAAATGTAATAAATCTATTAAATTAGATTACTGCTTTTAATAGGTCTTTAATTTCACTGAGCATCATAGCAGTGGCACCCCACACCACATGCCGCTTTAATCTATATGCAGGCACCTCAACCTCAACACTATAAGATGTTTTAACTCGTTTTGATATAATAGAGTCATCATCTAATAATTCTTTAAGAGACACCTCAATAATCGCTTCTACTTCATCCTCTTGAACAATAAAATCCGGAGTTTCTTTACAAATTCCAAAAAAAGGCTGCACATAAAAATTACTAGGTGGAATGTACACTTGAGATAATTTTAAAAGAACCTCCATCTTTCTTTTAGACACACCCACTTCTTCAAAAGTCTCTCTTATAGCAGCATCCTCTATAGTTTTATCCCCTAATTCAATTTTTCCTCCTGGAAATCCAACTTGTCCCGAATGAACCCCTTCATAGGTTTTTCTTAAAATCAATACAAAATGTGTCTCATTATTCTGTTTTGGATAAAATAACGCCAAAACACCTGCACTTTTAGCCTTTTTAATAGCTTCTTTTTGCCTCTTTAAGAGTGCTTGCCTAAAAGGTGGAACCATTTTAAAATGAGAAGTTTCTCCATTAAGCGGTATATTTTTTACTTTTGCTATCGATTTTAAAAATTCGTCAAAATTCATTTATGCGTCTACTATTTCTTTTAAGTATATTTTTTTTACTACTAAATTGTGAAGATAAACAATCTAAGAAAAAGAATAATTCTCTAAATACCTCCACTGAAACAGAAACAAAAAAACCAGAAACTAAAACCTCTGAAAATGAAGAACCAAAGCGTAAATATCCTAAACTGGATTCGAAAAATGCCATGGAGTTCTTCTTACATTATGAAAAAGAGAATAAAGAAAATAAAGTTCGCATGACAACCGATTTTGGAGTTATTGACATATTACTTTTTAATGAAACAAAATTCCATAGAGCCAATTTTATTTTCCTAACTAAACAAAATTATTTTAACGACACTCAATTTTACAGAGTTATCAATAATTTTATGGTCCAAGCAGGAAATAGTGATGATAAAAAAACAGCCAGAAAACGTGCTTATATTGGTCGTTATTTGTTACCAACCGATACTAAAAGAGGCTTTAAACACGATAGAGGTGTAATTTCAATGCCAAGCGGTGAAATAGACAATCCTCATAAACTCGCCTCTCCTTTTGAATTTTTTATCGTGCAACATAAAGGAGGCGCTCACTTTTTAGATGGCGATTATACCATATTTGGAAAAGTTATTAAAGGCATGGACGTCGTAGACAGAATTGCTGCTGTAGATACTGATGAAGCAGATTGGCCACTTAAAAACATTTTTATTAGAACCATAGAAATTATCGAGTAAGGTAAAAATTCCTATTACTTATAAATTGTAGGCAGTGCAATTTTAAATTTAACCGCCAAAAGGCGAATCGCTATTACCACTGACCCCGCGATAATAAAAACCCAGTTATCTTGAATGGGCAACATCCTAATCATAAAATAAGTTATTCCTCCTAAAATACAGGCTGTGGCGTATATCTCTTTTCTAAATATAACAGGAATTTCATTACAAAGAATATCGCGAAGTACACCACCAAAACTAGCAGTCATGGTCCCTAAAGCGATGCAAATAATAGGATGCAACCCAGCATTTAAGCCCTTATCGATTCCAATCACAGTATATAAACCAATTCCAATAGTATCAAATAGAAACAGGGAGGTTCTTAAATAGTTTATTTTACTTCTAAAAATCATTGCAAAAATAGCAGATGCCATAATAACATAAGAAAATGTCATATCCTTCATCCAGTTAACCGGTGTATCTCCAATAAGTAAATCACGTAGCGTTCCCCCTCCAACTGCCGTAACAAATGCAATTATTAGAATACCGAATAAATCCATCTTTTTATTAATGGCCACCAAAACACCAGAGATTGCAAAAGCAATAGTTCCTAAAATGTCGATTGTGAAAAACATAATTTAAAATAAATAAGAGCAGGATTTATAGCGAACTAAGCAATTCAAATTATTTTGTAAATAAAATCTGCCATCTCCTTACATGTTTTGGGTATAAAAATTATAATCCTTTAAAATTGCATCAATAAATTCTATATCTGTTTTTTGTTTTATTTCCTTAATATCAACCACTTCAATAATTTTTTTTCTTAATTTAATTAAAGTCTGGTAATCCTTGGATGCTTTTGCCGTTGTAAAAGTATCTTTTATAATGCGCGCATCATTATCAGTCAATTTAATGACATTAGGGTAAGATGGTTCGTAATCGCTATGTAAGTTTTCTAAAATAGTATGACTAATATTTACATTATTCTTTAATGTAATTACTGATGTTCCTGCAGTCATGTCTCCCAGTCTTTGATTTTTTGAACTGGTTATAATAGCTATTAAAGCAACAACACCAGACATTATGTTCAAATCTACAATTCTAAAAATCCATCTAATGACAAAATCTGCCAATGACGCTTGGTAACCATCAATCTTTACTACTTTAATCTTTAAAATTCGCTTGCCTGGAGTTTGCCCATCAAGAAGTGATTCAAAAAGTAAGGAATAAACAATAACTGGCAAATAAAATGTAACATAAACAGCTGCTTGCGACCAACTATCCATTCCTGAAATAAGATCATCAATTTTAAATAAATTAAAAACTAATTGATAGACTACAATAATGTAAGCAATCTTGATAATCCAATCTATTCCATAAGCCAATATCCTTTCGCCTACGCTAGCCGCATTAAAATTTATGTTTACGTTTTGGGTTGTATTAATCTGTAACTCGACCATGAATTAATTTATAATCCTATTAGCAAATCTAAGGTAAAATATTGTATAACTTAAACTACTTTTCAGCATTGAATTCTATTATTGAATAAAATTTTTGTTTAGTTTTGAATCTGCATGAGAGAAGTTGCTTTTATTAAACAAAACAAAGAGAAATGGCTTAATTTTGAGAAGGCGATTTTCGGAAAAACTTTAAAAAACCCCGATGAATTAGCTTCTCTATATATTCATTTAGTTAACGATCTCTCATACGCCCAAACCTACTACCCAAAAAGTAAAAGCATACTATATCTAAACAATTTAGCGGCTAGAGCATTTCAGAAGATTTATAAGACTAAACGAGAAGATTCAAATAGGTTTGTGCATTTTTGGAAAGTTGAAGTACCATTGATCATTTATCATTACAGACGCTATCTTCTTTATGCCTTTATACTCTTTTTAACTTTTGTATCTATCGGAGCTATTTCAGCAGCATACGATGACACGTTTGTTCGAATAATACTTAGCGATCAATATGTAAACATGACACTTGAAAACATAGAAAAAGGCGACCCCGTAGCTGTATACAAAAGTGGTAGTAATTGGGGAAGTTTTATCGGTATTACCTTAAACAATCTTTACGTCGGGATAAAATCTTTCATCTATGGCGTGTTTGGAGGTTTAGGAACTGGACTTGTTATGCTTTATAATGGCATCATGCTTGGCTCTTTTCAGTACTTTTTTCATCGTGAAGGTGTGCTATGGGAAAGTGTTCGGGGTATTTGGATACATGGTGCCATGGAAATATTTGCAATAGTAATTGAAAGCGCTGCCGGCTTAATTCTTGGTGCAAGTATTTTATTCCCTAAAACATACTCTCGCATAACTTCGTTTAAAACTGGAATGAAAGATGGTGTCAAAATTTTAATAAGCACCTTTCCGTTCACTATTGCAGCTGGTTTTTTAGAGGGTTTTGTTACAAGATATTCTAATACGATGCCTAACTGGTTAGCGGTAGGCATTATTCTATTTACACTTAGTATTATCTCTTTTTATTATTTAATATATCCATTTATTTTAAACAGAAAACTTATACAAAAACATGCAATTATATAAATCGAGAGGGTTTAGTGAATTTTTTCAAGACACATTTACATTTCTTAAACAAGAGGGTAAACACTTTTTCAAGCATTACTTTATTATAAATGGTGCTTTTCTTTTAATACTTGTGGTTTTAGGTTATTTCTTTACTAAATTTTATACCGATTTTATTTTCGGCGGTTTATTAGAAGGCAAAAGTACAACCCTTGTTGACGACTATATTAATGAAAACTTAGGCCTTTTCGTGTTAATGTCTTTGGTTTTTATTGTAGTTGCTCTTATAGCTGGCATGGTGTCTTATGCTTATCCAGCTATTTATCTAAAACTTTATTCAAACCATGAAGGAAGTCGATTTGACACCTCACACCTTATAAATGCCTATAAATCTAATTTAGGCAAGCTCGTAATATATATACTGTGCAGTATTCTTATTGCAATTCCATTATTTATTGGTTTTGTTATTGGGGCATTTGCACTCATTATCACAATTATTGGGATTTTAACCATTCCACTGCTAATTGGTGCATTTATGCTTTTTTATAGCATGACTCTTATGGAGTATTTAGAAAACAAAAAAGACATTTGGGGTAGTTTTGGGTATGCATGGCAACTTTTAAAATCGAAGTTTTGGTCAGCAGTTGGTTGCGTTGGTCTATTTTATTTAATAAGTTATATTATACAAAACGTTATTAGTTTAGTTCCTTATTTATTTGGAATGGCAAGTTTGTTTACCACTATTGATAGTGGTGGGCCTAGTCAAGAAGAATTGGGAAGTACAATGACCATGATTATGCTTTTAGTTTTCTTTTTGACTTTTATTGTCAGTGCCATTTTAGGAAGTATTGTTCAACTTAATCAAGGTATTATTTTTTATAGCCTTAAAGAAGATAACGAAAACATAAATACAAAAAGCATAATAGATCAAATAGGATCTGGTGAATAGAATACTTCGTATACATATAGTCCTACTCCTATTCGGGTTTTACTGCAATGCCTTTAATGCTGATATCCCAGTAATTCATGCGAATACTACTTTTATAGAACAAGATAGTTTACAAATTGATACGAGTTATATTAAACCGCTACGATTTGAAAATTTAGACGACAAATATACTGGTGAAGACTACATTTACGAACGGTCTGTGGAAAGTTCGGGATGGTGGACACGATTTAAACAATGGTTAAGTGATTTTTTTAGAGATTTATTTAGTATTAAAAATAAAGGTCAAGCTTTAGATCTAACTGATATTGCCATAAAAATTGCTGGAGTAATTATATTTTTACTCGTTGTTTATTTTATCTTCAAAGCTGTTATGAATGATGAAGGTTCTTGGGTTTTTGGAAAATCATCAGATAAAAATATCATACCAGTTACCGATGTTGAAAATAACATTCGCACTTCCAACTTTAAATCTCTTATAGCCTTTGCTGAAAAGCAAAAAGATTTCCGTTTAGCTGTTCGGTATTACTATTTATGGCTTTTAAAATCACTTACTGAATCAGAGATCATTGAATATGATGTCGAAAAAACGAATAGCGATTATCATAGCGAAATTACCTCAGAAAGCATAAAAAATGAATTTGCTTATACTTCCTATTTATACAACTACATTTGGTATGGCGAATTTAATGTGAACGAGGCTCAATTCAGTAGAGCTAAACAAGCTTTTATTAATTTTTTAAATTCAATAAAGGTATGAGTAAAACGGTAAAAATATATGTAGGTATACTTGTTGTTCTTTTTGTTGGAATTTTAGCGATCGAATTTTCGAAACCTAAACCCATAAATTGGAGACGTACCTACAATGAAAATCACAAAATACCGTATGGTACTTTTATCTTACTTAACGAAATAAACAAACTATTACCAGATACCGAAATTAATAATATTAGAGTAACACCATTTGAATACTTTGATGAATTCTACAACTGGAAAGATAGTACTTATATAACATCCGGAACT
The DNA here is from genome assembly GCF_006148925.1 of Hyunsoonleella aestuarii. Classification (GTDB taxonomy): domain Bacteria; phylum Bacteroidota; class Bacteroidia; order Flavobacteriales; family Flavobacteriaceae; genus Algibacter_D; species Algibacter_D aestuarii. Next base: position 185,805 of record NZ_VAWB01000002.1, on the reverse strand, counting down.
TATATGCTCATAAATGAACATGCAGATCTAGACGAGGTTTCAGCTCAGGAATTGCTAGATTTTACCTCACATGGTAATACTGTGTTTATTTCTTCTAATTATCCACCTCAAAAAATATTAGACTCATTAGCTATAGAAGTGAATTACGACTATAATTTTAAAGGTAAAGCTCAATTTAGTTATGCTAACCCAAATTTAAAGAGAGACTCTATAACCATTGAAAAAGGTCTAAGTAATTATTATTTCTCAAAACTAGACTCTACATCAACGACAGTTTTAGGTTATCAAAAATTCGATTCCATTAATCATATCAATTTTGTAAAAGTTAATCATGGTTTTGGCAATTTCTATTTACATCTTCAACCAATTACCTTTACAAATTATCATTTGCTAAAGGAAAATCATAAAGATTATGCTGCGGCATCGCTATCATACATTAGTGATGACATAATACATTTCGATTCTAGAAATAAAATTGGAGCAGATTTAGGACACTCTCCTTTACGTTTTATACTCGGTGAGCCTGCATTGCGATGGGCATGGTACATCGCCTTAATAAGCTTAGTATGTTTTATGATTTTTAATGCAAAACGTAAACAACGTATTATTAAAGTTATTAAACCATTAGAAAATACAACCATTGCTTTTACTAAAACAATTGGTAATCTATATTATGAAACTAAAGACCATAATACTATTATTGATAAAAAGATCACTTACTTTTTAGAATATTTAAGGCGTGTTTATTATTTAGATACCCAAACTTTAGATGATAAATTTATAAAAAACTTAAGTTTGAAATCTGGCAAGAAACAACCAGAAATAAAAAAATTAATTACCATTATTAGACAATTAAAAGCAAAACGCGAATGTTATGAAAGTGATTTGCTGCGATTAAATAGAACTATTGAAGATTTTTACACCAAATAAATATGGAGGAATTAAACAAGGACCACGAAACTAATTTAAAACCTAATAAGGAACAGCAAGATTTTGAAAATACTTTGACAGGTAATGAACCTTCTAAAGAAGAAAACTTAGACTTTAAAAACCGCGTTGACTTAAGTGAACTGGAAGAAGGGATTAACTTAATAAAGAACGAAATAAGCAAGGTCATTGTTGGTCAAAAAGCAATGGTTGATATGCTAATTGCATCTATTCTTTCAAATGGACATTCATTAATAGAAGGTGTTCCAGGAGTAGCTAAAACAATTTCAGCTAAACTACTTGCTAAGTCTTTGGATATTGAATTTAGTCGGATACAATTTACACCAGACTTAATGCCTAGCGACATTTTAGGAACGTCTGTGTTTGATATGAAATCATCTGAATTCGAATTCAAAAAAGGCCCAATTTTCTCGAATATGGTTTTAATAGATGAAATAAACCGTGCACCAGCTAAAACTCAAGCAGCCTTATTTGAGGTGATGGAAGAGCGTCAAATTACCATCGATGGACACAAATATGAAATGAATTTACCTTTTATAGTATTAGCAACTCAAAATCCAATAGAGCAAGAAGGTACTTATAGACTCCCAGAAGCTCAGTTAGATCGATTTCTGTTTAAGATAGATATAGACTATCCAAATCTTATTGAAGAAATTGAAATTATTAATCGAGAACAAGATCTGAAAGGCTCTAAGAAAACAGATAAGATTACTGCTCATCTTAGCAAAACTGAAATTTCCAAATTTCAAGAATTAGTTAATCAAATAATCATAGAATCGCATTTAGTAAAGTACATTGCAGATATTATCGTAAATACAAGGAGTAATCCATTTTTATATCTCGGTGCATCACCAAGAGCTTCGATTGCTATTTTAAAAGCAAGTAAAGCTTTTGCCGCTATGAATGGTCGTGACTTTGTGACTCCAGAAGACATTAAACAAGCCGCAATTCCTGTATTACAACATCGTGTTATTGTGACTCCAGAACGCGAAATGGAAGGCGTTACCACAAAACAAATTATTAAACAAATTATTGAAGCAGTTGAAATACCAAGATAATGACTAATGGAACTTATGTCATACTAAACGGAGTGAAAAATCTACTTTTAACTAATTTTTTTTGAAACGCCTTAAGCCATTCTACATACAAAATCGATTTTTTTACATCTGTATAGGCTTGATGCTTATGTTTATTCTTGGTTTCGTTTTCCCAAGATGGTTTAACATTGCTAAGTTATTTTTGTTGATTTTCCTAGCGCTTAACGTTTTAGACACCTTAATTCTTTTCTATACCTATAAAGGCATTAATGGTGTAAGAAGACTTCCTGAGAAACTTTCTAATGGTGATGAAAATCCTGTTGGGCTAAAAATTGAAAATTTTTACACGTTCCCAATTTATGTTGTAATTATTGATGAAATACCAGAACAGTTTCAAGCAAGAAATTTTAAGATTGAAAGAAAGCTTGCTCCTTTAAGTAGTACAGAGTTACAATACAAAATCAGACCAACAGAGCGCGGTGAATATCATTTTGGAAAGCTGAATATTTATATTTCTTCCATTTTTGGTCTAATATCAAGACGCTTTAGTTTTAATGACGACACCGTCATTCCTACCTACCCTAGTTTTATGCAATTACGCAAGTACGATTTACTCGCCATTAGTAATAACCTACAACAATATGGTATTAAAAAAGTACGTCGGTTAGGACATACTATGGAATTTGAACAGATAAAAGATTATGTTTTAGGTGATGATCTACGGACCATTAATTGGAAAGCAACTGCAAAGAAAAACCAATTAATGGTTAATCAATTTCAAGATGAAAAATCACAGCCTGTTTACTCAGTAATTGACAAAGGACGTGTTATGAGAATGCCTTTCGAAGGTTTATCACTTCTTGATTACGCCATCAACGCTTCACTTGTCATTTCAAATGTTGCCTTAAAGAAACAAGATAAAGCAGGTGTTTTTTCTTTTTCTAAAAAAGTAGAAAATCGAGTGGTCGCAGAACGTCGAACATCACAAATGAACTTAATTCTAGAAAATTTATACAATCTCAAAACAAATTTTTATGAAAGCGATTTTGGCAGGCTTTATTCAGATATAAAAAGAAATATTAAACATCGTAGTTTAGTACTTCTTTATACGAATTTTGAAACTTTAGATGGTTTACACAGGCAAATCCCTTACTTAAAAGGTATTGCCAATAGCCATTTACTGGTTGTCATTTTCTTTAAAAACACCGAACTCAATAGCTTAATAACCGAAAAAGCAGAAACTGTTCAACAAGCTTACGATAAAGTAATTGCCGAAAAATTCGCCTTCGAAAAACGACTTATTGTGAATGAATTAAAAAAATATGGAATACAATCAATCCTAACATCTCCAGAAGATTTAACCATTGACACCATCAATAAATACTTAGAAATAAAAGCACGGGGACTGCTATAAAAAAGACCCTTAAGCATTACCTAAGGGTCTTAATCACTATTAACCAACTAAACTAATTCGACTTGTTTAGACAAGTCATCAAACAAACTATTCTTTTCTAAATACAAATTTAATTTATAATTAATTACAATGTCGATAAGTTTTATCGATTGTTTTTATATTTTTATAATCTAAACTTATTAAAATGACAATTACCCAATTATACTACGTTTTAGCTGTTGCCGAAAATCAAAATTTTACCAAAGCAGCAGAAAAATGTTTTGTTACTCAACCTACATTGAGTATGCAAATTCAAAAGCTAGAAGATCAGTTAGATGTTCAGATTTTTGACCGAAGTAAAAAACCAATAGAATTAACTGATGTTGGAAGAAAAATTGTAACTCAGGCACGAAATATTGTAAATGAATCTTATCGAATACAAGATATCGTAGATCAACAAAAAGGGTTTATTGGAGGTGAATTTAAACTTGGAATAATTCCAACAGTTATGCCAACCTTATTACCTATGTTTCTTAAGACTTTTATAAAAAAACACCCCAAAGTAAAACTTAAAATAGAGGAATTAGCAACTGAAGAAATAATAACCAGACTAAAAGATGGCCATTTAGATGCGGCCATAGCAGCAACTCCTTTGGAAGAAGAAGTAATAAAAGAGCGTGTACTTTACTTCGAACCTTTTGTTTGTTATATTCCTAAAGGGCATCGATTGTATACGAATAGCAAAATTGATGTTGCTGATTTAGATATTAACGACATGCTACTTCTTGAAGATGGACATTGCTTTAGAGATGGGGTTATAAATTTATGCAAGGTCTTTAAAAATAATCCTGATGATAAATTTCAATTGGAGAGCGGAAGTATAGAAACCCTGGTTAAATTATCTAACGAAGGTTTAGGTATGACCCTTCTACCCTACTTACATACGCTCGATATAAATGACAAAGAAAAAGAAAATCTTCACTTTTTTAATGAACCAACTCCTGCCAGAGAAGTAAGTATTATTTATCATAAAAGTGAATTAAAAATGCAAATCATAGAAGCATTACAAGATGTAATCTCTGGCATTATTAGAGGTGCTATTGCATTTCAAAATGTAAAAATTATTAGTCCACTTCCTAAATAAAATGGAGTCAATTAAAAAAGCGACCCGTGGGTCGCTTTTTTTTATGGTTTTAAATAAATTAAACATTGATTTAGTTCTGGGTTTTGCTGAACAAGAGATTGAATAAACACTTTTAGTTCTTCAATTTCATAAGGCAACAATCGTGTTAGTGCCTTTTGTACTTCTTTGCAAAACAACGTAACATCAAAACTAACTTTATTAAGTACCGTTTTGGTATACTCTAACATTGCTCTTGCCATAATTAATATTTAGGAATTTGGTTTGAAAAAGTAATGGTTTTAATAGGCAGCAAATTTAAATATTTAACTCCTAAATTTAATAAAAAATTACTTTATAATTAAAACTTTATTGAAATTTAACAATTTAAAATCTGTTATCGCCATCCAACAAATCTCCTAAGCCTCCTAAAATACTGCCTTCGCCTTTATCCTTTCCTCCTCCTCGAGGAGCAGATGCCAATACCCGACCTGCCAATCTACTAAATGGTAATGATTGAACATAAACTGTACCTGGCCCTTGTAGTTTAGCAAAAAATAAGCCTTCACCACCAAAAACGGTATTTTTTATGCCTCCAACAAATTCAATATCGTAGTCTACAGATTGGTCAAATCCAACAATACAACCTGTATCTACTCGCAAAGTTTCTCCTGCTAACAATTCTTTTTTTGCCATTGTTCCTCCCGCATGCACAAATGCCATGCCATCTCCTTCCAATTTTTGCATAATAAAACCTTCGCCACCAAAAAGACCTCGTCCTAATTTTTTTGAAAATTCTATACCGACACTTACGCCTTTTGCAGCACATAAAAAAGCATCTTTTTGGCAAATAAATTTTCCTCCAAACTGAGTCAAATCGATTGGAATTATTTTACCGGGATATGGTGATGCAAATGATACATTGCGTTTTCCAACGACATTGTTATAAAAAGCAGTCATAAAAAGGCTCTCCCCAGTTAAAATACGCTTTCCAGCTCCTAGTATTTTACCAAGAAACCCCGAGTCCTTCTGCGAACCATCTCCAAATATAGTCTCCATTTTAATCCCGTCATCCATCATCATAAAACTTCCTGCTTCTGCCACAACTCCTTCCTGTGGATCCAATTCAATTTCTACATACTGCATTTCTTCACCGTAGATTCTATAATCAATTTCGTGTGCTGTCATTTTTTAATATTTTTTAATTCGTTTATATGTTGATTTCTTTTATTATTTGTTACATAAAACAAACTTAACTTTTTAATTTAATAGTCCATTCAAAATTAAAAGTAGAAACCTCAACATCATCAGAATTAGTCCCTATGGCTTGCATCCAAAACGTTTGCCCCTCTTTTGTCTTAATAGTATTTTCTATAGCTTTGTCGATAATTGCTCCGTCTTTGCAAATAAATTTAATTCTGCCAGTAGCCTTTTTTGTAAACGTACTATTATTGCTTGCTACCAACATAGAAATTTTCTCATTGCATTGATTAATTTTGTTCATCACTAAAGCCCCGGTAGACAATTCGGCAGCCATACCTTGCACAACCCAATACATGGACTTAAAAGGATTTTGATTAATCCATCGGTGTTTTACAGATACAACACACCTATTATCATCAAGATATTTTGCCCTTACACCACAAAGATATGCTGAAGGCAGTTTGAATATATTAAATACATTTATTTTCATAGGGGTCATATCCATTGTTTACATATTTTTTTCTAAAATATTGAAAATGTTTGATTTTAAATAATGTTAAATTTTTGTTAAATTTTAGTACTATGCGTAACATAATACCTTTTTTTAGACATATATTTGCATAAGAAACTATTATATGTTTTTAATCAATCATAAAAATCATGTTAGATAATCATCAAAAAAACATCGCAACCTTTATTCATTTATCTACCTTTAGTAGATTTATTATTCCATTTGGGAATTTTATTGGACCCATTATTTTATGGACTGCAAACAAAGAAAAATCAGAATTCATAGATAGTCATGGAAAACAAGCTATTAATTTTCAAATAAGCATTTTTCTTTATGCCATTATTTTAGGAACACTTACTATTCCTTTTTTCATCTTTAAAATATTTAATGGAATCGATTTTATAGATTTCAACAGCTTTAACGATTTTCATATTAATATTGGCAAACCATCTCCCCTACTTTATATAGGAGGTGGATTGGGTGTTTTAGCCGTTATAGGATTTATTATTGAACTAGCTCTTATTGTAGTTGCTAGTTTAAAGGCAAGAGATGGCCAATTATATAAATATCCTTTTACAATCAATTTTCTAAAATAAATTTCATCAATAATCAATCATCAAATCAATCAAAAAATGAACAGTTTCACAATATTAAAACGCTTTAGAATATGAAGATAGAAAACACAAAAGCACAAATGCGTAAAGGTGTTCTAGAATTTTGCATACTATCAGTCTTAAAAGATAATGATGCCTATGTAGCAGAAATTTTAGATACACTTAAAGACGCTAAGTTGCTGGTAGTAGAAGGAACAATATATCCTTTACTAACACGACTTAAAAATGCAGGACTTTTAAATTACAGATGGGAAGAATCTACATCTGGACCTCCAAGAAAGTATTATGGTTTAACCGAAACGGGTAAACTGTTTTTAAAAGAATTAAACACTACTTGGAGTGAATTACACAATGCAGTAACAATAGTAACAAGCCAAAAAACATCAAAATAATGAATAAAACAGTCAACATAAATTTAGCAGGTATATTTTTTCACATAGATGAAGATGCGTACTTAAAATTACAGCGCTATCTTGAGGCTATAAAACGTTCATTTACAGACTCTCAAGGTCGTTCTGAAATTATAGCCGATATCGAAGCGCGTATTGCAGAACTTTTTAACGAACGCGTAGAAAATGACAAACAAGTTATAAGAATAAAAGAAGTAGACGAAGTTATTTCTATCATGGGACAACCAGAAGATTACTTGGTTGATGATGAAATCTTTGAAGATGAACCAAAAACATCTTATAAGGCAAAATCTTCTCCTTCTCGAAAGTTATTTAGAGACACAGACAACTCTTATATTGGAGGTGTGTCATCTGGTTTAGCTCACTATTTTGGTATTGATACCATTTGGGTGCGTCTAGCATGGATTCTTTTAATATTCGGAGCTGGCACAGGTATTCTACTATATATTTTGCTTTGGGTTTTAGTACCTGAAGCAAAAACTACTGCCGAAAAGATAATGATGACAGGAGAGCCAGTAAACATTAGCAACATAGAAAAAAAAATTAGAGACGGTTTCGACAGTGTTACCGATGTTGCAAAAAATGTAGGTGATTCGGTTGGTGCTGCAGCAAAGAATGTATCGGACTCGGTATCTAATGCTGCAAAGAATGTCGATTTAAAAAAACCAGCTAATTCTATAAAGTCATCATCAAAAACGTTTTTCGATACACTTGGAGATGTCATTATGTTTTTCTTCAAGGTATTTGCGAAATTTATTGGTGTTTTACTTATGATTATTGGAGCATCAACACTTATTGCTCTAATTATAGCCTTATTTTCCATAGGTGTAGCAGACATAATACATATCCCAGGTCTTGACATGGTAGACATTGTAAATGCTGGAAACACACCTGTATGGCTAGTATCGTTATTGACATTTTTTGCTGTAGGGATTCCATTCTTTTTCTTATTCTATTTAGGATTAAAAATTCTAATAAATAATTTAAAGTCCATTGGTAATATTGCAAAGTTTACACTTTTAGGAGTTTGGTTAATCTCTATTATAGGTTTAGTTGTGGTTGGTGTACGTCAAGCTAGTGAACATGCTTATGATGAGTCTGTTATCGAAAAAAACGAACTAAACATTAAAGCGAACGATACCTTAAGCGTGAAAATGATGACCAATGATCTATTCGAAACATCTGGTTTTAGAAATGATGATTCTTTTAGAATTTCCCGCAATGAAAATGGCGAAAAAACAATTTATTCATCAGATATTAGAATTATAGTTCGATCTACTTCCGATTCTATTGGGAAATTGGTGATAGATAAAAATGCCGACGGTAGAAGCTATGAAGCGGCAATTGAACGAGCGAAAAACATTAATTATAATTATGTGATTAGCGATAATGAAATTCTGTTAGATTCATACTTAAATACAGATCCTAAAAATAAATTTAGTGATCAAGAAGTTGTAGCCTTTTTATATTTACCCGAAGGAACAATTGTCAATTTTAGCAATAACACTAGATCATATTTACATTATAGAAGATATAATAATACGATAGTAACCTCTAAAGATGTTAACCAGTATTTAAAAATTTTAGATGAAGATATTGAATGCTTAGATTGCCCAATAGAAGAGGAATTTGAGGTTGATGTCGATATTAAACATGAAGACGGTAGCCTAAAAATTAATGATAAAGGCTTAGAAGTAAAAATTGATAGCTCTAGTTTAAGAATAGATAAAAATGGAATAAATGGTTCTTCCGAAAATTTGAATCTAAAGGTTAGCGAAGAAGGTGTAACTATTAAATCTGAAGACAATTAACAGTTCATCACAAAGAATCAACATTTCAGGTATTTATGGTTTTATTCAATTGTAATCCTGTAGATATTTGAATAACATATTTAAAATCATCAAAAAACGAGTAATTATGACAACCTTAACAAAAATTATAGTAACCACATTATTGAGCCTAACTTTATTCTCTTGCAATTTCGATATGAATTTCAATTCTGGAGTTCGTGGTAACGGAAATGTAGAAACAGAAGAAAGAAATATTAATGAAGCATTTACTGCTATTCATGCTGCCCAAGGTTTAGACGTTTATTTAACTCAAAGCAATGAAGAAAGTATTGCCGTTGAAGCAGACGAAAATTTGCATTCTCTTATTTTAACAGATATTGAAGATGGCGTTTTAAAAATTCACACCAAAGAAAATATTGGTAAAGCCTCTGCCAAGAAAGTTTTAGTAAGTTTTAAAGATATTTCTAAAATCGTTTCTACAAGTGGTAGCGATGTACATTCTACTAATACAATATCAGCTGAAAAATTAGTATTAAAATCAACTAGTGGCAGCGATATGAATTTAGAACTTAACATTACGGAGTTAGAATGTAAATCCACTAGCGGAAGCGATATGCGTTTATCTGGCCAAACCAAAAAATTAATTGCAGAAGCTACAAGTGGTAGTGATATTAAAGCCGGAAATTTAATAGCAGAATCTAGTCAAGTAAAAGCAACTAGCGGGGCAGATATAACTTTAAACACATCTAAAGAATTAACTGCTAAAGCTTCGAGCGGTGGCGATATAAAGTATTATGGTAACCCAGAAAAGGTAGATAAATCTGGCGGTGTTTCTGGTAGTGTCAAAAAAAAATAACCAACGATTCTATAACCAACTAGTTTTAAGCCATTTCAAACTTTATAATAAGTTTGGAGTGGTTTTTGTTTTATATTTGTTCTAATTAACACTGTTATGATGAATATAAAATTAATTGCTACGTCTTTTATTTGCTTATGTTTTTGTGCAATGGGAATAGCTCAAAAATCTGAAAAAATTAAAGGCAGTAGAAACGTTACTACAAAGCAAACTGAAATTGGTGCTTTCCATACTATTGCTTTAGATGAAGATTTTGAAGTTGAAATTATTTATAATAAAACACCTTCTATCGAAATTGAAACAGACGATAATTTACATGAGGTCATAAAGTTTGAAGTGAAAGATAGTGTATTAACTTTCGATAAAACTATGAGAATCATTTCTAAAAAACGCTTAAATATTAGAGTCTCATATAACAATATATTCAGGCATATTAAAACAACGGATAATGCCGAAATAAACTCTCTCACTACTGTCGATATTAAAAATGGAACTTTAAATACTCAAGGTTCATCGAATGTAGCTTTAACAATTACTACTAATAATTTTAATTTTGAAGCAAGTGAAAAATCAAAAGTTAAGTTAAACCTAACCGCTAATGATTGCACGGTCAATATGTTTGGAATTTCGAAATTAGAAGCATTAATTAATGCGCCAGAATTCAAAGCCACAATGTTTCAACGTGCAGATGCCAATATTGAAGGTGTTAGTAAAACTGCCAATATTGATTTGGATAATAACGCGCGTTTTAACGGTAAAAACTTTACCATTAATGATTGCACAGTTGTTTGTGAAATAAATAGTGATGCTTATCTAGAAGTACTTGATAATATTACTATTGATGCTGCAGGATCTAGTTCAATATATCTATATGAAAATCCTAAAATTTTAATTAACAGATTAACAGATACTTCTAAACTTCAAAAGAAAGTAAAGTAGTCATTATTTTAGATTACGGATTTTTTGAATCCTTACAATTTCTAGTTGCACATAAAGCTTTTGTTAAGGAAGTAACCTTTTTACAAAAACTAAAAATTATATTTTGTCGGGATGACAGGATTTGAACCTGCGACCACACGGCCCCCAGCCGTGTACGCTAACCGGACTGCGCCACATCCCGATTTAAAACAGTTTTCAAAGAAAACATAATTTTAAATAATTACAAAACTTAAAAAGCCAAAGCGTTTTACTTCGGTTTTTCAATATATTTAACTATTACTTAATTATACGTAGAGGTCGAAACTTCAAAAGTAGAATCTTTTGTAGCCAAATAGCGCTCTGCATCTAAAGCTGCCATACAACCAGTTCCAGCTGCTGTTACAGCTTGTCGGTAAACATGGTCTGCCGCATCTCCAGAAACAAACACCCCTTCAACATTAGTTTTAGAAGTACCTGGAACATTAATTATATAACCTGTTTCATCTAAATTTAAATAGTCTTTAAAAATATCAGTATTAGGTTTATGCCCTATAGCGACAAAAAATCCAGTTGCTGGAATCTCGTGTTTTTCATTTGATTTATTATTGAATACGCGAACACCTGTTACCACCTGTCCATCACCTAGCACTTCATCCGTTTCTGTATTAAATAAAATCTCTATATTTTCAGTATTCTTTACACGAGCTTCCATAATTTTAGACGCTCTAAACTCATCTCTACGCACAAGCATCGTAACTTTCTTGCAAAGCTTTGATAAGTAATGTGCTTCCTCACAAGCAGAATCTCCAGCACCCACTATAACAACTTCTTGATTTCTATAGAAGAACCCATCACAAACTGCACAAGCAGAAACACCGCCTCCTAATTTCAAATATTTTTGTTCAGAGTCTAACCCCAAATATTTTGCCGACGCTCCTGTTGAAATTATGATAGTATCGGCATGAATTTCTTTAACATCATTAACCCATACCTTATGAATATCTCCAGAAAAATCAACTTTAGTTATCCATCCGTCGCGCACATCAGTCTCAAACCTTTGGGCTTGAGCTTGCAACTGTATCATCATTTCTGGTCCAGTTACGCCATCTGGGTAACCCGGAAAATTCTCAACTTCATTAGTTGTGGTTAATTGACCTCCTGGTTGTGCTCCTTGGTATAAAACAGGTTTCATATTCGCTCTTGCTGCATAAATCGCCGCCGTATAACCCGCGGGTCCAGAACCAATAATCAAGCATTTAACTTTTTCTATATTTTCAGACATTTTATATGAATTTTATCTTAACAAAAGTAGAATTTTTGAACGAATCCTTACAGTTAAGTTATTAACAGTTCTTATATCGTAATAACTTCATTTTATAGATATGTGCATGTTTTTTTGTAACTTGTAATACACATTTATTAATCCTTCAATTTTAGTATTATGAAAAACACATTCTTACTTATCTGTATCGCTTTATTTTTTTCATGTAAAGACAATCCGAAAAATGAATTAAAGGAGGGTGTCGCTTCGGACAATACTGAAATAAAAGAAAATACACTAGAAGGCGCATGGAAACTCGTTAGCTATTTAAATTATGGTGAAGATGGAACCGTGGACACCATTCTTTCATCCGAAACAAACAAACAAATTAAAATGTATTCAGGTACGAAGGTTATGTGGAGTAGAACACGTATTTCTGACTCAATTGATTGGTTTGCTTATGGCGATTACACGGTTAAAGAAGGTCAGCTTATTGAAATATTAGATTATGGATCTAAATCAATGAATCAAGTAATAAAGGAGCGAACTGAATTTGTATTTAATGTTGAAATAGGAGAAAATGAATTTAGTCAAATTGAGATTGATAGTTTAGGACAACCCATTTTTGCAGAAAACTACGAGCGTCTTGAATAAAATACAACACTATTAATAAAAAAAGCCTTTCAAATGAAAGGCTTTTTTTTGAATTGGCAGGAAGCTACTTTACCCTGAAAATCCTTAATATATATTATTTGAACATTTAAAAATAAGCTTTAAGACGGCTTTTTGGCGATGTTACAAATGAACTTAAAACAAATTACTATACTATTTTGCTGATTCAAGATAAAATTTAAAAGTGTTTTACCTTAAATGTTCTAAGTATTCTTAAAAACCTTAGGAGAGAAGGTCTTATTTCGATTTTACTGCAGTTTTTTTATGCTTTGTATTTAAAGGATAGGTAAAACTCCATAAACAGAATTATTAACGGTATTCAAAAAATCTTGAAATCATATCTTCAATATTGGCTTTAAATAATTCTTATAACTGAATATAACATCGGTAAGACGTTATATCTATGAAATTAATAATTGGCGCAACTAGCAAGAACACCAACAGTAGTATAAATATTATTATGATTCGAAAAAGAGCCATGATTGAATTTTGCTTTAAAGTAACTAACAAAACTTATAATACAACGCTATTGTTCAACTTAGAAATTATACCTGATATTTATCATTTCTGATTTTTATGTAATCATGTACTTTTATTTAATTAAAAAATCAGTCATGAAAGTACTAGTTTACAGTGCCAAACCATTTGAAATACCCTATTTGGAAGCAGCGAATAACGGTAGGCATCAATTAACCTTCATAAAAAATGCACTTTCATCTGAAACAGCAATAAAAGCTATTGGTTACAAAGCCATTTCTATGTTTTCATCTGATGATGCCTCAAATAATGTTTTAGAAAAACTCAAGGATTTTGGTGTTAAATTTGTCACGCTTAGGTCAGTAGGCCACGACAACATCAACCTATTTTCAGCAAATAGTTTTGGCATTAAAGTAGCTAACGTTCCTGCTTATTCACCAAATGCCATAGCAGAACATGCTGTTGCTATTTTAATGTCATTAAATAGAAAGTTAAATCTGTCCAATGAAAGGGTTAAAAAATTCAATTTTGATTTAAATAATTTAATTGGCTTTGACTTAAATAATAAAACTGTTGGTATTTTAGGTACAGGAAAAATTGGATCGGTTATGACCAAAATCATGTTTGGTTTTGGTTGTAATTTATTGGGTTTTGATATTAATCCGAATAAATTCTTATCCATTAACTATAATTTAAAATATGTTTCTCTTGAAGAGGTATTTAAAGAATCAGACATTATTTCCATTCATTTGCCTTTAAACACAGAAACGCATCATTTAATTGATAAAAAAGCATTGGATTTAATGAAATCCAACTGTATTATAGTCAACACAGCCAGGGGTGCCGTTATTAATACGAAGGATATGATTGAGGCTTTAGAAAAAAAACATGTCTTAGGGCTAGCTATGGATGTTTATGAGCACGAAAGAGGTGTGTTTTTCAAAGATTGTTCTTTAAACATTCCTAAAGATGATTTTCTAATAAAATTGAATGCATTTCCCAACGTAATTATTACTGGCCACCAAGCATTTTTAACAGATGAAGCGCTAAACAATATAGCCGAAACAACTATATATAATTTGGATTGCTGGAATAAAAATAAATCATCTGAAAACGAGCTTCATATTAATTTGCCAAAAAGCAAAGCGTCGAATTAATTTCGCTTTTAAAGAATCTCAACATACTAATCTTTATTTAGCATACCGATAAATATCTTCTAAAACTTTAGTTTCTCCATTTTCATTTATCACCATCAAATCATACCTAATTTTAATTTTAGTATCTATCGGGGCATAATAATAAATTACCCAAGCATCAGCCTCTCTTGTACCAATACAACCATTTGAATAGGCTTTTCCGAGTGTAATAGGATTTGTTGTTGGATGTATTAATTGCCCATTTTTTACCCCATTTATTTTAGTTTCCAAAAAAGGAATTTTAGGTAATTTGGTAACTTTTTTATCATCTCGCCTTGTTACTAAATACTGATGATTGTTAACAGGATTAACATATCTTGGATTTTTAACAAAATTTACAATAATCCCTGTTCCGGTTTTTGTTCTCAAATCCTCGACTCTACCAGACATTTTCAAGTATTTTTTTTCATGCCTTCCAACTCGAATTAGAAACTCATAAAGCCTTACAGAATCTTCGTATATACGTAGCTTAAATTCTGGGATATTTACATCTATTAATGTATTTTTAAATGAATTGATAAGTTTTGAGGCCGAAATTGAATCTGGTATTTTTATAAATGAATTTTTAGGTAGTACAATTATTTCCTTTTGATTGTAAACGAAGGAATCGAGTGCTTTCATTATATAATAATCGGTATTTTGAAGTTTGTCCAAAATCCAATAATTAGTTCTAACTAAAAGATGTTCCGTTAAATTGTATGGCGTATGGAAATCGTATTTTTCTACTAAAGAATCCATAAATTCAAAATAATGTTCAACAACAATGTCACGATTTACCTTTATTGTATACGGAAGTGAATCCTGAATAAAAGTTTTGTTTTCTAAAGTGTTTAACCCTAGAATATTATCATCATCCTTGGGACAACAAAACTTAAGACCTACCAATAAAGTTATTGATATTATTAAAACTAATTTTGATAATAGTTTAATTTTATTCATTTAAAACTTGATAATCCTATTAGGTTACAATTCGTATTTTTGAATATATATTGCTAGGTTAGCAAACGTTATAAACTCTGAGGTACAAACGGAGGTAAAATCTGCAGGGTTACTAAATAAAATATGTCATTCTTCTTTATAATCTGACGGAAAGTCAACCTCGCAGTGATTTGTTACTACTTTAATTTTGGGCGCTTTATCTACAATAATCGGTAAAGACACAATTTTTTATTGTGTTATATGGTTTCAATGTGCTATTAATTTTTAATTCTCCCAATAGCACAACTTAAATACGACTTTACTTTGGTGTACAATTTGTTATCTGAGCCTATTATTGGGTATCCAATAGCAGAAAGTACATGTTTTGCCTTTTCTAAATCATGGCTTGTATCATAATCAAACGAAACTGTTTCGTTATCTAAATCTAAATCAACTCCTGAAATATGCTTAATAACCGAAAGCCTATTTATTATGGTGGCTTTACAGCCACCACATTTTAAATTTTGTATGTGTAATTGTGCTCTCATTTTTATAAAAATACCTGATATATAATAATTTCGAAATGATAATGATCAGTCTATTAGAATATTATTGATAATTTTAAGATAAGTTATAGACGTTATGATTTTGGTGTCATATAGCTTTGTTTAGGTAGTAATTAATGATATCGGCAGTAGAAACAATACCAACCAACTTATCGTTTTCAAGAATAGGGACAGCATGATAGTATTGTGTAGATAGAACTTTTGCAACATCCTCAACGCTAGCCTCAGATGTTAGATAAAATGGTTTTTGGGTCATGATGTCCTTTACTTTTAGTTTTTTATAAACTTCATGATCGTCATTCATACCTGCTCCAACAATGTTGTACATAAAATCAATTAAACTGACCATACCTACCAATCTTTCATTTTCCAAAACAGGAATGTGATGATGCCACCTTTTTTTCTCATAAATATGCTTTACA
Organism: Hyunsoonleella aestuarii; assembly: GCF_006148925.1. Taxonomy (GTDB): domain Bacteria; phylum Bacteroidota; class Bacteroidia; order Flavobacteriales; family Flavobacteriaceae; genus Algibacter_D; species Algibacter_D aestuarii. The sequence goes on along the minus strand of NZ_VAWB01000002.1, from coordinate 169,493 downwards.
TCTAAGAGGTTTTGCTCTGGAGAAACAGTAATTACATCCTTAGTCATTACGAGTTTTATTGAATTAGAATTCATAACCTTATAATTAATATTTATTCTATTAATGAACTTAAAATTAATAAATTAATGCAAGGTGTAACATGATTTAAATCATATTAAAACACCTTATTTGTTTATACATTTAGTACTAGTTTAAGTCAAATTACAGGGTTATGAAAACAAAAACAATCTTAGAGCTGCTCACATTAAGTTCTAGTATTTATTATTTAGCAAAAGACACAAAATTTCTAGATAAAATAACTGAGTTTTCAGAAAAAGGGAAAGACAATTTTAATAATATTATGTCTGAATCTCAATTAGATGAAAATGGAAATGAATTAGAATTCGCAGATAAAATAATTTTGAAAACTCATGAATTAAAGGAAGAGTTAAATGATAAAATTCAAGAACTAATTGTTAAGTTTTATAATAAAATAAATGTGGCACATTTGGATGAAATTAAATATCTAAATGAAAAAATTGAAAAATTGGACGCTACTGTTGCGCTTTTAGAAGCTAGGTTAAATAAAATCGAAGCATAAGACCATGGGAATTGTTGCAGGCATTGGGAAGAATTTTAAATCTATTTCTAGGTACAACCAGATACTTAAAGTTTTAATAAAATATGGCTTTGAAGATTTGGTTGAATATCTTGAGGAGAATAATCGATATTCCTTTTTGCGAAAATTAATCCCTAAAGCATCACGAAAAAAGGCAATCTCGTATAGTAGATGGGCAAAAATGAGATTGGTTTGTGAAGAGTTGGGACCTACGTTTGTAAAATTCGGACAAATTTTAAGCAATAGACCAGATTTGGTTCCTCTAGAGTTAACAATTGAATTAGAAAAACTACATGATAATGTGCCGCCAATGCCAAAAAGTGTTGCAAAACAAGTTGTAGAAACAGAATTAAAAGATACAGTAGAAAACTTATTTGCTTGGTATGAGCCTACACCGTTTGCATCAGCATCAATAGCGCAAGTACATCATGTAACTTTACATTCTGGTAAGCGTGTTGCTTTAAAAGTCCAACGATCTGGCATTGATGAAGTCATTTTTGAAGACATTAAGGCCATGTACAAAATTGCAGACGTTTTAGAAAGAAGAATTCCTGCTTTAAAAAGTTTTGACCCTAGAGGAATTGTTGAAAACTTTGAAGAATCAATACTAAAAGAAATTGATTTTATTAATGAATCTATTAACATTCAAAGATTTTATAATAACCTAAAAAACGACAACACTTTAGATCAATTTGCCGAGGCTCCTAAAGTATATTCAGCTTTTACAACTTCAAAAGTCTTGGCTATGGAGTTTATTTCAGGAATTAAAATCGATCAAATTGATAAGTTAAAAGCCAAAAAGTTTGATACTGAAGTTCTTGCAAGAAGACTTACTATAAGCTATTTTAAACAAATTTTTGAATATGGTTTCTTTCATGCAGATCCGCATCCAGGTAATTTATTGGTACTTCCTAATAGTCATATTTGTTATTTAGACTTTGGAATGATGGGAAGTATGTTACCGCGAGATATTTCAATTTTCGGAAAACTTTTTGTAACTATTACCAACAAGGATGTGAAAAATATAATTAAAATTTTACAACAACTATCAAACAATGCACCTATTTCAAATATGAGAGATTTGGAGTTCGATATAAATGAATTTGTTGAGAAATATTATGTGAGAGAAATCCATGAAAATGAAATGAGTACCATTTTGTTGGAGCTTAAAGATATTATCATTGCCCATGGATTGAAGGTTCCTACGTACTTTTTTCTTTTTGCAAGGTCTTTAGTAACTGTTGAAGGTGTTATTAATAAACTAGATACTAAGTTGGAACAATTCGAAATTGCAAAGCCATATCTTAGAACGAGTTTAACGAAAAAATATAACCTTATAAAAATGGGTAAGAAAGTTGCAAATTCTGTTGTTGAACTTACAGATTATATTGAAGAATTTCCATTGGATTTAAAGAATGCCATACGCAAAATAAACTCAGGCCAAATTAAAGTAGATTTGACACATGCGGGGATAGACCCTATGGTGCACACGATTCAAAGAATTACCAAGCAAATAATAACTGCTTTTTTAATGGTTGCCCTTATTATTGGTGCATCTTTATTCATAATATTTGAAATACAACCATTATGGAAAGATATTTCAATATTAGGTATTTCCAGTTTTGTCCTAGCTGTTGTTTTGGGTTTTGGAATGATGTCCAATATTAGAAAAGGCGATTATGATTATTGATTTTTATTAATCACTTTTAATAAAAAGAGGCAGTCTAAAAAGACTTCCATATTACGCTTGTCTGGTTGAACTTGTCGAAACTAACATTGATTATAAATAAGTTAAAATATATCGCGAGGTTCAACGTGACATATGAAATGATTTTTTAGACTGCATCTTTTATCATAAACACACTTGTTTAAGGCTTTGAAAATGCTTTTTTAAAATGACTGAAGGCCTCCGAGATTTCATTTTGAAAATGCTCTAGTTTGGTTTCTTCTTTTTTCTTGGCATACTTACCTCTAAATTTATCAATAAAGGAATTAAAATCTTTTTTCCCTTTTTCAAAGGATTCTTTCGCTCCGGGTTTCTCTTTATTAAATTTTTGTTCTAAAATTTCTAACTGAATTTTAAATTGTTCAATTTCAATAAGTGTTAATGCGTACATTCTATTTAAAGTGTCATTGGTTTTAATCCTCACTTCAATATCATGTATTATTGAAAGCAATTGCTTTTTTTGCTTTTTAAATATTTCTTTGGTCTCTGCTTTACCCAAAGCCAATTGAACGCGTAGTTCATCAAATTTGGTATGAAGTTCTTCAATTTTTTCCTTTACACCTTTAATTTTGAATTCGCTATCATGAATGAATTGATTAAATTTCTTTTTAACCTCTTCATACTTATCTTGTGCTTCTGCTTTTCCTAAGGCAGCTTTCACTTGAAATTCCTCGAGATCAGTAGCCGATTTTCTTAGTGCTTCAATAACTTTATCTACAAAATGAATATCCTTGTTTTTCATGGCTATTAGATTTTAATTGTTATTAAATATCTAAACAAAACTGATTTTAGACAATGATAATCATCAGTTTTTAGTAATATCGTTAAAAAGCGTCTTTCATCTATAACACCATTTGTAACTATATGATTTTAGTCATTTTATATGAAACAATGTTATTATAACTTTAAATATTAGAATACGTGTTTTTATGTTAAAATTAATCCAAATAAAATCGTTCTTTATAGAAATTGGTGAACTCACCTACTTTGGCAAAAGGTTTTTTAAAGAACTTTTTAATAAACCTTTAGAGCTTAAAGAGTTATTAAGACAGTGCTATAACATAGGTAATAAATCTTTATTACTTGTAGGAGTTACTGGATTCATAATAGGTTTAGTAATAACTTTGCAAACTCGACCAACATTAGAAGAATTTGGAGCTGAATCTTGGATGCCTTCTATGGTTAGTATTTCTATCGTTAGAGAGATTGGACCAGTAATAATAGCTTTAACTTGTGCAGGACGAATTGCCTCTGGAATAGGAGCTGAATTAGGTTCCATGCGAGTAACAGAGCAAATTGACGCCATGGAAGTTTCTGGTACTAATCCTTTTAAATATTTAGTGGTTACACGAATTTTAGCGGCAACTCTTATGCTTCCTATATTAGTAATTCTCGGCGATGCCATAGCTCTTTATGGTTCTTATATTATTGAAAACATAAAGGGAGAGGTATCTTTTCAATTATACTTTAACAAAGTGTTCAATGCGTTAGAGTTTGGAGACATTATTCCTGCTACTATTAAAACCTATTTCTTTGGATTTGCAATAGGTTTAGTGGGATGTTTTAAAGGCTATTATTGCGATAAGGGAACTGTTGGTGTAGGGTTAGCAGCAAACTCTGCCGTGGTGTTTTCATCTATGCTGTTATTTATAATTGACTTTATTGCTGTATTTGTTACCGATATATTTTTTGAAATTTAAATGATGAATCTAAATCAAAACATACTAGAAAAAACAGAAAAAGTAGCCTCTAAAAAGTTGATGCTGGAAATTAAAGATTTAAAAAAGTCCTTTGGCAATAATTATGTTTTAAACGGATTTAATTTAGAGCTTTATGAAGGTGAAAATTTAGTTATAATGGGTAAATCGGGATCGGGTAAATCGGTTATGATTAAATGCTTAGTCGGTTTAATGGAACCTGATTCTGGCAGCATTAAAGTAATGGGTAAGGATATTACGATTCTTAACCGTATGGATTTAGATGAGTTGCGTACCGAAATTGGTTTTCTGTTTCAAGGAAGTGCTTTGTATGATTCTATGACTGTAAAAGAAAATTTAGAATTCCCATTGCGTCGGCACAAACATAAATTTGGGCATATTACCGATACGACACAATTAGTTATTGAAGCTTTACAAAGTGTTGGTTTGGCTGATACTATAGATTTAATGCCTGCAGAATTATCTGGTGGTATGCAAAGGCGCGTAGCACTTGCCAGAACATTAATACTTAAACCAAGAATAATTTTATATGATGAGCCAACAAGTGGATTAGATCCTATTACAGCAAAAGAAATCATAGAGCTCATGAGACATATTCAAGGCCAATATAAAACCTCATCTCTAATAATAACACATGATGTCGATTGCGCGCGTGTTGTATCTGAGAGAATGATTTTGTTGATAGATGGTGTTAATTATGCTGAAGGGACTTTTGCAGAATTAAAAGCATCGAAAGATGAAAAGATAAAAGCCTTTTTTAAATAAAAATTTAAGAATCATGCAAAAAAGAACAAACGAAAAACTAAAATTAGGCATCTTTGTTATTATTGGCTTATTCATTTTTATAGTAGCCATATATTTTATTGGTCAACGCCAAAATATATTTGCCAAAACCTTTTCGATAAGCACAAATTTTAATAATGTTAATGGGTTAATAAACGGCAACAACGTGCGTTATTCAGGTATTAATGTTGGCACAGTAAAGTCCATAACCATGATTAACGATTCTACAATTAATGTAGTTATGTTAATAGAGGAAAAAATGATTAATCATATTAAGAAAGATGCAATTGCTACTATAGGAACAGATGGATTGGTAGGAAATATGATTGTAAACATTATTCCAGGTAATGGATTTGATGGGTCTATTTCATCTGGAGATGTTATCAAGTCCTATACAAAAATTGGAACTTCAGATATGTTAAACACCTTGAGTGTTACTAATGAAAATGCGGCCTTATTAACAGCTAAGTTATTAAAAATAGCTGATGCTATGGCAGATAGTAAAGGCACATTTGGAATGCTTATAAACGATACTATTGTTTCTAGTAATCTTAAACAAACTGTAAATCAGTTAAGAATTATGAGTATAGAAGCTTCAAAATCGATGAAAGAGTTAAACAGTATTATTTCTTCAATAAACTTTAATGAAAGCATTGCTGGCACATTATTAAATGATTCCCTGCAATCTTTAAAAATGAAAAACATTATTATTAATTTGGAAAATTCCTCAAAAGAAATAACAGATGTTATTTCTAATATGAATAAAACTATTACCAATATAAAAGAAGGCGAAGGCGCCCTAAATTACCTTTCAAATGATGCTGAATTTGTTGAAAGTCTGAAAGAAACTATTAAAAATATTAATGAAGGTACAGATAAGTTCAACGAAAATATGGAAGCCCTTAAGCACAATTTTTTAACGCGAAGTTATTTTAGAAAAATGGACCGTAAGCAACGAAAAGAAGAGAAGAAACAACAAGATTAAGTAGGTTGTTTTTATTTACCTCCTTAATAAAAGACAAAACTAATCACTTAAACGGAAATGAGATACGAACTTTAAGAAATGATATTAATTGGTTAGATTTTATTTTAACATTAGATTGATTTTTAAATTTCATCATTTGGAAGGTTACTCAACCAAAAATTAATGTTTTTTATCAATACTAATTTTAACATTAACATTTTAAAGTTTAGAACAATCTGAAGCCTTCATTATTTTTTAATAACTAGTATTTTGAAATATATTATTAAATGATAAGGTTTATTTTTTCTGAATAGAATAAATCACAAATGTAATTGTTCTTTAAAATGTAAATAGTTTCATCTTTACGAATCAAATCTTTATAATTATCAAAAAATGATTTTACGAAAAGCATCTCCCAGGAAGTTGGAAATGCTTTTTCGATAGAAATTTGTTTACTTCAGCTATTATAAATAAGGATAAATACTAATTTAATTAATTCTTATATAAATATCCCATTATCATTCATTTTCACCTTAATCCTTTTGTCACCATTCTCAAGAGTAAGTTTATAAAGCTTTTTTAATTTACCAGAATTATGATAATTTACCACATATGCATTTTTTGCTATTAACCAATTTGGGAATCTTTTGGTAACAGATTCCAAAACAGATGTTGGTAAGTCAATGTCTTTATATCTTTCTATTGTTCTTAGCAAATTACTTTCTGAATCGTAGGAAGCCAATATTTTTCCTTCAGGAATTACAAAATAAACTTCGTACAAATCATATTCATCTGCATAGATATCTAATTCTTTAACATTGAAATCACTAACTTTTAAATGTATTTTTTCAACTGGCATAGCTACCTCTTTAGAGTTTACGTCACTCAAATACTTATAATTATGAACGATATAAACAGCAGAAAATATCTCAGGGTTTTGAGCATAAACTTGGGTGGTTAATCCTAACATAAGCAAACCAATCATTAAAGTTTTCATAATTCAAATTTTTATGAGTTAATATGGGACAAAACTAAATTGATTAATTAAGATTTAAAATGATAACCATCAGTTAACAAATAAATGAGCAGGACTATATTAAACAAATGTCACTTTAAAAAACAAGTGTTTTAGTATTTGGAATTATATTTTTTTTAAATCTATATAAGAGAGAAGTTGATATGTCTACCTATTTAGTTTGTCGTTCTCTACCAGTTAGTTCATCAATATTGATTTTAAAAACAACGGGGGAACCTTCTTTATAAATTTTACTTGAAAAATCACTTAAATATTTTAAATTTTTCCCCTCTGTTTTTCTGATAAGATCTTTTATTCCTTCTGAAAATTTGTGTAAGTTTAATTTAGCGGTACTTCCTGAAAATTCTTGGTAAGTACCGCATACCATAACGGACCTCCAATTATTTAATGTATCAATCTCGGAAACTTCTATGGACACATCATTATTGATACGTAGAGCTTTTATTTTATGGCCTTTTCCTGAGTAACCTAATAAAGCATCCATGCTATCATCATAAAAATAGGTAATAGGAATAACAAAAGGTCTATTATTATAAATATACGCCATGTGACCTATGTAATTTCTGCTTACTAGCGTTCTACATTTAGATTTTCCAAGTTTAAGAATCATAATTAGATAGGGTTAGAATATTAGGAAAAAACGATTTAAAATAAATTCTAAAAGCCAACATGATTTTATGTTGGAATATTATTTTTTAATTTATGCCCTAATTTATTTTATCGTATTGATAAATAAAATGATATTAGTCAGCTTAAACTAATTTGAAGCAGCGTTATTGCATTTAATTTGAATAAAAGTAATCTCGGGTCTCATACCCAACCTGCCTGGAAATCCAACCCATCCTAAACCCCTATTTACGTTTAAATACTGATTGTTATGTTTATATAAACCAGCCCAATGTTTGTACTTATATTTGATGGGGCTCCAGGTCATATCTTTATAGTTGAATCCTAATTGCATTCCATGTGTATGTCCCGATAAAGTAATGGCTATATTTGTTTTATCAATAACTTCTTCTGCCCAATGGCTCGGGTCATGAGAAAGCAAAATTTTAAAGGGAATATTGTTTGCTTTTTTTAAGGCAGTTTGTAAATTGCCGTATTGTTTAAAAGGAGGTTTTCCCCAATTTTCAACCCCAATAATAGCGATCTTTTCTGTATTATATTCAAGCATTTCAGATTGGTTAAGTAATAGTTTAAAACCTACATCTTTATAGAATTCCATTATTTTATGGAGATTTTCTTGTTTATCAGAATCACTGTCCCACTTTGAATAATCACCATAATCATGATTCCCCAAAACAGCAAACTTTCCTTTTTTAGCTATTAGTTTTGTGAAAGTTTGGTTCCACCCCCTTAGTTCCCAAGCATAATTATTTACCAAATCACCCGTAAAAAAAATAAAATCCGGATGTAAATTATTTATTAGTCTAATGGCCTTTTGCAAAACCTTATAACGGTTGTTAAAACCACCTATGTGTATATCGGAAATCTGAACCATTCTTAAACCATCAAACGCTTTTGGTAAATGATCGAAATGTATTTTATGTGTATAAATTTTAAAATGATAAACGGCTTTAAAAATGGAATATATAATGACGAAAAAAGGCAGAAAACCTGAAAACAAACCTACCAATGGGATTATTAATAAAGATTCTTTTTCAGAAAAAACAACGTTACCAAAAAACAGAATAGATATAACAATTACAAATAGAATTTTAGGAATAAACGATGAAATTGTAAGTCCATATAATGACGAAACCAACCAATGTTTTCTTTTTGGATTAATATCATCTAAAGTTATCTTAAGAACAATGATAGCTATTACAAGCCCCGCAGAAAAAGACCAAAACAATACATTAACAGCCTTTTTAAGTAATGAAGAAGCAAATAATTGTGTAATATCTTGTAACCATCGAAATGATAAAATATCTACCAATAGAATAGCTAAACATAGTAGTAAAATTGTAAATATGGAATAGCTACGCATGATATTTTATTTTAAATTACTTAAAAAAGTCAATATTAGTGCACCTTATTAAGCAAACTATCCAAAAAGGTTTGACTATCTATTTCATTCGGCCCAATTGTTATTTTTCTTGTAATGAAAATATATTGAATGGAGTCGCCTTCATTTTTATGAATACTTCTATTTTGGCTAAACCTTTTCCATTGTTTTGGTATATTTACTCTTAAATCTTTTCGTAAAAACATTTTTCTATTTAGGTGAATAATATTGGTGTCGTAAACATTCATCTCTTGTCCAAAAACCCTCTTTTTATTAAACTTTATTAATGAATCGTCCTCAGAGTCAAATAGTACTAATACATAATCCTGATTTGTATAGAAATTAACATCAATAGTTCTGTTTTGGTACAAAAAAAGAAAATAACACAACGTTATAAAAACGGTTTCTCCAATCATTAATTTGAAGTAGGATACTTTTTTAATAAGGAATCTGTCTACTACATATAAGGCTATTAAAAATAATACTATTGGAATCGTTACAGCAGTATATATAGCACTATCACTACCATTTATATACCTTATATATAACGCATTTATAGCTATAATTATGCCTATTGTAGTTATTATAGTCAATAATGTCATTGGAAAAAAAATGCTTTTAAGAATTCTAATAATTTTAACCATGACATTTGATTTAAATGTATACCTCCTATTTATAGATTTAATGATTTCTCTTTTTTAATCGTCTTTGATCACGTAAAGCCCAAAATATGCCTTTAACATCAGAGGCCCAATTTTTATACATAAAGATGAGTACTATTTCCTCAATTGTTTCCACTATTCCTATAATTATCATGGCATAAAACAAAACATATTCAGGATTAAAGAACAACGACCATAAAATAAATATACTTTGAATCACTGCCGAGAGTTTTGCTAAATAGGTGTGAAATGCCGTTGCTTTCCCGTATTTAAAATAAGCAATTAGCATTTGAATAATATAAGGAATGAATGCTATGAGTATTAAAACAAGGTTAATTTTTATAAAATCGGATTCAAAATAAAATAACCCTATCAAACCTATTATGAGTGTTATTTGGTCGCCAAACGAATCAAGTTGGGAACCTCTTGGACTTGTTATTTTAAGTTTTCTGGCTAAAAAACCATCAATCGCATCGGTTAAATAACTGATTAACAACAACCAAGTGAAAACTAATTGAAGATCTAACCATATCAATACCAGCAAAAATGGTGCAGCTGCTATCCTATAAAATGAAAACCAATCGGCAATATTATAGTTTTTAAAAGTGAGCATTCCTCTTTTAATATTTATATAAAAGTAGAAGATGTTTTACAAATTAAATATGAGAGAAATCAGTTTCAATTCACAAAAAAACTCTTTTTTGTAAAACTATAATTAATTCTCTATTAATCCATTTCAAAACGAAGTAATCTCAAAGCATTTAGCACTACGATAATGGTGGAACCCTCATGAAAGGTTACAGCTAAACCAATATTTGTAAGTCCAAAGATAGTTATTGGAACAAGTAAACATACAACCCCTAAACTTATCCAAATATTTTGTTTTATGATGCGTTTTGAAGCTCTACTCAAACCAATCACAAAAGGTAAGTTTTCAATTTTATCAGACATTAAGGCTACATCTGCAGTTTCTAGAGCTACATCACTTCCGGCAGCACCCATGGCAATACTTACTGTACTTAATGCCATTGCCGGCGCATCGTTTACGCCATCGCCAACCATTGCTATTTTATCACATTTTTTAATTAAATTTTTAATTTCGGATACTTTATCTTCTGGTAGTAAATTGCCTTTAACACCAGTAAGGCCAATTTGTTTTGCAATGGCATCACCAACATTTTGATGATCCCCTGTTAGCATAACCATATGTTTTATGCCTATACTTTTCAATTTATTAAGTGTTGCTTTAGCATTTTTTCTCGGTACATCCATAACACTAATTAAGCCCACAACCTGGTTTTTGAAACCTACAATCATTACTGTATGTCCATTTTTTAATAGACTTTCCATTTTTGTTAGAATTAATTGGTCCACGATGATGTTTGCATCATTAATCATTTTTATATTACCGATTAAAACTTTTTCATTATAAAAATTTGCAGATATTCCTTTTCCATGTATGGCAGTAACATTACTAGCCTTATTTTTTGTTTGAATCTTATATATGGCTTTAATATCATTAGATATAGCTTTTGCTAAGGGATGATTACTTAAACTTTCAACTTCTAAAACTAACTCTGACAAGTTTTCTTCATTAAAATTATTTAGTGGGATTAGATTGGTAAGTTTTGGTTTTCCTTCAGTTAATGTACCGGTTTTATCAAATGCAATAGTTGTAATTTCGCCTAAATCTTCTAAAGCTTTACCGCCTTTAATAAGCACGCCTTTTTGTGCTGCTCTTGCAATACCACTTAATACAGCACTAGGTGTTGAAATGGCTAATGCACAAGGACTTGCTGCCACTAACACAGTTATTGCTCGATATAAACTTTGGTGAAAATCTTCATCAATTATTAAATAAGCAAAACATAATAATGTTACGGCAAATATCACAATTGGCACATACCATTTTTCAAACTTTTTGGTAAGTCTTTGGGTAGGAGATTTTTGAGTTTCAACCTCACTTACCATATTAATTAATCGTGAAACCGTAGAGTCTTTACTTAGTTTTAATACTAGTACTTCTATATTATTATCTCCGTTAATGGTTCCCGTAAATACAATATGTTTTTTATCAATTTCATTAAACATTGGTAAAGAATCGGTGCTATCAATATATACCTTATCAACAGGTATGCTTTCACCCGTTATAGGTGCTTGATTAATACTACTAGAACCGCTAATGATAACACCATCTGCGGCAATTTTAGTGTTTGATTTTACAACTATAACATCATTTATACGTAAATTATTGATAGGTATTTCTTCAAGTTCACCGTTTTTTTTAACTAATGCAGTTTTTGGAGAAATGTTACTTAAAGCCTCAATAGACCTTTTAGCCTTATTCATGGCATAATGTTCTAAAGCATGACCCAGACTAAATAGAAATAGAAGTAAAGACCCTTCTGCCCATTTACCAATATAAAAGGCACCAGCGGCGGCGGCAATCATTAAGAAATCAATATCAAAAGCTCCCTTAACAACTTTTTTATAAGCCTCAATAGCTATATAATAACATCCAAAAAAGTAAGAGAATAGATAACTTGTTAGATAAATCCAGTTTGAAAAGCTTGTTAGTTTTTGAATTAAAAATCCTAGTAAAAGAAATACACCACAAATAATGGCAAAGTATAATTCAGTTTTCTTTTCAGGGATGTAATAGTGTCTTTGGGTTTTATTTCTAATATTGGTTAAAATATCTTCCATTGTAAAACTTTATTTTTAACATTCGTTAGATTAAAAACCTGATTTAAATGTTCTGCTTAATATTTACATCAATCTCAGGTATTTTAATAAGTTCTAATGTGTTTGATGCCAAAATAACGCTGCCATCTGTTTTTTGGATTTCTTTATAGATTTCATCATATAAAATATGTTTGACAGAACGTCTTTTTCTATAATCTACAATATATCGCAAGTTAAACTGAACCCAATTATCGGTTAATGTGATGGCAAGGGTTGGGTCAACTAAAGCATCTTCAATATAATATTTGTTCACAACATCTTTCCATTGCGACTTCGAGTTTGATGTATATTCTGAGAGCGTCCTAGAAGCTATTTTAATAATTATCGATTTTGCCAACTCAATATCCGATTCATACTTCATGGGTAAATTAAATTCATCCCATATAAAAGGAAAGTCTTGTGAATAATTATAAATAGGACCTTTAAAAACAAAGGCATTACTTAGTTTTACAATGCGGCCACTATAATTATCGTTACTTACCCACTGCCCTATTTCCATCATGGTAGTGTAAATACTATCCACATCTATCACATCTCCCTTAATACCATTTATTTCAATTCTATCACCGGGTTTATAAACCTTTACAATAAAAATATATAATGATCCAGCTATACTTAAAATGAGCTCTTGTAAAGTAAAGGCAATACCTGCACTAAACAAGCCAATGACTAGTGTAAAATCTTTAATATTACCTGTAAAGTAGGAAAAGGACAAGAATATTAAAATAATATAACCAATAATTTCTATACCTTTTTGAGATTTGTACCTGGCCGCTGTATCGGTAACATGTTTTCTTAAGATTCGTCTTACTAACTGAATAATAACCAAAACAAATGCAACTAGAAACACATACTTAATAATGCTGTAAATTGTTGAATTTTCAGCAATCCAATGTTTTATTTGCTCCATTTTACTTGTTTAAAAATCTTCGTATAAACGCAACTTGTTATTCAAGTTTCTTATCTCTAATTTCATTGCATTTACTTGTTCCAGCAGATTATAAATGGCATCAATACCTTCCATATTTATATCCAAATCATAATGCAGTCGTAATATTTTCTCAACCTTTTTTAAGTGTTTTTTATGAACAAAAAAACCATCTTTTTTAACAGTAAACTCAACAAGTTGGTATTCTTGCAACGTATTTACAAAAGCAACAGGGATTTTGTAATGTTTACAAACTAATTGAACTGGTATTAAATCTGTGGTTTCCATTATGAACGTAGTGTTTGTAGTTGTTTGATTAGCTCTTTTTCCTTATATGAAAGATTGGTTGGTAACTTTAAATTATAGGTTATATATAAATCTCCAAATTGGTTCTCTTTTTTATATTTGGGAAAGCCTTTGCTTTTAAGCTTAACTTTAGTCCCGTTCTGTGTTTCAGGTTTAACAGTCAACTTAACTTTGCCATTAAACGTATCAACCATCAACTCACCACCTAATAATGCTTTATACAAGTCCAAATCAACGGTTGTGTATAAATTATCTTTATCTCTCTTAAATTTTGAATGATTTACTATTGAAAATTGAATGAATAAATCGCCATTTGGTCCACCGTTTATTCCTTCGCCTCCATGTCCCTTTATTTTAATAATTTGCCCATTTTCAACTCCAGCAGGAATCGTGATTCTAATGTTCTTATTGTTAATAGTCAAGGTACGTTTATGCGTAGTGTAAACATCATTTAAATCGAGTTGTAATTCGGCATTATAATCCTGACCTCTAAATTTTACTTGTCTGCCTCTTGCACCAGATGAAGATCTGCCTCCAAACATACTTTCAAAAAAATCTGAAAAATCTTCTTGGGAATATTCACCAGTTGGATCTTGATAACTTCGTTGATACTGCTCCTGCTGTTTCGCCTTTTCGTATTCTTCAGCATGTTTCCAATGCTCGCCATATTGGTCATATTTTTTTCGGTTTTCAGGATTACTTAATACTTCATTGGCTTCATTGATTTCCTTGAACTTTTTTTCAGAAACTTTATCATTTGGATTTAAATCTGGATGGTATTTACGTGCTAATTTTCTATACGCCTTTTTAATGTCATTTTCAGAAGCCTCCTTCGTTAAACCAAGTATTTTATAATAATCGATAAAGGACATTTATTTATTTTTATGGGTTTCAGAATATCGTTTTAACAAAATTTCTAGGCTTTCTAAATAATCTTTGAGCATTGTTTTATTAATACTTTGATTATTACTGAATGATATAGTTATCGGAGTTTCATCTAAAAATGTATACAACTCTGGGTATTTATTTCTTATATAAGTGGTTAACTTTATAATATCGTTCTCTATGTTTTGTAAGGAATTCATAAAGTCTTATTTGTCTCATTTTTAAATATTTAATAATTAAAAGTAACCTTTAGAAGACACATTTAAAATGACAAATATCAGGTAATTATCATGCCGTCTTCCATGGAAATGATTCTATTGGTACGTTTTGCAAAATCTTGATCATGCGTTACCACTAATAACGATAAACCTTGATTTTCGCTCAAATCTTTAAAAATGTCAAATACATTTTCAGAGTTTTGGCTATCTAAATTCCCAGTTGGTTCATCTCCCATTAAAATTGTGGGATTGTTAATTAACGCCCTAGCGATTGATACACGTTGTTTTTCACCTCCAGAGATTTGTGATGCTTTTTTATGTGCCAGATTTTCTATATCGAGCATTCTTAGTTTTTCAATAGCTTTACTTTCTATTTCTTGATGGGATTTTTCAGCAAGTTTCTTAGCTGGAAGCATGACGTTTTCCAACACTGAAAATTCGGGTAATAAATAATGAAACTGAAACACAAAACCAATATGCTTGTTTCTAATGTAAGAAAGATAATCTCTAGTTTGATTGGTTATTAATTGGTTGTTCAAATAAAGCTCGCCGTCATAATCGGTATCCATAGTCGATAAAATATAGAGCAAGGTTGATTTACCTGAGCCAGATTTTCCCATTATGGAGACAAATTCGCCTTTATTGATTTGAAAACTAACATCCTTTAAGACATGAAATAATACAGGCTTTTTAAAATATTTGTTTATATGTTTTGCTTCCAGAACAACACTCATATTATTGGCCTCTAATAATTTTAACAGGATCTATTTTTTTTGCCTTTTTTGCAGGCAAGTAGCCTGCTAAAAAAGTAGATAGCATAGCAAAGGAAAAACCAATTACGAAGAATAATGGATTCATATTTATTGGATATGTTTCAACAGTTGGTAAAGCCTCTGTTTTAAATGGAATCGTTTCTATTAAACTTGCCAATCCAAAACCAATTAGCAACCCTAAAACACCTCCAGCAAACCCTATAATTATGGCTTGACTCATAAAAATAAGTTGAACATCTTTACCAGAAAACCCTGTAGCTTTCAATATGGCGATGTCATTCATTTTTTCGTAAATAAGCATGTTCAAAATATTGTAGATACCAAATCCAGCCACAATAAGAAGTGTGATAGAAACAGCATAGGTAATAAGGTTTCGTATAGTGGTGCCAGTTTCAAATTGAGCATTTGCTGTTTTTATATCAATCGCTTTTAAATTAAATTGCTTCTCAATATTTTTTGATAACGGAATCGCGTCCTCAATATCAAATAATTTCACATTTATATCTGTGATGTAGTTATTCGTTTCTCCCAAGACACGCTGGACTGTTCTTATGCTGGTAAAACTTTGAATGGCATCCAAATCGGCAATACCACTTTGATAGAAACCAACTATTTTTAGTGGAAAAACACCTCCATTAATAGGACTGATTTGAACACGGTCTCCAACCTTTAACGACATTTTTTTTGCAATACCTATACCTAATAAAATGCTATTATCAGTGTTTTGTAACTCTTCTGCAGAGCCCTCTACTATATAATCGTCCATATTGAACAAACGGGTTTCATCCAAAGGATTAATGCCCGTTAAATTACCACCAAGCTCAATAGAACCAGCCATATAAAAAATTTGAGTTTTTACTTGTGGCAGTGCTCCACGAACAATATTCTTTTCTTCTAGAAATGATATTATTGGCAAGGCGTTATGAATCTTTTTTTGGCTTAATTTGGGTTTGATAGAATGAACAATATTAAAATTGCTCTTTAATCCAGAAAACAAATCAATTGGTTGATCTAGAGAGGGTTCTATTTCATTGTAAATATGGATGTGAGGTGTTTGGTTGAGTATTAAATTATCCAACATGGTGTTCAAACCGGTCATGAAACAGACCAACGTAATGTATGAACCAATACCAAAAGTAACACCAAGTGCTGCAATTGAAGTTTGCCTTACTTTAGTAAGCAAATGGGTTTTTGCGATGCTCAATATTACAGTCCAGTTTGTCATTTATTCTGGTTTATAAATGTGAGTATCTTTAGTAATACCTTCTAACACTTCAATATATTCCAAGTCTTGCAAACCTACTTTAATGGTAGTTATACCATCATCGGTTTTCAATTTGTTATCATCAATTAAGTATGCTTGTGGAATAGTTAATACTTTATCTTTTTTTGCAATAATTATATTTGCTTCTCCTGAAAGGCCAGGATATAAGACTTCAGGAGGATTATCAAAAACAGCTTCTATTCTAAAGGTTTGGTTGCGTTCATCTTTTTTGGGATATATTTTTGACACCTTCCCTTTAAAAATATTATCCTTATATGCATCCAAATGAATCAAAACTTCTTGGTTAATTTTGATGCGAACGATATCTACTTCATCCACCAACATATCAATAATAAAATTGGTGGCACTTCCAATACTTGCAAGTGGTTCTTGTGTATTTACAATTTCACCAGGTTCTTTGTAAATCGCATACACTTTCCCATTTATTTTGCTTTTCACTGTAAAATCTTTGGTACTTATTAATGCAGTTTGATAATTATTTTCTGATTGTCTTAAAGCGGTTTGCAACTCGTTCTTGGTTCTATCATAACTATTTTGAAGAGTTTGTAAATTGTTCTGTGAAAGCTCATAGTCCAACTTCTTGGTATCATAATCTTTTTTAGATCCTATTTTTTGTTCCCAAAGGTTTTTTTGTCTGAAATAGTTAATGGAATCATTCTTGTACTTAAGTTGAGCAGCGTTTATTTGGTCCAAAATACCATTTAATACAGTGGCGCTTCCATAATAATTTTCTCGGGCCAATTCCAAGGAGTATTTGGCATTTTTGGCATTAAGTTTAGGCGCTTGGTTGATGATTTGAATTATAGCTTCATCTTTTAAAACAGTATCACCTTCCTCAACAAAATTTTTATCTAAAATACCTGAAACTATGGCGTAAGCTTGATATAAACTATCTGGCTGAATGGTTACTGAAGAATAAACTGATTCTGTTAAAAGCCGTTCGGTAGGCAGTATTTTATCTTTATCATTAGAACAAGAAAAAATGATGAACACTAAAATTGTTACAGATAAAGACTTCATGTTTAATAAGATAATTTAGCTTGTAATAAAATGTATTCGTTTAGATTGACAGCATCAATAACACCAACAAGTTTTTTGTCTTTTAAAACTGGAACAAATGATTTTTTTTCTGAAAACACGATGTTGTATATTTCATTGAGGTCATCAGTATTATTAACGGTTTTAAAATCGGTTTCCATAATATCTTTTACAAGAACATTTTTATTGGAATTTTCTATTATGGTTTTATGATACAATATCCCTTTAATTTCATGATTTTTTACCACAACAAAATTGTTTTCTGTACCTGAAATAATTTTGTTTACAACTAAATCTATAGAATCTACTGGGTTAAAAGTGGTCATGTTAATTATCATTGCTTCTTCAACACTATGTCCTTTTAATAATGCCAAATGTTGAACAATTTGGTTTTCGCCATATGCACCTAAAAAAATAAAAAGAGCGATAATTATCAAAAGAGGATTATATAATAGCCCCAACAATAAAAATAGCATAGCCATAAACTGTCCAATGCTAGAAGCTATTTGTGTGGCTTTAACCCGACTCGTTTTCATCGCTAATAAGGCTCTTAAAATGCGCCCACCATCCATAGGAAATGCAGGAATAATATTAAACAATACCAACCCTACATTAACTAAAAACAAAGAGAACAGAAAATTTTGTAGTGTAAAACTCATTAAAGTTTCAAATGTTTCAGTAAAATTTAAGCGCATAAATTCATCGATGGGTACTATGAAATAAAGAAAAATGGCTATTATTACATTCACCAAAGGTCCTGCAAGTGTTACCAAAAGCTCTTCTTTTGGCGATTCCGGTATACGTTCTAAGCTTGCCATTCCACCTATAGGAAGCAATGTTATTTTTTTGGTCTCTATACCAAAGCGTTTGGCTGTTAAGGCATGTCCTAATTCGTGTAGAATTACGCATGCGAAAACAGCTAAAACTAATGCAATATTAAACAGAATACTTTTGGTAACTCCTCCCTGGTTTAGTTCACTAAAAACTATCCAAGCTATTAAAAAAAAGAAAGTCCAATGAACTATTATTTTAATACCAGAGATACTGCCTAAATTAAGGTTTGCTTTCATTCTATAGATTTAATCATCCATTTACTGTTTTTCGTACGTACAACAAATAAATTATTAGAAATTTGCTTTGATGTGATTTCTGGAGGTGTTTTTAGGTATTCTTTATCTAAAACAACATTAATGCCTTTGGGGTTTAAATAAGTATCAACATTCCCATCAGTATCTATTATTACTTCAAAATACCTATAGCTAACAACATTTTTGCCCAAAATATCATTACTCCCAAGTTCTTCTTTCAAAATGCCTAAAGCAAGGGCTTTATTGTTATTGAAATTTATAGCGTTCAAGAATTTGGGTTCTATTACCGTATTACCTGTTTTATCTATATATCCAAAATAGGTAATGCCCTTTTTTATTTCAGAAATTAAGCATCGGTTATTCTTAAAAATAGGATATTTATTACCGTTGGTTTCAGTTAAAACCAAATCATAACGAAAATCTATGGCAATGGTTCCTTTATCATTTACAAAACCCCAAGACTCACCCTTCTTAATGGCTGCATAACCATCACTATAAGGTGCAATAAAATCAAATTCTTCCGTTGTTTGTGAGAATCCAAAAATAGGAATCATAAAAAATATAATTAGTAGTTTTTTCATGGCTTAATATTTTATAATAATCCATTAAATGTATAGTGTTTATTGCTATTATAAAATGATATCCATCATGATAAGTAGTATTTAAAAATACTGTTTAATTATGTTGATTATATCTTTTTTTTGAAGCACGCCTGATTGCCGCCAAAGTTGTTTCCCATTCTTAAAAAGCATCATTGTTGGGACACCGCGAACTTGATATTTGGCTGCCAAAGATTGATTTTTATCAACATCAATCTTTATAATCTTAATGGAGTCTTTTAAATCCTGTTTTACTTCTCTCAAAATAGGAGCCAACACTTTACATGGTCCACACCAAGTAGCATGAAAATCAATTAAAGTTAAATTATCCGAATTAATGATATTATTAAAACTGCCCATGAATCTATTTCTTTAATTCCAAATCTAATTTTGCCAATAAAATTAACTCTGATTTATTTACACCAGAAAAGGAATTGGCAACAGCATGTGCCGTTTTTATGATGAGCTTATTTATACTATTGCTAAATAAATGCTTTTGCTCGTTTTTGTAATTTACAAAATCGTTATAACAGGATGTTGCGTCTAAGAATTTTTGGCTGTTCAACCAATCAAAAACAATTTCTATTTGGTAAGCAGCATCTTCGTAATAATTATCTTCAATAGAATCCAAATCTAACCACTGTGCTATTATAAGCTCTTTTAATTTATCGAACTCAATTTTACGGACTGAATTATCCGAGGCAGCAACAGCATAAAAAAGTTTACCAAGATTTTGATAAAATTTTAGCGTCAGTTTTTTTTTAGTTTTCATTTTACTTAACATTCTACTTAATAAAGTTACATAGAATAAGCCTTTTAAATACTGATATAAATCAGTATTAAATACATTAAAATCAGCGATTTTTCCGTACATTTATAGTACTATTCCAACATCCAATTTTCATGTTCAAACAAGATCAGGAAATATTCAATGTTCTGTTAGAAACTGTTTCTGAAGGGGTTGTTATTGTTGACAACCATCAGCATATTATGGAGGTTAACCAATCTTCAGAAACAATATTTGGATATACAAAAACTGAACTAATGGGTAAGGAGTTAAATTTGCTAATCCCTTCAAATTTTCATGATAACCATTCAAAATATTTTGATGAATTCATTAAAAAAGGTAAACGCCGAACCATGGGTGAAGCAACCGATATTTTTGCCTTAAAAAAAGACGGAACCATTATTCCTGTAGAAGTTGAATTAAATCCTTTTACAATATATAACAAAACTTATGTAATGGCTTTGGTTAAAGATATTTCTAAAAAAAAGGAGATTGAAAAAAACCTCATGCTGCGCAGTAAAGCGTTACAATCAGCTAATAACGGGATAATCATAACAGATGCCTTAAAACATGATAATCCTGTTATATATTTTAATTTGGCATTTCAGAAGCTTACAGGTTTTTCTGATAAAGAAATACTGAACCATAATTGTAGGTTTTTACAAGGAAAAGATAGAGACCAACCACCTCTTAACGCTTTAAGAGAAGCTATAAAAAAAGGTGAAAGCTGTCAGGCAACATTGCGCAATTACAAAAAGGATGGTACGATGTTTTGGAATGACTTATACGTTTTCCCAATAACAAACGATAAAGGTATTGTTACTAATTTTATAGGTATTCAAAATGATGTTACTTTAAAAATAAATGCCGAGGCCGAACGCCATCATTTAGCATCGATTTTTCATGAATCTTTGAATGAAATATATGTTTTTGATTCAAAATCTCTAAAGTTTATAAATGTAAATTTTGGTGCCCAAAAAAATATTGGATATGACTTAGAAGAGCTAAAGGGAATGACGCCTTTAGACATAAAACCACTTGAGAATGAAGAAAATTTTAGGCAAAAGATTTCGGAACTGCTGGAAAAGAATGTTGAGAAAATTGAATTTGAAAGCATCCATAAGCGTAAAGATGGAACCACTTACCCCATCGATGTCCATTTACAATTATCAAATCTTGGTGAAAAAGAGGTATTCGTAGCTATTATTTTAGACATAACAGAACAAAAAAATTATACTCATAAACTTGAAAACAAAGTAGAGGAAAGAACAGAACAACTTAAAAGAGCACTCGAAAAAGAAAAAGAACTTAATCAACTTAAAACCAGTTTTTTGTCGTTGGTTTCACATGAGCTTAAAACCCCTTTAAGCGCTATATTAACATCTAGCCAACTACTAAGTAAATATCAATTGAAAGAGCATCAGGAAAAGAGAGAAAAACATATTAAAACTATCATTGATAAAGTTCATTTTTTAAATAATATACTAAATGACTTTTTATCATTTGAAAAACTTGAAACAGGTAAAGTAAACTATAGATTTCATGATTTTAAACTCAGTAAAGTTGTTAATGAGGCCGTTTATGATGCTAATATGCTTTTAAAAGAAGGTCAGCAAATAAAATATCCTGAAAATATTGATGAAATATCTCTTTTTCAGGATGAAAAAATTATTCAACTAATACTTTCTAACCTTTTACATAATGCGATAAAATATTCTCCTGAAAGATCTATTATAGAAATTTACATTAAACAAGATAAAAAAAACACAACACTTACTTTAAAAGACCATGGAATTGGTATCCCAAAAAAAGACCAAAAACATATATTTGAGCGTTATTTTCGAGCTGAAAATGTTGTAAATACCCAAGGGACTGGTATTGGTTTAAATATTATAAAAAGCCACCTGGAAAATTTTGGAGGAACCATAAATTTTGAAAGTGAAGAGAATAAAGGAACCACATTTATAGTAATAATTCCAAATATTGCTCAACAAACCATAACCATATGAAAACCGTTTTACTTATTGAGGATGATATTGTTTTAAGAGAAAACACCGCGGAACTATTAGAATTGTCCAACTACAAAGTTATAAAAGCTTCCAATGGGAAAACAGGTGTTGAATTGGCAAAAAAACATATTCCCAATATTATAGTTTGCGATATTATGATGCCTGTACTAGATGGCTATGAGACATTAGAGGCGCTATCAAAAAACAAGGCTACCAAGTACATCCCATTTATATTTTTGTCAGCTAAAACTGAACGCTATGATATAAGAAAAGGCATGAATTTAGGCGCCGATGATTATATTACAAAGCCTTTTACAGAAGATGATATTATTAGTGCGATTGAAAGCAGGCTGGCTAAAGTTTCCATTTTGCAGGAATTAAATTATAATAATCATCAAGAAAACAGCATTTTACAATCCCAAGAAAGCGAGATAAAAACACTAAACGACTTAAAAAATTTTTTTGATGATTATGGCGTTGAATTCATCTTTAAAAAAGAAGATATCATTTATAATGAAGGTGATCATTCAAATTATATCTATTTAATCAATAAAGGAGCCGTTAAATGCTTCAGAATGGATGAACAGGGGAAAGAATTAATTACGGCACTCTATAAAGAAGATGATTTGTTTGGTTATACATCATTTACAAACAACACCTCACACCAAGAAACGGCAACCGCTATTCAAAACACAAAATTATTAGGTATTTCTATTATAGATTTTAATGAGTTGCTTGATAAAAACCATAAAGTTTTACTCGAATTAATTGAGCTTTTAACAGACGACCTATCTACTGTTAAAGAACAGCTTTTACAAATGGCTTATGGTACAGTAAATAAAAAAACGGCTGCAACTATTTTAAAATTTGCCGAAAAGATAAACCGCAAACCAGAAGACCCTATAAAAATATCTAGAAATGATTTAGCAAGTGTTGCGGGTATTGCTACTGAAACCCTAATTAGAGCTCTTACTGAGTTTAAAAAATTGGGTATTATTAAAGCAGAAGGCAGGAACATTAAAGTTGTTGATATTAAAAGACTAAAGAGTATCGTTTAACCAATCATTGCATTTTTTTAAAATGATTAATATCATTTTATCTATAGCTAGTTAAGATTAAATTAGTGTGCGAAAAGAAGCTATCAGATGAAAAATGTTTTATTACCTACCGATTTTTCAGAAAATTCCTGGAATGCCATTAAGTATGCCGTCCGATTTTTTCATAGAGAAACCTGCAATTTTTACTTGTTACACGTAAATAGGTTAAGTGACAATTTTATGAACGGTTCTCCCTATATTGCCAATGAAGATGTATTAGAAGAAGTTTACATCAAATCTTCCAAACAGAAATTGCGTAAAATATTACGTCGCATAGCTACTGGCTTTGAAACTAATAAAATTCATAGATTTTATTCGCTTTCAGATTACGATTTTTTTATCGAATCCATAAGAAAGCATGTTGAAGAGAAAAACATTGATATAATAGTTATGGGCACTAAAGGGGCTACAGGCTTAAAAAAAATTATAGTAGGAAGTAATACTGGTGATGTTATTACCAAAGTAAAGTGTAGTATCTTGTCTGTACCGGAAAAGGCCGAATTTGTTAAAATAGAAGAGATAGCATTTCCAACAGATTTTTCCTTGACTTATGACATTCAAATATTACATCCACTTTCTGATATTTTAGAGAATCACAAAGCTGCACTCAGGATTCTTCATATAAGTAAAAAGAAAACAAATTTGAATTACGATCAAAAACGAAATAGTGAACTCTTAGATGATTATTTTAACCAAATAGAGCACAGTTTTCATTATTTGACAAACAAGGGAATTGAAGACGCCATTCAATGCTTTACTGAAAGCAGGAATACCAACATGATATGTATGGTGGCCAAAAATTTGAATTATTTTCAGCAAATTTTATTTCATTCAAAAATTGAAGAAATAAGTTATCATACAGAAATACCATTTTTAGTGTTACATGAACAAAATTAAAATACTATGGAGAATTCAGTTTTTTTAGCAAAGTTTTGGGGTTGGTATCTCATTATATTTTTTTTGATATTAAGCTTAAACCCTAAACGGATCAAGCAAATTTTTAACGATTTAAAAGATGAAAAGTTTCTGATAGTTTCATCATTTATGGCCATTATTGTTGGGTTACTCAATATTTTACTTCACAATATCTGGGAACCTAACTATAAGCTTATAATAACGCTTATTGGCTGGGTTTCGTTATTTATAGGTTTGTCACTTTTTATATTTCCCAAGCGAACGGTTTCAGTGTTGGAATTTATTAACATAAAACTGGTACAGGTTATTTATACACTATTGTTTTTTACAGGTCTGTTTTTGTTAAATATTGTTTATGGGGTCGTGCCTATTTAATTTTTCAAAACTGATATATATCATTTCCTAGCTAAAAATAGCAATGTATATTGGCGTCATAATCAAAAAGTTCTTTTTCATAGTAATAAAAATATAGGTATTGTTGTTGTAAAATGATGATGCCAAAACTGAGTGTTTGAAGGTATTATTTTACAGGAAAACCCAAAAATGTAACTTTTAGAAATAAAAGCATTGAAGAAAACCGAACGTTAGATAATGACATTAAATACTTAGGAGAAACAGGAGGTTTCGATCTCCTGTTTTTTATACAAAACAGAGTTAAATCACTATAATTAGAGTTTAACGCTGCAAAAGAAATGTTTGAAAGTATTAATTATCTGAAGATTTAATATCCCTTATTGGGATGTTAGTGATTAGAAAAAGTTAGTTAGTAAGATCAAACATTTCGAAAGAGGAAACAGGAAGTTTAGGCTTCCTGTTTCTTATACAAATAAGCGCTGTTATTGCAAAATGATGGTGCTTAAACAGAGTATTTAAAGTTATTATTCATCAGGAAAATCTCAATATTTTCTTTAGTTATAAAGAATATATTCTAGAAAATTGAACGTTAGACGATGACATTAAATACTTTGGAGAAGCAGAAGGTTGCGACTTTCTGCTTCTTATTTAAAATTGGCTATTAATCAAATTCACTTTATTATTTTGTGAATGAAAAAGAGGTCGTCTGAAAAGTATAAACAGATGTCACATTAAGCTTGTAAAATATTATAAATTTTATATAACAAATATAAGTTTCGACAAGCTCAATATGATAAATCAAATTAAAACACCTTTTAGACAGCCTCTTTTTTTTTTTTAGGTTTTAAAAATCAGAATTTATTTTTTTGTTTTAATCCAAATGATAAATCGCCGGCATCATCAAGCCAAGGAACAATATTTCTTTTACTGCTCAAATCATTATCAATGGAAGCAATCCAAAGATGGGTGTTTTA
Organism: Hyunsoonleella aestuarii; assembly: GCF_006148925.1. Classification (GTDB taxonomy): domain Bacteria; phylum Bacteroidota; class Bacteroidia; order Flavobacteriales; family Flavobacteriaceae; genus Algibacter_D; species Algibacter_D aestuarii. Next base: position 143,997 of record NZ_VAWB01000002.1, on the reverse strand, counting down.
ACTTTGCTTTAATAGCGTTATTATATTAAAAGTTTGAATTCAAGTAATCTTCTTAAACCATATTGGCGTAATCACATAAAAAATTCAGTCGTTTAGCCTTAAAAACCTACGGTAAACTCTCTATTTAATTGATGCCCAATATTTTATAATGTTCATTATCTAATAGTAAAGGTAATTCTTGATTCCATAAAGCCATTTAAAACATAACATTTTGATAAATCATAGATTTTAGGTTTTTAGGAAGCCCAGTTCTCAAATCTTCCAATTCTCCAAGAGAAACATATCGACGTAGCATAATAAAGGTAGTAGCAATATAATTTTCAGCAAGTTCGTCGGATCCGAAATCGTGAATGGATGTAACACCATCATATTTTCTTATTAAATCGATAAACTCAGTCATAGTTTTAATCTTTTCTTTTTTATGAATAGTCCACCCATTCACATATACAGCTTTTAAAAACATTGGGAATTGCGCTATAAGTTGTAAAGATTCCTCTGTTGAAATCACTTCTCGCAAAGCATGTAAAATAGCAGATAATATACGACCGGCTTTTTCTCTATCGGTCCCCAAATTCATTTCTTTGGTATACTTTTTTAGAAAAGTATTAGCCTCTTTTGCAAATTCATTGAAGTTAAGTGCCATAACAAATTACTTTTTAGTTTGATATAAATATGCGAACTACCTAGGTTTTATCAAATGATAAATATCAGTATAACATTGATATTAATCTGATAAATATCATTGCATCAAGATTTTATAGCATTTAACTTTAGTGATAATACTTAAGACGATGAGAAAAATATTAATTCCGACCGATTTTTCTGAAAATGCAAACAATGCTATAAAGTTTGCCACTGAGTTGTTTAAGTACGAGGTATGCGAATTTTATATAATGCATGCTTACCAAGACGATATTTATGCAGACGAAACTTTATTTACCAAAACAAACTTGGAGAGTATCAAATCAATGATGAGCAAAAAATCTGAAGAGGAGTTAGAAACTACTTTAAAATACATTGATTCTATCTCACCAAACCCACGCCATACATACCATACAATTTCAGCCGATAATTTACTTATTGATGAAACCGACACCATTGTTGACAACCAGAATATTGATATTATAATAATGGGTACCAGAGGAAAAACCAATGACAAGAAAATAACTTTTGGAAGTCACACACTGCAGGTTATAAAATATGTGCAATGTCCGGTATTGGCTATTCCCGAAAATTATGAGTATACACAACCCAAACATATTCTTTTTCCAACAAACTATCTAATACCCTATAAAAGAAGGGAATTAAAATTGTTATGCGAAATGGCATCACCGTATCGGGCGGTAATAGACGTACTTTATATGTCTAAATCAGCAAAGTTATCAATGAGACAAATAGATAACCAAAATTTTATAAAGAATGAATTGTGTAAAAATCAAATCAATTTTATAGTCATAAAAAGTAAACACATAGTAAATGTAATTTATAAATATATCAAGGAAAATAACGTTGACATGCTGGTTATGGTAAATACAAGGCACTCTTTTTTGGAAAATATGCTTTATCAGTCTACAATAGATGAATTCAGTTTAAATCTTGATATTCCTTTTTTAGCGTTACAAAACATGAGACGCGATTAGTTTAAATTAAAATTTTTAAAGTCATGAAAAATATTCTTCTTCCTACCGATTTCTCTGAAAATTCTTGGAATGCCATAAAATATGCGTTGCAGCTTTTCAAGAATGAAACATGTCGATTCTTTTTGTTAAATACATACACACCAGCAATTTATCAGGTCGAATATGTACTTCTAGAACCCGCTCAATTTGGGATGGTTGATGCTGTAAAAGAAAATTCCCTAAAAAAATTAAAAGAGTTAAAAACCCGTATAAAAAAAGAGTTTAATAACCCTAAACACACCATAAAGAGAATTGCAGCTTTCAACAACTTGGTTTCCGAAATCAAACATATTGTTCAAAACAAGCCTATCGATTATGTAGTAATGGGAACTAAAGGAGCTACCGGTACCAAAGAAATATTATTTGGATCAAATACTGTGCACGTTTTTAAAAGTGTAAAGTGCCCTATTTTGGCAATACCCAGTGATTTTAACTTTGAAACGCCACATGAGGTCTTGTTTCCAACCGATTATGAGGTAAGCTATAAACCTTATCATTTAAAACCCATAATTGATATCATTTCACTTTATACTACCAGGGTAAATATACTGCATGTTTCTTATGGTTATGATCTATCAGAACTACAAAAAGCAAATAAAAAAATACTTGAAAAGCACTTTAAGAAAATAGCTCATTTATTTCACGATGTAAGTAACCAAACTGTTGAAGAAGGTATAACAAATTTTCAACTGAAGACCAGAATAAATTTATTGGTTATGATAAACAACAAGCATTCATTCTTTGAAAACTTGTTTTTCAAATCTACCATAAACCAAATAGGGTTTCATTTAAATGTTCCTTTTTTGGTAATTCCCGCAAAAAACAATAAAACTTAAACTATGGGACGGAATATTTTAATACCAACTGATTTTTCGGACAATGCATGGAACACGGTCGTCTATGCTTTAAAACTCTTTGCCGAAGAGTATTCTACATTCTATTTTTTAAACTCAACAATCATTAAAGTATCAACGCTTTCCAATCTTTCTAATAAGTTATTAAAAACGATGCAGGAAAATGCTATGAAACAACTGTTAGATTTAAAAGATTTAGCAGAAACATCTAATGTCAACGCAAACCATAATTACCAAATAATATTAAGTTTAAAAGATTTAAAAACCGCTGTTAAAACAGCAGTAAAAGATTGGGGAATTGATTTGGTGATTATGGGAACCAAAGGCGCTACTGGCGCAAAAGAGTTTTTCTTTGGAAGTAATACCATAAATATTGTAAAAAGTTTGAAAAACTGCCCTGTTTTAATAATTCCAGAAGAATATGACTATATAACACCTTCACAAATGGCTTTTCCAACAGACTTCAATAGGTTTTATAGTCATAAGGAATTGAAACCTTTAAAGGAATTGGCGGATTTAAATAACTCCAAAATACGCATTATGCATATTAATGTTGAGGAAAAACTAAACGACATACAGAAATACAATTTAACAAAGCTTAAGGAATATTTGGAATACTATGAGTACTCTCTTCATTGGTTGCCAAAGTATGATAAAAAAGCTACAGAAATAAATGATTTTATTGAAGAACATAATGTTAATATTCTGGCCATGGTTAATTATAATCACAGCTTCATAGAAAAAATCATTAGAGAACCTATCATAAAAAAAATAGGATTTCACCCCAGAGTACCTTTTTTAGTAATACCTGAATGAGATAATATTTATCATTCCCCTAAATATTAATTAAGTTTAATTCATTGAAACCCCGAAAAATAAGGAAATGAAACGCAAAATATTATTACCAACGGACTTTTCCAAAAATGCATGGCATGCCATTGGCTATGCCTTAGAATTATACAAGAAAGACGTTTGCGATTTCCATATTTTAAACGTGTTTTCCGGAACAGGAAATGTTGTAGATAGCCTAATAAACATAGGGCCTGGAAGTGAATTGTATGAGACCGCTAAGTTAGATTCTGAAAATGGGTTGGCCAAATTGTTGGACATGATAGCTTTTAAACACTATGACAATCCAAAACATCATTTTAAAACTATTTCAACATTTAATAATGTCGTGGAAGCCATTAAAAATATAGTGGAAGAAAAAGATATAGATATGATTATTATGGGAACTAAAGGTAAAACGGCATCGAGAACAAAATTGTTTGGAAGTGTAGCCATTGATGTTATGGAAAAGGTAAGAAACTGTCCCGTTATTGTGGTTCCAGAAAAAGGCAAACATAATTTACCAAAGGAAATAGTTTTCCCCACTAGTTACAAAACCCATTTAAAAAGAAGAGAGCTCAATTATTTGATAGATTTAGCCAAAAAATGTGAAGCAGTCATCCGTGTTTTGCATATCTCTTCCGAAGATAAATTAAGCGATAAACAACTCAATAACAAAAAACTTATAGAAGAATATTTTGAAGATGTTGAGTATACGTTTCACTCGTTAAGCCACATGGATATCCCAACAGCAATAGGCTGCTTTGTTCAAAGTAGGGATAGTGATATGGTGGCGTTCATAAATAAAAAACATGTTTTTTTTGGTAGCATATTAACACATCCATTGGTTAAAGAGATTGGTTATAACTCCAAAGTGCCCCTTTTGGTAATGCATGATTTAAGAAGTTAAAACAAGGTTTAAAATTAATAACTTATTACAAATGAAAGCAGGTGTTTGGTTAGATAAAAAAAAAGCTATTATTGTTACTCTAAATAATGGCGAAGAGAGTATAAATACCATATTCTCAAACATAGAACATTACCATGTTTATGGTGGCTCTGGTACAAGATTAAAAGGTGGACCACAAGATGTTGTTCAAGATAGCAAATATTTAGAGCGTGAAAAACACGAAATAAAAAGATATTTTGACGATATCATTTTAGAAATTAAAGAGGCCAGTGCCATAGTGCTTTTTGGCCCCGCGGAAATGTGTAAAAAACTACATAAAGAAATAATACATAACCATGCATATATCACCACAAAAATTAAAGATGTGGTAAAGACCGACAGTATGACCAATAAACAAATCAAAGCTTGGGTGAAAAACTTTTTTTAACCCAAGAAGTCTGTAGTTTTTGTGCTCGATAATTAATTTTATAAGATTACCAATGGAACAGGATACTTTCGATATCATAAAATCTTCAGGTGAAAAAGCAAAATTCTCACTAGATAAGTTAAAAGCTTCATTAAATCAAATTGGTGCAGATAAACAAACTGTAAATCAAATTATCGACAAGGTGAGAGACGAGATCTACCAAGGTATTTCTACTAAAGAAATTTACAACAGAGCTTATGCCTTGCTTAAAAAAAACAAAAGCCATCTGGCATCAAGATATAAACTTAAGAAAGCTATATATGAGCTAGGGCCAACAGGATTTCCTTTTGAACGTTTTATTGGTGCGATATTAAAATACTCTGGATATGAAACAGAAATTGGAAAAACTTTATTGGGGCAGTGTGTTAACCATGAGATTGATGTTGTTGCCCATAAAAATGACAAAACCGTGGTTATTGAATGCAAATTCCATAGAGAGGAAGGACTTAAATGCAATGTAAAAATACCACTATATATCAATTCCCGATATAACGACGTAAAGGCATTTTGGAACTCAAACCCAAAAAACGGTATCAACCTTAAAGAAGGTTGGGTAGTAACCAATACACGCTTTACGGAAGATGCCATAAAATACGGTAAGTGTGTTAACCTATATCTTTTAAGTTGGGATTATCCAAAAAATGATGGATTAAAAGACCGAATAGACCGTTTAGGATTGTATCCAATAACGGTATCAACTTTACTAACAAACAGGGAGAAACAATTCCTCTTAAGTAGAGATGTAGTGCTTTGCAGAGAATTAATTGGTGATGTTTTTTATTTAGATCATTTGGGAATTTCCGAAACAAGAAAGAAAAGAATTTTGAATGAAATTAAAATGCTTTGTAATCGGTAAAATCTATGGGCAATTCTGTTAATATAAATTTTTTGGGTGCCGCAGGTGTTGTAACTGGTTCAAAGTTTCTTATTGAAACTTTTGAAGGTAACATAATGATCGATTGTGGCATGTTTCAAGGTTTAAAAGAGTTAAGGGAACTCAATTGGAGTGATTTGCCTATTAATGTTGAAGCAATTGATGTGGTTTTGCTTACACATGGCCATTTAGACCATATCGGGTATTTACCCAGATTAATAAAACAAGGCTTTAAAGGAAAAATAATAGGCACAGCACCTACATTAGCCATTGCTGAAATTATATTGAAAGATAGTGCTAAAATCCATGAGGAAGATGCCGAAAGAGCCAATAAGGAAAAATATACAAAGCACAAACCCGCATTACCTTTTTACACCTTACTTGAAGCTGAAAAAACTATAGCAAATTTTCAAGTTGAAATGCCTAATAAATGGATATCCTTTACTAAAAATATATCATTTCGTTTTCAATATAATGGTCACATTATTGGGGCCACTTTTATAGAATTGGATATATATGGCAAACGGTTTGTGTTTTCAGGTGATATAGGTAGGACTAATGATTATTTACTTGATGACCCAAAAAAACCAGAATGGGCAGATTTTTTATTTGTTGAAAGCACCTATGGAAATAAATTACACCCTGAAGAGAATATAGACGATATTCTTTCCAAACTCATTAAAGAAACCATAATAAACCATGGTAATTTAATAATTCCGAGCTTTGCTGTAGAGCGTATGCAAACCCTCATGTTTTTACTATGGAAACTATACAAAAAAAATAAAATACCCAATATTCCCATCTTTATTGATAGCCCAATGGGAAACAATGTAATGGAGGTTTTTAAACGCTTTACAAAGTGGCATAAATTATCAAATTCAGATTATGAGGCCATGTGTAATCATTTAAACATTATACAATCTTTCAAAGAAACTTGGGAAACCATTGACGATACACGTTCAAAAATAATTATTGCCGGAAGCGGAATGGTAACGGGAGGTAGAATATTAACTTATTTGCAACAACTTATAGACAAACCTTTAACCACCGTTTTACTAGTTGGTTATCAAGCCGAAGGCACGAGAGGCAGACAGTTGCAAGATGGCGCGCATGAAATACGTTTTTTTGGTAAATACTACTCTGTTAAAGCCAACATTAAAACTATCGAAAGTCTATCAGCACATGCAGATCAGAACGATTTGCTTGATTGGATGAATAACATTAAAAACATACCAGAAAAGGTGTTTTTAATTCATGGAGAGCCTACAGCTTTGGATGCCTTTCGTATAAAGATTCAAGATACATTTAAGTGGCACGTTATAGTGCCAAAATTAACTGATGTAGAAAAAGTAATACTTTAATTTAAAATATTTATAAAAATGGAAGCATTTCAAAAGTATAAAAGCTTCAATGGAAATAAATCTATTGAAGAATTACAATACAACATATCTATAGCTATAAATAGATTGGAAAATTTAAAACTTGAACTTGAATTTTATACCATTCTAATTCATAAGCCTTTTTTTAAAAACCATATGATAAATTTATATGAAAGCCTGTCTATCTTTAAAAAAGAACTGAAAGCTATAAGTGACAACAGGGTTGCTTTATTAAATAAAATGTACTCGCATTCCAATCATATTAGAAATAAAATAGAATGTGATGATCTAGCATGCGATTATTTTTTCATCAAAGAGCATGACGATATTGAGCTAAGGGTTTTCAACTTTCATGAAGCTTTTCTGGACCTAAAATTCAGGTTATTTCAATATCTGGAAAGTGTTTTTGTTAACTAAATGGAATTCCTAAAATTAGAATAGCTTAGTTACTTGACTGATATATATCATTGCAAAAACTGCTTTCTGTAGGTATATTAGTGTTCCAAAATACATGTTTAACTTAAAATAATAATATCATGACAACATTAATTAAACGCAGAAAGCGCAACAGGTTATCTCCTCTTGAAAGCCGATTGGTAACACCTTGGAACAATAGTTTTTTAAGACCTTGGGGAGGTAGATTTTTTACTTCAAACTTCGACAACTTAAACAGTCTAATGAGGTTTGATGATATTTTTAATGACGATTTCTTGGAAGATGATAGTTTAATGCCTGCTGTAAATGTAAAAGAACATGAAAAAGATTTTGAAATCGAGTTTGCAGCTCCAGGTTTTAACAAAAAGGATTTTGAAGTTACTATTGAAGACGATATACTTCATGTTAGCGGTGTAAAAGAAGTAGAAGAAGAAGAAAAAGAAAAAGAGTATTCTCGTAAAGAATTTAGTTATAAATCCTTTAAACGATCTATGATGCTTCCACCATCTGTAGATTTAGATCAAGATGTTAAGGCATCATACAAAAATGGGATCTTGAAAGTTAGATTACTTAAAAACGAAGAAACCATTACACAAGAGCCTCCAAAAAAGGTCATTGAGGTCGATTAAATTTTTTAAAAGCAGAAAGTAATGAATTATAAATTACTTTCTGCTTTTTTTTAAACTCTTAAAATAAATGAAGATGGAAACAAAACAAACTAAAGTAAAATATAAAGCTTGGTTAAGTGCTGAGACCATGCATGACAATACACGTAAATGGATGTCAGAATTAAAATTTGCAAAAGACGAGATATTATTCTTTAACGATTTAGTAAAATCGTATACACTTCAATTAATTGATTCTAAACACTTTGCAGAGAGCAAAAAAATAATAGACAAGCTCAATATTTTAAAAAAAGATACTGATAACTTAATCAATACCGTTAAAAACCATGAAAAAGGTCTAAAGGTTATGGTTGATGGTGTAAACGAACTTCAAAAAGAAGATACTTATAGACGCAAACATGCAAAACTAATAATAGTGGTAAGCAATTTTTTAGAAAAATATAGAATACTAAAAACTCAGTTGTTTTCGCTAATTACAGGTGTAATAAAAGAAGGCAAACAAAAACGTTTGCTTCAATAACAAACACAAATAATGAAACTTTTAAAAAAAATAGTATGGTGTTTATTGTTATTTAGCTGTTCAAGTGTGGAGCTTATTGATTATTGGAAAAACCCAGAAATTATTAGTTATAGCGCAAACAAAATTTTAATAGTTGGAATGACACCCAATATAGAAGCTAGACAAAAATTTGAAAAACAACTAAAAACCGAATATAATTCTAGAGGCATTGAAGCAATCATGAGTTATCAATTTTTAAATTCATCTTTCACCTCAGAAAAGAAAACGGAAGAAGAGTTAAAAGCATTGGAGGACAAACTAATAGCAGAGGGATTTGATACTATTTTATTAACCAAAGTTATAGGTATTGAAGATAAAATTGCTTTTAAAGAAGGCTATGATAGTTTCGATAACACACACAAAAAATTCAAAGAAGATTATTTAAAATACCAAGACGCCTTTTATAATCCAGACTATTATCTAGAATATACAGTCTACAATACGGAAACCTCTTTATATTGCATCTGCCCAGGTGAAAATCGGGAACTCATCTGGAAAGGATATATTGATATTACAGATCCTGAGTCCATTAATGAAACAGTAAATGATTATGTTAGATTAGTAATTGTTGTTTTGGAAGAACAACAACTTATAAACCCTATTTCATTGAAAATGGAAGAATTTATAGATGAAAAGGCTATCCAATGATATTATATCAAAGATTAATAGGGTCCTAGTTATATTTACTATTTTCCTAGTTATAAGTTGCTCCTCAACGAAATTGATAACAAGCTGGAAAAACCCAGGTTATGATATATTCAAGCCAAAAAAAATATTGGTTATTGGTGTTACATCAAATTATGATGTACGTAAAGCTTACGAATTTCAATTAATCACAGAATTAAATAAAAGAGAAATAATGGCACTACAAAGTGCTGTAGTATTTGAAAAATCATTTATTGATTCCGAGCAAACAGAAAATGATATTGAAAATCAAGTAGATAAACTATTATCTAATAGTTATGATACCGTGTTAGTATCTTTAGTTAAAGGTATTGACAATAATGAATCTTATGCAACCGATTCTCCAAAAACTGATTATCACTTAAGAAAATTTATTGGATACTATTTGGCATATCAAGATGCATATTTCAAACAGGATTATTTTAACAACTATAAAGTTTATAATATCGAAACATCTATTTACGAATTAAAAAAAGACTCTGATAATACATTGGTTTGGAGAGCTACATTTGATTTAATTGATCCAGAAAACAATTCTAAAGCTATTAGTTCTTATATTAAAAAACTAGTTAAAGTTCTAGAAAAGAACAATTTTATCTCTAAATAGTAGCCCTCACTCATTTAACAATTTAATCTTCTCGTGGTATGGTATTTCATTATGAGACATCCGTAAATTTAAGAAGGTTTTTAATGTAGGTCTGTTTCTAATCTAATAGTCTATATTTATGTATTCTCCTTTAATCTGGCTCCTTTCCTAATGATTTTTCTACTTTCTTTTCCTTTTACTACTAATCCGCTATCTTCTAACCATACAATAGCTCCCGTAGGACATCTTTGAATAGGCTTTTGTGTATTATGATTATCCGCATAATTAATTACAGGTAAATTATTTTTCATAGTAATCAATGCACCGGCATCCATGGCGCATTTTCCACAAGCAGTACAACCAACCTGGCAATCTTCAAGCAAAGCCTCACCATGTTCAAGATTTTTACAAGCCACCCAGAGTTTGTTACTTATAGGTTGAATAGAAAACAAATCTTTAGGGCAAACCTCCACACAATCACCACAGGCAGTGCATTTCTCTGTATCAACTATTGGTAAACCATTTTCGTCCATATTAATAGCATCAAAATCACACACAACTTCACAATCACCATACCCTAAACACCCCCAGAAACAACCTTTACCTCCACCCGAAACCAAAGCAGCTGCTTGACAGCTTTGAATTCCAACATACTGTGCTCTATTAACAGCTACATTAGTTCCACCTGCACAAGCCAGTCGCGCAACTAGCTTTTCTTCAATACCTATATCAACACCTAGAAATTCTGCTATGGACTGCCTTCCTTCATCAGTACTAACCGTACATTTACTAGGTAAGGATTTCTCATGAACCAATGCTTCAGCAAATGGCCGGCAACCTGGATACCCGCAAGCACCGCAATTGGCGTGAGGCAGCATGTCTTCAACCTTGTCAATACGAGGGTCTTCATACACATAGAGCTTTTTGTTTGCAACAATAAGCATAATGGCTAGAAGTAACGTTAACCCTCCAAGTGCGACAATAGCAATAATAATTGACATATTAGTTCATTAATTTACAAAACACAATTCTCTTTTATTTCTCCATACACTTTAAAAAATAATTTCAGCCCATTTTCTCCCGGCTATAAGTTCTGCTTTACGAAGTTTCCATTTTTCCTCAGATCCTAAAATTTTAGAAAATGATGTATTGAGTTTGTTAAGGATGTTTGCATATCCTGCAACATAAACGTAAGTATTAGACTTTGAAAGTAGTTCTTTCAACTCAGTAGTTTGTTCCTCAAGCGCTTTTTCTAACTCAATGGAATCAGCCCAGTGTGGTCTCTTACTTAGCGCATGAAAAGCTTCAAATGTATCCTTGTCATAATAATTAGTGAGATCACCATCTTTATCATTTAAATACAGCAGTTCTAAACCACTACGAGCACCATAAAATAATCGTATTTTACCTTCCCAATCCTTCACATTTTTATATATATGTTTAATGAATGCACGGAAAGGAGCAATGCCTGTACCCATACCAATGAGTATCATATTAGCAGTTTTATCCTCCGGAACTCTAAAGGGCAGTTGAAAAGGGCCAGTAACTGTGATTTCGTCACCTTTTTTCCGATCGCATAGATAATTTGAAGCAACACCTTTGTATTCTTCACCATTGAAATCATCAATATATGAGCAACGCTTTACTAACATGGTAATTTTTGGATTACCGTTGATTCGTGATGGTAAATCTGCCACACTGTAGAGTCTATGATGAAATGTGTTGCCAAAATCACCTGTAGCTTTCACCAATACTCCAAAGCTTTGATCTACTTCGCATTCAAACTCTGAGTCTTTTACTTCTAGTATAATTTCCCGCACTTCTTCGGTGTTTTGCGGTGTTAACCGTGAAGTATCTTTTACGACCGCTTTATAGCGTTTTTCGGTATCGAAATCTGATAAATGTGCCATGTTTATTTTTTATTTTATTGTTATTTTTTATTCAATAAGTTTTAGGATTTATGTTTCCCTCATCTTTTCGCTTGCAAACCGTAGTACAACCACAATTGGAGCAGCTTCTTCTACCTGCTAAAACGTCATCATCAGCGTATTCCTCTCTAAAAACCTTTTTCCAAAAGGTTTGTACAAGCACCCAAGCTATTGCTATAGTTACTATAAAACCAATTCCTATGATAAGCGATTTAATCATTTATTATTTTTTTAAGCACCCAAACCTGCAAATCCCATAAAGCATAGTGATAAAATACCGGCAATAAACAGTGTTAATGCTGTGCCTTTTGAAACTTTTGGAACATCCGCAAAATCCAACTGTTCTCTTAATCCAGCAATTAATACCAGAGCTAACGTAAATCCCGCACCAGCACCAAGAGCATATATTATACTTTCTAAAAAGCCATAATCTTTATTCGTTTGAAATAATGCCACGCCTAGAATGGCACAATTCGTTGTAATTAGCGGAAGAAATATTCCAAGAGATCTAAATAATACTGGACTTATCTTCTTGATGAACATTTCAACTAACTGAACCGTGGAAGCAATAACAACAATGTAGCTAATCAGTTGTAGAAAAGGGGCTCCAATACTTATTAAAAAAGCGTGAATTCCATACGCACACATAGAACTAATAAGCATTACAAACATTACGGCTCCACCCATTTTTGTGGCAGTTTCCATTTTTCCAGATACACCCAGAAACGGACAAATACCTAAGAAATAGGCCAAAACAAAATTGTTAACCAAGCATGCATTTAGAAAAATAGTACCTAAAGATTCAGTATTCATGATTTTGTTTTTCTTGTTTCTATCCCATTAATTATAAGTAACCAGATCGCTAGCGTAAAAAATCCGCCCGCAGGTAAAATCATTACTATCCAGCTTTGAAAGCCATCAGGAAAAAGGGCTATATTAAATATTGAGCCATTGCCAAGTATTTCTCTCACGGCACCTAAGCAAAAAAGTGCAAACGTAAACCCTAATCCCATTCCCAAAGCATCAAAAATGGATTTCCACACAGTGTTTTTTGAGGCAAATGCCTCTGCTCTACTCAAAATCAAACAGTTAACCACGATTAGGGAAATGAATGCTCCTAAGCTTTTGTGCAACTCAACACTAATGGCTTGAATGGCATAATCTGTTACTGTAACAAAAGTGGCGATGATAAGAATATAAGAGGCAATACGTACTTGTTTAGGAACAAAATTTCGAAGTAAGGAAACCAAAATATTTGACATCAATAAAACAAAAGCAGTAGCTAATCCCATAGCTAGAGCGTTTTCTGCCGTATTAGAAACAGCCAATACCGGACACATTCCTAATACTTGGACAAATACAGGATTGTCTCGCCATAAACCTTTAATAAACTCATCGGTAGTGGTGACCTTTTGTTTTGATGAAGCATTATCATTACTCATTACTTTCCTTTGGTTTTTGATTATTCTTGTTATAATGGTCATATAAAATTGGAACTAATTCTGATGTGCTTGTCCCTATAATATTTCCTATAGCTCTTGAAGAAATTGTAGCTCCGGTGATGCCATCAATTTCCCATGGGTTTTGTTTTTCGCCTTGCTTCAAGGTAATTAACTTATTTTTTAGTTTTCCAATATTGGATAAACTCACATCTAATGCTTTGAAATTGTTCAGAAAATGTTCCTCTTTTTCAATTTTATCACCAAGACCTGGGGTTTCTTTACTTTCTAAAACTTGAAACCCAATGAGTATTTCCTTATCTGGTTTGTACCCGTAAAGTATTCTTATAATGTCGGCATAACCTTGACCCGAAGCTTCAATAGCATATCCAATAATGTTACCATTATTGTTGTATCCGGCATATATGGCTGTTTCGGTGTTATCGCCTTCTTTCATTTTGAATAATTCCCCATTAGCATTCACACCAAATGCTTGGGTATTAACAGTTCCTGGTAGCACTTTAAAAATCGCCTTTTCTAAGGCCTCTGCCTTTAATCGTTGTACACGAGGCAGTGTTAATTCAAATGTCGTAACTATAAGTAAGGCGCTTATAATACCAATACCTACCATAGCCAACAACATTTTTTTGCTACTGGCAAGGTTTTGTGTTTTCATGTTAACAACATCACTCATACGGCTTTTACTTTTCGTTTTGTTCCATACACCCGATTTTTTATAACCGAATCTATATGTGGTGAAATAGCATTAGCTAATAATATAGAATACATAACCCCTTCTGACAAACCACCCCAAATTCTGATAACAATAGTTAGAATACCAATAATGCCCCCATAAATCCACAAACCGAGTGGTGTAATTGGAGATGAAACCATGTCCGTTGCCATATATACCGCACCAAGCATCAATCCTCCAGATAGAAGCATAAACACGGGTGATGGGTATAGTTCACTATTGAATAAATAAAGTACACCACTTAATAAAAAGGCACTTAATAATACCGCTACTGGAATTCTCCAAGACATCATATTTCTTGCAATTAAATAGATACCGCCTAAAGCGATAATTATGGCGCAGGTTTCTCCAGTAGAACCACTTATTTGACCAAAGGCCAATTCTGCTGTAGATGTTGTTATGCCGTCGAATTTAAAGGCTGAAAGTGGGGTCGCTCCTGAAACAGCATCATATTGTGGTTCCATAAAAGGCCATGTATATATTGATCCTGAAATCGTTGAGAATCGGTTGGCTAAAAATGCAGGGTGCCATGTGGTAATCGCAACCGGAAATGCTGCCTGCAAAACGGCTCTGGCAACGAGTGCTGGATTAAATACATTGTAACCTAATCCTCCAAAAATATATTTACCAAGTGCAATCCCGATAATACCCCCTACAAAAGCCATCCATAAAGGAAAACTTGGAGGTAAAGAAAGCCCCAATAGTAACCCTGTAATTACCGCTGAATAATCGTTAACAGTGGTTTCTTTTTTAGAAAGATTACACAAAAAATGTTCGGTTAATACACTGGTAAATGTTGCTGTAAAAATGACAAATAAGGCATTTAAACCAAAAGAATAAATAGAGAAAAAAACAACTGGCAATAATGCCCATACCACATTTTTCATGATATCTTCTGTACTTCGCCCTTTTACTATATGCGGCGACGAGCTAATATCTAAGGTTTTTTTAAGCATCTACTTTCTCTTTTTTTTCAGCTTCGCGCTTTCTTACAATTCGTTTTGCCAATCGAAAATACTGCACAAGTGGAATATGGGATGGACATACATAGGTACATGATCCACATTCAAAACAATCCATAAGATTAAAATCTGAAGCCATTTCATTATAAGCTTCAAATTTTGCCAGTATGCCCAATTTTGATGGATTCAATAAAATTGGACAAGCGTCTACACAAGCTCCACATTTAATACAGGGATATGTTTTAGGTGTTCTACTTACATCTTTTTTTGTAAAAACTAGAATTCCCGAAGTGCCCTTTACTATTGATATGTCAAGGTTTGAAACGGCTACTCCCATCATTGGGCCGCCCATATAAACTTCACTGATTTCTTCATCAACCCCCACTTGTTCGAGAACAAAGCGTAAAGGAGTGCCTATTGGAATGGTATAATTTCCTTTCTTTTTCACCCCTGGTCCCGCAATGGTAATAACGCGTTCTTGAATACCTTGGCCATGTGGAAGTAACCTACCTATCTCAGCCGTTGTTGCAACATTAACCACAACTACGCCAACTTCTATAGGAAGCTTTCCTGATGGAATTTCTTTACCCAAAATAGCAGTGACCAACATTTTCTCTGCCCCTTGTGGATATTTTACAGGGAGTACTCTTACGGAAACCGGCAAATCTTTAGGGATATGCTTTTTTAAATGATTAGCGGCATCTCGCTTATTAGCTTCAATACCAATGATGACCCTCTGCGTTCCCGTAGCTTTCAATAAATATTTTATTCCAGTAAAAATGTCATTCTCTTGCTCTAGCATGACCCGGTGGTCCGTTGTCAAATAGGGTTCACATTCAATACCATTGATAATCAAAGTTTCACATTTTTTTCCTTCAGGAACTTTCAATTTTACATGTGTTGGAAATGCCGCACCGCCCAATCCTACTATTCCTGCATCCTGAATGCCTTGTAAAATTTCTTCAGGAGTAGATGTATCAGGATTAATTGGGTTTCCTTCAAGTACTTCCTGAGTTGAAAAAGGAAATGCTTCAAGAAAAATACCTGTAGACATTTTACCTAAAATAGTAGGGACATTGGCGATTTTTCTAATAGTACCAGAAACCGGAGCATGTATAGGCACCGACACATAACCACCTGCCTTAGCCAATAATTGACCACGATGTACTTCCTGCCCTTCACGAACAATGATTTGCGAAGGCGCACCGATGTGTTGCGCCATTGGTAATATAATTACCGGTGGAAAAGGAAATTGCTTTATGGGCAATCCATTGGTTTCGTCTTTACTTTCCGGCGGATGAATGCCATGCTTAAAGGTGTTTTTATGAAAATTAAAAAATGCCATTAGACCATTTTTATATTAATTATACTTTTCACCTCGACTTATCCATTTTTCCATATTATTTGCCAATTGGTCAGCAGGTAATCCTGGATGGATTACACCAGCTGTGCATTTTTCAGCAGCTTTAACTAGGTCTTCATAAGGTCCAGCCTTCGGATTTTTTATGAATGCCTTATTGTCTTCGTTGTAAGCAAAAATGTTTGGGTTAAGCTTAATGCACTCATCACACGAGGTACATTCCTCAGTTTCCAACCATGGCGCCATGTATTCACCATTTGAAGGCTTATCTTCAACCAAAATCTCACCATTTGTTACTGGTTTTTCCATTGCCATTTTAAGAATACCATCACCATTTCCACCTGCCAGTTTCATTAACCCTTGTGCTATATTTCCAACCACCTCGTTTCTTATTTTTTCTTCAAGGTTTTCTTCCTCTGGCTTTTCTGGTTCTACTCCAGCAATGTCGCGCAACATTAACCAAAAATCACGTCGTTCTTCACAAGAATCAACAATTGGTTTTGCTACCAAAACGCGGTTGAGTTTTTGATTTCTATCTACCGCCCAGATATAAGGGAATTTACTTTCACGTTCGCTATAATCCAATTCTAAAAATTCTGCCAATAGCATCATGTTTTCATTCCAAGCATTACGCGGTACTTTTCTAAAGTGTTTTCTAAATCTCGCTTCTGTTAATGCAAAGTCTGCAAACGTCATTGGCAATTCCATACTTTGTTCCTGACCATATTCTAGATATTTTAATTTATATGTTGGCCAAATTTTATCTAGCGCAGGATTACCTGATAAATCAAAAGCTTCTTTGGCTTTTATACCATTATCTGGATTGTATTTGAAAATTGGGTATGCTCTAGATTCTACAGCAAGTTTTGCCTGATGAGCTCCCAAATCGTCGCCTACACCATGTTCAGGTTGACAAGTAGTATATAGATTGAAAAGCGCAGGGCGTTTCGTCATTAAACCATCAATAAACCCTTCAATCATTTGGCTCGTGTTAGCCAATGTGCCTTGTAAAACATAGGTGTTTCTGTGTGCCATTGCAATGAGACCAATCTCTTTTCTAGGTTCACTTTTTCCTTTCCATACCTTACCATACTGTGCCATATCAGAAACTTGACCGATAAAACCAGAAGTACATGCTTGACCTCCTGTATTAGAATATACTTGCGTATCAACAATTATTACTTTAATTGGTGTTCCCGAAGCCATCAGACGAGATAAATTTTGGAAACCTATATCATACATAGCACCGTCACCACCTAGTGCTACCACCGGTGGACAAAGTAACCATTCTTCATCGGTAAATTGTTTCCAATTGAAATAAGTAAAGAATTCGTCATGTTCAGCGGCATCGTATTTACCTTCAAGTTCCAATTCTGCCTTCCGTATAGCTCTAAAACCATCAGCCATTTTAGCCATATGTCCTTCAAAGATTCCCATTGCCATTGAAGTAGAATCTTGGAATAAGTGATTTGCCCAAGGAAATGGATACGGGTTAAATGGCCAAGTACTACCCCATACCGATGTACAACCTGTGGAGTTAAGCATACCCATATTAGATCTCCCTTTACCTGTGGTTCCATTGGTATATTTCCATTTAAGTTTTTTCAATTGAGCTAGCAGTTGGGTTACATTACGTAACCACTCTTGATCAACTGGTTCGCCACCTTGTTCAGATTCCAACCTACGGGTTATTTCAGCCATGGTTAAGTCTGAATTCTGCATTTCTGCAACAATTTTAGACATGGTATCAGAATCGGTTAAATTCACTCGATTCATCAACTTAACCTGAATGTGTTTTTCTAGTTTATCTGTCAATTCTTCCAAACGGGCCATATGTTTTTTAACACGTGGCTGCATTAATGATTCCACAGTTGCAGTGAAAATATGCACTACTGATTTTTCTGAACACCCTAAACAGGCCCCATCACCACTAGCAAAATTCAAGTAAGCCTCTTTATTTAACAAAATGGTTTCGAGTGGACCAATTTTTTCCTCTAGGTCGTCAATACGATTAAATTTCGGAGAGGTGTTTGGTAAATCCAACCAAAAATCCCATTCTTTATTCAGCCTAGCAATAGAGCCTTCAGTTTGTGGTATTGTAATAAGTGCTTCGTCATTACAAACTTCTACACATTCCATGCAGCCTTTGCAAGTAGTTGGATTAATGGTAATACTGAATAACCCTCCACTATTTTCTTCTTTTTTCTCATGTAGATCATAATAAGGCCTAGTTAAAGTAAACTTAAACTCTCCCAATTCATCTTTAAACCAATCAAATTCTTTTATTAATTCTTTACTATTATTGAAATCATCCAGAGTTTTATCAATAGCATGATGCATGAAATCATTAACTGTTGCTCCATTTTTTGAGCTAGAAAATAATTTTCGAACATGACCCTCCAGTTTTCTAACTGCTTTTGGTAAATGCTCAACCTTTCCATGATTCTTTTTCACCCGTTTTACGATGGTATCAAATACATCAGAAACTTCACTTACCAGTCCTGGAATAGCAGTATCTGGACAAACGGTATAACAGTCTCCACAAGCTGTACAATTATTTGGAATCCATTCTGGATGTTCAAAACGAATACCTGTCATATCTCTAAAGACAGATGAAACTGCTGGCATAACGCTCAACCCAATAAACGGGTCGGTAAGGTTATCATTTCCCATGCCCCTTAAATAGAAATTACCTGTTTGTTCCCAAAAACGATGAATATCACTAAGCTTAGATTCACTCTGAGGGATTTCTTTTATCATCCTTGGAATTGGCACACTTTCAGTAACATTACCATTTGTTTTATTTTTGGTGTTCAATTCCTTATTGGTAATTTCATGAACTTCATCGAAGCCACGTTTTACTACGCGCATATTATCGTCAACCACACGTTGACCTTTTGATCCGAATTTATGCTGTAATTGATCTTCAATAGCTTTTAAGAGTTTTTCTTCTGAAAGTCCAGATTTTTTCATTAATGGAGAAGCAGCGAAAAATGCACCTTGAAAAGCAATTCCTTGCATACGTAGTTGCAATTCAGTATCAGTTGCTTCCTCTCTTGCTATTTTAAATCCATCGATATAAAATATATTGATATCATTATCAATTATTATTTTTTGATAATGTTCAGGAATTTCAGCCCAAACCGCTTCTGGAGTATTTTTTTCACTCTGAATGATAAAGCTACCTCCTTTTTTAAGTCCTGCAAGTGCATTAGTATGTTTAAATACATTCGGATCGGGTGATAGCACCACATCAACAAAGTAATATTCACAATTTATGCGAATCGGTTCAGCGGCAGCGGCTAAATAATATGTAGTAGGTTGCCCTTTCTTTTCAGAACCATATTTTGGATTCGCTTTAATGTTAAATCCAAGCAATTCATACAAAGTCATTGCTAGGTTTTTACCTGTTGTAATTGCTCCCCAGCCACCAATAGAGTGGAAACGTACAGTAATAGCATCCTTTGGCATAAGGTTAGGGTTTTCCGATCCTCTAACAGCCAATTCCTTTATACTGGGATAAGCTTCTTCAATGGTTTCTTGATATGCTTTTTGTTTCGGGGAATTTGGTATTTTCCTAATAAAATCTATGGATAAGTAAAACTGTTTTTTATGTTTTCCATTAGGTAACATATTTTCAATTGCCCCTATAATACCTTCTGGTTGTAAGTCTCGGCTACCCAAACCAAATGCACCTGAATATATTGAAGGAATATCTCCTAAGTTATATGAGGTTAATTCAGGATAAGGCTGATGTTTTTTATTTATTCCATTTTCAATACATTTATTTAGAACAGAACGCACTTCGCGAGTAATTGGTGAATCTACAGCCAAAGGTTGGTCTAATCGTTCTAAAATAGTAACGCCCTTTTTACCTTTTAATATGTCACCGAGCATATCTGAAGGGAATGGTCGGAACATCACTAAATTAACAACACCAACTTTAATGCCACGGGTTTCACGTAAATAATCCACAACGACTTCAGTACTTGGTATTAAACTTCCTTGGCCTAAAATTAGATAATCAGCATCTTCTGCTCGGTAGGTCATTACACGTTGGTAGCGTCTACCTGTAAGCTCGTAATATTCTTCAAAAGCTCGATCTGTCAACTTTTCAATGTGATCAAAGAAAAATGGACGTTGGGCAGCAACACTTTGCATGTAAGAATCTTGGTTTTGCACAATACCCGCCATCAAAGGGTTATCTACATCCCAAAGTTCTGGAATGCGACGACGTGTATCACCATAAATAATACGTTGGGCGGGAGTTGGTGTATTGATAATATCATCAGGTCTTCCCAGATATTCTTTAATTAATTCACGCTCTGGTAAAAGAAATGATTCTATTAAATGTGTAGTTAAAAAACCATCCTGTGCAATTATACCAGGTGTAAGTGCTAATTCTGCAATGCGGTGTGCGATAATGTTTAGGTCAGCAACATGTTGTGCTTTTTTTGCGAACATTTGAAAAAACCCAGTATCATCTACGGCATGATAATCATCATGACCGGCGTGAACATTTAGAGTAGATTTGGTCATTGCACGTGCGCCAATATTCAAAACATAGGTAAGACGTTTACCTACCGCCGCATAGAGTGATTCGTGCATATAAGCAATCCCTTGTCCAGATGAAAAGTTAGCCGCACGTAAACCGGTCATTGATAACCCCGCAGTTACAGCTGCTGCTGCATGTTCACCTTCTGGCTCAATGAATATTAACGGTTTATCAGAAATATTTAAGTGTCCTTTAGCGGCAGCATCTGCCCAATATTCACCCATTTGTGTAGAAGGCGTAATGGGATATGCACCCGCTGCATCCGTAGATTCACGTTCACACATGATCGCTGCAGTGTTTCCATCCGTAGCAACCGGTTTGCCTGGATATTTAAAAGTAATTGATTTGTTCTTCTTTGCTGATTTTTTCTGAAATATCGACGTGCTCATAAGATGAGAATTTTTGATGTTCTATTATAGAATTTTGTTACGAATTAATTCTTTCGTGTAGGTTGCTAAATCAATACAATTTTCTAATTGATTAATTTCAGCGGTATACTCATAATCCTTAGTAAAAGTTATTGGGGTCAGATCAATATTGTTAAATTTATGATTAATGGTTTGGCATTTTTTTAGTAAAACCTCCACAGTTTCTTCATCATCTAGCTTTACCTCATTTTTTAATAGAAAACCACTTAAATAATAGGTTATAGATTTGCGTACACTTCTGCATACCATATAGGGCACAACATCTTCTGCTGGTCGATTCATTTCCTCTTGAGCTAATTCAAGAAATTGATCTCCTTGTTCGATTTTAGTATTAATTTCATTAGTATCCATACTTAAGTATTTTAAATTCACATTATAGAATCGTAGAATTCCTAATAAACAGTTACTAAAACTATATAAAACAAGGTTCTTATTATATGACTTTTGTCATTAAACATCAGTATGTAATAATTGCAATTGTTTTGGGTTAAAATATATTCTGCTATCAACTAAATCTACTGGCTTAATAGCATTTAATAAATACTATTTTAAAATAGATCATGAATTTATTTACTTACCAACAAATAGAAAAAAGTACTGAAAAGATGTATATTGACTTTGATTTAAAGGCTTTAAATGAGCGAATATGCTTAAAATTATTCTGAACTAAATCTTTGAAATTGTAACAAGTCTATGAGAAGATTTTATGCGCAAATTAGATTTTATATAAAATCAATAATATCATATAAATCAAAAAACACTGATAATTATACAATTACCAGTGTTTTAATATTACCTATTTCTAGATAGTCGGGGTGGCAGGATTCGAACCTGCGACCTCCGCGTCCCAAACGCGGCGCGATAACCGGGCTACGCTACACCCCGAATATAATTTTTTTTTTGTAGCGGGATGCAAATATACTTTTTTTATTCATTTTGCAAATCATTATTTAAGAAATATTTTCATCTTAAATTATTAATAAAATCAATACTTTTAAGGTCTTAAAAGATTAAAACACTTCTAAATTCGTGCAAATATTTAAGGCTGCTCTTTTTGTTATTATATTCATTAACTCCTTTGGTGGTTTTTGCCAATCATTAATAACAGGAAATATATTAGACAGTGATAATAATACCGTATTGGATTATGTTCTAATTACTAATTCAACTACAAAAGAAACCTTTATTTCTAATCAGAATGGTTCCTTTGAACTCTCCAAATTTGGAACTTATACCTTCAAAAAGATAGGGTACATTGAAAAATCGGTCAACCTAGACAGCTATTCAAACCATATAATACAATTATCCTTAAACCCAAAGCAGCTAAATGATATTATTATAAATGACAGCCATATTCCAAAGAAATTGAAAAATGCTTCAGCTTCAATTAATGTTATTTCTTTACATGACATTGAACGTTCAAACAACATTAACTTTAATGCTGTATTAAACAAAACCCCAGGAGTTTTTATGCAAAGTGGAGCCCTTAACACCAACAGAATAACAATTAGAGGTATTGGCTCAAGAAACTTATTTGGAACCTCAAAAATTAGGGCTTATTTTAAAGACATCCCATTAACTAATGGCAGTGGTGAAACGAACATTGAGGATTTTGAATTAGGTACGATATCACGCTTAGAAATTATAAAAGGTGCTGTTTCTAGTGCATATGGAGCAGGTTTAGGTGGAACGATTCATTTAATACCGGAGCAAGGAAACTTTGGCAAACAACAAATAAATAATGAACTAATGGTTGGCTCATTTGGACTTATAAAAAATCTTTCTAGTTTAAATTTTAGCACTAAAAAAAGTAGCTTAAAAGCTATTTATAGTAACACTCAAAGTGATGGTTACCGTGATAATAATGAATATGACAGACAAACATTTACCTTTAACTCATCA
Organism: Hyunsoonleella aestuarii; assembly: GCF_006148925.1. Lineage (GTDB taxonomy): Bacteria > Bacteroidota > Bacteroidia > Flavobacteriales > Flavobacteriaceae > Algibacter_D > Algibacter_D aestuarii. The sequence continues at coordinate 120,789 of NZ_VAWB01000002.1, read as the reverse complement.
CACTTTATTAGCTATAAAGATGAATTATCCCTTTTAACTAGTTTTGTGAATTTAAAAGCATTTATTCCCAGCTCTTTAAATGAAACTAATTATTTAAACAACCCCAAATCAGCTGCATTTACATGGAATCAAGCGAAAGGATTTGAAGAATCTAAAAGAGGTATATTTGGATTATCATGGATACATGATTACAATTCGAAAGTCAAACAATCCACCAGTATTTTTACATCGTTTAGAAAAGGTTATGAACCAAGACCTTTTAACGTCCTTTCAGAAAAAACCAATGCAATTGGTGTTAGAAGTAGATTAATAGGGCAGTCTAAAATTTTCAATAACTCTTTGATATGGACTATAGGAGGTGAGTTATTCAAAGACAATTATAAATCTAGCACTTTTGAGAATTTATATCAGGACTTCCCTTCTGAAATAGGAAGTGTTAAAGGAAATAAACTGTCTGACTTTAAAGAGAAACGAAGCTATTACAACGCCTTTTTTGAAACCAATTACGATATTTCTGTTAAAACTATACTTTCGATTGGCTTAAACATAAATGAGACTTCATATACCTTAAAAGACAGGTTTCCAGTTTCAGAAAATAACCCAGATCAATCTGGCGATTTCAAATTCAAAACTATGGTATCTCCCAAATTTGGAATTTCCCGTGAATTAACAAAAAATATAAATTTGTTCACAAGTTTGAGCCATGGCTTCTCTCCTATTTCGTTGGAAGAAATATTGCGTCCTGATGGGAAAATAAATACCAGCTTAAAACCAGAAACTGGTTGGAATTTTGAAGTAGGAACTAGAGGATCCATCTTTCAAAACAAACTTCAATTCAATCTTTCTTTATTCCGATTAAATTTGAAAAACCTAGTTGTTTCAAGACGTACCGAAGAGGATCAATACATTGGAATTAATGCAGGAAAAACTCAGCACAACGGTATAGAAATAGCAATTGATTATCAATTAGTATCAGATAAATATTTTAATGTAATTACTTCTTTGAACTACTCCATTAATGATTATAAATTTAAAACCTTTGTTGATGATGACATTGATTTTTCTGGCAATGATTTAACGGGTGTTCCGTCCAATATATTGAACGGCATCATTGATTTTAATTCATCCGTTGGTTTTTATGGAAACATTAACTTTCAATATATTGGAGAAATACCTATAACAGATAGTAATAGCTTATATTCTGAAAGTTATAGCTTAACAAACTTGAAATTTGGCTTTAAAAGAAATCTTAACAAAAAATTAAAATTAAATTTATTTTTAGGGTTAAACAATATTTTTGATAAACTCTACGCCTCACAAATTTTAATTAATGCTTCAGGTTTTGGCGGGAACCTTCCTAGGTATTATTACCCGGGAAATCCAGTAAATTATTATACCGGAATCAACTTAAATTATACTATTTAATGTAATTTTATGGAAAATACGTTACAATGAAAAAGTTATACAATATATTAATATTTGTCTTTGTCACATGTTTTTCATGTGCTCAACAAGTAGAATCTTTGGTAAAAGCAGAAGAACCGACCAATATTAATTACATCGCACAGGTTGTAGTTCCAAACTTAAATATTCCATGGGGAATGACTTTTTTACCTGATGGAAGTATGCTTATAACCGAAAAATCTGGAGAATTAATTCATTTTAAAAGCGGAGAAAAAACAAATATTGAGGGGGTTCCTGATGTTTATGTTCGTGGTCAAGGTGGGTTTTTAGACATTAAATTGCACCCAGATTATGAAAACAATGGATGGATTTACATGACATATGCATCTACTGATGGAGAAGGTGAAGGTGGTAATACAGCGTTAATTAGAGCAAAATTAAACGGAAATAGTTTAGTAGAAACGGAAGTACTATACAAAGCCGGACCCAACACAAAAAAAGGTCAACATTGGGGTTCAAGAATAGAGTTTGATAATGAGGGTTACTTATATTTTTCTATTGGAGATCGTGGAAATAGAGATGTAAATCCACAAGATATTACAAGAGATTGCGGTAAAATATACAGGTTGCATGATGATGGTAGTATTCCAGCTGATAATCCATTTGTAGACACAGAAAATGCTAAAACTGCCATTTATAGTTACGGACACAGAAATCCACAAGGCATGGTTAAAAACCCTTTTACTGGAGCTATATGGGTTAATGAACACGGGCCTAAAGGCGGTGATGAAATTAACATCGTTAAGAAAGGAAACAATTATGGATGGCCAGTTATATCTTACGGTATAAACTACAGTGGAACCACATTTACAGATATTACCGAAATAGAAGGTATGGAGCAACCACTTTTTTACTGGGTTCCTTCTATTGCTCCAAGCGGAATGACAATTGTTTCTTCGGATAAATACCCAGATTGGAAGGGCAATGTTTTAGTTGGTTCTTTGAGGTTTGAATATCTAGAACGTCTTGTTGTTGAAAACAATGAAGTAACTAAACGCGAAAAACTTTTTGAAGGTGAAGGACGTGTTAGAAATGTAGTTCAGTCACCTGATGGTTATATTTATGTGGCTATCGAGAATTTAGGGATTATAAGAATTGTTAAAGAAAAATAACACTCAATGAAAATACTTTTTGCGTTTGTTCTAATCATTTTATCAGCTTCATCAATTTCAAATCAAAAGACTAATTATTCAACAGACCCTTTACAGGAAAGCATTCAAAGAGGTAGTTATATTTACACAGATTTTTGTATCAATTGTCATATGCCAAATGGAGAAGGAGTTGAAGAGGTGTATCCGCCTTTGGCTAAATCTGATTACTTAATGAATAATAGAGAAGAAAGTATCAAAGGACTAAAATACGGTCAAGAAGGTGAAATTATAGTAAATGGGAAAACCTATAATGGTTTTATGGCTCCTTTAGGTTTAAGTGATGATGAAGTTGCCGATGTTATGAATTACATCACGAATAGTTGGGGTAATAAAAATGATAAAATGATTACCAAGGAAGAAGTTTCAAACATTAAAAAATAGACAATTTTCCCATTAAATAATTTACAAATAAGTAACTTTGTAGAGAGCGCATTAAACACCAACTAATTATGCTAGTGATAGGAATTGCAGGAGGCACAGGTTGTGGAAAAACGACAGTAGTAAATCAAATTCTTAATGAATTACCTGAAGGTGAAGTTGGTGTACTATCTCAAGATTCTTATTATAAAGACACCTCTCATTTAACATACGATGAGCGCGTTAAAATTAACTTCGACCATCCCAGGTCTATAGATTTTGATTTATTAGCTTCACATTTAGATGATTTAAAAAAAGACAAACCAATTCATCAACCAGTCTATTCCTTTGTAAAACATAACAGAACTGGAGATACCATTTTAACACATCCCAGAAAAGTAATGATTGTTGAGGGTATATTAATCTTAACAAATCCAGAGTTAAGAGATATGTTCGATATTAAAATATTTGTTCATGCCGACAGTGATGAACGCTTAATAAGGCGTCTAAAACGTGATATTTCTGAACGTGGTCGCGATTTAGATGAAGTACTTAACCGATACAAAACTACACTAAAACCAATGCACGATCAGTTTATTGAACCTATGAAAGAATATGCAGATATTATAATTCCTAATAATAATTATAATACGGTAGCTGTTGATATTGTTAGAACTATTATAAACGATAAATTATAACATGGGTGCGCTAAAAAGCAAAGGAAAATACTTAAAACCATTTAAAAACTGGTTCGTTTTAATTTTGATTGGATTTGCTATCTGGATGTTATTTTTTGATGCTAATTCGTGGTTTATCCATAATGAGTTAAATACGGAAATTGACGAACTAGAAAATGAAAAAGAGTATTATCAACGTGAAATTGATAAAGACAAAAAAGGGATAAAGAAATTAAAAACAGAAGATGGTCTTGAGAAATTTGCACGTGAAGAGTACTACATGAAACGAGACAATGAGGAAATTTATATTATTGAATATGAGGATAGTTTAAAGCTTAAGCAAGATGAGTGATAAATTGTTTGAAGATTTCAATTCTGTTTCGTCAAAACATTGGAAGCACAAAATTCAGTATGATTTAAAAGGAGCTGATTATAATGAAACGCTTATTTGGAACACAAATGAGGACATTTCGGTAAAACCTTTCTATCATTCTGATGATATTAATTTTAATGAATTTCAAACTGCAAGAAATGAGGAATGGAAGATTTGTCAATCCATTTATGTTTCTAACTCTATAAATGCAACTTTAAAAGCAATAAATGCTATTGAACGTGGTGCTGAATGTATTAAGTTCATTATTCCAAATGATACTATTTCAATTTCAGAATTAATTCAAAATATTGATTTTGATACTTTACCGCTTTGTTTTGAATTACACTTTTTATCTGAAGATTTTATCACCAACCTATCAAAATCCATTTCAAAATCCAGCATATTCATAAACGGAATAAGTATCCAAATAGATATTATCGGAAATTTAGTTCGTACAGGAAATTGGTTTAATAACTTAAAAGATGATTTTACTAAATTAAACCATATTGTCAGTGAGACTAAATCTATTACTATTGATTCATCAATATATCAAAATGCTGGTGCCAATATGGTGCAACAGCTCGCTTACAGCATATCGCATGCAAATGAGTATTTTAATTATTTTGAGGGAAATTCAAATAACATAAATTCAATAGAAGTGAATTTCAATGTTGCCATTGGAACAAATTATTTTTTTGAAATAGCAAAATTAAGAGCCTTAAGATTGCTTTATGATGTTTTAGCTGCTGAGTATAAATTCAAAGTAACCTTAAAAATTAATGCTACGCCGACAAAACGTAACAAAACGCTTTACGATTACAACACCAATATGCTACGAACCACTACAGAATGTATGAGTGCTGTTCTTGGAGGTGCAGATACAATAACTAATTTAGCTTATGACGCTATTTATCATAAAGACAACGAATTTGGAGAACGTATAGCTCGAAACCAACTATTAATTTTGAAACATGAAAGCTATTTTGGTAAAGTTAATAATGCTTCGGACGGATCATATTATATTGAAAGTTTAACCAATCAACTTGCAGAAAAGGCTTTAGAACTATTTAAAAACCTTGAAGCAAATGGTGGTTTTTTAAAACAATTAAAGACAGGTACTATTCAACGTAAAATAAAAGAAGCTGCTTTAAAGGAGCAAGAGCAATTCAATCTAGGACAAGAAGCACTTATTGGCACAAACAAACACCCAAATACAAATGATAAAATGAAGGAAGAGTTAGAACTTTATCCTTTTGTAAAAATCAAACCAAGAAAAACGTTAATAGAGCCAATTATTGAAAAACGATTGGCTGAAACCTTAGAGCAAGAAAGATTAAATAAAGAATAACACCTAAATTATATTATTAACATGAAATCACAATTATTAAAAATTTTTGTAATCAGTTTTGTAATCAGTTTTGTAAGCTGTAAAAAAGAAAAAGTATCTCTGGATGAATATAAATACACCGATAAAGGTGTCGTTTTAAATTGTGAAAATATTAATTCACAACTTTATAACGAAGCGCTATTTGCCTTTGAAAATGACATGATTAATTTTTATAGTAATGGGAAACCCAGTATTGTAAGGGCATATTCTCAATTTGTTCGTCAAGCAGTAAGCGGACGAATAAAATATGAAGAAATGGTGTCGCCACATACTGTAAAAGTTTTTAATGTTTTAAAAAGTGAACCAGATTTATGGGATGCTACCAACCCAAATAGTCATTTAAATTATAAAAGCAATATATTTAATTGTATAGCTTCTAACATTCAAAGTAAGGACTTAAGTACAACATTAAATGCGTTAGTATCTACCAATAGTATGAGTCCTAAATTATTTGGTTCGCCTTTAACTTCTAATTACAGTCAGGCTGTTAGAGACAAGTACTTATCTGCTTACATGGCTTTTGACTTGTTTTATGCCAAACTTTTCGATGTAGATTTATCAAACTTGAATATGAATGAAACAGAAGAAAATGTTGATTTTAACAATATCCCAAAAGAAACAACTCCAGATCCTCATGCTGGACACAATCACTAAATGAGAAAAAACCTTCAACATATAAACTTAAAGCAATCGAATGAGAATCCGAACACTATGATAAATGATTCTTTTTTGACATCAGAAGGCATAGAAATAAAACAAAGCTATTCCAAAAAAGATATTGAAGATTTAGAACATTTAAATTTTATTGCTGGAATTGCGCCGTATTTGCGCGGCCCTTATAGTACTATGTACGTTCGAAGGCCATGGACGATTCGTCAATATGCTGGGTTTTCTACCGCCGAAGAAAGTAATGCCTTTTACAGAAGAAATTTAGCAGCAGGACAAAAAGGACTATCAGTAGCTTTCGATTTAGCGACACATCGAGGTTATGATAGTGATCACGAACGTGTTGTTGGAGATGTTGGAAAAGCAGGTGTTGCTATTGATTCGATTGAAGACATGAAAATTCTTTTTGATCGAATTCCATTAGATAAAATGTCGGTTTCAATGACTATGAATGGCGCCGTTTTACCTATTATGGCTTTTTATATTGTCGCTGCAGAAGAACAAGGTGTTTCATCAGAGCAACTATCAGGCACAATTCAGAATGATATTTTAAAAGAGTTTATGGTGCGGAATACTTATATCTATCCACCTACTCCCTCAATGAAAATCATTTCAGATATTTTTGAATACACAAGTAAGAATATGCCAAAGTTCAATAGTATTAGTATTTCTGGTTATCATATGCAGGAAGCTGGAGCGACCTGCGACATTGAGCTAGCCTATACCCTAGCTGATGGTTTAGAATATTTACGAACTGGTATAAAGGCAGGAATGGACATAGATACCTTTGCACCGCGTCTTTCATTCTTTTGGGCAATTGGAATGAATCATTTTATGGAAATTGCAAAAATGCGGGCTGCACGTATGCTTTGGGCTAAATTAGTGAAGCAGTTCAATCCTAAAAACGAAAAATCTTTAGCCTTAAGAACACATTGTCAAACTTCGGGTTGGAGTTTAACAGAACAAGATCCCTTTAATAATGTCGCACGCACCACCATTGAAGCTGCAGCTGCGGCCTTTGGAGGGACGCAAAGTTTGCATACGAATGCACTTGATGAAGCTATCGCACTACCAACAGATTTCTCTGCAAGAATTGCAAGAAACACTCAAATATTTTTACAAGAGGAAACAAAAATTACCAAAACAGTAGACCCTTGGGCTGGAAGCTATTATGTTGAAAAATTAACCCATGATATCGCTCAAAAAGCTTGGTCTTTAATTGAAGAAGTTGAAGAACTAGGGGGCATGACAAAAGCGATTGAGGCAGGCATTCCTAAAATTCGAATTGAGGAAGCTGCAGCAAAAAAGCAGGCTCGAATTGATTCTGGACAGGATATTATTGTTGGTGTTAACAAATTTCGGTTAGCAAAAGAAGACCCTATTAGTACTTTAGAAGTCGACAATCAAACAGTACGAAATGCGCAGATAGAGCGACTGAATGAGATAAAATCTAAAAGAAATAACCTAAAAGTAAAAGCGAGTTTATTAAAATTAACTGAAGCTGCTGAAACAGGACAAGAAAATTTACTAGCTTTAGCTATTCAAGCTGCTCGAGCTAGAGCTACCTTAGGTGAAATAAGTGATGCTCTAGAAGTAACATTTGGAAGACATAAAGCGCAAATAAAATCATTTTCTGGTGTGTATAGTAAAGAAATAAAAAACGATGAATCCTTTAAAAAAGCTCAAGAATTAGCCGATATTTTTGCAGAACAAGACGGTCGTAGGCCTCGTATTATGATTGCTAAAATGGGACAAGACGGTCATGATCGTGGTGCTAAAGTAGTAGCCACTGGTTATGCCGATGTTGGTTTTGATGTTGATATAGGCCCGCTATTTCAAACGCCACAAGAAGCAGCAAAACAAGCCGTAGAAAACGATGTACACATTTTAGGTGTCTCATCTTTAGCTGCTGGACATAAAACACTGGTCCCTAAAGTAATTGAAGAATTAAAAAGGTATGGTCGCGACGACATAATGGTTATTGTTGGCGGTGTAATACCCAAACAGGATTATCAATATTTGTTTGATGCCGGAGCTATTGCTGTTTTTGGACCTGGAACAAAAATTAGTGACGCTGCTATCAAGATTTTAGAAATTTTAATTGATTAATTTCTTCATTGTTTTCTCAATTTAGGCGTGTCGTTTTTTTAATTAACTGTTAACAAGTTCCGTTTTTATTCCCCGTAAATAATCGTATTTTTACCGCTCATTAAACCAAATCATTGATGGGTAAAATCATTGCAATTGCTAACCAAAAAGGCGGAGTTGGTAAAACTACAACGTCTATAAACTTAGCCGCTTCACTTGGTGTTTTAGAAAAGAAAGTACTTTTAATAGATGCAGATCCTCAAGCAAATGCGACATCGGGCATTGGCATTGAGGTTGAAGCTGTAGAAATAGGAACCTACCAACTTTTAGAACATTCTAACTCTGCAAAGGAAGCTATAGTAAAAACTGAAACACCAAATCTAGACGCTATACCAGCACATATTGATTTGGTCGCCATAGAAATAGAACTTGTTGATAAAGATAACCGCGAATACATGCTGAAAAGCGCATTAGATGCTGTTAAAGATGATTATGATTATATTTTAATTGACTGCGCACCTTCATTGGGACTGCTTACTCTTAATGCATTAACAGCGGCAGATGCGGTGATTATTCCTATTCAATGTGAATACTTTGCTCTTGAAGGTTTAGGTAAATTATTAAATACCATAAAAAGTGTTCAGAAAATTCATAATCCCGAATTAGATATTGAAGGCCTGTTACTAACCATGTACGATTCCAGATTACGTTTATCAAATCAAGTAGTTGAAGAAGTTCAGAAACACTTCAACAATATGGTATTTCAAACAATTATACAACGTAATGTTCGTTTAAGTGAAGCACCTAGCTATGGAGAGAGCATAATTAATTATGACGCCAGTAGTAAAGGTGCAAGTAATTACTTAAGTTTGGCAAAAGAAATTATCAATAAAAACGCTTAGTATGGCTAAAGCAACTAAAAAACAAGCTTTAGGTAGAGGGTTATCTGCTTTGTTAAAAGATCCTAGTAACGATATTCAATCGGTTCAGGATAAAAATGCTGATAAAGTTATTGGAAATATTGTTGAATTAGACATCGATTTTATTGAAGTAAACCCGTTTCAACCGCGTACTAATTTCAGTGAAGACTCACTGCGTGAATTGGCGTCATCCATTAAAGAACTTGGTATTATTCAACCTATTACGGTTAGAAAACTTGATTTTAATAAATATCAACTTGTTTCTGGAGAGCGTAGATTTAGGGCTTCAAAACTAATTGGTCTAGAAAGCATTCCAGCCTATATTAGAATAGCTAACGATCAAGAGTCGTTGGAAATGGCTTTGGTTGAAAACATCCAGCGTCAAGATTTAGACCCTATTGAAATTGCTTTATCGTACCAACGTTTAATTGATGAAATAAATCTTACTCAAGAACAGATGAGTGAGCGCGTTGGAAAAAAACGTTCTACAATAGCAAACTATTTGCGACTATTAAAATTGGATCCCATCATTCAAACAGGTATGCGCGATGGTTTTATTTCCATGGGACATGGGCGCGCTTTAATTGGTATTGAAGATCAAACGTTCCAATTAGATATTTACGAAAAAATACTTTCAAATAAATTATCGGTTAGAGAAACAGAAGAACTTGTTCGTAATTTCAATAATGCTGATAGCGTAAAACCGTCAAATAAAAAAGAAACAGAAGAAGACATCCCAAAGTACATTAAAAAAGGAATAACGGCCTTTTCAGAATATTTTGGTCATAAAATAGATGTTAAAGTTTCAAGTAATGGTAAAGGAAAGATAACTATCCCTTTTCATTCTGAAGAAGATTTTAATCGCATTAAAAAATTAGTTCAAGGTGCGAAATAAGTTTGTAACTACAAGTATATTTTCTTTACTGTTTTGCATTTCCATATTTGCCCAAGACAAGGAAAAAAATGATACTGAAAAACTTCCTGAAGCTCTGGAAATAGAAGAAGTTACAGAAATTAGAGAACCTATAAATCCATTATCTCCAGCAAAAGCAGCCTTTTACTCTGCTGTATTACCTGGTCTCGGTCAGGCATATAATAAGAAATATTGGAAAATCCCAATTGTTTATGTTGCCATAGGAACTGGCGTTTATTTCTATTTAAATAACAATAAAGAATACAATCGCTACAGAGACGCCTATAAAAGTAGATTAGCTGGTTTTACCAATGATGAGTTTTATTTAGATGGCCAAGGAAATCAGCTTAGCACACCTCGAGTATCTGATGATGGGTTATTAAGAGCTCAAAAGTTGTTTAGACGAAATAAAGAACTATCACTTCTAGTTACCATAGGTATTTATGCATTAAATATTATTGATGCAAACGTTGATGCCCATTTATTACAATATAATGTTGATGAAAACCTATCTTTGGCACCGCATTATAAACTAAACCAGATTGACGCAACTGGAAATCTTGGATTAACACTAAATTTTAAATTTTAAATGAATATTGCTTTATTAGGGTACGGGAAAATGGGTCAGACTATTGAAAAAATAGCAATTAGTCGTGGTCATAATATTGTTCTTAAAATAGATAAAGATGATAAAGACTATGACATTACACAGGCAGATGTCGCCATAGACTTTAGTATTCCAAATGTCGCTTTTCATAATATAACCAACGGCATCAACAATAATGTTCCTGTAATTTCTGGTACAACAGGTTGGTTAGATGATTACGACAAAGCAGTCGCTTTATGTAATGAAAAAAATGGCGCATTTATTTATGCTTCAAATTACAGTCTTGGTGTCAACATTTTCTTTGAGCTAAATAAAACATTAGCTAAAATGATGTCTACTTTAGAGCAGTACAATGTGAGTATGGAAGAGATTCATCATACTCAAAAGCTAGATGCTCCTAGTGGTACAGCTATTTCATTGGCTAATGATATTGTTTCACGAAGTAAAAAATATGATGCTTGGGAATTAGATGGTGACACTAATAATAAAATCCCTATAGTTGCAAAACGAATTGAAGACGTCCCAGGTACACATACCGTAAATTATAATAGCGAAGTAGATAGTATTACAATTGAACATATTGCTCATAATAGACAAGGGTTTGCTCTTGGAGCTGTAATTGCGGCAGAATGGATTGTTGGTAAAACAGGAGTTTTCACCATGAATGATGTGTTAAATATAGGTTAATGCCTATTAAACATGTAACAATAGTCTAAACTCGTGCTACTAACCAAAATATTTTAAATTATAAGATATGACACTAACACAATGGTTTATATTCATTTTAATTATCCAATTTGTTCATGGATTAGGGACTTGGAAATTATACATTAAATCAGGAAGGCAGTCTTGGCAAGCCTTTATTCCTATTTACAATGGTGTAGTTTTAATGAAAATAATCAATCGCCCTTGGTGGTGGGTAATTTTATTATTTCTTCCTATAGTAAATCTTATTATGCTTATGGTTGTTTGGGTAGAAACCGCTAGAAGTTTTGGTAAAAACACCTATTTAGATACTTTTTTAGCAGTGGCCACATTAGGCTTTTATAATTATTATTTAAACTATGTAGCTGATGTTAATTATATAGAGGATAGAAGCATACAACCTAAATCTGGTTCTGGTGAGTGGACAAGCTCAATATTATTCGCCATTGTAGCAGCCACTATTGTTCATACTTATTTTATTCAGCCCTTTACAATACCATCATCATCACTTGAAAAATCACTTCTAGTGGGTGACTTCTTATTTGTGAGTAAATTTCATTACGGCGCTAGAATACCAATGACAACAGTTGGAGCGCCTATGGTACATGATACCATTCCTGTGTTGAAATCGAAATCCTATTTATTCGATGATCGCAAAGGCAGCAATTCTTGGAAAAATAAATTACAGTTACCTTATTTGCGTATTCCAGGTTTTGAAAAAATAGATAGAAACGAAATTGTTGTTTTCAATCAACCTGCTGATACGCTGTTGGATATGAACAACTTTCATCCTGATAGAAACTATTACAAACCTATTGATAAGAAAACGAACTTAGTAAAACGTTGTGTTGCTGTTGCTGGAGATTCACTTGAAGTTAGAGACGGATTTGTTTATATAAACGGGGAAAAGAATTTACTTCCTGATAGAGCACATTTACAATTCAGCTATTTAGTTCAGCCGAAAACCAATCGGTTTAATCCAAAATACCTAAAAGAACGTTATGATATTACGGATGACTTCGGCATAATTAATAGTCAGAATACCTATTATTTCTCTGCAATCTCAGATGAAGCTCTAGCTAACTTTAAAAATCATCCTAATGTTGCTGGAATTACGCCTAATAAAAAAGAAAAAGGAGTAAGAGATCCCAATATATTTCCTCATGATCCAAATTATAATTGGAACGTAGACTTCTTTGGACCGCTATACATACCTGAAGAAGGAAAGACAATTGATCTTAACTTGGAAGTTTTACCGCTTTATAAGCGTGTTATAACCGAATACGAAGGGAACACCTTGCAAATAAATGGTAACCAGATTTTAATTAATGGTGAAATAACCAAAACATATACGTTTAAACAAAATTACTACTGGATGATGGGAGACAACCGCCATAATTCCATTGATGCAAGAGCATGGGGATTTGTGCCTTTTGATCATGTTGTAGGTAAACCTGTATTTATTTGGATGAGTTGGGATGGTCTTAAAAACCCGAGATGGGAACGTTTCTTTACTACAGTTAGTGGTAGTGGAAAAGCAACTTCATTCCTAATTCCATTTTTAGTATTGCTATTCGGTTGGATTGGTTTTAGCAAATGGAGAAAGCGCAAGAAAGCAAATTAATTGCTTTTTGTTTATTCGTTTATCTGATTTCATAAAGAATGTTTACATAAAGTTTTGAGTAATTACCAAATAAACGCACCAGCTAATGAACATTTTAATCCATCCAACATATTTTCCGAGTATCAGCAACTTTGTCGCCATAGCAAATGCCAAGGAAATTATATTTGAAATGGATGATAATTTCTTAAAGCAAACCTATAGAAACCGTTGTTATATTTATGGTGCAAATGGAAAATTAGCCTTAAAAATTCCTGTTATTCATACCCAAAAAAACAGACAGAAATACCGTGATGTGAAAATTTTTAATGAAGAAAAATGGCAATGCAACCATTGGAAATCATTATTATCTGCTTACAAGACATCGCCTTTTTTTGAATATTATGAAGATGATTTCAGACCGCTTTTTGAGCAAAAGGAAGATTTTATTTTGGACTTTAATTTAAAGTGTTTTGATTTTATTTGTGACATCTTACCATTGGAATTAAAATTATCGAAAACTGAAATCTATAAAGATGAAGTTGAAAATGTTGTTGATTTTAGAAACTTAGTGAATGCCAAGCGAGAACCTGTTCAAAAATTTAACACTTATACTCAAGTTTTTGAAAGCAAACATGGATTTATACCTAACTTAAGTATTCTAGATTTAATTTTTAATGAAGGCCCAAATGCTTTGAATTATCTGGAATCACAAACTATCAATTCTACAATATAATGCAATCTCTAGTGCACTATGGATGTCATTTTCTTATTCCGCTAGTAGTAGCATTAATTTTTTATCGGGAAAATTGGAAAATTGCCTTTATAACTATGTTGGCCGCATTTGTAATAGACTTAGACCATCTATTAGCCACAACGTTTTTTGATTCAAACAGATGCAGTATTAATTTTCATCCGCTTCACTCCTATTTCGCTATAACTTTTTATTTATTTCTGCTAATTCCTAAGAAGTCTAGATTGGTTGCCTTAGGTTTGGTAATTCATATTATTTCTGACGTAGTCGATTGTACGCTTATGTAACTATTTCTGCAAACTCAAGGTAGTCATAACAGGATAATGGTCTGAAAACCGTTCATCATAAGTTTTAAAACCATTCACAGCGAAGGATTCATCTGAAAAGATAAAATCGATACGTATTGGGAAAAATTTAAAGTCATAAGTACGACCAAAACCACCACCAGCTTCTTTAAATGTATCGTTCAACCCGCCTTTTATCCTTCTATAAACATAAGAAAAAGCCGTGTTATTAAAATCTCCACATACAACCATTTTATATTTACATTTTTCTTTATGCATCAAGAATAATTCAGTTTGAAATTGCTGCATTTTAAAGGTATTCCCAATTCTCTTAAGTAATCGTTCTGAGTCTTCATTTTTTAAGTCTTCTACATTTGTATTAAGATGTAAAGACTCCAGATGAATATTGTATACTCTAATAGTATCTAAGTTTTTTACTACATCAGCAAAAACAGCATTATTTCCTGTATTAGGAAACTCAATAGAACCGCTATTAACTATTGGGAATTGAGAGAAAATAGCCTGTCCATATTTCGTCTTTTTCCCAGATAATTTTTCATATTTATATTTAAAAAAGGATAAATCTATATTCTTATGAGGATGATACTCTTGAATGCTTAAAATATCGGGGACTTCAGCTTTTATAAAGCTGGTTATTTTGGTTTCAATATTGTCCTCCGGTATCCAATCGTATAAATTAAAAAGGCGCACATTATAATTCATCACTTTAAAATTATTCTCGTCTTCAATGTTTTTTTCGGATGAGAACTTATATAATGAACCAAACATAAAATAGCCTAACAAAAGCACAACAAAAGAAAGTATCATTTGTCTCTTTATTCTAACAAGCCAATAAATAAAAAATAAAATATTGCTTATTATGAGGAATGAAACTCCAAGGTTTAACACAGATAGGACCGAAAAGGTCTTTGGAGGTAAATATGGTAGAACAAAAGAAAATAGCAATAGAACAGCAACTACAACATTTATGGCATAAATAATTTTGCTAATGAAGCTCAATTTTTTCATTTTGTTATTTTCCTGCTTTAAACAAAAACTCTTTCTCTTCAGCCGTTAAACTATCATATCCACTTTTACTGATTTTATCTAGAATAACGTCAATTTTCTTCTGATTATTAAACTCATTAAAATCGGCTTTCGTATATCCTCCAACTTTGCCCTTATTCTTATGTACCGTTTTTAAAGGTCCTTTTTTAGACGATTTAAACATATTCACAAAACCGTCCATAAAACGTTCAAACCCTTTACCAATATCATTGCCCTTAACTAGTTGTTTCGCATAAAAATAACCAAGCAAAACACCTCCTAAATGCGCTAAATTACCTCCTGTATTGTATCCAAAAAGACCGAATAAATCAATAACTACTATAGCAACTCCAATATACCAAAGCTTTAAGTTAAATGTGAAAAATCGCATGCCATGATTGGGCATATAAGCACATAAAAATATAAGCAACGCACGCACCGATGCCGATGCACCAACTAAACGCGAATTCCCCAATAAATCTGGAAATAAGGCATGAGCAAGTAAATACAATAAACCTCCACAAATGGCTCCTAAAAAATAAATATTCAACGCTAATTTTGGATTAAATAGATTAAGAAACCACTGACCTATCACATACAACCAAATCATATTAAATAGGATATGTAAAAAGTCATAATGAGCAAAAGCATAAGTAACTATGGACCACGGTTGCAATATAAAATCGCCAATGTTACTTGGTAATTCTAACCAACCTATTACTGGCTTAAAGAGTAGGCCCAAAACAAAAATCACAACGTTAATTGCGATTATTTTTTCTAATACATTAAGCCTTTTAAGCTTTCCTTTAATATCATCAGTTAAAGTCATAGATCCCATCTATTTTTATTAAACTGTGTTTTTTTCCAATACCACATCACTAAAAAACCTGTTACCGCACCTCCAACATGGGCAAAATGAGCAATATTTCCATATCCAAAAATGGATTGTCCAGATACACCTGATATTAAATCGATTAAAATTATTCCAGGAATAAAATATTTTGCTTTTATGGGAATTGGTAAAAATATCATCATTAATTCTGCATTAGGGTTCATTAAGGCAAAAGCAGCCATTACTCCCATAATACATCCAGAGGCACCGACCATAGAAGCAAAATAAATTTCATTGAACTTTTGTCCTATTGCGGTAAAAACTTTTCCATCTTTAAAAACTTCAATAATCTGATCGTGAGTTGCTCCTAGTTGTAATGCTTGAGCTTCCATAGGTAAATACTGAAAATAATAATACCCAATCTGTAATGCTACTGCTCCCAATCCAGCAGAGAGATATAAAAAAAGAAACTTCTTTCCTCCCAAATATTGTTCTACAGGTGTACCAAACATCCACAAAGCAAACATATTAAACAATAAGTGAGAAGGTCCACCATGCATAAACATGTGCGTAAATATCTGCCAAGGTTTAAACGCTTCATTTTTTGGAAAATGCATAGCAAACCAATCATAGAACAAAACACCATCTCCAATTGCTATTGTACCAATAAACATAATCACATTAATGATTAATAAATGCTTAACAGTATCTGAAATCCTCATCATAACTTATCTAAATTTTTTATCTAACTCATCAACCGTCATGGTAATAAATGTCGTTCGGTTAGTAGGAGAAACGTTAGGTTCTTTACAAGCAAAAAGTTTATTCACGAGATGTTCTTGCTCTTCTTTTAAAATAGATTGCCCAGGTTTTATCGCTAAACTTTTAGCCATCGATTTTGCTAATAGATCGGTAGTACTAAAATGCGAATCGGGTACTTCGTTTTCGATATCACTAATCAATTGCTCTAAAATAATTGACACTTCGCTCTCTGGAACGCCTACTGGAACTCCAGTGATTTGCATTGTTTCTTCTAAAATACTAGAAAATATAAACCCAGTGCTTTCTAATTCTTCTTTTAAGTTAGAAATAATATCAGTTTCTTGTTTTGTAAAATGTAACTCCAATGGAAACAATAATTGTTGACTTACAGCTTTTGAAATTGTTATATGTTGAAGAAAATCTTCGTATAAAATACGCTGATGTGCGCGAAACTGATCAATTACCAACATCCCTGATTTAATCGTACTTACTATATATTTGTTATGTAACTGGTAGGTTGTATTACCATTATCAATTTTTTTATCCTCTTCAAAAATAGTTCCTGTAGATACTTCGCTTTCAAATTTATGGTCACTAAAGTCACTTTCAATATTGTCATTTTTTACTTCTATTTCCTGATACAAGCTTTCCCATCCAGCCGTAGGTTCTTTTTTGTAAGACATTGTGGAAGTAAACGATTTCTTTTCCTCCCTAAACGGGTTAAATCCTTTATCCACTTCGATCTTAGGAACATTAACTCGGTCTTTAGAAATATGATATGGGGTATCTAAGTTAGCATCACGGTCAAAATCTAATACCGGCGCAATATTGAACTGCCCTAGACTATGCTTAACGGCAGAACGCAATAAAGCATATAATGTATGCTCGTCATCAAACTTTATTTCTGTTTTAGTTGGATGAATATTTATGTCGATGGTTTTAGGGTCAACCTCCAGATTTAAAAAATAACTGGCGTGTGTACCATTCTTCAACAACCCTTCATAAGCTGATGAAATAGCATGGTTTAAATAAGCACTTTTAATAAATCGGTTATTTACAAAAAAGTATTGCTCCCCCCTTGTTCGTTTTGCAAACTCGGGTTTACCCACAAATCCTGAAATTTTCAGAACTTCCGTTTCTTCCTCAACGGGCACGAGCTTTTCATTTGTTTTATTTCCAAAAATATTAACAATACGCTGTCTGTAGTTGCTAACTGGAAGATTAAAGGTTTCACTGCCATTATTGTACAATGAAAAAGAAATATTAGGATGTGCTAATGCCACACGATGAAACTCGTCGATAACATGACGTAGCTCAACAGTATCGGATTTTAAAAAATTACGTCTAGCCGGTATATTGAAAAATAAATTCTTAACGGCTATAGATGTTCCTTGAGGCGTAACCACCATTTCTTGAGACACCACATTACTCCCTTCTATTTCTATACTTGTACCAACCTCATCTTGTTCTTGCTTGGTTTTCAACTCCACATGAGCAATCGCCGCGATACTTGCTAAAGCTTCACCACGAAAACCTTTTGTGTTTAATAGAAAAAGGTCGTCAGCAGTTCTGATTTTTGATGTGGCATGTCGTTCAAAACTTAAACGCGCATCTGTAGTACTCATTCCCTTACCATCATCAATAACTTGAACAAGGGTTTTTCCAGCATCTTTTACAATGAGTTTGATACTATTTGCTCCCGCATCAATGGCATTTTCCAGCAATTCTTTTACCACAGAGGCGGGGCGTTGCACAACTTCTCCCGCAGCAATTTGGTTTGCTACATGGTCTGGTAATAGCTGAATTATGTCTGCCATATATTACTTAGAAAAGAATATAGATAAATCGAAATCGATAATAAAGAGAAATACCAATATTAAAACTGCAACAATTATTAAAATACGTCTATTAGCTTCCCTATCTGGGTTGTTCTTAAAATCATCTAAAGCATTATTAAACTTGTTTTTAAGTCCTGAATTGCTTCCCACCGTTTTCCTATAATCATCAAATTTATGCTTAATTTGAAACGGACTTCCCTCTTCACCACCTTTATAATAACGTGGTGTATAACTAAATTTTTTGTTTTTTCGAAGTTTTAAAAGTCCCATAATTTCTAAGCTTTAAATTAATTGATTTTCGATTCTAACCAAAACATACAAATCAATAATAATACCAAAACTATAATTAATGTTCGCAACGAGATTGTTCCTCTTCGCTTCCTTGGTCTTAACTCTTTCCACCTGGAAACAAAATCTGGTTTATCAACAGATTTGTCAATGGATTCATGCTCATTATCATGAGAAAACCTCGGTTTATAATTAAAGGTTCTATGCTTTCGTTGCTTAAACAAAGTCTAAAGTGCTTATCCCTCAAAAATACTTAAAATGTAACAGAAAGACAGAGTAGAAATGCTAAAAATTGTTAACAAAAAAACAGTGTAATATCCAAAAATATAAAATTCCAAATACCAATCGCCTTACATATTAAAGACTAATGTATTTGGTATTTAAAATACTCTAACTGTTTTTACGAAGTTCCGCCATTTTTATAGCAGCAATAGCAGCTTCGGTACCTTTATTACCATGCTTCCCTCCGGATCGTTCTTGTGCTTGTTGTAAATTATTATCAGTAAGCACACAAAATATTACTGGTGTCTCACGAATGACATTCAAGTCTTTAATCCCTTGCGAAACAGCTTCACAAACAAAATCGAAATGTTTTGTTTCTCCCTGAATAACACTACCAATTGCAATTACGGCATTTACCATTTGCTCTTGCATTTTTTTGCTTCCATAAATAAGCTCGAAACTACCTGGAACATCCCAACGAACAATATTACTTGGCAAAACACCATTGTCTATTAATGCATTATAGGCCCCTTGATATAATCCTTCGGTAATGGTATCGTTCCATTCTGAAACAACAATCCCAAACCGAAATTTATTCGCGTTTGGGATTGTTGTTTTATCGTAGTCTGATAAATTTTTATTTGCCGTAGCCATATTATTTGTTTGCCATTACTTGCGCTTTACCTATAAACACATCAACTGTAGATGCCTCGGTTGAATTAGGGTAGTCATTCTTAATACGCTCAAAATAACCTAAAGCCTTATCAGCTTGTCCTAAATCTAATGCAATAGTTCCAGCTTTGTATAAATACATTGGTGTTGTATACTCATTACTGCGCATTTGAGCAGCTTGTTCATAATAATCTAAAGCATCTTCCGGCTGATTCAATTGAACAAAGGCGTCTCCTATATTTCCTTTTGCCAAGGGAGCTAATATCTCATCATCACTTTTAAAATTACCTAAATGCTCAACTGCATTTTTGTAATCTTTAAGTCGTAAATAGGCCGTTCCAGCATAATAGTTTGCAAGGTTTGCGGATTGGGTACCACTATACTCATTAATAATATCTAACAAACCAAATTTTCCTTCACCTCCATTTAATGCTAAATTATAAAGCGAATCCTTTTCAGTTCCATTTACTGCTTCATTAAAGTATTTCTGAGCTTGAAACATATCATTCATAGCCTCTACTTGCTTAGGTTTTGCTATATACTCATTATACCCTAAGTACCCTAAAACTATAGCTGCGACAATTCCTATAATAACAAAAATGTATTTTTGATTTTTTTCAACAAACGCTTCCGTTTTAGAAGCAGTTTCATCTAAGGTGTTAAAAACTTCAGCTGTAGTAGATCCTTCTTCTATATTTTGCTCTTTCGCTACCTTTGTTTTCGGTTTATATCCTCTTTTATTATAAGTTGCCATATATTATATATTAATGCGCCGCAAAAATATAATTTTTCTTCATAACTAAAAGGTAATTTATTTGATATTTTTCAATAATTTGCACTTCTTTTCGGAGCTAACCACGCAAGAATAGGTTTAAGTTATCTTTTTTATGATTTTAAAATCACTTTCACTTCTCAATTATAAAAATTTCGATAGCAAATCGTTTGACTTCAACAATAAAATAAATTGTATTGTAGGCAACAACGGCATTGGAAAAACGAACGTATTAGACGCCATTTATCATTTATCTTTTGGTAAGAGTTATTTTAACCCTGTTGCTACCCAAAACATAAAACATGGTCAAGAATTTTTTGTAATTAATGGCGACTATCAAAAGCTCGAAAAGATCGAAAAAATAATTATAAGCCTAAAACGAGGTCAAAAAAAAATTATTAAACGAAATGCTAAAGCCTACGATAAATTTAGTGAACACATTGGTTTCTTGCCTTTAGTTATAATTTCTCCAGCGGATAGGGATCTAATAGTTGAAGGTAGCGATATTCGAAGAAAATTTGTAGATAGCGTTATTTCTCAAAGTGATAAAAGCTATCTCGATAATTTAATAAAGTATAATAAAGTTTTAGCGCAACGAAACGCTTTGCTCAAATACTTTGCACTTAACCACACATTTAATGCAGACACTATTGATGTATATAATAGTCAGTTAAATGATTATGGCGCGAAAATATTTGATAAGCGGCGTGCATTTCTAGAAGTTTTTGTTCCTATTTTTAAAGCCAGATATGAAGCCATTAGCAATGGAAATGAAACCGTTGGGTTAGTCTATAAAAGTGATTTGTTTGATGATAATCTTTACAACCATTTAAAAGCAGTTATTAATAAAGACAAAGCACTACAATATACTACTATAGGTATTCATAAAGACGATTTACAATTTAATATTGAAGAACACCCAATTAAAAAGTTTGGTAGTCAAGGGCAACAAAAGTCATTTTTAATAGCCTTAAAATTGGCCCAATTTGATTTTATAAAAGAACAAAGTGGTGTAAGCCCTATTCTATTATTAGATGATATTTTTGATAAATTGGACGAACAGCGCGTTTCAAAAATTATTAAATTAGTTGATGATGAAAATTTTGGGCAAATTTTTATTAGTGATACTCATGCTGATAGAACTGAAAATGCTGTTAAACAAGTACACCAATCTTACGAGATCTTCAAATTATAAAAACTATGGCTAAACGCAACAACGATCATATAAATATTCAAGATGCTTTAAAGGAGTTTGTGGAAACAAACAAGCTTGAAAAAGGTTTAGATAAGGTAAATGTTAAAGATGCTTGGGTAAAACTCATGGGTAACGGTGTAAATAATTATACAACGGGCATTCAACTAGAACGCAATACACTTTTTGTTCAATTGAGTTCAAGTGTTTTAAGGGAAGAGTTAAACTACGGCAAACAAAAAATTATTTCAATGCTTAACGAAGAGTTGGGTAAAGAAATTGTTAAGAAATTGATATTACGGTAATTACACCTGAAAAATAATTATAAAAAAGATAAATAAAAGAACAATACTATAGTTATTTACATTATCTTTGCCCCTTAATTATTTTAATACAAATACAATGAGTAAAGGTACCGTAAAATTTTTCAATGACTCTAAAGGTTTTGGATTCATCATTGAAGAAGACAACAACAAAGAACATTTCGTACACATTTCAGGACTTATCGATGAAATTCGTGAAGGTGACAATGTAGAATTCGATCTACAAGAAGGTAGAAAAGGATTAAACGCCGTAAACGTAAAAGTAATCTAAGATATATACTTTAACAATTACAATTAAAAGTCTATCATTTATTTGATAGACTTTTTTTGTGATATTAAGTTTCTGCAATTCTTAAATAAAAAACAGAAGCCAGCAAATTGCAGGCATGTTATATAATATTTTGGTTTAAACTAGAAAATCTCTCTTCCAGAAAAATGAAATGCACTTTCAATAGCGGCATTTTCATCACTATCACTTCCATGTACAGCATTTTCACCCATTGAAGTTGCATATAATTTACGTATTGTCCCTTCAGCTGCATCAGCAGGATTAGTTGCTCCTATTAAAGTTCTAAAATCTTCAACAGCGTTTTCTTTTTCTAAAACTGCTGCCACTATTGGTCCACGTGTCATATACTCTACTAACTCACCAAAAAATGGACGTTCGTTATGAATTGCATAAAAAGTTTCTGCATCACCTTTAGTCATTTGTGTTAACTTCATTGCCACAATTCTAAATCCAGAAGCCGAAATTTTATCCAATATTGCACCAATATGCCTTTTTTCAACTGCATCTGGCTTAAGCATTGTAAATGTTCTATTTGTTGCCATTATATTTCTATTATTTTTTTGCAAAAGTAACTTATTTCCATTTATAAACAAGGTGAAGCAATTTTAAAAAATTGTATATTCGTCATCTATGAACAGCGAAGAAATTCTGAGTATAAAGCAACTACTCTCAACAAAAAAAAAGATTGTAATTATTCCTCATAAAAACCCCGATGGAGACGCTATTGGTTCTACCTTAGGGTTATACCACTATCTTTTAGAGTTGAATCATGATGCAACCGTTGTAGTGCCTAATGATTTTCCAGATTTCTTAAAATGGATTCCTGGAGCAGACAGTATTTTAAGACACAATGTTCAAACTGAAACCTGCGATAGCTTAATAAACGAGGCGGATATTATTTTCACTTTAGATTTTAATGCTTTTCATAGAACTGGTAGCATGGAATCTGTTCTTTCAAGTAGCAATGGATTAAAAATAATGATTGATCATCATCAGGCGCCCGACGATTACGCTACATATATGTTTAGTGATGTAGGCATGAGTTCCACTTGTGAAATGATTTATCACTTCTTAGATATGTTAGATGCCACAGACAAGATTGACACTAATATTGCGACCTGTCTTTATGTTGGTATCATGACTGATACTGGGTCTTTTAGGTTTAAATCTACTACAAACACAACCCATAAAATTATCGCAAAACTTATTGAAAAAGGAGCGGACAATTCAGAAATTCATAACAACGTTTATGATACAAATAGTTATGAACGTTTGCAGCTTCTTGGATGTGCTCTTAGTAATTTAAGAGTAATTCCAGAGCATAAAACAGCATATATAAGTTTATCTCAAGACGAGCTTCAAAAATTTAACTATAAAAAAGGAGATACCGAGGGTGTTGTAAACTATGGATTATCTTTAAAAAATGTTGTATTAGCTGCTATATTTATTGAAGATAGAAAAGAAGGAATTATAAAGATTTCATTGCGCTCTAAAGGTGATTTTTCGGTTAACGAAATGTCTCGAAAACACTTTAACGGTGGTGGACACACTAATGCGGCTGGCGGTAAGACTTTTAAATCTTTAAAGGAAACCATTGAAGATTTTATTAGTATATTGCCTAGTTATAATAAAGCCCTAAACGATGAATAAACTAATAATCATAGCTCTTTTGGCTCTTTCTTTCGTAAGTTGTAAGACACCTGAAGCACGTAAACCAGTTACTGTAAAAACAGGTTCTTTTATTGATGACTCTGTTGAAAGAAACATCAAACTGAATGCGCAAGAAAAAACGAGTATTGTTAAAGTAATGGAGGAGCAACCAGAAATCGAATATATAGCCTCAGAAAGTGGTTTTTGGTATTACTACAATACAAAATCTGAAATCGATTCTTTATCTACTCCAGTTTTTGGAGATGTAATAGACTATAATTACAATGTAAAATCGCTTAATGGGACTCTCGTTTATTCTAAAGAAGACCTACAAACGCAACGTTATGTGATGGATAAGCAGGAATTATTTACTGGTTTGAGAGAAGGTTTGAAGTTAATGAAAACTGGCGAAACCGTTACTTTTCTATTCCCTTCTCAAAAAGCCTATGGCTACTATGGCGATCAAAACAAAATTGGCAGTAACATGCCGTTAATTTGTGAAGTTACTGTACTTTCTATAACAGAAAATCAATCAAACTAGTACCAGTCAAATGCAGCATTCAATTAAATTTTTACTCTTTATTTTCATTATTAATCTTAGCTCATGTAAAGCACAATACCCAGAACTTGAAGACGGTATTTATGCAGAATTTGTGACAACTAAAGGAATCATGGTCGCTAAATTAGAATACGAAAAAGCACCTATTACTGTAGCTAATTTTGTTTCGCTCGCAGAAGGTACAAACACTATGGTCGATAGTGTCTATAGAGGAAAACCGTTTTATAATGGATTAACGTTTCACCGCGTAATGGATCAATTCATGATTCAAGGAGGAGACCCTTTAGCTAATGGACGAGGCAACCCTGGTTATAAATTTAATGACGAATTTCATCCAGACTTAAAACATGACAAACCAGGTGTTTTATCGATGGCGAACCCAGGTAAAAACTCAAATGGAAGCCAGTTTTTTATTACTGAAATACCAAAACCACATTTAGACAATGTTCATAGTGTTTTTGGAGAATTAGTAATTGGCCTAGATATTCATGATTCTATATCTAATGTAAAAGTAGGAAGAGGAAGTAAGCCTCTCAAGGACATTGTTATTAATGAGTTAAATATTATAAGAAAAGGGAAGTCAGCAAAATCTTTTGACGCCCCAGATATTTTTGAAAATCATTTTGCAGAAGTTGAACGCCTTGAAAAAGAAAAAGCGGAAAAGGCATCTAACATTTTAAAAGCTACCAAGGAAAAATTTGAAGAACAAAGAGCTAAAGCCATAAAACTTCCTTCTGGATTAGAATATTTTATTACAGAAAAAGGTAGCGGAAATCAATTAAAAGAAACATCGAAAGCATTAACCCACTACGCTGTTTATTTTGAAGATGGTAAGCTACTTCAAACAAGTAAGTTAGAAACAGCGGAAGCGCTTGATGCTGTAAATGAAAAACAAAAAGAAGTGGGTGGCTATAAACCAATCGAGGCAGATTGTGGTCCAGATGCAAGAATGATTCCCGGATTTAAAGAAGGATTGAAGCAATTGCAGGTTGGTGACAAAGCTACGTTGTTTATTCCATATCATTTGGCTTATGGAGAAGCCGGTGGAAATGGCATTCCTCCAAAATCTAATATTATTTTTGAAGTAGAAATTCTTGAATTAATTAAATAGCAGACGTATAAACTTATGTATATATTAAAATTCGACTGGAATCCAGTTACTGGAATAGACATTGTAGGTAATTTTAAATTACACTTTTACAGCCTTATGTGGGTAGTTGCTTTTGTAATTGGCTGGTACATTATGAAGCGTATTTTTACCAAAGAAAAAATATCACTCGACTATCTTGATCCGCTTTTTATTTACACAGTTTTGGCAACAATGATAGGTGCTCGCTTGGGCCATGTATTGTTTTATCAATCGGAATTAATCTCTCAAGACTTCTTTAGCATATTTCTTCCTTTCAAGTTTAAGGGTGGTTTCGAGTTTACAGGATTTCAAGGTTTGGCAAGCCATGGAGCCGCTATAGGTATTATAATTGGCATGTATTTATACAGAAGAAAGTATAAATATAAATCGTTGTTATGGGTTTTAGACCGCGTTGTTATTTCTGTGGCTTCAGGTGCCGTGTTTATAAGAATTGGAAATTTTATTAATTCTGAAATAATAGGAAAAGTGACCGATTCCGACTTTGGGGTCAGGTTTATTCAAGATCAATATTATAAGAGTCAAATTACACAGCTAACAGGAATTAAAGATGTACAGAAAGCTTATAATGCTGTAACGGATAATCCACAGTTTTCTGAATTACTAGAAGCAGTACCATACAGACACCCGTCGCAGTTATATGAATCGTTTTCATACATATTTGTATTTTTAATATTATGGTATTTTTATTCTAAAACAAAAAAAAGTGAGCAAACTGGTTTTCTTTTCGGATTATTCTTAATTCTTCTTTGGACGGTGCGGTTCTTTGTAGAATTTGTTAAAGAACCTCAAGGTGATGAATACATAAATTGGTTTGGTTTTAATACTGGACAATGGTTGAGTATACCGTTCATAATTATTGGATTATATTTTATGTTTGTTTATAAAGCAAAATCCTCTAAAAGCTAGCATGCGTTTTTACCGAATAAAATTATTTGCTTTCATCTTAATAGTTGGAACATTGGCTATAAGTTTTTCATCCTGTAAACAGGATAAAAAAGTAATTAAACAAACCGAAGTGTTTTTCAAGAAAGAAGGTGAACTTACTCTATATAAAATTACCTCAGATTCAACCTTGATTGAATTCGATATTGAATTCGCAGATACCGAATATGATAGACAAACGGGTTTGATGTATCGCAATTCCATGAAAGATAATCAAGGTATGCTATTTGTTTTTGAAGATGAACGAAAACGGTCTTTTTACATGAAAAACACGAAAATAGCTTTAGATTTAATCTATATAAATGACAATAAAAAAATCGTAAGTTTTCAAAAAAACGCAAAACCTTTCAACGAAACCTCCTTACCTTCAAATGCACCAGCAAAGTATGTTTTAGAAATTAATGCTGGTTTAACAGATACCTGGAACCTAAATATAGGAGACAGCTTGTCATTCAATTAATCTTTTAGAAGATCTGCTAAAGCTGGTCTTAAATGATGGAACCTAAAATAAAAGCCTTTATTTTCTATTTTTTTTGAACTTACACGTTGACTATCAAATAATATCGTGTGCATCTCGCCCAAAACAAGTTTCATGAAGAACCTTGGGATATTAGGTAAAAATACTGGCTTATTTAAAACCTTACCAATAGTTTTTATTAATTCGTTATTGCTAACAGGGTTAGGCGCTACCCCATTAAATACGTGATGTATCCGTTTTTCAGCAACATACAAAAACATGTTAGCTAAATCTTGAATATGAATCCATGATTGCCATTGTTTTCCGCTTCCAAAAGCAGCACCCAAACCAATCTTTATAGGTTTTACCATTTCTTGCAAAGCACCTCCTCTATTAGACAACACGAGTCCTATTCTAATTTTAGAAACTGTAATATTTAATTCTGAAAAACCATCAATGGCTTGTTCCCAAGCTTGCACAACACGACCAAGAAAGGCATCATTATAAGCATCGTAAGATTGATCGTAATAATTAACCAAAGAATCTGGATAAATTCCAATTGCACTTGCTGAAACTACCTGTTTTATGTTATGAGGTATGCTCTTTAAAGTATGTATTAAAAGCTTTGTGGGTTCTATTCTACTACTAAGAATTTCTTTTTTGTAAGTTTTAGTCCAACGCTTCGTAACAGTTGCACCAGCTAAATGGATTATAACATCTACATCATTAAAACATGATATATCGATTTCTTGTGTTTTTGGATCCCAATGAAATCCTTTATAATTTTCCGTTTGTTGAATTTTGGATATCCGAGTAGTTAAGTAGTTAACTTCTATACCTTTCTCATGACATAGTCTAACAATTTCTTGCCCAATAAGACCCGTTGCTCCTGTTATTAAAACACGCATTTTTCTTTTTTTTAATAAAGTTACAAATTGGGTTTTTGTATTACTAAGGTTTTATGTTAGGTTTAACAGAACAAGTAGGCTTAAACTTTCAAATATGTATAATACATGAACTAATCAAATTAAATTCGATTGTTATTTACTTTTAACTGCACGCAACATTTCTCTTTTCCCAGGAGGACCAGGTAGTTTTTGTACTTTAAACCCAACCTCTTGCATCGCTCTACGAACACTACCTTTTGCAGAGTACGTGACTAAAACACCATCATTTTTGAGGGCGATGTACATTTGTTTAAATATTTTTTCAGTCCATAATTCCGGTTGAACGCGAGCTCCAAAAGCATCAAAATAGATTATATGAAATTTATCTATATCTTCAATTTGATGAAAAAATTTCTGCTCTTTTTTAAGTAAAAAATAGGGCGACACTTGCTGTTCGATCTCCCAATCTATTTTATGAAGAACTTTAAATACCTTATTTTGGTTAGATACCTTTAATTTTTCAGGATAATTGAGTTGTGATATTTCATTTAAATCTACTGGATAACCTTCAACACCAACATAATTAATAGTCACCTCAAGCTTTTCAGCTTCAAGAAGTGTGATAAAAGCATTTAAACCAGTTCCGAATCCAATTTCCAGTATTGAAATTGGATCTTCAATTCTTTCAGAAGAAAAAAAATGTAATCCGTGTTTTATAAAAACATGATATGCTTCTTGAATGGCTCCGTGCTTCGAATGATATTGCTCTTCCCACGCTGGTAAATGTATTGTTGATGAACCATCTCCCGTAATAACAACCTGTCGCTCCAAAATTATTGAATTACTAAAACACCATCAGCCTCAAAAGAAAAGGTCCTTTCAGGCTTGGTAATTTGAGCTACCTCTGCCTCAGATTTTCCAGCGTCCTCAGCATAGTGCCTTAACTCATCAACTGAAACTTCTTTAACATAGGCCTTACCATTAATAATAACCGCTTTACCAGAAATATCCTTAGGCACAAAAAAGTCATAATCTTTAAATTTTACCATAACTTCATTCCCATTTTCTAAATTAAGGGTCATCCAACAACCTTTTGCCTGACAAACTTCTATAACCTTGGCCTGCATTTTTGAATTAATACTATCACCAACTTGCATGCTTTCAAAATGATTCGCCATTGAGGAAGACGCTATAGCATCGTCCGGAATAATTGTTTTTCCAAAAGATTGGTATTCAGGTTTTTGAACAACTACTGCCTCCTGAATAGCCTCAGCACTTTTCTTTTTGCAAGAAATTAACACTAAAACACTAAGAATTAATAAGGTAATTCGTTTCATGATATGAATATTTCAATTTTAAACGATTTATGTAAATATACCCCTTTTTTAAAAACGTTTTTACATAAATTTGTATTAATAAATGACTTGACTTATGAACGCTATAATCAATGATATAGAGGTTATAAAGACTAAATCTTCCAAGATTAGCGAGGTTGACTTTAGCAACTTGAAATTTGGAAACACATTTTCTGACCACATGTTAGTATGTGACTATAAAAATGGTAAGTGGCAAGCTCCAAAAGTAGTCCCTTATCAGCCAATTTCTTTAGATCCTTCGGCTAAGATTTTTCATTATGGGCAATCTGTTTTTGAAGGAATGAAAGCTTATAAAGATGCTAACGAAAATGTCTGGTTGTTTCGCCCATTAGATAATTTTAAGCGTCTAAATATTTCATCTAAGCGTTTAGCTATTCCGGAATTGCCAGAAAACTATTTTATGGATGGTTTGAAAACCTTATTACAAGTTGACAGCAATTGGATACCAAAAGACGAAGGAAGTTCTTTATACATAAGACCTTTTGTATTTGCATCTGGTAATGGTTTTCATGCCTCACCTGCAGATGAATATAAGTTCATAATAGCAACAGCCCCTTCAGGAGCTTATTTCTCTGGAAAAGTTCGCGTTTTAATTGAGCAAAAATATTCTCGTTCTGCCAATGGTGGTGTTGGATTTGCTAAAGCTGGAGGAAACTATGCTGGTCAATTTTATCCGACGCAATTAGCGGTTGAAAAAGGCTACCAACAAGTTATATGGACTGATGACAATACACATGAGTATATTGAAGAAGCTGGTGCAATGAACATTTTTGTTCGTATCAACGATACTCTAATTACTGGTCCAACAAGTGATAGAATTTTAGATGGTATTACAAGAAAAAGCATCATCCAATTAGCAGAATCTGAAGGCATTCCTGTTGAAGTAAGAAAACTTTCGGTACATGAAGTGGTTGCTGCTGCTAAGGATGGCTCGCTTAAAGAAATGTTTGGTGCTGGAACAGCTGCTGTTATTTCTCCTATTGCTGGTTTTGGATATAAGGATGAAGACTATGATTTACCAGAACTTGAAGACACATACGCGGCACATTTAAAAAAGCGCATTACAGACATACAAACTAATAAAACTGATGACCCGTTTGGGTGGCGCTATGAGGTTAAATCTTAAATATTAACAAAACGAAAAAGAGAAGCTACTTAGCTTCTCTTTTTTTATTCTTCTAGAATAGATTCTATATTAGGCTTGAAATAATTGGGGCCTTTTAAAACCTTTCCATCCTCTCGATAAATAGGCTGACCATCTTCACCCAGTTTACTCATATTACTTCGCTGAATTTCATCAAAAACTTCCTCAATTTTATGCTGCAAACCATGTTCTATAATAGTACCGCATAAAATATAAAGCATATCTCCTAAAGCATCGGCCACCTCAACCAAATCGTTGTTATTTGCAGCTTCTAAATATTCTTCATTCTCCTCTCTCATTAATTTATAACGCAGCATATTTTTAGCCAAACCTAAATCTGCTTTCGGTGTTTCTCTATGTCCTATTTTAAATGCGGTATGAAATGACTTTACTGCTTCAATTTTATTTTTCATCTATTTGGTTTTCATTAAATTTGCATAAAAGTAACTATATGTTCAGTAAAGGTCAAATCATTTTTGGAGTTTTATTCTTCATTGTTTTCTCAATAATTATTGCCTTTACATATCGTAAAGATTTAAAACTTCACAAGCGGTTTTATGCAGGCAGCGTTTGGGTTTTAATAGCCTTTATTGCCTTTATCCTATTTATTACTGCTATTAAGTTTATCTTCAAATAGAACTTAAATTTAAAACTTTACAAAAATTGATTCAATCGTTGGTAGGTAAAAAAAACATTAAACTGTTATATAATAAAGCCCTGTAATTAAGACGCAACCAATTGATTTAATTTGCATCTTTTTTAATGACTAAATATAACTAACTATGAAAATACTTTTTCTTGTTATAGCTCTTATTATTATTAATCTAATTTTACTCGTGTTTAGCGTAAACAAAAAAACAGACCCTTGAAAAAGAATCTGTTTTTATTTAAAATATCTGCTGTTTTTTAATTTACCAGCGGCAAGAAATTATAACGTTTGCTATAATCTAACATTTGTCCAGAAAAGGTTTCTGGTTGCGTTACTTTTATCCCCGTTACTTCTCCCACTTCATTAGTCTCTGGTACTAAAACTGGGTTTACAAAACCACTGTATGGTGGAGATGGAAACTGTTTATTTCTTTCCAAAACTTCGGCATGAATATCTTGGTCTACCTTTACACCATAACCTTCTACCAAAGCCTCAACTGCAGCATAATCACCTTCAGATTTTATACGCTGTGTTTCTCGTAGTAACTGCCCAAATAAATCGTGAAGCTTATCATAATCATTAATATTAAAATAGGTTTTTCCATCACGAGTAACTTTTTCAATCACATTGTCTGCTTTACCTTTTTCAAAAGCCCATGCTGAAACCCATTGTCTGTTGCGCATGTGAGCCTCTTCAACATCATCACCTAAGTTTAAGCGTATTAATTGTGTCATTAATCCGTTTCTTATATACCCATCGTAAGCCGCTTTTCCAATTGATTTCCAATCATCAACCAAACCTAACTCTTGAATCTTTGAATCGTATAAATAATACAAACCAACCAAGTCGGCACGCCCTTCTTCTAAAGTAGAAGCATAATTTCTCAAAGTCTCTTTTGTTTCTCCTACTCCAGGGTTTAACTGCCCCGAAGCATGCCCTATTACTTCATGTAAAGCCGTATGCAATTTATCGGCTAACTGTCCGTACTTCTCTTCTAACTGGTGTTCCTCTTCATCATGAACAAACTCTTTAAGACGTCCAGAACTTGCGGCATTATTATATGCATTTGTTATATTTCCTAATGAAACCGACTTGCTTCCAACTGCTTTTCTAATCCAATTGGCATTCGGTAGATTCACACCAATAGGTGTGCTGGGTGAAGCATCACCAGCTTCTCCAGCAACAGTAACAACCTTATACGTAACGCCAACAACATTTTTCTTTTTATGTTCATCCATTAAAGTAGAATTATCTTCAAACCACTGCGCATTTTCAGATAAAACAGCCATTTTTTGAGACATGTCAAAATCATTTATTTGTACGATAGTCTCATAAGAACCTCTATAGCCTAATGGATCGTTGTAAACCTCAACAAACCCATTGATGTAATCAATATCTCCTTCGGTTGCCTTAGTCCAAGCAACATTATAATCGTCCCAAGTTTGTAAATCACCTGTTTTGTAGTAATCTATTAGTAAACCAAGTGCATTTCCTTGAGCTTCATTCTCAGCAACTCCTTTTGCTAACTCTAACCACTTAATAATCTCATCTATAGCGGAACCATAAAGCCCTCCAGATTTATAAACACGCTCTTTAAGTTCGCCACCTTCTTTAACCAATTGAGAATTTAAACCAAATGATAGTGGCTTTTCTGGATCTCGAGATTGTTTAGCTTTATAAAAACTCTCAACATCCAAATTCGTAACACCTTCACCATAAAAGTTAACGGCAGATAAAGCGACATTATCCACTCCTTTTGCTTGATTAACCTTCTTACTATCTTCATCATTGAAAATAACATTGAAAGCATCTCCATCTAAAGTTGTTTCTGTATCTGTTAGTAATTGATTCAAATAGTCTGATGAAAAAGCGGGCTTTAATTTATCGTTTGAATAGTGATGATGTATTCCATTACTAAACCAAACACGCTTTAAATAAGTTTCGAAAGCCTTCCAATCTTCCGAAGTTTTATTACCATTATATTTTGCATAAACACTTTCAAGCGCTTTTCTTATTTTTAGATTATGCTTATAATTTTGATCCCACATAATATCTCTACCGGATAATCCTGCTTGAGTTAAGTAATAAACAAGTTTTTGTTGTTGCAACGAAAGTTTCTCCCATCCAGGGATTTGATACCGTAAAATTTTAATGTCTGCAAATTGTTCAACATTAAAGTTGAATTCAGTAGGTTGTGCTTTTACAGGTTCTTCTTGTTTTTTTGTTTTATCATTCGCGCATGAATACAGAAAGATAACAACTAACAAGATAGTTG
The DNA here is from genome assembly GCF_006148925.1 of Hyunsoonleella aestuarii. Classification (GTDB taxonomy): domain Bacteria; phylum Bacteroidota; class Bacteroidia; order Flavobacteriales; family Flavobacteriaceae; genus Algibacter_D; species Algibacter_D aestuarii. The sequence continues at coordinate 87,517 of NZ_VAWB01000002.1, read as the reverse complement.
AGATTGTTTTTAGTTTCATAAAATTAGTATTAAATGTTGTTCAAAAATTCAACAAAACAAACCCTTTAAATTATTGATTAACCTAAAAAAGAAGATTTTGATTATTGAATATTTATTTTTTGAACAGCAAATGTAATAATTTATTAACTGAAATCTAAAAATCATTATATTTGATTTTAAAGTGTCTAAAAATTATTTTTCATCATGAATGCATTCAAATACATCTTTTTTTTATTATTAATTGCTATCATAGGAACAGCCATTTATATCGCAGTTCAACCAGATTCTTTTGATGTAACAAGAAGTAAAACTATTAAAGCCCCTGTTTCGGTAGCTTATAATAATGTTATTGATTATAAGAACTGGGAAGCATGGTCGCCTTGGGTTGAAAAAGAGCCAAGTACAGTTATTACTCTTAGCGAAGAAACAAAAGGCATTAATGGATCTTATTCATGGAAAGATAAAGATGGAGTTGGTACTATGACTACTACCGCTGCAGAAGACAATAAATCCATAACTCAACAAATGCAATTCGCAGACTTCCCTCCTTCTGAAATAAACTGGACGTTTACTCCGAATGATGATGGAACTACTCAGCTAAGTTGGAGTATGAAAGGAAAAGATTTACCATTCGGCTTTAAAGCCTATACCGCTTTTACAGGAAGCATGGATGAGCAAGTTGGTCCAGATTTTGACCGCGGACTTGAGAAATTAGATAGCATATTAATTGCAGACATGAAAAAATATAAGGTTACCGTTAATGGTTTAACGGAACATGGCGGGGGCTATTATTTATACGCTACAACCTCTTGTAAGATAAGTGAGTTAGAAAGTAAAATGCAGGAACTAATGCCTAAAGTTAGAATGTACGCTACAAATAATAATATAAAAATGGCTGGCGCGCCTTTTACACATTACCATAAATGGGATGAAGCCAATAATGCTGTTATGTTTTCGGCTTGTGTACCAACTATCGAAAAAGTTATTACTACAGATAGCGATATTTTAACTGGACAATTAGAACCATTTAAAGCAGTTAAAACAAGTCTTAATGGCAACTATGATAACCTAAAGGAAGCCTGGGAAACTGTTATGAAATATATTCCAGAAAACGGTATGCAGTTTGCCGAAACTGGTCCAATGCTTGAAGTCTATCTTACTGACCCTTTGAGTAAGCCGAACCCTGCAGATTGGATTACCGAAATTTACATCGCCGTAAAATAAAATGAAACAAGTTTTACTAGTTTTTGTTGGTGGTGGCTTTGGAAGTGTACTTCGCTATATAATTGGAAAATACTTAAACAGCACTCAAACAGGTATTCCCTACGGCACCTTTGCCACAAATATTTTAGGTAGCTTGCTTATTGGAATAATTTTAGGCTTAGCAGCTAAAAATAATTCGTTATCACAAAGTCAAACTTTGCTTTTAGCAACAGGGTTTTGTGGTGGTTTTACAACATTCTCAACCTTTGCTTACGAAAACCATGTATTCCTAAAATCTGGAGACTTTACAAGTTTTGCACTTTATACTATTGGTAGTTTTGTTGTTGGGTTTCTGGCGGTTTTTTTGGGGATGTTTTTAGTGAAATAACTTAATTGTATCATGAAAGGCATTCGAGAACATCATAAAAGAGCAATAAAAAACTTAACTAAAGAATATGAAAACGACCAACGTTTTTTGGCTTTAATCATAGGTGGATCTGTTGCTAAAAACTTAGCCAGAGAGGATTCTGACGTTGATTTTATGATTGTAGCTACCGACGAAGAATACGCCCATCGAAAAGCTAAAAATGACCTATTTATAAACAGAACAGATCTTTGTGATTATCCTGGTGGTTTTGTAGATGGTAAGGTGATTAATTTGAATTACCTTATAGCTGTTGCTAATAAAGGTAATGAGCCTTCTCGTGCAGCTTTTGATGGTGCGTTTTTAGCTTTCTCTAGTATAGATAATTTAGAAACCATTGTAGAAAGCATTGCTGTTTACCAAGAAGAGGGACATAATAATCGTATAAAATCGTTTTATTCCATGGCATTCATTCAAAATTGGCTTATGGGAGAGGCAGATCGACATGACAATGTTTACACCAAGACAAGAGCTGCATCACAACTCGTTTTATTTGCTGGTCGGCTTATACTTGCCCATAATCGTATACTTTACCCTTATCATAAGTGGTTTATGCAATATCTCGATAAATGCACAGAGAAACCCACAGATTTTAAGATGAATATTGAACGATTGTTAAAACATCCTAACTCAAACACAGCAGGTAATCTATTTCAAGGTCTAAAAAGCTTTAAAGATTGGGGTGTTACCGATTACGAAGCGTATATGTGGTTTATGGAAGAAGTTGAATGGAGTTGGATGAAAAATGAAACGCCATTGGAGGACCTTTGATATGTTCATAAGTTCGTTCCTAATGCTTGTCAAAAGCCATTACACCAGCCTTTATTCTAGTCTTTAAATAATTTTTTCTAGGCACTATAGGACATGAATATTTATCGTTGTAGGCACAGTATGGATTATAAGATTGATTAAAATCAATCATCATAGTATCACCTTCAACAATTCTAGCATCAATATAACGCCCTCCGCCGTAGCTTTCCAATCCGTTTGTTTCATCTAAGAATGGCAAAAACAGGTAATCTTCATAACCTTCTTTTTCAATCAAACTTTGATTCTGATATATGTTTAAAGTGAAGCTTTCGCCTTTTAAATAAAAATCCAATTCGCCAAACTTTACATAAATTGGTCGCCTTTCTGTAGTGGTTTTCATTTTAAAAGGCTTCTCATCGGGTGTTCTTTTAAATTGAGCTTTCACTATATAAGAGGAATCAAACTTAAAAAACTCTAATCCATCAAAACCCCTGCGGTCACTGTCTTTTAATGGTGAGGTAGATGCATCTTTAAACTTTGAGTTCTGCTCTTTTTGAAACGCCGTTTCCCCTTTAATTTGTCGCTTCTTTTGAGCACAGCTTGTAAAACATACAATAGATATAAAAACAGATATTGCGAATTTCATTTTAAAATAATTTGATTTCAAAAATACAACTTTAGAAAATTTTACATAGCTTTGAGCTTTCAAAAGAAATAAAAATGCGTAGTAACGTCACAATTTATAGAAAGCAATGGACCTCTTGTTTAAATACAAGGAGTTGGGCTTATAATATGTTGTGGTGATAAGAGTATAAACTATTACAATATTTTAAAAGTCCGACTGTGAAGTCGGACTTTTTATTTTTTAGTCTATTGACGATTTTAATTAAAACCAATATATGAAAACTGAAACTTAGAACTCATGAAAACATTATTCAACAATTACTTAGATACTTTTAAAGGCTTATCCACAGAGGTTTGGTGGTTATCACTTATTACGCTTATTAATAGAGCTGGAACCATGGTCATTCCTTTTCTATCATTGTATCTAAGAGAAAGCTTAGATTTCTCTTTTAGTGATGTTGGTTGGGTAATGAGTGCTTTTGGATTAGGTTCTGTTATTGGTTCATGGTTAGGTGGCAAACTGACTGACAAAATAGGATACTACAAAGTTATGGTGTATAGTTTACTCGGAACAGGAATTCTGTTTATAGCATTACAATTTCTAACGACTTTCGTTACCTTTTGCTTAGGAATATTTCTAGTAATGTTAGTAGCAGATATGTTTCGACCGGCCATGTTTGTTGCGCTAAGTGCCTACAGCAAACCTGAGAATAAAACACGATCTGTTACCTTAATTAGATTAGCCATAAATTTGGGGTTCTCAGCTGGACCAGCAATAGGAGGTATAATTATAACTACTCTAAGTTATGGTGGTTTGTTTTGGGTAGATGGCATAACCTGTATTGCGGCAACTTTTGTATTAATTAATGTTTTGAATCCAAAAACAGCTAAGACTCTCGATACAGTTAAAACAGAAAATCCAAAATCAGCTTATGCAGATAAAGCGTTTCTCATTTTTTTAGTAGCTATGGTGTTATTCGGCATTATATTCTTGCAATATTTTTCTACCATGCCATTATACTATAAAGATGCACACATGCTAACTGAATTTGAAATTGGAGTGCTTTTAGGCATGAATGGTTTTATAATTTTTGTGTTTGAAATGCCTTTGATAAAATGGTTAGAAAACACAACATTTACAAAATCTGGACTCATGCTTTTTGGAGCCATATTAACAGGATTAAGCTTTTTAATATTAAATATGTCTAGTTGGATTGGTGTTGTCATAATTGGCATGTTGTTAATGACTTTTGGTGAGATGATTGCTTTTCCATTTTCGAACGCTTTTGCTATGGATAGAGCGAAAAAAGGCAACCAAGGAGAGTATATGGCATTGTATTCTATTTCATTTTCCATAGCGCATATCTTTGGACATAACATGGGGTTGCAAATGATTGATAATATAGGATTTGACAACACCTGGTATATCATTACAATACTTGCTGCACTTTGTGTATTTTTACTATTCCTATTAAGTCAATTTTTGAATTTTAAAAAGAAACAAAAAGGAAAACGTAAAGAAGAAGAAACCGAGACATTATGGATTTAAACCAAATTACCATTCCATCTTTAGATGTTGCTAAAGCGACCGAATTTTATAAAACCATGGGATTGCATCTAATTGTTGATGCAATCCCAAATTATGTAAGATTTCAATGCCCTTCTGGTAACAGTACATTTTCTATTCACCATGTTGATGCCATACTAGAAAATTCTGGAATTAGCATTTATTTTGAAAATGAACACTTAGACAAACTGGTCGATGAGCTTATGCAAAAAGGAATTGTATTTACTGAATTGCCCGAAGACAAATCTTGGCTATGGCGTGAGGCTCGTTTAAAAGATTTAGATGGAAATACCATCATTTTATATCATGCTGGTGAAAATAGGCTAAACCCTCCATGGCGAATCAATTAGATTATGAAAAAAAAACTATTTGTTATAATTCCATTTATTCTTTTAGCTTGCAATTCATCAAAAGAAAAGAAAAACAATGACTCAGTTGAACAAAGTAAGGTTGTTGAAAAACAACTGCCACATTTAGAATCTAATCGTTATAATGTTGCTTTCTTAATTATGGATGGTGTTTATAATACAGAGCTTGTAGCTCCTTTTGATATATTCCAACACACTATTTTCAGAGACAGTATAAAAGCTATGAATGTATTTACAGTTGCAAATACAGATAAAGCAATTACAACTTTTGAAGGTATGCGTATATTACCTGATTTTAATTATGTAAAAGATTCACTGCCGAAAATTGACATTTTAGTGGTTCCAAGTGCAGAGCATCATTTAGATACCGATTTGACAGATACAACCATGATTAATTTCGTAAACAAAGTGGATAAACAGGCTAAATTTATCACATCGCATTGTGATGGATCTTTTGTTTTGGCAAAAGCTGGGCTTTTAAATAATGCTGTTTCAACAACTTTTCCCAGTGATATTGATAAAATGAAAGCTATGTTTCCGGAGTTAGATATAAGAAAAGACGTGTTGTTTGTACACGATGGCAAGTATATTACCTCTGCTGGTGGAGCAAAAAGCTTTGAAGCTGCTTTATATTTATGTGAATACTTATACGGTAAAGAGGTTGCAATTTCTTTGGCTGGAGGATTAGTAATAGATTGGAATTTAGATAAAGTTCCACATTTAATTATTAAATAGGAATAACCTGCTTTTGTTTTATTACTCGGGATAAAACTATTTGAGTTTTTGATTCACCATAACTTATAAGTTGATCAATAAATGCTTCAAGATGCTTTTGATTTTTTAAAACCACTTCCATCACTATATTTTCATCTCCGGTAATGCGGTAACAATTTATAACCTCATCATAAGTTTTTACCTTGTCTAAAAACGGTTTCAATTTTCCCATAAAAGCCCTTAATGTAATTATTGCTTTAAGCTGGTATCCTATTTCAAAAGGAGAAACAATAGCTTTATATCCCTCAATGATTCCCAAATCTTCCATTTTTTTTATACGCTCGGAAACTGCAGGAGAGGTTATACCAACTTGCCTCCCAATTTCAGCATTTGAGAGACGTGCATTCTGCTGTAAACACTTCAATATTCCCATGTTAAGACTATCTAAAATCATTTGAAAGTATTTTAACTATAAAAAATTAATATTTAAAGTAAATATACGATTTTACTTTAAAACCTAAAGTAAAATATGCTTTCTTGTGACTAATTTTGAATAAATTGCTTATTGAAATTGAATATGATATCTAATACCCCACTAAATCTATCGGAATTACCGATTTATAAAAAAGCTCAAGAAATTTTTGCTCTATCACAAAATATTTCAACCTATTTGAGTCATGATTTATCTTCCTTAAGATCTGATGGTTCAGAAGACTCCGATATTTACTTTTCTGGAGATATCGTACAGCAATCAGTTTCATTGGCTCCAGAAATTCTAAATGCAGAATTAGAACGTAATTCTGAAAGAAAATATAAGCACCTAGCTTCTTTAAAACACCTTACTAATTTGTTATACAAAAACTCTTATAGACTAGAGCGCTCAAACAGTAACGGAAAAGATTTTTTACCTATTTTAAGAAGCGAATTAAAGAAATTCAAGAAGCTACAAAGCTCTTGGATGCTTACATTGTAAATAAACACGTCTAGTTTATTTTCTCATATTTTTCAGCACAACCTTCAATACAAAAATACCAAATCACCAAACGACCATCTAAAGTTAGATTGAAGGATATCGTTGCCTCCGAAAATTCACAATCATCTGGATATATCGTTCCTTCAAACTGTACATCAGCTCGTGGATCATCAATAAATTCATATGTCCCAAAGGACTCAGGGTTAACTGTATTTCCTATAAAACACATGTTTCCATTTAACTTTACAGTGCCATTGCTTAAAAACTCAAATGTTCTATCACTGATTATAGGTTGAAAAGTGCCACTACCATCTCCTGGGTCTATTAATTGTTCTATCATTCTCCATTTTCAAACAATTTGAGTTTCATATTTAGGTATACCATCATCTGATATACAACTAAAACATATAGCAGTAATAAAAAAAGTAAGCAGTATGTTTTTCATTAATAAAACAGTTTAGTTTTAAATAGAGATGATGAAAACTCGAATTGGTTGCGTTTATTTTTTTATCAATTAGGCAATACTTCTAAAATGCTATGAATAAAAGATTCACACTTTTTGAAAAGCCAAAAAGTGGTTCTCTGCTTACATGTTTCGGCGATACTGCCCTCCTACTTCAAATAACGCATTAGTAATTTGCCCTAATGAACAAACCTTACAAACCTCCATAAGTGTTTCGAATATATTCTCGTTATTTATTGCTTTAGCTTGCAGGGACTTTAATAAGTCTTCAGTGTCATGAGTTTTATGCAAATTTTTTAAAGTTTGTATTTGCAGTTCTTTTTCTTCTTCCGTTGCACGAATTACTTCAGCAGGTAAAACTGTTGGTGATCCTTTACTACTTAAAAACGTATTTACACCTATAATTGGAAACTTACCATTGTGTTTTAATGTTTCATAATACAAACTTTCCTCCTGGATTTTACTTCGCTGATACATGGTTTCCATAGCGCCTAATACGCCGCCGCGTTCAGTAATTCTATCAAACTCCAACAAAACGGCATCCTCTACTAAATCTGTAAGCTCTTCAATAATGAATGACCCCTGAATTGGGTTTTCATTTTTTGCTAAGCCGAGTTCTTTATTAATTATCAATTGAATAGCCATGGCACGACGCACAGATTCTTCAGTGGGAGTTGTGATAGCTTCGTCGTAAGCATTGGTATGAAGGGAATTACAATTATCGTAAATAGCATAAAGTGCCTGAAGTGTTGTTCTTATATCATTGAAATCAATCTCTTGAGCATGAAGACTTCGTCCTGAGGTTTGAATATGATATTTCAACATTTGCGCTCTTGGATCGGCATTATACTTGAGCTTCATAGCCTTAGCCCATATTTTACGAGCAACGCGACCAATTACAGCATATTCGGGGTCAATACCGTTTGAAAAGAAAAAGGATAAATTAGGACCAAACTTATTAATATCCATACCTCTACTTAGGTAATACTCAACATAGGTAAAACCGTTTGATAAGGTTAAAGCAATTTGTGTAATTGGGTTAGCCCCAGCCTCTGCAATATGGTAACCTGAGATAGAAACCGAATAAAAATTTCTAATATTATTTTCAATAAAATATTCTTGTACATCACCCATTAATCGCAGTGCAAATTCTGTTGAAAAAATACAAGTATTTTGAGCTTGGTCTTCTTTTAAAATATCTGCTTGCACCGTACCTCTAACTTGCGCGATAGTGTTCTTTTTAATTTCATCATAGACTTTAACCGGTAAAACTTGATCGCCAGTTACGCCTAGAAGCATTAATCCAAGTCCGTTATTTCCTTCTGGTAATTTCCCATTATATTTAGGACGCTCTATGTCTCTATATAGATTTGCTATTTTCTTCTGGACTTCTTCTTCAAGTCCATTCTGTTTAATGTATATTTCACATTGCTGATCTATAGCGGCATTCATAAAAAAGCCCAATAGCATTGGTGCTGGACCATTTATGGTCATACTTACCGAAGTTAAAACGTCGGCCAAATTAAAACCAGAATACAATTTTTTAGCGTCATCTAAACAACAGATAGAAACGCCGGCATTTCCGATTTTCCCATATATATCAGGACGATTATCGGGATCATTTCCATAAAGTGTCACACTATCAAAAGCAGTAGACAAACGCTTAGCAGGCAATCCCATACTCACATAATGAAACCGTTTATTTGTACGTTCTGGAGCGCCTTCACCTGCGAACATTCTTGCAGGATCCTCACCTGTGCGCTTAAACGGATATAAACCAGAAGTATATGGAAATTCTCCAGGTACATTTTCCTGTAAACACCACTTCAAAATATCTCCCCATGCTTGGTATTTTGGTAAAGCTACTTTTGGAATTTGGGTGTGGGATAATGACTCTGTATGCGTTTCAATTTTAATTTCCTTTTCTCTAACTTTAAATGAATAAATTGAGGCTTTATATTTATTAACTTTTTCTTCCCATCCTGTGATGATTTCCCAGTTGTGAGGATCCAGATTTAGCTTAACACGATCAAACTCCCCAACTAAAAGCTCAATAAAATCTTTATCTTCTGAAGTTTTATTAAAAGCATCATCTAATCCCGATTTAGCCAATTCAATTTTAAGTCCGGTAACCGATTCAATAGTTTTATAAATGCCGTAAAGCTTTTGTGCAACATCAGTTTGTTCAATAACTTTCTTATCGTAAGCCCTGTTGCTTTCAGCTATTTCAGATAAATAACGTGTTCTAGCAGGAGGAATAACAAAAATCTTTTCACTCATTTCATTTGAAATTGAAAATGTAGATTTCAAATCTGAACCAGCTTTTTCAACCAACTTGTCCATAACAGCTTTGTAAAGCGTGTTCATTCCAGGGTCATTAAATTGAGAAGCAATAGTTCCAAAAACAGGTAACTCTTCTTGCGGAACATCCCAAAGATTATTATTGCGCATGTACTGCTTTTTCACGTCTCTTAGTGCATCTAAAGCACCTCGTTTATCAAACTTATTTATAGCTACCAAATCCGCAAAATCCAGCATGTCAATTTTTTCTAGCTGCGTAGCGGCACCAAATTCTGGAGTCATCACATAAAGAGAAACATTTGAATGTTCAATAATTTCGGTATCCGACTGACCGATACCTGATGTTTCCAAAATAATTAAATCAAATTCAGCTGCCTTTAAAACTTCAACAGCCTCATTTACATATTTTGAAAGCGCCAGATTAGATTGACGCGTTGCTAAACTTCGCATGTAGACTCGCTCGTTATTAATGGCGTTCATTCTAATTCTATCACCTAGCAATGCTCCTCCTGTTTTCCGTTTTGAAGGATCTACAGATACAATCCCGACTGTTTTCTTAGGAAAATCAAATAAAAAACGTCTAACCAATTCATCGACTAAACTTGATTTACCCGCGCCACCAGTGCCTGTAATACCTAAAACTGGTGTATTCGAGTCTTCATTTTTTGTGTGAATATTATTTAAGGTTTCCTTTGCTACCTCGGGAAAGTTTTCGGCAGATGATATTACCCTTGCTATTGAAGCTTGATTTTGATTTTTTAACTCATCCAAACCGATTTCTAGCTTATCGCCAATAGCAAAATCAGATTTTTGAACCAAGTCATTTATCATGCCTTGAAGTCCCATTTCACGACCATCATCTGGAGAATAAATTCTGGTAATGCCGTATTCCATTAATTCTTTAATTTCCGAAGGCAAAATAACGCCGCCGCCGCCGCCAAAAATTTTAATATGTTCAGATCCCTTTTCTTTAAGTAAATCAAACATATATTTAAAGTATTCATTATGTCCGCCTTGATAAGAAGTCAAACAAATAGCATTTACATCTTCCTGAATGGCAGTATTAACAACTTCTTCAACACTTCTATCATGCCCCAAATGAATAACTTCAACACCAGTAGCTTGAATTATACGACGCATAATATTAATTGAAGCATCATGTCCATCAAATAACGATGCAGCTGTTACAATTCTAACTTTACACTTAGGTTTATAGGGTGTTTGTTGTGTCATTCGTAATAAAACTTGTTTTTAATGTCTGCAATTTACGAAATATTCAAAAATAACACACGATAACAGTTAATCATTCAAATTTATTTAAGAAAGATAATTTTGAATGTTTTTAGATTAATTTTATGCGCTAAATAATTCAGAATTGAATGAATAAAATTACCATACTCATCCATTGTAAAGATAAGCCAAATATTATTGCTTCGGTAACTAATTTTGTTGCAAAAGAAGGTGGAAATATTGTATATCTAGATCAACATGTCGATAGAGAACAAGATGTTTTTTTTATGCGTTTAGAAAGCGAGTTTGTTTCAGACACTTTCTCTACTGAAGATTTTAAAAATGCGTTTAAAAATATTTTAGCTGAAAAATTTGAAATGAAATGGCGTATTTATTCTTCTAAGAAAAAACCACGAATGGCATTGTTTATTTCAAAGTACGATCACTGTCTATACGATTTACTTGGTCGCTATAATTCTGGTGAACTAAACTTAGAAATCCCATTTATAATTAGTAATCATAATGATTTAAAATCTATTGCAGATAATTTTAAAATTCCATTCTACCACATTCCTGTCTCAAAGGAAACAAAGGGTAAAGCAGAAGAAAAACAACTTGCATTATTAAAAGAATACAATATTGATTTTATTGTTTTGGCGCGTTACATGCAAATTGTTTCAAGTAAATTAATAAATGAATACCCAAATAAAATAATAAACATCCATCATTCATTTCTACCTGCATTTGTTGGTGCTAAACCTTATCATTCAGCCTACAAACGCGGTGTCAAAATTATTGGGGCTACTAGCCATTATGTCACCGAAGAATTGGATGCTGGTCCAATTATTGAACAAGACGTAGCGCATATAACGCATACCTACTCCATTGAAGATTTAATTGCTAAAGGCCGCGACCTCGAAAAAATAGTTCTAGCGAATGCTGTAAAACTTCATACAAATAGAAAAGTAATGGTTTACAACAATAAAACTGTTATTTTTTCATAACATAGTGTGACTAAATTTTCATAATTGTGTCTCAATTAAAAGACTTTAAGTTTATAAACAAATTGAGGGATTAACAATTATTGAACTATTTAGGCATCTTTCCCACAAAAAGATGCCTTTTTTTTATCTATGATACCTAAACCATATCTCATATATTTGTTTTAAACACAAAACCCAAAATCATGATAAGAAAAATTTTAACACTTGCATTAATTTTTAACCTAACGGCTTGTGCCGAATTGCAAGAAGTTGTTAACCAGTTACCTCAAGGTGGGACTGTAGGTAATGCGGAAATTGCATCTGGTCTTAGACAAGCTCTAGATTTTGGTATTGATAAACAAGTAACCAAACTTGCGCAAACTGATGGGTTTTTTAAAAATGAGTTAGTTAAGATTTTATTACCTGAAGAATTATATAAAGTTGACAAAGCTCTTCGAGATATTGGTTTAAGTAAATTAGCTGACGAGGGTTTAAAAGTATTAAATCGTGCCGCAGAGGATGCTGTTAAGGAAGCTACGCCTATTTTTGTTGATGCTGTTAAAGGTATTACGTTCGCCGACGCTAAAAATATACTTTTAGGTCAGGATAATGCAGCAACTCAATATTTAACTTCAAAAACTGAAACTGCTTTGTACGCAAAGTTCAATCCAGTTATAAAAAATTCGTTCAGCAAAGTGGGTGCAGATGACATTTGGAGCAGCGTTATAAATAAATACAATAATTTACCATTTACTAATGATGTAAACCCAGACTTAACAGATTATGTGACTGGTGAAGCATTAAAAGGTGTCTATACTATGATAGCTATTGAGGAGAAAGAAATTAGAAATAAAATATCTTCTAGAACTACTGATTTATTAAGAAAGGTGTTTGCTCTACAAGATTAAATTACTCATTCACATTATTAAAAAAAAGCCAACTAATTAATATTTGACTTTTTTATATAATCCATTAAACGCCACAGTAATGTCGCCATCTGTTATCATTTCCCATAATTGGCTTACAGTTCCGTCATCATTTGCAGTCCAAGTTATTCGATTTACAAAAGTTTTACCCTCTTTATTTAAAACCTCATCGGTTTGTAAAATCATTTGGTTACCTACTCTTTTTCCTTTCAAATGTAAACTACCCCCTTGATTATCTAACCACATCTGCTCCCATTCATCTGTTTTAGTATTATAAAAATTTGAGCTCATCCCAGTATAGGTTCCTTTTGCACTTTTCCAATTCTCACTAATAATGCAATTGTCTTGAATTTTTTCTATCACACTGGTTCCTGCTAAATCCCCTTTTTTGTTGGTAACATTCCAAGAACCAACCCAAAAGTCGAATTCACTATTCTTATCTGTACAGCATTTACAATCACTTGATTGTGCATTTAACCCAACTGAAATTATTAATCCTAAAAAAAGTATAATTACTTGTTTCATAATGTATCTTTTTTGTTTCATTTTACAATTTATTAAATGCTTTGCATTAAGTAATTCGCATTAACAAAATATTATTAATCACTTTGTATAAATAATATATTATGACATGAATTCTTTATGTTTTTAAATCTTAAATAAATAATGTATATTTAAGTACCTGTTATTCAGTATTTAAAATGAGTAGAATAGAATCCATAAAAAACAATCGTATAAAACTATATGAACGTTATATTTCGCTCATGGAAAAGGCATATAATTTTAGACAAACAGACTCTGCTTTGAGTGATTTCTCAGAATATAAAGCCATAAAGCTTCTTAACAAGCTTAACAAGTTAAAATACCTTGAACGAGGTCAAACACAGTTAATTGAATAATTATCAATTCTTTAACACTTGCATTACATCCAAAAAACATTAATCTCCGTACTTTATATTATAAAGAATAAGTTATGGAAAGACATTTTTGTAAAGTGGGGAAAATAAAACCCAACTTGAACAAGCTATTAAGTTTAAAAGAATTAGAAAGAAAAGTTTCAAACTTCGTTGAAGACGTTAGTAAATTTGAATATCCTGAAGGTCTAAATGCAACTTTTTAAAATACTCAAATGCTTTAACAAGCCTTGAACCATACCAAGAAAACATTTCTCCATCTACCAAAATAATTTTGGCTTTAGGGTAGTATGCTCTTAACTCTTCTTTGTGAATTTCCTTAAACGGATAAGGTTCTGATGATAATAGAACCAAATCAACATCTTTGCTTACACTTTTTTTAGACAATTGAATTTCTGGATAACGATCCTTATTCGCATACTCATTTTCAAATTTATTTATTTGAAGTAGGTAATCAATAAAAGTGTTATTCCCTGCAACCATCCATGGATTTTTCCAAATGAAATATGCTACTTTTAAAATTGGTTCATTCTTAATAAAATTATCAAACTCATTAGCATCCTTTTGAATATTTCTTATTAATAAAAGGGCTTCAGCTGCTTTATTAAATATTTTCCCGTATTGACTAATAAGTTCTAGGCTGTCTTCAATGGTAAAAATAGCCGAAATATGAACCGTACAAATACCTTCTAATACTTGAACAATCTCTTTTGTATTTTCTTCTTTATTGCAAAGAATAATATCTGGATTTAAGGATACTATCCTGTCTAAATGAATTTGTTTAGTGCCTCCAACCACAGAGACAGATTTCTTAAGATCACTGGGATGGACACAATATTTAGTAATGCCTACGATACTATCTTTTAAGCCTAAATAACAAAGTAACTCCGTTTGACTTGGAACTAAAGAAATGATTCGATTAGGCCTTTGCTTTAAGTTAATGACTCTTTGAAGTTGATCCACAATTTGTTTAGGCATTATGAAGAGAATTTATTGTTTTCTAATAATCCTAATCAAAAGATTACCCAGTTATCGTGATTTCTATAAGTGGCGATTCAATTCCAACGCCATTTGCTCTTGAAGCTCCTTAGCTTTTGATGCTGCAGCTTCGGCAAAATCATTATCGTTTGAAGCATAAATAATACCTCGCGAAGAATTAATTAGTAAGCCTATATAGTTATTCATCCCATATTTACAAACATCATTCAAATTACCTCCTTGCGCGCCAACACCAGGAACTAACAAAAAACTGTCAGGGATTATTTGTCTAATATCTGCTAAATATTCTGCCTTGGTGGCACCAACAACATACATTAAGTTCTTTGAATTTTTCCATGTTTTAGAAGTTTCTAAAACCTTCTTATACAGTTCTTGATTCTCGATTTTTTTAGTTTGAAAATCCAAAGCGCCTTGGTTGGATGTTAATGCCAATAAGATAGTGTGCTTATTTTCAAATGCTAAAAAAGGCTCTACTGAGTCTTTCCCCATATATGGCGCAACGGTTACAGAGTCGAATTCCAAATCTTCAAAAAAAGCTTTAGCATACATGGTACTTGTATTTCCTATATCCCCGCGCTTGGCATCAGCAATAGTAAAAATATCGGGATGATTTTCGTTAAGGTAATTAATCGTTTTCTCTAATGCTTGCCACCCTTTAATCCCATAAGCTTCATAAAATGCCGTATTAGGCTTATATGCCACACATAAATGATGTGTAGCATCTATAATTGTTTTATTAAAAGCAAAAATAGGATCCTCCTCTTTTAAAAGGTGAACAGGAATTTTATTTAAATCTACATCTAGTCCTATACAAAGGAAAGACTTCTTTATTTTTATTTGGTGGATTAATTGGTCTGTAGTCACTTACATTTAGTATTAAATTACATCATCACCAGCTTTTAATTTCTCGGTATTTTCGGCTAATTGTAATTCGTCTATAATTTTTTGAATATCGCCATTTACAATATTACTTAAATCATAGAGCGTTAATCCAATTCTATGATCCGTAACACGGCCTTGAGGGTAATTATACGTTCTAATTTTGGCACTTCTATCACCACTGCTCACCATACTTCCACGCTTAGCAGCATCTTCTTCTTGCTTTTTGGCCAACTCTAAATCATATAAACGCGACCTCAACACCTTAAAAGCTTTCTCTTTGTTTTTATGCTGCGACTTTTGGTCTTGACATTGAGCCACTAACCCAGTAGGGATATGTGTTAACCGTACTGCTGAATAGGTTGTATTTACAGACTGCCCTCCTGGGCCAGATGAACAGAAAAAATCTATTCTAACATCTTTTGGATTAATTTCAACATCAAATTCTTCAGCCTCGGGAAATACCATGACTGTTGCTGCACTAGTATGAACACGACCTTGAGTCTCTGTTTGCGGTACACGTTGTACACGATGCACACCAGCTTCAAATTTTAATGTACCATAAACCTCTTCTCCACTTACTTCAAATTGGATTTCTTTAAACCCCCCATTGGTTCCTTCACTAAAATCTACAGTTTCAACTCGCCAACCTTTACTCTCGCAGTATTTTGTATACATTCTAAATAAATCTCCTGCAAAAATACTCGCTTCATCACCACCCGTTCCTGCCCGCAACTCAACAACCGCATTTTTAGAATCTTCTGGATCTTTAGGTATTAACAATACTTTTATCTCTTCTTCTAATTTTGGAATCCCATCCTTTGCTTCATCATATTGCATTTTAGCCATTTCAACCATTTCTTCATCACTCCCATCGGCTATAATTTCTTCGGCTTCAGCTAAATTATTAGTAAGTTCTATATAAGCCTCACGCTTATCCATTAGAACTCGGAGATCCTTGTATTCTCTATTTAACTCTATATATCGTTTTTGATCTGATATGATATCGGGCTGAATGATTAAATCACTTACCTCATCAAAACGTTGCTTAATTATTTGCAATTTCTCTAACATCTGCCTTTTTTAATTGGTCACCAAAAATACAATAATTTATGAATTTTAAGCTCTTAAGCAAGTCGAGAATAGGCTAAAACAAAAAATAATATGATTCTTTCAGCGTTATTAATTTTACCATGCGTCGGTTATCATCAATCTTTCTTTTTTACAGACCTTTTATTATCTGGTCATTTGGAGTAAATATATTTTTATTGATTATCAATTTTCATATTTTAACCATAGCTTCCATAAAAATATTATTGACCATCTTTTTGTGGCACATAACCGAAAATACTAATAAAAGAAAAATCCTTAATTTTTTTAAAAATCAAGGATTTACAGTATTTAAATTTTTCTGTTTTATTTATTTATTAGATCTCATTATAAGCATTCCTTTTCTATTGGTGTTTTCTGAATTTATTTAAAAATCCATAGCAAATCCAACACCTAAAAACTGTTTCCATTGAACTTTCGCACCAGCCTCATCAAACTCTCCTTCAATCTCTGTTGCGACTTGAGTTTTCACATCATCATCATATCTTAGGTGAGAACCTAAAGTAGCTCTTACAAAACTATTCACTTTAAAATCGAAATCTACTCGCCAATCCAAATCAACATTTCCGAAATTATTAATATAATCAGTGTAGAGACTTACTTGATGTTTTAAACCAATGTTCTCAACAATTTCCATTTCATAACTATTAGTCATTAAAATACCGACTTCTCTTCGCACTCGGTCTCCTTTTTTAATCATATTTCCAAGACTATCAAATTCGGCTGGAGTAACACCAAAAGCACCAGCGTTCGCCAAGTCTTCATCTAAAACAAATGTTGCTTTTAATGTAAGCGGAGAGAAATAGAATGATAATTGCTCAATCTGCTTACCATACTCTAAACCTCCTCCAAAAAAAACATAACCAGGAGCCATAAGCCTCGAAATAGGCTCATCTCGATTAGGGTAATTGTAACCGTTTGTAAACTGAGTTCTAAAATTAAACTTAGCTGAATAAAACCAGTTAGATAAACTATCAGGTTTATATCCAAGGCTAGAATTAATTTCGAAACGGTCGTCTGTCTTCCGTAATTGTTTACTTTCTTGTTTGTTTACTCCATATCGTGTTGATAATGTGTTCTTCCAAAAAAAGTATTTATCCTTGTAATTCAACTTAGACTCTAAACCCAATAGACCAGAAATGGAGTTAGTACCACCGGCATTCCAATTAACAAAGGCTACTTCGCTCAAATCGAAAGTTGCTCGATTTTGCTGTATCCATTGTGGTCCTTGATATTTAGGCTCTAACTCTTTAATATATAACGAATCAGGCTGTGCATAGGCAAGATTAACAACAATGCTAAAAGCAAGTAAAAAAACGGTTCTCATGGTTGATTGATATAAGTTTTTAAAAGTTTGAATTTTATCAAAAACTATTCCGTTTTAACAAAATCAATAATTAAACTCACCAAATTGACTTTTTATTGTAAGTTTCTTAGTTTTTGAAGCTTCAACTCTACCAATAATTTTTGCATCTACATTAAAGGATTTGGAAATGGCAATGATGTCATTAGCTATATCTTGCGGAACATACAACTCCATTCGATGCCCACAATTGAAAACCTGATACATTTCTTTCCAGTCCGTTTTAGATTGCTCCTGTATTAATTTAAAAAGTGGTGGAATTGAAAACATATTATCCTTAATAATATGAAATTGGTCCACAAAATGAAGGATTTTTGTCTGTGCACCACCAGAGCAATGCACCATACCATGAATAATATCACTGCTATATTTCGTCAAAACTTTTTTAATTATTGGTGCATAGGTTCGTGTTGGGGAGAGTACTAGTTTTCCAGCATCAATAGGCGAATTTTTTACCTTATCTGTTAACTTTATTTCACCAGAATAAACTAATTCTTCAGGAACTGAAGGATCAAAACTTTCAGGATAGTGAATTGCAAGGTAATTACTAAACACATCATGACGTGCAGAGGTTAGCCCGTTACTTCCCATACCACCGTTATATTTCTTTTCATAGGTCGCTTGTCCAAAACTTTCAAGTCCCACGATAACATCTCCTGCTTGAATATTAGCATTATCAATAACATCACTACGTTTCATTCTAGCAGTAACCGTAGAATCTACAATTATAGTACGAACCAAATCACCAACATCAGCGGTTTCCCCTCCTGTTGAGTGAATAGAAACACCAAAAGATTTTAAATCTTCAAGTAATTCTTCGGTTCCATTTATTATTGCAGAAAGCACTTCTCCAGGAATTAAGTTTTTATTTCTTCCAATTGTAGAAGACAACATAATATTATCTGTAGCACCAACACATAATAAATCGTCAATATTCATAATAAGGGCATCCTGCGCTATTCCTTTCCAAACCGATATATCCCCGGTCTCTTTCCAATACATATAAGCAAGAGAAGACTTTGTACCGGCACCATCGGCATGCATTATTAAGCAATAGTCTTCATCATTAGTTAAATAATCTGGTACTATTTTACAAAATGCTTTAGGAAATAAGCCTTTATCAATATTTTTAATGGCATTATGTACATCCTCCTTAGATGCTGAAACACCCCGTTGTGCATAACGTTTTGAAACTTCTTCACTCATAATATTCTATTGTTTTGCAAAGAAAAGGAATATTTCAAAAATTAGTCCTTTTAATTTCAAATATGAAAGAGGTTTTATTAACTACTTTTTAACTGGCAACAGACTTATTTGATTACGTACACTAAATTAATTATTAGTTGGGTGTTCTATAAGATGTTCATTTGGGAAATGAATTTCTTTTATCCTTCTTTCCATAAAAAATATAAAATAATATAAATTAACTAAAGGAGATGCACAAGCCTATTAATGGCTATTATTTATACTGAACTCATGAAAAACTAGACTGAATCTTTTATGATTTTTCATAAAGTATTTTAGATTACTGATATAGTTTTCATTTAAAAAACCCCTATGACTTCTTCAACAACCAAATTAATATAAGACTTAATGATGCGCGGGACACATATGCTCAAAATCAAAATAAACTAGACGCATATTAAAAATAAATATTATATTTCAATCTCTTAAATCTACAAACTAATTACAATATGTTAAAGTTTACTAGTTATATTATTCCCCTTTTATGTTTTATAGGAAACACACAAGCTACTTGGCAAAATATACCAAATAGTTTAACTAATCAAAGCAACCAACGTTTTGACGATGTCTTTTTTATAAATGAAAATATAGGTTGGGCTGCAAATGGTGCTTATGCTGCTGTATACAAAACAATAAATGGAGGTTTAAGTTGGACAGAACAGTTAACCGAAACTCAATTAGGAGGTAATTATTATTTTAGAAATATTGAGTTTTTAAATGAAAATATTGGGTTTTTAGGAACCCTAAACAATGAGTTATTAAAAACAATTGATGGTGGATCTAACTGGTCAGTTGTATCAAACATTACACCAATTCCTCCAGCTATATGTGGAATAGAGACTAGTGGCGATTCAACTGTTTATGGATGTGGAGCATATTTTGCCCCAGCATTCGTTATAAAATCTACCGATAATGGTAATACTTGGCAATATCTTGACATGTCTTCTTATGCTAACGCCTTGGTAGAAGTGGTTTTTTTGAATGAAAATACTGGATTTGTTTCCGGGAGGAACGATAATGGTGGAATTATTCTTAAAACAACTGACGGTGGAACTTCTTGGAGTGAACTTTATAATACAAATACCCCTGGAGAGTATGTTTGGAAAATGCAAGTTTTAGAAAACAATAATGATGTTATTTTTGGCGCAGTTTCATCGGTATACCCTAATAACGGAAGTTTGATAAAAACCACTGATGCTGGCTTAAATTGGAGTTCTTTCGATGCTCCTGAGACTGATATTCAAGCGGTAGGCTTTATTAATGAAAATAAAGGATGGATGGGTGGACACACCACTGGTTTTTATGAAACTAATAATGGCGGACTCTCATGGACTAATTTAAATATTGGCAATAATCTAAATCGAATTTTTATAATTAATTCTTCTCTGGCATTTGCTGGGGGAACCTCTCTTTATAAGTATACTGAAGAAACCTTAAACTTAGAATATTCAAATGAAGAAAAGAGAAATCAATTAAATTTAACATTAATGCAAAATCCCGTTAAAACTTTACTCGAGTTTACTATTGAATTCCCTTTCCATGATAATTTACTTATTGAACTTTATGATATTGATGGCAAATTCATAAAACAGTTAACAAGAGATAGACTTTCTACAAAAACTACCAAACAATACAGCTTCTCTGTTGAAGATTTAAACTCAGGCACATATCTGTTAAATTTACATAGTAATACTGGTCGACAATTTATCAAGTTTATAAAAGAATAACATAATAATTTTTAAATCGACATAGTAAAAAATTCAGAATAATAATTACTTACATTTTAATCTTACTGCATATAGAACCGACAAAATTAGGCAATCTATATTAATACCAAAATTGGCTAATTATCTATGTGTATAGAAAGAATATAGGTTACAGAGATTACTAGAGTAATTTAAGCTTTATCTCAAAAAGAGTATACCAAAATTTCTTAAGCCAAAAATGGTAAACTTTTATCAACTCGTACTAATAAAACACCAGAAATTAAATATTCGTTTAATAGACTAGCTTTGCCTGTTCATTTTAAACCGCATCATCATGTCAAAAATATAAAACTTAATTTCAGTAACAAAAATTTATAAATCCCATTAGCTTTATTAAATGCAACTTTATATTTAAAAAATTGATTTTAAAAACAAAGCCATAAGACAATCTCTTATCTTTAATCGTATAAAAATAATTTCTACCTAGTAAACAGCATTTCTCGATATTTAGTTAAGGGCCAAAGTTCATCATCAACCAGAAGTTCTAGTTTATCACAATGATAACGAATATCATCTAGCAAAGGTTTTACGTTAAAGCAATATTTATGAGCTTTCTTTTCTAAATCATTAATAACATTAGCTTTTTTTCTCTCACCTATCATCTTAGTTACATTGACATTAATACCTTCAATATGATTTGAAATTTCTTCAATTAAATTGATCTGCTCCTTAGAAACAGCATTATACTTCTCCTCAAAAATCTCTTTTAAACCTTTAACATTCTCAATTAAAATATTTTGATATTTAACTGCAGTAGGAACAATATGATTTCTAGAAACATCTCCCAATACGCGACTTTCAATTTGAATGTGCTTAATATAGGCTTCCATTTCAATTTCGTAACGTGCCTGAGTTTCAATTTTACTCATTACTCCCATCTCCTCAAACAATGCAATAGACTCCTTAGACACTTTTGATTTTAAAGCTTCTGGAGTTGTTTTGTTATTGCTAAGTCCACGTTTTTTAGCTTCTTTTTCCCAAGCTTCTCCATATCCATTACCCTCAAACAATATATCTCGACAAGACTTAATATTTTCTCTAAGCACATTAAATATGGCTTCATCTTTCTTAAGTCCTTTCTTATCAATCAACAAATCGACTTCAGTTTTAAAATCTCTTAATTGTTTAGCCACAATAGTATTTAAAACAGTCATAGGGTTACCACAATTTGCAGTAGAACCCACAGCTCTAAATTCAAATTTATTACCGGTAAAAGCAAAAGGAGACGTTCTATTTCTGTCAGTGTTATCTAATAATACGTCTGGTATTTTACCAATAACATTAAGTTTTAACTCCGTTTTTTCTTGAGGTGACAACTTTCCTTTTGTAACTCCCTCTAACTCCTCTAAAACCTTAGTTAATTGTTCACCAATAAAAATGGACATGATAGCTGGAGGCGCTTCATTTGCCCCAAGTCTGTGGTCATTGCTAGCCGATGCAATAGCTGCTCTTAGGAGTGCTTCATGTGTATGCACACCTTTTATCGTATTAACAAAAAAAGTAAGAAATTGTAAATTACTCATTGGAGTTTTCCCGGGACCTAACAAATTAATACCCGTATCCGTAGACAGCGACCAATTATTATGCTTTCCAGAGCCATTAACACCTGCAAATGGTTTTTCGTGTAACAATACTTTAAAATTATGACGAGACGCTACCCGACCCATGATATCCATTAGCAGTGAATTGTGGTCCACAGCTAGATTAGCTTCCTCATATATTGGTGCGACCTCAAACTGATTTGGAGCTACTTCATTATGTCTAGTCTTTACTGGAATTCCTAAAAGCATACATTCATTTTCTAACTCCCTCATAAAATTTAAAGCACGATTAGGAATTGATCCAAAATAGTGATCGTCCAATTGTTGTCCTTTAGCAGACGAATGCCCTAGTAAAGTTCTCCCTGTAAGAACTAAATCTGGTCGACTTGCTGCCAACATTTTATCTACTAAAAAATACTCCTGCTCCCAACCTAAAGATGAGGAAACTTTCTTCACATTTTTATCGAAATATTTACAAATTGCAGTTGCAGCATCATCAACGGCATGCAAAGCCCTTAATAGAGGTGTTTTATAATCTAATGCTTCACCTGTGTAAGCAACAAAAATGGTTGGAATACAAAGTGTAGTTTCATAAATAAAAGCCGGAGACGATGGATCCCAAGCAGTATATCCTCTAGCCTCAAAAGTATTTCTTATTCCTCCACTCGGAAAACTAGAAGCATCCGGTTCTTGCTGCACTAATTGTCCTCCTTCGAATTTTTCAATAGAATTGCCATCCTTCGTAGTTTCAAAAAAAGCGTCATGCTTTTCTGCTGTAGACCCAGTTAATGGTTGAAACCAGTGCGTATAATGAGTTACACCTTTAGACAAAGCCCAATCCTTCATAGCAGATGCAACTTGATCTGCAATATTGCGGTCAATTTTCTTTCCATGTTGAATAGCATTCATCACCCCAACAAAAGCATCTTTCGTTAAATACTGACGCATCGTTTTCTCATTAAATACATTTTTTCCAAACAACTCTGAGCGTTTAACATTCTCTTCAATGTAAACTGGTTTGTATGCAAGCGATTCTTTTATCGCATGAAATCGTAATGTAGGCATCGTCTTATTAAATTAATTTTATTGTCTTTACAAAAATAATTATCCCTAATAAATATAAAAGAAATTCAAACTCATATTGTTAACATTTTTTCATTATTTATATAAAATAATATACTTTTTTTAAAATATACCTTAAAAAAATAGGGTTTAAATAAAAATAAGTTAGGTTTTTATTAAAATACCCCCTAAAATTTATAGTATCTGTTTAAAGACATATATTTGTGTGATTACTTTTAATATTTCAATTATAATATATTCATTATGGCAAAAATTAAATTAGAATACCTTTGGTTAGATGGGTATTATCCAACTCAAAACTTAAGAAGCAAAACCAAGGTAGAAGAGCATGAAAACTTCCAAGGCACTTTGGAAGAATTAGGAATGTGGTCTTTTGATGGATCTTCAACTAGACAAGCCGAAGGTGGTTCTTCTGACTGTTTATTGAAACCTGTAGCTATTTATCCAGATCCAGACAGAATCAACGGATATTTAGTAATGACTGAAGTTTTAAATGCAGATGGTACTCCACATGCATCTAATGGTAGAGCAACTATTGATGATGATGATAATGATTTCTGGTTTGGTTTCGAGCAAGAATACTTTATAATGGATACTAAAACACAATTGCCATTAGGTTTCCCTGTTGGTGGTTATCCTGCACCACAAGGAATGTATTACTGTTCTGTTGGTGGAAAGAACACTCACGGTAGAGATTTAGTTGAAGAGCATGCAGATTTATGTATTGATGCAGGTTTAAACTTTGAAGGAATCAACCAAGAGGTTGCCTCAGGACAATGGGAATTCCAATTATTCGCTAAAGGTGCTAAAAAAGCTGGAGACGAAATATGGATTGCTAGATATTTACTTGACCGCTTAACTGAAAAATATGGTTACTATATTGAGTACCACCCAAAACCGCTTGGAAAAGATATGGATTGGAATGGTTCTGGTATGCACGCCAACTTCTCAAACACAACCTTAAGAACTTGTGGTTCTAAAGAAACTTATGAAGCAATTTGTGAAGCATTCAGACCCGTTGTTAAAGAACACATAGAAGTTTATGGAGAGTTTAATGACCAACGTTTAACTGGTGATCATGAAACTGCTGCAATCACAGATTTCTCATATGGAGTATCAGATAGAGGAGCTTCAATTCGTATTCCAATTATTACTGTAGAGAAAGGTTGGAAAGGTTGGTTAGAAGACAGAAGACCAGCATCTAATGGAGATCCATACAAAATTGCAGGTAGAATTATTAAAACTGTTAAATCCGCTAAAATATAACTTAGCCTATAAAGTTTTGTTCATAAAAAAGCGCTTACAATTGTAAGTGCTTTTTTTTATGAACTAGTTTTAGCACTCATAAATTGAATTTGTATTACAAATCATCTAACTTCGTGATTTACAACAAGATTAAATTACCTAACCTATACGATAATGAAAATATTTCAATATGCGATTTTGTCACTCTTATTACTTGGTTGCGAAGCCAAAATAAAAACTCAGTCAGAAGACCTTAAAAGTTGGGCATTTCCATATTTTGAAAAAGTAGATAGTTTAAATCCCATTTTAAGTCCGACTCCAGATTTGAAATTTTTAGACCCTATTACAAATCATACTGTTCATTGGGAAGAACGTAACGTGCTTAACCCAACAGCAATTGTCAAAAACAATAAAATCTATTTATTATACAGGGCACAAGACTCTCTAGGGACTTCGCGCATTGGAATGGCGATCAGTGAAGACGGTTTACATTTTAAAAAAATGACTGAGCCCATTTTCTTTCCTGACGCCGACTCAATGAAAGTTTATGAGTGGAATTATAAAAAAGATAAGACAGAGCAAACAAATTCTGAAGAGTGCTATTTTTGCTATTTTGACGGTGTTGAAGACCCTAGAATCGTAGAGAGCGAAGCGGGCGATTATTTCATGACTTACACATCATATGACGGAAAAACGGCTCGCTTAAGTATAGCTTCTTCAAAAGATTTATTGACTTGGCAAAAGCATGGTTTGGTGTTAAAAAATGAAAAATATAAAAACACCTGGTCAAAAGCTGGTGCTATAGTTAGCGAGTTAGTAGGTAATAAAATAATCGCAAAAAAAATTAATGAAAAGTACTGGATGTATTTTGGCGATACCAATATTTTTATGGCATACTCTGATGACCTTATAAACTGGGAAGTTGCAGAAAACTCTGAGTCAAAAAAATTGATTTCAGTATTGCACCCAAGAATGGGTTATTTTGATAGCAGACTTGTTGAACCTGGACCTTTTGCATTACTGACCGATAATGGCATTCTTTTAATTTATAATGGTAGCAATGCCGAAAATTATAGTGATACAAGTTTACCAAAATTTACATATGCTGCTGGTCAAGCCTTATTTGATAAGAATAAACCTTATAAATTAATTGATAGAACAAATAAATTCTTTATTCACCCAGACAAAGAATATGAGAAAGTTGGTGAGGTGAATGAAGTCTGTTTTGTTGAAGGTTTGGTCTATTTTAAAGGCAATTGGTTTTTATATTACGGTACTGCAGATTCTAAAATTGGAGTTGCCGTTTATAAAAATTAATATAACCAACAAAGCAATTCTTAAAAACACGAAAATGGTTTAAAACTTCTCGAAAGTGAAAACTAAAAATAAAAATATTCCATAGGCCAGGACCAAGAAAAAACCTTTTGACCTACTTATTTGCATTTTTTTTGGAATAAAAATCATGGGTAATAAGATTATTGCGAACCCGAGCATCCAAAAAATATCATTCGAAAGTATTTGTAATTCTGTTACTGGAATCGGCTTCACTAAAGCTGTTAAACCTAAAACTGATCCAATATTAAATATGTTAGATCCGATTAAATTTCCCAATGAAATGGCTTTCTCTTTTTTTGCTGCTGCAATAACAGACGCCGCCAATTCTGGAACACTAGTTCCTATAGCGATTAAAGACACTCCTATTACTGCTTCACTTACCCCGACTGAACGCGCAATCTCTTTTGATCCTTCTACAAGCCATTCACTCCCAAAATAGAGCGCTATTGCTCCTATTAAAAGCCATATCAAAATTTTAAAATTAGATATAGTAGCTAAGGTATCATCAACTTCTTCAACGACGGTATCTTTTTTAGCTTTTTTTAGAAGAACAAACAGAAACAAGATAAGTCCAAAAAATAATACGGCTCCTTCCAATGCAGATAATACATTATCATTTTTCAAAAAATAATAGAGTAAAATGGAAAACACCATCATTATTGGCCAGTTAAGTTTATAAAAAGATTTATCAACAGATATAGTCCCTACCAAAGCTGTAATACCTAGAACCAAACCTATATTTGCTATATTTGATCCTACCACATTGTTAATTGCAATGGCAGGAGATCCTGATAAAGCTGCTTGTAAACTAACTAATAGTTCAGGAGCGGAAGTAGCAAAGGAAACTACAGTCATACCAATTACCATTTTTGATATATCAAATTTAAATGACAATGCCACAGAAGACCTCACAAGGTACTCACCTCCTATTACTAATAATACAAAACCAAGGATTACCCAAAGTATACTCATAAACATTTTTTTGCGAAGATAAATGAAAGTAAAAAAGTGAAAAGTGAAAAAGGAAAAGATTTTTTTAAAACTTAATTTTTAGTTAAATAACTATTATTATAGTTGTACAACTATAATAATAGTTATAGATTTGTGTTATATAACCTCTTAAATAATAACCTCTCTATGGAAAAATTGACAAACAAAGAAGAAGAAATTATGCATATACTATGGAAGTTAGAAAAAGCTTTTGTTAAAGATGTGCTAGCAGAAATAAAAAATGATAAACCACATTATAATACTTTATCTACAATAATAAGAAACTTAGAGGAGAAAGGTTATGTTGCATATAATGCCTACGGAAAAACACATCAATACTACCCTATGGTAAGCAAAGAAGATTATAGAAAAAGATTCATGAACACTGCTATTAGTACATATTTCAATAATTCATATAAAAATATGGTTTCCTTTTTTGCCAAGGAGGAAAAGATTAGTATTGACGAATTAAAAGAAATTATTTCACTTATCGAAGAAAACAAATAATTATGGAATATTTAATTAAAGTAAGCACTGTTATTAGCATATTTTATATATGCTACAAACTGTTTTTACAGCGCGATACATTCTTCGAGTCTAATCGCTGGTTTTTATTATTCGGCTTAATAACTGCTTTTACAATTCCCTATTTCGTTATTCCCGTTTATATAGAAATAACGGCAGTTACCTTACCTGAATATCCTTATGGAGAAATAACTTCAAATCAAAATTTGCAATCCAAATCTTTTGATTGGTTAAACATTTTATTAGCAACATATTTATTTGGTGTCTTATTTTTTAGCTGCCGATTTGCAATTCAAATTAATTCTTTATTAAATATTATTTTTAAAAAGAAAGGCGAAAAATCAGGGAATTATACATTTATAAAAACTGAAGGAAGGGTTTCACCGTTTTCCTTTTTTAATTGGATTGTGTATAACCCTAGCGATTATTCACAGGCTGAAATTGACCTTATAATTGCACACGAAAAAGTACATGCACGCCAATACCACTCCCTCGATGTTTTAATAACTCAATTATGCTGCATTATACTCTGGTTTAATCCTTTTATGTGGTTATACAATAATGACATAAAACAGAATTTAGAATTCATAGCAGATAAAAATACACAGCAAAAATCGCCATGTAAAAAAAGTTATCAATACACATTGCTTAAAACAAGTTTGCCAACTAATCAATTGGTATTAAGCAATAATTTTTATAATTCATTAATCAAAAAACGAATCGTTATGTTACAAAAATCAAAATCAAAAGAAATCCATCGCATTAAGTATACCTTAGTTATTCCATTATTAGCCCTCTTCTTAATGAGTTTTAATACTAAGACTATTTTTATTGAAAAGGAAAACCCCTTTCCAATAGCAAATAATAATCAATTTATTTTTGACGATAGCACGGCATTAAAAAATTCAGATAGGAATGAAGATATATTGATAAAAAATGAGGATTCAGAACAAATTAATGTCCTAAAAGAGAAAACTAAAAATGGTGTCTCTGTAAACTCCAATATCAAAAAAGAAAGGGATATTTACCAGTTTATTATAAATAAGAACAGCACAGATGCCGATTTAAACAAACTAGCATCAAAAGTAAAGGCAAAAGGTGTTACATTAAAAATTAAGAGCATAAAAAGAAATAGTAAAAATGAAATAATTACGATTAAGATTGAGGCCAACGGAAAAAACTCTAATGCGAGCTTCAATCTTAATTCAGAGGACCCTATTACCCCAATAAAAATATCCTTTGAAGATGAAGGGAAAAATTTATCTATTGGAAACACTTCATCAAAACATAAAATTCACAAATCTGGAAAGGGTAATAATGTTTTTATTATTTCAGACGATGACGACCATGAAATTCACGAAATACAAGTTGATTCTTCAAACAACTACACCATTCCTTCAACAAAAGGAAAACATAAAAAAATAGAAATAATTCATGACGATGAAGACATAGAACTGATTGAAGTAATTGTTGATGATGACAAAGAAAGCAAAGAAGACATTATCATCTTAAAAAACAAAGCAACTTTTGGGAATAGTGATGGCAAATCATTTAAAGTAAAAACTATTAGCAAAGGAAAAAGCAACAGCAAAATTATTATTAAATCTGACGACAAATCGGAACCTATATTTTTTGTTGATGGAAAAGAGTCTAAAAAATCTGAATTTGATTGGTTAAATCCAGATGATATAGAAAGTATAAACGTCTTAAAAGGCAAAGCCGCCGAAAAAAAATATGGTGAAAAAGGAAAAGATGGTATCGTTGAAATAATTACAAAAAAGGAATAACACGTCCTATTAAATATTCTTATTAAAGACACTCTGGATGGAGTGTCTTTTTTGTTGCTTTTATAAATATCTAAATGATGAAATCCATTAAAAGCTAAGAATTTTTAAAAAAAACGCCCTTGGTTTATAAAAACTAAATCAAAAACACCCTATAAATCTTACACATTAAAACATTTTTATCATTTTAAATGGCAATTAAAAACATGTTATAAGATAATAATATATAAACTCATACCAATCAGATTTTTTTGGTTACATATTCGTATTCAAATTCATCGATTTATACAAAAATACTTGCAACATAGTTCCCCTAAAATTTATATTGAAAACTCATTCAAGAAACGAAAACAAATATTAACCTTAAAACCTAAAATTATGATGACACTTGTAACACTAATAATCGACCTAATCTTCTCGATTATTTTCTAAACCAAAAAAATGTAAAGCTTAGTCTAGAATAAGTTTTACTATTTTTGTTTCATGCAAAAGCAGGTTTTCAAATTTTTAGCAAAAGTTAATAAAGTTATTTTACCAAGTTTTTCAAAACAACAGTTAGACCTATCTAAAGCCAACAAACTACAAATGGTTATAATTGGTTGGAGATGGTTTATTACAAAAAATGCATTAGATTAATTTAACATAGAATATCTTAAATAAATAAGAGTTGACAACCCTCTTCATTCGCTCTGTTGTAAAAATCTCCAATCGTTAAGATGCCATCTAATTCATCAATAAAATCTTCTTCTTTTAAATGAAACATATCCACTGCAAGCTTGCACGCCCATAGTTTACATCCAGAATCTGAAAGTATTTCTAAAAACTCCCCTATTGGTGGCATGTCTAATTTTTCCATTTCTTTCTTCATCATTTTAGTGGCTAGTGCCTCCATTCCTGGCAGCCCACCAATCATTGTTGGAATATGCATACCTGGATTACCTACAGTAGCTACATGAAGATGTTCCAATTTTTTCTTTTGAATCGCTTCGAGTCCAAAAAACGTAAAGAAAATTTCTGATTCAATCCCTTCCATTCTAGCGCCATTTGCCATAACAAAAGCGGCATAGGCATTCTCAATTGTTGCTTTTGACAGAATAAAAAGCATTTTTTTAACTTTAGTGCTCATAACTTATCTATTTAAATTAAATACAACTTTTTGGTTTTGGAATTCCTGCAATCAATGTGGATTTCTTAAGGGGGCCACCTGGAAAAAGGTTATAAAACTCTTTAATATTGATCACACCACTTTTTTTAATCCCTCTAATTGATAAAGGTTCTTCTTTTTGATACTTGTCATGAATATATTCAACAACTTCCCAATGTTTTTCGGTCATTTTTATATCGCATTCACCTGCTATACATTCACCAATTTCTTTGGTCCATTGAGAAAATTCGACTAAATATCCTTCCTCGTTTACATCAATTTCCTTATTTGCTATTAGTTTTTTCATTACTCCTATATTTAAGTTGATTTATTTTACTTCTTCAAAACGTTTTCCTTTTTCACTCATTGTTGCCGATACGAATGGAATGTGTATACCTTTTATTAGCATATTCCAATAAATCCATCTAAAGGCCATTTTCCCCATATGATTTGTTCTACTCTCTTTTAAAAGTTGTAATGGGCCAACACCAGGAAACGGAAAAGTTCCTTCTACAGGTTCATGTGTGTAGTTAAAATCAATTAACAATGCTTTACCATTACCCGTTTCAATAAAGCAATTGGCATGTCCATCAAATTCTTCCTTTAATTCTTTTCCTTGAATAAATCTTAATATATTTTCCGTTAAAATCTCAGCTTCAAAATGAGCAACAGAACCAGCTTTAGACGCTGGTAAGTTAGTTGCATCTCCAATTGCAAAAAC
Source organism: Hyunsoonleella aestuarii (assembly GCF_006148925.1). Lineage (GTDB taxonomy): Bacteria > Bacteroidota > Bacteroidia > Flavobacteriales > Flavobacteriaceae > Algibacter_D > Algibacter_D aestuarii. Next base: position 56,347 of record NZ_VAWB01000002.1, on the reverse strand, counting down.
ATTTTCATAATCATTGGTCTGCAAAGTTGCCTTATGAGTAGGAATAAAATTAAAATCGTCTCCCATTCCGGAACGTTCAATTAGTTCATCACCTACATTCGTTGGCACTGTTACCAATAAATCATATTCAACTTCTGTATCAATATAATCAACAATCTTTTTGTTCTCATAATCCACATGTTCAATATTAAATCCTGTAACTTCCTTAATATTCTTTTCTTCTAATAAATAGTGTAAAGTTTCAGTAGCTTTTGGTTTGGTAAAAGCCCCATCTAAAGGTGTTACATAAGTTATATCAACCTTATCTCTCATACCTTTATTTTTAAAGAATGAATCAGCCAAAAAAGCGAATTCCAATGGTGCTACTGGGCATTTAATGGGCATTTCGGTAATATGAACTACCAATTTACCCCCTTTCCAAACGCGTAACTTATCTCTTAAAGCTTTTGCCCCTTCATAAGTATAAAAATCGAAAATACTTTTATGCCATTCTGGACCAAACATACCATCCGTTTCTTCAGGGGCAATTTTTGTTCCTGTTGCTACAATCAATATGTCATAATCTAAAACATCTCCCTTTTCTAGTTTTATTTTATTCTCTTCAGGTAGTATCAGTTCAATTTTTTCTTGAATGTATTTTACTTTTTTCGGAATAAATTTTTTACCATTCTTCTTTACTTGTTTTGTTGTATATATATCGAAAGGAAGAAATAAAAATCCGGGTTGATAATAATGTGTTTTATATTGATCAATAATTGTAATGATCCAATCTTTTTTTGGGAGTTTAGAAGCCAAATGATTTGCCATCATAGTTCCAGAAGTGCCAGCCCCTAATATTATTAAATTTTTCATTTTATTTCATTTTTAAAACTTCATATTGAAATTTCAATACTCGATTATTCTTTGGTAAAAGTAAACGAATAAACACTTAAATAATATGACAAAAATCATGTAAACCCTTATGTAACAAAGGTTACAAAGATGAAAGAAACAATAATATTATTTCAAAAAAACATAAAAGGTGACAATTATCATAGTTAAAGACACCTTCTAAAAGTAGTTTTGTTTAAATTTCCAGAAACAATAACATCTTGTAAAAAGACAATTATTTTTTATTTGATGTTCTTAAATACTTTTTATTATGAAAACTAAGTTAATAAACCTATTATTACTATTATTTTTTTCTCCAGTTGTTTTTTCGCAAGCTGGTCACATAATGCAAGGCGTAGGAGCAATAAACATGTCAATGGGAGGTGCTTCTACAGGTCAACCACTAGATATTTCTGGAGCTTTACATTGGAACCCTGCGGCCACATCTGTTTTTAATGACAAAATTATAAAGCTCGATGTTGGCTTATTCTTTTCTTCTCCAGAATTAAGTTCAGGTTTACCTGCTAATATTCTGTGGCAACCGGGAGATTTTGGCCCTGGTTCTCCTGGAGCACCTCCAGTATCTGGGATAACAAAAGACGATAGAGGCATGTCTCCAATGCCTGCTTTAGCCATGGTTTGGGGAAAAGAAGATAGCAAGCATACTTTTGGTGTTTCTGCATTTGGTATTAGTGGTTTCGGTGTAACATTTCCTCAAGACAATAATGCTCCTGTGGACGCACAAGGTAATCCAAACCCAAATTTCAACCCTATGGGTAATTCCAATCCGGTTAATTACCCTCAAGCTGCACAAGGATTTGGACATATAGAATCTGATTACATGTTATTACAAGTAGGATTGTCTTATGCTTATGAAATAACAGATAAGTTCTCAATTGGCATACAACCAAATATAGATTATGCTGCATTAGAACTAGCACCTAATCCAACAGCGAAACCTAATATGTTTGGATATCCAAACACAGATAGTGCAACTGCCATTGGTTTCGGAGCACAATTTGGAATGTTTTATGATTCTGGATTTGGATTAAAACTAGGCGCGTCATATAAAACCGCACAAAAATTTAGTGAATTTGAGTTTAATAATACATATCCTGACAATACCACTTCTAAAAATAAATTCCAAATGGATTACCCCGCTATTTTCTCTCTTGGACTGGGGTATTCGCAAGGGAATATTGATTTAGCATTAGATTTCAGACGTGTAGATTACGAAAACACCGATGGTTTTGCTGAAACAGGTTGGGCAATTGATCAAAATATGTTGCCTTCTGTAGCTGGATTTGGATGGGAAAATATTTCCATTATTTCTGCAGGTATACAATACAAAGGTATAAATAAATTGCCGCTTCGTTTTGGCTATACTTACAGTTCAAACCCTATTCCAAAGGATCTAGCATTTTTTAATATTCCTGCAACAGCAATTATTAAAAACGCTTACCAATTTGGTTTAAGTTATAAGGTAAATAACTCTTGGAATATTGATGCCGTTTACCATTATGGAGATAGTAATGGAGCGACTGAAGGTGAAATATTAAACCCTCGTAATATTTCTTCAGGAAATCCCAATGGAGCTATTCCAGGATCGTTTGTATCTTATGAGATGACCACCTCAATGCTACAATTTGGTATTAGCTATACCTTTAGTAAATAAAAAAAATTATATAAATAAAAAAGCAAGCGAATTCGCTTGCTTTTTTTTTGTGACCTCGACAGGATTCAAACCTGTAACCTCTTGAGCCGTAATCAAGTGCGCTATTCAGTTGCGCCACGAGGCCTTTTTTAATGGGTGCAAATATACTATTAATTAAAATTTTAACAAACAATTTATTTCAAATTTATAAATACGTATTTTTGAACTATGACTAATGAAATATTACACCAAAAATTTAATCATACCCTCGATAACAATGTTTTAAATGACATTGCAAATGTAGGTACTTATAAATCTTTTTTAAAAGATGATATTATTATAGACATCAACCAACCAATGCTACATATCCCTCTATTACTAAGTGGATACATTAAAATTTTAAGAGAAGATAACGAGGGTAATGAACTACTTATATATTTTTTGGAAGCTGGTGAAACCTGTACCATGTCACTAACATGTTGTATGGGAACTTCTAAAAGTAAAATTAGAGCCGTAGCAGAACATGATTCTAACCTTATTATGATTCCTGTACAAAAAATGCAAGAATGGTTTCATGGTAATGAAAGTTGGCGAACTTTTATTTTAGAAAGTTATCAAAACCGATTTGATGAAATGTTAGATGCTATTGACAGTATTGCCTTCTTAAAAATGGATGAACGACTTTATAAATATTTAGTTAATAAATCCATACTAAATGAATCCGCAACTATATTGATAAAACATCAAGAAATTGCTGAAGATTTACATACTTCTAGAGTGGTAATTTCAAGGCTATTAAAACAGCTTGAAAATGAAAAGAAAATAAAACTTGGAAGAAACAAAATTGAAGTTATTACTTCATAGGTAACATTTGATACATAACAGATTTAACAGGATTATACTTTTACAAAAAATAATAAAAAATGGACTTTATTTTGAACCCATGGCCTTGGTACTTATCAGGGCCACTAATAGCCTTCGTAATGGCTATTTTACTTTACTTTGGCAAAACTTTTGGTATGTCATCAAGCTTAAAAACTATATGTTCCGCCATAGGAGCCAACAAATTCTCAGATTTTTTTAAGTTTAATTGGAAAGACCAAAGGTGGAATCTTACTATTGTAATAGGTGCGATTATTGGTGGGTTTATAGCAACGCAATTCCTTTCAAATAATACTGCAACAGATTTAAATCCAGCCACCATAACAGAATTGCAACAAATGGGTTTTGAAAATCCAGGAGCTACTTTAGTGCCTAATGAAATGTTCAGTATGGAAAGTTTAACCTCAATAAAAACCATTGTATTACTTATTATTGGGGGTTTATTAGTAGGATTTGGAACGCGTTATGCAAGTGGCTGTACGTCTGGTCATGCTATTACAGGACTTAGTAGTTTGCAAAAGCAGTCGCTAATTGCTGTTATAGGCTTTTTTATTGGCGGATTGATTATGACTAATTTTATTTTACCATTAATCTTTAAAGCATGAAATATTTAAAATTTTTATTAGTTGGTATTTTCTTCGGAATAATTTTAGTGAAATCGGAAGCTGTTTCATGGTTTCGGATTTATGAAATGTTTAGATTTCAGTCATTTCACATGTATGGCATCATTGGTACAGCTATAGCAACGGGGTTATTATTCTTGCAAATTTCAAAAAGAAAACATTTAAAAAATATAATAGGTGAACAAATAGATGCTCCAGAAAAAGAAGAGGGATTTATAAGATTTATAGTTGGAGGTACTATTTTCGGGTTGGGTTGGGCTCTTATTGGAGCTTGTCCAGGGCCTATGTACATCTTATTAGGAACTGGTGTTTACAGCATGACCATTGTCATTATTGCTGCTTTATTAGGTACTTTTATTTATGGATTATTAAAAGGTAAGTTACCCCACTAAATGGATAACACCCAACTATTTGGATATATTGGAGCCTTAATAGTAGGACTTGTGCTAGGATTAATTGGAGGAGGCGGATCAATACTAACAGTTCCTCTATTAGTGTACTTTTTAGGGTATAATCCAATTGTTGCTACTGCCTATTCTCTATTTGTCGTTGGTACTACCTCATTAGTAGGAACTTTCCAGAAGTATAAGAGAGGGTTGGTAGACTTTAAAACAGGTTTAGCTTTTTCTTTCCCATCTTTTATAGCAGTTTATGTTTCACGAAGATATTTGGTTCCCAATATTCCTGATAAACTCTATATTATTGACGACTTCGCATTTACCAAAGAGATGGGGATTATGATCTTTTTTGCAATCATAATGATTATTGCATCCTATTATATGATTAGAAATAACACTAACAATAGTTTTCCCTCAGAAAAACAAGCATATTACAAAACTTTTATTCAAGCAATATTTATAGGAACAATTACAGGAATTATTGGTGCAGGTGGTGGTTTTTTATATGTCCCGGCACTTGTTATTTGGGCAAATATTCCAATGAAAAAAGCAGTTGGCACGTCATTAATAATAGTTTCTATAAACTCATTAATTGGTTTTATTGGTGACATACAAACCCTAGAGATAGATTGGATGTTCCTTTTATTGTTTACACTAATATCTATAGTTGGTATTATTTTAGGTGTATTTCTCTCAAAATTTATTAGTGGTAAAAAACTTAAAAAAAGTTTTGGGTTTTTCATTTTAATAGTGGCAGTTTATATTATATATAAAGAAATCAATTAAAGCAATGTGACAAAAATCACAAATCAAACCAATATGATTTAGTACTTTTGAATGATTAAATTTTTAAAATGAAAATAGAACAAATATACACCGGCTGTTTAGCGCAAGGTGCTTATTACATAGAATCTAACGGAGAAGTTGCCATAATTGATCCACTCCGTGAAACCCAACAATATGTGGATAAAGCCAATAGTGAGCATGCAAAAATTAAATATATATTTGAAACACATTTTCATGCTGATTTTGTTTCTGGCCACATAGATTTAGCAAAAAAAACTGGGGCTATAATTGTTTACGGTCCAGGGGCTGAAACCAATTACGATATACATTGTGCTGAAGATGGAGAAGAATTTAAACTTGGTCATATTACTATTAAAGTTTTACACACTCCAGGACATACGTTAGAATCTTCCACTTACCTATTATTTGATGAAACTGGAAAAGAACATGCTATTTTTTCTGGAGACACTTTATTTCTTGGTGATGTTGGACGACCAGATTTAGCTATAAAATCTGATTTAACTAAGGAAGATTTAGCAGGTATGTTATTCGATTCTTTACGAAATAAAATAATGCCATTACCAGATGATGTAATTGTTTATCCTGCTCATGGTGCAGGGTCGGCATGTGGTAAAAATTTAAGTAAAGAAACCGTTGGTGTTTTGGGGAACCAAAAAAAGACCAATTATGCTTTACGAGCAGATATGACAAAGGATGAGTTTGTTGCTGAAGTTCTTGACGGTATTGCGCCTCCCCCCCAATACTTTGCAAAAAATGCCATGATGAACAAATCGGGATATGATACATTCGAAACGGTTTTAAAGAAAGCTAACAATCCATTGACTCCCGAAGCTTTTGAACATTTAGCAAACGAAGAAGGTGCCTTGGTTTTAGATGTTAGACACGAAAAAGATTTTGTGAAAGGACATATACCCAACTCAATTTTCATAGGTATTCATGGAGGTTTTGCGCCATGGGTTGGTGTCTTAATAACGGATTTAAAACAACCTATTTTATTGGTCGCTCCTGAAGGTAAAGCCAAAGAAACTGTTACCCGATTATGCCGTGTGGGTTATGATAATACACTGGGTTACTTGGAAGGCGGCATAAATGCTTGGGTAGATTCAGGACGTGATATTGAGACTATAGAATCTATTTCTGTTGACACCTTTACGCAATTATTTAAAAACAATAACCTTAATGTATTGGATGTACGAAAAGATGGTGAGTTCAAAGCAGAGCATCTAGAAGGCGATAATGTAAAGCATTTTGCATTGGATTATATAAATGATAACATGAATAAAGTTGATTCTAAAAACACCTATTATGTACATTGTGCTGGTGGTTACCGATCTGTAATCGCTGCTTCAATACTGAAGGCTCGAGGTTTCAATAATTTAATTGATATTGCCGGTGGCTTTGGCGCCATGAAGAAAACTGATTTACCAACTACGGATTTTGTTTGCCCTTCCACTTTGTAATATGAAAACCACCTTAGAAATACAAAACCTGAAATGAGACTGTTGTTCAAATACCATAATAAAAAAGGTTTCTGGTATTAACAATGTTACAAATTTAGAAGTAGACGTAATTAATAATTCTTTTTCTTTAGTTTGTACAGACACTTCTGCATTAAGAAATATTGAAGTACTCCTTAACACAATAGGATATCCCCTTGCTGGAGAAAAAAACGCACTTACTACAAAAGCCAAGTCTTTTGTTAGTTGTGCTATAGGAAGGATTAATAGCTAAAAAAAGTCTTTAAGATATATCTTAAAGACTTTCCTTTTTAAAATTAACTCTCTTATACAATTTCCGCAGTTAAACCTGCTTTTAAAAGCATTGAACAGCGCGGTTTTAAATCTTTATACTCACCCGTTTTAACCGTACATTTTCCTTTATAGTGAACAATTAGAGAACATTGTTCTGCTTGTTCTGAAGTATGATCACAAGCATAAATTAAAGTTTCTATTACATGGTCGAATGTATTAACATCATCATTGTACAATACAATCTCATTTTGCGTAAGTACTTCCTCATGCACTAATAACTCTTCCGATGTTTTTTCTTGTGAACTCATAACTCTGGTAATCTTTAGCAATTTTTTGTTGTACTAATTTAAAAATTTTAGCGAAACCCAATTGTTTCTTTCTAACTTTTCTTCAAATTTTAACAGATGCTTTTCACATTTCGTCTTTATAATAGGGATATCCTCCTCATAAAATCCACTTAAAAACAACATCCCATTTTTATTTAAACAGGATACATAAACTTCCATATCGTTTAAAAGAATATTGCGATTAATGTTTGCTATAATAATATCGTAACGTTTATTCCGCAAAACTGAAGCATCTCCTTCAATAACGGTAATGGTCTTACAATTATTACGCTGCACATTCTCCAAACTATTTAAATAACACCAGTTATCGTAATCTATGGCATCTACTCTATTTGCACCTTTCATTTCCGACAAAATAGCTAAAACACCTGTACCGCATCCCATATCTAAAACTGATTTATTGGTAAAATCATTCTTTAAAATATGTTGAATCATCATATGTGTTGTTTCGTGATGCCCTGTGCCAAAACTCATTTTTGGCTCTATGATGATATCGAACTCTGTATCGAACTTATCGTGAAAAGGTGCACGTACGGCACAAATATTATCCACAACAATGGGATTAAAATTCTTTTCCCATTCTGCATTCCAGTTGGTCTGCTCGATTTCCTCGAAGGTATAAGTAATATTAAATTCTTCTGAGTTTAACACCTGAATATCGTCCAGAATATTTGTGTTCCAATCTTCTTTTTGGATATAAGCAGTAACCCCTTCTTCTGTTTCTACAAAACTTTCGAAACCAGCGTAACCTAATTCGGCAATCAAAATTTCTACTCCAGGTTGCGCTGGATTCACTTTAAAGTAGTAGCCGATGTAAATGATATTTGAGATAACTTCTAAGAATTAAATTTCTGATGAAACTGCGTTAGCGATTGAGGTATTGTCAAAGCTCCTCAAAGAGAGCGACTACTGAAAGCGCGACCCCTCAGTAAGCTGGGTAACGCCCTAATTATAATTTACTAAAATGCGTTTACAATAGCGTAGAAATCTTCCGCATTAAGCGATGCTCCACCTATTAAACCGCCATCTACATCTGGCTTAGAGAATATTTCTTGAGCATTGGCAGGCTTTACACTACCACCATATAGAATAGATACAGAGTCTGCTACCTCGTTACCGTATTTGTTAGCTAAGGTCTTTCTAATAAAGGCATGCATATCTTGTGCTTGCTCTGGGCTTGCAGTTTCTCCCGTTCCTATAGCCCAAACAGGTTCGTAGGCTAGAACAATATTTTTAAAAGCCACAGCGTTTAAGTGAAACAAGGCGTTTTTAATTTGGTTTTTGACAATAGTTTCTTCATTTCTAGATTTTCTATCAGTTAATTCCTCACCAAAACAGAAAATAACGCGCATATCATTAGTTAAAGCCGCATCCACTTTTTTGGCTAACAATTCGTCTGTTTCGTTGAAATATTCACGACGTTCACTATGACCCAGAATCACAGTTTCTACACCTACACTTTTTAACATACTTGCACTAATCTCACCTGTGTAGGCTCCATTTTCGGCAAAATGCATATTTTGAGCAACAACTACAACATTAGTGGTTCTCAAAGCTTCGAAAGCATGATATAAGTTTGTAAATGTTGGAGCAACCATAACCTCAGCGTTCGAGGTTTGAGTTTGCTTCTTTAAATCGCTTAATAATGATTCTGTATGAACTAAATCATTATTCATCTTCCAGTTTCCGGCAACAATTTGTTTTCTCATAATAGTTGGTCTTAATCTTTCTTTTGAAAGGTGTTATTAGTAGTTATTTAAAGCTGCAAAAATACTACTTTTTTAACGCGTTTACCAACTTATCGTCATCGGCTTCAACGGCCTTAAATAATTCTATGTTACCTTCTTTATTTATTATCATATATCTAGGAATCCAATCAATATCTACAAAATCTGCAAAAGGACATTTCTTTCCAGAGGGCATATAATAATGCTCCCCGTTCACTTGGTATTTATCTATACCCCTTTTCCAAGCGTCTTGTCCTCTATCTAAGGACAAGAATATGAAAACAACATCGGTATTATTAGACTGCAATGCCTTAACTTTTGGCATTCCCTTTATACAATCGCGACACCAAGACGCCCAAATATCAATAAGAATCGTTTTTCCTTTATGTTTTTCTAAAATAGATTCAAAAGCGATCTCTTCTCCTTGCAAGGTAAGGAAGGTATCATTTAATACTTCTTCTGAAAATTGCGTCGGAGCTTCTGTATTACAGCTAAGAAATGTGGTAAGTAATATTATTAGATAATTCATTTTTTTCATTTTTTTAAGTTATTATGAGTCCAATTTAGAAGAACGTGTTATTCTAGTTTTACTTTTGGATCTAACCAAACATAGATTAAGTCGACAAAAATATTTATAATTACAAACAAGGTGGCAATAATTATAACTGCGCCCATAATTACAGGCAAATCAAGTGTATTTAAGGCATTTACTATTTCTTTTCCTAGGCCATTCCATCCAAAAATATATTCCACAAAAACAGCTCCTGCAAGCATGGATGCAAACCAACCTGAAATAGCTGTAACAACAGGATTCAAAGCATTTTTTACTGCATGCTTTCTAATAATTTGGAATTCGCTGAGCCCTTTGGCTCTAGCAGTTCTTATATAATCTTGGTTAAACACTTCTAGTAACGAGTTGCGCATTAATTGAATAACAACTGCCAACGGTCGAATACCTAAAACAATAGCAGGTAATATTAAATTTTTCCATTTAATGTGCATCGCTTCCCCAAAATCGTCAAGCTCGTAAAGACTTCCAGTCATTTCTAAATTTGTGTATTTATGAAGTAGAAAACCAAAGAACCAAGCGAATAAAATTGCACTAAAAAAAGACGGTACACTCATACCCAATGTACTTAATATTTGTATCAACTTATCCACCCATGTGTCCTTGTACTGTGCAGAAATTATCCCCAAAAAGATACCCAATATAATAGCAATAATTATTGATGCCGTTGCCAAAACAAAAGTATTTGGTAATGTTTCTTTTAAAACTTGACTTACTAGTTTTCCTTGTTTAGTAAAAGACTCGCGGAAATAAGGAAATTTCAAAACAGCAGTTTTATTTCCAAATGAAAACAATCTAAATGCCATATACTTACCATCCTTTAAATGTGTATAATCATCTGGGGAATTTGAATGAATCGAAATTGGAGACAGGTCATTTAAATAATAAAAATATTGAGTAGAAATAGGTTTATCAAATCCGTATTTCTTTTTAACTAAAGCCAATTGCTCACTATCTTCATTTTGACCTAGCATCATTTGAGCAGGATCTCCTGGAAGGACATTAAATAATAGAAAAATAACCGTTACTACTCCAAATAATGTGAGTAAAGAATAAGTAATTTTATTTAGTAAGTAACTAATCAAATAGTTTATTTGTTTACACTCGTATCCTCTTGGATACTATCTTTTTTTAATTCAACATTCATAAATCCAACATAATTGTTATTCATAGATTTATTGATTGAATCCAAAATATTATTGTCAATTGTAAAGTGAAGTATGCCAACCACACCTTTTTCTTCTAAAATATCAACATCTTCCTTTGTCGAAATTTCCCCATCAACTAAATACAAAATGTTCTCTTTATTTTTTTCCTCAAAGGATAAAGCAGTTACTTTTTCAACTTCAGGCAAATCAAAATCTTCTATATCATTCCAATGCACCTTCTGCTTTACTGTGCCTTCATCTAATTCTAAAATCCCTGGATTAGCCCGAACAACAGTTTTAAGAGCTTTTTCATCGCATAAATACCATTCGAAATCAATATTATATGCTTTGTTAATTCGTCGCTTAGCCTCTTCTCCAGAGGCTGTTAATCCAATAATTTTATAGCCTTTCTTTAAAGCTTCCTTTTGAAAACCCTTTAATTTTAAGGCGCCTTCTCGTTCTATTTTCTCTAAGCTATAAGAGATAACAACTATTAAGTTTTCTTGACTCAAAAAATGAGTAGTTAAATCTTCAGCGTCATTTTCAATTGAAAAATCAACAACTGGTGGTGTATAGCCCTCTTGAATCACTTCAGTCTCAACGCTAACAAAATCTCCTTCTACACTTGGGTATTGACCATTAGTTTTGAAGACTCTTTCCTCACCATTCACATTGAATTTCCAACTATACTCTTGAATAGGCTTAGGCGCATCATCTGGAATTTCCATGCCTTTTTTAATGTTGTTTCCAATTTTGTATGCTCTAAAATCTATGGAAGGCAAATGCATTAATACATGGTAACCAAACCATAAACTAAATATGAAACCTAATAATGCTAATACAGTTGTTGGTAATCTACCAAAAAGAGGCTTTACATGTTTTACGCCAACAAAAAGAATCACTATTAAGATAAGAAGAATAACATCTTTCCAAAAAGACTCCCAAGGTTTTAATTTTAAAAAATCACCAAAACATCCACAATCTTTAACCTTTTCAAAATAAGCAGCGTAAAAGGTCAAAAATGTAAAAAACACAATCATCCCTAATAAACTCCATACTGTAAATTTAGGCTTATAACCAATTAACAAAAACACACCCAAAACCACCTCGAAAACCACTACAAAAATCGAAATCATAAGTGCATATGGTTCTAAATTAGGAATATTTAAAACATCTTGACTAAAGTATTCTTGCAACTTATAGGAAAAGCCTAATGGGTCATTAAGCTTTATAAACCCAGAAAATATAAACAATACTCCAACTAATATTCTCGATATATTAACCAGTAACTTCATACCTATACGTTGTTTAAATGAATCATAGCAAATACGGCATAATTAATCATGTCTTGATAGTTGGCATCTATGCCTTCGCTTACTAGAGTTTTTCCTTTGTTATCTTCTATCTGCTTAACGCGCAAAAGCTTTTGTAAAATTAAATCGGTTAAGCTACTTACTCTCATATCTCGCCAAGCCTCCCCGTAATCATGATTTTTATCAAGCATTAATTGCTTTGTTAAAGCAACCTGTTCCTCAAATAACTTTGTAGCCTCATCTGCAGATAAATCTGGTTGATCAACAACACCTTTTTCCAACTGAATAAGTGCCATAACCGAATAGTTTATAATCCCGATAAACTCGCTTATCTCATCTTCATCTACTTTTCTAACATCATTTTGTTGCAGACCTCTGATGCGCTGAGCTTTTATAAAAATTTGATCGGTTAATGAAGGTAATCTCAATATCCTCCAAGCACTTCCATAATCAGACATTTTTTTAATAAATAAACTTTTACAGGTGTCAATTACAGCATCGTATTGTTTTGAGGTATCTTGCATAAATTAAAATCTATTTTGCGTAAATTTCGCATAAATTATTAGAATGTTCAAAGTTTAAGGTTTAAAGTTTTAAACTATGTACAAACATCAAAGAAAACTATATGAATGACTATAAATTGTAAAGGTCAAATTATTGATTTATCGACACCAAAAGTGATGGGAGTATTAAACATTACCCCTGATTCTTTTTATGACGGAGGAAAACATAAAGATGAAACTTCCATGTTATACCATGTTGAAAGTATGTTGAAAGAAGGTGCCGCATTTATAGATCTTGGCGCTTATAGCTCTCGTCCTAATGCCGACCATGTTAGTGAAGCTATTGAGTTAAAAAGAATACTTCCCATAGTTAAATTAATTCTAAAAACTTTCCCAGACACTTTACTTTCCATTGATACTTTTAGAAGTAAGGTTGCTAAAACTTGTATTGATGCAGGCGCTGCTCTTATAAACGATATTTCAGCTGGAAAATTAGATGATAATATGCTTAATACTGTTGCCGATTCAAAGGTGCCTTTCATAATGATGCACATGCGAGGGACTCCCAAAACCATGCAAATACAAACTAATTATAATAACCTAGTGAAAGATATTTTGTTCTACTTTTCGGAAAGGATTGCAGCAGCTAGAGCGCTTGGTATTGTTGATATTATTGTAGATCCGGGCTTTGGATTTGCAAAAACTTTGGAACAAAATTATCAATTACTCAATGAATTAGAGCTTTTTAATATAATTGAAACGCCCTTATTAGTGGGTTTATCACGAAAATCTATGATTTATAAAACTTTAAACACCTCAGCTAAAGAAGCTCTAAACGGGACGTCTGTTTTAAATACAATTGCTCTACAAAAGGGTGCATCTATTTTAAGAGTGCATGATGTTAAAGAAGCCATGGAATGTGTAAAACTCATTAAATTACTAAATTATTAAGTCGTATAGATATAAATTTATGAAGAAATTAATTTTACTCTGTTTTATTTTGTTAACTGTTTCATGTGGTGAAAAAAAAGTAGTTCAATTGCCTGAAATAAAAAATTCTAAAATTACTGAAGTTAATGATATCTCTCATGCCTATTTATTCTTTAATGAAAGTATGCCAGACAGTGTTGAATTAAATAGAAAAAACCTCATTAGTACCACAAATTGGTTAATCAATGTAGATAAACGCTTAACACTTAAACAAGTTATGCCTCAAATTAAGTTTTTACAAGACAAAAAGAATAATTCAAGTCATAAGAATGAAAACGCTAAAAACTATTTTACCTGTCATAATACCAGCAGGAATGATTTGGGCTTTCTAGAGTTTACTGACGTGGTTTATCAATTAAGTGACTCCATTGGATCCTTTAAAGAATTTAATACACTCTGGGATAATAGCAAATTAGAGATATATGTTGAATCATTGAATAAAATTACATTTGCTGGCTCAACACCTAATAATGCTTTAGAAATTACGAATATTCAGAACTTAAATAAAACTTTAAACGATTTTTCGTCATTAAATATTCAAAGAATAAGTATAAATGTAAAACAATCACTTACTTTTCAAGATTATATTACTGTAAAATCAATTTTGGAAAATATAGGAATGTGGCAAAATTTAATAGATGAAAATGAATTCATTTATTAACCATATTTTCTTAAATTTACCAAAATCAACTGCCATTGGAAATATTTGATGACCTTTTAAAATTTACTGTTGTTGATATTATTGATGTTGTTCTCGTGGCGCTTCTTCTCTACTACCTCTACAAACTGGTAAAAGGCACTGTAGCAATCAATATTTTTATTGGAATTATAATTATTTATGGAGCCTGGAGACTTACCGATTTCCTTAATATGGAACTTCTTACAGGTATTTTTGGCGGTTTTATGAAAGTTGGAATTATTGCCTTAATTGTAGTATTTCAACCAGAAATTAGAAAGTTTCTTTTGATGGTGGGTTCTACCAATTTTAACAGACGCCGTAAATTCATAAAGCAATTCAGTTTCCTAAAAACGGAAACGCTAAATGAAACCGATGTAGATGCCATAATAGCTGCCTGTAATAAAATGTCGATATCTAAAACAGGAGCTTTAATCGTTTTTGAACGCAACAATAACCTTGATTTTTTATCGTCCTCGGGAGACGAAATGAATATTAAAGTAACGCAGCCTATAATTGAAAGTATCTTTTTTAAAAATAGCCCGCTTCATGACGGTGCCATTATAGTAAGTAATAATGTGGTTAAAGCGACGCGCGTGATTCTTCCTGTTAACAACGAAAAGAACATCCCACAGCGTTTTGGCCTAAGGCATAGAGCTGCAATAGGTGTTACTGAAAAAACAGATGCCTTGGCACTTATTGTTAGTGAAGAAACTGGACATATCTCTTACTTTAAAGATGGTGAGTTTGTGGTATTCGAAAATACTACCGAACTTACTCAAATGATAAAAAATGATTTAGTCTAATGCAATGTAAAAACTGTAATTCAAGTTTATTAGATGAAAGCGATTACTGCTATTCTTGCGGAGGAAAAGTTATAAGAAATCGCTTAACATTAAAAAACTTGTTTGAGCATTTCAGTGAAACATTCCTTAATTACGATAACAAATTCCTTCAAACCTTTATTACGCTCTTTAAAAACCCTGAAAATGTTATAGGTAGCTATATAAACGGTACAAGAAAAAAATATGTAAATGTGTTAAGTTACTTTGCCTTAGCCTTAACTATTACAGGATTAGAATGGTTCATTCTAAGGAAGTATTTCCCGGATGCTATTGATTTATCCAATCTTGATCTCGGTAACAATAAAAACATATCGAATACTGTTTTTCAAACTATTCAGGAAAACATGTCAATTATCATGATGTTGTTTGTACCAGTTTATGCATTAATCTCGAGACTAGTCTTTTTCAATAGAAAAGAATTTAACTATACCGAGCACTTAGTTATTTTCATGTATATATTGGCTCAATTGTCAATTTTTGGGGCTATTTTAAATATTATTGGGGCGGTTATAGGAACATCCCTAGGGCAACTTGCTTATTTGAATTTACCAATCCAAATATTGTATTCTGCTTATTGTTTAAAGCGTCTTTACAAATTATCTCTTCAAGGTATAATCCTAAGAACACTGCTCTTCATTGGAATATTCATAATATCCTACATTGTTGTAATATTTGCAATAGTTGGAATTATGTTCTTAATTGAAGGTCCAGATTTTTTCAAAAAAATTATGGAAACACAACAAGCAACTGGATAAACTAAGCTATTTCCTCTTGTAAAAACTGAACTTCGTATAAGTTTTTATAATAACCGTTTTGCTTTTTAAGTAAGTCTTTATGAGTTCCTTGTTCAACTATTTCTCCAGCATCCATAACTAAAATTTTATCTGCTTTCTTAATAGTCGCTAACCTATGGGCTATCACAATAGATGTTCTACCTTTTGTTATTTTATCGGTAGCGTTTTGTATTAATTGCTCTGAATAAGAATCCACAGAAGATGTTGCTTCATCTAAAACCAATATGCTTGGGTTCGTAACATATGCTCTTAAAAATGAAATAAGCTGACGCTGACCAGATGACAACATAACACCACGTTCCTTTACGTTGTAATGATAACCATTAGGAAGGGTCATTATAAAATCATGTATACCAATATCTTTGGCAGCTTTATGTACATCCTCTTCTGTAACCTCAGGATGATTAAGCATTATGTTATTTAATATGGTATCTGCAAACAAAAACACATCTTGTAATACCACTGCTATCTGCGTTCTTAATGAAGATAAAGTAACATCTTTAATATTGGTTTCATCAACTAAAATCTGACCATCATTGATTTCGTAAAAACGATTTAGCAAATTAATAATGGTTGATTTTCCAGCTCCAGTAGCTCCAACAATGGCAACAGTTTCTCCTGCTTCAACATTAAAAGAAACGCCTTTTAAAACCTCCTCATCCTTAACATAACTGAAGCGTACATTTTTAAATTTAATATCTCCTTTAAAGTGCTCAGCAACAAGTGTTCCTGTATCATCAATTTGAGAAGTAGTATCTATAACTTTAAACACTCTAGTAGCTGCAACCATACCCATTTGCAACGTATTAAACTTATCAGCAATTTGGCGTAATGGCCTAAAAAGCATAGGAACAAACATAATAAAAGCAATTAAATCGCCTTCTGAAACTTTTCCAGCCAGCACCACATTTAATCCTCCATACCAAGCGATTAAGCCTACTGTAATTGAACCCGACAAATCTGCAATTGGAAAGAATATAGAGTTGTACCAAACTGTTTTTAACCATCCCTTTTTATGACGTTCATTTATGGCTTTAAAGTTTTTATACTCAACCGCTTCTCTAGTAAAAAGTTGCAAAATTTTCATTCCTGTTAAGCGCTCTTGGACAAAGGAATTTAGATTTGAAACTTCAGTTCTTACTTCCTCAAAAGCTTTCTTCATAAACTTCTGAAATATACGTGTTGCATATAACAAAATTGGAAGCATAATAAATACTATGAGGCTCAACTTCAAATTTATTGAAACCATAACTATAAAAACCACAGTCATAGTTAATAAATCTCTAAAAATCATAAATAAGCCTTGTCCAAAGATATCTGCGATACGCTCCATATCGGTTACCGCTCTAGTAATAAGAACCCCGACAGAGGAATTATCAAAATACTTCATTTTAAACCGGAGTAAATGATCAAAAAGCTTAACACGAACATCCATAACCAAGTTTTGTCCTAAATAAGCCGCATAATAAATGAATGATAATTGAAAAACTGTTTGAAAAAGCAATACAGCAAGCATTATAAAGATATAAAACAGAAAGTCCTTAGACTCTTTACTTGCAATACTATCATCTATCGCATATTTAGTAATGTAAGGTGTAGCAGCACTTAAGCCAGCCAGCAAAATAACTAGAACTACTAATCCAAAAAAGACACCCTTATATGGTTGGATATACTTAAAAAGTCGTTTAAACAACTTAAAATCAAAAATATTCTCTTTTGTTTTACTCATTAATATATTTTATTTCAACTGGATAGTCGACATCTATTAAATACAATCCATGTGCAGGTACAGAAAATCCGGCTTCACTCCTATTTTTAGATTTAATAATGCTATGCATATCCAAAACCTCCAATTTCCCTAAGCCTATATTTATTAAGGTTCCAACAATGGCTCTTACCATATTTCGTAAAAACCTATCGGCCTGTATTGTAAATTGTAGCTCTTCTCCATTTAGAGATAAATCGGCCCTCATTATATTACAATAATACGTTTTTACATCGGTATTCGTTTTTGAAAAGCATTGAAAATCTTTATAATCTAATAGAATCTTCGAAGCTTTTTTCATTTTATCAATATCCAGATTTTGCTTTACATAGTAAGCGCTTTTATATCCAAAAACATCCTTTTTCAGGCTAATTCTATACAAATACGTTCTGCTTATGGCATCAAAACGTGCATGAGCATCATCTTTAACTCGAAAAATTCTCTTGATTGCAATATCTTCTTTTAAAAAAGAATTTAGCTTAAAAACAAGGTTTGAAGTATTGAATGTTTTTTCAGTATCGAAATGTGCAAACATCTGTTTCGCATGTACACCAGCATCAGTTCTTCCTGCCCCCATTATGCTTATTGAATCATCCAATAACACAGACAACCCTTTCTCTAAAGTTTCTTGAACAGTAAGGGCATTAGGTTGATTTTGCCAACCATGATAGAGACCACCATTATAAGAAAGTTCAATAAAATATCGCAAATTGTTTTAATACTTTTGTGAAAGCGTAAAGATAGCTAGATTTGTTATTCTTACACTTACAAGATTCTTAATTATATATTAAAAGATTTCATAAAATACTATGAAAAAAATATTATTGCTTTCTGATACCCATGGTTACATTGATGATGATATTTTAAAATATGCTCAACAAGCAGACGAAGTTTGGCATGCCGGTGATATTGGTGATCTAAAAGTTACAGATGCTATAAAGAAAATTAAACCAATAAAAGGCGTTTATGGAAATATTGACAATGCTAAAATTCGTGTTGAGTTTCCAGAGAACAATCGATTTAATTGTGAAAATGTTGCTGTTTGGATAACGCATATTGGTGGTTACCCTAACGCTTACAATACAAGAGTAAGAGATGCTATTCGAGCAAATCCTCCAAAATTATTTATATCTGGGCATTCCCATATTTTAAAAGTAATGCCGGATAACAAATTAAATTTATTACATATGAACCCTGGTGCTGTGGGAAAACATGGCTTTCATAAAAGTAGAACTATGCTCCGCTTTACTATTGATGGGGATAAAATTGAGAATTTAGAGGTTATAGAATTTCCAAATAGGTACCCAAAACACTAGCAGGGTTTTGTTAGGATTTAATATCTTCAATTTATAAAATAAAAAACCCAAAGCTTTAACTTTGGGTTTTACGCACTAATACTACTAAGATGTTAGGTTTATCGTAATCTATCTACAGATTTTACAAGATCTTCATCCTTCTTAATGGCCTTATTGGCTAAAACCAAAAATACGATAGAAATGATTGGAAGAAGCATCCCAATACCTTTCTCAGAAACCGCCGTTTCTCCAGATATGTTTAGAGATTGATATACAAAAAATCCTAGTAAAAAAAAGTTTAATATGATGTTAAGTCGCCCCAACATAAATTGAGATTTCCTATTCTTATATCTAAATATAGCTACAATTGAAAAAAAAGCAGACACTAAAAATGCAACAAAAACATAATTAACATCATCTGCAAAAACTTCTACACCTTCATTATTTGTCCATAAAGCCAACACATAAATTAATCCAGCCGAAACAATGGCAGCTAATAAAAGGTAAATAGTTTGAATACGTTGTAGCATGTAATTTTTAAAACTAGACCGCAAAAATAATAGAATTAATGCTAAAAATTAAAATAAAGTTGTATAATTGCAGTAATAATTCACAACAATCGCAATAGCAAGCGGTTATTTCTTCAGAATAAAAAATCATTTTTTTTCAGAATAACTCAAGTTTGTATTCAAAATTAAATATTCAATAGATTCAACTAAACATAGATGTTTGAAATTTCACAACTAAAAGAGAAAAAACTCACTGATTTACAGGAGATTGCAAAAAAACTGAACGTTCCTAAATACCGTTCACTTAAAAAACTAGACTTAGTATATCAAATACTAGACCAACAAGCCGCAGACCCTAAAGCTGTTAAAGCTGTTGTTACCCCAGAAAAAGTACAAGAGGATAAACAAGAAAAAAGACCGAGACAACGTGTTCAAAAGCCAGCACCCGCTCAAGAAAAAAAAGAGCAAGAAGTTAAGCCTAGTTCCGAAGAAAATAAACCAGTACATAAACCAAACCCAAGACCATCTAACGATAATAATAAAGATGGGCAGAACAAGCAAAACCAGCAAAATCAAAAAAGAGACAATCACTCTCAAAATAAAAACCAACATAAAAATCAAAAAAGTGGTAATGTTGAAAAAGGGAATAAAGATGGGAGAAATCGTTATCGCGAACCTGATTTTGAATTTGATGCCATAATTGAAAGTGAAGGTGTTTTAGATATCATGCAAGATGGTTATGGCTTCTTACGTTCATCAGATTATAATTACCTATCTTCTCCAGACGATATTTATGTTTCACAATCTCAAATTAGATTGTTTGGTTTAAAAACAGGTGATACCGTTTTGGGCCATGTTCGTCCTCCAAAAGAAGGTGAAAAATATTTTCCACTTATTAAAGTGAGTAAAATTAATGGTCAAAATCCTAACGTTGTTAGAGACCGTGTGTCTTTTGAACATTTAACACCATTATTTCCTCAAGAAAAATTTGACATTGCTGAAAAGCAGAGTACTATTTCTACGCGAATTATGGATTTGTTCTCTCCTATTGGAAAAGGACAGCGTGGTATGATTGTATCACAACCAAAAACGGGTAAAACCATGCTTTTAAAAGATGTTGCAAATGCCATCGCTGCAAATCACCCAGAAGTATATCAAATGATATTACTTATTGATGAACGTCCAGAGGAGGTAACAGATATGCAACGAAATGTTCGTGGAGAAGTTATTGCCTCTACTTTTGATAAAGAAGCACATGAGCATGTGAAAATTGCTAATATTGTGCTTGAAAAAGCAAAACGATTAGTTGAATGTGGTCATGATGTAGTCATACTTTTAGACTCTATTACCCGTTTAGCTAGAGCTTACAATACAGTGCAACCAGCATCGGGTAAAATTCTTAGTGGTGGTGTTGATGCCAACGCATTGCACAAGCCCAAACGTTTTTTTGGTGCCGCTCGTAACATAGAAAATGGAGGGTCACTTACTATTATCGCAACTGCACTTACAGAAACTGGTTCTAAAATGGACGAGGTTATTTTTGAAGAGTTTAAAGGTACTGGTAATATGGAACTTCAGTTGGATAGAAAAATTTCAAACCGTAGAATTTTCCCAGCAATTGATTTAACATCCTCAAGTACACGCCGTGACGACATTCTGTTAGATGATAATACCATTCAACGTATGTGGGTAATGCGTAAATATCTTGCAGATATGAATCCTGTTGAAGCCATGGAGTTTATTAATGATAGGTTTAAACAAACCAGAAATAATGAAGAATTTTTAATATCTATGAATGGATAATTGAAATATTAACTAGACTAACTCAAACTTTAAACGTCTTTGCATAAATGTAAAGACGTTTTTTATTTGACAAGAACAAAAGTTATACTATAAAACAGTAATTTCGTTTTTAATAACACCAACAAAAAAAGCCTCTCATTTCTGAGAAGCTTTGAATATTTTAAAATTCTATATCTAATTATAGTGCAGCAATATGATTTGCTAAACCAGATTTTAAGTTAGCTGCCTTGTTAGCATGAATTACGTTTTTCTTTGCAAGTTTATCTAACATAGAAACTACCGTAGGAAACATTTTTTCAGCTTCTTTTTTATCAGTTAACTCACGTAATTTCTTAATCGCATTACGAGTCGTCTTATGCTGATACTTGTTAATTAAGCGTTTTGCTTCGTTACTTCTAATTCTCTTTAATGCTGACTTATGATTTGCCATTTTATTTTTCTTAATTTTTTAATTGTAGCCCGTAGGGGAATCGAACCCCTCTTACCAGGATGAAAACCTGGCGTCCTAGCCGATAGACGAACGGGCCATTGTTTTTTTGAGTGTGCAAATATAAATTTTAAAATTTAGACTTGCAATTGTTTCAAATAACGTACAACGTTTCCATTGCGGATGCAAAAATACAACTATTTTTAAATGTTGCAAGAGCTAAATAATCTTTTTTTAAAAAAAATTATTAGACTCTTGTTTTTTATATTTTAATAGGCTTTCGCGAATAATACTCTACGTTTTGACGGGTTTCCAGTGTAAACACAATCACCCATTTCTTCAATGCCTTCTAAAGGAATGCATCTAATTGTTGCCTTTGTTAATTCTTTTATCTTGTCCTCGGTTTCAGCAGTGCCATCCCAATGTGCCGACACAAAACCTGTTTTTGATTCTAAAACCTCTATAAATTCGTCAAAATTATCAACTTCAGTAATATGGTTATTTCTAAAATCTAATGCTTTATTAAATAAGTCCTTTTGTATTGTCTTTAATAGTGCTTCAATTTTATCAGATAGCCCTTCCATTGCAACCACTTCCTTTGTTAAGGTATCGCGACGTGCAATTTCAACGGTTCCATTAGCTAAATCTCTAGCTCCTATAGCAATTCTAAGTGGAACACCTTGTAATTCATGCTGAGCAAATTTGGCTCCCGGTCTGTGTGTGGTTCTATTATCATACTTCACAGTAATATTTTTACCTCTTAGTTCACTTAAAATGGTATTGGCAACATTAGTAATTGCTTCCAAATCTTCCTCACTCTTATATATAGGTACAATAACCACTTGATTTGGTGCGAGACTTGGCGGCAATACTAGACCATTATCATCACTATGAGTCATTATTAAAGCACCCATTAAACGTGTAGAAACACCCCAAGATGTCGCCCACACATAATCCTGCTTACCTTCTTTATTGGCAAACTTAACATCAAAAGCCTTTGCGAAATTCTGTCCAAGAAAATGCGATGTTCCAGCCTGCAGTGCTTTCCCATCTTGCATCAATGCCTCAATACAATAAGTCTCTTCGGCTCCAGCAAATCGTTCGCTTTCAGTTTTTATACCTTGAATAACAGGGATAGCCATAAAATTTTCTGCAAATTTTGCATATACGTCATTCATTAATTCGGCTTCTGCAAGCGCTTCTTTTTTAGTTTCATGAGCTGTATGTCCTTCTTGCCATAAAAACTCTGCGGTTCTTAAAAACAATCGCGTTCGCATCTCCCACCTTACAACATTTGCCCATTGGTTGATTAAAAGCGGTAAATCTCTATAGGACTGTATCCACCCTCTATACGTATTCCAAATAATAGCTTCACTAGTAGGTCTTACCACAAGCTCTTCTTCCAATTTCGCTTTAGGATCTACACGCAGTTTCCCTTTATTATCCGGATCATTTTGTAATCTGTAATGAGTAACTACGGCACACTCCTTGGCAAAACCTTCAGCATTTTTCTCTTCAGCTTCAAACAAACTTTTAGGAACAAAAAGTGGAAAATAAGCGTTTTGATGCCCCGTTTCTTTGAACATTTTATCCAACTCATCCTGCATTTTCTCCCAAATAGCATAACCATAAGGCTTAATAACCATACATCCTCTAACTGCAGAATTCTCTGCTAGGTCTGCCTTGACAACCAATTCGTTATACCATTTTGAATAATCTTCAGCTCTACTCGTAAGTTTTTTACTCATATTAATGTTTTGGCACAAATATTGTGACTTAGTTATACAGAAAAATAGTTCAGCAAAACTAACTATTTTTGTTATGTTCAACAATTAAATTCTTTAGATATGCAATTAAATAACTACCTCAAAAGGAAAATGCCACTAATAGTGATTTTTGGCTTACTAGTTACCTTAACATCTTGTGGTTCTTATCAATATGTAGGTGTTGACAATGATGGTATTTACGGCACTACCGAAAACACATCCCAATACGAAGAAGCAGTTGTTGAAATCCCAAATCAATCCAACAGCAATTATTACACAAACTATTTTAGAAATAAAGCTTTAGAAGCAGAAAATGTATCTGCTGAAGATGCTATTTTTACGGATATTGATTCTTATGAAAGCGAGAATTTTGATGACAACGGTGCATTAGCCAACGATTATCAAGGAAACGCTGGTTGGGGACAAAATAGCAATAACGTAACGATCAACTATATTGACAACGGTTGGAACAATTGGGGTTGGAATGCTGGCTTTGGTTGGGGCTGGGGTTGGAATAATTGGGGCTGGAATAATTGGGGTTGGAACCGCTGGAACAATTGGGGCTGGAATGGTGGCTTTGGTTGGGGTTGGAACAACTGGGGTTGGAATGCTGGTTTCGGTTGGGGCTGGAACAACTGGGGTTGGAATGGCTTTTATGGAAATAGATATTATGGAAGAAACTACGCTTATAACGCTGGAAGAAGAGGCGCTTATTATGGAAGAAATACAGGCATTAGTCGTCGTAATAGCTCATTATCAAGGCGCTCTAGTGTTACAAGCCGAAATACAAGAACAAATTCAAGATATTACACCTCACGTAGAAGTAGTGTAGCTTCAAATAGCAACAGATCTGGAGTAAATTCTAATACAGCTAGACGTACTAGAAGTGCATATTCTTCTCCAAATAACCGATACAGTAGTCAAAACTCACGTGGTACTTCAACCATGAGACGCAGTCGCCCGGTATCACCATCATCGAACTCTAGAATAAGATCTTCATCGTCTACAGCAAGGAGGAATTCGAGTTCTATTTATAGATCGTCTCCTTCTTACAACAATAATAGAAGCTCATCAAATAATACCTTTAGTAGAAGAAGTTCATCTTCAGGTAATAACAGAAGTTATACTCCTAGCAGAAGTAGCTCAAGATCTAGTTCTAGCACGAGGTCGTCAAGTAGCAGAGGCAGCAGTAGAAGTTCTGGATCAACAAGCAGAAGACGCGGATAAAATCATTAAAAACTAAAATCAATTAAACATGTAATGACCCAATGTTACTCGTTAACTAATACTTCTATGCGAAATTGGAGATTTACATTTGACCTTTAAAAATAAATTTAACAGATGAAAAAGTTACAAGTACTATTCATAAGCATTCTTTCCATGTCTACATTTTACGGTCAAGACATTACAGATGCGCTTCGTTATTCTCAAAGTGAAATTCAAGGAACGGCTCGTTTTAGAGCGTTAAGTGGTGCTTTTGGAGCCCTTGGTGGCGACATGAGTGCTGTAAGTATAAACCCTGCTGGAGCTGCTGTTTTTACCCAAAGTCACGCTTCATTTAGCTTATCCAACGCGGAAGTAGATAATCACACGAGATATTTTAATGGTTTAGGTTCCACCAGTGAGTCTAATTTCGACATTCATCAAGGAGGTGCTGTTTTTGTTTTTGCCAGTAACAATAGTTCCCCTTGGAAAAAATTCACGTTAGGAATTGCCTATGATAAAACTAACAATTTTGATGATAATTGGTTTGCATTTGGGACAAATACTAATAGCAATAACTTCAACAATACTATTGCTAGTTACTTCTTTGATTATGCTGATGGTTTAAGGTTTGATGAAATTTCTGCCTTCGATGGAGAAACGCTTGCACAAGCTTACCAAGAAATAGGAAGTGTCTATGGTTTTGGTAATCAACAAGCTTTTTTAGGATATGAATCCTTCATTTTAGATCCAGAGTTTAATACTGATGATAACACGTCCTATTTAATCAATCTAGGTGAAGGCAACTTTAATCATGACTATTCTGTTGTTTCAACTGGTTATAACGGTAAGATATCCTTTAACGTAGCCACGCAATATGAAGACAATTTATATTTAGGGCTAAACATAAATTCGCACTTTATAGATTATCAAAGATCCAACTTACTTTTTGAAGAAAACTCTAATGGCTCTGATGTTGACTTTATAGAATTTGAAAACAATTTATCCACAACAGGAACTGGTTTTTCCTTCCAATTAGGAGGTATTTTAAAACTAAGTCCAGAATTTAGAGTTGGCTTAACCTATGATTCTCCCACATGGTTCACAATTGAAGAAGAATCAACTCAATACTTGGGTACAGATGGTATTAATGGTTTTGTTGAAATAAATCCTCAAGTTGTAAATATATTCCCAGAATATAAAATAAAAACACCTTCTAAAGTTACAGGAAGTTTAGCATATATTTTTGGCCAAAAAGGCTTAATAAGTTTTGATTACTCTACAAAAGACTACAGTAAAACCGAGTTTAGACCTACCTCTGATCCTGCTTTTGCCGATGAAAATAATTTTATTGGCAACACCCTTACTGATGCAGCAACCTATAGATTTGGTGGTGAATACAAGCACAAGCAATTTAGTTTTAGAGGTGGCTATCGTTTTGAAGAAAGTCCTTATGCAAATGGTTTAACTGTAGGCGATTTAACTGGGTATTCATTAGGTTTAGGGTACAATTTCGGAAACACAAAGTTAGATTTAACTTACGATCAATCTGAGCGTTCTTTTGAAACACCTCTTTATAGCATTGGATTAATTGATACAGTTTCAATTGACCGAACAAACTCAAACATTACATTATCTCTGAGTTTTAATATTTAAAAAAATAAAAGTTCCATTATTAAAAAGCTTGAACTAATAGTTCAAGCTTTTTGATTTTTGGTGTAATTATTAAACAATAGCTTAGACTAAAACATAATATTAATTAATTGTACAGAAAAGTATATAAAAAGTGAAATGCTTATCTTTGCAAATTAAATTTTGACTTATTAATCATGGCATTTGATAGTAATATAGAAGATTTTGATTCATTAGGAAATGAGCACATTGGCACATCCGAAAATACGCCTATGCGTGGTGATGCATTTAAGCTTACAAACGAGGAGAAAATAGATATTATAAAAGATGATGTTCGCCATATTATGGAAACATTAGGATTAGATTTAAGTGATGACAGTTTAAGTGGAACTCCTAATCGTGTGGCAAAAATGTTTGTTAAGGAAATTTTTGGAGGTCTAGACCCAAACAAAAAACCAAGCGCGTCTACGTTCGATAATAAATACAAGTATGGAGAAATGCTAGTTGAAAAAAACATTACCGTTTATTCAACTTGCGAACATCATTTGCTCCCTATTGTTGGAAAAGCTCACATAGCTTATATATCTAACGGCACTGTAGTTGGTCTATCTAAAATGAATCGCATTGTTGATTACTTTGCTAAACGACCCCAAGTTCAAGAGCGTTTAACCATACAAATAGTTAGAGAACTTCAAGAGGTTTTAGGCACAAAGGATGTTGCTTGCGTTATTGATGCCAAGCATTTGTGTGTTAATTCTAGAGGGATTCGCGATATTGAAAGTAGTACTGTAACTTCAGAATTTGGTGGAAAATTTAAAGATATGGCAACGCGTCGAGAGTTTCTTGATTATATTAAATTAGACACAAAGTTTTAGTTTCAGAAAAGACAATTTCATTAATTTATCAAGCAATACCAATGCCATTATACCAAACTAATCCTATCAAAATATATAACTCCATTACTGGTAAAAAGGAAATTTTCAAACCTATTAACGAAGGTCATATCGGCATGTATGTTTGTGGCCCTACTGTTTACAGTAACGTCCATTTAGGTAATGTTAGAACCTTTATGT
The DNA here is from genome assembly GCF_006148925.1 of Hyunsoonleella aestuarii. GTDB lineage: Bacteria > Bacteroidota > Bacteroidia > Flavobacteriales > Flavobacteriaceae > Algibacter_D > Algibacter_D aestuarii. Next base: position 28,978 of record NZ_VAWB01000002.1, on the reverse strand, counting down.
CTTTTGATATGGTATTCCGTTATTTAAAGCATTTAGGATATAAAGTTCGATATGTTCGTAATATTACCGATGCAGGACATTTAGAAAACGATGAAGATGCAGGTGAGGATAAAGTAGCAAAAAAGGCACGCTTAGAGCAAATTGAGCCTATGGAAGTTGTACAACGCTATACGGTTGACTTTCATAATATTCTGAATACTTTTAATTTCTTACCTCCCAGCATTGAACCAACAGCAACAGGTCATATCATCGAACAAATTGAACTTATTAATAAAATCATTGAAAATGGTTTTGCCTATGAAGTTAATGGTTCAGTATATTTTGACGTGCACAAGTTCAATGAAGCACATGAATATGGTAAACTTAGTAAGCGTAAATTAGAAGATTTAATTCATAATACGCGCGCTTTAGACGGGCAAAGCGATAAGAAAAATCCACAAGATTTTGCGCTTTGGAAAAAAGCCGAACCTCAGCATATCATGCGCTGGCCTTCACCCTGGAGTGATGGATTCCCAGGTTGGCATTTGGAGTGTACCGCAATGAGTACTAAATATTTGGGAGAACAGTTTGACATACACGGTGGTGGAATGGATTTAAAATTCCCACATCACGAATGCGAAATAGCACAAAACGAAGCTGCCAAAGGTATATCGCCAGTAAACTATTGGATGCACGCCAATATGCTAGAATTAAATGGCTCTAGAATGTCTAAATCTACTGGAAACACGGTAAACCCAAGTGAGTTGCTGTCTGGAGAAAACAAGTTTTTCAGTAAAGCTTTTACACCAGGGGTAATTCGTTTTTTTAACGCGCAATCGTCCTACAGAAGTGTTTTAGATTTAACAAATGATGGTTTACTTGCCAGTGAAAAAGGCTTTTATAGACTGATGGATGGCATGAGCTTATTAAATAGCATAAAAGCATCCGATAATTCCACAATTGATATTGCAACATGGAGACAGAATTGTTATGATGCCATGAATGACGATTTTAATTCGCCTATTCTCATTGCTAATTTGTTTGAAGCTGTAAAATATATCAATCAAATAAAGGAAGGAAAAGCCAGTATTACAAAAGACGATTTAGAGCTTTTTAAATCTACAATGCATGCTTTTGTTTTAGATGTATTAGGTTTAGAGAACACGGCCGAATCTAACTCCGGAAGTGATAAATTAGCAGGTGCTGTCGATGTTTTGATAAAACTAAGACAAGAAGCAAGAGCAAACAAAGATTTTGCATTATCTGACAAAATTAGAGATGAATTAGCCGCAGTTGGTATTCAGCTAAAAGACGGTAAAGAAGGCACAACATTTACGACTAATTAAGTAATTTGTCATTCTGAACGAGAATTGCATTTCAATTAAACAGATTCCTAATTTCTCAGGAATAACAAATGAAAAAACTACTCATAGCCCCGTTTTTGTTTTTAATAAAAGTCTATCAAACTTTAATATCACCACTAACACCTGCTACTTGTAGATTTCAACCTACATGCTCGCATTACTCTATTGAAGCACTTAAAAAATATGGTTTGTTTAAAGGTGGTTGGTTGGCTATAAAGCGGATTTTTAGTTGCCATCCTTGGGGTGGTTCTGGCTACGACCCAGTACCTTAATTATATTCAAAAAGTAAAAAGCAATTTTTCAAATGTTTCTTTTTAGAGGCAGATTGGGGTGCTTACTTTATGTTTCATCTGAAAAACGCTTTTTAAAAAGTTTATTTTTGGTTAAAACAAATATATATAAAAATATAGATGAAATGCAAATTTTATCGATAAAATGTATTTTTAAATACCTTTTGGTATGTTTTTTAATATCTCTAAAACAAACTTCCAATACTTTTGAACCGATGAAATTTGTGCACGTTCATCAGGTGAGTGTGCACCTTTTATATTAGGTCCAAAACTAATCATATCCATCTCTGGGTAATTTTGCCCTAAAATACCACATTCTAATCCGGCATGACAAGCCGCTACATGTGGTTTTTCACCATTTAATTCTTCATATAACTTAGTCATAACTTTCAAAATCTTAGAGTCCATGTTTGGCGTCCAACCAGGATAATCTCCAGAAAGCTCCACTTCACAACCTGTTAATTCAAAAGTAGAACGAAGCGTATTCGCTAAATCCATTTTAGAACTTTCTACCGAGGAACGAGTCAAGCATCCTACTTTAATTTCACCATCTTTCACTATAACTCTTGCAATATTATTAGAGGTCTCAACCAATTCCGGAATATCTGCACTCATTCTGTAAACACCATTAAGCGCTGCATACATTGCTCTAGTAAAACCTTCTTGAACCCCTAAATCCATAATTAATTTTGGTGTTTTAATTTTTGAAACCTCAATCACCAAATCAGGTTCCATAGTTTTAATCTCTTTCTTTATGGCATTGGAAAGTATATTTATGTCTAATAAAAAAGCGTCTTCATGAATAGCGTCTATAGCAACAATAGCATTGCTCTCTCTTGGAATAGCGTTGCGTAAACTTCCTCCATCAATTTCAGAAATACGCAAACCAAAATTCTCGAAACCATCAAAAAGTAAACGGTTCAAAATTTTATTAGCGTTACCCAAACCTTCATGTATTTGCATACCCGAATGACCACCTTGCAAACCCTTAACCTCTATTTTATAACCAATCTTATACTCAGGTGTCTCTTCCTCTTCGTAACTTCTTGTCGCCGTAACGTCAATACCTCCTGCACATCCCACGCCTATTTCATCATCTTCTTCTGTATCTAAATTCAAAAGTATTCCGCCAGATAATAATCCGCCTTTTAATCCCATGGCGCCGGTCATTCCCGTTTCTTCATCAATAGTAAATAACGCTTCAATAGCTGGATGTGGAATTTCGGTGCTTTCTAAAATCGCCATAATTGTTGCAACGCCTAAACCATTATCTGCACCCAAAGTAGTGCCTTTAGCTCTAACCCAATCGCCATCTACATACATTTCGATACCTTGATTATCAAAATCAAATACCGTATGATTATTTTTTTGATGTACCATATCTAAATGCGATTGCATCACAACTGTGGTTCTATCTCCCATACCAGCTCTTGCAGGCTTTTTAATGATAACATTTCCAACCTTATCTACAATAGTTTCTAAACCAAGGTTTTCGCCAAAATTTTTCATAAAGGCTATAACCCGTTCTTCCTTTTTTGAAGGTCTTGGAACTGCGTTTAAATCGGCAAATTTATTCCACAATGCTTTAGGCTCTAATTGTCTTATTTCTGAATTCATAATAGTAAAAGTATAGTGAACAAAGATACATTTTCCTTAAGAGGATTAATAAACATTTCCCTATTTTTGATTTATGCTGAAGAAAACAAAATTAGTATTAGCTCTAAGTATATTACCTCAATATTTACTTATAAAACTACTTTCAAAATCTCCTGAATTTATTGAACAGTATTACAGTAATGGACTATATCCCTTTCTGTCGAAAATTTTTAGATATGTGTTTGGTTGGGTTCCGTTTTCTTTTGGAGACATATTCTATGCATTAGCTATTATATACGCTATTCAATGGTTTTATAAAAACAGAAAGCGACTTAGAAAGGATACTAAAAATTGGTTTATAGATATTTTTGTAGTTATTTCTATAATCTATTTTGCCTTTCATGTATTATGGGGCATGAATTATCATAGGTTACCGTTACATAAGAATCTAAATTTAAAATCGGAATATTCGACCGAGCAATTGATAGATGTCACTAACAAATTAATCGAAAAATCTAATTCAATACACTTAAAAATAACTGATAACGATACGGTTAAAATAGATTTACCTTTAAGCAAAAGTGATATACTTAAGTTAGCCCCAAATGGTTACGAAAACTTAAAAGAACGCTTTCCGCATTTAGAATACCATCCAAGAAGTACCAAAAAATCATTATTTAGTTACCCCTTGACATATATGGGTTTTAGTGGTTATTTAAATCCGCTAACAAACGAAGCTCAAGTAGATGGTATTATTCCTGTTTTTAAATTTCCTACCACGACTTCTCATGAAATGGCACACCAACTAGGTTATGCTGCTGAAAATGAAGCTAATTTTATTGGCTTTATGGCAGCCACAAACCACGACAACATTTACTTTAAATATTCAGGATACACCTTTGGTTTACGTTTTTGCTTAAATGAAATTTACATGCGTGACGAGTGTTTGTTTGAAGATTTAGCAGCCGATGTAAATAAGGGTATTTTAAAAAACTATAAAGAAACACGAGAATTCTGGGAAGCGCACCAAAACCCATTAGAACCTTTCTTCAAAATATTTTATAGTAATTTCCTCAAGGCCAATAACCAAAATAAAGGCATGGAAAGTTACAGCTATGTTGTTGCTCTGCTGGTAAATTATATTGAAAATCACCCAGTATAATGGGGTGAAAAATCAATTAGGCATTGTTTTAAACACCCATCGCATTTTTATTTTTTTTAACTTAAAAACTTAAATTTAAGTTATGAGAATAATATTATTTACACTGGTTTTAGGATTATGCTTAAATAATTATGCTCAACAAGATAATGACACGAATACAACACTGCATCTTGCAGTTGATTTTAAATACCAAAACGACGAAAACTCATTTTATTATACAACCACATTAAATCCTGATTTGAATAGTCAAATAATTGCTGTTAAGTATGTTGATGATTTACCAAAAAATAGCCTCTATATTGATTCAAAACGCATTAAATTTTCTAATTTTCAACCAATAGACATTGATTTAAGCAAGGAGCTCAACAAAATTATGCATAAATTCCCGGGTGATGGGAGTAACTTAATGCTTGATGCTAGAGATTATAGGCATTAAGGTATAAGTTCCGCTCCATTTGGCACCTCAAAAATACCATCTTCTGGTTTTTCTTTAGATATTTTAATATCCGTGAATTTTAAATCACTGCGCACGGTAGCTGGTATATTATTCTCAATATTATACCAAGTTAAAGTTTCTGGCAACACTAAACCATCAATATTTTGCCAATTACTATACTTTATAAAATGCCATTCTTTACTTTTTTCCTTCGTAAAATAAGTAACCGTATAACCCAGCCATTCCATCTGATGGGAATCGGCATCATAATATAAAATATACTCGTCCTCTGGCGACTCTCCTACTCCACCTTCATAAGATATTTTAATACCAGGATACGATTTACCTTCAAAATCTAACGCGTCTACATCTTCATAAATAATACCATCATCTGCCAAAATAAATGGTATCGCGTAAAAATAGAACATCAGGTTATAATAGAATCTAGCATTTCCCTTGTAAGTGGCAGTATCTTTATTTTTTAACCAAACATCTTCTCCGTTAAACCCAATAAGGTGATTTGGCATCTCAATTAACGATCTTCTGTTCTTCAAATTAGTCGTGGTTACCTCGTCACCATTTGACCTTTTCATGGTAAATTCAAGAGCCTTCATGGTATTCCATTTATCTAAACTCCCGTGAGCATCAAATACTTTTGTAATATTTTCTGGGTAGACACTAGTTGTTACATCAAGTGTTTCTTCAGAATAATCTATAGTTGGTGCTGTTTTATTTTTACATGAAAAAATTAAAACTATAAGAGATAAGAAAAGTATTCTTTTCATTGGTGTATTTTAAATGGTTTACTTCTTTGACGAAGTTAGTAGATTATAATTACATAAAAACATTTACTTTTGTTTCTCCTTTATGAAAATAATAATAAGCCCACAAAACACTTATATAAAATACCTTGTTCAATTAAAGGACAAATCTCGCGAACGCAAAAAATCCGGCTTGTTTTTAATCGAAGGGCATCGTGAAATTTCTTTAGCGATTAAAGGCGGGTATAAGATAAAAACCATTTTATTTTTTCCCGACTTATTTTCTATTGATCAGCTTAACGACTTAACATCACAACCAATAGACCTAATAGAAATTTCAAAAGAGGTATACCAAAAATTAGCATATCGCGATACCACAGAAGGCATTTTAGCGTTAGCACATACTAAAAGCAATCATTTAATAGATTTAAAACTAGCCAATAAAAATCCTTTAATTTTAGTTGCCGAAGCACCTGAAAAACCAGGAAACATTGGCGCACTGTTAAGAACTGCCGATGCGGCAAATTTGGATGCAGTAATTATTGCTAATCCTAAAACCGATTTATACAATCCAAACATTGTACGTTCCAGTGTAGGTTGTTTATTTACAAATGAAATTGCAACTGGAACAACCATAGAAATTATTGAATTTCTAAAAGCAAACCATATTAATATTTATTGTGCAGCCTTACGAGCCTCAGTAAATTATCTCACACAAGATTTCAATAAACCTACAGCTATTGTTGTTGGCACAGAAGCTACAGGCCTAAGTAATGAATGGCTAGAAAATTCTACCCAGAACATTATTATACCAATGCAAGGTGAAATAGATTCCATGAATGTTTCTGTTGCTGCTGGGGTTCTTATTTTTGAAGCTAAACGACAACGTGATTTTAAATAATACTAAATGACTGCAAACACACTTTTCTATATTATCATAGCAATTATTGTTATTAACTTTATTGTTGATAAGGTATTAGACGCATTAAATGCTAAACATTTTAATGATGACTTACCAAGTGATCTACAAGATGTTTACGATGCTGATGAATACAAAAAGTCACAGAATTACAAAGCGACAAAATACAGGTTCGGAATAATCACCTCATCGTTTTCACTTGCACTAACGTTGGGTTTTTTATGGTTTGATGGTTTTGAATTTATAGATGACATAGCCAGAAGTTATAGTGAAACCCCTATTATAATTGCTTTAATTTTCTTTGGTATCATTATGATTGGCAGCGATTTATTAACGACACCACTTTCATATTACAGCACCTTTGTAATTGAAGAAAAATTCGGATTTAATAAAACAACCATAAAAACTTTTATTGCAGACAAACTTAAAGGTTGGCTTATGATGGCTATTGTTGGTGGTGGAATTTTAGCACTTATTATTTGGTTCTATGAGGCTACTGGAAAACAATTTTGGCTTTATGCATGGGGATTAGTTGGCGTATTCACTTTGTTTATGAATATGTTTTATTCTAAATTGATTGTGCCACTTTTTAATAAGCAAATGCCTTTAGAAGAAGGAACATTAAGAGATAAAATTTCGGCTTACGCTAAAACTGTTGGTTTTAAATTGGATAAAATATTCGTGATTAATGGTTCTAAACGAAGTACAAAAGCTAATGCCTATTTTTCTGGTTTTGGTAGTGAAAAACGGGTCACACTCTATGACACATTGATTAATGATTTAGAAGATGAAGAAATTGTTGCTGTTTTAGCTCATGAGGTTGGACATTATAAAAAGAAACACATTATTTTTAATTTGTTTGCTTCCATTGTATTAATAGGGATGACACTTTATATTTTATCTTTGTTTATTTCAAATCCCTTATTATCTCAAGCCATTGGTGTACAAATACCAAGTTTTCATATTGGGTTAATTGCTTTTACGCTCCTTTACTCACCAATCTCTGAAATTACAGGATTAATTATGAATGTGTTTTCAAGAAAATTTGAATATCAAGCCGATGACTACGCCAAAACTACATACAAAGGTGAACCGCTGATCACTTCATTAAAGAAGCTATCTAAAAATAGTTTAAGCAACTTAACACCTCATCCCGCTTATGTATTTATGCATTATTCGCATCCTACACTTTTGGAACGGATTAAGAATTTGAGGAATTAATGTTAGTCCCAAAAGGCATTAGGCAAAAGTTGAATTTGTAAAATTTTCAACTAAATTAGTTTAACGTCGGATGCAAGCAATAAAATAACGGCGCATTTCTTTGAAGCCATAAACGACAACAAAAAATTACTCTAAACTAGCCAAACTTGCCTTTAAAGTATCAATCTTTGCCAAAGCATCTGCTTCTTTTTTCTTTTCGCTAGCCACAACTTGCTTGGGTGCATTGTTTACAAAACGATCGTTAGATAATTTCTTTTGAACCGATTTTAAGAAACCTTCGGTATATTTTAATTCTTCGGTTAATTTTTCAACCTCAGCCCCAACGTCTATCGCTCCAGCCATTGGAATAAAATATTCATTAGATTTTACCCTAAAGGTTAGCGCTCCTTCAACAGCTTCAGAAACATAATTAATAGCTTCTAGGTTTCCTAACTTAGAGATTATAGCATCGAAGGTAGCCTTTGTGTTTTCGTTATTAATCACACTAAATCCAATAGCATCTTTAAAAGCAATATTTTTTTGTTTTCTAATGGTTCTTATGCCAGATATAACCTCTGAAGCAAAATCAAATTCATTGACTAAGCTAGTACTGACTTCATTAAATTCTGGCCATTTAGAAACGATTAAAGCTTCATCGGTATTGCGTTCTACAATATGCTGCCAAATTTCTTCGGTTATGAAAGGCATAAAAGGATGCAATATTTTTAGATTATTTTCTAAAATAGCAATAGCCGCATCGTAGGTTTTTTTATCAATAGCCTGTTGATATGCTGGTTTTATCATCTCTAAAAACCACGAACAGAAGTCATTCCAAATTAATTTATAGGTTTCCATTAAGGCATCGCTAATGCGGTACTTGCTGTAATGATTCTCGATTGTATTTAGAGCCTGCTGAAACTTCGCTTCAAACCATTCAATGGCTATTTTAGAGGATTGCGGTTGTTCAATATCGGTAACTTCCCACCCTTCTATAAGTCTAAATGCATTCCAAACTTTATTGGCAAAGCCTTTTCCTTGGTTACAAAGCGCCTCATCGAACATTAAATCATTACCTGCTGCAGAACTTAATAATAAACCAACACGTACCCCATCGGCACCATAATCCGAGATGAGTTTTAAAGCATCTGGAGAATTACCTAGTGATTTACTCATTTTTCGGCGTTGTTTATCTCTCACTAATCCGGTAAGGTAAACATTTTCAAAAGGTTTTTCATTTTTGTACTCATAGCCTGCCACAATCATACGCGCCACCCAGAAAAACAAAATGTCTGGTCCCGTTACCAAATCGTTGGTTGGATAATAGTATTTAATGTCTTCGTTTTCAGGATTTCTTATGCCATCGAATACACTCATTGGCCATAACCATGAGGAAAACCACGTATCGAGTGCGTCAGAGTCCTGACGTAAATCGCCTACAACTAAAGACTTATCGACTGCGCCCGAAGTGACAGACAGTTTTTTATTCGCAAGTTCGACAGCTTCTTCTATGGATTCAGCTACTACAAAATCTTCTTTACCATCTCCATAATAATAGGCTGGAATTTGTTGCCCCCACCATAACTGACGCGAAATATTCCAATCTCGAATATTTTCCATCCAATGGCGATAGGTGTTTTCAAACTTTTTAGGAAACAACTTAATATCCTCTGTTTCTAAAACGGCTTTCAAAGCAGGTTTCGCTAATTCTTGCATTTTTAAAAACCATTGGTCGCTTAAACGAGGCTCTATAATAGCCTTAGTGCGTTCTGAAATCCCAACACGGTTGTTGTAATCCTCAATCTTTAGAATATGACCTTTATCCTCCAATTCTTTTACAATATCCTTTCGAACCTCAAAACGGTCTCTTCCTTGATAATGCAATCCGAAACTATTTAAGGTTGCATCTGAATTAAAAATATCAATAACTTCCAATCCGTGTTTATCACCTAGACCCTTATCATTTTCATCATGTGCTGGTGTTACCTTTAAGCAACCCGTTCCAAATTCAACATCTACATAGTCATCCTGAATAATAGGAATGGAACGCTCGCATATTGGGACTATTGCTCTTTTTCCTTTTAAAGCTTGATGTCTTTCATCGTTAGGATTAATACAAATAGCGGTGTCACCAAGAATGGTTTCTGGTCTAGTAGTAGCAATAGTTAAGGTCTTGTTAGACCCTTCTAATTTATAGTTGACATAATAGAGCTTCCCTTGTTTTTCAACGTACTCAACTTCCTCATCAGACAGTGTGGTTTGGGCTTCTGGATCCCAGTTTACCATACGATAACCCCGATAAATTAGGCCTTTATTGTATAAATCGACAAAAACCTTTATTACAGCTTCAGACATATCGTCATCCATGGTGAATTTGGTTCTGTCCCAATCACATGAACATCCTAGTTTTTTTAACTGCTCTAAAATCACCCCACCAAACTCATGCGTCCAATCCCAAGCATGCTTTAGAAATTCGTCTCGAGATAAATCGTTTTTATCAATTCCTTGCTCCTTTAGCTTCGCCACTACCTTAGCCTCTGTTGCGATAGATGCGTGATCGGTACCTGGCACCCAACAAGCATTTTTCCCTTGTAAACGTGCACGTCGAATTAATACATCTTGAATAGTATTATTCAGCATGTGTCCCATATGCAAAACTCCCGTTACGTTTGGTGGAGGAATGACAATTGTGTAAGGCTCTCTTTCATCTGGTGTTGAATGAAAATAGTTATTTTTCATCCAGTAATCATACCACTTACCTTCTACCTGACTAGCATCATATTTTGATGGAATTTGCATACTTTGGAATAGTTTTTGACAATTGATGTGCAAAAGTACTTATATTTCTTTTTCTGTGAAAGCAGATAGAAAGTAATATAACTATTGATATATTAGGTAGATGAACCATAAAGTAATGCCATACGTACTTTTAAGTAAGTCGAATATGTTAATACTGATGTATTACATCTAAATTTTTTGTGGTTTGATTAAAAAGTAAGTATGTTTGACATGACATTAGTACTAAAATGTTTATTAAATATACTTATAGATTATAATTGGAAGAAGATAATTATTAACATTTAAAGATAAAAAAAGATGAAACAATTAATTACTATTATGTTTATCGGATTAATCAGTTTTTCGGTAAATGCGCAAGCGAAAATTGAATTCAAATCTGAAACTATTGATTACGGTACCATTGAAAAAGGGGCTGATGGTGTTCGTGTATTTGAGTTTACGAATACAGGTGATGAACCTCTAATCATTTCAAAAGTAAGTTCAAGTTGTGGTTGCACTATCCCTAAAAAACCGAAGGATCCTATTATGCCAGGAAAAACAGGTGAAATAGAAGTAAAATACGACACTAACCGAGTTAACCCTATTAGAAAAACAATTACAGTAATTTCTAATGCTGATAAACCAACAATAGCTTTAAAGATAAAGGGCTTAGTTGTAGACTCAAGCAAGGAAAGTGTTCTAGAAAAGAAAAACAAAAGTATAGTTCAGCAATAAACATAACCTAGAATACCTCAAACCCGAATATAATCATATTCGGGTTTTTTATTTGAAAACATCTTCTAAAACAAAATTAAAGTTCATATCTACACCTTTCCTACTTATTCGTAATCTTATTTTGTTTCCCGTATCCCCATAAAACAGATGCATGATTTGTTGCAGTCTGAATTCATGAGCTGGTTTTCCATTAATAGTAAGAATAATATCTCCTAACTTAAGTCCTGCTTTTTCAGCTGGAGAATCTGCTCGAAGTTCAACTATACCATATGCTGGTTTTAAAGACATTTTATAACGATTATCTAGAACAATTCGAGTCCCGTTTTGAGTATCACTCTTAGAATAATGGTCACTAGGAATAAACTTCTCGCGTTCTCTTACTAACCTAACCCCATTATGCGCTAACTCAATTCCACTTTTATTGTAAGTAAATTTTTCTTTAAAATAACCATTTTTTCTTAACGTTATTAAGGCACGACGATAATCGAAAATAATATTAAATCGCTTTAATATATTACCAGAAATACTACCATTTCTACCTTTAAAACGTTTTGCGAAAGCTATAGAGGTAGAATCTGGAAAAGCTACATTAACCTTCTTTAATTTAAAGCCATCTATTAACAACGATTTTACCCTTGAGCGTTTACCATATACGCTGCCACTTAATCCGTGACCTAAAAAATCATTAAAAAATTTGTTTTCTACATTTATTCCGAGTGAGTCATCCTCGAACAACCAAAGCGCATCACTTCCTCCAGAATCTATTAATAGTTTTACAGGGATATCTTTTTCGTTAATATTTACTTTAACATTAATGTATGGTTTATTATTGTAAAACTCTAAATGCAATACTTCACATTTATCACAATCTTTATAACTGAAATTTTGCGGCTCTGTTAGCCTAATATACTTATGCGAATAATTAACTTCAACAATCAAATCTTTAAGTAAATCAAACCCCATTATACCATGGATAGGAATACCTAGACGAGGTGCGAAATTTAATTTAGAATCGTAAACCGCGTATAAGTCTTGATTAAGATTAATAGCATCACCAACCCTAAAAATATTATTTCTCGACTTTAAAGCTTCGACTTGTTCACCATCTCCCAAACCTCTTAAAAAAATGCTTTCAGTGTCTTTAATTTTTAAGGTATCCGAAACATTCAAAAAATTAAATATTATTGGTTTACTTACACCAGTATCTAATAAAAATGAAAGTTCTACCCCGTTAATTTCAACTGGAATTACTATTAAATTATTAATAAACTTAAATCTAATTTTATCAGATTTGTTTTTATTTTGGACATGAAATTTTCCTTGAGAAAAACTTAGTTGAGAAAGGCATATAAAAAGAAATAAAAGACAACAAATGCGATTCATTAAGAAAACTATAAAATTTATACAATCAATTTACGAATCTTTAGATTATTATGGTTAATTCTACCCGTTTTTTAAAAAAACTTTAAGATAATTTTCTCAACTTTGCCTTAAAATAATTTCTTCATGCCATCAATCTCAAATAAAGGTCAGTCAATGCCTCAATCACCAATTAGAAAGCTAGTTCCCTATGCAGAAGAGGCTGTTAAGAAAGGCAAATCCATTTACTACCTTAATATTGGACAACCAGATATAAAAACGCCTGCATGTGCCTTACAGGCTGTAAAAGAAAGCAATATAGAAGTATTGGCCTATTCGCGTTCTGAAGGTTCTGAAACATATAGACAAAAGATTGCTGCCTATTATGCCAAACATGACATTTTATTAGGACATAATGATATTATTGTTACTACTGGTGGAAGTGAAGCACTGCTCTTTGCATTTGGCAGCATTATGGATGTGGATGATGAAATAATTATTCCCGAGCCTTTTTATGCCAATTACAATGGTTTCTCAACAGCATCTGGTATTAAAGTCGTTCCCGTAATATCAAAAATTGATAACAATTTCGCATTACCTCCTATTGAAGCATTTGAAAAACTTATAACCCCAAAAACGAAGGCTATTTTAATTTGCAATCCCGGAAACCCAACGGGTTATCTGTACTCTAAAGAAGAAATAAAAAAGCTGGCAGATATTGCTAAAAAAAGAGATTTATTTTTAATCGCAGATGAAGTATATAGAGAATTTACCTATGATGGTAATTCACATTACTCTATAATGCAAGAAGAAGGTTTAGAAGATTATGCCATAATGATTGATTCAGTTTCAAAGCGCTACAGTATGTGTGGTGCTAGAGTTGGTTGTTTAGTGTCTAAAAATAAAAAGGTTATTGAAACTGCTTTAAAGTTTGCACAAGCTCGTTTGAGTCCACCCACACTTGCCCAGATAGCTAGTGAAGCTGCTTTGGACACACCTCAAAGTTATTTTGATGATGTTAAAGAAGAATATGTAGAAAGACGGAATACTTTAATTTCTGAATTACAAAAAATTGAAGGTGTTAAAGTAGCTAAACCAAAAGGAGCTTTTTATTGTATTGTAGAACTCCCTGTAAAAAATTCGGATGATTTTGCTCAATGGCTATTAGAATATTTTCAAGTTGACGGTGAGACCATTATGGTAGCTCCAGCAGGTGGATTTTACTCAACTCCAAATGTTGGTTTAAACCAAATTCGTATTGCTTACGTACTTAATAAGGAGCGTTTAATCAAGGCTGTTAATATTTTAAAAGAGGGCTTAAAAGCTTATAAAGACTAAGTGCAAATCGACCAAAACATATCCTTAAAGCCGTATAATACTTTTGGCATTGATGTTAATGCTCAATACTTTGTTTCTATTAACTCCATAGAAGAGCTAATAGATATTCTAAAACTGGAGGAATTCTCAAATAGATTAATCCTAGGAGGAGGCAGTAATATGCTACTTACTCAAAATCAAGATAAATTAGTTATTCATATAAATTTAAAGGGTAAGAAAGTCATTTCAGAAGATAAAGACTTTGTAACTGTTAAAGCAAATGCAGGAGAAAATTGGCACGAATTTGTGCAATGGTGCTTGAAGAATGATTTTGGAGGTCTTGAAAACCTATCTTTAATTCCTGGTAATGTTGGTACAGCTCCAATTCAAAATATTGGGGCATACGGTGTTGAGCTTAAAGATTCGTTTGTCTCCTGTGAAGCCTTGTCAATAGAAACGCATTCCATTAAATCATTTGATGCCGATGATTGCCAATTTGGGTATAGAAACTCTATTTTTAAACAAGAAGCAAAAGGGAAATATATCATAACAAGTGTTACATTTAAGTTAACTAAAACTAAGCACAAGTATAAGCTCAATTATGGTACTATTCAGGCTCAATTGGAAAACTATGGAATTTCAATACCTACTATTCAAGACGTTTCTAATGCTGTAATTGCAATTCGAGAAAGCAAACTGCCAAATCCAAAAGAGATTGGTAATAGTGGTAGTTTTTTTAAAAACCCTGTCATATCAAAATCACACTATAACAATTTAGTTCAAAACTTTAAAGACATACCGAGTTATCCAGTTTCAGAGGATGAAGTTAAAGTTCCTGCTGGATGGCTTATTGAAAAAGCTGGCTTTAAAGGTAAACGTTTTGAAAATTATGGTGTTCATAAAAAACAAGCGTTGGTGCTTGTTAATTATGGGAATGCCAAAGGTGCAGATATATTAAATCTTTCAAAATTAATTCAAATTACAATTAAAAGACTTTTTGATATTTCCATAGAAACCGAAGTAAATATTCTTTGATAAAAAAGAAATTTCTAAATTTGGTTTAAAAGGTTACGAAATAACACTCTAAAATCTAAACACTTGATAACAGCAATAGAAAAAGAAATAGTAAGCCTTCTCAAAGACGGTGACAAAAAGGCTATTACTCTGCTGTATGAAAATTATGCTGATGCGCTGTATGGTGTTATTAAAAAAGTAATATCGGATGATGACACGGCTCAAGATGTTTTACAAGAGAGTTTCGTGAAAATATGGCGCTACGCCAAAAAATATGATGCTAGTAAAGCAAAATTATTCACTTGGCTTTATAGAATCGCCTATAATTCTGCCATAGATAAAGTAAGATCTTACAAAAACAAACAAGACAAGGAAGTCCAAATTGAGACTTCATCCGTATATAAAATAACATCAAATGAATTAAATCAGGATGTTTTAGATTTAAGAAAACATCTTGGTGTTATTGACGAGAAGTACCAAATTGTAATAAATGCCCTCTTTTTTGAAGGCATGACACAGCAAGAAGCTAGTGAGGAATTGAGTATTCCGTTGGGCACAATAAAATCGAGATTAAAAATTGGACTTCGTGAGTTGAAAAAGATTTACGATCCACAATAAAAATGTCATGAATGAGAAAATAACTACTTTTTTAAATTCTGGCCTATTAGAAAAATATCTAGTGGGAGCAACTGATGCTGCTGAAACAGCAAAAGTGGAAACCTACATTTCAAAATATCCAGAAGTACAAAATGCATACAATACATTGCAATTTAACTTAGAAATTGTTGCGAAAAAAAATGCAATTGAAGCTCCTAAGAGTATCTTAGATAATATTATAGAAACACTTGATGATAGACCCTTAATAAAACTAAGTACTTTGAATAAATACAAGTCTTGGTATAAAATAGGGGTTGCTGCTTGCGTAGCATCTATTATTTTTGCTGGTACTTCGTTTATGTTTTATAAACAAAATCAAAAACTTAATGATTACAATTCACTTTTAAATGAAGAAAACCAAGTGGTTGTTGATGAAATTTTTGACCTTAGAAGTGATATCGAGAATAATAACAAAAAGCTGGATGCAGTGATGCAGCAGTTTATCAAATTAAACGATCCTGAAACCTATAAATACATTATTCAAGGTAACAGTCGTGCAAAAGAATTGAAAACGGTGGCTTATATAAATCCTAGAGAAAAAACATCTATGATTGATGTGGTTTCACTTCCCAAATTACCAGAAGAACAATGCTACCAGATATGGGCAGAACTTCAAGGTAAAATGGTAAGCTTAGGTATACTTAATGAAGCTGATAGACAGCTGAGAGCTATACCTTATACTGAAAATGCCTTAGCTTTAAATATTACTATCGAGCCAAAAGGAGGAAATTCTATCGCATCTTTAAACAATTCTGTAGCAACAATAAGCCTTCAATAGAAGAAGTCTAAATATAAAAAATAGCCTTTCTAAACATTTAGAAAGGCTATTTTTTATGAATCTTAATTGTAATCTATTCTTTATCGAATAAGGCTTTATGAATAAATCCAGCAACAATGGCTCCAGCTATTGGTGCTATCCAGAATAGCCAAAGCTGAGAAGTATAATCTCCCCCAGCAAATAAAGCTTGACTTGTTGATCGCGCAGGATTTACTGATGTATTTGTAATTGGAATACTAATTAAATGAATCAATGTCAAGCCAAGGCCAATTGCAATTGGTGCAAAACCTTTTGGCGCTCTTTCATTAGTACTTCCCAAGATAATTAAAAGGAAAAACGCGGTTAAAATAAACTCTGCTATTAACGCCGCTGTCATAGAATAACCATCTGGTGATAAATCGCCATAACCGTTAGCCGCAAAACCACCAATATTCACAAAATCAGATTTATTAGTTATAATTAGATACAAAGCACCAGCTGCAACAAAAGCACCAACTAGTTGAGCAATAATATACCCTAGTAAATCTTTAGCTTCAAATTTCCCTCCAGCCCATAAACCAAAAGAAACGGCTGGGTTAAAATGTCCGCCCGAAATATGTCCGACAGCATATGCCATAGTTAAAACGGTAAGACCGAATGCCAATGCAACTCCAACAAACCCAATTCCTAATTCGGGATAACCTGCTGCAAAAACAGCACTACCACAACCTCCAAAAACAAGCCAGAAGGTTCCAAAAAACTCTGCAAATAATTTTTTCATATTCAAATAAATTTAACTGGTTAGTATTTCTTAAAAGTACAAATAATTAATATTTAGACCCTAATTGAGAAATTAGTCACATAAATTTTTATAATCGGCACCTATTCAAATTTCAATGCAAAATGGTATCTTTGCACAAATTTTTATACATGAAACTTCTCTTAATAACATTAATTTTGTTAGGTCTTGGAATAGCGGGTATAGCTATTAAAATTTGGGCAAAAAAAGATGGCAAATTTGCAGGAACTTGTGCTAGCCAAAATCCCATGATAAATCAAGAAGGAGAAGCTTGTGGTTTTTGCGGAAAAACACCCGATCAATTTAGCGACTGTAAAGAAACTCAACATTCTTAAAGTCTTATGTTCATTCTTGATATTTTATTCTACAGTTTTATTGTAGTTGTATGTTTTCAAGTCTCTTTTTATCTTTTCGTTTATGGTCGATTTGCCTTTTCGAAAGTTCAAAAGGCAGCACCTAAAAAGATCTCTGTATCGGTGTTAATTTGTGCTAAGAACGAAGCAGATAATTTATCTAGTTTTCTACCTTCTATAGTTAATCAAGATTACCCAGAATTTGAAATCGTTTTAATTAATGATGCCTCTAGTGATGAGACATTAAAAGTCATGGAAAAATTTTCAGAAATGCATAGCAATATAAAAATTGTTAATGTAAAACCTGTAGAAACCTTTTGGGGCAATAAAAAATACCCATTAACATTGGGTATAAAAGCATCTAAATACGACTTCTTATTATTTACCGATGCGGATTGTAAACCAGTTTCTAAGAATTGGATAAAGGCAATGGGCGCAAATTTTAGCAATAAGAATGACATCATTTTGGGTTATGGTGCACATTCAAAAATTAAAAATTCATTTTTAAATAAACTTATACGATTCGAGACCCTAATAACAGCTATTCAATACTTTTCATTTGCTAAAATAGGTGTTCCATACATGGGTGTAGGAAGAAATTTGGCCTACAAGAAGGAAGCCTTCTTTAATGCTAATGGATTTATGGGGCACATGAATATTAAATCTGGGGATGACGATTTATTTATAAATCAAATAGCAACAAAAGATAATACAACTATCTGTTTCGCTGAAGATAGTTTTACTGAATCTGTATCGAAAAAGAATTTAAAATCCTGGATAAAACAAAAAAGACGTCATGTATCGACCGCAAAACATTATAAGCAAAGTCATAAAATAGTTTTAGCCCTGTCTTACTCCTTCAACTTATTTTTTTGGATTTTAGCAACTGTACTTTTAACTTTTACATTTAAATGGCCTTTTGTAATTGGTATCCTATTATTGAGACTATTAGTTCAGTATATAATAGTTGGATTTTCAGCTAAAAAATTGAAAGAAACAGATGTTATAATTCTACTTCCATTCTTAGAAATTTTCCTAGTTATAGTTCAATTATATATATTTATAAATAATCTAATAGCAAAACCAAAACATTGGAAATAGAAGAAGCCATTAAGCGAGCAAAAATGAATGATCAAAAAGCATTTAATTATCTGCTTGATTTATACTGGGATGATGTTTATGGTTTTCAGTTAAAGCGTATTCAAAATGAAAATGATGCTGAAGATGTTACTATTCGGGCGTTTTCTAAAGCTTTTGATAAAATTGACACTTTTGATGAGTCCTATAAATTCAAAACTTGGTTAATCGCTATTTCGAAAAATATACACATCGATTTACTTCGAAAAGAAAAAAAATCCATCACCCATATAATCACAAAAGACAATAAAGGTATTTTTCAAGTATTAGACGAATCTCCTACACCCGAAGACAAACTCATTACTGAGCAACATCTTGCAAAATTGCTTAGGGACATTAAAAAATTAAAACCTGATTACCAAAAAGTAATTAATTTAAGGTTCTTTCAAGAATTGACTTACAAAGAGATTTCAAATGAGCTTAATGAACCCATTAATAATATAAAAGTTAAGCTTTTACGAGCAAAAAAACTACTAGCAAACATAATTAGCGAGTCTAGTTAATTTTCAGCTTTTAAAGGTTTTCATCTTAAGTTAAACAAAGGTTTAATTATAGAATACTTCGTATCTTTGTAGCTATATTTTTATAGTATGAATACAGAAACTACTTCAAATATATTACCAGAAAGACAAGCCAAACCAAAATGGTTGCGAGTAAAATTGCCAACGGGTAAAAAATACACCGAACTAAGAGGTTTAGTTGACAAGTATAAACTAAATACGATATGCACCTCTGGTAGCTGCCCGAACATGGGTGAATGCTGGGGCGAAGGCACTGCTACCTTTATGATATTGGGTAATGTTTGTACGCGTTCCTGTGGGTTCTGTGGAGTTAAAACTGGTAGACCAGAGACTGTTGACTGGGATGAACCGGAAAAAGTGGCTCGCTCCATTAAAATAATGCAGATTAAACATGCTGTTCTTACTAGTGTAGATAGAGACGATTTGAAGGATATGGGAAGTATTATGTGGAGTGAAACTGTTAAGGCTGTTCGAAGAATGAATCCAGAAACAACATTAGAAACTCTAATTCCAGATTTTCAAGGGTTAGAACAACATATTGACAGAATAATTGATGTCGCTCCAGAAGTTGTATCTCACAATATTGAAACCGTAAGGCGTTTGACCAGAGAAGTCCGAATACAAGCCAAATACGACCGAAGTATGGGGGTTTTAAAATATTTAAAACAACAAGGCCAACGCAGGACAAAATCTGGTATTATGCTAGGTTTAGGAGAAACACGAGAAGAAGTTATTGAAACACTTCATGACTTGAAAGAAAATGATGTAGATGTAGTTACAATTGGCCAATACCTTCAGCCGAGTAAAAAACATTTACCAGTGAAACAGTTTATTAATCCAGGTCAGTTTGAAGAGTATAGAGAAGTTGGATTGAGCCTAGGATTTAGACACGTTGAAAGCAGTGCTCTAGTCCGGTCTTCATATAGAGCGCAGAAGCATGTTAACTAATAGACATGATAAAGATTGCTATTAATGGCTTTGGAAGAATTGGTAGGCGTGTTTTTAGACTTTTAGAAAAGGATAATAATATTGAAATTGTTGCTATAAATGATTTAGCAGATTCAAAAACATTATGTCACTTACTTAAATACGATAGTGTTCACGGGGTTTTAGACAATAATATTTCCAACGAACCAAACGCCTTGGTTGTAGGTGAAAAGTATATTTCTTTACTAAACGAAAGTCATCCAAAAAACATCAATTGGAAACCTTTTGGCGTAGATTTTGTGATTGAATCGACCGGTAAATTTAAAACTACAAATGATTTAGAATACCATATTTCAAATGGCGCTAACTGTGTTATTTTAAGTGTTCCTCCCGAAAAGAATGACATTAAAACTATTGTACGTGGTGTAAACGATTCAATAATAGATGGATATGAAACTATTATTTCAAATGCGTCATGCACTACAAATAATGCCGCTCCAATGATAGATGTGGTTAAAAAACTTTGTGGTATAGACCAAGCGTACATTACCACCGTTCATTCTTACACTACGGACCAGAGTCTTCACGACCAGCCACATAGAGATTTAAGGCGGGCAAGAGCAGCAAGTCAATCGATTGTTCCCACAACCACTGGTGCAGCCAAAGCTTTGACTAAAATTTTCCCAGATTTGTCAGATGTTATTGGTGGTTGTGGTATTAGAGTTCCAGTAATAAATGGCTCACTTACCGATATTACCTTTAATGTAAAAAAAGAAGTTTCAATAGAAGATATTAATAACGCTTTTAAAGATGCTTCCAAAAATGAATTTAAAGGAATTATTGAGTATACCAGTGACCCCATAGTATCAATAGACATTGTTGGAAATACGCATTCATGTATTTTCGATTCTCAAATGACATCGGTAATTGGAAACATGGTTAAAATTATTGGATGGTATGATAATGAATCTGGCTATTCTCAAAGAATTATTGACTTAATTTACAATTTATCGGAAAAAAAGTGCGTTTTATCGATAAAATAATTATATTTGTTTTTAATTATATGTAATAATGTCCCAAACTAAACACTACATATTTGCAATAATATTGCTTATTGTAACGACTGTATTCTCTCAAGAGTCAATTAGTGATGACCCAGAAATGGTTCAAAATAGTATTGATTATCACATTGATGAGTCAAAAAAAGATGTTGCTAACTATAACTACTTCGAAGCACAAAAAAAACTTGATGAAGCTCTAGCTCTCGCTGAAAAAATAGACAATAAAATAAGTATTGGTATTATTTACGCTACAAAAGGAAAGTTACAGCTTTTAATAGAAGAAGAAGATGAAGCTATAAAATCGTTAAATAAAGCGATTGAGGTTCAAAGGCTTATTGACGACAACCTTAACATTGGGGAGTCGTATAAAACTTTTGGCGACATTTATTTGAAGAAAAAGGAATATTACGCTGCACTAGACTCTTTTAAAGCTGCTACAACAAAATTTGAGGAACAAAATCTCGAACAAAAAATGGCAGACGTTCTTTTTTGCGAAGGTATAGCGTTTATGCATCTGGATGATCTAAAAAATGCAAGAATACATTTTGAGCAATCAATTTCCTTAGCTAAAAAACATAATCTTTTGCGAACACAAAGCAATGCTTTGGCTAACCTTGCTAAAGTATTAGAAAAGCAGGGAGACATCAATAAAGCTCTGCTGATAACAGATGAGAGTTTAAAAATCGCAAAAGAACAAAACTATCCAGAAATATTGAGCAATCTATATTTGATGCTTAGTAAAACAAATTATAATCTTAACAATTTTAAAGCTTCAAGTGATTTTTTAAAAGCACATTTAAAATTAGCAGACTCCTTAAGATTAGTTAAAAGGGAAAATCTATCTCCCGAGAAAAAAATTCAGTATCTAATTAACGACCAAATAGAGAATAATAAAAGGCAAAAAGAAGAATTAGCCGAAGCTAATAGTAAAAACGACTTAAGTACACTTATTTCCATTTTAAGTGTTGCATTGATAACAATTCTTTCACTTTTAACCTTATCCCTTTATAAGAATAATAACATTCGTTTAAAAACCAATAATATGCTCCATAAAAAAAATAGCGAGCTTATTATTGCCAAGGAAAAAGCCGAATTAGCATCAAAAACTAAGGCTAACTTCTTATCAACCGTTACCCATGAGCTGCGCACGCCGTTATATGCAGTTACTGGATTAAGTAATATGCTTTTGGACGAAAACCCCAAGCCGGAGCAAATTCAGCATTTAAAATCACTTAAATTTTCAGGAGATTATCTTTTAACCTTTATAAACGATATTCTTCAAATTAATAAAATTGAAGCCAACAAAGTTGAACTAGAACCGGAACCCTTTAACTTAAAAAAGAAAATTAAGAATATTGTTTTAGCCTTAAATAATTCAGCTTTAGACAATAATATTAAGATCCATTTTGAGTTTGACAATAATTTACCTCAAAACTTCATTGCGGATCAATTAAAAATTTCTCAGATTCTTATCAACCTAATAGGAAACTCTATAAAATTTACCAAGGATGGAGATATTTGGATTCGTGTTTACAAAATTGACCAAAAAGACAATACTTATACCTTACGTTTTGAAGTTGAAGATAACGGTATTGGTATTAGTAAGGAAAAACAAGAAAATATGTTCGAAAGTTTTTCTCAAGGATCCATCCAAATTAACCGAAAATATGGCGGTACAGGTTTAGGTCTTTCCATTGTTAAAGGTTTAATTGATATATTAAAGGGTAAAATCTATTTAAAAAGTGAACTAAATAAAGGCACAACCTTTTATTTTGAAATTCCTTTAGAATACACCGAGAAGGAAGAGGTAAAAGAAACCAAACCTTCTTATTTTAACGATAACAACGAAATAGACTTAACAAAGGTGAAGATTTTAGTTGTTGAGGACAATAAAATTAACCAAATGATTACTAAGAAGATTCTGACAAAAATGAATCTTAATTGTGATATCATTGATAACGGTGAAGACGCTGTAGACATGATTAAAACGAATAACTACAATATCGTTTTAATGGATATCCACATGCCAGGAATAAGCGGTATCGAAGCTACAAAAATTGTTAGAACATTCGATAAAGAGTTAACCATATTTGCTTTAACTGCTGTTACCATTGAAGATAAAATGCATGAATTCGATGAAGCAGGTTTTACTGATATTATTCCAAAACCATTTAAACAAGAGGAGTTTGAGAAAAAGCTGTTCAATGCTTTAAAAGCTAAAGCGCCAGCTAATAAATCAGCTTAGTTATCATTTTTCATATAATCTAGTACCAATTTATTAAAAGTTGCTTCATTGTCCATTTTAACCTGAATTGGTAAATAAAAGAGTTTATCTTTTAACTCAGCGTACTGTTTTAACCGCATAAAATCCTTTTCCGTAGTCAATATCAATTCTTTTTGCTTTAAAGCTTCGATATCTTCAATAGAAAATTCATGATGATCCTTAAAATTTAAGTGTTCAAATTCTAACTTATTGACCTTTAAAAATTCTACTAATGGATTGGCATTGGCGATTCCAGTTACTAATGTAAAATCATTTAACTCACTTAAATTTCTTTTAGATTCCATTGTAAAAACTTTATCTGAATAACTGATAGAACTAAAAAAAACATGCTGATTCTTATTTGGTTTGATTTGTTTCAAAATAGAATCCTTATCTGAATTTGACAACCCCTTTGGACATTTTGTAACAACAATAATGTCTGCTCTTTTTGCACCTCTTCGAGGTTCTCTTAAATCTCCTGTTGGCAAAACTATATCACTGAAATAAGGCTTCTCAAAGGTAGTTAGCATAATATTAAATCCTGCCTTCACTTTTCTATGCTGAAAAGCATCGTCAAGTAATACAATCTCTATAGAGCTTTCTTGAACTATTAAATTTTTAATCCCGTTGATTCTATCTGCATCAACAGCTACAAGAATATTTTCTTTAAACTTACTATAAAACTGAAACGGTTCATCACCTAATGAAGCTGCTGAGGAATTTTTATTCGCTAATTGGAAACCTTTTGTCTTCCTTTTGTAACCTCTACTTAAAGTGGCAACCGCAAAATCATCCTTCAATAACCGTATTAAATATTCAATCATTGGTGTTTTTCCTGTTCCACCAACGCTTAAATTCCCGACACAAATTACCGGAAAGTTATACGAAACAGATTTCAGTAGACCTAAATCAAATAGTTTGTTTCGTAGCCAAGTAACCAAATAATAGACAGGAACAAATGGAAATAATATGTATCGTAATATTTTCACAATAGCGAAAATATAATATTTATATTTGTTTTATAACCCATCCCGACAAATAATATGGTTATTCAAGACGTCATAAATTATTTAGAAAAACTAGCACCTTTAGCCTATGCAGAAGACTTTGATAATGTTGGTCTTTTGGTTGGCAACAAAAACACACCTATTAAAGGCATTTTGGTCACTTTAGACACCCTTGAAACTGTGGTTGAAGAAGCTATTTTTAAAGATTGTAATCTTATTGTTAGTTTTCATCCTATCATATTCAAAGGTTTAAAAAAACTAACAGGCGAAACCTATGTGGAGCGCGTTGTGATGAAAGCCATAAAACATGACATTGCCATTTATTGCATGCATACAGCGTTAGACAATGCATCTCAAGGTGTCAATAATATGATTTGTAATCAACTAGAGTTACACAATAGACGTATTTTAATTCCGCAAAGTGAAACCATAAAAAAATTAACAACCTACGTTCCAAAAGATGAAGCGGAACATCTAAGAACAGATATGTTTAACGCAGGCGCTGGCACAATTGGTAATTATAGTAATTGCAGTTTTAACGTTGATGGATATGGAACCTATAAAGGAAATGATGCTTCTTCGCCTATAAAAGGAGTAAAAGGTGAATCACATACCGAAAAAGAAACTAAGATTACAGTAACCTTTCCAAAGCATTTAGAGTCAAAAATAATCCAAACGCTTTTTAAATCGCATTCCTATGAAGAAGTGGCATACGAAATAACAACTTTAGAAAACAAAAATCAAAACATAGGTATGGGAATGATTGGAGATTTAGAAACTCCAATGGATGAAACCAGATTTTTAAAATACTTAAAAAATAAAATGGAAACAGAAGTGGTAAGACACTCTGCATTCTTAAATAAGAAAATAAAAAAAGTTGCCGTTCTAGGTGGCTCTGGAAGCTTTGCTATTGCGGCAGCGAAAGCAGCAGGAGCGGATGCTTTTGTTACTTCAGACTTGAAGTATCATGATTTTTTTACTGCAGAAAACAACATCCTGTTAGCGGATATTGGTCATTATGAAAGTGAACAGTTCACAAAAAACCTTTTAGTAGCATATCTTACAAAAAAAATTACTAATTTTGCAGTCGTTTTATCGAACACAAATACCAATCCTGTTAAGTATTTTTAAAGTATGGCTAAAAAGAAAGAAGCAACTGTAGAAGAGCGTTTAAGAGCTTTATACGATTTACAATTAATAGATTCTCGCATTGACGAAATAAGAAATGTTCGTGGTGAACTTCCTTTAGAAGTTCGCGATTTAGAAGATGAAGTAGCTGGATTAAACATAAGACTAGAAAAATTAGTTTCAGGTTTAGAGTTAATTGATAATGATATTGCTTCTAAAAAGAATCTTATTGAAGAATCTAAAGCGCTTATCAAGAAATATTCTGAGCAACAAAAAAACGTTAGAAACAACAGAGAATATAACTCACTTACAAAAGAAGTTGAATTCCAGGAATTAGAAATTGAGCTAGCAGAAAAGCACATCAGAGAGTTTAAAGTACAAATAGAACAAAAGAAAGAAGTTATTGCTGAAACTAAAGAACGCTTAAAAGAACGTGAAACGCACCTGAAACATAAAAAAGGTGAATTAGATGCTATTTTAGCTGAAACTGAAAAGGAAGAAAAAGCACTAATTGAAAAGTCTGAAGAATATAAAACTCAAATTGAAGAGCGTTTAGTTTTCGCTTACAATAGAATTCGTCAAAATGTTAAAAATGGGTTAGCTGTTGTTCCAATTGAAAGAGGAGCATCAGGAGGATCTTTCTTTACTATTCCACCTCAGGTTCAGGTGGAAATTGCTTCTCGTAAAAAAGTAATTACAGATGAGCATAGTGGGCGTATTTTAGTTGATGCAGCACTAGCTGAAGAACAAAAATCTAAAATGGAAAAAATGTTTTCTAAAATTTAATCCATATAGCAAATACAATTAAAAGCCTTCACAATGTGAAGGCTTTTTTATTATGAAAACTTTCACAAAGTAATTCTTAAGATTTTGTATTTTTATTCGTCTATTGAAAAAAGAAAAATTATGAACCGTATTATCTTATTATTGGTATTTGGACTATTCTTTAGTTGCCAAAACACAGCTCAAATTAATTCTAAACTAAAAGAAGTTATAAACGCTGATCCTATTCAAGTTCCATTAGAAAATGGTAAGGCAAAAGCCTATTTTGCCAGTGGTTGCTTTTGGTGTGTTGAAGCTATTTATGAGAGTGTTAAAGGTGTAGACGAAGTAATTAACGGCTACTCTGGAGGGCACACTAAAAATCCATCCTACGAATCCAGTAACACGGGAAGAACAGGTCACGCCGAGGCTGTAGAAGTTATTTACGACCCCAATATTGTCGGTTTTTCTACTTTAGTTGACGTTTATTTTGCATCACAAAACCCAACACAATTCAATGGACAAGGTCCCGACCGAGGTTCTCAATACCGCTCGATTATCTTCTATCAAAATGATGAACAAAAACAGATTATCTTAAAAAAGAAAGAAGCCCTAACTAAAAAATTAAAAGGAAAAATTGCGGCTGAAGTTTACCCATTTCAAAAATTTTGGGTAGCTGAAGATTATCACCAGAACTATGAAAGACTGCATCCAAATAACGGTTATATTAGAAATGTTTCTATCCCTAGACTAAAACGTTTTCAAGCTAAAATGCCAGAAGTTTTAAAAAAAGGCGGGCATTAATTCTTTATCCTTTAGTTGAAACTTTCTATTAAATTTTCATAAGTAAAAAAATATAGTTGCGTTTTAACCATTATATTTTGGGGGTAAAAATCGTAATTGTTTTTTTATATATTCGTTGTGAATCGTTATTTGGCAACTATTCACCACAGAAAAACGGTGACTTAAATAAAATGGAATTATTCAACTACATAGCAATCGCCTTCTCATTTGTCTACACAGCGGCGGCACTTAGACTTTTAGGAGGCTTATCTTCTGCAATTAATAAAGATCGCAGATATATAGTGCACTTATTATTTATTGTAATTCAATTAATAAGTATTATTACTAGTTTTTGGGGAATATGGGCACATAGAAATCTAGAAGATTGGAAATTATATAAATTCATTTTCCTTCTAATGGATGGTGCATTATACTATTTTATTGCCACAGTCTTAGTTCCAGAAAATCCTAACGAAATAAATTCTTGGAGAGATTATTATTATAAGAATAAGCATAAGCTATTCTATGCAATTCTTACATTTTTAGCGTATATTCAATTAAATGGTTACATTTTGACTGACGAAGTATACTTCGGTCCAGAGCAATATTTCCATTTAATTGGACTTATTCCAATAATTTTTGGTTTGAAGAGCAAAAGTCACAAAATACATTTAGCCATTGCTTGTTTCTATTTAATAATGGTATTTACAATGATGCTTACTGTAGCTTCAGAACCTGGATGGGTAGCTCAATTATAAACTTTCAAAAAGCACAACAATGATTTGTAAAAACTGTGATTTTGAATTTAAAGGAAAGTATTGTTCAAATTGCTCGCAAAGTGCAAAAGCAAACTTTAGATTAACATTTAAAAGTATAATTGGTGACTTTTTAGATACCGTTTTTAACCTAGACAAAGGCTTTATTTATACATTTTGGAACTTACTCAAACAACCTGGTTTTGTAACACGAAGTTTTATAAATGGTAAGCGTAAAAATTTTACAAACCCAACAAAGTATATAATACTAGCAACAGCAATTCAAGCGCTTGGAGAATACCTTTTTATGTTTGAGGAACAAGGTGTTCCATTTACAAAGTTCTTCTTCCTTTCAAGTGAATTGAACGAAAACATGCATTTGTGGAATGAAACAATGACTCTTAACTATCCAATACTTTTTGGAATTATTAATCTAATAGTTTGGCCCATTCCACTATACTTTTTATTCAAAAAATTAAAAAATAATATTCCTGAACTTATAGCTGCCATGATGTACTTCT
Source organism: Hyunsoonleella aestuarii (assembly GCF_006148925.1). Taxonomy (GTDB): domain Bacteria; phylum Bacteroidota; class Bacteroidia; order Flavobacteriales; family Flavobacteriaceae; genus Algibacter_D; species Algibacter_D aestuarii. Next base: position 640 of record NZ_VAWB01000002.1, on the reverse strand, counting down.
ATGGAACTATTGTCATACTAATTCAGGTAATGTCTCTTATACATGCTCCCACAACAGGTAAAAATCTTCCAATTGAGTTGGTTAGCTTATTGGGAACAGTTTATATGTTATATGCCTTGTTGTCATTTTATAAAAGAGGAAGTATATCTTGGCGAATTCCAAGAATAATAATTGCAATGCTATTTCTTATAGTTTACAGAATGTTCATCCTACCATTTGCGTTGGCATATTTTTTTCCTCTAGCATCAAGTTAGACAAACATTCAAGTGATTAGAAGAACCAGTCAAAACTGAATAAAAAAGTTTTTATTTAAAAAATATTGTCGAAAATTCATATAAGTAATTGCTTGTTATCAACTACTACTGAAGACAAATATGAAGTTACAAGCGAATTCCTTCCATTCTTCTAATTATTTTAAGACTTGGTTGCCTTTAATGTGAAAATCAGTGGGTATAATTTTTCCTTTGTAACATACATACCAGATTCGGTTTTAATTAAATCTGGTAACACATTATAAGGGCTTTCATCAAATTCTTTAAGATATTCAATATGTAAACCTGCCTCGGTTAAAGCTGAAACTATTTCTCCTAGTCCATGATTCCATCCGTATTCCTTACTTATCATTTTTGACCCTTCTTCC
>NZ_VAWB01000001.1:400000-2105248 GCF_006148925.1 Hyunsoonleella aestuarii | reverse complement strand
CTGGACTAACTAGCCCTGGCACACAAACAGGAATGGCAACACTTGAACAACGTATTGTTTCAGCGCCTTATACTCTTGATGGAAGTATTCAACCCAATGATGCTATTGAATTTAAAGTGGCTCTTAGTAATGATGATGGCCTTATTTATGAAGCTAACATTATTAAATACTATACGCCTACAGTGCTTTTTGAAGATGATGAAGAAACCAACGGCATCTCTAACTGGACTGCTTCTGGTGGCTCCTGGGGAACTACCTCTGATGCCTTTTCTGGTAGTGTTGCTATTACAGACTCGCCTTCTGGTGCTTATGCCAATAGTCAAAGTAATACTCTACAACTTAATAACAGTATATCTACTAGCGGACTTGTACAAACAGTGGTTCAGTATAATGCCAAATGGGATTTAGAACGTAGTTTTGATTATGTACAAATCGAGGCATCTACTAACGGCTCTACCTGGGCACCGCTTTGTGGAACCTATACAAAACCTGGAGCTCCTAATGCTAACAACACCTATTCGGGAAAAAGTTCTACTAGTAACAACTTCCAACCTGATGGTGAACAACTATATGATGGGGATACTCAAGATAAATGGGTGATGGAAGAAATTGTTATTTCCAGTTCAGAGAATAGTGCTTTCCACAATCAATCTACCGTGTTTTTAAGGTTTAATTTTAATACAGACTCTACCAATAGACAAGATAGCTACACCACTACTTTTGATGGTTTTGTGTTTGACGATTTTAGAGTTATTACTAACACCACTAATATCCCACAAACAATAACGTTTGACCCTATTAGTGACAAGTTTACTACAGATGTGCCTTTTCAAGTCAATGCAACGGCTTCTTCTGGATTACCAGTGAGCTTTTCTATGGTCTCAGGACCTGCTAGTGTAAGCGGAAACACAGTGACATTATCAGGAACTACAGGAACTGTTACCGTTAGAGCTAGTCAAGCTGGAAATAGTACTTACAACCCTGCTACTGATGTCGATCAAACATTTGACGTACTACCCGCGCCTTGCTTGCAACCTCCTACTGGATTAGCAGCTTCTAATATCGCTCCTTCTTCGGCTACAATTAGTTGGAATAATGTTAGTGGCGCAACTTATAATTATCAATATAGAGAGTTAGGATCTTCTACTTGGATAACACAGAATACGTCAAGCAATTCTATCGTGCTATCAAACCTAACACCTTCTACACAATACGAAGTTCAGGTTAATAGTATTTGTCCAGACACTTCTGAATCATCTTACAGTACACCAATTACATTTACAACAAATAGTATAAACTACTGCGCATCTTCTTCTGGAAGTAATAGCAGTGAATATATTGGACGCGTGCAGTTGAATACTATAAATAATGTATCGGGAGCTACTCTTTATTCAGATTTTACTAATATTTCAACCATTGTTGAAAAAGGTTTACAGTATACAATTACTATAACGCCAGAATGGACTGGACGCTCTAGACGTGAAGGCTACGGTGTTTGGATTGATTATAATTATGATGGAGATTTTAATGATGCTGGAGAACAAATATTATCTCAGGGTCCAACAAAAAGTAGCCAAATAAGCACAAGTTTTACGATACCTCAAACTGCATCTGAAACTTCTTTTAGAATGCGTGTTAGTATGAAGTATAACGGCACACCTACATCATGCGAATCATTTAGTGCTGGAGAAGTTGAAGACTACACCATTACTATTGAAAGCACAGGACCAGATGTTACACCACCTAGTGTACCAAGTAATCTGGTAGCTTCAAATACAACAGACACTTCCACCGATTTATCCTGGAATGCCTCTACAGATAATATTGGAGTAACAGGATATGATGTTTATCAAAATGGCGGTTTAATAGCCAATGTTTCTAATACTTCTTATCAAGTTACTGGTTTATCCCCCAGTACAGCTTATACATTTTATGTTATAGCCAGAGATGCAGCGGGTAATAGTTCAACTCAAAGTAATAATGAAAATATTACTACACTAGATCCTCCTGATACAGAAAACCCCACTGCACCGACCAATCTAGTCGCTGCTAATACAACAGAATTTACTACAGATTTATCTTGGACGGCTTCTACAGATAATGTTGGTGTTATAGGATACGATGTTTATCAAGATGGTAGTTTTTTAACTAATGTTTCGAGCACTACATACATAGTTACTGGTTTGTCTCCATCAACTGCTTACAATTTCTATGTGATAGCGAGAGATGCAGCTGGGAATAGTTCTCCACAAAGTAACGCGGTTAATGTCACTACCAATGAATTTATTGATATAGATCCACCTACCAACCCTAGTGGATTAGCAGCTTCAAATATTACAGATTCTAGTATTGATTTAAGTTGGAACGCATCTACAGATAATGTTGGAGTAACAGGGTATGATATTTATATAGACACTACATTTTTAGTAAATGTATCTAGCACCAATTACCAAGTTACTGGACTTAGTGAAAGTACAATTTACACGTTCTATGTAGTAGCAAGAGATGCTGCAGGCAATAGTTCTGGACAAAGCAATGCCATTAATCCGGCTACATTAGCTTCACCAACTTGTAATGATGGTATCCAAAATGGTGATGAAACAGGAGTTGATTGTGGTGGAACAGCATGTCCTGCCTGCCCTCCTAGTGATGTGATTTTGAACCAAGGATTTTTTGAAACTGGTCTAGACGGTTGGACCGATGGAGGCAATGACTGTGATAGAGTTCAAGATGCCTCAAGATCTTTCGAAAATTCCTTTTCAATAAGATTACGAGACAACTCTGGAGTATCTTCTTCAATGACTTCACCAACTTTTGATTTATCGCCTTATGATGAAGTGGGAATTAGTTTTCATTTTTATGCCAACAGTATGGAAAATGGTGAGGATTTATGGTTGCGTTATAATGATGGATCTGGGTGGTCAACTATTGCTACTTGGGCTAGTGGTTCTGGTTTTACTAATAATAGCTTTAACTTTGTTTCTGTAACTTTAAACAGCAATTTAGTTAATGGTGCCCAATTTAGAATACAATGTGATGCGGGAAATAATGGTGATCAGGTTTTTATTGACGCAGTAGAAATTATTGGATTTGGTGGTAGTGCTGCAGCCAAAGCTGGAGACAATAGTAAATTATTATCAATTCCTGGATCAAATAACAATAATGAACTATTTACCTTGTACCCTAACCCAGTAAAAGGAAGTACTTTAAATTTAAAAATAACTAACGCAGTGCAAGTTTCCTATCGTATTATTAATACTCTTGGGAAGGTTGTAAAAGTTGGATCAACAAGCAAAGAAATTGATGTCAGAAATTTAGAAGCTGGATTATATTTTATTGAAGCCAGAAATGGCAATAATATTGTTGCCAAGAAGTTTATAAAACAATAAGTTAGATAATTGTTATTTTAAAAGAAAGCCTCCTATATGGAGGTTTTCTTATTTTAATTTATGAATAAGTTCATCAATTGAAATTTTAGCTTGCACTCCAGATTGCATATTCTTTAAAGTATATTTTTTGGAATTAATTTCTTCCTCACCTACTAAAATGACGAATGGAATATTGCGCTTATTAGCATAATTCATTTGTTTTTTCATTTTAGCAGCATCTGGATACAATTCGGTATTAATACCATGTGAACGTAATTGCTTAATAGCTTTTAAACTGAAAAGCGCTTCCTTTTCACCAAAATTAATAAAGAGCACTTCAACATTATTTGTAACTGTTTCAGGAAATAAACCTAATTCGTCAAGTACTAAATAAATACGATCTAATCCAAAACTAATACCAACACCACTTACATCATTCAAACCAAAAATACCGGTAAGGTCATCGTAACGACCGCCACCACCAATGGAACCCATCTTAACAGTTTTTGGAGCGGCAACTTCAAAAATAGCTCCAGTATAATAATTTAGTCCTCGCGCTAAGGTAACATCTAGTTCCAAAGCAGCAGTAGATAACCCCAACTCATTAATAGCATTATTTATAAACTCTAATTCTTCAATGCCTTTTTTACCGGCTTCGGAAGTATTAAGTATTCCTTTTAAGTTTTCAATTTGAGAATTAAAAGAACCAGATAGCGCAAATAAAGGTTGTAATTTAGAAATTCCATCATCTGAAATTCCTTTAGAACGCATTTCTTCTTTAACCTTCTCGTCGCCTATTTTATCTAACTTATCAAGTGCAACCGTAAAATCGATTAGCTTATCGCTTGCACCAATAACTTCTGCAATGCCTGAAAGAATCTTTCTATTATTGATTTTTATTGTGATCCCTTCAAGTTTTAAAGCAGAAAAAACCGCATCATATAATTGAATAAACTCCACCTCTTGCCAAAGTGATTTACTACCAACTACATCCGCATCACATTGAAAAAACTCTCTAAAGCGTCCTTTTTGTGGTCTATCCGCTCGCCAAACCGGTTGAATTTGATAACGTTTAAAAGGGAACTCAATTTCGTTTTGGCGCTGTACAACATAACGAGCAAAGGGTACGGTAAGGTCGTAACGTAATGCTTTTTCTGATATTGAAGAGGTCAACTTTGTTGAATCTTTTTCAGAATAAGCCTGCTCATTTGCCTTGGAAAGATAATCACCAGAATTCAAAATCTTAAAAATCAAACGATCTCCTTCATCTCCATATTTCCCCATTAAGGTACTTGAATTCTCAAAGCTAGGGGTTTCAATGGGTTGAAATCCAAAGATTTTAAAAGCGCCACGAATCGTATCGAATATATAATTACGTTTTGCTACTTGTTCTGGATTAAAATCTCTAGTTCCTTTAGGGATGCTTGGTTTTTGAGCCATAATATGCCCGTGAAAACGGGTATCTCTTTAATAATTAATATCTATCCACATCATAACATGACACTAGTGATTGTGTGATGTGGGCAACGCAAAAATAATAGTTTAATTTGAAATAGATTTCTGCCTGCAAAGGAATGACAGATTAATTTATCAACTTATTAAAATAATTATACAATTCACCTTTGGTAATTACAGCGCCTTGTTCAATCATATTAAACTTATCCAAACTTTTATCATCTCCATAATCCTTATCGGCTTGTAAAAACTCCACACTGTCATCCATTAAATTCTCACGCAACCAATTATAACCTTCTTTTGTAGTAATATCAATAGCTTCATTCTTTACATTTATCACTATAGCGTGCATTTTTTGCTCACCTAATTGAAACAAGTACATATGCTGTGATGAAAAATGCTCTAAATACTCAGCTTTATTTAATACACCCTCCCAGATTAAATCACTAAAAACATCCAATTCTGTTTCTGCTAACTCTGGCTTATTGGCTTTTAAATTGGTCCACTCATCATGAGTAATGGATTGGGTAGCCAAAAAGTTGATAAATTCTTGATGCAACTCCTCAAACTGTTCTTTTGTAAGTCTTGAATATTTCATAATAAAAATGCGCTCCTAGTGGAGCGCAAATTTAATAATATATTATGGTTTTTACTTAGAAAATATATCGCAGTCCTACTTGCGCTTGCCATCTTGAAGCTAAACTAGAATCAAAACCGAATGTTTTCGCATTAGGCCCTCCATTGAAGGTATAAACAGGAGTTCCTCCCGAGGTATCAACACTTACCGGCGATAAATTATTTGGTTGCTCAATAACACCCCAATCTGAATTAATTAGATTCCCAAAATTAAGAATATCTAAACTAATCTGTATCGTGTTAGTTTTATCTCCACTAACTATAAAATTATAGTCTTGTAATATTTTAATATCCCAACGACCTCTCCAAGGAGCTAATGCACCATAACGATCAAAATAGCTACCTCTATTATCACTTAAATATTTATCTTGTTGAATAAAACGTTCAAAATCGTCAGCCATAGGTTGTCCACCAGAGAAATTCATTTGCTGAACTTCTGAAGCTGTAGGTATGTATATTAAGTCATTATTTTGAAAAGAGCTATCTCCATTAATGTTACCTGCATACGTATAATTAAAACGACCTCCTTGAGCATATTCGAAAAATGTAGAAATAGTTGTAGCCCATTTATCCTTAGCATAAGTCCATTTTTTACTACCTACACCAATAAATCTGTGTGTATCACCATATTTTGAAAACGATAATACATCATTATTTGCATTTCCTTGATTCGGATTAAAATCAAAGGCATCCCCAGTAATTTCTGCCTCAATTGAGTTTACATCTTTTGAATTTAAGTAATTATATGCAAAACTTGTATAAAATCCATTCTTAAAAGTTTTTTGTGCTTTAAAGGTTGCATTCCAGATACGACCTTTATCAGAATTTGTAAATACATAAGCATTATTACCCGCGTCTCCAGGTAAATAAACTGGACGATTATCACCAGGCGCACCTAAAGTTCCTGAAGGGTTTCTTAATCCCCAGTTTTGAACATGTGCCGCATTTAAGTCCTTTGTAAAAGATAAATCAGCAGTAAGTGTAATGCCATTTTCTAACCTGTGATCTGCACCTATATTAGTACGCCAAACTTGTGGCCATTGGTAATCTGGATCAATAAATTGAAGGAACCCATCATCTGCTCCACTAACTTGATTACCTAACCAAACAAATGGGAAACGTCCGGTAAACAAACCAGTACCTCCTCTTATTTGAGTTTTATTCTCATTATTTACATCCCAATTAAATCCAACTCTGGGTGAAATTAACCAATCATTACTGGGTAATGTTGTGGAATCGAAAGTAACTTCCTGATTTAAATTTGGATTAAAATATGATACTGAATTATCTCTCGTAGCACCATTATCAGTATCAATATATCTTTGAATTAACTCGGCAGTATTAAAATATAATGGCTTATCGAAACGCACACCATAAGTTAATTTAAAAGCATCTGTTATATTCCAGTCATCTTGCACATAAAATGATAATTGTCCAACATTAAGTTCTGCTAATTTCCAACCTCCATCATTACCAGCACCATTGGCATTAGAACTATCAAAAGCATTTTGTGTTGCCGACAAATACTGGTCCACTACACCTCCAGGTTGCGCATTATCCAAAAATGTTTGAACATCTGGATATGGAGCAAATATTCCGAAATAAGGAAAAATTCCGAAATTAAAAGATTCGTAGTTTACTAAATTAAACGAGTTTTTAAATTGGAATTTTTCAAAAGAAAAACCTACTGTGTAAGTATGATTACCCCTAACTATATTCAAATTATTTGTTAATTGAATTACTTTCTGGTCCAATTCATTGTTAATTGAAAAAGGCTCGTGACCAGCAATTATATAATTTGAACCTGCACCATCCTGAATAGTAATTACAGGTGCTGGCCCAGACAATGGATTTCTAAAATCATCAAAATGTGTATAACCAAATTGAAGTTTATTGGAGATATCATTTGGAAGTGTTGAGTTTAACTCAAGCTGAACAGAATTCAATTTGTTATTAATTTGATATCCTGAATTTTCAAATTGTAATGTTTGAAAACTAGGTCCTCTTGAACCCAAAGCAGTTGGATGCGCTGGCTTTTCCTTTGATGCATCTAACCAGTTATAAATAATAGCTAACCTATTATTATCATTGATATTCCAATCTAGTTTAAATATCCCTTTTGTAGATTCAGAATCATAAGTAAATCCTTGATATCTACCAGGGTCGTAACCCAAGGTAGTTAAGGCATTTTGAACCAACATAAAATCACTTGCAGTTACACGTGATTCATTAACTGCTGATATCAAATCTCCATTATTTGGCACCCACCCATTAGTTCCTAAATCCGTTCTTTCATCTTTTTCAAAATTGGCGAAAAAGAATAGTTTGTCTTTTATTATTGGGCCACCAATACTAAATCCGTATTGATTTTGTTCAAGATCTGAAGTTGCAACATCTTCACCATTAACTTCTCCTCCTGTTAAATCTTCATTTCTGAAAAATCCATACACAGTACCATGAAATTCGTTAGTACCACTCTTTGTAACCGCATTTACTGAAGCTCCTGTAAATCCAGATTGTGTTACATCATATGGTGCTAAAGATACCTGAATTTGATCAATGGCATCCAAAGAAATTGGCTGCGCATCTGTTTGCCCACCAGGTGTTGCAGCATCTAATCCGAAAGGATTATTAAAAATAGCGCCATCTAAAGAAAAATTATTAAACTGATCATTTCTACCACCAAATGAATTACCATTTGCAGATGGTTCTAATCTCGTAAAGTCTGAAGCGGACCTAGAAATTGTTGGCAAACGCGTTAGTTCACGTCGTCCGACACTAGTTTCTGCACCAGTTCTATCACTTCCAAATGTCCCTGTACCTCCAGTTCCTTGAATAACTACAGCATCTAATTGAGCCGCATCTTCAGTTAATGATACATCTAAGTTTTGTGTTTTACCAAGTGTTAAGAATACATCGTTAAAACTTTGTGTTTGATAACCTACATAACTAATAGTAATAGTATATGGCCCTCCAATACGTAGGTTTAATAAATTATACCGACCATCTATATTTGTAGCCGCTCCATATTTCGTACCAGTTGGTGTGTGCACAGCTAAAACATTTGCCCCAGGAAGCGGAGCTGCAGCTGTATCTAAAACTAGTCCTTTTATGTTTGATGTAGTGATTTGCGCAAAGCCAATTACTCCAAAAAACAAAAAGAACAATAACATTGAAAATCTTTTCATTTGATAAATTATTTTGAGTTAGTCTATTAATTACTTTGTAAGCATGGTATGTGTATACACAAAAGTAATATAAAAAAAAACCACTCTTATGAGTGGCTTATATTTATTTCGAGCTTTTATTAACTATTGTTAATTAATTTGCCTGTGCAATAACTTCAAATTCTAAATCTACAGATACTTCTCTATGCAAACGAATAACGGCAGTATATTTACCTAAACGTTTAACTGTAGTAACCGTAATAAATTTCTTGTCGATATCCTGACCTTCTTTTTCTAAAGCAGCAGCAACATCAATATTATTTACAGATCCAAATAATTTGTCACCAGTTCCTACTTTAGCAGGTATCTTAATTTCTAATGCCTTTATTGCTTCGGCAGCTTTATTCGCATCATCAACTATTTTCTTTTCTTTAAATGCTCTTTGCTTTAAGTTTTCTGCCAAAACCTTTTTTGCAGATACTGTAGCTAAGATAGCTTGTCCTTGAGGAATTAAAAAGTTTCTACCATAACCGTTCTTAACTGTTACAACATCGTCTTTAAATCCTAAATTTTCAACGTCTTGTTTTAATATAAGTTCCATTGTTATCGGTATTTTATTTTAATAAATCTGCTACGTAAGGCATTAAAGCTAAGTGACGTGCTCTTTTAACTGCAACGGCTACTTTTCTTTGATACTTTAAAGACGTACCTGTTAAACGTCTTGGTAAAATTTTACCTTGCTCGTTTATAAATCGCATTAAAAAATCTGGGTCTTTATAATCTACATACTTGATTCCAGACTTTTGAAACATGCAATACTTCTTAGCCTTGTTTGTATCAATATTTAGCGGTGTTAAATATCTGATTTCACCGTCTTTTTTTCCTTTTGACTGTTGTTCTATTGATGACATAATTAAGCTTTTTGTTTAAGTTTATCTCTTCTTCTCTCTGCCCAAGAAATTGCATGTTTATCCAATTTCACAGTTAAATAACGCATAAAACGCTCATCACGTCTAAACTCAACCTCTAAGGAGTCAATTACTGTACCTGGAACAGTATATTCAAATAAGTGATAAAAACCACTTTTCTTGTTTTGAATTGGATAAGCTAACTTTTTTAGCCCCCAATCTTCTTTTGATATCATCTTAGCTCCGTTAGAAACGAGAAAATCTTCGTACTTCTTTACTGTTTCCTTTATCTGATCTTCAGATAAAACGGGATTTAAGATGAAAACAGTTTCATAATGATTCATAAAAATCTATTTATTGTTAAAAATGGCTGCAAAACTAACCAAATATTTTCTATATTGCAAACATAACCCCGACTTATTAAACGTGCTTTTTAAATGTTAAAATTTTGTTAAATTAAGCACTTTATCGATGATTTTTGGTTTTTACCCGAATTTTTTGTACTATTGTCGATATCTTAACCGAAATATTAAAATGTTATGACTTTAAACTGTGTAGTAGTAGACGACTCAGCAATACAACGTCTCTCGATAGTTAAGTTAGTAGAGAATCACCCCTCTCTCAACTTAATTGCAGAGTACAGTAGTGCTTTAGAAACTAAAAATGGTTTAAATACGCACCAAGTTGACCTAATCTTTCTGGATATTGAAATGCCAGTTCTTAACGGATTCGAACTTTTAGACGTATTAAACAACAAACCCCAAATTATCTTTGTAACCGGTAAAACAGAGTATGCTTTTAAAGCATTTAATTATGATGCTACCGATTACCTTCATAAACCCATTACAAGAGAACGTTTTAACACTTCTGTAGATAAAGCTCTGGAGCAACATAAGTTGAAATTAGACTTTAATGAAGAAGAAGGTGAACACATCTTTGTAAAGAGTAATCTTAAAAAACGTAAAGTTTACATAAAGGACATTAAGTGGATTGAAGCCCTTGGTGATTATGTAAAATTGGTGACAGAAGAAACAAGTCTTGTAGTTTTATCTACAATGAAATCATTTGAAAAAGAATTACCAGAAAATAAATTTTTGAGAATTCATAAATCTTATATTGTTAATCTAGACAAGATTGACAGATTCAATAGTAAAAATGTTGAAGTTGGCGCTTACGAAATTCCTTTAAGTAGAAATAAGAAGACACAACTGGTTGATGCTTTAAATAATATTTAAATCAATCAGCAACTAAATTTAAAAGTTATCGACATTTAAAATTACTTTAACCGACCGAAAATCTTTTACACTAAAGAAGCTATTATTTATTTTAATGATAGCTTCTTTTGTTTTAGCTAAAGATTGCTCCTTAGGAATTTTAACCAAAATGTTTTTATGAAATTGATTTCTAATCCTGGCTATTGGTGGCGATTCTGGACCTAATATATTTTCTTTAAAAACCTGCCTAAGTGATTTAGCATACCAATTAGATGCGGTTTCTACTTTATTATACTCTTTATGCTTTAAAGTGATTTTTATCTGTTTATAAACTGGCGGGTATTTAAAATTATTCCGATCGTTCATTTGTTCGTTAAACATATCGATATAATTATTTGTAGACACTTGTTGTAATATATTATGATGCGGATTATAGGTTTGAATTAAAACCTTACCACGCTCCTCAGTGCGTCCTGCCCTGCCCGATACTTGTAACATCAATTGAAAACTACGCTCGTGAGCTCTAAAGTCTGGAAAGTTTAACATATTATCAGCATTCATAATACCAACTAGCTTTACATTTCTAAAATCTAAACCTTTGGTTAACATTTGGGTTCCCACTAAAATATCAATCTCTTGCTGTTCTAAAGCGTTTATAATTTTTTCATAACCATATTTTCCACGAGTGGTATCTAAATCCATTCGTGCTACTTTAGAATCGGGAAATAACAACTTTACCTCTTCCTCTATTTGCTCTGTACCAAAACCTTTATTATCTAAGTCTTGACTTCCACAAGCTATACAGTCTTGAATCATAGTCGAGTTATAACCACAATAATGACATCGCAATTGATTGCGATACTGATGGTAAGTTAAACTTACATCACAGTTCGGGCATTGTGGTGAATGACCGCAGATATTACATTCTACAATTGGAGAAAACCCACGTCGGTTTTGAAATAAGATGATTTGACACCCATCTTTTAACGTTTCTATCATTTCCTCAATAAGTCTATCGCTAAAATGCCCTTTCATGCGCTTTTTCTTCAGCTTATCTTTAATATCAACCAACTCAATATCGGGCATTAAAACATTATTAAAGCGCTTTGTTATTTCAACAAGACCGTACTTATTTTGTTTGGCATTAAAATAACTTTCTAAACTTGGTGTGGCAGAACCTAAAAGTGTCCTAGCTTGGTGCATATTGGCTAAAACAATTGCCGTATCTCTAGCATGATACCTAGGTGCAGGATCAAACTGCTTAAAGGATTGTTCATGCTCTTCATCAATAATTGTTAACCCCAAATTATTAAAGGGCAGAAATATGGACGAACGCGCACCTAATACTATTTTAGCTTTAGCGGAATTATGCAGCACATTATTCCAAACCTCAACACGCTCGTGAACTGAATATTTAGAATGAAAAATAGCCACTTGCTCACCAAAATAATTTTGAAGTCTTGTTATAAGTTGCGCTGTTAGAGCAATTTCTGGAAGTAAATATAAAACTTGCCTGCCTTCATTTAAAACCTCTTCAATAAGCTTAACATAAATCTCTGTCTTTCCAGAAGAAGTAACACCATGTAATAAACTAACATTATGGTTCTTAAAAGAATCTTTCAATTCTGACAGCGCATTTTCCTGATACGTGTTGAGTTGTTTTGATGCTTCATTATCTTCGCCTGAATACTCAACTCTATCCATTTGAATATAATACTCTTCCAAAACACATTTATCAATTAAAGCTTTTATTATCGATGTAGATGTGTTACTTCTTTTGGATAAATCCGAAACTTTCACGGGTTTTTTAGTCTGAGCCGAAATTGAGAATAAAGTCATCACAGCATCTCTTTGTTTCGGCGCTCGAGTCAAATCATCTAACAAGTTTTGGAGTGAATCTTGTGAAGAATAGTCAGCATGCAATTTTACATATCTAACCAATTTTGGTTTATATTTTTCATACACTTCTTCATGAACCGAAATGGCTTCTTTTTCAATAAGTCTTTTAATTACTGAAAGAACATTCTTCTTATCCAAAATATTAGAAACATCATGTATCTTCAAATTTGATTGATGGTGCAATGCCTCATAAACTAAAAACTCATCATCTTTTAAAATAGACTCATCAATGTTCGTTAAAGAACTTTTTGAAATCACTGTTTCACTTTCCAAGATAAAGGCACTTGGTAAAGCCGCACGCATCACATCGCCTAACGTACACATGTAATACTTTGAAATCCAATCCCAAAGTTGCAGTTGTTTATCATTAACAATAGGAGTTTCGTCTAAAATTTGTTGAATCTCTTTAGCCTCATAAGCAGAAGGGGCATCGTTATGAATATTATATACAATTCCTGTGTAGATTTTAGATTTTCCAAAAGGAACAGCTACCCGCATGCCTCTTTTTAAAAAGTCAGCTTCCGAAAAAGTTATACTGTAAGTAAATAACTTTTGAAGTGGAATAGGAATGATAACATCAATAAAGAAAGACATAATTAAAAGCTGTTTATTAAAATTATTCTTCTTTCTTAGGATACTTTTTCAAAAATTGTAGTGATGCATTTAGCTCATAACCCAACAACAAAATATTGGCATTTAGCCATAAGTAAAATAATAAAACTAATAGGGCTCCAATAGATCCGTAAAGTTTATTGAACTGTCCAAAATTTTCAATATAAATACCAAACAAATATGAGGTAAGCATAATCAGCAAAGTAGTAAATATTGCTCCAATTGAAAAGAATTTAGATTCACGCCCCTCTCTCGTTCCAAAATAGTACAACGTAGCAGTAGCAATGTAGATCATTAAAACAAAAAAGAGATACTTCACTACTCCTGTCCAAAACACCCCACCAGAATCAACTTGAAAACCTCTATCTTCAAGAACATGAAAAAACTCTTGAACCACATATATTTGAATATAACCAAGAACAATAATTGTTATTATTACTAAAAAAGCTAATATTAATGCAATACTTAATGCATATAAATATTGCTTAAACACATTACGTGTGAGTTGTTCGTGGTAAGAATTCTCAAAACCTGAAAAAACAGCATTAACACCATTTGCCATTAATAATATTGACAAAACAAAAACTGATGACAATAAGCCTCCCCGCTCAGTTTGGTCTATATTTTCAAAAATATTTTGAAAGAAAAAATCTGATGTACTTGGAGGCAAAAAAGATTCAAGGAATTGTAAAAACTCCATTTTAAAATCCTCTATAGGTACATAAGGAATAACAATTAAAATGAACAATAAAAAAGGAAAAATGGCAGTAAAGAAACTAAAAGAAATCGCGCTAGCCCGAGTTGTTAAGGCTCCTTTTACAATACCTATGATATAAAGCTCAATTAAATCATAAAACGACAAGCCTTCAAGACCTGGAAGTTTAATTCGCTTTAATAGACGAACCAAAATATTTAGTACAGGAATTTTATCTAGCTTGTCTTCAAGAGGTTTCGTCATTAAAACTTCAATTTGTTTTTCAGAAATTTATACATGCAATTTATATAAAAATCAACTAACAAATAAGCTCAAAAAAATAAATTAATTAACCGCCTTTAAACTCAGGTCCATATTATGAACCGAATGGGTCAATGCCCCACATGAAATATAATTAACGCCACATTCGGCATAATGTCTAATGGTAGTTTCGTTGATATTTCCAGAAGATTCCGTTAGGCATTTATCTCCAATTAATTTTACAGCTTTACGGGTATCTTCGTAGTCAAAATTATCAAGCAAAATCCTATAGACGCCTTCATTCCTTAGAATTTCTTCAACTTCCATCAAATTTCTAGCTTCAACCATTATATCCAAGTTCTTTCCTGTTTCTCTCAAATATTGCTTAGTGGTCTCAATCGCCTTGGTTATTCCCCCTGCAAAATCGATATGATTATCTTTAAGCATGATCATATCATACAACGCAAATCTATGGTTTTCTCCACCACCTATTTTAACTGCCCATTTTTCTAAAACCCTAATACCCGGTGTTGTTTTGCGGGTATCTAAAATTTTCGTCTTTGTTCCTTCAATTAAATCAACAAACATTTTAGTTTTAGTAGCTATGGCACTCATGCGTTGCATCGCATTAAGCACTGTACGCTCTGCCTTTAATATGGATTGCGACGGCCCCTCAACATACATTACAATGTCTCCGAAAGTGACTTCTGTCCCATCTTCTATTCTCACATCCAATTTTAAACTCTTATCGACATAAGCAAAAACTTTTTTTGCAAAATTAACACCACCGATAATCCCTTTATCTTTCACTAAGAGTTTAGCTTTTCCTCTAGCATTATCTGGAATACATGCTAATGAACTATGATCTCCATCCCCAACATCTTCATTTATAGCACTAGCAATTATACGTTTAACTTCAGAATCAAAGATTTCTTGTGTTATCATTTTTGAGAAAATTTGAAACAAAAGTAAGAAATTGATTTACGAAATTAAATTTTACATTTACGAAATTTTTAAATTTTGTTTGTTTAATTGCAATATTGATAAATTGTAAGGACTAAATTTGCTATATGACTATCAAACTGCTAGCTATTGGAAAAACTGATAATAAGGAACTTGTGTCACTAATTGAGGATTATAAAAAAAGATTAGGGTTTTATATCAAATTCACTTTGGAGATAATTCCGGACATAAAAAAAGTTAAGAATTTAAGTCAAGCGCAACAGAAAGAAAAAGAAGGTGAATTAATTTTAAATAAAATTAACACTACGGACGTACTGATTCTTCTTGATGAAAAAGGGAAAGAACTAAATTCAATAAGTTTTTCCAATTACTTACAAAAACACATGAATTCTGGCATTAAGCAACTTGTTTTTGTTATTGGTGGCCCTTATGGTTTTTCTCAAGAGGTATTAAAAAAAGCGAATGGGAAAATATCATTATCTAAAATGACATTTTCCCATCAAATGATTCGCTTATTTTTTGTTGAGCAGCTTTATAGAGGTTTTACAATTTTACGAAATGAACCTTATCATCATCATTAATGCGCTTTATAAACCTGTTTGCGCTTTTTAAGTTGTCTTTCTAAGTCATTAATTGTTTCTCTAACAGACACTTCAAAATTCCGTTCATTTGATGTAGCGAATATTCTTGGTCCGGGTAAGCTCAATTCTATATTACAAATCTTTCCATTAATAGGCTCTTTTTCATCTTTCTTAAAATGAACAGATGCACTTATTAAAAATTCATATTTATTTGATAATTTCTCTAACTTCTTTTCGGTAAAAACTGATAACGTATCGCTTTTATCTACTCCTACATACTGAAAATTCACTGTCATATTTATTAGTTTTAAATTATATACTCAAATTTAATAAACACTTAATCCATCAAAGATGATTTATGTCATTTAAATATAGATTTAACTATAATAATCACATTATTTTACTTTATAAAACCACTTCACTGACTGACTCATTCTTATTTAACATTTTACGAGCCTCTTCTAAACCTGTCAATGCTCTTAATCGTTTTGTTCCTTTCTTTAAAGCTTTTTCAAAATACGTAACAGCTTCTTCTGGTCTGTTTTTTTCCGTTAAATATTGACCATACAATTCGTTTGAAGGTACCATAATGTTTGGTGGTCCATAGCTATAAATTAAAGCATCTTCTAGCTTACATGATTCTAATAATAGCTCTTCTGTTTTTAATTGGTCATTTGTCAATAATGCAGCTAATGCTTGCAACTGCTTACTCATAACTCCGGCTGTCTGAACATCCTTTCTAGTTGGAATTGATCTATCAGCTGATGCACATAAACTAAACCCCTTACTTGCATTGTCAACCAAAAGTGATTCTTTATTTATTTTAGTATTTAATTCAGAAATTACAGAATTTAACTTTTCTAATTTTTTCTTATTATACGCCTTCATACCATCAATAAAATGATTCTGAGCTATAATCATGATATTTGTTCCAGAGGCATCTAGTTCAATATCTGCAATAGGATGATTCCAAAGACCAGTTTCTGCCAAAAATGTTCCTTTTAAAAATACCATATGAACGCGAGCTCTTTTTGATGGGTTTTCGCTGCAATACTTTTTCATATCCCAAACCATTTTTTCAGCTTTATCTACCTCTCCTCTTTGTAAATAGCCATATTGCAACCAATGAAAAGCATGATATCCTCGAGCATTATTATCAAGCTCTTTCTCTTCCATACGCTTAACGCTAGCTTGATAAGAATCAATATTTGAATCTACAACTTGATCCCACATGCCTAGTGCCACATAAATATGAGACGGCATATGCAGCGCATGACTTGCGTCTGGTGCAACCTTAGCATACGCATCAGCGGCATCAAGCGCCAAATGTGCATGTCCAGGGTCGTCATAGGAATGAATTAAATAATGTAAAGCCCCTGGATGTTGTGAGTTATTTTCTAAAACTTTGTTCGCAATTAAAGCCCCGGCACCATAAATAGAATCGTTTCTACCTCCAGATGCAGAACCGAGCAATGATAGGGCGTAAAAAGCAGCTATTTCATTATTATCGGAATAGTTGTCGTATAAATTGCTCATATGCTTCATATAAGCTTTGTCTCTTTCCTTTTTGGGTATTTTTTTGGTATATAAAATTTCAACGGCTTCCACTAGCCCTTCCTCAACAGAAGTCAATTTAATTTTATTTCGAACACCCTTCATTTTTTCTACTACATTCGAAGCTTCTTCAAAGTTTTGCTCACGCCATAAACTATGGTTATAAGTCATTGCTTCTCCCCAATAGGCCATAACCATTTTAGGATCTAATTTTTGAGCTTGCTGAAATGCTTCTCGGGCATCTATATATTCAAAACTGTGCAGTAGCAAAAGTCCCCTTTCAAATTGAGGAATAGCCATTTCCTTTCCGGTTACGTTAAAATCTATCACACCCAAATCTTCAAGCTGAGGTGCTTTCTTTTTACAAGAGAACACCAAAATGATAACTAATAAAACTAAATTTTGCCTCATTTTAAATAAATTTATTTAACAATTCTTGAATATGGAGCTACGTTAAAGATACTAAATATTTTAAGCTTGGTTCGAGAGGGTATGAAAAGAATTAACATAAATATTTTGTTAAAAACAAAATTCACCTATTTTTATTTTTGTTTCCAAAAAAGTTATTATGCATCTCGTATTCGCTACAAATAATCTTAATAAATTAAAAGAGGTTCAAGCTCTAGTTCCAGAATATATTAAACTTTTAAGTCTTGCAGATATTAATTGTAACGAAGATATTCCAGAAACAATGAATACCATTGAAGGTAACGCTATGCAAAAGGCTAATTATATAAAAACACATTACGGTCATGACTGTTTTGCAGACGATACTGGATTAGAGGTAGAAGAGCTCAATGGAGATCCAGGTGTGCATTCTGCACGTTATGCTGGTGTAGAAAGGAATGCCGATGACAATATTAATAAATTATTAAATGAGTTGGGAGATAACACCAATAGAAAAGCACAATTTAAGACTGTAGTAGCATTGACTCGAAATGATAGAATTTACACCTTTACGGGAATATGTTCTGGTGAAATAACAAAAAAGAGATATGGTACTAAAGGATTTGGTTACGACCCAATTTTTAAACCAAATGGACATCATCAAACATTCGCCGAAATGGATCTAAGAACTAAGAATAAAATTGGACACAGAGGTAAAGCAGTATCACAACTTGTGGAATTTCTAAGTAACTAAAATTAAATCTCAAAAAGTTAGACACCATCTTGCTTGTTTATATTCTTTATGGTACTTTTAATTTATGACAGAAGAAGCGATAGAAAAAGAGAACGCGGCAATTACCAAAGCTTATAAAGAGTTATTAAAAGTAAGTTACAGAACGCTTTCTAGTGATGACAAAAAACTTATTCGTAAAGCTTTTGATGTCGCGCTCGATGGGCATAGAGAACAACGCCGAAAATCTGGAGAAGCTTATATTTTCCATCCAATTGCTGTTGCTCGAATTGTAGCTCAAGAGATTGGTTTGGATGCAACTTCAATAGCCGCCGCACTACTTCATGATGTTGTTGAGGACAGTGATGATTATTCCATAGATGATATTGAACAGCTTTTTGGTGAAACCATTGCAAAAATTGTAAACGGACTGACAAAAATTTCCTCACTAAGCAAAGGGCAAGATATGGATGTCTCACTGCAAGCCGAGAATTTCAGAAAAATGCTTCTTACACTTAATGATGATGTTCGTGTTATTATTATCAAAATTGCCGATAGACTTCATAACATGCAAACCATGGATGCTATGCGTCCAGACAAACAGGTAAAAATAGCATCTGAAACCTTATATATTTATGCTCCTCTAGCCCACAGAATTGGACTCTATAATATCAAAACTGAACTTGAAGATTTAGGTTTAAAATATACCGAACCTGAAGTTTATAATGATATTTTAAATAAGATAAAAGAGAGCAAGCAAGAACAAGACAAGTACATTGTTCAGTTTAGTGAAGTTATTGAGAACTCTTTGAATAAAGAGAATATGAGTTACACCATTAAAGGAAGACCCAAATCTATTTTTTCTATTAGAAAAAAAATGTTGAATCAAGGTGTTTCTTTTGATGAAGTCTATGATAAATTCGCGATTCGTATCATATATGAAAGTGATGAGATTAATGAAAAATTCCTAGCATGGAAAATTTATTCCATTGTTACAGATCATTTTAGACCAAACCCAATAAGACTACGTGATTGGATTTCTTCACCTAAATCGACTGGTTATGAAGCATTACACATAACGGTTATGGGGCCTAAGGGACGTTGGGTTGAAGTACAAATTCGTAGTCAGCGTATGAACGAAATTGCAGAAAAAGGTTACGCTGCACATTACAAATACAAACAAAATGGAGAACGTGAGGATAATCTTGAAAGCTGGATTAATCGTTTACAGGAAGCATTGGAAAGTCCACAGCTAAATGCGGTGGATTTTGTTGAACAATTTAAGCTTAATCTTTATTCGCAAGAAATTTTCGTGTTTACTCCAAAAGGCGAACTAAAATCTTTACCTAAAGGTGCTACGGCTTTAGATTTTGCATTTAGTATTCATACCGAAGTAGGAATGAAAACACGAGGCGCAAAAGTCAATGGTAAATTGGTACCATTAAGCCATATACTGCAAAGTGGCGATCAGGTAGATATATTAACTGCAGAATCGGCAAGACCTAATCCCAACTGGCTCGATTATTCAACCACAGCTCGAGCTCGAGCTAAAATAAAATCTGCATTAAAAGAAGATCGTAAAATTGTTGGTGAAGACGGTAAAGAAATCTTAAGAAGAAAACTCAAACAACTTAAAATTGCTTTAAACGAAGAGAGCGTTAACGAGTTAGTGCGTTATTTTAAACTTAAAACAAGCTTAGACCTGTTTTATCGTATTGGTATTGGTTCGATAGATAATAAAATGCTTAAAGATTATGCTTCTTCTAGAAGTAATGCCTTTATGAGTTTTATTAAAAGTAAAATTAACCGAAAAACAACTATTTCTAGGGAAGAACTAGAAAAAGAAGAGGTTACAGCTAATTATGATTCTATTGTTTTTGGTAAAGAAGAAGAAAAATTAGACTACAAACTATCCAACTGTTGTAATCCCATCCCTGGCGATGAAGTTTTTGGTTTTCTAACAGTTGCCGATGGTATTAAGGTGCATAAAAAGAATTGTCCAAATGCTCTAAGCTTACAATCAAACTATGCCTACAGAATCATGCCTGCTAAATGGGTCGATTCCACTCAGCAAGAGTTTTTGGTAAAATTAGAAGTATCGGGTATAGATCATTTAGGCCTTGTAAATGAAATAACACAGATAATTTCTTCAAATATGCATGTTAATATGAAAAGCCTAAGTTTTGAAACCAATGACGGTCTTTTTTCTGGTAAAATTAATGTAATTGTAAAGAACAATACTATGCTAAAAAGACTACAGGAAAAACTTAAGAAAATTAATGGTATTGATAAAGTTACTAGAGTGTAAAAAAAGTGTAAATTTGCGTCGAAATTATGAGTACGAAATCCGATACCAAAAACCAAGACATCGTTAAAAGTGTATTTACTAGCTTTTTAGAAACTAATGGGCATCGTAAAACACCCGAGCGATACGCTATACTTCAAGAAATATACAATAACACTGAACACTTTGATATAGAGTCTCTATATCTTAGTATGAAAAACAAAAAATATCGCGTATCAAGGGCTACACTTTATAATACTATAGAATTACTTCTCGACTGTGGGCTTGTTAGAAAACATCAGTTTGGACAAAATCAAGCGCATTACGAAAAATCTTATTTCGATAGACAGCATGACCATGTTATTTTAACAGATACAGGCGAAGTTATAGAGTTTTGTGACCCTAGAATACAATCCATCAAGAAAACGATTGAAGAAGTTTTTGATATCGAAATTAATAACCACTCACTTTACTTTTACGGAAACAGAAAATCAACCAAATAATTTAATTTTACAATGGCAGTAGATTTACTACTAGGACTACAATGGGGAGACGAAGGCAAGGGGAAAATTGTTGATGTACTAACCAATAATTACAATATTATTGCACGTTTTCAAGGCGGACCAAATGCAGGACATACTCTAGTATTTAATGGAAGAAAACATGTACTTCATACTATCCCATCTGGAATTTTTCATGATGAAGCTACAAATTTAGTGGGTAATGGTGTTGTTATAGACCCTGTTATTTTTAAAGGCGAATTAGATAAACTAGCTGAGCAAAATGTAGACTATAAAAATTCCTTACTTATTTCTCGTAAAGCTCATATCATACTGCCTACACATCGCTTATTAGACGCTGCTAGTGAAGCTTCTAAAGGAAAAGCGAAAATTGGTTCTACACTTAAAGGTATTGGTCCAACGTACATGGATAAAACTGGAAGAAATGGTATTCGTGTTGGAGATTTAGAGTTAGCAAATTGGAAAGAGCGTTATAGAACATTGGCAGATAAGCATGAATCGATGATTGCTTATTATGATGTTGAAATAGAATACGATTTAAAAGAATTAGAAACAGAATTCTTTAAAGCCGTAGAGGTATTAAAATCCTTAAAGTTTATAGATTCTGAAGAGTATATATATCAAGCACAAAAATCTGGTAAGACTATATTGGCTGAAGGAGCTCAAGGTTCATTATTAGATATTGATTTTGGAACATATCCTTTTGTAACATCTAGTAATACAACTGCAGCTGGAGCTTGCACTGGCCTTGGTGTTGCACCAAATCAAATTGGTGATGTTTTTGGGATTTTTAAAGCTTATACAACACGTGTTGGTTCTGGTCCATTCCCTACCGAATTGTTCGATGAAGATGGAGAAACTATGGCAAGAGTTGGTAACGAATTTGGAGCCACAACTGGTCGCCCAAGACGTTGTGGATGGCTAGATCTTGTTGCTTTAAAATATGCCTGTCAAGTAAATGGCGTAACGCAATTAATGATGATGAAAGGTGACGTGCTTTCAGGGTTTAAAACCTTAAAAGTTTGTACTTCATATAAATACAAAGGAAACGTTATAGAACATTTACCTTACAATATAGAGCCAGAAAATGTTGAACCAATTTATTCAGAGTTTAGTGGTTGGAATGAAGACCTAACAGCTATGTCTGAAACATCGCAACTACCGCAGGCTTTAAATCATTACATTGAATTTTTAGAAAAAGAACTAGAAATTCCTATTACTATTGTTTCTGTTGGACCAGACAGAAAACAAACTATTTTCAGAAATTAAGGTTTATAATTTTTATAAACGAACGCTTCAAACTATTTTGGAGCGTTTTTTGTTTCAGAATACTTAAACATTATTTTAATCGTTATTTTTGCTTCAAATCAAAATATATTGAATTCCACTTTTCGCTTATTTACTATACTCATTGTTGCATTATTTTTTGCATTTCATTCTGTAGCTCAAAGCAAAAAAAAGATTGAAATTAAATACTCGGGTTTTTTAAATGTTGATGAAGTTAATTATCCAGGGGCTAAAATATTAACTCGCGATGATTCTGAGCAGGTCCATATTGCACACGAAAGCATAAATATGTGGTGTGATAAAGCTATTCATTACAGCAGTGATAATTTCATTGAAGCTTACGGTAACGTAAAAATGATCCAAGGTGACACCATTAACATGAATTCTAAATATGTTGAATACAGTGGTAAAACCAAACTCGCCTTTGCAAGTGGCGAAGTAATATTAACAGACCCTAATTCAACCATAACATCAGACACCCTCTACTTTGATCGTATTAAACAAGAAGCCTTTTACAGGTCGGGTGGAACCGTTGTAAAAGATTCATCCGGTACGATAACAAGTAAAGTTGGTAGATATTACATGAACTTAAAAAAGTATCAATTTGTTCATGATGTTGTTTTAGTTAATCCAGATGCAACTATAAACTCAAACTATTTCGATTTCTATTCCGATACCGGACATGCTTATTTGTATGGTCCATCAACTATTGTAACAGAAGAAAGTAAAACTTACTGTGAAAAAGGGTTTTATGATACCGAAAACAAGGTTGGTTACGCTGTTAAAAAATCTAGAATTAATTATGATAACAGAATCATAGAAGGTGATAGCCTATACTTTGATAATAATATAAATTTCTCATCTGCTACAAATAATATAAAAGTTACAGATACTATAAACAATAGTGTTGTCAAGGGACATTACGCCGAAGTTTTTAGAGGTGAAGAAAAGGACTCTTTATTCATAACTAAACGCGCATTAGCGATTACTGTTCAAGAAAAAGATTCATTATATATACACGCCGACACATTAATGGTAACGGGGAAGCCTGAAAAACGCATCACCAGAGCTTTTAGAAATGTAAAAATGTACAAGTCAGATATGAGTGGGAAGTCTGATTCTGTTCATGTAGACCATGAAACAGGTTTAATGAAATTTATTAATATTTCTAAATTTTCTTCTCCAGATCAATTTGCAACTGTGAGAAAACCTATTATTTGGAATATAAAAAATCAAATTACTGGTGACACGATTCACTTAAAATCGAATCCTGAAACTGAAAAAATCGATTCACTAATTGTTTTTGAAAATGCGTTTCTTATTAGCCGGGATACGCTAGATGCTGGTTATAACCAAATTTCTGGAAGACGATTAATTGGTTTATTTGATGATAATAATGATTTAAATCAAGTCGATATTATTAAAAATGCTCAATCCATTTACTACTTTAGAAATGACGAAGGTAAGTTGGTAGGAATAGATAAATCTAAATCTGGAAGTATTAAAATATTGCTCAGTGAAAAAGAAATTAATGAAGTGAGAAAACTAAATCAAATTGATGGTGATATTTATCCTGATAATGAGTTTCCCGAAAATCAAAAACTATTAAAAGGCTTCGATTGGCGTGAAGATGAACGTCCATTAGGAGTTGAAGATTTGTTTAGTGACGACCCTCCTTTAGAATTACCTATTATTAAAGGATTAGACGACTACATTCCTCAAGAAGAGTTTTTTGATGAAAATATGCTGGAACGGATTAATAAAGCTGATAAAGAATCAACAAGCAACGAGAAACCAAAAGCATCCAGAAACCTTCCAAAAACAGCTAGAATTAAGAATACGGCCTTGAAAGCTAAAAAAAATAAATTAATAGCACCTAAGACCAGTCAATAGCTAGTATGACCTCCGATTTCTTTAAATATCAGGCGCAAACAACACCACATCCGTTGGCAATGGAAATCTCCCATGCAGAAGGATGTTACATATATGATACCAAAGGAAAAGCACATTTAGATTTTGTCGCGGGCGTTTCAGCATGTCCACTCGGACATAATCATCCTAAAGTTATAAAAGCAATAAAAGACCAGCTTGACAAGTATTTACATGTTATGGTTTATGGTGAGTACATACAAAAACCGGCGGTTGAACTCACCAAACTTCTTTCGAAACACCTTCCCGAGTCATTAAAAAAAACATATTTAACCAATTCTGGCACCGAGGCCATTGAAGGAGCTTTAAAACTAGCAAGACGAGCAACTGGTAGAAGTGAAATAATAGCGGCAAAAAATGCCTATCACGGAAATACCATTGGAGCTTTAAGTATCATGGGGTTTGAAGAACGTAAACAAGCCTTTAGACCATTGTTACCAGATGTACGTTTTATTACATTCAACAATGCAGCAGAATTATCTCTAATAACAAATAAGACTGCCGCAGTTATTTTAGAAACTATTCAAGGTGGAGCTGGATTTATAGAACCAAAAGAAGATTACCTACATAAAGTAAGAGAACAATGTGATAAAGTTGGAGCACTCTTGATTTTAGATGAAATTCAACCTGGAGTTGGACGCACTGGAAAACTCTTTGGCTACGAGCATTATAATTGTATCCCAGATATTTTAGTAACTGGAAAAGGATTAGGCGGGGGAATGCCAATTGGTGCTTTTACAGCATCGCAAGAACTTATGGACTGTCTAATGGAAAACCCAAAATTAGGTCATATAACCACATTTGGGGGACATCCAGTAATAGCGTCTTCAGCACTGGCAACTTTAAAGGAGATAACCGAAAGCAGTTTAATGCAACAGACCTTAGAAAAAGAAAAACTATTGCGCACGCTTCTTGTGCATCCACATATTTCCGAAATTAGAGGAAAAGGACTTATGCTATCTCTAATTATGAATTCATCAGAACTTGCTAATGCTTTAATTCTTCAAACTAAAGAACGAGGTTTAATATTGTTTTGGCTTCTTTTTGAACCAAAAGCAGTAAGAATAACTCCACCACTAACCATTTCAAATGAAGAAATTGAGGAAGGATGTCGTATCATTCTTAGTGTTTTAAATAATATTAAGCAACAAAATTCTACTTCAATCTTCTGACAATCAAATAAAAACAGTTAACACAAGCATATTGTTCATTACTTTGTTAAAAACAATTGCCGAACATACACCAAAAAAAAGAATAGAACCTTAAATTTATTGAAGTAGAAACTTACTTATTGTGCCTATGGAGTTTAGTCATAACGACAACAACAACTTGCCACTTTCTAAATTTGAATCGATGTTAAAAACGAATAATGTTTTATTCTTCGATTCTGAAGAGTTTGAAAACATCATTCATCACTACCTAAATCAAGGTAAAATTGCGCTAGCTAAAAAAGCTATAAAATTAGGACTTAGTCAACATCCTACCTCCATAAATTTACGTCTTTTCAAAGTTGAAGTTTGTGTTTTTGAGGATAAATTAATTGAAGCAAACGAACTTCTAAATGTACTTTACAGTCTTGACCCTATGAATGAGGAAATCTTCATTCAGAAAGCCAATATACTTTCTAAACAAGACGAGCATCTAAAAGCTATTGACGTTTTAAAAAAGGCTCTGGAACTTACCGATGATGTTGTAGATATTTATTCATTAATTGGTATGGAATATCTGTTCTTAGATTCATTTGAAGACGCTAAAACATATTTCATGCGATGTTTAGAAGTAGATATTAAAGACTATTCAGCACTTTATAATATTATTTACTGTTTCGATTTCCTTGAGCAGCATTCAGATGCTATCGATTATTTAAATATATTCTTAGATAAGAATCCATATTGTGAAGTTGCATGGCATCAATTAGGAAAACAGTACTATGAGTTAAAAAAATATGAAAAATCTTTAACCGCTTTTGATTTTGCAATTATTTCAGATGACTCTTTTGTAGGTGCCTATTTAGAGCGCGGAAAAGTTTTAGAAAAACTAAAAAGGTATAATGAGGCGATAGAAAATTATAGTATTACCCTAAAGCTTGATGACCCTACTTCATATGCTTTACTTCGCATTGGCAATTGCTATGAGAAATTACAAAATGATGATTTAGCAGTTCAATATTACTATAAAACCGTGCATGAAGATCCTTTATTGGATAAAGGTTGGATTGCTATTACCAAATTTTACAACCGTAAAAAAAATTACCAAAAAGCGTTATACTATATAAATAAAGCGATTAATATAGATGCCGAGAATGTAATCTATTGGAAACTTTACTCTCAAATTAATCAGCGTTTAAATTTTTATGAAGAAGCCGAACGTGGGTTTAAAAAAACTCTAGAATTAGGTAATTATGAACTCAACACTTGGTTGTCTCGTGGTGATCTTCTAATAAAATTAGGCGAATTAGAAGCAGCTGTTTATAACTTTGAGCAAGCTGTAGAGTTTTATCCAGAAAATGCCGAATTAGAATATCGATTAGCTGGTTTATATTTTGCCCTTAATGAAAGTGACAAAGGCACCTTTCATTTAAAAAATGGCATCCGTTTCAATGAAGATTATGGATTCATTATTGAAGAACTTTTTCCCGAAGTTGCAAACAAAATTCTCGTTAAAAATTTACTAAAAGCAAATCTTTAAGGCAACGTTGTTCTAAAATGTATACCTTTGATTTTCGTTTAAAACCATGATATGCAAAGACGTTTGCTAGATTATATTATAATTTCTTTAAAAGGAGTTGCCATGGGTGCTGCCGATGTCGTTCCAGGAGTTTCTGGCGGAACCATTGCCTTCATTTCTGGTATCTATGAAGAATTAATCACCTCACTAAACAACATCAATTTTTCACTACTTAAAACTTTAAAAAATGATGGATTAAAAGCTGCATGGATTAAATTAAACGGCAACTTTTTATTAGCATTATTTGTTGGCATAGGAATAAGCGTCCTATCCCTTGCCAAGGGATTAGAATGGGTATTACACCATCACCCCATATTAATTTGGTCTTTCTTTTTTGGACTCGTTTTAGCAAGTATTATATTTGTTGGAAAGCAAATTAAAAAATGGACTGTTGCGGTTATTATTGGCTTAATTACTGGAGCATTAGTAGCTTATTATATTACAACAATTCCTTCATTAGCAAGCTCTAATTCTAGTAGCCTATTTTTATTTTTTGCTGGAGCTTTAGCCATTTGTGCCATGATTTTACCTGGTATTTCGGGAGCTTTTATTTTAGTTTTACTTGGTGCATATCAACCAGTTTTAGAAGCTTTGAATAATAAAGACATAAAAACTATTTTAATAATTGGCATGGGAGCCATTGTAGGATTGCTATCTTTTTCAAAACTTTTAAAATGGTTATTCAAAAATTACCATAATCTAACTTTGGCTATTTTAACAGGATTTATTTTAGGATCATTAAACAAAATATGGCCTTGGAAAAGGGTACTTAGTTATCGTACAAATTCAAAAGGTATTAAGGAGCCTTTTTTAGAAGAAAGTATCTCCCCGTTTTCTTTTGATGGTGACCATCAAATTACATTTGCTATAGCTTTAATGGTTGTTGGTTTTTTAACTATTTTTATTCTAGAAAAAATAGGTTCTAAAAAACAGTAATGCAAAGTACACGAACATTTACCGATAAACTTTTTTTAATTTTAAAGGGGTTAGGCATGGGAGCTGCCAATAAAGTTCCAGGAGTCTCTGGTGGTGTTGTGGCTTTTGTTGCCGGGTTTTACGAGGAATTTATTTACTCACTTCAAAAGGTTAACGGAAAAGCCTTCAAACTCCTCATTAACAGGCGTTTTAAAAGTTTTTTCTACTACATAAATGGTCGTTTTTTGAGTTTGCTTTTCTTCGGAATGATAGTGAGCTATTTTAGTGTTTCTAAAATTTTAGATTACTTAATTGAGCATTACGAATTATTTGTTTGGAGCGTTTTCTTCGGAATGATTATAGGCTCAATTTATTACATTAATAAAGATTTTAAAGATTGGAACTCAAAAACATTATTAGTTTTAGTAATAGGTATTATTATAGGTGTGGGAATTAGTTTTTTAGACCCTGCTAAGGAAAATGACAACCTCTGGTTTGTGTTCTTTTGTGGAATTATAAGTGTTTCGGGAATGACACTACCTGGTTTTTCAGGCTCTTTCATCCTCATTCTTTTGGGTAATTACGTATTATTACTTGTAGACTCAGTGAATGCTTTGTTTGATACTTTTTCAGATCTTTTACGTGGTGATTTCAGTTTTACAGCAAATTCAGAACGCTTAAGAATGATAAAGGTTTTAGTCGTTTTCACCTTAGGTTCTGTAACTGGTTTGGTAACATTTTCACATGTTTTAAATTATATTTTGAAACATTACAAAAACATCACGCTTTCAGCTATTATCGGCTTTATTATTGGTTCCTTAGGTGTAGTTTGGCCCTGGAAGAAAACCATTTATAAAAAGGATGAAGGTATTTATTTATTAGATTCAACGGGTGAAAAAATCATAGAAAACTACCAAAGGTATGTACCAAAATTAGAATTGGAAACTTTCTATGCCATAGCTTTTATTTTACTTGGAATTGTTATTGTTCTAGCATTAGAAGCTTATGGAAAAAATACAAGAAAACAGCATGCATAAATTAGGACTTTTAGGTAAAAACATATCTTATTCTTTTTCAAAAGATTACTTTAAAAAGAAATTTATTAATGAAGGCATTAAGGACGTAACCTATCAGAATTTCGATATAGAAGACATTTCATTATTCCCTTCTATAATAAGAAATACTAAAGATTTAAAAGGCATGAACGTTACTATACCTTATAAAGAATCCGTTATTCCTTATTTAGACAAATTAAATCAAAAAGCAAAAGCAATTGGAGCAGTTAATACTATAAAAATTACTAACAAAGGTAAATTGGTTGGCTATAATACCGATTGTTATGGATTTAAAAATTCTATCCAGCCTTACTTATCCAAAATGCATAAATCTGCATTAATTCTAGGAACTGGCGGAGCTAGTAAAGCTGTAATTTACACTTTACAAAAACTCGGTATTAAATGCAATTACGTATCTAGAACCAAATCTTCAAAAGTATGTTTTACTTATTCAGATTTAAATGAAGACGTCATTAAAGAACATCTTGTTATTGTAAATTGTACACCGGTCGGTACCTTCCCAAATATTAATGACTGTCCTGATATTCCATACGAAGCCATTACCTCAAATCATATTTTATATGATTTAATTTACAATCCAAATCAAACAAAATTTTTAAAGTATGGCACAGAGAAAAAAGCAATAACTATAAACGGTTTGAATATGTTAAAGCTTCAAGCCGAAAAGGCATGGTCTATTTGGAATATTGCATAAAAAACCCTCAATAAAAAGATTTAAACCGCTTCTCCGCTTTGTAAATATTGGAGTTGTTAGTATCTTTAGACTTTATAGCGCACATTTTTAACGACCCTAAACATTTTTATAATGTCTGAGATTGATAACCTGCAAAAAGCAGAAGGAGAACAAAAAGAATTAAATACAGATTTAAATAAACCAGAAAATCAAGAACTTACTGGCGACACTAATTTAGATTTGAAGAACACATCAGAAATTGAAGAGAGCCCTCAACCGGATACTGATGAGTCGACAATTACTACCGAAGATTCAAATAATTCTGATGATTTAGAAGACAACCAAGAATCAGATGAAGTTATTGATGAAATAGAAGCTTCAAATGCCGAGGATGCTGAAGATGAAGGTAACAAAGACCGCCATAAAATTGAAGTAAAGGAATACGATAAAATGTCGTTAGAGTCCTTAGCAATTGAGCTAGAGAAGCTTTTAAAGTCTGAAAAAATTCAAGCTATAAGATCACATGTTGATAATATCAATAGTGAATTCAAAACTAAATTTCAAGCATTAATTGACGAAAAAAAAGCCGATTTCTTAGCTGATGGCGGTAATGAAATTGATTTTTACTACTCCTCTCCTGTTCAAAAAAGATATAAAACTGCTTACAGAGAATACCGAAACAAATTAAACGAGCACTATAAAAGTCTTGAGAAAAATTTAAAAGAAAATTTAGCCAACAAACTTGAGATTATTGAGGAGTTAAAAGGATTAATAAATGTAGAAGAAAATATAAACACTACATACAAACATTTTAAAGAACTACAAGAACGTTGGAGAAACACAGGTGCAATTCCGCGAGACAAGTACAACAACGCATGGAATAGTTATCATCATCATGTAGAAATATTTTACGATTTTTTACATTTAAACAGAGACCTTCGCGATTTAGATTTTAAGCATAACTTAGAAAAAAAGCTTAAAATTATTGAACGTGCGGAAGAGTTAGCACAAAGTGATAATATCCCTAGTACCTTTAGGGAACTTCAAGAACTTCACAAAATGTGGAAAGAAGAACTTGGTCCTGTTGGAAAGGAACATCGTGAAGTTATATGGGAACGGTTTAAAGCGGCAACAAAATTAATTAATGATAAACGTCAACTCTATTTTAAAGAAATAGATAAAGTTTACGAGAAAAATCTAGAGAAAAAAGAAGAGATTATTTCTAAAATTAATGAAATAGCTGCAGAAAAAGTAAACTCGCATGGTGCATGGCAAAAAAAGATTAAAGAAATAGAATCCTTAAGAAACGATTTTTTCAATGCAGGCAAAGTTCCAATAAAAGTAAATGAAGCAACTTGGGCAAAATTTAAAGATGCGGTTAGAGCCTTTAACAGAAACAAAAATGCCTTCTACAAGGGATTAAAAAAAGAACAATATCAAAACCTTCAGAAAAAATTAGAATTAATTAAAATTGCTGAAGATAACAAAGACAGTGAAGATATAGAGGTAACCACTGCTTTAATGAAAAAAATACAAAGTGATTGGAAAAAAATTGGTCATGTTCCTCGAAAAGACAGCGATAAAATCTGGAAGCAATTTAAAGCTGCATGTAACCATTATTTTGATAAACTTCATACAGAACGTAATGCTTCCAATAAGGTTGAGTTAGACGCCTTTAACAGTAAGTACGAATTGTTAGATTCTTTGAAATCCTTAAAACTATCTGGTGATAAAATTAAAGATTTAGAAACCATAAATGCTCAGGTTACATCTTGGAAATCGATTGGTCGCGTACCTTATAACAAACGTTATATTGAAGGTAAATTCCATAAAACAATAGATTCTTTATTCTCGAAATTAGACATGGACAAGAACGAAGTCGAAATGATAAAGTTTGAGAATAAATTGGAAAATCTAAACAGCTCTGACAATAAAAGAGATCTCGATAATGAACATTCATTTATTCGAAAGAAAATTGATGAAGTAAAGCATCAAATTAATCAGTTAGAGAATAATCTACAGTTTTTCACGAATGTAGATGATGATAATCCACTAGTTAAAGAGGTACATACAAACATAAAAAATCATAAAGAGTCTTTAGAACTTTGGACTAGCAAATTGGACAAAATTAAGAAGCTATATTAGAAATATTTTTATAGTTTTTTAGCTTCTTCCCAAAATACATCCATTTCAGCTAAGGTCATGTCTTTAAGGGATTTATTCATAATTTTCGCTTTACTTTCAAGATATTGAAAACGTTTAGAAAATTTTTTATTAGTGCGTTCTAAAGCATTTTCTGGGTTTATATTTAAGAATCTAGCGTAGTTAACCATAGAAAATAACACATCACCAAATTCGGTTTCCATGGCTTCTTGATTTCCTGAAGTGACTTCAGTTTTAAATTCAATTAACTCTTCTTCTACTTTTTCCCAAACTTGGTTGGGTTCTTCCCAATCAAAACCAACCCCTGCTACTTTATCTTGAATCCTATTGGCCTTAACTAATGCAGGTAAACTCTTTGGTACACCTTCTAAAACGCTTTTCTTACCTTCCTTTAATTTTAGATTTTCCCAATTTCGTTTTACATCATCTTCGTTTTCAACTTTAACATCGCTATAGATATGTGGGTGTCTATCAACTAGTTTGTCGCAAATACTATGACATACATCAGCGATATCAAAATCGTTGGTTTCACTTCCTATTTTAGAATAAAATACAATATGCAGTAACACATCTCCCAGCTCCTTTTTTATTTCACTTAAATCGTGATCTAAAATAGCATCACCAAGCTCATACGTTTCCTCTATAGTAAGGTGACGTAAGCTTTCCATAGTTTGTTTTTTATCCCACGGACATTGTTCTCGCAACTCGTCCATAATGGTTAATAACCTATCAAAAGCTTTAAGCTGGTCTTGTCTTGAATTCATTTCGAAAATTTTGGTAAAAATACAATTTTGACAGTCTGAATGTTGAAGAAAATAATTAATTTACATAAATTCAATTATCATTAAAGAATTATTTTAATTAATTTATGAGGTAAACTTAAAATGAAGCTAACAATTTACTTTACTTTTTTATTATCATCCTTTTTCGGTTTTAGTCAAAACAAATTTATTTTTAAAGAAAATGGTTTAACTCCAAAAGTCATTTCATCTAATATTGTTCGCTTAACTGAAAATGAAATACATAAAAAATCTCTCGAGTGGATTAAAATAACTCCTAAAAATATTAATCTCGCATCTCATCTCTCAAATAATAACAATACTATATATTTAAATGGGCTTGAAGACAATGCCATACGCGTAGGTAAGCAATTCTATCATTTGAAGTACACAGTAAAAATTAGGTTTGAGCAAGGTAAATACAACTTTGAGCCAATACTAATTCAAACAAAGTTAAATAGTAAGTACGATTTAGGATGGACAGATTTTAACATCAAAAGCGGTTCTTCTTTTTTTAAAAATGGAAGAATTATTAAAAAAACACAATCCTATGTTAAAGATATTCCAGCTATACTCAATAAATTAAATAACGATTTAAATAATTATTTAAAAATAAATAGCGGTAAAGAGTGATTTTTTTAATAAGCCTTAAACTTTATTAAATCTCAACAAAAACCTTATTTGATTAAATAAAAAATCCAGCCTCTAACGACTGGATATTTTAATTATATAGACTTAAAAATTAAGCGTTCTGTTTCTTAATTAAATTAAGAGCTGACCCTTCATTATACCAAGCGATTTGAGAATCGTTGTACGTATGATTCAGTTTGATAGTATCTTTAGATCCATCTTGGTGAATTACTTCCAACGTTAATTGTTTTCCTGGAGCAAACTCATTTAAATCTATGAAGTTGAATGTATCATCTTCTTGAATTAAGTCGTAATCGGTTTCATTAGCAAAGGTTAAACCTAGCATCCCTTGTTTCTTAAGGTTTGTTTCATGAATACGTGCAAACGACTTAACAATTACCGCTGCGACACCAAGGTGTCTTGGTTGCATTGCAGCATGCTCTCTGGAAGATCCTTCACCATAGTTGTGATCTCCAATAACAACTGTTTTAATACCTGCTGCTTTGTATTGACGCTGTACATCTGGCACACCGCCATACTCTCCTGTTAATTGGTTTTTAACAAAATTAGTTTTTTGATTAAATGCATTTACTGCTCCAATTAATGTGTTATTTGCAATATTATCTAAATGCCCTCTAAAACGCAACCATGGACCTGCCATAGAAATATGGTCGGTGGTGCATTTTCCAAAAGCTTTAATTAATAATTTAGCTCCAGTGATTGAGTCTCCTAATGGTACAAATGGTGTTAATAATTGCAAACGTTCTGAACTGTCATTTACAACAACATTTACATGACTTCCATCTGCTTCAGGAGCTAAATACCCATTATCCTTAACATCGAAACCTTTTGGTGGCAACTCCCATCCTGTTGGTTCATCTAGCATCACTTCTTCTCCATTCTCGTTAATTAACTTATCTTTTAACGGATTAAAGTCTAAACGACCAGCTATAGCTATTGCGGCAGTTAACTCTGGAGACGCTACAAAAGCATGTGTATTTGGGTTACCATCAGCACGTTTTGCAAAGTTTCTATTAAACGAATGCACGATACTGTTTTTTGGCGCATTTTTAGGATCGCTATATCTTGCCCACTGACCAATACACGGTCCACAAGCATTTGTAAATATTTTAGCATCCAATTTTTCGAATACCTCAAGAATTCCGTCACGCTCTGCTGTATAACGCACTTGCTCAGATCCTGGGTTAATACCAAATTCTGCTTTTGTTTTTAATCCTTTATCTAAGGCTTGTTGTGCAATAGAAGAGGCTCTCGATAAATCTTCGTAAGATGAATTCGTACAAGATCCTATTAGACCCCACTCTACTTTAATTGGCCAATCGTTAACTTTTGCCTTCTCAGTCATAGCAGAACCAACTTCTGTAGATAAATCTGGAGTAAAAGGTCCATTTAATAACGGTCCTAATTCAGACAGGTTAATTTCAATCACTTGATCAAAATATTGTTCTGGGTTATCATAAACCTCAGGATCAGCAGTTAAATAATCTTTCACAGCGTTTGCTGCATCAGCTACATCTTCTCTATCTGTCGCTCTTAAATAGCGTTCCATAGAATCATCATAACCAAATGTAGATGTCGTTGCACCTATTTCAGCACCCATGTTACAAATGGTTCCTTTACCAGTACATGACATAGCCGTAGCTCCAGGTCCAAAATATTCTACTATAGCTCCAGTTCCTCCTTTTACAGTTAGAATTTCAGCTACTTTTAATATAACATCTTTAGGCGCGGTCCATCCAGAAAGTTTTCCAGTTAATTTAACCCCAATTAACTTAGGAAACTTTAATTCCCAAGCCATACCTGCCATAACATCAACAGCATCTGCACCACCAACACCAATGGCAACCATACCTAAACCACCTGCATTTACAGTGTGAGAATCCGTACCAATCATCATACCTCCAGGGAAAGCATAATTTTCTAAAACCACTTGATGAATAATACCAGCTCCTGGCTTCCAAAATCCAATACCATATTTGTTCGATACAGACTCTAAAAAGTTAAAAACTTCGCTACTTACATTATTGGCATGTTTTAAATCAGTTGCAGCACCTTCTTTCGCTTGAATTAAGTGGTCGCAATGTACCGTTGTAGGCACAGCAACCTTACTCTTTCCTGCTTGCATAAACTGTAACAGCGCCATTTGTGCTGTTGCATCCTGACATGCAATTCTATCTGGAGCAAAATCTACATAATCCTTTCCTCTCTCAAATGCCTTGGTTGGATTCCCATCCCATAAGTGATTATACAATATTTTTTCAGAAAGTGTTAATGGTTTACCAACTACTTCACGCGCCTTGTCAACACGCTCTGCCATCTTGCTGTAAACACCCTTAATCATATCGATGTCAAATGCCATATTCTATATTTTAAATGGTTGAAATTTTAAAGTGATGCAAAGTACAAAATTAATGCAAAGAATTAAAAATTAACATAGCAATACAAAGCCTATTTATATTAATTTATTATTGTTCTATTATAATTTGATATGATTTAATTTATTTCAGTTTTTAAAGTTAAAAACTATCTAATTATCAACTTAATTCTTTAAAAATGATTTAATACATTTTGAATCTCTTAAATTGGTAATTGGTCTTTCAAAAAACAAGTAAATTCCCTTTGATAAAAAATAAGTAAGAAGCAAATAAAGTATTAAGCATGCTATGCGTTGAAATAGATTCATACTTTGAAAATCTAAAAGTAACTGCATAATGTATAGAATGAAGGTGTAATGCAAGAGATACATAGCATAGGAATATAAGCTTACACGTTGAATAAAATTAGACATTACCTTTTTGGGTGGTTTTAAATAATATAAAAATGGTAACATTAAACTTATCGCTATAGAGTTAAGTGGCAGGTATAACACATTCCAATAAAAGGGATAAGCTTCAATACGCATACCAATTAGCGGCAAAACAACTAAAACAAAAAACCAAAGAAACAAACCAACGACGAAAAGGTTTTTTCGATGTATTTCAATGACTGTTTTTCTCTCGTTAAAATAATATACTAAAATAAAACCGTAAAAAATAGCGTCTAACCTATAGATTACAATGGCTTTTAAATTCGAATTCCACAATTCTAAGGACTGTATATCATTGACTGTTTTTAAGTAATAATAAACCTTAGATCCTAGGAAAATTATTGATAAAAAAACTGAAACTCTTAAAAAGAACTTTTCTTTATTAATTGAACTTTTATTTAACATTTGATAAAAAATAAAAATACAAAAAGGAGCTAATAGGTACGCAAACTCCTCAACCGATAAACTCCAAGATTCTGGAAAGAATGGGATATGATAATCGGAGAAATTCTGGAGAAATAAAAAATACTTCCAAATGGTTTCGGGTAATTTAAAACCTATAATAAGTGCTACTATAATATTTACAATGAGCATTAAGTAATACAATGGCAAAGTTCTAAACCAGCGTCTTATCCAGAAATGAAGCATCTCTTTTTTAGAGAATTCTGTTGTTTCTAAAAGCCTTAAAAGTATACCACCAATCAAAAAACCGCTTAAAACAAAAAACACCTCTACACCCTGCACACCAAATACTTGTACGGCATTAATTAGAGTATTGTTATAACCTTGAAAAATATACAAAGCATGAGAACAAACAACCATAGCAATAGCCATCGCTCTCATTAGGTCCAGTCCAAATATTCTTGATTTTAAATTCATAAGATTATCTTGGAAATCTTCTATCTCTAAGTTTCAAAATAGGCCTTTCGAAATAAAGATATATAACATTAGAAACCACAGTTGTAACAAATAAAAATAACAATACTATTAGTGTTTTTTCGATTGGCCCCAAAACCTTTAAGTTCACCAACAACTCTATATTTAAAAGTACCAATGAATAATTCACTAAATATATGGCATAAGACCTTGTGCTTATAAACTCAACAATCTTTTTACCAAAAATGGTTCGCCTTAAATGTAAAAAATAAGGAAACAATAGCATTAAACTAAAGGCAACCATTTGCAAATACACCAATACATAGAACCACAAATGAGATTGAGGTAAGAGGTTAAAAACATAAATTATTACATGAAGCACGGCAAATACAACTAATCCCGCAATCAAGAATATATTTTTATTATATTCAAAATATGTTGGGAATTTTTTCATAAAGAAGACCGCAATAAACCCATAGTATATGCTATCCATTCTATAAATTACAACCTTTCTAAATGATAAACTCCAATCGTGATAATTCTCTACGGACGCATTAAAATTATAACTAAGTTTAAGCCCTGTTAATACCATAATTACTATAACTGTGCTTAGTAGAAACAGAAAAGGTTTGTTTTTATTCTTAAATGAAATTATCAAGAAAAAAATTAAAAAAGGCAACAGCAAATAGGCATATTCTTCTATTGACAAACTCCATGCTTCTGTGAAAAAATCAGGGTGTCCCCAAGAAAAATTTTGAATAAATAAACTGTATTGAAATAATTCTTTTGGTATCAATATACCAACCAGAAAAGCCACAATTATATTAAGACATAAAACTAGAAAATAATTAGGCAGCGTCCGCAACCAACGTCTTTTCCAAAACTTAAATAAAGCTGACCATTTCAAATCATCGGTATTTATAATTTTAAGTAAAATACCACCAATTAAATAACCACTTAAAACAAAAAACAAATCTACTCCTATGGCTCCTAAAATTCTAAATCCATCAATAAGCGTTGAAGTGCTATCTGGGAAAAGTAAAAAAGTAATATGAGATACAAGCACCAAACTAATAGCCAAAGCTCTTAAACAGTCTAAACCTAATAATCTAGAAAACGTTGGTGGTTGCATTAAAATATTAGTAATTTTGATTATAAATAAGACCTAGGTGACTTTAAAAAAGTGGCACAAAATCTCAATCCTTTTTCTAGTATTAATTGCTAGTATTGGTCTAATATACTATTTTAATTTATCTAACAGACATAAAGCAATTGTAAAAACTCGAACGCTTCATTTTTTAAAAATCATTGATTCCGATTGGCAAAAAACTAAAACTAATGAGCTTTTAAAATTCGAATCTCCAGACCTGCCTGTTGACGGTATTTATAAATCTATGGAAGGTCCAAAAGCCTTTAATTCCTTTTATTTAGACCAATCTAAACAAGATCTTTTATGGATGACAGGATTTAAAGTTGAAGCTAAAGATGGTAAAACAAATCAACAACGCTCAAATGATTTTGTCTGTCATATGAATGTTGATTATATAGAACAAGAACATCATGTGCGTTGGAACTTATTAGACAGAATAAATAGTCAATACCCCAGAGTTATTTCACTATCTCATGGCGTAGAATCGGTTGATTTCCCAGAAGGTTATGGTTTTCCTTTTTTTAGTGATGAACGATTTTTTGTCATTACGCAAGTACTTAATCATAATGTAAAAGATTCCATTTTTCTTGTAAAACATGATATTTCCATTAAATACAAAAAGGAAAAAACTATAAAACCGCTACTTCCAAAAACGGTATATATGATGTTACCCTTTGACGAAAATGATCCATATAGTATTGAAGGAAAAGATTTAGGGAAATCTTGTATTCCAGTTGAAACTAAAAACCATACCTATTTTGATAAAGATGGGCGAGCTCTTTCGGGTCATTGGAAACTATTTAAAGGAAAGCAATCTTTTTCGTTTGATGCTACCCAACAACTAGCTTTAAAAGACACCATGCGTTTACATCAAATCACACCTCATTTACATCCCTTTGCAGAACAGTTTGTTTTAAAAGACATAACATCGAATACTATAATTTATAAATGTGATGTAACGAATCATAAAGGAAAAATAGGCCTTACAAAAACGCCCACTTTTTCAAGTAAAGATGGCACTTTAATGTATCCCAATCATAAATATGAAATCACCTTATTGACGAATAATACAACCGACGAACTTCAAGACATGATGGCAAGTATGTTTCTCTTTTTTCATGACGAAGAAATGGAAATGAAAATTAGCGAATTTTACGATGAACGTTAATTTGGAATTTCAACCTGCCAAAAGGCTAAACTTACATGAACTATTGGCAGAATTAATTAAGAATAAATATTAAAACCGCTCGTGACAATTCAAAATTTATTTTTGGAACGTTATTAGAATAAACTTTTAATGATTGCCTCCTCAGTAATTCCTTCAGCTTCCGCTTTGTAGTTTTTAATTATTCGGTGTCTTAAAATACTGTGTGCTACTGCTTGCACATTTTCAATATCTGGTGAAAATTTACCATGAATGGCAGCATGAGTTTTTGCCGCTAAAATAAGGTTTTGTGAAGCTCTAGGGCCCGCGCCCCAATCAATATAATTTTTAACCAAGTCTACAGCTGCTTCACTATCCGGTCTTGTTTTACCAACTATAGAAACAGCATATTCTATAACATTATCTGCAACTGGAATACGACGGATAAGATGTTGAAAATCGATAATTTCTTGGGCTTCAAACAATGCATTCACTTTAGCCTGTGTATCAGTGGTTGTTGCTTTAACAACTTCAACTTCCTCACTAAATGAAGGATAACCTAAATTAATTGCAAACATAAAACGGTCTAACTGTGCTTCGGGCAAAGGATAAGTTCCTTCTTGTTCAATTGGGTTTTGAGTAGCCAATACAAAATAGGGCAAATCTAACTTATAATGATGTCCTGCCACAGTAACCGCACGTTCCTGCATAGCTTCTAATAAAGCTGCTTGTGTTTTAGGTGGTGTTCTGTTAATCTCGTCAGCTAAAATTATATTAGCAAAAATAGGTCCCTTTATAAACTTAAAATGCCTGTCTTCATCTAATATTTCACTACCAAGAATATCACTAGGCATTAAATCTGGTGTAAATTGAATACGCTTAAAGTTTAGTCCTAAAGCTTGTGCTATGGTATTAACCATTAAAGTTTTTGCCAATCCAGGAACACCTATAAGTAGAGAATGTCCACCTGAAAAAACAGAAATTAAAATTTGGTTTACTACGTCATCTTGTCCAACGATGACTTTAGCTATTTCTGTCTTTAATTCTTTATACTTATTTACAAATCTTTCAATTGCAGCAACATCAGACATAGACTTACTTTTTTAACCAGTTACTTGAAAATTCACAATCTCTATTCTCACCGCCAATTTTTATGTAAGTATCCATGATTTTTTCGGCTTGCCACTTTTCAATTGCCTTTACACGTTTATCATTAAGTGTTAAATCCTTAATCTTTAAAAAGTCGCGTGCATAATCTGCTTCATGCTCATCAATTCTATCTGTAACCCTCAATATTTTAAAACTAAGATTTCCTTGTCTGTCTTGTTCTTTTAAAACCAAACTGACTTCTTCATCTTTTAGATTTTGAATTTGAGAATATA
Organism: Hyunsoonleella aestuarii; assembly: GCF_006148925.1. Taxonomy (GTDB): domain Bacteria; phylum Bacteroidota; class Bacteroidia; order Flavobacteriales; family Flavobacteriaceae; genus Algibacter_D; species Algibacter_D aestuarii. Next base: position 2,064,456 of record NZ_VAWB01000001.1, on the reverse strand, counting down.
GCTCAGGATCCATTCTAGTAAGCTCAAAATTATAATCCTGTGTTGCTGGGTTAATAAGTTGCCCACCATCATTTCTTGTTTCCTTTTCATCACTAGCTTCCCTAGCCGCATCTGCAAAAGAAATATCTCCATTAACGATACGCTCTCTAACCTTTTCAAGTCTTTCTTTAGCTTCTTGTACAGCAGAATTAGATACTTCTGGTATTAAAAGAATGTGAGCTACATCATATTCCTGTCCTCGAATTTTTTCTAATTGAATAATATGAAAACCAAAATCGGTTTCAAACGGCTCAGATATTTCACCTTCTTGAAGCGAAAATGCCACTTGTCTGAACTCCTTAACCATTCGAGGTTGCTTTTTATTCAATGTATATTTTCCACCTTTACTTGCAGATCCAGGATCATCTGAATACAATACAGCTTTCGATCTAAAACTTGCTCCATTCTCTAATATATCAGCTTTAAACTGCTTTAGTCTATCAATCACCTTTTGTTTTTCCTCTTCAGATACTTTTGGTTCTGCCACAATTTGAGCTACTTTTAATTCGGTACCAAATGTTGGACGCTCGTCTGTAGGAATGTTATTAAAAAACGTTCTTACTTCCTCTGGAGTAACCTCTATCTCTTCCACAATGTTAGACTGCATTCTTTGAGCTAACTGATTTGCTTTGTTAATTTCGAACATTTCATCTCTAAAACTTTGCTCATCATCTTTTTTGTAAAAATCTAAAAGCTTTTGCATATCACCATTTACCTGCTGTAAAAACTGTTCTATTTGATAATCTACATTCCTTCTAATTTCAGCATCAGAAACCGTTAAACTATCCTGAATCGCATGATGTGCATAAAGTTTATCCTCTAATAGCTTTCCAAACAACTGGCAACGCTCTATGTCTTTAGTATTTACACCTTGTGCTTCTAATTGTAAATATGCTTTATCTACATCAGAATCTAAGATAATGTAGTCTCCAACAACAGCGGCAACACCATCAACTTTAATGGCTTTAAAACCATTTACCGTATCCTTTTCTTTTACTACCTCTTCAACAGGCTTTTCATCTTCAATTATTTCTTGTGCAGAAGTAATATTCCAAACAAAAAAAGTAGTACATATTAGACCTATAATTTTATGATTATTTAAAAATTTCAAATTGCTTGTTTTTAATGGCATCTTTTGTAATATCTTTTTCTAATTGTCTTATCAGTTCTAACTTCCTTTGGTTAATTACTATTTGATCTATAGTAGGTTTTACATACTCTAAAGGAGCAGTTTCACTTCGTAATAAGACATCATTAATTTGCATCAAATATACTCCTAATGAGTCTTTGAGTTGTATAAAATTAGATTTTTTTAACAGTTCATTTTTATTTTCAGATTGAAGCACTGGTATTTTCTTCAGGACTTGATTCACTTTGACCCAAATTGAATCGTTTAAAGAGTAGGATTTAAACTGAATAGCTATAGAATCGAGTTCCCTTCTGTCTTTTGTATTAAAGCGCTTAAATTGTTCTTCAATCTTACGAAGATTAAGCATATTATTCTCCAAATAAACATATCTAAACTTAATGAGTTCTTCGTTTAACTTAAATGCCTCTTTATTTTCTTCGTAATATACTGCAGCCTCTTCTTTGTTAACTGCGGTGTCAATGCTTCGTTTTACCAAAGCCTCTAAATAGGCTTTAGTATATAAATCGTTTTTATATTGATTGACAAGTTTATTAAACGTCTCAAGTTTATTGTCACTTAAATTAAGTTTAGCACCATCCACCAATAACTGTTGCGTAGCCCACCGATTAATAAAATTTTGAACTAAAAGCGTACTATCTTCTTTAGAGGTTTCTGCCGACACTAAATCACTAATATCCTCAAGATATAAGTAAGAATCATTAACTCTAGCTACAGGCACGCCATCTTCTGTCTTCTTGAAAAAAGAACAAGACGAAAGCACAAAAAAATATATAATAAGAATTACAGAGCTACGCACTATTGATTTTTAATTTGTTCCTTAACAGTTTGTAAAGCGGCTTCATTAATAATTACAGAATACTTGTCTCGTAATGTATTCAACCACTTCTCTTCTTTGTGGGTTTGATAATCTGAAATCACTGTACCCTTAGCATCTTCAAAAGATTGCATATCCTTTGGAAGAATTTCTTTTACCTGCACAACCACATAACCTGTATTGTGACTTTGTATTTTAGAAATTCCTTGAGCAAAAACGAAATCCTCAGGAAGTGCTTGATGATTCGCCGCCATAATACCTGAGGTAAAAATAACGTCAACTTTATTATTACTATTAACTAGGTTTTTAATTTTATCGAGATCCATACCTTCCTCTAATAGTTTCGACACTTTTTTTAGTGTTTTCTGCTTATTTGACGAGGCAACTACGGCATTAATACGCTCAGGAATAAAATATTTATTCTTATTCGCTTCATAGAAATCTTTAACCTCAATAGAGTCTGTTTTTGCAGCATTCCATATTGAAGTTTCCATAAGATCAAACAATAACAAACCGTCTCGGTACTCTCCAACAATATCGGCGAATTCTTCATTTTCATACTCCAAATTGTCTTCTTGGTACTTAACCAAGTTGGTATTCAAGAAGGTTTCATAATTGCTTTCAGCAATCTTCCTAAGTGTTGTTCTGCTTCTATTATGACGCTGGTTTTTCACCAAATAATCACCAAAATCGATGTAATTTAATTGCTTCTTTCCAATTTTAACCAAAGGCTTATCTCCAGAAAAATCTTCTGGAAGCACCCATTTTCTTGCAAAGAAATCATTGTTAAGAATGGATGTAAAATAATCAAGAGCTGGTTGCTCATTACTTATATTGTAACGTTTTTTTAGTTTTGAATGAAGCGCTTCATCAATAATTTTAGAGCGGTCGTCACGTTTTACTTTAACCTCAAGTTCTGGTTTGATTTCTTGAAACGGTGCCACTGGTTTTTTTCCATATAACTTTACAATGTGCCAACCAAACTTCGATTTAAAAGGTGTTGAAACTACACCAATGGAATCCAACCCAAAAGCTACTTCTTCGAAAATAGGGACACTAAGTTGTCCGCCAGAAAACGGTTTTAGTTTTCCTCCTCTTGGTGCTGAATTTTTATCTTCGGAAAACTGTTTTGCTAAAGCTTCAAAATCCTCACCTTGCTGGATTTTTTTATAAATTTCTTGAATTCTTTCTTCGGGATTTCCGCTTAAAGAGTCTTTGTTTTGTAAAGTCAGCATAATGTGTGCTACAGTACGTTCACCACGTGCTTTACGTTTATCGAAAACCTTAATAAAATGATAACCAAATCTGGTTCTAAACGGTTGGGAAATTTCACCTACTGGCGTATTATAGGCTACATTCTCAAATTTATAAACCATCTTAAAACCGGTAAAGTACCCAAGCTCTTCACCATAAATGGTCTTTCCGTTATGGACTTCTTTCCTAACTTTTTCAAAACCTTCACTAAGCGCTCTTTCTCTTAATTTTAGTACTTGATTATAAGCTGCTAATGTATCTGCTGGCGTAGCGCTCTCATCGACTCTTACCAAAATATGGTTGGCTTTAACGTCATTTGAAATACGCTCATAAGCTTCTTCAACCAAAGCCTCTGTAACCTTGGAATCTGAAATATAACTCTTAGCCAACTGCTTTCTATAATTACCTAACTCCCTTTGGTAACTTGGTTTCTCATGAAAACCTAATGCCTTAGCTTCTTTTAATTTTAATTTGTAGTTTGTGTAGAGCGTTAAATATTCATCTACATCTTTTTGCGACTCGTCTTGGACTAAATCTAAATTCTTATTGTAAACTCTTAAAAATTCTGAAACGTACACGGGTTCCTCCGCTACACTAAAAAGAATATCTTCATTACTTGTTTGTCCATAATTTTTAACCTGAAATATTACGAATACAAAAACTAAAATATACTTTAACTTCATTTGCTTATTTTTATTTATAAGAATCACAAAAATACTAATATAAACCTATAATACAAGTTGTTTAACAAACGATTAAAACATCCAAATATTATTCTAAAATTAAGTTATAAAACGCGTGGAATCCAACCTATTTTTTAACCCATTCTTAGTGTTTAAAATAACTTATATTTGACCTAAACTAAAACCCTTATATGCGCCAATTAAAGTTAATTTGGGATTTTCGTGGCCCCCATGGAGCTCTTACTGCAGACCATCATTTAATTCATTTAAAAGAATACATAACCATTGAAAACCTAAATATTTCAATTACTGGAGTAGACCATATAAACGATATGCATAGCATTGCTTACCTAGTTGTTGATGAAGACCAGATGAAACCTATTCGAGATGCTTTAAGACCGCATCGAGGGCAGGTTTACCTCACGCCTTAACTTATTGTTATCACCAAGTTTATTTTTTAAAAATATTTAAGGTGCTCTATTTGTAAAAACATTAAGTATATTTATTGAGGTATTGCAAATAAACACAATTGCGTTTATTTCCTAGTTGGCAGTAATTTTTAAAAAAATATGAAATTAAGAACTAAAATAATAATGGCCTTTGTTTTTATTGCCGTTGTTTCTGTTTGTACAATTGGTTTTGTAGGAATAGCTACTGGTAAAAAAACAATGGAAAATGAAGCGTTTAATAATCTTACAGCGATAAGAGAATTAAAAGCAAATCAGGTTGAAGCTTATTTCGAACAGACTAGAAATGAAGTACAAAGTTATTCAGAAAATTTAATGGTAATTGATGCGATAAATGACTTTCAGAACTCTTTCTTTAAGATAGAAATTAAAAATCTAGAAGAAGCCGATATAGATTCTTCATTAAAAGCCCATTATAAAAATGAGTTTTTATCACATTTAGATTCGAACTCTATAACAACACCTTCTTTAGCAGAATATTTTCCTATTGAAAAGCAGACTCAATATTTACAATATTTATATATATCAAATAATGCATATCCAACAGGAGAAAAACAGTTATTACTGAAAAGTAATGATAATAGTTCGTATTCAGCTATTCATTCAAAGTATCATCCTGTATTTAAAAGTTATCTTGATAAAATTGGATTTTATGACTTATTTCTAATAGATACAACCGGTCATATTGTATACACTGTTCATAAAGAAATTGATTTTGCAACATCAATTAATGATGGTGCTTTTAAGAAAACACATTTAGCTCGTTTAGTTCAGAATGTACTTGAATCGGATCAAAAAGGATATACTAATATAGTTGATTTTGACATGTATCCACCATCCTATAACGAGCAGGCCTCCTTTATTGCAACTGCAATTTATGATGGGGAGAAAAAAGTAGGTGTTTTAGCCTTTCAACTTTCTATTGATCGCATTAATAATATTATGACAGATAACCAACAATGGAGTAAAGTTGGTTTAGGAAGAACAGGAGAAACATACATAGTTGGTAAGGATTTACTGATGCGCAACCAATCCAGGTTTTTAATTGAAGACAAGGTTAATTATGAGGAGATGTTGCAAAATATTGGCATTTCCAATGATACTATCAAACAGATAATAAAATTTAACAATTCTATTGGCTTACAAAAGGTGTCAACGGTAGGTGTTAAAAATGCTATAAATGGAAAAACTGGAACTAACATGTTTAATGATTATAGAGGCGTTCAGGTTCTTTCTTCTTATAGACCCTTAAAAATAAAGGATGTAGATTGGGTAATAATGAGTGAAATAGATAAAGATGAAGCTTTTTTGGAACTAAATGACTCTTTTATTCAAATGTTTTATTGGACCATTATTATATTAATTATGATTTTTGTTCTTGCTGTTTATTTCTCTAGAAAATTAACCAAACCAATTGTAAAGCTGACAAAAATTTCTAAAGAAATGGCGGATGGAAATTTAAGCATTGAAACAGGATTAGTAAGAAAAGATGAGATTGGTGTTTTAGCAAATAGTTTTGATGTTATGAGTAAATCCATTAAACAAATGATGGATGAGTTAGAAGACACAAATGCTTCGCTAGAAAATAAGGTAAAAGATAGAACAAAAGAGGTCGAAGAATCTCATAATAAAATCAAATCGATAATTGAGAATGCGAATGATGCTATAATCACCATTGATGCCAACCAAATAATAACACAATTTAATCCCGCTGCATGCCGATTATTTGGATACGAGGTTAATGAAATAATTGGTCAATCACTTCTACAAATTCTACCTCCGAAAGCAAAGGCAGATCATCACAAACATATAGATGAGTTTAAATCATCTTCAGTTTCATCAAAAAGAATGGATGAGAGGCCGGATGTGACCGGTATGAAAAAAAATGGCGAAATATTTCCAATAGAGGCCAGTATTTCAAAACAACAATATGGTGATGAAATGTTTTTTACTGCTTTTGTTAAAGATATTACAGAAAGAAAGGAAATGGAAAGGCTCCTTGCAGAGGCTAGCCAAAGAATGGAGGATGAGTTAAATGTTGGAAAGGAAATTCAATTGAGTATGCTCCCTCTTATTTTCCCGGCATTTCCAGATCACTCCGAGTTTAATATTTTTGCAATGCTTGAATCTGCAAGAGAAGTAGGAGGTGATTTTTATGATTTTTATTTTATTGAAAAAAATAAGTTTTTATTTTCTATAGCAGATGTTTCTGGAAAAGGTGTGCCTTCTGCATTATTTATGGCGGTTTGTAAAACACTTATTAAATCTAGAGCTAACGAGGATAATTCGCCTTCAAGCATTGTAACTTTTGTCAATGATGAGTTAAGTAGAGATAATAAAACCTCGATGTTCGTCACCCTCTTTTTATGTATTATTGACTTATCTACGGGTGAGTTAAAATATACTAATGCCGGGCATAATCCTCCATATCTAAAAAGGGTAAACGGGGAAATTGAAACACTAGATACCTTACATGGTCCGGTAGTAGGTGCGGTAGAAGATTTTGTTTACAAAGAGGACAGATTGAAAATGCTTGCAAATGATAAATTAATCCTATTTACAGATGGAGTGAATGAGGCAATGAACATCAAAAATGAGTTATACTCTAATGATAGAATAATTAAAAATATAAAAAAATGGAATAAAAATACTCTTGAAGAGAACTTAAAAGGCCTTTATAATTCTGTAATTAAATTCCAGGGAGAAGCCGAACAAGCAGATGATATTACGATTTTAGGATTTGAATATCTCGAACCCATACTTAATGAAATCATTTTTTCTAAAACACTTACTATAAAAAATCAGATGTCTGAAATTGATTTTGTAAATGAATTATTTAATGAGTTTTGTGAACAAAACGGAGTTCCTAGTGCCGTTTATAGAAAATTTAATATCGCATTTGATGAAATCATAAATAACATTGTTTCTTATGGTTATAATGACAAAAAAGAACATAAAATAAAAATAATCATAAATATTACCGAAGATCATTTAGTGGTCTCTATTGAAGATGATGCAATTGCATTCAATCCACTTAACTTGGCTTCCCCAGAAACGGATGCAAGTATTGAGGATAGAGAGATCGGTGGTCTTGGAGTCCATATGGTTAAAAAATTAATGGATAATGTGAGTTACAAAAGATATATTAAAAAGAACTTAACAACATTGTATAAAAAACTTAAATAAATAATTATGAATATAACAATTACAAAAGAGGGTGATATTTCAATATTATCATTAACTGGAAGTTTAGACACAAATACTTCAAAAGGTGCAGAAAATGAAATGAATAAATTGATTGAAGAGGGGCGTACTAAATTATTAATTGATCTTTCAAATTTAGATTATATAAGTAGTTCTGGCCTAAGAATTTTATTATCAACTTCTAAAAAATTAAAACCTATTGGAGGAGAGATGCGAATAAGTGGGTTGAACGAAACTGTAAATGAAGTATTTGAAATTTCTGGTTTTACCATGATTTTTAATGTATTTAAAACACTTGAAGAAGCAAAAGCAAGTTTTTAATTCGATAACGGGCGGAAACACCTTTTGATATTTGCCCATTGTTGTAAAAAGAACATAAAACCTATTTGCTAAACTAAAGGCAAAGCCTGTCGAGGCAACAAATATTATAATTATATGAAGTCGATACTAATAACTCAATGTCTACAAAATGATTTTGTAAAGCCAATAGGGAAGTATGATCCATTGCCTAATTTATTGCATGTTGGTTATGACGAGTCAATCAGATTAATGGGATTAAAGCCATCAGAAGGGCCCATTACAAATACTATGAAATGGGCTTATTCCCAATCGGAAGATGATATGGAGATTATTCATATTAGATCTTGGTATAACAAAAAAGATCCCACACAAATCAAGCATCTCGAAAAGTTTGGAGACCATTGCATTGCTTTTTCAGAAGGTGCGAAATTTGCTTTTAGTCTTGATAATTACCCTCGCATTACTACCGTAATTGATTCAAATAGCTTAAATGATTTTCTCAATCCAGAATTTACCGAGATTTTAGAGGGATACAAAAACGAAACATTAAGAGTTGGACTAATGGGGGTATGGACTGAGGCAAAAATCTCTTACCTAGCTTATGATATAACAACACGTTATCCTAATTTTGAGATTGCAATTTGTTCTGCTTTAACAGCAGGTTCTTCCAGGTCTCAGCATTATATGGCATTAAGTCAACTGGAACGTCTTTTAGGTGTTCGGATTTTTTCTTCAATTGGAGAGTTTACTAATTTTTTAAGTGACACTAAAATTGAAATTCCATTACCAATGCCCAAATTGGTTGACATGCCATTTATAGAAATGGATAATATTTCTTTGGAGGAAATTGAAGATACAGATCTTAAACTGATTAGATATCTCTTCAGAGACTGTAAATCAATATATCTTAAAACATTAACTGGTGGATACTCTGGGAACATTGTATTATCAGTTGAAAGTGTAGATATACATGGCCATAAACAAACCCCCCATGTTCTAAAAATTGGAGAACAGAGCGAAATGGGAAAGGAAAGATCGTCTTTCGAAAAAGTAGAAAATGTTTTAGGCAACAGTGCCCCAAGAATTAGCGATTTTGCTGATTTAAATGGTAGAGGAGCATTAAAGTATAGATATGCTGCTATGGGTGATGGATTTTCAAATACATTTCAGAAAATGTATTGCTCTGGTTTATCTCATGAAAAAACTAAAGCATTTTTAACTTCAATATTTAAAGAACAACTTGGTCGCTTTTATTTTGCCGCTGAACTGGAAGCTCAAAATTTGCTTGGTCATTATTTGTTTAAACCAGATTATGCACCAAGAATGAAGGTAAAAATTGAAAAGGTTATTGGTAGCAAAGCTGACGAAGCTAATTTGACTTTACCTACAGGTGATTCATTTCCCAATCCTTACTATTTCTTTAAAGATGAATTAGAGGAATTAATTCCAAAAGCCACATTTTCAAGTTACTTCTCCTATGTGCATGGTGATTTGAACGGAGCTAACATAATAGTTGACGCTCATGAAAATATATGGCTAATAGACTTTTTCCATACCGGACAAGGACATGTACTTAAAGACCTTATAAAACTTGAGAATGACTTGTTATATATATATACTCCAGTAAACAATGAAGAAGATTTACGGCAAGCTATAAAGTTAACCCACTTGCTTCTAAAAGTTCAAGACTTAAGGCGTCCATTGCCAGAATTAGATTCTAATGAAATAACGAACCCTGAAATGATTAGAACCTACGAAACGATAAAAATACTTCGTTCTTTTTATCCAGATCTAATACGTGATGATAGAAATCCATTACAGTTATTAATTGGGCAGATGCGTTATTCTGGGCATACCTTGTCCTTTTTTGAATCAAATAATTGGCAGAAATTATGGGCGCTCTATGCTACAGGTTGGGCTGGTGATGCGATAACTAAACAAATAAAAGCAAGAGGCCCTTTAAGGATAGATTACATTAATGAAAAATATACCAAAAAAGGTAAAATTGGATTGACAATCTTACCTGGCCGTAAAGATAATAGTCGTTTAATGGAAGAAGATGTGCAAACACTTAAAGATAAAGGTATTTCACATGTTATATCTTTAATAACCAGTGAAGAATTAATAAGATACGGCGTAGAGGATTTAATAACAGAATACGATAATGCTGGTTTTATTACTAAAACATTTCCTATAATTGATCAAGGAGTTAGTTCCTTAGAGGAAACAAATGAGCTTATCTACTGGATAGATGAAAACTTAGAGAAAGGAGCAAATATTCTGATACATTGTGTAGGAGGACTTGGTAGAACTGGTCTTGTTTCCGCCTGTTATTTGATTCATCAAGGAATGTCAGCTCAAGACGCAATTGACGAAGTCCGATCAGTACGTTCAAAAAGAGCCATTGAGTCAGAAAGTCAGGAACTATTTGTATATAAATATAAGAAAATGCAAACCCCAATGAATTAGGTTGATGATTAGTGAAAAGTCTAGATTTCGTTTTATTTGGAATATCTTATTACTACTTCTTGTTCCACTAAGCTGTATTTTAATACCGCTTAATACAGTGTTTTTCGAGGCCAGCGAAAGAACTATACTCTTAATTTACCTCATTGATGCTTTCTTCTTAGTAGATATCATCATGAATTTTTTTACTAGTTACACTGCCGACGGACAGGAGGTAACTAATAAAAATAAAATAGCCAAAAAATATCTTCTATCATACTTTGCATTTGATCTAATAGCCAACATCCCAATATTGTATGCCTTTAGTGCGGATGCATCTTCGTTTTTGCTGATGTTTCCTATTTTCAGATTGTTTAGACTTGTGAAAATTATTGCAATTATTAAATCTTGGAGAAAAACACTTTGGAATTACAGCAGTTATTTAAGGATTATCCAATTTGTCGTGTTCATGGTTGTTATTATCCATTGGATTGCATGTGGTTGGTATTTAACAATAAGACTTGACCATTACCCTGATAACTCGTGGTTAGCAACAAGTCATTTTACGGGATCTGACCCGATATCTCTTTACATATATTCTTTGTACTGGACAATTATTACTATGACTACAGTTGGTTTTGGAGACATTACTCCAATTCGTAATATTGAAATTGTGATTACAATAGGTGTGGCTTTGCTTGGAGCATCTTCATATGCTTTTATTATTGGAAATTTAGCTTCTCTTTTCACTAAAATAAATGAAGCAGAAATAAAATATAAGGATAAAGTTCAGGCTGTTAACCAGTATTTATCTCATAGAAATGTCCCAGATGATTTTAATCATAAGATTAGAGAGTATTATGAATATTTATGGACAAGATATAAGGGACATGAGGAAAAGCACTTTTTTAAAGACCTCCCAATTCATTATCGACTTGATATACTGCACTATCTGACTAAAGACTTTCTTGCAAAAATTCCATTATTCAAGGATTCCTCTCAAGCGCTACAAAATGAATTATTATTGTCTTTGAAACACCAAACTTACCCTCCGGATTGTTTCGTTATTAGAAAAGGTGAGATAGGGAATGAGATATTTTTTATTGCAGAAGGCCAATTAAAAATAGTATCTCAAAATGGGAAGAATTATAATGACTTTAGTATGGGTGATTATTTTGGAGAAATGTCTTTAATACTAAACGAAAAAAGAACAGCTTCAATAGTTACTCTTTCTTTTTGTGATCTTTTTTGTTTACACAAAGAAGATTATGTCAGAATAAAAGAAAAATATCCAGAGTTTAGAAAAGTTTTAAAACTAATATCTAATAATCAAAGCTCAATGCGCTCAGAATTTATTCTGGATGATATTATCTTATGATAATTTGTTTTTTATTAAATTAACAGAAATAATAACATGCTAAAAATTAACAATGGATAAAAAAGAAATACTTCAACAGTTAATGTTGGAAGATAATTTAGGCCCAGATTCTGTATTTTACAGATATACAAAAAAGTCTCATATTTTAAAAAACAAGGATGGATCGTTAGCCATAACCGCTAATAGAAATCCTCCAGAAATGGTTATCGATTTATATAATGGACAAGGGCATACTTTTAGAGCTGATAGTGTCGGACAAGGTCTTTCATTTACAACTAAAGCGGAACAAGACTATTGTACAGATGAATCTGTATCTGTTAAATTAAAATTAAAAGATATTCTTGACCAAGGTGGTTTGATTTATAAAGTCATTTCTCTTCCAGAATATGTTCGGGCATACTATTTTACAATTCCGGAGGGTTCCGTTAAAGTTCAAATTAATTAAAATTGTTGCAAAAAAACTACAGCCAACAACGTGTATAATTAATTGCTTTGGCGAGTGCTTATCTGGAAAATTCCTTCGGAATTTTATCGCGTTCGTTTTTGTTTACTAAATTAGTTGCTTAAACACGCAACTAACCATACACAAGACCGTTGTAGCCAATTAAACAAAAGATGCTACCTAACCTATAGAACAGGATCAAACTTAGAATGTTATTTATTTTTTAACTTCATTCACCAAATATTTCATAAAACTTAAATCAAATAGTTTTCAAAGGAAAATTTTTAGTATTTCAACTTCTTTAAATAGCTTGCTGAAAATCCCGTATAATTTGCAATTTCTTCTATACTTCTTCCCTGAATTTTCAATTCTTTTGCTTTTTCCAATCTTAGACCTGTAATCAATTTACCAGGTTTACTAGGTTTAACTAAACTATAAAGAACATTATTATTGATTTTAAAGTGTTCCGAAATCGATTCAACAGTTACATTACTTAAATTTTCTTCAATATAATTTAGAATAGTTTGTTTGGTAATATTTTTTTCATCTGAAATAATGATTCTCTTCTTTCGATACCAATTTACTATTAACAAACCAAGAGAAACAATCAATAAACCAAGTATTATATATATAAAACTCTTTTTAACGTTGATTTGATCTCTAATTATTTCATTGTCAACAACGTTTTGCAACCCACTTTCTGTTATCTTAATAATACCATTTGTACTACCTAACTTAATCGTATCTCCTTCTTTATATAGGGCCATTTTATTAAATTCAACACCATTAAATATGTGTACAAATTTGTTTGTGCCAGATTTTAAATAGTAAAGACCATTTATGGTGCTTATTAGTAAATCATTATTAGTAAGCACCAATAGGGAATATGCATTACTTAAGCCCCTTATCACTTTTTTTTCATCCTTAAGATAATTATATATCACAAGTGAATGATTTGTCAAGATAAAATATTCGGAATTTACCTCATGTGGAATTACCATACCATCAACAATAATATCAGAAAAACTTGTTAATTGTATTAATTCTTTCGAGCTAAAACCATATCTGTAAATTTTGTTCTTCTGAGCAAAGGTTACTCTATTAGTATAACCCTTTTGAAAAACTTCTATAATTACCGGAGCATTGTTGTCTTCATTATTGAATATTTTTTCAGCTACCTCTAAAGAATCATTCAAAACATATAATCCTTTAGTAGTTGATAATAAAAAACCTTCAGAATTTAACTTTTTAATATCCCTAGAGAAACCAATAGTATTATCCCCTATTTTGGTTTCACCGCTAACTTCATTGGAATAAACGATTGGTTTCTGACCCCTTGAATACTTAACTAAGCCATCATAACAAATATAAAATGTAGAGTCTATTTCTAAAATTTTACCTGAGCTGTAAGTAGGTACTTTCAGTTTTTCACCAAAACAAAAGACACCATTGTAAGTTGCTATACTATTTGGAGAAAAGGATCTAATACTGTACCCCTCCATTTGAAGAGAAAAGGGTAGTCTCTTAAAGATAAAAAGGGCGTTTTTACAAATTATATAAATATAGTTTTCCTTTTCAATTGATTGTTGCCAATATTTACTATATGAATTCGGAAGTAAGTCACGATATTTATAGTGTCTATCAACACTGCCATTTTTCGACACCTCTAACTTACCTTTCGTAAATCTAACATATCCCGCATTATCATTTAGCTTAATTAAGCTATTATCTATTATCTTAAAAGTTCCTTGACTTGTACCTATTAAAATGTTACCATCTTTATCCACAGAAAAATTATAATGAACTTTTGTTCCATAAAATTTTTCTAATACTATGTCACTAGCACTCAATTTGAAATTAAGAGTGCTAAAAAATATAAGTATAACAATTTTTATAGTCGTAAAAGACAATTTTTAAAATTTTATAAATATTATCTAAAAGAAAATAAATATAAGAATAAATGCTTTAACTATTATTTAAATATAAGTTTATAAAATTGCTTTACTAAAAAAGTATTCTATGAAAACAATTATTCTAAAATCTAATAAGATAATTTTTGTTTTAATCATTAGTATAGCAAACTATGGGTTTTCACAAACAACATTTACGGTAACATCAACTGAAATAGAAGGCCCAGGTTCATTTCTTCAGGCCATACTGGATGCTAATGCTAATCCTGGTGAGGACACTATTGAATTCACTCCCGGTTTAAATGTAAATGCCATTTTTCCGGATTTTACACTTGCTAATCCCGACATGGCAATAATTAACGAATCTGTGATAATTGAAGGTAATGGGAGTGTTATTAATGGAAAGCAATGGTGGATAGCCGCTAATGGAACCTCAAATCCATTAGGAGCTTGTCCTGCAAGTATAGGAAGTACACAAATTGTGTTTAGAATGCCAAACTTTTTAAAGGTTGGAACTAGTAATATTGATAATTCAGGTATAGAAGTAACCATTAAAGACCTTACTATTAAACAATTTAATTCTATAGGAAAAGTAGCTGACTATGCAACTTTAAATTTGGAAAATTTCAAGGCACAAGACATATGGTCTACCCTAAATTGTACCGCGAATGGTGATGCAATGATCTCTGTTTTTGTTGGTGCATCCTTGTCAATAAAAAACTCAACATTTCTCCAAATTGAGAATTGGAATGATGAACCAGATGGTAATGCTGCCATTCTCACGGATGCAAATGCAGGAAACTTAACTATTGAAAACAGTGTGTTTTACGATTTAAATTTTCAAGAAACGAAAAGCGCGATATCTTGGATTGGCGCATCATCTTCTACCGTAAACATTGTTAGCTCCAGATTTATGAATGCTGGAGGGATACGAATACTTGGTAGTACTAATCTTACAAATATTGTTAACTCTACATTTACGTTTGCGGATGGAACTAATGTAAGATATGGTGAACGTATTGTGAATAATTCAAGTGGACCTATGAACATTATTTCATCCTCTATAAGGTGGAATGCAAATAGTTGTAATACAGAATGTTTAAATTACCCTTTTACATCGCTTATTCATAACAGTGGTACCGGTAGTATCAATCTAACTGAATCTGCTGTTGGCTTCAATTTTCCAGAAACCTCAGGGATAATCATACCCACCTTAGAAGGGACGGGAATTACCGCTGATGACAAGACATGGATAGAACCTTCAGCGAGTCAAGATGCTAATGCTTTACAGACCATTACTACACAGCCAAATTTAATCACAGCCTTACCTGGTTTTGTACCACAAGTAAATACGACTACTGCTTATCTTGATACCGAATTACTAAACCCTGATGTCTCAGGTGTTTTAATTGACGTGATTAACACTCCCTTAATCAACCCTATTACAGGCTCACCAATAACTGTTGATGCATTAGGTAATGATAGGTTTGATGCGAATGGTTTTCGTGATATTGGCGCCATTCAATTGGCACTAGCTCCGCTTTTAAGTCTAACTTCTACAGGTGATGGCTCAGGAACCTTAAACTGGAATGAACCACTACATCATAATAATTTACCTATTCTAAGATATGAAGTTACCTATTCAGAAGCGGGAGGGGGGAGTCCAAGTACGGTTACAGTCGATCTACCTAACCTGACAGCAACAGTTTCTGGACTAACAAATGGTACTGAATATGACTTTAAAGTAAGAGCTATATATAACAATGGCGGATCTGAAGAGAATGGCCCTTACAGTAATATTGTATTAGGCACGCCATTTGGAAGCTTGGAAACTCCTACGCTAACTGCGACACCAGGAGATCAACAAGTAGCACTTTCATGGAATCTTCCTGTTTTAGGTGGACGTAACTTTGAAAGTTATTTATTGGTATGGAAAGTAGATGGAAGCCCCGATTATGATAATTCACAAGTTATTCAAGACCCAAATCAAACTGCAACAACTATAACCAATTTAGTAAATAACACAACTTATGAGTTTGCGATTAAAGTTCGAGCTTCAGGTGAATTTAGTGTGTATGATATTACTACTGCAACACCTAGTGCTTCACTAGGAATTGAGGAACTATCAAATAATGTGGTTTCCTTTTATCCCAATCCAGTTAACGATGTTGTAAACATTAAATTAGATGAAAGCTTTAAAGCTAAGTTATTTGATATTAACAGTAAATTGATTCTTGAAGTGAACAACAAAAAACAGATTGATATTTCATTCTTGACTAGTGGTATGTATTTCTTAAAGATTGAAAGTGAAGATAAAATTTATTCAGGTAAAATTTTAAAGGAATAAAGGCTCTGAAATGCCACAAGCAACTGATTCAACAAATTAACTGGCTACAACAAGGTATAAAAGCAATAGCGGTTTAGGTATAAACTTGAACCGTTTTTTGTTTTAATTCAGTATCTTTCTATCAGAAAGATGGTAGCTTTTTTTCCGCTACTTCTATTATACTAAACGTTACAGTCAATTAAAAGAAAAAAAATGCCATATGAGTAAAATTAAGGTATACTATATAATGTCGGCTTTCCTATCAATAAATATAGGATGTCAAAACCTAAATCAAATTACAGGTAACAGAAAAATTCCAGCGATAGCTCTTGAAAAATCAAGTGTAAAAACAGAAATAGCAGGTCGTGTTTATAGAGACTTGAATAACAACGGGAAACTTGATATTTACGAAGACATCAACCAGCCAATCGAAGCAAGAATCAAAGATTTAATGAGTCAAATGAATTTAAAGGAAAAAGCAGGAATGATGTTCATCGACGGTGCTCCCGTAAGCGAAGACGGAACATTGGAAAGTAAAAAAGGTGTGACAGGGCCGGCGGCCAGAAGGCCACCAGCTATACAGAATATTGATGAATCATTGATGAATCATTTTAATGTATGGGGATTACCTGATAATGTACACACCATTGCCACATGGTATAATAAACTTCAGCAATATGCAGAAAAAACTCGCTTAGGAATACCAGTAACCATTGCTTCTGACCCTCGTCATCATTTCAGTAAAAATATTTTTTCATTGGATGCCCGCGGGTTTTCCCAATTTTGTGAGACGACTGGATTAGCAGCTATCGGTGATGAAAAATTAATGAATGATTTTGCTGAAATCGTCCGTCAGGAATATTTGGCAGTGGGAATTCGAGAAGCATTGCATCCTCAAATCGACCTAGCAACTGAACCAAGGTGGCCAAGAATTAATGGAGGTTTTGGTGAAGACGCCAAGCTTTCTGCAAAACTTGCAAAAACTTATATTGAAGTGATGCAGGGTGGTAAGTCACTATCAGAAAATGGTATCGCATGCATGACCAAACATTTTCCTGGAGGCGGACCTCAAAAGAATGGTTTGGATCCTCACTTTGAATTTCAGCAAGGTCAAATTTATCCAGGCGAAAATTTTGACTATCACCTCATCCCTTTCGAAGCTGCGTTTGAAGCAAACACTTCCGCAATTATGCCTTATTATGGCATTCCGGTAGGGCAAACTGATGAAGATGTGGCTATGTCTTTTAATAAAATGATAATAACGGAATTGCTTCGTAAAAAATATAATTTTGAGGGAATTGTATGTGCAGACTGGGGCTGCATTACTGATGTTCCCTTAGGGCCTGATGTTGTTTGGCCAGCAAGAGCATGGGGCGTAGAACATTTGAGTGAAGTTGACAGAACATTGAAGATCATTGAAGCGGGTTGTGATCAATTTGGAGGAGAGGCTCGTCCAGAATTAGTGATACAATTAGTTAAAGATGGAAAACTCTCAGAAGAACGCATCGATACCTCTATAAAAAGATTGCTTCGGCAAAAATTCCAATTAGGTCTTTTTGATAATCCTTTTGTTGATGAATCAAAGGTTAATGAAATTGTTGGTAAAGAAGAATTTGTTCAATTAGGGATACAAAGTCAGCAAAGGTCAATGACTTTGTTGAAAAATGATGGTTCGACTTTACCTCTTTCCATAAATAACCTGAAAATTTATATAGAAAACATGGATAGTACTATTGTTTCCGAATATGCAACTGTCGTAAATACTCCTGAAGAAGCTGATTTTGCCATCATAAGATTGAATACGCCTTGGTATCCTGTTGAAACCAACAATTTTATAGCCAGAGGTTTCCATCATGGCGATTTGGATTTTAAAAGAGAAGAAAAAGAAAAAATCCTTCAATTACTCAAAACAGTTCCCACTATAGTAAATATTTATTTGGATCGTCCTGCTGTTATTCCAGAGATCGCCAATAGATCAAAAGTATTGATCGCAGATTTTGGGGCTAGCGATAAGTCGGTTTGTGAAGTGCTATTTGGAAATACTTCCCCAGAGGGTAAATTACCTTTTGAATTACCATCATCCATGGAAGCTGTTGCCAATCAAAAAACGGATGTTCCATATGATAGTGAGAATCCACTTTTTCGCTTTGGTTTTGGAATTAAATATATAAAATAAAGAAAAAACTGACTGCAACAATGTGTGGCTATCAATGTTCGCATTCGCTTTACATTACACTGCAGCTACACTCTCGTCTCAAACAAACCTACCTCGAATAATTAGGGGATTCTTTCGTAATGGTTACATCGTGTGGGTGGCTTTCGTTAATACCACTAGCAGTAATTTTTACAAACTGCCCATTTTCTTTTAGTGTTGCAATATCCTTGGCCCCACAGTATCCCATGCCTGCGCGTAAACCTCCAATAAATTGGTGGATGCTTTCGTATAAATCGCCTTTATATGGTACGCGACCCACAATGCCTTCTGGTACTAATTTTTTAATATCGTCTTCAACATCTTGGAAATAGCGGTCTTTACTTCCTTCCTTCATGGCTTCCACAGAACCCATTCCTCGGTAAGACTTAAATTTTCTTCCTTCGTAAATAATGGTTTCACCAGGAGACTCTTTAGTTCCGGCCAAAAGTGATCCTAACATCACTGTATCTGCTCCAGCTGCAATAGCTTTTGGAATATCACCTGTATACCGAATACCACCATCTGCAATTACAGGAACACCAGTACCTTTTATAGCTGCAGCTACTTCTAATACTGCCGAGAACTGGGGAAAACCAACACCTGCAACCACACGAGTCGTACAAATTGACCCTGGACCAATACCTACTTTTACAGCATCTGCTCCAGCTTCTACTAAGTATTTTGCCGCTGCACCTGTTGCTATATTTCCAACAATAACATCTAAATCTGGAAACTTAGACTTAACTTCTTTCAAAACACTTACCACACCTTTAGTATGTCCATGCGCTGTATCAATAACAACGGCATCAACACCTGCTTTTACTAAAGCTTCTGCTCGGTCTACTGCATCTCCAGTTACTCCAATAGCAGCTGCTACGCGCAAACGTCCATATTTATCTTTATTAGCGTTAGGTTTTTGACTTAACTTTGTGATATCTCTAAAGGTAATTAAACCCGATAACTTAAAATTATCATCAACTATAAGAAGTTTTTCTATCTTATGTTGTTGCAAGATTTTTTCTGCATCTTGTAAAGACGTTCCCACTGCTGCAGTTACCAAATTTTCACTGGTCATAACCTCAACAATAGGGCGTTTATTATCGTGTTCGAAACGTAAATCTCTATTAGTAACTATACCTTTTAATACACCTTCATCATCAACAATTGGAATACCACCAATACTATATTCCGCCATGTATTTCTTAGCATGTTTAACCTTTGCTTTAAGGGGTAACGTTACCGGATCTATAATCATACCACTTTCTGCACGCTTTACCTTTTTAACCTTTGCCGCTTGCGCTTCAATAGCCATATTCTTGTGCAATACACCTATACCGCCTTCTTGAGCCATGGCAATTGCCATTTTACTTTCGGTTACGGTATCCATGGCAGCCGAAATAACAGGTACATTAATAGTAATGTTACGTGTAAATTTTGTTTGAATATTAACTTCTCTTGGAAGGACTTCGGAAAAAGCAGGAACTAATAAGACGTCGTCGTAAGTAAGACCCTCGCCTACTATTTTATTTTGATGTGCAGTCATGTTGCAATTACAATTATAATTGCGTGCAAATTTACACATTTTTTAGAGACTACTTGTCAAATATTTAGAATAATATAAACACCAAACAAAAAATTGATTTACCTAAAAAACTCATAGTCAATATGGTATAAATTTTATTTTTATTTATTCTAAATAAACTTTGTCAAAGTAAAATTCATTGTTATTTTTGCCTGCGAAATAAATCGTTATTTTTAATCAGTCTAAATAAAATGAAAATTAGATTTACCCTAATCGCACTGCTACTTTCAAGTGTTATTGTTGCTCAAGAGAAAGAAGAAAGACAAAAAGATTCCATTCAAAAACTAGATCAAGTACTAATTAGCACACAAGTTATTTTTGGAAATAAATACGAAGCAAAAAATAGAACTGGTTCGTCCTACTATATTTCTCCAGAAGAACTTGCTAAATTTAACTATACCGATATTAACCGTGTTTTACGCTCTGTTCCAGGTGTAAACATCTATGAAGAAGATGGCTTCGGGTTAAGACCTAATATAAGTTTAAGAGGAACATCACCTGAGCGAAGTGCCAAAATATCTGTAATGGAAGATGGTGTTTTAATTGCTCCTGCCCCATACAGTGCTCCTGCAGCCTATTATTTCCCGTCTGTGGCGAGAATGCAAGCCGTTGAAATTTTAAAAGGAAGTAGCCAGATACAATATGGTCCTTTTACAACGGGTGGCGCTATTAACTTAGTAAGTACGCAAATACCAAATAACTTCCAAGGTTCCTTAAAGGCGAGTTACGGAAGCTTTAACACGGGGCAAATTCATGCAAAGCTAGGAGATAGTAAAACGAATTTCGGGTATTCCTTAGAGTTTTTGAACTTTAATTCTGATGGCTTTAAAGACCTGCCTGATGGCAGTGATACAGGTTTTGACAAAAATGACTTTGTTGCTAAATTTAGATTAAATTCTAATCCTGAAGCTGCTATTCGTCAAGCAGTGAACTTTAAGTTTCAATACTCTGATGAAGTTTCAGATGAAACCTATTTAGGTTTATCTCAGGAGGATTTTGATATGGCACCTTTAAGTAGATATGCAAGTTCTCAAGATGATAAAATGACCAATGACCATATTCAGTTTTCGGTTAGCCATGAATTAGAGTTTTCTAAAAACTTTAGAATTACAACTGACGCTTATTACAATGGGTTCTCAAGAAATTGGTATAAGCTTAATGATATTGTTTTTAACGGAGATAAGGTTAGTATAGCTTCGGTTGTTGAAGATCCTAGCGCTTACCCTGATCATTTTGCTATCGTAAACGGAAGTTCAAACTCTGATGCAGATGCTATTCTTTTAAAAGCAAACAACAGAAGATACAAATCTCAAGGTGTACAAACTAAATTCGATATACATTGGGCTGGCACCAATGTATTCCACGACCTTGAAATTGGTTTGCGTTACCATTACGATGAAGAGGATCGTTTTCAATGGAAAGATGGCTACAACATTATTAACGGCGAAATGAATCTTACTTCGGCAGGACCTGGTGGAAGTGATGCCAATAGAATTAGTAGTGCTAATGCCTTTGCAGGATCTATCCTTTATAAACTGAAGTACAATAAGCTAACTTTAACTCCTGGTATTCGATACGAAAATATTGTCTTAAAACGTGAAGACTATGGTACCGCAGATTTTAGTAGATCTGGTCAAAACCTAGCAGTAAGAGAAAACAATGTCGATATTTTTATTCCTGGAATTGGTTTCAATTATAAATTCAATACTTACACTTCGCTTTACGGTGGTGTGCACAAAGGGTTTTCACCTCCGGGAAATTCACCCGACCAAACTTCTGAAGAAAGTATAAATTACGAATTAGGTTCTCGCTTTAATTTTAAAGGCTTAAGGGGTGATGTTGTTGCTTTTTACAATGATTATAGTAACTTATTAGGTAGTGACTTAGCTGCAACAGGAGGTACTGGATCGTTAGATCAATTTAATGCAGGTGAAGTTGCCGTTAGAGGTTTAGAAGTTTTACTTAACTACGATTTATTAGAAAAAAACACCAGATTTAGCTTTCCAATTACATTAGGTTACACATTTACAGATACCGAGTTTTTAAATAGTTTTGGTAGTGATGACGATTTATGGGGAGAAGTTACTGAAGGTGATGAATTACCATACATTGCAAAGCATCAATTTAATGCATCAATAGGGTTGGAAAATAAATTATTTGAACTAAATGTAAATGGTCGTTTTAATGGTTCGTTTAGAACAACAGCAGGAACAGAGAAGATTACAGATGAAAATGGTGTAACCTCAAATTTCATTCTAGATTTTTCAGGTAAATACCATATCAATAAAAACCTAAGTATCACTGGAAATATTATTAACTTATTGGATGAAACATACGCTGTATCTAGAGTCCCAGCAGGTTTACGCCCAGGACATCCTTTTGGTGGATATGCAGGTCTAGAATTTAGATTCTAAAAATAAAACTAATAGATTAAAAAAGGTACTGAGTTTCAGTACCTTTTTTTTTATTTAGTGGTATTCATTGAAAATCTTTGAAGCTTCATTATAAGCACTTTCAAAACTAAGTGCATTTAGATTATTATTCTTATTAGAGGTAAAATACGATAACAATTTTTCTGTAGGCATGTTACCAGTAAGTTCATCTTTAGCCATAGGACAACCTCCAAATCCTTGAATAGCTCCGTCAAAACGATAGCAACCTGCTTTATAGGCAGCATCTACTTTTTCATACCATGATGACGGTGTTGTATGTAAATGAGCTCCAAATTCGATATTGGGATAAAGCGGAATTAAATTTGAAAACAAATAGTTGATACTTTCTGGATTTGAGGTGCCAACTGTATCACTAAGGGATAAAATATTAACACCCATACGGGCAAGCTTTTCAGTCCACTCTCCAACAATATCTACATTCCAAGGATCACCATAAGGATTTCCAAAGCCCATTGAAATGTAAACTACAACTTCTTTATTCGATTTATTGGCTATTTCTAAAATCTCAGAAAGTGTATCAACAGACTGTGCAATGGTTTTATGTGTGTTCCGCATCTGAAAGTTTTCTGAAATAGAAAAAGGGTATCCTAAATAATCTATTTCTTTGTGCATAGATGCATCATTTGCACCGCGAACATTTGCAATAATTGCAAGAAGCTTACTAGTTGTTTTGCTAAGGTCTAATTTAGATAAAACCTCTGCAGTATCCACCATTTGAGGTATGGCTTTTGGGGAAACAAAACTTCCAAAATCTATAGTATCAAATCCCACGCGTAATAATGATTGAATATACTGTACCTTCTTCTTCGTAGGGATAAATTGTTTTATCCCTTGCATAGCATCACGAGGACATTCAATAATCTTAACAGGACTTGACATACTTAATTTTAAATCGGGATAAAAATACCATAATTTTTGTAAGGAAGCATTATAATGTAACGACTACAAATGCTCACTTGACCATTTGAAATGAAAAACATTATTCTATTATTTTTATTAATTGGAACCTTTTTATCTTGTTCAAATTCTGATGATAACACAAACCCCGTCATAACTACAAAAACCATTGCGACCTACAACATAACTTTCACTAACTTTTGGAATGATTCAGATCACGGACCGTTACCAAGCAGCCCACATTGGTCGCCATTAGTCGGTGTGAACCATAATAACCAAATTACTTATCTAGAAAAGGATAGTAACGCAAATCAAGGTATTGAAGATATTGCTGAAGATGGTGTTAGCACAAATTTTAATAATGATGTTTTAACCAGTATTGCTAATGGAACCTCTGAGCAATACATAGCTGGAGGGGGTTTATTTTTATCAAACGGAGATACAATTGAAATCAATGATTTAGAAATTAGCGAGGACTTTCCTCTACTTACACTAGTTTCAATGATTGCACCGAGTCCAGATTGGATGGTATTTGTAAATGGACTTAATTTAAGAAACGAAAGTAATAACGATTGGAAATCGTCGGTAAATTTGGATTTATTTGTTTATGATTCCGGAACAGATAGTGGCTCCACTTATGCTTCTCCAAATGCTGATATCACACCTCATTTACCAATATCTAGTCTTAAAGGAACTTCACCTTTTAATGATGAGAAAGTAGCTACTCTAACTATTACGCTTCAAAGTATTGAAACTTTAAGCAATTAGAGCTTTATTAATTTCTTTTATAAGCTTTGGGCCTTCATAAATAAATCCGGTATACAACTGAATCAAATCAGCTCCAGCTTCAATTTTATCTAAAGCATCTTTAGCTGAGTGAATACCTCCAACACCAATAATTGGAAATGCTTTATTACTTTTTTCAGCTAAAAATCGAATCACTTCAGTAGATCTATTAGATATAGGCTTACCACTTAAACCACCTGTTTCCTTCTTATTCTCAGAAATTAAACATTCTCTTGAAATGGTTGTGTTTGTAGCGATTACACCATCGATTTTTGTTTCAGCTACAATGTCTATAATATCCAATAATTGAGAGTCTGTTAAATCTGGGGCAATTTTTAACAGAATAGGCTTTTGAGCATCCTTTTTGGAGTTTTCAACCTTTAAAACCTTTAATAATTTAGTCAAAGGTTCTTTATCCTGTAATGCTCTTAAATTTGGTGTATTGGGAGAACTTACATTTACAACAAAATAGTCTACAAAGTCGAACAAAGCGTTAAACGATATTTTATAATCATCAACCGCATTTTCATTAGGTGTTAGCTTATTCTTGCCAATATTCCCACCTATTAAAACGCCTTTATTCTTTTTAAGTCTTTCAACAGCCTCTATAACACCTCCGTTATTAAAGCCCATACGGTTAATAATAGCAGCATCAGATTTTAATCGGAACAATCTTTTTTTAGGATTTCCAGGTTGTGGTTTAGGGGTTAATGTCCCTATTTCTATAAATCCGAACCCAAAATTTGACAACTCGTTAAATAGTTTGGCATCCTTATCAAATCCTGCTGCTAAACCCACTGGATTGCTAAACTTCAAACCAAACAATTCGCGCTCTAGTTTAGCGTGTTCAACACTATATATAAATTTTATTATGCCTGAGACTAAAGGAATTCTATTTATAAATCGAATAATGGAAAAGGTGAAATAATGAACCTTCTCTGGGTCGAAGCAAAATAAAATAGGTCGGATAATTAGTTTGTACATAGTGCCATAAATTGTGATGCAAAAATACCATTCATTTCTTAAAAAATAGCAGGATGTTATTTGAAAATTAATAGTATTTTAGTGCATATATTTCCTTCAACATGCAGCACATTATAGATAGATTTATCAGTTACGTTACTATAGATACCGAGTCCGACCCAAACTCAAATACGACACCAAGTACAGCAAAGCAATGGGACTTGGCAAACAAACTAGCAAAAGAGTTAAAAGCTATTGGAATGCACGATGTAACTATTGATGACAATGCATACATTATGGCAACTTTACCCAGCAACGTAGATTATGATGTTCCTACCATCGGTTTTATTTCGCATTTTGACACGTCTCCTGATTTTTCTGGCGCTAATGTTAAACCCCAAATTCATAAAAACTATCACGGTGGCGATATTCTTCTAAATAAAGAAGAAAATATTGTGCTTTCTCCAGACTATTTTGAAGATTTACGATTATACATAGGACAAACTTTAATTACAACGGATGGCACTACCCTTTTAGGTGCCGATGATAAGGCCGGAATCTGCGAAATTGTATCTGCTATGGAGTATTTAATAAATAACCCAGAAATTAAACACGGTAATATACGTGTAGGCTTTACTCCGGATGAAGAAATAGGACGTGGTGCACATAAATTTGATGTTGAGAAATTTGGTGCTGCTTGGGCCTACACAATGGATGGTAGCCAAATTGGAGAGTTAGAATATGAAAATTTTAATGCTGCCAGTGCTGTGGTGACGATTAAAGGTAAAATAGTGCATCCCGGTTATGCTAAAGGGAAAATGATTAATTCCATGTACATAGCTCAAGAGTTTATAAACTCTTTACCGCGATTAGAAACACCGGAACATACTGAAGGTTATGAAGGATTCTTTCATTTACATTTTATAACAGGTGATGTTGAAGAAACAACTTTGCAGTACATTATTAGAGATCACGATAAAAGACATTTTGAAGCCCGTAAAGAAGTGATGCAAAAACTAACTAACGAGCTCAATTCACAATATGGAAGAGAAGTTATTAAAACAGAAATAAAAGACCAATACTATAATATGAAAGAAAAGGTAGAACCTATTATGCATATTGTAGATATTGCCGAAGAAGCTATGAAGCAACTTGGTATTGAGCCTTTAATTAAAGCTATTCGAGGCGGCACAGACGGCTCACAGCTCAGTTATATGGGGTTGCCTTGTCCTAATATTTTTGCTGGGGGACATAACTTTCATGGACGTTATGAATATGTTCCAGTAGAAAGTATGGTTAAAGCTGTTGAAGTAATATGTAAGATTGTTGAGTTGGTGGCAACAAGGAAATCCATCTAAAAATTATGCAAAAAGTATATTCTGTTGAAGAATACATAGAAGAACATGGGCATTTTAAAGATGCACTCAATACGTTACGCGACATTATCAACTCAACAGAATTAGAAGAATCTATAAAATGGAATGCACCAGTTTATTCTTTAAATGGTAAAAATGTTTTAAGTATAGGCGCTTTTAAAAATCACTGTGGTATATGGTTCTTTAATGGTGTGTTTTTAAAAGACGAACAAAAACTACTTGCTAACGCACAAGAAGGAAAAACAAAAACGATGCGGCAAATGCGTTTTGAAAATACAAACGACATCGACAATAAGGCTGTTTTGTCTTATGTAAAAGAAGCTATTGAAAATCAAAGACTTGGTAAAGAAATAAAGCCAGATAGAACAAAAAAGGAAACGATTATTCCCAAAGAATTACAACAGGTTTTAGAAGATAACACTAAATTAAAAACAAGTTTTAATGCTTTATCCAATTATAAGCAGCGTGAATATTGTGATTATATCGCGTTTGCAAAACGTGAAGCCACAAAACAAACACGTTTAGATAAAGTTATTCCTATGATACTTGAGGGTGTTGGGCTAAATGATAAGTATAAAAATTGCTAAATAAAAAAGCCTCCAAATGGAGGCTTTTTTATTTAGAATTGTTGCAATTCTATTTTATTTTGCCGGTGCATTAAGTTTAGAACTCATCTCCATAGAAATGGCAGACTTGTCAAACTTTAATTTCCCAGCCATCGTTTCTATTACACAACTATTGTCTTTGTCGTTCAAATCGGAAACCTTACCGTGCAAACCACTTTTAGTAACCACTTTATCTCCTCGTTTTAATTCTGCAGCGAATTTCTTTTCTTTTTTAGCACGTTTCATTTGTGGTGCAATCATAAAGAAATATACAACTACAAACATTAAAATAAAGGGCAACATAGACCCAATTCCTTCTCCCATCTTTTCTTAAATTTAGCTTTGTGCCGCAGCAGGTTTTGCTGCATTTGGATCTGGTTTAACGAAAGCCGTAATCTTAACAGTTTCTGTTCCTTTTTCTGTATTTGCAGTTACTGTAATAGTTTTAGAAACCTTATTAGTACCACTACCATTAAACTTTACCGTAAATTCACCAGATTCTCCAGCTGCTAATGGCTCCCTGCTCCAATCTTTAGGAACAGTACATCCACAAGAACTCTTAATATCTGTAATTACTAAAGGTGCTTCTCCAGTATTGGTATACTTAAATACAGTTTCTACTGGTGTTTTAGCCTCAATTTCACCAAAATCATGCTCTTTCTTATCGAACTCAATTACTGGAAATTTAGAAGCAACAGCATCTCTTTCGGCAGCTTGTGCAACATTAGCTTCTTCAATTTTTTTAGACGCATCTTCTTTACATGACACAAATGCGATCATGCATAATGCAGAAAATCCTAAAAATACTTTTTTCATGATATTCATTTTTTTAATTTGGTTTGTAAAAATAGCAATTATTTAATCGTTTTAAAATTTTTTGCTTACTTCTTAACACAAAATTACAACAGTCCTCTTCCTATTTTGTTGAGTTTGTCGTCTTTTTGATATTCCTTCACTAGTTTATCGAGAATACCATTTATAAAAATACTACTCTTTGGTGTAGAGTATTCTTTAGCAATTTCCAAATATTCATTTATCGTTACTTTTACTGGAATTGAAGGAAACTCTTTTATTTCGCAAATAGCCATCTGAAGTAATACAAAATCAACATTAGCAATTCTATCTGAATCCCAATTTTGGGTTTTCAATTCAATCTCTTCGTTTAAGGAATTAGCGTTTAACAAGGTCTTTTTCAATAAATCGACAGCAAATTGTTTGTCTTCATCGTCTTTGTATAGCTCAGGTGTAAAGGTGTTTTGACTTCCGTTTGATTTTGCTTTTCTGAGTATTTTTAAAATCGTAGTATTAACAGTTGGTAAATCATCTAACCAAGTTAAATTTTTGTCTTCCAAATAATCGTAGAGCTTATCGTTGGGTGCAACAATGTCTTTAAAAACATCAATTACAAAATTTTTATCTTCCTTGAAGGTAGATACTCTAGTTTGCATATAATCTGTATACAAATCTGAATTTAGAATCGCCTTAAAAATGATATCTACGTACTCTGCATCTAAGTCCCAATTTGTTATTTTATGATTATCAAATCGCTCTTTTAACAAAGAATTGTTTTTAATAATCTGTAAGAGCTCATTATTAACAAACTTCTTATTGGGATTTTTGTCTTCTTGAGTAGCTAAATGTTTATTTTGTTTTTTTAGTAAATCTGCTTCGGCTCTTTTTTGAACTTCAATGAGTAGTGATAATAAAAGCAGGTACAAACCGTACATATTATCAATGCTAAACAATAAAAACTTTTGATCTTTCGATAAATCATCACTTTCGCTTCCTTTAAAGGCGTAAATAGATTGCATTACTTTAACGCGAATATGTCTTCTGTTTAGCATGATTACAATGAACTTAAATTACAAAATGACTTTTAATTGATGCATTTACATGGCAAAAATAATACTATTTTAAAAAAGTCTGTTGAATTTATCGTTTTAATTAATCCTTTCAGGACTTTAGGTTATTTTTAACAAGTCCTTGACTCTTTACCAATATTTATAACCGAATATTACCTTATCTTTGCTAACTCATTTTTAGAATGCACCAATACTTTAATGAAAGAATTACAACACTTAAATAAATACTTTTTAAAATATAAATTCTATTTAATTGTTGGCATTATTATAACAATTGCGGCTAGAATATTTTTACTCTTCACTCCTCGTTACGTAAAAAAAATATTTGTAGCCATTGAGAGGGGTTCAAGCGGAGAAATAAGTAAAGAGGTATTTAAATACGAATTATCAGAAGCCATTGCATACATAATTGGAGCAGCTGCAATTGGTGCGATCCTAACCTTTTTTATGCGGCAAACCATTATTAATGTGTCTCGTTATATTGAATACGATTTAAAAAATGAGATATATGCCCAATATCAAAAGCTATCTTTAAATTTTTATAAAAAAAACAGAACAGGCGATTTAATGAATCGCATTAGTGAGGATGTTGGTCGTGTACGCATGTATGCAGGGCCAGCCATTATGTATAGTATTAATACTATAGCGCTTTTTGTAATTGTAATTATTTACATGATTAACGCTTCTCCTAAATTGACCCTATACACGATATTACCATTGCCAATTTTATCGGTTATCATCTATAAATTGAGTAAGGAAATACATAAACGAAGTACTATCGTACAAGAATACCTATCTAAATTATCAACTTTTACACAAGAGTCTTTTAGTGGAATTTCTGTTATAAAAGCTTATGGCATAGAACCGCAAACATCGTCAAATTTTATTACGCTTGCGTCTCAAAGTAAAGCAAAGCAAATTAGCCTTGTTAAAGTACAAGCTTGGTTTTTCCCTATGATGATTTTGCTTATTGGAGCGAGTAACCTTCTCGTCATTTATATAGGTGGTATGCAATACATAAATGGCGAGATAGAAAGTTTAGGTACCATTGCAGAATTTATTATTTACGTTAACATGCTTACATGGCCAGTAGCCACAGTTGGCTGGGTAACATCCATAATTCAGCAAGCAGAAGCTTCGCAGAAACGTATTAATGAGTTTTTGAAGATTAAACCAGAAATAACAAACACCACAGAAGCCACTACAAACGCTTCTGGAAATATTGTTTTTAACAATGTTTCTTTTACTTATGATGACACGAATATTCAAGCTCTTAAAAATGTAACCTTCAGTATAAAGCAAGGAGAAACGTTAGCAATTTTAGGAAAAACTGGCTCTGGAAAATCGACCATACTAGATTTAATTGGACGTTTATACGACATTGATTCTGGTAGTATAAAAATTAATGATATTAGTCTTAATAAGCATAATTTAACCAATTTAAGAGATAGTATTGGTTATGTACCACAAGATGCTTTCTTATTTTCAGATACCATAAAAAACAATATTAAATTTGGGAAAGAGACTGCAACAGAAGATGACGTTATTAATGCTGCAAAAAATGCCCAAGTACATAAAAACATTATTAAATTTAATAATGGCTACGACACTGTTTTAGGAGAACGCGGCATTACCCTATCTGGTGGTCAAAAACAACGGGTATCTATTGCTAGAGCCATAATTAAGTCTCCAGAAATACTTTTGTTTGACGATTGTTTGTCTGCAGTTGACACGGAAACCGAAGAGAAAATTTTAAAAAACCTAAACAAGATATCTAAAGGAAAGACCACCATAATAGTTAGTCACCGGGTGTCTTCAGCCAAAAATGCTGATAAAATAATTGTATTAGACGGTGGTGAAATAGTTCAGGAAGGAACGCATGAAACCCTTGTTAATATAGCTGGTTATTACAAAGATCTTTATTTGAAACAGCTTAGTGAAAACACTTCTGGTACTTCATAATTACTTTTAAACCTAGTAATTATTAAATCTTTATTAAATAAAATGCAATAAAAGTGAGTATCTAAAAAAGAAACTT
Organism: Hyunsoonleella aestuarii; assembly: GCF_006148925.1. GTDB lineage: Bacteria > Bacteroidota > Bacteroidia > Flavobacteriales > Flavobacteriaceae > Algibacter_D > Algibacter_D aestuarii. The sequence continues at coordinate 2,033,288 of NZ_VAWB01000001.1, read as the reverse complement.
CAAAAAATGTTGGTTAGTTTCGGTTTTTTTTAGATTTTTGATGAACACAATGCTAATTCAATAAAATTCAAATTAACTATGAATAACAATGATATGATGGAGAGAGAGGAAATTTTTTCGAAAGTACTTAGAGCAGGAAGGCGCACCTATTTTTTTGATGTTAGAGCGACGAAAGCTGAAGATTATTACCTAACAATTACAGAAAGTAAAAAGTTCACAAACGACGATGGATCTTTTCACTACAAAAAGCATAAAATATACATTTACAAAGAAGACTTTGCTGAATTTAAAGAAATTTTAGCAGAAATGACTGACTATATCATAAGTGAAAAAGGTGATGAAGTTATTAGTGAACGTCATCAAAAAGATTTCAAAAAAGAATATGATGAAACTCCTACTGCTACAGAAGAAGCTCCAAAATCTTCAGATAGTTTTACAGATATAGATTTCGATGATATTTAGTAAATTTTAGTAAAAAATACTATGAAGCTGCAAACAAAAAATTGCAGCTTTTTTTATACTTTAACTGCCAATAAAGCAAGAATTATTGTTGCCACCAAATAACCCATAGCAATGGTCCATCCAAAACAATATGCTAGGGTAAAAACCAGTATAAAAATCCATAATGGGACTAATGTTATGGCTAATGCAAACCTAAAGGTAGATATGAATTCAATTTCCTTTATTTTTGGCTTAACTCTAAATCTCCACACAACATAAGGACCTATTAGGTTCGTCTTTAATAAAAATTTTAAAATACGTTTCAAACCTAAAGCGTTGTCTTTTTGTTTTGGTTTACAATCCTGAAAATTACTTTGCAGACATTTATTAACCTCAGTAGGCTTTAAAAAATCGACATTGAGTTGATTTAACTTTTCAAGATTTAAACTATACTGATTGCTCGGTATATGGGTTGTTAATTTTGAAAGTTCAAGTTGAATTCGGGTTTTCAATTTTACTATACTGGTATTCTTGTCTTTAAAAACAAAATCTTTCGCTCGAATTGGTTCTCCATAATAAATGGCAGTACTATCTGGAAAACCCATTGAATTTATAAAATTTAATCCAACGGGTATTAAATGTAAATCAGTATCTGGGTATTTATCCAATGTATCAAACACAATGCGCGTGAAACCCTTACTTAATGGACGAACCGTTCTAACTATATTATGGCTCCCTTCTGGAAAAATCAAAATAGCCTCATTCTTACTTAATAAGTAGGAGCACCTATTAAAAATAGCCGTATTATTGGTTAAATTACTCCAACCATCTCTTATTCTATAAACGGGAAGCATTTGCAAGCTCGCAAAAATTTTACTGATGAAAGCTTTTTTAAATACACCAGCTCTCGTTAAAAAATATAAAAACCGATTGCAATTGGTAGCAATTAAGAGCGGGTCTAATAGCGCATTTTGATGATTCGCCAAAAAAAGAACTGGTTTATCTTTTGGAACATTATTTAAATTAAAAACTTGTATTTTTTTAAAATAAAAGAATAAACCCAATTTTAAATATGCCCTTACACTATATAACCAAAGTCGTTTCAATACTACCAAATATTTTTATTTTTTAGACCAATAAAAGGCCAAGATTAATCCAGAAATAATATGCCAAATCCCCCAAAATGCAGCTAGTATGGCCATTCCTCCTAACCCTTCAAAAAAAGTAAAGATTAGTAATAACCCCAAACCAGAATTTTGTATTCCTGTTTCTATGGCAATTGTTTTTTGATCTTTAAAAGATAGACTAAATAATTTTGCTAGAATTAGTCCTAGAACTATTGCAAGAATATTATGAGACACCCCTAATAACAAAACATGATGTATATAAGCATTAAAAACATCTATATTGTTTGAAAATGCAATAACAACTATTGTCACAAAAACTATAATTGACAAAGGTTTTAATACTTTAGAAAGTTTAAATGCTAGTTTTTCAAACTTATATCTTACAATCATACCCAATATTAAAGGCACGCCTAAAATAAGTAACACCAATTCTAAAAGCTGTAAAGGATTTAGTGCCACCTCTTTCAATAATTGCGCAGTAGGGCCATATAGGTTACCATATATCTGAAAATTAAACGGTGTCATGAAAATGGCAATTAACGTAGCAAAAGCAGTTAAGCTAACGGAAAGAGCAGTATTCCCTTTAGCCAAATGCGTCATGAAATTTGATATATTTCCACCAGGGCAAGCCGCAACTAATAGCATCCCTAAAGCAATGCTGGGTTGCGGTTTTATTAAAACAATAAAACCAAAGGTTACTAATGGCAGTAATATAAATTGAGAAACGACTCCAATTACAACTAGCTTGGGGTGCTTAAACAAACTTTTAAAGTCATTTAAGGTAATACCGAGAGCTACTCCAAACATAACAACAGCTAATGCTATGTTTAAAACCCAAAGCCCCGTAGTATCAAAATTTATTTTAGCAGTATCTATATTTTGCATACGTTATGCTACAGTACTTCCATTCTTCACTTTTGTTTCTGGATGTAAAAGAATAACGTCTTTATCCTTAACAACTCCCAGAACTAAGCATTCACTTTTAAACTTAGCAATTTGTTTTTTTGGAAAGTTTACAACGGCAACTATTTGTCTTTGAAGCAAATCTTCTTTTTTATAAAGTCTCGTGATTTGAGCTGAAGACTTCTTAATGCCTAAATCCCCGAAATCAATAGTTAATTGATAAGCCGGATTTCTAGCTTCAGGAAAATTATTAACTTCAATAATGGTTCCTACTCGCAAATCCACCTTGGTAAAATCTTCAAAAGTAATTGTGCTGTCCATTTTTTAAAAATACAAATTTTAACGAACTTTGATAAAAATAAAGACTATGGCTCGTACCCCTTCAAATATGCTTCCGTTAGGAACTATTGCTCCAGATTTTTCACTTCAAGATACAGTTTCAGATAAAATACTGAATCTTAACGATTTAAAAGGTTCAAAAGGTACTGTTATTATGTTTATTTGTAACCACTGTCCTTTTGTAATTCATATAAATTCTGAATTGGTTTTACTTGCAAACGATTATCAATCCAAAGGAATTTCTTTTATCGCAATTTCTAGTAACGATGTTGAAAATTACCCACAAGATGGACCGAACAAAATGAAAAGACATGCTGTTTCTGAAGGTTATCCATTTCCTTATCTTTATGATGAAACACAAGATATAGCAAAAGCATATGATGCAGCTTGCACACCAGATTTATATCTTTTTAACGCAAACTTGAAACTCAATTATCGTGGTCAACTTGATGATTCAAGACCTGGTAATGGAATTCCTTTATCGGGTAAAGATTTAAGACATGCTATAGAATGTTTACTGGGCGGTATAGAAAATACTGAAACTCAAAAACCCAGTATTGGGTGCAATATTAAATGGAAACTTTAAACTAGTTTTAACTGCCAAATACCAACATTATGCCACTTACCAAATTTAAAACCAACTTCTTCTAAATTGGCAACCTGTTTAAAACCAAATTTCTCATGAAGTTTAATACTCGCATCATTGGGTATAGTTAAAACACCTAAAACCGTATGTAATTTAGTTTGTTTTAGTTGCTGTAATAGTTCGGCATATAGCTTTGTGCCTATTTGCTTTCCATGAGCATTATGTCCAACGTAAACCGTTGATTCTACAACAAAATCATAAGCCGGTTTAGGTCGAAATCTACTTCCGTAGGCGAAGCCTAAAATCTCATTGTTTTCAAGGTAAACCAGAAACGGATAATCTGTCTTAATTCTATTAACCTTATCTGAAAAAGTTTCGATTGAAAGTGGTTCAATATCAAAAGTAACCGAAGTATTTACTACATAGTAATTGTAAATTTCGAGTAGCTCCTTAAGATCATTTTTATGAAAAGACCTAATCATTTTACAGCCAACCTTTTCGTTTTAACAAGTTCTCAATATGCGCATAATGGTGATTACCGTGCCATGCGTAAACGCCGATATTAACTTTTAATAACACTTCAGAATTAGTTTCTGGATGCATAAAAGATTTGTTTAAATCTTCATCGCCTAAGGACTTTAATAAATAAACCAATTTATAATGAACTGCTTTTAAATGTTCTAAAGACATTTGTATAGGCGCTGTTTTGCTATCGCTTAACTCAGCCCAATCAGCTTCGTTGTATGCTTTAATGAGTGGTTTATCCTCTGTTAATGCCCACTTAAAGCGTGTATAACTGTGATGATGACTATCAGAAACATGATGAACCACTTGTCTAACGGTCCACCCATCCGGTCTGTAACATGTGTCTAATTGCTCCTTTGTTAGGTGCTTAACCAATGCTTCAAAACGAATAGGAAACTGTTCTAAAACAGTAATCCATTCCTTAATTTTATTTGAAGTAATGTTATCGGGCAGTTTAAATCTTCCTATTGGGTATCGTAAAAATTCGAGTTCTTCTTTTGTCATGCTTAAAGATATTAAATTGAAAGTTTATCAAAAAGTAATCCTCAAATTTATATCTTTAACTTGATTTAATATGAGACTATTAAATTAAGAACCCTATTTCTCTAGCCTAAATTTCCTATTAATTAAAAAAGTAACTATGAAATGTCTATTTAAAATAGCCTTAATTGTTTTTGTTGTCCAAACAGGATTTGCTCAAAATGGAAGGTTGCTTCATAAAGATATAGTTAATCTTCCTGATTCGATAAAACAAAAATTTCTTGAACGGAATAAGTTTAAAACAGTTTTTACCTCAACAAAACTATTTAAAATCACTTATGAATCTAATGGCTTAAAAATAAATGGATATCTATCAACACCAAAAGAGTCAGGATCTTACCCAGTAATAATTTACAATAGAGGAGGTAACAGAGATTTTGGAGCATTTAATGACATTGGAGCAACTTATGTCCTTCGTAGCATGTCCCAATGGGGTTATACCGTTATTGCAAGTAACTATCGTGGCGGTGGCGGCAGTGAAGGCATGGAAGAATTTGGAGGCACAGACGTTAATGACATCCATAATCTTATACCATTATTAGACAATTTAAAAGAAGCTGACACTTCTAGAATAGGAATTTATGGATGGAGTCGAGGCGGTCTAATGACTTATCGGGCAATTTCTGAATCCTGTAAATTTAAAGCAGCAATAATTGGAGCTGGTATGGCAAATAGCTTTAGGAATATAGAAGAAAGGCCCGAAATGGAAAAATATGTTTTTTCGGAATTACTTCCAAATTATAAAACTAATAAGGAAGCCGAATTAAAAAAACGTTCGGCTATATATTGGACCGATAAACTTTGTAAAACCACGCCAATTTTATTATTACACGGCTCTGGTGATTGGCGTGTCTCTCCAAAGGACGCATTAGACATGGCAGATTCTTTATATGCAAAGAAACACCCTTTTAGATTACATTTTTATGAAGGCGGCGATCATGGTCTTTCAGAGTATGACCAAGAGGTAAACGAAAACGCGAAAGATTTTCTTGATTACTATGTAAAAGACCTAAATACGCATCCAAATATGGAACCTCATGGAAGATAGAATAAAATAAATACTAATCAATTATCCAGCGATTAACGAAAACAGAAAGAGATATTCATTTAATTAAAATGAATACCTCTTTTCGTCTACTCTTATCATAAAACACCTAACATTCAAGTTAAACTACATCGAGAATCACTTAAATATAAAATGTGATCTTAAAACTATTTCACATCCATCAATTCCACATCAAAAACAAGAGTTGCATCTGGTGGTATAACACCACCTGCTCCAGCACTTCCATACCCTAAATGACTAGGAATAACTAAACGTGCCTTATCACCTACTTTTAATAAGCCAATACCTTCATCCCATCCTGGAATAACTTGTCCTACTCCTAGAGGAAAATCGATTGGAGCGTTACGCTTATATGAAGAATCAAAAACAGTCCCATCAGATAACTGACCTTTATAATGCACAGATACCGTTTGTCCTTTTTCTACTTTGATTCCATCACCGTTTTGAATAATTTGATAACGTAATCCACTCTCAGTTTTACTAAAGCCTGCAGCAATTTTTTCAAGTTCTGCTTCTGCTTTTGCTTTTTCTTCAGCTAATCTTTTTTCTCTTGAACCTTCAAACGTTCTAAAAGCCTCAACAGCATTAAAAGATTCAGCTTCTGAACCAACTCTTACAATCTCTAAACTCTCGATAGCATCTCCTTGAGCGATAGCATCAACCACATCTTGTCCAATTTCAACTTTACCAAAAACAGTATGTTTATTATCTAACCAAGGTGTTTCAACATGGGTTATAAAAAACTGACTTCCGTTGGTTCCAGGTCCCGCATTAGCCATAGATAAAACCCCTGGCCCATCGTGTTTTAAATCTGAATGAAACTCATCATCAAACTTATACCCTGGATTCCCAGCCCCAGAACCTTGCGGACATCCTCCTTGTATCATGAAATCTGGTATAACTCTGTGGAATTTTAACCCGTCGTAATATGGTGTCCCTTGTGGCTTTACAGCGTTCTCTACATTACCTTCAGCCAAAGCAACAAAGTTGCCTACGGTTCCAGGTGTTTTTTGATATTCTAAAGCGACTAAAATTTCGCCTTTTGTCGTATTAAATTTTGCGTATAATCCGTCTTGCATGATTCTATTTTTTTTAAGAAAGTGCAAAGATAGAAAACTAAGTTAGAAGTATATAGGCTGCGTTAAAAAGTATTTATTAAAAAATAGATATATTTAAATAATAAATTAAGCATAGTGAATATTTTAGTTCGAAAAGCAACTGTTAAGGACGTAATTCCTTTAGCCCTCTTAGCGCGAGTAACATTTAGAGAAGCATTCGGTCATCTGTTTCATAATAATGAAAACCTTATTAGTTATTTCGCAAAATCATTTTCTATTGAAGCTTTGACAAAAAAATTAAATGATGACAATAATGTATATTGGTTAGCTTTTTTAGATAATCTTCCTGTTGGATATGCCAAATTAATTAAAAATTCGCCTTCTAAATTTATAGAGGATGAAAAAGTTTCAGAACTACAGCGTATTTATGTGCTTAACGACTTTTTAAATCGTAAAATTGGGCATTTATTACAAAATGAAATTTTTGAAGAAGTAAAACGAATAGAATCTAACTATCTATGGCTTTCTGTTTATGTAGATAATCCTAAAGCTATTAGATTTTATGAACGCTATGGATACCACAAATTAGGAACACATATCTTTGGTATCTTAAATCAGAATTTTGAATTTTCGGTAATGAGTAAGGCCTTTTAATTAGCTACTTCACTAATAAACTTGATTCTAAACAATCTTAGTTCTTCGTCGTCATAATCGCCATCAAACTCTTCAATGGCATCATCTATATCATCTGTTTCAGACTCCATAAAATAATCATGAATTTCTTCTTGCTGATCTTCATCTAAAATATCATGTAACCAATAATCAATGTTCAATTTGGTTCCAGAATAAACGATTACTTCCATTTCTTTTATAAAATCTTCCATAGACATCCCTTTGGAAGATGCAATATCGTCTAATGGTAATTTTCTATCAATGTTTTGGATAATATAGAGTTTGAGTGAAGAATTACTTCCAGTAGACTTAACCACCATATCATCGGGACGGATAATATCATTTTCTTCAACATAATTGGCAATTAAATTAACGAAGTCTTTACCATACTTTTTCGCTTTACCATCACCAACACCATGCACATTCCCTAACTCTTCAACAGTAATTGGGTATTTTAAAGACATATCTTCAAGCGAAGGATCTTGAAAAATTACAAAAGGCGGAACGCCAAGTTTTTTAGCGTTCTTTTTACGTAAATCTTTTAACATGCCCATTAAAACCTCGTCAGCCACTGCTCCACCACCTTTAGCCGCAGTAATAATACTACCGTCTTCCTGCTCGCCTTCGAAAATATGATCTTCGGTCATCATAAAAGACACTGGCTTATCAATAAATGATCGACCAGAATCATGAAGTTTTATGACGCCATAGGTTTCAATATCTTTTCTTAGATAACCTGCAACTAAAACTTGTCGCAAAAGTGCCATCCAATATTTATTGTCTTTATCTTTTCCTTTACCGAAAAATGACTGCTCGTTCGTTTTATGTGAATTAATTAAGGCATTTTCTTTACCAACAATCACATTTACCAAATCCTTAGATTTATATTTTTCGTTTGTTTTATTAATCGTTTCTAATAATAGTTTTACCTCTTCTTTTGCTTCATGTTTCTTTTTTGGGTGTCTTACATTGTCATCCATATCGCCACCTTCACCAGTTTCATTATCAAACTCTTCTCCAAAATAATGAAGAATAAATTTTCTACGGGAAATTGATGTTTCCGCAAAAGCCACAACTTCTTGCAAAAGGGCTTGCCCTATTTCTTGTTCTGCAACAGGTTTACCAGACATAAATTTCTCTAACTTTTCAATGTCTTTATAAGTATAATATGCTAAACAATGACCTTCTCCACCATCTCTTCCAGCACGTCCTGTTTCTTGATAATAGCTTTCTATACTTTTTGGAATATCATGATGAATAACAAAACGCACATCGGGTTTATCTATCCCCATTCCAAAGGCAATGGTTGCTACAACAACATCTATATCCTCCATTAGGAACATATCTTGATGGTTTGATCTAGACTTGGCATCTAGCCCTGCATGATACGGTACAGCTTTAATACCATTAACTTGAAGTACTTGGGCTAATTCTTCAACACGTTTTCTGCTTAAGCAATAAACAATACCAGATTTACCCTCATGCTGTTTAACAAAACGAATGATATCGGCATCAACATTCTTGGTTTTTGGCCGTACTTCATAATATAAGTTTGGTCTATTAAAGGAGGCTTTAAATGTTTTTGCCCCACCAATTCCAAGATTTTTAATAATATCTTCTTGTACTTTTGGTGTTGCTGTTGCCGTTAAACCAATAATTGGAATATTATCACCAATACGACCTATAATGTGCCGCAAGTTTCTGTATTCTGGTCTAAAGTCATGACCCCATTCACTTATACAATGGGCTTCATCTATCGCCATAAAAGAAATTTTAACCGAACGGAGAAACTCTACATTTTCTTCCTTTGTTAGAGATTCTGGGGCAACATAAAGAAGTTTAGTAACCCCATTTACAATGTCTTCTTTTACCCGTTTTACCTCTGTTTTATTTAAGGAAGAATTTAATACATGGGCAACACCTTCTTCATCAGACACACCGCGAATGGCATCTACTTGATTTTTCATTAATGCTATTAGAGGAGAAACTACTATTGCTGTCCCCTCCTGCATTAATGCAGGAAGCTGGTAGCAAAGGGATTTTCCTCCACCAGTCGGCATTATTACAAACGTATGATTTCCAGATAATATACTCTCAACAACCCCCTCTTGCAACCCTTTGAATTTAGAAAATCCAAAATATTTTTTTAGTGCAGCGTGTAAGTCACTTTTTGCCGTCAACATGAAATAAATACAATTAATTTATGCTTTTAAAGACCTATTAAACACTTAAAATGCCATTAATTAATTTAGTAATCTAATAGAGAACCCTCATTTTTTTTTCGTTAGTTTTGTAACGAAATTTTTTAAATCAAATAAATTTTTATTTGACTAACATTAAAGATAACAAAATCTTTAAAAGCATCAACCATAAAAATAATAAATTTTGAATTACAAAGATTCTATCATTAATACTGCGAAACAAACTATTGAAATGGAAAGTCAATCTATTTCAAACTTGTCTAATTTGTTAAATAGCGATTTTTCTGATGCAGTAGAATTGATTTATAAATCGAAAGGACGAGTCATTATTACAGGAATTGGAAAGAGTGCTATTATAGCTAATAAAATAGTAGCTACATTAAATTCTACAGGAACACCTTCTGTTTTTATGCATGCTGCGGATGCTATTCACGGAGACTTAGGATTAATTCTAAAAGATGATGTGGTCATTTGTATTTCAAAAAGCGGTAATACACCAGAAATCAAGGTACTAGTTCCATTAATTAAAAGTGCTAAAAACAAAATGATTGCACTAACTGGAAATAAAGATTCCTTTTTGGGTCTTAATGCCGATTATGTTTTAAATACTTATGTGGAAAAAGAAGCTTGTCCCAATAATTTAGCTCCAACTACTAGCACAACTGCCCAATTGGTTATGGGAGATGCACTGGCTGTTTGTTTATTGGAATTAAGAGGATTTTCGAGTAATGATTTTGCCAAATACCACCCAGGCGGTGCACTTGGCAAAAAGCTATACCTAAGGGTTCAAGATATTTCGTCTGCGAATGAAAAACCTGAAGTATCCAGTAATACAGGTATAAAAGAGGTTATCATTGAAATTTCTGAAAAAATGCTTGGAGTTACGGCTGTTATTGAAAATGACAAAGTAATTGGCATTATTACTGATGGAGATTTGAGGCGAATGCTCTCGAAATCTGATGATTTCACATTGTTAACAGCAAAGGACATTATGAGTAAAAACCCTAAACTTATTGATGCTGAAGCTATGGCAGTAGATGCTTTAGAGGTTATGGAAACCAATGGCATCTCGCAATTACTGGTTGAAGATAATGGCAAGTATGCTGGAGTCGTTCATTTACACGACTTAATAAAAGAAGGAATTATATAATGGCTAAAAAGAACATTAACGAGATGTCTTTTTTAGACCATCTGGAAGATTTACGCTGGCATTTAATAAGAATTGTAATGTCGGTGGTTATCGTTGCCACTTTCGCGTTTATTTTTAGCAGGTTCATATTCAACACCATTATTTTTGCTCCACTGGAGATGAGTTTTCCAACTTATGATTTCTTATGTAAAACAGCCACTTTTATAAATTTTGACACAACGTTTTGTAATGAAAAAATTCCTTTGATATTACAAAACAGAACTATGGCAGGACAGTTTTCTGCAGATATATGGACCGCAATTTTAGGAGGTTTTGTTATCTCCTTCCCTTACGTTATTTATCAACTTTGGAAATTTATTAGTCCCGGTTTACATGCCAATGAAAGAAAACATTCTCGTGGTTTCATCATTATTTCGTCAATGCTATTTTTTATTGGAGTATTATTCGGTTATTATATTGTAACTCCATTATCCATAAACTTTTTGGCTAATTACAGTATTTCTGAAATCGTAGATAATCAGATAGATATTAGTTCTTATATCGCACTTGTTCGTTCATCTGCTTTGGCTTCAGGATTAATATTTGAGTTACCTATTATCATTTACTTCTTAACGAAAATTGGATTAGTAACTCCAAAAATACTAAGGAAATATAGAAAATACGCTCTTGTTATTGTACTTATACTTTCTGCGGTAATTACACCACCAGATATTGCAAGTCAAGTAATTGTAGCAATTCCTATTTTAGTATTATATCAAGTAAGTATTTACATTTCTAAAATTGTTATTAGAAATCAAAAAAGAAAAGAAAAACAGCATGCCTAATATAGTTGAAGAATTTAATGACTATCGCGAAAGAATGAATGATAAAATTCTTTCTGATAATAATAAAGTGATAAAGCGTATTTTCAATCTGGACACCAATGCTTATCTTGAAGGGGCTCTTGATATTAAAACCAAAGAATTACTTGGTTTAGTAGCCTCGGCGGTACTCCGTTGTGACGACTGTGTTAAATATCATTTAGAAACCAGCTATAGAGAAGGCTTAACTAAAGAGGAAGTTGTTGAAGCATTAAGTATAGCAACATTGGTTGGCGGTACTATTGTAATTCCTCATTTACGTCGGGCCTATGAGTTTTGGGATGCTTTGGAACAACAAGGTTAAAAAAACGATAAAATTATCTTAGCTAAAAATGGTCTTCTATATGATTTTACTATTTTTAGCGTTTAAATCTCGATTATCGAGTAAATGCATATGATTTTAAAAGCCGAAAATTTAATGAAGTCCTATAGTGGACGGAAAGTAGTTAAAGATGTTTCTCTTGAAGTAAAACAAGGTGAAATTGTAGGGCTTTTAGGTCCAAATGGTGCTGGAAAGACAACATCTTTTTATATGATTGTTGGACTTATTAAACCCAATGGGGGCCATATTTACCTAGACGATCAGGAGATAACTAAATTCCCAATGTATAAGCGCGCTCAAAATGGTATTGGATATTTAGCTCAGGAAGCTTCGGTTTTTAGAAAATTAAGCATTGAGGATAATATTTTAAGTGTGTTGCAACTTACTAAACTTAGTAAAAAACAACAACATGATAAGATGGAATCTCTTATTGAGGAGTTTGGGTTAGGACATATTCGCAAGAATAGAGGCGATTTACTTTCTGGTGGAGAACGACGTAGAACAGAAATAGCCCGAGCTTTAGCAACGGACCCAAGTTTTATTCTTCTAGATGAACCATTCGCAGGGGTAGATCCAGTAGCTGTTGAAGACATTCAACGTATTGTTGCCCAACTTACCAAAAAAAATATAGGCATTCTTATTACCGATCACAATGTACAGGAAACATTGGCAATTACAGATAGAACGTATTTAATGTTTGAAGGTAGCATCCTTAAAGCAGGTGAACCAGAAGAACTTGCCAATGATGCTATGGTTCGTAAAGTCTACTTAGGACAGAATTTTGAGTTGCGCAAAAAGAAAATTCGAGATTAGTTAGTTTAGCTATTGGTATAAATCAATTTCATTTAAAATAATTTGCTCTTCATATTTGGAGACACTTTATGCTAGGCACTATTTTGAAAAAAACTATTCAGTAACTCTATATTCCAGAATAATAAAAAAACCGATCATTGTTAGCCTTGAGAGCAGTCGAAGGGTCTCAAATAATCAAAAGTTTAAAAGGGTTCGACTGCACTCAACCAGACATTGAACGATAAGAATCTAGAATTAATCATGTTACGTTTATTTTTATATCAATCTAACTTTAAAACAAGCAGAAAAATTTTGAGTATTAAAAGATTTATTATATTTTTATGATATCATAATAATATCATTTTAAATTTTTAATCATGAAACAAGAAAAAATTATTACTCCTGCCAATGGATATCTTATGCTGTTCATTTTTTTAATTCTGTTTTTTGGAGGTATCGCATCTATTATAATAGCTGAGAACTTAATTTTTATCATATCTGTAATTCTAGCTATATTTATTGCTCCTGGATTTATAATGGTTCAGCCTAATAACTCAAGAGTATTATTACTTTTTGGGAAATATGTTGGCACCATAAATAAAAATGGTTTCTATTGGGTAAACCCATTTTACACCAAGAAGAAAATATCCCTACGTGCTAGTAACTTTGACAGCGAACGATTAAAAGTAAATGATAAATTAGGAAACCCTATTATGATTAGTACGATTTTAGTTTGGAGGGTTAAAGACACTTACAAGGCAGCCTTTGATGTAGATAATTTTGAGAATTTTGTGCGTGTACAAACGGATGCGGCTGTTCGTAAACTGGCTAGTATGTACCCTTATGATAATTTTGCTGATGAAGGACATACGGAGGATATTACCTTACGATCTAGCGTAAATGAGGTTAGTGAAACATTAGAAAAAGAAATAGATGAGCGCTTGTCAATTGCAGGTATTGAAGTTTTGGAAGCTAGAATAGGCTATTTGGCATATGCGCAAGAAATTGCAAATGCCATGTTAAAGCGTCAACAAGCAACGGCCATTGTAGCAGCCCGACATAAAATAGTGGAAGGCGCAGTTAGTATGGTTGAAATGGCCCTTGAAGAACTAGGCAAGAAAAATATTGTCGATTTAGACGAAGAGCGAAAAGCCGCAATGGTAAGTAATCTAATGGTTATTCTTTGTGGTGATAAAGACGCTTCTCCTGTTTTAAATACAGGTACTTTAAATCATTAAGCAATACATTTACAATTTAAATAAAGAATTTAAATGGCAAAGAAAAAGGCTTTTGCACTGCGCATAAATGAAGAAATGCTAAAGGCTATTGAAAAATGGGCTGCGGACGAATTCCGCAGCACAAACGGTCAAATAGAATGGATGCTAAATGAAAGTCTAAAAAAAGCTAAACGATCTCCAAAAAACAAAGATGATTAAATTTTCAAAGTAAATTCCAATTTAAGAATACAATTTACTTTTAGTTGTTTTGATAAAATTTACCAATAATAAAGTAAACAGTCCTACAATAAGCCCTACAATAAATTCAATTAATATAGAGGGCAAATTTATTTGCACTACAAAGTGATGAATAAATTCTATATGATGTACAAAAATACCTCCAGCAACTAAAATTAAGGCTATAGTGCCAATTACCCCTAAACTCTTGATTACTATAGGCAATGCCCTAATCAATAAATTTCCAAGATGATTTAAAAAACCTTTTTCATCACCTAATTTAACTAACCGATAACCAAAATCGTCCATTCTAACAATTAAAGCTACAATACCGTACACGCCTACTGTAGCAATAACACATACAATTGTTACCACTAAAACTTGAAACAAAATTTCACGCTCCAAAACAGTACCTAATGCTATAATAACTATTTCCACAGATAAAATAAAATCAGTAAAAATAGCGGACTTAATTTTCTTTTTCTCAGCAGCTTTTTGCTCCTCTTGTGTTAAATTCTTTTTAACATAGACTCGATATTCATTATTTTGATTTTTATGAAAAAAATAATGATAAATTTTTTCAGCGCCCTCGTAGGCCAGATACAATCCGCCAAGAACTAAAGCTATAGTTACAGCAATTGGAATAAAAGCACTTAACAGAAATGCTATTGGCAATATAATTAACTTATTTAATGCAGAACCCTTTGTAATAGCCCAAAGCACAGGCAACTCTCTTGACGCAACAAAACCTGTAGCCTTTTCAGCGTTTACCGCTAAATCATCACCTAAAATCCCTGCAGTCTTCTTGGTAGATATTTTACTCATTACAACTACATCGTCCATAAGAGCTGCTATATCGTCTAATAATGCAAAAAAACCTGATGCCATCTTGTCTTGTAATTATTTAGTAGTAAGATTATCTAAAATTGACATTCCAAGATATAATAATATAATAATTGGAATAGCTGCAAAATGTAACACAATAAGCAACACTATGCACAAAATCAAGAAGATATAACGTGAAGCATTAGTTTTAAAACTGTAATCTTTAAACTTTAATGCAAACAATTTTAAATTAGAATTTAAAATCCAGCAACTAAAAATAGTTAGACCTATTAAAAACCATTTATTTAAAATAAGGGCATTTATAACATCATTATTCTGGAACTCTAGTATTAGTGGCAAAGACAAAATTAATAAGGCATTTGCCGGTGTTGGAAGCCCCTTAAAAAAGGTTTGTTGTTCCGTATCAATATTAAAATTTGCCAATCTATAAGCTGATGCTAAAGTTATTGCTAAACCGAGTAATGGAATTATTGGTAGATAATTATCAGTTGAAAAATCAATTTCTCCCCAATCAGATTCAACAATCTCTAATAACTTAAACATTACAATCCCAGGAACCAAACCGCTGGTTACCATATCAGCCAACGAATCTAATTGTAAACCTAAATTACTCTGTGCATTGAGTTTTCGAGCAGCAAAACCATCAAAAAAATCGAAAAAAATGCCTAGAAACACAAAAAGAGCAGCGGCAATAAAATTATTATTCACCGCATAAATAGTTGCAACACAACCACATAATAAGTTTAAAAGTGTTAAAGCATTTGGTATGTATCGAATCATAAATGACGTAAATATATTTTGTAAAAATAACAAACTATTAATGTCTTAAACAAGTGTTAGACAATATCTATTCTAAATATAAGTTTATAGACTATAAAATCAAGGATTTAAAACGATACAGTCTTTTTATATTATGATTAAAAAGGTATAATGTGCATCTTTGTAAAAAAATTGCGATTGAAAGTATTCTTAACGACATTACTTAGTGTTTTAGTTCTGAGTTTGGCAGCTCAAACAACCAGAAAATACTCTAACGAATTTATGAATATTGGCGTTGATGCTGCCGCTCTTGGCATGAGTAGTGCTGTAACTTCGCATACTGCAGACGTGAATTCTGGCTACTGGAATCCTGCTGGTCTTTTAAAAATTGAGGATAACCAATTGGCACTGATGCATTCAAGTTATTTCGCAAACATTGCAAATTATGATTACGCCGCTTTCGCAATGCCTATAGACGACAGAAGTGCTATTGGTGTTTCAATTATTCGATTTGCGGTTGATGATATCTTGAATACAACGCAGTTAATAGACGAACAGGGAAACATTAATTACGATCGTATTAGTCTATTTTCTACCGCCGATTACGGTTTAACATTTTCTTATGCGAGGTCGCTTCCAGTAGAAGGCTTGAATTATGGGGTCAATGCTAAGGTCATTAGACGTATAATTGGGGATTTTGCTTCTTCATGGGGCTTTGGTTTAGATGTCGGAATACAATTTGAAACAAACAACGATTGGAAATTTGGGTTAATGGCGCGAGATATTACTACCACGTTTAATGCTTGGGCAATTGATGAAGATGAATTTGCCACCATACGGGATGCTGTTGAAGGACAAAATCAAGAGCTACCCGAAAGTACAGAAATTACAATCCCTAAATTGCAAATTGGTGTTTCTAAACTCATGACCTTCCATTATGATTATACCTTATTGACGGCTGTAAATTTGAATGTTCGATTTGAAGAGAATAACGATATTTTCTCATCCTCTTTCGCAAGTATAAATCCAGCTCTAGGGTTCGAATTTGGATATATTGATATGGTATATTTAAGAGCTGGTATGGGTAATTTTCAAAATGAGTTGCAAATTGACAACACCGACCAATTAACGTTTCAACCCAGTTTTGGTGTTGGCTTTAAGTATAATGGTGTTCAAATTGATTATGCATTTACCGATATTGGAGATCAAAGTGTCGCATTATACTCAAATGTTTTTTCCTTGAAACTCGATTTCAGTATCTTTAGATAAAGTAATATAAGATGCTAAAAAAACTACTTTTTCTTACCTCAATATTATTTATTTCATTTGTTCAAGGACAACAAAACCAATTATTGTCCGCTCAAGCCGAAATAAGTGTATTAACCATTGGTCCAGGAGCTTCACTTAATGACGCTTTTGGCCATAGTGCTTTCAGAATTAAAGATCCAATAAAGGGAACCGATTTAGTTTTTAACTATGGCGTTTACGATTTTAACACACCTAATTTCTATCTAAAATTCGCTCAGGGCAAACTAAATTATTTAATTGGCTTAAATTATTATGAAGACTTTTTTGAAACCTATGTATCCCAAAACAGAACAATTAAAGAACAGGTTCTAAATGTATCTTCTTCAGAAAAACAAAAACTTTTTGACTACTTATTAAACAATATAAAGCCTGAAAACAGAGCTTATTTATATGATTTCTTTTATGATAATTGTGCCACCAGAATTAGAGATGTTTTAGAAATAACAACAGATAGCAAGATAGTATACGAAAACCCAGAAAGTTATAAGGCAGAAACTTTTAGAACTTTAATTCATAGTAAATTAAATAGTAATTCATGGGGAGCGCTAGGAATCGATATTGCTTTAGGTTCTGTAATTGATAGAGAGGCAACCGCAAGAGAGCATATGTTTTTACCCGATTTTATTTTTGATTTTTTTGAAAGTGCTAAGTTCACGAGTACAGATGAGAGGCTAGTTAAAAATACCAACATCTTATTTGAAAAAATTGATCAACCAAAAGCTGACAATTTCCTTACTAGTCCTCTACTTATAAATGGAATCTTAAGCTTACTAATCATATTTTTAACCTTTAAAGATTCAAAAAAAGCAAGACGAAGCAACTGGTTAGATGTTCTTATTTTTGGATTTACTGGAATACTTGGTGTGTTTATTATTTTGCTATGGTTTGCAACCAATCACCATGGCACACACCAAAACTACAATCTACTTTGGGCGTTTGCGCTTAACCTTTTAGTAATTTCACAACTCTTTAAAACCAAAGCATCAGCTTGGTTTCATAAATACTTAAAGTTTTTACTTATTATGCTTTGTCTTCTGGCACTGCATTGGATTATTGGCGTGCAAGTTTATGCCATTACCCTAATTCCTTTTTTAATCGCTTTAGTTATTCGATATATTTATTTAATAAAACACTTCGGTAATAGCCAATAGGCATTTTAAACTACTGCCCTCTAAAGAATATAACGGCACTCATTGTTTTTATTAAAATATTAAAATCTAAGAAGAAGCTGCGGTGCTTAATATAATAAAGGTCGTATTGTAACTTAAGCAAACTATCATCCACTGTTGAAGCGTAACGCGTATTCACCTGTGCCCATCCCGTTAAACCAGGCTTGATGATATGTCGGGTTTCATAAAACGGTAATAATTGTGATAATTCACGAACAAAATGCGGCCGTTCTGGGCGTGGTCCAATTAAACTCATCTCGCCTCGAAGAATATTAATAAATTGTGGTATCTCGTCGAGTCTCGTATTCCTTAAAAATTTACCAAACATCGTAATTCTTGAATCATTTTTAACAGCCCAAACAGCACCCTTCTGTTCGGCATTTATAATCATGGTTCGGTATTTAATCATTTTAAACACATCGCCATTCTTACCAATTCTATCTTGAGTAAAAAATAAGGGCCCTCTATTACCTAAAAGGTTCCCTAATAATATTAATGGTAAAAATACAACTCCAAATACCAACCCAATAAAAGAAATTACAATATCCATAAAACGATGAAAAAACAAGTATAACTTGTTTTGGTTACTTCTACTAAATGGAAAATATTTGTAAAAATCTTTTCCTACGAATTGAACAGGAACCCTATAAGTCATCTCTTCATAAACCTGCGTATATTCCTTTATGGGAAAACCTGTTTCTAGAAGCGTAATTAACTTATGATAAATATCCGAAGTTATATTTTCCGAATTATAGGTGGCTACGACAATCTCTTTAATTTCTTCTTCTTCAATAACCTTGTGTATTTCACTTGGGTTATACTCAGGGATACCAAAAAAGCGAATACCCTCCTCTGCATCAGATTCACAATTTATAAAGCCGACAATTTTATAGTTGGGATCAGCATCCTTAAAGGCATTAATGATAGTTTCAATATTTGAAATTTCACCAACAATAAGGACTTTTTTATAAAATCGAGGAGAAATCACAAAGGTCAAATAGATAAAACGCCATAAAAAAAGCGCTGCCAATATTGAGAAATAAAAGTATAAAATCTGTAACCGATTATCTGGTAAAAATGGCGTAAAAAATGGTGTTAAGAAATAAAGTAAAACGGTAACAGAAACCGTTAATACAATGTTTGATGTTACTTGATCCATTCTACTAGACTTCTGTAAATCATAAAGCTCGAAAACAGTACCAAAGACAGAAATATAAAGTATAAGCACAAAAACCCATGTCCAATTCTCTTTTCGAATGGTAAAATAATCAAATTGAAAAACAGTGCCTACTAAATATAATACGCCTAGAACGAATAGAATATCGAAAATCCTAAGAAGAACTTTCCTTTCGGAAATATTAAAATGAATACTTCGATTAGACATGATAGAAAGATTAATAGCAACTATAAATATAAGGCCTTAATTTTAAAGGACAATGTTCTAAGTTAAAATGCTCTTCCACTGTTTTTTAACATGACTCCAATCAAATTTTTCCACCTTTTCCCTTGCTCTGCAGGTCATTTTAAGAGCGTTATCCGGATCATTGATAACACATTTTATAGCCTTAACAAAATTTTCTTCACTATTTGGCTCTACTAATATTCCATCCACACCATTTTCAATCATAAATGGCATCCCCCCAACATTAGTTGAAATAATAGGCAACCCTAATGCCATGGCTTCAATAATGCTAACAGGCATATTATCGAAATTGGTGGTATTGATAAAAATATTATAATCTTTCGAGAGCTTTATCCATTCAACTTTCGACAGTTTCCCAGTAAATTTCACGTCAACATTTAAATCATCAGCTAACTTTTGCACCTCATTTAAAGAACCTTCCGCATCAGGTCCTACCATGCACAATGTAGATGAAATACCTTCCCTGTTTAAGGATGCGAAAATTTTTATAGCCAATTCTGGGTTATAAATGTTTGAAAAAGAGCGAACCCATAGTAAGTTAACATGTTCAAAGTCTCTATTTTCAAACTGGTAATTCTTAATTTCAATTGTATTTGGTATGTGAGTTATATTCTCATATCCAAATTTTTCAAAACCGATTTTTAAATATTTAGATGGGGCGACATTCTTATAAGCATTATTAAAAATGAGTTTACTTAGTTTTGGAGTATTCTTTAGTCGATCTGGTAAGTTACCACCATGCAAAATAGGGATGTATTTCAATTTTAAAAACATGCATAACTGAGACACAAACAGGGCATAGTAGAAATTCTGCGTACTGTAGGTGTCAATGAGCACATAATCAACGTCATGTCTATGCTTAAAACAAGCCCATAACATGTCAATCAAGCGAAAAAATTTATTTGCTTTAGATGAGGCATAAAATAAATAATAATCTTCATTTTCAAATAATTGCCCTAAATAATTAATTGAAGATATATTTGCGCTTTTATGCCCTAATTTGTTTCCTATGTACAGGAGTCTTTTTTTCATAAGTTACATTTAAAAGGGCTAAAGCATATATAAAGGCAGGTGCTGCTATTCGCATTGAGGAATGGTTAATCGTTGCAAACCAAAAAAACAAAAAGCCATAAAAATAATAGTTGGTCCTATTTTTTGTACGCATTTCTAAAGGCTTAAAAATTAAAATTAAAAGAATAATAATTCCAAAAATGCCGTGTTCTGCTAAAATACGACTCACTTCATTATGTGATGTAATACCTTGACCCTCAATCTCTATCCTTTGATCTTTCGCTCTACTGGAACCTATCCCGAAAAAAGGACTCGAGATAAAACCCTCTAACTCATCCATAAATAGCTTCCCCCTTCCCGTCGTAACATCTTCTTTTTCGCGACCTAAATGATCTTTATTGGCATATCGTAATTCAATTAACCCGCCTGTTTGATTGGTACTAATGATCCAGGTAGTAAAAAGACTTAAAAAAAACAAAGCTAACACTCCAATAATTTCATTCCTACGTCTCTTTGAAACTTTAAAATAATAGATGGCCAGAAACCCCAATATGGCGATTAAAGCCGCAATCACACCACCTCTGCTAAAAGTAACAACCGCTCTATAAGACATTAAAACTAAGAGTACTGTGTTTAACAACTTCAGACCAATATTAGGTGATTTTACAAATAACCTTATTGTCATAATAAATACTCCTAAACCCAATACTGTTGAAACTTGATTAGGACCAAACCCTCCTGATGCTGTCCTATTAGAAGCTGTAGTTGTTAAAAATTCCTTAACACTTGGACTATAAAAAACCACATAAGATGTTAAGCTTATAATGGGTAATAAAACATATAATAATACTTCAGATAATTGCTGTCTGGTTACCTTTTTATCAAAACAAAATAAAGCTGCTACTCCTAAACATATGGGGCCGCTCAAAACAAAGGAAATATTAGTTCTAAAATTGGCATCAAACCTCAAGGTAGTCGAGGCGACAAAAATAGAAGGCACTAAAAATAAGAGATAAAAAAAATAAGGATAGGCTTTCCCAGAAATACCTTTAAAAATCATACCCATCATCATAAATAAAATCACTAAATATTTAGATGCTTCATACGAAAATGAACCTTTAGTAATTCTTAAAATTAATTCGGCCCCTACAAAATAAGCACAGGCTTTTAATATCTCTACCGTTTTTAAATGATCTGGCGCTATTACTGTTCTATATAAAAAGTAAGTTAAAGCAAGTAAAAAATATATTTTCGCCAGCGATTCATTAAAATAAATTAACATGCCAAGTGCAAAATGTAATACAATTGCAGAAATATATGTAACATCTAGCTTCACAAAGTTGTAATTTATGTTCGAACAAAAATTGCTCTATAATCATCCAATGCGAACTTATAATGATAACTTTTACCAAAAAGATAAACCAAAAAATGAATCACAAATACAGGGGCAAACATTTTAAAAATATTTAAAAAACTATCATAAACTTTATTAGAATAGTTGCATATTAAAAAAGGAACATTGCGTTTATCTAAAAAATTATTAGTTATAACCGATGCATTAAAACGCCTAACTTCATGAAAAGATTTAAAATTAACTTTAATATCCTGTCTTACCAATTTATATAATTCAACAACCGATAAAGGCAGCTCACTATCATGATAAAACAGGATGCCATAAGAAACATCAATTAACACCCATTTACCAAGTTGCTTACAAAATACCTCATTAAAAGAATGTCCTCCAAAGTCATTTTCAAATGGTGCCCTTGTCACCCCCCATTCTCGAACTTCTACTTCATTAATAACACAAAAATTATTGAAAATTTGTGTCAAATCACTACAAACCCCACCTTTACCTTCTAACATTATTTTAAGTGCTTTTTCTGAAGGTTCACTTAAACCTGGGCCACCTTTTATATTTTGCTCAAACCATAAACTTAACTGTTTTACCAAATCCAAATCACTTGTTGGCTTATAGTCTTTAAAAATTTTGGCATTAACTTCAAAGAAATATTCAGGAAAATCATTTAAGGTATTGACCTGATTATAGCTGCAGTCATTTATCTCTTCAATTGAAGCATTCTTAGACAACAATTTAAATCTTGTTTTATATAAAAATGGGTGTCTTTTAAATATCCAGACTAGTTTTCTAAACATCAGCTCAAAATAAAATTTTTAATTCTATTATTATAATATTCGTACGTAAACTTATACAGTTTATGTTCACTAGATTCTATCATTTTAAAATAGTCCTCCTCAGTAAAATCTAAAAGCTCCATTAACTTTTCGGTTAGTCCTTCTTCCGAAATAGCGTTTAATAACAATCCATTCTTTCTATCTTTTACATATTGACCAATTGAAGACACATTAGAGACAATAGGTAAACAGCCATAATTCATCGCTTCAGCAACAACTTTAGGAAACCCTTCAGAGGCAGATGGCAATATAATGGCGTTAGATACTTTGTAAATGGCGTGCACCTCTTTTCTGGATAGGGTGTTATGAAAAATAAAAGTTAAGCCCGATCCATCGGACAAAGACTTGTAATGATTCATTTTTGACCCTTTTCCAACAATATGTATTTGTCCGATTTTAACTTTATTGTTTTTATCTAATTTGAGAAAAGCATTCATTAATAAATTCACACCTTTTGCGTCCTCTAGCCGTCCTACAAAACAAAAATTAATAGAAGTTTTGTTAAATTTTTTAGTAGAAATACACCGTTCTCCTGCTTTAAGTTCATCCGAAGTAAGGCAAGGGTTTTCAAAAGACTTACAATGCTCTGGTTGCCCTTCCCAAACACCATTAATAGTCACGAGACTATTGCTTTTTTTTAACAACCACCTTTGAAATTGATAAGCTAAAGGGCCATGATGTTGTTGCCAATTACCTGCATATTTAAACCATCCTTTTTTACTGCTTAATAATAAATAAGGAATTACAAATACACCAATTCCCGTTGGTGCCCTAAACTGAAAATAATAGGTTCGCTTTAGTGCTTTTCTAACTTTACCAATAACAGAAGGTATAGAAATAATTAATTCTAATTTATTTTTAAGGCCTTTCCCGCCAAGTGCTTTTATCGGAATGAATTTTATTTTATTAGAAGTATAGAGAATAGTGTTGGGGGGTGCCTTGCCTTCATGTAACATGGCTACATGATATATCTCATCAAAAACTTCTAAAAGGTGATTTATTTCTGTCACCGTTGATACTAAACCAACAATATTACCATCAGTATCTTTATAATGTTCTGTATGCGATATAATGGTTAGGCCTTTCTTCACTTTAATATTGATATATAAGATTGAATAATATGAGACCAATTAAATTGTTGTACCCAACTTAAAGCACTAGCACTATAGGCTTCTTTTGAATCAAGAATATTATTGACTGCAGTAATGAATTCTTTTGAGCTATCAGAGTTAACTAAAAGACCAGAACTACCATGATTAATGGCATCTTCTATGCCACATCCTATGGAACCAATAGCCGAAACACCCAAAAGATTAGCCTCTAAAATGGCAATACCAAATCCTTCAACATCCCCTGATATGGTTTCTTTACTTAACATTATAAAAATGTCTGTTTGATCTAAAATAGAAAACACAACTTGGTCCGTTACACTGCCATGAAATGTTATGTGAGATATAACACCTAACTCTTGAGCTAATTTAGAACACCTATCAATTTCGTTAGCAATACCTACACAATGATAATGCAACCTTGGATATTGCTTAATAAGTTGAGGTAAATGTGCAATAACTTGCATCTGCCCTTTTCTTTCACTTATTCTACCAACAGTTGTTAAAACTGGGGCTCCTTTTACTTTTAATGAAACATTTAAATCTTTCCATTTATTAATATTAATTCCATTAGGAATCACAATAACTTCCCTTTTTAAGTGCTGTACCAATGACTTTGTATAATGAGATACTGCAACGATGTTGTCAAACCTCAACAAGGACTTATCAATAAAGACCTTAAGAAAGTAGGATTTGAAATTGACCTCAGTACCATGAATAATTGCAATAGATTTGAAATTTAAAAATAAACTACAAAAAGCCACATTCCAAAGTGAAAATTTACCAGTTGCGACAGCATAGTCGCCGTCCTTTAGTTTTTTAAAGGACATTACTAGTCGTTTAAAATAGGTTAATATGTTTACACTCGACCGCTTTACTCTTGATACATTAAAAGGTAAGGCTTCATCAAATTTAGCTTCTTCAACGCCTTCTTTAGAACGTCTATCAGCAATGACTTCAACTTCATAACTGTCTTTAGATAAATACAGTGCAAGATTATAGGCATGATTTCCTATCCCTCCTGGTTGAGGCGGAAATTCGGAAGTGATCATGACTAATTTATTTTTAGATGTATTCAATCTAATTTTTTTATTAATGGGCCTTCTTTTATTTTTTTGCTCGCTAATTGCCAAGATCTATATACTTGGATAAAAATTATTGGACTAATTAATATAGCTAAAAGACCTCCTAGAAATAATAAAGGTTTATTTTTTTTAAATTGATACGGTAAAACAGATAATGGTATGGTCCTTAACAAAGCTAATCTCGCCGCTTTATCTCCAAAATACATTCTAAAATAATACAACACACTCGGTATAGGTCTTGGAGCGAACCATTTTTTACTCCTATATCCATCCCAACTTCCCATTTGCCTTAATCCACCTGTACTCACTTTTAAATGTAAGCGCTCTGCAAATGGATTAGAAATATTTAAATAATTATTTAGATACGTACGCATACCAAACTCCCCATCTCCCATACGTTGCTTTTCGAATTGCCTATCAAATAATCCAATACTCTTAAATACTTCTTTTTTTATTAAAACATTGCCAGTATCTATTTGGTCACTTATTCTGAAAAAAGAATAATTCTCGGGAACTTTAGCCCCTTTTTTGGAAATTGAAATTCCAGAAGAAACATCTGCTTTAAAAAAATCAAGGCATTCTATATGGTTTTTAATCCAATCCTTTTTTACTCTACTGTCATCATCAAAGAATAAAAGATACTCTCCTTTGGACATTCTAATGCCATTATTTCGAGCTAGCCATAAAGCTTTCTCTTTTTGTTTGTCTACTATTAAATTTAAATTAAATGATTTGTAAAAATGCTCTTGAAACGCATCGGTTTGGTCTATTATAATGACCTCAAAATTTTTATAATCTTGCCGTTCTAAATCCTTCAATACATCCTTTAAAAATTCATATCTATTTAAGGTTGGAATAATGACGCTTATTTTAGGGTTTAACTTTAGTAATTCAGAATCAAAACCCTTCCAAGAATCATATTTTAAAGGCTGCTTTAAATAATTTATTCTGTTAACATGTCTTGTTTTAAAATAAGCTGAAAATTCTTTAAAGATGTTTCTAAAACTAAATATGCGCATTAGAAAAACATAAAATACCCAAACTTTATTAAAATACTTTCTAATAAACACATAATTATCATGCAACGGTAAATTATCAAAGCTTGTATAGGTTTTTGCTTCACCTATATATCCAAGTTGAATAGCTTGCCAAGACAAATCATAATTTTGCCCTTGTTTAGATAAATAGTTTGTATCATGAGTTAATTGCATTAAAATATTCCTCGGTAAATTTTCTGCAATAGGAAATATTGATTTACCATCATTTTTATAACGCTGAAAATAATGTGTAGGTTGTAAGTATTTGATAAATCTAAACAGCATGAAATGTTATAACAAGTTTTTAATATTATTTATTCTAAACGTTAAATCAATAAGCTGTATTTTCATCTTAAAATTATCTTTTTTAAATCTGAATAAATATTCTCCTTGTTAAAGTTTTCAAGATATAATTCTCTAATGTATTCTTTTTTAATGGGAGTCCCTTTAAAATACAGAGCCAATTTTTGTGTCAGAGAATCAACAGAATTAGGATTAAAAGTAATTTCACTTAATAGATTATTTTTATCTTCATGAATAAAGCTCAATGCTCCAAATCGAGAAGATACTAAAACTGGTGTTCCCAAAGCTAAAGTTTCAATTAATACTAATCCAAAAGCTTCATGCAAACTTGGTAAAACAATTACATCCATACTTTTGTAAAAATCTATCATTTCATCAACAGATAAATTGCTAATAAATTTAACTTTATAATCTAAATTGCTCTTACAAACTAATTCTTTAAGTTCTTTAATAGTCTCACCATTTCCAACAATATAAAGTATAAAGTTATCTTGACCATTATTCATAATTCTAGACAAAGCTTTAATGACTACTTGCTGATTTTTATGATGCTTAAGTCTTCCTGGGCAACCTATTTTTACAGCTTTTGATTGATTTCCAAAATTTCCAGTCATTAATTTTCCTTTATTCTCTATAATATTTGTCCAAAAAGGAATCACTTTAGTCTTACTTTCTGCTAATGCATAGGAAGTGTGCAGTTCTTTTTCCGTTAAAATTGAATTAGCAATAACAATATCCGCCAATTTTAAAAAATACCTTTTAATTAATATGTTGGATTTACTTGATTCCATTTGAACATTTAAAGAATGAGACCAAGCTAAATTATTTTTTACTCCAAAGAATTTACCAAAGAAAAGCGCTGGATTTACATAACTGAAATTTGAAATAATAACATCTGGTTTTATTTTTTTTATAATCCTATAAACATGTAAGTAATTATTTATATATCCAGATTTTTTTTCTATAAATAACTTAACGCCATCAAACTCTGCAGAATCTTTTTTTCCTTTAAATGAAAAATTAAAAACTTGATGCTCTTCTGATGATAATCTTGACGAAATTTCTTTAAAGAAACCTGATAAGTAACCTTGATTGTGTGTATAAAATATTAATATCTTCACAAATAATATTTATTAATATTTATTTCTAAAGTTCCAATATATAGAACGTAAATCCCTATACCATTTATAATTAGGTAGTTTCCGTTTTTTATTGTTCCGCGCATGTGGGAATAGGTCTTTAGGTACTATAGGCATATTTAAAAATTGACATAAAGTTTCATAATTAAAGTTTTTGTTTTGCTCCATGATTATGAAATTTTCTTTATCCTTAAAAAAATCTATAACTTCTACATTAAAATTATTATAAACGTCTATATATTTTTGCTCATAACCTTCAGCACATGGAACATTATATATTTTTTCGTGCAAAGGAATTCTTATACTGGCAAAATATTTAACAACACTTTTAATCCAATCTTGAGTGTGACGATATGTCAAAATAAATTTAGCTTCTGGGTATAGTTGGTGTAATTCTTTATAGAATAAAGGCCAGGGCATATCCTGTACAGCATCCCAATATTTTAATGTTTCAAGGATATAATTATTAAGAGATTTTTGGTCTTTAAATTTAAATAAGTTTTTATCTCCACCATAAACACGATAACCTAAATTAATTAAAGCTAATTCCAGTGAAGTAGTTCCTGTCTTTTGAAAACCAATAACAAAAACTTTAGCTTTCATAAGTATAAATAATTAAATCCAATCAATGGATTAAAGGCATTAAGAAGTATACTTCTATTTAACTCTTTTATTAAAGCTATATCTTGTTTATTTACACATATCCAGTTTTTATTGCTTTTCACTTTAAAATCGTTCAAATCTACTTCATAAATACCTATTTGGTTTATAGAATAACAATAATAATTTAAATTAACTAAATATGCATATAATTCGGCTAACTCAACATGACCCCTTTTTTTTAGATAAGATTCATTAACTTCAAGAACTAATATAGGTTTATTTTTCTGAATTAAATTTTCTGCTCCCTTTAGAACATTATATTCAAAGCCTTCAACATCTATAGAAATTAATGAAATGATTTCGTCTTTAAATTCAGAATCTAAAGTAGTTACTTTATACTCCTTAATATTTCCTGAATTATTTTGCTGTGTAATGTAACCCGATCCTGAATTGTTGCCAGAAGGTAAATTAAAAAAATCACTGCCATTTTTATTAGAAACAAGACAACTGTAGATATCTAGATTTTGAAGTCTATTTTGCTTTTTATTTAAAACAAGAGATTGAACATTTGAAGAAACAGGTTCAAAAGCATATACTTTTACCCCATGCTTTTTTGCAATATCACAAAAAGATATAGTTTCCGTACCAATATTAGCACCAACTTCAATAATATCGCCAACTTTATAGTTTAAAACTTTGTTAGCCAGAATTATATTTCTCCAGTCGAAATAACCGTGAATACTAAATTTAAAAGCATGAAAATCTGATGTATTCCCATAAAAATTGCTGCCAGTTAAACTTTTCTTTATAAAGTCTAACTTTAAAGTTTCACCTTCGGAAATTGTAATAATATTATTACGAATAGTCTGCGAAATTATCGGAGGCAAAAAGGCACATATTATCTTTGCAAGTTTATATTTAGTAATCATACCTCCTTAAGTAAACCTTTTAAAAATTTAAAATCTCTTTTTATCGCATAATTATTTTCGTAAGATTCTAGGAAGTTTTTAAAACCATTTTCAGCCAAATTATCTCTTAATGCAACATTTGTGAGTACTCTCTCGAGTTTTATTGCTAAATCGATCTCATCACCAGTTCTAAATAATAAACCTGTCTCATTATCGATAATTGTTTCTTTTATACCTGTATTGTCTGCTCCAATTACGCAGCTACCAGCACTCATAGCTTCAATGACAGTGTAACCAAAAGCCTCTGTATAACTTGGTACAATTGCACAAAAGGAGTTTTTAAATGCTCTTAAAACATCTATTTTACTTTTACTTCCCAAAAAATTAACACTTTTAGATATTTGCAATGTTTTGGTTAATTCTGTTAACATATTAAGAGAATTACCAATTCCTATAATATCAAGATGAACATTAAAGTTTTTATTTAATAGAATAGATACTGCACGAATTAATACGTCAACTCCTTTCTCTGGGTGAAGACGACCAACATATACTAACTTTAAATTATCTCTTGGAATGTCCAATAACAAATGACTATAATCGCTTACTGAATTTGGAAGCACTTTTATTTTGCTCTTTTTAATTTTATAAAAATTAGCTGCGTCAATTTTAGTGGCAGTAGAATTTGTTATAATTTGAGTACTAAATCTATAAATTATTGATTTCCTTAATATGTGAATCTTTTTATGAGAAAATTGAGTACTTAATGTTCTAATCCAAGCTATACGGATTTTAACTCTAAATAACCATCCTACAATCAAGAACATACTTACCATCCCAAATATAGAAATCATCATATCTGGCCTATAGTTTTTTACAATTTTAAGTAGAAAAACAAAGTCTTTAAACTTCGTTGGACGTTTAGAAGGCCATTTTAAAACAATAATATCCGGATTTAAAGAAATGTTAGTTTCTCGAATCTTTCCAGTAACAATTATTACTTTGCCAATTTTGGACAGTTCATTCCCCAAACTAATAAAATAGTCTGCAGTAGAATTCCTCATTAAATTAAAAGAAAGAAAAAATACTTTCATAAATAATTAGTTATCTATTCAATAATTTAGTTTAAAGATAAAAAACAATTCATCGTTCTTCTTGCTAAGAATAAAATACTACTTATAACAAATCGCAATCAAATGTGCAGTTTCAACAGAAGTGCTTTTAACACCTCTAGATTGAAAACGGTTAATAATGTTAGAGAAAATCGATTTTAGTGTATGTATCGGCTCACGTAAGCTAAAACTTCTCAAGCCTTGAACGCGATATTTCCCTGTTTTTATAGCATACTTAACCTCAACTTTTTCAAAGTATTGTTCAAGAAGTGTTTTAAGTCCTTCTTTAGTGTAATGTCGCACGTGGTCTGGATTTTTATTAGGTCCTTCATTTTTAATAAAATCACCGTTTGGTGTAGTGAAATAAGCCCAACCCCCTTTTTTAATGGCTCTAGAAATATTTTTGACAAACAAATCATCCTCAACGACATGCTCAATAACCTCAACACTAACAACAGCATCGTAAGACCTATCCTCTATCGTAGATTGCGTCATGTCCTCAATAATAATAGCGTTAATATTACTACGCTTCTTCTGAATTGATGTTAAAATATCTGATGTAAAACCAAGATTTAGTTGTTCTTGAGTTTCACTTTCTTGTGGGATGTCCTGTAATGTGATATCGGCATTAAGATTAATAGTGTATGGCGATTTTCTACCACCAACATCTAGAATTTTTAGGTGTTTCTTTTTTGTTTGCCGAATTAATTTTTTAATGTCATTTCTAACTGTTATTAAAATTACCGGCATTACTGGGTAGGTTATCCAGCGAAGAAATTCATACTTGGTCATTTAACTAAGACTATATAATATATACTTAATTCTAAATACAATATTAACGATTAAAAATTGAAATAAATTAAACTATGCCTATTTATAAAACTCGATGAATTTATGTCTTTGTTGTTCTAAATTAAATTTTTGAGTAACACGCTCTATTGCATTATTCTGTATCCTTTCTTTATCAATAGGAAGTAAATTTTTGACTTCTACTATTTTATTTGCTAGGGCTTTTGGGACTCTTTTATTGATCACCCAACCTGTTTCATTATTAATAATATTCTCTGGTAATCCTTCGGCATTAGAAACTATACACAGAAGCCCCATGGCTTGGGCTTCTAAAACAGCATTACAAAAGCCTTCTTGTATACTGTATTGCAAATAAATATCTGTTTCCTGCAAAGATTTTTTAACTTCATCTTGATTAAGCTCTCCCTTAAACTTTACATAATTAATTATACCTAATTGATGTGCCGCAAAAATGAGGCGCTCTCGCTCTTCACCGTCACCAATTATAGTAAATATAAAATCTAATCCTTGCTGTTTTAAAATAGATAATGCTTCAAGCGTATATTCCAATCCTTTTTTCCAATGCAATCTAGCCACCGTTGTTAGTTTTAAAGTACTATTAGGCTTACGATGGTTTATATTATTGAAAAATTCTACATCAATAGCAGGTGTTATAACTTGAATGTTTGCATCGTTAATGTTATAATCGATAAGTGTATGTTTCATTTCTTCAGACAGCACATGGTATTTTACATCTTTTGTAAATAACAGATCGTAACAATTTTCATGTTTCAAGGGTGTTAAATACAAGTCTGAACCTCTAAAACTCACTGCCATTTTAGATCCAATTGCAGAAGCCACATTCTCCTTATTTATGGCATTCATACCAAATCCAAAATGCAACCAATCTAATTTTTTAGTGAAGTAAAACTGATTGAAAATAATATTTTTAATTCGGTTAGTAAAGGTCAACTTATCTTGCTTATCTAATTTATAAAGATGAATGGTCTTTTTGGGATAGAAAACTAAAGCCTTAAACAGTGCTTTAAAACCATTAACAAAAACGCTAAAGCTATTACCGTTGAGTTTAGGCGCATAAAGGACTTCATATTCACAATTATAGTCATTAGGTTTCTTATAATCTACAAATAAAATAATGCGGTAATTGCTTTTTTGAAGACTCAAGATTTTATTCTTAAAAAACGTTTCAGAATATTCTGGAACATACGATAAGACAATACCAATGGTTTTTATATGTGAATTTTTGTTCTTCAAATTACCTCAAAATTCAAAATAGATTAGTGTACATATGCATCATATTACCTACCATTAATTTCTCACTATGATTTTTTTGAATTGTTTCAAGCGCATTATTAAGGATTGATTCTTTATCGCTATCTGATAACGATTTTGCTTCTTTTATGGCTTTAGCCATTGCTTCTGGGTCTCTAATGGGGACTATAAAACCGTTATGATGATTAGTAATAACTTCTTTCATACCACCACAATCTGTAGTTACAACCATTGTTTTTAATGCCATAGCTTCAAGAACCACATTGGCAATACCTTCTTCAACACTAGGTAACAGCAAGAGATCTGATGATTGTATTTGATTAACTACTTCTTTAAATGTTAACTGATCTACTAAAGTTACATGTTGTTCTAATCCCAAATCTTTTATTTGGTAAGCCAACTCAATATTATTTTTCCCTCCTACTATAACATAATTAAACTCAAAATTTTTGTTCTTTAATATTTTAAATGCATCTAGAGCGTAAGTATAGCCTTTTTTCCAATGTGGTCTACCCACTGATACTATTCTAAATATTTTATTTTCTTTATTAGCGTTGTTGTTAAAAGCATCGGGATTAATGCCACTATAGATTACATTAATGTTTTCTTTTGGTGCACCATACTTCTGTGCTTCAAAACTTATGGCATTCGATACCGCATGAAAGGCATCAACTTTTGGGAAATGGGCCTTATATGTATTGGCTAATTTTTCATTCGCTAATGGCGAGTAATTAATATGCGCACCTCTCAAACTTACTACTAATTTCATTCCAAATGCTTTTACCCAAATCCATTCATCTATTCCTTTTGCCCATTGCAAATGAAAAATATCTGGTTTATACCATAACACTGGATAGTACTTAACCCGCGATGTTAAACGATTATCTTGTTTTTGATTTAATATCTTATCTAATTTTGTCTTTTCTCTGTTCTTAAACAGCAACAACAAAATACTAAACTTTAATAAATGTAATCCCTTACGAATTTTAGTTTGCTTATACCCAAATACTGAAATGCTGTTATCATATTTAATCTTACTTTTAATAAAACCAAAAAGATAAATTTTAACATCCCCTGCCGACAGTCCGAGAATTAATCGCTCTATAAAAGTAGTACTTGGTACTTCTCCTGAATAAATTGCTATTTTAATTGTTTTGTTCAAAAAATCTAATTCAACATTTAGAAATTATATGTTTATAAAGAGCTGTATAAGATTGAATAAAGTTTTCCATAGAATAGGTCGCTTCAACTCTAGCCCTCATGTCTTGACTTAATTGAACATGTGCCTCTTCACTCATATCCAAAATATTTAAAATACAATCTTTTAAACTTTCGACATTATTTGGCTCAAACATACAGTGGGGAAAAGGGTTTAAAATATCTTTAACACCACTAACGTTTGATCCAATTACAATTTTACCTGAAGCCATCGCCTCCAGCGGCGCTAAGGGAAGTCCTTCTCCTAATTCTAATGTTGGAATAACAAACACATGCGCAACAGCATGATACGGTCTTACATCTGCTTTCTTTCCTAAAAATTGAATAGAAGAAAAGTCACCAGCCATTTTTTTTAATGATTTCGCATAGTCTCCTTGCTCTGAACCAACAATAAAAAGTTTTATGTTAGGTCTATTTAATTCAATTATTGCCTTAATTAATACTTCTATACCCTTAACCGGAATTAAATTCACCACAGAAACAACAACAAAGTCATTTGCCTTAATGTTATGTTCATTCAAAAACGCTAGGTCAGGCTTATTTTGAGGAGCATAATAATTAGTATCTACACCAAAGGGAATTTCTTTAACTTTTTCGATGGTTTTTTCAGAATAAAATGACTTCATATCTGTATTAACGATAATAATTCTTGAACTTAATACTGTTCTCCATTTCCAAGCCTTATTTCCCCATCCCATAGATTTTTTGGTATGAACCCAAGGAGTTCTTGCTAGTTTTGCGGCCAATGGCTCTGAAAAATCCGAACTCCAGTGCCAAGAATGTATCAAATCAAATTTCTCCTTTTTAAAGAATCGAATGATTTTTATAAGTCTAAAAGGGAATGTATAAAATGGGCGGTAATTTATTGCAAAAGGGAACAAATGGATTTTTACATTCATCTTTTCAATTTCCTTAAAAAAAGCGCCTTTATTATGATAGCAGCATATTTCAGGTTCAAAAAATCTTCGGTCTAAATTTTTTACCAAATCATAAACGACTTTACCACTTCCAGCTGTATCAAAATTAGTGATGGTAAATAATATTTTGATTTTTTTTTGAATCATTTCACTTAGGGCTTGGAGAATTGTAATTTGATATCTTAATTAACCAATGTTTTCTTCAATTGGACAATGTTTTGAGCGTTTTGATACTTAAAAATTATTTTTTACAATGATAAATTAATTCTGATTCTAATAAACCATATTTAAATATATCATTCTTGCTTAAAGTAGAAATAAAATGATCTACATTAACAGTGAACCCGCAACTCTCCAGTCTTTCTTTATAATCCTTTCCATAATATCTAACATGATCTGGGTGACCATATTCTTGTAGTCTTTCTTCTCGTGACGTAATATTAGGATCTTCATACGTCTTTTCTCTTTTAAAATCAATAGGAACCTGTAAAATAGCATCACCTTTTTTTGATAAAACTCGTTGCAATTCAGACATAGCTAAACGGTCATTTGGGATATGTTCTAAAACATGGGAACATAATATAAAATCAAATGAATTATCTTTAAAAGGAATTTTTGTTATATCTGCTTTGGTGATTTTCGTTTTTCCATCGTATTGCTTTGGAAATAGGTCGCAAGGAGTATATTCAATTCCACTGTTTTCAGAAAAGATGTTATAAAACATTTTCTCTGGCGCGAAATGCAATAATCGAATTTTATCTTTTGAACTCTTATCAAAAAAATTGAATTTTTCAATTAGATACAAGAACATAAGACGATGTCTTTCTAAAGAGCCGCAATTATGACATTTTCTACTTTCTCTTTTTGAAGTTCCAAATGGAGCAAACTTTTTATAGTAAGAATTACAAATAGGGCAAAACACCTCTTTTCCCTTATATTTTTGATATGCCCTATATCCATTATATTTTTTAATTACTATTTGCGGTAATATTGACTTGATTAATTGTTTCATTGAATATAAGGGTATCTATTTTGGTTGTGACCAACTCTGGCATAAATATATAATTAATTTAAATTAAGAAATGCTTTCTTGTTACTTAATAATTGGTAGTCAAAAATTATTAAACTTTTCCTGAAACAATGCCAATGTTAACATCATACTAACCGGATGCGAATACTTTATACGGTCCTTCTCCTTAAAGTTATCATAGAATTGTTGAATGATATGTAATGGAATCAAATCCTTTAATTTAGATTCAAACAACCAGTGTTTTAAATGCACATCATTTTCCTTTCCTACAAATTGTAGTTCCCAATTTCTGGAAACATAAGGCTTCCCACAGAAATCATTATACACGCGCTTAGTTTTATTAGCAACCCTGTAAGGTAAATTATAAGGAACTTTATTTAAATGATAATTATTTAAATTAAAAGGTCTCTGCTCCTGCCAGGTAATCTTTGCGAGATCTGGAGCATTTTGTTTAATGTAGGCAATCTGTAATTGCCTATTAGATAAATGTTCTTCTGGGATAGTACAAATAAATTCAAACATGCGGTTATCATAATATGGTAATGTCACTGTATGTAAAGCTTCAAAAACTGCTAAATTATTAGAAGACCATCTGGATACAAAATAGTTTGTTTTAAATGCACGTAACTTTGCATTCGTGTTATCAATTTTTATTTCTTTTAATAATTCTCTTAATCTTAAAACAAAATAAGCTTCAAAAGACCCTTCAAGATTCCATGATTGCCATAAATCATTAGCCAATTCGAAACCACCTTTTTTAAGAAGCAATTTAATAAGCACGTCAGCTTCCTCATCGAAAGATAATTGAGGCAATCCAAACGAATCAAACATCAAATCCCCCATATGGCCTAAAGAAAACACATCACCCATATCCCGGAATGAATCAAAAAATGCCATTTGGCGAGGATGGGTAAACTCTGAATAGCATTGGTTGATTTCTGCTAAATCTTCAATACAATGCCATAAATATCCTTTTGGAACCTTGAAAGATTGAAATGGGAAATGACAGGTAGCTGCAATTTTCTTGGCAATCTTAGTTTCTTGATATCCATGTTCGTACTCATAACTATAGGACTTCACATTAGGATGATTTCTTAAAGCAGCAGCTTGTGTCCTACTATCTAATCCTCCAGAAATTGGTAGAATAACATTCTTATTAGTTGTCTGTTCCTTTACAATGGTTTCAAATAAATTTGTGAATTCATGAAGTGTTTGTTGAAAGCTAATTTCTCTAGGTGAATAATGCCAATCAAACCATTTTTTAGATGCAATTAATGTATCTTTTTCATCTAACTGATTAGTAGTTCCAGGAGACAAAACCACTTCATCTCTCCAATAAGTATCTGTGTCGAAAAAAAAACCAAAAGCTATAAATAAACAAATAGCTTCAAGGTCTAATTCATGTTTCCCTTGAGTTTTTACTATGGTCTTATTTATAGGAAGTATAGGTGTTTTAATCGTTTTCATTTACAGAATTCTATTTGTAAAAATATCTATTCAACTTCAAAAACAAATCGTTTGAAATTAAATTAATTTTATATAAGTTTATAAATAACAACGCTCTCATGTAACCGAAATACGACATATAATTTTTCTTATAAAATACTTTTAAACTATTTTGAACATGGTTTAAATCTCTTTTATCCTCAGAACGACTAAAATAGCGTACACATAAAAAATAATAGCCTGTCAATAAACCTCTTTGTTCCTTATCTAAAGCGTAATGATTATTAAGGTGAGAGATTAGATAGTTTACGGATTCACAAATTATATTTATTGGTGTCTTTTTGATATTAATTGGTGAAACAGAATAAAAGAAGTCCACTTTATTATCTATTACTCTATAATTATTACTTAAAAAAAGAGCACGAATAGATAGCTCTATATCCTGTAATCTTTTTAAATGAGTATTAAATTTTCCAATTTTTATTAAAAAACCCTTATTCCATAAAATAGCAGACGTTTGCCAAATAAATTTTGCTTGTAAAAAATGATTTAAATAATTAGAATCTTTTGTAGGTGCAGGTTTATTATTTCCCTTTTCATCTATAAGATTAAAGTTTTTAAATACTGCAAAATCCTGAACCTCAATCGCTCGATTACTTATAAAATCTTCAGCTATCATATCATCTGAATCTAAAAATACTAAATGATTGTAGGATGCATGATCTACCCCAATATTTCTGCAGACAGAAGCATTTGTTTTTATATCATTAAAAACTAACTTAATGTTTTTGCAAGGATAATTCTTCAAATATTCAATTAAAGATTCTTTTATTGGGTCGTCTGAAAAATCATCAACAATAATCCACTCCCATTGTTCTGAATCTTGTTTAATTAAACTGTCATGAGTTTGTTTTATCCCTTTAAAGTCATTATGATGTGGCGTAATAATACTAATACTCATAACATATGTTTTAGGCATCTAAATAATGTAAACCTACCCCCTTATTTTTCTTCCTACTGTTTTTAATTTCTGGCAATACACTGTTTAAGAGTTTATACTTAATTAAGTTAAATAATGCATCTCTAAACATTAATTTAAAAAATGACTTAAAAGATTGTTTTAATAAAATTTGCTTCTTTTTTTTAATATGACGCTCTATTTCTTTATTAATATTTGCTAACCCTTGCTTTAAACCACGCTCAAAATGTGCTAGTTTTTCAGTTTTATTATTAAGTATCCTCTTGGGTCTAAATTCTCTATCGTGCCTTATGTAAACTTCTGGCACCACGCCAATTTTTAAATGATGATATAAAATACGTTGACAATAATTAACATCCTCACCATAGTGATGAAAAATAGGATCAAATCCTCCTATCCTCTCTATTGCGTTTCTTGGCAGTAACCATGCTGCTGCATTAATAAATGGTATTTCATAAATCTGTTGTGTATACAATTGCTTTTGTATATCATATTGGAGTTCTTTATTGTCCTTAATATACTTGGAGAAATTATAATCCATTTTTTCACCATTTCCATTAAGATGCATGGGGCTAATAACACCAAAAACAGTATTTTCTTTATGACATTTTATTAAATGATTAATAGTATTTGGTTCTAAATAAGCATCTTGATTTAATAAAAAAACATAATCTGCTCCATTATTTAATGCATGTGAAATACCAATATTATTAGCAGCACCAAAACCTAAATTTTCACTTTGTTGAAGAATTGTTATTTCTGGAAAATTTTCCTTAATAAAAGAAACCGTCCCATCAGTGGAATTATTATCTACAGCAATAACATTATAGGGATCACAACTTCTTAAACATTTAGGAAGCCATTTCATTCCATTGTAAAAAACAATTACTACGGATACTTTAGTCTTCATGAGTACAAACTACAATATGTTGAAAGGTTACAAGATCTTTATTAATCATTTTTAACAATCGAGACTTCCAATTAAATTTAGAGCCTATAGCATCACGAGATCTATAATTTCTCTTATACATAAGAACTTTTAAATCTGATGCTTTAATTAAATTAAAAACGTCCTTACGAGTAAACCAACTTAAATGCGTTCTATCAAAAATGCCTCTTGGGTTTCGAGGAAAAGTTCCTTTTATATAAACCTGAATAAATAATTCAACATGTCCTATATTGGGTAATGAAATAATAATTTTTCCATTTTCTCTTAACTTTGGTTTTAAATCGATAAGCACTTTTTGCGGATTCAATAAGTGTTCTAAAACATCTCCGAACAATATATAATCAAATAATGGAGAATCATCTATAACAGATTTTCTAAACGCTTTAGAATTTAAATCTCCACAAAACACTTTTGTGTTACATTTTTCTGCTTCTTTTGCCATGTTAGCATCAAATTCAACTCCATAAACAAAATCAGCTATATTATTCTTAATCAAATAATCACCATTCACACCTAAAGCACATCCAACATCCAAAATGGTATTTGAGTTTCCTTCTATTAATCCTAATAGATCCGTTCTTAAACCAATATAAGATTTATTATAATCCATTAAAATTTAATTTCTTTAAAATTAATATCACCTTTATTGTAAATGATTTGTGCCATTTATTAAATGATTTGGGCGTACTTGATGACAAAAAATTATACTTTGTATGATAATGATTAGAAAAAAATGAGTATTCATTTTTTTCCCTACGCCCTTTCATTATCCCTGGCTCTATATTAAACTTTTTTAAGGCGTAAGGTAATGAGAGTTGATCGCGTCTTGATTTATGTTTAATCTCATGCCACCATAAGTTAACGAATTCATGAGATAATAATTTATTATTCTTTACGACTATCGATGTGTCATATAATCCAGCTTTACACTTAATTCCTTTAACATAATATCCTAAAACTTGTTTTAATATTTTAAAAGGATAATCTTTTTCTAGTTGAATACATTTAATAGCCTCATCATAAACACAATCTCTTTGAGAATGCTTAAAAAAGGCTATTCCCTTATTTTCAACAAACTTAAGCACATTTAAAATTTTATCCTGTGCAATCTGCAAATTAGCATCATGCCAAATAATAAAATCATAACTTTTGAATTCATCTAACCCAATAATTTTATAATATCTGGCATTTTTAGTAATATCATCATAAATCGGTTTTTTATAGATAATCTTATAAGAGTCTGATTTTAATTCTTGATCATCTGAAATAAGAAAATAATCAATATTGTCATCCTCTTTATAACGCAGTGGTTCTCTAACTTGATCCTTCCCTCCAAAAACAGCCGTATAAATCGCGATTTTACATGCCATTAATTTTCCTTTAATTTAAAATCGACTATTTCAATAAGTTCAACAACCTTTTTCTTTACGGCTTCTCTCGAATATAATTTAAACAACAAAGATCTATTATGTTCTATTTCTTTTTCGCTTAACTTCGAATAAAAACTATTAGAATTAACACTATTTATATTAAAAACTTGAATGCCTAATTTTTTAAAATATTTAAATATGGGACTTTCACTGTTCAAAAATAATTTTGCACCAAAATAGCCCATTGTATTTATATTTCCGAGCGCTTGCTGTCTTTTATGGTTAAACACAGCAAAACCACATCCCGAAATAAGTTGATTATATTCATTTAAAGGCATAAAATTTAATATTGGTATAAAACTATCGCCAAAATAGTAATTGCCTTTCTCTATAACAAAATTGATATAATCCTTTTTACCTCCGTAACTTAAAGGAACAATTACCTTTTGACTATCTTGTTTATAATTTACAATCTGTTTAAAAGCATCGATATGATTATTAGTAGGAGAAGCTGAATTACCTACTAATATATTATTGGCATTTTTAACATTATATAATTCATTGTTTATGGCTAAATCTTCTATGTTAGCATATTCAAACGGAGCATAGACCAAGTTATTATTAATTCTTTTTACAAGTTCATATTCCGCAGGAACAATAGGAACAGCAATATCAATCTTTTGAACTACTTTATAAAAATCTGTTAGAAAATTAGTTTCAAGTTTTTTAACTAGAATTTTTGGAAGCCATATTTTATTATCTCTATGCTTTGAAAATAGCCATAAGGAACAATTATTAAACATTATTTTATTCCTAAGTGAAGTTTTTGTGTTTTCTCCATATAAGAAAGTATATGTTTCTCTTTCAAACATATCTTTTTTTAATAATTTCCAATTCCAATATAAATCAGAGCCCCAAATAAACCAGACCTTAAGAATGTCCTTACTGAGAACATTTACAATCCTCTGTTTTTTCAAGTGTAATGCATGCAAAAACACGACCTCAATTTTATTTTCATGTAATAAATCTTTAATTTTATGTTCATCACCTTCTTTTTGAATTAAAAATGGCTTTGCCTTTTCAGATCGCACATGCTTAAAAGGTTCATTGGTTGATTGTAAAACATAATAAATTGATTTATTAGGATAAACGTCTTCAAATAGTTTAATCGTTGAATCAATGAATTTTTCATCATTACATATGTGAAGTATTTTGTAATCAATTTTCATCTGTTTAAATTTACTGTTTTTAAATCTGTCAGATGTAATTCGCTATAAAACATTGAAGGTGGTCTAAAGAATTATATTAGCTTATTTCATAAATTCGTATATCAAACATTTGAATTTTTACAGCCTCTTTTCCATATTGATTACTCCATTTTCTACACTAGTACTAATAAACCCGTACTTTTTGTATAATTTTATAGCCTTAAAATTATCTTCTTTCACCTCAAGTCTATATAACTTATAATCTTTGTTTCGTATTTCGTTTATTGAAAACTCTAATAACCTTTTACCATATCCAGATTGCCAACATGCTTTACAAACAGCAATCATGGTTAAATATGCCGTTTCACCATTTTTATCATTTTCATAAAAAGCAATAAAAGCTTTAAGCTCACTCTCTTTAGAAATAGATATTATAGTTGCGCACTTTATAATTTTATCTACATAACTTGGGATATCCACACTTAATAATGAGTTCTCTAAATCATTATTTAAGGTTTCCAGAAAGTCAATTAATTTGCCCCTCATATTAATTCATATTGCTTTAATAATTCTTTTACCTCGTCCTTTTCATTAAACATTAATACATCAATTATAGACAACCATGGTATAAATTGATTATCATATTGCTTATAGGTTATTGGCTTTGTATTTATAAAATTTAAAGTTATCTGATTAGCATTAAAATCGTCTTTATTATATAGATTTTGCCCTCCAGTGGCATTTATATAATGTATAGCATTTAATGCTTTACATATAGCAATTACTTTGTCTTGAGCTTTTAAGTTATCATCCTTTTTTAGTTCAGATGATAATTTAAAGGTTGTTTGAATATCTAAATACTGAGCTATTCTTTGCAAAGTCATCATTAAAAATCTAGATATACTTTTTTCCT
The DNA here is from genome assembly GCF_006148925.1 of Hyunsoonleella aestuarii. Classification (GTDB taxonomy): domain Bacteria; phylum Bacteroidota; class Bacteroidia; order Flavobacteriales; family Flavobacteriaceae; genus Algibacter_D; species Algibacter_D aestuarii. The sequence goes on along the minus strand of NZ_VAWB01000001.1, from coordinate 1,991,132 downwards.
CATTCAATGCTATCTCACGAACTAATGGATATACTGCGCTAAAAAAAGGTGCTTTTCTATAGGATTGCTCAATGGTTTTCAACCACTTCTTGTTTTCAACAATTCTACTAATCTGATTTATTTTTTTATACGAACTTGCTCCTTCAACAATTAAATTTATTCTAAAAGCTTCATTTTTTACTAAAATGTTATTTCTCGTAATCCAACTTTGCTTTATAAAATTAACATCATCATAGATTACAAAAATATCAACAGCATGTATCAATTGGAAATATCCAATATAAGGAAAGAAATATGGCTGCATGATCGCTACTTTCATTCAATCTCATTTAATATTTCACATATTTTTAAAATAGATGCTTCATTTAAATCATGAGACAAAGGCAAACAAAGTATTGTTTGTGCAATAGATTCCGAAACAGGCATATCGACCTTTTTCAAATAAGGTAAATTATTTAGTGACGGATAAAAATACCGTCGCGGGTAAATATTGTTCTTATTTAATTCAAGAATTGCTGCTTTTAATTGTTTTTCAGTTTCAAAAACTACTGGATAATAACTGTAATTCCAATTGGTATTATCCCTAATTATCAAAGGTTTAAGTTTTGAAAAAATTAATTCTCTTTGGTACACATTAATAACCCTTTTTCGTTCATCTAAAATTTTTCCCATATAAGGTAAAACTGCTAAGCCCATAGCTGCTTGTAGCTCACTCATTTTAGCATTTATACCTAATCCTTGAAACTGCTCTGGGCCATCATGTCCAAAATTATGAAGGTAAAATAGTGTATTAAATAACTCCTGATTATTACAAAACATGGCACCTCCTTCTCCTGTATGAAATAATTTAGTAGCATGAAAACTGCAAGCACTTATGTCACCATAATTAAAGATAGAATTACCCTTGTAAGTAACCCCAAAACTATGGGCAGCGTCATAAATTACTTTTAGTTGGTGTTTTTTTGCAATAGCTTCAATTTTATCAACATGACAAGGGTTTCCAAATACATGCGTCGCTATAATTGCTGAAGTATTTTCAGTAATCGCTGATTCAATTTTTGTTTCATCAATCGTTAAATAGTCTGGGTGAATATCAACAAATACTGGAATGCAACCCTCCCAAACAATACTTGATGATGTGGCAACATAACTAAAAGGTGTCGTAATTATTTCACCCTTCAACTTTAAAGCCTTAATAGCTATCTGTAAAGGCAAGGTACCATTTGTTGTTGCAATAATATTTGGAACAGATAAATAGGTTTTTAATTTTTTTTCAAGTTCTAAAACCAAATTACCCCTATTTGTTATCCATTTTTTGTCCCATGCTTGCTTAAGAATGGCATTAAATTCTTCTTGTGGAGGTAAAAATGTTTTAGTTACATTAATCATTTTTTTTACTCTTTAAATATTTTGGAATTCATAGAAGATTTGTCTTAGGTTTAATACCTAAATCATAATAAATAAACAAATTTGGCTTATTCTTTAAACATCGGTGCAATCTGTTTTCAATATATAAATTAATAGTTTTTTTATTTTGATTAATTAGCATTAAAAATTAATAACATTATCAAGTAAAGAGAAAATCTATCTTCATAAAGAATAAATTTAATATCATTGTGCAATTTGCGTTTAAAGAATATTAAATTTATATAATTAAAACCAATATATTATAAAAGTTATATTTTAATTTTAATTTAATCATATCATAGTTAGAAACATTTAGTTAAATGAAAATATCTGTAGTAAGCCCTATTTATAAGACGGAAAAATCAATACAAGAATTAGTTGATAGACTAAATGAAGTATTAGCTATGCTCTGCGATAATTTTGAGATAATCTTGGTTGAAGATGGAAGCCCAGATAACTCATGGAATATTATTAAAGAAATTTGTAAGAATGATTCTAATGTAAAAGGGATTAAATTAAGTAGAAACTTTGGTCAACATAATGCCATCACTTGCGGTTTAAATGCTGCTCGAGGTGATTGGATTGTTGTTATGGACTGCGACTTACAAGATCATCCAGAAGAAATTCCAAATTTGTTTAACAAAACCAAGGAAGGCTATGATATAGTTTTTGCACAGCGAGAAAAAAGACAAGATACTTTTTTAAAAAAATTTAGTTCAATTTTTTTTTACAGAATATTAAGTTATTTAACTAACACGAAACAAGACGCTACAATTGCAAATTTTGGTATTTACAATAAAAAGGTAATACAGGCTGTATTGTCAATGAATGATTATATTCGATATTTTCCCACAATGGTGCAATGGGTTGGTTTTAAAAGCACAAAAATTAAGGTTACACACTCTTCAAGATTTGATGGCAAATCTGCATATACGTTTTCGAAACTATTGAAATTAGCTTTTAACATTATTATTTCTTATTCGGATAAGCCCCTAAGACTTTTAGTTAAATTTGGACTAATAATATCAATGCTTTCCTTCTTATATGGTCTAGTATATCTTTACAAATATTTTAATGGACTTATTGAAGTTTTAGGATTCACTAGTATAATAATTTCCATTACTTTTTTATCTGGAATTATTATTCTTACTCTTGGTTTAGTAGGGATTTATGTAGGAAAAACATTTGAACAAAGTAAGCAAAGACCAACTTTCTTAATAGAGAAAAAACTTAACACCAATGGGTAAAATTACATTATTTCTAATGTCAGAAAAAGGATATCGTTCACTGGTAACTTTTCTCGACAATTTTGACTCTAAATTAATCGATTTTGTGGTTTACGCTAGAGACAAAAATGTAATAACGGATTATGCAGAGCAAATTAATAGTTTGGCTGGAACCCATAAAATTAAAGTATACCAAAGAACTGACAATTATGTAATTAGTTCAAAATATATTATTGCTATTTCTTGGAGGTGGCTCATCGATATAACTAAGGAAAGGACATTGATAGTTATTCATGATTCGTTGCTCCCTAAATATCGCGGTTTTGCACCTTTAGTAAGTCAATTAATTAATAAAGAACCATATATTGGTGTGACTGCGGTAATTGCGAATGCAGAATATGATAAGGGAGATATCATTACTCAACAAAAAATAGAAGTAAGCTATCCTATAAAAGTGAAAAATGCCATTTCAAAGATATGCGACCTTTATGAAAGTATTCTTAAATATTTAGTTCAGGAAATAAATGAAAACGATTCACTTAAAACCGTCCCTCAAAATGCCCAAAAAGCTACTTATTCTCTCTGGAGAGACGAAGCAGATTATAAAATAAACTGGGAGTTGAGTGCATCTGAAATAAAGAATTTTATTTATTCCATTGGATTCCCTTACAAGGGTGCAACTACTAATATCCAAGATTGTAAGATTCGCATATACGATGCTCAGGAGATCGAAGATGTAACCATTATGAATAGAGATGTGGGCAAAATAATTTTCATGGACAAAGGTTTCCCTGTAGTTGTCTGTGGCAGAGGGTTACTTAAAATAACAGAAGCCGTTTATGACAAAAATTTAACTTCTATTTTTCCCTTAAAAAATTTCAGAATAAGACTAGCATGAAAATTCCATTTAACAAACCTTTCCTAACGGGAAAAGAGACGTTTTATATAAACGATGCCGTTAATTCTGGAAAAATATCCGGAAATGGTAAATACACAAAACTTTGTCATTCCTTTTTTGAAAAGAAATATGAATTTAAAAAATGTTTTTTAACTACTTCTTGTACCGATGCATTGGAAATGGCTGCTATTTTACTGGATATTCAACCAGGCGATGAGGTTATACTGCCATCGTTTACATTTGTATCGACTGCAAATGCATTTGTACTCAGGGGTGCCAAATTAGTTTTTGCTGATAGCAGTAACCAAAATCCAAATATAGATGCTAGTAAGATTGAATCACTAATCACCAAAAATACAAAAGTAATTGTTGTAGTTCATTATGCAGGAATGGCATGCGAAATGGATGAAATCATGGATATTGCTAACCAATATAATCTATTTGTTGTAGAGGACGCCGCTCAGGCCATTGATAGCTTTTATAAGGGAAAGCCCCTTGGTAGCATCGGTCACTTGGGAGCATTTTCGTTTCATGAAACAAAAAATATCACTAGTGGAGAAGGAGGTATGCTTACAATAAATGATGAAAAATTTATTGAACGAGCTGAAATTATATGGGAAAAAGGCACTAATCGTTCAGCATTTTTTAGAGGTGAAATCAATAAATATAATTGGGTAGATATTGGATCTTCATTTTTGCCCTCAGAAGTGGTTTCTGCATTTCTATATGCACAATTGGAATGTTTGGATGACCTCCAAAAAAAGCGAAAGAAGATTTGGTCCAAATACTTTGAGGCATTTAACTTAAATCAAAATAAAACCTTTGAGCTTCCATATATTCCTCACTATGCAACTAACAACGCTCATATGTTTTATGTTAATTTTAAAACTGTAAAAGAGAGGGATGAATTAATTCAAATACTTAAAAAGAATCAAATTTTAGCAGTATTTCATTACATCCCACTTCACTCCAGCCCTTTCTATTTTAACAAACACGATAGAAGGATACTTGCCAATTGCGACAGGTTTTCGGATTGCCTAGTTCGACTCCCACTATATAATGATCTGAAAAAAAAGGAACAGTCTAAAATCATAAACATTGTTAATGAGTTATAAAAAATATTTTTTAGAAATATTATAGACTGTTTATTAATGTATGTCATTTTAAATGATAATTAATTTATGAAAATTAAAAGAAAATTAATTTTATTGTTTCTATTTATATTAGTTTATCCTTTTTTGTTTATTTGGCAAGGTGGTGATTTAACAGATACTGGGTTTCATGCAATTCATTACCAATCATTTTTCAACAATTTATTGACTTACAAAGTAGATGGTCTTCCTTCGGATAGTTTATCTTTCTTAACCAATTTAATTGGAGCAATATGGATTAAAATATTTCCAAATGCTGGAATTTTAGGCCTAATGATCCTTGAAGCCGTATTTGTAATGGCAATAACACTCGTTACATATAAATCATTAAATAATTATACTAATAACAAATCTATTTTACTGTTAGGAATCTTCTGTGGTGTTGCATTTAGTATAAGACACACAACTTTGGCTTTCTCTTACGATATATCTTCATTCTTCTTTTTATTGGTAATGAGTTTTTGCATATTAAAATATTTTCAGTTATATAAATATATCTATTTGTTTATATCGGGGATGTTACTTTTTTTAGCGTTTACTTCAAGATTTCCCAACATAATTTTTTTAGCCTTATTCCCAATTATACTTATATATCAATTCATTCATGCGAGGCAAAATAAGAGTTTTTCCTTTTTAATTCGAGAATTTTTTATTCAATGTATAGTTTTCTATTCGGGTTTCATTTTTTTATTTGGAGCTTTTTATATGATATTAAAACTAAATGGTATATGGCATGTATATATTGGATATTTTGAACTGATTGGATCAGATACAAATCCGAGTTATTCCATAAACAGGCTATTAAAAGGTTATATTAAGGATTTCCTAGAATTTAGCCCGCATATCATTATTGTAACATTAATAATATTTCCGATTTCGAGGTTATTTGAGTATGCTAAAAAACACAACAATAAATTCTATTTTTTAGTTCCATTGTCTTTATTATTTGTTTTAGCTTTTTTAATTTATGGAGGATTTTCTATCGGAAATTCCAGTGCATATGAACTAAAGTATTTTGCCCCTGCATTTTGTACATTTCCACTATTATTATCAATAATCAAAAAAGACAGATTTAGTACTGCTGTTTTAATTTTTAGTATTACTGGTATAACTCAGGTTTCAGGTACCAATACCGGAATTTTTTTGAAGTTATCTTATGGTTTGGTTGTACTAATTCCTTTATCATTAATTATTCTTTACGAGTATCGAGAGTTCAATTTCAAAAAAATAAAAATCATTACTAAACCAGTTTATTTAACAGGTATTCTTTTTATTCTATTCTTTAGTATATGGTCAAGAGTTGGTTTTATTTATCATGTAGATGCTGGGTTATTTGCAAGGATAAGGTGTACTTATCCAATCAAACATAAGAAAATGAGAGGTGTTTATACCTCTCAAAAAAATGCTGTTCACATTAACAGATTAACTAAATCAATTGAAAGAAACTTAAAAGAATCGAATACTTTATTTATATATGGACATCAGCCCATGTTTTACTATTTAACCGAACAAATTCCTCCAATAGAAAAATTTTGGCTCACAGATAATGCTATTCAAGCTGATAACCTGATTACCGTACTTGAAAAGAGCATTTTGAAAAAAGAGAAATACCCATTGATTGTTGATACTAAACAAAATATTATGAAAAGTAAAGGTCAAGAAAAGTTAAATGAGTTTTTAATAAAACACGATTATTATAAAATTGACGACGATAAAAATTTTGTGATTTGGCAGACAGATTTGAACTTTCATAGCCGATAAAATTTATCTCATCTAAAAAAATAAAATTAAGGCATATCAATAAAACAGTTAAGCTGCTAAGTGATAAACTGAGAAATAGAGCAAAAGATTAATCTTTTTGCAACGATTTGTTTGAATGTACATTAAAGTCCTTGGGTACAATTATATTAAAAAACTCCCCTAATGTCTCCCACTTATCATCATCACTTAAGGCACAATGAATCAATCGGTTAGAATCATGGTCATCAAAAAAATTAATAATTTCTTTATTTCTTGACTCAAATATGTCTATATAGTGATCCTTATGCTCAAACAAAGCTAAAAGATTGTCTTTTTTATCTACAATATAGGTAATGCTCTTACCTAGTTCAAATTTTTGATAAAACTCTTTTTCTCTTCTATATATTTACAATGCAATTTTGTGTTACCTAAAGTTTGACCATTAGAGTGTTAAAGCATGAACTTAAACCAAGACTCACTATCTCTTGTAAAAAGTATAAATTTTGAGTTTAGGAATTTATGAAATAATATTTTATAAAATTCCGGAAGCCGCCAAGGGTCATTTTCAAAAATTTGAAAGGATTTAAAATCATGAGATTAAAAAATAAATTCAAAATCACCGTTATACCAAAATGTAGTCCAATAGTTTTTTCTGGAATGACTAGATCTTACCACAGTGTACCCAAAATGTTTAAAAAAAGCAATACCAGCGGTTGTTCCACATCGTTGCATAGATATACAGAAAATTCTATTGGAACCTTTCCACTTTTGCTAAGCTTTCAAGATATTCAATCTCTTTTTCAAAAAATTAGGGATATGCTTTTTAATCATTGCTGGTATTTTTTAGAACATGGTTATATGCCCATTTTTGCCAAGCATAAATATGCCACACCCCCCAACCGTTATTGTGTTTTCTGTCAAAAAAATCACTTACAAACCTTTTAACTTTAACAATATTGATATGGTCTTCCCCGTAAAAAGGTTTTTGAGAAATATACTCTTGTACATTTTCTTTTAAATCATTTCTTAACCATTCTTCAATAGGTACACTAAATCCTTTCTTTTGTGCTTGAACTATTTTTTTTGGGTAATACATGGCTAAATTATCTTTTAATACTTTTTTAAGGTCATTATGATCATTTAATTGTAAAGGTATATTATCCCATGCATATTTAATACTATCTTTATCTAAAAAAGGGACTCTAACTTCTAAACTATTCCCCATACTGGCGCGATCTACTTTTATAAGGACCCTTTGCATATGTCCATAAAATTCATTCCACCTCAACCAGTGCAAAAGTTTCTTCTTGCTATTAATATTAGATATTTTAAATAAATCATTTACCTCTTTTGAAAAAACATCTTTTTCAAAAAAAGAATTCAATATATTTGGTAATATGTACTGTTGTTTTGATTTAATCCATTCTCCCAAAGTTCTGTAAGAATAAGGTGCCCAAGTGTTAATTATATTTAGTTTGTTTAGAATTGCAATCAAGGGTTTTCTAATAAAAAATGGAACCAAAAACCACTGCCTTTTATTTAAGACATCTAACATTCTAGGATATCCAAAAAACAACTCATCACCTCCATCTCCTGAAAGCATGACTGTATGAGATTTTCGTGCCTTTTTTGTAATTACATAGGTTGGTACACTTGAATAATCACCAAAAGGTTCTGAAAAGTATTTAAAATGTTCTTCAACATGAGAAACAATCTCAGATTCATCAACTTTTTCCAAAGTATGGGCTATCTGTAAGTGCTTTGCATAACCAACGGCCTTCTTACTTTCGTCAAATTTAACATGGTCAATACCAAAAGTAAAGGCTTCAATATCTTTTTTTGACACCTTGGCAACCGCCGTAATTAAAGGGCTATCAACACCGCCACTTAAAAAAGAAGCCAAAGGTACATCACTTGCTAATTGCTTATAAACCGCTTTCTTTAAAACGGCATTGTAAGTCATCTTCAGTCCTTTTTTATTTCTTTTAGAAACATATTTAGAAAAAGTTATTTGTGATTTTTTAATTAATTGCCCTTCATTTGAAAACTCTAGTAACTCTCCTGGTTTTACTTGAAAAATATTTTCATAAATGGTATTTGGAGCATGCATAAAACCAAACCCAAAATATTCTTTCATGATTTCAGGTCTTAATTTTAAAACACCCTTTTGCCAAGGGTGTTTAAATATTTGATTGAATTGAGAGGCGAATACAATGCCTTTTTTTGATATGCCGTAAAATAATGGCTTAATTCCCGCAAAGTCACGTGCTAGAGAAACCGTTTTATTACTATTGTCTACAATGGCAATGGCAAACATTCCATTAAGCATACTTATGGTTTTATCAATGCCAAATTTATCCAATAAATGAATTAATATCTCAGTATCAGATGTGGATTGCAAATTTTTTAATTGGTATCTTTTTTGAAGTGCTTTATAATTATAAATCTCTCCATTAAACACCACGGTATATCGTTTTGAAACCGACTGTTTGGGCTGATTGCCATTTTCTGAAATATCTAAAATTGCTAACCGATTAAAACCCAATTGAAAATCATCTTCTCTTATAACTTCTGTACTATCTGGCCCCCTAAGCTTAGATAATTCTAATAAAGAATCGAACAGCACGCTATTTGTTAAGTCGCTATTATTAAAAGAAAATTCACCTAAAAATCCGCACATAATTAAGATTGATTCAATAACCGTTTAACCACTAACAAAAAATGAAATTTTGTTCTTACTAGCCTTAATTGTAATATCGAATTAAAAAAATTTTTGTAATACTTTCGTAATATCGTTTTCTTTAATGCTAAAGTTAATGCTTCTGAAAAATATTTTTTACTCATTTTATAAGTATGAACATCTAACATTAATGTTCTACTACCAACATCCCTACTACCTCCCACTGGAGCAACAGCATGTAATAATTTTGCCTTACTATTATACCTAATTGCAACTCCTCTTAAATAGAGTCTTAAAGCAAGATCTCTATCTTCTCCAGCTCCAGTTGGATCTAAACTTTCATCAAAAGAGCCTATTTCAAAAAAGAGGTTCTTTTCTATTGCAGCACAACAGCCCGGAAAAGAGATGCAATCTCTTGAAGTTTTAGAATCTGGATTATTGGTCAACACTTTTATAAAATTTTCGCTAGGAGACTTTAAAAAATCGCTGTCTTTTCTTAAATAATTTCCTTCTAAATCACAAACAGCTCCAGCTACAGCTAAATAGTCACCTTTCAAAATCGGCTTGGTAATTTCCTTAATAAAATCATTACCAACCCGAGCATCATCATCCAGAAAAACCAAGATATTACCTTTAGCAACTTTGGAGGCAATATTTCTAGAAACACATGGACCTTTGGATTTTGTAATTATATGATTGCAGTCTAAAATTGGCTTAGGCTCATCAGATTGATCTACAACAATAATTTCAAAGTCCTTGAAATTTTGATCTTTTAGATCATTTATTAAAGCAATGATATAAAAATATCTATTTCGGGTAGGTATAATAATACTTACATACATAATTAACTGTCTAAATAATGTGGATGTTTTGTGATGGTTGTATTTCTGCTATGTTCAATAGACGCGATCGCTTTATTAAAATAAACATACTTTTTAAAATAACCTATGACATTTTTAAAGTTAAACTTAAATAAATTAATAAGAATAAGTCTAAAAATATGCTTTCTAACACCATTATAATCACTTTTATTAATCACTTTATTGATATCGCATAAATTTATTTTGAGTTTATTTAACGCATCTCTATAATAATTCCTAGTAAACAACTCTTCAGGTTTTGTGTACCTCACTACACTATCGTGCTCAATAAAACAATTAGGAACAATTCCAATTTTAAAACCGTGGTATTGGACGCGCTGACAATAATTATTGTCTTCACCATAATGAAAAAAAACAGGGTCAAAACCACCTACAACTTCTAGAATATTCCTTTTTAACAACCAACAAGCCGCATTAACAAATGGGGCTTCGTAGACACTTTTCAATTTTTTTTCTAGAACAAAATCAGAATAAAAATTTGGGTTATTCAATGCAAATTTCGAAAAATAATGTTCTAAATTATTGCCATCCCAATTTAAGTGAATGGGACTCAAAACACCGTATTCTTGATAATTTTTACCCGCATTAATTAAACTTTTGATAGTGCTTGGACGTATTTTAGCATCTTGATTAAGCAATAAAACATAATCTGCTCCTAATTTTAAAGCATGTGATATGCCCAAATTATTTGCTTTTCCAAAACCTAAATTCTCATTTTGCTTTAATATTGTAACATTTGGAAAATTAGTTTCAATAACATCTACTGTAGTATCTGAACTATTATTATCAACTACGATTGTAAAAACTGGCACTTCACTTAGGTTAAGACTATCTAAACAGTCTTTAATCCAAGAAACACCATTATAACTTGCAATAACCACAAAGACTTTAGGTGTATTCATTATTTTAATGTCTTAAGTTTTCGATACACTTTAAATAAAAAAAAATACCTCTTAAGTAAAAACCATCTAAAATTATTATGCAAAAACCAAAAATAGCGCTTGTAAAGAATGCTATAGTAAAGTTCATGATCATTCAACTTATTTTTATTGTTTAAAAAAGACATTTGATTTAGATGCAATCTAAAACTTGCTAATGGTTCATGCAAAAAACCTATTTTATAATGCTTTAGAAATCGCAGCCAATATTCATAATCTACTAATTGAAACATTGACTCATCAAAAAAACCAACTAATGGAATAGCAGATTTTTTAAACATAACTGCTACAGGTTCGCCTATAATATTAATAGGTTTTCTCTTAAAATAAGGCGCTTTAAGTATATCTTTTCCATCCATAACATGAATATAATTTTCATTCATTGGAAGATTACACTGTAAATTTTTGAAATTAGCAATCCAGTTTTTCGTAAAACTATTGTCTTCTGCAGATATAATATGCCTTTTACAACAAACCAAACCAATTTTTTTATCAATAACAAAAGCATCTACCATTTTTTTTATGCAGCTTGGCTCTAAAACATCATCTTGAAATAAAAACTTAATATATTCTCCTTTGGCATGTTTGATACAATGGTTCCAGTTGGCACTTATCTCTGAAGGTTGGTGATGCAATATAATGATAGGCAATTTGGTTTTTTTGCGATAAGATTCTATCAGTTCTAAAGTAGAGTCTGTAGACCCATCATCACTTACAATAATTTCCAGATTGGTATAGGTCTGAGCAATTGCACTATTTATAGCCTCTTGTATATAAGAGGCACCATTATAAGTTGGTATGCAAATTGAAACTAAAGATGATCTATTCATTATTTTCTATAGCCTTTTTAGTCGCTTCTAAATAGTAGGTACCATATTTAACGCAAGGTTCTAAATGATTCCCTTCTGCCCACTCATTCATAGCATTAATAAAGATAAAATTTTCATCTTTAGAATAGGGCTTAAAAATTTTAACTATATAATTTAACCACTCATAATAAATCTTTGGACTATTATTAATCCCTATAATGCCATTGTTGCCCTTTCTAGCAGAGTTATCCCAACCAGGCGTAACACACCTAAATAATTTATGGTTTGGCAAAACTCTAGAAATTATACGATCTACCCCTAATTGATAGTCTTTAATATCTAAATTAGGGTTCTTATTAAAAATTTTATCCCAAAAAGAGGGTTTCTTTTTCTCCATCATCACAGTATGCGGAGAAAATTCAATGGCTGCATCAAAATCTATCTTATGTGGTGGTGTATTATCATGAAAGCTTTCTGTAATACACAAATATAAACCTTCATAGCCATACTCATTGATAGCAATATCTTTCCAAACGCTTACGGTTTCTTTAATATTTGGAAATAATTGATGCCTGTAAATTACAAATACGGGTTTATTATCTACTCTTATATATCTTTCATCTTTGAAGACATTTTCGCAAAGCCAACGCATATGGTTTTTATCATCCTCGACACTATACTTTTGCTCTATGAGTATTTCCTTATCTAAACCATCCCAACGTCTCGTCCAGTTTTCATTTGCCCAACATAACATAAAGGGCATATTAGGCTCTTGTAGCCTTAAAATTTCATCAACAGGATAGTTTAACAGGCGTTTACCGTTAAACCAATAATGATAATAACAAAAGCCATGTATTCCATATTTTTGTGCCAAATGGGCTTGAGCCATTCTAGCATCTGGTTCTCTTAAATCGTAGTAACCCAAATCTGTTGGCACGTGCGGTTGGTAATGCCCTTTAAATAGTGGTTTTGCTTTTTTAACATTAGTCCATTCCGTAAAACCTTTACCCCACCATTTATCGTTTTCTGGTATAGGATGAAACTGTGGTAAAACAAAAGCTATTGGTCTTAATTTGGGCATGGTTTTATATTTTTTTCGCAATAACAATTTCTATGTATTCTGCTCTTATGCCTTTTGATAAATCGTCTAGATATATTATTTCACACACCGCACCAGTATGCTTTTCAATAAAATTCTTTATGTCATAACCCCAGTGAAATGTTACTGGAGACCCTTTTGCATCTGCGGGATTTCCATGCCATTCTGGCTCAAATAAAAAATGAGGACTCCCATCCGGATTTTTAGCTGCCCAACGCTGTGTAGGCTTATGCTTATTAATTATAGGCACTGAAAAAATATGAGCACCGCCAGGTTTTAAAGTTCTATGTATCTCTCTAAAAGCCTTTTCTGGCTCATAAATATGTTCCATCACATCTGAAGTAACCACCAAATCAAAACTATTGCTTTTAAAGGTTTGATTTTCTAAATCTTCATTTCGAAATCCTTTTACACTACTACCAAAAGGTTCATTAGGAAAATATTGGGATGCTATATAATTTTTAGCCTGCGCTTTTAGAGTAACACTATGGCCTCTGTTACCTGGAGAAGATTCATGAATTTGTAAATCTTTCCAATTTGGATATTTAGTTATTATTACATGCATTAAAGCACGTTCTCTTGGTAAGCTGCTACAAGTACTACATTTAAAATGGTCACGCAACCAATTATGCCTAGCAATAAACTCAACGCTTTTTTCGCAGCAAGGGCAATAGCCTTTATGTTTAAAATAAAACGTGGCAATTTTATTTTCATACAATGTAGCTATTAACTTCTTTATATTATTTTTTATAGCCTTTATCAACTTAAACTATTTGCTTAATGTTTTATGTATTACATCCGCCAGTTGTGGGCAAATATTTTCTGGTGTAAAAGATGCAAACAGTGCGCTAGCATTTTCACCATGCTCTTTTAATTTATCTCTATTTTTATAATAATACACAATTTTTTCAGACATACTTTCAATATCTAAATAAGGAACAACAAAACCACCCCCTTTTTTTATAACTTCTGCACTTCCCGAAGCATTTTCAAAACAAATTATAGGTTTGCTTAACATTGCCAATTCTATACAAACTAACGGAAATGGGTCTTCTCTTGAAGTCATTAAAAACACATCAAAATCATTATAAGCCTTATTAGGCGAAGACAATTCGCCAGTAAACTCTACAATATTCTGCAACCCCAACTTTTCTATATCAGATTCTATAATTGGCTTGTCTAAAAATTCATTTCCAACCCATTTGAATTTTATGTTATGGTCTGGATAAAGTTTTGTAACATATCTAGCTACTTGTATAAATACATCATTTCCCTTGCGCCAATAAGATAATCCACTTGCGCCAACAATAAAATCATCGCTCTCCTTTTTATGAGGTTCTATATTCACTTCTGCGCACGCATAAACCACATCTATTAACTCTTCATTTATTCTCCATTTATATGTTAAATTATTTGCTACTTGATTAGAAACCGCTATAAACTTATCTATATTAGGAATGTGTTTTTTAAAATCTGGAAGTAATGTTGTAATAATAGTTTGCAACTCATGTACATGTAATAAAAATTTAACGTTAGGTGCTAATGCCTTAATAGCAGTACCATAAGGAACAGAAACAATAGTGTTTGCATATATTAGATCATAATTCTTGCTAGCTATTTTACTATAAAATTGGGTTTCCCTTACTCTTTTTTGCCTTCTTATTATTTTATTAATTACTCTATAAAAAATATTTGTGCGTTTTATTGTTCCATTGTCTATAGTACCAACTTGTTTACTGTAGTTATAAGTAGAGTTAGAAACCTCCTTGAACTCTTTTTCTAATACACCACCACGAACAAAAAGAACATCCATTTTTATGTCTTTTTTGTTTTTATGCAGCCACCGCATTAAATACAGAAGCACTAAAGGAGCACCAGATCTTGAAGCATCGTGTATTATGAAAAGAATTTTCATTATAAGAACTCTTTAATTTTATTGGAAAATGTTACAATTGGATCTTCTTTAATTACTTCAAATAATTTACTACGTGATAATTTACCCATTTCTATCCATTCATTTCGCTTTAACCAAGCTCGTTCAAGAGCCTCATCAAGGAAACTAACACTAAAAGTTTTAGCTAAGAATCCTGTTACATTATCATCTATCAGCTCTGGCGCAGCTCCAACTTCGGTACTAATTATTGGGCGTCCAAAAGACATAGCCTCTAACATCGCTAGACTTTGTCCTTCCATTCTTGAAGGCATTATACAAGCTTGATTAATACTCCAAATCGATTCTTTACTTTCAACGTGCCCTCTTAACCTTACTAAATGTTTTATATTATAGAGGTCAATTAATTTTTTTAAATGATTTTCATTAATCCCACTACCATATAAATTAAAACAAATTTTTCTTTGTTGCCATTTTTCTTGAGACAACAGTTTTAATAATAAATCTTGACCTTTATGAAACATTGCATAAGCTGCTACACAAGCCACTTGAAATACTTCATTAGGTTTAGGTTTTAAGTATGTCTGTCTATAATTAAAAGGATTGTTTATTTTAAAAACATTTTTTAATGTTAAACCCAACTGTGTTTTTAGAACCTCACGATTTTCTATAGACAAACAACCTATACCTATAGCATCGTTATAGGCTGTTTGAAGTCTTTTTATGTCCATATCATTAAGATTCTTTAAACTTGTTGCTAACTGCACTACAATAATATATGGCACATTATGATGTTTAAGATAACTAGTATAGCTCACAATTTTTGAGTCAACGTGATTGCCTACAGAAATTATTGCAAGATTATATCTAGTAATATCTTTAATAGATTCAAAATCGTTTTTAGATGTAGGAGTTACTGTCTTAAGTTTAGTTAAAACCTTATTCGTTAATCCTCCATTATGTTTTGGTTTTTTAATAGGTTTATAAACAACATTTCCTCCTGAAGCCAAAATCTGTTTAATGCAATCATGCTCAGTAGGCCATTGCTTTTTTAAAACAGTAACCTCATAATCATTTACAAAGGAAAGTGCAGTTTTACTCCACAACTCTTCACTGCCTCCCCAAGATACATGGTCATTTAATGTTATGAATAAAAAGTTAGGCATTCTTATTAAATATTTTCTAATATATAACTAATAACAGATTTGACATTTCCTTTCGGAATTAACTTTTCTGAAAGTTGTTTTTGTTGTTCAATCAAAGTTGCCCTCTCATATTCATCTAAATTAAATGCAAGTTCTATGCTATGCAATAACTCATCTTCATTAAACCCTTTTAAAGCTGCTTTTTCTTTTACAAGTGGCAAAACAGGTTCTACGGTTGAAAAATTAGCATGTATTAATGGAATCCCAAACCTCATCACCTCTACTCCTGCTGTAGAGTCTTCTGTAATAACTATAGCACTTTTAGATAACAACTCATTTATAGAAGTGTTTTTTATTCTAGCTCTATTTTGCAACTTACATTCTGATATAGCGTTTGTATAAAAAGATATGATATCCATAGGATGTGGCTTAATAATAAGTTCTATGCTTTTATTCTTCAATAAAAACTTTAAAATTACCTTTAGAATTTCTAGGCCTTCTTTATGGCTTCTAGAAGGTGCATAACATTTTAGAGGTTTATGTGGTCTTGTAATATAAAGGATAGTATTAGAAACTTTATTTTTATCTATAGCAAGATTATTTAAAAATACGTTACCAACAATCTTATAAGATATTGGTTGTGTTAAAGAATTTAGGATATATCTATTCTTTCTATGAGCACTCCATACTGCTACATAATCTGCAAAACAATCATTATAATAATAATGCTCACAGTCTAAACCGTGCTGATAAGTGAACGTTGGAATGTTTAACATTTTAGCAGCAAGCACATAATTAATATATGGCGGATGATTATCTGAATGTACATATACTGCATCTGGTTTATTAGTCTTAAGCTCTGCAACGGCTAAATTAGTTAATCGTACTGCTCCATAAATTTGTTCTTTTAAAAGCCACACATCTTCTGGGATTAAATTTATATTACTAACATTTAGGGCTTTTATTAGGTTAGAATATAATACTTCACTCCATTCTTTATCTTGCTTAACGGGGCTTAATTTTATGATACGCTTTTGGGGTAAAATATCTCCAGATATTTTTGAGATAACCTTTGCACTTTTAGACTCATGTAGTTTGCTAACAATTCCCTGTGTAAGACTGGATTGATAAGGAATAAATATAATTTTTTTTCTAGAAAATAAATTTCTCTTATAACTGCCTCTTGGCAATAGCGTAGTATAATATTGAGGAAAGTTTTTGTATTCTTCTTTATAGGCATCTACCTCATTATTACCTATACCATTTTGTATACGTAAAGCTCTACCTACTTTATCCCATAAATAAAACCTAATAATTAGGCTATAGTCTATGCCCTTATAAACTGGGTTAAAGTCGATACTTTTATACCAATTGCATACAATGTTATAGGCTCGCTTATCTAAGTCTTTCAAACCAATTATTGTTTTTTTCGTACCCAAATTTCAATAACATTTCTCCAGCAATATCATGAAAGAGCTTCCCGTCTTGCTCAATAAAATAATTCTTCCAATCTCCTGCTATACCCTTTCTAATATGAGCATTATGCTTAGCTTGACCTTTTTCTCTTCCTTGAGACATGTTTTTAAAACTAGCAGATGTAACACATTTATTAAGTATTTCTTGGTTTAATTTAACTTTTAAAAATTTAAAACATTCTGCTAATACTATTTCTGGTTTTTCAAGTAAAGCCTCATAGTGTATTATTTTAACATCGTGCTGCTTTTTTGCAGACTCTATAATTTGCAATGGCTGTAACCACTCATTCGCCCATTGTTTAATCTCTTTATCTTGAAAAAAACGCTCTAACTCTTTACCATTTTCTAAATACAAAGCTCTCCTTTGTTTTTCGAAATTATTTAATTTAACATCTTGGTGCTGTTTATTAAACCAATGAAACACACCGCTGGTTAAAACATCTCTTCCATCTCGTACCAAAAATATAAGCTTAGATTTTGGAAAATAGGTGTTTATTTGGTTTAATACTGTGTTAGAAGTGTTTAAATAAGGTGTTATTTTATCTACCACTATAGCTTTGCCAGAAATATTACGTTCTTCCTTTATAATGGTATTTATAAGCGCTTTAGTTAAACTGGTTTTATTTTGGCTAGATAAACCATGATGCAATAATAAACTGTTTACATACTTATCTAAAGTAACCCGCAATCTTGGATGTATTTGGTTTTGGTCTTTAACAAAATCTGCATAGTCACCAAACAACCTACGCTCTACACATAAAGTGTTAGGGTGTGCATTAAGCATTTTACTTAACCACGTTGTGCCAGACCTAGGAGACGCAATTATGAAGTGACAATTTAAATTATTTTTAAATAACATATTTACCTAGGTAATAAAGTTTCAGTTAGCAAAGCATCACTGCTACTTGTTGTCCACTTTTAAATTTTTCATTCTTTTGATAAGTATATCCTATATATTTAAATTTAAGTTTGTGTTCATTAACAAACTCTATCCAGGCTTTATATTCTCCGTTTCTCCAACCTGGATAATTAAAAAATTCATCAAAAACTATTATTAATCCCGGTTTTATCAATTTTGAAATATTATTAAATATAGTGACAGTTGAAGAA
Organism: Hyunsoonleella aestuarii; assembly: GCF_006148925.1. GTDB lineage: Bacteria > Bacteroidota > Bacteroidia > Flavobacteriales > Flavobacteriaceae > Algibacter_D > Algibacter_D aestuarii. Next base: position 1,972,682 of record NZ_VAWB01000001.1, on the reverse strand, counting down.
TATAAATCACAATCTATATGTATAAGGTTTACCTCTTGTTTTAAATCTAAAATAAATGAAGGAAGAGTTTCATTAAAATAACCTTTAACCAAGTTTACATTATTATTAACTACTGGCAAATCTTTTACATCTGAAAAAGCACCCCGATTGTTAAATATCCAAGGCTCTGACAGACCCACAAATGAATCAAAACCATAAAAATCAACTTCTGGTAATAAATTAGACATGTGATTTATGGTTGAACCTTTCCATACTCCAAACTCCAAGATTGTTCCTTTTTTATCCTTATTATTTTCTTTTAATAACTTACAAGTATGCGTTAAAAGAGAAAATCTATCTTCAAAATGTAAATTTATAGGTATATTATTTATTACAAATTCTGCCGTATCATTTACCGCTATTTGCTGCATTGTATATTTTATATCATGACTCCTGTGTTCTAATTCGCATCTGATAATATCACGCATTTGAGGCAATAAAATTTTTATAATCTTTTTAGTTAAATTATTTAATATTTTACTCGTAAATTTCATTTTAAACAAATTGAAGGTTCATAATTAAATTTCTTCACCAAATCTTCGCCCCCTACCTTAATAAAATCATTGATGTTTTTATCTGTGAAATCATTTTTCCAACCTCCTGATTTACCAGAATGAAATGTAGCAGATTTTTTATCTATTAGATTATTTTTTAATAAATCTTCTGTTTTTTCATCTTCAATTCCTAAAAAAGAAATGACTTTATCTATCGCCCTAATAAATGATTCTTTGCCAAGGTTCCCACTCAGCTCTTCATATTTTAGAACGCATGTGTGGCCACTTTCAGTCCATGGAGTTAAGTGTTTATATCTTTCTTTAATTGGTTTATCCCACATAACAAATGAATCATTATCATTAAATGGTGAAAAATCCGGCATTCCATTTATAGCATAAGACAATTGCTCTTCTTTGGTTAAATTTTTAAAAAAATTATTGGCGTCCCAATTTTTCCTTAAATCGGTAACCCATCTAACTGTTGAACAAATAACATCTCTAGGGTCTCTTATAATAAATAAAACTTGAATGTTATTTTTTAAAAAAAAATCTAAAACATCTTCGTTATATCCTATATGCCCTTTCATAGCAAAACCATGCTTATAGGTAATAACTCTTTCTGAAATAATATTTATTAGCTTTCCAACATCATTGGGAGTCGATTTTACAGCTTCATCTTTATACCAATCATTTTTATTATTTAAAATAATTGATGCCATATTTAATAATAAGTGAGTACCTGATTTAGGCCAACTATTACAAAATATAATATGATCTTTTTTTTTATTTTTTCTCCAAAGCATTTTTAATCTTTTTTAGAATTAAAGGAGCGAAACTATAGTTATTTAAATGATGGTTTGTCTTATCATCATTTAATAAAGTTAATTTAACCACACCTGTTTTCTTATCAATTAATTCATCAGTTATTTTAACAAATCCAAATCCATTTATTGCAGAAATATCTTTAAGTCTGGAATTATATTTTAATGTAAGTAATGTTCTTTCTTCAATACTTGCTACCACTTCTCTACGCTCATGAGCTATTTCGCCTTTAAATCCATCAAAAATAGTTGGCAAAACAGTTTCTATAATATATAAGTTTTTAAATCCTTCTTTTTTTAAATTGACTAAGAAATTCTCGTAATTTCCTAAACTTCTTTCAAATTGAAAATCAATAGATTCATTATATTTCTTTGCTCTATACCAAATTACAAAACCACAATCTACTTCTCCTAAAAAAAAAAACAAACTATCTTTTTTAGAACACTCGGTATTAATTTTTTCTTTAAATAATTCTAACGCATTCGTTTTAGACCTAGGATTAGTTAAACCATAGGCTGTAGCCCCTCCAATTGATAAAACTTCTATTTTTTGTTTTAATATGTTTTTGTTATTTATGTACTCAAAAACTCTAGCATGGCTATCCCCAAAAACAAAAATTTTATTTTTTGATTTAAATAAATTAAAAATACGATTAATCACTTGTTAAATTATTTTTCCAACTTCCTTTTAGCAAACAAGGGGAATGAGAATAATAAGTATTCCCAATAACATTAATAGATTTTACGGATCTAATTAATGATAAAATATCTACTTCTTTATTATGGACATTTAATTCTCTTACTACAAGATGTAAACTATATACCCCAACATTAAAAAATAACTTTTCAATTTCCACATCTATACTCATTTCATCATCTAAATTAATATTATGAATAATTATATTATCATTAATTGAGCTTAATTGAGCTATTGGTTTTTGTTCTACATCATAAAAAGTTACCTTAACTGATAGCTTTTCAATAGGCTTAAAAAGTCTTAACTTAAGTCCTAATTTAAAAGACTTGTCAAATTCTAAATCTACAACCTCCTTTAACTCTCCATTAATAGCAACTTCTTGTATTTCTATACTTCCATTTCCAAATTCTGTCTTAATAGACTTACCTGCCAACTTATAATACTCTTCAATTGCTTTAGCACTATTCGCAGATTCGTTCATTACAATAACACCTCTCTCCATAAGAATAATTTCGGTACTAATTCGAGTAACTTGAGGCATACTATGCGAAACAATAATTACCGCGCACTTCTTAATTAATTCCTCTAAAACATTAAAGCATTTTAACTTAAAACCTACATCTCCCACCGCCAATACCTCATCTATAATAAGCACATCTGGTTCCATTTGCGCAGCTACAGCAAAACCTAAGCGCACCTTCATACCAGAACTGTAGTTTTGTACAGGCATATCTATAAACTCACGTATTTCTGCAAAATCTATAATAGCATCTACTTTGGCATCAATTTCTGCCCTAGTAAACCCTAAAACAGCCCCATTATTGTAAATGTTTTCTCGCCCAGTTAATATGGGGTTAAAACCTGCACCCAACTCTATTAGTGCGCCTACACGTCCTTTTATGGTCACTTTACCCTCGTCTGGTTTTATTAAACCATTTAATATTTTAAGTAAGGTAGACTTACCAGCACCATTATGCCCAATTAAACCCAAACACTCACCACGCCGCAATTCGAAATTTATATCCTTTAATGCCCAAAACTCTTTGGGTCTTAACTGTCGTTGCTTTTGGTTACCAAATAAGTTTGTAGATAAGTCTTTAACACCATACCACAGACTTGTTTTTAGGTCTTTGCAAAACTTTTTGCTTAAACCTTCTACTTTAACTAATATGTTATCTTCGTCTTCCTTCATTAGGAACTCATACGTTCAACAATTATAGGAATGGAAATTCGGTAAAACAACAACGCCAAAAAGAACATTGGTAAACATACTAAAACAATGACTATAAAATAATTTAGAAATTCTGGTGATGTACCAAATACCATATCTCTGGCTGTTAAAATTATTGCAGTAAACGGATTATATTCCATAACTGTCTTCATTATTCCTTCTTTAGGAATAACATACACTACAGGTGTTACATACATGAGCAGCTTTAAACCCATGCTTACTATCTTACCAATATCTTTATATAACATGCTTATGGGTGTTAAAAACAAACCAATAGTAGTTCCAAATAAAATGGCACCGACAATAATTACAGGAAATAAGAATAAAGACCAATTAAAACCAATACCATAAAAGAATACAAATACCAGCAGTAAAAGTATTTTTATACTAGAATTAAATAGCAACTTATAGATTCCTGAAATCACTAAGGCTTCTTTAGGAAAATTAATTTTAGACATAATGCCTTTAGCCGCATTGGTGCTTGAAGTAGGCGAATTTATGGACTCTACTATAATGGCCCATAATAAGGTGCCCGAAAACGCAAACACAGGATATGGTATACCTGTATCTGATAGTTTAACGGTCCCCGAGCTATTTAGAAATATCCACACAAAAGCTGTAGTTAGTGGACCTACAAAAGCCCAGAAAATACCGAGATAAGACTGCCTATATTGGGCTTTAATATCTCTTACCGCTAATTGTTTGGCTAAAAACCTAGAACTATAGATATCTGCTAAACTTTGTTTTAAAAGCTTAAAGATTTTTACATTGTTCTCTTTTTGATATATTCTGGTTTCTAGAGCCATTTGCGTTAAAAGACTTTAATTTTATAAATTAGATTTAAACTTTTTCCACGTTATTTTAATGCCATCATTAGCTAAAAATTCCGGGTTATAATGTAATAGTTCTTCAGCTTTTGAGATGTCTGCTAAAGAATCTTTAACATCACCTTGCCTAGTAGATTTAAATTCTGGCTCTAAATTAATATTAGCTTCAGTCTTAAAATTTTGCCATAATTGATTAATACTTAAACGTTCTCCACAGGCAACATTATAGACCTGATTACTAGCAGCTGTTCCCGCAAAAAAAGCTTTGATATTGGCTTGTACTGCGTTTTCAACAAATGTAAAATCACGTGTTTGCTCGCCATCGCCATAAATAACGGGTCGCGTATTGGATTTTATAGCTTCCATAAATAACGGAATCACGGCTGCATAAGCACCTTTAGGGCTTTGCTTGGGTCCGAACACATTAAAATAGCGTAAGCCTATGGTATCTGTACCATAAGTTTTCCCAAAAACATCAGCATACAATTCGTTCACATACTTTGTTACCGCATAAGGCGATAATGGCCTCCCTATATAATCTTCAGTTTTTGGCAAGGTTTTACTATCACCATAAGTAGAACTAGAGGCCGCATAAACCATACGTTTAACTGATGTACTTTCCTTTAAAGTAATCATCATGTTTAAAAACCCAGTTATATTTACTTCGTTTGTGACTATTGGATCTTTGATAGATCGTGGAACCGATCCCAAAGCGGCTTGATGCGACACATAGTCTATCCCTTGCATGGCGCTTTTACACGTTTCTAAATCTCGAATATCGCCTTCTATAAGTTCAAACGCAGGATGTTGCTCAAATTCTAAAACATTCTCACGATAACCATTAGAAAAATCATCTAATACCCTAACTTTTTTAGCCTTATACTTTAGCAAATACTCTACGAGATTAGAACCAATGAACCCAGCGCCTCCTGTTACCAGAAACGAATGTTTTGACAGATCGTTATTATGGTATATCTTATTGTACATTATAGTCTCGCGTCAACTTTATCTATAGGTAACATGGCCTTTACATCAAATACTACTGCGTTTTCTGATTTTAACTGATCCAAATCCAACTCTAAAAATTGCTGATGTGCAACCGCTAAAATAATAGCATTATAATTTGATTTTATTGCTTCCGGCGAATTAATCAAATTAATATTATATTCTTTTTTTACTTGATCAACAGACGCTAAAGGATCAAACACATCTACATGAATACTAAAAGATTTAAGCTCATTTATAATGTCTATTACCTTTGAATTTCTAGTATCTGGACAATTTTCTTTAAATGTAATGCCTAGCACTAAAACATTTGCGTCTTGTATTATCTGACCTTTAGCTATCATAAGTTTTACGGTCTCTTGAGCCACATAGTTACCCATGCCATCATTAACCTTACGTCCTACAAGGATTATTTCTGGATCGTAACCTACTTCAATTGCTTTTTGTGCCAAATAATAAGGATCTACACCTATGCAATGCCCTCCAACTAAACCAGGAGTGAAATTCAAAAAGTTCCATTTGGTTCCAGCGGCCTTTAACACTTCTTTAGTATCTATATCTAACAATCTAAATATTTTAGATAATTCATTTACAAAAGCAATATTAATATCGCGTTGAGCATTTTCTATGACTTTTGCAGCTTCAGCCACTTTAATAGATGGTGCCAAATACGTTCCAGCAGTAATAATAGATTTATAAAGGTCGTCTACCTTTTTTGCTGTTTCTGGAGTCGAGCCAGAGGTTATCTTTAAAATTTTAGTGACTGTATGTGTTTTATCACCAGGGTTTATACGCTCTGGGGAATAGCCTACAAAAAAATCTGTATTAAATTGTAAACCCGAAGCATCCTCTAAAACAGGAACGCAAATGTCTTCTGTAAGTCCAGGAAACACGGTAGATTCATAGATAACAATATCGTTTTTAGTAATAACTTTTCCAACAATTTTACTTGCCTTTAATAATGGTGAAAGTAATGGTTTATTGTTTGAATCGATAGGCGTAGGAACGGTGATAATGTATATGGACGCATCAGAAATATCTGAGACTTGATTAGAAATTTTTAATCCATTACTAGGATTATTTCCTCTAGACATTAAAACTTCTTTTAGAACATCACTTCGAACTTCGTGGGTTACATCTAGAACATTATTTAGATCGTTTACTCGCTTCTTATTTATATCAAACCCAATAACATGATATTGTTTGGCAAACTCAACCGCTAGGGGCAATCCAACATATCCCAATCCTATTACAGCAATTTTGTTTAACGGCATAAATAATTATAACTTATTCTTTAAATGGACTTTATTTTATTCCACAAGTTTTTGAAGACATTTTTATTGTCTTTTTCATGATAAGCATTACCATAAGTTCCGTAACCATAGCCATAGCCATAACCGTAACCATAGCCATAATTATGATTGGATTTATGCTTGTAAAAATTTAATACAAAACTTACATTCTCAATTTCACCAGCCCGATACTTTGCATTAATAAGTTGCAGCATACCTCTTTTCGTATAATCTAAGCGAATTAAAAATAATGTAGCATCTGCATATTGTGCCAACTCCAATGAATCTGAAACCAGCCCTAAAGGTGGTGTGTCTAACACAATGATATCATAGGTTTGTCGAAGTTGTACAATTAAATTTTTCAATTTATCGCCAATAAGTAATTCGGATGGATTGGGTGGTATGGGACCAGAAGTAACAACGTCTAAATTCTCTATATGCGTGCTTTCTACCACATCACTAAAATCGGTTTCCCCAATAAGATAATTGACCATGCCTTTACCATTATCTAAATCGAAGTCATCAAATATCTTTGGCTTACGTAAATCTAAACCTAACAATATGGTTTTCTTCCCAGATAAGGCATAGGCCGTTGCAATGTTTATTGAGCAAAATGTTTTCCCTTCACCACTCACAGATGATGTAAACATTAAGGTTCTTCCGCCTTCTTTACCCTGTTGTTTATATAAAAACTGCAGCCCAGAACGTATGGCTCTAAATGATTCTGCAACTGCAGATTTAGGTTTTTCAAAAACCACCAAATTATTGTGATATTTATATCTGCCAATAAGGCCAATAATAGGGATTTTGGACAAACGCTCCACCTCATCAGAACCATGAATGGTATTATCTAATAAATAAATAACAAATATTAAAAATAAGGGTATGAAAAAACCTAGCATCAAGGCCATCATATAGTTTAAAGAATTGTTAGGGCCTATACGGCCTCCACCAATATCTTTAGCTTCATCAATCATAGTGATATCAGATACATTTGCCGCCTTTACAATGGCTGCTTCACTGCGTTTAGCCAAATACACATTATAGGACTCTTGACCTATATTTAGCTTTCGTTGTATCTTTAAATACTCCTGTTGATCTTCTGGTAAGGAGCTCAATTGCGCTCTTAAACTTCCTATATTACCATTAATGATACGACGTCTATTTGTTATGGTATTTCTGGTCGCATTAATAGTTTCTAGAAGCACCCTTTTTTCAGCATCAATTTTTCGATCTAAATCTTTAAAAAGATTAGAGCCTTCTCGTGTGGTATATTCTAAATTTTGACGCTCTATTGCTAATGTCGTAATCTTAGATACACTCGCAAGAATATTATTCTCAGATATTCCAACCGACGTTGGTGCCGCAATATTGGAGTAATCGGTCTTTGTTTTTAAATAAACTTCAAGGTCATCTAAATAATTAATTTTGGTACGTTCACCTTCCTCCTCAAGTTCAAACTGCCTTAATCTAGAATTAACCTGTTTAACTTCTTCAGTTACATTAAACACTTTGTTTTTCCTTCTAAAGGCATTCATTTCTTCATTAAATCCTTTCAAGTCTGCATTTACAGCATTAAGACTACTATCTATAAACTTAATCGTATTAGTGGCATATAGGTTTTTACGCTGTAATTCGGCCTTACTTAAAATAGCCACCGTAGTATTTAAATAATCTACAATCTTCATTTTATTAGTACCGGACATCACCAAATTTAAAACGGAGCTATTATTTGAGGAAGTCCTTACCAGAATTCCATTTTTACAAGAGTTTACTATACTATCGAAGTTTAAAAATTGAATATAGAATATGGTTTCAGGATTAATCTTTCTATTTGGTCTTTTGTATAATTTAAAGTTTAAAAATGGTAAAGACACCGAATCTTTAACATTAACAATTTTTGAAAACAACCCTATTGGTACTGAAGCCCTACCTTTGGATTTATCATGATAATATTGCACACTAACGCTATTACTTTCAAACTCCGTAAACAATTCAAATTGTGTATCATTAATAAACCTTATACCCATAGGCTTACCTAACATTTGTCCTTTCGATTTATCTATTTCTATATAGAATGGTGCCCCTTTATAGATATCAATTTTATTATACTTGCCTTCGGTAAGGTAATTGATATAAAACTGCAAAGAATCTACAACCTTTTCGTTATGTGTTCGGGTTTTCAGCGTAGTAATAACCGTATTTACTTTGCCAGAAACACCTCCCCAATTAAATGAAATACTCGTATTTGCGGTAAAAAACGGATTTTGCTCAGTTTCAACAGACACTAAAGCCCCTAAACGATATACGCTTTGTTTTCTTACATTAATAAAATAAGCAATAAGTAAGGCTGCAGAAACAGAAAGCAATACAAATTTCCAAAGATTTAAAACTTTAAATAAAAACCCTCTAAAATCGAACACCATACCTTCTCTAGCATCAATATGGTCTATATTATCAAAATCGGTATTCGCCATACTAAAGTCTATCTATAATTAAATACGTACTAATTAATATGGAAAATGTTCCTAACACTGTTGTTAAAGTTTGTAACCCACTAGTACCCGTACCCCAAGATTTTTGTTTTAAAGGTTTTACATAAATAATATCATTTGGTTGAATATAGTAAAATGGCGAGTTCATAATCGCGATATCGGTTAAATCCAGATGATGAATTTTTTGCCCTTGTGGATATTGTCGAATAATTAAAACATCCTTTAAATTACCCGTAACAGGAATTTCTCCAGAATTAGCGATGGCTTCATAAATATTAACGCGTTCTTGAAATAATGTTTTTGTTCCAGGGCTACCAATTTCACCACTTGCTGTAAAGCGCATACCTGCGAGTCTAACCGTAACAAATACGTTGGCAGTTTCCTTAAATTGATCTGCTAACAATTTTTCTTTAATAATCTCTTCAATTTCTTCGGTGGTATACCCCAACACATTTATTTTACCCAGGGTTGGCACTCTAATTTGGCCATGCATATCGACTGAAAACCCATCATAATAAGCACGCTCTGCTGATGTTGAATTAACATTCCTAGCACCTCCACCTGAGCTTATAGGATTAAAAATTTCAACATTTTTTTGATCCAAAACTTTTATATTGATATTTAAAATATCATTAATTAAAACCCGATACGGTTTTTGAGTTTCAACTATTTGATGTATTGAATCTAAAGCTTTCGATTTATTTTGAAAATAAACGGTGTCTTTATGTGGAATGCATGATGCCAACAAAACACTTATAAATAAGCATGTAGCAAAAAAAAATCTCTTCATATTGAGGCATGTTGATTTGTCACAAATCTACATATTTTTTTGGTCTAAAGCCAAATTAACTAGCCCTTCACTTGTTTATAATAAAACTAAACGGAAAATTGTATCAGTGGATGAATTCAATGTGGAAGAGCGCTAGGCAAAATGATAAATGCAATAATATATATGAAGTAGTTTTTTAATACAAATTCAAACTGTTTTTCACATATTTTCTAAAATAAAAATATTCACTTATAAAGAAATCAGTCCTTATCAACGATAATTACACATACTTATATCACTAAAAAAATAAATTGTTTCAACCTGAAATTCTTCTAAACTCTTATTTATGTAAAATGATGATGATTTCATCTAATGCAACTACTTAAAATATAGAAAGTGTATCGATAATGTATCGATAGGGTATTGAAACAGTATTATCGAAACATGTTTTTAACAACCATTAATTACAGACTTAGAAAAAAAATAAATATTAAATGACGTCATTTTAAAAAACCCTTAGATAACGTAGATAATTTTACAGCATCAGAAAACCAAAAGACTCATAAAGTTGATAAGCTAATAATCACATATATCCTTTGGGTGAATCTGATAAAAAAAAATTTGTATAACTAAAACCATATAAACTATGGCAAAATTAAAAAGCTTAATTAAGATCGAAGGCACGCTAGACGATCTTACCTTTTACAAGGGCAAAGAAGGAGCGTATTTAGTAAGAACCAAAGGAGGTGTAAGTGCAAACAGAATTAAAAATGATCCTGCTTTTGCTAGAACTCGCGAAAATGGTACCGAATTTGGCCATAGTGCCACAAGTGGTAAAATATTGCGAAGAGCAATAACAAGTTTAATGGCAGATGCCAAAGACTCTGGTGTTACACCACGTTTGACTCAGGTAATGAGCAAAATCAAAAATGCCGATCTAAGCTCCATTCGAGGAGAACGGAAAGTATCAGTTGGTTTAGCTACAGAAGATGGCAAGGTAGCACTTAAAGGTTTCGATTTTAACAAACAGGCCATATTAAGTAGCGTGTTATTAGCAAATTATTCGCTTGAAACTACTACCGGTGAGATTGTTATTTCCAATCTTATAGCAAGTCAGGACTTAAGCGTACCTAGCGGTGCGACGCATGTAAGTTTTACATCGGCGTTTTTGAATCTTGATTTCTCGACAGGTGAAAAAGACCTAACGGTTAGTCCAGTATCCAATGTAACTATTAATGGAACGTTGTCATCTATTACGTTAACACCGCCAGCGGCACCAACTGGAACTGGAAATACATGCTACTTTTTAAAAATAGCATTTTTTCAAGAGATTAATGGTGTTCAGTACTCACTTAATAATGGAGCATTTAATGCCCTTAAACTAATTGAGGTATTGTAATTAAAACTCGTTAATGCGTTTAGAGGCTATCTATGTTAGATAGCCTCTTTTATTTTTAAATACATTATGAGGTAGAGAAAATAATTGAATTATCCCCTGTTATAAAAGTCAGGTTTAATTTAATTTGCTCCTCCCTTACCTGTAAGACGACCAAGCGTTAAAAATATATCAAGTTGATATATTTACTGCAGGAGCGAGCTGGTGTAAGAAGCTGAATAGTTTGCTATTCAGACGGAGGATTACTTTAAAAAACTCTGCTACATAATTTTTAGTTTATGCTTTATTTTATTAAAAATTAACGCAACAGACTCATCAATAGATTGATGTTCTGATAATTCAATATCTGGATGTTCCGGGGCTTCGTAAGGCGCAGAAATCCCGGTCATGTTTTTTATTTTTCCTGCTCTCGCTTTTTTATACAACCCCTTGATATCACGACGTTCGCATTCTTCCAGACTAGTATTAACAAAGACTTCTATATAATTATCTGCTCCAACAATTTTTTTAATATATGCTCTGTCTTTTTTATATGGAGAAATAAAAGCGCATAAAACCACAATCCCTGCATCAATAAACAATTTAGATATTTCAGCGATACGTCTGTTATTCTCAGATCTATCTTCTGGTGAAAATCCTAAATTTTTATTAATCCCTTTTCTAACATTATCGCCATCTAAAACATAAGTATGAATACCTTCATTATACAAACGTTCCTCCAATCTATTCGCTAAAGTAGATTTTCCAGCGCCAGACAAGCCCGTAAAAAACACTAAAAAGGAATGATGCTTATTCAATGCCCTTCTTTCATCGCATGATATTTTATAGGAATGTTTGGTAATATTCTTTTTCATCTATTTAAATTTTATTGTTTTTTATTGGTCATGCTTCGACATTGCTCAGCATAGAATTGTAATGCGTTAATAATCATTTCGGTTGGTATCAGCTTCTTGTTATGGCTTATGTCATAGTTTAATAATAACTATACCTGCTATGCATTTTGATTAAATAGATTAAACTAAATATCAGTTCGAGTAATTTTCTGTCAGACTGAGCGCAGTCGAAGTCAATAAAACTGTATCGAGAACAGGTTTTTTAATCGAAAAATTTGATTTTCAATAATTCTGCTCAGCTTGTCCAAGTGCTAATTTAATTCATAAAAATGAGCAAAATTCACTAGTAGCAACAATTTTTTTTCAAAACACACTAAGGTTTAACTAATTCTCATGAGATTTATTTTTACGTCTTTGTTCAATACCATAATTTAACTTATACCATCCACGTTCATGCAGGTAATACAATATCATTTTGGTAATAACTTCTACAAAACCAATACTTAAACCTGTTATTGGGTTTCCAGTAATTACCCAAGCCACTAAAACGGTATCAATAGTACCAACTACCCTCCAAGTTACTGTTTTAAATAAATGTCGCTTATTTTTTTCTTTGACATGACTTTTAAACCAGATTCGTTCATGTATATAATACAATAGAAGCTTTGTAATAACTTCTAAGGCTCCTATTTGCAAACCTACAAACGGATTCCCAGAAATAAGCCATGATAGTAAAATCGTATCTATGGTTCCTACAATGCGCCAAGTAATGGCTTTAGCTATATGCCTCTTATGTGACTTATCAGTCATTCTTAGTAACCAAAAAATGATTATTTAACAAGTTTTGCCTGTTGTAAAACATCTTTTTATTTGTTGTCATATCTATAACTTGCAATCCAACCGCTTCGCATATAGCTTGTCCTGCTGCTGTATCCCATTCCATGGTTGGTGCAAATCTAGGGTATATATCTGCTTTACCATTTGCTACTAAACAAAATTTTAAAGAACTTCCTTTAGATACAATATTAACAGTATCATATTTTGATTTCAAAGTATTTATGAAATTTAAGGTGGTATCATCAATATGAGATCTACTTGCAACTATATTTACTAAATCCTTATTGTCCGGTGAAGGTATCAATTTATCTTGCTCATGGAAAAGTTTGTCTTCATATTGCTCTGAATTTTCTACATGCAATTTATATGCATTAAATTTGGTGGCATCTGTATAATACAATTCCTTTAGTGCTGGTGCAAAAATGACACCTAAAACGGTTATACCGTTTTCGACCAATGCAATATTAACGGTAAACTCATCATTCTTTTTTATAAACTCTTTAGTACCATCTAAAGGGTCTACAATCCAACAACGCGACCACTTTTTTCTTTCAGAATAATCTAACTGCTTATTTTCTTCACTTATTATAGGGATATTTGTTTGCTCTAAATATGAATTTATAACCTGGTTTGAAGCAATATCAGCTTCCGTTAAAGGCGATTGGTCTTTTTTATAATCAACGGCATAATCACGATTATAAATCTTCATTATTTCGTCTCCTGCTTCAAGAGAAGCCTTTATGGCTACATTTAGTAGTTCTTTTAACATAGTAATGCTTTACATTATGCCTATTTTCTGGAAAGACATAATTGGTGTTTTGGGTTTAAACAAAGATTAAAAAAATTAAAACCCTAAACAACTCCATAGAACTTACTAGTTCATACATTTTTCCTTTCTTTGCAAAAAGCAAAATATTGAATTACCTCACAGTAGAAAACATAGCAAAATCTTACGGCGAACTTGTTCTTTTTGAAGACATTTCATTTAGTGTCCATAAGGACCAGAAAATAGCTTTTGTCGCTAAAAATGGCACTGGAAAAACCTCCATTTTAAACATGCTGTCTGGCGATGACATACCTGATTCTGGATCCATTATTTATAGAAAAGACGTAAAAGTGTCCTTTCTATCTCAAGACCCTAAATTTGATAATACCCTCACTGTAGAAGATGCTATTTTAGCTAGTGAAAATCCCATTTTAAAAGTTATTTCAAATTACGAAAAAGCACTTTTAAACCCAGAAGACACGGAAGCTTACCAAGCTGCCTTTGATGCTATGGAGCGTCATCAAGCTTGGGATTTTGAAACCCTTTACAAGCAAATACTGTTCAAACTAAAGCTTGATAATTTAGAACAAAAAATAAGCACGCTTTCTGGTGGACAAAAAAAGCGTTTAGCACTAGCCAATGCGCTTATCAATAAACCCGATTTACTCATTCTAGACGAGCCAACCAATCATTTAGATTTAGAAATGATCGAATGGTTAGAGTCCTTTTTCGCCAAAGAAAGTATAACCCTTTTTATGGTAACGCATGACCGCTATTTTTTAGAGCGTGTATGTAACGAAATTATCGAACTAGATGAAGGGCAATTATATAGTTATAAGGGCAACTACTCGTATTATCTGGAAAAAAGAGAAGCTCGAATTGAACGCGAGTCCGTAGAAACTGGTAAGGCCAAACAACTTTTTAAAAAAGAATTGACTTGGATGCGGCGCCAACCTAAAGCAAGAACCACAAAATCGAAATCACGAATAGACGATTTTGCAGATATAAAACATCGCGCTCACCAACGTAGAAACGACCATGAAGTACAGCTAGAACTTAATATGGAACGTTTGGGTAGTAAGATTCTAGAATTCCATAAGGTATCCAAAGCCTTCAAGGATAAAACCATTTTAAACAGCTTCGATTACACCTTTAAAAAAGGCGAGCGCGTTGGTATTATTGGAAAAAATGGGACAGGAAAAACGACCTTTTTAAATATTTTAACCCAAACAAATCAACCAGATTCTGGCAAAGTGGTTAAGGGGGATACTGTAAAATTTGGCTACTATACACAAAGCGGTATTGCCATTAAACCTGAACAAAAAGTCATTGACGTAATACGTGAATTTGGTGATTACATTCCTCTAAAAAAGGGGCGTCAAATTAGCGCTCAGCAACTCTTAGAACGTTTTTTATTTAGCAGAAAAAAACAGTATGATTTCGTTGAAAAATTAAGTGGTGGAGAACGCAAACGTCTCTATTTATGTACCGTTTTAATTCAGAACCCTAATTTTTTAATTCTCGACGAACCCACAAACGATCTCGATATTGTGACACTTAATGTTTTGGAAAGTTTTCTCCTAGATTTCCCTGGATGTATTATTGTTGTTTCACATGACCGCTATTTTATGGACAAAGTAGTCGACCATTTATTTGTATTTAAAGGTGAAGGTGTGATTGAAGATTTCCCTGGTAATTATACCGACTATAGAGTTTATGAAGATAGCCAACCCGTAATTTCTAAAACTCCTTCTGAAGATAAAAAAGATAAGCAATCATGGAAACAAAACGAAGCCTCGAAACTTTCATACAATGAAGAAAAGGAATTGAAAAACATTGAAAGTAAACTTAATTCCTTAGCCTATGATAAAAAAGAACTGGAGAATAAATTTAACAACGCTGAGTTATCCCAAGATGAGATAAACAAACTTTCTGAAGAACTTCAAACTATTATTAATACCATTGAAGCCAAAGAAGAACGCTGGTTTGAGTTATCGTCTAAATTGGAGGGATGATGGTTAGCTGTTAGCTGTTAGCTGTTAGCTGTTAGCTGTTAGCTGTTAGCTGTTAAAATATAAAGCTCTGAAATTAAAGGCATGTTATACCAAATTAAGCAATACATAAAGTTCCTTTTTAAATCTACCAACCAACATGGTATATATTCCCAATTTTAAAGACAACTGTCAGGGTGAGCGCAGTCGAACCCTCTTTTTTTATATGTTTGTACCAATTAGAAAACAAAACCTCAACTAAAACCGATATGCTATTTTATTATGTCTACATACTCAAATGTAATGATGAAAATTTCTATACGGGAATAACGAATGATTTAGAAAAAAGAGTTGCAGAACATCAATCTGGTTACGATAAAGATGCTTACACTTATAAGAGAAGACCTTTATCTTTAGAGTTTTATCAAGAATTTAATGATGTATTACAAGCTATACATTTTGAAAATAAAATTAAAAAATGGACTAGAGCGAAAAAAGCAGCTTTGATACGAGGCGATTTTAATATGCTCCAAATACTTTCTGAATGCAGAAATGCAACACACTTTAAATATAAATAAGAGGGCCCATGGCTTTGATTGCACTTCGACTGCGCTCAGTGTGACACGCTCAGCTTGACAATCAACCGTTTAGTTAAAAAAATATTGAGAATCGCTAAAAACATGTTTTACCAAATAAAGCAATACATAAAGTTCCTTTTTAAATCTACCAACCAACACGGTGTACATTCTCCATTTATATACAACATAGTGACTCAATGTTTTTACGACAAAAAAAATTACCAAGCATATAAAACCCTTTGGGATTACCGAAAATCTTTACTTAAAAACCACACACGTGTTAACGTTACAGATTTAGGCGCAGGATCCCAAGTTATGAAACAGAAAGAGCGCCAAATTTCTAGCTTAGCTAAAAACGCTGGTACTACAAATAAACGAGCACAACTTTTATATAGGCTTAGCTCCTATTTTAATCCAAAAAACATATTAGAACTAGGTACATCACTTGGAATAGCGACCTCAGCCATATCTTTAGGGAATCCAGAAGCACATATTACGACTATAGAAGGTTGTCCCAACATTTCAAAGCTAGTATTAGAACAGTTTTCAAAACTTAACTTAGAGAATACCCATGTCATTAATGGTAATTTTAAAGAAGAAATTAAAAAATTAAGCTCCAACGCATATGACCTCATCTTCTTTGATGGTAACCACCAAAAGGAAGCGACATTACATTACTTTGAAACTTTGTTAACCACTGCCCATAATGATTCTGTTTTTATTTTTGATGATATTTACTGGTCCAAAGGAATGACCGAAGCTTGGGAGACTATTAAAAATCATCCTAAAGTATCCGTAACCATCGACACTTTTAATTGGGGATTTGTCTTTTTTAGACAAGAGCAAGTAAAGGAACATTTTAGAATTAGGGTTTAATCGTAAATTAGATTATTCGTTAAGTTATGAAGTTTACCGTAAATTTGACAAAAACTACGATTAAGAAATGAAAATTTATACCAAAACAGGAGACAAAGGCACTACAGCTTTGTTTGGAGGAACACGCGTACCAAAGCATCATATTAGAATAGAAAGTTATGGAACCGTGGATGAACTTAACTCCTATCTCGGATTGATTCGCGACCAAGACATCCATCAAAATTATAAAGACACCTTGATTCATATACAAGATAGACTTTTCACCATTGGAGCTATTCTAGCTACCGACCCCGAAAAAGCTATCTTAAAAAATGGTAAAGAACGCTTGAATATCCCGAAAATTTCTGATGAAAACATCCAGCTTTTAGAAAAAGAAATGGATAGTATGGATGATGTTTTACCACCTATGACCCACTTTGTTTTGCCTGGAGGCCACCAAACGGTGTCATTCTGTCACATAGCGCGCTGCGTTTGTAGACGCGCCGAGCGTTTAGCTACAGCACTAAATGAACTGGAACCAGTTGAGTCGAATGCATTAATGTACCTAAACCGACTTTCTGACTATCTTTTTGTATTGGCACGAAAGTTGTCTTCTGACTTACAAGCAAATGAAATTAAGTGGATTCCTGAGAAGCAATAGGTTTCTTATAGAAACGGTAAGAGCGTTAGGGATTGCAGTGATAGCTTTTGGCGAGGCATGCATCGAGCCAAAACTTTAAACGAAAAGCCCGACCCTTGTGGTAACGTCAATTTAGTAATTCGAAAATTAATTTTGCTAGATTTTATTTAACCCCGCAGGAATAATTGCAAGGGTTTAGATTACAAAAAGATACGTTCTTTTAATTAATGATTTCAAATATTTCATTTTTTTCTTGTGTGTTTAAACTAAAAAATTATTTTTGCAAAAAATTAAACACATAATACATGTATTGGACTTTAGAATTAGCATCTTATTTAAGTGATGCGCCATGGCCAGCAACAAAAGACGAATTAATAGATTATGCTATTAGAACGGGTGCTCCTTTGGAGGTTGTTGAAAATTTGCAGTCAATTGAAGATGAGGGAGACTCCTACGATTCGATTGAGGAAATTTGGTCTGATTATCCAACCGATGAAGATTATCTTTGGAATGAAGATGAATATTAAATAAAGCACAAAGAACCATTAAAAAAGTCTCGATTTGAGGCTTTTTTTTATGTTATTACGCAAGAAAAAAGCATAACAAAATGTATCTTTGGAAGCGCATTATACAATGCATTATTACTTGACAAATAAATACAAATGTCATTCTGAATGCTATAAAGAATCTCTTTTTATTTTTAAGTGAGATTATTTCGACTCCGAATATATTCGGAATGCTATGAATGACAAATAAATATAAAATACATACATATGAGTTTTTTAGATTCAGTCCTAAAAGTATTTGTAGGAGACAAATCGAAACAAGATGTTAAGGCCATAACGCCTTTAGTTGATAAAATTAAAACCTTTGAATCTTCTATTGCGGCTTTATCGCATGACGAATTACGAGGAAAAACAGCAACGTTTAAAGCAAAAATTGCTGATGCTACTAAAGCCATTAACGAACAAATTGCTAATCTTTTAGAAGAAGCAGAAAACACTGAAGACATAGACCGACGTGAAGACATCTATCAAGATATTGATAAACTAAGAGATGATGTTTACGAGGTTACAGAAGGTGTTTTAAACGACATATTACCAGAAGCATTTGCGGTTGTGAAAGAAACTGCAAAACGTTTTGTGGATAACACCGAAATTACGGTTAAAGCCAATGAGTTTGACAGAACCTTGTCTGGAGAAAAAACATACGTTACCCTCGATGGGGATAATGCGACTTGGGCGAATTCATGGGACGCTGCCGGAAAACCCATTACCTGGGACATGGTGCATTACGATGTTCAGTTAATTGGTGGTATTGCACTACACCAAGGTAAGATTGCAGAAATGCAAACGGGTGAAGGTAAAACCCTTGTCGCAACGCTTCCTGTATATTTAAATGCCCTTGCCGAAAAAGGCGTTCATTTAGTAACTGTAAACGACTATCTAGCAAAACGTGATAGCGCTTGGATGGCTCCTATTTTTGAATTCCATGGGATGAGCGTTGATTGTATTGATTACCATCAACCCAACTCTGATGCTCGCAAAAAAGCTTACAATGCCGATATTACCTACGGAACGAACAACGAATTCGGTTTCGATTACTTGCGTGATAATATGGCGCACTCCCCGGACGATTTAGTACAACGTCCACATCATTACGCCATTGTTGATGAGGTGGATTCTGTTTTAGTGGATGACGCGCGTACCCCATTAATTATTTCTGGTCCAATTCCAAAAGGAGACCGTCACGAATTCAATGAATTAAAACCTAAGGTAGATGACATTGTTTCGGTACAACGAAAATATTTAACTGGTGTTTTAGCCGAAGCTAAAAAATTAATTGCGGCAGGTGATACCAAAGAAGGCGGCTTTCAATTATTGCGCGTTTATCGTGGTATCCCAAAAAATAAAGCTTTAATAAAGTTTTTATCTGAAGAAGGTGTTAAACAACTACTACAAAAAACAGAGAACTTTTACATGCAAGACAACAACCGCGAAATGCCAAAGGTTGATGCTGAATTGTACTATGTTATTGAAGAAAAAAATAATCAGATTGAATTAACCGACAAGGGTATTGAATATCTTTCTGGTAAAGACAATCCAGACTTTTTTGTCATGCCTGAAATAGGTATGGAAGTTGCCAAAATTGAGCAACAAGGTTTATCTCCAGAAGAAGAAGCCAAACTTAAGGAAGAGCTTTTTAAAGACTTTGGTGTTAAGTCTGAACGTATCCATACCCTAAATCAGCTTTTAAAAGCTTATGCTTTATTTGAAAAAGACACGCAATATGTTGTCATGGATAATAAGGTTATGATTGTTGATGAGCAAACGGGTCGTATCATGGACGGTCGTCGTTATTCTGACGGTTTACACCAAGCCATTGAAGCCAAAGAGAATGTAAAAATTGAAGATGCAACGCAAACCTTTGCTACGGTAACCTTACAAAATTACTTTAGAATGTATCGCAAATTGTCTGGTATGACAGGTACTGCGGTAACAGAAGCTGGTGAGTTTTGGGAAATATATAAATTAGATGTCGTTGAGATTCCAACCAACAAACCAATAGCTAGAGATGATAAAGAAGATTTAGTTTATAAAACTAAGCGTGAAAAGTACAACGCGGTTATCGATGATGTAATAAACTTATCGCAAGCTGGACGTCCTGTATTAATTGGTACCACTTCGGTAGAGATTTCGGAGTTACTTGGTAAAATGCTGAGCATTCGAAAAATACCGCATAACGTACTTAATGCGAAGCAACATAAAAAAGAAGCTGAAATCGTAGATCAAGCAGGTAAAACTGGACAAGTTACTATCGCAACAAATATGGCTGGTCGTGGAACCGATATTAAGTTAAGTGATGAAGTAAAAGCGGCGGGCGGTTTAGCCATTGTTGGTACAGAACGTCATGATTCTAGACGTGTTGACAGACAATTACGTGGTCGTGCGGGCCGTCAAGGAGATGTTGGTAGTTCGCAGTTTTATGTGTCTCTAGAAGATAACTTAATGCGATTATTTGGTAGTGAACGTATTGCGAAAATGATGGACCGCATGGGATTGAAAGAAGGTGAAGTGATTCAACATTCTATGATTTCTAAGTCTATAGAACGTGCGCAGAAGAAAGTTGAAGAAAACAATTTTGGTGTTCGTAAGCGATTATTAGAATATGATGATGTTATGAATGCACAACGTGAGGTGGTTTACAAACGCCGTCACCACGCATTATTTGGTGAACGTCTTCGTGTAGATTTAGCAAATATGATTTTTGATACATCTGAAGGCATTGCTGAAACTAATAAAGGGGCTAACGATTATAAGAACTTTGAGTTCGAATTGATTCGTTATTTCTCAATGAGTTCTCCTGTAACAGAAGAAGAATTTGGGAAATTATCTGAACAAGAAATCACGTCGAAAATATACAAATCGGCATTTGAGCATTACAGAGAAAAAATGGAACGCAATGCAGATATTGCTTTCCCTGTGATTAAAAATGTTTACGAAACACAACGTGATAAATTCAAGCGTATCGTTGTTCCATTTACAGACGGTGTAAAAACTTTAAACGTAGTTACCGATCTAGAAAAGGCTTACGAAACGAATGGTAAACAATTGATTACGGATTTTGAAAAGAATATTACACTTGCCATTATTGACGATGCCTGGAAAACGCATTTACGTAAAATGGATGAGTTAAAGCAATCTGTTCAATTGGCGGTTCATGAACAAAAAGACCCATTATTAATATATAAGTTTGAAGCTTTTGAGTTGTTTAAAGCTATGATTGACCAAGTAAATAAGGATGTAATTTCATTCTTGTTTAAAGGTGAATTACCACAAGAGACTCAAAACACCATACAAGAAGCAAGACAAACACGTAAAAAAGAAAATCTAAAAACACAAAAGGATGAAATTCCTAATTTAGATGAGCGTTCTGCTCAAAATAGAGCAGCTTCTAATACGCAACGTAACCAAGAAGTAGTTGAAACGATTGTTCGAGATAGACCAAAAATTGGTCGTAATGATCGTGTTACCATTAAGCACATTATGAATGGTGAAAACAAAACGGTTAAGTACAAACAAGCAGAACCCTTAATTGCAAAAGGCGAATGGGTACTGGTTGAAGATTAAAATTAAGTAGGTGTTGAAAAGAGGGTTTTTAATTGTCTGGACTTTATTGTTTTTCATCAATGCTAATAGTCAAGACATTACATTTACGAAAACTGTAGGTGATACTGCAACCACCTATAATTTTATTAATAAAACATATGCTCCTGTAACTCTTAAAATAGCCAAATTAAAAGAGATTGAGTTTTTTATAAAAGAAGGCGAGACCATTTGTAAACCGGAAGACTCTCTTATTAAAGTTATTAGTATCCCTAAGCGTCTTGTTGAAAATGATAGCACATTTAAAACTGAAGACTTCATAAATGTTTCGTATTCCTTTGGTATAAGACTTTTTAAGGATTCCATAAAAAGTCATCTTTACGAGTTACCTTTTCAAAGAAAAAAAAGATACAAAATAATGCAAGGTTTTAATGGAAAGTTTTCCCACAGTTCGGAACAATCACGCTATGCCATTGATTTTAAAATGCCTATTGGAGATACAATCGTTGCAGCAAGAAGTGGGTATGTAGTTCATGCTATTTCTCATTTTACCGAACGTGGTGGCAGAGAGTTTAGGAATAAAGCTAACCAAATCATTGTTTTCCATGATGATGGTACACTTGCATTCTATGTTCACCTAGATACAAATGGTGTTCTTGTAAAAGTAAACGACTATGTTAAAGCAGGACAGCCTATAGGCATTTCCGGTTTCACTGGTTTTACAACAAAACCACATTTACATTTCGTAGTACGTAATTTTGATTCTGCAATACCAATAGAATTTAAAAAGCAAAAAAATATTGGCAGTAAATCGGGTGTTTGGATAAAGAATTAATCCTCAATTATTCTAACTTTTTAAGACTAATCCCTCCAAACTTATCCGTAAAATAATTGAACATTCCTTAATTGTTACTCATAATTAATAAATATACATCAATAGAAAGGTAACATTTACCTGCTATAATAGATATATGACAAAAGTCATATTAATATGTACTTTAAACATTGACCTTTGTATTAGTAATTAAAAGGCGATGAAAACACTATTAAAACATACCCTAATAATACAGTTATTTCTAATTGTATTTCTATTTCAAACGAGTAGCGCTCAAAATTTTGAATTAGTTCCAGAAGAATCCACACTTATCATAAACGGTACTTCTAATCTTCATGATTGGACTATTACTTCTAGTTCATGTACAGGCACTATATCTTTTAATGATATTAATAAATGTTCGATTAATAGTTTAAAATTTGAAGTACCACCCATCTCTTTAAAGAGTGGTAAAAAAGGAATGGATAAAAACACTTACAAGGCATTAAAAACAGATGAATTTAAAAATATAAAGTTCCTATTAACAGAAGTTACAACTTTAAATAATAGCAACCCAAACAATTATAGTATAGAGGTTGAAGGAGTTTTATCCATTATGGAAAACAATAAGAAAATCTTATTGAAGAATAATATTCTATTAAACAATAATAATGTATGCATTGAAGGTTCTAAAAAGATAAAGATGACAGATTTTGGTGTTGAACCACCAAAAGCTCTTTTCGGAACAATTACTACTGGCGATGAAATTACAATTGATTACAAATTAATTTTTAAAACTATATAACAACCACACTTAATTCAAATATTATGAAAGCAATGTATAAAAATGCGTTAATCGCAATGATTTTAATGGTGAGTTTCACCTTAAATGCTCAAAACAGGCAATTAGATAATTTTAGATCACCTGACAAAAACGGCATTAACGTTTTTGAAACCCCAAAAGACACAGTAAGCACATTTGAAAATGTAAAAGTACGTGTTGGTGGGTCATCAACCCTTCAATATCAAGCATTGGATCACGAAAACTCTGGCGCTGTGGAATTAGCAAATATTGGTGCTAACTTTAATTTAGCAACTGCTAATTTAGATTTAGATGTTGCTTTGGCAAAAGGTGTTCGTATGCACTTACGTACTTATTTATCATCCCGTCACCATCCAGAACCTTATGTAAAGGGTGGCTATTTTCAAATTGATAATTTAGACTTTATTAGCGAGGGTCTTTTAGAGAATTTCATGAAACATGCTACTTTAAAAATCGGTCATATGGAAAACAACTATGGTGATGCCCATTTTAGGAGAACTGATAACTCTCAGGCAATTTATAATCCGTTTGTTGGCAACTTGATTATGGATGCGTTTACTACAGAAGTAGGTGCAGAATTATACTACTATGGAGACACTGGTTTTTTTGGAATGTTAGGTATCGCTAACGGTAAATTAAACCAATCAACAGAAGACCCATTAAAGAGAGGAACAACTGACTACACAAGCGATTTAACTGGTGGTGCTTCTCTTTTAGCAAAACTAGGTTACGATAAGCAATTTAATGAAGAATTCAGATTCCGATTGACTGGTTCTATATATAACACGGGATTTACTCCAAACTTATATCTATATTCTGCAGACAGGACTGGCTCAAGATATTACCACGTAATGGAACCTGTAGCATCATCTGGTTTTAGATCAGGAAGATTTAGTCCTGACATCAGAAATAGTGTTACTGCTATTATGATAAACCCATTCTTTAAGTATGGAGGCTTAGAGTTTTTCGGAACTGTTGAAACTGTATCTGGTAAATCGACTGGAGATTCAGATACTAGAGCAACAACCCAAGTTGCAGGTGAACTAATTTACAGGTTTGGTGAATCAGAAAATTTCTACTTAGGATCTAGATATAATAATGTAAACTCAGAACAAGCTTCTGGTAACGATGTAAGTATAAATAGATTTCAACTCGGCGCTGGTTGGTTTATGACTAAGAACATACTCCTCAAGGCTGAATATATGAGTCAAAGTTATAATGACTTTTCAGGAATCTTAGAGGATGGTAAGTTCAATGGCCTTATGGTTGAAGCTGTTATAAGTTTCTAAGGTAATTTAGATTACTTTTGATTAAGTCTTGGTGTGAAAAAAATGACTCTAATATTTTAATTTACACCAAGGCTTATCCCTTTAAATAAAATAAAATGAACAGATTTGTTGCATATATAATGATACTCCTAATGTTTAGCTTTAATGATTATTCAGACATTAGAGAAACTTTGGTGGTTATTACGCCTTCTAGTAAAGTAGAAATAAAGGGAAAGACAAATATTAACAAGTTTAATTGCTATTTTGATTGTTCAAACATTAAGAATCCCATCCCAATTAGCTACCAATTTAATGACACAAATATGTTATTTCATAATACTAAATTGATATTACAAAACTCTTGTTTTGATTGCAGAAATAACGGAATGAACAAGGATTTTTATAACTTACTTAATTCTGATATACATCCTTCAATTATGATGGAGTTAGTATCTGTTAAAAAACAGGACCTAAATACAAATTTTAATGCCCTTGTAAATATTGAATTATCAGGTGTTAAAAAATCTTATTACATACCAGTTATAATAGAAAAAAATGAGTCGATTTCCATTAATGGCTCGATTAAATTAAATATATGTGATTTTAATTTAGACCCACCTACAAAGGCCTTAGGTTTAATTGTTGTAGATGAAGAAATAGAAATTATCTTACAATTGGAAGTCAAAGAACAAATAAATTAGTGCCTTAATCCTGTAGCCTCCTTATAAAGTTTAAACAGAATGCTTTCAATTAGTAGTATATTATTAGAGCTACTACATCCTTTCCGGCACCTCTATCCCTAATACACTAAAAGCATTCTTAATAGTTTGGGCTACTTTCTTTGACAATTGAACTCTGAATAATTTTTCATTATCAGAGTCTGCTCCCAAAATAGACACGTTTTGGTAAAAGGAATTAAACTCTTTAACCAGGTCGTAAGTATAATTAGCGATTAATGCAGGACTATGCTGCTCAGCTGCATTTTGGATAACTTCTGGAAATAATTGTAACTGCTTAATAAGTTCGCGCTCTTTATCGTGAAGAGAAAGGTCACTTGCGTTTATTGCATCAGAAGAATCTGGATTTGCTTTTCTTAAAATGGATTGAATTCTAGCATATGTATATTGAATAAATGGCCCAGTATTTCCTTGAAAATCAATGGACTCCTTCGGATCAAACAAAATACGTTTTTTAGGATCTACCTTCAAAATGAAATACTTTAAAGCACCCAAACCAATGGTTTTATAAAGCGCTTGTTTTTCTTCTTGAGTATAGCCATCAAGTTTTCCTAATTCTTCAGAAATCTCTCCTGCAGTCTTTGCCATTTCATCAATTAAATCGTCTGCATCTACCACAGTACCTTCTCTACTTTTCATCTTTCCGCTTGGTAAATCAACCATCCCATAACTTAAATGGTATAAGTTTTTAGCCCAATCAAATCCAAGCTTTTTAAGAATTAAAAACAAGACTTTAAAATGGTAATCTTGTTCGTTCCCAACAGTGTAAACCATCCCGCCAACATCTGGAAAATCCTTTATACGCTGAATTGCTGTACCAATATCTTGTGTCATATAAACAGCTGTACCATCGCCTCTTTGTACTATTTTTTTATCAAGACCTTCTTCGGTTAAATCACACCAAACTGAACCATCTTCCTCCTTTTCGAATACACCTGTTTTTAAACCTTCAATTACAAATTCCTTTCCTAACAAATACGTTTTACTTTCGTAATACAAGGTATCAAAATCGACCCCTAAATTCTCGTAAGTCTCATTAAAACCATCATAAACCCAACCATTCATTTTTTTCCAAAGCCCTACAACTTCATTATCTCCATCTTCCCATTTACGCAACATCTCTTGAGCTTCCAATAAAATAGGCGCTTCCTTTTTGGCTTCCTCTTCTGCTTTACCTCGATTAACTAAACTCTGTATTTCCTTTTTATATTCTTGGTCAAATTTTACATAATAGTTACCAACCAACTTATCACCTTTTAAACCAGTGCTATCAGGTGTTTCTCCATTTCCAAAACGTTTCCAAGCCAACATGCTTTTGCAAATATGAATCCCTCGATCGTTAATAATTTGCGTTTTATAAACTTTCTTACCAGAAGCCTTTAAAATTTCGGCAACACTATAACCTAATAAATTGTTTCTAATATGCCCTAAGTGAAGTGGTTTGTTAGTATTTGGTGATGAATACTCAACCATAATAGCGTTATCTCCAGATTTGGATTTAACAAATCCGTAGCTACTATCGCCCTTTATATCATTAAAAAAATTGATGTAATACGAATCATCAATTTCAATATTTAAAAAGCCTTTTACAATATTAAACGCTTTTACTTCTTCAACATTATTAACTAAATATTCTCCAATGATTTCCCCAATTTGCACGGGATTTCCTTTTACATATCGAAGCATTGGAAAAATAACCACCGTAATATCTCCTGCAAACTCCTTGCGCGTTGCTTGAAATTCCACAGATGGAATTTCCAATTGATAAGTTGCTAAAACAGCTTGCTTTACTTGATTAATTAAGGTCTCTTGAAGGCTCATTAATAGTCGCTTTTTAAGTGTGCAAATATAGAATATTTATTGCTTTTTAGCTTTGTGATAGTTAGCAAAAAGCCCTTGGAAAAATATAACTAACCTTCAATAAATTTTTCACTCTAACATCATTCGAACAAACAAAACATAAATTTCATTAGGATCTCCATTAATTATCTATGTTTGAAGCCTTTAAAATATTATATAAAAATGATACATCTCATCGATAAAAGTGTAGTTTTTCTATGATTTCTGCCGTTAATCTATTCGTCGATTTTTACATAAAAAATACGGCTCATTTCATCTAATTTATTGGTAGTAAAACCTAGAAATTAGCTTTTCATAGGTGTTTTTATAACTTTTGTTAAAGCTATTAATCAACTAGATAATTTACATATCGTTTTTTAACGCTAATAATCAAAACATATTAAGCTTAACATATAGAGTTTTCTTGTTCCCTCAATAAAGACCTCTAGATATAACTACTTATTAAAAGAACTTGGTTATATATCGCAAATTGTATGAATAAAATAATTACGTTAGGTCTGTTATTAGCTATTTCATTGGGGTTTTCTCAAACCCAAGAAATAGACAGTCTAACCATACAATTAGCCTTTCAGAAACAAGATTCTTTAAAAGCTGACACCTCAATAAAACTCATTGAATCACTCTATAATGCTAATGACCTTGATAGAGCTTTAAAATACATTTTAGAAACCGAAAAGCTAGCGACTACACTTAACTACAATAAAGGGCTTGCAGAAGTAAACTTCTATAAAGCATCAATCTATGCCCAAAAAGACGATTATATTAATGCAGTTAGCAGTTATTCAAAATCTAAAGCACTTTTCAAAAGCCTTGAAGACATCTTGGGAGTTGCGCGAGTTAATAACAGTATTGGTTTAATTGAAATTAAACGAGGTAACTATAAAAAAGGACTACAATATGCCTTGTCAGCAATCAATATTTTAGAACAACGCGATTTAAAATACGAACTTAATATTGCTTACAGCAATTTAGCACAGGCCTACTTTAGCATAAAATCCTATGATAAGGCTACCGAATTCTATTTAAAAGCTTTAAATATTCAAGAAACTTTAGGAGATTCTGAAGGTGTAAATGAATCGCATAGCCAGCTAGCAGAATTATACTCGATGAAAAAAGAGCATAGAAAAGCAATTGAGTATTACAATAAAGTTTTAAACGCGAATCAATCCAACGACTCCATAACCGGACAAGTATCTGCTAAATTAGGTGGTGAATATTTACAGTTTAATGATTTTGATAATGCCTCAAAATACTTGTTACAATCTTTAAACATTAACAGAAGAATAAAGAATGAGAGCGGTCTATTAACCTCACTAAACAATCTAGGAGCATTAAATTTACAACAAAGACGTTTAATTCTTGCAGAAAGACAACTACTTGAAGCTGGATCCATAGCTAAACGGATCGATAACAAACAAGAATTGCTTACTTATTACGATTTAATGAAAACTTTAGATTCTACTAAGCGACGTTTTGATCGTGCTTTTGTTTGGCAGCGTGAATATTTCACGCTTAAAAACACTTTAAACAAAGAAAATATTACGAATAATGTAATTCCTGAAATGAATTTAGATTCCGAATTAGGAGTCACAGAAACTACTGATTCTGAGAATATTGCAAGTACCAATAACGAGATCCTTTCTGACAGTCAAGAAAAAATGAAGCGCTTTAAGCTATTGTTTTATGTGTTACTTGCTGCTCTTGTTTTAATGGGAATATTTTTGTTTTTGGTTTATTCAAAACAGAACGACAATGTAAAATATGTTCAGGAGCTTGAAGAAAAGAATATTAAGATTGAATTGCAAAATGAGGCTTTCGTTGAACAAACCAAACATTTGGAGAGTGTTAATCAAGTAAAAGATAAATTATTTTCTATTATCTCTCACGACTTAAAAGACTCGTTATCCTCTATTAACGGATTTATCAACTTATTAAGAGATGGTTCGTTATCGCGAGAAGAGTTTGACAATTTAATTCCCGAATTAAGTGAGAACGCTAATAATGCGTCACTGCTTTTATTCAACCTCTTAAATTGGTCTAAATCACAAATGCAATCACTAGATCCTAAACCAAGCCTATTTGATATTCAAGATATTTTTGAAGATAAAGTAAAACTTATAGAACAGCGCATGGAAAGTAAAGGTATCAACTTGGTCGATCACTCCTTACGTGATTTCGCTTATGCTGACAAAAGTATGATTGAAATCGTTGTTCAAAACCTACTTGCCAATGCTTTAAAATTTTGTAACAGTGGTGATACGATTACGGTTTCCAATCATATTAGTAATGGTCATTGTATTTTAAGTGTAGCCGATACTGGCGTTGGTATATCCAAAGAAAATATTGGTAAGCTTTTTAAAAGCAGCTCTTTTACCACTGTAGGAACAAACAATGAAAAAGGAACCGGTTTAGGGCTGTCTATTTGCAAAGAATTAGTTGAACTTAATAAAGGTAAAATTTGGGTTGAAAGCACCTTAAATGTTGGTAGCACCTTTTACGTGCAGTTACCTAAACAAAAACCTGAGATATAAAATTAAGCTTTTGGCAAAAACACCTCTGCCATCATGCAACGTGCACTGCCGCCTCCACATGCTTCAATAGTATCTAATGAGCTTGTTAGAATGTTAGAATGTTTTCTAAGTGTTTTTATTTGATTTTCATTTAATGAATCATGAGCAGCTTGACTCATAATTAAATAAAGCTCATTATTCTTGCCTTTAACTTGCAACATATTTCCAGCGAAATTGTTCACTTGAGCCTCATTTATAGCAACAATTTCTTTTCCATCTTCTTTAAGATGCTTAATGACATTTTTACGCTCTTTCTTATCATCAATACTTTCCAAACAAATTACTGCGAAGGTCTCTCCTACGCAAATCATAACATTAGTATGGTAAATAGCTTTTCGTTCACCATTTACTGTTTGGTTAGATGTAAAAACAACTGGGAAGAACTCGAAATCCTCACAAAATTCTATAAACAAATCTTCATCTGCTCTTGGAGATAAAGCACAATATGCTTTACGATTAATACGGTCTAAAATTACACTACCTGTTCCTTCTAAAAACACTTGTTCTAGTTCAGCTTCAGTATAGTCTATTATATTGTTTATTAAAAAGCCTTTTTCTTCTAAGGTTTCTAAAATATCCTCTCGACGTTCCAAGCGTCTATTTTCTGCAAACATTGGATATAGACCAACGTCACCATTTTCATGAAAAGAAACCCAGTTATTCGGAAAAATAGAATCTGGTGTATCCGTTTCTTTTCTATCATCCACAACAATAACATTGACTCCAATACCGCGCAATTTTTCAACATAACTATCAAACTCCTTCTGAGCCTTAGCATTAATGGCATCGGGCAACATGTTTTCCAAATTCTTTTGGTAATAATTGTTTACAGCCGTTTGTTCATTCATCCTAAAACTTACAGGACGAATCATTAAAATAGTATTTGTTGTTTGTTGCATGAAAAAAGGAAATTACAAAATTAACTATGCTAACTCTTATTGATTAATTAATCTATATATCAATATTGCAGTACGCTTTATTAAGTCTTCAATAGTGTTAAGATTTACCGTTTCTTCTGGTGTATGAGCACCTCGTCCCATAGTCCCTAAACCATCCAAACAATCTACATATTCGGCAACAAAAGAAACATCGGCAGCACCGCGCCTGCCAGGATCGTAAGCATCTACTTTACCTTGACCCAAATCCAAACTTACTTGATTTAATTCCTTCAATAGATTATAATTACCTTCTGATGGTCCCATTGCTGGATAACTATCAATAAATGGAATTTTAGCTGATGTGTTAGGTAAATTATTTTTAACAATTTCTCTCATCTTACTTCTAGCTCGCTCTTTCTGTTCTTCAGAAATAAACCTTAAACCACCTTCCACCACAACAGTTTGAGCCACCACATTAGTTTTACCAAAAGCCTTTCCTTTAGTTAACTCACTATCATAATCGACTTGTGTACCTCCTAAAATAACTCCAGGGTTAAAAGTTAGATACTGCTCTCCTTTAACGTCATTATAAAATTCGTTGAGAACTCTAGACATTTCAAAAATAGCTCCAGCTCCTACCCTTTCATTAAAAATCCCAGAAGAATGTGCACGCTTACCACTGACTTCGACCTTCCAACCTGAGGAACCTCTCCTTGCCACTGTAGCATTATTAAACCCTGTAGATGTCTCAAATCCTAAAGCAATATCACTACGTTTAGCTGCAGCTATTAAATCTCTTCTGCTAATTGATAATGGTTTACCAGAAGCTTCCTCATCGCCGGTAAATGCAACAATTATTTGGGCATCATCTAAAAGACCACTTTCGGCCAATGCTTTAAGCGCATAAAGCACAATTACATTTCCACCCTTCATATCATTTCCTCCCGGTGCATGTGCAATGCTATCATTAATCATTTTAAACTTTTGAAAAGGACTATCCACTTCAAAAACGGTATCTAGATGTCCAATTAAGAGCAATCTTTTCCCTTTGGTTCCTTTAGACTCCGCAAAAAGATGGCCAGAGCGATTAACCTCAGACATATCATACCAAATTGGTTCAAATCCAATATCTTGAAATGCATTTGCGAATACATCACCTACTTGCTTAACACCTTTGTGGTTCATTGTACCACTGTTAATATTTACAACTTCTTTTAAAAAGTTAATAGCCTCGGTATTATTCGACTCAACCGCTTTAATTATTTTCTTTTCTATACGATTAATATTTTGCGCATTGATCGTTAAAACACAACTCGTTATGCATACAACTACAATTTTTAAAGTGCATATTCTTTTCATATCAATAAATTTCTAAAATTAATCTCGGTATAATGGCATGGTAGTGCATCGTAATAAACCTTCTTGCTTTCCAATTTCGGCATATGGCACCTCTTCAACTACAAAACCTTGTTCCCTAAGCCATGTATTTAATCGTGTAAAGTTTCTCTCCGAAATAATGACATCTTCAGAAATTGAAAACACATTACTATACATCTCATACATTTCCTCCTTAGTAATTTCAAAGACATTCTCCTTTCCGAAGAAATTCACGAGCCATTCATATTCACTTTCTAATAAAAACCCGTTTTTATGAATTATAGCTTTTCCTTTTCCTAAAGGATTAAAACAACAATCTAGGTGTAATGCATTCTCTTTAGGGTTTGAATTGGATTTTCTTAATTCAAACGACTTAACTGTTTTATCTGGAAATAGTTCTTGAATTGCTGTAACAGCAGCTACATTGGTTCGCGCTGTAATTAATTCTGAATAATCTTCACCTGAATATGTCCCGATAAAAATATAATCATTCCAAGGCATGACATCTCCACCTTCGACATGACAAGCTTCAGGAAGAATAATTCTATTCTCTTCTGAAACTTGGTTCCATATATAATCAATTGCGGCTACTTCTTCTTCACGATGTGGTAATATGTTTGCTTCAATAATTTTATCCTCTATAACAAATGCTATGTCTCTCGAAAATATCTGATTGCAATCCTTTATAACTTCGGGTCTATAAACTTCAATGTTATACTTCTTAAAAACAGCAGCGACGGCATTCAATTCCATTACCATATCCTCTTCATTTGGATAAGTTCCTGCAATGATGTGTTCTATGCTTTTTGGGTCGTAACAATCTTCTATTTTAGGTGTAGGACCGTTACTTTCAGCAGTACCTAAAACAACTGCTCTAAGCCTTGACGTTTCATTTTTTACATTTAATTCTAGCATACTCTAAACCTAAAATCGTTAAGGGCTCAAAGCTAATAATTATTTAAGCACTTTTTACATTATTCATAAAAATATTGCTTAAAAAAATAAAAGCTTCATGATTTTTTCATGAAGCTTAACAATAATGTAAAAAACATCGAAATTATCTTTTATCGATTGGCATAAATGCTCTTTCTTTTTCACCAATATATAACTGTCTTGGTCGTCCAATTGGTTCTTTACGCAAACGCATTTCGCGCCATTGCGCGATCCAACCTGGTAAGCGTCCTAAAGCGAACATAACTGTAAACATTTCTGTTGGAATACCCATTGCTCTATAAATAATCCCTGAGTAGAAATCTACGTTAGGATATAATTTTCTATCAACAAAATACTTATCTGTTAAAGCTTCTTTCTCTAACCCCTTAGCGATATCTAAAATTGGGTCTTCAACACCTAAATCTCCTAAAACCTCATCTGCTGCAACTTTTATAATTTTAGCGCGAGGATCAAAGTTTTTATAAACACGATGACCGAATCCCATTAAACGGAAAGGGTCTGCCTTATCTTTAGCCTTAGCCATATATTTTTTAGTATCACCACCATCTTCTTTTATGGCTTCAAGCATTTCTAAAACTGCTTGGTTGGCTCCGCCATGCAGAGGCCCCCAAAGTGCTGAAATTCCTGCTGATACTGAAACAAATAATCCAGCATGTGAAGATCCTGTTATTCTCACCGTTGATGTAGAGCAGTTTTGTTCATGATCTGCATGCAGAATTAATAACTTATCCAAGGCGTTAACTAAAATAGGATTTTGGACGTAACAGCTATTTGGCCTTGAAAACATCATTTTTAAAAGATTCTCAACATAACCTAAAGAATTATCCCCATAGTCTAAAGGTAGACCTTGTTTTTTACGCATTGCCCAAGCCACTAAAATTGGAAGCTTACCAAGTAACCGCACTATGGCATTGTACATATCTTCCTCAGAATCAACATTTACTGAGGTAGGGTTAAATGCTGTTAAAGCACTTGTTAAAGAGGATAACACCCCCATTGGATGTGCCGATTTTGGAAAAGCATCTAATATCTTCTTAACATCCTCATCAACTACAGAATGTATTTTAATATCTGAGTGAAATTTTTCTAACTGATTTCCAGTAGGTAATTCCCCAAAAATTAAAAGATACGCTACTTCTAAAAAGTCCGCTTTTTCAGCTAATTCTTCAATAGAATACCCGCGGTATCTTAAAATTCCTTTTTCGCCATCTAAAAAAGTAATTGCACTTTCACAAGAACCTGTATTTTTATAGCCTGAATCTAAAGTTATAATTCCTTTTGTAGCTGCTCTAAGGCTTTTTATATCAATAGCAACTTCATTTTCTGTTCCCTCAATTAAAGGAAATTCATGTTTTTGTCCATTTATTTCTATGGAAGCAGTTTTTGCCATAAGTACCAGTAAATTTATTTTGTTACGCGGAAAGCTAAATTACGAAATATCCCCCTACTTTTAAAGCTAATAATAAATGTTTTAATCAATTGAAAAATTAATAAAATTGATAGTAAATAAAAAAGCGATTGTTTTTTCTAACAATCGCTTTTTAAAAAATGCTTAATACATTTTTATTTTACTTTAAAGGCTTTTTCCTGAGGAAAATAAGCAACCTCACCTAATTCTTCTTCAATGCGTAACAACTGATTGTATTTTGCCATACGATCACTTCGGGAAGCAGAACCCGTTTTAATTTGACCTGTATTTAATGCTACGGCCAAATCTGCTATAGTATTGTCTTCTGTCTCCCCAGAACGGTGAGACATTACCGACGTATAACCAGCATTGTGGGCCATATTTACTGCGGCAATGGTTTCGGTTAATGTTCCTATTTGATTTACTTTAATTAGGATTGAATTGGCTATACCATTTTCGATTCCTCTTGCTAAACGCTCCACATTAGTTACAAATAAATCGTCCCCTACTAATTGTACTTTATCTCCGACTAGCTCAGTTAGATATTTCCATCCATCCCAATCATTTTCATCCATTCCATCTTCTATTGAAATAATTGGATACTTCTCAACAAGTTCTGCTAAATAATCAGCTTGTTCCTTAGAAGTTCGTACAACACCTGTATCACCTTCAAACTTCGTATAATCGTATTTTCCATCTTCGTAAAATTCGGCAGAAGCACAGTCTAATGCAATTTTGACCTCATCACCAAATTTGTATCCTGCGTTTTCAACTGCCTTAGCTATAGTTTCAATAGCGTCCTCTGTTCCATCTAATGTAGGCGCAAAACCACCTTCGTCTCCAACAGCAGTACTTAAATTTCTATCGTGTAATACCTTTTTAAGGTTGTGAAAAATCTCGGTACCCATTTGCATAGCATGTGTAAAGTTTTTAGCTTTTACTGGCATAACCATGAACTCTTGAAATGCAATAGGTGCATCACTATGAGAACCTCCATTAATAATATTCATCATTGGTAATGGCAGGGTATTTCCAGAAACACCACCAACATATCTATATAATGGTAAACCCAACTCATTTGCAGCTGCTTTAGCTACAGCTAAAGAAACACCCAAAATGGCATTAGCTCCTAATTTAGATTTATTTGGTGTACCATCCAGATCAATCATCATTTGATCGATTAAATTTTGCTCAAATACTGAAACACCAAGTAGTTCTTGAGAAATTATAGCGTTTACATTTTCAACAGCTTTTAAAACACCTTTTCCCATGTAAGCATTACCGCCATCCCTCAATTCTACAGCTTCATGCTCTCCTGTTGAAGCACCTGAAGGCACTGCTGCTCTTCCTAATACATTGTTTTCTGTTACTACATCAACTTCTACAGTTGGATTACCTCTTGAATCAAGAATTTGTCTTGCGTGAACATTTATTATAATACTCATAATTGGTTTATTTTTAAGCTATTTATTAACACAAATTTACGGCTAAATCTTCTCTTTTTTTAGCTATTTAAGAATAAATCTATTAAAACGTTGCTATAACGTTTTAGTAAAATTTAGTCCATTTTAGACCATTAATTTTATACTGTTGACAGTTTACTTTTTTTAATGTTTTCAATGAACTGATCGAATAAATACGAAGAATCATGTGGTCCTGGACTTGCCTCTGGATGATATTGAACTGAGAAACAGTTTTTGTCTTTCATAGCTAGTCCAGCTACAGTATGATCGTTTAAGTGTAAATGAGTGACCTCTAATTCTGAATTTGCCTCGGCGTCTTCTCTATTAACCGCAAATCCATGATTTTGCGAAGTTATTTCGCCTTTTCCAGTAATCAAATTTTTGACTGGGTGATTAATTCCGCGGTGACCATTATGCATTTTATAAGTTGACACCCCATTGGCCAATGCAATTACTTGATGTCCTAAGCAAATACCAAACAATGGTAAATCTCTTCTTATAATCTCCTTGGCTACTGCTTGAGCTTCAATTAATGGTTCAGGGTCTCCAGGTCCGTTTGATAAAAAGTACCCATCCGGATTAAACGCTTCTAAATCCTCAAATCTAGAATTATATGGGAATACTTTTATATAGGTATCTCTACTTGCAATATTTCTTAATATATTTCTCTTTATACCTATATCTAGAGCTGCCACTCGGAACGTTGCATTTTCATCACCAAAATAATAAGGTTCTTTAGTTGACACTTTTGATGCTAATTCTAACCCTTCCATATTTGGAACTTCAGCTAGTTGCTTTTTTAAGCCTTCAATATTATCAACCTCGGTAGAAATTACGGCGTTCATAGCACCATTATCTCGAATATAACTTACTAATGCTCTTGTGTCTACATCAGAAATAGCTAGCAAATTATTTTGATCTAGAAAATCTTCTAGTGATCCTTCAGAATCAATCCGAGAATACTCGTAACTAAAGTTTTTTACTATTAGTCCAGCTATTTTTATAGAATCTGACTCAACTTCATCTGCATTAGTACCGTAATTCCCAATATGTGCATTAGTAGCAACCATAAGTTGTCCATAATATGATGGGTCTGTAAATATCTCTTGATACCCTGTCATTCCAGTATTAAAACATACTTCACCAAATGCTGTTCCTTGTTTATTGCCTACTGCTTTACCGTAAAAAATGGTGCCATCTGCAAGAAGAATGATGGCTTTTTGTCGTTTTTGATATTTCATTAAAAAAAAAGTTTTACAAAATTGCATAAAAAAAAGGATAAACTAAAATAGTTTATCCTTTATATTTCAAATGCTTATTAACATTTATTCTTCTTCGTTTGATGCTTGAGTTTCAACTGGAGCAGCAACAACAGGTTTAGAACCTCCTCTTCTACTTCTTCTAGTAGTTTTCTTCTCCTTCTTGCCTGCATTATAGATTTCGTTGTAATCTACTAACTCAATCATTGCCATATCTGCATTATCACCAAGTCTATTTCCTAATTTGATTATTCTTGTATAACCACCTGGACGATCTGCAACTTTAACAGCTACTTCTCTAAACAGCTCTGTCACCGCATCTTTTTGTCTTAAACGCGACATTACAATACGTCTATTGTGAGTTGTATCTTCCTTAGACTTTGTAATCATTGGCTCAACGAACTGTTTTAATGCTTTTGCTTTAGCTACAGTAGTGTTAATACGTTTATGCTCAATTAAAGAACAAGCCATATTTGCCAACATAGATTTTCTATGTGCTGTCTTTCTACCTAAATGGTTTACTTTTTTTCCGTGTCTCATGACATTTGTTTTATCATCTTGCTACCAAACTCGATTACCGAGGAGCAAAATATGATTAATTAATCTTTATCTAATTTATATTTTGTTAAATCCATTCCGAAGTTTAAACCTTTAACATTTACTAGCTCTTCAAGCTCTGTTAATGATTTTTTTCCAAAGTTACGGAACTTCATTAAGTCATTTTTATTAAATGATACTAAGTCCCCTAAAGTATCTACCTCTGCAGCTTTTAAACAGTTAAGCGCACGAACAGATAAATCCATGTCAATTAATTTTGTTTTAAGTAACTGTCTCATGTGTAGTGACTCTTCATCATAAGTTTCAGTTTGTGCAATTTCATCAGCTTCTAATGTGATACGCTCATCAGAGAATAACATGAAGTGGTGAATTAATGTTTTAGCAGCCTCTGTTAATGCATCTTGTGGTGTAATAGAGCCATCAGTAATGATTTCAAAAACTAATTTTTCATAATCCGTTTTTTGCTCAACACGATAGTTTTCTATACTATACTTTACATTTTTTATTGGCGTGTAAATTGAATCGGTAAAAATAGTTCCCATTGGTGCAGAAGCTTTTTTATTTTCTTCAGCAGGAACATATCCTCTACCTTTTTCAATAGTAATTTCTAAATTGAAATTTACTTTAGGATCTAAGTTACAGATAACCAATTCTGAATTTAAAACTTGGAATCCTGAGATAAACTTCTGAAAATCACCAGCTAAAATTTGTTCTTGACCAGAGATTGATATAGAAATAGATTCATTATCAATATCTTCAATTTGTCTTTTAAAACGTACTTGTTTTAAGTTTAAGATGATTTCTGTTACATCTTCCACTACACCTGCAATTGCAGAAAACTCATGATCTACACCTTCAATTCTAACTGAAGTGATTGCAAACCCTTCTAAAGAAGATAATAAAACTCTTCTTAATGCATTTCCTACTGTTAAGCCATAACCAGGTTCTAACGGTCTGAATTCGAATTTACCTTCGAAATCAGTTGAGTTAATCATGATTACTTTGTCAGGCTTTTGAAAATTAAATACTGCCATAATTTGTTTCTTCGTTTTAATTGTTATTTAGTTGCGCGATTTAAAAGTTTGAAGAAGACTAATAAATCCTTTGGCTAAATACCAATATGATTAATTTATTATTTAGAGTATAATTCGACTATGAATTGCTCGTTTATGTTTTCTGGGATTTGAATTCTGGCTGGCACAGAAACATAAGTTCCTTGTTTTGTGTCATCATTCCAAGTAATCCACTCATAAACATGACTTGAATTTGAAAGTGATCTTTCAATTGCTTCAAGGGATTTAGATTTTTCTCTTACAGCAACTACATCTCCTGCTTTTAAAGAGTAAGAAGGAATATTTACTAATTCCCCATTTACAGTAATGTGTCTATGAGATACTAATTGTCTTGCACCACTTCTTGTTGGAGCAATACCCATTCTGAATACAACATTATCTAATCTAGATTCACATAATTGTAAAAGAACCTCACCAGTAATCCCTTGGGCTGCTCTAGCTTTTTTAAACAATCCTCTAAATTGACGCTCTAAAATACCATAAGTATATTTAGCTTTTTGCTTCTCTTGTAGTTGGATTGCGTATTCAGATTTTTTTCCACGTCTTCTGTTATTTCCATGTTGACCTGGAGGGTAATTTCTTTTTTCGAATGATTTATCATCTCCGAAGATAGCTTCGCCAAATTTACGAGCTATTTTAGTTTTAGGACCAGTATATCTTGCCATTTTAAATTTGTTTTTGAGAGTGATTATGAATTAAGGTCTTAATCTTATCCTTCGATAATCGTTGATCTCTCGTTGATACTTGTTATTATTAATTTATTAAACTCTTCTGCGTTTAGGAGGTCTACAGCCATTGTGTGGTAACGGTGTAACATCGATAATTTCAGTTACTTCAATACCAGCATTGTGAATAGAACGGATAGCGGATTCTCTACCATTTCCTGGGCCTTTTACATAAACCTTTACTTTCTTCAATCCAGCTTCCACTGCTACACCAGCAGCATCTTCAGCAGCTAATTGAGCAGCATAAGGTGTGTTTTTCTTAGAACCTCTAAATCCCATTTTACCAGCAGAAGACCATGAAATAACGTCTCCTTTTTTGTTGGTAAGTGAAATAATAATGTTATTGAAAGAAGCAGTAACATGTGCTTCTCCAACAGAGTCTACAACAACTTTACGTTTTTTAGTGCTTGTCTTTGCCATATTACTTATTATTTAGTTGCTTTTTTCTTGTTAGCAACAGTTTTTCTTCTACCTTTTCTTGTTCTAGAATTGTTTTTAGTTCTTTGTCCTCTTAAAGGAAGACCAGATCTATGACGAATACCTCTGTAACAACCAATATCCATTAATCGCTTAATGTTTAATTGTGTTTCAGAACGTAATTCACCTTCGATAGTAAAAGTACCAACAGCTTCACGAATTCCGCTAATTTGGTCATCTGTCCAATCTTGAACTTTAATACTTTCATCTACCTTAGCAGTAGCTAAAATATCTTTTGCTCTACTTCTACCTATTCCATAGATATAAGTTAAAGAGATTACTCCTCTTTTGTTTTTTGGTATGTCTACACCTGCAATTCTTGCCATTCTTTTTTAGTTTTTAGTTGTCAGCTTTTAGTTGTTAGAATCCTAAACATTGCTATTTCAAACAGATTCATCTAACTTCTAATTACTAATGACTAGTATCTTTTTATTAACCTTGTCTTTGTTTAAATCTAGGGTTCTTCTTGTTTATTACGTAAAGTCTACCTTTTCTACGCACGATTTTACAATCGGCACTTCTTTTCTTTAATGATGCTCTTACTTTCATCTTAGTATCTGTATGTTATACGAGCCTTTGTTAAATCGTAAGGACTCATTTCTAATTTTACTTTATCTCCTGGTAATAATTTAATGTAATGCATACGCATTTTACCAGAAATATGAGCAGTCACAATGTGACCATTTTCTAATTCTACACGAAACATGGCATTCGATAATGCCTCTATAATTGTTCCGTCTTGTTCTATTGCTGCTTGTTTTGCCATAGTATAAAAATTAAGCTACTGCTTTTCTATTTTTACCAGTTTTCATCAAACCATCATAGTGTCTATTTAACAAGTAAGAATTTACTTGTTGCATAGTGTCTATTGCAACTCCAACCATAATTAATAATGAAGTTCCTCCGAAAAATAAAGCCCATCCTGCCTGAACGTTCATAAGCTTAACTATGAATGATGGGAACACAGCTATTAATGCTAAGAATATAGATCCAGGTAACGTTATTTGAGACATTATTTTATCTAAATACTCAGATGTTTCAGATCCAGGACGAATACCAGGAATAAAACCACCACTACGTTTTAAATCATCTGCCATTTTATTTGTTGGTACCGTAATTGCCGTGTAGAAATATGTGAATACAATAATCAATAATGCAAATACAACATTATACCAAAAACCAAAAATATCAGAGAATTGAGTTTGCATCCATGCTCCAACAGTAGTTTCTTTTAAGAAAGAAGACCCGCCTATCAAACTTGGCACAAACATAATAGCCTGAGCAAATATAATTGGCAT
Organism: Hyunsoonleella aestuarii; assembly: GCF_006148925.1. Classification (GTDB taxonomy): domain Bacteria; phylum Bacteroidota; class Bacteroidia; order Flavobacteriales; family Flavobacteriaceae; genus Algibacter_D; species Algibacter_D aestuarii. The sequence goes on along the minus strand of NZ_VAWB01000001.1, from coordinate 1,931,468 downwards.
TACACCCGAAGCATTAAGCTTTAACGGAATGTATTGTCTTGATCCTGCCATAGCACTTTTTTCGTATCCTCCAGAAGCTGTTCTTCTAGCATACTGAACAGCAATTTTTCTTACTGCCATTACCAATAAAATAGAAGCCAAAATAATTACAAACCACACAACTAATTCGAAAAGAATTAACATCACATTATTTCCTTCTAATCTCGTTGCTGCATTTTGTAAAAATGCCTGCGGTAAAGTTGCAATAATACCTACCATAATTAAAAGTGAAATACCATTACCGATACCTTTATCTGTAATCTTTTCACCTAACCACATAGCAAAAATACAACCAGTAACTAAGATAACTACTGATGAAAAATAGAACAACCCACCAGTACCAAGTAAAAATGCACTTTGTGGAATTCCTAATGCTGGTAGACTAGCAAGGTAACCTGGAGCTTGAACCAAACAAATTGCAATCGTTAACCAACGTGTAATTTGAGTTATCTTCTTCTGACCACTAGCACCTTCTTTTTGTAACTTCTGTAAATAAGGAATAGCAATTCCCATTAACTGCACAACAATAGAAGCAGAAATGTAAGGCATAATACCCAAAGCGAAAACCGAAGCATTTGCAAAAGCTCCACCAGTGAAGGCATTAAGTAAACCTAACAACCCACTATCAGTACTATCTGCCAATCCACCTAATTGGGCTGCATCAATACCTGGTAAAACTACTTGAGCACCAAAACGATAAACTAATAACAGACTCAATGTAACTATGATTCTGTTTCTTAATTCCTCTATTTTCCAAACATTTTTTAATGATTCTATAAATTTCATACTTATAAAAAGTCTTATATAGTTACAGCTTCTCCTCCTGCAGCTTCGATAGCAGCTTTTGCTGAAGCAGTAAACTTATGAGCAGATACTTTTAATTTTGCCTTCAATTCACCACGACCTAATATTTTAACTAAATCGTTTTTACCAGCTAAACGGTTTGCGAATAATGTATCAAAATCTACTGTATCTTTTATTTTCTTATCATCAACCAATTGCTGTAGAGTATCTAAATTGATACCTTGATATTCAACACGGTTAATATTTGTAAAACCAAATTTAGGCACACGTCTTTGAAGTGGCATTTGCCCTCCCTCAAATCCTAGTTTCTTAGAATAACCAGAACGTGACTTTGCTCCTTTGTGACCACGTGTTGCCGTACCACCTTTACCAGAACCTTGTCCTCTACCTATTCTCTTTCCTTGGTTTTTTACTGAACCTTCTGCAGGTTTTAAATTACTTAAATCCATTTTCAGTTTATATTTTTAAGCTTCTTCTACAGAAACTAAATGTGAAACTTTAGCAACCATACCAAGAATATTTGGTGTAGCCTCATGCTCTTTTACCTGACCAATCTTTTTAAGACCCAGAGCTTCTAAAGTTCTTTTTTGTCTTTGAGTACGATTGATTGCGCTTTTAACTTTTGTTACTTTAATCTTTGCCATCTCTGTCTGTATTAAGCGTTAAAAACTTGTTCAAGTGTAATACCTCTATCTCTAGCGATTGCGTTTGCGTCTCTTAATTGTAACAAAGCATCAAAAGTTGCTTTTACAACGTTATGTGGATTTGATGATCCTTGAGATTTTGATAATACATCATGTACACCAACTGCTTCAAGTACCGTTCTTACAGCACCACCAGCAATTACACCTGTACCAGGGGCAGCAGGAATAATATTTACTCTAGCACCTCCGTACTTACCTTTTTGCTCATGTGGCAACGTTCCTTTTATAATAGGAATACGTACTAAGTTTTTCTTAGCGTCTTCAACAGCTTTTGCTATGGCACTTGCAACGTCTTTAGATTTCCCTAAACCTTGACCTACAACTCCATTCTCATCTCCCACAACAACAATTGCTGAAAAACCAAACGCTCTACCACCTTTAGTTACTTTAGTAACTCTTTGTACACCAACTAAACGATCTTTAAGATCTAATCCACCTGGTTTTACTAACTCTGCACTTTTATATTTTTGAAACATAATTTCTTAGAATTTTAGTCCTGCTTCTCTAGCTCCTTCAGCTAATTGTTTAACTCTACCGTGATATAAATAACCTCCTCTATCAAACGAGACAGCTTCTACACCAGCTTTTAAAGCTTTTTCAGCAAGCGCTTTACCTACTAATTTAGCTACTTCAGATTTAGTTACTTTTGCAGCACTAATGTCTTTATCTCTAGAAGATGCAGCACTGATTGTGTTACCAGTATTGTCATCTACTAATTGAGCATAAATTTCTTTATTACTTCTATAAACAGCTAACCTTGGTCTTGCTTCTGTACCAGAAACTACCTTACGGATTCTGTTTTTTATTCTTAGTCTTCTTTCGTTCTTTGTTAATGCCATAACTTAATTATTAAGCTGATTTACCTGCTTTTCTTCTTAATTCCTCACCAACAAACTTAACACCTTTACCTTTGTAAGGCTCTGGTTTTCTGAAACCGCGAATTTTAGCAGCTACTTGTCCCACAAGTTGTTTATCAAAAGAGGATAATTTAATTATTGGGTTTTTACCTTTTTCTGATACTGTTTCAACTTTTACTTCCGGAGCAATGTTCAAAACTATATTATGAGAAAAACCTAAAGCCAAATCTAATTTTTGTCCTTGGTTAGATGCTCTATAACCTACACCTACTAATTCTAGTTCTTTGGTCCATCCTTTTGAAACACCTTCTATCATATTGTGCATTAATGATCTGTATAAACCATGTTTTGCTTTTTGATCTTTAGTGTCAGAAGAACGTGTAACCCAAACGCTACCGTCTTCAACTTTAATTTCAATAGAATCGAAATTTTGTGTTAACTCCCCTAATTTACCTTTAACAGTTACAGTGCTATCTTTAACTTCTACTGTTACACCTTCTGGAATGGCTACTGGATTATTTCCTATTCTTGACATTTCTTTCTGGCTTTAAAATTAGTATACGTAACATAAAACTTCGCCACCAACATTATCTCTTGTAGCCTGCTTACCTGTCATAACTCCATGAGAAGTTGAAACTATTGCAATACCAAGACCGTTTAAGATTCTAGGCAAATCGTTAGCACCAGCATACTTACGTAAACCTGGAGTACTAATTCTTTGAAGTTTTTTAATTACTGGTTCTTTTGTTTCTTTGTTGTACTTAAGGGCTATTTTAATTGTTCCTTGTACAGTAGAATCATCAAATTTATAACTTAAAATATATCCTTGTTCAAATAATATTTTAGTTATGTCTTTCTTTAAATTAGATGCAGGAATCTCTACCACTCTGTGGTTAGCACGCACTGCGTTTCTAATTCTTGTCAAATAATCCGCAATTGGATCTGAGTACATAATGAATTGATTTTGTGGTCTTGGTTTTCGAACTATTTCGAACCTTAAACCCGATTATTTAAATAATATTACCAACTTGCTTTTCTAACTCCAGGGATAAGACCTTGATTAGCCATTTCTCTAAACGTTACACGAGAAATTCCAAAATCTCTCATATATCCTTTAGGTCTCCCTGTTAATTTACATCTATTATGCTGACGTATAGGTGAAGCATTTTTAGGCAACTTTTGTAATGCTTCATAATCTCCAGCTTCTTTTAAAGCTTTTCTTTTTTCAGCATACTTAGCTACTGTTTTAGCTCTTTTTACCTCACGGGCTTTCATTGATTCTTTAGCCATATCTTAATTCTTTTTAAAAGGTAACCCTAGTTCAGTTAATAATGATTTTGCTTCTTTATCAGTATCTGCTGTAGTAACAAATGTGATATCCATACCAGAAATTTTATTCACTTTATCAATGTTTATTTCTGGAAAGATAATTTGTTCTGTAACTCCTAAATTATAGTTACCTCTACCATCAAATCCTGTAGCTTTAATTCCGCTAAAATCTCTAACACGTGGAAGTGCCGAAGTAACTAAACGGTCTAAAAACTCATACATTCTTTCTCCTCGTAAGGTTACTTTAGCCCCAATTGGCATACCTTTACGTAATTTGAAAGATGCAACGTCTTTTTTAGAAATAGTTGCTATAGCTTTTTGTCCAGATATTGTTGTTAACTCTTCTACAGCGTAGTCGATTAACTTCTTGTCTGCAACTGCTGCTCCAACACCTTTAGATATTACAATCTTAGTAAGTTTAGGAACTTGCATTACATTTTTATATCCAAATTCGTCTGTAAGAGCTGCAATTACTCTGCTTTTATACTCTTCTTTAAGTCTAGGTGAATATGCCATAACTATATTACTTCATTAGATTTTGTTGAAAATCTTACTTTTTTATCGCCTTCTATTCTGTAACCCACTCTAGTTGTATCTCCTTTTGAAGTTAACAACGATAAGTTTGAAACATGAATAGCTGCTTCTTTCTCTACGATTCCACCTTGAGGGTTTTGAGCACTTGGTTTAGTATGTTTCTTAACCAAGTTTACACCTTCAATAATCGCTTTGTTCTTGTCTATTAATACCTTTTGCACTTTTCCTTCAGATCCTTTATGGTCTCCAGCAATTACTTTAACAGTATCTCCAGTTTTTATTTTAAGCTTTCCCATCTTAATAATTTGTATTAAAGCACCTCTGGTGCTAATGATACAATCTTCATGAATTGTTTGTCACGAAGTTCTCTAGCAACAGGACCAAATACACGTGTACCTCTCATCTCACCCGTTGGGTTTAACAACACACATGCGTTATCGTCAAATCTTATATAAGATCCGTCTGGTCTTCTTACTTCTTTCTTAGTACGTACAACAACTGCTGTAGAAACTGCTCCTTTTTTAATGTTTCCATTAGGAGTGGCATCTTTTACAGAAACAACAATTTTGTCTCCAACAGAAGCGTATCTTCTTTTAGTACCACCAAGAACACGGATAGTTAAAACTTCCTTTGCTCCGGTGTTATCTGCTACTTTAAGTCTTGATTCTTGTTGTACCATAATTACTTAGCTCTTTCAATTATTTCAACTAATCTCCAACATTTAGATTTACTTAAAGGTCTTGTTTCCATGATTCTTACAGTATCTCCTTCGTTGCAGTCATTTTGCTCGTCGTGTGCTACGTACTTTTTAGTCTTTAGTACGAACTTACCATACATAGGGTGCTTTACTTTTTTCACCTCAGAAACCACAATAGATTTCTGCATTTTGTTACTTGTAACAACTCCTATACGTTCTTTTCTTAAATTTCTTGTTTCCATCTTTCAGCAGAATTATTGTAATTCTCTTTTAGTTAATTCAGTCGCAATTCTAGCTACGGTACGTCTTATTGCACGTAACTGAATTGGATTTTCTAAAGGAGATATTGCATGAGCCAATTTTAGGTCTGAATAACTCTTTTTTGTTTCACCAAGTTTTTCTTGTAACTCAGCTACAGATAATTCTTTAATTTCTGATTGTTTCATAATATCAAATAAATTATGCTTCGTAATCTCTAGCGATTATAAACTTAGTTTTAACCGGTAATTTTTGAGCAGCTAAACGTAATGCTTCTTTAGCAACGTCTAATGGCACACCACCAACTTCAAATAAAACACGACCAGGTCTACATACTGCTACCCATAGTTCTACACCACCTTTACCTTTACCCATACGTACTTCAAGAGGCTTTTTTGTAATAGGCTTGTCTGGAAATATTTTAATCCAAAGTTGACCTTCTCTTTTCATGTAACGCGTAGCGGCAATACGTGCTGCTTCAATTTGACGTGCTGTAATAAACGTAGCGTCTAATGCTTTTATTCCAAAAGTACCGTTTGAAAGTTGGTGTCCTCTTCCAGAGAGACCTTTCATACGTCCTTTTTGCTGTTTACGAAATTTTGTTCTTTTAGGCTGTAACATTTTTCTTTACTTTATAAAAAATTACTTTCTACGACGAGGCCCTTTATTTCCGCCACGTCCTGCTCCACCTTTTCCTTGCTTCTTAGATAAACCAACAAGCGGAGAAAGCTCTCTTTTACCATATACTTCACCTTTCATGATCCATACTTTTACACCCAATCTACCATAAGTAGTGTGTGCTTCAACTAAAGCATAGTCAATATCGGCTCTAAAAGTTGATAAAGGAATACGTCCTTCTTTGTAGTGCTCAGATCGCGCCATTTCAGCACCATTTAAACGACCACTAATTTGGATTTTAATTCCTTCAGCATTCATACGCATTGTAGCAGCGATAGCCATCTTGATTGCACGTCTGTATGAAATTCTGTTTTCAATTTGACGAGCAATACTAGATCCTACTAAAAATGCATCTAGTTCAGGTCTTTTAATCTCAAAGATGTTAATCTGAACTTCTTTTCCAGTAATTTTTTTAAGCTCTTCTTTTAACTTGTCTACCTCTTGACCGCCTTTACCGATAATAATACCAGGTCTGGCAGTAGTGATAGTAACGGTTACAAGTTTTAAAGTTCTTTCAATAATTACTCTACTTACACTAGCTTTAGATAAACGCGCGTGAACGTATTTTCTAATCTTATCGTCTTCGGCAAGTTTATCACCATAATCGTTTCCTCCGTACCAGTTAGATTCCCATCCTCTGATAATTCCTAAGCGATTTCCGATTGGATTTGTTTTTTGTCCCATACTCTTATTAAGCTTGTGTGTTATTGTTAGCCCCAACCACTAATGTTACGTGGTTAGAACGTTTTCTTATTCTGTGTGCACGACCTTGAGGCGCTGGACGTAATCTCTTTAACATCGATCCACCATCAACTCTAATCTCTTTTACAAATAATTCTGCAGATTCAACATCAGCATCCTCGTTCTTTGCTTGCCAGTTAGCGATAGCTGATAATAACAACTTCTCTAATCTTCCAGATGCTTCTTTGTTGTTGAACTTTAAGATATTAAGTGCATTCTCTACCTTTTCACCTCTTACTAAATCGGCTACTAAGCGCATTTTTCTTGGTGACGTAGGACAGTTATTAAGTTTTGCAAAAGCAACGTGCTTTTTTGCTTCCTTAATAGCGTCTGCCATTTGTTTTTTACGACTTCCCATAGCTTACTACTTTTTACCTTTATTTTTAGCACCTGCATGTCCACGGAATGAACGTGTTGGTGAAAATTCTCCTAATTTATGACCTACCATGTTTTCAGTTACATAAACTGGAACAAATTGACGGCCATTGTGCACTGCTATAGTTTGTCCAACGAAATCTGGAGTAATCATACTTGCACGAGACCAAGTTTTTATTACTGTTTTCTTGTTAGACTCAACATTTGCAGCTACTTTTCTTTCTAATTTATAATGAACGTAAGGTCCTTTTTTTAATGATCTTGCCATGTCTTATTTCTTTCTACGTTCTACAATATATTTATTACTTGCTTTTGTTTTGGAACGTGTTCTATAACCTTTAGCTGGAATACCATTTCTAGATCTTGGGTGTCCACCTGAAGATTTACCTTCACCACCACCCATTGGATGATCAACTGGATTCATAACTACTGGTCTAGTACGTGGTCTTCTACCTAACCATCTTGTTCTACCTGCTTTTCCTCCTACTAGTAATTGATGATCTGAATTAGATACAACACCTATTGTAGCCATACAGTTCACAAGAATTAATCTTGTTTCACCTGAAGGTAATTTAACAGTAGCAAACTTACCATCCCTTGCCATTAACTGAGCAAACGCTCCAGCACTACGAGCCATAACAGCTCCTTGCCCTGGACGTAATTCTAAACAAGAAATAATAGTTCCTAATGGAATTTCACTTAATGGCATAGCGTTTCCAATTTCTGGAGCAACACCTTCTTTTCCAGACACTACATTTTGCCCAACTTGTAAACCATTTTGTGCAATAATGTATCTCTTTTCACCATCTTGATAATTCAACAAAGCGATAAAAGCTGTTCTATTAGGATCATACTGGATTGAAGCTACTTCAGCAGGAATTCCTGCTTTGTCTCTCTTAAAATCGATAATACGATACTTTTTCTTATGACCACCACCTATATAGCGCATAGTCATTTTCCCACGATTGTTTCTACCACCAGACCTTTTATTCGGAACGAGTAAACTCTTTTCCGGCTTATCAGTAGTAATGGCATCGTAACCGTTTACTACTCTAAATCGCTGTCCTGGTGTGATTGGTTTTAATTTTCTTACTGACATTCTAATTACATATTAGCATATAAATCAATCATCTCACCATCCGCCAGTTGTACAATTGCTTTTTTAACAGCATTTGTTTTACCATGTTGAATACCAGTTTTTGTATACTTGGTACTACGATCTGGACGGACATTTATAGTACGAACTTTTTCAACAGAAACACCATAAGTAGCCTCTACAGCTTTTTTGATTTCCACCTTGTTCGCCTTTGTATTTACTGAGAAAGTATAGCAGTTTCTTAACTCGCTATCTGCTGTCGCTTTTTCAGTAATTATTGGTTTAATTAAGATACTCATCTGTTTCTTATTTACTTAAGTTAGATTCAATTCCTTCTAAAGCACCTTCTAAAAGTATCACTTGATTTGCATTTAAAATCTTATAAGTGCTTAATTCTGAAGAAGTTACAACTTCAGACCCTTTTAAATTGCGCGATGACAAATATACGTTATTATTTGACCCACCCAACACAAACAAAGATTTTTTGTTTTCAAGCTCAAGAGCTTTTAAAATTGCTGTAAAGTTTTTAGTTTTTGGAGTGTCGAAATTAAAGTCTTCTAAAACTGTAATTGACTTTTCTCCAGCTTTAATACTTAAGGCAGATTTACGCGCTAAACGCTTTAAATTTTTATTAAGTTTGAAGCTATAATTTCTTGGTCTTGGACCAAACATACGTCCACCTCCTTTAAAAATTCCAGACTTAATACTACCTGCTCTTGCCGTACCTGTTCCTTTTTGCTTTTTAATCTTACGTGTACTACCAGTAATCTCAGCTCTTTCTTTAGATTTGTGAGTACCTTGTCTTTGGTTTGCTAAATATTGTTTAACATCCATATACACAGCGTGATTATTAGGCTCAATAGCAAACACATCTTTAGAAAGGTCTGCCTTTCTACCTGTGTCTTTTCCGTTTATATCTAAAACTGCTACTTTCATTACTTCTGAATTGTTACATAAGCGTTTTTGTGTCCAGGTACACAACCTTTAACAACGAGTAGATTCTTTTCAGCAACTACTTTTAAAACTCTTAAATTTTGAACTTTCACTTTTTCACCACCCATTCTTCCAGCCATTTTCATGCCTTTGAATACACGTGCAGGATAAGATGCAGCCCCAATAGAACCCGGCGCTCTCAAACGGTTATGTTGACCGTGAGTAGCTTGACCTACACCACCAAAACCATGACGTTTTACAACACCCTGAAATCCTTTACCTTTTGATGTACCCGCAATATCAACAAATTCACCTTCAGCGAAATGTTCTACAGTGATAGCATCTCCTAATTTGTACTCCTCATCAAAACCTTTGAATTCAGCAATTTTACGCTTTACAGAAGTACCCGCTTTTTTAGCATGACCTAAGTCTGCTTTAGTAGCGCTTTTTTCTGTCGCGTCATCGAAACCGAGTTGAATAGCTTCATAGCCGTCAACCTCTTCAGTTCTGACTTGGGTAACGATACATGGTCCAGCTTCGATAACTGTACAAGGAATATTCTTCCCGTTTTCATCGAAGATGCTGGTCATACCGATTTTTTTTCCAATTAACCCAGACATATTTATTTATTATTAATTATTACTATTTCGTTGAAACCTAATTCAACATTCTTTTTAAAAACTTCAGGGACAAAATACCTTTCGTCCCTGAAATGTATTTATCCGTTTTTCTCGCGACCGCATCGGTGAGACATGTCATTCGGCAACTAACTACCGAAATATACTTATACTTTAATCTCTACTTCAACACCACTTGGTAATTCAAGCTTCATCAAGGCATCAATTGTTTTTGATGACGACGAGTAGATATCTAACAATCTTTTATAAGAAGATAGTTGAAACTGCTCTCTTGATTTCTTGTTTACATGCGGAGAACGTAACACAGTGAAAATTTTCTTGTGCGTTGGTAATGGAATTGGTCCAGTTACTACAGCTCCAGTACTTTTTACTGTTTTTACAATCTTATCAGCAGATTTATCTACCAAATTGTGATCGTAAGACTTAAGTTTTATTCTGATTTTTTGACTCATTTTCTTAAATTTTAAGCTTCAACGCCTTTAGCTGCTTTAATTACTTCCTCAGATATGTTAGAAGGAGTTTCGGCATAGTGTGAAAATTCCATTGTTGATGTCGCACGTCCTGATGATAATGTTCTTAAAGTAGTAACATAACCAAACATTTCAGATAATGGTACAGTAGCTTTTACAGTTTTTGCACCAGCTCTATCTCCCATGTCACTTACTTGTCCTCTTCTTCTATTTAAATCTCCAACAATGTCACCCATGTTTTCTTCAGGAGTAATTACCTCAAGTTTCATGATTGGTTCCATAATTACTGCTTTTGCAGCTTTTGCAGAATTTTTAAATCCAAGTTTAGCGGCCAATTCGAAAGATAACTGATCAGAATCCACATCATGGTAAGACCCATCTTTTAATGTTACTTTCATAGAATCAACTTCGTAACCTGCTAAAGGTCCATTAACCATTGCCATTTTAAATCCTTTTTCAATTGAAGGGATAAATTCTTTGGGAACGTTACCACCTTTGATTATAGATTCAAACTGAAGTCCAGTTACACCTTCATCAGCTGGTTCAATAGTAAATACAATATCAGCAAACTTACCACGACCACCAGATTGCTTCTTATAAACCTCTCTATGATCAGCAGCTTGTGTAATAGCCTCTTTGTACTCAACCTGCGGTTGACCTTGATTTACTTCAACCTTAAACTCACGCTTAAGACGGTCAACAATAATATCTAAGTGAAGCTCACCCATTCCAGAAATAATAGTCTGTCCTGAAGCTTCATCTGTTCTTGCTGTAAATGTTGGATCTTCTTCAGCTAATTTTGCTAAAGACATACCTAACTTATCAACATCAGCTTTAGTTTTTGGCTCAACCGCGATACCAATTACTGGATCTGGGAAGTCCATAGATTCTAAAACGATAGGATGTTTTTCATCAGACATAGTATCACCAGTCTTGATGTCTTTAAATCCTACTGCTGCTCCGATATCTCCTGCCTCGATATAATCGATAGCATTTTGTTTATTAGAGTGCATTTGATAAATACGAGAGATACGTTCTTTTTTACCTGAACGGTTATTCAAGATATAAGAACCAGCATCTAAACGACCAGAATACGCTCTAAAGAATGCTAAACGACCTACAAACGGATCGGTAGCAATTTTAAATGCTAATGCAGCAAAAGGATCTTTTGCATCTGGCTTACGAATTTCATCTGCACCAGTATCTGGGTTAGTTCCTACAATGTTATCTCTATCAGTTGGAGAAGGCAAATAACGACATACAGCATCTAATAAGAATTGCACACCTTTATTTTTAAATGCAGAACCACAAATCATTGGAATAATAGCCATATCCATTACAGCAGCTCTAAGTGCAGCATGCACTTCGTCTTCAGTAATAGAATCTTCATCTTCCATGAATTTTTCTAAAAGGTTTTCATCGTAAGTTGCAACTTCTTCAATAAGTAATGCTCTATATTTTCTAGCTTCCTCTTTAAGCTCTTCTGGAATTTCAATAACATCAAAAGTTGCCCCTTGAGTTTCATCATGCCATACAATAGCTCTGTTTTTAACTAAATCGATAATACCTTTAAAATCTATTTCGTCACCAATGTTTAAAACGATTGGCACCGCGTTAGATTTCAACATATCTTTTACTTGTTGACAAACACCTAAAAAGTTAGATCCTTGACGGTCCATTTTATTAACGAAACCGATACGAGGCACTTTGTAGTTATCTGCTAATCTCCAGTTAGTTTCAGATTGTGGCTCAACACCATCAACTGCACTAAATAAGAATACTAATCCATCAAGTACACGTAATGAACGATTTACCTCTACGGTAAAATCAACGTGACCTGGTGTGTCAATTATATTAAAGTGATATCCTTTTGTTTCTGGTGTAGGCTCCCCATTTTCGATTGGGAACTTCCATGTACAAGTTGTTGCAGCAGAAGTAATTGTAATACCTCTTTCTTGCTCTTGCTCCATCCAGTCCATTGTAGCAGCACCATCATGTACTTCTCCAATTTTGTGAGATACACCTGTATAATAAAGAATACGTTCTGTTGTAGTAGTTTTTCCTGCATCAATATGCGCAGCAATACCTATGTTTCTTGTATATTTTAAATCTCTAGCCATTTCCTATTAAAATCTAAAGTGAGAGAATGCTTTGTTTGCTTCTGCCATCTTATGAGTATCAACTCTTTTCTTAACAGCTGCTCCTTCTTCTTTAGCTGCGGCTAAGATTTCTGCTGCTAGACGGTTAGCCATAGATTTTTCGTTCCTTTTACGAGAATAGCCAATTAGCCATTTCATTGCTGTAGAAACTTTACGGTCTGGACGGATTTGCATTGGAATTTGAAATGTTGCACCACCAACTCTACGACTACGTACTTCTACGTGAGGCATAACGTTAGATAAGGCGTCTTTCCAAATCTCTAATGCTGTTTTTTCTTCGTCAGTTTTTTTTGAATCTACAATATCGATAGCATCGTAGAATACTTTAAAAGCCACCGACTTCTTGCCATCCCACATCATCATGTTAACGAAACGAGTTACTAACTGATCGTTAAATCGTGGATCCGGTAAAAGCGGTCTCTTTTTTGCTGCTCTTTTTCTCATGTCTTCTTCTTAAAGTTTAAATTACTTCTTAGGGCGTTTAGCACCATACTTAGATCTACGTTGTGTTCTACCTGAAACACCTGCTGTGTCCAAAGCACCACGCACAATATGATATCTAACTCCTGGCAAATCTTTTACCCTTCCACCTCTAACCAATACTATCGAGTGCTCTTGTAGATTATGTCCTTCACCACCAATGTATGCATTAACCTCGTTACCGTTTGTTAAACGAACCCTTGCCACCTTTCTCATTGCTGAGTTTGGTTTTTTAGGAGTTGTTGTGTAAACACGAGTACATACACCACGTCTTTGCGGACAAGAATCTAAAGCAGCCGATTTACTCTTCTTGGTTATTTTGGCTCTTCCTGTTCTTACTAATTGTGAAATTGTTGGCATATATAATATATATAAATTTAAAAATCCTCTTCTTAGAGGGCTGCAAAGGTAGAAATTAAAATGAATTATTCAAACCCTAAAACATTAATTTTTAGGAGTTTTTAAAAATATCCCAATCTACTATATTATAAGTGTCTATTTTCCGTTAGTTTTACAGCAACAAAGAGCAGATTTTACCGTGCAAAGAATTCCTTTTTTAGTCCTTATAATTTATACACTTTTTTCATCGGAATTGATTTGTCAAAATTTAAACCTAAAAGTTTCTGGTAAAACTGATTTCGAAACCAAAATCATTGACTCTTTAAACTACTTAAAATTCCACAAGGATTATAACAGTATAGAATTTGAAATCGATTCTATTCAAAGCGCATTATTTAAAAAAGGTTTTATTGAAAACAAACTAGAAACACTTAAACAAATTAACGACTCTATTTTTGGGGCTGAAATCCATTTAAAGTCAAAATATTACACCATATATATATACCATAATAAAGGGCAAGTAGACGATGAAACAATTCAAATGATTTCAAGTCAAGTTTTTGATGACTATTTTGTTCTAAATTTTAGTGAGGTTGAAAACGCTTTAAACTTTATTAATTCGAAAATTTCTGAAAAGGGGTTTCCTTTTTCAAAGCTGAAGTTATCTCATATAAAAATAAGAGATAGCTCAAACTTAGAAGCACAACTTACTGTTGACTCTGAAGCACAAAAAAGAATGATTAACAATATCATTATAAAAGGTTATGAAAAATTCCCAAAATCTTATCTAAGATATTTCTTGAAAATTAAACCCAATGAAACTTTTGATCTAGCCGAAATAAAGAAAAAAAGTGAACGCCTTCAAAATCTCAGGTTTGCAAATCAAATTAAACCACCAGAAGTATTATTCACCGAAGACTCAACCAATCTATATTTATATATTAAAAAAACTAAAAGCAATAACTTTGATGGTTTCTTAGGTTTTGGAACCAATGATGAAACTAATAATCTAGAATTTGATGGCTATCTCAATTTGAACCTTACCAATAATCTAAATTATGGCGAGTCTTTCAGACTTATCTATAAGAGTGATGAAAACGATCAAAAAACGTTTAACGCGAACTTGTCTATGCCTTATTTGTTCAAATCCCCCTTTGGCATAGACCTTTCTTTGCAGATATTTAAACGAGACTCATCATTTACAACTACTAATCAAATTGGTAAGCTTCATTATCAAATTAGCTCAAAGTCAAAAATTTATACTGGCCTAAACTCTTCTACATCAAATAACTTGTTGTCCAATAATAACTCGCAATTAATTAGTGATTACGATGCAACATATTATTCCTTAGCCTATGAGTTTTTATCACAACAACCAAATAACTTACTATTTCCTGTAAAAGCAGCATTATTTCTTGAAACGAGCTTTGGCAAAAGAAAAACCACAAATACTTCGGAAAAGCAAACACAATTATTTATTGACGCTTTTAAGATCATTAACCTAAATATTCGCAATAGTCTTTATTTTAGGATAAATGGGTCGTCAATGGATTCAGACTCATATTTTGAAAATGAGCTTGTGCGTTTTGGAGGCATAAATTCAATTAGAGGGTTTGAAGAAAATAGTTTATATGCTTCTTTGTTTGCATTAATTAATACAGAATATAGATTTCAAATTAGTAACAGCATCTATATACACACTATAACAGACGTTGCATATTTTGAAAACCAAATAACTAAAATTAAAGAGAAACTTTTTGGTTATGGGTTCGGTTTTGGCCTTTTAACTAAAGCTGGTATTTTAAAGTTTAATTATGCAAATGGTAAAACAGAAAACCAAAAATTCAAGCTCTCAAATTCAAAGGTGCATGTTAGCTTAATCGCCAACTTCTAATTGTCTGTTTTATTTACCATTTTTTATTGAGCATGAGAAATTTTATCTCAAATTTGTTGTTTTATTTACTTATTATTAAGATTTTTGGCCAGAACTAATTCAAACAAATCAAAAAATGAAAACAAAGTTTAGTGTACTAACGCTACTATTAGCGTTTGTTGTGCAATTTTCTTTTGCACAAGAAAAGACAGTTTCTGGTACGGTATCTGACGGTAACGGTATGCCTCTCCCAGGAGCAACAGTCTTAGTTAAAGGTACCACCAATGGTACGTCAACAGATTTTGATGGTAATTATTCAATAACATTAAGCCAAGGAGATGTCCTTGTTTTTAGTTTTGTTGGATATAACACTCAAGAAATAGCTGTAGGAGCTTCAAATTCAATTAATGCTACAATGCAGGATGATGCTACAACTCTTGAAGAGGTAGTTGTAACCGCACAAGGTATTAGAAGAGAGAAAAAAGCTCTTGGATATGCTGTTTCAACATTAAAAGGAGAAGCTGTAGCTGAAAGACCTGAAACAGATGTAGCGAGAGCTTTATCTGGTCAAGTAGCTGGCGTAAATATCCTTGGTGGAAGTGGTATTGCAGGTAGTGGTACTAATATTACCATAAGGGGTTTTTCTAGTATAACAGGTGACAATCAACCTTTAATAATCGTTGATGGGGTTCCCTTTTCAAATTCAACAAATGAAACAAGTACTTTTTCTACAACTGAATCTGGTAATAATTCCGCAAGTAGGCTTTTAGATTTAGATCCCAATAATATTTCAGAAGTTAGTGTCTTAAAAGGTTTAAGTGCTACAACTTTATATGGTGAACAAGGTAGAAATGGTGTAATATTAATTACTACTAAAAATGGGTCTGGTGAAACACAAAAGAAACTTGAAGTAAGTGTTAACAGTTCTTATTTTGTTGAACAGATTTCTTCTACTCCTGACTATCAGAACAGATATGGTGGAGGATGGCAAAATAGCTTAGGTAAAGCTTTTAGTAACTGGGGAGCGGAATTTACTACGCCTTATTCAACAACTACACACGTTTATTCAGGAAACGCTTATGCAGCAGCTCAAAATGCTGGAGGAGTAACTTTTGATGATGAATTTCCACAATTTGCTGGAAACACATCTTACGTTTATAGACCCTATAATAGTGTAGAAGACTTTTTTACTACTGGGTATACAAATGTAAATAACATAAATGTTTCTAAATCTTCTGAAAACTTAAACATAAATCTTTCTTACACAAATACAGATCAGAAAGGTTTTACACCAAACAACACGTTAAGAAGAAATAACTTTAACATAGGTGGAACAGCAAAACTTTCAAACAGATTCACTTTTAATGGATCTATGATGTATACAAATACAGATAAAGTAAGTCCTCCAAATGCTTCAAGTACTGGAGCAAGTAATGTTTCAGTGGGAGGCACCGGTGTTTTTGCAAATGTTTTCTATACTCCAAGATCAGTTGATTTAATGGGGCTTCCTTATAAGGATAGTCAAAACCGTAGTGTTTACTATCGTGGTGGGAATGATATACAAAATCCAAGATGGACCGCTGAGAATGAAATTGACCAAGAAATCACAGACAGAATTTTCCTTTCTATGTCAGGGACATATAAGCTTACAGATTGGATGTCATTGACGTGGCGTACAGGTCTTGATAGTTACAACGAAACTGCATCTTTTAAAGTAAATAAAGGAGGTATTAATCTTCCTAATGGATTATATTATGAAACTCGTGCTACAGAGAAAACTTGGGACCATTCATTTATAACCAATATAGATACAGACTTAAGTGAGAAAATTAACTTATCAGCTACGGCCGGTTTTAATAGTCGAAGAAATACATACACTTCGTCTACTGTTAATTACGATAGACAACTTATTTATGGTCTATTTTTTGCGAATAATTTTGAAAACAGAAATGCTACAGACCTTTATCAAGAACAGCAAAATGTATATGGTTTATATGGTTCTGCAACATTTGGTTATGAAAACTACTTATACCTAAATGTTTCAGGTAGAAATGACTGGGCTTCAACTCACGAATCTGGAAACAACTCTTTATTTTATCCTGGTGCTAGTGTTTCTTTTATCCCAACTTCTGCTTTTCCAAGTCTTAAAAGCAATACTCTA
Source organism: Hyunsoonleella aestuarii (assembly GCF_006148925.1). GTDB lineage: Bacteria > Bacteroidota > Bacteroidia > Flavobacteriales > Flavobacteriaceae > Algibacter_D > Algibacter_D aestuarii. The sequence goes on along the minus strand of NZ_VAWB01000001.1, from coordinate 1,914,303 downwards.
AATTACTTGAAGCTTCGATTTGGCTATGGTAGTTCTGCGAGGTTTGCTGGACCATATGTTACAAGAAATGCTCTAGGTGTTCAAGCAAGAGGATGGCTAGATAGAAGTGGTAATCCAGTAAATGTTAATGGAAGTAATGTTAACATAAATGATAGTGGTATCAATAGGTTAGGGAATCCTGACCTGAAACCTGAATTAGTTTCAGAATTAGAACTTGGTTTAGAATTTAAACTTCTTAATAACCGTTTAGGGTTTGAGGCAAGTGTTTACAAGAAAGAAGCCGAAGATCAGATTTTAGATCAAAGAGTAGATCCGGCTTCGGGTTACACTGTTACAGCAATTAATGCTGGTAACTTAGAAACTGAAGGAATTGAAATAGGTATTAATGCTGTGCCTTACCAGAATGATAATTTCCGATGGGATTTAATTTTAAATTTCGATGCCTATGAAAGTACAGTTACAGAATTACCAGTGGATGGTGCTTTATTTTTATCTGGTCCATTTTCTAACTTAGGGAATTTTGCAATAGAAGGACAGCCATTTAATACTATGATGGGAGATGTAGTTCAAAGAGATGCTAGCGGAAATCCTATTGTTGGAACTGATGGTTTATATTTACTTCAAGATGAGATTGGTATAATTGGAGACCCTAATCCAGATTGGAACAGCACTTTTATTAATAATATTTCTTATAAAGGCTTTAAATTTTCAATGCAATGGGATTATACACATGGTGGTGATATGTACTCTGCTACGGCTAACACGCTACTTATACGTGGTCAAGCTGGAGAAACAGGTTTTGACAGAACAATTCCTGTAGTAGCTCCTGGCGTTTTTGCTAATGGTACTCCAAATAATATTCAAATTTCTTCGAATGATCATTATTGGGAGAACTTGGGTAATGAAGAGTTTAAAGTATATGATGCATCAACTTTGAGGCTAAGAGAAGTATCTTTATCATATTCCTTTCCTAAAAAGGTTCTTGATAAAACGCCTTTTGGAAACTTAACTATTTCAGCAACTGGGAACAACATGTGGTTTAAAGCATTTAATTTCCCTGACTCTATAAATTTTGATCCATCAGTAAGTAGTGAAGGTGTTGGGAACTCGAGAGGTTTTGACCTATTAACTGGCCCTACTGCGAAAAGATATGGGATATCAGTAAGAGCTTCATTCTAAAAAAAGAAATTAAAAAATTATGAATACAAAAAATAAAATATCAATACTATTCTTTGCATTGTTTCTTGTTATACTCTCTTGTGAGACAACAAATTTAGATGTAAATGAGAATCCTAATAGTGCTACACCAGAATCTGCTGATGTTAACCTATTACTTAATGGAACTTTGCTAGATTTTTCTAAATGGGTTTCTGAAGAAGATGATGACAATCGCTATGGCTTTGAAGCCGGTATGCGTGTTGTAAGAATGTTACACATGTATGGTCCTCTTTACGAAAATGCTTTTGAACCAGGGGATTTCGATGATGTCTGGAGACAAGCATATGCAGGTGTTTTAATTGATGTTAAAAATCTTAAAAATTTAGCATCTCAGAATGACCTGTTCCACCACATTGGTGTTGCTCAAATTCTTGAATCGTACACATTAACCACTTTAGTCGACTTTTTTGGGGATGTACCTTATTCTGAAGGGCTTCAAGGTGACGCAGGAGTATTTAATCCTAATGTTGATGACGATCAAGAATTATATAATACGGCACTTGGTTTACTAGACGAAGCAATTGCAAACTTAGAAAGTTCACCATCCGCATCATTAAGTTCAGTTAGTGATCTTTTTTATGGTGGTAACACTAATAAGTGGATTACTTTGGCAAAAACTCTTAAACTTAGAATTTATAATAATGTTAGACATGTAGATGAAAGTGCTTCTTTGGCAGGTATTAATGCATTACTAGCCGATGGAGATTTAATGGAAAGTGCTTCAGATGATTTCAATGTAGTTTTTGGAACCAATAATACGGCTCCAGATGTAAGACATCCTCAATATGTAAACAATTACGAAAATACTCCTAGTGGTGAATACATGTCGATGTACTTTATGAATTTAATGGTAAGCACTGATGATCCTAGAACTCGATACTATTTCTATAGACAAGTAGAAGAATTCCCTCCAGCAACTGCGCAAGGTATTTTTGACCTTCCGTGTCTTGCCGAAAGCTACCCAAGCCATTACACTCCTGGTGTAGATCCTTTTTGTACTTCTATTGGCTCTGGTTACTGGGGTCGTATACATGGTGATGCTCAAGGTTTACCATCAGATGAGATTAAAATTACTACATGGGGCACATACCCAATAGGTGGTAAATTTGATGACGACTCTTTTTCAGCTGTTGGTGCTACTTCTGGTATGCAAGGAGCAGGTATTCAGCCAGTAATGTTATCTTCTTATGCTTACTTCATGAGAGCTGAAGCTGCATTAGAATTAGGAACCACAGATAGTGATGTTGAAATGCTAGAAGAGGGCATGAGAGCTTCTTTTGACAAAGTTGTTAATTTTGATGCAACTACGTTAGATAACTCTTTTGCTGCCACAGAAACTGATATTGATGATTATGTAGCTGATGTTTTAGCTGCTTATTCAACTGCAACTCCTGAGGATAAATTAAACATAATTATGACTCAAGCGTTTATTGCTTCTTGGGGTAATGGTGTGGAGCCTTATAATAACTATAGAAGAACTGGAATGCCTTTAAATATACAACCTACACAATCATCTGCTCCAGGTGCTTTTATACGTACATTTAAATACCCTTCTGTAGCTATTGATAATAATACCAATATAGATTCAAAACCAAATCAAACTGTTAAAGTTTTTTGGGATTTGAATGATGCTAATTTAGATTTTTAAAAAAATAAATCATGAAAAAAATAATAAACATTTTAGTTCTTCCATGCTTAATCTTATTTAGCTTGAGTTCTTGTGAAGAAGAAGAGAAAGACCCTTTTTATAAATTAAGTTTTGATGAAATTGAAACTGGTGCTTATTTTAGATCTATTTTAGCTGGTGGTACTGTGAATTTAAATGACCTCGATAATTCAGTCTATAATATTCAAGGGGAATTAGTTACTCCTGAAGCTGGTGCTGATGTAGAAAGTATAGAATTATGGGTTGAATTTAAAGACAGATCAACTGATTCTGGTGATGATGATTCCGTGGCTTCTACGTTTGTAACCTCAATAAGTTCTTCATCATTACCAACAAACTCTAACGGTTTTCCAGAACATACTTTTAATATGACTATTCCTGAAGCAATGACAGCATTAGGCCTTGATTCTAGCCAAATTTCTGGCGGAGATCAATTCTTTTTTCAGGTAGTAATAATTATGACTGATGGAAGAGTATTTGATAAGGATACTTCAGGAGATAGTATTAAAGGAGAATTATTTTTTGCTTCTCCATTTGAATACACAGCAACCGTAGTTTGTATAGCTTTTCCTATTCCTGGAGACTGGGTATTAGATATGATCGATTTATTTGGTGATGGATGGAATGGTGGTAACATAGTTGTTAGTTTAGATGGAGTACAAACTACTTATTTTCCTCCTGGATCTAGTCTAACAGAAATTATTACTGTTGCACCGGGAACTTCAGAATTTACTTTTACATATACCGCAGGTGGTTGGGAAGGTGAAAACCTTTATACACTAACAGACCCAAATGGTGTAGTAGTCTTAGATGAAGGTGTAGGTGATTATAGTCAAGAAAATGGTCCTAGAGAAGGGGAGCTATTGAATGTATGCCCTGATTAGTGCCTTCTGCTACTAATAGTAATCTATAAACGACCAATCAAAGGTTTTTTATTCAGAATTAATATTTTTAAGATCTCAGAACAAATCATGATTTGTTCTGAGATCTTTTTATTTTCAATTTCAATAAAATTAGAATATGTATTTAAAGAGGTGTATTATAATCTTATAATCCCAATTTAAATGACCTAAGAGATTAAATATATTTAGGTTCTAAAACCTTAAATTAAGGCAAGAGCAAAAAGTAGGGTTTATAGAGATTAAAAATATTGATTTACATTTCAGATTAATAACGAACATTATTTAACAGGTATCCCAATAAATAAGCAACTATTCTTAGTTCATTTGTTGATTTAAATATTCACGAATAACGCATGAAGCATAAGGAATATCATAATACTGCCAACTACTTAATACAGTTTAAACCACTAACAGTTATCAATTAAGTGAAATTTATAATTTGAGAGGTAAATGAATTTATTAGTTTAATAAAAAAACATTTTAAGTTTAATACTCAAAATTAATATCTGCCTTTTTATTTGTAGAAACCGATTCTCTTAGAGATCTAATCTTAAAAGTCTCTATAAAGAGAATATGCAAAAAACTTGATTTTAATTTAAAATGCTAATTTATTACTAATTTCCAGATTTGATTATCTGATTTTAATATATAAATACCAGATTTTAAAGCAGAATTAAATTCTATATGAGTTTGGCTATTTAGTTCTTTGAAATTATATTTTATTGGAATGTTTCTACCGTTTATATCAAATAATTTTAGAGTAATATTTGGTTTTGAGTTTGTCAAAATTATTCGATGGTCTGAATTTATAGGGTTAGGAAAAAGTTTAATACTGCCAACTTCTTTGGCTGAACTACTAAAATAAGATTTTGCTAATTTAAAAGCATCAACCCCGACCTGCTCACCAATTAAACGACCAGGAATATCATCCATAGGCGGATGTATGCCTCCCCATATCCTTGAAAGACTACATTGGTCTGATGCATCTCTATAAGTAGCCCATTGTAATATAATATCTTGACTAGGTCCTTCTTCAAAAACCAAAAATTCATTCTTTTTAGCAACGAACTCACCCATTCCACCGGGAAAATATTCAGAGCCTGTAATTTTTGTTAAAACTTCAGCAGCTGCTCTTGAATAGGTCGAATGTCCAGAAACATATCCTGCAAAAGGAGGAGTCACAAAGGAAGGTCTTTGATATGGCCACCAATTCTCGGCCAAAATCCAGCCAACATCTGCGATATCGGTATCAGTATTTTCTATATAATCATGTCCTTTCCACGTGTAAAGTTTTATTTTACCTAGATTTTCTCGTACATCACCTACCAAGTCATCATTTTCTCCAACTACCTCAATATATCCATCTATTAATGGAATTCCTTCTTCATGATAGTTTTCTAAACTCATATCTGTACTCTGGCCTTTCTCAGACATATATCTAATCGCAGAAATAGGTCGAATATAATCGTACCATCCTTTAATACTCCAGGCGGCTATTGCCGCATCATGCATTGCTCCTCCTAAGGAAAAGTATGATTTCACTTCCCATTCTAAATCATCCAAAACTGGTCCCGTTCCTTCAAATTTTTTGCTGAAATTTGGCTGATCGTTAACATAATTCAAAATAGTAAACCAGTGCCCTGGTGGTGTTTCAGAATCTGGACCATCAGCCCAGAACTCAGCAAGAACTCTAGTATAATCTCCTCGTGGTACCAATTGCGATTCATATAGCTCATTAGTTATTGGATTCATAGATCGACCAATACTAATATCACCTCCATATATTAAATCGTAAAAGCTATCGTAACTAGAAAAATTTTCAGGAAAAGAATCAGAAGAAATATTACCGAGGGATTTAGGTGAAATATCCCATAACACACCATCATTTGGAGATAAGTGAGAACCCCATACAGACACCAAAGAAAAACCCCATTTATAAATATCTGAAGATTGATCATCCCCTAGCCCTATAAAAGGAGGAGCTCCAGGATCATGATATACACTATAAGTATTTGAGTTTCTAGAAAAAATAGATTGTGAGTCTTCCGATAAGGCAAATGAATAAGTATTACCCCATTCTGGGCTTAAAAATTCTGGAACTGAATTATCTGTAGAAACTACATTACCGCTCTGATCTATATATACTTCTAATGACAAAGGTTGCCAGCGATTCGGATCTGTAATTGATTCATTACCAGGTAAAATGGGCAGTAAAGGATCATTAGCAGGTTGATAATACTGATTTTCATAACTACCTATCTCGTTAGCACCATCCTGCATTCCATATTCAATAATCTTACTTCCAATATAATTCCCAAGTGCTGCTGGATTTCCGTTTGAATAATCTATTGAATTGAATTCTAAATCATAATCCAACAAATACATTAAATTGTCAAACATTTCAATAGTTGTCTCTTTATTTGGTGAATTTTGGAACCTAAACTTCAACAAAGTATATAATGCATAACTAAGTGTTTCTTCAACTTTCTCTTTATTATCTCCTACAACTTTAGACGCATAATTCTCATCAAATGCACATGTAAAACCATTTAATTTATTTCCAACAAAATAGGGTTCGCTATTATCATCATGGATGGCCCAAGCATCATACATAGCCATACTGGCATGAAACAAATTTCTTGCATGTACTGTTGGACGTGCATAATCATTTCTAATAGCATGAAGCAAAACTTCATTCCACAACCTTGCAATCGAATAGTTGCTATTATTTACTGAAGGTAAACTTAAATTAATTTCAATAACACTCGCCTCTACCGAACAATTACTAGATTCATTAATAACCGAGATAACCCCACTGGAGGCAATATCCCATCTAACACGAATTGTATTTGAATCTTCTCCTTCAATAATATGTCCATTTATTACACTCCATCTGTAAATCGCATCTTTCTCAGGAGAACTTATTGAATAGGTTTCAACTTTTAAAGGGTTGGAATCTAAATTTCCCGTAACTAAAATATTATCTAAAATTATACAAGATCCGTCATCAATTGTAGCATTTGGGTCAAAATTACAAGAGTCTGGGTCTGTGCAACCAAAAATTTGAGTATTAGTCTCACCTGTTCCTTCTATTAAGGTTAAGTGCTGATTGGCATCAATATCATAAAAGTAATCTTCTACCCCACTTAACCATTTTACCTTAACATAGTCAACGCTCGTATTATTGCCAATTCCAAAAATTTCAGAAGCAGAATTTTGGGATAAATACCCCTCACCACATAAAGTATATCGATATTGAACTTCTCCTGCGGTTGAAATCTCAATTACGGAACCAATACCGTCTATATTACTCTCAACCCCTTGAAGTTTAATCTTTAACCAGTTATTGGTTGTATTGGTACTATTCTTCCATAAATCGACATTTTTATTATCTCTATTAGTAACAATTATATCCAATAAACCGTCATTATCAATATCTCCAATAGCATTAGAATGGCTTTCTTTCGTATCATCTAAAAACCCATAGCTTGAAGAATTTACAAAATTTTCGTTACCTTGATTTTCAAAAAACAAAGAAGAATTATAAACGCTGCTGCCATCTAATGAACTAGTTACATATAAATCCAAATCCATATCATTATCTGAATCTAAAAAAACGGCACCCCAGCAAAAACCATATACTAGTGTTCCAGCGTTAACAGAAATATCAGTAAAAGTATTATCTCCATTATTTTTAAAAAATGCATTTCCATCATCTGGACTACCTGAAACATATATATCAAACCAACCGTCACTATTAAAATCATCAATTGTAACAGTCATAGCATCAATATCGGTATCTGTACCTGATACTACACTTACATCGGTAAACGTTCCGTTTCCATTATTTTCATAAAGAATATTTTTATTAAATACCCTATCATTGGACACATAAATATCCTGCCAACCATCATTATTATAATCAAAAAATGCAGAGCAAAATGAAAGGTGACCAACTTGACTTATTCCCGCTGAAGAACTAATGTTAGTAAATGTGCCATCACCATCATTTTTGTATAAATAATTAGGCACTTGCTTCGTTGGATCAAAACTGGAAAGAAAAACATCCAAATAACCATCATTATCTATATCCCCCCAAGAAGCACCGTAGGTATAAATGTTAATTTCTGGTAAACCTGTACTAGATGTTATGTCAATAAAAACGTTGTCACCATCATTTCTTAAAAGTTTATTACCACTTGTAAAGCTTGTGACAAACATATCTTTATCTCCATCATTATCAAAATCAACCCAAGTAACTGATTTTGTTTCATAAGATAAATTTGGAATACTAAAAAATTGTTCAACAAAAGTTCCATTAACATTTTTAAAAAAACGTATTTGTTGATTTTCATCGGTGGTAAAGGTTAAATCATCCCAACCATCATTATCAAAATCAAAAAATGAAACGCCGTTACCATGTTGAGTATCTCCAGAAGAAAAAATCAAACCTAAATCAACAGCTTGATTAACAAAATTGATTTGTGAAAATCCTCTGTTCACAAGCCCACTAATAGATAGAATAAGGCAAACTTTAACTAAAAAAAAATCTTTTTTCATAAACCTATGCAATATCTAACTAAATTTAGATTTTTAAAACAATTTAATAATAAAAATAATTTAAAGTTAATTCTGTTCTTTTTTAACATTTCTGGATACAACTCATAAGATTAAGTATTATTAAGTTGTTTAATTTAGGCTTTGGCTTTGGCTTTGAAACTAATTAAAATCCAATAATTTTCTTAAAATTTATTTCATATTTATTGATTTATTTACGTTTTATTAGGATTTTTGAAGCTGACTAATTCTGATAAAAAATTATAGTTAAAGAAGAAACATTTTTTTATTTCACTTTTACCAAGCAATAAACTAGGCTATTTCATTAGTGCAAATTTAGGTTGAGTTAGAAGATAATTTTTGTTTGTACTCATAAATTTTGAGCAGATAAAAAAAGGTGTTCATAAAACTTTAAAAAAAGAAAAATCATTCATTTAATGATCACATTAATCTCAATATTAAAAAATTCAACTTGCAACTTAATTATACTCTTTTTATCAGTTAACTTTATATGTTCCCAAAATACAGTTGGAGTTATTTCTAATACAACAGACTCATTTGATGGATACACCCTATTTACAGCACAAACCGAAACTTATTTAATTAATAATTGTGGCCAAGTTATTAACCAATGGTCTAGTCAATACCCTCCTGGAAACGCTGTCTATTTATTAGAAAACGGTAATTTATTAAGAGCTGCTAAAATTGATAATCCTACCATTGATTTTGGTGGAACTGGAGGGCGAATTGAACTTTTTGATTGGGATGGGTCTCTTATCTGGGAATATGAATACAATTCGGATGAAGTCAGGCAGCATCATGATATTTTTCCAATGCCTAATGGAAATATACTTATACTCGCAGTTAAAGTAATGTCTAATGCAGATGCTATCCAAGCCGGACGAGATCCTAATACATTATCAGAAACAGTACTTTATAACGAGCAAATAATAGAAATACAACCAACTGGCACAAATACCGGAAATATTATTTGGGAATGGAACATTCAGGATCACTTTATTCAAGATTTGTTTGCAGATAAGGATAACTATGGAGTGGTTGAAGAAAATCCACAGTTATTAGATATTAATTATTTAGGAATGTCACAAGGTAATGCTAATTGGATGCATATTAATTCGATGCAGTATTACGATGCACTAGATCAAATAGTACTTAGCTCAAGACTTCTAAACGAGTTTTACATTATTGATCACTCTACATCTACCAGCGAAGCAGCATCTCATTCGGGAGGAATTTATGGAAAGGGTGGAGACTTGCTGTATCGATGGGGCAACCCGCAAAGCTATAAACAAGGGGGCTCTCAAGATCAAAAATTATTTGGTCAGCATTTTCCACATTTTATTCCCAATGGCTTAAACGATGCCGGTAAAATAATTCTCTATAATAATGGATTTGACAGAAGTCCATCTTTTTCTGAGGTTTTTATAATTGACCCTATGACAGATGCTCCTGGCTTTTATTCATATACACAAGACGCGGCTTATGGGCCATTAAATATTGATTACAGTTATATTGATCCTGATGATTCTACTAATTTTTATTCTGCTATTTTATCAAGTGCACAGCGATTACCAAATGGCAATATCTTGATTTGTGAGGGCACTAAAGGCCGGTTGTTTGAAATTGATAATAATGATGAAGTAAAATGGGAATATATTAATCCAGTAACTAGAACTGGCACTATTAGCCAAGGAACCAACCCCCTAGGAAAAGGTAATGCTTTATTTAGAGCTTTAAAATACGACAAAGACTATCCTGCCTTTAATCAAAAAGATTTAAGTCCTGGTGAAAGTATTGAGTCACCCACAAATATAGATGCTTGCCTTTCTTTATCTATGCCAAATAATAAATACTTGAATTTAAATATTTATCCTAATCCTATTGAAGATTATATTCAATTTAAATCAAGTGAACCAGTTACAAAATTCAGGATTTATTCTATTCTTGGAGAAAAAATAAAAACGGCAAAAGTAAATAATAAAAAAATTGACATATCTACTTTACAATCAGGTATTTATATAATAGAATTAATTTTTGCGAATCGTATTGTAAAAAGAAAGTTTGTAAAAAAATAATTGTGTATTTAATTTAAGAAACCTCTGTCCCTTGCAAATATTAAGAGTAAAAGAATTCTTCATTAAAATATTAACTTGTTGGTAGATTTTTAAAATACAAAATCCAATATTAACTATCTGGCTTAACAAATCTGGATTTTTCCTGACCATAACCATTATTAAAACACAAGATTTAAACTTTTGAAAGAAATTCCAAAAGCTAATTCAAGTGATATTAAGAGAACTAGTCTTAAAATACTTTTAAAATTTATACCATATTAATTGTTTTATTAAGATTTTATTAAGATTTTTGACATTGACTAATTCAAATAATTATAACATGAAAACAAAGTTTAGTGGAATGCTAGCGCTTTTGCTGGCGTTTGCTGTGCAATTTACTTTTGCACAACAAAAGACTATTTCTGGTACGGTTTCCGACGATAGTGGATTACCTCTACCAGGAACAACAGTCTTAATTAAAGGTACATCTTCTGGTGCCTCTGCAGATTTCGATGGTAAATATTCAATAGATGTAAGTCAAGGGGCTACTCTTGTATTTAGTTTTGTTGGATATAATACTCAAGAAATTATTGTAGGAACATCGAATACTATTAATGTTACAATGGTAGAAGATGCTCAAGCTTTAGAAGAGGTAGTTGTAACTGCTTTAGGAATAAAAAGAGAAGCAAGAAATTTGGCCTATGGAACCGATGTAGTTAAAGCTGCGGAATTGACTAGAGCTCGTGAAACAAATATCAGTAATGCCTTACAAGGTAAGGTTACAGGTGTTCAAGTAACTAACTCTGGTGGTAATCTTGGTGGTTCTTCTAAAGTAATAGTTCGTGGTGTATCATCACTTTCGGGAAGAAATAACCCATTATGGATTGTTGATGGTGTTTTAATTAATGATTCGCAAACTGTTTCTGGAGATACTAATAGAATTACTGGTAACAGAGATTTTGCCAATGGTGCATCTGCAATTAACCCTGATGATGTAGAATCCATAAATGTACTTAAAGGTGCGGCTGCAACAGCTTTATATGGTTCTCGTGCAGCAGCAGGGGCAATTGTGGTAACCACAAAACGTGGTAAGGAAGGCGTTGGACCAACGGTTAATATCAACTCTTCTTTAAGATTCGATAACTTGTTTAGAATACCTGATTATCAAACAGAATATGCCGGTGGTACTGGAGGTAGATTTGATGCCGGATTAGGTGTAGACTGGGGACCTAGAATCGTTGGGCAAACCGAACAAAACCTTGCTATAACTGGTGCTACTGGCCCACTAACAGCGGTTAAAGATAATGGTATAAATGAGTTTTACAAAACAGGCCAAACTGCTATTAACAATTTCGCTATCTCAGATGGTAGTGAAAAATATGACTACCGTCTTAGTTTGACGAACTGGGCTCAAACTGGTATTCTTCCTGGTGCTGAGCTTGACAGAACTACTGTCAATTTAAATGCTGGTCTTAGACATAGTGATAAGTTAAGATCTAGATTTAGTGTTCAATATGCAAAAACTAAAACTAGAGGTACTGGAGCTGCTGGTGCAAATGATCCAAACATTTTTGCCTTGCATCAATTTAGTAGCACAGTAGATCCTAGAGATTATATTCCTTGGAAAGACGCATCTGGAAATCAGATTAACACCTTATTTGACAATACAGGTCTTGAAGCAAATAACCCTTACTGGTTAAGAAATGAGAATTTAAATAATAGAGATGATGATAGAATATTCGGAAATTTCGAAATGACGTATACTCCTTGGCAGGATTTATCGTTTACTGGAAGAGTTGGAATGGACTTATTAGACGATAGAAGGCTAATTGAAAATAGTAAAGGAACGATTGGTAGATTACAAGGTGATTTTATTAGTGACAATATAAGACGTTTCGAAGTAACTGCTGATTTTATAGCCAATTATACAAAAACTCTTAATGAAGACTTCAACCTTAGTATATTAGGAGGTGTGCAATACAACTCTAGAGAATTTGAAAGACAATATATTGAAGGTGTTAATTTATTAATACCAGAATTGTTTAGTCCAGCTAATGCAGCACAAGTAATTGCTAATAGAGACTTTGCTGAATCTAGAGTTATTGGTCTCTATGGTTCTGCTGAAATAGAATATAAAAATTATCTAACTCTTACTGTAACAGGTAGAAATGACTGGACATCTACTTTGCCAAAAGATAACAATAACTACTTTTACCCTTCAGTAGGTATGGCTTTTGTTTTTACTGATGCTTTTAACATTCAAAGTGATATTTTATCATATGGTAAGTTACGTGGAAGTTGGGCAAAGGTTGGTAATGATACAACACCTTACTTATTAGATTTTAGGTTTACTCCTCAATCTACTGCCGATGGTCAGTATGGGTTAGATTTAAATTTCCCATTAAACGGAGCTTTGGCATACTCTGCTTCTGCTACGATTCCACCAGATGCATTACTTCCGGAGGAACAAACTTCTTATGAAGTTGGTTTGGAATTAAAATTATTTAAGGGTAGAATAGGATTAGATCTTTCTTATTTTAATACAAGAAATGAAGATCAAATTCTTAATGTTCCAATTCCGGAATCTACTGGTTTTGGCTTCAACACTCAAAATGTTGGTCGTGTAGATAATGAAGGTTTTGAAATAGCAATAGATGCTACACCTCTTAAAATTGGTGATTTTACATGGAGAACAAATATCAATTGGTCTAAAGTAGAAAGTGAAGTTATTTCATTAACTTCAGGTGTTGAAAGAATAACTATAGCATCTGGTTTCTCGAGTGTTCAAGTTATCGCAGAACCAGGTAAACCATTCCAATTGAGTGCTATACCATTTTTAAAAGACCCTGTTTCGGGAAGACCAATTATTGATCCAAATACTGGTAGAAGACAAGCGGGAGCAGTCGAGTCTTTTGGATCTGTTTTACCAGATTGGACAGCCGGTTTTGTTAACAATTTTAGTTATAAAGGTTTTAATCTTTCTGCAACTATTGATGCTCGATGGGGCGGCGTAATGAAATCATCTACTGTTGAAGACTTACAGCAGCAAGGTTTAGTTACTGAAACTTTAGCAAATAGAGAAGGTGCATTTATTGATACTGCTGGTGTTTTAGATAATGGTGATGGAACTTTTAGAGATAATGACGTACCATTACTTAATGCAGAAGACTTTTGGAGTAACTCGCTAGGTATCGGTAATGCTTCAGAGGCCTACATATTTGACGCATCATTTGTAAAATTGAGAGAAGTTTCACTTTCTTACACTTTTAATAAAGAGCAATTAGGTAATGGATTTCTTCAAGGTCTTTCACTTGGTATAGAAGGAAGAAATTTAGCATTACTTTACTCAAAAGTACCTCATATTGACCCAGAAGCTAGTTTGTTCGGATCTGGCGCAGATGGTTTTGGAGTTGAAAGAGCGAGCGTACCTTCTACAAGAAGTGTAGGTTTCAATGTAAGATTAACATTTTAATAATATATACAAAATGAAAAAAATATATTCAATAATAATATTATCAACTGTTTTCACTTTGAGTTCTATATACTCATGTGACAATACGTTAGATATAAATACAGATCCGCTTGCCGCGACATCTGCAGACCCTAATGCAGTATTACCATTTGTGTTTGGCGAATATTCTGCTAGGAAAGTTTCAGAACTAGGGACGAGAATTTGTGACGTATCGCAATATATATCAAATACTTTTAATAGTCCTAATAGAGGTGCCGTTAGTGGAACTCTTTCAGGAAATACTTGGGGTGTTTGGTATGTTAGTATGCTTGGTAACCTGTCATTAGTAAAAGCTGATGCAGCAGCTGCAGGCCCTACTAGTAATAATGTAAATGCAATTGCCACAGCTTTAATGGCAAATACATTTCTTGAATTAACGTGTATTTGGGAAAAAGTTCCTTATACAGAAGCATTAGATGGGGCTAATTTTCCAGCACCAAATTTTGATGATCAAGAAGTTGTTTTAAATGGTGTTGTAGACCTTTGTGATGAAGCTATTGCGCTTATTGACGCTCATAGCACTGAGGGACAATTTAGCATTACACCTTCAAGTGATATGTTCTACGGAGGTGATTTATCTAAATGGAAAATTTTTACTAATTCATTAAAATTACGTGCCTTAATGCTACTTAGAAGTGGTGGTGCCAATGTTGATTCTCAAATTACAGCGGTATTGGGTGAAGAGTTAATGACGTCTAATAGTCAAGCTGCGTTTGTCCCTTATGCAGGTGGCCCTGGTGCTCAAAGTGCAATGCTTGGTATTATTACAGCGTTTTTTGGACCTGATAATGAAAGTCAAAATATATTTGGCCCTGGTGACCCAATAGACGAACTTTTAAATGGGTCAGGTGATCCTCGTTGGGATTTATGGGTAGCTAGAAATGATTTAGATCCACCTGGTAATGATGTTTTTCCAGATCCAGAGACTTCTGTATTAAGTAATAATATAATTAGGGGTGACCTTCCAGATGTTTTAATGAATCCAAGCGAAATAGATTTATATAAAGCGGAATTAGCTTTAGATGGTTTTGCAAGTGCTGGTTCAGCAGAAACAAATTACAAAAATGGTATAAGAAATTCAATTAAATGGTGGGGTCAAGATATCCCAGGTGTATTAGCACTAGCTACCGATGCCGACATTGATACTTATGTTGATGGATTATCTGCGCCAACTATGGATGATATTTATAACCAGCAATACTTAGCTGCATTTAATCAACCTGTTCTAGCTTGGAATCATGTAAGAAGGAATAAAATCCCTGTATTATCTCCACCACCGGGCTCTAGTATTTCAACAATATTAAAAAGATTTACATATCCGCCTGATGAAATTGGAAATAACCCAAGTACACCAGCAAATGTACAGACAGACGTACCAATGTGGTTTGAAAACTTATAAAAAAAAAGAAAATGAAAAAAATAGTTTATATATTATTTAGTATACTTTTAACAGGCTTTTATGCTTGTGAGACAGACTATGATGCCGCAGACCAAGGTATAACATTGGAAGAACTTCCTAAGTATGTTGCTTTTAGTGTTTCAGGTGTTGTTACAACTATTGATGACATTGATGTGTCTGAGGCCGATGGAGATACAGACGATGAAATTAATGTTGAAATCCCAGGAGGAACTACTAGCGATGTTACAGTAAATTTTGCTTTTAGTGGTACTGCCGTATACGGAACAGATTTTACTGTAGATGGTGGAACTAGTGCTGGAGGTAGTATTACAATTAAATATGATAATACTCCTAATATTGATGGACTACCATTTAATGCTGACTTAGTAGTTAATTTGTTAAAAGATGATTTACAGGACGGAAATAAAACCTTAATTATCACTTTAACCTCTGCATCAAACGCTGATGGTGAAATAGCTGTTGGCCGCGCAGGTACAGATTTATTAAAAACTGTAACAATTAATATTTCTGATGTTGATTGTGGCGATGTTGCAGGAGTTTATGATGTAACCGGTACTATTCTCGTGGATGATTTTGGTTCTGGTCCATACGCCTACACTGATCAAATAGCTTTAGCAGATTGTTCAACTGAAGGAGAGTATCTTATTTCTGATATTACAGGTGGGCTTTATACAAATGATTATGCAACTTCATATGGTGTAGATCCGGCTTCTGCTGTTATCGAATTTGATCCAACTATGGATGGTCCAGTTACATGGAGTGATGTTTCTGATCAATTTGATGGAGAAGTTTTAGAAGACCCATTAGCTGCGGAGCCAAGTAATTATGATGCCACTAATGGGATTATAACAATTTATTGGACAGCCACTGCTTATGGTGAACGTGGTATTACTGTATATACTATACAACCATAATCAATAAAATTAAAATATTTAAAACCTCGGTATTGTTATACCGAGGTTTTATTTTTATAATCTATATTGTTTGTAACATTTACATTTAAAGAATTTTATCTCAATAAAAGATTAATAAAGAATAACTATTTTAATAAAAATAGCCTAGAGGTTAGTTATTTCTTAAATTAAAATCTGGTAAAAAAACCCCATTAGTTCTTAATTAGTTGAAGAAATAGATATATTCCTTTGAAGTAAAAATCAAATTACATTACCTTATCCTTCGCCAAAGGCATTAAATAAAATTACTTAAATAGATCTGCATATTACCTTCTAAAAAACACAATAATTCGAAGTTATTTATTAATTTTTAGCATTAATTTTATCACTTTTGTAATTAATTTTAAGTTCTTTCTTTGTTTTATTAACTTTTTTTTAAGATTTTTGAGATTGACTAATTTTATAATAATTATAACTATGAAAAGAAAGTTTAGTGGAATGCTAACGCTATTTCTAGCGTTGGTCGTGCAATTAACATTTGCACAAGAAAAGACAATTTCAGGTACCGTTACAGATGAAATTGGGCTTCCTTTACCTGGAACAACTGTTTTGCTCAAAGGAACATCTTCAGGTACATCTTCAGATTTTGATGGTAATTATTCAATAAAAGCAAATACAGGGCAAGTCCTTGTTTTTAGTTTTATTGGCTACACAAATCAAGAAGTTACTGTAGGGAGTTCAAATACAATTAATATTGTATTACAAGAGAGCACTTCTTCGTTAGAAGAGGTTGTTGTAACTGCCTATGGTGGAGTATCTACTTTAAGGGCGAGTGCAGCTGCTGTATCAACTGTACAGGCAGTAATTTTAGAAGATAGAGCCAATGCCTCTGCCATACAAAATCTTCAAGGACAAGTTGCCGGTTTAAATATTGCAACGGGTACTGGACAACCCGGAGCGGATTCGCTTATTATCTTAAGGGGTCCTGGATCTATTAATGGTAATATTGAACCTCTATTTATTGTTGATGGAATTGCAGTTGATGAAGACAACTTTAGAAGTATAAATCCAAATGACATTGCAACTTATTCGGTATTAAAAGATGCGGCAGCAGCTAATATTTATGGTAATAGAGCAGCGAATGGTGCAATAGTTATTACAACAAAGAGAGGGAATTTTAACGAAGCATTAAAATTTCAATATACTTCAACTTATGGTTACAACGAATTACAGGATCAACCCTTTGAATTGATGAATACATCAGAAATTTTAAACTTCCAGCGTACTTATGATGAAGGAAGAGGGGCAGGTCTAACTAATAGCGAAATAGCTACAATAGCGCGTCAAGTAAACACCAGTTGGACAGACATTTTCTTTAGAAAAGGAACCACATCTTCTCATGATCTAGCTATTACATCTGGAGGAGAAAATTCTTCTAATTATACTTCCCTTCAATATTTCGAACAAGACGGTATTTTTATAGGATCAGAATTTCAACGTTTTACTATTAGAAATAACTTTAATGGTAAGTCTAGTGATGATAAATTTAACTATAGCATGAACGTTTCTCTAGGTTTTTCTGAGACTAATGAATTAGATAATGCAGGATCTGGAAATACATTTTTTAATCCTTTTAGTGCCGCATTGCAAGGCCTACCTTATTTAAGTCCTTTTGATGCCGATGGATCTCTAACTAGAGATGGCGGAATACAACCAGGAGACATAACGGCTTTATTAGCTGCAGGAGCAACAAATTTCCCCTATGTACTATTAAATAGTATAAGTTTTAATACAGATAAAGAAGAAGAAATTAAAATTCTAGCTTCTTTTAATGCGAACTGGAACTTTGCTGAAAATTTAACAGCTGGTGTTCAAATGGGTGCTGATCTTGGAACTGAAAGAAGAACAGAAATTTTACATCCCGAATCCATTTTAGGACCATTTCAATCAGATTTTTCGGTTGATGCTCAATTTGGAGGAGTTCAAGAAGAATATTACACCAGAGACTTTAGATTTAATATTGTAAACTCTATAGGGTATGCAAATACATTTGGTGAAGTTCATGATTTTGATGCTACTGCCTATTTTGAATATGTAAAAGGACACTTTGATGGTTTTAACTTTAGACAAGAAGGTATCGATCCAAGATTAGTTGGGACTGGTGCTGGTTTAATTGCAGGCAGAACAACAGAAGAAATTGATGGTGAAACGGTAAACCCTTATATCCCAACTGTCGGTAGGACAGATTTAAATGTAGGAAACTTATCTATTTTTGGAACTTTAAATTATACGTATAATAACAAATATGGATTTTCTGCTTCCATAAGAAGAGACAATTCTTTTAGATTTGTTGAAGAAAATAAATGGGGAACATTTTACTCTGTTGCAGCAAGATGGAATATTGATGAAGAGAGCTTCATGGATAACACGGCTTTTAATCTCTTAAAATTAAGAGCGTCTCATGGTGTATCAGGAAATGATAGAATTGGATCTGGTTACTACTCATCACTAGACGATACCAGAGAGTTATTTGGTACAGGACTTAGTTACAACGGAAGCAATGGTACCTTTCCTAATCAGAGAGCGAATGTTACATTAAGATGGGAAGAAACAACTCAAACCAACATAGGTATAGACTTTGGTCTTTGGAAAAATAAATTTAGTGGTGCTATTGATGTATATGAAAAAACAACAGATGACCTTTTTCAAAGTGATAGAATTTCTGCTATTAATGGCCAAGGAACCATTAGCTCTAATATAGGCTCTATGGTTAATAAAGGAATTGAACTGGATTTAAAATATACTATTATTCAGAATAAAGATTGGAATGTTTCGGTATTTGCAAACGGTTCTTATAACAAAAATGAAGTAGAACAGTTACCTCCATCTACAGATGGGCTTGTAAATTTAGGAGGTTCTACTGCAACTGGTGAAGGAGAACCATTAGGGTCCTTCTATTTGGTAAGATATGCAGGTGTTAATCCTTCAAATGGTAATCCGTTGTTTTATACAGCAGACAATCAACTTACTGAAACATTAACTGATGATGATAGAGTATTTACTGGTAAATCCATTTATCCTGTTTGGCAAGGAGGGTTTGGAGCTTCGATTAGATATAAAGGTTTTGAGCTTAGTAACCAGTGGTCTTTTGTAGCAGATATATATAGAAATAATTTAGATTTTGCTGATTTAGAAGAAGGGTCACAAGGGTCTGTAGAAAATGGTAGAAACAGATCGGTTTCTTTATTTAATGCTTGGGAGAATATAGGTGACATAACCCATATTCCTCGTATAAATTCTTCACTGGGTAGTGTTGATTATATTAATCAAACAGATAGGTATTTAGAAGATGCTTCTTTTTTAAGACTTAGAAATATAACTTTAGGCTATGTCCTACCACGAAAGTTTTTAGAAAACATACCAATTACTGGTTTTAGAGTTTATGTACAGGGTGAAAATTTATTGACTTTTACCAAATACCGAGGTTGGGATCCAGAATCTAACTTTAGAACAACGGATAGAGGTCAATTCCCAACCCCTAAGATATATACATTTGGAGCAACAATAAACTTTTAAAAAAATGAAAATGAAAACATATAAATTTTTTACAACAATTTTTAGCTCTATGGTTTTATTGTTAGCCATGTCTTGTAGCGATGCTACCGATATTGTGCAAGATGGTGAGCTAAATGAAGCTGCTGCAATAAAGGATGTTGTAGACCTTCAAAGTGCACTTAATAGCGTTTATTCATCTTATGGCCCTGATTTTGGTGGTAATGGTTCTGGAGATGTTATTTATTTTAATGCTATTTTTACCGATAACTTAAAATCTGGTGTTGCTAATAATGGACAAGGGTCTCAAGCCTATGGTTTTTTAGTTGATATTAGTGGTAATTCTATTTCAGAATTTTTATGGCCAAATCGTTACTTAACAATTTTTAGAGCAAATATTGCTCTTAATGCCTTAAATAATTTAACAATAGAATCAACTGATCTTGATGAAGCAAATCATATTAAAGGGCAACTATTGGCTTTAAGAGCTCTAGCCCACTTTGATTTATTTCAATACTTTACATCAGATTATCAAAATGACGCGGCTTTATCTATTATTAATGTAGATTTTATTCCTACGATAGCAGATCAATTTGAGAGAAATACAGTTGCCGAAACTCTAGCTTTTATAAAAGCAGATTTAAACGAAGCTGCAACTTTACTAGATCCAAATAACTCAACAAGTGCTAATCCAATTTTTATTAATAACGATTTTATTGATGCTCTTAAAGTTAACATTGCCTTATTGGAAGGTGATAATAGTTCGACTATTATGAATCTAGCAGAAAGTTTGCTTGCTAAATATCCTTTGGCAAATCAAACTGAGTATTTTAATATATTTTCCGATGACAGTAATGCAGAGGTTATTTTTAAGTTATCGCGAGTAAATGGAACAAATGGTATTGGAGATTTATTCTACTTTAATCAGGTAGATCCAGACGATGCCTATTTAGAAGCTTCTAACGAACTTTATAACGAATTATCTGAGGTACCAAATGATATTCGCTTTTTTACAAATATAGATAGTCAAAGTAATTTTATTGCCACTAACGACCCTGATAATTTATTGCTAATTGGGAAATATCCTGGCTCAGGTGATGGACTTCAAATTAATGATATTAAAGTTATGCGTTCTGCGGAAATATTATTGATAAAAGCAGAAATGGAAGCTCGAAATAACATGCTCGTGGAAGCAGCTACATCTATTCAAGATTTAAGGACTGCGAGAGTAGGTACTCCACAGCCTTTACCAGTATATACTAATTTAAATGATGCCTTAGTAGATATTTTAAAAGAGAGAAGAAAAGAACTTTGCTTTGAAGGACAGCGTTTTTTAGACTTAAAACGTCTTGGAGGAGAACTTAATATAGGTGTTGATAGACTAAGTGTAGACTGTGAGTCGTTTGAAGCTCCATGTAATTTAGAAGCTAATAATTTTAGATTCACATTAGGTATTCCTCAATCTGAATTAAATGGTAACAGAGTTATCACGCAGAATTCTGGATATTAATTAAAAAAAATAATTATGAAAAATATATATAAACTTATTTTTTCTTTAGTATTAATTACAGGCTTTTATTCCTGTGATGAAACTGTAGAACCAACCATTTATAACGGGGATGAGAGCACGAATAGAACATTTCTTTCTTTTCCAGCAACAATTGTTAACCTACCAGTCGCAATTGATGCTACAGGAAGTGTTACTCTTACTTTAAATTCAAGTACTAAATCTTCAACAGATCGTACTTTTAATATTAATTTAGTTAATGAAGCAGATATTGAGGAAGGTGACGATTCACCTTTTACAACGGCAAACCCTTTAACATTTTCATTACCATCTACTTTAACAATTCCTGCAGATTCCTATCAAGCATCCATAACTATTATGGGGATGGATAATAATTTGGTTGAGCCAGCTAGTAAGCAAATTGTATTTAAACTAGAAGGTTTAAGTGCAAATGATGATATGGATACAAATCAAGTAATTGTAAATATTTTTGAAGTATGTCCTATTGTTGCAGATTTTAGCGGTAGTTATCTTATGGAACAAGTTACTCCTATTAATCCTTGCGATGGAGTTCAGTTTTTTGAAAATCAAATAGTAGAAATCGCTTCAACTGGCGATACCTCTCGTTCCTTCAGCGCCATTTATTTAGAAGGTATTAGCGCTTCTTTTCCATTACTTAGAATAGACTTTTCTTTGGTTTGTAATGAGGTTATAGTTAATGTTACCGATACTGGTTTAGGATGTTCAGGAGGGACAACACCTCCTATTAATGTAGGACCAGCTGCTACGCCATCTACATACATAGCAACTGAAGATTCTGTTTTCGAAGTTACTATAAATGAATATTTTTCAGAAGATGCTGAATGTGGATGTACACCATACGATACAACTTTTAGATTTACAAAACAATAACACTTAATATTATGAAACATATATATAAAATATTTTTATTCTTAGCTGTTATCGTTTCCTTTAACAGTTGTGACAATAGTGAAGGTGATAATGAAGGTAAGTTTGATGCCTTTCCTGAAACTGGATGGGTTGAGTTTAATTCAAGTTCAGAGCTTAGTTTCTCTTTATTAGATTTTGATTTATCAGAAGCTGTTATAGTTCCCCTTGAAATTGATGTTCAAGTACCTGTTAATCCTACAGATTTAATAATAAACTATAGTTTAGTTTCAGTTTCTGGAGCTGATCCAAATTCAATTTTTAGCAACTCAGGCAAGGTGATTGCAGAAGCTGGAAAATCTAGTTTTCAAGGTAACTACTACCCCGTTTTAGAATTAGATTTAAAAGAGGCTGCAAGTATTACTGAAATATTAATTTTTGATGTCGTACTAAACTCTACTAGCAGAGCAGAAGTGACTGCAGGAGTTTCCGGAGGAAATAGATTAACGTCTGTTCGTATCGAAATTTGCCCATTGTTTACAGAATTTAAAGGCACTTTTTCTGTTACCGAAAACTTTATTGAAGGTAGTCCATTTGCAGGTTCCCCGCTAGGAAGCTTTTTTGGAGAAAGTTACCAAGTTGAGATAGCGTCATTGACAGATACCAGGTTCCTTATTACAGCCAGCTCGGGGTTTGACTCTTTCCTTTGGCCGGATACAGTTATGACTTTAGGAGATTGTGAAACTGGCCCCGTAAGTTTTGATGATGCTATTGATCCAGTAAGTCCAGTAATTGCTTTTTTCAGGTTGATGACTGTAGAATCAGCATCACTCGATTATGTTAATAAAACAATTACCTGTACTGGTGTATTAGGTGAATTCGGTCCTTATCAATTTGTTCTAACAAAATTATAGAGATATTCAATAAATGTATATTAAAAAAGTCAGCTGGAACCAGCTGACTTTTTTTTTTTAATTTCATTATCTTTAGAAAAAAATAATTGTTCCTAAAAAAATGAAAAAAACAAAACTAGTTCTCCTAAGTTTCTCGAGTATCCTTTTAGTTACCATAGTACTCTTAAATCTAAGAGAAATACAACAAAAATCTGATATAGATTTAAGAGAACTTCACCAAAAACATTTAGAACATAGTCCTTTTACAAATACGGGGGATTTAACTAAACAAGAACGTCATGAAGCGGGCCTTCCTCCAAATAGATATTACGAACGCTTATGGGAATTAACATTAGACCCAAGTACAGGTAGACCCATGCCCGAAAGGTTGATCGATATTCAAAATACACTGAGAAGCCAAAGAAAAAGTACTGCAAAAGGTGTTGGAGGAGATAATGATAATGCCTGGGTAGAGCGTGGACCAAATAATGTTGGAGGTAGAACAAGAGGTATTATGTTCGATCCTAACGATGTAGGTAACCCAGATCCTAACGACGACTATACGCGTGTTTTCGCTGGTGGTGTTTCTGGTGGGTTATGGGTTAATGAAGATATTACAGACTCAAATTCTTCATGGACATTGGTTCCTGGGATTGATGAAACTATATCGGTTAATGTAATTATTTCAGATCCCAACGATTCTGATGTTTTCTATATTGGCTCTGGCGAATCTTATGTTTTCGGAGATGCTGTTGGTAGAGGGATTTGGAAGTCTATTGATGGTGGTGCTACTTGGAATAATATTTTTGGCGGCTACATAGATAACGATGGAGGACAGGATATTGAAGGTGTTTTTTACATAAACGACTTGGTTGCAAGAGATGTTGGTGCGACTACTGAGTTGTATGCTGCTGTTGCTGGTAACTTCTATAAATTTTCTGATAATCCTAATCAATTTCATGGCCTTCAAGACCAAGGGCTTTATAAATCTATCAATGGTGGTGCTTCTTGGACACGATTTAACATTACCGAATCTAATGGAACATTCTCTAACCCTTGCGATATAGAGCTAGACCTAAATAATAATATATGGTTTACGACCACAAGAAGTTATTATGGATTTGATGGTGGTAAAATATACAAATCTACTAACGGGACTACTTTTACATTGGAGCACACCATTTCTAATGCCAGAAGGACAGAATTAGAACCATCTAGCTTGGATGCTAATAAATTTTGGATAGCCGCAGATGTACCAGGTCCAACTGCAAATGATGGAAGAGATGTAGATCTTTTTATTACTACAAACGCCTTTGGGATAGTTGCCAACATGCTTGAGCCAAATGATGCGGATAACGATATAAGTAGCACCGACTATGCCAGAGAACAAGCCTTTTATAATCTATTAATTGAAGCTGACGCCAATGACAATTTAATTGTTGGCGGTATTAATTTGTTTAGAACCAGTAATGATGGTGTCAATTGGTCGCAAATATCAAAATGGTCAAACAACCCAGGCTTAAATACTCTTAATGTCTCATTAATAGGTCCCGACCAGCATGCGGCTATACAGAGACCTGGTGCTGGAAATACCAATAAATTTGTTTTTGGTAATGACAATGGCGTGTATTACACGGATAATATTAATGCATTTGCATCTTCTAACGCAATTACCTCAAGGAACGAAAACTATATTACCTCACAATTCTACTATGGTGATATTAGCAATACAGACCTTACGGGAGGAACACAGGATAATGGGACCTTATTAGCCACGTCTGCATCCAATGGGACCAACAGTTTTGTAGACCCATTTGGCGGTGATGGCGGCTATACCGAGATTGATGATAGTAGAACCTATATGATACAAAGTTACCCGCGAAATACGCATCGCTATATAAGCTATCCATCTCTTGCAACTAGTTATACTATATCAACTCCAGAGGATGCTGTTAATGATGTAGATAGAGGCGATTTTATTAATCAAGCCGAGTTAGATGAAAACTTGAATATCTTGTATACCAATGCTTCTACTTCTAATCCTGATAATTTTGTTATTGAAAGAATTTCTAATTTCACTTCTGGTTCTGGCAATGTTGTAAATGACTTTTTGACTAATAATTTTATGGACGCACGTCCCACAGCCTTGAAGGTTTCGCCTCATACTACGAGTTCTACAACATTACTAATTGGATTAGAAAATGGCAAAGTATTACAAGTAAAAACAGCAGATACGTCACCTAACTGGCTAAACTTACCTAACATTAATCCTATTGGTGAATTTACAGGTAGTGTATCAGATTTAGCCTATGGCATAGACGAAACAGAAATTTTTGTGACCATTCATAATTATGGTGTTACAAGTATATGGTTTTCGGATGACAGTGGAGCCTCTTGGGTATCCATAGAAGGCAACCTTCCAGATTTACCTGTTAAATGTATTTTACAAAATCCATTACTCCCAAGTGAGTTAATAATTGGAACAGAACTTGGCGTGTGGTCAACTTCAGATTATACAGTTACCAACCCTGTTTGGCAAACCGCCTATAATGGTATGAGTGATGTAACTGTTTTAGATCTTGACCTAAGACCTAGCGATAATACAATTTTAGCAACCACCCATGGTCGTGGTTTATTTACGAGTCAATTTACCTCCGTGCCTTTATCGGTTAATGAGAATCAAGATGTTAGTGCCTCAGTAAAGGTATATCCAACAATTTCTAATGGCGACATTACTATCTCTACTTCTCTTAACTTAGGCAAAAGTAAGTTGCAAGTATTTAATATTTCTGGCAAAGAAGTTTTTAATACAGATATTGATTTAAATGCTAATACGCAGAAAATTAATTTAACTTCATTTTCGTCTGGTTTATATTTAATTAAAATAAATAAGAACAATCTAAATATTACTAAAAAAATAATTCTTAAGTAGTTGTATCTATAAACTAAAAACCACCTTTTTCAAGGTGGTTTTTTTATACCTTTACCCCAATGGAAAACCAAACACAAATATTCGGTATAAGAGCCATTATAGAAGCTATTAATGCTGGAGAAACCATAGATAAAGTTTTTTTACAAAAAGGGCTAAAAGGTGAGTTATTCGCGGAATTAGAAGCTGTTTTAAGAAAGAATTCAATCAATTCTTCTTATGTACCAGTTGAAAAATTAAATAGACTTACCAAAAAGAACCATCAAGGTGCTGTGGCCCAAATATCGCCTATCGGTTTTCATAACATGGAAGAACTTGTTTTAAGTGTTATAGAATCTGGTAAAACACCCTTGTTCTTATTACTTGACCAATTAAGCGATGTTCGTAATTTTGGAGCTATTATTCGAACAGCAGAGTGTACGGGTGTTAATGGTATAATTATTCAAAAAAAAGGTGGTGCACCTGTAAATGGAGACACTATTAAAACAAGTGCAGGAGCAGTTTTTAAAATACCTATTTGTAAAGTAGACCATATTAAAGATGCCGTATTCTTCATGCAGGCATCAGGCATTAAAGTAATTGCTGCTACCGAAAAAACTAGTGAGATATTGTACGATATATCATTTAATGAACCCTGTGCCATTATTATGGGTTCGGAAGGTCGAGGTATTAATCCATCAACTTTGAAAGTTGTGGATGCTAAAGTGAAACTCCCATTACTAGGTGATATAGAATCTCTTAATGTGTCAGTGGCTTGTGGCGCTTTTTTATATGAAGTCGTTAGGCAAAGGCAAAGCTAATATTTAGATTAAAGGTTCAAATTAATGATTTCCGAATCAGTCAAAAAATAATTATAAGCTCTCCAAAATCTTCCTGAACCGTTGTATTTCCAAACAACTTCTTTTTCAGGTGTAACTTCCCAAAATCCATAGTCACCTTCACAAATTAAGGTATTACCATTTTTAAGCCTTACTGCACCAGATATGCGACTATTAAACAAAGCTGAGTCAGTAAATCGCCATACTTCCTCTGGCTCATTATTAGAGTCTGGGTTAAGCTGAAAATCATTTGGCATTTTAAATTCATGAACTATAGACTGCCCCTCTGCAGTATTGTTATTAAAAACCAATATATTACCTGCACCAGGTTCATCAGACTCCAAAAAATTTGGAAAGTGGTTATTATCAAACAATCTTGTACCAAAAGTATTGTTATAAGCTTCAGGGTTTCCAAACCTATAAATTAAATCACCACCTTTATTATAATTACCTCCTTCATGTGATGAAGCTTCTATGGTTGTTGTGGAATGATCAATAACCCAAACTTCACTATAAAAATTAACGCTTAAATAAATTAAATCCTTATTTAAATCATAATCTATACCATTTGCATGCATTAAATCTCCATCTTCCCTTATATTATAATTATGGTTAATAAGTTGTGGGTTGTCTTTTACAATTCCAAAATTAGGAAGATCGCTATCTGTATCTTGTATTATATGATCTTTTGTATGCCATTCCCAAACTATTTTATTCGTGTTTGGGTCAACTTCAATTAGTGACTCAGTAAAAACATCAAAAGTAACATCTATTCCCATAGCCTTAGCCTCTTCAGCCAAGATACGTTCCCATGCCATAATTAAAATATTCCCACTTGGAAGCATTTCTACATCGTGGTGGGCCAATAAATTATCTGAATAATAATTAAATTCCCAATCAATAGAACCATCAATATTAATAATCCTAACTATACCTCCAAAACCACCAAAAAAGAAACTAAGATTACTAGCTTTAAATATTCCTAATAGTTTTCCACTTGGTAATAATTCTAAATCATTACCTAAACCAATATCGAAATCCCAACTTTTTAGAATTTCACCCTTTTTATTAACTAAATAAGAAGACTTTCCTGCGTTAACAACTGCTAAAACCAAACTATTCTCAATTCCTTCTAACTCGAATAATTCTACCTCTTCTGCTAGAACAACTTCTTCTTCTGGTTCATCAATTATAGTAAAATCATCGTTACTACGACAGGATATACTTAAAAGAATACTAATTAATAAACATACTATACAATACTTTTTCATTTTTATTTATAAAGCTAACAAAACAATTTTATAACTAGTACATAAGTCATTAAATTAGTTATGGCCAATAATTTTAATCTTTATTTTTTTTTAAGGTATAAATAACATCAATTTGCTCTTCTTCAGATTCGGTTTGAATCTGGGTTTTTTCAATAAAATTACCATCAGCATCAAAATGCTTTAAAAATGGATCGTCATCTTCATTGTAATTCTCCTCTTCCCACACATATTTTTTTGGCTTAGCAATTTCCTTTCGAAAATATACGGCGAATAATATACCAACAATAAGACCTGATAAATGCCCTTCCCAAGAAATCCCCTTTTCAATAGGTATGGTATACCAAATCATACTGCCATAAAGAAAAACCACCAATAAAGATAAAGCTATAAGCCTATAATGCTTTGCTAAAACACCCTTGAAAAAAGTAAAACTTACAAGCACGTAAATTAAACCACTCGCTCCAATATGGTATGAAGGTCTTCCAATACACCATGTTAAAAATCCCGAAAAAACTATTCCTATTAAAATGACTTTCCATGCAATTGGTCTGTAGAAGTAAAACAAAGCCATAGAGAGCACGAATAAAGGAATGGAATTATGATAAATATGTTGGATGTCTCCATGTATAAAAGGACTTAAAATTATGCCTCTTAAGCCTTTTAAGGATTGAGGGTAAATACCATATTTACTAAAATTATAGCCAAAACGAACTTCGAACCAAAAAATTAACCAAATAATTAGTACAAATAAAATAGGGTATGCTAATACTCCAGTTGAAAATTTAAAATGCTCTTGATGTTTCATGCAGATTAAATATAGCAAATAGTTAACCAAGTTAATAATTGATGCAATATTGTCAGTAATGAAATAATCTATGGACAAAGGAAAACTAATTTCTGACTAGAGCAAAGCAAAAAATTTAAAGTATTTTTACTTTATGAATTTAAATGAACCGTTAGCAGAACGTTTAAGGCCAAAATCCTTAAAAGATTATGTAAGTCAATCGCATTTGGTAGGCAAAGATGGTGCATTAACGCGACATATTGAGCAAGGACTAATTCCCTCTATGATTTTCTGGGGGCCTCCAGGTACAGGTAAAACAACTTTAGCAAATATAATTGCTACAGAATCTGGAAGACCATTTTATACCCTAAGCGCCATTAATTCTGGAGTTAAAGATATTCGTGAGGTTATTGAGAAAGCGAAACAAAGTGGTGGATTATTTACAACCAAAAACCCCATTCTGTTTATTGATGAAATACACCGCTTTAGTAAATCGCAGCAAGATTCCTTATTACAAGCAGTTGAAAAAGGCTGGATAACCCTTATTGGGGCAACTACCGAAAATCCGAGTTTCGAGGTTATCTCTGCACTTCTATCGCGCTGTCAGGTTTACATATTGAATGCCTTTGATAAAAAAGATTTAGAAACCCTTTTAAAGCGTTCTATTGAAAAAGACGAAAATATTTCTAAAAAGAAAATAACATTACAAGAAACAAGTGCACTTTTACGGCTTTCTGGTGGTGACGCACGAAAATTATTGAATATTTTTGAGCTTATTGTTAATGCTTTCGATTCTGACGACATCATTATAACAGATAAAGCTGTTCTACAAAAAGTTCAGAATAACACAGTTCATTATGATAAAACAGGAGAACAGCATTACGACATTATTTCGGCTTTTATAAAATCTATAAGAGGTAGCGACCCAAATGCTGCTGTATATTGGCTTGCAAGAATGATAGAAGGCGGAGAAGATGTTAAATTTATTGCACGCCGATTATTAATTTTAGCTAGTGAAGATATAGGAAATGCTAATCCTACCGCCTTAGTTATAGCAAATAACACCTTTCAAGCAGTATCAACAATTGGTTATCCTGAATCCAGGATTATTTTAAGCCAATGTGCAACTTATTTAGCGTGTTCTCCAAAAAGTAATGCGGCATACTTGGCTATAAGTAAAGCACAGCAGCTTGTTAAACAAACAGGTGTTTTATCTGTACCATTAGAAATTAGAAATGCTCCTACAAAATTGATGAAAGAAATTGGTTATGGTGACAACTATAAATATGCGCATAATTACGACCTAAATTTTGCAAGCCAAGAGTTTATGCCAAAGGATATTATAAATACAACTTTATACGAACCCGGTAATAATTCTAGAGAAAATGCACAACGTGATTTTTTAAAATTACGTTGGAAAGATAAATATGGCTATTAATTCTTGTTCCTATTCTAAAACTTTATGTTAAGAGTTTCTTGCTTCAAAACATTATTTGAATAATACTCTAGTACCCATTCATCATCTTTTTTGTAAAGAATAGCACTTTTACCCTCTATTAGGAAAGTATTATTAAGACCTGTTGCCTTAATTTTATAGACTACTTTAGGAGAACTGTCAACCAATTGAAAGCCATTATCAATTTCTTGAGCATATAACACATTTGATACTAATTTTTCACTAAAAGGTTTATTGACTTTAACTTCCTTTATAGGCTCCTTTTTTACTTCTTTAGCAATGGACAGCGGTTCAGAAATTTTTGGCTCAGGCTTTGCAACATTTATAACTTTTTCTTTTTTAAGATTTTTAATTTCCGCTTTTAATTGTTGAATCTCTTCGACTACCTTATTATTATCTTTAAGCTTAGGACTTGGATCTGCGGATGCTATAAGGTTTTCATTAGGTTTGTAACTGTAATTCAGCGCTTCAACCGACTGAAAAGCATCTCTTAAAGCCAAATTATATGCAGTTTTATATACTTTTTCCCTACTCTCTCCTATTATGGAAGTGAACACTACTTTATCATTACAATCCTTAAGTTCAATTTTTAATTTAGTTTTAAACATGCCAGGCTCTTTTAAGACATCCGATTCTAATGCCAAACATCTATTAACCATTAAATCATCGGGATACTCGCTACCTTCTAAAACAGCTTTAAAACCATACTTATTAAATAAAAACTTAGTTAAAGAATTTAATTGATATTTATCATTTTCATTTAAAAAGTCAAACTTTACAGGGACAATTACATATTTATAATTATTCAAATTTGCTTGAGAAAAGAGAGGTGCAGTTAAGAAACATATTATAAGCACTGAAAATAGTCTAGTCATCATTTTACTAATATTGTTATTTTATTCTTTTGTAAATATAGTCTTTTTGAAGTTTTATTTTTTAAGCTATTCAGTTATAAAAACTTCTTTAATTGAATTAAATTGTTGACACTTCTTAAGTTCTTATCTACGTTTTTATCATTTACATCAAAAAAAACGGTATCCATACCCACGTTTTGAGCACCAATTATATCTGCTTCATAACTATCACCTATCATGATGCTTTGATCCATAACCGCATTAGCCTTATCTATTGCATAATGAAAAATTTTAGGATTGGGTTTTTTTACGCCAACCATTTCCGAATTAGTAACCGTTTTAAAATATTTCGAAATACCGGAATTATTAAGTTTCTTGTGCTGTACTTCATCAAATCCGTTCGTAATAATATGTAAATTATATTTCAAACTTAAATAATCTAATATTTCAAAAGTATTTTCGAATAAATAGTTAAAAGTAGAGAGATGCGTTATATAGTCCTCTGATAACTTAATAACTAAAGATTTATCAAATTCCATTCCCACAGCTAAAAAAGCTTCATTAAGCCTTACAAAACGTAAGGATTTTTTATCTATTTTATCTTCCCTGTAAAGTCTCCAATACTTTAAATTTATAGGAACATAATACTCTAAAAACTTGTCGGTATTAATATCTAGATTATTTAGTTTGAAAATTTTGTCAAAAGTAAAAGCAGAATTTTTATCAAAATCCCACAGGGTATGATCAAGATCAAAGAAAACATCAGTTATACCATTAACCTTCATTCGCAGAACCTAATATTATATTAAACAATTCCTTAAATCCGTTCCAATGTTGTAAGTTACTAAAGGTGTAATTATGAAATACTGGGACAAATTGTCCATTAACCTTTTTTACTTCAGAAATAACTTCATTCAAAGTCTTTTTTTTATCTAAAAAGGATTTATTTTTTAACAAGGCATAATCCATAATGTGATAGGAATTTATTTTTAGTGGCGTTTGGGTTTCAAAATCTAAATCGTAAAATAAAAATGGTGTACAAGATCCAGCTCTAAACCCAATATGATTGGGGTAGCCCATAGTATAGTCTTCTTTGATTTCAAGTTCGACAAGGTTTCTATATGATTCTGGAAAATTTAATTTAGAATATGAATTACGAGAAGCAATTAACGACGAATTAATTATGGCTTCCATTTTCCCCTTTTCTTTTTTTAAAAGCAAATTGTTTTCTAAAGCAAAATAGGAAATTTTCAACCCAACGTGACAATAATCACCAACATGTTTAATTAAAGATTTGAAATTCTTTTTATTAACATTAATTCCTTTGTCGTAAGTAGAAAACGCTCCAATTAAAAAGAAAAATAAAAACTTATATTTTGTCTGTTTCTGTTTATTTATAATGTATTTATAGGTGTCGTAAGGATCATGTTTTAGAGAGAATAACACAGCATATCTATTATATAAACGTTTTAACTTTAATCCAAAAAGGTCCTTTAAAGTTCCTCCAAAAGTTCTCATAATACCTTTTAGTCTAAAATTATATGCCGATGGCACATCTATAATTGGTTTAATGGAATAAGCTCGTTCTGGAAAAACAAAGTCAGGATAAAGTTCTCTGAGAATAGCTTTAAATTTATAGGCCCAAATATCGACTACTGGTTGGTGTAAAAAACCATGTTTATAAGCAATACTTTCGGTTGCTATAAATCTGCCAAACTCATCCTTTACTTGCGGTAGATATTCCTCATACCTTGCCAATAAATAAAACGAAGCTGCGAAAATATCGAAAGGCATGGTACTCTTTTCTCCATTGTAAAAAAAGCATTTAGTATTCTCCCACTGGTGCACGTTTATTTCTATGTCAGACAAGCCTTGTTCGTATAGAATCTCATGACTTTTAACAAAAAACTCATTACCTAATTGTTGCCTAGTATAAGACATTTTTAATCCATCGTGCGCAATAAACTCCTCTACTTTAGTGGTGAAGTCTACTTTAAAACCAAGTACTCTGGTACAAATATGTTTAAAGACATATTTTAATCTGGGCGATATTTTATGAGTATAAACTAAAAGCATTAGAGAATGGAGTCATCGGCAAAACTAAAATATGCCTTTTCGGTTACAATTAGGTGATCTAATACTTTTATATCTATACTTTGTGCAGCCAATTTCAATTTTTGAGTAATCTGTTTATCTGCTTCACTTGGTTTTAAAGTACCTGATGGATGATTATGAGCCACTATTAATCCAGTTGCTCCAACCTCTAGAGCATTTTTTAATACCAATCGAACATCAACCAATGTACCTGAAATTCCTCCCTTACTCAATTGATTTTTTTGAATAACCTTATTAGAGTTATTTAAATAGATAATCCAAAATTCTTCATGCTGAAGCTCACCAATTATAGGTTGCATCAACTCAAAAACCGATAAACTAGAGGTTATTTTACTTTTTTCAAGTGCCTCTTCTCCCCTACGTCTTCTTCCCAATTCTAAGGCTGCAGCAATTGTAATTGCTTTTGCTTCTCCTATCCCTTTAAAGGTCATGAGTTGCTTTATGGATAACTTTCCGAGTTCGCTCAAATTATTATCTACACTAGCCAAAATACGTTTGCATAGGGCTACAGCACTTTCATCTCTATTTCCCGATCCTATTAAAATAGCGACTAATTCTGCATCGCTTAATGATGCTTTACCTTTATATAGAAGTTTCTCTCTAGGCTGGTCGTCTTGCGACCAATTTTTAATAGAAAAGGAGCTTGGTTTTTCTTGCATTGGTTAAAGATAAATATTGTAAATTTCAGAAGCAATAAAATTTAATCAGATGAAATCTATCTTTAATGATGACTCCTTTAATGAACTTTTAAACCGTGTTGAAAGGCTTAATAAAGATTCAGCTCCAAAATGGGGTAAAATGTCTGTAGCACAAATGGTTTGGCATTGCCAAGGACCACTTAATATTATTTTGGAGAAGAACGATTATGGTATGAAACCCAGCTTATTGGCTAAACTCTTTTTTAAGAAATCATTGTATAACGATACCCCTTGGAGAAAGGGGCTACCCACAGCCAAATTTCTAAAAACCAAGGAATATAAAGAATTCGATAAAGAAAAAGATGTTCTGGTTTCATTAATGAATGAATTATACACTCAAAGAAACAAAGAAGAATGGAAAGCGCATCCTGCCTTTGGGTATTTCACTAAAGACCAATGGGGACAAATGCAATACAAACACTTAGATCATCATTTAAGACAATTTGGTGTTTAAAAACTTATGAAATATCCACCGCCACATCATCAAGACAACAACCTCGATCATATGATTGAGGTTATTAAAACCTATCCACTTGCTACGGTTATTTCAGTGGAAAATAATGAGCCAATCATAACACATCTACCCTTAATATTAAACGATGCAGGGAAACTTATTGGACACATCGACATTTATAATTCGCAAGCTCAATTACTTAAGGATAATAAAAAGATTACCATTATTTTTACTGGACCACAATGCTATATATCGCCAAGTGTTTATAGCACTACGCAACTACCTACTTGGAACTATATTAAGGTACACATAAAAGGAACCGTAAAAGCCATTGATAGTAAAGAAGCTTTGAAAAAATCTTTAATAACCATGACCGAATTTCTTGAAACTCCAGATCATAAATATGTTTTAGATCCAGATAATAAGCGAATGGAAGGTAATTTAGACTACATTAAAATGTTCGAAATTACCATTGATAGTTGGGAAGGGAAATTTAAACTCTCACAAGACAAAAGACCAAAGGACATTGAACTTGCTCGAACTGAATTGATTCGCGCTAACCAAGCAAGTATTGTAGCATTTTTAGAGAAGGTGTTTTAAGATTTTGTAAATTAGTGTTAATTAACTATCTAAATCTTTTAACATGAAACCTTTAAAAAAAGAAGATATTAAGCAAGAAGTCTTTGATCTTTACGATGATTATGCTCACAATAAGTTAAACCGGAGACAATTTGCAGAGAAATTATCTTTATACGCTATTGGCGGAGTAACTATCTCCTCTCTATTAAGTTTTATGTCTCCTAATTATGTTGATAGCATATTAGTAAAACCCAATGACCCAACATTAGATTCAGGTTTTATAACCTTTGAATCTCCAAAGGGTGGTGGAACTATTAAAGGTTTACTATCTATGCCAAAGGATGCCACAAAAAAGCTTCCTGGTGTTATTGTGGTTCATGAAAATAGAGGGCTTAACCCCTACATTGAAGACGTTGGAAGACGAACAGCAAAAGAAGGATTTATAAGTTTAGCACCCGACGCGTTATCACCCCTAGGTGGTTACCCTGGAAATGATGATGATGGCAGAGCGTTACAGAAAAAAAGAGATAGAAATGAAATGATTGAAGACTTTATAGCGGCCTATAATTATCTTAAATCACATGATGATTGTAATGGCAATGTTGGTGTAGTTGGATTCTGTTTTGGTGGTTGGATTTCTAATATGATGGCGGTACGTTTACCCGATTTAGGAGCGGCTGTACCCTATTATGGCAGACAACCATCTGATGAAGATGCAGTTAAAATAAAAGCACCTCTCCTACTACAATATGGCGAACTAGATAAGCGAGTAAATGCCGGTTGGCCAGCTTTTGAAGCTATATTAAAAGCTAATAATATTGAGTATCAAGCTTATATTTATCCCGATGTAAATCATGGCTTTCATAACAATACCACACCAAGGTTTAATAAACCAGCTGCTGATTTGTCTTGGGAAAGAACTATTACCTTTTTTAAGAAACACCTAAGGGACTAACCATTACACTGCCTTCATTATGCAATGTTTTGAATAATTATTTTATTAGTCTTCTAACCTCATCAAAATCCAAACCACCATAGTTTCCAGAACTCATTAAAAGCAATGCTTTATTATCGAATTTTCCCGAAAAGAGAAATTTTTTAAAATCATCTGGGTTGGTGAAGATAATTAAATCGTCCCGTTCAAAAGCAGTGGCTATTTGCTGGTGGGTGACTTCTTCAAGTTTTTTAATTTCAACAGCATCGGGTGAATAAAAAACAACACCAACATCGGCTTCATCTAAGGAGCCTTTATATTCTTTCAAAAATTTAGCATTTAAACTGCTGTAAGTATGCAGTTCTAAACAGGCTACTAAAGTTCTGTCTTTATATTGCTCTTTCACCGCCTTAGTGGTTGCCTTCACTTTACTCGGTGAATGTGCGAAATCTTTATAAGCAACACTTGTATCACTCTCGGCAATTTTTTCAAGTCGCTTGCTAGCTCCTTTAAAAGTGGCAATAGCTTCATAAAAATCATCTTCATCAATCCCCATGTGCTGGCAAATCCATTTTGCACCAGCCAAATTATTAAGGTTGTGTTCGCCAAAAATTTCAATTGGTAATTCGCCTTCAGGTGTTTCTAATAGTGTTTGTCCATTTTCAACAGAATACGCAGGAGTATTATAAGGTATTTTCCTAATAGCATTTTCACTAGCTTCTACAACTCGCTTTACTTCTTCATCCTCTTCATTGTAATTTATACTTCCCCCAGAAACAATAGAATCTACAAAAATACTAAACTGTTCTATGTAATTTTCATAGGTTGGAAACACATTTATATGATCCCAAGCAATCCCACTTAACAACGCAATATTCGGCTTATATAAATGAAATTTTGGGCGTCTATCAATTGGAGAACTTAAATATTCATCACCTTCTAAAACTATAAAGTCGTTATCCTCTGTTAGTTTTACCATCACATCAAAACCTTCCAATTGTGCACCTACCATATAATCTACATCTTTATCGTGATAATGCATTACATGAAGAATCATGGAAGTAATTGTCGTTTTACCATGACTTCCACCAATTACAACTCTAGTTTTATGTTTGGACTGTTCATATAAAAATTCCGGATAACTATAAATCTTCAGATCTAATTCTTGTGCTTTTAATAATTCGGGATTATTTGCTTTAGCATGCATACCTAAAACAATAGCATCTACACTAGGTGTTATTTTTTCTGGATACCAACCAAATTTTTCTGGTAATAAGCCTTTGGCTTCCAAACGAGATTTTGAGGGATCGAAAATGGTATCATCACTTCCTGTTACCATGTATCCTTTATTGTGTAATGCTATGGCCAAATTGTGCATAGCGGCACCACCAATAGCGATAAAATGTACATTCATAAAACAAATATCTACTTATAAGTTTAAAGTTCAAAGTTTAAAGTTTAAAAGTTTAGATATGGCAAAAGGATAGCTTGAAAGCTAGATGAAAAGATGAAATCCTAAAGACTTAAAATCAATTCTTTTTGCTCCTTAAATGGTTTTATTTCTGGAAGTTCAGCTAAAGCCAGGTCAATATATTTTAATGCTTCTAATTTATTGTTTTGATGCATATGTATTTGTGCCAATCGATAATGTGCCCAAGCCATTGGAACACCATCCTTTAACGAATAATTCTTGAGATAGGTTTTTAAACAACGTTCTCCTTTTTGTAATTGAATGTTATATTCTGCAGATATTTTTCCTATTTGATAATGTAACGCATTACGCTCATGCCTTTTCTGTGCAGCTTCAATGTTGGCTATCGCCTTCTCCGGAGCATCTTCATTCTCGTATAAATCGGTAAGCTTTTGAAAACAAGTAAGTGACCCACCTTCTTTAATAGCCATTTTATAATATTTCTCAGCAAGTTCTAGTTTGTCATCATACTCATAAATATAGCCTTTGGCAAGGTAACCATCTACTTTAGATATATTCTGAAGCTCATTAGCATACTTGAGGGATTTGGTTTTACTTCCTCCTACGATACCCGGTAATTGCATATATAATTCAACTAATGCCCATCTTACCTCAATATGATTAGGATCTAAATTAGCCGATTTTATAAGTGCATCTTTAGCGTCTCCAATTAATCCAAGTGCTCTTAATTTACTAATAGATTTTGCTTTCAAGGCTAGGACACCACCATACTTAAACTGATAGTTAGCATTTTTTGGCTGCACTTCAATTAGGCTTTCATAAGTATTTATAGCTTCGTCCCATTTTTCTTGATGAAAATAGGCATGTCCCAGTAACTCAATTCCTTCTAAATCCTTTGGGTATGACTGCAAATATCCTTTAATATACTGCTCTGCTTTGTTATACTGTTTTTTCTTAAATAAGGCATCGGCTCCATCAAGATTTGGTTGACAGATAGCCATAATTGGACATAGTATAAAAAACAAAAATTTCTTCATAGCAAATAAGTAGAAAGCACAAAAATAAGATTTCGAAACCAAATTTTATTAATAACGCCGAAAAGTTAACTTCTATTTTAGATTTAAAACAGTTAATTTCAATCAACAAAACAAATACTTTAATCATTGCTTGTTCTTTGGAATGACTTTTGAAAGTAGTTTAAAGACAAAATCAAACAAATGAAGCAGTCAATATTTATATTTCTTATTCTATTATTTTCAAGCTATGCATATGCACAAAGATCTACTTACGACCAACTATGGCTCGAAGTTGAAAAGCATGAACTCGAAGGCTTACCTAAATCGGCTTTAAAAGTAGTAGAGCAAATATATACAAAGGCCAATAAAGATGAAAATCATCCGCAAGTCATAAAAACCTTGTTGTTTAAAAGCAAATTTGCTTTAACATTAGAAGAAGATGCACAACTAAAAATTATTAATGATTTTAAAAAGGAAATTGAAGTAAGCTCTTTTCCTATTAACAATGTTTTAGAAAGTATTTTAGCCGATTTATACTGGCAATATTTTCAACAAAACAGATGGAAGTTTTACAACCGAACCAAAACAACTGAAAAAATAAATAAAAATGATTTTCGCACTTGGGATTTGGAAACAATTTTTGAAGAAATCCATTTCCACTTTAAGAAATCCTTAAACGGTGGTTTACTCCTGCAACTTGAGCCTTTAGAAAAATATAGTGCACTTTTAACCGAACAGAAAAACTCAAAACTGTACAGACCTACCCTCTTTGATTTTCTAAGTCATAACGCTTTAGATTTCTACAAATCCAATGAAACCCATCTAAATAAACCTGCATATAAATTTGAAATTGACAACCCAAAATTTATAGCTGATTCTGAAAAGTTTTCAGTTTTAAAAATTGAATCTAAAGACTCGACATCACTTCAATTAAATGCCTTAAAAATCTATCAGGATTTAGTTCAATTTCATTTAAAAGATAAATTGCCTTTTGCATTAGTCGAAGTGAATATTGAACGATTAAATTTTGTACAACAACACGCCACATTTGCAAATAAACAAGACTTATTCCTGAAATCACTGCAGGTTGAAAGTGATAAATACAAAGGACAAAAAACTAAAGGGTTATATGATTTTGAAATGGCTTCTGTTTACCTTCAGCAGAGTCAATCTTACAAACCCAAAACCAACGAAATACATAGGTGGAAGGCAAAAGAAGCAATTGACATGTGCAACAACATCATGACTGAATTCCCAGAAAGTAAAAGCGCAGAAAAAAGCACCATTTTAAAATACCAAATTGAACAACAAACTTTAAGAATTACTACTGAGGAGTTTTTACCTGTTCAAAAACATGCACGATTATTAATAAACTATAAAAACTTAGACTATTTAAAGCTTAACGCTTATAAACTCTCTCAAAGGCAAATTGATAAATTCGGAAAAATACACAGACAAAGTGAGCAATGGGAATTCATACAAAAATTAGATGCATCCAAAACTTGGGAAAGCCGTCTTAAAAATGAATGTGATTTTCAATCACATAGTACAGAAATTTCTATTCCAAAACTCAACAATGGAAGATATTTGATAGTAGCTACCACAAAAGATGACAAAGATAATACATTTGCTTTTACTCATATTCAAATAACGAATATGGCTTTGGTAAACACCAATACAGCCAATTATCAAATTTTTCAAATTATAGATAGAAATAACGGCAAACCAATATCTAATGCTGACGTTGAAGTATCATATTATAGAAGAAATGAAAGAACTCTGGAACAAGAAGATTACACAACAAACCGTTTTGGTGAGGTTAAAATAGAAAAGGATAGTGACTGGTACCGAAATGTAAACTTAAAAGTTAAAAGCTCTAATGAGGTTGCTTATTTCACAGCTAATTGGATAGCGGGCAAGGAGCAACGAATTCGACAAAAAACACAATACAAAGCATTTTTATTTACCGATAGAAGTATTTATAGACCTGGGCAAACAGTATATTTTAAGTCCATCGTAATGCGAACTAAGAAAGGTAAAAGTGACATTTTACCTAACGAAACTATATATGCGACACTATATAATGTAAATGATGAAGACTTGAAGGAATTAGAGTTAAAGACCAACGAATATGGTTCTATTTCTGGTGAATTTATTTTACCAAACAACGGCTTGAATGGACAATATTATATCGAGTTAGATGCCGATGATATAGATATATATGAAGAATACAGATTCTCGGTTGAGGAATATAAGCGACCAAAATTTGAAACAAAGTTCATCCCAATTACTGAAACATTTAAAATCAATGATTCTATTAGTATAATAGGAAATGCACTGACATACGCAGGAAGTAATGTTACAAATGCTAAAGTTGCATATCGCGTGCACAGACAAGTGCAATACCCACACTGGTATTATTGGTATCGCCCAAATCCAAACAGTGAAGCGCAAGAAATAACTCATGGCGAAACTACAACAGATGCCTCTGGAAATTTTGAAATAACTTTTAAAGCTTTAGCCGATAGGAGTGTTTCTAAAAGCAGTTTACCTATTTTTAAATATGAAGTTACTGCCGATGTAATCGATTTAAATGGTGAAACAAGAAGCGCCGCAACTATCGTTAATGTTGGTTATCATGCATTAACTGCTAATCTTAGTATTGATAATATTTTGGATAAAACGAAGAAAGATCATATTCTAAATATTGAAACAAAAAACTTGAATGGCGAATTTGTTCCAGCAAAAGGCAATATTAAAATATATAAATTAAAGGCACCTAGTACCGTATTAAGACCGCGCCCTTGGTCAGCTCCCGATTATCAAGAATTTTCGAAGGAAGCCTTTAAAAATTTGTTTCCACATGATGCATTTCTGGATGAAGACAACCCTAATAATTGGAATAAAGGCGAACTAGTTATGGAAACGGCCTTTAATACAGAGGTTTCAAAAACTATCAAACTCAATAAAATTAAGAAATGGGTTTCTGGTTCATACTTAATAACGTTAGAGAGCAAAGACAAATTTGGTCAATTGGTAAAAGATGAAATAAAGACCACTTTATATAGCGATAAAGATAAAACACTTGCAGACCAAGAATTATTTAACATCTCCACTGATAAACCATCGTATAAGAATGGGGAGACTGCATATATAACTTTGGCTTCGGCCTCCGAAAATATTTGGGTTACATTTTCAGTAGAAAAAGACAAAAAAATCATTCAAACAGAAGTTATTGAATTAAACTCGAACAAAAGGGTTATTAGTATTCCTGTAACACAGGGTGATACTGGTGGCTTTGCAGTTCATTACAGTTACGCAGCCTATAATAGTTTTAATAGTGGTACTCAAATAATACCTGTTCCTTATCCAAAAACCAATCTTGAGATAGAAACCTTAACATTTAGAGACAGATTACAACCTGGAACAGACGAAACTTGGGAATTTAAAATAAAAGGGGCTTATGGTGAAAAGGTAAGCGCTGAATTTTTAGCGAGTATGTATGATGCTTCGTTAGATCAATTCAAGGAGCATAACTGGAATTTTAGTCCTATTACACGCTCATCATACTATTCTAACGTAAGTCGAAGGGCTTATCAAAGTTTTGGAACACGAAACTTTAGAGTATATCAAGATAGACTTCGGGCAAATTACCCGCAACAAGCCTATGATCAGTTGAATTGGTTTGGATTTAGTTTTGGATACAACCAATCATTAAGAATTAGAGGTAATGCGAGCGTTTCTATGGCACTTAGTGGTCGTGTCCCAGGAGTTCAAATTGTGGCAGATGAAATGGAAGTTGAAGAATCTATATTAATGATGGAGAATGATGATAACTTGGATGAAGTAGTCGTAACTGGTATGGCTATTAAAAAAGAACCTAAGAGTCTTGGTTATACTATTAATAGTAACAATGCTGATGTTTATAATTCTACCGAAAATGGTCCAAACTTCGACAACATAAAAATTCGTACAAATCTGCAAGAAACAGCCTTTTTCTTCCCGAAGTTAAAAACCGATGAAGCAGGCAACGTAAGTTTCAGTTTTACCACACCAGAAAGCTTAACCCAATGGAAATTGCAACTTTTAGCGCATACAAAACTATTAGAGAGTGCTTCTAAATCATTAACTACGGTAACTCAAAAGGAGTTAATGGTTATCCCTAATGCACCACGTTTTTTGCGTGAAGGAGACAAAATTTTTATTAGTACTAAAATTGCAAATTTAACAGAGAAACTAATATCGGGACAAGCCATTTTACTCTTAACAGATGGCATTACTGGAAACTCTGTTGATATAAAGCTTGACAATACTGAAAACGATAAAACCTTTTCCTTAGAATCAAAGGGTAATACGGAGGTCTCGTGGCTCTTAACCATTCCGGATGATGTCCAAGTAGTTCAATATAAAGTCGTAGCAAAATCCGATGATTTTAGCGATGGAGAGCAAAATGCTTTACCAGTTTTAAACAATCGCATATTAGTTACCGAAACACTTCCTATGTGGGTTAGAAGTAATCAAACTAAAACATTCACTTTAGATAAATTAAAAAATAATTCCTCCTCTACACTTAAACACCACAAACTAACCTTAGAGATGACATCGAACCCTGCTTGGTATGCGGTACAAGCTTTACCCTATTTAATGGAATACCCCTATGAATGCAACGAACAAACATTTTCAAGATATTATGCCAATGCCTTAGCAAGTCATATTGCCAACTCCAATCCTCGAATCCAAGAAGTTTTTAACCAATGGCGCAACGCTGATGTATTGATTAGTAATCTTGAAAAGAATCAGGAATTAAAATCTATTCTAATTCAAGAAACCCCTTGGCTGCGAGATGTACAAAGTGAAACAGAGCAAAAAAAGCGCATTGCTTTACTATTCGATTT
This sequence comes from Hyunsoonleella aestuarii, assembly GCF_006148925.1. GTDB lineage: Bacteria > Bacteroidota > Bacteroidia > Flavobacteriales > Flavobacteriaceae > Algibacter_D > Algibacter_D aestuarii. The sequence continues at coordinate 1,870,986 of NZ_VAWB01000001.1, read as the reverse complement.
GAATAAAATGAATAACGAATTGCAATCTGCTCTAAATAAATTGAAAAGCAGTCAAATGTCTTCTGGTGGATGGCCTTGGTTTAATGGCGGATATGAAAACCGATATATCACACAGCATATCATTGCAGGTTTTGGTCACTTAAAACAGCTCAATGTCACCATGAGTAAAGTCGATGGGTCTCAGTTGATTCAAAAAGCTATCAATTATTTAGATAATCAATTCATTAAAGAATATAAAGACATAAGAAAGTATGATGCGAAAGTGGATTTAAACAAAGATCATTTAAGCCATACACAATTGCATTATTTATATATGAGAAGCTTCTTCAACGATGTTAAAAAATCTAAAGAGGTTGAAAATATTATTAATTATTATCAAAATCAAATTCAAAAATACTGGTTAAGTCGATCGCTTTATTCTAAAGGATTAATGGCATTAATATCGTATAGAAATAATGACGAAAAAACAGCTTCCAAAATTTTAAAATCTCTAAAAGAAACAAGTGTGACTTCAGATGAATTAGGTATGTATTGGAAATCAAATACTAATTCGTGGCACTGGTATCAGGCCCAAATTGAAACACAAGCTTTAATGATTGAAGTCTTCTCTGAAGCTGGATCTATTATTCAGAGCGACACAAAAAATCTCGAAACCATCGATAATCTTAAAATTTGGTTACTTAAAAACAAACAAACTAATCAGTGGAAAACAACCAAATCTACCACAGAAGCCGTTTACGCCTTATTACTTCAAGGAAGTGACTGGTTAAGTGTTACAGAAATGGTTGAAGTTGTTTTGGGTGGCCAAAAAATAAATCCAAAAAAACTAGAAAAAGTAAAAATTGAAGCTGGAACTGGCTACTATAAAACAGTTTGGAAAGGACAAGAGATTGCTCCAGAAATGGGAGAAGTTACCATTACAAAAAAAGAAAAAGGTATTGCCTGGAGTAGCCTATATTGGCAATATTTTGAAGATTTAGATAATATAACTGCAGCAGAAACGCCTTTAAGTCTTAAGAAAAAATTATTCAAAAAAACAAATACAGATAAAGGAGAAAAAATAACCGAAATAACTTCTAATACCAACTTAAAAATAGGTGATTTAGTTAGAGTGCGCATTGAACTTAAGAGCGATAGAAACATGGAATTTCTTCACATGAAAGACATGAGAGCTTCAGGATTAGAGCCTGTAAATGTTATTTCTAAATACAAATGGCAAGATGGTTTAGGTTATTATGAAAGTACCAAAGACGCTTCTATAAACTTTTTCTTCAGCTACTTACCTAAAGGCGTTTATGTGTTTGAATATGATTTACGCATTAATAATTCAGGAGACATGAGTAACGGTATAACTACCATTCAAAGTATGTATGCTCCAGAATTTAGCAGCCATAGTGAAGGTGTTAGAATTGATGTTTTTTAATTATTTATAAAAAGGTTCTTCACTAACTAAGTTAAATCCTCTATTTATTAATATAAAATCAGACTTTTTTAAAATATTACACACAATAACAACTGAATCGTTTTCAATTTGGCCGTGAAAAATAATACTTTTTTCATCGGGCATTTCATAAAACAACTTTAGTGTATCGCTTGTTTTATTGATATCAACAAGTATTAATGTATTTTTCAACGAATCAATTTCAGAGTGAAATAATCGCTCATCACCCTTATTATTAATAACTTCGGTTCTTCCGTTATATTCCATAACTAAATATTTCCACATTGTGCCCGAGATGTTAGATGCTGAAATTGGACTGTTATTCTTTTTATAAGTGATAACATCATAAATTCCATAAAATTTAGTTTTTGAAAACTGGCCTTCTAAAATCATATTTCTATTCCTCAATTTAAATCCTGCCAAAACAATAATAATAACCATAATAGATATCTTAGCAAAAGCACCTATTCTATACAGATAGATATTATTTAATGCTTCTGGCCGTCTAACAAGTTTTAAAGAAACTCTTTTCGTTGTAAAAAAAAATATAAATATTTTCTTTATATCGTGTGATAGTAAAAATAAAGTAATCAACATGAGGTGAGTGGTAACTATCTTTAAAGGAACATCAAAACTGTAATTTATTACCATCACATTTAGTGTGACAAAAAAAGTTATAATAAGCCCGAATGTTAAAGTTCTTCTAAATAGTAATAATATTGCCATAACTTCAGCAATTCCCATAAAGATATTGTACCCTTTAGAATAGCCTAAAAATGTCCATGCGAGTCCCATTGGAGAAGAATTACCAAAGGTCTTTACTAATCTGGACAAACTAGGTTCTGGGAATTGTAAGTAGAATAGCTTTACTAATCCATAGTTTACTAAAATGATTCCCAAATAAAATCTAAATAATAACTTGAGCCAATAATATATTGTATTGTTTTTCTCGTTATCAATATTCAAAAAAGTCCAAATTATTGAAAATAAAATTGCCAGGGCAAAACAACAAAATAAAGTTATAAAATGCTGGCTGCTATCTATATTACCTTTTAATGAATTACTAGAAACTAAAGCGATATTGAAAACATTATCCGCTAGCCAAGACAAAAAATCATTATAATAACTATTAGGAATATTTAATGTCGTAACTATTCTATTAAATACGTCATTAACAATAAAAAGTGAAAAATAAATGAAAACAAAATGTAAAACAATTTGTTTTAAAAGGTTTTTATTCTGACTAAAAATTTTAAATTCAACCATTTTGTAATTTTATAGTTCAAAATAAATATACACTAAAACAACAAAAAGTTAATAAAATATAAATTTGATTATTATTTATCTTTAAACAATTTTGCCAATAAAGAGCGATATTTATATAACACTATAAACTTATTTGTTCCCTAATTTACTGCTTACAATCAATGGAAAAAATCGGTATTGTTTTATTTAATACTGGTAATAATTAGTGTTTTAGTTTTTAAATTTATATGCTTTTGACAGCTATTAAATATAGCTTCATGACGGCTTTAAGAAGAATTTTTAATATTTAATTAGTGAATAATTTTACAATGAGTTATAAAATCACCTCTTAGATGGTAAATGAAGAATCTACATAAAGCCAACATTTTGATAATTAAAATATTAAATTCTTCACTATTGTTCTGAATCAAACTAAAAGTACTATTTAGACATCATAATTATTTAGGTGGATACTTAACCAAAATTTTATCTACAATTGCTGTAAATCGTGCCTCCCTTTTTTCTGGTGTCGCATTAGGATTAAAACTCGATTCACTTATTGCTTGCCAAAATAAACCAATACCTTCTTCATCCACGAATTCGAAAATAATTTGTCGGTTAACATTAGCTTGACCTATTGGTAAACCTATTGAAATTCCGCCGCCAACATTTCTTCCTCCACCGCCAACTCCTACTCCAACGGTATTTCGTTGCGCTGCTTGAAACTCGCTGCTTTTTATATCGATGTAAAAATCTGGTTTATCTGATAACGAAAACCCTTTTTGTGCCATTTTTAAATCTAACACATCCAACAACCGTTTAGTATCCAATGCACTTAAACCCGTTTGCATATCTCCATAATAGTTATAAGTTTTAAACTTTGAAAAATCTGTACTTTTTTCAAAATCGTAATTCACATAAATTGGAGCACAAGAAACAAAAAGTAATAGCATTAGAATTTGATATACCTTCATAGTAGAAATTTTAATATAAAGTTAAGCAAAAATTGTTCTATTTAATTCGTTAATCGCTTATCCAGTTCATATAGAGTTTAACCAATTCGTATTTGTCCTCTAATTGCATTATTTTTACTCACTAAAATCGAAACGATGCCTTTTTTTTCTGTGGTTATTCCTTTATATAATAAGGAAGATTATATAGAAGATACTTTAAAGAGTGTCATGAATCAAACATTTACAGATTTTGAGATTATTATTGTTGATGATGGCTCTACCGATAAAAGCCTCCTAAAAATTAATTCATTTGAAGACCTCAGAATAAAAGTATTTCATCAAAATAATCAAGGTGCATCGGCATCTAGGAACAAAGGTATTGAACTCGCAAAAGCTAATATAATTGCTTTTTTAGATGCAGACGATATATGGTTACCAAACCATTTGGAAACTCTTAAAAATCTTGTTAACGATTTCCCTAATTGTGGATTGTATTGCAGCAGATATCAAACAAAACTTACAAAAAGAAAAATTATAAAGCATAGCTTTAGTGATGTTATTGCCGACAATTTTAGAGGCATAATACCCGATTTCTTTAAAGCTAGTTTAATGCATAGGGTTGCTCATACATCTGCTCTTGCAATTCATAAAAATATCTTTGCAAAATATGGTGTATTCGATTTGGATATTTCAAGCGGACAAGATTTAGATTTGTGGGTCAGAATTGGTGCATATAGTGATGTCGCCATTTCAAACGAAATTACATCTATTTACAGATTTGAAATTCCCAATACACTTTCAAAAACGAGTTTTCTAAAAAAAAATCTCATTGATTTTAAAAAATTTGAAACGTTAGAACAGACGAATAAAAGTTTAAAGCAATTTTTAGATCTTTATCGATTGGAATATGCTATTCATTATAGAATGGCAGGTAGTATATTAAATTCAAAAATGCTACTCAAGGAAATTAGATCTAAGATCCCAGTAAAATCGAAGATTTTGCTAAACTTACACCCTAAATTGCTTCAGTTATTGTTAAAAACTAAGCATCTTTTAAAAAGAATAGGATTTAACTTCACAATTTACCAGTAATTATTTTGTCTCTATAATCATTAAAGTCCCTAATATAATCTTCTTCTTTAAAAATATCTGAGGCTATGACTAAACAAACTGCTCCTGACGAAAAGTTTTTTAGTTCTCTCCAAACACCATTATTAATAAGCAACCCCTCAAAAGGTTTGTTTAACAAAACGGTTTCTTCTTCATTTATGTTATTTAGAACTACCTCAAAACTTCCCGAAAGTGCAATTAAAAACTCTTTTTGTTCAATATGAGCATGCCCGCCACGTTCAGCTCCTGCGGGAACATCATAAAGATAGTACACACGTTTAAAAGAAAATGGTAAGATTTCCTTTTCTATAACCGAGAGGTTACCTCTATAATCTTCAATTTTGGGTATGTTAATTTTCTTGCCTATAGTCATTCTAATCTTGTTTTAATAATAGCAACCACGACTTTTTTATTTTTTCATGTGAAAATTTCATGATACTATTTTTAGCATTTTTACTATACTTATCCAATAGTTCCTTGTTGTTAAACAATTTATTCATTGCTTTTAATAAGGCCTCAAAATCTTGATCTTTAACTAATATACCATTTACATTTGGTTTTATAATTTCATTTGGCCCACTAAACAAATCGAAGCTAATTGCCGGGGTCGAGCAAGCCATAGCTTCTAATAACACCATAGGAAATCCTTCATATTTGCTAGATAAGACTAGAAACAATGCATTTTGAATATATGCTTTAGGATTGTCCAAGGATCCCGTAAATACGAGATTATTAGATATTTTCAATGAGTTAGCCAAAACTTCACAATCTTCTTTTTGACTACCATCCCCTACCAATACCAATTTTATCTGATTGTTAGGTAAGCACGACTTAGAATAGACTTCAATTAACCTATCAAATTGCTTTAAGGGTTCTATTCTACCAACGGCAATAATATATTTAAAATTAAAAGGTGAAATTGACTTTTCTTCATAGTCTTTTATGCCAATAGAATTATAAATACACTTTAAATTATTTAATCCATATTTCGCTTCTATGGACTTTTTAATCCCATTAGAACAACATACCATAGCAAAGGCATTATTATATAAATAGTTGGTAAACCAGACCTGTTTTTGCAAGTAAGTTTCAATTCTTGAACTATGAATATTGTAAATAATTTTTGTTTTAGGGTAGATAAATTTAGAAATAATGAATTCTGAAAATGGGTTTAATCGATAGCGCTGATCTATAATATAATCAAATTTTGATTTTTTTAAATACTTTTTAAACGCCAGGTATCTTCTCAATCTTTTAAAAAATCCACCTTTATTTTTAGAAGAAACATTAAAATTTTTATACTCATTTATAGTATTTAGATTATCACACTGATCCAATAATAAGAGTTCAACTAAAATACCCTTTTCACTATATAATAGCTCATATAAATTGGTAACAACTCGAGATAATCCTCCGAGATCTAAACTATATGCTACAATGGCTATTTTAGTTGTTTTCTTTTGCAATACTATTTTGATTGGTTACTTTAGGGACAAATATAAAACATAGTTTTAACCGATGGTAAATAAACCCAAAGTTACTGTTATTTGCACTTGTTATAACCACGAACACTATGTTGTTGATGCTCTTAATTCTATATTGAACCAAACCTATCCAAACATTCAACTTATAATAATTGACGACTGTAGTACCGACAACTCAGTTAACGTAATTGAACAGTGGATTAAGGGAAGAAAGGATATTCTGTTTTTAAAAAACACCCAAAACCTTGGTAGTATAAAAACATTTAATACGGCTTACAAACACGTTCAAGGTGAATATATTCTGGATTTAGCCGCAGACGATATCCTTTTAAACCATTGTATTCACGAGCTAGTTAATGCTTTTGCTGACAACGAATTTAAAAATATTGGGATTGTATATGGCAATATAAATTTAGTAGATGAAGATCGAAACCATCTTTCAATTTATTATGACAACACCGAAAACCCAGAAAGCGGCGATATTTATAAAATGGTTATAGGAAGAACAACAAAAATATGCTCCATAGCTTCCATGATAAAAAAAACTGTTTTTGATGCTGTGGGGGGCTATGATGAAAGTTTATCCTACGAAGATTTAGATTTATGGGTTAGAGTTTCTAGAAACTATAATTTTCAATATATTCCATTGGTTCTTGCCGAAAAAAGAGAACTAAATAATTCGTTAAGTGCACATTTCTTAAAAAGGAATAATCTTTCTTATAAATTGCATACTTCTACTTTAAAAATTTTCGAAAAAATCCTCGAACTTAACGTTTCAAAAGATGAATACCGCATCATGCTAAAAAGAATTTATTTTGAAATATTTAAATTTTTAAAGGCTAGGCAATTTTTGCTTCTTTTAAGATTATTACTAATAGGTTTAAAAGCAACCTTCAAGAGTATATAAATATTTATTGAAGAAGTGATTTCTTCAAACTTATAAAAGAATAACTTACAGAAATAATAAAAAGAATAATTATAAGGTAATTAAAGTTTTTAAAATCTGTCCATAGTATGGCCAACATAGCCCCAAGAGAAAGTAGTATTGAAATTATAATAATCCTTAAGGTCTTTTTTCTAAATTTAAAATTATAATAAACTCGAGCAACGTAATAATTATAAACCCCAGAAACCAAAAACATAATAACCATAGCTATGCCTAAACCTAATAATCCTAAATAATAAAACAAAACCAGAGAAGCCACTACATTTACAGCATCACCTAACAAATTTTGGGTTAAAAAAAGTCGTTTATGTCCTTTAATTAAAGATATAAATCCAATAGGCCAAACGATAGCCTTTAAAATTATACCAAACAACCCCACTTTTAATATACTTAATACGCTTAAAAATTCTGCAGTATATAATAAACCAATTAAAAAAGGCGCCACTAAATATAATAACATTACAGCTGGTACTACGATTAATAAAGCAAATTCGGTTTGATCATTAATTAAGTCGTCAAAATAAGTTTTGTTGTTTTCATAATTACAAAGTCTAGGATAAAAATCGTTCGACATTGTTGCAAAAACCATCCCTAAATAGCCAACCAAAATAGTGTTACTTACCTGGTAAACACCAAGAACTTCGAAAGAATAATAAGTTTTTAAATACCATCTAATAATGTAAAAGCATAATTGCCCAAAAATAGCACTTACACTTAATAGAAGACCTAATTTTACTAAGGGTAGTCCTTCTTTAAAAACATGTTTTATTGAAATTGGTTTTCTTAGCACTTCCACATGACGCGTAAAATAAAGACTGAGAAGTAATGCGAATAATGCCGTAGTAATTATTACTGGTATTATTGCTTCGAGTCCAAAATAATAATAACCTACCACGGTAATAACTGAGGACAATATTGCATTAACAATATTATATTTTACAATAAGATTAATGCTCTTTTTAGCTTGTAATACTGCTAATCTTATATTTGCTACCGAGGTAAAAATAAAATAGGCTCCAAGTGCAATTATCCACCACTGTTTAGAATAATCGTCAAAAATAATTTGAGTTATCTGTTTTGAAAAAACTACAATAGCAACTAACCCTAATATTCCTGTTGCAAATGTCCACTTATAAACAATTTGTAATGTTCTTCCCGATTTTAGTTTGTTTGATTCCTGATCTTCAAGAGCTATTTCTCGAACACTGCTAGAAGCAATTCCCAAATTAGTAATGCTATATATTAAGCCTAATATATTTCCAAGCAATCCTATAATTCCAATACCAGTAGGTCCCAAAAAAATAGCCGCAATTTTATTACTAAATAAACGCGCCATCATAGTAACGATTTGAGATGCCCCAAATAAACGCGTATTTTTAAAGATTACTTTATGAAAACTTTTTTGATTCATTTAAATGTCGCAACCAATAACTCTGAATTCTTGCTTAAAATTACCAACCCAATCTTGCCATTGATTTATGTATGTATCAGATTTATCATTTGATTTTAAAATATCTTTTATTTTATTTTCATCTAAATCCGATTCCAAATTAGTGGAGAAAAAACTATCATTTGATAGCCAAAAATTATTCAACACATAATTAAAATTATGAATAGAAAATCTAGAATAATTATATTTTGACGATGCCGACGACATAAACCCTGTTTTTAATACCTCTATATTTGTTCTTCCAAAATATACTTTATTATCCTTAACATACTTTAAAGCATTTTTTATTTGTTCTTTTTCATTAACCTTATTTGCAGAGTTTTTCCAAATACTCAAAAAATAACTTTTCTTAAAAATAGCACCGGCTACCGAATAAATTGTATAATACTTTAACGCTTGGGTAGTTGAGACTAAACCATGAATTCTCAATAGTTTTTGCCAAATAATGTTATGCTTTGTATATAGATATTTATAGATTATTGGCTGTTTAATTTTAATTCCTGTTTTATAAATCACAAAATCATCATTTTGTTTAATAACATTATCGCCAATAACTTTTTTATTTGAAACCCAGAACAATTTAAGCAAAGCTAAATTCTCTTTCTCACAATAACGCCTTAATCTTGCAATATCAATTTGCTTTGTAAACCAAATATCATCTTCTAGAACAATAAAATAGTCTGAAGCTATTTTAGCAACTTCATACCAGAGCTTAGAAGGGATTATTTCTGGTAACTCATAATTTTGAGATTCAATTAGTTTAGATTTCTGTTTATAATTATCTGATTTTATAATTATTACATCTGGATACTTTAATTTTATCTTATCTAAATAAACTTGAGGTGTTCCATCATCGAGAATAAAAATTTTGCCATTAAAGTTTTTAACGAATAAAAAAATGCTGAATAAACATCGATCTAAATAATACGCTCTATTAAACGATTTTATTATTATATCCATTTACAATGTTCTAACGACTTTAGCTGGATTTCCAGCCACAATTACATTATCTGGAAAAGACTTGCTTAAAATACTGCCAGAACCTATAACAGAATTATTTCCTATCGTAACCCCTTTTAGAATAGTTACATTACTTCCAATAAACACATTTTTACCAATAATAACCGGTTCTGCAGGAGGGTTAGTATCATTTCTTTTTTCTGCCTCTAAATGATGAAAATCGCTATCCACTATTGAAACATTAACTCCAATAACACAATTATCTTGTATTTCAATACCACTATTTGAGACAGCACTAAAATTGTTATTAATAACAACATTATTACCTATTTCTATTCTTGAAATTTTCTCTCTAGCTTCAAGATAGCTATAATGAGAGTAAAATAAAGGTGATTGCTGATAGCCGAATTGAACATTTTCTCCAATAATTATTTGCCCGTTTCCGGAAAACAGAACTGGTGATATTAAATCTGGTCTATGCCCCGTAGGTCTCAAATCTGACAACCAGCTATATTTTAGTCTTCTAGCTTTTATAAACAACAATCCTTTAATTTTTTTTATTAAACCCATTAATAATTATTTAAGGCAGTAATTATTTTTTCAACATCACGACTCTTTATATAGGGATTTAATGGTATGCTTATAACTTCGTCGTGTATATTTTCGGTAATTGGTAATGACTTGTTATTCCAACTTTTAAAAACTTTCTGTTTATGAGGGGGAATAGGATAAAAAATTAGTGTTTCAACACCATTTTTCAATAGAAATTCTTTTAATTCATTTCGATTCTTTGTTCTAATTACAAATACGTGAAATACATGATTTTTGGAGCCATCCCAATAAGGCAGCAATATTTTTTTATTATTAATTTCACTGACGTATTTTTTTGCTATCTCTCTCCTTTTTTCATTCTCTTTATCTAAATAAGGAAGTTTAATGTTAAGCATAGAAGCCTGAACTTCATCAAGCCTATTATTATATCCCAAAGCATCATTCTTAAATTTAGTAGACCTACCATAATTTCTCAACTTGTATATCATCTTAGCTAAAGAATCATCGCTAGTAGTTACCGCTCCAGCATCACCCAAAGCACCTAGGTTTTTTGTGGGGTAAAAACTAAAAGCTGCCGCGTCTCCTAAATTACCAGCTTTTCTACCAAGATCCATATCACGAGCACCATGAGCCTGAGCAGCATCCTCTATAACCAATAAATCATACTTTCTCGATATTTCCAATATACCTTTCATATCGGCAAGCATGCCATATAAATGTACAGCTAAAATAGCTTTTGTTTTATCTGAAATTTTCTTGGTTATTTCTAATGGATCAATATTAAAGGTATCCTCATTTGGCTCTACCAAAACTGGTTCTAGTCCTGCATTAATTATTGCCAAAATAGAGGCTATATATGTATTAGCCGCTACTATTACTTGATCTCCTTTTTTTAATTTCCCCAACCTTATGTAGGACTTAAATATTAAGGTTAACGCATCAAGCCCATTACTAACACCAATACAATGATTTACACCGCAAAAATCTGCAAATTTATTTTCAAATTGTATTACTTGACTTCCTAAAATATAGTAGCCTTCATCTAAAAAATTTCTAAAAGCCTTTTTTAATTGCTCTTCATAATGCTGGTTTATTATTTTTAAATCTAAAAACTTAATCATTGCATTACATTTTCTAATAATTTATAATTTTTAGTTTCAATAATAAATACATCGCTCGTAACGGTACCAGTTCCAAAACCTTCTTTCCAAAATAACAACCCTTTATTTATGGTATTATCATCATTTCCTTTAGAGGTTCCTAGATCAAAATACTTCTTTTGCGGATACACATTATTTATTAAATGTAGTTGTAAAAAATCTAAGCTTCCTAAGGTGTTTTTATTTTTATCTCCTGAGATATATTGCAATTTTGCTACTTCGTCTGATTGAAAAATAGTAGCACCCGCGACAATCTTGTTTTCATAAAACACATTAAACTGTCTTAAATTTTTGGGAAATTTCTTTTTTAACAGGGTAATCTCTTTTAGGCTATGTAAAGGCATTGCGTTATAATTCTCTACTAAGTTTGGTATTAATATATTATTCCAAAAAGTTTTAAAATCACCTTCTTCTTTTACAACCAAACCATGTTTTACGCCTCTTTTTTCGCCTTCTAACCTACTTTTAGAATACAATGTTTTATTGTCTGAACAAAGAACACTATGCAAATAACGTTCAACAATATTTGCTTTTAGTAAATCAGCCATGAATGATAATTCTCCGCTTGGCTTTTTTAAATAAACAAAAGGTATCTCCTTTATCTGTAAAAATTTAATTCCATTAAATTCTAAGAAAGTTAAAATTTTATAAAAAATATCTATTACAGAGCCAAATTTTTGATTGAACTCTAAAATAAGCCCTCCATAACTTAAACCTTGATGAGAATACAATTTATTTCCAACTTTATTTGCAGGTAAAAGTGCAGATAGCTTGTTACCTTTAAAAACCATTAATGAATAATCTTCAAATCTATCTTGATGATATTCCATAAAATCTCTGTAAAAAAGAAATGTAGAATTTTTAGCCTCTGAAACAAAGTTGTCCCAAAGCCCTTTGTGTTCCGGACTATATTTCTTTATACTATAGATAACTATAAAATATACTTAATAAACTAGAATAAAACCCAATTATATTAGTCGTCAAACTTTCTTTCGTCTACTCCAAAAAGAGAACTTCCGAATATAAGCAATATAACACCATAATACATAATGTAACTAACCAAATGACCAATTACAGCTCCTTCTACCCCATATATTTTAATAAAATAAATACTTGTTGTATAGGTAATAATCACCAAAAAAGCCTCAGTTATAATATAATGCCAAAACATTTTTTTCGCTAAAAATTGGTATGCGATAACGATAGACATAACTTTGAAAAAATCCCCTAATAATTGCCATAAGAATAAATCTTCAACCGGTTCAAATTCAGTGGAAAAAACAAGTGTGACAATTAAAGATTTAAATAAATATATAAGCAACAACCCAAGAGCAAAAATTGGGATTATTGTTTTATAAAAACTAAACACCTCTTTCCTAAACTCTCTTGAGTTATTTATTTCAGAAAATCTGGGTAAGATATAAAGGGCCATTAAGGTGTTAACTAACATGAGGTAGTACTTTGAAATTCTTGTCATGGCTTCCCAAAAACCAGCGTCTTTATAGCTAACATGCTCAATAATATAAGACCTTATAGCAATGGCTACTATTGGCAAAATAACAGCCGAAAATAATGCCATTATGGAATATGAACTTAATTTTTTAAATACATTGATGCTAACTTGCTTTAACTGGATATAACCAATTAAACTACGTCTGTTTATAATACCCACAAGGGTAATTAAAAATATGAGAGACTCTGCTATAACAACTGATATTAGCGCACCCTCTATTTTCTTTTGATAAATTAACAGAAGCGTAATAGATAAGCCTAAAATCTGACCAATGATATTTATTACTATCAATATTTTATACTTTGAAAATCCATTCATTATTGAAAATGAAAACATATTCAGCGCATAAAATGGGAGTACAATAGCAAAAATGCGTATCACATAAGCATAATTTCCATAAAACGGAAATATGAGATTATTAATAGTATGTGCATTAAAATAAATTAAAAGCGACACCAAAATCGTGGCTATAAAACCAAAATAAAATGTTGTAGAAATGGTTTTACTTAACCTGATTGAATCCTCCTTAAAAGCAGCAATATATTTAACTGCGCCATTGTAAAATCCTAAAATAGAGATGGTTTGAAAAGCACTAACAAAATTCCTTAAGTTACCTATCAATGCTAGCCCTTCCGCCCCAATAAAAATAGCAATGGCCTTTGAAGTTAAAACACCAGCAATAATCTTAGTAAAAACAGATGCCGTTTTTAAAGATGCAATTTTTATTAATACTTTACTGTTTATGTATTCTAATAATCTCTTCAATTAATACAAGTTACCTTTTATTAGAAATATATGATTGTAAAATCAAGTGTAGGGTGCTTATTAATTAATCCTTCCGGAGCGAACCAAAGATACAAAATGATTTAAGTTTGACTAATTAAATTAGACCAACTGGAAGAAATAAATTATGTTTTAAACAGAATACTTTAGGAAGTTCTTTTTCTCATTAAGTAATAAGCATTTACAGCAAATATAGCCACATTTGCTATAATGATTGGCAATCCAATTCTTAAGTTTGGCATTAAAAACCCGTATAGCACAAATAAAATACAACCTGCCATATTGAGCAAACGTAATCCTTTTATTGTCCTCATTGTAAATGAAATTAAAACCATTAGAGACGCTAAATAGCCAACATATTCTGTACCTGTGATTCCGAATAATTCCATATTCCAATAATAGCAAAAAAAAAGAGAAACTCAATTCGAATTTCTCTTTTATAACGCTGTTTATAATTCGTTATAACGACTTATTTCGTTTTCGTTCAACCTCGGTTAAAAATATCTTCCTTAAACGCAAATGACCTGGGGTTACCTCCACATATTCATCTTTCTGAATATATTCCAATGCTTCCTCTAAGGAAAACTTTATAGCTGGTACAATTTTAGCTTTATCATCGGCACCAGCCGAACGTACGTTACTCAATTTTTTGGTTTTGGTAACATTAACTGTCATATCGTCTCCTCGAGAGTTTTCACCAATAACCTGTCCTTCATAAATATCTTCTCCTGGATCGATAAAAAACTTACCTCTATCTTGTAATTTATCAATTGAATAGGGAATAGCTTGTCCCTTTTCCATGGAAACCAAACTCCCATTTTGTCTTTCTGGAATACCGCCCTTTAAAGGTTGATACTCTTTAAATCGGTGTGCCATTATAGCTTCTCCTGCTGTAGCTGTTAATAACTGATTCCTTAAACCAATAATTCCTCTTGATGGTACAATAAACTCACAAACCATACGATCACCTTTAGCTTCCATACTTAACATTTCACCTTTACGCATGGTTACCATTTCTATAGCTTTACCTGAAACAACTTCTGGTAAATCAATAGTCATTTCTTCAACCGGTTCACATTTTACACCATCGATTTCTTTAATAATTACTTGCGGTTGTCCTATTTGAAGCTCATAACCTTCTCGACGCATGGTTTCGATTAAAACAGATAAATGAAGTACACCTCTACCAAATACCATGAACTTATCTGCGCTATCTGTTTCTTCAACACGAAGTGCTAAATTCTTTTCAAGTTCTTTTGTTAATCTATCCTTTATATGACGCGATGTTACATACTTACCATCTTTACCGAAAAATGGCGAATCGTTAATAGTAAATAACATGCTCATTGTTGGCTCATCAATGGCAATGGTTTTTAAACCTTCTGGTGCTTCCCAATCGGCAACTGTATCTCCAATTTCAAAACCTTCTAAACCTACAATGGCACAAATATCACCCGCTTGAACCACATCAACTTTTTTACGTCCTAAACCTTCAAAAGTGTGTAATTCTTTTATTTTAGATTTCACAATGCTCCCGTCTCTTTTTACCAAAGAAATATTCTGACCCACTTTTAACTCGCCACGTGTTAAGCGACCTATTGCAATTCTTCCTGTAAAGGATGAGAAATCTAAAGATGTTATAAGCATTTGAGTGGTTCCAGCTTCAATCTTAGGCGATGGTATATGATCTATAACCATATCAAGCAATGGTTCAATGTTTTCAGTTTCATGTTGCCAATCATCACTCATCCAATTGTTTTTTGCAGAACCATATACCGTTGGAAAATCCAACTGCCATTCTTCTGCACCTAACTCAAACATTAAATCAAAAACCTTTTCATGTACTTCGTCGGGTGTACAGTTCTCCTTATCTACTTTATTGATTACAACGCAGGGTTTCAAACCTAAGTCAATAGCTTTCTGTAAAACAAAACGCGTTTGTGGCATAGGACCTTCAAAAGCATCAACCAATAACAAGACACCATCTGCCATATTTAAGACACGCTCTACTTCACCACCAAAATCGGCGTGACCAGGTGTATCGATAATATTGATTTTAGTTTCCTTGTAAATTACAGAAACATTTTTAGACGTAATTGTAATACCTCTTTCACGCTCTAAATCATTATTATCAAGAATCAAATCACCAGTATTTTCATTCTCACGAAATAACTGACAATGGTACATTATCTTATCTACCAAAGTCGTTTTACCATGATCGACGTGAGCTATAATTGCAATATTTTTGATACTTGTCATACTACCCCATTTTAAGCGTGCAAATGTACGCTATATTTTAACATGTTAATCATTATCTAATGATATTTAGTTAATTAAATGTTATAATTAAACTTTTAAAAACTATTCCATACTTTTTATCGTTTAACCTTCTAAAGAACCAAACCTAATTCTTGAATTTATTTAGTGCCCTATGAAAACGATTAAAAATTACACAAAGTTTATTCCTTATCTGTACTTTATATTTGTGGCAGCATATTGTTTTACTATTGTTAACAGAACAGAAGGTTTTACAGCTTACCCAATTTTACTTTTAAGTATTCCATTTTTATATCAATTAGTTAAACCTAGTAGAAGTCTAAACTTTACTTTAGGAATCACATTTGTTTGTATATCTTCCTACCTTATTATGGTCTTTATATCAGACAGTTTAAACATAATCTCCATTTCCGAGATGTTTAATAAAATTATGATTTATGGTGGATTGCTAGCTTTCTTAAGTTTTATAATGTCCTTGTGGATGATAAGAAATAGTTTAAAAGAAACTTTTTAATATGTAACTTTGTGGCTTAAATTTAAAGCCAATGACTCTTAGCGATGTTCCTCAACTCAAACACATAAATTCAAACAATTTTTTTCTGCTGTGTGGCCCCTGCGCCATAGAAGGAGAAGATATGGCTCTACGTATCGCTGAAAAGGTAGTTTCAATTACTGATAAGTTAGAAATACCTTATGTATTTAAAGGAAGTTTTAAAAAAGCTAACCGCAGTAGAATTGATAGTTTCACAGGTATAGGAAATGAAAAGGCATTGAAGATTCTCAAAAAAGTATCTGAAACTTTTGATGTCCCAACCGTAACAGATATCCATGAAGTTTCTGATGCCTCTTTAGCTGCGGAATATGTAGATGTCTTACAAATTCCAGCTTTTTTAGTACGACAAACGGATTTAGTGGTTGCAGCGGCCAAAACCGGTAAAGTTGTTAACTTAAAAAAGGGACAGTTTATGAGTCCTGAAGCTATGAAACATGCCGTTCAAAAAGTTAAAGACGCTGGAAACGAAAACGCTTGGATAACAGATCGAGGAACTATGTTTGGTTACCAAGACATGATTGTTGATTTTAGAGGTATTCCAACCATGCGCAAATATGCTCCAACTGTTTTGGATGTTACACACTCTTTACAGCAACCAAATCAAAGTGCTGGTGTAACAGGAGGCCGACCAGATATGATAGAAACCATTGCCAGAGCTGGTATCGTAAACCATGTTGATGGCTTATTTATTGAAACACACTTTGATCCCGCTAATGCAAAAAGTGACGGAGCAAATATGCTGCATTTGGCTAATTTGGAAAATCTGTTAACTAACTTGGTTGCTATAAGAAAAACTATAAACAGTTTAGCTTAGAAAAACCATACCTTTTTACTATTTCTAGCATGGTCTGCAGCGGCATATAAAAGCGCTTCAAAACTTTCTTGGTCTAAATCTTCAATAGTTTTAAGTTGAATCGAACGTACTTGTTTTCTATTGTTATGATTTTTTAGAATGGGAAATTCTTTTTCAATCAGAATACCTTGCACAAAAGCGACATCAACATAATTTTTCCCTTTTAAAATATTCAAATAGACCATAGGTTTTTTTCTAATATTATAAAAAGGAACGCCATAACTATACCTTTCCTCCACATCAGGTAAAGTATGTAAAATCACATCTCTAACATAAAGCATTATGGACTGATAAGGCTCTTTCTGCCTTATAAAATATTCGTCTACAGGTTTCAAATTCTTTTTTTTGTCAAATTTAATAAATAGCACGGAGTACTATTGTTTATTTTTTGGCAACACCTCTTCAGGGAAAGGGAATAAAATCGTTGAGTTCTTTTCTGCGGCAATATTAGATAAAGTTTGATACAACCTTAATTTTATTGCAGATGGCGACTGATCTATTAATTTACCCGCTTCTAACAATTTGCCTGCTGCTTGCTCTTCAGCCAATGCCAAAATAATACGGGCTCTTCTTGACCGTTCTGCCTCGGCTTGATTCGCCATCATGCGTTTCATATTTTCAGGTAATTGAATGTCCTTTATTTTAACATCAATAATATTAACGCCCCATTCTTTGGTTTCTACCTCTACAATATTCTTAATATTCTTACCCATTTCTTCTCGTTTGGATAAAATAGTGTCTAATTCCACTTTACCGCAAACATCACGCAAAGCTGCTTGGGATAATTGGGTTATAGCAAAAGTATATTCCTCTACTTCCAGAACTGCCATTTCTGGATTGACAATTTTAAAAAAAACCACACCATCTATACTACAAGGTACATTGTCTTCTGTCATAACTTCTTGAGAGACCACATTAATTGTAATAACACGAATATCTACTTTTTGTATAGTTTCTATAATAGGAATTATCCATCTAAACCCTGGTTGTAAAGTTTTAATATACTTACCAAACCTAAATTTTAAAGCACGTTTGTATTCAAAAACAATTCGTATTCCTGATAATAGAAATAGAAAAAAAAGAACGGTTAACAGTAGTGGTGGATTCATAATGCATTATTTAATTATTAAAATCTAAACGAAACGTGCTATAAGTTCGTTAATATTCAATAAATACAAAATGATATTTATCATCTCTTAACAGAGATTTTGGTGTTTAAACAACTACCATAAAATTGATATAAAGCCAAGTAGAACAGGCTACAAATAAAAAAACCACCTAGAAAGAATTTAGGTGGTTTTTAATAATTATTTTTTACTAGTTAATTATTTAAATAATTCATTAAACCAGAATAATCGCCATAACCTTGGCTATATATTATTTTTCCATTTTCATCAAAATCTAAAGAATTATATACTTTTATAACGCCAGATTTTGCCTCTGTAGAATCTGTTGCAGGCAAAGTAACTTCCCAAGCACCATAATAACGTACAGATCCATCAGGCTTTTTGGTTTCTGGATTAACACCTGGTAACAATTGTGGTGGGTTGGCTAGAAATTTAAAATCGTATCGCTCTAAAAATTGCTTATCCATAGCCTTAGCTTCATCACTTTGAATCATTATGGTGTCTACTTCTGCTCCAAAAAAAGTGTTTAACCCAATCGCATTTTCAGCAAAAATGGAATAGTCTGGTTTTTCATTTTCCCAATCGGTAATAGATTTTAAAACAGTTTGGGCATTTTGCTTAAATAATTCATTTGCAGAATTATCTTCTTTAGGAGCCTCTTTACAGCCTACAATTAGTAATAGCGCTAAGGATGAAAGCGAACAAATAATTTTCATAATATTAGTGGTTTTTAAGTTTAAGGAAAGAAAGGTAACACATTTATTTGAATTTAAGCCACTTATTCCTATCCATCAACATAATCCTGTAAATAACTAAAACGATCTGTTAATTTTCCATTTTCAGTTATTTTAGCACGGTTGAGGACACCATCCTCATCACCATTAAAAAAAGCAGGCAACACATGTTGTAAAAACTGCTCTCCAAAACCTTCGCTTGCATCTTGCGGAAGTTCACAGGGTAAATTATCAACTGCCATAACAGTTATGGCGTTTTCGTTTTTATAATCAACCTCAGATTCGGTTTGTGGGTCATAACCATAAATGGGATCTGCTATAGTTGATGCGCGTAATGTTGTGGCCACTGGCCCATCGACATCACAACTAATATCTGCCACAACTCTAATGTTAAAATCTGGACATTTCACATCGTCTCTTGTGTATAAATATGGGGCTCCATCACCATAAAAATGACCAGCAATATAATAATCAGTTACTTTTGCGAAACGCATAAAATTAGAGACGTAATCTTCTGGGTTATTATAAAAATCTGCATTATTTAATACTCCCCCATCTTCGCGTTTGTTATAATCTAAAACATCTATTTTGCAATATATAGGTTCGTTATATACTTTATTAAGATAGTCCACTACTGAAACAGGTTTAATATGCATAGCATCCAACATTTCTTTAGCGCCATTAGACACTTTACCACTTCCTGTCAACAATATTTTTATGTTTGGAAGATTAATTTTATTGAGCTCTTCAATTAACGCTGCTTGATTGGGTAATGGGCCTGCTTTTGGCAAATGCCATGAATCGTATTTTAATCCCCATGCTCTAAAACCGTTATAAGCCCCAACGATGCCCGCATAACGCCCAAAACCTATTAAGCGGAATCCCTTTTGGTTAACTATGGTTTCATGATCGTATAGCTCTATGTTTTTTTCTAGAATGGCTTTTAACAACTTTCTATTATAAGGTTGTTTCTTAATAGTATGTGAAAAGAAAAAGTATTTTCTATTAGGTATTAACGCATCAATTGGGACTTCTTTTACCCCAATCATGACATCACAATCTGATATATCTTCAGTTACTTCAAAATCTAAGGCTCGGTAAGCTGCATCTGGAAATACGCGAATATCTGAAGCTTCAACTTTAAATTCAGCTTGTGGCAAATTATCTCTAGCCTCAGCTAATTTTGTTGGTGAGAATACTACGCGACGATCTGGTGGGTTTTTACGTTCTTTTATGATAGCGAATTTGATGTTCATTCGTATAATTGTTAATTTATTTTTTTGAAAATAAAAATTGGTATAAATTTTGACTAAATGTAAATAGATTTGAAGTGGTAAACAAAGTTTTTTGATACCTTTGCTTTCCGCGTTAGGGATTGAAGCGGCATACTTTTTTGTACTAGTATTAAGTTTAAATAATATATGCCCTTAAAGTAGATTACTATTTTTAGTTAAATACTGAAATAAGTTCAGTACAAAGAAGATATAGCGGAAAGCCCGACTCACTTTTGCCGGTAAAAGCAAAAGTGGGTAACGCCCACTTCTCGATACGATTTTTAAGAAAAATGAAAATCACTCGAAGTGACAAAAATTACTATTTAATTGCAAAAGGGGTCGACTGGTTTTGACAGCGAGATTAATTGAACGGTAAGCACGTCGTGTAATGGTTTTGAAACACGTAAAAGGCTAAATCAACTTTTAAACGGCGAGAATAACTACGCTTTAGCTGCATAATCTGAATTATAGTAAGATTAGCCTAGGTACACAAGGTGTACAAGCTTTATGTCTCCAGAAAGCCTTGGTTAATGGCGTTCTTTTTAGAGGCATCGTAAATATTAACTAAGATTGGGTAGTGCTTTGATGCCCTTTCGAGATTAAGAAGCTAAGTTTTAAGTAGGTTGTCTTTAACCAGCTTATTATCGAAAACCCAAGAATAGACTAAACGTGTAGAAAGCTCTTTGGTTACTTGTTTGGACGAGAGTTCGATTCTCTCCGACTCCACAATTAAATCCTCAACTTATTAATAAGTTGAGGATTTTATTTAATCACCATGTTTATCCAATAATCAAAATTAGATCTAAGTCTGAATTCTCTTTTTCTCAGGAAATATAAAATCTTATCATTTAATATTTAATCAAGTAGATGCTTTTTCCTTTAGTTTTTTTGGATACTAAACAAAAAGTAAATACTCGTAAGCATTTTTAGAAGTAAGAAAGAGACCCCAATCTGTGATTCCCATATTACGCCTCAAAGTACATGAGCAAATTCCATCCTTTTTATGGCTTAACTTTGTAATACAAAGTTTGTATTTTTTAACTATAATATAATATTGTTTCATGAATATGAGAAATGAGACATAGTGAAAATATATTATTAATTTGATATAAACCTTTTAATCCGTAGTTTAGATTTTTTGATTCCAATTATCAATAAAACTATATAGTGAAGGTATAAGTATTATAAAATAGAAAACTAATTAAAATACTTTTTCTGATGATAAATTGACAAATAAAGATAACCATTAAACTTAAAACACATAATATCAATAGATTAGACTTACAAAAACCAAAACAATAACCTTTTATTAAAATTTTAAAAAGGTGTAAACACACAAATTATGAATAAAAAAACTTTTTTGTTATTAATAACAGCAGTATCTGCTTTGGGCGGATTATTATTTGGCTATGATACAGGAGTCATTAATGGGGCGCAATTTTATTTAAGTAAGCATTTTGATTTGGATTCAGCCATGAAAGGCTGGGTAGTAGGAAGTGCTCTTTTAGGTTGTTTAGTTGGCGCTATTGTTGCTGGTCCTTTTAGTATAAGATTTGGCAGAAAATATTCTTTAATAATTTCGGCAGTGTTATTTTCAATTTCAGCCTTTGGATCTGGTTTGCCATCTATATTTTCAGAGTCAGTTTCATTACTAGTTATATTTAGAATTATTGGAGGTTTAGGTATTGGTATAGCATCAATGAATGCTCCTATGTATATAGCAGAAATAGCTCCAAGTAATATAAGAGGAAAAATGGTTACTTACTACCAACTTGCCATTGTTATTGGTTTTTTTGTAGTGTTTTTGGCTACTTATTTTATTGGAAATAATTTATCGGAAGCAGAGAATATTGAATTTGGTTGGAAACATATGTTCTGGTCAGAATTAATTCCTAGTTGTCTATTTTTGGTACTATTGTTTTTTGTTCCTAAAAGTCCGAGATGGCTAGCACTTAAAGGAAAGGATAATGAAGCATTGGCTATCTTAACCAAGATTCATGGTGAAGATCAAGCAAACCAAGAAATAGAAGAAATAAAAACCTCTCTTGATACTAGCGATAGTAATATCAAAGTGAATTATTTTTCAAAAATAATCCTTGGAATTATAATTATTGGAACTACACTTTCTGTATTACAACAATTTACGGGAATTAACGCGGTATTATATTATGGAGCTGATATTTTTGAAAAAGCACTTGGCTTTGGTAAAGAGGACATTTTAGCGCAACAAATATTATTAGCATTTATAAACCTTATATTTACTTTCATTGCTATGTTCACGGTAGATAAATTAGGAAGGAAGCCATTAATATATATTGGATCAATTGGCATGATAGCTGGGTTTTTATTGTTAGGAATCACACTACAACAACAATCTGTTGGGTTTTTATCTTTATTGGGTGTGTTAATTTTCATAGCTTCATTTGCACTTTCTATGGGGCCTGTTGTTTGGGTTCTACTTTCTGAAATGTTTCCAAATAAAATACGCAGTGTTGCTATGTCTGTAGCTGTCGCAGCTCAGTGGGCTGCAAATTATGTGGTTTCACAATCTTTTCCAGTTGTAATGGATAGTGAAGTAAATAATAGTGCTACTTGGAATGGTTCTCTACCTTATTTTTTATTTATAATGTTTATTTTATTAATAATGTTGGTAACGTATAAATATATTCCTGAGACTAAAGGAAAATCTCTTGAAGAAATTGAGGGGTTCTGGAAGGAATGATTTTTCATATCCTAAATTAACTGTGAATGACTAATCAATACCGTTTATTTTTGGTGTGATGAAAGATCTAAGCTTTCCCAAATGGCAAATAGTTGGAAGGTGAATTTCCTTTAAACAACACATCAGAGAATGGTTACGAACGTCTTGCACCTGTTAAATCCTATCCAGCGAATAGCTTCGGTCTCTATGATATGGCTGGTAACGTTTGGGAATGGACTAACGATTGGTACAATATTAAATATTATAAAGAACTAGCCTCACAAAACAAAACAATCATTAATCCTTTGGGTGCGGACACTGCTTACAATCCGAATAATACCTACATAAAAAAAATTATTAAAGGTGGGTCATTTTTGTGTAGCGATTCCTATTGTGCAAGTTATAGAGTATCTTCAAGAATGGCTACAGATACAGATTCTGCACAAGAACATTTAGGCTTAAGAACAGTTGAAACACAAGATATGATCAAATAACATCAACCTTTAAACTCCAACTTCACATGCGCCCCGTCACAATAGGGCTTATTATCAGATTTACCACATCTGCAAAAGGCTGTTGTTTTATTTTTGGTTTCTTGGGTTCCATCTCTATGGGTTACTCTAAGTGTTCCGTATACTAATAATGGACCATTCTCTAAAACCTCAACTTTAGTATATAATACTTATGAAGTATTATCGTCTTCATCATTCATATAATAAGTTAATGCTCCAGAAGGACACTGTTTTACCTGATTAATTAATGAATCTGTTGATGCAGCTTCTATTCTTAGCCAAGGACGAACTTTAGGTCTAAAAACATCTGGAAGCCCCTTTACGCATATTCCAGAATGTATACACTTATCAGCCTCCCATACTATGGTCATTTCATCATTAGAATACTTTTTAGTCTTTGCCATATCAATAACTTTTTTACTAAATATACGAAAAAAACAACACACAAAATATCCGCATTTAAGCTATTCATTTCTAAGTTTATATTGCTTATTTTTGTTAGAAACCGAAAAACAACTACTTTGTCCAAATATCAATTAGGTCTAGATTATGCAAAACAACAAGACCAAAACGATAAGTTAGCTGCTTACCGAGATAAGTTCCATATCCCAAAAGACGAACATGGAAATGACTTGATATACATGACCGGTAATTCATTGGGGTTACAGCCCAAATCAACAAAATATTACGTTGAACAAGAGCTTGAAGATTGGGCTAAATTAGGGGTTGAAGGACATACAGAAGCCAAAAATCCTTGGTTGCCATATCATGAATTTCTTACGTATAACATGGCTAAAATTGTAGGAGCTAAACCCATTGAAGTTGTTGTAATGAACACCTTAACAGCTAACCTTCATTTGATGATGGTCTCATTTTATCAACCTATAAACGAACGTTATAAAATACTAATTGAAAGTGATGCGTTCCCTTCTGATAAATATGCTGTTGAGTCTCAGTTAAGACATCATGGATATAACGATAAAGAAGGACTCATTTTATGGAAACCTAGAGAAGATGAAGAACTTTTAAGATATGAAGATTTAGAGGAATTACTTGAATCTCACGGCCATGAAATTGCGCTCATTATGATTGGTGGTGTAAATTATTACACAGGGCAGTTTTTCGATTTAAAACGCATAACAACATTAGCACATAAATATGGTTGCAAAGTTGGGTTTGACTGCGCTCACGGAGCAGGCAATGTAGAACTTAATCTACACGATTCTGATGCCGATTTTGCCGTTTGGTGTACATACAAATATTTAAATTCTGGCCCAGGTAGTTTAGCTGGTTGTTTCGTCCATGAAAAACATGCCTTTAATAAAGACTTAAATCGTTTTACTGGATGGTGGAGTCATAATAAAAAAACGCGTTTCAATATGCGTGATGAATTTGATGTCCTTCCAGGAGCAGAAGGTTGGCAATTAAGCAACCCTCCTATTTTATCTATGGCAGCGATAAAAGCATCCTTAGATATTTTTAATGAAGTTGGGATGGAAAAATTAGTAAAAAAGTCAAGAATCCTAACGGGTTATTTTGAATTTCTACTAAAACAACTTGGAGAAAATGTAATTAAAATAATTACGCCTTCAAACCAAGAAGAACGCGGATGCCAACTATCTATACAAGTTTTAAATGCTGATAAAACATTGCATCATAAGTTAACTAAAGCTGGCGTAATTAGTGATTGGCGTCAACCAGATGTTATTCGCTGTGCTCCTGTTCCCTTGTACAATTCATTCGAAGATATTTATTTAATGGTTGAAAAACTAAAAGCGATATTGAATGCCAACTAAACAACAAAATATTCTAATTATAGGCGCAGGTCTTTGTGGTTCTCTTTTAGCATTACGACTTGGTCAAAGAGGTTATAACGTTGTTGTGTATGAAATGCGACCAGATTTACGTAAAGTAGATATAAGCGCTGGTCGATCCATAAATTTAGCGTTTTCAGATAGAGGAAACAAAGCCATGAAACTTGTTGGAATTGAAGATAAAGTAAAGGCATTGTGTATTCCAATGCATGGTCGGATGATTCATGATATAAACGGAGTCTCTCATTTATCAAACTATAGTGGTCGCGAACACGAATATATAAATTCTATTTCAAGGGGTGGTTTAAACGCTTTATTATTAGATGAAGCTGAAAAACATAATAACGTTAAAATTTATTTTAATAAAACATGTAAATCTGTAGATTTCGAAAATACAACCGCTTTATTTAAAGATTATCATTCAAAGAAAGAATTTATCGAAGATGCCGACATCATAATTGCAACAGATGGCGCGGGTTCTGCCATGAGAAAAAGTTACTATTTGGGTAAAAAGTTTTTATTTAGCTTTTCACAAGATTATCTAACTCATGGTTATAAAGAATTAAGTATTCTACCAAAAGAAAATGGAGATTATAAAACCTATAAAAATGCCCTTCATATCTGGCCAAGAGGTGATTTTATGCTAATAGCCTTACCTAATTTAGATGGAAGCTTTACCGTTACATTATTTTTAAGTTATAACGAAGGAAATTATAATTTCAACAACCTTACCAATGAAGAAGTGGTATTAGAATTTTTCAAAAAAGAATTTCCAGACGCCTTATCATTAATGCCTAATCTTTTAGATGATTTTTTCCAAAACCCCACTGCACCTTTGGGTACAGTTAAATGTTCGCCGTGGCATTATAGAGGAAATACATTATTAATGGGTGATGCTGCCCATGCCATAGTTCCTTTTTATGGTCAAGGCATGAATGCTTCGTTTGAAGATGTTGTAGAATTTGATAAAGTTCTAGATGAAAATGTAGAAAATTGGGAAGCTGTTTTTAAAACCTATGAATCTACTCGCAAAAAAGACACTGACGCTATTGCTGATTTGGCGATTGATAATTTCCATGAAATGAAAGACCATGTAGCTAATCCTATATTCCAAGAAAAGCGTAAATTGGAAATGGCTTTAGAAAAAGAGTTTCCAAATGAGTACTCCTCAAAGTATTCCTTGGTAACCTTTAATGAAGGTATGGGTTATAGAAATGCCATGTTAAGAGGTCGTGCGCAAGACAAGGCCATTTTAAATATGCTTTCAGATGGAGACATCTCGACTGTGATCGATATAACAAAAGAAAAGCTAAAAGAGATTTTAGAACAAGTAAAAACAGAAACAGAAGCTATTCTTGAAGACGATAGAATTGCTGGATTGAAACAATAATAAATATGAACGACAAAGTTACCCCAAGAGGCGCATACCCACACACCAAACGGGTTGGTGATTTTATATTTGTATCTGGAACAAGTTCAAGAATGGCAGACAACACTATTGCTGGTGTAGATATTATCGACGAGATGGGAACCAAACGTTTAAATATTGAAGTTCAAACTCGTGAAGTTTTGAAGAATATTGAAAAGAATTTAGCCAATGAAGGCGCCACATTAAAAGATGTGGTGGATGTGACTTCCTTTTTGGTAAACATGAATGATTTTGCAGGTTACAATAAAGCGTATGCTGAATTTTTTGATAAAGAAACGGGACCTACTCGAACAACTGTAGCAGTGCATCAATTACCACATCCAGATTTAGTTGTGGAAATTAAAGTTATGGCGTTCAAAAAGAAATAGCTATCATTCCACCTTAGAACCGGAATCCAAATTAACAGATTCCTGCCTACGCAGGAATGACAAAAATGAAAAAGATCCAAAACTTCATAAACGGTAAATTTACAAATCCAATTTCTAATAATTGGATAGACAACTATTGTCCATTTAATGGTGAAGTTTACAGTTTGACACCTAACTCTTCAAAAGAAGATGTAGAAAGTGCCTATCAAAGCGCGGAATTTGCTTTTACGTTGTGGTCTCAAACCACATTAGAAGAGCGCAGTAGAATTCTAATTAAAATTTCAGAATTGCTGGAAAAAAACTTAGAACGATTTGCAGAAGCTGAAAGTAGAGATAATGGAAAGCCTATTAGCTTAGCAAAAGCAATAGATATTCCTAGAGCAGCCAGTAATTTTAGATTTTTCGGAAATGCCATTACACAATTTGCAAGCGAAAGTCATGAGAGCGTTGGTCAAAACGCTATTAATTACACACTTCGTCAACCCATTGGGGTTGTAGGTTGTATTTCGCCTTGGAATCTTCCACTCTATTTATTTACTTGGAAAATAGCACCAGCAATAGCAGCAGGCAATTGTGTGGTTGCCAAACCAAGTGAAGTTACACCAATGACAGCATATCTTTTGAGTGAGATACTAAATGAGGCTGGCCTCCCAAAAGGTGTTTTAAATATTGTTCATGGATTAGGAACCACAACAGGTCAAGCTATTGTAGTACACCCCAACATTAAAGCCATCTCCTTCACAGGAGGCACAACCACTGGAGCACATATTGCCAAAATCGCCGCTCCCATGTTTAAAAAATTATCTCTTGAACTTGGTGGAAAAAACCCAAACATCATTTTTGCGGATTGCGATTATGAGAATATGTTGGAGACCACTGTTCGTTCTTCATTTGCTAATCAAGGACAAATTTGTCTCTGTGGTAGTCGTATTTTTGTTGAAGCTTCTATTTACGATAAATTTAAAACTGACTTTGTTAAAAAAGTAAAACAACTAAAAGTTGGACATCCAGCTGAAAGCTCAACAGATATTGGCGCCTTGGTTTCGAGACTACATTTAGATAAAGTTTTAAGCTACATTGAAATTGGCAAAAAAGAAGGCGGAAAAATACTTTGTGGCGGCAATCAAGTAATTATTTATAATTATGAAAATGGTTATTATTTAGAACCTACAGTTATTGAAGTTAATAGTGATGAATGCAGAATAAACCAAGAGGAAATATTTGGACCTGTTGTTACCATTATGCCTTTTAAAAATGAAGATGATGTTTTACATATGGCAAACAAAGTAAAATATGGCTTATCTGCGACTATATGGACCAATAATTTAAAGCGTACTATGCGATTGAGTAATCAATTGCATGCAGGAATCGTTTGGGTGAATACCTGGATGTTGCGCGATTTACGAACGCCATTTGGTGGTGTAAAAGCATCAGGTGTTGGTAGAGAAGGTGGATTTGAAGCATTACGCTTTTTTACGGAAGCTAAAAATGTATGTGTTAAATATTGATGTTATGGTAGCTCTAGAACATGATATTTACTTTTCATCAGATTTCAAAGACATGGATTTGAAGCTAATTTATAAGTTTATTAAAAACTCCTATTGGGGTCTATCTAGAACATTTGAAGAGCAAAAAATAGCTTCAGAGAATACTATTAACTTTGGTTTGTTTCAAAATGGACATCAGATTGCCTATGCAAGAGTTATGACAGATAAAGTTTTTTTCGCTTATCTTTTAGATGTTTTTGTAATTGAAAGGCATCAAGGCAAAGGGTTTTCAAAAATTCTAATTGATAACATATTGAAATTTTCAGAATTAAGAAATATTGATAAATGGATGCTTGCAACAAAAGACGCTCATTCAATTTACACAAAATTCGGATTTACTGGAATAAAAAGTCCAGAAAAAATAATGGAAAAACTTAGCCCCAGAGCTAAACTAATTTACGAATAATATGGATTTAAAATTAAACAATAAAAACGCATTAGTCTGCGGAAGCACTCAAGGGATAGGAAAAGCTGTAGCTTTTGCATTAGCGGCAGAGGGTGTAAATGTAACGCTAGTTGCTAGAAACAGAGAAAAGTTAAAAGCTATTCTAGCAGAGTTACCAAACCATAATAAACACAGTTATATTGTTGCCGATTTTTCTAATCCTAGAGAATTGCAAGAACAAGTCATAAAATTTATTGAAAAAGAACATGGGTTTCATATTGTAGTAAATAATACAGGAGGTCCAAGAAGTGGTGCAATATTAACGGCAAGTTTAGAAGAATTTGATAATGCGTTTACCATGCATTTAAAATGTAACCATGTCTTAGCTCAAGCTACTATTCCCTTTATGAAAGAAAGTGGCTTTGGTAGAATAGTAAATGTTATTTCAACTTCTGTTAAAGAACCTATTCCAGGTCTTGGTGTAAGTAATACAACAAGAGGAGCAGTAGGAAACTGGAGTAAAACGCTAGCTGAAGAAGTCGCCGCTCATGGTATTACTGTTAATAATGTATTACCTGGTTTTACAGAAACGGAACGTTTAAACGAAATCATCAAAATTAAGGCAAATGGCTCTAATACTTCGATTGAAGAGATGACGGAAATTATGAAAAATTATACGCCGGCTAAACGCTTTGCAAAACCTGAAGAAACTGCGAATGTTATTACATTTTTGGCTAGTGAAGCTGCGAGCTATGTAAATGGAATTAACGTTCCCGTTGATGGTGGTCGCACAAAAAGTTTGTAACTTTAAACAGATAATAATTTTCTAAAAATACAGTCATGAGTAATCTAACATCACCAATAAATTTTAAAGCTTGGATTGAAGAAAACAGACACCTTTTAAAACCACCTGTTGGCAATAAAGTGGTTTGGAAAGATGGTGATTTTATTGTGATGGTTGTGGGAGGGCCAAATAGCCGAAAAGATTATCATTATAACGAAACTCCAGAATTTTTCTATCAGATTGAAGGTGATATTGTATTAAAAATAATAGATAAAGGAACGCCTAAAGATGTTCATATAAAAGAAGGTGATATTTATTTATTACCCCCTAAAGTCCCTCATTCACCCCAAAGAGGTCCGAACACAGTAGGTTTGGTTATAGAGTATCCTAGAGAAAAAGGTGTACAAGATGCTTTACTTTGGTTTTGTGAAAATTGCACAACCAAATTATATGAGGAAGATTTTACTCTTGACAATATTGAAACCGATATGCCTAAAATTTTTGATAAATATTATGGCAATAAAGATAAGCGGAGTTGTCCAAATTGTGGAGAAATAATGCAACCACCAAAAAAAGTACAAATAGATTAATTATAACTTAAAGATTCCTGACCTCTCAGGATTTTAAAATGAAACGCAAATTAAGAATAAATGGTCATTCGCATTTACTTCCTTACCCAGAAGAAATACCAGAATTCATGCGTGAAAAAGGCATATTTTGGGTAGACAAAGACCGGAAATTTATGTTACAAAAAGGGTGGAAACGCCCTGTAACGGATTCTAGTTTTTTTCTAAACGAAAAATTAGAATGGATGGAACGCAATAAGCTAGACCATGCTGTTGTGCTTAATCTATCTCAATTATATGGTAATGGCTTACGTGTTGAAGAAATGAAGAAAGCACTGCGCTTTCAGAATGATTTTAATGCAAAAATTCAACACGACTATCCGAGTAAGTTTACCTGTGGTTTTGTAGTACATCCAGCATTTATAAGAAGTGCTTGTTGGGAAATTGAACGTTGTGTTGAATCTCATGGCTTGCAACTATTATGCTTACCAACGCATTACATGGATACCATAGGAACGTGGCGCTGTATTTTTGATGAAGAAAACGAACCTATTTTTGAAATGGCAGACAAGTATAATCTCGCTGTGGAAATTCATCCTTATGATGGCGAAAAGTTCATTAAGCTTGAAAATACATCTTGGCGTTTTCATTTAATTTGGATGCTGGCACAATGTGCCGATGCTTATCATTTTCTAACATTAAATGGTTATCAAGAAAAATTTCCAAATATGCGTACTTGTTTTGCTCATGGTGGCCAATTAGCGCAAATTAACTTAGGAAGACGTATTCAAGGTTTTGACGGTAGACCAGATTTATTCGAAGGTAAACACCACCCTAGAAAAGCTGTGGGTCATAAAAACATCTTTTTTGACACTTTAGTTCATGATACTGGTGGATTGGAGCTTTTGATTCGCAATCACGGCGCTAAGCAAGTTCTAATGGGGTTAGACGACCCATATCCCTTAGGTGAAATGGAGAGTAAACCTCAATCATCTTATCCGGGAAAACTATTGGATTTAGCAATTGAAAGAAACATAATTAATGAAAAAGAGTATGACGATATTTGGGAGCATAATGTTATTCAATGGTTATGTGGAGACAGTGATGAGGCAAAAGAAAAATTGTTAAATAGAATTTTAAGCTAGTGCATTTTATCCCAGAAGAATTAGACGATTATGTTGTAAAACATTCTGAAGACGAACCAGAGTTATTACAACAACTAAATAGAGAAACTTACCAAAAAATTCTGCAACCTCGTATGCTTAGCGGACACTATCAAGGCAGATTATTAAGTATAATTTCGAAACTAGTTAACCCCAAAAATATCTTAGAGATTGGCACCTATACAGGATATTCGGCACTTTGTTTAGCTGAAGGCATTCAAGCTAGTGGGGAATTACATACTATTGACATAAATGAGGAACTAGTCGATTTTCAGCGTAAATATTTTAACAAATCTGGTTATGGAACTCAAATTATCCAACATTTAGGAAATGCTCTAGATATCATTCCCAATCTTAAAGTTAGTTTTGATTTAGTCTTTATTGATGCCGATAAAGAAAACTACTCGAACTATTTTAATTGTATTATTGACAGATTAAATACTGGTTGTATTATTTTATCTGATAATGTACTTTGGAGTGGAAAGGTTTTGGAAACTAAATTTAAAAAAGATGACACGTCTACACCTGCATTAATTGCATATAATACACTTTTAAAAACAGATCCACGTGTTGAAACCGTGGTTTTACCAATAAGAGATGGCTTAACCATAAGTAGAAAAATTTAGCATTTCTCTATTAAGAAGCGATTACCAAATTAACTTCACAAGATTTTGCGTTTTGAATGTGGGTATCTATTGTTTGGAAAAATTCGTAATTATCAAATGGTTTTGTAATAATATCGGTGTATCCAATTACTTTGTAATCCTGCCTCACTTCTTCTATATCCGCAGCTGTTAAAGCTATTATTGGAATTTCATTATTAAACTCTCTAATTGCTTTTGTTGCTTCATTTCCGTTCATTAATGGCATATTAATATCCATTAAAACAAGATCGAATCGGTTTGTTTTCATCATTTCAACTGCCTCCAACCCATTGCTAACGATATCATATGAATAGTTTTGTTTTAGGAGTAAATTCTTCGTTACAATTTGGTTTATCTTATTGTCCTCAGCAATTAATACTTTATAATTTTTATCAGAATTTACGTGAATACTTTTTGTTTTATTTAAATCCAAAACGGCTTTGTTCTCCTTGTCAATTTCAAAATCAACATTGAAACTGAATTTAGTGCCTTTACCTACTTCACTTTCAAGTTCTATTTTACTTTTAAATAATTGAACAATATTCTTTGTTATAGATAGTCCTAAACCTGTACCCGGGTAATTTATATTACTCTCATTACTAAGTTGAGAAAAATTATCGAAAATGGTTTTGAATTTTTCCTTCGGAATTCCAATACCATTGTCTTCAACTTCAAAACGTAATGCGATATTATTACCTTCAATATTTAATAGCTTTATTCTTAAATCTATGGTTCCACTTTCTGTAAACTTTATGCTATTACCAATAAGGTTAATTAAAACTTGGGAAAGCCTAACATTATCGCACTTTATATAATCTGGGATTTCATTATCTATTTGTACTTTAATTTTATTGTTAGTCTCTTGAAGCCTGTAATCAAAAGAATCTACAATGCGCTGTGTAAGTGACTCCAAATTAACTGAAACATTTTTAAGCTCGATTTTTTGTGCCTCCATCTTATTTACTTGCAGTATATCATTTACCAAGTTTAAAAGATAATCTCCCGAATATTTCAGCGATTTCAGGTACTTAGTATCTCTCTCGCTAAAGTTTTTCTTTTCATTTAATAAAAGCGATGTAATACCAACAACTCCATATAATGGTGTTCTTAACTCGTGAGAAACATTAGAAATAAATTTTGATTTTAGCTCAGATGATTTTAAAGCTTGAATTGTTGCAACTTGCAACTCTTTATTTCTCACTTTAAGCGCGTTTCCTAATTTTCTTTTAGATATATAACTAACAAATAATGTTACTAAGGATACAAACAATAAAAATAGGATCACCGAAATAATAATATTGATTCGCTTCATCTCATTAGTCATTTCTAGCTGCTGTAGCCTTTTGTAATCGGCAAAATCTGCATTGAATTTATAGTCTTCAATAAGAAATTTTGACTTTGTAATAATGTCCTGCTTTACTCTTTCTGCGTTTATATATTTATCTCGGTATGTATTATGCATTAATAAGTTAGCATAGGCTTCATTACTATTGCCAGCCTTAGAATACATTTTTCCTAACTCCCTATAAGAATTACTCAATAACATTAATGCCTTATCTCCATTATTATTTTCTAATGAAGCAATTGCTTTTTGCAACTTTAACTCTGCATTATTATATAATTCCTGTTTAAGAAAATACAATCCATAGACATAATTAAAGTAACCTAAAGCATAAAAATCTTCATCAACCTCATTAAAATCATTTTTAGCGCGAAGTAATGGAATTAGAGATTTTTCAAATTGATTACTATCTAAATAGGCTTGAGCCAAATTCATTCTAATTCTGAATAACACCTTTTGAATTTCTTCTTTATCAAATTCATTTCGCAATTCATTACTATTTATGGACGTATGCTTTAATGCCCTTTCTAGATAAGAAATAGCATTATCTAACCCCTTTTTATCTTTATATAGAATACCCAGACTCAAATAAGACTTCGCAATTAAACTGTTATCATTAATTCTTTTTGATACTTTTAGCATGGCTTGATAACAGGCTTCTGCAGATTCTTGATTCTGCATCAAGCCATAGATATTCCCCAAGTTGAAATTAGCTACGGCACTACCATATAAATCTTCGATTGAATCTGACAATACTTTGGCTTGGCTAAATTCGTCGAAAGACTCTGCTATTTTATTGTTGTGATAATGTTTTAATGCTGAAGAATTTAAATCATCAATTTCCTTGATAATTTCTCTATCCCTTTGGGCAAAAGTGACTAATGCAAAGGACAGAAAACATGTTAATAGGTAGGTTTTCATTAATGAAATAATTTGATTTGGGATGATTAAATTATTCGTTTTAATGAAAAGAAGTAAAAAATAATCGTTAAAAAGCAGTCTATTTCGGACAAATAGATAAACTACTCAATTACCAGATATGTAATTTTAAAATTTCCGTTTAACGGACCCCGTGAAGTCTTCTAGATCGTCTTTAACCTTATCTAGCTCCTTTTTAACATCTGAAGTAATACTGGTATCAATACCATTTTTCTCAGCTGTTTTTGTGATTTCATGCTTAATATCATTGGTGGCATCTTTTAAGGTTCGCATCCCTTTTCCCAATCCGCGAGCTATTTCGGGCAATTTATCTGCACCAAAAACCATAATAGCTATAAACAAAATAAAAGCTATTTCTCCACCACTAATAAACAAAAATGTTGTTTGTTGTATCACGTCACAAATATAGTGAGATGTTTTGTTAGAATAAAAAAAGCCGATTGTTAAAATCGGCTTTTATGTAATTATAAATATTTTATCCTTTTACCTTATTCTTAAATTGTTCAAACTCACTCTGCATAATTTCCTTAGGCCAGGAATTATTAGATGTATCCACATCTGCCGTTTCAAGATTGGGATCAATGGTAATAGACACAATTTCCTTTTCTGAGGCAATTGCTTTACTAACTTCTTTATCATTAAACCTCCATATTTGAGCTGGATAAGTCTCAGTTTTAGAAGTACCGTCTTTAAAAGTATATTCAACAATAATAGGCATAACTAAACCACCAGGCTTTTCGAACGTAATGTTATAGAAAAATTTCGGCTCTTTAATATTTGTACGTTCTTCTGCTGTAAAGTTATCCATAATATACTCCTTTAAGGGTTTAGTATTTTCTAAAAGTGTACCATTGCGCATGTCTTCTTTATACTCTTCACTACCTTCTTCGACCATATACACCAAAGGTTTTAACCGACTTCTGCTTATATTTTGATCTTTCATTAAATCCAACATATAAGCATTGGGTTCTGAAGATACATGATATTTTTTAACCTCTTTTACACCAATATCCACCCAATCTGTGGTATAAAACCAACCTCTCCAAAACCAATCTAAATCGAATGCAGAGGCATCTTCCATTGTGCGAAAGAAATCCTCCGGAGTTGGGTGTTTAAACATCCATCGCTGTGCATATTCTTTAAAAGCATAATCAAATAACTCCTCGCCCATCACTGTCTCTCGCAAAATATTTAGAGCTGTTGCTGGTTTTCCATAAGCATTATTACCAAATTGATATGTATTTAATCCTTTAGTCATTATAGGTGCAATATAATCTTGATTTCCACTCATATATGGCACAATCATTCTTGCTGGACCTCTATCTGACGGAAAAAATTTGTCTTGAGGTGATAATGCAGAAGGATATTTTTTTCCAAATTCTTGCTCTGCAACATATTGAACAAATGTGTTTAATCCCTCATCCATCCATGTCCACTGACGCTCATCACTATTCACAATCATAGGAAAAAAGTTATGACCAACTTCATGAATAATAACACCCATCATACCGTATTTAACGCGGTCACTATAGGTACCATCTTCCTTTGGGCGACCATAATTCCAGCAAATCATAGGATATTCCATTCCTTGTCTTTTGGCATGTACTGAAATAGCTTTGTGATAAGGATAATCGAACGTCATTCTAGAATACGATTCTAACGTACTAGCGACAGCCTTGGTGGACCAATCTTCCCATAATGGGTTACCTTCTTTTGGATAGAGCGATACAGCCATAACATCCTTTTCCCCTATTTTAACGGCCATCATATCCCAAATAAACTTTCTGGATGTTGCAAATCCAAAATCACGAACATTTTCAGCTTTCAATTTCCAAGTTTTTGTTTCGTTCGAAAAACCTTTTTCTGCAACTTCAGCTTCCTCTTGAGTAACAATTAACACAGGTTCAGTATAAGACTTTTTTGCCTTATTATAACGTTCCATCATAGTTTTAGAGAACACTTCTTTTCTATTGGTAAGTACCCCCGTACCGTCCAAAATATGATCTGCCGGCACTGTAATATTTACTTCATAATCTCCAAAAGGTAAAGCGAATTCATCACGCCCCCAAAACTGAGAATTTTGCCAACCTTCAACATCGCTATAAACGGCCATTCTTGGAAAAAACTGGGCTATTACATATGCCCTATTGCCATCATTTGCAAAATACTCATAACCCGAACGCCCATCTTCTACAACATGGTCATTGATATTATACCACCATTTTATTGAAAATGAAAATTTCTCCTTAGACTGTAAAGCTTTTGGCAACTCAATTCGCATCATTGTTCTATTAATCATATACTCGAGTGGCTTTCCATTTGTATCTTTTACCTCCTTAATATTAAACCCTCTTTCTAGATCACCTTTTAAATACTCTGAAGCGAACTGACTTGGCTGAAAAACTGGCGCAATACCACTCGATTCAATTAACGGTGATTTTGAATCCTTTGCACGTTTATTTTGCTCTAGTTGAACCCATAAATATTTTAAAACATCTGGAGAATTATTGGTATATGTAATGGTCTCGGAACCAGAAATCTTTGCATTTTTATCGTCTAAAACAATATCCATTTTATAATCTGCTTGCTGCTGATAATAAGCAACACCAGGTGCACCAGAAGCTGCTCTATACATGTTAGGAGTTGAAAACTCATCATAAAGCTGCTTGAATTTGTTGATGTTTTTATGACCTGTTTTAGGTTTGGACGACTCTTCTTGTGCATTAGAAGTTCCTAAAACGAATAATAATCCAATTAGGGTAAAGGCAATCTTTTTCATTATCTATTTTTAAATTAAATACAATAAATGCTGTTTTTAAGGAGAATATATTGTGTTGTTTTCACTAAAAACGCTCGAAAATAATCATTTCGATACATTAATAACTTTATTTTAATTAAAATTTAACACAGCAGTATTGTCATGCGAAATGAGAATGTAACTTTTTTTAGAAGCGTTAATATTTGTCTTAATAATATTTTGCTGATCTTCAAATAAATCAAACAAAACTTGATTTGATATTTCGAAGGAATTTATTCTTTTCACCTCTTCAATTTCCAAAAAACATCGAACAATATCAATATCATATTCCTTACCAATAAATGTAAAATATACTTCTTCATTGTTTATTTTAATTTTAATTTTTTCATCCAAGTACCGTTCCATATACATATCAACAGTTGTGGGTTCATCTTCTCCTGCTAGAATTATATTTTCATCATATCGCTCTCTCAGCAAATTTTCAAAATCATCAATAAAAATTCGGGTAATTATTTGAACCGATTCTTTATCTTTTACATAATCAATTTGCGTCACACTAATATAATACTTATGTGCAAGGGTAAAAGCAAACAAAGGAATTAGCAATAACGATAGAAGAAGTAATCTGTATTTCATTTATTGATTTTTTTTGTAAAAGTAATTATTTTGATATTTCAAAAAGCATTCCGAAAATAATTAATCCTCAGAAAACTTGATGTTTTCTTGATACTGCCTATATTTCTTTCTTAAAAAGATTAATATTTTAAAATCTGATTGCCGGTAGCAGTGTGATAAAAAGTTTGGGTCGTCTGCACAGAAATAAAAAAAATCTGCCAACCGTTCCTCTTTTAATGGATTAGATGCTAAAAAATCTACAGTTAAACGTGCCTTTATACTTCGAATTAGAGTCTCTTTTGATTCAATAGCAACTCTATTTTTAAGCATTTTGGTTCTTCCAGAAATGCCATTCAATATTGGATTTAAAGAAATTCCTCCTGTTAAAGCACCCAACAGCATCTTAGGTTTAAATTCTCCAGCTTCACTTAAGCGCCTTTCGCTTTGCGTTGCAATTTTTCCAGTATAACCGGGTATTCCCACATCATAAAAATTTATTGGTGGGTCGCCTTCTACGTTTTTTAAATCTGAGGCTAAATCTCCCGTTAGTATCTTCCCCACTAATACCTCATCAAGTTCGTTAACTTGCTCTTTTAGATTTACAAATATATTCTTCGATGCTATTACAGCATCGTTAATAATTACTGAATGCATTTTATGTTGAATAGATGAAAATTGCAACGTATCGTTAATACTTACATAAATTATAAATAGACCCTCTTTGTTTGTAGTAGTAAAGTATTGTTTAGTTTTATTTATTACATGAATATTTTCAACGTTTGAAGTGCTTACAATCTTACCTTCAATTTCAACTGATTGTGAAAAACCCAAATGTATATTAACAATAAACAATAAAGTTGATAAAAATATTAGCCGCTTCATTAATGTCTGAAAACTTCAAAGAACGCCTTTGATCTCTTAAATAAAATGTAATTAGGATTTAAACTTTTGTTAAAAGTTTTTATTTGGCTTCCAAAAACTCTTTACTTCGTTGATATAGAACTTCCAAAAACTCTATTTCTCTACCGTAGTTCAAGAGATCAAAATTGAAATTTTTTCCTTCAACATAACGTATAAATTCTTCAACTCGGTGTTCTGGAATATTAAAGTTGTTTATTAAAAATTCTGAACCAAAATAATACTTTACAGACTCTATGGGAACGTCTGGAATCCCAAGTTTTTCTTTATTTCTTACTTCAGATCTGAAAAGAGGTAAAAGCAATTGATCGACCACATTAACAACATTAAGTCCATTAACCATAGGTAAATGTTGCCTTTCAATTGAAATGTTTTCGACCTTTGTGCTAAGATCTTTTTCAAATTCAAATTCTTCTTTATTCTTTATTCCAAAATACAAGACATCTAACTTTGGTTTAAAAAGTTTCTTTCTTGAAATATCCACATCTAAATCTCCAGTTAAATTCTTTGAAAACACAATAACTTCGGCTAATTGATTTATTTCTTCAATTAAAAAAATTTTCATTGAGCTAGAATTAATGATGTCTTCATTAACCCTAAAATTTATATTTTGATATTGCAGAGCACTAACTTCAATTAAATCATTCAAACCAACTTGCAAATTGAATTCTCCATTTTCGTTAGTAATAACACCTTTATTTGAAGACGCATTAAATATTGTAATTCCTGAAATATCATTGCCTTCAACGATTACTTTTCCATTAACATTAATACGATCGAAGTTTTGAGCTATACAATGAAAGCTAATAAAAACAAGTAAATATAAAAGTGTATTCTTCATATCAATTTTTACTAAAAATAACATTTTAAATTCTTTTTTTCTATTGAAATGGCTTTAAAGTTTTAATACATATCATAAATGTCTAATTTTACATCACTAAAGTTAATTGTAATGAAAAACATTATTATTGCCAGCACTTCCACACTACATGGTGGAGACTATTTAGAATACCTTTTAGATGATTTAGTTGTTTTTTTTGAGGGAAAAAATGAAATCATATTTATTCCTTATGCTCGACCTAGTGGAATCTCACATGACCTATACACTGAAAAAGTAAGTAAAGCATTTTCTAAAATCGATAAAACCGTTTCTGGACTTCATACTTTTAAAAACCCTAATGATTGCATTAAAAATGCTAAAGCTATATTTACCGGTGGTGGCAACACCTTTTTGCTCACAAATACTTTATATAAAAATAACCTAATAGAACCTTTAAAAAAAGCGATTGACAATGGGACACCATACTTAGGTACTAGTGCTGGAAGTAACATTTGTGGCCTAACTATTAAAACTACTAATGACATGCCTATTATTTACCCACCTAGCTTCAAGGCACTTGGTTTTGTTCCTTTTAATATTAATCCGCATTATTTGGATCCCGATGTGAATAGCAAGCATATGGGCGAAACTCGCGAAACAAGAATTAAAGAGTTTCATAATTTTAATACAGAACCAGTTGTGGGTTTAAGAGAAGGCAGTTGGTTAAGTGTAAAAGAAGATTCAATTATTTTAAAAGGAAATTTAAACGCTAGAATTTTTCAATATAATAAGACTCCTTATGAGGTATCTCCAGAAACTGAACTCAACTTATTAAACTAAAATTATACATTCTTTAGAAAGTGAAATCCTAAAATTCTGAATCCCTCATTATAATAAAATTTATGAGAACTTGGATTGCTCACATAGGTATTTAATTCAATTGTTTCACAACCTTTATCTTTAACATAACTGTAAATCCAATTAAAAAAAGCTTTGCCAATTCCTTTCCCTCTATAAGATTCATCAATATAGACATGATCTGGCTCGACGCTTTTACCCGAATAATGTCTTGTACAATACCATAATCCTGAAACTCCAATTATTTTATTATTATCACAAATAACAGCACATTCGTAATTCTGTTTTGTCATTTCTATAAAACGAGATTCTAGCACCTCGGCAGAAACTTTATAATCATTTAATTTTTCAACCAGAGGAACTACTAAATGTATATTCTTACTTTCTAAAATTTTAAATTCGCAGGTCATAATAGAAATAATTCTGTTTAAATTAACATGTGACAATTGCCAAAAGTATGTGTCAACAATATATGGAATACCTAGATTATAAAATTATAATTTTTTGTAATTTTAGTTACTAAATTTTTATCATGAGAGGAAGAAACCTAAAAGTTAGATTGCTAATAGGAGCTGCTATCGCTATTTTCTTTATTTTAAAAAGATGCAGTCAACAAGAAGTTAACCCCTACACAGGAAGAACACAGACTATTTCTATGACTCCAGATAAAGAAATAGCTATAGGTCTTCAAAGTGCACCCCAAATGGCGAAACAACATGGTGGTCTGCACCCTAACAATCAGTATCAAGGTTTGGTTGACAATGTTGGCAGTAAATTAGTAAATAATAGTATTGCAAAAGAAACTCCTTATAAGTATGAGTTTCATTTACTAGCTGACCCCAATACGATTAACGCTTTTGCGCTTCCAGGAGGACAAATATTCATAACTCATGCATTATTTTCAAAACTAGA
Source organism: Hyunsoonleella aestuarii (assembly GCF_006148925.1). GTDB lineage: Bacteria > Bacteroidota > Bacteroidia > Flavobacteriales > Flavobacteriaceae > Algibacter_D > Algibacter_D aestuarii. Next base: position 1,829,496 of record NZ_VAWB01000001.1, on the reverse strand, counting down.
GAATGAAGACCAACTTGCCGGCGTTTTGGGTCATGAAATAGGGCACGTCTTGGGACGACATAGTGCGGAACGAATAGCTGAAAGTGAATATTGGCAAGGTCTTACAACCGCGGGTTCTGTTGGAGCGGACATGGGTGGATTAATTAATGGTATTGGACAAAACACATTGCTTACCAATGGAAGAGATGACGAATTAGAAAGTGACGAATTAGGGGTTCTTTTTATGATAAAAGCAAATTATAATCCTGAAGAAATGATTGGTGTTATGGAAATACTTAAAGCTGCAGCAGGCCCTAGTCGAGTGCCAGAGTTTCAAAGCACCCATCCAGACCCCGATAATAGAATAGAAAAGATTCGAGAAGCTATTGAGAAATATAAAGATCAATAAAAAAAGCCCTTTATAAGGGCTTTTTCTAGAGTGACTAGCTCTGTTCTAATAAATATAACAATTTAGTTATATATAATTTACTTTTTCTTTTTTGTCAAAGCATCTTTAATAATGGCATGTGCATCTTTAGCCTTATGCAATTCAGCATATTTTAAAGCTGTCATACCTTTGTCTGATTTAGCTTTTAATTTAGCTCCTTTAGAAATCAAAAGTTCTAAAATGTCAGCTCTGTTAAATTTTGCCGCATACATAACTGGAGTCATGCCATTAGATCTCTCATTGATATCAGCACCTAAATTAATAAGTTTTTTAACTGTATCGATGTCACCTTTAGCAATGGAAACACAAAAAGGGCTAACTTTAAAATAAGCCGTTGTTTCATAATTAGTAACTGCAGTGTCAAATGTTTTAGCGTTAACTGTAACAATTGAGAAACATAACGCTAATGCGGAAATAATGAATGTTTTTTTCATGATGAAAGAATTTAATTTGATTAATGATTCGTTTTTTGATATACTAAAGAGACGACATATTTTTTAATTTGTTACATAAAAAATAATAAATAACACATTTTTAACTTTTCTTTTAGGTTTCTTTAATAGAACAATAAAAAATTAATATTCCGCTAAAACTCCATGTTTAACAAGTAATTAAAGATGTATTTAAAGAACTTTCTGGTTTTACTTTTTTATCTTTGAGCGGTCAAAATTTAAACCAAAATGAATAAAAAAGTCATCTTAATGATTCTTGACGGGTGGGGGAAATCACCGGACCCAAAGGTATCTGCAATCGATAATGCAAACACACCTTTTATAGATTCATTGTATACAAAATATCCAAGTGCCTCTTTAAGAACAGACGGTTTACATGTAGGATTACCAGAAGGTCAAATGGGTAATAGCGAAGTTGGACACATGAATCTTGGTGCAGGACGAATTGTGTATCAAGATCTTGTTAAAGTAAATTTAGCTGTTGAAAATAAAACACTTAATAAAGAAAAAGTTTTAGTTGATGCTTTTCATTATGCTAAAGAAAATAATAAAGATTTACACTTTCTGGGACTTTTAAGCGATGGTGGTGTACATTCGCACATAAATCACCTTTTTGGTTTAATAGATGCCGCTAATGAATTTGGTTTAAAAAACACTTATGTGCATGGCTTTACAGATGGTCGTGATGTTGGCCCGAAAACTGGAAGCGGTTTTGTTTCTAAATTACATGACCACCTCAAAAATGGCCAGACCAAATTGGCATCAATATCGGGACGGTATTATGCAATGGACAGAGATAAACGCTGGGAACGTGTTAAATTGGCTTATGATGCCATTGTAAATGCTAAAGGGAGTTTTTCTAAAAATGCTGTCGAGACCATAAATGAAAGTTACAAGAATGATATAACCGACGAATTTATCAAACCAATTATTATGGTTGATGAAAATGATAATCCTGTAGCAAAAGTGAAAGAGGGTGACGTTATTATTTTCTTTAATTTTAGAACAGATCGTGGAAGAGAATTAACTGAAGTATTATCTCAAGTTGATTTTCCAGACTATGACATGAAAAAATTAAACCTTCATTATGTAACGTTAACTAATTATGATGATAGTTATGAAAATGTGAAGGTTATATTTAATAAAGAAAACTTAACCGAAACATTAGGAGAGGTTCTCGAAAAAAATAAGAAAAAACAAATTAGAATAGCCGAAACTGAAAAATATCCTCATGTTACATTTTTCTTTTCTGGTGGACAAGAAACGCCTTTTGAAGGAGAATCGCGTATTTTAAGAAACTCTCCAAAAGTGGCGACATACGATTTAAAACCAGAAATGAGCGCTTACGAACTTAGAGATGCTTTAGTTCCAGAATTGGAAAAAGGCGATGTCGATTTTGTTTGTTTAAATTTTGCTAATGGCGACATGGTTGGTCATACTGGCGTTATGGATGCTGCCATTAAAGCCTGTGAAGCCGTTGATGTATGTGTAAAAGATGTGGTTACTACGGCTTTAGATAATGATTATACAACGTTGCTAATTGCAGATCATGGTAATTGTGAAACTATGATGAATCCCGACGGCTCGCCACATACAGCACATACTACTAATCCAGTTCCTGTTATATTAATAGATAACGATTTAAAATCCATTAAAGATGGTATTTTAGGCGATTTAGCACCAACCATTTTAAAACTTATGGGTGTAGAACAGCCCAAAGCCATGACTAGACGTTCATTAGTTTAAAAAGTTGTAGCTTTACATTTAGTGATGTTTTCTTTTTTATGAATTTCAGCGAAACCCTAATAATCGCCGTAGATTTTGATGGCACCATTGTAGATGATGCTTATCCTAAAATTGGTAAGCCAAAACTTTTTGCACTAGAAACATTGAAGAAACTTCAAGAAAAAGGACATCGTCTTATTCTTTGGACCTATAGATCTGGAAAGCGATTGGAAGAAGCTGTCCAGTTTTGCTCAGAACAAGGTATTTTATTCTATGCAGTTAACAAAAGTTTTCCTGAAGAACAATTCTCATTAGAAAATAGCAGAAAAATTCACGCCGATTTATTTATAGATGATCGTAATATTGGTGGATTTCCGGGATGGGGAAAAGTTTACCAAATACTTACTAATGAAGAACCAAATATTCCCAAAAAGAAAAAGGGTTTCTTCAATTTTTTCAAATAAGTCGCAACTCTTTTTTTGAGTATCTTTGCACATATTTTTTAATCATGATTGTAGTAAAAACAAGAGAGGAAATTGAATTAATGCGCGAAAGTGCCTTAATTGTATCCAAAACACTTGGTATTCTAGCCAAAGAAATTAAACCTGGTGTAACAACACTTCAGTTAGATAAAATTGCTGAAGAATATATTAGAGACCAAGGTGCCATACCTGGTTTTTTAGGGTTATATGATTTCCCAAACACCTTATGTATGAGTCCTAATACTCAGGTGGTACATGGATTTCCTACAAACGAACCTTTGAAAGAAGGCGATATTATTTCTATCGATTGTGGTGCATTAAAAAATGAATTTTATGGTGACCACGCCTACACCTTCGCAGTCGGTGAAATTGACCCAGAAACAGAAAAGTTACTTCAAGTAACCAAAGAATCCTTGTATGTGGGGATTAGAGAATTTAAAGCTAACAATCGCGTTGGAGATGTAGGTTACGCTATACAGAAATATTGTGAAAACCATGGTTATGGTGTGGTTAGAGAACTTGTTGGACATGGTTTAGGCAGAAAGATGCATGAAGACCCAGAAATGCCAAATTATGGTAAGCGTGGTCGTGGCAAAAAGTTTATTGAAGGTATGGTTGTGGCCATTGAGCCTATGATTAATATGGGAACACATCGCATTAAACAGCACAGAGATGGCTGGACCATCACCACACTAGACAATAAACCTTCTGCGCATTTTGAACATGATGTAGCCTTAATAGATGGCAAGCCAGAATTACTATCTACCTTTGCATATATTTATGATGCACTAGGTATTGAAAGTAATGAAGAAGATGAATTTCGTCAAGAAGCCTTAGTTCTATAAATATGGCACTATCCTTCTCCAAAATACCAACCAAAGAACTAGTTAAAGGAGTTACTGGTAAATACGCCCATGGGTCAACATTTACTGTAGGTTATGTGTCAATAGAAAAAGGAGCCATAATGCCTTCACATTCGCATATTCATGAGCAAACTACTCATGTATTATCTGGCCAGTTAGAAATGACGGTTAATGCAAAAGCTGAAATTTTAGAGACTGGAGATATTATTGTTATTCCTTCAAATGCTTTGCACAGTGCACGAGCCTTAACCAATTGTGAAGTTATTGATACATTTTGCCCTGTCCGTGAAGATTATAAATAATTTCGGTTGAAAAAGTTTTTTAAACTTATACTAAACGTAATTCCAAGACCTATTTTGATTAGGTTAAGTTATTTAATTAGACCCATTCTAGCCTTTTTTTTAAAAGGAAATACATACACAGATCCCATAGATGGTAATAGCTTTAAGAGCTTTTTACCTTATGGCTATGGTACACAGCGTAATAATGTTTTATCGCCATCTACATTAAGTTTGGAACGCCATAGACTTTTGTGGCTTTATTTAAAGAATGAAACAGATTTCTTCACAGCAAAGCAAAGAATACTTCATTTTGCTCCCGAGCAAGCATTTTATAAACGCTTTAGGAAAATGAATAATCTTGAGTATGTAACAACAGATTTAAATTCACCATTGGCAGATGTTAAAGCCGACATATGTAACCTTCCTTTTGATAATGACTCATTCGATTTAATACTTTGCAACCATGTATTAGAGCATATCCCAAATGACACAAAAGCTATGCAAGAACTTTATCGTGTTTTAAGAAATGGAGGCATGGGAATATTTCAAATTCCGCAGGATTTGAATCGAGAAACTACTTTTGAAGACGACACTATTACTGATAAAAAAGAACGTGCTAAAATTTTCGGACAGTATGATCACGTTCGTATTTACGGTATCGACTATTTTGATAAACTACGAAGTATTGGATTTAAAGTTAAAGAGGTAGATTATACAGCTACACTTTCTGATAATGACATTGAAAAATACTGTCTAGCAAAAGGAGAAATTATACCGGTTGTTTATAAATGATTATTATTCCGAATCAAGGTTCAGTATGACGACGCCATTCCTTTACTTCATTTATATAATTACACGTCACTATTAAACCCTTTAGTATTCAGGGAATCCGTTTAATGATAATGTTTCAAATTCATTATTATCATTTTCATAAATTAAATACACCTTAAGCTCTGGATGTGTTTCTAAAAACGATTTCGCTTTATCAAGACCCATAGTTTTAAATGCTGTGGCATAAGCATCTGCTACCATGCAGCTTTCAGTAACTACAGAAATACTCAACAAATTAGTTTTACTAGGATATCCCGTTTTAGTATCAATAATGTGCGAATAACGGTTTCCATTTTCATCTACTTTAAACTTTCGGTATGTTCCTGAAGTTGCCATGGATTCATTTAGCAAGCTTACCGCTTTAAATATAATCTGCTTATGCTCGAAATTTGGTTCTTCTACACCAACCTTCCATCTCGAATCCTTTTCAACATTAATACCTTTTGTTTTTATTTCACCACCAATTTCTACCAAGTAATTGTTTATATTTTTTGATTCTAAAAATTCACCCAAAACATCCACACCATACCCCTTAGCAATGGCATTAAAATCGAGAAATGTTTCCGCTTTTTTAAGCACTCTATTATTAGAAATAGAAACCTTATTAAAACCTACCGATAGCATCAAACTATCAATTTTTAAACTATCTAGACCAATTATTTCTTTTTCTGGCCCAAAATCCCACGCATTAACTACAGCTCCAATCGTAGGGTCAAATGCACCACCTGTTTCATTAAAAATCTTCTTTGATTTTTCAAATACTTTAAAAAAATGTTCATCGATTTCGACATCTTCATTTCTGTTTATTTTCGAAATATCAGAATTCCTTTGATAGGTAGACAAAGATTTATTTAAAACATAAAATAAACTATCGAACTGTTTTTGATAGTTTTTATTTGAATTATAAATGACTTTATAAGATGTTCCAAAAACATTTCCTTTAAGAATTGTATTGGTCGGATTTGACGATTTAGGTTTATTTGCATCGTCTTTACATGAACTCAAAACGAGGCATAAAAGAATGACTAAAAGGTTTTTCATTTAATTCAAATTAGTTTCAACAATCTGAATTCCGTTATACTCTAAAAGATATTCCTCATTAAGGTAAATAGGCAATTTTTCTCCGTTAGGATTTCCAATACCAACACCTGCATACAACACTTTGGCATCTTTTTCTCGTGCATGTTTTTTAAAAGATTCCATCCATACAACATCATAATTATTCGGGTTATCGGGCAAAATAACAGCTCTAACTATTACGAAAAAATATTGTTTATTCTTATCTATACACACAAACTGCGGATGTTTCTTCAACTTGCTATTCACCGCAATAAACTCAAATCCTCGTTCTTCCAAATCCTCTCCCACATGGTTCATTGCTAAATTGTGTAATTCCTGATCGGTAAGTGGTTTACTCATTTAACAAAATTACTACTAATATCCATTTCATTAAAATTTTAACTACATTTAAAACATCTATTAAATTATAGGAAAATAATGGCAAACCAACCTGTTTCAAAAAAAGTGGGTCTATTTACAGGGCCTCTTCTCTTCTTAATTATTCAATTTTCTGGTTTACAAATAATTTCACCTGAAGCAAATACAGTAATTGCTGTTGCCTTATGGATGGTGACATGGTGGATTACAGAGGCTGTATCCATATCGGTAACCTCTTTACTACCATTACTTTTATTCCCATTGTTTAAAGTGATGCCAATAGCTGATGTTGGGGCAAATTATGGAAGTCCCATTGTGTTTCTGTTTTTTGGTGGATTTGTTTTAGCACTTGCTTTAGAAAAAGTTAATCTCCACAGACGAATCGCCTTAAACATTATAAAAAAAACTGGAACTACTCCAAATAAAGTCATTTTAGGCTTCATGATTGCCACAGCCTTTATGAGCATGTGGATAAGTAATACCGCAAGTACAGTTGTCATGCTTCCTATCGCTCTATCGGTTATTAAACTACTTATTAATGACGATGACGGCTTTACGAAAAAAGATCAGAACTTTGCGCTTAGTGTCATGTTAGGCATTGCTTTTTCAGCCAATGCAGGTGGTATTGCAACCGTTATCGGAACGCCACCGAATTCTGTTTTAATTGGGTTGCTGGAAAACGAATATAATATAGAAGTGTCTTTTTTCAAATGGATGCTTATAGGTCTTCCTGTTTCTATCGTTTTAATTACTATTATTTATTTCGTTTTAGTGAAATGGATGTTCCCTAGTAAAGGATTAATTTTTAACGCTTCAAAAGATGTTATTGACAATGAATTAAAAAAACTTGGAAAAACGTCTCCAAGAGAAAGACAAGTGCTTATAACTTTTGGAGTTATTGTATTCTTATGGATTTCGCGAAGTCTTATCAATTCTTTAATTCCTGGATTAGGCTTATCCGATACTATGATTAGTATTTTAGGTGCGTTGGCTTTATTTACTATTCCATTTAACCTTAAAAAAGGACAGTTTATTTTAAAATGGAACGATACACAAAAGTTAGCTTGGGGTATTTTAATTTTATTTGGTGGCGGTTTGGCTTTAGCTAAGGGAATGTCTGCAAGTGGTATTGTAAATACCGTTGCCACTGCCATTTCTACTAGTTCAATTAGTATTCTATTAATGGCTAGTTTACTTATTTTCCTCATGTTATTTATGACCGAACTCATGAGCAATGTTGCTTTAGTAGCTGTTCTGGCTCCGGTTGTAGCTGGTATTGCTATTGGTTTAGACATTCCATTACTTTACTTATTAATCCCAGTGACCATAGCAAGTAGTTGTGCTTTTATGTTACCAATGGCAACGCCACCAAATGCTATTGTATTTGCAAGTGGTTATGTAAAAGTAAGTCAAATGGCTAAAGCAGGGGTGATTCTTAATTTAATATCTGTTGCGCTTCTAATTTTACTCTTTCAATTTTTTGTGCCTTTAATATTTTAGCTATATGAAAAGTGTAACTTAATATTACTGTATATCCTATCCCAATCTAACCTATACTAACTTGAACTACTTGCAACAAATTTTGCAAGTACATGATTAAATTCTTTAGAAATATCCGTAAAAAGCTTTTAGCCGAAGGCCACACCAGCAAATACCTTAAATATGCCATTGGTGAAATTGTATTAGTAGTCATTGGAATATTAATTGCACTTCAAATTAATAATTGGAATGAAGATAGAAAGGATAGGGAATTAGAAAAAGAATTCTTAGTCGCTTTAAAAGAAACTCTAAACCGTGATTTAGACAGGAACTTGGCCAGTCAAAAAGTAAATCAAAGAGCCTTAAATTCCATACGTGTTTTAACAAAGCATATAGAACAAGATCTACAATATAACGACTCTCTAAAACACCATTTTGGAGCTATGAGTAATTTCCATTTTTGGGACTTAAGTGAAAGTGTCTTCGAATCTTTAAAAGCTAAAGGTTTGGATTTAATATCTAATAACAACCTAAGAGATTCTTTAGCGCTAGCATATGGCAATCATAACAAATCAATCAATTTTGCAGGTTTCAGATACCACGACTACATGGATCACGCTATCTTTAATATTTTCAATAATCACTTCAAGGAGGCTTGGGGTAATGCCGTGAATAGTCCTAGTGCGACTATTATGGAACCATTAGACTACGAATCGTTAAAATCGAATAAAGAGTTTATGTACTTTTTGAAAACCCTTCCCAATCTGCATTATTATAAACTAACGACACCTCTAAAGGACACTCAAATATTGCTGGAAAGATTATTATTTCTAATAGATAAAGAATTAAAAAAACTTGACTAAAATAAATGATTAAATTCTTTAGATTATCGAAACACAATTTGGCTTTTGCAAAATCAAATGCCCGCGGACATTAGGTGGAGATAGCCGCTTGCTGAAAAAATTAACAACCATAAACGCATGATAAAGTTCTTAAGAAAAATACGTTACAACCTTGTAAGTTCAGGAAAGACATCCAAGTACCTAAAATATGCTATTGGCGAAATTATTCTTGTGGTAATAGGTATTTTAATCGCTTTACAAATTAATAATTGGAATGAAAATGTAAAAGCAAGAAGAACAGAAGTAAAATTATTAAATGAACTAAAAGACGATCTCCTTAAAACTAAAGAAGATTTATTAACCGACATTTATAAATCCGTTAGAAATCAAAATGTTACAGATTCTATTTATCTGGAAATTATGAAACATAGAGATAATGATACAAATTTAGAATTAAAAATATCTACCTCTTATCTTTCTGATAACCCATTACTTTATCCCAAATTAAGCGCCTACAAATCACTTCAATCCTATGGAATAAATACAATAAACAATGATTCTTTGAGAAAACAGATTACCGAATTTTATGAGTTAAAACTAAATAGGGTTAACTACGTAGAATCTCTTATTATGGATTTAAATGAAACACAATTTAAAACGTACTTTAACCGTAAATCTGTACCTAGTAATAATTGTGATAACTGCCTTACTTTAAAAGAACAATTTAAAATATACGACAAAACAAATCAAAACATCTTTATACTAGTAAATCCAAATGATGAATTCGTTCACATGCTAAAAAGCAAGTATGGCATGGTTGCCGAGCTTGAAAGGCGTTATTTAAATCTAAATACTACAATTGATACTATTGTAAGACATATTAACAAAGACATTGGCATTAAAAATGATTAAATTCTTTAGAAACATCCGTAAAAAACTTTTAGCCGAAGGCAACACCAGCAAATACCTTAAATATGCTATTGGTGAAATTATATTAGTTGTCATTGGAATTTTAATTGCACTTCAGATAAATAATTGGAACGAGGGTAGAAAACTCCTTGACAAAAGAGATAACTTAATATCATCACTCATTGAAGATTTTGAGTATAATACAAAAGAAAACAAAAACATTCTATTGTTATACGAGAAACAATTGAATACCATGGATAATTATTTCCATTTAATTTCTAAAACGAATCAAACAGTTTCCGTGGATTCCCTAAGAAGCATGGCCCGATCTTTTTTTACCTTTGACACATTTTTTCCTAATATGACCGCCTATAATGAGGCAGAATCTAGTGGAAATTTAAGCTTGCTAGACAATAAATTATTACTGCAGGAATTCACGAAATTACAGCAAGAAATAGAGACTCTTAAATTGTATAATGAAGCGGGAACCTACACATTCCATAACGGTACAAGTTGGGAATTTAGAAAGAGTGTTGAACCAGGCACAATATATAATAGTATTTACTCGGGTTCAACTGCAAAAGATATTCCATATTCAGATTATCAATCCATTATGCAATCATCCTTGGCGAAGAATGCTTTACAAAACGAGAACATGATGATAGGAAATTGTTATAGTATTTTAAAAAGAATGGATAATAACTCCAAAAACATTCTTGAAATACTTCACAAAATGAAACAACCCAAATAAAGTTTAAGAACGAACCATGATAAAATTCTTTAGAAACATTCGTAAAAAGCTTTTAGCCGAAGGCAATACAATTAAATACCTAAAATATGCTATTGGAGAAATTGTCTTAGTAGTCATTGGAATTTTAATTGCACTTCAAATTAATAATTGGAATGAAGACAGACTAGAACAAAGAGAAGAAACTAAATTACTTGAGAATTTAAAAATAGATTTTAAACAAACAATTATTGAGTTTAATGAAATGAACTCCAATAGACAAATTATCCTCTCTGCTAATTATGAATTAACCAAGCTCAACGCAAATGATGAGTTTTTAAATACAAAGAAAATTGACACTTTAATAGGGTTTACATTTATAGTCCCAACCTTTAATGGCAAATCTGGGTCGTTAATGGTTTTATTGAACTCAGGCAAAATAAACATTTTAAAAAACGAGGCGTTAAAAAAACTGCTTTTCTCATGGCCATCAGAGGTTGAAGATATGACTGAAGGCGAGATAGATTCAAAAAAGTTAACCCTTGAATCTTATCTACCAATAGTTAGAAAATATGCAAACGTATCAGAGATTATTCGTACTAGTCCTGTCCTACCAATAAAGCCACAAATTAGACCTAAAGGAATCAGTTCAAATTATAAAGATCTTCTTAATGACAGGGAATTCATTAGCTTACTATATCACTTAGAACTTTTTGCTTTAGATAATATTCAAGAAACAGAAAAACTCATAAAAATTTCGGAATCAATTATTGAAATAATAGACTCCGAACTAAAACAATAATTCCAAGCATGATTAAATTCTTTAGAAACATTCGTAAAAAGCTTTTAAATGAAGGCAGCACAAGCAAATACTTTAAATACGCCATTGGTGAAATAATACTTGTGGTTATTGGGATTTTAATTGCGCTTCAAATTAATAATTGGAATCAAACACGTCTAGATAAAAACTTAGAAAAAACTATGCTCAAAGAGATTAAGAGTGCTTTGGTACAAGATTTAGAAAATGTTGAGATGATTAAAGCAAGAATATCAAGAAAAGCAGAAGGCATCCAAGAACTGCTCTCAATGATTGCTTCTAAAAAACCATACCCAGATTCTACATTGTTAAAGACATATAATAAAATGTCTCTTGGTTACACGGTTACCCTTAACAAAGGAGCTTATGAGGGATTAAAATCAATTGGACTTGATAAAATTTCTAACGATTCCTTAAGAAAAGAATTGATATTGATTTATGAATTATACTTTCCCACTTTTGAGCATTTCTTTAAGGAATCTGATGAAGACACGAGAAATAAAGATTATAAATTACAACTTCATAATAAACTTTGGAAACGCATTCAAATACAAATGCCAAACAAAAATTACAAAATTGTAAGTAGTCCAATAAATTCGACAGAATTTTTAAAACAAGAAGAGTTATTAGATCGAATAAAAATTGCTCAAGATAATTTGAACTACACTAACTTTAGAATTCCAGGTTTAGAGATGATTATTAAAGGTGGGATAAATATTATAGACAAAGAATTAGGCAAGCGATTACAAAATTAGTAATTCTTATTTATACAATACTTTTGTATCTTTAGAATAAAAAGTAGTTATGAAGACTTCTCTTCGCTTAGAATCAGCTATAAATAGACTGTACATAGCATTTCACAATAACACCTTAAACCCAGAGTGCTGTAAACAATGTGCCGTGGGTAATATTTTGAATAATACCGATAGTTGGAAACATTTATCTGATAATCATGGTAGTTTACAACTTAATTATGTAGGTAGCGTACATCAAACACTAGGAAGAAAATTTAATGGCTATACGCCTTTAGAATTATTACAAATAGAAGCTGCTTTTTTAAAAGCCTGTGGTTATAAATTACCTATTCATCATAAAAACAAAAAGCCAAAAAACCCAATGGACAAGGACAACTTGTTTAAAGGATTAAGCGAAGTCATTGTATTTTTATGCCAATTAGATGGTGTTGAAAATGTGATGGATTACACAAAACTATTTGAAGTTGAAAAAGACAAACCAAAATACACATTAACTTAAGAGCTAACTTTGAAAGCAAAAAAAAACCAACTCAATTGAGTTGGTTTTTGTTTATTATAGACCCTTCGACTGCGTTCAGGGTGACTTTAATTTTAAATTTCGCTTTGCGACCTAACCTCCAAAGTCATCAAATCTAATGTGTTCATCTGGGATACCAAAATCCTCACCCATTTTTTGAACCGCTTTATTCATTAATGGTGGTCCACAGAAATACAATTCTATATCTTCAGGAGATTCATGTTTGCTTAAATAGTTATCAATAACACAATTGTGTATAAATCCAACAAAACCGTCTCCAGGTGCGTCGATATCTTCTTTTACCTTCCAATTATCTTCTGGTAAAGGTTCAGATAAAGCCAAGTAGAAGTTAAAGTTAGGGAAATCCTTTTCTAATTGATAGAAGTGATCTAAGTAGAATAACTCACGCTTTGAACGTCCACCATACCAATAGGTTACTTTTCTACCTGTCTTCAATGTTTTGAACAAGTGATATAAATGAGAACGCATTGGTGCCATACCAGCTCCACCTCCTACATAAAGCATTTCGCTTTCAGACTCATTAATAAAGAACTCACCATAAGGACCAGAAATCGTTACTTTATCACCTGGTTTCTGAGCAAAAATATAAGAAGATGCTACACCAGGGTTTACATCCATCCAGCCGTTTTTAGCACGATCCCATGGTGGTGTTGCAATACGAACATTAAGCATGATCTCGCGTCCTTCAGCTGGGTAAGAAGCCATAGAGTAAGCGCGTTCAACCGTTTCGCTATTCTTCATTACTAAAGGCCAAAGACCAAATTTATCCCATTCTGCTTGAAACTTATCTGGAGTTTCATGCTCTTCTGGGTGTGCTGTAATATCAATATCGGAATATTTTATTTCGCACTGAGGAATCTCAATTTGAATATACCCCCCAGCTTTGTAACCCATATCCTCTGGGATTTCAACTACAAACTCCTTGATAAATGATGCTACATTATAATTTCGAACAACGGTAGCTTCCCATTTCTTAATTCCAAAAACTTCTTCTGGAATAGTAATATTCATGTCTTGTTTTACTTTAACCTGACATGCTAATCTCGCTCCATGTTGCAATTCTTTTCTTGAAAAATGAGGTGTTTCTGTTGGAAGAGCTTCGCCTCCACCTTCTAGTACATGGCATTCACATTGAATACATGTTCCTCCTCCACCACAAGCAGATGGTAAAAATATTTTGTTCCCTCCAAGAGTAGATAAAAGCGTTCCACCAGAAGCTACTTCAATCTCTTTTTCACCATTTATGGTAATCTTTACGGGACCAGATGGTGATAGTTTTTGCTTTACAAATAATAGTAGTGCTACCAATAATAACGTTATAATTAAAAACGCTACTACAGTTGCTGCTATTGTTCCTAATGTACCGGCTGCCAATATCATATTACTCATTTACTTTTATGTTGTTAGCTACTACTTTATCTTCAGACGTTTCGACTTCATTCAACGTACTATTTTCTTTTGTTTCTTCTATTACGGAAGCGGTTACTTCTTCCTTAGGACTTTCCTCGTCACCACCTGTTAACATACCACCAAAGCTCATAAAACCAATAGCCATAAGACCTGTAATAATAAATGTAATACCCAATCCTCTTAGAGCCGGAGGAACACTTGAATATCTTATTTTCTCACGGATAGCAGCAATTGCTAAAATAGCTAAAAACCAACCAATTCCAGAACCTATTCCATAAGTTGTTGCTAAACCTAATGTTGCAATTTCACGAGATTGCATAAATAAAGAACCTCCTAGAATCGCACAGTTTACAGCAATAAGTGGTAAGAATATACCAAGTGAGTTATATAAGGATGGCGAAAACTTCTCTACAACTATTTCTACCAATTGAACCATGGTTGCAATAGTTGCAATAAACATGATGAAAGATAAAAAGCTTAAGTCAAAATCAGCATACTCTCCTCCTAACCAAACCAAAGCACCAGGTTGTAATAAGTATTGATCTAATAACCAGTTTAAAGGCACCGTAATTGCTAAAACAAAAATCACTGCTGCACCTAAACCTACTGCTGTACTTACTTTTTTAGATACTGCCAAATAAGAGCACATTCCTAAGAATGTGGCAAATACCATGTTATCTATAAATATCGATTTAAAAAATAATTCTATGTGTTCCATTTATTCTTAATTATGAATTCAGAATTCTGAATTATTAATGATCTTCTATTAATGCTTTATTTCTACTACGCTGTACCCAAATAATGATACCAACAACTATTAGCGCCATTGGAGACAATAACATGAAACCGTTATTTTCATAACCTAAAGAATACAATCCTGTTTTCTCAATTGGGTCTCCTAAAACTTTAAATCCTAATAAAGTCCCAGAACCTAATAATTCTCTAAAGAATCCAACGATAATTAATATCACTCCATATCCAGCAGCATTTCCAATTCCATCAAGGAAAGAACGCCAAGGACCGTTTCCTAAAGCAAAAGCTTCAAAACGCCCCATAATGATACAATTGGTAATAATTAATCCGACAAATACCGAAAGTGTTTTACTTAGCTCGTAAGCAAAAGCTTTTAATACTTGGTCCACAATAATTACTAAAGCAGCTACTACAATTAACTGCACAATAATTCTAATTTTTGAAGGGATGATATTTCTCAATAAAGAAATAACCACATTACCAACACCTAGAACAAATAATACCGAAATAGACATTACAATAGACGCTTTTAATTCTGCTGTAATTGCCAATGCAGAACAAATACCAAGTACCTGAATAGTAATTGGGTTATTATCCGCTAATGGATCTAATATTAACTTGCTATCTTTTTTTGAAAGTAAGCCCATAAATTAGTTGTTTTTTAAGTTATTGAAATAAGATACGTAAAGCTTTAAATCGCTTCTTATCATAGCGGAAACTCCATCACCTGTAATAGTAGCTCCTGCTATTGCATCTACTTCGTTATCTGTTTTATCTAGATTCTTAGGATCTGCATTACCTTTAGCGACCGTAATGCCTTTAAAAGTTCCGTTAGCTTTTAGATGTTCTCCAATGAAATCATCCATAAAGAAGCGTTGCTTAATATTAGCCCCTAAACCAGGAGTCTCTCCTTTATGATCAAAATAAGCACCTTGCACAACCATGTTTTCATCCATAGCAACGTAGGCCCAAATAGCATCCCAAAGTCCTTTCCCTCTTATTGGTGCGATGTAATAGGATTTCCCATCTTTCTCTCCAACAAATAACGGTAACCTTCTCTCTTGTCCAGCTTTGGCATTAGCTTGCTCCTTTTTAACATCAATTAAATACGCTTGGTCATCTTCAGAGACTTCTCCTCCTTGTATCACTAATTGTTTTTTAATATATTTTTTGAAAAGGTCTGGTGCATCAGCAGTAGAAACAAAATTAGCACTGCTCTCATCGTTTTCGTTTACACCCATAGCATACAAAATGTTTTGCTGCTTTTCTAAGCGTTTGTTTTCATCTATAGTAGGCTTTAAAGATGATGCAGCAAAAGCTAACAACGATCCTACAACCAAAACCATACCTACCGCAAATAGGACTGTATACGAATTTTTATCAGTATCCATTGCCATAATTTATGCTGTTTTAACTTTTAAACGTTTCATTCTTTTCTTAACATTACCTTGAACCACATAATGGTCTATAGTTGGTGCAAACACATTCATCAATAGGATGGCTAGCATAACACCTTCTGGATATGCTGGATTAAATACGCGAATCAATATTGAAATAAATCCAACTAAGAATCCGTAAATCCATTTTCCTTTGTTAGTTTGGGATGCAGTAACAGGATCCGTTGCCATAAACACGGTACCAAAGGCAAAACCTCCAATTATCAAATGGTGCCACCATGTTGTACTCATTAAACCGTAAAACTTACTACTTTCAGTAATCCATCCAGAATCAACAACACCATTAAATATTAATCCCATAGCAATAGCTCCTATTGCAGAAGACATCATAATTCTCCAACTTCCTATTTTTGAAAAGATTAAAAATAACGCACCTAATAATATGAGTAACGTCGAAGTTTCTCCAACCGAACCAGGAATAAATCCAAAAAACATATCCATAACCTCATAGCCTGCCTCCTTGCCTTGAGCCAAACTACCTAGAATAGTTTCACCTGAAATGGCATCTAAACTCTCACCAGCAGCAATAGCTTGATCGCGTTCTACAGCTCCATGAACCCAAACTTTATCTCCAGACATCCAAGTAGGATAAGCAAAGAACAAAAAGGCTCTAATAGTTAATGCAGGATTCAAGATATTCATTCCTGTTCCACCAAATACTTCCTTTCCTATAACAACTCCAAAGGCAACTGCTACTGCTAACATCCACAACGGAATATCAACAGGAACAATAAGTGGCACTAGCATACCTGTTACTAAGTAACCTTCTTCTACCTCATGCTTCTTTATAACTGCAAAAAGGAATTCAATGGCTAAACCAACACCATAAGAAACAATTACTAAAGGAAGAATTTTCCAAAATCCAACCAAAAAGTTATCTAACGTCCAAAACTCGGCGCTTAAAAACCCACCTGTTACAGCTTGAATTTCACCTAAAGCAATGTAATGCTGATAACCCGCATTAAACATACCAAATAATAAACATGGCACCATAGCCATAATTACAGTATTCATGGTACGTTTTAAATCATCGGCTGCTTTAATATGAGTACCACCATGAGTGGTTTCATTAGGTAAGTATAAGAATGTATGAATCGCGTTAAACGCAGGCGCCATTTTGGTGCCCTTATACTTCATTTTTAATTTGTGTAAATTACTTTTTAAACCCATTACCCTATCTCTTTTAGCATTAAGTCCAATCCTTCTCTTATAATTTTTTGATGTGGTTGCTTAGACACGCAAACAAATTCTGTTAAGGCGAAATCTTCTGGAGCAACTTCGTACATACCTAAAGCCTCCATTTCATCTAAATCTTGGTACATACAGGCTTTTAAAATCTGCATCGGGTAAATATCCAAAGGGAAAACCTCTTCGTAAGTCCCCGTTGTTACAAAGGCTCTATGTTCTCCGTTTGTATTCGTATTAAGATTGTATTGTTTCTTTGGATTCAACCAAGAAAACGTTAAGGCTCGCGACGTTGATATCTTGTTAAAAACAGGTTTATTCCATCCGAAAAGTTCGTAATCATCACCCTCTGGAATTACAGAAATAACATTGCTGTAATAGTCTAAACTTCCATCTGGTTTGATGTGCTTTCCACTTAAAACATTTCCAGAAATAACACGTACATGAGCGTCTTGAGAAATTCCTTTGTCGTAAATAATAGTTGCTACTTCACTACCAATTTTAGTAGTAAAATATCTTGGTTTTTCGACTGAAGAACCTACCAGTGCTACTACACGTTCTGCATTAAATTTCCCCGTTAAAAGTAATTCTCCAATAATTACTAAATCTTGGGCACTAACTGTCCAAGCAACTTCTCCCTTATTAATCGGGTCTACTTTATTAATTAATGTTCCCACATTCCCTGATGGGTGTGGACCAGAAACTTTATGATAAGTCACTCCAGATAAACCAGCTAATGGTGAATTGGAATTTTTTCCTATCCCGATATGCACAGCTCCTTCAGTAAGTTTACCTAAAGCTAGTATTGCCACTTGCAACTCAGCTTCTTTACCTTGAAGCGTAAAATCTAAATCGGCAGCTAATGGCGCACTAGCATATCCAGAAATAAATATCGCTTTGGGCGCTTTGTCTGGATTGGCAATAACATCATAGGGACGTTGTTTAATAAATGGCCAACAACCCGATGAAAGTAAATGTGCTTTTACATCTTCACCTTTAGTCGAATCTAAACTAAATTTTCCTAAATCTTGATAAGATTGCTTCTTATCAGATTCAATTTTTATAGCATCGATACGTCTTTTTGGGCCTCTTAACACTTCAATTACTTTCCCCGAAACCGGAGATGCAAATTTTATAGCTTCGTTAGACTTATCGTAAAACAAAACCCCTCCTGCCTTAACAACAGTTCCTTCTTTTGCAACAAGTTTTGGAATAGTACCGTGAAAATCCTCTGGTCTTATGGTGCAGTAGTTACTGATAATCGCTTGTTCGACAGATTTCTCAGCTTCACCTTTAAGATTAATGTCCAGACCTTTTTTAATCCGAATGTCGTTTGACATATTTATTTTAATTGAAATTAGTTGTCTAAAAATCGGTGCAAAAATACGAATTAATAAAACAGTTTTATAAAAAATTAGATAGAATTTTATACCACCTATATTCATTACGAATTTGGGTATGAATTTTGATTATCTTTACAAAAAACATTGCTGTAAATGACATTTAAGTATTTTTTTTCAATACTAGCTTATCTGGTTCCTGTGTTACTTTTTGCTCAAGTTGAAGAAGTAAATCCTCCAGATTATATAAAATCTATTACTTTTAAAAGTACAAGTAGTGCCCTTGGCGAACTCCCAATTTTAAAATTAGGAGAAACTTTTTATTTGGAGTTTGACGCCTTAGTGTCTAACGAGCCTGATTTCTATTATAAAATTGAACATTACGATTACGACTGGACAGAATCAGTTTTGGTTAAGCCAGAATTTTTGCTTGGTGTCGATAACTTTAGAATTCAAGATTACAGGAATTCTTTTAATACTTACCAATTATATTCTCATTACAGATTATCTATTCCAAATCAGCAAACAAAAGCTTTAAAAGTATCCGGAAATTATTTAATCTCAATTTTTGATAGAGACGATAACCTTGTTTTCTCAAGAAAACTTATGATTTATGAAGATTTAGTTAAACCTGGAATTATCATAAAGCGTTCTCGAGATATTAGTACTATTGAGAACTTGCAAACCGTAGATATGGAAATTACTACTGGTCCACAAATTAATAATCCATTACAAACGATAAAAACATTAATTATTCAAAACAGAAATTTGAATACAGCTATTAAAAATACAAAACCACAATACACAATCGGCAATAAGCTTATTTATCGTTACGTGAGTGAAACAGCTTTCCCTGGAGGTAACGAATATTTATTTTTTGAAACTAAAGACGTAAGAGCCGCTGCCATGGGTGTTCAATTTATTGATTTAAAAGATATTTACCATAGCTATTTGTTTACTAATGTGCCAAGAGCAGAATTACCCTATACCTTTAACCCAGATATTAATGGTCAGTTTAAAATTACTGCAATTGATAGAGAAGATGTTACTGTTGAAGCCGACTATACACAGGTACATTTCACACTTAAGTATCCAGAGTTAACCAATGGTGAACGTATTTTTGTTTATGGCAACTATAATAATTATGCTTTAGAGGACTATAATGAATTGCTTTACAACCTGGAACGAGGTTTGTATGAAACCGATTTTAAATTAAAGCAAGGCTTTTATAACTATAAATATGTTATTCTAAAAGCAGATGGGAAGTTGGATGAAGGACGTATAAGTGGTAACTTTTGGCAAACTGAAAACAACTACAAAGTTCTGGTTTATTACCGTGATTTAGGCGCTCGGTATGACAGAATTGTTGGATTTAATGAAGTGTCATCAACAAATATTACCAATTAATCGTGTATTTCACCCGATTTTTATATCATATAAGTTAAAATTAAACGTTAAACACTTAATATTTACTATTTTAGACCCCGTAACCAAATCCCATTTTCATTAATTACCAATGGTACAACAAGTAACAAGAGGCATAAAAATTTCGGTTATTACTAAGTACGAAGGATCATTTTATAAAGATTATAAAATACAATACGCCTTTGAATATACAATTACCATTGAAAACCAAAGTAAAGATTCGGTGCAATTGAACGCTCGCCATTGGGAAATTTTGGATGCTCTAAACAATCTGGAAACTGTTACGGGTGAGGGAGTTATTGGTAAAAAACCCGTTTTAAAACCAGGTGAATCTCACACTTATACTTCTGGATGTTTGTTAACCTCTCCTTTTGGAGCAATGCAAGGATTTTATAGCATGGTTAACTTTACAACTACGAAAAAATTTAAAGTTATTATCCCTACTTTTAAATTGAGTGCACCGTTTGCAATAAATTAAACTCTACTAAACCTAAAGGTTATCTCTTTTTGCTTCACATGAAAAAATTTACAATTGGAGTAATGTATTACTTCATAATGTGTGTCATAGTCAAAATTATCGTCTTCAACAATAAAAAGTGCATCACAATCTATATTTCCATATGGTGAAATCCTTCTAAATCTATATTCTGAAGTCTTTTCAGTTTTATACAACTCAAACCAAGAACCAGCTGCAATACCAGATAACCATTGGGCATGTTCAATTCTCACATCATTTTGTTTTGGCGTTAAAGTCCCAACAAAATTAACTTCATGGTCTTTCAATTTATCTAAAAAACATCTAATATTTTCGCTTTTTTGGGAACCTTTAAATTGAGAAATAATCCCCGTTTCAGCAACTTCATATACATGATTTTCTGTATCTGCTAATAACACATTTCCAACCGTGCTTGGTGTAAACCATTTCGAGTTTTTTAGCCTTTGTTTAATTGCACCATTTGTTACCGACGCAATTAAGGAATCTGTAACAAAACGCGCACAATTACAAGCATCTTTTATAAATGCAGCATAGCGAATAAAATGTTTGCTTTGCATTTTACAAATATGCGTTCGAGCTTTCTGATAATTAATGGCATTGCAAACTGAAGCGATCAACTTACCATCCCCGTGAGTTAATTTAGGGTTTGTTCCTAAAAATACTAGAATCTCATTGAGATTTTTTATCTCATCATTCTCAATTTCTGCTTTTAATGGAAAATCTAATTCATTATCGGTATCTTTCCCCCTAACACGACCATTTGGTTCTGGTGTAATATATCTTCCAAAATCATGATATTCCAATATCCCCGTTTCTTTGTTAATGAGAACCAAGGCAGCATGACCAGCTCGTAAATAATTTTTCTTACCAATCCCTAAATATCTTAGAAAAGGAGAAAACCACTCCTTAGATACCATAACAATGGTATCGGGATAGGCCAATGTTAAAATAATACCTGTATTATCCATTAACTACTTCGGATAAGTTGAAGGTTTTGGACGTAACCTTTTTAGTTTGAAGATTCTCATACCGCATTTCAACTTCTCTACCTTGTTTTTCAACTTGAGTAATACTTGTTGTTTTAACAAATCCGCGATTCATAATAACACCAAAATTCATATTACTAACGTCTTCTGTACTATGAAAATTCAAGATGCTTTGTGAGTTCAACTCATTGGAAACCATAAAATTTTTGAACCATTGCTCACGCTCTATTTGCATCGTTTTGGAATATAATGTTGAGGACGACCATATTCTAGGAACTAACGGCAACTCCCTAAAATGCTTTTTTGAACCATCCCAAACTAATTCATAGAAGCTTAACTTAGTATTCCAATCTGCAATCACAATTGTAAAAGGTTCTATACCCATAAAGTTATATGAATCTACTGTTTCTACAATATTATCAGCAACCATAAAATCATTGGCTACAATACCTCTACTCTTTCTATAATTAGATTGTCGTTTGTGCTTTTCAAAAGCACCATTAAGCACACAAACCACGCGATTTTTTTCGCCTATACCAATCCATGTGCCTCCCATTTTATCTTTTGGAAATAATAGTTTAGTTTCTGCTATCACGTAAAAATCTGGGGACAAAGATGCTCTATCTGGAGCTTCATCGCGATTTGAAGTTAATATGAAATTATTTTTTCCTTGTGGAATTAATGTTACTGTACACATAAAATCAGTAGTCTATTTACCTTGGGGCAACTTACAAAAAATAAATAAAATTTAACGTCATTTTAAGAAGTCCTGAAATCAATAAACAATTTAATAATTCGTAAATTTGCACCTCATTTACTGAAAAATCAATAATAAAAATTAACAAATCATGGGAAAAGGCTTTTTTAATGTACCAATTGCGGTTAATGAACCTGTTAAATCCTACGCACCGGGAACACAGGAACGCGACGCCGTATTAGATGCTTATAAAGTTATGTTCAACAGCAAAGTTGACGTACCATTATATATTAATGGTGAAGATGTACAAACTGGAAACACCAGAACTATGTCACCACCGCACGACCATCAGCATGTTGTTGGTACCTACCATCTGGCTGAACAAAAACATATTGAAGACGCCATTGAAACGGCTTTAGAAGCTCGTAAAAGTTGGAGTCAAATGCCTTGGGAACAACGTGCAGGTATCTTTTTAAAAGCAGCCGAACTCATTGCAGGACCTTACCGTGCCAAAATAAATGCTGCAACTATGATTGCGCAATCAAAAACTATTCACCAAGCTGAAATTGATGCAGCCTGTGAATTGATTGACTTTTTACGTTTTAATGTGCAATTTATGGCCGATATCTACATGGAGCAGCCTGAAAGCACAAGTGATGCTTGGAATCGTGTGGAATATCGCCCACTTGAAGGGTTCACCTATGCCGTAACCCCATTTAACTTTACGGCAATTGCAGGAAACCTACCTGCTTGTATGGCATTGATGGGTAACGTTGTCATTTGGAAGCCTAGTGACAGTCAAATATATTCTGCAAAAGTTATTATGGACGTATTTGAAGAAGCGGGTGTTCCTCCAGGTGTCATTAATGTCGTGTTTGGAGATCCAGTAATGATTACGAATACCGTTATGGCAAGTCCAGATTTTTCGGGATTGCACTTTACTGGTTCTACGTTTATCTTTAAAGAACTTTGGAAACAAATAGGTAACAATATACACAACTATAAAACCTACCCACGCATAGTTGGCGAAACCGGTGGAAAGGATTTTATTGTTGCCCATAAATCGGCTAATGCCAAACAAGTAGCCACCGCTATAGTTCGTGGTGCTTTTGAGTTTCAAGGTCAAAAATGTAGTGCTGCATCCCGTGCATATATTCCAAAGAGTCTATGGAGCGATGTAAAGAATTATGTTTTAGAGGATTTAAAATCATTTAAAATGGGGTCTCCAGAAGATATGGGCAACTTCATCACAGCCGTAATCCATGAGGGTTCGTTTGATAAACTAGCAAAATATATTGATGACGCAAAAGCTGATGCCGATGCGGAAATTATTGCTGGCGGGAATTACGATAAAAGCAAAGGCTATTTTATAGAACCAACGGTTATCCTAGCCAAAGACCCAAAATACACCACCATGTGTACGGAGTTATTCGGTCCCGTAATCACCATTTATGTTTACGAAGATGATGACTATGCCGAAACATTAAAATTGGTAGATGAAACTAGTGAATATGCACTTACAGGTGCTATTTTAGCAAAAGACCGATATGCAATTACTCAAGCTACTGAAGCTTTACAAAACTGTGCTGGTAACTTTTATATCAATGACAAACCAACAGGAGCCGTAGTTGGTCAGCAACCATTTGGTGGTGCTAGAGCATCGGGTACAAACGACAAAGCAGGTAGTGCACAAAACTTGCTAAGATGGGTATCTCCAAGAATGATAAAGGAAACGTTTGTGACGCCCACGGATTATAGATATCCGTTTTTGGGGGAATAATATTTTGAATATAATTTAAAACTAAAGAGATTGCTTTTATAAAGCAGTCTCTTTTTTGTTGTATTTTTTGCTTAGCCCGAAATACTTTAAATTAGAGACAAATATAAATTTCCATGAAACCATTTAGCTTTAAACTTCTCTTTTTAGTCACTACTCTAAGTTTTTCTCAAATTGAAAATCAATCGCAACTTACAATAGATAACATGATGAAAGGTGAAGATTTTGTAGGCTATTTACCAACAAATATTAAATGGGCAGACAATAGTAAAGATATTTATTTCAGCTGGAATCCAGATAAAGATACCATTCGTTCAACATACAAAGTAAATATCGATTCTAAAGAAATAAACAAACTCTCTTTTGATGAGCTGAAAGCACAAACAAATGGTGGAGATTACTCTAAAGATTATAAACTGAAAGTTTATGAAAAAGAAGGTGATTTATTTTTAATGAATACAGCATCTTATATTTCAAAACGCATCACCAATACCAATGCAAGAGAGTCTAATCCGCAATTATCAAGTGATCAAAAATCGATAATTTACCAACAAGATAACAACATTTTTCAATGGAATATTGATGACGGAACTACAAAACAACTCACTGATTTTAGAAGTGGAAAAGAAAAATCAGAAAGCAAACTTAACAATCAAGATCAATGGTTACAAGACGACCAATTAAAGTATTTTGAGATTCTTGAAAAGCGAAAAAATGAATCTGATGCTCAAAAATACAGAAGAGAGCAAACTGCTTTAGAAAGACCAGAAACTATTTATTTGGGCGATAAAAATATAAATAATTTAAATGTTTCACCTAATTCAAACTATGTTGTATATGGTTTATATATTAAACCAAAAGACAAGAAAACTACAGTACCAAATTACGTTACAGAAAGCGGGTATACTACTGATTTAAACGCAAGATCAAAAGTAGGAAGTGAACAAAATACTTATGAATCCTGGGTTTTAAATATAAAAACAGGAGAAACCGTTCAAATTAAAACAGATAGTATTGAAGGCATTAAAGACAAACCAAAGTATTTAAAAGAATATGCTGAAAATCTTGAAGATTATAAAGGGACTTATGATGATCCTAGAGAAGTACGTTTTAGCAAACCTATATTTTCTGATGATGGTAAAGCCGTTATAAATATTACTTCTTCTGATTACAAAGATCGTTGGATTATGTTAATTGATCTTTCTAATGGAAAATTAAAACAAATTGACAGACAACATGATGATGCTTGGATTGGTGGTCCCGGAGTTGGTTGGTTCTCTGGAGGCGTTATCGGGTGGATAGACAACGATAATATTTGGTTTAAATCTGAAAAGACAGGTTATGCGCATCTATATTCTGCAAATGTAAATACAGGAAAAATTAAAGCATTAACTACTGGTGATTTTGAAATTTTGGATGTCAATTTATCAAAAAATAAAAAAACCTTTTACCTTACGAGTAATAAAGTGAGTCCGCACGAACATCATTTTTATCATTTACCCTCAAAAGGTGGCGAAATGGTTCAAATTACTTCTAAAAAAGGAGGTCATGAGATTACCATTTCACCAGACGAAAAACAATTGGCCATTCGTTATTCTTACTCCAACAAACCTTGGGAATTATATGTGATGCCTAATAAAAAAGAGGCAAAAATGGCACAATTAACCACCTCAACCACCGATACTTTTAAATCTTACAACTGGTCAGATTCTGAAATTATAAACTTTACCGCAAGAGATGGCGCAAAAGTACCTGCAACACTTTACAAGCCTAAACCAGAAAAGAAAAACGGTGCTGCGGTTATTTTTGTTCATGGTGCGGGTTATACTCAAAATGTACATTATTGGTGGCCATCTTATTACAGAGAATATATGTTCCATAATTTTCTTGCGGATAATGGATACACCGTTTTGGCTATAGATTTTAGAGCAAGTAAAGGTTATGGTCGCGATTGGCGCACGGCAATTTACAGACACATGGGTGGTAAAGATTTGGATGACCAAGTTGATGGTGCTAAATATTTAGTTGACAAACACGGAATTGATAAAGGCAAACTAGGAATTTATGGTGGTTCATATGGTGGTTTCATTACATTAATGGCCATGTTTAATGAACCTGACACTTTTAAAAGTGGGGCAGCATTACGTCCAGTAGCAGATTGGGCGCACTATAATCATGGGTATACCGCAAATATTTTAAATACTCCTGTGGAAGACTCTTTAGCTTATCAACGTAGTTCTCCTATTTATTTTGCTGAAGGCTTAAAAGGTAATTTATTAATGTTACACGGTATGATTGATACCAATGTGCATTTTCAAGATGTGGTGCGTTTATCTCAGCGTTTAATTGAACTTAAAAAAGAAAACTGGGAACTTGCAGTTTTTCCTTTAGAAAGTCATGGTTTTGTTGAAGCGTCAAGTTGGTCTGACCAGTACAGACGTATTTTTAAATTGTTTCAGGAGACGTTGCGAGAGTAGATAGAAACACCTCTTAACTTTATGAGAAAAATTAGATGATTTCGTTTTCAAAGTCGAACTGCATTTAGCAGGTAGTTAAATGAACTTACAAAAAAAATTCTAGTTCCTTTTTTTGCGTTAAGGATTGAAGCGGCATCCTTTTTGTTTTTTAGCAAAAAGATATAGCTGAAAGCCTGACCCGATAGGGTAACGCCCAAGTTCTATATCTATTTTTTAAAAAAACAAGAATTATTAGAAGGTATACAACTTATGCTTCACAAAAAAGAGATTCCTACCTAAACAAGAATTTAATAAATTTGAAAAATGTGTCCCCTTTCATATTTTGGGAAACGTCTTAACTATATAAACCATAAAAAATATATAATTATGAAAGAATTTATGATGATTTTCATTGGAGCCGATTACACCGAATTAGGGCTTTCACCTGAAGACCTTCAAAACCGCATGGGAAAGTGGTTTGCTTGGAACGATAAAATGACAGCAGCAGGTGTTGTAAGCCATGGCAATGCCTTAACGCCTCAAATTCGTCGAGTTGTTGGAGCTAACAGAACGGTTACCGATTTAACCTCAGCTGAGGTTAAAGAAATAGTCGGGGGTTACTACATTGTTAAAGCTAATGATTTTGATGAAGTCGAAAAAATAGCTGAAGATTATCCAGATTACGATTTAGGGGGCACTGTTGAAATACGTGAAATCATGGTGTTCGACCAATAATGGAAACCAAACTCATAGACCATCTTTTTCGCCACCATAGCGGAAAGATGGTTTCTGTTTTAACCCGTATTTTTGGTTTAAAGCATCTTGAAATAATTGAAGATGCAGTTCAAGACACCTTTATAAAAGCCAGTTTAAGTTGGCGAACTAAACAACCAGAAAACCCAGAAGCTTGGTTAACACAAGCCGCAAAAAATAGAGTACTTGATATTTTTAGAAAGTTAAAAACTGAGCAGAAACACCTGCCTAACTTCAATCAAGGCACAGATGCTATTGCTTTAAGCGACTTGTTTTTAGACACTGAAATTGAAGACGCTCAACTTCGAATGATTTTCACAGCCTGCCACCCAAAACTTGATCCAAGAGATCGTATTTCGTTTGCATTAAAGACGGTCTCAGGGTTTAGTATTAAAGAAATTTCATCTGCTTTACTTACCAAAGAAGATACTATTAAAAAGCGATTATCTCGAGCTAAAAAAGCCGTTCAAGACTCAAATATTCAATTTGAAATCCCCAAAGGAAAGTCATTATCGCAAAGACTTGAAAGTGTAATGGAAGTTTTGTATCTCATTTTCAATGAAGGTTTTCATTCAAATAAAAAAGAACAATTAATAAGAAAAGATCTTTGTCGTGAAGCACTTCGCTTAACCCAACTACTATTAAAAAATAATCTTACACGCACTCCAGAAGTATATGCACTTTGTGCTGTTATGTGTTTTCATTCATCAAGATTAGAAACTAAAACAAGTACTGAAAATGAACTTCTAGATTTAAAAAATCAAGACCGGTCTAAATGGTATTGGCCCTTAATAAAACTCGGTAACACCATGATGAATAAAGCCGTTGAAACCAATGCATTTTCGTGTTATCATTATGAAGCTGCTATTGCCGCCGAACATTTAAAAGCTAGAACCTTTGAAGCCACAGATTGGGATAAAATACTTTACTGGTATCAATGCTTAAACATACTGCAACCTATGCCTTCGAATGTATTGACCATGGCTGTTATTTGTATGCAAAAACAAGATTTCAAAATGGCAAACACATATTTAGAACAACTTAAACCAGAAGACTTCAATCAGCGCTCCTATTTATACTATGGCACACTTTCAGATTATTATCATGGTATAAATAATTTGGATAAAGCTTGTAAATTTCTAGATTTAGCCCTTACACACGTATCTAATGACCTTGAAAAAGATTATTTAATCAAGAAAAATCTATTATTAAATAGGAAAAAATAAGATTCACAATCTGATAATATAATTCTTCATAAATTAGTTGCATTAAGACTAACCTGTTCATAAACTTTTCATGAGACATTATATTTCACTCTTTGCCATATTTTTTATTTGCATTAATCTACTTTCAGCTCAATGGACAAATAGATACCCGAAAGTTGATGGTTTTGGCCATCATGTCTACCTAGAAGGCTACGAACTACCCATTTTAAACGCTGGTCCTACAGACCCTGCTCCTTCACCATCGGGCGAATCAATAGTATTCGCTGCAAAAGGGTGGTTATGGCTAATGGATTTAAAATCATTAGTGGCAAAACGAATAACTACATCTTCTGCAGTAGATTCAAGTCCAAATTGGTCACCAGATGGCACACAAATAGTTTTTGTTAGAGACAATAGTTTAGACACCAACATTGTACTTCTTGATATCTTCTCGAATAAAGAAACTATTCTAATTGATACAGAAAAATTAGATTTAGACCCTATTTTTTCTCAAGACGGAAAACACATATACTATGCATCGGGTGAACATGGGTCAATCGATCTTTGGAGGTTAGACTTATCAAGTAAAGAAAATACAGCTATCACAGATTCTGGAGATCTAGAGCGTCTTCCTGTTTCCGTGAATTCCGATGAAGGATTAATTTACCTCAAAAAAATGGGGTTTTCTTATGACTCTATCGAATTGTTAGATTTAGCAGATAATAAATCTCATCCATTAGCAGAAGAAAATTTCACCTCTCAAGCCAATTTTTCACTATCACCAGACAATAGAACCCTAGTCTACTCATGGCCTCATGGAGATGATTATGAGTTACGCTTACTTGACATTCAAATTCCGAAAAGCACCTTATTACTTACTAAAAGTAGCCAGTTGCCACTGTTTCCAAAATTTAGTTACGATGGTAATTGGGTTTATTATTGTGAATCCAATGAAAATGAAAGAACAGAATTAAAACGAATTAGTGTCAATGGAGGTATACCAGAATTAATTGAAATAACAAATTGGGATTTCAACACGCCAACAGGCAAACTAAAAATAACAAGTAAAGTAGACAATAAAATTTCTCCTGTACGAATGAATATTATAAATAGTTCAGGACACCCTATTTTGCCAGAAACTGGATCTGTACGTTCAGATGGACAAAACGGATTAGTCTTTTTTTACTCACCAGGTGAAATTGAAATTGTAGCTCCATTGGGTGAAATAACAGTGACAGCGGTTCACGGTTTCTCAACTCAAATTGCAAAGAAAACAATCGTCTTAGATAGGTCTGACCAAACAAACGAAATTAATCTAACTAAAATTTGGGACGCTCAAACCAATGGATGGTATTCTGGCGACAATCATTTTCATTTAAATTATGGTGGCACAAATCAATTGGATCCAACAGATATTGTTTTAGATCTAAAAGGAGAAGATGTAGATGTTGGGTTTCCTTTATTAGCGAATTTAGGACAGCGATTTTTAGAGCAAGATTTATGGAATTGGAACCGTGATGAAACCCCATTGATTTATTTTGGACAAGAAGTGAGGTCCCACTTCCTTGGACACCTTGGGCTACTAGGAATTAAGGATTTATATTGGCCTTGGGTTTGGGGACCTCGGTATGATATTTACGGTCGAGACGATCGCTTAAATGCAGAACCTTTGCGTTTTGCTAGAAGTCAGAATGCATTAGGGGGTTATGTTCATCCTGTTAGTGTTAGAGACCCCTTTAACGAGAATGGCTCTAGAAGAATCCCTATTGAACTTATTGCAGACAGCGTATTGGGTGAAACGGATGTAATTGAGTTAGGTTGCCTGTGGTCTGACGAAATTGGAACAGCTAACCTTTGGCATAAATTTTTAAACCTTGGTTTACCCATAACAGCTTCGGCAGGTAGTGACGTTATGAATGATTTATATCGCACCATGGCTATTGGAGCCACCAGAGTATATGTTAAACCAGAAGGACCACTAACCATTAATAGCTATTTAAAGGCTTTAAAAGAAGGTAGGAGTTTCGTTTCCAATGGTCCTTTAGTGGAATTTGAGGTTGATGGTAAAATTCCTGGTGAAGTTATTGAAGCAGGTCAAAAAAAAGTAAGTTGGAAGCTGAAGGTACACGCTCCTATTGCCTTCGATAAAGTTGAAATATTTGTAAATGGCAATGTGGTTGCAACAAAAAAAGGAATGAGTGGCACAACTAGTAAAACCTATAAAGGTACTCTAGCTGTTCCTGCTGGAGGTTGGGTTACAGTTAGAGTTTCTGGCGGAGATATAACATGGCCTTTAATGGATAGCTATCCATATGCTGAAACAAGTCCTATTTGGTTTAATAACATTGGAAGTATAAATTCGACTAGTGCTAAGGAATCGGCTCAAATCCTTTTAAATCTTTTGGAAGTATCTAAATCAAGATTAAATTATGGGTATGGGAGCAATCCAATCCCTAAATTAAATGCTCATTTTGAAAAAGCGAGACTAAAATTATCAGCAATTATAAAAGATCAATAATTAATAAAATTTAGATTAATCCACCCAAAATTTCACGAAGCATTCAAAGCGGTATATTTTTTGCTATCTTTATTTTAAAAATTTCTAAATGAAGAAAATCTTTATCCTACTATTTGCATTAACACCGTTTCTTATTCTAGGACAGGCAAAAAAGATTTACCGACAAGCCTTAAGATCTACAGACCTTAATGAAAAAATTGAATTACTTAATCAAGTTATAGACATTGAGCCTAATAATCTTGATGCTTATTTTCATCGTGCACTTGCTAAGAATGATCTGGGAAATTACCATGGAGCCATTGTGGACTATTCAAAAATAATTATTGAAGAACCTGATGCCGACACCTATTTTAACCGAGGAAATTCCAGATACAACCTTGAAGATTTTAATGGCGCAAAAGCCGATTATACGAAAGCTGTTGCCTTAGATAAAAATTTTGTTGACGCTCAATACAGTTTAGCATGTGCAAAATATGATTTGGGAGAATACGAAAGAGCCATAAAAGATTTTGATGCTGTTTTAAAAGTAATTCCCGATTTACAAATTGCCTATACACTTAGAGCTTCGGCACATGCAGCTCTAGAGAATTACAAGAAAGCACTTAAGGATTATTCGACAGCCATTCTTGTTAATCCTAGTTCTGATGCTTTTTATAATAGAGGTTTATTTTACCTCGATATTAATTATTTTCAAAAAGCAAATGCGGATTTTAATCTAGCTATTAGATTAGATAGACAAAATAGTTTCCCTTACTTTTATCGTGGTACAACTTTTCTATTTCTTGGAAAATATAAAGACGCCATTGAAGATTATATGATAAATTTAAAATTCGACTCCTTAGATTTCGATGCCCTTTTAGGCTTAGCAATTGCCCATTATAAAATTGGAGATTCCGACTCGGCTAAAGCATATTTTCAAAAAAGCAAAAACATACTTTTAGATAAAGCTAACCCCGATATACCCATAGAACAATTTGCTGCTTCCTATTGGTATTTAAAACAGTCTATGTTTTTTAAAAGTGTGTTTTACGATTTGAATAAATTGTAATATGGTCTAATACTTTAAAGGTAAGTGCACCACTTTTTTAGTATCAAAAAATGATTCAGTGTAATAATCCCTCAAATTATAAATCTTAGCTTTCTGATAATTTTGAAGTTCTTCGGTTAAATCTCCTCCTTTTAAGTAAATAATACCATTCTTAAGCTCATGGTTTTGTTTTTTTGAAATTTTACCTTTTGTCCAATGTACAAAAGTAGGCATTGCAGCAACTGCACGACTTACAATAAAATCATAAGTTTCATCAATTGCCTCTACTCTACTGTGAGTTGTTCTTACATTGGTTATCCCTAAACCTTCAACTACTTCATTTACAACTTTTAATTTTTTTGCTATACTGTCTACAAGATGAAATGAACACTTAGGAAATAAAATGGCTAAAGGAATTCCAGGAAAACCACCGCCTGTGCCGACATCCAAAATACGACTACCATTCTTAAAAGTAATCAATTTAGCTATCCCTAAAGAATGTAACACATGTCGCAAATACAACTCATCGATATCTTTTCGTGAAACAACATTAATCTTTAAATTCCAATCTTTATAAAGTGATTCTAACTTTTTAAAGTTATTAATTTGATCTTCAGTTAGATTAGGAAAGTACTTCAGAATAAGCTCCATTCATGTTAAATTTTCAACAAAAATATACTTTTTATGTGCATATTTTTACAAAAAAACGTTATTACTTCAATTGCTTTATACCTATCTTTGCCGCAGGTATGATCGATAATCTTTATTTTTAATCATATTAAAATTAATAGCATGACTAAACAAGCATTAACCTTTTCTAGAAAGGACTCTGCAAAATTTTTTAAGACGCTTAACAAACGTGTTAACGACTACTTTAAAGACAATAACATTAAACGTACTGGTAATTGGAAGCTATACTTAAAAGCAATTTTTATGTTTGCTTTATTAGTTGTTCCAGTGGTTTTAGTTTTAACAATAACTCTACCTGGATGGGTACAAATTTTATGCATGATTACCACTGGAATAGGGATGGCAGGTGTTGGCATGAATGTTATGCATGATGCTAACCATGGTTCTTTTTCTAGTAAAAAATGGGTTAATAAATTAATGGGAAGCAGTATTTATATACTTGCTGGAAATGACTACAATTGGAAAGTTCAACATAATGTTTTACACCACACATATACCAATATTCAAGGGCATGATGAAGATATTGATGCAGGAAGAATAATCCGATTTTCAAAGCACACCAGATGGTTGAGAATTCATAAATATCAAAGATATTACGCGTTTTTTTTATATGGTTTACTTACTGCAAATTGGGCTATTACAACCGACTTTATTCAAACCTACCAATATCTTAAAAGGAAACTAGCCTATGGTAAATTTCCCAATCCAACAACGCAATGGACCAAGTTAATAATTGGAAAAATAGTGTATTATTCTATTTGGGTCGTATTACCACTTTCATTAGGCTTTGCATGGTGGGAAGTTTTAATTGGTTTTGTGGTTATGCACTACACTGCTGGAATTATTCTGAGCGTTATTTTTCAATTGGCTCATGTTATGCCAAATACAGAAATGCCATTGCCAGATAAAAATGGTAATATGAAAAACACATGGGCCATTCATCAATTACTTACCACATCGAACTTTTCTCCAAAAAGCTGGTTAGCTAGTTTTTATACAGGTGGATTAAACAGACAAGTGGAGCATCATTTATTTTCACATATCAGTCATATCCATTATGGTAAAATTGCCAAGATAGTGAAGCAAACCGCTAAAGAATTCAGCCTACCCTACAACGAATACAATACCTTCTGGAAAGCTGTAGCAGAACATTATAACCAATTAAAAATATTAGGCAGAAAACCGGCATTAGCCTAAAGCATACACTTACATATAAACAAAAACAAATAAATGCAATTACTATCCGATAGAATTTTAAACATGTCTACGTCTGCCACTTTAGCAATGGCAGCAAAAGCAAGAGAACTTAGAGGCGAAGGAAAAGACATTATTGGTTTGAGCCTAGGAGAACCAGATTTTAAGGTTCCTGATTTTATTAGAGAAGCAGCTATTCAAGCCATTAATGATGGTTATAACTCTTATACTCCTGTTGATGGTTATGGAGAACTTAAAGAAGCTATTATAACTAAGTTTAAACGTGATAACAAATTAAGTTATACACCATCTCAGATAGTAGTTTCAACAGGGGCTAAACAATGCTTAGCAAATATTGCTGGAGTTATGCTTAATGAAGGCGATGAAGTCCTTTTACCATGCCCATATTGGGTTAGTTATTCTGATATCGTAAAATTATATGATGGCGTTCCTATTGAGGTAAAAACGTCCATTGATACCGATTTTAAAATGACGGCGGAACAACTTGAAGCCGCAATCACTCCGAAGACTAAAATGATTTGGTTCAGTTCTCCTTGTAACCCAAGTGGTTCTGTTTACAGTGAAACTGAGTTAAGAGCATTAGCCGATGTTTTAGTTAAACATCCTAATATTTATGTTGTTTCAGACGAAATATACGAGCATATTAATTATGGTCAAGGTCATGCGAGTATGGCTGCGTTTGAAGATATGTATAACAATACCATCACTGTGAACGGTGTTTCTAAAGCCTTCGCTATGACAGGATGGCGTATTGGCTTTATTGGTGCTCCAGAAAAAATTGCAAGAGCATGTAATAAAATGCAAGGTCAAATGACTAGTGGCGCAAACTGTATAGCTCAACGTGCGGTAATTACAGCTTTAAATGAATCACCTTCTCGTGTTCAATATATGATTGACGAATTTAAAGAACGTCGTGATTTAATATTAAGCCTTGTTAACGATATTCAAGGCTTTAAGGCAAATACACCAGTTGGTGCCTTTTATGTCTTTCCAGATGTAACTTACTTCTTTGGAAAAACTCTGAAAGGTCACAAAATTAACAACGCTTCAGATTTCTCTTTATACTTATTAGAAGAAGCTCTTGTTGCTACTGTAACTGGTGATGCCTTTGGAAACCCTAATTGCATTAGAATTTCTTATGCCGCATCTAAAGAGCAAATAATTGAAGCTATCAAACGTATAAAAGCTGCTGTGAGTTAAATTTTACTCTAAAAAATAAATACGAAAATGAAAAAGCCGCTTATAAGTGGCTTTTTTTTATGGCTTACTTTTTAATTCAATATAAGTAAAGCTATAGTTAAAAATACAGACAATTTTATTGCAGTTGCAGCAACACTAGAAGATACAAAAAAATGACTTTTAACACTTTGTCGGATTCCGAAAAGAGAATTGCTATTCATTTTTGAATAATTGCTCTCAACTACATTTTTATAAGAAGAATTTAAAAAATTTGAAGGCTTTACAATTAAGTCCTCTTTTTGCCTAGGCAATGGTTCGACATTTTCTGATGATAATACTAATTCCATGATTTAAAATATTTAATTGGTTATATAATTAAGACGCTGATACTATAAAAATGTTACAGCAAATAATTACATAACTATCTAAAAATCAATTATAAAAATTCGAAAACACCTATAAACACTGATGAGATTTAAAAAAAGTATTCAGTGAAAAATTATCGATTCCTCCAAAAAAATGGTGTAAATAACACCAATACTGTAAACAATTCTAAACGTCCAATTAACATTAAAAATGAAGACCACCATTTTCCTAACGCTGGCAATGATTCATAATTATTTACAGGTCCAAAATCACCCAATGCTGGTCCAACATTTCCTAAACTTGAAGCAGATAATCCGATAGCAGACACAAAATCGATCTCAAACATAGAAAACACTAAAGCCCCTATAATAAAGGAGAGCATATACAAAATAAAGAAGGCTAATATGTTAAAAACAATATCTCCAGAAATAGACTTGGTATTATACCGAACAGGCAAAATGGCATTTGGATGCAACGAACGTTTAAACTCTAAAAAACCATTCTTTATTAAAATTAAGTGTCGCACTACTTTAACACCACCAGAAGTACTTCCCGCAGATCCTCCTAAAAACATTAAGCCAAAGAAGAAAACCATCAAAAAGGGTGTCCATAGGGTGTAATCTGCAGTTACAAAACCTGTTGTAGTTACAATTGCTAAAACCTGAAAAAGACCATGCCTAAAAGCACTCTCTTCTTCTCCATAAATCATTGGGTGAGATATTGAAGAAACAGAAACATCTGCCCTGAAGTATATTATTAAGGTTGCAATTAGAGTAAATATGGCAATAAACTTAAAATATAGTTTAAACTCCTCGTCCTTAATTATTTTTTGAACTTTTCCTTTAAATGCAAAATAACTTAAAACAAAATTAGTCCCTGCTAAAAACATAAATACCATAATGATATATTGTATTATGGGTTGTCCATTCCAATGCGCAATACTTGCATTTTTAGTCGAAAAGCCTCCTGTCGATAAAGTACACAAGGCATGATTAATAGCATCAAAAAATGACATACCTGCGACTTGAAGTAAAATAGTCTCGGCAGCCGTATATCCAAAATATATAAGCCATAGTCGTTTTGCCGTGTCTGTAATTCTAGGATGTAATTTATCAGCACTTGGACCTGGCGCTTCTGCAGCAAACATCTGCATACCTCCTATTCCCAGTAATGGTAGTATCGCAATTGCTAAAACAATAATTCCCATCCCGCCTATCCAATGTGTTAAACTACGCCAAAACAACACCCCTTTAGGGACGATTTCAATATCATTTAAAATTGATGCCCCAGTAGTTGTATAACCGGACATAGTTTCGAAAAAAGCATTTGTAAAACTTGGAACACTTTGAGTTAAAACATAAGGCAAAGTGCCCGATAATGCCATAATAATCCAGCCAAAAGCAACTACAATATACCCTTCGCGCTTATTCATTTCCTTGGTATGTTTTCTTGTAAGTACCATTACAACAAGACCAACAAGTAAGGTAATAGCTGAGGCAGAAAATAATTGAAGTGTAACACCATCCTTATAAATAAGACTAAATAAGGTTGCTAAAAGCATAAACCCGCCATTGAAAAGAACAAGTAAGCCTAGAAAATGAAAAATTATTTTGTAATTAAGTTTCATGAATTAAAGAAACAATTTTTCTACACCTTTTATGGATCGTAAAAGACAGCATACAACAACACGGTCCCCTTCCTGAATTTTAAAATCTCCCAGAGCAATTAACCCCACACCATTTCTAATTACGCCACCAATTATCGCAGACCTAGGAAAATCTATGTTTTTAATATACTTATTAGCGATTGCTGAGGTTGACTTAACTTCAAATTCCAATAACTCGGCGTTCATGTTATTAAGCTTTGTCATGGCAACTACTTCACCTTTTCGGATGTATCTAAAAATATTATTAGCCGCTAAAAGCTTTTTATTAATGAGTGTATCTATACCAATAGAGTGAGATAACTCAAAATAATCCATGTTTTCAACTAAAGCAATTGATTTCTTTACACCTTTACTTTTTGCAACAAGGCAAGACATAATATTGGTTTCAGAGTTATTACCAACCGCAATGAAGGCATCCATATCGCTAATACTTTCTTCATCGAGGATATCAACATCTCTACCATCACTATTTATTACTAATACGTTTGGCAAATTATCGGCTATTTCAAAAGCACGTTCCTTGCTCTGCTCTAAAAGCTTGACATTATAGCCTTTATCACTTAAATCTCTGGCTGTTTTATATCCAATTTGGGTACCGCCAAGAATCATAACACTTTTAATCTCTCGGATTATCTTACCCGTAAGTTTACAAAGCTCCTCAGCGCCACCTTCAGATGTAATAAAAACGACAGTATCTCCTTCTTTAAAAATAGTGTCTCCTCGAGGTATTAAAGTATATTGTGTCCCAGCTCTTTGTATTGCAATAGGAACAAAATGAATTTCAGGAAATATTTGCGCCGCTTCTTTTACTGTTCTTCCAACAAACTGAGCCTCTTTGGAAAGCGTAAGACCTGCCATTGTAAGCGCACCTTCTTCAAACTCGTAATTATCATCAAATGAAGATTGTTTTAACGATAGCTCAATTTCAGATGCAGCAAGGGCTTCAGGTGAAATTAATTCATCTATACCAAATTTTGTAAATCCAACTTCATCTTTATGGTTTATAAATTCAGTGTTTGAAATTCTTGCAATTGTGCGTTTCGCTCCTAATTGTTTTGCCAGAACGCAAACCGTAATATTTATAGTTTCAGACGAGGTAACGCCTATCACTAAATCGCTAGACTCAACACGTGATTCTTTAAGTATGGCTATTGAAGTAGAATCACCCCTTACAACCTTTATATCTAAATGATTATCTGCGTAGGCTAGACTGTCTTTATCGGTGTCAATTAGAGTAATCTCTTGCGATTCATAAGACAACAATTTTGCTAAATGAAATCCAACTTCACCAGCTCCAGCAATAATTATTTTCATTATTTAATTATCATAAAAAAGAGTTGCAAAGATAGTATAAAATAGGTATTGCTACATTAAATTCAACCAATATAATAATCTACTACTTCTTATTTAGTATTTCTATTAGTGTAATATAAATTACATATATTTTGACTTTGTTCGATAAGATAAAGTAAAAATATATTGAGTATGTTTGCACAAAATTTATTGATTTGTCAAAAGTAAAGCCCTACAAAAACAGTGATTTAGGAAAGAAAGAACAAGTCACGAAAATGTTTGATACCATTTCGGGAGATTATGATGGTTTAAATCGCGTAATATCTTTTGGAATTGATGTAAAATGGCGCAAAAAGGTTGTGAAAATTGTTTCCGATTGCTATCCAAAAACTGTTTTAGATATAGCTACTGGCACTGGCGATTTAGCCATTAATTTAGCCAAAACCAATGCAGAAAAAATAATTGGTCTAGACATTAGTAGTGGCATGTTAGAGATTGGAAAAGAAAAAATAAAAAAGAAAAACCTAGAAGCTCGAATAGAGATGATTTTAGGGGATTCTGAAAACATGCCATTCGAAGACAACACATTCGATGCCATTACAGTTGCTTTTGGAATAAGAAATTTTGAGACGCTTGAAAAAGGCTTAAAAGAAATTCTTCGTGTTTTAAAACCTAACGGCACTTTTGTTATTTTAGAAACTTCTATGCCAGATAAAACACCCTTTAAACAAGGTTATATTTTTTATACAAAAAATATTTTACCGGCAATTGGCCGTGTTTTTTCTAAAGATAGAAGTGCTTACAAGTATTTATGTGAATCGGCGTCTGTTTTTCCTTATGGTGAAGCATTGAACAATATTTTACATAAAATTGGGTTTATTAATGTTGAAGATTTTCCGCAAACCTTTGGTGTTGCAACAATTTATGTATCATCTAAACCATAATATGAAACAACTTTTCATTTTAATAACCTTCTTTTTTGCATTACATCAAGCTCACGCTCAATTATTTACCAAAAAGAAAGTACAGTATGACGCTAACCAAGGAAAGCGCTCTACCGATAATGATTTGTTAAGATGGGGATACTTTCTAGGAATTAATAACTACGATTTTAATTTTGATTATAACAACGATTTACGTGATGTCTATGTTAAAAGAAGTCCAGGTTTTAGTGTTGGTTTAATTGGAAACTTACGTGTTAATGATTATATCGATTTACGTTTAGAGCCGGGATTAATAATTACAACGCGCGAGTTAAACTATAGTGCTAATTATTTTCAAGGAATGAGTTTCTCTGATTCCGATTTAATTCGAGAGGTAAAATCAACATACATCCACATTCCTTTATTATTAAAATTTTCTACTAAACGTATTAATAACTTTAAACCCTTTATTGTTGGCGGTTTTTCAACAGCATTGAACCTATCAAGTAACGAAACAAACCCCAATGACAATAGAAATGGGCAATTTAGAACTACCAAAAACAACTTGTTTTATGAATTAGGTTTTGGTATCGACTTTTACTTTTATAATTTCAAATTCTCCCCATCCATTCGAGGTGTTTTCAGCTTAAATGATGAATTAATTAGAGATGAAGACCCGAATAGTCCATGGACAAGTAACATTGCCAATATGAAAACTAGAGGTGTTTTTATTAATTTCACATTTCAATAGAACAAATTAATTTTAGGTCAGGCCCTACTAAACTCACTCAATAAAATTGCTGTAGCGGTTGCAACATTTAAACTTTCTGTTGCTTGAATATCACCAAACCGGGGAATGGCTATTTTTTTATTTATTAAATTCTCTACGGTTTTGGATACCCCATGAGCCTCATTGCCCATAACCAATATTCCTTTTTTAGGCAATTCCATGTTGTAAACATTTTCGCCGTCCATATATGCACCAAATATTGGTAAAGAAGTTCTCTGTAAGAAATCGTTTAAGTCGACATAACTTATATTCACCCTTGCAATGGATCCCATTGTTGCTTGAATAACTTTAGGATTATAACAATCTACAGTTTCTTTACTGCATACCAATTCTTTAATTCCAAACCAATCGCAAAGTCTAATAATAGTACCTAAATTTCCAGGGTCACCAATAGCATCTAAAGCCACAAAAAATCCATCTTTCTCAATTGGTTTGGACTTTGGAATTTCAAAAATGGCTAAACTTTTATTAGGTGTTTTAAAAAAGCTAATGCGTTTTAATTCCGCTTCGGTAATTAAAATTCCTGCTTTGGCATTAAAATTGAGTGATTCTGTACTATATAATGTATGTAAAACAAGGTTAGACTGCAATAACTCTTTTATTGTTTTTATGCCCTCTACAACAAAAAGTCCATGTTGTTGTCTATACTTTTTTTGCTTGAGACTAGTAATTAATTTTATTTGACTTTTTGATAGCATCACATCTTGTTTTTGGTTTATAAAGTAAATGAAAATTGATGTGTTTGTTTAAGAGAATATAAGATTATTTTAAATATTTTTTTCGATTCAAATAATGTATTTTTGAATTCGAGAGCTCAACATTATTAAATCGAAAAAACAAAACCCTTGTTTTTAGATTTATACTTGAATTAATTTCATACTTATTTGAAACAACAACTCTTTAAAATATTTGTACTTACAGTTCTTGCATCCTATTTATCATCTTGTGATGCGGTGAAAAGAATTTCTGAAAACGAGTATTTACTTACCGAAAACAAGGTTATAGTAAACGGTAAAAAAGAAAGCTCTGAAACTATTAATAATTTATTATACCAAAAGCCGAATAGGAAAATCATTGGAGTTCCACTTCGTTTGCATATCTATAATGCCGCTCGACCAGAAATAGATTCCATTTTACAAGCTAAAATTTACAATGATCTTGAAAAGGTTGAACGCAAAACTAAATTATTATCTAGGAAGCAACTTGACAAAGATATTGAAACGCGAAAAGGATTTAATTCATGGTTAAAGAAAACTGGAGAGGCACCAGTAATTGTAAGTTCAAAGAAAACAAGTAAATCTATTAAACGATTCAGAGATTATTACTTTAATAATGGTTGGTTTGATGTAGACGCCACTTTTTATATTAATAAGGCAGAGAATAAACGAGCCAATATAGATTACTACATAACCACCGGAAAAGCGTTTCTAATTGACTCTATTTCAAAAAAAATCACCTCACCTTTGGTGGAGCTTTTATATGAAGCAAGTGAAAAGAATTCACTAATTAAAATAGGCGAACAATATAGAACACAAAATTTTGAAAATGAGAGAGAGCGTATTTCAACCGAATTACGAAACTCAGGTCTTTATCATTTTAGTCAAGACTATGTCACTTTTGAAATTGATACCATTGGTACAGATAAAAATGTTAATGTGGGTGTTCAAATACAAGATAGAGCCATAAGAACTCCCGATTCTTTAGAGCGCGTTCCTTTTAAAATATTTAAAGTAGATCGTGTAAATATTATTACAGATGGTACTTTTGCTAATAGAAGTAATTCGTTTAAAGATTCTATAACCTATGATAATTATAATCTCTACAGCTATGGAGAAATGCGTTATAAGCCAAAAGCCTTAACCGATGCAATTTTTATTACACCAAATACGGTTTTTAGAGATATAGACAGAACGAGATCTTATCGACATTTAAGTGAATTGCGTACATTTAAATACCCCGACATAAATTATGTAGAAGAGACCGATTCTACTTTAACCGCAAACATATTTTTGTCACCCTTAAAGAAATTTAGCCTAGGTTTTAGAGCAGAAGTTTCCCAAAGTAACATTCAATCTGTTGGGTTTGGTTTGAATCCTAGTTTACTAATTCGTAATATTTTTAAAGGCGCTGAAACATTTGAAGTTTCGGGTATTGCTTCGGTAGGTTCATCTAAAGATAAAAACGATGAAAACGATCCATTTTTTGACATTAATGAAATTGGTGTTGATTTAAGATTAACCATACCTCGAATTTTTTCACCGTTCAATACCGAAAAAATAATTCCTAAATATATGTCTCCAAGCACTAGTATTAGCTTGTCGACTACAAGTCAAACTAATATTGGTTTAGATAAACAAACTTTTAGCGGAAGCTTTAATTACAAATGGTCTCCATCCGATAAAATCACTAACAATCTGGACTTATTTAATGTGCAATATGTTAGAAATTTGAATGTTGAAAACTATTTTAGAGTATACGACACATCGTTTAACTCATTAAATAGTATCGCCCAAGATGTTAATTATATAGATCCCTCTGCTACTTTAAGCATTCCAGACGAAGCCGACAATTTCATTAACTACGCACTCGCAACACCTACACCTAATGAAATTACTAATAACCAGTTATTAACTATTAATAGTATTAACGAAAGAAAGGGAAGACTAACCGAGAACAACTTAATTTTTTCATCAAGTTTTGGTCTTACCAAGGATGGACGGACCAATTTATTTGACGAAGACTTTTCAATTTTTCGGTTTAGACTGGAGTTAGCAGGTAATTTATTAGCCAATGCTTCCCAATTATTAGGATTACAAAAAGATAGTGACGATCGTTTTGAAATTTTTAATGTGGCATTTTCACAATATGTAAAAACCGAATTCGACTATATTAAACACTGGGATTTAGGTAAAAAGAACGTACTTGCCATGCGCAGTTATTTAGGGATTGCTATCCCTTATGGAAACTCTACAAACATTCCATT
The DNA here is from genome assembly GCF_006148925.1 of Hyunsoonleella aestuarii. Lineage (GTDB taxonomy): Bacteria > Bacteroidota > Bacteroidia > Flavobacteriales > Flavobacteriaceae > Algibacter_D > Algibacter_D aestuarii. The sequence continues at coordinate 1,786,341 of NZ_VAWB01000001.1, read as the reverse complement.
CGCAAAGAGTTTCTTTGCTGGAGGTGCAAATGATAATCGAGCTTGGACTGCTTATAGTCTTGGACCAGGAAGTTCAGAAACCACAAACGAGTTTAATGAAGCCAATTTAAAACTCGCATTGGGTATAGAACAGCGTTTTAATGTTTTTGAAAATTTAAACGCCGCAGTATTTATTGATGCTGGTAACATTTGGAATGTATTAGACGATGTTGACGACGACCGCGCTACATTTACCGAATTTAATTCTTTGGAAGATATCGCCGTTGGCTCTGGGTTTGGTTTGCGATACGATTTTAGTTTTTTTGTGTTTCGTTTCGATATTGGATTTAAAACATACGACCCGTCTTATCGGGATGAAAATCGTTGGTTTAATGATTATAATTTCTCCAATGCGGTCTATAATATTGGTATAAACTACCCTTTTTAACTCACATATTTCTGTATAACACTATAACGTTTTAGTTTTATTTTAAGCTATTCAAGTCATATAATCACATTTAATTATTGAAATTTTGATTACTTTTGTTTCTCAATAATTTAGAAATCATATTAACAAAAAAATGGGACACAATATAAAACCAGGAGTAGCAACAGGGCAAGAAGTTCAAGCTATTTTCAACCATGCTAAAGCTAATAATTATGCACTTCCAGCAGTTAATGTTATCGGTTCCGATACTATAAACGGTGTTTTGGAAACAGCAAGAGATTTAAATGCACCTGTAATTATTCAATTTTCTAATGGGGGAGCTCAATTTAATGCTGGTAAAGGCTTGAGCAATGACGGACAGAAAGCGGCCATAGCTGGTGCTGTAGCTGGAGCTAAACATGTTCATACATTAGCTGAGGCGTATGGTGTTCCTGTAATTTTACATACTGACCATTGTGCCAAAAAATTGTTACCGTGGATAGATGGTTTACTTGATGCTAGTGAAAAACATTTTGCCGAAACTGGTAAATCTTTATTCAGTTCTCACATGATTGACCTTTCTGAAGAACCGATTGAAGAAAACATCGAAATATGTAAGCAATACCTTGAAAGAATGAGCAAAATGGGTATGACTTTAGAGATTGAGCTTGGTATTACAGGTGGTGAAGAAGATGGTGTTGATAATAGTGATGTCGATGTTTCAAAATTATATACTCAGCCAGAAGAAGTCGCTTACGCCTACGAAGAGTTAAGTAAAGTTAGCCCACAGTTTACAATAGCTGCAGCATTTGGTAATGTACATGGTGTTTACAAACCAGGAAATGTAAAATTAACGCCAAAAATCTTAAAAAATTCTCAAGAATATATTACAAAAAAGTATGGTGTTGAAGAAAACCATATCGATTTTGTATTCCACGGAGGGTCTGGTTCTACAGTAGAAGAAATTCGCGAAGGCATTAGCTACGGGGTTATTAAAATGAATATTGACACCGATTTGCAATATGCATTTATGAGTGGTATTAGAGATTATATGGGCGCGAAAGCAGACTACTTAAAATCTCAAATTGGTAATCCTGAGGGTGATGATTCTCCAAACAAGAAATACTACGACCCACGAGTTTGGTTACGTGAAGGTGAAAAAACTTTTGTAGCTCGACTAAAAAAGGCGTTCGAAGATTTAAATAATGTTAATACTTTATAAAGATTAGTCATTAACATAACATATTATTAAAGGCTCTGTTTTTCAGAGTCTTTTTTATTCGCTATTATTGATTTCCATAACAAAAACACTTGACCGTTACTTCTAATTTAAAAAAAGGTTTAATTTTGTGGTCAGACATTTTTAAAATCTGTCTTAATCCTTAACACTAATTTTGAAATTTAAAACAATATCAAAATTATAAAATCATAAATCACTATGTCTTGGTTTAAAAGAAAAGATAAAGGAATACAAACGTCTACTGAAGAAAAAAAAGACACTCCTAAAGGCCTTTGGTATAAATCGCCTACTGGAAAAATAATAGATACTAAAGAGCTTGAACAAAATTTTTACGTAAGTCCAGAAGATGGCTATCATGTTAGAATTGGCAGTAAAGAATACTTCGAAATACTTTTCGACGACAATAAATTTAAAGAGCTAGATGCTAGTTTAGAATCTAAAGATCCTTTAAAATTTGTTGATACTAAAAAATACCCAGAGCGTTTAAAAGCCGCTCAAGACAAAACCAAACTTAAAGATGCTGTTCGTGCGGCAGTTGGAAAATCTAAAGGTAAAGACTTAGTGGTTGCTTGTATGGATTTTAGTTTTATTGGAGGTTCTATGGGTAGTGTTGTGGGTGAAAAAATAGCGAGAGCTGCAGATTATGCTTTAAAGAACAATATCCCTTTTATGATTATCTCAAAATCGGGTGGAGCCAGAATGATGGAAGCTGCTTTATCGCTTATGCAATTAGCAAAAACCTCTGTTAAATTGGCTCAATTAGCCGATGCAGGAATACCATATATCTCATTATGTACGGATCCAACTACAGGTGGAACAACCGCTTCTTTCGCTATGTTGGGCGATATTAATATTGCCGAACCAGGTGCTTTAATTGGATTTGCTGGACCAAGAATTGTAAGAGATACCACAGGAAAGGAATTACCAGAAGGTTTCCAGACTTCGGAGTTTTTGTTGGAACATGGTTTCTTAGACTTTATAACACTTCGGAAAGAATTAAAAAACAAGGTAAATCAATATATAGATTTGATTTTAAATCAACCTTTAAGAGCATAAAAAAAAGAGCCATCTGGCTCTTTTTTTATTTAGATCATGTTATTTGTGAATCATTAAAAATTACTATATTTGCCGCTCGAAAGAAAGGCTTTCGTATACATAAAAATCATTTACAATAATATTAGCATGTATTTATCAAAAGAAGCAAAAGAAAAATTGTTCGCAAAACACGGTAAAGGAAAAAACGATACCGGTAGTCCAGAAGGACAAATTGCGTTATTTACACAACGAATTAACCACTTAACCGAACACTTAAAAAACAATCGTAAAGATTATAATACCGAGCGTTCGTTAGTGAAATTAGTAGGAAAGCGTCGTGCTTTACTAGATTACTTAACTAAGAAAGATATTTTAAGATATCGTGCCATAGTTAAAGAATTAGGATTAAGAAAATAAAAGACTAAAACCACGTTATGTAACGTGGTTTTTCTTTTTGCGTTAGGGATTGAGGTATTGTTGGAGCTCCTCACAGAGAGCGACTACCGAAAGCCCGACCCGACCTAAAGAAGGGTAACGCCCAAATATATATCTCTAGCGTAAGAGTTTAAAGCACGCATTGAAGAAGCTAGTTATAGTTTTTCATTGGTCACACAACAACTACACAACACAACGACCATTGTTTAACATGATTCAAGCAATTTTTGACTTGAACACAAGAAAAAATTTATGATTCCAAAAGTTTTTAAAGAGGTCATTGACCTAGGTGACGGTAGAGAAATTTCTATTGAAACCGGAAAATTAGCAAAACAAGCGCATGGAAGCGTTGTGGTGCAATCTGGAAAATGTATGTTATTATGTACAGTTGTTTCCAATTACAAACAAGCAGATGTTGACTTTTTACCGTTAACGGTAGACTACAGAGAGAAATTTGCTGCTGCAGGACGTTACCCGGGTGGTTTCTTTAAGAGAGAAGCTAGACCTAGTGACGGGGAGGTTTTAACGATGCGTTTAGTAGACCGCGTTTTACGTCCGTTGTTCCCAAAAGATTATCATTCTGAAACTCAGGTAATGATTCAATTAATGTCTCATGATGATGAAGTTATGCCAGATGCTATGGCAGGTTTAGCAGCTTCGGCAGCTATTCAATTATCTGATTTCCCATTTGAATGCCCAATCTCTGAAGCTAGAGTTGGACGTATTAATGGCGAATTTATAATCAACCCAACACGAGCACAGTTAGAAGAATCTGATATCGATATGATGATTGGTGCTTCTGCTGATTCTGTAATGATGGTTGAAGGTGAGATGGATGAGATTTCTGAAGAAGAAATGACTGAGGCTATTAAGTTTGCACACGAAGCTATTAAGGTACAATGTGCTGCACAAGTAGCTTTAGCTGAAGCTTTCGGTAAAAAAGAAGTACGTGAGTATGAGCCAGAACGCGAAGATGAAGATTTAGCAAAGAAAATCCATGATATGGCATACGACAAAGTGTATGCTGTGGCCAAAGCTGGTTCTGCTAAGCATGAACGCGGCGCTGCATTTGCTGAAATAAAAGAAGAAATTAAGGCCACATTTAGTGAAGAAGAATTAGAAGACTTTGGTGGTTTAGTGTCTAAATACTACTCTAAAGCTGAAAAAGCTGCCGTTAGAGACTTAACCTTAAACGAAGGTTTACGTTTAGACGGGCGACAAACAGATGAAATTAGACCAATTTGGTGTGAGGTAGATTATTTACCGTCTACACATGGTTCGGCAATCTTTACACGTGGGGAAACTCAAGCATTAGCTACAGTTACTTTAGGTACTAGTAGAGAAGCAAACCAAATTGATATGCCATCTTTTGAAGGTGAAGAGCGTTTCTATTTACACTATAACTTCCCTCCTTTTTCAACAGGTGAAGCGCGACCAATTCGTGGTACTTCACGTCGTGAAGTAGGACATGGTAATTTGGCGCAACGTGCTTTAAAAGGTATGGTTCCCGAAGATTGTCCTTATACTGTTCGTGTCGTATCTGAGGTATTAGAATCTAATGGTTCGTCGTCTATGGCAACGGTTTGTTCTGGTACAATGGCGCTTATGGATGCTGGTGTACAATTAAAGAAACCTGTTTCTGGTATTGCTATGGGATTAATCTCTGATACTGATTCTGGAAAGTACGCTGTATTATCTGATATTTTAGGTGATGAAGATCACTTAGGGGATATGGATTTTAAAGTTACAGGTACCGAAGACGGTATTACTGCTTGCCAAATGGACATTAAAGTAAAAGGATTAAGCTACGAGATTTTAGTGAATGCACTAAAACAGGCACGTGAAGGTCGTTTACACATTTTGGGCAAATTAACTGATACGATTGCTGCACCTAATGCAGAAGTAAAAGAGCACGCGCCTACTATGGTTACTAGACGCATTCCAAACGAATTTATTGGCGCTTTAATAGGTCCTGGTGGAAAAGTAATTCAAGAATTACAAAAAGAAACTGAGACGACTATTGTAATTAACGAAGATCCAGTTACCGAAGAAGGTATAGTAGAAGTTTTAGGTGTAGGTAGCAAAGGTATTGATGCTGTTATGGCAAAAATAGATTCACTTATGTTTAAACCTGAAGTTGGTAGTGTTTACGAAGTAAAGGTTATTAAAATGCTAGATTTTGGAGCGGTTGTAGAATACGCAGATGCTCCAGGAAACGAGGTATTATTACACGTTAGTGAATTGGCTTGGGAACGCACAGAAAATGTAAGTGATGTTGTAAACATGGGCGACGTTTTTGATGTGAAATACTTTGGTGTGGACCCAAGAACGCGTAAAGAGAAAGTGTCTCGAAAAGCAATTTTACCCAAACCAGAGGGTTATGTTGCGAGACCACCAAGAGATAATAACCGAGGTGGTGGACGCGATAACAGAGGTAGAGATAATCGCGGACGTGACAACAGAGGTAGAGATAATCGCAGAGACGATAGAAAACCTAGAGAAGATAAGAAAGAAGATTAATTCTTTCCAAGAATTCAATAGTTTTAAAAGCCTGTTTCAAATTATGAAACAGGCTTTTTACTTACAGAAATAAACAGTAAATTGTATAGCTAATTATCACCATATCTATGACTTAATTTACTTTAGTTCCTTCATTATAACCAACCGCTAACCAGTGATAAAATTCTTTAGAAAAGTTAGACAACAATTACTCTCTGAAAATAAATTCAGTAAGTATCTTCTTTATGCAATTGGTGAGATAATACTCGTTATTTTAGGTATATTGATTGCACTTCAAATTAATAATTGGAATGAAAATCGAAAGGATACGGCCAAAGAAATACAATTCTTAAATAATTTTAAAAATGATCTCATAACAAATAAAAAAGAATTAAATCGGATCATTAAAAAAACAGAAAAATTAGCTGCAGCTTCCGATTCAATTTTAAAACTTTATCACGGTGAATTGGAAGATTTTGGAATGGAAAAATTTATCAAACTTGTAATGAGAGGCGGCAGTTTTGTAACCTATAAAACACGAGAAGGAACCATACAAGACTTATTAAGTTCTGGAGCATTAAATAATATTAAAAATGATAATATTCGTTTAGCTATTGGGTCTTGGAAGGATAACCTAAAAGAAATTCGTGAATGGGAAGAGTATAGTATAAACTCAAAACAAGTTTATGATGAATATTTGAGTCACCATATAGATATTTACAATTTTAATAGCGAACAACCACCGATTAACAATAAAATTAAAAAAAATCTTTTTAATGATCGTCTTTTTCTAAATAATGTTTCCGATAGAGTTTTCTATAATAGAAGGCTCAATCATTATTACAAAAATGAATTTCCAAAATTAGATACTTTAATCGCACAAATTAATAAAGAATTGGAGATCAAAATCTAATAATATTTTAGAAAAGATAAAATAATGAAAGGCTAACAACGTATGTAATTCATTGCTTGATTCTTGCTTACTTACGAAAATCCTAGCGGATTTTCTATTCGGTTTGTATTTGCTAAATTAGGTGCTTAAACACGCAACGAGATCATACACAGATACGTTGTCTGCAACCTTAAAAAATATAGAAATGAAAAAATCAGTTATCGGGTTAATATTAGTTATTGCTTGCTCAAGCCTATCATTCTCGCAGGATTCTAAGGCCGAAGATGAAATTAAAACTCTTTCACAGAAGAAGTGGACATGGATGGCGGACAAAAATGTGGACGAACTAGACAGACTTTTTGATGACAGGTCAAAATTCGTTCATATGAGCGGGACTTGGAACAAAGACAGAGAACTCGAAATAATTGAATCTGGCAGCATTTGGTATAAGCAAGCCGATGTTCATGATGTCACAGTAGAAATTTTTGATAGTACTGCCGTGCTCTGGAATAGAATAACATTGGTTGCTCACGTAAGAGGGAACGACGTATCCAATGAATTTACAGTAACTGAAATCTATAAAAAGGCAGAAACTGGTTGGAAATTGTTGGATTTGACATTTAGCAAGGTTAGGGACACCCATGAAATTGAGCATTAGTTGGCCAATTAATGTAATGCTAAAAAAAGAAGCAGACAAAACCTAAACGTAATAAGGACTTTAGGGCTTAATCGAAAGGTCTGTGTATATTTAGGAAGTCGCTAAATCTTATGGATTTAGCTTTGGACAAGAAAAAATAAAACTAAACAATAAGCTTTAGCGGAAACGAAAAATTTCCTAGCTGCCGCACTAAGCTTAGCCTAACTGTTATGCCCAATAATAATGGACTTTAGTAGAAAAGAAAAAAACAAATTATTTCTAAGAATGGATAAACGTTTAAAAAGTGAAAATGATCTCTCAGGTAGTTCAGCAAAATCGATAATTCGACTATTAAATTTTATTATTGATACGTTTGTTTGGTTAATACTTTACTTATCATTCGCCTACATTTTTGATCTTTATTTTTTCAGATTTCGTTCATATTTAATAAATTATATATATAGTATATCTTTAGGTCTGATTCTCTATTTGGCGTATTATTGTATACTGGAATTTTCTTTTCAAAGAACCTTTGGGAAGTTTTTAACGAGAACTAAAGTAATTAGTAAATATGGAGGTGAGATTACGTTCCCAATAATCGTTATAAGAACAATTTCAAGATTAATCCCGATAGATATTCTTTGCTTTTTGTTTTCAAAAAATGGTCTTCATGACAAACTATCAAACACACTAGTAATAAAAACTAATGCCAACAATGTATAACCGCAATTACGGCGGATTCGACTACATCCTAATCCACTCCGAATTACGAGCGTCAGTGCTTAACCGAAAAATAATAACTTAAAACATGTAACTAATGGTTATGCGAAACCGTTGTAATCAATTTAAAAATACTTAATAATGAAACAAATTACATTTCTTATTGCACTGCTTGTGTTAAATTATACTTATTCGTTTGCGCAAGATATAGGATCTAAAACGCTAGAAGAGATTCGTTTAAAACAAGTTGAAAACATCAAAAATCCTGAATTATGGGATATGGAGCGAATGAAAGGCGATATTGAGCCAATAAGTGAACGTGAACCTATTAGGTTTGGCGCTTTCCCCGTCCCTCATTACAATAGTCTGTTTGGCTTTAACTACAGAGGAGGTGGGGAAATTAATAATCGAATGGCTCGATCTTTACCGGATTATAGGATTACCATGAAAGATAAGGAAATTGTGTTTTGCAGTTTTCATATAGGCAATAGTCCATTTTATAAAGAAGAACAACGAAATACCGCTTTTTTTACTGTTATTACAGTCATAGACACTGTTGATACTAATAATTTCGCTTTAGGTACATCCAGAATCATTTCAAGAAATCACCCAGATTATGGTGGTGAGGGATCGTTTATTACAAGAGATAACAAGGTTGAATTTGTTGCATTTACAACACCTGATAAAGGTAGCTTTGCAATCGTGAACATGAGGCTTTTTCATCTGGAATATGGAAATATTATTTTAATCACACCTCAAAAAGATGGTTCTTTTAGATCACTCCAGATAAAGGGTTCAGTACCTCTTGCAGATGGTAGTTTTGATTATATAAAAACAAATGTGTTACAAAGAGAAGAAGTAATTAAATTTCTTACTGTAGAAGGAGTAATTTAAAATTGATTACAACTTATATAAGACAGTGCTACATAAATGGTCGCACTGTGCATATACTAACCGTTGTGTGTAATTTGAGTAAAAGTTTTAGAAAATATATTTATGGAACTTATAGAAGTCAACAACACAAACTATGGGTTTGTAAAAGATTTTAAATACAAACCAGAAATTAGAGCGAGTTTCAATGATTTGACTCAGGCCATATTTGAATTCAACTTCGAAAATTGGTATTTAAATGGTTACTGGAATGACAATTACATTCCTTATTCATTATTGCATAAAAAAAAAGTGATATCAAATGTTTCGGTTAGTAAAATGGAGTTTATTATCGCAAATGAGAAAAAAGTAGGTGTACAAATTGGTACTGTTATGACCCACAAAGAATACCGACATCAAGGTCTTAGCCAGTTCATTATGGAGCACGTAATAAATGAATGGAAAGAACAGTCAGATTTTGTATATCTATTTGCCAACGACAGTGTTCTTGATTTTTATCCGAAGTTTGATTTCGAGATTATAGATGAATACCAATATTCGAAACAGCTAAATACTAGTAACACGCTAAATTCATCTTTAAAAAAACTCAATATAGATGTCAAATTTGACAGAGAGTTGTTTCTAAGTATCCTAAACGACACAAGTCCAATAGCCAAAGTATCAATGCAAAACAATACATCGTTAATTATGTTTTATTGTTCTTCCTATAAGAAAAATAGCATCTATTACCTCGAAAAACTCAATACTGCAATTATTATGGATATTAAAGATAATACACTTTACTTAAGTGATGTATTTTCAAAAGAACCAGTCCAACTAAACGACGTAATTCAAATAATAACGAATGACACCATAAAAAGAGTAATCCTGGGATTTACCCCATTAGATGAGGCTGGTTACGACAGAAGTTTGATAAAAACAGGAGATACATTATTTGTAATGAAAGGTATGGCTAACTATTTCAAAAATAATTATTGGAGGTTTCCAGTTTTATCTCACGCCTGAAAATTGACTCGATTAAAAACATTACAGAAATGAAAATAACAGCATTGACATCATTTTGTGTAGACTTATTTCCTGAATTAGATAAAGTCTATGTAGGAGGGAATTCATTAAACTTTGCGACTCAATGCAAACTTTCAGGATACAAAAACATCTCAGTGATTGGTGCCGTTGGTAAAGACAGTTTTGGAAAACAAATAGAAAATCAATTAGATAAATTAAACATCAATCGTTCTAGATTGTACCAAATTGACGAACCAACTGCGTCAAATAAAATTTTCATTAATGAAAAAGGAGATAGATACTTTAAAGAAGATAGTTGGAATGGTGGCGCGTTTGATAAATTTAGATTATCAGAAAATGATTGGAATTCACTAGCTAACAGTAGAATTGTTGCAATGCCAGCCGGAGACCCTAACTTGAAAGAATTGTTGAAAAGACGAAATGAAAAACAATTAGTAGTTATTGACTTTTTAGACTATTTTAATATTGATTTCATTAAAGAACATATAGATAAAATCGACATTGTTTTTCTGAGTGGTAAAGAAGAAATGCTAGATGAACTACAAGAACTTTCTTCCCAAAAGGGAAAACTAATAGTGCCGACTTTAGGTGCAAAAGGTAGTATAGCTCTTTCTGAAAATAAAAGATATTATCAAAAAGCGATTGAAGTTAATAAAATTGTTGACACAACAGGCTGTGGAGACGCTTTTCAAGCAGCTTTTAGTATTGAATGGCTGAATACTAAAGACATAGAAAAGTCATTAATAGAAGGTTCGATTGCTGCTAGTAAAATTTTGAATTTTATAGGTGGCGTTGAACAAGAATAGAAAACTACACAAAAAAACGTGTATAGCTCACTACTTCTGAATCACTGACTCCAAGATTACAATAATATTACTATCTTTCCTAAATTGAATCATAAGCGGCAACAGCTTCGCTCTTTTAACCACTTGGAATTTTAAGCAGGCTCACGCCCGCTTAATTCGACCGCAAAAAAGCTTCGCTGCCAGACGCAACATACCATACACGCAACTAAACATATATAAGACTGTTGTAAGCAAGCAGAAAATTAAGAACCAAAGAGAAAAGAGAATGAGTTTAAAAATTATAGAATTTAAAGTAATTCTAATTTTTGGAATTTTATCTATAATCCTTTCGTGCAGCGGCCAAACCAAAACAAAAAACTTTAACACACCTGAAAAGACTATTGCGCTGGGGAAAACTGTTTCGAAAATTGAAAAAAAAATATTAATCATCTTCCAAGACTCTAAAAATAATCTTTGGTTTGGTGGTAATGATAACGGAGTTTATAAATATGATGACAAAAGTTTAGTTCTTTATACTGAAAAAGATAAGCTTATTGAAAATAATGTTTGGGGAATACAAGAAGATAGATTTGGAAACATCTACTTCGACACAGCAGAAGGGGTAAGCAAATTTGATGGTCAACAATTTACAACCCTAAATGTAGTTGAAAATAGTTCTTTCAAGAATGAATGGAAATTAGAACCAAACGATTTATGGTTTAGAATGGGATGGAACAATAGCGGACCATATCGATTTGATGGAGAAAACTTATATCATTTACAATTTCCGAAGAATATAATTGAAGACAAGTTCTATTCAATAAATCCAAATGTTAGTTACAATCCTTATGGCGTTTATCATATCTATAAAGACTCTAAAGGTAATATGTGGTTTGGCACTTCCAATCTAGGTGTATATAAATATGACGGGAATAATATTCGTTGGATGTTTGAAAAACATTTAACAGAAACACCCGACGGAGGTTCCTTCGGAATTCGGTCGATTATTGAAGATAAAGATGGATTCATTTGGATTTGTAATCCGAAGTACAAATTCAAAATATTGCCCGATAACACAAAAACTAATGACCTCAAACAGATAAATTATCAACGAGAGTTTGGAATTGAAATTAAAAATTTAAAAAGTTTGTATTTTATGTCAATGACGATAGATAATAAGGGAGACTTGTGGATGGTAACTTACGATAATGGTGTTTGGAGAAAAAATGAAAATGAGCTAATTCATTATCCTATTAAAGACGGTGACACTGAAGTTTTACTCTTCTCAATTTATAACGACAACCAAGGCACTCTTTGGCTTGGAACGCATAATGCTGGAGTTTACAAATTTAATGGAGAGTCATTTGAAAAATTTGAACTGTAAAAAACCAGCTTACAACAACGCGTATAATCAATTGCTAATACTCGTCCAATTACGAAAATTCCCGCAGATTTTCTATTCGGTTTTTATTTGCTACATTAGTTGTTGTAATACGCCACTATTTATAAACAAACGCTTTAGCTCCAATCATATAAAACGCGCTTTATAAAAAGTATTAAAAAGGCTACTTCAATCCTCATAAAAATGAGGCGGGTTCCGAAAAACTTATAAGTAGGAAAAATTAAATAAATAAAAATGGAAAACTTAATAAATTTATCACAAATTACTGTTGCAATATCTGTCGTATATGTTTGGACTTTTAGGTTTCATAATGTCTTAAAAGAATTCGAACAGTTTGGCCTAAGTGATTTAACTCGAAACATTGTAGGAACAACTAAAATCTCTTTAGCTACATTGCTTGTTGTAGGTATTTGGCATCCCTCATTAGTTCTTATTCCATCTATTCTTATGAGTATATTAATGATAGGTGCTCAATATTTTCATTTCAAAATTAATAATCCATTTATCAAACATTTACCATCGCTAATTCTTTTTTTTCTGAGTATTTTTATAGCTTATTCATCAATTTAATAAATATGTATTTAGTTACAATATGTATTTTAGTATCAAGTTTATCTTTTTTGTTATATGCTTTTTCATATTTTAATGCACCTCATATGAAAAACGAATTTAAACGGTTTGGTTTAGAAAAAATAGGATTAACAATCGTTTTATTAGAAATCATTGGAGCTTTTGGCCTATTGGTAGGTCTTAAGTTTAATTTTATTCTAATGATTTCATCCCTCGGTCTAGCATTACTAATGTTCGTTGGGCTCATTGTAAGAATAAAGCTAAAAGATAGCATTTGGATTTCATTACCTGCTTTATTTTATATGACCTTGAATTCATATATTTTTTATACATCAACAAATTTAACGACCTGATTAATTGAAATATAGAACATCTACTCTGTAAATATTTAAAAAACAGAAGCTAAAAACGTCTATTTAATCGCTTATTCTAACCTAATTGGAAATTCCCAAGAAATTTCCTCTGGTTGGTTTTCTTTTATTAACTTAGAGCTAACCAACGCAAGTAACAATACACGAACACGTAACCTGCAAGCTGAGAAGTCATTGAACCAAAATTGTGATTTTTTGGACCAAAAGTATAATTGATTGATCATAAACTGCATTAGTTTTGAATTATTAATATTTAAAACTCTTACAATGAAAACAATGAAATTATTTTTAGTTCTAGTTGTGTTTACATTCAATTATTCACAAGCACAACAACAAATTCAAACAGCAATTAAAAACAGTGACACTATGAAAACTTATGTAATTGAACGTATTATTCCAGGAGCTGGAAACTTAACACCAGAACAACTAAAAGGAATATCTCAAACATCATGTACAGTTATAAAAGAAATGGGGCCAAAGATTGAATGGCAACATAGCTATGTTACAGGAGATAAAGTTTACTGCGTATACAAAGCAGAGAATAAAGAATTAATTGAGGAGCATGCAAAAAGAGGTGGATTTCCTGCAAATTCTGTAAACGAAGTTGCAACTTTAATTAGCCCTGAAACGGCTGAACTATAAAAAATCTTTTTTTTAAATTAGTATCTAACCTAAAAATATACTTATGCCAATTTATATGGATTTTCACGATTTGCCTGATGGAGTTACAGCAGCACATGTTGCAGAAATGCATCAGGCAGATTTAAAAATTGAACATAAATATAATTGTCGCGGATTAACTTATTGGTGTGATGAACGTCGACAAACTGCTTTTTGCTTAATAGAAGCCCCTAATGAACAAGCAATTGTAGATTTACATCAAAAAGCACATGGTGCTGTTCCACAACGAATTATTGAAGTAAACGACAAGATTGTAGAGTCATTTTTAGGCAGAATTGAAGACCCAGAAAAATCACAAAACACAAAACTTAATATTATAAACGATCCAGCTTTTAGGACTTTAATGGTCATTATTATAAAAAAGAAAAGCCTACGAAAAGAAAGTTTTAAAACTTTAAGTGCTGCAATTCGAGGATATCATAAATCAATTACAAATATTATTAGCAAACAAAAAGGGCGTGTTGTTAAAGAAAAAGCAAACATCTTTTTAACGTCTTTTGATTCTGTCACTAATGCTATCAAAAGCGCACATGAAATTAAAGAAATCTATAACTGTGTAATTACTCCTGATTTACAATTTCAAATTGGTATTAGTGCTGGTGTTCCAGTTACTAATAAAAAAAACATATTTGAAGACACTATAAAAAAAGCTAATTATTTGGCCTATTTAGCTAATGAAAAAGTTACTCTATCAAAGGAAGTTAAAGATTTATATGAAAGTGAAAATCGGCAAATTTCTATTGCTGATAATCATGAGTTTAATGTACTAAATTCAAAAGATGAAGACTTTATAGTGAACTTAATGGAGTATACCGAAAAAGTATGGTCATTTTCAAATATTAATGTTAGTGATTTTCATAAAAACCTTGGCTTTAGTAAATCGAAGTTATATAGAACCATGATATCAATAATTGGTATGTCTCCGAATAGTTTTTTAAAGAATTATAGATTAAATATGGCAATTGAATTGTTAGACAAACAAAAATCAAATATTTCTGAAATCGCCTATCTAACTGGATTTAGTAGTCCTACTTATTTTTCCAAATGCTTTAAGCAAGTTTATGGAATTTTACCTTCCAATTATATTAAGCTGCAATTGGCCTTAAAACAGAAATGGCCAGAAGGAAACAACGTGTATAATTAATACTACTTCTCTACTCCAATTTTAATTTATATCTTTAATCAACTGATTTGCTACATCTGAAAATCCTGCGGATTCTCAGCCTTACAAACCATAAACGAACACGTTGTAGTAAATTAAATAATGAAGAAGATGACGAATAATATAAAAGTAGCTGCGGCACAACTTTCACCTATATTCTTAAACAAAGAAAAAACAATTGAAAAGGCTTGTAATGCAATTTTAGAGGCAGGTAAAAACGGCGCTAACTTAATCGTTTTCCCAGAGGCTTATATTTCTGGTTACCCAGACTGGGTATGGCTTATTCCAAACAGTAAAGGAGCTGATTTAAACGAGCTTTACTTAAAACTTGTTGAAAATGCTGTTTCTGTTCCTGATTATTCCACGAAAAAGCTTTGTGTAGCAGCTAAGAAAGCTGGGGTTAATGTTGTTATTGGTATGCATGAACGTAATACTGAAACCAGTAGTGCAAGTTTGTTTAATAGCTTGCTTTTTATAGACGACAAAGGTTTAATTATTGGTAAACATAGAAAGTTAATACCAACAGGTGGAGAACGTCTGATATGGTCTCATGGAGATGGTACCACCTTATGTTCTTATGACACTTCAGCAGGAAAAATAGCCGGATTAATCTGCTGGGAGAATTTCATGCCTTTGGCTAGAAATGCTATCTATG
Source organism: Hyunsoonleella aestuarii (assembly GCF_006148925.1). Lineage (GTDB taxonomy): Bacteria > Bacteroidota > Bacteroidia > Flavobacteriales > Flavobacteriaceae > Algibacter_D > Algibacter_D aestuarii. The sequence continues at coordinate 1,770,934 of NZ_VAWB01000001.1, read as the reverse complement.
AATTTGGAACTCAAATATTAGTATCGCCTACCTGGGATAAAAGTCCAAACTGGATTCAAACTATGCAGCATATTGCAAGAGAGGGCGGATTGTTTGTTATAAGTACATGTATGGCTTTAAAAATGGATGATATTCCTGATGAGTATGAATTTAAAAAACTTTACCCTGAAGGAAGAGAATGGATTAATGTTGGAAATAGTTCTATAATTGGGCCAAATGGGAAAGTTATCGCTGGACCTCTTGAAGCGAAAGAAGGTATATTATATGCAGATATTGATCTTCGAGAGATTATTAAAGCAAAACGAATGTTTGACGTTGTTGGACACTATTCAAGACCTGATGTTTTTAATTTCAATTTAAATCAATCAAATAAAAACTAGCTACAACAATGTATATAAGTCATTATCTCGATAGTTATCGGGACGGCTAATTTTCTGAACGTTGGCAGTAATTAAGCAGAATAATCTATATGTGATTTATTTACTAAATTAGTTGCTTAACTGCGCAACTAAACATACATAAACATTAGTCACAATTAATATCCAAAACATGAAAGTTTTAATAACAACATTGTTTTTCTTTATATCTATTACTTCATTTTCTCAATCTAATTACTACACAACTGATGGAAAAAACCGAATCACAGAAGCCGAATTGAATAAAATGCTAACAGACCAAGTCGCTAAAATGAGTGCCATAATGGGGAAACAATTATATGGAAGTTTGACTATTAACGATACAGAAACAAAAAAAGACTCTATAATTTCAAGAGTTACATTTGCAATAAGCGATACCAAGCCAGAAAACAAGGTGAATTCTGGTCCAATGTCTGATTATAAAAACAAGGAATTTCCAAAATTTGACCTGAATACTTTAGTTGAAAAAAAATTTAATTCAGAGCAATTAAAAGGTAGGCCAACTATGATAAATTTTTGGTTTACAAGATGTGCACCTTGTATAGACGAAATGCCTGTTTTAAATAAAATAAAAGAAAAATACAAAGATGATTTTAATTTTATTGCCATTACTTACAATAAAAAGAAAGATGTTGAAGAATTCCTTAAAAAACACCAGTTTGATTTTAAGCATTTAATTGGTGCCAAAGATTTTACAAACCAACTTGGAATTAAATCTTATCCAATGAATTTATTTTTAGATAAAAATGGTATTTTAAAATATGTGAAAGGCGGAATTCCTTACGAAAGCATAGAAGGGGAAGAATTGAAGATAGGAGATGGAAATGAAATCATTGAGATTATTGAAAAACTAAAATAACCGTTGCTAACCTAATTATTAAATCATGCAACTAATCTTAAACAAAATCGTTGAATTTATTAGAACATATATGAAAGACAAGACCTTAATATTGAATCTCTTATTTTTATTAATCTTCCATTTTGTTGCACAATCTCAGACAACCCCGCAAGTTGAATCTAAAATTGACAGTATATTGTCTTTATTAACTTTAGAAGAGAAAGTGGCAATGGTCCATGCCCAATCTAAATTTAGTTCTCCTGGAGTACCTAGATTGGGTATTCCAGAGTTGTGGATGTCGGATGGACCTCATGGTGTAAGAGGCGAAATCAATTGGGATAACTGGGGTTACGCAAACTGGACAAATGACTCCATCACAGCATTTCCAGCACTCACCTGTCTGGCTGCCACTTTCAATCCTGATTTATCATATCAGTATGGTGTAGCCTTGGGGGAAGAAGCAAGATATCGAAAAAAAGATGTCCTTCTTGGACCAGGAGTTAACATTTATCGAACACCAATGAATGGAAGAAATTTTGAGTACATGGGAGAAGATCCTTATTTAGCATCTGTGATGTCTGTACCTTATATTAAAGGTGTTCAGAAAAATGGTGTTGCAGCATGTATTAAACATTACGTGCTTAATAATCAAGAACTATGGCGAGACCATATTAATGTAGAAATAAGTGACAGGGCACTTAATGAAATCTACCTTCCTGCTTTCAAAGCAGCTGTAATTGAAGGCGGGTCATGGACATTAATGGGTGCATATAATAAATTTCGTGGTCAACATTGCTGCCATCATGAGATTCTTCTAAATTCTATTTTAAAAGAAGATTGGAATTTTGATGGTGTAGTAATTACAGATTGGGGAGGTGCTCATGACACCAAAGAATCGGCACTTTATGGTCTAGATTTAGAAATGGGCACAGGAACTGATGGACTGACCACAAACACCAAAAACGCCTATGATAATTATTACTTGGCAAATCCATTTTTGAAACTCCTTCAAGAAGGAGAAGTTGAAGAAGCTATAGTCGATGATAAAGTGAAAAGACTTTTACGGTTAATGTTCCGCACTTCACTTAACCCTAATAGAAGACTAGGAAGAATGAACAACCAAGAACATTTAGATGTAGCTCAGAAAGTTGGAGGAGAAGGAATAGTATTATTAAAAAATGAGGATAATTTCTTTCCCATTAGCCCAGAAACAACCCAAACAATTGCTGTTATTGGGGAGAATGCAACTAGAATGATGACTATTGGTGGAGGATCATCTGAATTAAAAGCAAAAAAAGAAGTATCTCCACTTGAAGGAATTCGCAAAAAATTTAAAAATGCCAAAATTTTGCATACTATGGGCTATGCCTCTGGACCTGCATTATACGCCAGAACTGAACCCTCTCCTTACAATGCTGATTCATTGAAAATAAAGGCCATTGAAATGGTCAAAAAGGCTGATCTAGTTCTGTTCATTGGAGGATTAAATAAAAACCATCATCAAGATTGTGAGGGAGGTGATCGCCTCTCGTATAATCTTCCTTTTGGTCAAGATGATTTATTGAAAGAAATTATTGCTTTTAATAAAAATGTTGGAATAGTACTCATAAGTGGTAATGCAGTTGCTATGCCGTGGATTGAAGATATAAAGGGGCTTATGCAAGCTTGGTATTTGGGAAGTCAAGCAGGAAATGCACTTGCAGATATAATTAGTGGTGATTTAAATCCTTCTGGTAAACTTCCATTTTCATTTCCGAAGAAGCTAACGGACAATTCTGCGCATTATTACGGTGAAATCTCATATCCAGGCGATAGCATTAACCAAGAATACAAGGAAGACATCTTGGTAGGCTATCGTTGGCATGATACCAAGGCAATTGAGCCAATGTTCCCTTTTGGTTTTGGGCTTTCTTATACAGATTTCTCTTTATCAAATATTGAAACTGATAAAAAATTCTATAACGCTTCAGATAAGTTGACTGTGAATATTACTGTAACAAATGAGGGTGACCTAGAAGGAGCTGATGTAGTGCAAGTATATGTCGGCAAACCCAATTCCATAGTAGGGCGTGCCATGAAAGAATTAAAGGGATTTCAGAAAGTATTTCTTAGAAAAGGAGAATCGCGACAGATTAGCATTGATATAAATATCAATACGTTAAAATATTATGACGAAATTTCTTCTGAATGGGTCCTTGAAAAGGGCGATTATTATGTATATGTTGGTAATTCTTCGGATAATATCAGTCGAAGAATTAAAATCAAAGTAGATTGAACTTAAAAAATCATAAAATAAATCGAATTCAAAAAGTTTTATAGAGCAAAGGAAGAAACTGAAATCAACATTGTATCTGAGTAATTGCTTTTTATGTTCCATCCGTAGACAATTTCAAGGCGTGGATAAAATAAAAAGCTAGGAAGTCATAAAATCCTTTGAACAAAATTTAGAAAGTAATTTTTTCATTATATCAAAAAAGAAATAACAATGATCTTTAATGCCGTTTAAGCCAAGTAAAATGTTTCTCGATTACGGCATCTTTATTTTCATTAACATGCTCTATTAAACTTTTGCCAATATTAGACATGTTTTTTGAACTCAACCATATTAAATTCCAATTTGTAATAATAGGAAGGCCTCTTACAGGAATTACTTGTAATTCTCCGATAGCTAACGCATTTTTAATCCCTATTAATGGCATAATTGAAAAGCCAAGTCCAGAAATCACAGCTTGTTTTAATGCTTCATTAGAAGTTAGCTCCATTTTTTTATAGGTTGAAATCTTTTTAGAGTCTATAAAATTTTCCATCGCAAGTCGTGTTGCAGAACCTTGCTCTCTATAAATTAAAGGTAGTTTTTGAAATTCGGATTTAGACAAGTACTTTCCTTTCATTTTATAATCCTTCCCTCCTACCATAAACAACTGATTCTTCATCAGTTCAATTTTATTAATTTTCAATTTCTTTGGAATTGTTGAAACCATGGCAAAGTCAACCTCATTATTCTCTAAAGCACGTATAACCTCAGCCTTGTTAGTTACATCCATTACTAAATCAATCCCTCTATTTTCATTTATAAAATCTGATATAAAATAAGGCATCACATACTTAGCTGTGGATACAATAGCTATTTTTAATTTCCCTGCAAGTTCTCCTTGATATGTAAGTGCTTTATAATTTATTGCTTTAACCTCGTCCAAGATTTTTTGAGCAGCCTGAGCTACTTCTTCCCCAAACTCGGTTATATAAATACGCCTTCCCACTACTTCAAATAGTGGGATTTTAAATTGTTCCTGAAAATTTTTTAATTGAATTGAAACAGCAGGTTGCGTCAGATATAAGGCTTCAGAGGCCTTAGTAACACTCTGTAATTCGACAATTTTTAAAAAGACCTCTAGTTGATGTAAAGTATAATTCATAAATATAATTTATGTTTTTCATAATAAATATAAATAAAAATATATCAACAAAAGTATTAAACTTTGCAAAAAAATAAATTCAATGAAAAAAGCATTTTACACCAGTTTAAGAAAGTTGCAAGAAAAGCCAAGGATTTTTAATGATGCCATTTTGATTTCTACTTACCTCATTTTTATAATTCTATCAATAAAAAGCAACAACCTTTTTTTAAAAGAATTGACTGTATGTGGATTAATAATAGGTTTCATAATCCTTAGCAACCAAACTAAACGGAAAAACTAAAGAATTTTAAATGGATTTACATTTACTTATAGACAACTTAACTAATCCTGCATTATTGTTCTTCTTTTTGGGCGTCATTGCAGTGCAGCTAAAAAGTGACTTACATATCCCAGAAAATTCTTCAAAATTCATATCACTTTACTTGTTACTTGCCATTGGTTTTAAAGGTGGACAAGAATTGGCGCATAGTGAATTTGACATGGAGATTCTTTGGTCTTTATTGTTTGGTATTTTCTTAGCAGTAGCTGTTCCGGTATATGGATATTTCATACTAAGACGCAAGTTTAGCATTGAAAATGCTGGTGCGATAGCTGCTGCCTACGGATCTGTAAGTGCTGTAACTTTTGTTACCGCTATTTCATTTTTAGAAATAGAGCAAATTGCCTTTAGTGGGCACATGGTAGCTGTAATGGCTTTAATGGAAGCTCCTTCAATTATGGTAGGCTTACTCTTAATTATGCTTTTTAAAGGTGGTAATGGTAAATCAGAAATTCCAATGAAAACAGTTATTCAACATGCTTTGTTTAATGGAAGTGTCTTATTGATTCTTGGGAGTTTGGCGATAGGTTTTCTAGCCAGTGAAGCTCAAGCAGAAGGTATTAAGCCATTTACTACAGATATTTTTAAAGGATTCCTAGCAGTATTCTTATTAGATATGGGAATTACAAGTGGTAAAAAACTTAATGAATTTATTAAAAAAGGACGATTTGCTTTAACATTTGCCATAATTATACCAATTATCAATGGTGTTATAGTTGCAGTTGCAAGTGGTCTTTTTATAAGCGAAGTAGGTAATCGTCTATTATTTGCTATACTAGGAGCAAGTGCGTCTTATATTGCGGTTCCCGCTGCCATGAAAATCGCAGTTCCAAAAGCCAGCCCTAGTTTGTACATACCAATGGCTTTAGCTATTACATTCCCGTTTAATATTACTCTGGGTATGCCACTTTACTTGTTTATCATTCAAAATACTTTATAAAATTTTTAACTTAAAAAAATCACATTATGGAAACACAATCGATTTCAACCAAAGAAATTAATTTAGATCAAGAAATTAAACTTATTGATGGTCACTTTACACCATCTGAAGCAGGAGATATAATCAACTCGGTTTTGGATGTAAAAATTAACTTTCACAAGTTACAGAGATTATCTCGCACTGAAGGTAACGCAAATGATACTTGCGAATATGACAACAGTAGAATCATTGAGCTCATCGATGCGAAGCATGATGCTAAAGATTACTTTAAAGATGCCCGTTTAAAAGGAAAGAAATTAAGAATAGAAAGTATCATTACAATTCAAGTAGAAGATTAAAATAGTTAGTTTGAGTTAGTCAAAAACCCGTTAACCTTGAGAGTCAAGATTGACGGGTTTTTATTTCTTAAACCAATTTATTGCATCTTCTATTCCCTTTTCTATAGGGTTAATAGTTAGTCTTAATTCCTCTAGAGCTTTTCTATTTGAATAATAGTTGTTTATTGAAACAGCCTTCATATTAACAGTCGACAAATTGGTTCTTACTCCAAAATACCTAAGTGTATCTCCTATTCTACCAAAAAATAATAGCACTATTCTTGGGAGTTTTACAATTATGAACGTTCTTTTACACAGCACTCGAAGTCTCTTAAAAAACTTAGTGTAACTTAAATTCTCGCTGCCTATGATATAAGACGCTCCGTTTACAGCATTATCTAAAACACTTATAATTCCATTAGCCACATCCTCTACACAAACAAAATTTTTACCTCCTGGAGGGCAAAAAACAATTCGATTCTTTAATCCCATTAAAACAATTCTTCCGCTACTTGGCTTTGTGTCATACGCTCCAATCATAAATGTTGGATTAACGGTCACCACTTCAATTTGACTTTCCTTAGTTTTCAAATAACGACTTGCTTCTAACTTACTTAAAGCATAGAAGGACTCTGAAAACGGATATCTCATTTTAGAGCTTTCATTTGCCGAAACCCCGCTTTTTCCATTACCAAAGACGTTAGAGGTGCTTACATAAATAAATTTTGAGACACTTTGTTCTATTGCTATATCTACAAGATGCTTAACACTTTTAATGTTTAAATCGTAATAATCTGAATATTGCAAAAGGTTTTGATTAGTTATAGCTGCACAATGAATTATAGTATCGACATCTCCAAGCACCTGGAATATACCATTAACATCAGGCAAATTACCTTCTAATAATGTAAGATTTGCATTAACTATCCCCTTGTAAGAAGACTTTTTTCTTAAATACCCATAAACTTTATAGCCTTTTCTCAAAAGCTCGTTTATAACGTTGGTCCCTAATAAGCCATTAGCTCCAGTAACTAAAACAGTCATTATTTTAAGCTCATTTGGATAAAACAATATTGAATTTTTGAAATGAGACCTTATTAAATAGCATTACTTGTAAGTTTATTTTTGATTCCTACCGGAAGTATTGAATCTAAAAACATAAAAACTTTATTCATAAAACCAGGGATAATGACCTCTTTACCTCGAAAAAAATCTTGTAGAGTTTCTTTAGCAGCGTCCTCTGGATTAAGAATTGATTTTCTAGATATCCATCCTAATCTTCTATTTTGTATGCATAACCTCGCTGTGGTATTCATCCCTCCAGGACAAACAATAGAAACAGAAATCCCATATTTCTTGAGTTCTTTTCTTAAGCTTTTTGAAAAAGACAACAAATAAGCCTTGGTACCACTGTATACTTGTTTTTTTGGCAAATGAAAAAAACTCGCCATACTGCTTACATTCAATATTCCTGATGGGGTATAGGCCTTAAAGTCATCGATGAATAGTTTTGTTAATAAAGTTGGAGTTGAGACATTAATATTTATCTGGGTTAAAAAATAATCCGCGTTCATATCTTCAAATAAACCATTACTTAACATACCTGCATTGTTTATTAGATATTTAATTGAGGCCCCTCTCCTTTTGACTTCCTGATATAAATGTATGCAATTTTCTTTTGAACTTAAATCCATTTCAAAAAACAACACATCAATTCCAAAATTGTTTGTTAAAAATTCACTCAACACTTCTAATCCAGAATTTGGAAGCGCTACTAAAACCAAATTCATGTTTTTTTTTGCGCATTCCAAAGCAAGTGCTCTTCCGAATCCTTTGCTTGCTCCAGTTATTAAAGTATAAGTTTTCATGCTGCAAATTTTAAGTAATTTATAGTTGTTAAAAGACCTCTATTTAAGGGTGTAACCTGATAATCTAAATCTTTAATCGCCTTTCGTGATGATGAAATTCTATTTACAAAGAGGGAGTCTAAAACTTTTGTGGTAATTCCTGATGGCATTCCAAAAAACCTCTTAGTTATGTTAATGATAGCAAAACCAGTTTTTATAATGCCGTAGTTAACCTTAACAATTTTTATCTTACTTTTTGTAATATTTTTAATGACTTCAAAAAGGGTCTCATAACTTATATTATCACCCCCAATAATATATTTCCCGTTACTTATCTCTTTTTTCATTGCTAGTATATGAGCATCGACAACATCATCAATAAAAACATAATTTGTTGTGACATTTAGTTTTGCTGGTACGATCAAAAAATCATTATTCGCAATTTTGGAAATTAGTGTGTTGACACCACTTGTAAAAGTCTTTAACCCTGGACCATATACTCGTGTAACATTTAAAATGGCACAAGGCAATCCTTTTTTGATATATGAGAAAACCAACTCTTCCGAAACCCCTTTTGTTAACTCATAATCATTTGAATAGGATATTAATCGCGGTTGATCTTCGGTAATTGCAATGCTTTTATATGAAGGCCCATGAACAGCAAGTGTACTAGTATAAATAACCTTTTTAATATGATGTTTTTGAGAAGCTTTCAAAATGTTCTCTGTTCCCTTAACATTGGCACTATAGAAGTTATTTATATTTTTACATTTTAAGTTGGTATAAGCTGCCGTATGAAATACATAATCACAGCCTACAATGCTCTTTTCTATAGAATCATAATTACATATATCACCTTTTACAGGAATAATATTTACATGTTTTGGAATATTCTCTGAATTCAAATTCCTTACTAGAGCAATCACTTTATAATTTTGATTTGCCAATTTTTTTGCTAATTGATGGCCAACATAACCTGTGGCTCCTGTTACAAATACTTTCATGATATAATTTTGTCTTTAAGTGTTAAATAATAAAACATCGAAATTTCATAAACAGATGATAGTGCGAGATGAATTAAAAAAGCATACCAAACACTGTTTGTATAATATGTGAATAAGCATAGAACAATTCCAAAAGGTATAGCTCCAATAATTTCTTTTTTTGAATCAAAAATGTGAATTAATACGTAAAAGGTTGTACTATAAAAAATAGCCAAAAAAAGGCTTGTTTCGTTAAGAAACTTGAATAAAAGAACACCTCTGAAAAAGAATTCATAACATAATAGAAATGTAAATCTTATAATGAAATACATCCAGGCGTTTGAAAAACTATAATGGCTTATATGGACTTTATGAATCTCTTCTCTTTTTTGGATACTTAAATAAGAGACGAAAGCAGAAAGAAACAATATCAAGAAGAATGCTATTAAAACAACTAATTTTGCTATTTCAATAGTTTCTATAAGAACCCTAAATTCTGGCATCATTATATAACTAAATACTCCAAAAAGGACGATACCTAAAAGATGTTTTAAATTTAATAGACGTAATCCATTGGCAGATATTAATGCCTTATGTAAATTTTGAATTCCCAACTTATTAAACACAAAACTCACTATAAAATAGGTGGAAAATATAATTCCTATAAGAGTCCATATAATCTCTGAATTATTCATATTACTACTGGAATTAGAGTTACATTAAATAGTTTGTTTACAGCATCAATTTTGACGCATTGCCCATTTTTATAATGAAACACATTATATGCTCCATTGGAAAATTCTACTTTATATCTGCTATCGCCTAATGGTGTTATTTTTGACATAGTCCCTAAGTTGTCACAAAAAACATAGCCAGCTCCATTAGGTTCTTCAAAATATAAGGTGATAAGATTCTGTTTGATACGGTTAAAACCTAAGGCTGTTGAATTACCTGTAGATTGAAGTTTGTATTGCCCATTATCTAAAACAATCTTATTATCTGTTTTTGTCTTTTTATTAAGAGTTCTGAATATGGAAGAATAGACCAATACGCCATCTTTATAGACTGACTTTTCTTTAGCAACTACATTAAATTTTAATAAAAACTTGACTTTTATATGACTTTCGGATAAATAAATAACAGAATCATTAATAACTCTTTTATTGATTTCAATTGTACCTATTAGTACATTATTTTTAATAACATGATAGGTAATAACTTTACTATTGACCTTAGCAAAGGAGAATGAAATTAATACTGCTAGAATGAATAAAAAAGTTTTTACCTTCAATACAGCCGTTTTTAACTCTTCCTTAATACTCAATATAACAGTATTACTTTTGATCTTTTTAAAGAGATATAAAATAAGGATAGGTAACATAACTAATAGTTTTATAATTAATTCTTTCAATCATAAAACTATTAGGTTTAAAATGTTTTAATGTCCAAGATATTCTTATTTATGAAAATCCGGATGTCCAACGATAATATTGGATTCTAATAATTCTAAATTTAAGAATTAATACTAAATTTAATTACATATCTATGAAGTCACAATGATATATATCAGAAGAATCTTAATTTCTGTAGGATGTTGGTGTCTCTGAAGTGAATTTTTTAAAGGCAGAATAAAAGGTAGATTTAGAATTGAAACCACATTCTAAACCAATAGCTACAATGGTATATTCATTAAATTCATTACTGGACAAAAACTTTTTAGCTTGTTCTACCCTAAGCGAATTAATAAAATCTGAAAAGTTATAGGTACTATAAGAATTTATCAGTTTTGAGAAATAACTTTTGCTCATCCCAAGGTCGCTGGCCAAAGTCTCCATGCTTAGCAAAGGATCCAAATAAAGTTTATTTCCAATAACATGATTTTTCACGTTTTCAAAGTCATTTTGATGTTTTTCATTAAAGAAATCATCAGATTTTGTGGATGGCTTCTCATAATTATTTGGCGTAATTAAAACACTATTCGTTTCAATAGAACTTCTTAAATAAATACGATCCCTTACCACATTATATTTATAGAATCCTTGATATCCTATCCAATAGAGCAGTATTGACGAACTAAATCGTAAAAATAAGTACACAAACTCATCACCTGTTAAACTTTTAACTATCACAGCAACTGCCCATAAAAGCATGACCAAACCACCAAAGCGAATAAACCATTTTATCCAATTTAAGTCATCATAAGCTAAAATATATTGCAATAAGTGGTGTTTTCGGAATATAAGAATACACGAATTCGCAAAAAACAAAATACCGTATACCAAGTTGAAGATATCTTCAAAAGTCGTGTAATTTTCTATTATTGATATGTCCCTATTAGGAACTTGATAATAAACATGAGAAATTAAACACAGCCTTATAATTATTTCAACAATAAAAAGCACAATTGTAAACCTAACAAAGTCATTTACACGATCCTGAACTTTAATAAAGTGAATTGTAAATGCATAAAACATTGGCGCAATAAACAAATACCAAGGAATCATCAAATTTTCCAACAGAAACAAATCAGACGAATAATCATTATCTATAAGCCACCTTTGAAGATTGTTTAATGAAATAAATAAGACAGTTAAGTTTAAAAAGATAATGGTTTTATCGAATCTCTTTTTAACAAAAATGGTTACAAGGTTAAATCCGAAACCTTGTAAAACCCCAGCCATTAATAAAAAGTCAATAATGGAAACGAAGTCCATAATTAAGTCAACTTAAAAAATTAAAATAAGTTTCTTACAATTTAAAAGAGCTATTCGAATTTGGGAAAGTTAATTATCCTTCATATCGTAAGATTTTTATGTCTAAAACGAAGATAACAAAAAAGGGTGGTATTTTTAATAGAATGTTATACACTGCTTTTAAGTTGCACTTAACATTGAAATAAGACAAAAAGAATGGACGAGTTTACTAAAGTTTAACAAAAGTATTCCGAATCACTTATGAGGCTACTCGAAAATTAAAATTCTGAGTTTCTGATGACAACATTTTTTGTTCCAATTGTTGCTTATAGGATTTTTTAATTACAACATAATATAGATAGTTATCAATAATGCTTAATACAAGATTTTTAAATGGATTACTTTTTATATTTCTAACAGTTCTCATTGCGATCAATTTAAAGTATTATTATTTCTTTAATCTTGTTAACATTCAGCAATAGTTTTTTAAGCTCTCCTTTGATATTTTCCATTCCAAAGAATTTTCCTGAATCGATTATAATATGTTCAAGCTTTATAAGCTTATTATCATAAGTTAAAATTTCAACAGATTTGAGATTAGCGATAGCCTTACTTAGTAATTCACATTTAGCCTTATATTCCCTTACCATAGAAATACTAGGAACAGACCAAAACAATATTAAGGGAGAATTTGTTGTAATATTAGCTTTCATGGCTAGATTATTAAAAGATTATAGTACAAACTTACTTTGTATTAATTGATAATCATTTGACTAAATTGTTTAAAAAACAATTTAATTTTCTTATTTTTCACAAAACCACCCACTTTCCTACTTGGAATTTTTGAAAAAATGCAAAATCAGTTCATTAAACTCTTAAAAGAGAAATCAAAAGACAATACGTCTTTTGTAGATGAAATGGCAGATGTATTAGATATTGGTTACGATGCCGCTTATAGACGTATAAATTTAAAAACGAATTTATCACTTGAAGAAAGTGTAAAACTTGCAAAACATTATAATATTTCACTAAATAAACTATTTGAAGTTGGTAACCAAAACTCTATTATAGCGGAATTGTCCCCAACTATTCATGATACGGATGGACTAGAATCATGGTTAAAACAATCTTACAACAACACCTACCCTTTAACGAAGCTTAAAGGTGCTTCAATTATTTACTCAGCTAAAGACGTCCCTGTTTTTCACACCCTAACAGATTCTTATTTAACAAGATATAAAATGTATGTCTGGTTGAAAGATTTGAATATTGACATGGCCAAAAGCAAAATTTCTTTTGATGATTGGATAAGTACTATTCCTGAATCCCTTTTAAAAAGCGCTTTTCAATTAGGTGAAATATATAAAAATATTGATATAACAGAGTTATGGAGCGATAACACAATTAATGGCACTTTGCAGCAAGTACTTTACTATTTTGAAGCTGGATTAGTATCTAAAGACTTGGCTTTACTTATTTGTGATGACATACATGAGGTAATAAAACACATTGAGGAACAAACAATTAACCAAAGCATTGAAAGTCATGGTAGTAGTAATAAATTTTTACTATACAAATGTGATTTACATATGTTGACTAACACACCTATGATTATAACCCCATTTGGCAAAGTATTTTTCACACCATTTACAGTATTAAATTATTTTAAAATTGAAAATCAGAATACATGCGAAATGATGTATGAATTTTTGCAAAAACAAATGTCTAACTCAAAACTGTTGGCAACCTCAGGTGAAAGAGATAGAACGTTATTTTTTAAAAAAGTACATCAAAAAATTTACATTGCCCAAGAGCGTATAAACATGGAAGATAAAATGTCTTTCCTATAGATAAAGAAATAGTTAGCCACTTCGCGCGGTCTAAATTGTGACAATTCAAATACTCTAGGGTCTAAAAAAAGAGTGTATAAAAAATTATTTCAAAGTTTTTGTAACATTTTTTGACATTTAAACGTATAACCATTGAATAAGAATTGCAATCCCTCTAAAATAACGATATAATACATGAGACAACTCAAAATTACGAAGCAGGTAACCAATAGAGAAACTGCTTCGTTAGATAAATACCTGCAAGAAATTGGAAAAGTTGACTTAATTACTGCAGACGAGGAAGTAGAATTAGCACAACGTATTAAAGCTGGAGATCAAATAGCTTTAGAAAAGTTAACCAAAGCTAATTTACGATTTGTTGTATCGGTAGCCAAGCAATACCAAAACCAAGGTTTAACGTTACCAGATTTAATAAACGAAGGAAACCTAGGGCTTATTAAAGCTGCTCAACGTTTTGATGAGACTCGTGGATTTAAGTTTATCTCTTATGCCGTTTGGTGGATTCGTCAATCGATTCTTCAAGCGTTAGCAGAACAATCGCGTATTGTACGTTTACCTTTAAACAAAATTGGTTCTATTAATAAAATCAATAAAACTTTTGCTTTTTTAGAGCAAAGTCACGAACGTCCGCCTTCTGCAGAAGAAATAGCTAAAGAGTTGGATATGACTATTAATGACGTTAAGGAATCCATGAAAAATTCTGGACGTCATGTTAGTATGGATGCGCCTTTAGTTGAAGGGGAAGACTCTAATTTATACGATGTACTAAATAGCGGTGAGTCACCAAATCCAGATAAAGAATTATTACACGAATCTTTACGTACTGAAATTGAACGTGCTCTAGAAACTTTAACACCCCGTGAGGCAGATGTTATTCGATTATACTTTGGCTTGGGGAACCAACACCCAATGACATTAGAAGAAATTGGTGAGACTTTCGATTTAACTCGTGAGCGTGTAAGACAAATAAAAGAAAAGGCTATTCGTAGATTAAAACATACGTCTAGAAGTAAAATATTGAAAACATATTTAGGATAGTAATATAATTACAACTAAATTACCGCAACAAACAGTTACACATAACTGTTCGTTTTTTGATTGATGAAAGAACCCCCGGCTGATTACCGGGGGTTTACTTTTTTATAGTATTTTTGCTCAAACCATAAAATAATATCCATCAAATGAGTTCAAAACTAATAGCACCTTCAATTTTAGCAGCAGACTTTGCTAACCTTCAGCGAGACGTTGAAATGGTTAATAACAGTGATGCAGATTGGTTTCACATTGATATCATGGATGGTGTTTTTGTTCCGAATATTTCATTTGGAATGCCTGTTTTACAAGCCATTACCAAACATGCAAAAAAGACCATTGATGTGCATTTAATGATTGTTGACCCCGACAGATACATTAAAACATTTTCTCAATTAGGTAGTGATATTTTAACAGTTCATTTTGAGGCTTGTACACATTTACATAGAACCCTTCAAGCTATAAAAGCTGAAGACATGAAAGCTGGCGTTGCTCTAAACCCACATACTAACATCAATGTTTTAGAAGATACTATTAACAATATTGATTTGGTTTGCTTAATGAGTGTAAATCCTGGATTTGGTGGACAAAGTTTTATTGAAAACACATACAATAAGGTAAGCCAACTAAAAGAATTAATAAATCGAAAAGGAGCATCAACAAAAATTGAAATTGATGGTGGGGTAACTAATAAAAATGCTCTTGAATTAGTCAATGCTGGCGCAGATGTTTTAGTCGCAGGAAGTTACGTTTTTAAAAGTAGCAACCAGCATAACACCATAAAAGATTTAAAGGCTTTAGCCAACTCTTAATATTGTTCAAGTAAATATTTTATTAAATCGGTTGTTGTTACTATTCCAACTAATATAGAATCATCTACAACTGGCAAGGCATGAAACTCTTTTTCTGCTAAAATCTCTGCTACCTCACTTATGGCTGTTTTACTTGTTACAGAAACTAAATCTTTAGTCATAACCTGTTCTATAGAATACATATTGTAGACTACAGATTCAATATCTAAGTCATCATCCGTGGCATCTGCGAAACTAATTTTAAGTAAATCTGTATAACTCAACATACCAATTATTTGTTCTTCTCGCACTACGGGTAGGTGTCTTATCTTATATCTTTTAAAGAGCTGTTCTGCTCTAATTAAATCATCAGACCTATCTAATGCAATAATGTTTTTTGTCATTATTTCTGAAACTGGAACTCTACTTTTCATAACCTTAAAATTTAAAATATATTAGTAAAACTAACTACTAAACAAGTGGAAAAAAATGATAAAAATCAGCGCTTAATTAATTATAACCGTCAAATCGAATATTGAAATATTTAAAATTGATTCAATAAATACTTAATAATATCGGTTGTAGTGACAATTCCAACTAACTTATTATTATCTACCACTGGTAACGCATGAAACTCTTTTGTTGCAAATATTTCGGCAACTTCTTTAATAGAATTGGAAGAGGAAACCGAAATAATCTTTTGAAGCATAACCTGTTCAATTGTAAACATATCATGAATAAAAACATCAGCATCATTGTTTACCTCGTCATTTAATTGCGCGAAATTAAGTCGTAATAAATCTGTATAGCTTAGCATTCCAACCACAACATTGCCACTTACAATTGGAATATGCCTAATGTGATGTTTTTGAAAAAGTTTTTCCGCAGTTTCTAAGTTATCTTCTTTATTCAACGTTATAACAGACTCTGTCATTATCATTGAAATTGGTGCTTTTCGTATCATGTCTTTCGTTTTATAAGTTTAGTTACCACTAAATTTATTAAACTAAATACTTATAAAGCATGACAAATGTCATTGAAGAAAAATTAGTATCCGGCAAAATTAAAATTAAGCATTTGCTTTACTTTAGAATAAACAGCGGGGAAATCTTTTTTAAAAGTATTTGGAGTTTCAATAAAGTTTTCAATAGCGACTGCTAAAAATTCAAACTGATTGGTATAAGCGTAGTCTCGAAAATATTTTGAAGTTATTATTTTGTTTCTTAAGCCATCATTCGCATTTAATAAAGCAGATAACTCCTTGAATGTGTCGCTAAATATAGTAGAACTAATATCGCGCTCTTTAATACTATTAATATGAATAGCATGAGTGAATTCATGTATTCCAAGGTTTAAATTGTCATCATTCACATTAAACCCTTTTTTAAAGTCTTCCCAAGAAAGGACTAATGCCTTTAACTTTGGATTAAACTCGCCTTTATGATATGAGTCGTTAGACTTAGAGTAAAATCTATTAGGATAAATTACAATTTTAGATATTAAACCTATATAAAAGTCCCTAAAACCAAATGTTAGCATGACAGCTGTAGCAGAAACTAGAATTTTCATTTCTTCTGTAATAACAGTACCACCCCTGCCTAGAAAGTCTTTGTCCTTTATAAAAGACGCCACCCGATGTTCGAAATAAGATTTATGCTTATCGTTTAGTTTATTGTAAAAAGGAAAACTACTTCTAAGTATGTTTTTTTGTTTATCGTTAAGCTTCCTTAGGAAATAATAGAAGTGTACATAAAACGGTTTTTTTCTTTTTAAAACATAGCCCATCTCGATCATTTTGACCGCAAAATGGAAAAACATATAAGCCAAAATAGCAAAGAAAATACCGAGTATTATTTTACTTCCTAAACTATACTTTTCTATAACAATTACTAATAACACCAATTAATAAAGAATTATCCTAATCCGAAATTACATTAATATAGTCTCAATTAATAATTAAATCTGCAAAAAGAATGAAATTTTGACAAAGTGATTAATTCAAAATAAAATTCGTAAAAGATGTTTAAACCATATTTATATACATTCAAAACAACTTTATTATCACTCAATACTTTAAAAAACCCTTATAGCCTTATTTAGACTATTTTTATAAAGCATTATAATTATTACCAACATTCCGTTAACCTTTTTTACTAAAATATTTATGCCAAATTTGTTAGAAACGAGATTTGAAATTGAAAAAAGCCAAATTAATTCAATCTCTTTAGACAATTAATTAGTATAACATATGCGAAACTAGAACTATTACTTTGTTACTATTTATATCATTATTTTCCGAAGCTTAGAAAACTGAATATCATGAATCCTAAAAAAGTTTTAGCCAAAAAATATTTTATTGCATTTCATAACGGCAACATAAATGAAGTACACTCATATTTAACTGAAGATTGTATGGTTCAATATGGTATTGAAAAGCCAATAAAAGCGAGAGAATTCTTTAAACAAACAGCAGTGATGATTAGCACATTAAAATTTGAAACAAGAAATTTTTATACCTCGCCAAACTCTAATAAAGTCCTAGTTGATTTTTCATATACAACTCCAAATACCGAAAAAGACACATCAAAAACCATTGATGCTATTGACATTATTAGTTTTGACCGTAATAATAAAATAAAAAACATAACTGTAATTCCTAATCAATAGTTCCAATCCTATGAAAAAAATAATACTCATGCTACTCATCAGTTGTCCAATAACTCAATTATTAGGACAACAAAGTAACGATAATAAAAAAATTGCCCTCGATATTCTTACAGAATCAATTCAGTTACTCGAAAGTAACCTTGGTGAACTTAAGACAGCAAGTCTTTCTTACAAACCAAAAGATAATGGATGGACTATTTTAAATTGCTTAGAACATTTAGCCATTGTTGAGAAAACTCTTAACGAAAAGTTGAAAGAAATAATTAATAGTGGCAAAATAGACTTAGACAAAAATCTAAGTTCCAACGATTGGCTGGTTATTGCTAAAATAACAGATAGAACTAATAAAGTAAATACACCTGCTCCTTTTAGACCCAAACCTGAATTTAAAGATAAATCAAAAGAGTTCTTTTTAAATGAAATTAAAACCTTAAGAAAAGATCTGATAGTCTTTTTATCTTCAACAAAAGTTGATTTAAGGCATGTCTTTGCACCCTATATATACGGTGAAGCCGATGCCATACAGCACGCTGTTATTATTGGAGCTCATATGCACAGGCATACCATGCAGATTCAAGAAATTTTAGAAGAAGAAAAGGCAAATAACTAGTTTACAATAAAGTTTAACCTAAAATTTATTATATAAATGCTGTCAATGCTGAAAATAAAATTATTATTACTTCTTTTTTCTCTAAGCTCATTAATTTCAAAAGGGCAAGAAAATCATTTAAAAAAGTTTGAGGCGTTAGTTGGTAAAGTCTGGTATGCCGAAGGCAATTGGGCGAATGGCTCAAAATTTAAACAAGAAATAACTTTTCAATTTTCATTAGATAGCACCATTGTATTAGTTAATTCTAATGGCTATACAGATATAAATCAAACAAAATACGGATTGCGAAATCACGGCATAAGGCAATATGACAAAACATCCAAAAAAATAAAATTTTGGGAGTTTGATATTTTCGGAGAACTAACAACTGGTAGCGTAGAAATACTTAAAGATGATATTTTCTATACCTATAAATATGGAAATGCCATTGTTACAGATGCTTGGATTAAAATTGACGATAAAACTTACAAATTTATTGTTGGCTCTAGAAGTGACGGAAAGTGGACACAAAAATATTTGGAAACTAAGTTTAGAGATAGTGAAAAATAAATTACACTAATACTTTTCTTTAACTATTATAAGAAATCTTAAACAAATAAAATCTAAAAAAAATTAAATTAAAATCTTTTACTTATGGAAAATCTAAACTTTTTAGCAATCCTAACATGTGCAATATTAAACCTAGTCCTTGGTGGCTTGTGGTATTCTCCACTGCTTTTTCAAAAATCATGGCTGTCGGAAATAAATATAAAAGCTAATGATTACATAGTAAATCCTATAAAAACCTATAGTTTTGCTTTTATTTTTGCTTTAATAATTTCTTTTGGCATGGCATCTTTCTTAGCTGGTGGCAAATCAAATTGGCAAGAAGGTATGTTTGCGGGTTTCATGTCAGGACTTACATTAGCTTCTATGATTTTTTCGATAATTGCATTATTTGAACTCCGGTCATGGAAGTATATTTTAATTCATTGCCTTTTTATAACTACCTATTTTACTTTAATTGGAGCCATTTTAGGAGGCTGGCGTTAAAATTTTAGAGAAACTTATTTATAAAGAAGCCCTTCATTTACTACAAAATAAAAATTAAACCAGAATATACTAGCCAAGATATTGTTAACTCATTTTTATCGTCCTAAAGAAAAAGACGAAAACGTTTAAGCATGAAATCTATTCTTAAAATTACAATATTTCTAACAATTACCTCATGTATTGCTCAAGATTTGGATAAGAATTCGTACGATTTTTGGATTGGAGAATGGGATCTTACTTGGACCAATGCCCAAGGTCAAACAATGAAAGGTACTAATAACGTTATAAAAATACTAGATGGAAAAGTAATACAAGAAAGCTTTGTAGATTTACAAAATAATTTCAAAGGAATAAGTCTTTCTGTTTACAATGCAAGAAAAAAAATATGGCGTCAAGCTTGGGCAGACAATGGAGGCGGTTATTTTAATTTTTATGGAACCATAGAAGAAAATGGGGATAAAGTTTTCATAACCAAAACAGAGGAGAAAAACGGAAAAAGAATAGTAAAAAGAATGGTATTTAAAAATATTACTAAGGATTCTCTAATATGGGATTGGGAAATTTCACAAGATGATGGTCTTACGTGGTCTTTAAGATGGCGAATTAATTATAATAGAAAAAAATAATCTCATTACGTTTACTATTTGAACCACAATATATTTACCATAAAAATGTGAGCTCACAATTTTAACAATCTTCTTTTGTTATTGATATTTTTGTTTCCCCCCCAACTTCATTTTGCGACCATTAAAATAAGAGCACTATTTTAATAATAACATTCTATAAATAGTCAATACAATAATCTGTCACTAGTACTTTCACAAAATATAAAAATTCTTAATAGCTCTAAACCTTCAAACTTATTTAAAGATATTGAATGTTAGAAACTATAATATATCTAGCAAAAAACATCTAATAAAGCTAACTGATTGCTTCAAAAGCTTGTTGTTTTTTTTAAAACTAGTATATCTCTAATACACACAAAAAACTATCCTTCAGTAAAGGATAGTTTTTTATCGTAATAGTATATTTTCGTTTTGATATTAACTTTTTGGGGTATAAATAGCCTCTTCAATAGTATCACCAAAACAATTCGACCATTGAATAGTTAATGTTCCGTCTTCATTCACAGTACCTGTTAAATTTATAGTACACCCAAAAGATTCAATCCAAGAACCAGTTAAAGTTCCACAAACATCTGTAAAGTTACCAGCAGTCTCAAAACAATATCCATATGGTGCACAATACCAATCCTGATATACACCAGCAACACCGTCAGAAATATCATAGTTTCCACCGCCGTTGTCCGTAAGTATAACATCATACGACAAATTTACTAACGGATTATTTTTTGGAGCTCCATCTGTTGAAAAACCGCTACTAACCACTGTATATTCTCCAGAAATGTCTGAGGGACATGAAACAGGATAACTGATAACTGTATTAAAAAGTGCAGAGTTCTTAGTATTGGCACTAAAATTATCTGTAGTATCATCATTCAATAAATCCAAAACCGTTCCATCTGATCTTGTGAATGACGCCGAAATAGTAAGAACATCTGCTAGTTGTAGATCATCAATACTAGCTAATTCTGTAAAAGCGGAAACAACATCATTTGCTGATAATGTAAAATCTCCTGGCAATGTAGCATTTTGAAATAAAGTAGCTTTATATATTAAACCTGATGCGGTTTTGTAAAATCCTACAATATCTGAGGCTATTGGATCGCCTTGAGCCACTTCGACACTAAAAGCTACACTAATATTTTCTCCACTAGAAATTTTTATCAAATCAAAAAAAGCATCTTTACTCGCATCTTTTTGAATATTAGGAACTATCCCTTCTTCTAAAAATCGAAAAGAAGTTCCACCATCATCGTCACAAGAAAAACAAATCATTGTAACGGCTACCATTATAACTAGAAATTTTATTTTTTTCATAATACTTATTTTTTAATTGTCCCAAAATATTTTATACACAGTTGGGTCTTTCTGTGAAGGTGAATTACTATTGTTATTAATCTCATCTGAAGACCAGAAAAACGATGTCTGAAAGCTATTACCTAGAGTCGTAAGACTATCATCCAGAGGCCAGTCATCTCCATTATCTAGTTGATATTCCGGTGAAGGTCCATTAGGGTTCGCTAATACAGGATATCCCGTTCTGCGATAATCTGTATAAATATCCATTGGATCACCAAATGAGGCTATCCATTTTTGCGTCATTATTATTTCCAATTTTTTATCGGCATTGGCAGCGTCAAATTCAGATAATACATTAGTGATATAATCCATTACGGCACTTGCACCTTCTAACTTTGGAACTGTTTGCGAAGTTCCACTAGCCAATACAACCTCATCAACTTTCTGAAACGCTGCCTGCATAGCCTCTTCAAGTTTTGCACTAGTATCACCTGTCATTAAACCTACATGTATTAATTCTGCTTGGATAAACAAAAACTCATAATAAGTTAATATTCTCTTAGGGGCAACACCGGTACCATTAGTCGTAGCGCTTCTTGAAAAGCCTAACCCGTCATCAAATCTTCCTCCGGAGGGATATATTCCAGGGAATGTTGCATCATTTTGAACCGCCCCATCTCGATCTGTACTTATACTGCCAAAGCGAATAGTTAAGAAGCCTGTAGACTCATCCCAATAGTCGGCATTGGGATCACCACTTACCGTATCTCCTTGATCCCTTGGAAAAGTGCCAGGTGGCAACTGATTAACCCAGTAGTAAGGAATTCTTGGATCTGGATTTCCAGTATGAATGTTAGGATTCATTCCTTTTAAAACTTCATAGAACCAAGGACTAATGTAGTGATCTACCTGAGCTTGAACGTAAGACGCCTTAAACAATTCGTTACGTTCATCTGTTGGCGTTATATTAGAATAATTCGTCCATTGAAAATCATCTTCAGAAGAAGCTAAGAAATTACCTTCGCTTGCTAAAGCATTTAAATCAGAGGCATTAAACATTGATGATAGTCTAATTTGGTTATACAATTTTAATTTTAAAGTGTTTATAAACTTAACCCACTTATCTGTATCTCCTCCATAGAAAAAATCATCTGACCCTGGAAAAACATTTCCTTCTCCGCTGCTAATATTTACTTTAGCCATATCAAGCAGCTCAAAAACTGCCTTGTACACTTCCTGCTGATCATCAAATTTAGGCCCAACTATACCACTCTCTAATTGAGTAGCCTCAGAAAAAGGAATATCACCCCACAAATCGACAGCTACAGACCCTAGATAGGCCTTTAAAGCCTGTGCCACTCCTAAATAAACCTTATCATTACTTTCTGTAGCTTGTTTAATAAGTGTTTCTATATCTGTTAAAACGAGATAAATATCATCCCATTCATTTCGTATGCTTACATTGTCTGCCTGCGCTCCATATTGATCTTGTTCACTCCTAGAAACTAATTGATGTACATATACAGAAAGTATCTCAGCCGAATTAAAATTTGCAGATCCAATTTCACCTATCGTTGCTTGAATACTAGGCAAAATCAAATTTAGAGCCACCGTAGTTGGATTATCAACATCTGTATCAACATCCAAAAAGGTATCGCATCCAGATACTGTAAAGGCAGTGGCAAATATTAACAAATAATACTTTAGGCATTTATTATATATTAAATTTTTCATATTTAGTTTTATTAAAATGTTAGGTTAATCTTAAATCCATATCTCGTGGAAGTTGGTGGAGAAGCAATTTCGACACCTTGCAATCTTGATGTACCATGTGAAGTCACTTCTGGATCAAAATTTGTGTATTTTGGAACGTTTGGAGCGAAATACCATAAATTATTACCCATAGCACTAAACGACATTTTTCCAAATGGCGTTTTCTCAAGCCATTTAGAAGGCACATTATAAGTTAAACTAAGCTCTCTAAGTCTATATACTGTTCCGTCATACACACTTGCCTCAGCAACAGCATTTTGTCCAAACGTACTGGTAGCTCCGCCTCCATTAAAATATAAATCGTTAATATCTAATTGTGTCGTATTTGGTATTGGATTACCACTAGAATCAAGTTTAAGATTTCCTTGTGAATCACTATAGAACCCTGGAATGATTACTGTTCTTTCTCTGTCTTCAGTATCTTTTGTTACACCTCTCCCTAAAAGCGCTTGAATACTTGTAGATTGTATATCACCCCCTTCTCTCCAATCTATTTGAGCACTAAGCGTGAAATTTTTATAAGTAATATTATTAATAAAACTCATTCTAAAATCGGGATTTGGATCACCAATAATGCCATTCGCAGTAGTTCCTAATGCTTCATTATCTGCAGAGTTCCAAATATAGCCAGTAGCAGGATCTATAAGAAAGTTACCATTAGCATCTCTACCCCATTTTTGCCCATAAAAGACCCCAAAAGGTTGTCCTGGAATAGCATGTGGCACTTGATTACCATTACTTTCAAACTGAATTCTATCCAATCCTTCTACCAGTTCAGTTACTTCATTAACATTTCTCGTAAAAGTTGTAAATAAACTCCATCTTAAATTTTCATTTTGAATTGGCACCAATGTTAATCCCACTTCAACTCCAGTATTTTGCATCTCTCCAATATTAGTATTAAAGGACGTAAACCCGCTAGAAGATGGTACAGTTACAGCTGATATTAAGTTAGTTGTAGTTTTTTTGTACCAACTAAAATCAACCACTACGCGTCTGTTAAAAAATTCTAAATCTGTTCCTATTTCAAATTCTTTTGTAAATTCTGGTTCAATTTCTTGATCACCAAGTGCAATGCTATTACCTACAATTGGCACATTGTTTATAGGATTTCCTGTTGCAAAAGTTGTATTTAAGAATTCGCTAGGAGCAGCTCTACCTGCTTCAGCATAACTAGCTCTTAATTTAGCAAATGTTAAAACATCACTATCTATATTAAAAGCATCCGTCATTATTAACGATGAACTTAAAGAAGGATAAAAATAAGAACGATTATCTTTTGGTAATGTAGAATTCCAGTCGTTTCTGGCAGTTCCATTTAAAAACAAAAAGTCTTTATAGGAGAATCCAACCTCCGCAAATGCGCCAAAGGTTCTTTGCCTCGAACTTCTGTCAAAATTAATAGCCTGGGTTACCGTATTTCTTATTGATCTAACCCCTGGAGATATAAACGTACTACCTGTCAAAGCAAAATTCACAGCCGTGTTTTGCAGAATATTTGAACCTAAAATTCCCGTAAACCCGATATCATCATTTAATTTATAGTCAAAATTCACTAAGAAAGTAGATTCAATATCTTCATTGGTAAAATCAATTTTAACTACTGACCCGCCATCAGCTAATGATGCTCTAGATTGAGCATCCCTAATCTGTCTTCTTTCCAGAATATATTTATTCATTCCAACCCGCAATGACGTTGAAATGTTATCATTTATTGGGAAACTTATGTTTATATTCCCTACTGTTCTATTAGTTTGAGTTACAATTTGATCATGTTCCCAAGACCACAAAGGATGATCCCATCCGTCATTTGGAGTAACCGAAGCACCATTTGCATCTTCATAAGGTAAACTAGTATCCCAGGTTCTACCCAACCATAATGCTCTCGCAAAAGAAGAAGATGAGCCACCAAATTGGTTTTCACCGTAGAAACCTCCCACTTGATCTGTATTTGAAAAGCTAAGAGATCCTCCAAATGTTATTCCATTTTTCAGTTTAAAATTACCCCCAGCTGAAATAGATGTTCTATCATAAGAGTTAAAAGGGATATAACCTTCTTGAGCCAAATCTGAAACAGTCATGCTAAAGCTTCCATCTTCGCCACCGTAGGCAAGATTTACAGAATTCTCTAAAACCACTCCTGTTTTAAACAAATTCTTTACGTTATTTGGCTGAGCTACATAAGGTACAGTAGGTCCGAATTGGTCCGGAAAGGCATTTAATAGATTAGGCCATGTTGGAATAGTTTCTCTAGAATCAAAACGTGGCCCCCATGAACCATTGGCATTCTGATAGTCAAACTGTGTTCCATTTCCATAAGTGTTTTGATAATCTGGTAAATTTGCAATAGTCTCAAAATATGCACCAGAATTTACATTTACGCTAAGTTTTTTATTCCCCCCAGCATTTGGTGAGCCCGATTTTGTAGTTATAACAATAACTCCATTTGCAGCTCTAGACCCATACAAAGCTGAAGCCGCGACGCTCTTGAGAACATTTACAGAAGCTATATCATTTGGATCCAAACTAGACAATCCAGTTTCATAACTACCACCACCCAGAGTTTGGTTTGAGAAGTTTAAATTAGTATTATCACCCGCCTGGGTATTATCGTAGGCTATACCATCGACGATTATTAATGGTTGTGTTGAGCCTCCTAAAGTAGTTTGTCCTCTAATATTAATAAGGTTTGCCGCACCTGCAACACCAGTAGAAAAATTAACATTAACCCCAGCAACTTTCCCAGATAATGAGCGGATTAAATCTGGTTCGGAATTTTCAGTTATTTCTTGAGATGTTACTTTGCTAACTGCATATCCTAAATTTTTTGGATTTCTTTTAATACCGAAGGCAGTCACAACTACTTCTTCAAGAGCTTGTGTATCCTCTTGTAAAGAAACATTTATTGTGTTTAATGTATTTACTAAAATTTCTTGTTCAGCATAACCAACAAAGCTAAACACAAGCACATCTCCCAGATTTGCTTGAATTGAATATTTACCATCAAAATCTGTTGAAACACCAGAAGAAGTTCCTTTAATTAGCACGGTAGCTCCTGGAAGAGCTAATCCTAAATTGTCCGAAACCGTTCCCGAAATTGTTTTTTCTTGCGCTAATATCGAAGCAGTACTAAACATTAGTAAAAAGAAGATTAAGTAATTTTTAATTCTCATACGTTTCATATTAAATTAGTTAATTGAGTTAGTTAACAAAAAGCATAGGGTTATCTGTGATTTTAAGGAAGACTAATTCAAAAAAAATCAAAATGATAGAATACAAAGTTTAATGGAACTCTATAAGGTATTTTCACAACCAGAATAACCCTTTTGCTTATGTTATTTAAGCTAAATTATGACGAATAACATATGCTAATGGGTTGTTTTTTCTGAACTACTATGATATTGTTTTAAGAGATATCTATTGTTTTCTGAATGTAATAACGTATCAGCATGTAACGCTTGAAATTTTTATATGATTTATTAGTTCAATAAAACATGAAGTGTGTTTTAAATGTTTTAAATAATACATTTATTGTTTTAAAAAATACTTTTATTGTTTTAAATGAAATTAATCAAAAAAATAAGTGAAAAATAAATCAATATTTTTGTATTCGTACACTCTAATTAATCACAGCAAATCATGTTTAAATCCATCATAATAGATGACGAATTATTGGCAAGAAAACGTATTCTTAACTTAATTAAGAATATTGATAATATAGATGTAATTGGTGAGTGTGCCAATGGGGAAGATGCTATTAACAAAATAAATTCATTAAATCCTGATCTTATATTTTTAGATATAGAAATGAAAGATATGAATGGTTTTGATGTACTAGCTAAAATTGACAAACACAGAAGACCTCTAATAATATTCGTCACTGCATATGATGAGTTTGCTTTAAAAGCATTCGATTTCTTTGCTTTTGATTATTTGCTCAAGCCATTTGAAAATGAACGTTTCCTGCAATCTGTTCAAAAAGCAATCGAAAACCTACAAAATAACATTGAACATCAATATTTTGAAAAAGTAAATGAATTATTAAAATTTATTGGTCAGAATTCTAACCAAAAGAGTAACGTTTTTATGGAAAAATTCCCTATAAGGGTAGGCAATAAGATTAATTTCATAGAACAATCAGATATAAAATACATCTTGGCATCTGGTAGTTATCCAGAAATACAAACACTAAACAAGACAATTACAGTAAGAGATTCTTTAAACAATCTTATAAAGCAATTAAACGCCGATAAATTTATAAGAATTCATCGTTCGGTTATAATAAATATTTCCTACGTTTTAGAGGTTATACATTCCAGCTACTACGAACTTGATGTTAAAATGACGGATGGCAAGTTATTTAGAGTTAGTAAGTCTTACAGAAAAGCCATTAACAAAAAATTAGGCCTATAATATATGCTAAATCATTTCTTGAAAAATAAAAAAAATAATTTTGCTTCAATTAAAATTGACAAATCTCTTTTTTCAATTCTCCTTGCTTTTTATACAATTTATGAACTAATATCCATTATTACCAGGTTTTCAATATTCAAAATAAACCACATAAAAGACCCAAGTTTGGATTTAAACTTATCGTTTCTCTTTCTTCATATTATAGACTGGCTTGTTGTTTTAGCTTTTATGTATTTAATAATAAAAATAATACAACTCCCTTGGGTTGCAAACTTAAAATTGATTCCACTAGTAACCATACATATTTTGTTCTCATTGCTTATGGGTGTAACAATAATGCTTATTTCTTGTTTTATTTTTTACATATTAGATTTATTACCCGCAATTCCAGAAAACTCAACTTTTTTTTTGGAACTATTAGTTAGGATTGTTTCTGTATCCGATGATAACTTTTTAGTCTATTTTGCCATGCTCGGGGTAATATATTCTTATAGCTATTTTAAAAATATGGGAGAATTTAAAGAACAAGAATCTAGTTTAAAATCTCAATTGGTTGAAACTAAAATGTCTTTGCTTAAATCTCAACTAGACCCTCATTTTATCTTTAATACCTTAAACGGAATTTCGGCCCTTATAGAAATTGATCCAGATAAAGCGCAAAAAAACATATCTAATTTAAGTGATTTGCTAAGGGAAATTATTGATAGCAAAAGAGACAATTTAATACCTCTTAAAAAAGAGCTTTATATACATGAAAAATATACCAGTTTAATTCTTACTAGGTTTTCGGAAGATTTATCAATTGAAAAAGATGTTGAAGACAACCTTGATGAGATTTTAGTACCTAACCTTATAATTCAATCCTTAATTGAAAATTCTATAAAACATGGGTTTTCATATAAACACAAAACATTATTAATAAAAATTGTTATTCGCAAAACCTTCAATAATATGTTAACAATTATAGTATCAAATAATGGTAAACCTCTTGTTAATGATTTTAATACTCTGTTAAAAAAAGGAAGTGGATTAAAAAATATTCTGGATAGGTTAGAAACTATTTATGGTATAGGTAATTTTAATTTTGGTATCCATAATTCCTCAACATCTCATGAAGTCGTTACAAAAATTGTTATTCCAATTTAAAAAAACCAAACTTAATTAAGTTTGGTTTTTTCATTCGTGACCGCGAAGGGATTCGAACCCCCAACCCTCAGAGCCGAAATCTGATATTCTATCCAATTGAACTACGCAGCCATTATTTTACTATGCTAAATTAAGACAATTTTGCTTTTACAATATTTGAAATGGTTTTTCCATCTGCTTGTCCTGCCAATTCTTTACTTACAATACCCATTACCTTACCCATATCTTTCATACCTTCTGCTCCAACCCTATCTATAGTCATTACAACCACCTTTTCAATTTCTTCTTCGGTTAACGCTTCTGGTAAAAATTGATTAATAATTTCTGCTTCAGCAAGTTCTGGAGCTGCCAAATCTTCTCTTCCTTGTTCTAAATAAACTGCCGCACTATCCTTACGCTGCTTTACTTGTTTTTGGAGTATTTTAAGCTCTTGTTCTTCAGTTAATTCTTCCTTTGCTCCACTTTCAGTTTGTGCTAATAAAATTGCAGATTTAACCGCTCTTAAAGCTGTAAGTGCTGTTTGATCTTTAGCCTTCATTGCTCCCTTTAAAGCAGTCATAACTTCTTGTTGTAAACTCATAGGATAAATTATTAGACTGCGAAGATACTAAGAAAAATAGATTCTCTTCTTTAGAGCTTAACAAATTTTGAAGCAATAAAAAACCCGAAACGCTGAGGGAAACTTTTCGGGTTCATAACTAAGTTAGGCTAGTAATGTGTTTTTAACTAATCTACATTGTCGTGCAAAAATGAATTGTTACTTCTTAACTGAATATCGTCATTATCATCTAATCCAATACTCGTTCTAGACATATCTGTTTCTGACGAATGTTTTACTTCATCTAAATTCACACCTTGTCTTTTATATGCCGGCACTTTTTCAATGTCGTCTATCTTAGCGTTATTAAATTTATAATTGAAGTCTTTCATTTTACGTCTGCGCTCTTCTGCTCGCTCTTTTAGCATTTGAGATATTGGCGTATTCATAGGATCAATCTCATCAACTGGAATATCCTCTTCTGACACTTCTTCAATTACCTTCTTTTCAAAAACAATTTCCTCTTCTATTTCTTCTATAACCTCGGTCTTACTTACTTTTTTAGTATTCATAGCAGACTCCAATTCTATGTAATCATCTAAAGCATAGCGCACTTCACCATCCTCATTGGCCTCGGTAACAGTGATGAGTTCGATATAATCCTTAACAGGAATCTTCTTAATATTATCACTCATTATTGGTTCCTGCTCTTGTATGGATTCTTCTTCCTTTGCAGAGGATAATGGTAAATCGAATGTTAAAGTAATCTGCTGTTCTTCTTCAACTATAACTTCTTCCTTTTCTGAAACTACTGTAACCGGTTTAATAATAAAATCTTCCTCCTCTTGAATACCTAATGAAACTTCTTCATAAACCACATCCATATCTTTCAATAATTCTGATGTTGGAATTAAATTTATATCGGTATCGTTTGAAATCGTAAATTTCTTAGGTTCTACTTCTTCCTTTTTTTCAAATTGAATTGACTGCTCTTCGTCTTCTAACTCCAAAGTGTGACGTACAATTGGTGGTTCTTCCTTTTTCTCTAACTCTATAATAGGTGTAATAATTACAGGATCACGATCGTTAGCAGATAAATCTTGTTCTTCTTCAAGAGAATGTACCACTTTTTTAGTTTCGGTATTAGAAATTTCGTCTTGTTGCTCAACATTAAAACCAGTAGCAATAATGGTTACAGCAATAGATTCCTCAAGAGATTCGTCCTCACCAACACCCATAATAATATTTGCTCCATGACCTGCTTCATTTTGGATGTGATCATTTATTTCGCCAATTTCATCAATTGTAATTTCTTGAGATCCAGAAACAATAAGCAGTAACACATTCTTTGCTCCAGTAATTTTATTATCATTTAGTAAAGGAGAATCTAAGGCCTTTCTAATAGCATCTTGAGCTCGATTTTGACCAGATGCCAAAGACGATCCCATTATTGCTGTTCCACTATTACTTAATACCGTTTTAGCATCACGTAAATCGATATTTTGTGTGTAATGATGAGTAATAACTTCAGCTATACCACGAGCAGCGGTAGATAGCACTTCATCTGCTTTAGAAAAACCAGCTTTAAAACCAAGGTTTCCATAAACCTCACGAAGTTTATTATTATTAATTACTATTAAAGAGTCAACAACATCTCTTAGTTTTTCAATCCCTTTTTGAGATTGCTCTAAACGCATTTTACCTTCAAACTGGAATGGCATCGTTACAATACCAACGGTTAAGATATTCAGATCTTTTGCCATTTTAGCAATTATAGGAGCTGCACCAGTCCCAGTGCCACCGCCCATTCCCGCAGTTATAAATACCATTTTAGTATTGGAATCTAACATGCGTGAAATTTCCTCGAAACTCTCAACGGCTGATTGTTCACCAATTTCTGGGTTAGCGCCTGCACCAAGTCCTTCGGTTAAATTAAGACCTAATTGAATTTTGTTAGGCACACCACTATTTTGAAGGGCTTGTGCATCGGTATTGCAGATATAGAAATCTACCCCTTTAATGCCTTGTTGGAACATGTGATTAATGGCATTGCTACCACCGCCTCCAACACCAATAACTTTAATGACATTTGATTGATTTTTGGGTAAATCAAATGCGATGCTTTCGAATTCTTTTTTGCTGCTCATAAATTCTAGTTTGCTGGTTTTAATACTTAAATTTTACTTTTATTCTATGGATTAATTATATGTCTATTCGGCGTTATCTAAAAAATCTTTAACGCGTTCTGTTAATTTATCTAAAAACGATCGTCTTTCTTTTACTGGAGCTTCATTAACCTCGCTTTCCGAGTTCTCATGTATCTCAACTTCTTTTTCTTCAATACTTTTTCTATCTAAACGTTTCAGCCCATCTAATACTAGACCAACTGCCGTTGCATATAGCGGACTTGTTACATCTTCATCACTATCTCCGGCTAAGTGCTCATTTGGATAACCTATTCTAGTATCCATGCCTGTTATATATTCAACTAATTGCTTTAAATGTTTTAGTTGACTTCCACCTCCTGTAAGCACAATACCTGCAATGAGCTTCTTTTTTTGCTCCTCGTGTCCGTAATTTTTTATCTCAACATAAACTTGCTCAACAATTTCTACAACACGTGCATGTATTATTTTAGATAAATTCTTTAACGTTATTTCTTTTGGTTCTCTTCCTCTAAGCCCTGGAATAGAAACAATTTCGTTATCCTTATTTTCTCCAGGCCATGCAGAACCAAATTTGATTTTTAATAATTCTGCTTGTTTTTCAATAATAGAACAACCCTCTTTTATGTCTTCAGTAATCACATTTCCTCCAAAAGGAATTACCGCTGTATGACGAATAATACCATCTCTAAATATGGCTAAATCTGTGGTTCCACCTCCTATGTCAATCAATGCAACTCCAGCCTCCTTTTCTTCTTGACTTAAAACTGCATTAGCAGATGCTAAGGGTTCCAAAGTAATTCCTTCTAAATCTAAACCTGCACTTTGCACACAGCGTCCAATATTTCGAATGGATGATACTTGACCAACAACAACATGGAAGTTCGCTTCCAATCTTCCCCCATACATCCCTATAGGTTCCTTTATTTCTGCTTGCCCATCTACTTTATATTCTTGTGGTAAGACATGAATAATTTCCTCACCAGGCAACATAACCAATTTATGCACTTGATTAATTAACCTATCAATGTCATCTTCATCAATTACAGTTTCAGAATTTGGTCTGGTTATATAATCGCTATGTTGTAAACTTCTAATATGCTGTCCTGCAATACCCACAGTAACATCTTCAATTTTCATATCTGCAGAAACCTCTGCCTCTTGAACAGCCTGCTGAATTGATTGGATGGTTTGTGTTATATTATTTACGACACCTCGGTGCACACCAAGACTTTTAGATTTACCAATACCCAAAATCTCAACTTTATCGTATTCATTTTTACGACCAATCATGGCCACAATTTTTGTGGTTCCTATGTCTAACCCTACTGCTAAATTATGTTCCATTTTTTATCTTTTGGTACACACGACTTGATTGTCAAATTGT
Source organism: Hyunsoonleella aestuarii (assembly GCF_006148925.1). GTDB lineage: Bacteria > Bacteroidota > Bacteroidia > Flavobacteriales > Flavobacteriaceae > Algibacter_D > Algibacter_D aestuarii. The sequence goes on along the minus strand of NZ_VAWB01000001.1, from coordinate 1,737,836 downwards.
AAATTAACTTTACTATAATTATTAAGTGTATTCTCTTTTAGGTTCTTTTTATAAAAAACTTTTAGGTTATTAATTTTTTTATCCAAACTTTCTATTTTTCCTAGCTGGACAATGAAATTACAGTTCCTTAATTTGAGATTTAAAGCTTTATTTTGATCTTGATGAATTCCAATAACATTCTTTCTTAAAAAATCATCATTTTTTATTTTACTTGCAATCTCAAACAGGTTTTTTAAATTGTTCTTTTCAACATGTCCGGTAACCAATGGAACTCTAGCCGAATAATTGCTTGACAATGGCATAAACGAACCTTCGTCATCAATATAATAAGACGAATTTGTACTTACTCTTGCTAAAGGTGTTTTTTGCTCTATCTCGGCATTAAGCCCTCCATTTACAGAAACATACACTTCCGCCGACTTAATCATCGGATTAGAAGTTAGGGCTTCTTCTAATTGATTCAAATCTAAAGTTTCTTTAAGCACATTTTTAACGTCCCTTTGATTTTGTATTAACAATTTACTAACAGTCTCATTAGTTATAAAAAGATTATTCTCACCTAAGAATTTTATCTCAGGCTGAGAAACTATTCTTTCAGCATTTCGTGATGTTGCAAAAGCAAAAAGAAACACTACTAGCCCTAGTAGACAAATCATTTTTAAAAAGTTCCAATTAACTCGCAAGGCTCAATTCTTTTTTAATATGTTTTACTTCTTCCCCAATGTCTCCAGCTCCAATAGTTAAAATAACCTGAGCTGTACTTTCATGAATTCTATCGATTAATTCTTGTTTCGAGACAAGGCGCTTTTTCTCGTTATTTATTTTATCCAACAACCAAGAAGAGGTAACTCCTTCAATTGGCAGCTCTCGTGCTGGATAAATATCCAACAGCAATATTTCATCAAACTTGGATAAGCTAAGCGCAAAATCATCAATAAAATCTCGTGTTCTACTAAACAAATGTGGCTGAAAAATAGCTAGTACTTTTTTGGTTGGATACATTTCTCTTACCGCTTGATGCACAGCACTAATTTCTTCTGGATGATGTGCATAATCGTCTATAAAGACTAACTTTTCTGTTTTAATATGATAGGTAAAACGACGCTTGACACCTTTATAAGATGCTAAAGCATTGGCGAGCTGCCGGTGAGGGCAACCATATTCTACAGCCATCGCCAAGGCTATTAATGCATTCGACAAATTATGTCTACCAGGTAGGTTAAATTCCAACTTTTCTAGAACTGTTTTTGGCGTTTTAACATCAAAAACATATGTTCCGTTTTCTATTCTTATATTTTGAATGGTATAATCAGAATCATCTTCAATGCCATAAGTGATGCCTTCTAATGGCAACCCATTTTTAACGAATAATTTCCCTTTTGATTTTAGTCGCTTTGAAAACTCAACAAATGATTTTTTTAGTGATTCTTCTTCTCCATAAATATCTAAATGATCTGCATCCATTGAGGTTATACAAGCCATATCTGGCGACAAAGCCAAAAACGAACGATCGAATTCATCTGCTTCAACTACAGTAACCTTGTTTCCATTTAAAATCAAATTAGAATTATAGTTTTCACTAATTCCGCCTAAAAATGCAGTTAGTTCAATCTCACATTCATACATTAAATGCCCAAGAATACTTGTTGTAGTTGTTTTTCCGTGCGTACCTGCTATAGCTAAACAAAATGAGTTTTCCGTAATCAAACCAAGTACTTTAGAACGTTTTAAAACCTCGTATCCATTATTTCTAAAATATGTTAACTCACTATGAGACTTAGGGACCGCTGGGGTGTAAATAACTAATGTGCTTACAGGTTTCAAAAATTCAATAGGAATATTTTCTGTTGTATCTTCATAGTGCACATTAATACCAAAATCTACAAGACCATTAGTAATATCGGTCGGAGTCTTATCATATCCAACGACATTTTTTTTATGAGCCTTAAAATATCTAGCTAAAGCACTCATACCAATACCACCTATACCGATAAAATAAATATTATTTACATTTTTTAAGTTCATCTATTAACTAAAAGGTTTTCAACTTCATCTGCTATCTCCTTGGTAGCATTCACTAATGCCAGTTTCTTTATGTTTTGACCCAATTCTTTTTGCTTTACGGGAGAAGCAATTAACTGAGAAAATTTATTCTTGAAATCCACTTCTAAATCAGCCTCCTTTATAATTATTGCCGCGTCACTTTCTACAATTGTCATAGCGTTTTTTGTTTGATGATCCTCCGCGACATTAGGCGAAGGAATAAACATAACTGGCTTACCAACAATACACAACTCGGACACTGAACTTGCTCCTGCTCTGGATATCACAATATCAGCCGCAGCATAAGCAAAATCCATGTTATTTAAGAACTGATAAACTTGAACGTTCTTAGTGTTATTATATATCTTATATTGCTGAAAATATAACTTACCACATTGCCAGATAATTTGAACATTCTGCGTGTCAAAAAAATCTAACTCGTTTTCAATTAATTCATTAATTCTTCTAGCACCTAAACTTCCCCCTAAAACCAAAAGCGTATACTTACCGTGCTTTAAATTGAAAAAGTTTTTGGCTTCAACTGTTTTCTCATCTATATCTAATAAATCTTGCCTTACTGGATTACCTGTTTTTATTATTTTATCCTCGGGAAAGAAACGTTCTAAACCATTATAAGCAACACATATTTTTTTAACTTTTTTGGCTAACAATTTATTGGTAATTCCAGGATAAGAGTTTTGTTCTTGTATTAAACATGGAATTCCTGAAGAAGCTGCAACATGCAACAATGGACCACTTGCGAACCCACCAGTACCAATTACCACATTAGGCTTAAATGCTTTTACTATTTTTCGAGCTCGCCACAAACTACTAAGTAATTTAAAAGGAAACATCAGATTTTTCAAAGTCAACTTACGTTGTATCCCAGAAATCCATAACCCTTTTATGTCATAACCCGCTTGAGGCACTTTTTCCATTTCCATTCTGTCCTTTGCTCCCACAAACAGAAAGTCGGCTTCAGGGAAACGAGACTTTAGCTCGTTGGCAATAGCAATAGCCGGGTAAATATGCCCTCCTGTGCCACCTCCAGATAATATGATTTTATACTTGTTCATCAAATTGTTTCTGATAATATCTCTAAAGGATTTTCTTCCCTACTTTCTTGCTCTTTTACTTCTTCTCTTCTTGAACTTACACTCAATATAACACCAATAGCTAAACACGTCATCCATATAGAAGTTCCTCCACTACTAATTAATGGTAAAGTTTGACCAGTTACTGGGAACAACTCTACAGCAACCGCCATATTAATTAAAGCCTGAAAAACAATAGGCAAGCCAACTCCTAAAACTAAAAGCTTTCCAAACACTGTATCGGCCTTTTGTGCAACTATTACGATTCTAAATAAAAACCACATGTATAAAATCATTATTAAAAAACCTCCTATCAAACCATATTCTTCTATAATTATTGCAAAAATGAAATCTGATGAGGACTGTGGCAAAAAGTTCTTTTGAATACTCTTTCCTGGACCAACGCCTTTTATACCGCCAGAGGCAATGGCTATTTTAGCTTTTTCTATTTGATAATCGGCTTCAGTATCTTCTCCATTGGAATAATTTTTAATTCGATTTTCCCAAGTGGTAACCTTAACATTTAATGGTCCTGAAGTTAATTTAGCGGCCATAACAAACATCACAAGGGCTATAACTCCTAACCCGAAAATAATTCCTAAATATCGAACCGGATAACCTCCTAAAAAAACTAATATAATCACCATTAAAAATATAATGGCTGCAGTTGAAAAATTTGATGGTAGAATCAAAGCTAATATCAAAAATACTGGAACCCAAAGCGGTAAAATCGAAGCCTTAAAAGAAATTTCTCTATCCTTTATTTTAGACATGTATCTTGCTACATAAACCATTAGAACGACCGATGCGAATGTTGATGTTTGAAAAGACATACCAACAATTGGAATCTGAATCCATCGACTCGCGCTTGCACCTTCAACCACAGTTCCTTGCAACATGGTAATTCCCAAAAGCACCAAAACAATTGGAATCATTATTAATGACAACCCCTTGAAATATCTATAAGGAATCTTATGAACACCATACATAATAGCAAATCCAAGAAACAGATGCATAAAATGCTTCACAAAAAAGGTAAATGTATTTCCGTTACCTCCTTTATAAGCTAAATTACTGGCAGCACTATATACAGGCAAAAAAGATAGAATCGCTAAAAGGGCAACTATTGCCCAAATTAATCGATCTCCTTTTATGTTATTAAATAACTGCTGCACTTATTAAAGCTTCTTTCTAAATGTTTATAAATTTCTAACGGCATTTTTAAATTGACGCCCTCTATCTTCGTAATTTTGAAACAAATCAAAACTTGCACATGCAGGCGATAACAATACGTTATCCCCGGCCTCTGCTACTTTATAAGCTATTTTTACCGCTTCGCTCATAAATTGTGTTTCGATAATAATATCTACCATGCCACCAAAAGTTTTTAAAAGCTTTTCGTTGTCCACACCTAAGCAAATAATAGCCTTAACTTTTTCGTTTACAAACTGAAAAAGCTCTTGATAATCGTTTCCTTTATCCTCACCACCGACTATCCATACCGTAGGCGCATCCATACTTTCTAAGGCATAATAGGTAGCATTTACATTTGTTGCTTTAGAATCATTGATATATTGAACTTTATTAATTTTTAAAACCTCTTCTAGTCGATGTTCAACACCTTGAAAATTTTCTAAGCTCTCCCTAATAGTCTGCTTTCTAATCCTTAATAAATGAGCAACGGTTGAGGCAGCCATTGCGTTTTTAATATTGTGTTTTCCCTCAAGAGATAATGTTGTTGTTGGCATAATTATTTGATCGTTATCTATCGTTATTTTTATATTTTCTTTGTCTAAATACGCTCCATTTTCAATTGTTTTTTCAAGTGAAAATGGAAGTAGGGTCGATTGAACTGGATTATTATTCAAATGATTAACTATTACTTCATCATCTCCATCATAAATCAAATAATCATCTTTTGTTTGATTCATTGCTATTCTAAATTTCGATGAGATATAGTTATCAAACTTGTAATCATATCTATCTAAATGATCTGGAGTAATATTGGTTATTATGGCAATATGTGGTTTAAAACTATAGCAATCATCCAACTGAAAACTACTTATCTCAAGCACATAATTTTTATATCCTCTTTCCAATACTTGCTTTGCGAAACTATCACCAATATTACCTGCTAAACCAACATTTAAATCACCTTTTAAAAGATGATGCGTTAATGTAGCTGTGGTTGTTTTACCGTTACTCCCGGTGATTCCCACTATAGTTGCATCTGTGAACTTAGAAGCAAATTCTATTTCGGAAATCACGGGAATATTGGCAGCTACTAATCTCTGTACTAAACCTATCTTACTAGGTATCCCAGGACTTTTCATTATAATATTAGCATTCAGAATTTTTGCTTCTGTATGCGTTTCTTCCTCCCACTCAATCTCATTATGTATAAGAACTTCTTTATATTTTTCTTTTATTTTTCCCTTATCGGAAACAAATACATGATAGCCTTTTTCCTTTCCTAAAAGAGCAGTTCCCACACCGCTTTCTCCACCACCTAGAACCACTAACCTTTTCATCTATCTAATCTTCAGAGTTACAATAGAAATTATGGCTAACAGTATTCCTATAATCCAAAATCTTGTAACTATTTTACTTTCATGATATCCTGATTTTTGATAGTGATGATGTAACGGAGACATTTTAAAAATGCGCCTTCCTTCTCCATATTTTTTCTTGGTATATTTAAACCAACTCACCTGCATCATCACGGATAAATTTTCCGCTAAAAAAATTCCACATAGCACTGGTATTAACCATTCCTTACGAACAGCAATTGCTATTACTGCAATAATTCCACCAATAGTTAAACTTCCTGTATCACCCATAAAAACCTGGGCAGGGAATGTATTATACCACAGAAACCCAATTAAGGCCCCTACAAAAGCGGCTATATAAATGGTAATTTCTTCCACTCTTGGGATGTACATGATATTGAGGTAATCAGAGAAAATTATGTTACCAGAAACCCATGCAAATATGCCAAGAGTAAGGACTATTATAGCAGAGGTTCCTGCTGCAAGACCATCAATTCCATCGGTTAAATTGGCTCCATTTGAAACAGCTGTTACGATAAAAATAGAAACCAAAATAAAAATTACAAACGCATATTTTTCTAAACTAGGATTTATCCAAGTGATTAGTTTAGCGTAATCAAATTCATTACCCTTTACAAATGGAATGGTTGTTTTTGTTGATTTAGCCTCTTCCTTAAAAAGTTTTGACGGCGCTATATTGGCATCCTTTAAAATTAACTCTTGCTGCTGCTCTATTGATAATTTTTCTTTGATGGTAACATCGTCATGAAAATATAATGTCGCCCCAATTATGAGACCTAATCCAACCTGACCTAACACTTTGAATCGCCCTTTTAAGCCCTCTTTATCATTTTTGAACTTTTTAATATAATCATCTAAAAATCCTATAATTCCCATCCAGATTGTAGTAACAATCAACAAAATGATATATATATTGTCTAATCTTGCTAATAATAACACTGGCAATAGCGTAGCAAGAATTATTATAATGCCACCCATTGTTGGTGTTCCTGCTTTCTCTGCTTGTCCTGCCAAACCTAAGTCTCTAATGGTCTCACCCATTTGCTTTTTCTGAAGAAATCGTATTATTCGCTTACCAAAAATGGTAGAAATAAGCAAGGAAAAAATAATTGCCGCTGCAGCCCTAAAGGTGATAAAGCCAAAAAGTGAAGCCCCAGGAAATTGAAATTCTTTTTCTAAATATTCAAATAGGTAATACAGCATATTATTTTTGCAACTGTTTTAAAAATTCTTGTACTATCTTAAAATCATCAAAATCAAAGCGTTCTCCTTTAATTTCTTGATATGTCTCGTGTCCCTTTCCTGCAATTAGAATTATGTCATTTGGATTAGCCATTTGACATGCTGTTTTAATTGCTTGTTTTCTATCGGTTATTGAGAGAACCTTTTTAAAATTTTGAGGCTCAACACCTTTTTCAATCTCTTCAATGATAGTTTCTGGAACTTCGCTTCTAGGATTATCACTAGTTAAAACTACTTTTGTACTTAATGCCGAAGCTATATGACCCATTTTCGGGCGTTTGGTTTTATCTCTGTCTCCACCACATCCAAAAACAGTTATCAATTCTTCGTTTTTTGTTCGAATACTATTTATAGTCCGTAACACATTTTTTAATGCGTCTGGTGTATGTGCATAATCAACTATAGCAGTGATTTTTTCATCTGAAACTAGATATTGAAATCGTCCAGTTACACTTTGCAACTCACTTATAATTCGTAAAATTTCAACCTTTTCTAAACCCAATAATTCGGCAGTAGCATAAATCGCTAAAACATTATAAGCGTTGAAATTGCCAATTAATCTTGACCAAACCTCGCTATCATTCAACTTAAGAAGAAGCCCACTAAATTGATTTTCTAATATTTGAGCTTTATAATCGGCATAACCTTTTATAGCATAAGTGAATTTTCTAGCCGATGTGTTTTGAAGCATCACTAAACCATTCTTGTCATCTGTATTTACTAAGGCAAAAGCCTTAGATGAAAGCTGATCGAAGAATCGCTTTTTAACATCTCTGTATTCCGCAAAGGATTTGTGATAATCTAAGTGATCATGAGATAAATTCGTAAAAATACCACCTTCAAAATGAAGTCCTTCGGTTCTATTTTGATGGATTCCATGAGAACTAACCTCCATAAAACAAAACTCAACTCCAGCTTTATTCATTTCCACCAAGTACTTATTAATTGTTAGAGAATCTGGTGTAGTATGAGTTGCCTTATATTCATTATCATCAACTAAAATTTTTACTGTCGATAATAAACCCACTTTATATCCAGCCTTCTTAAATAACTGATATAAAAGACTTGCAACGGTTGTTTTACCGTTAGTACCTGTAACACCTATTAGTTTTAAATTTTCGGATGGAACATTGTAAAAATTAGAAGCCATTATTGCCATGGCCTTGCTAGAACTATCAACTTCAACATAGGTAACACCCTCTTGCAGATTTTGTGGCATCTCCTCACATATAATTGCAATAGCACCACTATCAATTGCTTTATCTATGTACTCATGACCATCTACTGCACTTCCTCTCACAGCCACAAACACATTTTCAGAATTTACATTTCTTGAGTCGAATTCAATTGCTTTTATTGCAAGACTTGTGCTGCCAACCACCGCATTTAATGTAACCTTATATAATATGTCTTTTAATTCTATCACGAAGCGTTTAAAACAATAGTTTGATTACTATTTAACTTTACTTTTTCTCTTACAGATTGCTTTTTCACAATACCAGCTCCCAAAAGTTCAATCTTAACATCAACTTGCATATTTTCTAATAATGCGATAGCATCCATAGCAGGCAAACCAACCACATTAGGCATAATTGTTTTGTGGTTTTGGGCTAATTTGTAGTACGCTTCAAATTGCGATTCAGCTTTAGCGTTTTTCACCTCTAAAGTTTCTACTTCATCAATAATTGGTGTATCTGTAAATATTTTTTGAGCTATTCTTTTAAATACGGGACCTGAAACATCAGCTCCATAATAACCTACGCTTTTATCAGGTTCGTGAATAACTACAATACAAGAGTATTTTGGATTATCAGCAGGAAAATATCCTGCAAACGAAGAGATATAGTTGAGCTTATCTTTATCACGATAATCTTTCTGACAAGTTCCTGTTTTACCTGCCATTGAAAAATTTTCTGAATACAATCCGTTTCCTGTTCCATGCTTCTTTTCAACAACATTCTTTAAAAGCTTTTGAAGTTTTCCAATGGTTTCTTTAGAACAGACTTGTCTATTAATAACTTCTTTTTCAAATGGCACGATAACTTTATCGAATTCTTTAACCTCCTTCAAAAATTGAGGCTTTACCATTTCACCGTTATTAGCGATAGCATTATAGAATGTTAATGTTTGTAATGGTGTGAATGAAACACCATAACCATAAGCCATCCATTGTAAAGCAATACCACTCCATCTTCCATTCTTAACTCTTGGATCTGGCACTATAGACTTTGCTTCACCTATAATTGGAATCCCCAAAGAATCGCCATGCTTAATATTCATGGCACTAAGGCGATCAATAAACTTGCTTGGTTTTTCTTTATAAGCCTGATCTATGGCTTTTACAACCCCAGTATTCGATGACACCTCAAAAGCTTTAGAAACAGTTATTTTTCCGTAGCCACCATGCTTTGAATCTCTCACTTTTTTTCCATAGAAAGACAAAATCCCTTTTTCTGTATCAACAACATCGCTGGTATCAACTAACTTATCTTCAAAGGCTGCTGCTAAGGCCATAAGCTTAAAGGTCGATCCCGGTTCATGACTTTCTCCAACAGCATAATTCAATCGTTCATAATACACTCCTTTAGAACTTCTTCCTAAATTGGAAATCGCTTTTACTTCGCCTGTTTTGGTTTCCATAACGATCACGCATCCGTGATCTGCTTTATATTTATCCAACTGCTCCAAAAGAGCATGATGAGCTATGTCCTGAATATTAACGTCAATGGTTGTGTAAACATCATAACCATCTTTTGGCTCAACCTGATTATAATCGGTAAGAGGTTTCCATTTGTTTTTGCCTATTTTTTGCTTCCAACGTTTTCCATCTGTACCTCTTAAATATTTTACCCCAAAAGCACCATCAATACCAGGTCGGGTTACATTGCCTTTCTCATCAATACGCTCGTAACCAATCGTTCGTCGTGCAATACTTCCCATTGGAAATTCTCGTTTTGTATTTTGCTCAACTATCAAACCTCCAGGAATAGCTCCTTTATTTAAAAGCGGAAAACTTCTTAATCTCACATAATCAGAATACCCAATGTTTTTTGCCAATAAATAATATTGATTTTTGTTTGCACGTGCTCTTCTGATGGCCCGCTGATAATAACTTGATGATTTACCTGAATATCTGGAAAGTGAATCAGACAATGCCTTTATGTTTTCTTCGAATAATTTTGAAGAAGAAACAACCGCATCAATAGCAATATTATATTTAGGAATTGAGGTCGCTAATAAGCTACCATCATCTGCATAAACATTACCTCTATTTGCGGGTATTGTTACATTCTTTATTGATCGCTTTCCAACCAGACTTTTATATTTATCTCCTTGCAAAAACTGAATACTCACAAGCTTAAACACCACAGCAATTCCGAAGACGAACATACATCCTGAAATAAAATACAAACGGTTTAATATGCTTTTCTCCTTTACTGCCAAGCTTCTATTTTAATTTTGAGATTTAACTTTAATTTTTTTTGGCGGAATTACAGAAGGTGCCAATCCTTTCTCTTTCATTTTTGTATTAACTGCCGATTCCATTTTAAGTCGCATTAACCTGGATCGTCCATCTAAAAAATTAGATCGCAACTCCTTAACCTCATTATTTAATCGTGCTATTTCATAAACTTTTTTATCAGCACTATGAGAGCTAGCAATCATCACGATAGCTAAACCTGAAATAAAAATGATGAACCTCCAATTCTTAAAAGAGTCATCGCTAACTAGAAATGTTCCTTTTAATATTTTCTGAATTCTTTTTTTCAATTTATGCTTTAGATTTTTTCAGCAATGCGCAGCTTAGCACTTCTAGCTCTGTTGTTTATTTTTATCTCTTCCATAGTAGGAACTATAAGTCCGTTTACTTTTTTAAGTGGCACTTCAAAATTTCCAAATACATCGCGCTCTGGCTCTCCTTCAAACATTCCGTTACGAATAAATCGCTTAACTAGCCTATCCTCTAATGAGTGGTAAGAGATAAAACTTAATCTTCCCCCTTCAGTCAAAATTTCTGGTGTCTGCAATAAAAATTCTTTTAAAGCCTCAATTTCTTGATTCACTTCTATTCTTATTGCTTGATAAATTTGAGCCAAAACTTTATTCTCATGCCTTGGAGGTAAAAACTTTTTTAGAACCTCTTTTAGCTGTTTACTCGTAACTATTGGCTCATTTTCTCTGTACTCAACAATTAATCTTGCCATGGCAGGAGCTGCACGTAATTCTCCATATTGATAAAGAACATTTTTCAATTGCTCTTCACTATACTCATTAACCACTTTCAATGCCGACAACTCATTTTGTTGATTCATTCGCATATCTAAATTCGCATCAAAACGGGTTGAAAATCCACGTTCAGCAACATCAAATTGATGTGACGAAACTCCGAAATCTGCCAATACGCCATCAACTTGTTTCACTCCATGAAACCTTAAAAACCGTTTTACGTACCTAAAATTCTCATTAATCAGAGTGAAACGTTGGTCATCTATAGCGTTTTCAAGAGCATCTAAATCCTGATCGAACGCAAATAACTTTCCATCAGCTCCAAGCCTTTTTAGTATTTCTTTACTATGACCACCACCTCCAAAAGTCACATCCACATAAATACCATCGGGTTTAATATTTAACCCATCAACGGTTTCCATTAGCAAAACAGGGTTATGATATTCCATAATCATCATCTTGTCCCATAACTTCTTCGGCTAAATCTGCAAAATCTAAAGCTGCATCATTTATTGCTTGTTCGTATAAATCTTTATCCCATATCTCCACAATATTGATTGCAGAGGCCACAACAATGTTTTTCGAAATATTTGCAAACACCGTTAAGTCTTTTGGAATTAATAATCGACCATTTACATCTGCCTCTACCATTTTAACACCAGCGGTAAAGCGGCGAATAAAATCATTATTCTTTTTCTTAAACTTATTAAGCTTATTCACTTTTTGCATAAGTACCTGCCATTCTTTAATAGGGTAAAGCTCTAAGCATTTTTGAAATACAGAACGACGCAAAACAAAGCCATCTTGCAAAATGGATGACATTTGTTTTTTCAATGCAGCAGGCATCATTAATCGCCCTTTTGCATCGACTTTACATTCGTATGTTCCTATTAATGAATCCAATTAGTTTGGTTGGCGTTTTGGTGTTTAAGTTTCAAATATATCGAAAATTTTACCACATTTTACCACTTTATACCACTTTGTTAATAATTTTTCGTTTAAATGTCTTTTATCGACGATTATTATGATTCCAATAAACATTACTCTCTTATTACCAGTCACTTAAAAAATAACATCAATAAAGATTAACGATTGTTAACATCTTACATTTGCGCTATTATCTGCTTGAATCATTTATTTACCTGAAATTTGAATGAAATAACTATATTTGTTTTTAACCAAATGACTAACTGATTAATGACGCATCGCTTAAAAGAAGAAAAAAATTACCGTTATATCGAAGTTGGAGAAGGCACGCCTATAATTGTTCTCCATGGTCTTATGGGTGGTCTTAGTAATTTTGACTCTGTTACAAATTTTTTCAGCTCGCAAGGTTATAAGATTTTAATTCCTGAATTACCTATTTATACCATGTCGTTATTAAAAACGAACGTTAAAAGCTTTGCTAAATACCTTAATGATTTCATAGCATTTAAAGGTTTTAAAGAAGTGATATTACTTGGAAACTCTTTAGGAGGCCATATAGGTTTATACCACACCAAATTGTATCCCAAAAACGTAAAAGCACTTATAATCACAGGAAGCTCTGGCTTATATGAAAGTGCTATGGGAGGTGGCTATACAAAACGAAGTGACTACGAAGTTATCAAGAAAAAAGCTCAAGACGTCTTTTACGACCCTGCTGTAGCAACCAAAGAAATCGTAGATGAAGTTTACGAAACTGTAAACGATAGAAACAAACTTGTAAAAACCCTTGCCATTGCCAAAAGTGCAATTCGCCATAATATGGCTAAGGATTTACCTAAAATGCAAACACCAACTTGTATTATTTGGGGTAAAAATGATAATGTTACTCCACCTGAGGTCGCCAAAGAGTTCAATGAATTGCTTCCAAATTCTGACCTATTTTGGATTGATAAATGTGGGCATGCCGCTATGATGGAACATCCCGATGAGTTCAACCAAATTATGAATGCTTGGTTACAAAAACGAGAACTTTAAGCTAGAGCTTAATAAAATTCAGAAATTTTTAACGAAATATACATTCTCACCTATTAAGAGAACAAAGAAACATGAAAATTAAATCTGCTGAATTTGTAGTAAGCAATTCCGATGTTGATAAATGTCCAAAAAGCCGATTACCAGAATACGCCTTTATTGGTAGAAGTAATGTTGGTAAATCCTCTCTTATAAACATGCTAACTAGCCGAAAAAGTTTAGCAAAGACCTCGGGAAGACCAGGAAAAACGCAACTAATTAATCATTTTTTAATTAACAAAAATTGGCATTTGGTAGATTTACCCGGTTATGGTTACGCTAGGGTTTCTAAAAGTGCTAAAAAGGTATTCCAAAAGTTTATTACACAATATTTCGCTTTAAGGGAACAGCTAGTGACAGCATTTGTATTAGTTGATATACGCCATAAACCACAACCCATTGACTTAGAATTTATGCAATGGCTAGGAGAAAATGGGCTTCCATTTTCTATCATATTTACTAAAGCTGATAAGTTGAAACCTAAGGCTATAGTTAACTATGTCCAGGACTATAAAACCATTTTATTAGAAACATGGGAAGAAATGCCAAATTACTTTATTACTTCCTCTTCTAAGGATATTGGCAGAGACGATGTATTAGAGTATATTGACCAATTGAATCGAAATATGGAGTTAGAAAAAAATTAACTCTTAATATTCAACGTATTACTTAACACAATATCAAACTCACTATACCTAGTCTAATAATTTATGCTAAATTCAAGAATCCCTTTCTGGAATATTAACACCATTTAGTAGCAACGAAATACCCATAGCTAATAACCAAAGTGTTTTTACATGGAATACTGGTTTATAAACTTCAAAGTTATCTGGTATAGACAGAATAATTCCCATTGCCACAAATCCTAACAAAAGTGTAAACCAGCCCAACCATTTACCTACAATGTTCCATTTTATAAATCCATATCCTAATAAAACTAAACCTACACCTGAAAAAATTCGACCAAAACGTACAAAACAGGTTACATATTGATTGGTAAATAGAATGCTATCCATAAACTCCTGAATTTCATCTGGAGATTTGCCAGCCGTTTGTCCAACACCCCAAGCGCCGTAGTTATAAAAATACGCAGCCGCAATAGCAATAGTAAAAGTTCCTACAATAACCATACCTGCACCAGGAAGCATTAACACGCGATAAGGTTTTCTTGCTGTGATAGACACCAATGCAAACATGGAAATCGCCATGGTTACCCATCCAAATATATGAAAGCGATACATCCAAATCCAATACCATAAATCTTCGCTAATAGCACTAAAATCTGATGCCACAATATATTCACCTATATGATGCGGTGAAAGCACCCAACCTCCCCATAATAATACCGTAGCAACTATAAAGGCCCAACCTGTAAATTTTGTTTCAAAATCTTTTTTCATAATGTATAATTTGTAGTCGTCTTGAAAATTACTAATACTATAAATGTTTTCTTGTAACATAAGTTACAAAATGAAAATTTGTATTAAAAATTATGATACCAAAGTATTGTTTTTAATAATATACTAAACTGATATCCGTCAATTTCAATACAATTAATTAAGCTGACTAATATCATTGTCCGAACTAGACAATTCATGTAATATTATATTATTAATTAGATTCTTTAATATGCCACGTAGTTATTGTAACATAAGTAACAAAGGGAAAGTTTTAGAAATTGTAATTTAGAGAGATTTTCTTTTAAGAACCTATAATTTAATCATTTTGAAAAGAAGAGATTTTGTTAAAAAAGGAACATTAAGCTCATTTGCGACACTAATTGGTGCAGATATTATTTTTGGTTCAAATTTACCGGATGGCTACATTCCTCTAGCCATACAAGAGCCTGATCCTTTTAAAATGTTTAACAAACATAAAGACATGATTGTGTTAAACGACAAACCTTGGAATATTGAAGCACAAGCACACTTACTAGACGACAAAATCACACCTAACTCTTGTATGTTTATTCGAAATAATGGTTTAATACCTGAAAATATTGATGCTAAAAAATGGACACTCACTATTGATGGTGAATCGGCCAAGATTAATAAAATATACACTTTAACGGAGTTAAAAACAAAATTTAAACAATACACTTATCAATTAACCATTGAATGCGGTGGAAATGGTCGGAGTGAGTTCAATCCGACAGCAAAAGGTAATCAATGGACTTTAGGAGCCGTGCACTGCGCTTCCTGGACAGGTATTCGTTTACGAGATGTTTTAAAGGATGTAGGCATTAAAAACAATGCTGTTTATATAGGTTTTCATGGAGTAGATTTGCATTTGAGTCAAGACCCAACTAAAGAACCTATTTCGAGAGGATTCCCTATGCAAAAAGCGTTTCAAGATGAAACTTTATTAGCATTTAAAATGAACGGTGAAGATATTCCTTTAGTGCATGGATACCCTTTACGTTTAGTCGCTGGGGGTTGGCCAGCTTCGGTTTCTGGAAAGTGGGTGAATAGAATTAGCATAAGAGATCAAGTACATGATGGCACAAAAATGACCGGTGATGCATATAGAATTCCCTGCAATCCTATTGCCCCAGGAGAGAAAGTTAAAGATGAAGACATGTGTATAATTGAATCTATGCCTGTAAAATCATTAATTACTTATCCGAAATCTGGTGCTACTATAAAAGAAGGGCGTTCTTTAAATATTCGTGGACATGCTTGGGCGGGAGAATTAGAAGTTGCTAAAATGGAATACTCAATAGATTTTGGATCTACTTGGAAATTATGTGCAATTGAAAAACCTTTAAACAGATTGGCGTGGCAACACTTTAATGCATTGGTTAGCTTTCCTAGAAAAGGATACTATGAAATATGGGCAAAAGCAACTGATTCAAACAATAAAGCACAACCTATGCTTTTACCGGGATGGAATCCTAAAGGGTACTTAAATAATGCTTGTCATAGAATCGCTGTAAAAGTAAATTAAATGCCTAAAGAAGAAGATTATAAAAAACTCATTAATAAAGTAACTCGATTAGTATTTGTACTTTTTAGTCTGTTTTTAATAACAGGTGGATTGATTGTATATTACACTGTTAACCCCAGTTATTTTCATAGTACAGAATCTAAGACCATTGTTAATATTCCTTTAGAAGAAGATGAAGATAGAATAGAAAATGGTATTCATATAAGGACTGGATTAATAAACAACGAGGGATTAATGACCGTAGTAAATAATTGCACCAACTGTCATTCATCAAAATTACTTGTTCAAAATAGAATGAATGCTGAACGCTGGAATGCAACTATTAAATGGATGCAAGAAACCCAAAACCTATGGGATTTAGGAAAAAATCAAAAGGTAATAGTCAATTATTTAGTTACAAATTATCCTCCAAGAGACATGGGTAGAAGAGCGCCCATAGAAAATATAAATTGGTATTATTTAAAAGAATAAAAAAGAAATTAGTTTAAACCTTAAAAAAAATAATCATGGAAAAATATTTAGACGCTTTTATTAGTGCTTTCAATGGCACATTAAGTTGGACTTGGAAATCTATAATCTTTGAAGTGCCATGGTACACGAATTATTTTTGGGGACTTGTAGCAATTTCAATTTTTGTTTGGGTTTTAGAGATTGTATTCCCATGGAGAAAAGAACAATCAATCATTAGAAAAGATTTCTGGTTAGATGGATTTTATATGTTTTTCAATTTTTTCATCTTCTCAATTGTCATTAGTGGTGTTTACAAAATTCTTGGGCTACTATTTTTAGATGTAAATATTACTGCCAAAACTTTTGCGTTATTTGACATTTCATTATGGCCAATGTGGATTCAGTTATTAATATTCTTTATTATTCTTGATTTCGTACAATGGTTCACACATGTATTATTACATAAATATCCTTTTTTATGGAAATTCCATAAAGTACACCATAGTGTAAAAGAAATGGGTTTTGCAGCACACTTAAGATACCATTGGATGGAAAATATACTATACAAGCCGCTAAAAACTTTTGGCGTCATGCTAATTGGTGGTTTTGAACCAGAACAAGCATATATCATTCATTTTATAACCATTGCAATTGGTCATTTAAACCATGCGAATATTAAAATAACATGGGGGCCACTTAAGTATGTTTTCAACAACCCCGTAATGCATTTATACCATCATGCCTACGTTCTACCTAAAGGAAAATATGGTGTGAATTATGGCATTAGTTTAAGTCTTTGGGATTATATATTTAAAACAAATTACATTCCTGAAGATAGTGGAACTGTAGAAATAGGTTTTAAAGGTGATGACAAATTTCCAAAAGATTTTATTCATCAAAACATTTATGGGTTTAAAAAAGGACAAAAATAATTCTTATGAAGATTAGGTTTTTACATCCAATGCATCTCTTAAAGCATTACCAATAAGCATAAATGACATTACTAAACTCATAATGCATAGTCCTGGAATAATTGCTAAATAGGGTTTACCGAGTATAATATAATTATAGTGATCTTTAATCATAGCTCCCCAACTAGCCATAGGTGGTTGAGCACCAATTCCCAAAAAACTAAGACCACTTTCAATTAAAATTGCTGCAGCAAAATTAGCAGCCGAAATCACAATAACAGGTGCCATTATATTCGGCAAAATGTGCTTGGAAATAATTCTAAAGTCGTTAAAACCCAATGCTCTTGCTGCAGTAACATATTGCATTTCCTTTACACTAATAATTTGACCTCGAACTACTCGAGCTACTTCAACCCACATGGTTAAACCAACAGCAATAAAAACTTGCCAAAACCCTTTACCTAAAGCCAATGTTATTGCGATTACCAACAACAATGTTGGAATGGACCAAGTCACATTAATAATCCACATAATTACAGCATCTACCTTACCTCCAAAATAACCAGCTAAACTTCCCATAAAAATCCCAATAAGTAGCGAAATAAAAACAGCTACAAATCCAATAAAAAAAGAAACTCTAGCACCAACCAAAACACGACTCAGTAAATCGCGGCCATATTTATCGGTTCCAAAAACAAATGATTTTTCATTTATAAATGATTTATAGTTTCCTTCCGGAAAAGCTTGCAACGGAATGCTCTTAGAAACAACTATAATACCATCCGAAGCATATTCGGTGTAAAATAAATTATCTTTATCCACTTTAAAATCGCTTATCGCTATTTCAGTAATTGTGTTTTTTTCTCCATAAAAAACCTTAGATAAAAATGATTGTTTATTAATATTCTGATTAGGCATGGTTAGCATTTGAACCTTAAAACCTGGTTTTTTAGAATGTATGGACAAATGCATTTGATTAGCATGCATAGAATTGTCAGGAGCTAGTGCGTAAGCGAAAATAGATATGAAACCAACGAAAAGAATAAAAAATAAACTAAAAACGCCCCAAACATTTTTCTTAAATTTTTGGAGCGCTAATTGTCTTAATGAGTGCGATTTATAACTCATATATTTTTCCTAATCCTTAACCGAAGCAACTTTTTTAATGCCTTGAGATGTGCGCAAATCTTCAAGAACATTCAATGCTTCTTCTATATATACGTCTTGACTTAAGCTTTCATACCAACGTTCACGTTTCTCTTTCAAATCAGTGGTATCAGATTCAAAAAGCTCTTTTTCATAAGCAAGAGGTTGAAATGTTAAATTTGTTTTATAATCGGAAAGTGCATCAAAACGTTTCGCCTCTTCTTCATTTAAATCAAGTTTAGCTTTATATTTTTTATAGTTTAATGAAAATACTGTGTCATCAATTTTACTTTTCACCCATTTAGCATTTTCTTCAATAAGTTTTAATTGCTCATTATTACTCATTCTTTCCGCACTACTTTTAATAGTTTGGTCATAATCGAAATAATTATCCCAAACAGTATAATCGGCAGCGTCAATTACATCATAAGGTAGCGGATTATCTTTATCTTTTTCTCCTACATCAATAAAACTAAAACGTCCAGGCACTTTAACATCACTTTTTACTCCTTCCAACTGCACCGAACCTCCATTAATTCTATAATATTTTTGAGTGGTTAATGCCAAAGCTCCTAAATCACCATTGGAATTATTTCGAACCAAATTGTTCAGGTTCAGAACATTTTGAACAGTGCCTTTCCCATAAGTTTGCTTACTACCAATTACTATAGCTCTCTTGTAATCTTGCATTGCTGCAGCCATAATTTCTGACGCCGATGCTGATATTTCGTTAACCAATATCACCAATGGACCATCCCAAGTAATGGATTTATCTCGGTCTCTTAAAACCTCCTTAGACTCGCCTGTTGAACGGACTTGCACAATTGGACCATCTTTTATAAATAATCCCGCCATATCAACAACAGCTGGCAAGGAGCCTCCTCCATTATTACGCAAATCTAAAACCAAGCCTTCCATGCCTTCAGCCTTTAGTCTTTCTACTTCAAGCTTAACATCTTTAGCGGCATTTAATTTTTTG
Organism: Hyunsoonleella aestuarii; assembly: GCF_006148925.1. Lineage (GTDB taxonomy): Bacteria > Bacteroidota > Bacteroidia > Flavobacteriales > Flavobacteriaceae > Algibacter_D > Algibacter_D aestuarii. The sequence continues at coordinate 1,718,230 of NZ_VAWB01000001.1, read as the reverse complement.
TAGTCATTAAAATCGACATAAAATGCAGGTAAATTAATAACGCCAAACTTCTTATCATCCTTTTCAACTAATGATGCTTTTGCGTAGGTTTCTCCTAATTCTACAACATCACGAACAATTTCTATATCTTTTACAGTACCATCAATTTTCTTAATGGTTAATGTTACCTTCGTTCCTTTTGGTCCTTTTATATACTTGATCGCATCACTAATTCGCATTCCTACGATGTTAACAGGGAATTCTTCATCTTCTTGCTTAACTTTCAAAATAATATCTTCCACTTCCAACTCTTTACTTCTCCAAGCTGGGCCACCAGAAATTAATTCAACTATTTTAATATTGTCCATGCGTTTAGTTAATCTAGCTCCAATTCCTTCGAGCTTTCCAGACATACGCTGATCGAAATCTTCTTTCCCTTTTGGAGCTAAATAATAGGTATGTGGATCAAACTCTTCAACGATAGCGTTGACATATATAGCAAACCAATCTTCACGCTTTAAGTCGTCGATATTGTCGTTGAAATAGATATCAATAGATTTTAAAGTTGATTCACGAGCTTCTTTTTCAATCTCTGCTTCTGTTTTAACAACATGAGATGGGTCTCTTTCTTTAATTCGATTTTCGTCTTCAAATAAATCATCATAGTTACTAAGCGTAGAAAACTTTAATTGTTTTCTCCAGCGCTCTTTCATTTGCTTCTTATTTTTTGCAAACTCCATATTTTCATAATCGGTATCAAACTCTTCATCTAAAGTATAATCGAATGGTTTTAACAAGACTTCAGCATAAATCTCTTTAGCCTCTTCAATGCGTTTTAACATACGCTCATGTACCACATTGAAAAATGTAATATCCTGTGCCTTGAGTTGATCGTCTAACGTTAATTTAAACTTTTCGAAATCCTTAATATCAGATTCATAGAAATATCGTTTAACTGGGTCGATAGTTTCAATATAGTCTTCATACAACTCAGCCGAAAATTCATCATCCATATCAATTGGATCAAAATGACCTTGCTGTAAAACATATGTTATAACACGAACTAATAATTTATCCTTATCTGGATCATCAAACGATTTGGCTGTAAAACTGCATGAAGCAAAAGCAAGCAGCAATACCAAAAACAACATTTTATAATTCCTCTTCATAATTTTTTTCATCTGTTAATATTTCATATTTCTATGGAAAATACCGCATATTTTCTACTAAAATAAAGAAAAAACTATGCCAATAAAGTTAATTGCTACTAATTTTTTGTTAAACTAAAGAAATTAGGGCTTTACAACGTAAATTATGTATTTTAGCGATGCCTAAAGTGTTAAACTTATGACCGAAAAGCCATTAATTCTAGTTACCAACGACGATGGTATTAATGCACCTGGAATAAGAACTTTGATATCTGTTATGAAGACTTTAGGGGATGTTGTGGTTGTAGCTCCAGATAGTCCTCAAAGTGGCATGGGTCATGCTATTACTTTAGATTCGACTTTGTATGCAGAACGGGTAGATTTTGGAGATGATACAATTAAAGAATATAGCTGTTCTGGCACCCCAGCAGATTGTGTAAAACTTGCAATTCGAGAATTACTGCCTAAAAAGCCCGATTTATGTGTTTCTGGCATTAATCATGGCTCAAATTCGTCCATAAATGTAATTTATTCTGGTACCATGAGTGCCGCTTTAGAAGCTGGTATTGAAGGCATTCCTGCCATTGGCTTTTCTTTACTAAACTATAAATGGCAGGCGAATTTTGAAGCTTGTAAATCGTTTGTGAAAAACATTTCTGAAAACGTTTTAAAACATGGATTACCTAACGGTATTGTACTAAACGTTAATATCCCAGACATTATAGAATCGGAAATAAAAGGCATTAAAGTTTGTAGACAAGCAAGAGCTAATTGGGTTGAAGAATTTGATAAAAGGGTTAACCCACAAGGAAAAGAATATTACTGGCTTTCTGGCAAATTTGTTAATTTAGATGAGGGTGATGACACTGATGAGTGGGCCTTAGAAAATAATTATGTTTCACTCGTTCCTATTCAGTTTGACTTAACGGCACATCGCCTTATTAACGATTTGAAAAACTGGAATTTAAAATAGATTTATTAAAACAAACAAAAATGAAAAAAGAAGTTTTAATTGGTGTACTTATAGGTTTAATTGCTAATGTGTTTGGTTTGTTTTTAGCTGCTACCCTATTGGGACAAGGTGATGATTTTATGAATGTTATAAAAGCAGCATCCAATGAAGGCTTTCTTGGTAAATTAATAAGTCTCGGAGCTATTTTAAACTTAATTGCTTTTTTTATTTTTATTAAAAAAAGACAAGATTACAGAGCGCGGGGTGTTTTACTAATTACTGTTTTTATTGCTGTTTTTACTTTTGTTTTTAAACTCTTCTAAAATGAAGTATTATATAATTGTTGGCGAAGCTTCTGGCGATTTACATGGCTCAAACCTTATGAAGGCTTTACAAAGAGAAGATGTAAATGCTGATTTTAGGTTTTGGGGTGGCGATTTAATGCAAGGTGTTGGCGGCACACTTGTAAAACATTACAAAGAGCGCTCATTCATGGGGTTTATTGAGGTAATCATGAATCTTTTTAAAATTTTCAAGGATATCTCATTATGTAAAAAAGATATTGAAAGCTATGCCCCAGATGTCATTATTTTTATTGATAATTCAGGTTTCAATTTACGTATCGCCAAATGGGCAAAGCAAAAAGGTTATAGAACTAACTATTTTATTTCTCCTCAAGTTTGGGCATCGCGCGCGAAAAGGGTTTATGCCATTAAAAGGGATATTGATGCTATGTACGTTATACTGCCTTTTGAGAAAGAATTTTATGAAAGCAGATTTGATTACGATGTTACCTTTGTAGGACATCCTTTAATTGATGCTATATCGGATAGAAATCAAGTTGATGAATTCGAATTTAGAAATGAACACGTCCTAAATGACAAACCCATTATAGCGCTTTTACCAGGAAGTAGGAAACAAGAAATAAAGAAGACCTTATCGGTTATGCTAAGTTTAGCTGATGATTATCCTAATTATCAATTTGTAATTGCAGGAGCGCCAAGTCAGGAATACGAGTTCTACAAACCATTCATTACTAAACGTAATATTGGTTTTGTTCCAAATAAAACTTACGACTTACTTAGTGTTTCCACTGCGGCATTAGTAACTTCTGGCACAGCCACTTTAGAAACAGCCTTGTTTAAAGTGCCTCAAGTAGTATGCTACAAAGGAAGTAATATTTCATATCAAATTGCCAAGCGAATTATTACGCTTAAATATATCTCGCTCGTTAATTTGATTATGGACAAAAAAGTAGTGACAGAGCTTATCCAAAATGGCTTTAACAAAAAGCAATTGCAAAAAGAATTGGACATTATTTTGGACCCTTATGAGCGCACCAAATTCTTTATGAATTATTATGAGCTAGAGAAAAAATTGGGAGGTAAAGGCGCAAGCGAAAAAACAGCTAAGTTAATTTTTAAGTCACTTCAAGATTAGCAAGATTAATGAGAAAAATTCTAGTTCTTATTCTCCTAATAGTTGCCTTTTATAGCTGTAAATCCTCAAAGCGATCAAAAAATTCCACGTCATCTAAAGTAATAACAAAAAAATCAAAACAAAAAACTAATAGTCTTACTTCCAATGAAGTTATCCCCATTGAAGATAAAATTATTAATTATGCCAAATCCTTCAAAGGTGTTCGTTATAAATGGGGTGGCACGAGCAAATCAGGGATGGATTGCTCTGGTTTAATCTTTGAGTCTTTTAATGCACATAATATTTATCTCCCCCGGATATCTAGAGACATGGCCAAAAAGGGCACTAAAATTACCTTGAAAAACACTCAAAAAGGGGATTTACTATTTTTTAAAACTGGAAAAAACAGAAGAAACGCGATTAACCATGTAGGCTTAATTGTTAAAGTAAACAATAAAGACATTACATTTATTCATGCTACCACAAAAGCAGGTGTTATTACCTCTTCCTTATCTGAAAGCTATTGGCAAAAATCCTTTTTTGAAGCACGTCGTATTTTATAAGATATTTCTTATATTTAAACCGCATGCGCCTTTTAAATTTCACCATTATAAAACTGACCGTTTGTCTTATAATTGGAATTGCAATTGGTTACTCCTTTCAAATCCCATTGCAGACCAATATATACCTTGTAGTCAGTTTATTTTCAATATTCCTAATTTCATTTTTAGTATCTAGAAAGCAATTTATTAAAACTATTTGGTTTGGTATTATAGCATATACCATGATGATTTGTTTGGGTATGTTGGTAGTTAATTTTCACAATCAAAAGAATTTTTATAATCATTATAGTGAGCATAAGAGTTTTAAAAATAATTCAACTTCGCAAGTCACCTTTAGGATAAGAGAAGTATTAAAACCTGGAAATTATTATGACAAATACATCATCGATATTTTAAAAATCAATGATTCCATTGTAACTGGAAAATCATTACTTAACATTGAAAAAGACTCTTTATATGCTAAACTAATTGTAGACGAAATATTCATTAGCTATTTAGATCTTAAGGATCTTATTCATCCATTAAATCCGCACCAGTTCGATTACAAAATTTATCTCGACAAGCAATACATTTACCATCAATCATTTATTAAAAATCAAGAATTATTTAAAGTTAAAACCAGCACTAAAACGTTATTTGGAATTGCCAACACAATTAGGCAGTATATTAATTCTAAAATGGAAAGCCATTCATTTAAACCAGATGAGCTTGCCATTATTAATGCCTTACTATTAGGGCAACGTCAGGATATAAGTAAGGAAATTTATGAGAGCTACACCAATGCTGGCGCCATACATATTTTGGCGGTTTCTGGTCTGCATGTTGGAATTATTTTACTCATTCTAAGTATCGTTTTAAAACCCATAGAATACTTTAAATATGGCAGACCTCTAAAGATTGTTTTACTTGTTATCTTCCTATGGGCTTTTGCTTTGATAGCTGGTTTATCCGCTTCCGTTACACGCGCTGTCACCATGTTTAGTATTGTTGCAATAGCCATGAACTTAAAAAGACCTACAAACATTTATAACACCTTGGCTATTTCCATGTTTGTAATTTTACTATTCAAACCGTTATTTTTATTTGATGTAGGTTTTCAACTAAGTTATTTGGCAGTATTCACAATAGTATCGATAGATCCTATATTATACAATCTATGGAAAACTAAATATTGGATTCTCGATAAACTATGGCACACTCTAACCATAACGGTTTCCGCTCAATTTGGTATTATTCCAATTAGCTTATACTATTTTCATCAATTCCCAAGTTTATTTTTTGTTTCTAATATAATCATCATTCCTTTTCTTGGACTTATCTTAGGAATAGGTCTATTAGTTATCCTATTGACTTCTATAAATTTGTTACCAAATTTTCTAGCTAACTTTTATGGAGGCATCATTAGTAAAATGAATGGAATTGTTGGCTGGGTTTCGAGTCAAGAATCCTTCTTAATCAAAGACATACCCTTCAATATTTTATATGTTTTAACAGGCTATGTATTGATTATTGCCCTGGTTAGATTATATAAGAAACAAGATTATTTCAGCTTAAAATTCTTCTTAATTTCCGTTTTACTTGTACAAGCCGCCATGCTCTACACCAAGTTAAACAAACCATCGAACCAATTAATAATCTTTCATAAAAGCAGAAGCAGTCTCATTGGACATATTACTAAAAATGAAATGTCTGTTGCATCCAATTCCGATTCCCTTTCAGCTTCAGCATCAACAACCAAAATAATCAAATCTTTTACTGTAAAGAGTCATATTAAAACAATCAAAAAAGACACCTTAAAACCTTTCTACATTTTAAACAATAAAAAGCTTCTGGTTATAGACAGTTTGGGTATTTACAACACCAAATTATTCAAACCTGATTATGTGCTTTTAAGAAAATCCCCTAAAATTAATTTAAATCGACTTATCGACTCTTTGAATCTCGAGCAAATAATAGCAGATGGCAGTAACTACAAATCGTATATCGAAAGATGGAAGAAGATTTGCAATAAAAGAAAACTCCCATTTCACCAAACTGGCGAAAAGGGAGCCTATATTATTGATTATTAGAATCTTTTAACCTTGAAACTCTGCCTTAAAAGCTTTCGCATAAGCTGTAAATTTTTCTTGGGTATCCATTTCTTTATAAGCATCGTCCTTAAACAGTTTCAAATAAAGCTCTAACCCTTGCGGTTGTTGATAGCCTTTTATTGGAGCTATCATTTTACCTTTTTCATCTATAAAAACTATAGTTGGGTAAGCATTTATCTGAAAATAACGGGTCAATTGGTGTGCTGAATTTCGTCTTTTTGCATTTGCTGGATTATAGTTTGGATTATCATATGTTTTACCATCAAAAGTAACCACATCGTTACCTTCACCATTAAACTTAACTGCATAATAATGCTTATTGACATAGTCCACAACATCCTTGTTATGAAATGTATTTTTATCAAGCATCTTACAGGGACCACACCAATTGGTATAAACATCTACCATAATCTTTTTGGGCATTTTCTTTTGAAGCTTTACCGCTTCTTCCAAAGTCACCCAATTAATTTCTTGTGCTAGAGCATTTATTGAAATTAAACAACATGCCATAAATAAATATAAAATCCTTTTCATCTTTCTATTTTTTTATAATATTATTTGCAACAGCCAACCATTTTTGAGTTCCTCCACGCACATATCCAGTACTGCCAAGACTGTTTAAATTCATTTTTCCATCGGGTTTCTTTTCTGGGTTCACAAAAAATATCTTCGGATACCCTGTAACTTTAAATATTTGCTGTAACTGATAATTCTGAACCTTTACTGATTGCTCTTGAGGTGCTCTTCTTGGAAAGTCCAATTCCATAAGCACCACATTATCTTTCGCCCAAGCTTCAAAATCTTCAGTTAATAATACTTCGCGCTGCAATCTTTTACACCACCCGCACCAATCAGATCCAGTAAAAAACATGAGTACTGGTTTGTTTTCATTTATGGCAATTTCGGAAGCTTTTGTCATATCGGTATGCCAAATTGCTTTTTGAGCGTTGCTGAAACTATAAGCTCCAATAAATATTAAAAATCCAAATATTGTCTTTTTCATAACCCTTTATGTTGCAAAACCTATTCCGAACTTACAAAAAAAGCTCCTAAACAGGAGCTTTTTGAGTTTATTTTAACTTTTTATTCGATTAACGAACACCATGCATGAGTTTTTTCAATAATGGGTGTAACATTAAGGAAACAAGACCCAACCCAATAGGTATAAAAGTAAATATCAAAAAGAAAAACGAAAGACCATGTTCGCTCGTAATTTTTTCTATATCGCCGCCTACATAGTGTGCCAACTTATTACCAATTGCTATTGCCAAATAATAAACACCAAACATAAATGCCACCATACGTCCTGGAACTAGCTTACTTAAATAAGATAACCCCATTGGACTTAAGCACATTTCTCCCAACGTATGGAACAAATAAGCAAATACCAACCACGCCATACTTAGGCTTGCTGTTTGAGCTCCAAGCGGCACATCTTTTGCACCGAAAGCTAAGAAACCAAATCCAATTCCCAATAGAGCTAATCCTAAAAAGTACTTCACTGATGCAGGTGGATTATATTTACTATCCCACCATTTCGTAAATAGGGGTGCAAACATAATAATAAAGAGAGAGTTCAATATAGCAAACCATGTAATTGGAACTTCTGTTTCGGTAGATTGAAATTCAATGTATAATTTATATAAAACTATAGCCCAAACTATAATAAAACTAAAACCTAGAATAATATTAGATAAACCTATTCTATTAAAAGTTTTTCTAAATAAACTTAAAAGGACATAAGTTATGACACAAAGCGGCACCACAGTAACTATTAAGTCAACAATTTTAAAAGTTGTTGCTGCACCTCCTTCCAAAATTCTGTTAGTATAATCTCTGGTATAAATTGGGAGTGATCCTGCCGCTTGTTCAAATGCCGCCCAAAAGAAAATAGTGAAAATACAAAAGATTGAAAAGGCAATCATTCTATCTCTTTCAACGGGAATATATCTTGGTATTCTAACTAACAGAAGTAAAATAAATGTTATCGCAGCTAATAATGCGAAAAACAGAGAATCTGCCATTCCTGCAACAGTGAAATTAAAAGTATAAATGTTCCCAATTTTACTTAAGGGGTCGTTAATTATAAAAATCATTGCTGAAATTATAAAGACACCTATAAGTAAATAATCAATCGTTAAAAACCTATTTAATTTTTCTCCCCTGCTCGAAACCTCCTTATAATTATTGGCTAAATCATCTATTATATCGACATTCTCATTTTTCGGTTTATCACCAATGTTACCAAAGAGTGATTGTGCATAATAAAACTGAAGCATCCCTAAAAGCATAAATATTCCAGCAAGACCAAAACCGTAACTCCAACCAATTTTCTCTCCTACCCAACCACAAAGCATAATTCCTATAAAGGCTCCGGCATTTACACCCATATAAAAAATATTATAAGCGCCATCCTTTTTCTCGTCATGGCCTTCATACATCTTAGAAATAATAGAGGTCATATTAGGTTTGAAGAATCCGTTACCAACTATTAAAAATGCAATTCCAATGTAAAGAAATGTTGGTGTTTCAGCAGCCATAGAGGCGTGACCGAGAGTCATTAGTAAAGCACCAATAACAACTGCCATTCTATAGCCAATTTTATTATCTGCCAGCCAACCACCAACTAGAGGGGTGAGGTAAACAAGCATTGCATAAGTTCCTAATAGAGAAAGTGCTGCTTCGGACGTCCATTCCCACCCTGGGTTATCTCCAATAATCGCCCCAGTTAAAAAAATCACCAAAATAGCACGCATTCCATAATATGAAAAACGCTCCCACATCTCGGTAAAAAATAAAACAAACAATCCTGATGGATGCCCTAATACTTTGTCTTTAAAAAAATGATCGGTTGAATTTTCTTCCATGATAATATGTATTAATTATCAGCTAATTCAAAACCTTCTGCTTCATCATGAATAACATGTTCGTCATCTTCAGCGCCATGAGTTAAGTGTTCTAATTTTTTTCTTATAGCTAACACCAAACCTCCTAAAACAACACAAAAAACTGCAATACCCGTAAAAATTGTATATTCTCCAAGACTTTCTGACCATTCCCCGAGGAGTCCTGCTAGCTTACTTCCAAAACCTGTCATAGCAAAATAAATACCCATCATTAAAGAAGCATATTTAACAGGCGCTAATTTTGTAGTATAGGACAACGCCACTGGAGACAAACATAGTTCCCCTACTGTGTGAAACAAATACGCTAACACCAACCAGTACATCGCTGAAGATCCTGTTGATTCATATTGTGCTGTTGCAGCAGTCATAAAAAAGAAACCTGTTCCCATAATAATGAGGCCAATTATCATTTTAAACAAACCTGAAGCCGCTTTCCCTTTTAATTTACGAGCTGCCCAATATGCTGCCACAGAAGTTCCTAAAAAGATAATAAACATTGCATTTAAAGACTGAAACCATGTTGCTGGAACTTCCCAGCCCATAAGCATTCTATTTGTTTTTTCAGAAGTATAGATATTCATTAAACCTCCAGCTTGCTCAAACGCCCCCCAGAAAACTATTACTAATAAAAACGAAAGAAGCAATACCACAACCCTGTCTTTTTCAATTTTGGTAAGTGGTTTTTTCATTAGCTCCTTATCTTTATCATTTTGAGATGCTCCTAAAAAATTACCTACATGAGTTAAATGTTTTAACCCTATAAGATATTGTATTAAACCGGCTGCCATTCCTATTCCTGCAAGTCCAAATCCATAATGCCATCCATGAACTTCTCCAACATAACCAACAACTAAACTAGATAAAAATGCCCCAACATTTATTCCAATATAAAAAATCGTGAAACCTTTATCTCTTCTTATATCACCTTTTTCGTACAAACCACCAACCATTGTAGATATATTTGGCTTAAGCATACCTACTCCACAAACAATCAGTACTAATCCAGTATAAAAGGCCCACATTTCCTCAACTGCCAATATACTGTGTCCTAATACCAATAAAACTCCTCCAACTAAGACAGACTTTTTTTGACCTAATAACTTATCTGCAATTATTCCTCCTGGGATCGACATCACATAGACCATCATGGTATACCAACCATACAAGGCTAAAGCTTCACCATTGGACCATCCTAATCCTGGATTTGCATCGGTAGTCAGACCGACTAAATATAATACCAAAATAGCCCTCATTCCGTAATAAGAAAAGCGTTCCCACATTTCGGTAAAAAAGAGCACAAATAATCCTACTGGATGTCCAAATAATTCTTTTTGTTTAATCGTAGCTGAATTCGCCATATATATAATTGTTAGTTAGTATTCTATCCTTTAATTTCCACTTTTTCCTTTACTCCAACTTTCTCTTCCTTATTTCTTTTATCACCAAGATTATTATGGATAAACTTGGTCATTTTATTATATAAATGAAGTCTAGTATTTCCGCCGTAAATCCCATGATTATCATCTGGATAAACTGCCCAATCGAATGGTTTATTAGCCTGAATTAATGCTTCTGCTAATCGCATGGTATTTTGTAAATGTACGTTATCATCTGCAGATCCATGCACTAATAGAAAATCGCCTTCAAGTTTATCTATATGATTAATTGGTGAGTTATCATCATAACCACTTGGGTTTTCTTGTGGTGTTGTCATATAACGCTCGGTATAAATAGTATCATAAAAACGCCAACTGGTTACTGGTGCAACGGCAATTGCCATTTTAAAAACATTGTTGCCTTTAAATAAACAATTACTACTCATAAAACCTCCATAACTCCACCCCCATATTCCGATTCTAGTTTTATCAATATACGGTAATTCGCCTAATTGTCTTGCTGCCTGAATCTGGTCTTCAACTTCATACTTACCCAATTCGTTCTGCGTTACTTTTTTAAACTCGGCACCTTTAAATCCTGTACCACGACCATCTACACAAACTATAATATAACCTTCTTGTGCTAAATGTTGAAACCAGTAATCGTTTGCACCGTTCCAACTATTTTCAACCGATTGGGATCCTGGTCCAGAATATTGTGTCATAAATAGCGGATACTGTTTAGAAGCATCAAAATCGGCTGGTTTAATCATCCACATATTTAAATCGTTTCCATTTACACGAATAGTACTAAACTCTTTTTTAGAGGTCTTATAATTAGAAAGATTTTGTGATAAGACATCATTATCTTTTATGCTTTTTATAAGATTTCCTGAAGCTGAACTATTTAGAGAGTATTCAGGCGGTATCGAAGCACTGGAAAAAGTATTGATAAAATATGAAAAATCGGCACTAAATGATGCGTTGTTCGTTCCTTCACTTTTGGTTAATCTTTGTTTATTTCTACCGTTAAGCTTAATTGAATATACGTCTCGATTTATCGAGCCATTTTCAACAGACTGATAAAAAATTCTATTCGTATTTTCATCATAACCATAATAATTAGTGACTTCCCAGTTCCCTTTTGTAACTTGATTTATAAGCTTACCTTCTTCACTGTAATGATAAATATGATTAAAACCGTCCTTTTCACTTGTCCAAATAAAACTATTGTCTTTTAAAAAAGTAAGATTATCTGTTACATCTATATAGGCCTTGTCTTTTTCTGCTAGCACTAAATTAGATGTGTTTGTTTTCGCGTTAATCATCCACAAATCCAATTCATTTTGATGTCTATTCATGTAATGTGCGCTCAAAACATCGGGTTTATTTGTCCATTCGATACGTGGAATATAAAAGTCGTTATAAGATTTCCCCAATTTAACTTCGTTAGTTGCTCCATTATTAAGATTATAAATATAAAGCGACACTAGCGAATTAGTTTCTCCTGCTTTAGGGTATTTAAATACGTGTTGTGTTTGATAAAGCCCAGTTCCATAAACATCCATAGAAAACTCTGGAACGTTGGTTTCATCAAATCTTATAAAAGCTATTTTATTGCTATCCGCATTCCATTCGAAGGCACGAACAAAAGCAAATTCTTCTTCATAGACCCAATCGGTAATACCATTTATTATTTCATTCTTTTTACCATCAAAAGTTATTTGTATGGTTTCCCCAGACTTTAAATCTTTCACAAATAAGTTATTATTTTTTGCATAGGCGACTTTAGTTCCATCTGGAGAAAAAGTAGGCTCTTGTATTTTATCCTCAGAAATTAAGTCAAGTGATTTATCATTGATGGTATAAACAAAATAATTCCCCAACACAGAACGACGAAAAATAGATTCTTCATTTGTAGCCAAAATTACTTTTTGCTCATCGTTACTAAATTTATAATCTGTGAAGTAAGCCAGATCTTCCAAATCGGCAGAACTAACAAGTGTTTTAATTTTCTCTAAAGTCTTGTAGTCGTAAATATCTACCGACGTACTTCTGGAAGCTTGATCAAAATTTAAAACAGAATATTGTTGTCCATTCTTCATAGAATGTAGCACATCCATACCTTCTGTTCTAAAGGTGCCATTCCAAATTTCTTCTATACTAATTTGTTTTGTCTGTGCTGTTAAAATTGTTGCTAAAAAAAGGCAGATGCCAAGGGAAAAATTAAGGTATTTCATTTGTAGATTGCTACTGTTTTAAATAGTTTATTATCACGTTCCAAAGTGCGAGAATCATTAAAATTAAATAATGAATTTTGGGCGTTTCATTAAAAAAAATGTTTATTTCATAAAATGATGTCAAGTTTACTAAAAATTATGCAAAAAACCGTAATTATTAACACTTAAATAACTTGGTAAATCAAGATATTCAATATTCATACCAAGAGTCTTATCTTTGCAACTTAAACTAATTTTTATGAGTAAAACGATTGCTGGTTTTTCTAAACTATCTAAATCAAAAAAAATAGACTGGATAGTTAATACCTATTTTTCAAATTCTGATGATGCTAAAAAAATTATTAAGCAATATTGGAATACGAACGAAAAGATTCAGCAATTGCATGATGAGTTTATAGAAAACACGATTACAAATTACTATTTACCCTTAGGTGTAGCTCCTAATTTTCTTATAAACGACAGACTTTATACCATACCCATGGCCATTGAAGAAAGCTCGGTTGTCGCTGCAGCTAGTAAGGCTGCTAAATTTTGGTTAGATCGAGGTGGTTTTAAAACCGAAGTGATTTCTACAACTAAAATTGGACAAGTTCACTTTATTTATACCGGTGATTTTAATAAACTTAAAACTTTTTTTAATTCAGTTAAACCAAAACTTTTAAGTGAATCCAAACACCTTACCAAGAATATGGAATCCAGAGGTGGTGGTGTCTTAGATATTGAATTACGAGATAAAACAGAAAATTTGGAGGGTTACTACCAGCTACATGCCTCGTTTGAAACGCTGGATGCTATGGGTGCCAATTTTATAAATTCATGCTTAGAACAGTTTGCAAAAACGTTTAAAAATGAAGCTTTAGGATTTGACCTTTTCTCGGAAGAAGAGAAACAGATTCACATTGTTATGAGCATCTTATCTAACTATGTTCCCAACTGCTTGGTTAGAGCTGAGGTTGGTTGCAAAGTGAATGAACTAACAGAAAATGATTCGATATCGCCTCAAGAGTTTGCAAATAAATTTGTTCAAGCTGTTAACATTGCAGAAATAGAACCCTATCGTGCCGTGACCCATAATAAAGGGATTATGAATGGTATTGATGCCGTGGTATTAGCTACAGGGAACGATTTTAGAGCCGTTGAAGCTGGTGTGCATGCTTATGCTTCAAGAAAAGGTCAATACAGTAGTTTGTCTCATGCCAAAATAGAAAATGGCATTTTTAGTTTTTGGATGGAAATTCCATTGGCTTTAGGCACTGTTGGAGGACTTACTAAGCTACATCCATTAGTTAAATTATCTCTTGAATTATTACATCACCCTTCTGCCAAAGAATTAATGCAGATTGTGGCGGTAGCAGGATTGGCTCAAAACTTTGCAGCACTGCGTTCGCTCACTACAACTGGTATTCAGCAAGGTCATATGAAAATGCACTTAATGAATATTTTAAATCAATTTGAAGCTAGTAAGGAAGAAAAAAATATTTTAACGACATATTTTAAAACCAATGCTGTTAGTCATAGCGCCGTTGTTGATGCCATAAATAAGCTTAGAATAAAAAGTGAATAGTAACAAATTCTATAGTAACGGTAAATTATTACTCACTGGTGAATACGCTGTATTAGATGGCGCTTTAGCATTAGCCATTCCTACCAAGTTTGGTCAATTACTTGAAATAAATTCGATTGACAAACCAAAAATTATTTGGAAGAGTTTTGATGAAACCGACGCCATTTGGTTTGAAAGTAATTTTGCTATTGAAAATATAGGTAATGAGACCAAAGCCCCGAACAATATCGAAGATCGACTAATTCAAATATTATGTAGTGCAAGGTCTTTAAATCCAAGATTCTTGAGCGACAACCAAGGTTATCAAGCAACAACTAAATTAACTTTTCCAAAACATTGGGGACTGGGCACATCTTCGACATTAATCAATAATATTGCTCAATGGGCTCAGGTTGACCCCTATAAGTTACTAGAATTAACATTTGGCGGAAGTGGATATGATATAGCATGCGCCAAAAATAACACCCCAATAACCTATCAATTAGCTTCTAATAACAAAGAAAAAAGAGTAGCTAAGTCTGTCGATTTCAACCCATCATTTAAAGAAAATATCTTCTTTGTTTATTTAAATAAAAAACAAAACAGCCGCGAAGGAATTAAACACTATCATGCAAATAAACAAAATGCTACATCATGTATTAAAGACATCAACTTGATTACCGAAAAGGTAATTTCCTGTAAAAACTTAGAGGATTTTGAATACCTTATCGATAAACATGAAAACATTATAGGTGACCTTACCAATCAAACACCTATAAAAAGGCTCCTATTTAATGATTATAAAGGAAGCATAAAAAGTCTAGGTGCCTGGGGTGGCGACTTTATTATGGTTACTTCTCGAACCAACCCCGAAGCCTATTTTAAAGAAAAAGGGTTTAACACCATCATTCCATACGAGAAAATGGTATTATAGTGCATAAAAAAAGCCTCAAAATTATTAAGGCTCTTCTTATTTAAATTTTAGTTTTATTTACTGCACTTGGGTAGCAACTCTATTATCTTCAATGTCTGCCGCTGCTTTTAGCGCATCGTATACTTTTGTATTTACAGCATTTGTTTTTTGCTGAGCTACTCTATTTGCGGATGCTTGATAATTATCTAATTCTACTGCTGGTGTTACTTTAGTAACTTCAATCATATAAACACCGTTTTCCCCAGCTATTGGTTTTGAAGTCTTTCCTTCTGCTAGACCAAAAGCCGCTCCAACAACAAGTGGTTCTCTTCCAGCACCAGAAATGGTTGGAGTTTTCATAGTAAGTGCAGAAGCAGATCGAGCTGTTGTGTTTTCTGCCGCCGCTAAATCCTCTAAAGTAGTTGCTGAAATTCGATCTTTTATAATTTGGGCTTTCTTTTCTTTACGAATAGCTGGTAAGGCGGTAGCAGAAGCATCCTCTATGGCCATAAGCCCTTCTTCATGTTTTGCAACTAATTGCGCAATGGCATATCCATCAGGAATATTAAAACGCTTTATATCACCTGCTTCAGACTCGTCTTCAAACGTCCAACGCACAATTGGTCTTTGACTACCTATGCCCGTTATGTTTTCATCTAAAGCTTTTATGCCGTTAATTGGTCGTATAGTATAATTACTTTCAGTAGCTGTCGCTTCAAAATCATTATTTGCAACCTTTATTTCAAAATTTGAAGCGTCTCTAAATACTTTATTAATCGTAGCTTCAGATGGCTCTATCTTTCTTGAAATAGTTCCAATTTTTATGGCATTATCAACTGCTTTTTTATCATCAATTCTAATAATGTGATATCCAAATTGAGTTAATACAGCATCTACTTCTCCTGATTCATTTTCAAACAAAAAGTCCGCAAAATCAGGATCAAAACTTGCAGGGTTAAACGTTGAATATCTTATCCACCCAATACTACCATCTTTCCCTTTAGTACCATCAGTATTAATTTCATTTGCAACTTCGTTGAACTTAGTTTTGCTATTTTTAACTAAAGGCAACAAGCTATCAACTATCTTTTTTGCTTGATCTTTAGTTGTTGTAGTTTCAGCAGTAGCAGCTCGAGATCCAATAAAAGGGACAATTATATGACTTGATTGAACAGAATCCGCTATCTTTTTAAAACCAATAACCTTGGTTAATTTAAAGTTTCCTGCATCTTTATATGGTCCATAAACCTCATCTACATTCATTCCAAAAATAGTGTCGGCATGTGCTGTAGGTAAACTCGATTTATATACGAAACGGTCGTTAAACTTCTCTAACGATCCAGCAATTAGATTAATATAATCTGCATTATTCTTCACTTTCGAGAACGCTATAATTGTATCTTTTCTACCTGTTTCGTCAACAAACCTTCCATTTAAATAGGTTTCCAAATCTGCTTTAATGGCATTTTCGTCCTCTACAGTTGCAACTTCTTTAAACTCGACATAACGAATATCTCTCGATGCCTCAACCTCGTATTTTTTCTTATTCTTATTGATATAAGATGAAATATCAGACTTAGTTACCGCAATGGTGCTATCCGCAATAGTTGAATAAGGAATTTGTATATATTTAATATCTACTTTATTTCCTTGAAGTTTATGCTCCAATTCGCCTTCAGCTAAAGTTCCATTTAGACCCGCTTTAACTAAGTTAAAATAGTTTTGATTAAGTGTATTAGACGCTAATTGCTTTTCGTAATTAACCCAATCTGAATAGGTTATTGGCTGTCCTCCAAAAAATCCTGGCTGTGGAGATATATCTTTTAAATTGGCTATAAATTCGTTTAGCTTATTTTCATCAAATAATCCCGCCTCATTTAAAAATTGAGGATTAGTTGCAAAAGATGTTTTTAAAATATCACGCATTTGATCCTTCTCAACAGAAATCCCTAGCTCTTCAAACTGAGTTTCCATAACCGCTTGTCTAACCTCTTGATCCCATATACGATTCATTACTTGTGTGCTAGTTGCATTAGGACCTGCTTGTCGTTGGGCATTTTCTACCTTTTGAAGAAAATCTTCTCGGGTGATATCCTTACCATTTATAGTTGCTACAATGTTTTGGGATTTCGATGTTAGCGCATCACTGTTTTTGAATAAATCTGCTAACACAAAAGAAAATAATGCCAACGCAATAATTAAGATTAAAAAAAGTGAACGTTGTCTAATTTTATTTAAAACTGCCATTTGTTATTTAAAAATTTATGCCCTTTGAGGAGGATTTAATTATGAATTTACTTGCCAAAAATCACGATTTGACAAAAATATCGTGCGCGAAAATACCATTTTCTATTTAATAATAAAAGTAGATGTATGCTTTAATTGCTTGAAACTTTTATATTTTCTTGTTGAATTTCAATTATTACCGACAAACAAAATAACTCCGCAGTATTTACTTCGTTTTCAGGTAATAAAAGCATAAAGCACTGTTAATTTCTTTATACTAATCTTCCTCTAAAACTTTGAGTTCAACAAGATCAATTTTAGTGTTAGAAACCTCTAAAATTGTGAACTGGAATGTTTCTACAATAAGTATTTCGTTTTGCGCTGGTATCTCTTCTGTGTGATTCACAATTAAACCACCTAAAGTTTCATAGTTTTCACTTTCGGGAAGATCGAGCTTATATGCTTCATTGATATAATCTACTTCTAGTCTCGCTGAAAACGTATAGATACCCTCACCGGTTTTCTCCTCAATTAAATCGACCGTGTCATGTTCATCCTCAATTTCACCAAACAACTCTTCAACAATATCTTCAACAGTTAAAATACCTTTTGTTCCGCCATATTCATCCAGCACCACTGCAATACTTTTGTGCTTTTTGGTAAGCACATTCAAAACATCTTTTATAAGTACAGTTTCTGGAATGAACTCTACAGGGAGCATTGCCAATTTAATAGTCTTTGGTTTCTTGAACAATTCAAAAGAATGTACATACCCCAAAATATCATCAATAGTTTCTTTATAAACTAAAATCTTAGTACGACCAGACTCTGTGAAAATAGCATTAAGCGTTTTTAGTGATTCATTTATTTCAACCGCGATAATTTCGGTTCTAGGCACCATAACCTCCCGAGCTTTAACTTCTGAAAATTCCAGTGCATTTTGAAATATTTGAATCTCTGAATCTACCTCGTCATGTTCTTCAACCGATTCCATTTGTTCGCTAATATAGTTTCCTAATTCTACTTTTGTAAATGCTAATTGGATTTGATCGCCTTCTGTTTTAAAAAACAACCTCAGCACAGTATCTGATATCCACATGACAAAATCTGAAACAAAAGTGAATAAAACATAAAACACATAAGCCGGAAGAGCCAATGCCTTAATCAATGTATTGGCATATATTTGAAAAAATACTTTGGGTAGAAATTCTGCAGTAATTAAAATCACAATGGTTGAGATTATAGTTTGAGATAATAAACTTAAATCGGTTAACATATAATCTAAAAAAATGGATGATGCAGGTGTTAAAGATTGGAACCAATCCATCAATAAATCCCCCATAAATAATCCATAAATAACCAATGCTATATTATTACCTATCAGCATGGTTGCTATAAATTTGGAAGGCTTTTCAGTAAGTTTAGCCAATATTTTAGCTAATAAGCCTTCTTGCTTTTTTTCAATTTCAATATGTATCTTATTGGAAGACACATAAGCTATTTCCATACCAGAAAAAAAAGCTGAAAGTAATAAGGATAGAATAATTACAACTATCTCAACACTCATCTATTTGGATTGATCTCTATTATCAAATTTTCTACTAAACTTTCTTCTAAAAAAGAACATAAAAACTGCGGTTGCACCAAGTAAAATTGAAGTGTAAGCAACAACATCTTGATTAAAATACTTATCTACGGCATCATAAATAAAAAGTGCTGCAAAAACGATGTAGGCATACTGAAAAAACTTAGAATACTTCATGTATAAAATTTATTTACAAAGATACTAAAATAAGAAACGCAAGTTACTCATCGACGCTAATTATACCTGTTACTTCTAGCACTCTGGCATTAGTAAATTTAGTATCTGAATCGAAGCCATTACCGTTAATTACATCGGATCCCGTTCTAAAAGTAACAGGCTTATTGGTGAAGAGCCATTCTCTCTTTTGATCATAATATAGTTGTTCTGCAAACAAAGTGTCTTGACTGTGTGTTGCAATTCTAACATTGCCTTGTAAATCGATTAAGTCGGTTTTATTATAAACGATAGCATAGTCTGAAACAATTACACTCTTTTGATTATTATCATCAAAAACATCTAAAACAATTCCCTCTGGAAATTCGTTAAAGGCAAATTCTCTATTAGAATAATCTAACATCTTATCGCTTATAAGAATCGCTTTTATTTTACCAGAATCGGTATGCTTTAAATTAATGTTTTCTGCAACTCCAATAGGCTCATTTTCTGAAATGCCAATTTTTTGAACATCGTCAAAGTTGTCTTTACATGAAAAAAACATAGTCACCATTAATATGGTGACTATGTTAAGAAAATTATATTTTAAAAATGCTTTCACATTTATATGTTTGGAACTTTTACAGAAGAACCTATCCAACATGCGACTTTTATTGTTTGTCCTGCATTTCCAGCACTAAATATTTCCGCTTTTGTCGGTGCTTTAGCCGTATAGTTAGCCACCGACTGAGAAGCTGCTTTCGATAAAGTCGCATCTACACGTGCTGCTTTTCTAGCCTCGTCTGCTGCTAACCAATAAACTGCTCTTTTATTGAAGTTTGAATCACCACAATCCTTAGCACTAGACGCATACATTGCTGCGATAGATAAATATGGACGACCATTAGAAGGATTTAATTTTAGGGCCTCTCTAAAGAAACCTCTTGCTTGACCATATCTATGTTTAGCTTTTAATTTTAATCCAATTCTGTTGTTAAGTTTAGACTTTTTAAAATCGTCTGTCTCTAAATCGATAGCTTGTTTGTAAAAGGCAATAGCTTCATTTGGATTTCCTTCTTTATCCTTTAAGATACCTAAATAGTATGCCGAATTTGCAGATGGACTTAATTCATGATAAGCATTTACTAACTTGAAGAATAATGGATCGTCTGTACATTCTTTCTCAGACATTTTTCCTGCAGCTCTTTGTAACCAAATAGGGTTTGTTTTATTAGCTTCAAAATCTTTAGTGTATAAAGGAATTAAGTTTTCACAATTTGCTCTATCACCTAACTTAGAATCAATACTCCCAGCAATCTTATCATAAGCCTTTAAGTAACTTTCATATGATTTTTTATATCGCTTCTCTTTGCTTGTTAAAGCCGTACCTGATTCTTCTTTCGTAATTAACTTATTTACTTTACTCGAGTAGTTTTTAACTTCATCTTCAACTTTCTCTACAACGTCATCGTATTTGTTAAATAAATCAGCATCAGATTTTTTTCCAGCATCAAATAAACCTACCATTAACGAGAAGTATGTATATAAACTTTTTGGGTTGGTGAATGTTGCTTTATCTGCTTTATAAGCAGTATCAAAACAATCGTATAATTCTGAATCACTTTTACCTAAAATATCCTTATTATCATACATTAACTGACAAGCTTTGGCTGCATATTCACCTTTTGGAGTTTTACTAGCAAAATACTGAGAACGTTGCTCCCATAATTTTAAAAGATCGTTAATAAAAGGAACTTTTGCAGATCCTGCAGCCTTATCTATTTTATTGTCCAAGATTTTTTCACCATATACATATATGGCTCTATTAAACTTTGGGTTTCTTTCTCTAAGTTCCATGAAAGGTTTATAAGCTGCCTCATAATTCTTAGCTTTAGCATACTCGGTCATTATTGACAAGCTAGTCATATCTTCTTCGTTAGCTTGAGAGAAGCTTAAGTTAAAGGTCAAAAATAGTAATGTGAATAGTAATGTAATTTTCGTCTTCATGATAATAATTTTACGCTGTTAGTTATATTTCCTTTTAACAAACCATCTATCATTCAAAGATAAGCTTATTTGGAAATTAATAAAATTCTCTTGTATTAAGTTATTGTTGGTCGTGCCACGTTTTCCAATTTCAACCCCCATGTTTATGTTAGAAAATGAGGTGACTGCTCCAACTGGTAATCCTACTCCAAAAGATATGCCAAACTCATTAATTGATTCGTTATTTAAATTTAAACCTGTTTCTTCATAGCGCAATCCTGCACGATAAACAACCCTTTTAAAATAACCATTAAATGAATTATAACGTGGAATATAAAACCCTCCTACCGAAATTGTTGAGCCATCTTCATAAGAAGTTGCGTTACTTGAATATAACGGATTTGAGAAATTACTAGTTTGCTGTGTTGTATACTCTGCACCTAGGAACCATTTTCTTGGTTCTCCAATACCTACTCCGAAGGACAACCTTGAAGGCAAGGTTAGCACCGTTTCTTTCAACCCTTGAGGCTCTAAATCGGCATCAATAGTATTTACTTCTATTTCGTTACCATTGGAATCAAGAATTACTGTAGAAAAAGATCTTTCGTTTTTTGACGTTAAACTACTTTCTGGAGTATAAGTTAATCCAGACACAAACTCTAATTTTTCATTTAACATAGTATTATAAGACAAGCCTATATTAAAACTTAAACCACTTAAATCGGATCTATTGTTTTCGCGAGATAGGTACTGCAATGGTATATTATCAGAATCATATCCAAACTCAACATTATTATTTTGAACATTCCCAAAATTATAATTAGCATCAACCCCAATACTTAAACCCTTCGATACTTGATAACCAACACCCACAAAAGTTTTATTTAATCCGCCTTCACCTCGAAACCTATTTTCAATATTCCCATTAGCATTCAATGATTCCAATTTATACCCTACCGAAGTATAAGGCAATAAACCAAACCCAAATCCAAACCTTCCAACTGGAACCGATAAAGCTAAATAATCAAATGTTGTTGAACTTGCCTTTCCTTCAGAATTTGCGCTTTTTAAATCTAAAGAGGAATATCCTCCTCCAACAGAAAATTTTACTGGTCTACTTTCGTTTCCGTAGAAATTCAAATTACTCGTTGCATAAGATGCAGGGTTTCTCAAATTCACATGGATACTATCATTGTAAATGCTTAGACCTCCCATACTTCTATTTTCGACAGTACCTTTAAATTTTAGACTTCCGATACCATAAAAAGAATAAGGCGAGGCTGTACCCTCTTGGGCATAACTTTGAATTGCAAAAACAGCAATAAAAACTAATACAAGTTTTTTAATCATTAATTTGAGTTAAATTCTAAAATATAGTTCAATCCCTCTAAAAGAAAATTAGAGTTGGCAAATATGCTACTTTTTAATTGTTTAGACAAGAATTTAGCATCTCCACCTGTTAAAATTACTGTTAAATCCGAATATTTTAGTTTATAAGCATTAATAACGCCATCTATCTCGTTTAAAACACCAAAAACAACACCAGAATGAATAGATTCTTTTGTAGAATCTCCCGTTAAGTTCTTTGGCTTTTCTGTCTCTAACAACGGCAAATTTGCAGTAAAATTATTTAAGGCTTTATATCGCATACGTATGCCTGGAGAAATAGCTCCACCTAAGTATTCATTATTTGCCTTTATAAAATCATAAGTTATACAAGACCCCGCATCAATAATTAACACATTCTTTTCTTTAAATTTTAAAACTGAAGCACTGACTAAAGCTAACCTATCTATTCCTAATGTTTTAGGTGTTGTATATTTATTTGCAAATGGTACTTTAGTCTCCGAATTAAAAATTAATAGATTGAGCTTATGGTTTAATGACTTTAGTGTGGATTCACTAATCTCACCAACGGAGGAAATCACAGCCTTATTTAATGATGGATAGTTTTCAACTAAAGCATTAATATGCTTCAAAATATATTTAGGTCTTACTTTTTTCTTGTGAATGATTTTTGCATTGCTAAAAACCGCGAGTTTTGTATAAGTATTCCCAACATCTATTATTAGATTCATTTTTAAAGAAAAGGTCAAATTTACGAAAAAAATAGACCGATGGAAGATTCTAATATGTTATAACATGATATATACGCGACTGGAAAAATAAACTCAACTATTTTTTAAAATTTCTTTTGGTGAATAATAAAAATGAATATATTTGCATCCGCTTTGGCGAGGTACCTTAGCTCAGTTGGTAGAGCAAAGGACTGAAAATCCTTGTGTCCCTGGTTCGATTCCTGGAGGTACCACAAAAAAATCCCGAAACACTTTTGTTTACGGGATTTTTTGTTTCAATTATAAATATAAATTTTATTCATCTAATATGACGCCATTATAAATTGCATCTAATTTATGGATTAATTTAAAGGTCTTATTTATAATTTTTGCTTCTACTTTAATTTCTGCTATAATATTAACCCCATTGGAATCTAACTTAGAAACTGAAAGTCTTTCATTTGGAAAGAAAACTTTTAATCCATCTGTGTTATCTTGAAGATTTAATTCAAATTCCCCACTAACCCAATTTAAAAACCTATCATAGCTATTAATATTGGAAAATATTTTTTCCTCGATAAAAATGTGGAATGGCTTACCAAAAGAAATTTTTATTCTATCTAATCTATTATTTGATAAATATTCATCAATCATTCTGAGCTACTTTTAAAATTTTCAACTTGAAGTTCTTATTAAGTATTATTAAATGTGGAACATTGTTAATATTAATTTTATTTATTGATTTAGCTTCGTTAGGATTAAAATAAGAGCTATCATTTAAGATTGAATAGTTACTCCCACTTTGACCTAATAATACATAACCCATGGAAGCATCGTAGCGAATTGTCTCTACTTCAGCACTATAATCATTACCAACTGCAAAAACATCGAGATAACCGTCTTTATTCACATCTAAAACTGCGGTCGCTAGGGTAGGTGAAAATTGCCCTTGTGACGGCATGTTTCTGTATTCAAATTGGTCGTTACCCTTATTCATAAGAATTTTAGATTCGAAATTATAAGCTTGATAATGCGTCGCCCTGTTAAGTTTGTCATTTCCATAAATATCGGGTAATGTTGCATTTGCAAAAGCATTGTAGGTGTTTAATTTATCATTAATAAAAGGGGTTTGTTGTGACGAACACTCTTTTCCTCTAACTGGTAATAAATCTCCAGTTTGTGACACCTTACTTAATACAAGATCAAAGGTTTGATTGTTGTCTAAATAGTCTGCATAAATATGTAATGGTTTATCTTCTGTGGGATGAAATTTATTATTTTTTCCAAAATTCCCAAGAATATAATCCTGTTTACCATCTTTATCCAAATCTTGAGCCGTTATACTTTGATACCACCCATTCGATTTTTTTAATTCATCAATTTCCTTTTTGTAAAACTCACCTTTTTCATTATTTAAAATCACAACTGGCATCCACTCTCCTACCACAATCAAATCTTTATCGCCGTCATTATCATAATCAGAAAAAACTGCATCTTTTACAACTCCCAAGCCGGCAAGACCATCTATAGATTCTGAAGTAACTTCCGTCAGTATCCCATTGATGTTTTCAAGCAATCTTGATTTGTAGGATAAAGGATATTTTCCATGAATGACATCTCCTCCTAAAAAAACATCTAAATCACCATCCAAATCATAATCAGCAATAGTTACACAGCTGGTGCCTCTTAAGTTTTTATCAAGATTCTTTGACCTCTTAAAAAACCCATCACCATTGTTAATGTATATTCTATCTTGAAGTAATTGAGACTCTTCTGCAAATTCATAACCGCCAGATGCTACGTAAAGATCTAAGTCTTCATCATTATCAACATCAATAAATACTGCGTCTTTATCTTCAAATACCTTTTCAGCTTCAAATAAGGCTATATTTGTTTCCCTAAAAGTTCCATCTGTCTTCTGAAAGTACAATGATGCCGGAGCGTCCTTTGCGTTTCCAACAAAAAAATCTTGCAACCCATCTTTGTTTACATCACCAACAGCCAATGGTTTCCCACTTTCAGATTGTTTCTGAGGCAATAAAAGCTGGTGCTTAAAATCATCGAAATAGTTTTCTTTTTGAACATAACGAATTCCTAAATCCTCGGGGTTTATGTCTTTAAAATAGGGGATTGACAATTCTTCCTTAATATCACTCTCGTTTGCATTATTATACTTTAAAGCAATCGAAGAATTTACCTGAGGACTGTAAACTACTTCAACTTTTCCGTTTGGCCAATTAACCAAGACACTGTCTACCTTAGAAATTTGCCCTAAACCAAAATGTAACTTATTGGTGACTGATGACTGATAGCCCCTTGAAACAAATAAAGACTTCATTTGTTTTAGACTATCTGAATAAACAATTACCTCACTACCAATTCCATTCAGGTTTTTATCTGAACCTGATAAAATAACGGTTATGTGATTATTATTTGAGTTATTCCTGTAAACACTAATCTGATCAGATTGATTACTCAAAACAACATCTAAATCACCATCATTATCTAAATCTGAATAAACCGCTCCCGTGGAATTAACTTTTTGATCCATTCCCCAATCTTTAGTAACATTAGTAAAAGTCAAATCTGAATTATTCTGAAAAACATAATTACTAAGTTTATTTGAAGGCATCATTCCTATAGCCTCTTCTAAAGAAACCTTTTTCCTATTTTGAATATTGGTTTTCATCTGATTCCTAAAATCCTGATTAGACAAATCGTTCTCAATACCATTAGTTATTAATAAATCATTAAACCCATCGTTATCAAAATCAGCGATTAAAGGTGACCAACTCCAATCTGTTTTTGCAATGCCACTTAATTGACCTATTTCACTAAAAACTCCGCTGGCATTATTTAACTGCAGCATATTAGACATGTATTGATGATGGTAACCAGCTTCTACAATTGCATTAAAATTTTCAGTACTCATTGTCGCCATATTTTCTTTACTTCTTATATGGTCTTCAGCCATCATGTCAAGAGTAACTAAATCGGGAAGTAAATCATTATTTATATCTGCGTAATCCGACCCCATACTATTTGCTGAGATATGTTTGAATCTTTCTAGTATTTCATCCTTAAAAGTTCCGTCACCTTGGTTGATATAGAGAAAATCTGGTTCTAAAAAATCATTTGCCACATAAATATCTGGAATGTCGTCATTATTAAAATCACCAATCGAAGCACTTAAACCCCAAGCTTTATTTTCAAGGCCAGCCTCCTTTGTTACATTAATAAATTTTCCTTTTTCATTTCTAAACAATTGATCTGAAAAAAAAGGCTCTTTGGTTTCCTGAATTTTCATATCAATAGTAGTATTGTTTCTAAAATCGGCACGATGATTTACCAAATACATATCTAAATCTTCATCGCCATCATAATCAAAAAAATAAGCTTGAACTGAAAACCCGCTATGATCGAGGCCAAACTCCTTTGCCATTTCTTTGAAGGAATTATCCTTATTGTTTATAAAAAGTTTATTTTTTCGTAAGTCATGACTATTTAACGCACCAGATTTACACACATACATATCTAACCAACCATCATTGTTTATATCTATCAAACTAACTCCAGTAGTCCAGCCATTTTCATCAACTACACCGGCTTCTTTAGTAATATCTTGGAACTCAAAATCACCTTTATTTAAATAAAGTTTATTAGAATTTTGATTTGAAGTGAAATATAAATCTTCTAGCCCATCATTATTTACATCTCCTACAGCTACTCCAGCACCATTGTAGATGTAAGAATAATTTATGAAATTGAAATATAGATCCTCTTTAACAGCATTTATGAAATGAATGTTACTATGTTCATTATCAATTAAAGTAAAAAGAGTAGCTGGTGGGTTATCAATTTTATCTTTTGAACAAGCTGATAAAAGGACCAATAAAAAAATTATCCCGTTTGTAAAAATTGAATATAATTGTTTATACTGTTTCACTAACAATATTAGTTATAATATTATCTATTGGTCTTCTAACAAAATGAGTTGCCTGAAAACCTTTTTCACTTAATACTTCCTGTATATAATCTTGAGCAAAATAGGCAATAGATCCTACAAAATGAAGCGGCACCTTTTTTAGTTCTTCTTTATATTGCATGATATTATTTTCAATAAATAACTCTATTCCATCCATTAAAATCTTATGAATATAAGGATGGTCCTTATGTTCAAACATAAATCGTGCAAACTTCGCCAAATACTTGTTGGGAGTTGATGATTTATAAAGCTGCTTTACAACTTCCTTCTCTTTTAAATTATAATCACACTCAAAAACCTCACTTAAAGATTCTGGCATTTTATTGTAATAATAGGCCTTTAAAAGTTCTTTTCCAAAGTAGTTTCCGCTACCTTCATCCATCAAAACATACCCTAAAGCCGGCGATTTTAGATGTGTTTTCTTACCATCGAAAAAACAACAATTAGAACCTGTTCCCAAAATACTAACTACAGCAGGACTAGATGTTGTTGCATAAACCGCGGCCATAATATCTTCATGTGTAAAAGCTGAAGCATTTTTAAAAAATGATGTAAGAATCTTGTTTATTTTTTGCTGATTCTTTTTTGTCCCACATCCTGCACCAAAAAAATGTATATATTTTACACGGTCTTTATAAATAAATAAATCTTCGTTTTTATAAATGATAGCTTTTAATTCTTTTTTTGAAAGAATTACTGGGTTTAATCCCTTAGTCCGAATTTTGATGGGGTTTAATTTATCATTTCCATAAAGAACCCAGTCGCACTTGGTAGAACCGCTATCCGCAATTAAAATCATTATTTTTAATCTTCTAAATAATTCGTTTTACAAAACTCTGATAGCAATCTCAAGGAATTGATAATTACCACTTCAACATCGGCATGCGGTTTTTCTAAGACCTTTAAGTGATTATTTAAATCTCGAAGCTCATCCATTGTCAACGACTTAGAATCTATTGAACTTAAGAGTATTTGAGAAGAACTTGACAAGCTTTGAGACAGACTTTCAAGATGAGCTAATTTAGGATTCATTTTAAGCTTTGAGAATGCGTCATGGTTCCTAGCCCAACGAATTAATTGTTCTTGAAGTGCGAATGAATAATCAGGTTGATTAATAAATTTGGAAACCAAATCACTATAGCCTTCTGCATCTTCGGCATCAACAACACAAGCATCTGCAAATAAACTAAAAGGTGAGAAAGTTTTATATTCGACACCATCTTCATTCCGTTGATAAATCTTCAATGGCTCGCAAATTTTAGATAAGATTTCTAACGAAGCTATGTCTTGATTATCAGTTATATTCCTCAATATAACATCTCTATTCTTAATGTGAGTTATTCCTAACTCTTCCAAATTAAAAGATATCTTTTTGAGACGCTTTTTCATCGCATTAATATTATTAATGGCTTGAGGTGACCAAAACCGCTCAGCAATAGCAGCTGTTCTAGGCCATATTCTCGAATCGATGGTTAAAGGCGTTACTAACTCACTCCACATTGTAGTTTCTCCTCCAAGAATGTTAGCACGCTCAGTATCCGATAATTTAATATTTCCAATTGGATCAACACTGTAATGATGTTTAACGGAAAGCATTCTATCAATATAATAACCATTGGATAATACGGTCTGATAACCGTGCTTTGCCGCTTCAATTAATGATCCACCATTTTGTAGACCCTCATTTTCACCTCTCCATGAATGAATAACAGCTGTTGTAGGCATATTTGGTGTCATTATTTCGTCCCACCCCATTAATTTTTTATCAAGTTTATTCAATATTTTTTCCAACCTAATATTGAAATAAGTCTGCAAGTCATGGTTAGTTTTTAAATCATACTCTTTTTTAAAACTTTGAATTCTTTGATTCTCATTCCAATGCTTACCTTCATTCTCATCACCTCCTATATGAAAGTAATCATCAGGAAATAATGGTGTAATTTCAGAAAATAAATTTTCTAAAAACTGGTAAGTCTTTTCATTAGTAGGATCTAAGGTGGGATCAAAAATTCCTGAATTTCTTTCAACAGCATACTCAAAACCGTCTTTGCTTCCTATTTCAGGATATGCTGCTAATAATGCTGATGCATGTCCTGGAACATCAATTTCAGGAATTACGCGAATACCCAAATTATCTGCATATGTTACGATATCTTTTATTTGTTCGTGAGTATAGTACTGCCCATCTGAAGCAAATTCTTGAAGTCGAGGATAAATTTTTGATTCTATCCTAAAACCTTGATCATCGGTTAAATGCCAATGAAATACATTCATTTTTACCGAAGCCATAGCTTCAAGATTTCGCTTTAACACATTAATAGGTTGAAAATGTCTTGCCACATCTATCATTAAGCCTCGCCAAACAAATCGAGGCTCGTCCTTTATTGTTATTCCTGGAAAGTAATACTGAGTTATGTCATTTTGTGTTAGTTGCAATAACGTAGCCAAACCTCGAATTGCTCCAACATCAGTTCTTGAATTAATGCTAATAGATGAGTCATTAATAACTAAAGTGTAAGCTTCATCTGTATGAATATTAAGTTCAGCTACCTCATCAAATACGATTGTGACATTTGCCTTACTCTTTTCTAAGGGAAACCCTTGTTCTAAAAACACCCCAGTGCGATTACTTATTCTTCTTAAAAAACTAATAGCGGCATTACGAACTCTATGCTTTTCATCATTAGCATTTATTGAGATCGTAACGTCGCTATTAATAATAAACTTAGCAGAGTTTTCTGTAATTTCTTTAGGCCACGGCATTAAATCATATTGTTTCATGAGCTCATTTTGACCAATAACATTAATTGAGCAGTTTAAAATAAAAAGAAACAGTATGATTTTTTTCATGGTTTAAATTGTTAACGCATTTTGATATACTTTTCAGTAATTTTTCTGTTAATATTAGCTTTTTCAACTTTTTCAATTCCTGATTGAATTAAAGTATCACCTCGAAATTCAATATGAAATGGAAAGACATGACCTCTCAAATTTACCTTAGAAATATAGCTTAAGGTTTCATAGTAATTATTTCCATTAAGTAAATAACTTCCTCCACCACTATAAAAACGATTTTCTGATTCTTTTTGCTGGTTAAAAAAAGCAAAATGATCTTGGTTTATAATCTTTATAAATTCTGTATTCGACAAGTCTTTAACTACTAAAGAATCATTTTCTAAAGTTTCGGCATAGACCATTTTCCAAGTCCCAATTAATGCGTTTGTGTTTTGTCGTTTCGAACAACTTAACAATAAAAAGAATAATAAAAGAATGGCTAATACTCTCATCTATAGTTTAAAAGTGATAACGTTTAAAGGCTTCTATAGCTGCATAATCTGTTAAGCCCAAATCGTTATACTTTTTAGCTGTTAGCCTATTTCTATCCTCCGCACGTACCCAAAATTCTCTAGAATCGCCTCCTTGAAACATAACCCCATCTTTTTGAGATTGGTGATAGAAAATAGCATGACGCTTTTTAAGAACCTGATCTGGACTCATAGGGACAGCCATTTCAATTTGATATGATTCCCATTCATGCCATGCCCCTCGGTATAACCAAACCCAGCAATCTTTCATAAAATCGTCTTGTTTTAAATCCTCTATAGCAAGAAATAATGCATCTAAACAAACTTTATGCGTACCGTGAGGGTCTGCTAAATCGCCTGCTGCAAAAATTTGATGTGGCTTTACATCTTGAATTATAGCCTTCATAATGTGCACATCTTCACTTCCAATGTTTTTTTTCTTTATGGTTCCTGTTTCATAAAAAGGCAAATCTAAAAAATGAACATTGTCATCGCTTAAACCTAAGTATCTCGTTGCAGCGATAGATTCACTTCTTCGAATTAAACCTTTAAGTTTTCGAACTTCCTCAGAATCAATATCATTATCTGTTTTGATTTTCAGAAAATTAATAATACTCTGCGTTTCATCGCAATCTGGACATAATGCCTGAGTTATTTCAGCAAATTTCAGAGCTTCCTCGTCTGATACCGCAATGTTGCCCGAAGTTTGATAAGCAACATGAACCTCATGACCTTGTTCCACTAACCGATCAAATGTACCTCCCATGGAAATAACATCATCATCTGGATGTGGACTAAAAATAATAACTCGCTTTTTCTCTGGAGTTGCTCTTTCCGGACGATTTGTATCGTCTGCATTAGGCTTACCTCCAGGCCAACCTGTAATTGTATGCTGTAGTTTATTGAACATTTTAATATTCAAATTGTATGCAGTCCCTTCTTCAGTTAGCAATCCAGACATACCATTATTATTATAATCGGAATCCGTTAACTTCAAAATTGGTTTTCCTAAAAGCTCTGAAAGCCAAACTACGGCTTTAAGTTTTAATGGTTCATCCCAAATACATGCTGTAACTAGCCAAGGCGTTTTTACTCTTGTTAGTTTAGACGCTGCACCTTCATCCAATATAAAGGTTGTATTATTATGATTTTGCAAATAAGTTGCGGGTACTTCAGAGGAAATATCGCCTTCAATAGTTTCTTTTAAAACCTCAGATTTATTAGCTCCCCAAGCGAGAAGAATAATGCGCTTTGCACTTAACACCGTTCCAATCCCCATGGTTATAGCCTTTCTCGGCACGCTATCTATACCTAAAAATGCTGGAGCTGCATCAACACGTGTAATATGGTCCAAGGTAATGCTTCTTGTTCTTGAGTTTAAATGGGATCCTGGTTCATTAAACCCGATATGTCCTGTTCTACCAATACCTAATAGTTGAAAATCTAATCCTCCAACAGCCTTAATTTTCATTTCATAATCTATGCAATACTGATAAAGATTTTCGGGACTAACTTTCCCATCGGGAATATTGATATTTTCAGGTAAAATATCGACATGATTAAAAAGATGCTCATGCATGAAATAAAAATAACTTTGAATATTATTTTTATCCATTGGATAATATTCATCAAGATTAAAAGTAATGACATTTGCAAAACTCAGACCTTCCTCTTTATGCATTCGAACTAACTCTTCATAAACTTTAATTGGAGAAGAACCAGTGGCTAAACCAAGAACACATGATTTATTGTTTGAAGCTTTTTCCTTGATTAATGCAGCGATTTCTTGAGCGACAAGAATCGAAGGTTCAGCAGAATCTTTGAAAATAACGTTATGTACTTTTTCAAAACGTGTCTCTTCAAAAGTCCCAGCTTCAGTATAAGCTATATTTTTATGATTTTCAATTTTCACCATTTTACTATTTCTTGTTATTCATTTTTGATGAAGCGAACGGAAAAAGTCATTTTTCCATTCGCTAATCAAACAAACTAAACTAACTCAATACTATAATACTGATTTTTATTCGTTATTAAAAATTTGAGCCTCCAGTATCCCACCATAATCGTGTGCCCGCATTATCTGCACCACCAAGTTTATTAACGGCATCTGCAACACCACCAGGGTTTGTAGACAGTTCGCTATCTACAAAAGGTATTCTTCGTATTTGAATATCGGTATCTACTAAACCTCCACTTTGGTTACTTACTACTGGGAAAATCTTAGGGTATCCCGTTCTTCTAAATTCTGACCAAGCTTCTTGACCTTCTGGGAACATAGCAATCCATTTTTGAGTGATAATCTTTTCTAATTTGGTTTCATTATCATCTGCATCATTCCAAGCAATAGTTGCAGTACTTAATGCTGCAATACTATTGGCTGCATTAACAGGATCAACATAATCTGCTGGTACTGAAGCGTTGTCTGCAATATAAGCTGCAGCACCGCCTACACCATGTTGATCAAATGATGTTTGGATACCCATTTCGTAATTATTTTGAGCATTACCGGCACCTGTCCATCCTCTTAAAGCAGCCTCTGCTTTTAAGAAATAAACTTCAGCACTTGTCATCAACTGAACTGTTGAAGTATGCACACCATCATTTATAGCAGAGAAACCTATATAATCAGCTTTTTGCTCTAATTCATCTGCATAACCAGGAAGTAATGGTAATCCGCCACGCACTCCTTTTACAGTTCCTGCCACGCTTGTTGGTGCATCAAAATAGCTTTCAGCTCTGCCATCGCTATATCCAGTAAGGATAGACTCCATTGAAGCATTCATTCTAATGTCTCCCCAAGAATTATCAATAATTGAAATTGGGTGATCTAACGCACTGTTTACATTGAAGTTATCATCATTACCAGCTAATAATCCCAATGATTGTGATAATGCTTTTTCACCTTCAGTTTTAGCTTTAGAAGGATCAGCTTTAGAGATACGGATTGCCAATCTTAATCTTAAAGAGTTAGCCAGTTTTACCCATTGCGTATAATCACCCCCGTATGATAAATCGAAAGCCGTAAAACGTGGGCTATCAATATCTGCCATTAAGTTTGCAACTGCTGTGTCAAGATCCGTAAAAAATGCGTTATAGGCTTCTTGTTGAGAGTCATATACACCAGCATTTGATAAATCTCCAAAGTTTGTGTAAACTATCGGTCCAAAAACATCAGACACTCTATGCATTGCTTCTACTTTAAGAATTAATGCTACAGCATGTAATGTTGGAAATTCACCTTCGGTTAATTCACTTATAGATTGCACATTATTCATAACATTAGAATAAGGCACTGACCAGATGAAGTTATTCCATCCGCTTACTAAACTATAAGTTGTATTGTTGGCACCTGCAACAAACGGACGTGGATTTGTCATATATCCTGAGTACACATCAGCATTCAAGTTTTGTTGTAATTGGTACGACCAAGCTGGAGTATACTGATAAATACTCTCAAAAATTGGTTTGTATTTAGACCCTACATGTTGAAAATCTACTTCCAACTGATCTTGTGATATGTTTCTATCGTTGTCGTTAAATTCTTCTAAATCACTACACGAAGTGTTAATTAGACCTAAAACAACTAAACATGCTATTATTTTATTTATTCTTTTCATTGTGTTCTTTTTTAGAATGTTACATTCAGATTTAGACCTATGCTTCTAGATGATGGAAGTCCTAAAACGTCAACACCTTGTAATGCATTTCCTGTGCTTAATGACAAGTTAGGATCGTGTGGTGCATCTTTATGGAAGAAAAACAAGTTGTTCCCTACTAAAGAAGCTTTTACACTTTTGAATAGTGAGTCCTCACCAAGATTAAAGTTGTAACCTAAGGCAAATTCTGCTAATCTAACATTTGTTGCACTGTAAATATACTCTCCAGTAAAACCGTTTCTTCCACCAACTTTACCGTAATATTCTTGAGCGGATATTGTTGTTGCTGAACCATCAACTTGAACATTTACAGATCCATTATTTGTTTCTCTTGCGGAGTTATTACTGAAACCTTCAACAATAGCCTCTGTCATACTCATTGTTTCTCCACCAAATTTCCCGTCTATTAAGAAATCTACTGTAAAGTTTTTAATTCTGAATGAGTTGTTCCAACCTAAAGTAAAGTCTGGATTAGCATTACCCACTTTGGTAAGTCCATCAACTGTGTTATCATCATTTGCAATTACAGCATCACCCTCAATAATTGGTAACCCGTCAGCATTTCTTCTTACAACTTGAGCATAAATATCTCCAAATGACCCACCTTCAACTAAATAAGAACCAAAAGTATTTACGCCTTTACCAGATAATGTAAAGAATTCAGGTTCTATTAAACCTTCTAATTGTTGACCGTTATAGATTCTAACAATTTCATTCTTATTGGCTGCAAAGTTCACGTTTGTAGTCCATTTAAAATCATCTTTCTGAATTGGGATAGCAAATACCGAAGCCTCAATACCTTTATTAAGTATTTCGCCAGAGTTTAAATTTGCTTGAGGTGCTCCAATAATAGATACCGAAGTAGAGAATGCGTAATATTGGTCAACCGTTTTAGTGTTGTAATACCCAATATCAAATCCTAAACGGTTATTGTTGAATCTCCATTCTGTACCTATTTCAAAAGATTTTTGTCTTTCTGGTTTTGGTGTAGAACCAGGGAATGGCCTAATAGGATCTGTTGGATTTACACCTCCACCACCAAAAATGATGCTGTTATTAGGTGAAATTAAATCTGCACCAAATCCATTACCAACTTCTGCATAAGAAGCTCTAACCTTTGCGAATGATACACTTTCGGGTAGTTCAATTAATTCGCTTAAAACTCCTGTCACACCAACTGATGGGTAAAAGAAAGAATTATTTTCAGCTGGTAATGTGGAAGTCCAATCATTTCTTGCTGTTAGATCTACATATATTTTATCGTTAAATCCTATAGTTGCACTTGCAAAAACAGAGTTTACTCTAGTTTCGTATGAATTTTGAGTAAAGTTTACTGACGGATTTCCATTAAAGTTTTGGTAAGCAAATACATTGGCAAATTGTAAACCACCGTTAGTTCCAGAATCTGCATTAAAATTTTCTGTGGTTGTACGCGTTGTACTTGTTCCTAATATAGCGGTAACAGATGTTGTTTCGTTTATATTAGTGTTGATATTTGCAATAAAATCACCGTATAACTGCGTATAATCATTTTCAAAAACTATATATCTACCATTCGCAGGTGCTAAAGTAGCCTCTGTAGTAGCATGTATTTTTCTTTCGAAACTGAATAAAGATTGATCATAAGTTCCTCTGGTTTGTAGTGATAACCAATCATTAACTTTAAAGTTTAAGTTTAAAGAAGCTACTAATTTTTTGTTAGTATCTTCGGAAGCATTACGGTTGATAATCCAGTAAGGATTTTGCTCAATATCTGAAGTCCCTCTAAACCATCTTTGAGCCATAATGTTTCTATTCGGTTCAAAAGATTCAAAATCAGCATAATTAGATAAACGCTCGCTTCCAGAATCAAAAGCATAGGCTCCAACTAATGGGTTGAAGTATAATCCTGAGATAGGTCTGTTTTTAATACTTTGAGTAGATGCCATTACACTAGCATTAATATTTAACCTATCATTAAACAATTGTGCTGTTTCCCTAATATTAAAAGTGTGTTGTTTTAAATTATTTGTTGGCAAAATACCAGAAGCAAATGAATTACTATAAGAGAAATAGGTTTGAGCCGTGTCTGTACCGCCAGAAATAGATAATGAGTTAATGTTTGTAACTCCTGTATCTAAAAAGTCATCAATATTATCTTGTGTAGCATCACTAAAATCCATGGTATAAGCTGCACTTTCAACTGTTAAGTTTGAAGAGAAATCAACTTTAAAGCTTCCTGAACGCCCTTTTTTAGTAGTTATTAAAATAACACCATTTAAACCGGCGCTACCATATAATGCTGATGCCGAAGCACCTTTAAGCACAGTTAAAGATTCTATGTCATCTGGATTTATTAATGATAAAGCATCACCACCATCACGGTTACCTCCGTTAATATCACCAAATGTATCACCTGGCTGACTTGCCGAAGGGTTAGACAATGGTACACCATCAACAACATAAAGCGGCTGATTGTTTCCTATAGAAGAGTTACCACGCAGGGTTACTTTAACAGAACCACCAACACCTGATGAACTTCTTGTTATTGATACCCCAGACACTTTACCTGATAAACTATTAATTGGGTTAGTTTGTTTTGCCTTGTTCAATTCATCTGCATTAATGTCTTGAGCAGCATATGTTAAAGATTTTCTGGTCTTTTTAATCCCTAATGCTGTTACCACAACTTCTTTAAGTTGTTGAGCATCTTCTTCAAGTTGTACATTAATTGTGCTAGAATCAGCAACGGTTACCTCTGCAGTTGTCATTCCGACGTAAGAGAATACCAAAACATCACCAATATTAGCAGTGATTGAATAGTTTCCGTCAAAATCTGTTTGGGCCCCGTTAGTCGTCCCTTGCACAATGACATTCACCCCAGGTAGTGGAATACCATCTTCTTTTGAAGTTACATTTCCTGAAATTTCTTTTTCTTGAGCAAAGGTCCAGCTCCCTAGAAATAGTAAGAAAGAAAACAAGAAAAGTCTACGTAAGTTTTGTTTCATAATTTTGTTTATTTAGTTTTAAAGTTGAGCTAAACTATTTAGATTGAAAATATTTTTAAAAAAATTTATACGAACGACACAGTTTTGCACATAGACAACATTCCAAATTCGATAAGCGATTTTCAATAAATAAACAATTATCAATTTAATTGTTAATTAGTGATTATATGACTAAAATTGCCTAGCATTTATAAGTTTTATTTAAAAAAAACCTTAAATTTTAAAAATCATTTCAATATTCAGTAAAAAAATAAATAACACCATTCCAATCAGATATCATGTGATATTCTGGTTAGGATACTTTACATTTAACTTTGTAAGATGGGGTAGTTATTTTGATGATTATTGGTACTCCTTAAAATCTAATTTAGTTGAATTCCCTATTCATATAATAATAGTATACATAAACATCTATTATCTCATTCCTAAATTTATTCTAAGAAAAAAATACAGAACATATATATTCTCCTTGGCATTCATGCTCTTGTTAGTGTATTTAATTAGAACTGGACTTAACTATCTTTTAGTAACTAAAGACATATGGCCAGAGGCAGAAGACCCAACTAAATTTATGGAGTTAAATCATATTATAGCTGTTGTTTTAGGTGAACTATATGTTATTGGATTTGTTACAGCCATAAAGTTGGTAATTGATTGGTCTATTGAAAAGAAACGGAATGAAGACTTGGCAAAACTTCAAATGAGTACAGAATTGAAGTTCTTACGAACCCAGATTCAACCACACTTTTTTTTTAACACATTAAACAATTTGTATGCATTAACTCTTGAAAAATCTGATAATGCGCCGCGGCTAGTTATAAAATTATCAGATATGATGCAGTATATTTTGTATGAAGTAAAAAGTTCTAAAGCCAGCTTGTTGCAAGAAATTAACCATATAAATAACTTTATTGATATTGAAAGACTTAGATTTAAAGATAGAATAGAATCTGAAATGGATATTACCGGAAATATAGAAGATGTTTATGTGCCACCTTTGTTATTACTTTCTTTTATTGAAAACTGTTTTAAACATGGATTGAAAGAGAACGATAAGTTGAAAATAAAGATGAGTTTTAACCTGTTAAATGGTTATTTAGAATTTAATTTAAGCAACAATTTTAACCCAAACACAGCTAGAGCTCTTAAACATGGTATTGGCAATGAAAACGCAAAAAGACGATTGAGTTTGTTGTTTTCAAACAATTATGCTTTAGAATCTAAAAAAGATGGAGATATCTACAATTTATTTTTAAAAATACCGGTACAGTCATGAAGATAAAGTGCCTTATTATAGACGACGAACCATTAGCAATTACTGTGATTGAAAATCATTTAAAGAATTTTGATCATATTGAAATTGTAGAAACGTTCAACAACCCTTTAAAAGCATATAGGGTATTAGAACAGGAAAAGATTGACGTCATCTTTTTAGACATTAACATGCCGCAGATGACGGGTTTTTCGTTTATTGAAAATCTTAGTTATAAGCCTTTAATTGTTATAACTACAGCCTATAGAGAGTATGCCGTTAAGAGTTTTGAGTTAGATGTTTTAGATTATTTGGTAAAACCCATTCCGTTTAATCGATTTTTAAAAACAGTCAATAAAATATATCAGCAAGTTTATGTTTCTAGTGCCACTACTGATGCTTCTTTACAACAAGAACCTCATATTTTTCTAAAGGTAAACAAAAAGCTCATCAAAGTGAACCTTAATGATATTTTATATATAGAAAGTCTTAAAGACTATATTAAAGTTATCACAAACTTAGGTGATTATGTCGTGCATAAATCTTTATCTGCAATGACAGAAGAATTGCCTCAATCTAATTTTATGCGTATTCACCGGTCATATACCATTTCAATAAATAAGGTCATTGCTTTAGATGGAAATACGGTTGAAATATCCAACAGAAAAATTCCTATTGGCCGAAATTATGTTAAGCAAACCAAAGAACGCATTTTTAATATTAATGACGACAAAAACTAACTATAACCATAATTAATTCCAAAAATAATCATGTCTAATAATAAAGAAAACAATAACACTTTAGTTCCCATTTTAATCATTGCCGGATTGTTTTTCATTTTCGGATTCGTAACCTGGATTAATGGAGCTCTTATACCATTTATGAAAACTATTAACGAAT
This sequence comes from Hyunsoonleella aestuarii, assembly GCF_006148925.1. GTDB lineage: Bacteria > Bacteroidota > Bacteroidia > Flavobacteriales > Flavobacteriaceae > Algibacter_D > Algibacter_D aestuarii. The sequence goes on along the minus strand of NZ_VAWB01000001.1, from coordinate 1,679,009 downwards.
TAACAGATGCTCAGTCCTATTTAGTGGCCTCTGCATCATATATTTCTTTTGTAGTCATGGCCTTACCAGCCTCTTACATTATTAATAAATTAGGATATAGAAGAAGTATGTCTTTAGGGTTAATAGTAATGGGATTAGGTGCACTAGTCTTTATCCCAGCAGCCGAAGCCAGAACCTATTGGGTGTTTTTAACTGGAATTTTTATTCAAGGAGCCGGAATGACTTTACTGCAAACGGCATCTAACCCTTACATCACTATTTTAGGCCCCATTGAGAGTGGTGCTAAACGTATCGCAATTATGGGAATAGCAAATAAGGTTGCTGGTGGGTTAGGTTCAGTAATTTTTGGAGCTATTTTACTATCAGGTATTGATGAAATGAAAGAAACTTTAGGTACCGTTGATGCATCTGAAAAAGCTAATTTATTAAACACAATGGCGGATAGTGTTGTAACTCCATATATAGTTATGGCAGTAGTATTGTTTTTACTTGGTCTATTAATTAGAAAAGCCCCTTTACCTCATGTTGAAGCAGATTTATCAGAAGAATCCTCCACTAGCAAAACGGCCAAAACAAGCATTTTTCAATTTCCACATTTATGGTTGGGGGTTATAGCTTTATTCGTTTATGTAGGTGTCGAAGTGATTGCAGGAGACACCATAATTTCTTATGGTATATCTCTTAATATACCCGTTGAACAAGCCAAGTTTTTCACTCTCTTTACATTAATGGCGATGGTAGCTACTTATGCTTTAGGTGTCTTTTTAATACCAAAATACGTTAGCCAATCATTAGCTTTAAGAGCTAGCGCAATCTTAGGAATTGCACTTTCATTCTGTATTGTATTTTCATCAGGGTTTACCTCTGTACTTTTTGTAGCTGCTTTAGGTATAGCCAATGCATTGGTCTGGCCAGCAATATGGCCTTTAGCTTTAACGGGGTTAGGGAAATTTACGAAAACAGCATCAGCATTATTGATTATGGCCATTTCTGGTGGTGCAATTATACCTCCACTATATGGTGCCATTGTGGATCATAGAAAGGAAGCTCTAATATCAAGTGGAATAGAAGAAGTTTCAGCTACAGCTGAAGCAGCATCAAACGGTTATTGGATTCTATTACCTTGTTATATCATAATACTATACTATGCTTTTTGGGGACATAAAATTGGTTTAAAAAAGTAATTAATCAGCACTAATAATATTTTGAAACAACGGGTTGCATCAGTAGATATATTACGAGGATTCACAATCATCGCAATGATTCTGGTTAATACACCTGGAGATTGGGGTTATGTGTATGCCCCTTTAAGTCATGCCAAGTGGCATGGATTAACACCAACAGACATAATTTTTCCTTTCTTTTTATTCATAGTAGGCATTTCTATTTACTTTGCTTATAAAAATAAAAAAGCGACTTATACAACCTATAAAAAAATAATTAACCGGAGTTTAAAACTTATTGGACTAGGGCTTTTTATAAATCTATTTTTACCATATTTTCCTTTTGTAGAGAGTTTAGAAACTTTTAGAATTCCAGGTGTACTTCAACGTATAGGCATTGTCTTTTTAATTTCTGCAAGCTTATATCTAAATTATAGCTGGAAAACTCTTTTAGCCCTATCTTTTTTTATCTTAATTGGTTATTGGTTATTCTTAGGATTTTTCCCATTCCCGAATACTAATGGTATTTCACCAACCTTTAGCCGAGCTCCAAATAACTGGGCTAACTATATCGATTTAAATATTTTGGGAAAACATATGTGGCAACCAGATTATGATCCCGAAGGTATTTTGAGCACATTGCCTGCTATTTCTTCATGCGTTTTTGGGATTTTAATTGGCAAACTGTTAGATGGATTAAAGCATGTTTACAAGCTTTTTATGGTTGCAATTGCTTTTCTAATCTCTGGTTATATATTTAGCATTTGGTTTCCTATAAATAAAACTATTTGGACCAGTAGTTTTGTTCTCGTCACATGTGGATGGGCAACGTTAGTATTAGGAATTATTTTCTACTTAATTGACGTTAAAAAACTTCAATTCGGTACAATTTTCAAATATGTTGGAATGAATGCTATTACTTTATATTTCATGTCCATTTTGATAAGTAAATGCATGTATTTAATAAAAGTGAACGAATCTTATAATCTTCATTCATACTTATATAAATCTATTTTTATAAATTCATTTTTATCATTAGAAATGTCGTCCCTTTTATATGCAGTATCGGTAGTCTTTTTTTATGTTATTTTAGCATACATTCTTTTCAAAAAAAATATATTTATCAAAGTTTGAGCGTTGAAATTATTCAACCTACAATTAATCATAATTCACCATGAGCAACTATCACATAAAACACTTAGAAGAATACTACCAAGTTTATCGAAAATCCATTCGAGAACCAGAGAATTTTTGGGAAGAAATTGCCGAAGAACATTTTATGTGGCAAAATAAATGGAACAACATTCTAAGCTGGGATTTCTCTAAACCAGAAATAAAGTGGTTCGAGGGTGCAAAATTAAACATTACAGAAAACTGTATTGACAGACATTTAACTACTCGTGGTAACAAGACCGCCATACTTTTTGAACCAAACAACCCTAAAGAGCCTTCTGAACATATCACTTACAATCAACTAAGCAAGCGCGTTAATAGATTTGCAAATGTGTTAAAAAACCAAGGCATTAAAAAAGGGGATCGGGTTTGTATTTACCTACCGATGATTCCAGAATTGGCAATATCTGTTTTGGCATGTGCACGTATTGGAGCTATTCATTCAGTTGTTTTTGCGGGATTTTCAGCTACGGCACTTTCCACAAGAATAAATGATAGCGATTGCAAAATGGTCATTACTAGCGATGGTTCTTATCGCGGTGCTAAAACCATCAATCTAAAAGGAATCGTTGACGAAGCATTAGATAGTTGTCCTAATGTAAACTCTGTGTTGGTAGCAAAACGTATTCAATCTGAAATAAATATGGTTGAAGGACGTGACCATTGGTTGCAGCCTTTACTAGATGAAGGTTCAGATATTTGTGAAGCAGAAATTATGGATGCTGAAGACCCTCTTTTTATTTTATACACATCTGGGTCTACTGGAAAACCTAAAGGCATGGTCCATACCACTGCAGGATATATGGTTTATACGGCGTATACCTTTAAGAATGTGTTTCAATATAAAGAAGACGATATTTATTGGTGTACCGCAGATATTGGCTGGATAACAGGACATAGCTATATAGTTTACGGACCATTAGCTAATGGTGCTACTACGGTTATGTTTGAGGGAGTGCCTAGTTATCCTGATTTTGGGCGTTTCTGGGAAATTGTTGAAAAACATAAAATCAATCAGTTTTATACAGCACCAACCGCTATTAGAGCATTGGCAAAACAAGGTTTAGAAGTTGTTGAAAAACACGATTTGTCTTCACTTAAAGTTTTAGGCTCTGTTGGTGAGCCTATTAACGAAGAGGCGTGGCATTGGTATAACGACAATATTGGCAAAAAGAAAAGCCCGATTGTAGATACTTGGTGGCAGACCGAAACAGGCGGCATCATGATTACTCCAATACCTTTTGTAACACCTACAAAACCCACTTACGCAACCCTTCCTTTTATTGGTATTCAACCTGCGTTAATGGATGAACAAGGAGAAGAAATAAAAGGCAATCAAGTTAGTGGTCGATTATGCGTAAAATTCCCATGGCCTAGTATGGCAAGAACCATATGGGGTAATCACCAACGTTATAAAGACACTTACTTTTCTGCTTTCGAAAACAAATATTTTACAGGCGATGGAGCATTAAGAGATGAAGTAGGTTATTACCGAATAACGGGACGTGTTGACGATGTTATTATAGTCTCAGGTCATAATTTAGGAACTGCGCCAATTGAAGATGCTGTCAACGAGCATCCAGCGGTTGCTGAATCTGCTATTGTAGGCTTTCCTCACGATGTTAAGGGTAATGCTTTGTATGGTTACGTAATACTAAAAGATGTTGGTGAAACCAGAAAACATAATAATTTACGGAAAGAGATTAATCAAATTATTACCGAGCATATTGGTCCTATCGCGAAATTGGATAAAATTCAATTTACTGAAGGCTTGCCTAAAACGCGATCTGGAAAAATTATGAGACGTATTCTTCGTAAAATTGCACATAACGACACCAGTAATTTAGGAGATACGAGTACCTTATTAAATCCTGAAGTTGTGCAAAGTATCATTGATGGTCATAAAAACGATGAAACTACTAATTGGTAAATCCATAATTCTTATTGATCGAGTTAATTAGAACCTTCGGCTAAAATATGATTTCAGATAAAAGTAAAAATCTTGTTAAGTCATGAAAATTTTCACGACTACAAGTATTAGATTTTTATCTTTAGCAAAAATTCACACATGCAAAAAACATATTACAACCCTGCTGATCTTAGAAAATTTGGAAACATTACAGAATGGGATGAAGAGTTAGGCAAAAAATTCTTTGAATATTACGGAAAAGTATTTGAGGAAGGCGCCTTAACGGCAAGAGAAAAAGCGCTTATTGCTTTAGCGGTAGCTCATACAGAACAATGTCCATATTGTATTGATGCCTACACTAAAGACACCCTACAGCGCGGTGTCACTAAAGAAGAAATGATGGAAGCTATTCATGTGGGTGCAGCTATTAAAGGAGGAGCTACATTGGTTCATGGCGTTCAGATGATGAATAAAGTAAACAAATTAGATGGTTAGATAATTATCTGTCTTTCTCTTAATTTGCAATTATTAAAAACTATTAATGGCAACAAAATCACTTCATAAACGCGAGAGCAATCTAGCTAATAGTAATAGGCAGTTGGAAATTTTATCTAATGGTATTTTCCAAAATGGCGAACTACCTACCTTTAAAAATAAAATTACCGAGACCAATCAATTTCCGCTTAAAGCGAAAAAACTAGAAATCTTACAGATTAATGTAGGATATATGTGTAATCAAGTTTGCGAACATTGTCATGTAGATGCTGGACCAGACCGCAAAGAGATTATGACACTCGATACCATGCAGCAATGTTTAGAAGTCATTAAAAATACTGGAGCCCATACCTTAGATTTAACCGGTGGAGCTCCAGAAATGAATCCTAACTTTCGCTGGTTTGTAGAAGAAGCCGCTAAAGCTGGCATTAAAGATTTTATAGTTCGTTCTAACTTAACCATTATTCGGGCTAATAAAAAGTACTATGACTTACCTGAGTTTTTTAAAAAACATAACGTACATGTAGTAAGCTCTATGCCTCACTGGACACGAGGTAAAACAGACAAGCAACGTGGTAATGGTGTTTTTGATAAATCGATTAAAGCACTTCAAGAATTAAATGCTATTGGTTATGGTATACCAGAAAGCAACTTACGTTTAGATTTAGTTTATAACCCATCAGGTGCTTTTTTACCAGGAGATCAGGCTTCTATGGAAAAAGATTTTAAAAAAGCACTGAAAGAAGATTTCGAAATTCAATTTCATAATCTATTTGCCATAACAAATCTCCCAATTTCTAGGTTTTTAGATTACTTAATCGCTTCCGAAAATTATGAGGATTATATGTATTCACTTGTTGAAGCTTATAACCCTAAGGCTGTTGCTAATGTGATGTGCACCAATACACTTTCAGTAAGTTGGGATGGTTATTTATACGATTGCGATTTTAATCAAATGCTTGAACTTCCTGTAAATAGTAAAGTGAAACACATTTCTGAATATAATGAAGATTTACTTGAAGGTAGAAATATTGTTATTTCGCAACATTGTTATGGATGTACTGCTGGCGCAGGAAGTAGCTGTCAAGGTATTGTTGCTTAATATTGTTACATGAAATACTCATTAATTATATTTTATCTTTTCTTTTGTTGCTCAATGTTTGGGCAAAAAAAACTTGATAAATTACTGAAACAATATAATGACAATAGCATAAAATACATTTCTGTTCAAGAACTTGCTATGCCAAAAACTGATGTTATTATTTTAGACGCAAGAGAATCAAACGAATATAAAACGAGCCATATTAAGAACGCAATCCATGTTGGTTATAACAATTTCAATATAGATAGTATTCGTAAACAAATACCCAATAAAGATTCCAAAATTGTAGTGTATTGCTCCTTAGGTATTCGGTCAGAATCTATTGGAGACAGGCTTAAATTAGCAGGATATAATCAGGTTAGTAATCTATATGGTGGTATTTTTGAATGGAAAAACCATAATTACCCTGTTTATAACTTAAATGACAAGAAAACGGATAGTATTCACGTATTTTCGAAAGAATGGAGTATATGGTCAAAGAAAGGAATAAAAGTTTATGAGTAAAGAACTAGTCATCATTTTTGTTAAAAATATAAAACTTGGTAAAGTAAAAACTAGACTTGCTAAAACTGTAGGTAATCAAGGGGCTTTTAACGTATACCAAGAACTTGTAAAAGTAACTGAAAAGGCGACTAAAAATATCCATGCTGATATACAGATATATTTTTCAGAATCTATAGATGAAACTAAATGGCTTGGTGTTCCCAAAACCATTCAAAAGGGTGAAAACTTAGGCGAGCGCATGAAAGATGCATTTATAAACGGTTTTGAGAATGGTTATGAACGTATTGTTTTAATAGGTTCGGATTTACCTGATATAAATGCAGCACATATCAAGGACGGATTAAAAGCATTACTTAAAAATGATGCTATATTTGGTCCAGCAATCGATGGTGGGTACTATCTAATTGGTCTAAATAAGTTGCAAAAATTTATTTTTGATAACAAACCATGGAGTGCGTCTAATTTATTGGATGTAACTCTTGAAGAACTAAAACGAAATAACATTTCTTATACGCTTTTAGAACCTTTGAATGACATTGATACATTTGAAGATTTAATAACTTCAGATTTTTATAAAAGCAATAAAGAATTGCAGAAAAAAATTAAACAATTACATGATTAAACAAATCACCGAAACTGTTGACTATTTAAAAGAGAAAGGTTTCGACAATCCAGAAATTGGAATTATTCTTGGTACAGGTTTAGGTCAACTAATAGATGAAATCGAGATTATAAAACAAGTAAGTTATAATCACATTCCAAATTTTCCGACAGCCACTGTAGAATTTCACAAAGGCAGACTTATTTATGGGATTTTGGAAGGCAAAAAAGTCATTGTAATGCAAGGACGCTTTCATTTATATGAGGGCTATACGTTACAAGACATTACCTACCCTGTTAGAATCATGGAAAAGTTAGGAATCAAAACTCTACTAGTTTCTAATGCCGCTGGTGCCATCAATTTAGACTTTAAAAAAGGTGAGTTAATGCTCATTGAAGATCATATTAACCTGCAAGGAAGTTCTCCCCTAGCCTTTAAAGGTGTCGAACTTTTAGGCGAACGTTTTACAGACATGAGTGCACCTTACGATGAGACAATCAATAACACCTTTAAAAGCATTGCTAAAAAAAATAAAATCAAACTTCACGAAGGTGTTTACAGCAGTGTTGTAGGACCTCAATTAGAAACAAAAGCCGAATACCGTATGCTCAAAATAATTGGTGCCGATGCTGTTGGCATGAGTACTGTACCAGAAGTTATTGTTGCTAATCATTTAAAATTAAAAGTAGCTGCCGTGTCAGTTTTAACCGATGAATGCGACCCAGATAACTTGGAGCCTGTAAACATTGCCGACATTATCGCTAATGCTGCAAAAGCAGAACCTGATATGATAATATTATTTAAAGAACTCATCAAAAGCATTTAGCACTGTAATGTTTATTGCACCATTTTAGAATAAAGAAAATACCTTTGTTTTATACTCTAATATTTAGGAATTTATTATGGATAATTACTTAGAAACTACACACGACGTTTATAAAGAAGCTGCATTAACTCCAGATGTTGGATTATGCTGTACTACAAATCCAATTTGGGAATTACCAGGACTTAAGATTCCGAAAATTATGCAGGAGATGAATTATGGTTGTGGAAGCACTGTACATGCTCGGGATTTAACAAACAATCCAAAAATGCTTTATGTTGGTGTTGGTGGTGGTATGGAATTATTGCAATTCTCATATTTTAATCGTCAAAAAGGAGGCGTTATAGGTGTAGATGTTGTGGATGAAATGTTGCAAGCTTCACGAGAAAACTTCAAAGAAGCTGAAGTACAAAACGATTGGTTTAAAAGTGAATTTATCGATTTGAAAAAAGGAGACGCCATGAATCTTCCTGTTGAAGACAATAGCATTGACGTAGCTGCTCAAAATTGTTTGTTTAATATTTTTAAAGCAGACGATTTGAAAAAAGCCGTTGCAGAAATGTACCGTGTATTAAAACCTCATGGGCGACTTGTAATGAGTGATCCAACATGCGAACAACCTATGAACGATACATTACGTAACGATGAACGGCTAAGAGCCTTATGTTTAAGCGGAAGTCTCCCCATTTTTGAATATATTAAAGCACTTACCGATGCTGGTTTTGGAACTATTGAAATTCGAGCACGTAAACCGTATAGAATTTTAGACCCTAAAAACTATCCAACAGATGAATTAATCTATATCGAATCTATAGAAGTTGCCGCAATTAAAGACCCAATGCCAGAAGATGGCCCATGTATTTTTTCTGGGAAAGCAGCTATTTATTTTGGTGATGAAGATTATTTTGATGATAATGCTGGTCATATATTATTAAAAAATCAACCCTTAGCAATTTGTGATAAAACTGCTGGAGCACTTACCTCTTTTGGTCGTGACGATATTTACATTAGCGAATCTACTTTTCATTATGATGGTGGAGGCTGTTGTTAGCCAATAATTAACCTTTTTATGAAGTCTTTTAGCCTCTTATGTTTAATCTGTTTTGCGATATCATGCGCTGGAAGCAAAAAGATAGTAACTTCAAATGAAAACTCAACCTCAACTGATAAAGAAAATAGTAAAAATCTAGACTCTATTATTGAAACACCAAGTGACACTTTTTCAATTAAAGATTCTTTGAATATTACTCCTACAAAAGAAGATGTAAAAAATGATGAAGTCCTTAAAGACAAAATAACTGAACTCAAAACTAAATTCTTAAACCGACCTAATCAAACTTGGAATGAACTACTAGATCTATATGTTTCTGAAGAAGGTAAAGTAGATTATAAATCTTTTAGTAAAGAGCACCAAAAACTGCTTGATTATATTCATAATTTAAGTTTCATACGTTCGGATGACACTTTCGAATCTCTCTCCAAAAACGAAAAATTAGCCTATTGGATTAATACATATAACGCTTTGACAATCGATTTGATAATACGCCATTATCCGTTAAAAAGTATTAAAGACATTAAAGACCCATGGAATCAACGCCTTTGGAAATTAGGTGATAAATGGTATAATTTAAATGAAATTGAACATCAAATTCTACGTAAAATGAACGAACCTCGAATTCATTTCGCGATTGTATGTGGCTCTTATTCGTGTCCTAAACTAAAAAACGAAGCATATACATCTGAAAATCTTGATGAACAGCTTACTGATGCCACAAAAACTTTTTTAGCTGACGATAAACGAAATAACATTTCAAGTAACAACTTAGAACTTTCAAAAATATTTCAATGGTTTACCAAAGATTTTAAACAAGATGGATCTCTTATTGATTTCCTAAAAAAATATTCAGATATCAAGATTTCAGATAAAGCAAAAAAACGTTTTAAAGATTATAATTGGGATTTAAATGACTAAAATCTCGATTATAATTCCTGTTTTAAATGAAGAAGCTTACATAGGTAAACTACTAGAACATTTACTAGCCAATTCAACACCCAAAAACATCTCAGAAATTATTGTTGTTGATGGCGGCAGTAATGATGCCACGCAAAAAGTAGTAGAGTCTTTCTTAAACTTTAATCTTTCAGATAAAAAAGAAGCCTATCATTATATTGAAAAAACAACTTTAAAACAAAGTCCAGATTCAATAAGTAATAATTTAAAATCTCCAATCAAACTATTGCTTTCAGAAAAAGGACGTGCCAAACAAATGAATTTAGGCGCGGCAATTTCATCAGAAGATATTCTTTACTTTTTACATGCTGATTCTTTTCCTCCAATAAATTTTGATCAATTAATAATAAACGAGGTAAAAAACGATAATCCTGCTGGATGTTTTAGAATGGAATTTAACAGTACCCATTGGTGGTTACGTTTAGCAAGTTGGCTTACAAAATTTAGTTGGCGTGCATGCAGAGGTGGAGACCAGAGTCAGTTTATTACTAAAGCATTATTTAACGAAATTGGTGGTTACAACGAGACTTATATTATCTATGAAGACAATATTTTGATAAACGCATTGTACGCTCGAAAGCAATTTGTAGTTATCAATAAGAAAATTAGAACCTCAGCAAGACTGTACAAAAAACATGGTGTTTGGAAACTACAATATTATTTTTGGAACATCTATGTTAAACGTTGGTTGGGTTCAGATGCCAATGAGCTTTATCAATATTACAAAAAGAAAATTTGCACTAATTAATGTTTATTCCTGCCCTTTTCATTTGGGTATAAAGCGGGTAAATTCTCACTCTGAAATATGGCCTTTGTGTCTATGTTAATGGCCGATAACTTTCCAGTAAATGCTGCTCCTGTATCAATATTCCATACGTTAACCGCATGCATTGGCATATCCTCATTAAAATTAATTGTAGGTGTATGTCCAATGTATATTTCCTTATAATGCTTTAATCTATTTGGATAAATAACAGAATCTTCATCTATACCTTTATCCATAGTCAAAGCCATTTCCCATAATGTCCTATCAAAATAAAAGGTAGTTTTAAAAACTTCTTTTTCTACGCCGTGCATTGAGGTAAAACCGGCATGTAAGAACAATCGATTTTTATCATCTATGTAATATAGTGGCATATTCTCAAAAAACTGTAAATGTATCTGTTTTTCACTTTCCGAAAAGCCTTCATAACTATCTATGGTTTCTTTTCCACCGTGCATATACCAAGTTGAATTAACATCGCTGTTTTTTAACCATTCCTCACACCACACATCATGATTTCCTTTAATAAAAACACAGTTTATTTTTTCTGAAAGTTCCACTAGAAACTGAATAACCTGAGCAGATTCACTCCATCCATCTACATAATCGCCAACGAAAATGAGTGTATCATCATCTTTAACCTCAAGTTTGTTTAAAACTTGAATTAAAGCTTTTAAGCCACCATGAATATCACCAATCGCAAATGTTCTCATCTTAAAATTTTTGAGCAAAAATAAAGTATTCTAATAATTTAGAAGAGTTAAAAAGTTAACTTAACATTAAAAATACTGTCCAATCCCAAATACAAATCCTTTACTAGAATCTTGAGTTAAACCATACCCATAATCGATTCTAAAAATAGCATTATATATTTTCTTGTGGATAAAGCGCAACCCTAATCCAGGATAAACTTTTACATTATCCATATCGGTAAAATCATCGAAATCGCCTCCAGGGTTTCTCCATGTTCCTGCATCAATAAAAGCATTTACTTGAAGCACAAACCAGTTTTTCTCATACAAACTATACCTGTATTCCGTATTTAAAACGATAGCTCCTGTGCCTCTATCTATAGTATTACCAACACCTCGTATATTCAAATTATTATCTACCGAGAAAGGCGCAAATGGTGTTTCGTCATTAGTAGAAAGACCTAACCGTACTCGGTTTGCCCAATTGCCTCTTTCTCCTACCCTTTTGTAATATAAAAAATCGTTCCAGCCAATAAAAAAATCTGGAAGCATGGCATTCATCGAAGTCACATATTGAAGATTAGCAATACTTCTAAACCCCGATACATATTGATAAAAATAATCTAAGTTATTATATTCATAAATGCTCTTTACCAACCATTTATGAACATTTAGTTCCCGCGGAACAATTGGACTGGTAGCTCCAAACTTATAGCTGTAATCTTCAACAAAATAATTGATCCCAAATTCAAATTTGTTATTAAAATTAAGTCTAAATAGTCCTAAAATTTCAATGGATTCATTATTATATTTATAATTTGAAATTGTGTCATCGAAAAAAACAGGTTCTTGAGTTGTTAAATCTTGATAGTTAACTGCTAGCCCCCAATGTCTTGAAAACAAAAAAGGGGCTCTAAAGTTAAACGCATAGGAATCGTAAATATCCTTTTGATAAAATCCGCCTATGGCAATGTTTCTACCCAATAAATTAAATTCATATAACCCTAATCTATAGGCAAACTCATCATTATCGGTGGTATAAATATTTGCTGAAGGAATGAGTGTGAAGTTTTCTTCTATATTATAAAACACGTTGTATTGATTATCTCCAGATGGAAATACTTGGTAATAAGCATGCGATATAGATGGCAAACGCTTAAGTAATTTCATATCTTCTTCAATGACCAAAGAGTCGAGAACGTCTCCAGCATTAATGGAGGCAATCTTTTTAACGAAAGAAGCCTTTAACCTTTTATTACCTTGAATTTTTAAATCGGCAATTCGATAGTCCTGTGAAAAACTGTTAAAACAAATGCCAAATAAAAAAAAGAAAATAATTTTATTCATTTCCCGATTTATAATAATGCTTTATAATCTTTTCAGATGGTTTGTTTTGCGGCGTGAACATAGAATCATTCTTTCCTCCGACGTCATCATGATTATGAAACCATTTCCATATAAAACCACCAGCAAACCAGTCTTCGTTCCAAAAAGTTTCAAATAATGCGCTTGTAGTATTCGTTTGCGCTTCTAGATTTACTTGATTCATACCAATATCGCTAACCCAAGGTAACTTTCCAGCATAATCAACACTTCTATAACCATACTCGGTAAACAAAATTGGCTTGTCGTGTATAATTGATAGACTTTTTATCGTTTCCTTATGTTCTCTCCATCCTTCTAAACATTCGTCAAAAGAAGGCGTTTTGCTTTCACCTACTGGAAAATATGCGTCAACACCAATAAAATCCAATTGACTCCAAAAAGGTGTTCTTTTAAATTCATCCCAATTGGCAGCATAAGTAAGCTTTCCTTTGTAAATCGCCTTAATCTCGCTAATTAAATAACTCCAATACTCTGGCCTATTTTCAATAAATTTTTCAAGTTCAGTTCCAATGCAAAAGATTTCTACTTTTAAATTTTGAGCTAATCGCGCATATTCCAAAATAAACTTGGTGTAAGCGACTTCAAAAGCATTCCAATCCACTTCGTTTTCCATTTTTATAAAACCTGTAAACTCCCCATGCCACACCCAAATTTGAGGTTTCAGCATTATCTTTATTTTTTGCTTCCTAAGCTCATTTATGTATTGTTCTGCACCTTGCTTGGTTTCTCCAAACCATTGTCTTTCTGTGTCAAAAATAACTTTAGGATTATCTAAATTCCTCATAAAACCAAAAGGCATAATAGCAGCGTAATTAGCACTTAGGTTAACTACAGGGGTAATATGAGATTCATTAACAGCTTCTCTAGAAGCGACAAAACTCACACCATTAATTTTATTGCTTTGAGTTTTACAGGACTGAATACTTAATATTGATAAAAAAATCAAGAACCTAGCTCGAACCATATGAATTACTTTAAGTTCCTAAATTTAGTGTTTATCATTAAAATAAAGTTCTTAAACCTATATTAAAAGATTGACCCAAGCCCGTATTTTCCCCTCGAACGAACTTACTATATAGGACCTCCAAATTTAAGGTTTTAGTAAGCTGATACTTTCCTCCAAAACCTAAGGTCGTAAAATCTTGATCAAAATCTCCAATTCTGTGAAAATGCTGCACGAAACCAAGGACAGTAGACTTGTCGCTAGGAAAATAACTCATAAAAACACCTGGAGCTACAACAAATGTATTATTAGCAAAGCTATTATCATCGCCAAAATTATACTCTGTATTTAATTCGGTAAATAACTGCCAATTGCCACTTGGTAAAGTGTAGTCATAGAAAAAACGATTTTGAAGTGTATACGCCGTTTGATCCAAAAACACGCCTTGATCATCTGATTCTTCGCTAAAAAGCGGAATATGAAATGCCGATTGAATTGTGAAATTACTAACATTCTTTATAGGGTTAAACTTAACTGCTGGTGCAATGGAAGTTAATCCAGACCTTGCGGTTCCACGCTCTCCGTCAAAAGAAAAAACATCTAATGCACTTCGATCTCCAACTACATTTGATCTAATATCAAATAAAACTCCGACGTTAAATGTATTATTTTCAGATACTCCTGTAAAAATATCGAAGCTAGAGGTAAAATATGTTTCGCGGTTCTTATCTGCTTTTACTCCGTTAAATCGAGCTTCAGTTTCGGTATATAGATTGTTAAACCATTTTATATCCCATTGCCCTTTCTTTAATAATTTTGAGGGTGTATATGTTTGAATAATACTACCCTGATTTCCTTCTGATTCATCCTGAGAATACCCCGAAAATGTTATTAAGACTAAAATTAAAAATGCGGCTATGATTTTCATTTTTTCTTTTTTTAATTTGATTTAATTTTACTTTTAATAGTTATTGTTTATTCACTTTCCAATCGTATGGAAAGTAGCTTAACTTGTATTTACCTTCTAATTTTTCTATTCTGTATTGGTTTATAAAATCGATTTCCGACATTCCATTCATAGAGAAATCTTCCTTATACCATTCCATAATTTGCGAAGCTTGAACACGCTTCTTTTTAGCATTCACTTTTAAAAACGAACCATTCAAGGCCAACTTGGTTTGTTCCTCTAATTGATTATTTAAGGTATTTGGCAAATAAGCTTTATTAATTAATGGCGGACACCCAACTGCACCGCACACTAACACAAAGTGAAACCTAGGATCGTTAAACTGCCCTCTTAAAAGCTTATGTTCAATATCATTTAGGGTAATGGTTTTTCCAGCTAAAGAATATGTTGTTTCATCGAAAAACCCTTTATTATCCAATGGGGAATTAGTTGGATAATTATCTACAATACCTTTAATAACTGATAAGTTATAAGCGTTAATCCAAAATGCTTTGTAGTCGATTGCATCACTTTTTAAAACCGAAACACCCTCAGCGATTTTTAAGATTTCATTTAATGATTCTTGATTGGAGTGAATTTTAGAATAAGCAACCCTTCCATCTGACACATTGCCTTCAAAAAAAGCATCTGCTTTCTTAAAAAACGTATCTAAATCTTGAGCTATTCCTTCAAAAGATATAAGTGTTACAAACACTATTATAAATTGTTTTTTCATTATTTTATTTTTTACAACTTGCAAAGTAACTGCACTTAGGTCGAATAAAAATTTCGGTAATTACAAAGGAATCAAAAGTTTTTCCGTGTCTTAAAATTATATTATTCCTTACAGAAGTCATTCAATTTATACCTGTTCTAAATTAAAGACTTAGATTTAAGTTCTTATCTTTAGCTACGACCTATCACCAAATAACCATCAAATTATGCAAGAACACATTGTCATTATTGGAAACGGGATTTCAGGAGTAACAGCCGCAAGACATATTAGAAAAATGTCTGATAAAAAAATCACTATTGTTTCAGCCGAAACCGATTATTTCTTTTCGCGTACTGCCCTAATGTACATATATATGGGGCACATGAAATTTGAACACACACAGCCTTACGAAAACTGGTTTTGGAAAAAGAACCGAATTGAACTTAAGAAGGGCTATGTTAAGCAAATTGAAACCAAAACTAAAACACTTCATTTTGCTGAAGGTGATATACTTCAATATGATAAATTAATTATTGCTACAGGAAGTAAACCCAATAAGTTTGGTTGGCCAGGGCAAGATTTTGATGGTGTTATGGGCATGTATCATAAGCAAGATTTAGAAAACCTTGAAAAGTATGCACCAAATAACAAAATTTGCAAACATGCGGTAATTGTTGGTGGTGGTTTGATAGGTATTGAGTTGGCAGAAATGCTAAACTCTAGAAACATTCCTGTTACTTTTTTAGTTAGAGAAGACAGCTTCTGGAATGGTGTTTTACCTTCTGGTGAAAGTGAAATGATTAATAGGCATATAAAAAACCATCATATTGATTTGCGACTTTCAACAAATTTAAAAGAGATAAAAGCTGATGAAAATAGTAAAGTAAAATCAGTTATTATTCAAGAAACTGGTGAAGAAATCCTGTGTGATGTGGTCGGATTAACAGCAGGTGTCTCACCAAATATAAATTTCTTAAAAGACTCCGAAATTGAGACGGGAAGAGGAGTAAAAGTCAATCGTTTTTTAGAAACTAATATTACAGATGTGTATGCTATTGGGGATTGTGCAGAACAACATGAAGCCATTGGAAATCGAAGACCAATTGAAGCAGTTTGGTACACAGGGCGTATGATGGGTGAAACTGTAGCGCAAACCATATGCGGAAACAAAATTGAATACAAACCGGGGTACTGGTTTAACTCAGCTAAATTTCTTGACATTGAATATCAAACCTATGGATGGGTGTTTGGTGAACGCGGTCGACCAGAATATGAAAAACATTTTCACTGGAAACATAAAGATGACACAAAATGCATCACTGTGGCATATCATAAAGACACCAATAAATTTTTGGGCATTAATACCTTCGGTATTAGAATGCGTCACGAAACATTCGACACCTGGTTAACTGAAGAACGCGATGTTGATTATGTTATGAATCATCTTTCTGACGCCAACTTCGATCCAGAATTTTATAGTCATTTCGAAGTCGAAATTCTTTCATCGTATAACAAACAATTTCAAACTGTTTAAGCATGAGCAATAAAATAAACCATAGTATGTCATTAGCAAAACCTGATGCAATAGATATTACCAATAAACAAAAGATAGCTCTAGCCCTAGGGATTGTTGGATTATTTATCATGGCACTTGCCCTATTCAATACTAATTTCCCAGATGTAGGGTTGTTCTTAACCCTTGCTTTAGGGCTAATTTCTATTGGGACAATTATCTATTCAAGAGAAGCCTATTTATCAAAATTGGAAGGCATTAAAAATGATGGCGTATGGTTCAAATCTATCTCATCAAGAGGTGTTTGGGGCTGGATCGTTGGGGTGATTCTAACGGCCTTTTATATTGTATTATACTTCTTTCCTAAGCACTTAGGACTTGGAACAAATGGTACAGAAAATACAGGACTTATAAGTTTATTTGACCCGTTAAGCAACTTATTAAGTGGACGACCAGCTAGTCAATGGTTTGTTTATGGGACACTATACACGATTGCTATTTTAGCTTTTGGATATAAGTTTATTGTAAAATATCGTCACAATCGGTATCAGCAGATAAGAACAGTGTCAGTCATGTTTTTCCAACTAGCATTTGCATTTTTAATTCCTGAATTTATGTACGTCATGAATAACGACCTACCTTATTACGACTTAAAAAGCATCTGGCCACTTAACTATTATATTTTTGATCAATGGTCTGTAAAAGCCTTTTTATCAAACGGAACAATTGGACTGTCCTTACTACTTTTTGGCATCATTTCCATATTCGTTATCACTCCAATTTTAACTTATAAGTTTGGAAAACGATGGTATTGTTCATGGGTTTGTGGCTGTGGAGGTCTAGCTGAAACAGCAGGAGATTCTTTCAGACAATTATCTTCTAAAAAATTATCGGCTTGGAAATTAGAGCGCTGGTTAATACATGCCGTTTTAGTCTTCTCTGTGGTTATGACAACCGCCATGGTTTATACCTATTTGGGCTATAGCAAAAATGATTTTTGGCTAACACGAGGACTTTTCATCTCCTTAATTATTGGCTTTTTAACCTTAATATTTACTGGAGTTATGTTCTTTAAAAGAAAAGAATTAGGCAAGGATGCTAAAATGGGAGCCATCGGATTTTTTGCCACCATTGCTTTGCTACTTATTATGCATTTTACCAGCACTATAGATCATCTTTTTTATATTAAAGGAAGCGCTTTAAGGTCTGCTTATGGCCTTTATATTGGCTCCATATTTTCGGGTGTTATTGGTACTGGATTTTACCCCATTCTAGGCAGCAGAGCTTGGTGTAGATTTGGATGCCCCATGGCGGCTATTTTAGGGTTTCAGCAACGCTTATTTTCTAAATTTAGAATAACCACAAATGGAGGGCAATGCATTTCTTGTGGCAACTGTTCAACCTATTGTGAAATGGGGATAGATGTACGAGCTTATGCTCAAAAAGGTGAAAACATTGTACGCTCAAGCTGTGTGGGTTGTGGTATTTGTTCAGCTGTATGCCCAAGAGGTGTTTTGAAATTAGAAAATGACTCTATGGAAGGTCGTATTAACCCAACAGAAGTGCTTTTAGGAAACGACATTGATTTGATGGATTTAGTAAATAAGAAGTAATGAAATACTTAAGTTTAATCGTTGTACTTCTAACTGCCTTAAACACTTTTGCGGAAAAAAAATATCATAGATCCTTCTTCGAAAATGGAAACATTCAATCTGAAGGATGGATTGAACACAATAAGAAATCAAAGTTTTGGAGGTTCTATTATGAAAATGGAAATATTAAAAAAGAAGGTCATTTTTCTGAAGGTAAAGAATCCAAATATTGGAAATATTACTCGCAAACCGGATCCTTAATAAAAGAAGGCCACTATAAAGATGGAAATAAAAACGATTGGTGGTTGTTTTACGATGACCTGGAAAAGGTAAATCACAAATGCCAATTAAGGAACAATAGAAAAAATGGGTATTGTTTAATATACCGAAATGAAGAATTAATTGCAGCTTCCAAATACAAAGCAGGTAAAAAATTAAAAGAATGGACTACCTTTGCTTCCTTTAAAAAAGAAAACAAACTCGGCGATCTGCAATGACCAAAATAAAAGTCATTATTCCAGCGTATAATGAGGAAGACTCGATAGGGCTGGTTATAAAAGACATCCCAAATATTGTCGATGAAGTAATCGTTGTTAGTAACAACTCCACCGATAATACTGAACTTAACGCCAGAAACGCTGACGCAACAGTTTTAATCGAAGCCAACAGAGGTTATGGCTATGCCTGTTTAAAAGGGATGGAATATATTGCCAAGCAATCTGAATTACCAGATATACTTGTTTTTTTAGATGGAGACTATAGTGACTATCCTGAAGAACTCACAAAATTAGTTGTACCAATTATTAATGATAACATTGATTTTGTAATAGGTGCCCGGGTAAAATGGCTGAGAGAAACAGGTTCTATGACCAAACCACAAATTTTTGGTAACTGGTTAGCAACATCTTTAATGACCTTATTCTTTGGTGCTAGATATACCGACCTAGGACCGTTTAGAGCTATTAAGTATAAAAAACTATTGGCTTTGAATATGGAAGACAAAACTTATGGATGGACTGTAGAGATGCAGCTCAAAGCTTTAAAGCATAATCTTACATATACCGAAATACCAGTAAACTATAGAAATAGAATTGGTGTTTCAAAGGTGTCTGGTACAATAAAAGGTGCTATATTTGCAGGCGTAAAAATTTTAGGTTGGATTTTTAAATACAGCTTCAAAAAATGATTTTAGAAACCACAGTTATTATTATTTATTCAATTGCCCTTTTGCTCATATTCTTGTATGCATTAGCGCAGTTGAATCTATTATTTAATTACTTATCTTCTAAAAGAACAAAAATCGAATGTCCAAAACTTGATTTATCCAATCCAGATGAAGTGCCATACATCACTATACAACTTCCGGTGTATAATGAAATGTATGTTATGGAGCGCTTATTGGATAACATCGCTAAAATTGAATATCCTCGAGAAAAATTAGAAATTCAAGTACTTGACGATTCTACCGACGAAACTGTTGAAAGCACACGAAAACATGTTGAAAAAATTCAAGCCACAGGACTAGATATTAAACATATTACTAGAACCAACAGAACAGGTTTTAAGGCAGGTGCTTTAAAAGAAGGTTTAAAGATCTCAAAAGGAGAAATTGTCGCTATTTTTGATTCAGACTTTTTACCAAAAAAAGATTGGCTTAAAAAAACGGTTCCTTATTTTAAAGATGAAGCCATAGGCGTAGTCCAAACACGATGGGGACATATTAACCGCAATTATTCAATCCTAACAAGAATTCAAGCTTTTGCGCTTGACGCACACTTCACATTAGAACAAACAGGTCGAAATTGTAAAGGCCATTTTATAAATTTTAATGGAACTGCAGGCTTGTGGCGTAAGCAATGTATTATTGATGCTGGTAACTGGGAAGGAGACACATTAACAGAAGATTTAGATTTAAGTTACCGTGCGCAATTAAAGAACTGGAAATTCAAATATCTTGAAGATGTTGAAACTCCTGCAGAACTGCCAATAGTAATTAGTGCTGCGCGTTCTCAACAATTTAGATGGAACAAGGGAGGAGCAGAAAACTTTAGAAAAATGCTTGGTCGCGTATTAAGCAGCCAAAATATTTCTCCAAAAACTAAAGTTCATGGTATTTTACATTTACTAAATAGTACCATGTTTTTAAACGTATTAATTGTTGGTGTTTTTAGTATCCCTATGCTTTATATAAAAAATGAATATGCACACTTAAAGCCATATTTTTATGTTATGAGCTTCTTTGTGATAAGTAGCGTAATATTTTTTATTTGCTATTGGTTTATGTATAAGAATATATACGGCGGAGGTATTAAGAATTTCATAAAATATATTGGGATGTTTTTTGTGTTTTTCTCCATTGCAATGGGCTTTTCTCTTCATAACTCGATTGCGGTTTTAGAAGGTCATTTAGGCAAGAAAAGTGAATTTGTTCGTACGCCTAAATTCAATATTAGCAAGTATAAAGACAATTGGAAGAATAACAAATACATGAAAAAAACGGTCTCAATTCATGTTATTTTTGAAGGTTTATTGATGCTTTATTTTGGATTTGGAATGTATAGTGCCTTTATAGTTGGAAACCAAGGTGGTGATTTTGGGTTATTCCCTTTTCACTTAATGCTATTTGTTGGTTTTGGCTATGTATTCTTCAAATCAATAGCTTCCAAAGTTTAAGCTTTTTAATATAAAACATTAGGCTACTAATATCCAGACGCTTGCCCGTCTTTTCTGCTTTCTGAAGCACCACGATACACTTTATTTTCATCATCCCATAAAATAGCTTGATAACCTCCATAACCGCCTAAACCAAATCCGACTTTATGTCTTCTTTTCATCAAGCCTCTAACAGATTCATAAGGAATTTTCGATTCTATATGGATTTCCCCAGTTCCTTCCGCAGGTTCGCCCGTGGGTTTTGATGTACCGGAATGATCCCACCGTGGAGCATCTCCTGCCTCCTGAATATTCATTCCAAAATCAACTAGATTCATAACAATTTGGGTATGCCCTTGTGGTTGAAAATCGCCTCCCATGACCCCAAAACTCAAAAAAGGTTTCCCGTCTTTAGTTATAAAAGCTGGAATTATAGTATGAAAAGGTCGTTTACCAGGTTCGTAGGTATTAAAATATCCGCGCTTTAGATTAAATAACTCGCCTCTATTTTGGAGCATAAATCCTAATTTTGGCGGCACCATCCCAGAACCCATACCACGATAATTACTCTGAATAAACGAAACCATATTTCCTTCTTTATCGGCTGTTGTTAAATAGATGGTCTCTCCAGCACTTATTTCGCCAGCATCATATTTGGAGGCTCTATCTGTTATTAATTTACGCCTTTCTTCGGCGTAAGAATCGGATAAAAGTTCTTGAACTGGAACTTTCGCGAAATCCATATCGGCATAATATTTAGCACGATCTTCGAAAGCCAGCTTCTTTGCTTCAGTAAACAGATGAAGATGTTCTGCACTGCCAAATTCAATATTTGAAAAATCGTAACCTTCTAGAATTTGTAGCATTTGAAGTGCGGCAATCCCCTGTCCGTTTGGCGGAAGTTCCCATACATCATACCCTCTATAATTAACGGAAACAGGATCAACCCATTCACTTTTATGGTTTTTAAAATCTTCCATTGACAAAAAGCCACCTTGAGATTTTATATAATCTGTAATTGTTTTTGCTATCTCTCCTTTGTAGTATGCATCTCTTCCACCATCAGCTATCTTCTTATATGTATCAGCTAAATAAGGGTTTTTAAAAATCTCGCCTTCTTTGGGGATTTTACCATTCCGAACATAAGTATCCTCAATATTCTCAAACTTGGCCATCAAAAATCTATCAACACTTAAGCTGAAATAGTGACCAATAAGTTCTGTAAGGGGAAAACCATTTTCCGCATAATTAATTGCAGGTGTTAAAATATCCTTTATTGGTAAAGAGCCAAACTTATTAAGTAACTCAAACCAACCATCTACAGCACCTGGAACACTTACTGGTAATGGACCATATGATGGTATTTTAGTCATCCCTTTTTCTTCAAAATAATCCAAGGTTAAGTTTTTGGGCGACCTTCCGCTAGCATTAAGACCATATAATTTTTTGGTTTTCGCATCCCAAAGAATTACAAACAGATCACCTCCTATACCACAACCAGTTGGTTCCATGAGTCCTAATGTTGCATTGGCTGCAATAGCGGCATCAATAGCGTTTCCTCCTTTTTTTAATATATCCAGACCTACTTGAGTAGCTAATGGATGACTTGTAGCCACCATACCATTTTGAGCTATAACTTCCGATCGTGTTGCAAATAACTCTCCTGTCACTCTATCTTGAGAAGAACTAAATAAGACAGTGAATAATGCGGATAAAAGTAATGCTGCTTTTTTCATAAAAAGATGTTTTTTACTGATTAACTGAAGGTTAACGAATTTACTCGTTTTATTTATGATTATCAAGTAAGTTTTGGTTAATGCCTGCAACAAACAAATAGCATTATATTTGAATATGTTTTTAAATACGACTTTTTTAAAACTTAATAGAACATCTTTATTCCTAGTATTTTCTAGTATACTATTTTATTTTTTATTTGCTTACGATTTAACCCGTACAGAATACACTAAGCTTATTGTTTTTTATGTAGTCTTATTCTTATTATTCTATATGTTGGTTAACACATTAAAGCATAACACACGTGCTTTGAGTTTCCTCGCTTTTTCATTTCGAGCTATTTTTATTTTAGCAATTCCAAATTTGTCACAAGATTTTTACCGCTTTATTTGGGACGGTAGAATATTGTTAGAAGGTATTAATCCATATTTATTCACAGTTGAATCTTTCATTAATAAAGATGAAATTCCAGTTTATCAAGCCCACACTTTATATGAAGGTATGGGTAATTTAAATGCGAGTCATTTTACTAACTATCCTCCCATAAATCAACTCTGCTTTGTTTTAGCAGGACTGTTTGCTGGAAAAAGTATTTTAGGTTCTGTTGTTATTATGCGTTTGCTAATTATAGCGGCAGATTTTGGCACACTACACTTTGGGCAAAAACTTTTAGAAAAACTTAAAATTCCTAGCTATAACATATTCTGGTATATATTAAATCCATTTATAATTATTGAATTAACAGGGAACCTGCATTTTGAAGGCGTTATGATATTCTTTTTAGTTTGGAGTTTGTACTTGCTCAATATTGGAAAATGGAAATGGGCTGGAGTTGTTTTAGCACTCTCTATTTCGGTCAAATTGATTCCACTTATATTTTTACCATTATTTTTTCAATGGTTTATAAAAAGTAATCAAAAAGAGAAAGATGTTTCAATTATTCTAAACCTAGTCAGACTTGTTAGCTTTTACATTATTGTTATTGCAACTACACTTTTGCTTTTTCTTCCATTCTACGCTTCCGATTTTTTACATAACTATTCAAAAACTGTTGCGCTTTGGTTTCAAAATTTTGAATTTAACGGAAGTCTATATTACATCGCCAGAGAAATAGGCTATACATTTAGAGGCTACAATGAAATTGCCATAATAGGTAAAATACTTTCTTTAATTGTAATTGTGTTTGTTATTCTAATGGCGTTTTTTAAAAAAAATAAAACCACTTTAGAACTTATTACCGCTATGCTATTTGTTCTATCGTTTTATTATTTTACAGCCACTACGGTACATCCATGGTACATAGCTACATTATTAATTTTGTCTGTTTTTACAAAGTACAAATTTCCTCTGGTGTGGAGTTGTGTGATTATCCTCAGTTATCTCGCTTATGTGAATATTAATAAAGCCGATAAATCTGAAAATTTATGGATAATTGGATTAGAATATATTATTGTTTATGGTGTGTTTATATGGGAAGTATCCATAAAAAAGCTCCGGAAAAGGAGCTAGTTTGATTTGATAAAATTATTTCGTTAAATAAGTAAATTATAAGTTTTCAAGATTTAAATATCTCTTCAGCAGTCTCAAAACATTTAAACTCTAACATATAATCATTAGGATCTTTAACAAAAAAGGAATGGTGCTCACCTACTTTACCTTTCAAAAAAGTAGATTCAGTAACAAGGTCTAATTTTTGTTCTTTTAATTTTTCATAAACTAAATTCCATGTATTGGAATCTAATATAATTCCAAAGTGAAATGAAGGTAATATTTTACCTTCAAAAACATAGTTAGGACTGTTAAAGCTATGCTTCCCTGCCTTAATAAAAGTAATTTGATGACCATAAAGATTAATATCCACCCAACTTTGGGTCGTTCTACCTTTAGCAGCGCCAATTTTAGTATAAAAACTACTAGTCTCGTTAATGCTCATGCAAGGTAAAGACATGTGAAAAGTTGTTTTCATATAATTCTGGTTAAAGAGGTTTTAAACTTTCTACTCTGTAAATAGGATTATCATCATCTCCATCTTCTATGAAAGTGATTCTAAAATCCTTATCAATCAAGCTTTTATCGTTTTTTAAATCGAATTGCTTTAAAACGCGAGGGTGTACTTCTTCAAAAGCTAACTCCTCTCCGTTTTCAAACCAAAAGGTAAAATAACCGTTTTTGTAGGACTTAAAAGCGGCTGTTCTCATAATATAAAAAAGTATTAATTATCGTCTTCTGAACTTTCATCCACTATATCTGGGTCTTGCACTGCTTCTGGATCATCGTCATCAAAATCTTCATAATCATCCTCGTCATAATTTTCCATCGTTACTTCAAGTTTGGTACTTACTTTTACCAAATATTTAGTATCCTCAGTAGTAACCTCAACAGCTTCTATAAGTTCATTATGTTGATTTCTAAAGGATATGATATGGTCGTCATCATATCCATCTGGATATTTTTCTACTAGCATTGCAAGAATTTCTGGAGTCAACTTTTTAAAATCTACAATGACACGTTTTAAATTATCATTTCTATTTTTCATAGTTAGGTGATTTTTTTTTTGATTTGGTCAATTTACATGCCCAAAAGATAAGCAAAAATTAAAGGCGCAACAATAGTCGCATCACTTTCTATGATAAATTTTGGTGTATCAATATCTAACTTCCCCCATGTGATTTTTTCATTTGGAACTGCTCCAGAATACGACCCATAACTTGTTGTAGAATCGCTAATTTGGCAAAAATAACTCCAAAATGGAGTATCTGTACGTTCCATGTCTTGATACAACATAGGTACTACGCATATTGGAAAATCGCCAGCAATACCACCACCAATTTGAAAGAAACCAATACCTTTTGATGAATTATCTGTGTACCAATCGGCTAAAAACGTCATGTATTCAATACCAGATTTCATCGTGCTTGCTTTCAGCTCACCCTTTAAAACATAACTTGCAAAAATATTACCCATGGTGCTATCCTCCCATCCAGGACATACTATTGGTAAATTCTTTTCCGCAGCTGCGTACATCCACGAGTCCTTTATATCTATTTCGTAGTATTGCTCTAAAACACCCGATAGCAACATTTTATACATATACTCATGAGGTAAATAGCGTTCGCCTTTGGCTTCAGCATCTTTCCAAATTTCAAAAATATGCTCTTGCAATCTTCTAAATGCTTCTTCTTCTGGAATACAAGTGTCGGTAACTCGGTTTAAGCCTTTTTCTAGCAAATCCCATTCTTCTTGAGGTGTTAAATCACGATAATTTGGTACACGCTTGTAATGTGAATGCGCCACCAAATTCATGATATCTTCCTCTAAGTTTGCACCTGTACAAGAAATAATTTGTACTTTATCTTGACGAATCATTTCTGCAAAACTCTTACCTAATTCTGCAGTACTCATAGCGCCTGCTAAAGACACTAACATTTTAGCACCATTGTTTAGTTGCGCTTCATAGCCTTTAGCCGCATCAACCAAAGCCGCAGCATTAAAATGCAAATAATGTTGCTCTATAAATTTTGAAATTGGACCTTTAGTAGTTGGCATCTTCAGTAAATTTTAAGGTGTTCTTTTTTGTTTCGGTTGCTTCGTAATTATTATCAAAGTCGTCATCGAAATTATCATTCATAAACTTATAGCTCAGCATTTTGTAATACAATTTCGCAGCTAAAAAGTTTGATGATTTTTCTTTTGAATTTGGACAAAGCTCCACAATATCAAAACCTACCACATTTTTTTCTTCAAATACTTGCTTTAAAAACTCCAACGTTTCATACCAAAATAAACCCCCTGGTTCAGGCGTACCTGTACTTGGTAAAATAGAAGGGTCGAAAGCATCTAAATCAAACGTGATAAACACATTATCTGTCATTTGATCGATTGCCGAATCCATCCAAGTATCGTCCACAGCCATTTCATGAGCGAAATAAGTTTTCTCTTCATCCATCACTGTTTTTTCCATGATATCCATAGAACGAATGCCCACCTGAATCAAATTGGTGTTTTGACTCGCTTCATAAACCGCACAAGCATGGTTACAAGTAGAACCTTCGTATGATTGACGTAAATCGGCATGCGCATCAATATGTAACACTGTTAAGCTAGGATACATTTCGTTAAACGCACGAATTGTTCCTATAGATATAGAATGCTCACCACCAAAAACAGTTACAAACTTGTTTTTCTTAATGTATTTTTTAGTTGCCTGATGTACAGCCTCCACCATCGCTTCTGGCGACGTATTTTCAGTAACCGAATCGGCTAAAAAAACGCCTTGTTGGTATACTTCGGTATCTGTTTCAATATCATAAAGCTCCATATTTTCTGAAGCCTCTAAAAAAGCTTGCGGGCCTTTGTCGGCGCCTTTTTGCCATGTGCTTGTGCCATCATAAGGCACAGGAATTACAACAATTTTAGCTTGTTCTAATTTTGCGAATTCTTCAGGAATTCCAGCGTATGTTTTATTGTTCATTGTATTAATTATAAACTTTGGCTACCTCTAAACCTTCTGATGTCACAGGTTCTGATTGCTTTTCGTAACCTAATATTTTCAATAAATCTTCACTTTTTTGTTGTTCGCTAAATAGTCTGGTAGTTATATTTCCATCGGCATCTCTATCAATTAAAATATGCTTTGGCGACGGAATTAAACAGTGTTGCAAACCACCAAAACCACCAATGGTTTCTTGGTAAGCGCCTGTATTAAAAAAACCGATATACAATGGTTTGTCCTTATTGTATTTAGGCAAGTAGATCGCATTCATGTGTTGTTCGCTGTTATAATAATCGTCGCTATCACAGGTTAGACCACCAAGTAGAATACGCTCATAGCTATCTTGCCAACGGTTTACCGCTAACAAAATAAAGCGTTTGTTAATAGCCCAAGTATCAGGTAATGTGGTAATAAATGATGAGTTTATCATATTCCACTTTTCGCGATCGTTCTGTTGCTTTTGGTACAATACTTCATAAATAGCACCACCACTTTCGCCAACGGTAAAACTTCCAAATTCTGTAAAAATGTTTGGCACCTCTACCTCCTCTTCTTCGCAGGTTAATTTAATTTGATTGATAATTTCATCAATCATATATTCATAATCAAACTCAAACCCTAAAGAGTTTTTAATAGGGAAACCACCACCAATATTTAAGCTATCTAACGACGGACAAATCTTTTTTAAACTGGTGTACACCTTTAAACATTTCAAAAGTTCGTTCCAGTAATAGGCATTATCGCGAATGCCGGTATTAATAAAAAAGTGCAACATTTTAAGTTCTACTTTTTCGTTATCAGCTATCTGATTTTTATAAAAAGGCACTATATTTTTGTAGCCAATACCTAAACGCGAAGTATAAAATTCAAATTTTGGTTCTTCTTCAGATGCTATCCTAATTCCAACATTAAATTTGCCTTTAATCTCCTGTGAGAGCAAATCTATTTCTTCATAATTATCAATAATTGGAATGGCATTTTTATGCCCATTATTTATCAAACGGGCAATATTGGTAACGTACTGCACACGTTTAAAACCATTGCAAATTACATAGGTATTGTTGGTAATTTTCCCTTCAGCCTTTAAATTTTCAATAATATCAATATCAAAAGCAGAAGATGTTTCAATATGGATATCGTTCTTCAAAGCCTCATCTAAAACATGCTTAAAATGACTGCTTTTGGTGCAATAACAATAATTGTAGCTACCCTTATAATTGTGCTTTTCAATAGCATCTGCAAACCATTGTTTTGCTCTATTAATGTTGTTAGAGATTTGCGGTAAATAGGTGAATTTTAATGGCGCGCCATACTGCTGTGTTAATTGCATTAAATCAATCCCATGAAAATGCAACTGCCCTTTATTTACTTTAAATTCCTCTTGAGGGAAATCAAAAGTCTGATTTATTAAATCAATGTATTTAGTATTCAAAATATTTATTTAAAAGTTAAAAATGTAAATCGTGTATTAATTACGGGTTACGGCAATAACAATTAAATATCAAATACGAAAAGTTTCACAAGTTGTAGGCACAAAAGCATATTCATGCTGTAAAGCATATATTGGAGACACGGAAGTTAGCTTTAAAATTCGGTTGCTTAATCTGTAAGCTGCTTTTGAATATGACTTCCTAATTTTCAAAAGCCCGAACATAGAAACAGGTTTCAATTTGTTCAGCTACTTTTTTGAGGCTAAAGTTCTTACTCAAAAAAGGTAAACAAAAGTAATTTATTTTTTAATACGTTAAACCTTTTTTGATTTTTTAATGCTAAAAATATTGCTTGATGAGCGCAAAAGTAAAAACTGCATGCAAAATAACCCAAAGGAAAGTGTTAAGCATTTCAATCTTGGGACTGGAAATGGATTAAAGCATCATCAAAGTACTCAGTTCTTGCTCTGTTAAGTGTTTCCAATGACCACGAGGGATATCCTTTTTAGTTAAATGACCAATAGCCACACAATCTAAACTTAAAATATCATATTTAAAATGCTCAAAAATAGTTCGTATAATCGTGTTACCGGTATTCTTAATCTTTAAACCTATTTCTTTTTTACTGGCACCATCAATATAACTTATCTCTTCAACTTCAATAAGCTTTCCCTCTACTTTAAATCCGTTTTGAATTTTTTTAAGATCTTCTAGTTTTAAATTTTTATCTAACTCTATATGAAATAAACGCGCTACGCCATTTTTAGAATTCGTGAATTTGTTTGCAACTGCATCATCATTGGTAAATAACAATAGCCCTTTTGAGTTTCGTCCTAATCGACCAATAGGCTTAATTCTAGAGTTAGTAGCATTAGCAACTAAATCCATAACCGTTCTTCCTTTTCCTTCACTTGTAGTTGTTGCAAAACCCTTAGGTTTATTTAGTAAAACGTATGCCTTTTTTTCAGGGTTAATTCGAACACCATCATAGCGTACTTCATCTCCAACTTTTACTTTATACCCCATTTCTGTAATAACTTTACCATTTACAGAAACCAGACCCGTTGCTATATGCACATCGGCTTCGCGTCTTGAACACATCCCAGAATTGGCTACATATTTGTTCAATCGTATTTCATCTGAATTTCCAGAACTTTTCCCCTGTGGGTTTGATTTTTTAATTGGCGCATTTCCTCTTGCATAGCTCGTAAAACGTTTGTTTCCGTTTCCACGTCCCGATGGCTTTCCTTTGCCTTTGCCCCCTTGTTGTCTATTCATCACTTATAATTTTGTGCAAAGATATATGTATTAATTTTAGGATTAACGATTTATCTATTTATTAAACTTTACCGTTGACTGTCGCTCTCTATTCACATTCAATTGAGTTACATCGGGCCTTGAATAGTGTCCTACTGGATCAAAATTCTGACGTTCTTCATAAACACGATTAAAATCTATAATCTCAATAATTAACCCTGATTTATGCAGCGCGGGTTCAACAATCCATTCCCCATCTGGTCCTGCGATGCAGCTGCCTCCATTAGCTAAAATATCTGGAGCATTTTTAAGTATTGTATCTAGGTGAGGTGTATCTTCTGGAAAATCACTGGTGGCCATTAAACTACTTACCGAAATCACAAAAGAACGCGATTCTCTTGCAATAAAACGTGTAATATCTTTAGTATTATGGTTGCTCCCCGGCCAAACTGCAATATGTAAATTTTCTCCCAAACCATAAAGTGCAGCTCTTGGTAAAGGCATCCAATTTTCCCAACAATTTAGGCCACCAACCGTAAATGCTTTCAGCGGATGAACTTGCAATCCGTTTCCATCTCCTGGTGACCAAGTTAACCGCTCATCATAGGTTGGTTGTAATTTTCTATGTACCGATTTAATTTCTCCATTCTCATTTATATAAACTAAAGATGCATAAATACTGTGACCACCACGATCTAAAGGTCTCTCAATAACCCCTAAATAAACGGCAATATTATTTTTTTTGGCTAGTTTACAAATGCTATCTAAATCTCCATTTTTAATGGTTACAGCGTTTTTAACGTAGAGTGCATGCAATTCTTTATTCACAGTTTTATTCCACTCTGCTCCTCCTGTAAGCGCTAACCAAAATGGATATCCTGGAACTAACCCCTCACCAAAGACGATGAGTTCACAGCTTTCCTGAGACGCATCAATAATTGATTGCTCTACTTTCTTTAAAGTTTCGACTTTATTCAACCAAACAGGTGAAATTTGAGCCAGCGCCACTTTTAATAAATTCTCCATTCAAATTCGGTTTAAAATCACACTTACATCAATTAATAAAATACTAAACACCCCAGCAAGGATTATAAATTTAAGGATATTGTGTAATATTAGATATTGCACTTTAGTCGTAGATTTCCATAATAATATCAAAAACATTATTAATAGAATTAAGCTCATGTAAAAGAATAAGAACATATAACCTACTTCAAAATAAAATAACAATAAATATGCAGGTATTAAAGTTGTAATTGCTAAAACAGTTAGCATTAATTTTGAATACTTTTCTCCATAAACAACGGGAATAGTTTTGTAGCCTTGTACGAAGTCTCCTTTTATGTTTTCTAAATCTTTGGTCAGTTCTCGCATTGAAATCATTAAAAACAGGAATACGGCATGCACAAAAATGACCTGTTCAAAATTCTTGTAATACATGAAAATTGCAAAAAAGGGTGTAATGGTTAAAATGGCTGAAACGAGGTTACCAATAAATGGTAAGCGCTTTAGTTTGTGCGAATAAAACCATATTCCGAAAATATATACCGAAAAGAAAATTACAGCTCTAAAGGATACATAACTCGCCATGATTACGGCTGCAAAATTAAGAACGAAGTAGAACGACAATTTGGTATTTTGACTCACCAACCTATCTAATCGAGATTTTATGGGCCTGTTTATTAAATCCTTTTCAGAATCGTAAAAATTATTAATAATATATCCGCCTGCAATGGCAGCGGCAGAGGCCAATACCAACATAAATAGATTAACATCGAATAATACTTGACTTAGTGGTTTATTGTAAGCTAAAATATAGATAGAGGTTAAATATTGTGCAATTACAATAATCAAAATATTGTAACCACGCACCACAGACAACATACTAAAAAACTTAAGCAATATGAGTTTATGTCTTCTGGAAAGCATCTAATAACAAATTGATGAGTTTCTGAAACAAGTTCAGGATGACAGTAAAGATAACTGAAATTTAGAAGTTATAAACGACTTCTAGCTTATAGTCTGAAAGTGTCTTTTTTGCTTTTTCAATATCTTCAGTAAAACCTAAGATATAGCCTCCTCCTCCAGAACCACAAAGTTTAAGATAGAACTCGTTACTCTCGATTCCTTTTTTCCAAAGCTCATGAAACTGGATTGGAATCATTGGTTTGAAGTTGTTTAATACAATTTTGGAAAGTTGCTTGGTGTTTTTAAATAAGGACTTGATATTTCCTTTTAAGAAGTCTTCAACACAAGCATCAGTATGCTTTATAAATTGATCTTTTAGCATATTTCTGAAACCTTCTTGTTTCATGTTTTCCATAAAGATTCTAACCATAGGTGCTGTTTCCCCAATAATCCCACTATCCAATAAAAAGACTGCATTCTTCCCTTCAACGTTCTGAGAAGGAATTCCTGTCGCTTCAATATTATCCTTAGAATTTATAAGAATAGGAATGCTTAAATAACTATTCAATGGATCTAAGCCTGACGATTTTCCATGAAAAAATGATTCCATTTCCGAAAAAATCGCTTTTAGTTTAAGCAATTTTTCTCGTGTAAGATTTTCTAAAACCGTAATTTTATCTTTAGCATACTTATCGTAAATCGCTGCAACTAAAGCTCCACTACTTCCAACACCATAGCCTTGAGGGATGGAAGAATCAAAATACATTCCGCCTTCAATATGGGACTTAAGTAATTGAATATCGAAACGCACTAAACTTTCATCAATACCTTCTAAATACTCTGCAAAACGTTTTAAACTTTGGTTTGATTTTCTCGAAAGCTCAGACAAATTCTCTTCTGTCTTTAAAGCACCATTATAATAATTGTAGGGAATGGAAAGACCTTTTGAATCTTTAATGATTCCATACTCACCAAAGAGTAGAATTTTTGAATAAAAAAGAGGTCCTTTCATGAAACGTGTATCGCTTGAGAAATATTGTTTAACAAATATAATATTTTTTTAAACAAAATAAATTGTTTATCACATTTTTTTCGCTCCCAAACCAATTTGGTCACAAATATACTGTCCATTTTGACAATATGCAACTAATTCGTTTTTAATGAATTCCATTACATCTGCA
Organism: Hyunsoonleella aestuarii; assembly: GCF_006148925.1. Taxonomy (GTDB): domain Bacteria; phylum Bacteroidota; class Bacteroidia; order Flavobacteriales; family Flavobacteriaceae; genus Algibacter_D; species Algibacter_D aestuarii. Next base: position 1,646,024 of record NZ_VAWB01000001.1, on the reverse strand, counting down.
GTCTCATTTTCGGGATAAAGTACATGAACATTGGCTCCAGCATCTAAAGTAAAACAAACTCTTGAGCCTGTATCTTTTCTAAAATTCCAAATCTTATTGATTATTTCCAGAGTATTTGGTTTCATTAAAATAAAATACGGCATGCTAGTCATCATCATCGCATGTAAAGTCAATGCTTCACTTTCTACTAAAGCAACAAACTTGTTTAAGTCTCCATTTTTTAATATTGAAACCAAATCACTAAGATTTTCATTGGCTTGTTTAAAACGTTCTTGTGCAAAAGGGTGGTTATACATTAAATTATGCCCAACCGTACTTGAAACTTGCTTTTCACCTTTATCCACTAGCAAAATGGTGTCTTGATAGTCCCTAAAGTTTTCATGCACTTTATAAGGATATTTTAAACCGAATAAATCTGAGCTTCCTTTAATATCGTTGTGACTCCCCCATATTACCAAATCACCTTCTAAACTTCGGCACGCACTTCCTGAACCCAATCTTGCCAAAAATGAAGCCTTTTTAATAAAATCATCTTTGGAAATCTCAGAATCTAACTCCTTTTCAATACTCATTAAACATAAAGCCAAGGCACTCATTCCAGATGCTGAAGATGCAATCCCCGAACTATGTGGAAACGTATTTGAGGTTTCAATTTTAAAATGATAGTCTTTCAAAAATGGCAAATAGGCTTCAACTCTTTTGAAAAATGTTTCAATTTTTGGTTTAAAATCGTCCTTTTGTTCTCCATCTAAAAGCACATCAAAGGAAAAATCACCTCTGTTCACTTTCTTTAAAAAACTAAGCGTAGTCGTTGTTTTACAATTATCTAATGTAAAACTAATGGATGGGTTTTCAGGTATTTGATGCTCCTTTTTTCCCCAATATTTAACCAAGGCAATATTGCTTGGAGAAGACCATGTAAAACTTCCTTCATCAATAGAATTTGAATATGATTTGGGAATAAAATCTTTCTCTGTCATATAGTGTTTATTCTGCCGACAAAGATAATAACTTTACCATTGTTTTATAATTTCTAGCTGTTGCGGTTACTTTTAATTTTCGTTCAAAAAAGTTGTTATTCATTTTCGCTTTCCCATAACCTAAGGAACAATAGAAATATACGCAACTATCAGTAATATAAAACTCTTCATTGGGGTATGATAATTTTGATATTTCATGAACTAAATTCTTATTGGCCGATGTATACAACATCATAAAATAACTATTCTCTTTCTTCTCTGAAGAAAATGGACAATCATCAAATATTTGCTTTAATTCCTGTGATTTAAGAACTAAAACAGGGACTTCAAACCCAAAATGAGACTTAATCGCTTCATGGATTACTAACTCCATACTCTTATTATCGGTCTCTGAAGAGTTAAATATTAAATTACCACTTTGGATATAGGTTTGCACATTTTCCAAGCCAATTTTGTCAAGTATTTCTCGAAGCTCCGCCATCGGGATTTTCTTTTGTCCACTTACGTTTATTCCTCTAAGTAGAGTAATATACTTAGTCATTTCTCTTTTTCTGATTTTTAAGTTCTTCTTGTCTCATTGGCATTGTTTCTATCAAATTAAAAAATGTACTTGGTTTTTCTAATTTCTTTGATTTAAATTTCTGCCCACCATCTAATCCTATTAAAATTGTTTCAAAACCTTTTATTGATGCATTTATTTTTATAGTTTTTGAATCTTCTTTGCCATTATAAAAAATACAGTTATCCCTGATACACTTATAAATTACAATTTTTCTATCTTTTAGTTTATCTCTTTCTGCTTGTAATACATTAAACTGAGATTCAGCAAGTTTTGAATTGGTTTCATCTGCTGAAATTATAATCACCCGATCATTCCATAGGTGCGAATCTAATTTCTGAGACCACATTACATTAGAAATAAGGCAAACTATTATCAAATATTTCATATCACTCGGGTTTTGCAATGGCATTTGCTGCAATATAAGCTCCTGTCCAAGCATTCTGAAAGTTAAAACCGCCCGTTACGGCATCAATATTTAGTACTTCTCCTGCAAAATAAAGTTTTTCAACTTTTTTACTTTCAAAAGTTTTAAAATTAACTTCCTTTAAATTAACACCTCCAGCAGTAACAAATTCTTCTTTAAAGGTACTTTTTCCATCAACATTAAAAACTGCCTTCGTAAGTTGGCTTGCTAAATTTTCTAATTTTAATTTATTCACATCTGCCCATCGGGTGTCTTCATCCATTTGAGATGCTAAAACTAGTTTATGCCATAACCGTTTTGGAATATCAAACTGCGTTGATTTAAATACAGATTTCTTAGCTAAATCTTGTTTTATCATTTTTAAAGCCTCTAAACAATTCTCGAAAGAATGTTTTATAAAATTGACTTCTATTTGAAATTTGTAATCAAGTTTCGCCAATTTTAAAGCTCCGAAGGCCGACAATTTCAAAATAGAAGGCGCACTCATGCCCCAATGGGTTATTAGTAGAGGTCCTTCACTCCATAAATTTGTGCCTAAAACCTGTACTTCAACATCTTTGGCCACAACACCAGGAATATCTTTAATACGGTCATCTTTAATGTTAAAAGTAAATAGTGAAGGTACAGGCTGAATAATAGTATGTCCTAGGTCTTTAAGTAAACTCCAAATTTTAGGATTACTGCCAGTGCTTATTAAAACTTTATCTGCCGAAAACACACTTTGTGTGGTTTCTATTTTAAAAATGCTTTCTATTTTATTGATAGTTTTCACTGAATGATTGTACAAAACTTCAACACCATACTTCTCCGCCTCATTTAAAAAACAATCAATAATAGTTTGTGATGAGTTACTCACGGGAAACATACGACCATCATCTTCAATTTTCAAAGCAACACCTCGTTTTTCAAACCATTCGATAGTATCACTTGTCATAAACTGATGAAAAGGTCCTAATAATTCCTTTTCACCGCGAGGATAATTCAAAGTTAATGCTTGAGGAATAAATTCGGCATGTGCAACGTTGCAACGACCCCCGCCAGACACTTTAACCTTAGTTAAACCTTCTTTTCCTCGTTCAAGAATAGTAATATTTAAATTTGGACTTCGCTCTGCAAGATTAATCGCGGCAAAAAAGCCAGCTGCTCCTCCACCAACAATTATCACGTCTCTTTTCATCATATACGGTCTGGGTAATCTGAAATAATAGCATCGACACCGTAAGATTGTATTCTAGCAAGTGGATTTAAGTTATTAACGGTAAAAGCAAATACCTTATAATTCTGTTTTAATTCTTCTACGATTTCTTCGGTGAGCATTGTATAATTCACATGTATTGAAACAGCATTAATAGTTTTAGCAAAACTAACAGCTCTATCTAGATTATTCTCCGTTAATACTCCTAGTGGAATATCTTTATTAATTTCATAGACTGATTCTAATAATTCTTCATGAAAGCTCGAGATTATAAAATTTTTATACTCCCAACCTTTTTTATCCACATAAAATTTGATAATTCTTGCAGCCTCTTTAGCAGTATCGTGCCCCTTCAACTCTACATTCAACAAGCATTTATTATCAATTAAGGTTAGCACTTGTGCCAAAGTAGGAATTTCGAAATTCCCTTTAGTCTTTAGTTTTTTTAACTCTCTATAAGTAAATTTAGAAATTTCACCAGTACCATTAGTCATTCTGTCTAAAGTGAAATCGTGGAATACTACTAGCTCTCCAGAGGCACAACGATGCACATCAATTTCAACACCATCTACACCAAGCTTTAAGGCGCGTTGAATAGATGGCAAAGTGTTTTCGGCAACATGACCTTTTACCCCGCGATGTCCAATTTTTAAAACAGATGAATTCATAAATAAATTTATATTACGCTAAATATTATCTGTGTAAATTTAACCCTATAAATTCTGATTACCTAAAAATGAATAAATTTCTGATTTTACTTTTAGTAGTTTTCTTTAACTGTAGCAGTGGAAAACTAACTGTGATTGCAGATTTACCAAGTAGCCTTAAAGAAACTTCTGCCATAGAAAAAGTAACTAACTCAAATTTACTTTGGACTATTGAAGACTCCGGAAATAAGAACAATATTTATGGATTAGATCTTAAAGGTAATATTATTAAAGATATTGATATTAGTAATTCGAGCAATATTGATTGGGAGGATTTAACCTCTGATAAAGAGGGCAATCTTTACATTGGCGATTTTGGTAATAACAGTAAAAATAGAGACGACTATACCATTTATAAAATTTCTGATTTGAGACGTGATCAAGCGAATGCAGAACGCATTAATTTTATTCTACCAAAAAAAGTTAAACCAAAAGATTTTGAGGCATTCTTTATATGGAACGGAAATTTTTATTTGTTTAGTAAAGAGAACAAATCGAGTATGCTGTTTAAAGTCCCTAACAAAGTTGGTTTGCATACTGCCAAACTATTAAAGAAGTTTAATTTAGAAGGAAAAAATCATAGAATCACCTCTGCCGATATTAGTGATAATGGTAAAACCATAGTCCTATTAAATCATAATAAGCTTTGGAAGATTAATAGTTTTAATGGTGACAATTTCTTTGAAGGTGATATTCAAGAACTAAAATTTGAGCATAACTCCCAAAAAGAAGGTATTTGCTTTAAAGATGCTTATTCTGTTTATATAACTGATGAAAAAAGCAAAAGTGGGGGCGGTAATTTATATGAGTTCAGTTTCAACTAATTAATTTTAATATAAGCACTAGTCCTTTTTAAGCTTTTTAACCAAGCCACCTATAGTAAGTCCCTGAGCTAGTATTGAAAATACAACAACTATATAAGTAACCACCAAAAATAATTCTCTGTGCATTTCTGAGGACAAACCCAAAGCCAATGCGATAGAAATACCGCCTCTTAAGCCTCCCCATGTCATTATTAAATTTGTATTCGGCACAAAATCTAGTTTCTCTTTAAACAACTTAATTGGAAACCACAATGATATAAAACGACAAACTAAAATAACTGGTATGGCGAGTAAGCCTGCTAAAAAATATTTTCCCTCAAATGCTAAGACTAACATTTCCATTCCTATTAAAACAAATAACACTGCGTTTAATAAAATGTCAATAAGCTCCCAAAACTTATCTACATAAAGCTCGGTGGTCTCAGACATAGAGTTGTTTCTTAACGTATCGTTCCCAACGACTAATCCAGCGGCTACTATGGCCAATGGTGCAGATAAATGTAGTTTCTGAGCTATTATGGTTCCACCCATAACCGCAGATAATGTAATAATTACTTCAATATCAAAATCATCTATAGACCTCAGTAATCTATAGGTAATCCAACCTAATAATAATCCAAAAACAATCCCTCCTATTACTTCAATTCCAAATAATTCAGCCACTGCTAAGAAATCAAAATCACCACTTTCTGATGTCGCAATTTGATAAATAGTTAAAAACACAACTACACCAACACCATCGTTAAACAAAGATTCTCCAACTATTTTTGTTTCTAATTTTTTGGGTACGTTAGCTTTCTTTAAGATTCCCAAAACCGCTATTGGATCTGTTGGTGAAATAAGTGCACCGAATAACAAACAATAAATAAATTTAACCTCAAGTCCTAGCATTTGAAGTATATAAAACATAATGCCACCAACTAAAAATGTAGATACTAAAACTCCTAAGGTTGCAAAAAGCAATATAGGCCAACGTTGTACTTTTAATTGCTGAAAGTTAGTATGCAAAGCTCCTGCAAAAAGCAGAAAACTCAACATATGATCAAGTAGTAAGTCCTTAAAATCAATTTGCTTAATTAGTGCTACCTCAGCCTTTAGAAGGGTATCATCAAAGTAACTTAATGCGAATACACCTAAAGTATATAGAATAGTTATCAGCATCAATCCAATGGTATTTGGCAATTTTAAAAACCGAACATTTATATAACCAAATATGGCTGATAGTGTAATTAATGCAGTTGCTATGAGGTAAAAATCCATAAAGTATTTTGATTTTATTTATTTTTTAAATTTCGATAGAACTAATTCTATTTCTTGATTATTTCATTCTTAATTAAATGGCCAACCAATTGTTTTGAAAATAAATTTGCTGCTGATGCACTTGAAGATGGGTCTACTAATTTTGACTGGCCTCGCCATACCAATCTATCTTGATTATTTGCCACATTTCCTTTTAAATCATATAAAATAGCTTCAATAAGATAGGACTTTGAGGTAACATAATAATCAGGTTCTTTAATTGTTGTGGAACGCCTTACTAAATATCTGCCGACTCTGTAGTATCCTAAATCAACATTCTGGTATCGTCCAGACTGAAACTTTTGAGACTCTTCAGAATCAATTAAACTCATAACAATAATACCATCAATTTTATTCTTTTTCAGAATATTCAATAACTCACCTTGATTCTTTTCACTCATTTTCATACTAGCAGGAAAAATAGAAATTCCTTCAACTGTATTTATACCTTGTTTTTTCAATAACTCGGTTGCAGTACTTTCAAAATCTGTTCTTGCCTTTAAGTCCTTGCTTATTCCAACTACGGCAATTTTATTAAACGCCCTATTAGCGTAATCTGGCTTAGTCCAATCTACACTAAGTTTAGGGCTACAATTCAAAAAAAACAACGGTATTAAGAGATAAACTAAATTTTTCATGTCTGATCAGAATAATTTTTTATGATATTAATTTTTATTAGTGTTTTTATTGTTTTCATTGTAATATTATTTAAGAGTTTACCCAGTTTTTTACCTCTTTAGCTTTGGCTTTGCTTGCTACAATTCGCTCTGAAAATGGTGGATTTATATTAATAATTAATTTTCCATTAAAATAAAACTTAATATTTACAATGGCGTTTTTGTTAATTATAAATTGCCGATTAACGCGATGAAAAAAAGATGGATCTAATTCAAGCTCAATGTCTTCTAATTTTTTTTCTATAATATATGACTTATTGTTAAATGTAACAGCTTTAACAATGCTGGTTTCTATATAAAAATACGCGATATCTTCTGTCTTAACAGGTAATAGTTCATCTCGCTGATGCACCAAATAAGTTGTTTTATATGATTTACTTTTTGATTGCAACAATTGCAACATGCCTTCTATTTGTCTACTTACAGGCTGTTCTATTTTTATTTGTTCTTTAAATTTTTTAATTGCTGTGCTTAATTCTTCTTCATTTATTGGTTTTAACAAATAGTCTATACTATTTACCTTAAATGCTTTAATAGCATACTGATCGTATGCCGTTGTAAAAATGATTGGAATATTTAAAGTTACCTGATCAAAAATTTCAAACGAGATTCCATCTGCTAAATGTATATCTAAAAATATCAGTTGGGCTTCATGCGGGTTGGAAAAATATGCAACAGCCTCTTTAACGGACTCTAACACCGTCAGCACTTCTATACCAGAATCTATATTGCTTATCAAATACGATAAATTTTCACTTGCAGCTATTTCGTCTTCAACTATGACTACTTTCATCTTTTATAATTTTTAATCTAAAGGAAGCTTAACTTTAAATATATTGTTACTATTACTTAGTACGATATGTTTCTTTTTGAGCATTACGTAGCGCTTATCTAAATTTGCTAAACCATGCCCTGTACTTTCTACAAATGTTGTTCTTGGTCTAAGAACATTTTCTACAATTATATTATGCATTTCAGTATAAATTTTAACGTTTAAAGGATTAATTTGAGATATTTCGTTGTGTTTTACAGCATTTTCAACTAATAATTGTAAGGCTAATGCAGGAATTTTTTCCTGCATCATACTTTCTTTTATTTCTATATCAATGCTAAATCGATTTCTATATCTTGTTGTTATTAAATAGATATAACTATCTAAAAACTTAAGTTCTTCACTCAAAGTAACCATATCCTGACTTGCGCTTTGCAAAATATACCGGTACATAAAAGACAAGTTGTTTACAAATGTTGTGGCTGGTTTATTACCTCTTACTAAAGAGTTTAAAGAATTAAGTGAGTTAAACAAAAAATGAGGGTTTATTTGATTTTTTAAGGCCATCAACTCATTTTGCAAACTCTGTTGTTTTAAAAGTTCCTTTTCTACAAGGTCTTGTTGGTGAATGATTTGATATCTGAGAATCCCTGAAATAAAGACAAGAATTAACAAGACCACAAAATATACAAAGTAAAAGATGGCTGATTCTGATTTATTCATATCAGAACTTGTAAGGATTTCATATCCATATTGAAATGCTTCTGTAGCTACAAAAAACCAAATGATGTTACATAATACTGTTATAATAATTTTTGTAACCTTTGATATGTTATACAGATAATATTTCCAGTTGGTATTAAATTGGAGTACTACCCATGAAAAAATAGATAAAAATATAAACCTAACAATAATATCCTTTACTGAGGCAGAAGCGAATGATTTTGTGGGTTCTCCTAAAACATCATATAAAGACAAAAGCCTTGGCAAGTTTATTAATACTGAAACCAATAAAGCAATACTTATTGTTATAGAGTGCTTAACTTTTTTTAAACCCAAAGTGAAAATGCTTTTTATTATTTTGTTGTGTTGAGCTAATTTATACAAAGTTTGCTTAATTTAAAGATTAATGGTATCAAAAAAGTGAGACTGTCTAAGCCAAAAGACAGTCTCATTAAACTAATTGCTATTAATCAATTTTGGGTTACTTTTTAAACTTCTTCTTCAACTTCATAAACTTCTATGTCTTGAACATCTAGTATTGGATGTTCTACAATATCTCCAAAGACTGCTTTAAAAAATATATCCATTTCTGCTTCTAATTCTTTGTCATTTCCCATCCCTTTATAAGGGTTAAAATCTTGTGGCAAATAATCTTTTGTATTGAAGTTTAACTCAACTTCTTCTTCTAATTCATAACCTTTTAAAGACTCTATGTTAATAATAGTTCCTGATTCTAAGGTTTCAAATACATCTTCAAAAACTAAATCCATTTCTGCATCTAATTCATTGTCATTCCTCATGCCTTTATAAGGGTTAAAATCTTTTGGCAAATAATCTTTTGTATTAAAGCTTAATTCAACTTCTTCTTCTAATTCTAAAACGTCTATATCCTCAATTTCAATAATAGTATTTGGTTCTAATGTTCCAAATACTTCTTCAAAAGTAATAGTATTATCATATGCTGATAATGTTTGATTGTCTTGATAGTTTTCATCTAAAAGAGATACTTCGTTATACATACTGGTCGATGTTAATAGGCTTATAAATATGCCGCTTACTAAGGTTACAAATACTGTTTTCATAATTTTTGTTTTTTATGTTGTTTTTAATTTCTTGTACAAATGTATGCCACCATACCATCCTATTTTGTCTCTTTTTATGTGAAGTGTCCTAAATTGAAAGCGAAACGTCTCTAATTAAAGGTGAAATTTTTTTATATTTACTTTAAACCAAAACGACTTTTTTTATGCTAAATTTAAAGACGGCAACTCCATTTGTTTTATTTATTTGCTTACTTATATTAAATAGCTGCAGTCCTAAAATTGGACAATCAGGATTTTTAGATAATTATGATTTATTAGAAGAAAGCGAAATCAATGCTTCACTTTTATCTTATATAAATCCGAATTTTGAAAAAGGTAAGTATAATAGGTTTATGGTTGACGACATTGTTATTATTTTTGGAGATAAAGCTAAAGGCACAACAATTAGCCCTGATAAACTTGAAGAATTAACAACATTTTTTAAAGGGGAAATATTAAAAGAGCTTAGTTCAGATTATACAATAGTTGATGAACCTGGAGACGATGTAGCGCAAATTCAAGTTGCCATAACCGAAATTATCCCTGGAAATCTATTTGCAAATATTTTTCCTGTTAGTGTAGCAGTAAATTCGGCGACCGGCAGAGGGAAAGGTGGTGCGTCTTTAGAAATGAAAGTTATTGACTCAAAAACTAAAGTCTTGTTGGGCCAAGCTACTAACAGGCGTAAAAACAGGGGTTATATAGAATCTTTTAGCAAATTTGGTAATGCCAGAGGAGTAATGACTTATTGGGCAAAATTACTTAAAAAACGCATAGACCTTTTTAAAAATGCACAATAATGATTAATCCTAACTGGATTAAAAATGTATTAACATTTATAGTTGGCTGGATACTTTCCTTACTCCTATGGCGTCTTATTAGAGTTGATTTTTTTGCGTCTTATTTAAATGCTCTTAATATTCCTTTTTCAATAGTAAATTTCCTCTTATCTATTGTTTTTGTGTCCATAATTGCCGGATTGTCTTTTGGTAGTGTACAGCATTATAGAGATTATTCGCGAAAGCGAAAAAGTTCATTTAAATTATTATTCTTCAAGGCTATTACTATCCACTTAATAATTATGCTTTGTCTTTATGCTATAACTTTTATAGTCATAAAATATTCTAAACTAATACCTGATTTTTCGTTTAGTGATTTCTTACAGAACCCTATCATAATTTCTAACTTTATCTATGCTCTAATAATTAACAGTCTTATTGTAATAATAATTTATTTAAATAAATTATTTGGTAAGGGCATATTATTTAAGCTTGTTACGGGTCAATTTTATTCACCAAAAGAAGAATTTAGGGCGTTTATGTTTTTAGACTTACAATCCTCAACTGAGATTGCTGAAACTTTAGGCCATATTAAATACAGTAATTTTATTCAAGATTGTTTTTATGATTTGTCTATTTTAGAAAAAACCAGAGCAGATATTTACCAATATGTTGGTGATGAAGTTGTACTTACTTGGAAGGCTAATAACAATAAAATACTTGAGGACTGTTTAAATAGTTTTTTCTTATTTAGAGAAAGGTTACAATCTAATGAAGTTTACTATTTGACTAAATATAATATTAAACCTGTATTTACTGCAGGCATGCATATTGGTAATATAACTGTAGCTGAAGTTGGTAGTTTTAAACGTGAAATTGCTTATCATGGTGATACAATAAATATAGCCTCAAGAATTCAAAATCAATGCAAAACGCTTAATAAGGAATTCCTTATTTCTGAAGATTTTTTTGAACGTGTTAAGGATAGTTCCTTTTTTAGTTTTGAAAAACTACAAGAAACCATTTTAAGGGGTAGAAAAAATGCTACTTTACTATTTGCCGTTTCAAAGTAATTTAACATAAAAAACTGCCAAAGCTAAAAACTAACTTTGACAGTTCACAAACTAAATTTACTATGAAAACTACTTAACTAACTCTTTTACTAACTTCTTTGAAAAATCTTTTGAAGTAGTTCCTAAGGATTCTGGATTATCTATTACTGTTGTGATTACCGAAAGTAACTGATCTTCTTCTCCTTTTGTTAAATCGTATAAAACTGTTTCTAGAATATACTTTTTGCCTAATGATGTTATAGATTCTACAGAACCAGAATTTATATATATACTATTATAATATCCTCTGAATCCTCTGAAGTAACCTCTTCTATAAATTACAGGATATGTATACACATAATCTGTAGTACCAGAATTAATTGTCTTTTCGTATTCTTGAACTTCTTTTAATGAAGTCATTAATACCACATCAACACCTTCTTTTTTTAATGTCCTTTTAACTTCTTTAAGCTCAATATCTTCCAGTTTCTGATTCATTTTTAACTGAGGAAATAATTTAAAGCTCTCTAAAGATTGAACATGGTTTTGCTCTAAGCTTTGAACAATATCTGACTCAAACTGTACACGTGCTACATCATCTTCTGTTCTTCCTATGACCATTACATTTTTGTTTTCAATGTTTGGGGTTTCTAATCCGTTCCAAGAATCTGTTACTTTAACAGTTGAACAACTAAATGATAATGTTACTAACATTAGGGTTCCTAAAATTTTGCTTACTTTTTTCATAATTTCTGTGTTTTTAATTTTAATTTATTTTAAATGAATAGGATTGTGTTTTCATCATAATCATTAACTGACACTACTTCGTCCTTTTGATTAATATTGTGTTGAATATTTTTCGAAGCAACAACTAATATTTTTTTTAATGCTTTTTTCATAATGAATAATTTTTATAGATTTTTTTTATTTCTTGTACAAATGTACCTCCAAACTCATAGTCATATAGGCAAAAACTAGGTGAAGCGACCAAAACCAAAAGCAAAACGTCTTTTAATAGAAGTGAATTAAAAACACGAAAAACAACCTCGAAATAAGACATAAAAAAACCCTTTACAAAATAAAAAGTAAAGGGGGTTTTTAATTATTATAATTAAACAACTACCAGCGTTTTCGTTTTTTCTTTAAATCATTTTCATCTCTTTCATTTCGATCGTCAACACGCTCTCTTCTGTCTTCACGTCGCTCTCTATTATCTTCTGCTAATTCTCTTTTTGTTGCAGCTATATCTGCTTTCATGGTATCTCTAAAACTTAAAAATGTTGTCTTAACAAATTTCTTCCTTTCTGCAAAAGCTTCCTTCGTTTGATATTTTAAAGAAAAACTTTGTTCTCTTAAAAGTTTAAGCAGTTCTGCCTGTTTTTTAGCTCTATCAATTTGCTGCTGAAAATCTCTTATATCATCTCTTCTATCTCTTTGGTCATCGCGTTTATTAGCTCGGTCTCTGGCTAAATCTTTTTCGTCATCGCGTCGGTCATAACGCCCTCTTTTAGAGTCTTCTTTATCTCGGCGTATTTCTCTTCTATCAGACCTTATTTCTGCTGAACTTTGTGCAATCTCTTTATGCGCCATTTTTGCTTTTACACCACTCTGTTCTACTTCTCTAGCCATATCCTTAATTAAATCTTCTTTAAGTCGGTCTACTTCATCTTGATCATCACCATTCACAGCTGATTTAAGTATCTTAAACTTTGTGTTAAAAGTCTCTAACTCTTTAATATCACGGTCAAGCATCTTTTTCCCTTCTATAATCTGCTTTGTGTTTTGTATGGCTTCTTTGGCATTTTGGGCATTTGAAACAATACTCGCAAAAAATAATAGTACTATTAATTTTACTAATTTTTTCATCTTTTAAATTTTAATACTTCTAAAGTTAATTATTATTCTTACTAAATACAACCTCATAAGCTAAATTACCATCATCATTTATTATCTCTTTATAAATAACGTCGTTAAATTCATAAAACACCTTGCCATCAATGAATACTTCTTCAGCATCTTCTGAAATGTTAGCAATCTCTATTCCTACTGGTGGCTTAGTTACTTCATATTTTTCTCCATTTGAAACGACTTCTGTTGTTTCTAAATAATAAACTCCTGAATGATAAAAATATACTGAAGGCCCCACTACTATTCTAACATGACCTACTGGTAATACGCTAACTCTAAACCCTCTAGGAGGCATCACAACAATATATTCATCCCCAAAGGTAGTGTAATAAATTCCTGAAAAATAAAAATATGGTAAGCCTCTATAAACAATTCTTACGTGGTGTCTAGGCAATGTTCTTATAACTCGTCTATTATTTGAATATCTATAATGTGGATTCCTTCTTATGGGTTGAACTCTACACCTGTCATTTCCTCTTTGGTTTTGCCCTATTCTATTATCAGCAATTTTTCTTTCACTTTTAACGCTTCTATTGCTACTTCTTTTTTGTCCTTGCATTTCGTTTGAAACCAAAAGACTCATTAATAAAACACTAATTCCTAAAATTCTTTTTATTGTTTTCATGATTTTTACGATTTTAATTTGATACAAATGTATCTATCCTTAAAACCTAAAAATCATACTAATTATATGAAGTGTCTTTTTTTACATGTGAAATGCTCTAAACAAGAAGTTAACATTTTTTGAGTTTTTAAAAAGATTATTTATTATAGTCTTTAAGGTATTTACCATCAACAATAGCTGTTATAATTACTAAATGAACAAATTAAAATAAAGCAAAATTCTAGTTAAATCTCAATTTAAAACCCAAACCCTAGTTTAAATGCAAAAAGCAACCCATCATCACTATTAAATGCCGAGACATTTAAAGTCAGCATATCTGCAGCATTAGCAAAAATACCGCCTCCAAAAGAGTTATTCCATCTATCGGAGTCTTCACCATCCAACCATACTCTACCATAGTCTACGCCGCCATAAACTCCTATATTAAGTGGAAGTAAACCGGTTTTTACTTTTCTAAGATTTAGCCGAACATCTGTAGTTTGCACAAAGGCTGAATTACCAATAAAGCGTTCGTCTCTATAACCTCGTAACCCATTATTTCTCCCTAAACTTGCGGCTTGATAGAATTCAAAATCATCACCCAAATTAAACTGCCCACTTAACTTGGTTGCTAAAACTAATTGTCCACTTGGTATCAACTTATAATCAAAACCTAATTCTGGAATTATATAGCCAAAGCCCCTTGAAGTACTTACATTATTTCTGTAACCTGCTTGTATTGCGAACAACATTCCCAACGTTGGAAAGGCATCATTATCAGCATTTCCATATTCATATTTCGCATCGGCGCCATAAAAATCTTGCTTATCAAAAACAGAGTTATTAATTGCATTAGGTTGGGATATAAATCGTCCTGCCGTATTATCTATTTCGTTAGATTCATAAGATACTCCTATCTTAAAACTAGCTCCCAATTTCCCTCGCCAAGTTAAGGCTGGTGCTACTTTAAACGTCCTCAGCTTTACACGGTTATAATCTAAATCGAATTGATCATCATCTTCTGCATTTGGATTACTTGTTTTGTTACCATACCCAAAGAAATTGATGGCATAATTCGGACTGGTAAATTTAGTATCAATAGCCAAATTCCATTGCCCAATTACATTTGCAAATTCAGCATGATATCCTAAATCGAACCCGCTAGTGGCAAAATAATATGATGCAGAAATGATATGCTGAGAACTAAAAGGGTTACGTTCAAAGCTATAGTTTGTTATGGTATTTACAAAACCTATTTTAAAACCATCATCTGGATTCGCTCCTATTGAAGGCACAAATTGATTTGAACTATTTTTAAGCTTTTTATAATCATAAACATTAGTTTCATAATCATCAGTTAACTTCTTACTGCCTTTGTTGGTTAAGAATGTATTATCTTTTGTTTTGTGATCATAAATTTTAAGTCGTTTTCCATTTTTAACATTATAAATATCATTGTTCTGACCACCAATAATTCTAACTTTTATCAATTGATCTCCATTACCAAAAACTTCAAATTGATCATCATCATCTAAACCATATACCCAAATTTCTTTTGTATGATTACACGAATAAGTTCGATCATGAAATACATCTGTCTTCTCTCCTTTTTTAATTCGATACACCACAACTCTAGTTTCACCATTTGGCAACCGTTCAATATCAAACCAATCATCTTTATTAGTACCTTTTACCACAGCATATTTATTGATATGCTCGTAATAAGCATTTGATATTTTTTGAAGATTCCCTCGTCTGCCTATTAATTTTTGCTTTATTTCTTGAATGGAATTTTGGTTTACCTCCGGTGGAAAGTTACTAAAGGCTTCATCTATTACTTCCTCTGTTAAATTATCTACTATACGCTTTACTTGAGCATCCCATGCGTCCTTTTGAGATTGATTAATCAACGTCATGTCTAACGGGTAAGGCTCTAGATTAAACCATTTCGGACTCTTCAATTCTTCATCATAACTTTGCATTAACCGAAGTGACGGAACTATTTTAGTTGCCAAGCCTAACAAAGCCCCATCTGCCATTATTGAAAACGCCTGATCTCGATCACGAGGCACTGGTCTGTAAATCTTTTTACCGTCTTTTTTAAACTCTGCCCAACGCCACTGATCCTCATGTCTATCCCAATCTCCAATAAGCATGTCAAACAATCTGGCTCTAATGTAAGCTTCTTCATCTATCACAAAATCTTCATCTTTATTTAGCTTTTTAAGAACATCATCAGTACTTATTAATTCATTAGAAAATCCAAAACTTTCCTTGTCGCCATGACCAGAATCGGTGCGTTCCTCTATCATATACAAAGCATCTCCAAACTCATTTGCGAAATGGCCTAAGGCATTTTGTTTTGGCACATAATATAAAATGGGGTTAGTGTGATAAACGCCTACCGCGTCTGACAGTTTTCCAATTGTAAATGGAGCGTAAGGATGAGCTCCCGTGAATACATCTAATAAAAGCCCCTCGGTATACGTATCATCAAACTGACCTATAACGTATTGGTCTTTGAACGCCACAGCTTGAAGATATTGCACAGCACTTTTACGAAGTGCGCGCATCACATATTCGCGTCCTTTTTTATCCTTTAATCGTAATGATTTTGATTGATGTCCACCACCTTTTCTAATTACAGTTAAACCCCCAAAAAGAGTATCCAAATCAACCGTTGGTGCTTTTACTTTTTTACTAAAATCTTCGCGATATCGATCTCCCCAAAAGAATTTATACAAACTGCCTTTTTTGGTTTCTTCTTCGTTATAAATTGAAGCAACCTTGTTGGTAGGATAAGAAGTTGGATATGTAGTAAAGATCTTTTTATCATCTTTCTGTAGGACTTGTGTTTGAAAAACAACCTCATCATTTGCATAAAAACGGGCATAAGATGAGCCATCCTTAAACACGTCTAATCTGGCATACCCCATGGCACCATAAGAAAATTGTCCTCCCCCAACATTACGTGTAGCATTTACCTTCGATCCAGAACCACTTACAATTTGAGGTAAATTATCTTCAATGATATATTGTAAATTATGGTCATGTCCTGATACGAAAATAGTTTTATCGTTTTCTTGAGATAAAGTAATTACACGCTTTCTAAACTCGTTATATCGACTATTTTGATTATCGACAGTTATAATACCACCTGTTTTTCTTATCAAGTTTTTCAGTGTCCCTAAAATTGGAAGTGGAGACATATGGCTCCCAAATGAATATTGTCCCCCATGAGAACTATTTGTGAACATAGGGTGATGTAACGCAATAATAGTTGTTTTACCTCTTGCCTTTTTTATTTCACCTTCTAACTCATCAAAAAACTTGGTTCTTGTTTTTATTTCGCAATCATCATTTATGGTGGGGTGCTTATCCCAATCGGTCATATACCACTCCGAATCGACAACTATCAACACAATATTTTTGGTTATGTCAACCCTTTCTATTGGGCATCCGTTTTCAGGTAAAAAAGTATTTTTACCAAGGTTATCCTCAATATATTTTTCTTGTCGCTTTAACCCTTTCAACCCATCACTATACCAATCGTGATTTCCTGGAATAAAAATAGTTTCACCCTCAAAATCCTTTACCGCATCAATTTGAGCATTTAATTGCTTCTCTGCTGACTCGCGACCTCCCTCATCCTTACTTGGAAGACCTTTTGGATAAATATTATCCCCTAAATAAATAACCGTACTGTTCTTTGAAGCTTTCGATAATTCTGTTCTAAAACTATTTATTCCTTTAGAGGATTCAGATTCACCAGAAATTCCAGCATCACCAATTAAATAGAATGAATGGATAATCTCTTTATCTGGAAATTCAGACTGAGAATTCTTATCCTTGTATTGCGGTTTATAAGTAGCACAAGCATTTAAAACAAAAATTAGGGCGATTAAAAGTGCTGATTTTTGGTATTGCATTAGTTGATGGATTAATGATTAAAGATAAGAATTTGATTTAATTCCATTGTAACTTAGCACGTTCTTCCCAATACAATTGTACTGGAGCATTTAATGATTGTAGTAAGATTAATTCGTCTTCTATAAAGTTAAACTCTAATGCCTTTAAATTTTCTTTAAGTTGTTTCGAATTTGAAGCACCGCTCAACACATAAGTTGGTTGTAAACTTTCCATAACGAAGCGCAATGCAATAGCATCAATACCGACATTGTATTTTTTTGATAATCGATTTAAAATGTCATACGCATTTTTATAATTCTCAAATTTCCCATTTGGAAATATTCTACCGTTAGCTAACGCTTCTTTTATAATTACCGTTTTACCTTGGGATACAACCTGCCTTAAAATTTCTAGAGTATCCTGCTCAAAAAGGTTATAAGTCACTTGAAAACTATCAAATAAATCTTCATTTTCAATTTTGATATTTAAAGCTGAAGCAATCACTCCCTTCTGATTTGTACCACTGGTTGTAATACCAATTTTTAAACCTGTTTCTTTTTTTATTAGATGCAATTGAAGTAAAACAGCTTCATTTTCAAGAATACCACTATCAAACGTTGCAGAATGCACTTGATAATACTTCAAATTTGGCAACATGGCTTTTGAAACTTCCCACTGCTCTAACAATTTATCCAATGAATGCTCTTTAATTTCATGCTTACCATTATAACCTAATTGCCAATTCGCTACATAAGTATAACCCCATTTAGTACCTAGAATAGAATCATGTTTTTTTCTAGACTTATTCCATTCCTCTAAAAACACTTCACCTTTTCCGTAGGAAGGGGCTGTATCAAAATAACGAACACCTAGTTTATAAGCTTCATCTAACACTGAAAACGTATTTTGTTTAAAAGCAATTTCAGATTTATCAATGGAACCATTATCTCTAATATTTATGTATTCTGGCCTCCCTAAAGCAGCTAATCCTAACCCAATTTTTGTTTTGCTATTACTCATTAATATATCACTTCAGTTTCAATTACAGTTTCAGATAATAGACTGCGATGCACAGGACATTTAGATGCTATTTCTTTTAACTTTGCTTTTTGTACTCCATCCAAATCTCCAATAAATTTTAAGCGTTTTTGCAAGTGATCAATACGTTTTGGCTTATCTAAGTCTAGTATTAAATCGTCACTATGCTTCTTAGAATAGGTAATGTACGCATATACTTCCCGTAAATCCCATTTTTTACGTTCGGCATACATTTTTAAAGTCATTACTGTACAAGCTGCCAATCCAGCACTTAAAAAATCGTATGGAGACGGACCAAAATCATTGCCCCCAATACTTGCTGGCTCATCGGCTATAAAATTGTGTTTTTTTGTCTGAATACTTGTCGTGAAATTATCTTCTTTTAAATTTAAATGTGCTACTAATTGCTCTCCATTAGTATCCAACATGGTATTATCCTTAGGTTCAAAATAGCGATCCGCCCACGTACCAATAACATTCCCAACATATTTACTATCTTTTGGATTGGAGAGCAAATGATCGGCGTTATCTAAACTCACAAAACTTTTAGGATGATGGGCGTTATGGTATAAATCATGAGCATTATTTATCCCCACAGTTTGGTCGAAGGGTGCATGCATAATCAATAAAGGTTTACGCAAATTCTTTGTGATTTCAGGTAAACTAATTTTATCAAAATCTTCAACAAAATCTTTATCAATTTTGAAAGGACGTCCGCCAATATTCACCTCAACCTCTCCTTTTTGTTTCACCTCATCTATACCATGTGAAAATAGATGTGTAACATGACTAACTGTTGAAGGCGCACCAACCGTAGCAACGGCTTTAATATTATCTAGTCTTGAGGCTGCAACAATAACTGCAGCACCTCCAAGCGAATGTCCCACTAATAAACTTGGCGCTTTGTAATGTTCTGTAATATAATTATTCACCGAAATTAAATCATCCACATTAGCCGAGAAGTAGCTTTCTGCAAACTCGCCTTCACTTCTTCCCAAACCCGTAAAATCAAAACGCACTACTCCAAAACCATGAGATGTTAGCGATCTACTAATATTTTTTACTGCCGATAAATTACTATTACAAGTAAAACAATGCGCAAAAATGGCAAAATAGTGTGGTTTTTGGTCGGCAGGTAGCTCTAAATAGGCTTGTAAATTATGACCCTTGGTATTCTTTATAATTAATCTCTCGCGATTCATCCTTTAAATGCTTTAATTTATTCTGGTTTGTATATTTTGAAAACTTACTGAGCAATACTTGTAGTTTGGGGTTGATAAAACTTTCACAAAACGGTTTTTTAGGATTGCTGTAGTAGTAATTTTGAATTTGAGATCTTGAGGCTTTAAACTTTGAAAAGGAGAACACTTGAGTAATCAATTTATTGTGAAATTGAAACTGCAACAAATCCAATTGTGATCGTGTATGCTCCTTTTGTTTTTCTGTAAACACATAAACAGCAGAACGGTATTTTGTTCTCATAGAATGATTTGAAGCACTTTTATGAGTATACAAATGAATTTCAATAAGTGTTGCTAAGGAGATTAAAGTTTCATTAAAATGTACAATAACAGCTTCTGAAAAATCAGAATTCTCATTTATTGATGCCACAAAACCTTGCTCTACTTTTGAAACTCCAATCAAAGATTGAAATACAGCTTCTGTACACCAATGGCAGCCTCCTCCAAATGCTATTTTTTGTAAAGATTTCATTTTAAGAACTACATGACAACATAGAACAACCTACTTTGTGTCTCGCCCAATCTGGTCGTTTTGTGAACCATTTTTGATATTTTCGCTGCTCATCATAAGGGTTTTTAAGTATATGAAACAACTCATCAATTAAGGTATAATCTCCATTATTGGATTCATCAATTGCTAATTGTGCCATATAATTTCTTAGTACATATTTTGGGTTGACTCGATTCATTTTTGCCTTTCTTTCTTCATTGGAGTTTACCTCTAATTTCAATCGTTCAGTATATCTTACAAACCATTCATTCCAGCGTTCTCGAATATTCCCAACTACTTCATCCGCTTTGTAAAATGCATCACATACTATATCTAAACCTCTTTCAGCATTATCCATTTTGAAATTGGCTAATTTTCTAAAGAAAATTGTCATATCTGTTTCGGTTAAATGCAGATTGTCCTCCAGCTCTTGAATCAAATTTTGGTCATTTTCATCTTCATGTTGTAATCCTAATTTAGAGCGCATCATACTTAAAGACTTCTTTTCAAAGTCTGATTTATATTGATTTAAGATGTTTTCTAAAGGTGCAGCTTCTTCAATTAATGGGTAAATTGCATTTGCTAATTGCAACAAATTCCATAACCCTATATTTGATTGATTACCATAACGGTAACGTTTATGCTCCCTATCCGTTGTATTCGGTGTCCAACCGTAATCATAACCTTCCAACCAACCATAGGGTCCGTAATCAATGGTTAATCCAAGAATTGACATATTATCAGTATTCATAACACCATGTACAAAGCCAACCCGTTGCCAATGTAAAATCATATCTAATGTGCGCTCTGAAACTTCTTTAAAAAACTGAATATATGTTTCCTTTGATGGATTTCCCAAATGAGCAAAATGATATTTTATAGTATAATCAACTAAAATTTTGAGGTTCCTTCCATCTCGCCTTGCCGCAAAAATTTGATAATTACCAAAACGCAAAAAAGACTCGGCAGTTCTACAAACAATCGCACCTTTTTCATAGGCTGGATTACCATCATACATGACATCTCGCAAAACTTGATCTCCAGTTAAGGCTAAAGACAAGGCTCTGGTAGTTGGTACACCTAAATGAAACATGGCCTCACTGCACAAATATTCTCTTATTGATGAGCGTAAAACCGCCAAACCATCGGCAGATCTAGAATACGGAGTTTCTCCCGCACCTTTTAGTTGTAGTGCCCAATTTTGGGCATAATGTTCTACTTCAAATAAATTAATAGCACGACCATCACCTAATTGACCTGCCCAATTACCAAATTGATGGCCTCCGTAACACATCGCATAAGGCTCTGTGTTCGGCAAGCTTATATTCCCTGTTAATACGTTTAAGAACTTTTTACTTTTAGCATCTTCTTCTGTTAAACCCAAACTTTCCAACATTTCCGTAGATACATGTAATAGTTCTGGTTTTGAAGTTCGCCTTGGTATTACATATGAAAAACATGCTTCAGTAACTTGTCTTCTAGAATTCTCTAGAATTGGGTCTGAAGGTAATTCCTTATTGAATTTATCCTTTATATTGAGCTTCATAGTGATTTTTTAATCCATTTTACTAATTCTTTATCTGATGGATTTCTCAGTTTTTTATCGCCAATAGTAACTGTTGGAAAATTAAGCTTTCTACTTTCATACAGACTTCTTAATTCATTAGCATCTGTTTCATTTAATTCAACATCAAGAAACTGATATTTCAAATTTAAATCTTTAAAATATTGTTTATAATACTGACTTTTATGGCACCTTTCGGTGCCATAAAGTTTAATTTCTAGAGACTGCGTCATAGCTTATTTCAACTTATTTGCATGAAGTTTTCTTAGCTTCGCCAATTTTGGTGTAATCACAAAACTACAATACCCTTGCTCTTGGTTATTTCTATAATAATCTTGATGATAGTCTTCGGCTTCATAAAATGTCCCTAAAGGTGATATCTCAGTAACAATAGGATTCTCATAATAGGCAGCAACTTCCTTAGCAACTATTTCAGCAATTTCCTTTTGTGTATTATTATGAAAATAAATTACAGATCGGTATTGTGTTCCTTTGTCGGCACCTTGTCGATTCAAGGTAGTTGGATCATGCGTTGTCATAAAAATAACCAAAATGTCCTCATAAGAAATCACATTAGTATCGAATGTTATTTGAACTACTTCGGCATGCCCTGTTAATCCAGAACAGACTTCACGATACGTTGGTTTCCCTGGAGCGTTACCTCCAGTATAGCCAGACACAACTTTCTCAACACCTTTTACTTCTTGAAATACAGCTTCTGTACACCAAAAACAACCACCGCCAACTGTAGCGACTTGTAGATTTTTATTGCTCATTAGTATCGTCCTTTTTCAACTGCATGGATTCAGAATTAATGCAATAACGGAGTCCACTAGGTTCTGGTCCATCAGGAAACACATGTCCTAAATGTGCATCACAGGTATTACACATTACCTCAACACGCACCATTCCAAAAGCGGTGTCTCGTTCGTATTTAATTGCATTTTCTTTAATAGGCTGCGTGAAACTAGGCCAACCTGTTCCAGATTCGAACTTAATTGTAGAATCGAATAAGGGCGTATCACAACATATACAATTATACTTTCCTGCTTCATGAATACTGCATAAAGCACCACTATGAGGTCTCTCTGTACCTTTGAGCCTTGTGATTCTAAATTGTTCTGGAGTTAATTGGGTTTGCCATTCGGCTTGTGTTTTGTCGACACGTTTGTCTGGAGTTAGATTTCCGTTTACGGAAAAACTAATCACCTCTTTCCAAGTTAGCATATTATAGTCCTTTCTTTTTTAATTAATATATGCTTTCAAGTCAAAATTCAGTCGTTGATAGATTCAAATCCTTACATTTTAACCATCTAAAAGTGATTTGAAAGCATTCAAGAAATTTACGACAAATATTTGGGTGGTAATCATACTAACTTATGTTAAATAAAGTTTAGTATTTTTACTAAAATTATTTTTTCCATGAGCATTCTAATAGCTGAAGCAGAAAAACATGCTATCAACCTACTTAATGAAAAGCTAGATACGTCTTTCACTTACCATAATATTACACATACAAAACGGGTAGTTGAAGACGCTAGTGCATTGGCCGAACTTGCTAATTTAGATGATAAACAAAAGGACTTACTTTTAACAGCTGCTTGGTTACACGATACTGGTTATACAAGAGGTATTGAGAATCATGAGGATGCAAGCGTTTCAATTGCAAAGCAATTTTTAAGCACTCAAAAAATATCAGAGGCAGACCAGAAAGCAATTTGCCAATTAATTTTGGCTACTAAAATTGAAGCTGTTCCTAATGATAAATTGGAAAAAATAATTAGAGATGCGGACTGTTCACATATTGGAAGTAAAAACTACATGGAAATCTCAGAGTTACTTCGCAAAGAATGGGAGTTACAATGCAATAAGACTTATTCTGAAAAAGAGTGGCTAGATGAAAATATAGATTTTTTATCTACGAAACATCGTTTTCACACTAATGAAGCAGCGCTTAGTTGGGATAAACGTAAAGGTAAAAACCTCTCAGAACTACTTAAATTAAGAAAAAAACTAGAAGCTGATAATAAAAAATTTAAGCAGAGAAAAGAAGAGCTAAATTTTAAGAAGCATAAAGTTGAACTTCCTGAACGCGGAATTGAAACTATGTTTAGGGTAACACTTAAAAACCATATTACTTTAAGTAATATTGCGGACACCAAAGCCAACATATTGCTATCGGTAAATGCTATTATAGTCTCCTTGGTTTTGGCTAACTTAATTCCAAAGTTAGATAATCCGTCCAATCATTATCTTATAATTCCTACGGTTATTTTCGTTACGGTTACGGTGGCATCCATTATTCTATCTGTCTTAGCCACAAGACCTAATGTTACGAGTGGAAAATTTTCTAAAGAAGATGTTGCCAATAAAAAGGTGAATTTGTTATTCTTTGGAAACTTCCATAAAATGAGCCTTAGCGATTTTGAATGGGCTATGAGCGAAATGATGCAAGATAGAGATTACCTCTATTCATCAATGAAAAAAGACCTATACTTTTTAGGATTAGTGCTTGATAAAAAATATAAAATTTTACGCTTAACCTATAGCGTCTTTATGGCAGGTATTATTATTAGTGTTATTGCCTTTGGAATTGCTTTTCAATTTGGTGGTGGCCTTAATTAAGACTTAATTTCCTTCATTAAATCGTCATAAGTATAGAACGCTTTATCTTCTTCACTTTTATGATAAAGCACACTTACTCGTATAGCCTTAAGGCCCGTAACAGCTTGTAAATCTTCTAATTCTACAATTTCCACATCTGTATCTAAATAATTTTTAGACTGTAAGAACTTAATATATCTTAAATACTCACGTTCATCTTGTTTTTGAGAATATACAATAGTAATTTTTCCTTTATCAGTAATGCGAATATCAGTGCCCTTAATAAAGGCTTTATCTACACGTTTCTTTACAATTTCATAACGAGCATTATATGTGCCATCGACATCAAATTGCTTTTCATCCATTCTAAAACTAATTGACAGAGGTTGGTTGAAAACTAAAATCATTGATGCAACATCCAATTGTACTGGAAAAGTGTGCTGCATTTGATAATAGGAGTTTTCCATTTCACACATAACTTGTAATTGCCATAACCTAAGATTATACAGATAAATAGGATTAAATGAATCCTCTTTAGTAATAGACTCACCAACATACATATTGTGTTCTACACCATCTGTTTTATAACGCTCGAAATAATGAGGATACATCGCTTGAGCATCTTCCTGCTTTTGATCCAGAAGAGCAGCCATCTCTTTATTTATCATCGCTATGGTATCGTCGTAATCCTTTCTATGCTTATACAAAATCCCTATTTTATCATCTAGACTGTTAAAATAGTTATTGATTTCATCTTTCAATTCACCAATTTTATACAAATGATTTAAAACCGGTTCAATTTCTTTGTCGAAAAAACTAGATATATGTTGTTCGCTATCTACTTGAAAATTCTCTTTTAATCCTTTTAAATAATCATCAATTTGATAAATAATTTGTTCATAAATTGGCAAGGACTCAATCTTTCCAGCTTTTATAAAAACCTCTTTCACAGCGTTTAACTGCAAAGTTAAATCTTCTTTAGTGGCATTATTTCTTGCTATTGAAGACCCTTTGATATCAATTTGCCCATACAAAGGATAAATATTCTCGAAAGCAATTTTATTGAAAATGGCTTTTTCTCCGTTAAATTCAGCTTTTATAAAATTTTTAGCCTCCTTTTCAAACCTCCAATGCACACTCGGGTGAATAGACGTACATTCTTTTTGAATAATAGCCTCAACTAAATTTTCCTCTTCACTTTTAGATCGCTCAACTGCAGAAACAATATAAGGCATAACATCAATAAGTTTGTTTGCAGTAATACTGTTTAAAACTTTTGGTTGATAAGAAACTATTTCTAATATCCCCATGAGGCCATCATCATTGGCTATTGGTGCAAAAATGGCACTTTTAATTCCTTGTTCATGAAGAACTTTTATATGAGGTGCTTGTCCATTAGACTTTTCAAACATTTTATCAACATCTGAAACAGAGAAATATTGTTTATCATCTAAGAGCTTTTTATAAGACCACTTACAAAGCGCATCCGAACATTTAGCGTATTCTTTTTTATTTAAAAGAAAACTACTCATTCCTACACCGTAAACTACTTCGAATAAACTTTCATCCTTATTATAAATTGAAAAACCAATTTTTATGTCTTTGAGATTAAAAAGTGATCTGAAAATCTCTTGAAATCCTTCCATAAAACCTTCATCCTTCCGCCTATCTTCACCTATAAGATTAGATTTAATATTTGATATGGATTGATCATCTGTTACATCGAAAATATTGGAAATCACAAACCCTTTAAATGTGTAACTATTTGGAGGGAATTTTTCTTTCCAAAGCTCAATATTCTCAAAATTATCTAACAGCTCTTCATAATCTTCAAAAGTTATTTCTGGAGCACCATCATTTGCAACAATTTCACAAAAATCTGCGTTGTACAATATTTTGTAGGATCGTGTAATACCATTAGCATCAGGTATTTCGTAATAAAAAGGACGTTTTAAATTAAGGGAATAACCATAACAAAAATTTAAAATGATAGTGCAAGCAACAATATACCTATCATCCTCTGGCATATTCTTAATTTTCAACTCAAAATCGTCTCCAGCAGTTTTAATAATATTTCTAAATCGCTCAGAGGAATTAAAAATTAAATTATGAAAAGGGACAGAAGCTGTTTTTATCTCATTCTTTGTTAATACTGGTGCAAAAGAATCTTGAAGAATAGTACGTATTTCCTTTTCTCTGTCTTGCAGAATCTTAGGATTGCTAAAACCATCTTTTAATTCTGGGTACGGGTCAGCTGCCTTAAGCACACGTTTTGCCTTGGCTGCGAGAAATTCATCCTTATTTTCAGCCAGTACCTGATAATGTTTTAGGAGCTTATTAAAGCTTACCTTAAGCAAAAAAGGTGACTCAATGTTATCATTAATGTCCATTATATCAGACTTTATGTACAGCAAAATTACGAATATTTGATTTAATCGTTATAAAGTAGACCAATTAACAGGGAAAATGTTACAATTTAAACTGTTAAATTTTAGTTATTTATCGATTGAAGTAGTAGTGATTGATGAGTATTTGAATGAAAAAAGTTATAGATATTAAACGCATATAACTATTGTAGTTAATCCATTCAAAATACTCTAAGTCTGTAACGCCTAATTTTTTACCAAATGTTGCAAAAACACCTTTTCATTATCAATCGCATTACTATATCTCAAAATAATTTTCAGGCTGGTTGCAAAAGTCTCAAAATAAGTGCATTTAGAATGACTAACTTATATCAATTATTTTTGATTAAATAAACTTGTTTTTCTACTCACACTATATAATATTTTATTAAAAGTTTCAAGATGAATAACGTATTGTTCCGGTGTTAATAACGCCTTCATTTTTTCATTCATTTTAAAATGTAAAATATTAAATTTCTCTGAAATTTCTTCTTGTGTATAATCTTTATCTTTATCATCAAGTCTTGACATGCTATGAGTGTAAAACAACAGAATATTATAATACTCACTCTTTATTTCTTCTGATAATTTCATCTTATTTACTTCTTCTGCATAGAAGTTCTGTAAATTATCTTTTTCTTCGGGTGTATAAAGTTCAACTTTACTCTTTTCTCTTTCTTTCTGTTCTTGAGTTTTCTGTTGAGAAAACCCATTTATAGTTACTAAAATTAAAGTAAGTGTTAAAAAAGATCTAGTTAGGCTCATAATTTATTGTTTAAATTGTTTTGATATTAATATGCGAATTTATTTAATACTATTTTGCTGATGAAAGGTTGTTTCTTCTATTTCGAAATTTATTAATTGTTAGAAACCCCCATTTTTTTTACACCTCCCACATCTTATTCAGTTGATTGATTAATGTATTTCCCAACGACTATAGCCGTAATTATCACTAAGTATATTTGTCCCATTAAACCAATTAAAATAGTTGCCTTGTGTGCTAATGCACTTATGGGTAAAATATCGCCATACCCTATGGTTAATAATGAAATGTAACTGTAATACATTAAGTTTTCTGTGATTGAAACACCTGCAATTAAACCTGTAAACGAATTGGGATATACCATTTCGATACTTAAACAGATAAAGAAACCAATTAAGCCCAGAGAAATGTATCCGCTAACGAGTCCAAATATTACATTTTTACTTACTTTCTTTGCTCGCCAAACTTGTTTTATAATCTCTGATGTTACTACAACATAAAACAAAAAATAAGTTCCCATTTTTATAAGACCGACTAAAGCTTCATTAACTGTTTCTATTAAATTAGACCCAAATAACAACGTACTAATAACAAGTAATGCAACCAAAAACCACATGGTTTTTCTTTTCTTTGATAAAAGCACTATTCCTGTCAATAGATTTAATAAAAAAAGCACAGGAGACAGAAAAGTTTCAAAGACATAAGTAGGTACAATTAGCGAACCAAATAAAATAGCTATCTGACTAAAAAAGAAAATTTGAAAGCGATATGGATAAAAACGTTTTAGCATTCTAATCTAAAAGGGCATCATTAAACTCATACCCTTTATAATTTACCTTATACATTACACTATAAAAAGCAGGAATAAATAGTAATGTAATCACAGTTCCAAATAATAATCCAACCATAATGGTTACTGCCATAGGTTCCCACATTTCACCGCCCCCTAGATATAACGGAATCAAACCTAAAACGGTTGTGAATGTTGCCAATAAAATAGGCCTAAAACGTTGTAAACATGCCGCTACAATGGCATCTTGGGGTTTTCGTTTTAGTTCGCTTTCTTCGATTTCTATTCTATCTACCAAAACGATAGCATTATTAATAACTATACCTGCCAAAGAAATTACTCCCAAAAATGCCATGAAACCAAAGGGAACACCAAATAGCAAAAGCCCTAAAACCATCCCAATAACTCCCAACGGAATGGTGCAAACAATCATGACCATTTTTCTAAAAGAGTTAAATTGAATGATTAATAGCATTACAATAATAAAAGCTGAAAGTGGTAAATAGCTGGCAACTGCTCCCATGTTTTCGGCAGAACTTTTAGCATCCCCTCCTAGTTCATACGTATAATCTTTACCCCAAACTTCTTTTTGTTCATTAAGCCAAGGTGTAATCGCTTGTGTGACTTCTGAGGCATTACCCGTAGTAGTTAATTCACTTGATACTTTAATTGTTCTATTTAAATCAACACGTTTTATTTTTGAATATTGCCATTGAGGAATTATAGATGCTACTTGAAGTAAAGGCACACTTTTTCCTGAGTTTTGCGAATATATATTTAAACTTTCTAACGAGGATAAAGATTGTTCCTTACTCTGGTTACTCTTCATTACAATTGGGATAGATTTATCGCCTTCGCGATATTCCCCTGCTTGAAAACCATCTAAAACAGTTTGCAAAGAGGTAGCTATATCTTGATTGGTAACCCCTGCAGTTTGAGCTTTATTAGGATCAATATTAATAACAAACTTTTTTCCTTTTGGTCCCCAATCATCTTTAATATTTTTTGTTCCCGAAATGGTAAATAACTTTGCCTTAATGGTTTCTGCAATGCTTGCTAATTTATCTGGGTCATCGCCAGATACTTCAATTTCTATGGGAGTTCCACCTCCGCCAGAGCCTAATAATCCAACTTTAATATCGGCATTAGGAAAATTATCAAAACTGAAAGCATCCAGTTTTTCGACCATATCATTATTTACTAAAAACGATGATGTATTGATTAGTATATGTGCGTAGTTTGAATTAGCTTCATCTGCATTATATCCCAAATCATAAGCTGAAGGACCTTCCCCAATGTAAGCTGACCAATCTACAATACCATCTGATCTATCTTCGCTTATTTTAAGCTCTTTTTTCATGAAATCTTCAAGTGTTAAAACAACTGATGTTGTATTCTCAATTTTAGTGTTCTCTGGCAAATTAATATCAACTGTTATCATATTACGGTCGCTATCTGGGAAAAACACAAAGCCTAAAAGACCAAATCCAAAAATGGATAAAAAGAACATAAAAACAATCAGTGCTAAAACCGATTTTTTCCAATTAAGAGCTAATAAAATTAAATTTTTATACTTGAGTTTTAGGCCATTAATTAACTTATCTAAGAAACCTACTTTTCCTGCTTCCTTTGGTTTTACTTTTAAGAAGAAGACACAAAATAGTGTAATAATACTTAAAGCAATAAGCCATGACGATAAAAGCGCAATGGTAATTACAACAAAAATGGGCCCCATAATATCACCCATAACAGATTCTGCCATAAAGAATGCTAAAAAGGCAGCAGATGTTGTTAATGTTGAAATTAATAATGGTGTAAATAATTCTGAACATGAATCGATTGCAGCTTTTTTAACAGGAATACCTGCTTCCATTTTTACCATGACCGATTCTGCTACTACTATAGCATTATCTACCATCATTCCTAAGGCCATAATTAAAGCTGCTAAAGAAATTTGATTAAGCCCCACATCAATTAACCCCATAACCATCAACGTTGTTATGGTAACTATTGGAATTAAACTTGCAATAACCAATCCTGTTCTTAGTCCTAAAAAGAAAAGCATAACTGCTAATACGATAGCAATAGCCTGTAATAAGTTGCCAATAAAATCACTAATCTTTAAATCGATGTATTTATCAATTGATGCTATACGTGATACTTCTAAACCAACTGGCAATTTATCTTGCCACTCTTGCAGTAATACATCCATTTCTTCTCCTAACTTAATGATATTAGCGCCTTCTTTTAAAGACACGTGTAATGAAATAGCATCCATACCATTGATTCTCACTTTCTGTTTTGGTGGATTGATATACCCTTTTTTCACTGTAGTAATATCTTCAAGAGCTATAACTTGTCCATTTTCTCCAACGGGGACTAACATTTCCTTTATGGACTCTAAATCATTGAAATTACCTGTGGGCTCCAAAATAATACGTTCTGCTTCAACATTAATTGTACCTCCAGAGCTAAGTATATTAGTGCTACCTATAATGTTTTTTAATTTGCTCGATGTTAATCCGTAGGTTTTTAATTTGGTGTTTTCAAACTCAACAAAAACACGTTCTTCCTGCGCACCATTCAATTCAACTTTAGCAGCATCTTCAAGTTTTATTAAATCATCTCTCAAGTCATCTGCATAATCTTTCATTTCTGCATAATCATAACCATCAGAAATTAAACCAACAGCAATACCAAATACTTCACCAATGCCATCATCCCGCAATTGAGGAGTAACATTACTTGGTAATCCCTGAATGGTGCCTAACTTTCTACGAAGTCTGTCCCAAACAGGCTGAAGTTCTTCTGGCTTAACTTCCATTTTAAGCTCTACTTGAACTACGGAAAGTCCAGTACGTGATGTACTTTTTACTACTTTTAATTCGGGTAATTCTTGTGCGACTTTTTCAATTTTATCACTAACTAATTCCTCAACACGCTCTGGACTTGCTCCTGGAAATGATGATACAATTGATGCTATTCGTATGGTATAAGGTGGCATACTATCTCTTGACAATGAGGCATAAAATAACATGCCCATGACCATAACTACAGCCAGAATACTTAATACAACACGATTACGATTTATTGAAAATTCAGTAAGATTCATAAGGTTCGTTTTTAGTTATTATAATCTTACTTTTTGTCCATCCAACAAGGTCTGCAAACCAGCAGTAGCAATTTTATCTCCAGAATTTAAACCTTTTTTTACTTCAAATCCAGATGGTGTTAATTCACCAATTTCAATTTGTTGTTTTTTTATAGTTCCCGTTAGCCCATCGCTTGATTCTACTATAAACACAAAATTACCGTTACCATCTTCTCCGACAGACTTAACAGGTACAACCAATGTGTCATTTGCAATACTTTCATCTTGCTCAAAATCAAAAATGACATTTGTTGCCATGCCTGATTTAATTTCAGGAATAGGATTAATTATTGCAACTGCCGTAATATATGTAGACGAATTTGGGTCTATACTTGGTGATACTTCAAAAACTCTACCTTCGAAAACTTTGTCTTCAATAGCCGAGAACTCAATTTTGGTAGGCATATCTACTTTCACTTTATTAATGACTGCTTCTGGTAAACCAACCTCAACCTTCATGCCTTTACCTGCATTTAATTCTGCGAATTGATGACCTGCTGAAACTTGCTCATTAACTGCGCCATCTGTCCAAACGATTACCCCATCTTTTGGAGCTTTGATGATACCATAACTTAATTGGGTAGCTTGTATACTTTTATTTCGTTTTGCAGATTCAAATTGGTCTAAAGCAGATTGATAGGAGTTTTTTGCTTGTTCATAGTCACTCAATGAATTGCTTCCTTTTTCATACAGTGACTTAATCCTATCTAAACTCGACTTAGCAGTATTCATTGCAGAACTTGCAGCATTTAAAGATGAAACAGATTGTTCATATGCCAAATTTGCCTCAACATTATCCAACCTTGCAATAATATCTCCTTTTTTAACCTGTGCACCTTTCCAATGGTTTACTTTAGTGATAATTCCACCACTTCTAAAACTTAACCCTATGGCATCGGCTGCTTTTGCTGTACCACTATATGTTCTTGCACCTTGAACATTTGGAGTGCCAACAACTTCGTACTTAACAGGTCTCAATACTTCTTCTTTAACCTCAACTTTATCCTTACAGGAAGAAAGGTTTATGACTAAAGCTAAAATTGACAATTTGTATATGTGTAATTTCATAATGGTTAGTTTTTACTTAAAATATATTGGTTGGCTTTTTGAATAAATGCTTGATTGTTATCTTCAGAATGGGTTAAAAAGAAGTAACCTATAGCACGTTCTAATTGCATAGACGTGATTAAATAGTTATAGTTAGCAGTAGACCTTGCTAACTGCGCTTGCAAATAATTGGTCTGCGCATCAATTAACTGAATAATAGGAACTGCGCCTTGTTGATATGCATTTTGTGTGAGGTCTAAACTTTCTTTTGCTGTTTCTTCTGAAACTTTAGAAATTTCGATGTTTGCTATTTGATTAATCAAATCTAGCACCACATCATTAACATTTTTCTCAATATTTAATTCAATATTCTGTCTTTCAAAGCCCAATTGCTCTTCCTGAATCAATGCAGATTGCCTATTAATATTTCTCTGGTTCTGGTTGAATATTGGTAGCGAAATATTTAAACCAACATTATAAGTCCCATCTGGTGCTGTAGGAATTGCAGATGGTATATTAGACCCTTTTCCTGACTGAGAAATTGCCAGATTGTATTGTCCCTGTAAAGCAACTGTTGGTATAAAACGACCATAATCGTTTAAGTCATAGGTTCGTTTTGTAACATTTAAATTATAATCTATATTCTTTAACTCAGGAGCGTTGTTTTTTGCTTCTTGTACAAGAAATTCAATTAAAGTAGGTTGTAATTTCGGGTCGTCTAGAATCTTGTAAAAGTCATCATATTTATAATTCTTAAAAACTCCTTCGGAAAGTTCAGCATCAAGAATATCTATGTCTTTATTAATCGATACATTCATTAATTGGTTAATAGTGAAAAACGCTTGTTGCAATTGATTTCTAGCTTCTATAAGGTTTTGCATATTTTGAGCTAATTGACTTCTGAAACGTAACACATCTGATTTTCCAGATTCACCTGCTTCAAAGTTTTGTTCTGCTATTTCTAAATTACGCTTAGTAACGTGTAAGTTCTGATTCTGAATACTTGTATTAGTCTTTAAAATCAAGGCATTAAAATAAGCTACAGAAGCATTCAATAAAGCATCAAGTTCGTTGGTATCATAAATGGCTTGTTCTGCTTTTTGTAATTCTTTCCTAATATCGATATTCGCAGAAGCACTTTCAGAATATATTAATTGTTCTAAAACGACATTACCAGTTGTTGAGAACTCTGGATTTGCGCCATTTGAAATTTCAGCAACTCTAGGGTCAAGATAAACCCCACTTACCCCAGCAGATACATTGGGCAAATAACCACTTTTAGCTGTTTTAACATCCTGCCCACTTAATTCAACACTCTTTTCACTAGAAGATAGACTTAAATTCTTATCAAGAACACCATTCATGATATCTAATATAGACATCATGTTTTCAGCATTTGGTTCTAACTTACCTCCAATAAAATCGGCAGTTCCTAACATAGCGTAACGCAATGGAAAATCAATTTGTTTGGCCGTATTGTAATTTATAGTTAGTTTATTTTTATACTCTAACAACAAGGGTAGTTCTGAGGGGTTAGTGCCATTTGTAATCGCTTCTACGTTTAATGCGATACGTCTAAAAAACTGATTTAAATTTGTCTGAGGCTGATTGGTAGCTAATATACCACGTTCAACATCCTTTACTCTAATTGCAGAAAAAGACGGCAGTTTTTTTGAATTAATAATCGATGTTAATTTCTCAAATTGAGTATCGGTAAATTCAAAACCTCCTGCTAAGTACACTGCATCAAGACCTTCCAAATCTGATGTAATAATACCATTCTCGGACAATGGTATTAAACGATACGTCTTCTCTTTATTTTGAAAATATGGGTCAAATACCGTTTCTAGAGGTAGTGCATCGATAATGTATTGTTCAATTAAAACCCCAACATTCTTATAATCGTAAATTGTTTTGAAGGCATCCAAGTCCTTTTTGTAAGATAATGGTGCTATGATGTATGTAATGTTATTTATCTCTGAAGTTTTCCGTTCTGGCGGTAGATTTATAAAATCTGAATTAATCGAACCGAAAACAATAACAGGCTTGGTGTAGCTTTCTTGTTGGCTTAAAACAATGTTATCCACCACACCAAAAGCGATAATTATATCTGCATTACCATTAACTAAGGACTGATAGTTTTCTTTGGCTTTATCTAAACTAAAATTATTTGAGAGCACCTTCTGGAAGCTTACAGTTTTACCTTGACCTAAAACGGCACGAATTTCTGTTTTTAATTTCTCTAAAAGTGGCTGTACTTCTGGTGTATTTTTATCAGTTAAAAGACCTATGGTTATGTTTTGAGAAAAACTTAATTGAAAAATTAATATGCATAATAATAGGGTGATTCTTTTCATAGGCGGTTAGTTTTTCTATAAAAATACCAATTTTATCTTTTAATTCATTTGTTAATTATTTTTTAATATTTAAACTGTTAAATTTTAGTTATTTATCGATTGAAGCATATAGTGAAATAAGCCTTTTAAACGAAAAAAGTCGAAGATTTCTCTCCGACTTTTTGTGCGGGCGGGGAGACTCGAACTCCCACACCTCGCGGCACTAGATCCTAAGTCTAGCGTGTCTACCAATTCCACCACGCCCGCTAAAGGACTGCAAATATAAACAACATTTTTAAAATGCAAACTTCTAACCTCAAAAACTATTCTTTTTTATACATTTGAAATATAGCTAAGAAATACTTCCATGAACAACATAAAAAACTACATTGAAACCCACAAAGACAGATTTATAAACGAACTTATTGAACTGCTTAAAATACCGTCAATCAGCGCAGACTCTGCTTATAAAAATGATGTTTTAAAAACTGCTGAAGCTGTAAAATTCAGTCTGGAAAAAGCAGGTTGTGACACTGTAGAAGTATGCGAAACCGATGGCTACCCAATTGTTTATGGTGAAAAAGAAATAGATACTAATTTGCCAACTGTATTAGTTTATGGTCATTATGATGTGCAACCACCAGACCCTCTAGATTTATGGCATTCTCCACCTTTTGAGCCCATAATTAAAGAAACAGAAAAGCATCCGGATGGTGCTATTTTCGCTCGTGGTGCTTGTGATGATAAAGGTCAAATGTATATGCACGTGAAGGCCATGGAATTTATGACGTCAACTAACCAACTACCGTGCAATGTAAAATTCATGATAGAAGGCGAAGAAGAAGTTGGAAGTGCTAATCTCGCAACCTTTGTAAAAAACAACCGAGAGAAGTTAAAGAATGACGTTATTCTAATTTCAGATACTGGAATGATTGCAAAAGAAACGCCATCCATAACAACAGGATTGCGCGGATTAAGTTATGTTGAAGTTGAAGTTACAGGACCCAATAGAGATCTACACTCTGGCTTATACGGTGGTGCAGTCGCAAACCCTATTAACGTGCTCACAAAAATGATTGCTTCGCTTCATGACGAAAACAATCATATTACTATTCCCGGGTTCTATGATAAAGTTGAGGACCTCTCTAAGGAAGAACGTGCAGAAATGGCGAAAGCACCCTTCAATTTAGAAAATTATAAAAACGCCTTAGATATCGAAGCTGTTTATGGGGAAACCGGTTACACCACCAACGAGCGCAACTCCATTAGACCAACGCTCGATGTAAATGGTATATGGGGAGGCTATATTGGAGAAGGCGCAAAAACTGTTATTGCAAGTAAAGCCTACGCTAAAATTTCTATGCGATTGGTGCCAAATCAAGATTGGCAAGACGTTACACAGCTATTCAAGGCGCATTTCGAAAGTATTGCCCCCAAAGGGGTAAAAGTAAAAGTAACGCCACATCATGGTGGGCAAGGCTATGTAACACCTATCGATAGTATTGGTTATCAAGCTGCTAGTAAAGCCTATCAAGACACTTTCGGAAAAACTCCAATTCCTCAGCGGAGTGGTGGTAGTATTCCCATAGTATCTCTTTTTGAACAAGAATTGAAAAGCAAAACTATTTTAATGGGTTTTGGCTTAGACAGTGACGCTATTCATTCGCCAAACGAGCATTTTGGGGTTTGGAATTATTTAAAAGGCATTGAAACTATCCCCTATTTTTATAAATATTTTACTCAATTATCAAGTTAATCTTTTGGGTGTTACCACAAGGGTCGCGCGTTCCTTTAATAGTTTAGGCTCGATGCCTGCCTCGCCTAAAGCTAATCAATATAATCGCTAACAAGGATTAGTAATACCTATGAATAACCAACATAGTAATCAACTTTTATTACTCACATTAGCCACTTTGCTAATTAGCACATCTGGAGCTTTAGGTAAATTTATTAGTATGCCAACAGAAGTCATTATTTGGTGGCGTTGTTTTTTAGGCGGTATTTTTTTATTCATTTTTTGTAAATACCAGAAATTGAATTTAAAAATTCAATCGAAAAAAGATTTAACAACTATTTTGGTAAGTGCATTTTTTCTAGGCGCACATTGGATAACTTATTTCTATGCACTAAAATTATCAAATGTAGCTCTAGGTATGCTATCGTTATTTACTTTTCCAGTAATAACAGCACTTATAGAACCTTTTTTTACAAAAAACAAATTAAATCCAATCCATATCATATTGGCTTTAATAGTGCTTTTGGGTATATACATTCTCGCACCAGATTTTAATTTTGAAAGCTCACAAGTAAAAGGTATTCTATTTGGTCTACTTTCTGCATTATTCTATGCCCTTAGAAACCTAATGCTAAAAAACCCAGCCCAGAATTATAACGGCACTTCACTTATGATGTATCAAACCTTATTTTTGAGTGTAATCCTATTACCTTTTCTAGTTATAAGAGATACTAGTAACATAATAACGCAATACCCATATATTATTTTATTAGCTCTAGTAACAACGGCTATTGGTCACTCTCTCTTTATTAATAGTTTAAAATATTTTTACGTAAGCACTGCAAGTATTGTGGGAAGTATACAACCAATTTTTGGTATTATCATTGCTTTTATTTTTCTAAATGAAGTGCCAACATTAAACACCTTTATTGGTGGCTCTTTAATTATTGCTACAGTGATTATTGAAAGTATAAGGTCAAAGAAAAACTAAATTTGGCACCATTATTTGTAACAAATTATCGCTTTTAACGTTCTAATAGTCAATCAATCAAAAAACAATCACATTATGCTAAAGCAATTCTTTATTATTTGCTCCGGGGCAGATACCGAACTTTTAAAAGCCTGTTCATCTGGAGAACAGAACAAGTATGCCGGTATTGGCGCCACCGTTTTCTTTACAGCCGTAATGGCCTTTATAGCTTCTAGTTATGCGCTTTACACAGTTTTCGACAATCTTTACACAGCCATATTTTTTGGTTTAATATGGGGCTTACTCATCTTTAATTTAGACCGTTATATTGTCTCAACCATAAAAAAAACGGGGAACGTTATTGATGAATTAATACAAGCTACCCCAAGAATAATATTGGCCGTTATTATTGCCGTAGTAATATCGAAACCTTTAGAACTTAAAATTTTTGAGAAAGAAATTAATCAAGTGCTTCTTGAGCAAAAAAATGAATTAACACTTGCAAATAAACAGCAAATCGCCGAACAATTTAATCCTAGTATAGAAACAGCCAATAACAAAATTGCTGCACTTAACAAACAAATCGAGACTAAAGAAGCAGAGGTAAATACACTATACGATGTTTATATTTCAGAAGCAGAAGGGACTGCTGGAACTAAATTACTTGGAAAAGGTCCTGTTTATAAAGAAAAAAGAGAAAAACACGATGCTCTATTAGCTGAACTTGAAGCCTTGAAACAGGAAAACAAAGCCAAAATATTAGCTGCTGAAACAGAGATAGCGAATCTAAAAGGAAATTATGAAACTCAGGTTGTAAACACACAACCCATTATAAATAGCTTTGACGGTTTAATGGCACGTGTTAATGCTTTAGGTGAGCTTCCTTGGCTACCATCCTTCTTTATTTTCTTATTATTTTTAGCCATTGAAACATCGCCAATATTTGCAAAATTATTATCCCCAAAAGGTGCATACGACTTTAAACTTGAAGACCAAGAGACTGCCGTAAAAACTCACGTAATGCAAAACAAAAACCAAAGAGAGGCTTTACTGGAAACCGATTATGCCATTAACGACCGTGTTTATGGCGATATTAAAAATGAGGAGGATTTATATAATTATAAGCGTAAGAAAGCAAGAGAAATCATGCAACTTCAAGCCGATGCTTTTTTTAAGAAACAAAAAAATGCCCTTTAGAAATTAAGCTGCTGTTTCAGACTTAAACTTATTATACAAAGTAGTAGGACCACTTCCTATAATAGAAACGTTTTTCCTGTTTTTTACAGATTCTTTGTGTAATTCTAGGACTGCTTTTATACCATGACGATCAATATGTTCAAGACCTTCAACATTAACAACAATACTGTTTTCTCGATCAAGAATACTTTGAAGCTCGTGCTTAAATAAATGTACATTTCGTTTATTTAAAGCGCCTTTAATTTTTAAAAAGTTTCCGTAACTAGTAATTCTAAGATTCATATAACATAATTAAATAAGGTTAAACATTAGACTTAGGGAGTTTAATATTTTGATTGTCAAGCAAATATAATGATAAGTTTTCGATTTGTAGAATTTTTTCGACAAACGGAAAGTCAAATTGGTTATTAAGAATCGTATTGCATTATTTACCTCATTTAAACGCTTATTCTATCTAAAGTTTTTTTACTTTTAAATCGTTTAATTAATTAATTTATCATGAGATTTTATATCCTATTGTTTTTCACCTTCCTTTATCTAGGAGCAAGCGCGCAAAGTAATTATAAAGAAGACTCCGAAGCTATATTAGCAGTTCTTGAATCTCAGCGTATGGCATGGTCGAATGGAGATATTGAAACCTTTATGGAAGGCTATTGGAAAAACGATTCTCTAAAATTCTATGGCGCTGGAGGTATCACTTATGGTTGGAAAAACACCTTATCTAGATATAAAGAAGGCTACCCCACTAAAGATCATACAGGAAAGTTAGAATTTAAGATAAATGCCCTTACTCAAATAAATAGTGACACTTACTATGTTATGGGTGAATTCTTTTTAAAGCGTCATGTTGGTAACGCCAATGGTATTTTTATGATAATATTTAAGAAAATAAATGGTGTATGGAAAATTATAGCAGATACCTCTTGTTAGATTATGACACCCATTGTTAGAAAAGCGACACTAAACGACTTACCAACTTTATTGTCTTTTGAACAAGGTGTCATAAAGGCTGAACGACCTTTCGACCCGACAATTAAATCAGGAAATATTGCTTATTACGATATTTCAGAATTAATAACTAACGAAAGCTCTGAAGTATATGTTGCCGAAATTGAAGGCGAAATTGTAGCTTCAGGTTATGCAAAAATTAAACCCGACAGACACTATTTAAAACATACGGAACAAGGTTATTTAGGTTTCATGTATGTATCGGAAAATCATCGTGGTAAACAGCTCAATAAACTTGTTATAGATGCTCTTCTAACATGGTGCAAAAACAAAAATGTATTTGAAATAAGATTAGATGTATACCAAGATAATCTCCCAGCTATTAAGGCTTACGAAAAAGCTGGATTTAAGAAACACATGATAAATATGCGGCTAGATATTAAAAATCTACAAAGAGAATAATTTAAAACTTTCTATCTGGGTTAAAAGCCAAAACATCCATAGATGGTTTTATATCTTGTGCAATTTCTGAAACAAGTTTTCCAGTTGCAGTTCCCATGCTCCAACCCATCATGGCATGTCCTGAAGCCAGAATTATATTTTCCCATTTGGAAGGTTTTCCAATATATGGTAAACCATCTGGACTTAGAGGTCTTAAACCACATGCCGCCATACCCTTTTCCTCTTTAGTTAAATTAATGTTTGGATAATACTTTGTAACAGCATTAGCTATAGCTTGAACTCTTACTGGGTTAATGTTATTGTTAATTCCTGCTATTTCCATAGTACCAGCAAATCGCGTAAAACCATTCATTGGTGTGACTGCTACCTTAGATTCAGTTAGTATGGCAGGAACGGTAATTCCTGTTTCCCTTTGTGTATTTATTCTATATCCTTTACCTGCTTGCATTAATAAATTTAAGCGTAATTTTTTAGCCAATAAGCCACTCCAAGATCCAGTAGCCAAAACAAATTCATCCGCTTTTAAAGTTTGTTTATGCGTTACAATGGATGATACCCTTCTACCAGATATATTTAAATCTATAACTTTTTCATTTTTTAAAAATTCAACACCAGCAGTTGCTAAATAGGCTTTCATTTCCTTCATAAACTCGGCAGGTGTTGTATGGTAATCGCACTTATAAAGTACTGCACCTAAGGCATCAATTTCTACATCTGGTTGAAAGGTTCTTAATTCT
The DNA here is from genome assembly GCF_006148925.1 of Hyunsoonleella aestuarii. Taxonomy (GTDB): domain Bacteria; phylum Bacteroidota; class Bacteroidia; order Flavobacteriales; family Flavobacteriaceae; genus Algibacter_D; species Algibacter_D aestuarii. The sequence goes on along the minus strand of NZ_VAWB01000001.1, from coordinate 1,605,049 downwards.
TTTTCGTTTAAAACTACTGTGTCTAATCCTTCAGAATTTGCCATTTGCGATGTTCGAATTTCTGCTTCCAAAGCACGTGCAGATTTACACAGCATTAGTAATCCTTTCTTCTCGTAATGAAAATTGAATTTCTCATTTTCTTTAATATCATCATACAATTCTTGACTCAACAAAGAAATCGATTTTATGACCGGTATAGATTTATCAACATGACTTTGATTACAAGATTTATTAAAAGCCCAAGCCCATTTAATAAAATCTAAGTCGGCGCGTGGTTTTATATACAAAGGACTAGAATTATTCCACATCCATTTGAGTCCTTTTTTCATAACTCCGGGAGCAGATAAAGGGATAATATGGCTTGGTGATAAATATCCGGCATTAACATAAGACGCGCCTGAATCCATATTAGATTGATCTACAATTGTAACTTGTTGTCCGCCTTTGTTAAGATAATAGGCCGAACATAAACCAATAATTCCTCCTCCTATAACTATAACTTTTTTACTCATTTAAATAACTTGAAACCCGTGTGCATAAGGGTCATAATCATCAATTGTAATTATATTATGCCCAAATATTCTTGCCCATCCTTTTATACTGGGAATAATTGCAGCTTTCCCATCTAAAGTTACTTCATTTTCAACACATCCTACAAACTTACTACCAATAAAACTTTCATGAATAAACTCTTCTCCTTTCTTAAGCTTTCCTTTAGCATGTAATTGTGCCATTCTAGCCGATGTTCCTGTTCCACAGGGGCTTCTATCAATTGCTTTATCACCATAAAATACAGCATTTCTACCTGATGAGTTTGAATCTAATGGCTTACCTGTCCAAAGTAAATGAGAAACTCCATTAATAGTTTCATCTTCTGGATGTACAAACATCCTGGGATATTTTTTGTTTATTCTATCTCTAATAAACTTTGAATACTGAATTAACTGATTTGCTTCAAAATCCTGAATTCCAGAAAAATTCTTTTGAGGGTCTATTATTGCATAGAAATTACCTCCGTAAGCAACATCGAATTTTAGTTCTCCTAGATTTGGACTAGCAATGGTTAAATTCTCGGCAGCTAAATAACTTTTTACGTTAGTAAGCTTTACCCACTCTACTTTATCTCTAGTTTTATGATATTCTATGTTTACCAATCCAGCAGGTGCTTCCATTTTAATTCTCCCCGAAACTTTAGGAGTAATTAATTCTTCTTCTATGGCAATTGTAATTGTTCCTATAGCTCCATGACCGCACATTGGCAGACAACCCGATGTTTCAATAAAAAGAACAGCAAAATCATTTTCTGGATTATGTGGTGGATATAAAATACTCCCACTCATCATGTCATGCCCACGAGGTTCAAACATAAGCCCTTTGCGAATCCAGTCAAAACGTTTCAAAAAATCTTGCCGTTTTTCACTCATAGAATCGCCAATCAACCTAGGCCCGCCTTCTTTAATTAGTCTAACAGGGTTACCACAGGTATGGGCATCAATGCAAACGAAAGTTGATTTTGGCATTAATTTAGTTTGTCCTTAGTTAATTTATTGTTTACTGTTCTTGAAATGTCTAATGGGTTTTCGTTTTTAAGTTCATCTGGCAACAAACTATTTGGCCAATCCTGATAACTAAATGGTCTTACCCAACGCTTTATAGAATTAACACCCACCGCTGTAAAACGACTATCTGTTGAGGCTGGATAAGGCCCTCCATGTACCATGGATGGGCAAACTTCAACACCTGTTGGTACACCATTAAAAATAATACGCCCCACTCTATTTTGTAAGGCACTTATAACTTTATTGTAATTGGAAGCTTCATCATTATCTGCTATTAATGTCCCTGTTAATTGCCCATCTAACTTTGAAATTACTTGCTCTAATTGTTCTTCATTTTCACATTGCACAATGATAGAAAAAGGTCCAAATACTTCTTTGTGAAAAGCAGGATTCTCTAAAAATGCACTACCACTTGCTGTGGCTATGGCCTGTCTTGCATAATTAATATTGACATCTGCATCATATTGTGAAACAACATTCAAACGGTCTTGGTTTAATAAATTCTCTTTGTTCGTTTCATAAGACCCAATAATATTAGGATGAAGCATGCACGATGGTTCTATTTTAATTATTTCTTCTGAAAGATTTTCGATAAAATCATCTAGAACTTCACTTTTAATACCTAATAGCAAACCTGGATTTGTACAAAATTGTCCAGTTCCTAAGGTTATCGAATTGGCATAAGTTTTTGCCAAAACATTTCCTTTGGTTTTTAATGCATTAGGTAGTATTACTACCGGATTGACACTTCCCATTTCGGCAAATACTGGAATGGGCTCTTTACGATGGGAGGCCAAATCATATAGTGCCCTACCCGCCTTAATACTTCCTGTAAACCCAACAGCTTTTACGTCGGGGTGTTTCACTAATTGTACACCAACATCAATACCACTACTGTTCAAATTCGAAAAAACACCATTAGGCATACCTGTTTCCTTCGCTGCTTTAATAATTGCAGACGCGACTAACTCCCCGGTTCCAGCATGCATGGGATGAGATTTAACAATAACTGGACATCCAGCCGCTAATGCAGCAGCTGTATCGCCTCCAGCCGTAGAATAAGCCAAGGGGAAATTACTAGCTCCAAAAACCACAACGGGACCTATTGGTACCATCATTTTACGAATATCAGATTTTGGCAATGGTTGTCTATCTGGAATCGCGGTATCGATTGTTGCCTCAACCCAAGAACCTTCCTTGACCAATTCAGCAAAGGAGCGCAATTGAAAAATCGTTCTTCCACGCTCTCCTTTCGCCCTTCCTTCAGGTAAACCTGTTTCTGAGCAATACGTTTCAATAAGTTCGTCCCCTAGCTCCAAAATTTCATCTGCAATAGCATTTAAAAATTTAGCTTTTTGAGTACCAGAAGTATTTTGAAATGTTCTAAATGCGTCTGTTGCTAAACATACTGCCTGATTAATTTCCTTTAAATTAGCTTCAGAGAAAACTGTGTCATTTTCTATATTCAATTGTGGATTGAATGTTTTAAAAGTTATAGCTCCTTCTGAAGATTTTTGAAATCCTATATAATTTTCACCTGTTATCATTGGTTTTAATTCTTTTTAAGTGCGATTCAATATCCACAGGTTTAAAAACTACCTTTTCTGATGGTGGATATTTAACTAATAATGTTTTAGGTCTAATTGGACGAGATACAAAATCACCATCGCAATTAGGGCAAACTTCAAATAAAACTGTCTCAACACAATCTCTACAAAATGTGCATTCAAAAGAACAAATCATAGCTTCATCAGAATTATAAGGCAATGATTTATTACAGTTTTCACATGTTGGTCTTATTTCAAGCATTACAGTTTATTTTAAGCGATCACTTCTAAACCTTTATAATTTGGAAGTTTGGGTCTGGATCTTAAGCCTTGTTCAATTATTGCGATAATTTCTTCACGTTCTTTACCCTCGAGTATCAACCTTGGAGCTCTAACATATTCTGATCCTATCTCGGTATATTTTGATGCTAATTTTATGTATTGAACTAATTTAGGGTTAATATCTAACTCTAACAAGGGCATAAACCAACGATAAATGGAAAGTGCTTCTTCAATTCGTCCCGCCCTTTGTAACTCATAAATAGCAACAGTTTCATGCGGGAAAGCATCGACCAGTCCAGCGACCCATCCATCGGCTCCAATAAGTAAACTTTCTAGAGCTAAAGTATCCACACCGCACATAATGGCCAATTTATTTCCAAACCTATTTTTTATTCTTGTAATATTTGTTGTGTCTCTTGTGGACTCTTTAACCGCTTGAATATTTGGACATGTTTCTAGAAGTTCGGCAAACATGTCTAGTGTTACTTCCAGCTTATAATCTACTGGGTTGTTGTATATCATAATTGGCAACGCGGTGCTTTGAGCCACAGCCTTAAAATAAGCCACCACCTCATCATCTGAAGCCTTATAGCGCATTGGAGGAAGCATCATAAGTCCTTGCGCTCCATCTTCCTCGGCTGTTTTTGCCAAATGAATTCCTGCTTTTGTGGTTTGCTCAGCAATATTCATAATCACAGGGATTTTACCATCAACTACTCTTACAGCCTCTCTAGTTAGTTTACGACCCTCTTCTCTTGTTAACGTACTTGCTTCTCCTAACGTTCCGCCTAAAACTAAACCGTGAACACCAGCATCTAATTGTGCGTTAATATTCACCTTAAACAAATCTAAATCCAATTCATCATTCGCAGTGAACGGCGTTGTAATTGCAGGCATCACGCCTTTCCATTTTATACTCATAAATACTTATTTTTTATTGAATAAAATTAACCTTGTTTAAAGTAATCGAATTGTATTTTATTATTCAATATAAATACTATTTTATCCAAAATATTTTTTATACTATATTTAATGAATATTATTTATGTATCATTATTTTAATGTCACTGAAAGTATTACCATTTAAAATTGTGAAGCCAGAAGATGACGCCCTTATATTTCAAGTAGATCAGGGCCCTGCATTATACGATAAGCTACACCAACACGAAGAAATTCAAATTAGCCTAATTTTAGAAGGTGAAGGCACTTTAATTGTTGGAGATTCCATAAATTATTATTCAAAAGGAGATGTAATTGTTATTGGAAGTCATATTCCGCATGTATTTAAAAGTGATGAGAGCGCTTCTAATTCATCACACATGCTTACATTATTTTTTACTGAATCTTCTTTTGGCGATGTATTTTTTACATTACAAGAGTTAAAGGGATTACACGCTTTTTTTAAACGTGCCAAATATGGCTTTCGGCTCACTTCGAAGGAAAATCAAGCCAAAGACTTATTCCTTAAGCTAGAAACTTCAAGTAAATTTGAACGTTTTTTAATACTTCTAAAGCTCATGAAAATTGGATCCAAAGCCAATTACAAAAGCCTTTCGGCTTTTATATACGATAAGAAATATTCAAACAATGAAGGGCAACGTATTCGGAATGTTTTCGAGTATACCATAAATACGTTTACGGAAGATATTTCGCTTGATAGCATTGCAAGAGTTGCCAACATGACTAAAAATGCTTTCTGTAAGTATTTTAAAAAACGAACAAATAAAACTTATATTCAGTTTTTAAACGAATTAAGAATTGAATATGCTTGTAAAATTTTATTATCCGATAAAGAGCTATCAATAATAAATATTGCAGAACAGGTGGGATTTAACAATATGTCTAATTTCAACAGACAATTTAAAAGAATAAAACATGTAAACCCTTCTGAATTTAGAAAACGAGCTTATTAAGTTTTTTTTACGTAATCGGTAATTATAACGATTTGTTGAGACCCCACTTTACCTTCAATATATTTATCATTTTCGTGATCTAAACGAATATTTCTAACTGCCGTTCCTTGTTTAGCAATCATACTCGATCCTTTTACTTTTAAATCTTTTATAAGAACTACTGAATCGCCAGCATTTAAAACCACACCATTAGAATCTTTGTGAATTATTTTAGCAGATTCATCTTCATGTTCACCTGTGGCTCTGGCGAGAACAAGTGCTTCATCATTAAGATACATCATGTCTAATAAATCTTTTGGCCACTCTTCGTTACGAAGCCTTTGCAACATTCTCCATGCCATAATTTGTACTGCCAGATGCTCACTCCACATACTTTCGTTTAGACAGCGCCAGTGATTTGGATTCATTTCTAGGTCACCATTTATTTGATCAAAACAAGTGCTGCATGCTAAAATATCGTTAGCCACATTTTCGTTTAACGAAGGTGGGATAGTATATTGCTTTAAATTTTCGGTTGAAGAACATAATTCGCAGGTATTATTGCTTCTGTCTTTTAATGTTTGTAATACACTCATGATTATGTGGTTTTAACTTTGCAATATTACAGTTAAATAGCAGGTTCTACAAGCGTGAATTTAGACAAATAAAAAAGGGTGCCTTTTGGCACCCTTTTTAAAAAACTTATTTTAATTAAAGTTTCACAGCAGTGTATACATAATCTCCGTGTCCCTTAAAGTACTTTCCTAAAGCTTTACCTTCTTCTTCGGTTAAGGCCTCTTTCATTAACTCAATGTTTCTATCAAACATTTTACCTAAATCGTCTAAAGAATCAATTAAAATACCTTCATTAAAATCTCTCCTATCCGATCCCCAAGCGTGCATACTTGGGTAATAGCCTTTAATATATTCGTTTTTATTTATAACATTTTCTAGAATTTTTGCACGAAGTGCATTAAATTCTTCCATTGATCCATCCTCTGGATATGCTAATTTATTTTGGCGCATATATAAAACCATATCTCCTTCTGGGGCTGCTGGTAAAATCTTAGCCCCTGGTAAAGTAGCATAAATTTCGTCTGAATGAAACATTGAATAAGCAGAATTCAATTTCTCTAAAAAAGCTTTTCTCTCTTCTTCATCTGGCCATGCTTCTTTTTCTAATTCGCTATTTCTAGCTGCTGCTTTATCTAGTGCTTCCCAATTAGGGTATGTTTGGACATAAAGCACTTCATTACTGTTCTCAGTTAGTAAATGGGTATAATACCATCCACCAACAACATACTCATTCTTGCTAGTAACCTTGTCCATATATTCCTTCTCTGTTGCTCTCCATTCTTCTGGAGATCCTTCATAATTCTTGCTCCAATACGATTTGGTTACTGTAACGTATTCTGGCCTTTTTGGAGCTTCTTCATCTTGAGCAAAAATAGCACTTGGACTTAATAAAAAGAGTAATACTAAGATAGCGGTAAAAAATTGGTTGGTTGTTTTCATAATGTTTTTAAAAATTAAAGTTAATATATTTAAATTAGTCAATACTTCTTTAAGATTAGGGGCAACAAAAATGTAAAATTATGGGGTTGAATTTTTACGCGCTATTAAAAAATTCTTCTTTATTAGGAGATTTAAATATACAATAATTTTTCGGTATTTTTTTAAAAGGCGCTTAGAGTAAAGATTTTCTCATCTTCTTAGTCATACCTTTTACAACCATATCATAAGAATGATCTATTAATTCTTTAATGAATTTTGTCGTGAGTTCACCTTCATAAATATTTATGGTATTCCAATGCTTATTACGAATATAAGGTCCTGCATAAATACTGTTATATTGACTACGAAGTTCTTCGGTGTAAATTGGGTCGCACTTTAACATTATGTTAGCTTCACCTTTATCCCAAGACTTGAGCGGTGCCAGTAAAAACATTTTGGTTAGCACCTTAAAAACAAGTGTGTCTTCGTCAAATGGAAAACTTTCTGTTGCTTTATTTTTACTCAAACAATATTCACGGATTTGTTCAATATCCATTTAGATTGAGTTTTTTGGTTTCGGAACTTCCTATTTCCAAGGCTGAATAATCCAATTTCCAGCCTATAGTTTCAACTATGGTCTCAATAAGTAAAATAGTTTCTAAAGCCTCATTTTCGGCTACTTGAATCAATCCGCTTTCTGGAATTTTATCTTGAATATGCTGTTTGGATTCATTATGTAATCCTGTTAAATCATTTGCTTCAAACTTATTGAAATAACCATCGGTTTTATCATAATAATTTAGGTTGGTCTCTATCGACAAAACCTCTGGTTGAGGAAAATGTTTTAATATTATTTTCTTTTTATCTGTATCTGCCAGTAAGTCTATTTTTGATAAATCATAACCTACATGGGCTTTGGCATTAATAACAACAAGTGCTTTCTTCTTACTCGAAATAAGCTTTAAAAATCGTTGTTTAACATCTTCGTAATGATAAATTTCTGCAAAATCTCCTTCAACCGTAATAAACTTACATACCTTTTTTATTTTGTCTAAAAGAATAATAGATTGTGCATTAACCAACTGTTTTTCTCTGATTGATTTTAATAACGTAACCACTGCTAGTGTTACTAAAATTGTTATAACCACAGCTAAAAAAACTTCCATTCTACTAAATAACTTTATACAAAACTGGCTTACTTGGTGATGCATCATTCTCAAATGGTGCTATCTGTAAATTTAAAAAATACTCACCATCGTCAATTTTATTTGACACATAAATTAATTCTGTAATTGTGGCATCCATTCGTAACTTTCCATTGGTATTCCAAAAAGCATTATGACCAAGAAGTTCTCCTCCATCTTTTTCTTTATCAATACTAGGCAAATCTATTAGCAAATGCTTAATCCCTTTACTAACTAGAAATTTTACAGCATCTTCTTTTAAATACGGCCAGTTTGTATTCGAATATTGCCTTGATAATTTCTCTCTTGTATTCGGTATAGTTCTTAAGATAACCGCATCTCGTTTTTTATTACCCAAAGCAAATTGTAACTGCTTTTTTGAAATAACTTTATCTTTTAAATAATTTTCTGGGGCAACTGTAATTACCTCTGCAAGAAAAAAGAAGGTTTTAAGATTTTTATTTATAGAGTGTACTTCTTGAGTTATATGTCCAACACATTCGGTATGGGTCCCATGTGCATGTGGATTAAATTGAATATTATTAAAATTTATATCTGCACCTTCACTAACTGCTGCAATCCATTCACCATCCTTAAAAGGTTCTATTTTAGGTTCATCAATATACCATGCGTTTACGTTTTTTTTTGATGAAATAAGCGGCATGGAAATATCAAGTGGTTTTGATAAGTCTATTTGAAGTTTTCTGGAATTATATTGTATGGTTGCAATCAAGATAAATTAATTTTAAAAAGGTTTGAAGCGATACCATCACTTAAAAATTTCCCTTTTTTTGTGGTTAATAATTTGTCATCTTCAATATACAATAAATGTTGCTTAATGTAAATTTCTGATTGTTGTAAAAGATACTTTTTATAATTATTACCAAAACTAAGCTCCACCCCTTTTAGAGAAACGCCCCAAATAGTTCGCAAACCAGTCATCACATATTCATTGAATTTATCCGTTATCGTTAGAACCTCTCTTTCTACTGGCAACTCATTCTTTTGAATGCTTTTAATGTACTTCGTATTGTTTGACACGTTCCAACTCCTCTGGTCACCATTAAAAGAATGTGCCGAAGGCCCTATGCCCAAATATGGCTTCCCTAGCCAATAAGCGGAATTGTTTTTACTAATGTATTTAGGTATTCCAAAGTTTGACAACTCGTAATTAACAAATCCTGAAGCTTCTAATTTTTCAACGAGTATATAAAATTGCTCTTGTGCCAAATCATCGTCCACATCATCAATTATCCCCTTTTTTATAAATGATTCTAAGGCCGTTTTCGGTTCTACTGTTAAAGCGTAGCATGAAATATGAGGCACATTGTATGATAAGGCTATTTCAATATTTTCTATCCATTCTTCATTACTAAGTCCTGGAATACCATATATTAAATCTAGAGATATGTTATCAAAATATTGAGTTGCTAGAGATAAACTAGCTTTTGCTTCCTTTTGACTATGAGCGCGATTCATGAGCTTTAAATCTCGTTCAAAAAAAGATTGAATACCTATACTTAACCTATTTACTTGTGTAGTTTTTAATTCATTTATTTGTTTAACTGATAAATCATCGGGGTTAGCTTCAAGAGTAATTTCGGGGTGTTCTGATACTATATAAAACTTATAAACAGCATCGATTAAAAGACTTAACTCATCTCTATCTAAAAGTGATGGCGTACCGCCACCAAAATAGATAGTTTCAATTACTTCATTTCCTAATTCATTTTTTCGCAGTCTTAGCTCCTTAACTAAACATTGAATGAGATCATCCTTTTTCTTTAATGATGTTGAAAAATGAAAATCGCAATAGTGGCAAGCCTGTTTGCAAAATGGTATGTGGATATAAATGCCTGCGATAACTAAAAATTTAATGTATATGAATTCGCATCGAATGCGGAATAACAAATAAACAACTAAACGACTAACAAATCAACCAAGTTTATTTGGGTTCTGCTTCACAAACGCACTCCACCCCGAGTAACTTTTACCAACTTCAATCCTCCCTGAATTATAAAAATGACAAACTGCTGCCGCTAAACCATCTGTGGCATCCAAGTTTTTTGGTAGTGTTTTTAAACCTAGTAAGCTTTGAAGCATTTTAGCGACCTGCTCCTTACTTGCATTTCCATTTCCCGTGATGGCCATTTTTATTTTTTTCGGAAGATATTCTGTGATAGGTATCTGTCTGCTTAATCCAGCAGCCATTGCTACGCCTTGAGCACGACCAAGTTTAAGCATACTCTGAACATTTTTACCAAAAAATGGGGCTTCAATCGCAATTTCATCTGGATGATGTGTATCGATAAGCTCAACAGTTCTCTCGAAAATTAGTTTAAGCTTTAAATAATGATCGCTATACTTTTTTAAATCGAGTTCATTAAGTTGCATGAATTGCATGGATTTACCATTAACTTTTATGAGACCGAATCCCATAATTGTGGTTCCAGGGTCAATGCCTAAAATAATTCGTTCTTTACTCATATTATTCACAATAATAACAACCACTCAATGAAATAGAAGCACCAATTGTAACCGTTAAAAGACTTCCATTAAACGACCCAAAACCATTAGTCACTGGATCAAAATCTCTTGAAAATGAATGTATATAAGACATATCTAAATATATTGATAACTTATCGGACACGCCATAATGAAACTCCATACCAGCCATCATATTTAAAAACGATTCATCATTTTCACCATAATCGCCCAAGGGTTTTATCATTGAAAAACCAGGTCCAGCATGTATAAAAGTTCCAACTCTTGGAGGAAAAAAACTCAAAATACGCGATGTATCATAAACTAATTGAGCGTTGATGCGAGAATAATTCACTTTAAAATCTGGAGTACCACTTTCATTAGAAATTCGATTAAATCCATAATCTAATTTAATGCCTAAATTCCGTTTAAACATATATTGCAACCCTAGGTTTACCGTTGGAAAATTCAAAGATTTACCTTCAAAACCAGTAACAAAACCACCAGTCGACGGACTATTAACGCCCAACGCCACCTGAGCTTTAAACGTACTTGTATCACTTTGAGAAAAACTAAAAACCCCAACTAGAAAAACAGCTAATACAACAATTGTAGGTTTATAGATTTTAAAACTTGAGGTCATAACATTATTATTGGTTTAATTTGCATCTACGATATGCAAATTGCGATACATTACAAATCTAAACAATTCTTTTTTGTACTTATTAAATTAAGCATCGTGGTGTGTGCTTTTTATTTTATATACCACAAGCTTAAAAATAATTCGCAATTAGATTTTTTTAGTTTTATTCTGTTTTTGACTAAAAAAGAACTTTTTTTATTTAAAAATCTCGCTTTTTTGCTATTTCTGTCTACTTTTAATTGGTTTTTTGAAATTTTAAAATGGCAAATTTTAGTATCTATTTTAAAAAAAATATCTTATAAGGAGGCGCTTGAACAAAGTTTGGCTTCATTAACCGCTTCCTTATTTACACCTAACAGAATAGGAGAGTATGGAGCAAAAGCCATGTATTATATTGGTGATTTAAGAAAAGACATACTCCTACTAAACCTAGTTGGTAATATGATGCAAATGGGTGTTACCTTAATTTTTGGTATTATGGGTTTATTGCTTTTTGTTTCTAATAATGAGTTACACTTAAGACGCTATAACTTCAATCTTTTAGCAATAATTATCATTATCACCGGAGCGCTTTTATATTTTTTTACAAAAAACAGCACTTTTTCAATTCGAGGCTATTCGTTACAAAAAATAAAAAATCATTTTCAAAAATTGCCACAAAGAAATCTACGTATTGCATTTGCTTTTTCGTTTATTAGATATATCATTTTTTCATTTCAATTCTTTGTGTTAATGCGCATGTTCCAAGTTGATATAGCTTACTATGATTGTATGATAGCTATTTCGACTATGTATTTGCTCGCTTCAATTGTTCCTTCAATTTTTATTCTAGATGTTTTGGTAAAAGGCAGTGTTGCTGTCTATATTTTTTCTTTATTAGAAATTAATGAATTAACCATTCTATGTATTGTTACCCTCATGTGGCTTTTTAATTTTGTCTTTCCGAGTATAGTAGGTAGCTATTACGTGCTAAAATTTAATCTCCCAAAAGACCATTCATCTACATGATTATTTTAAATCTTATAATTACAATTTTATATCTCCTCATTATTGGAAGTTTTGTCTATGGTTTTAATAAAGTCAAAACTTTTTATTTGAAAGACATTGCTGCAAAAACTAAATTTTCAGTAATTATTCCTTTTAGAAATGAAGCTGATAACTTGAATTTATTATTACAATCTATTTTTGAACTAAAATACACAAAGGGCTCATACGAAATTATTCTAGTTGATGACGATTCTGATGATGATTCGGTAAAGATTATTGAAAAATTTATACAATCTAATCAATCAAAGAAAAGTATTGATATTACCGTCACTAAAAATGATAGGTATTCAAAATCGCCAAAAAAAGATGCCATCACCACTGCTGTAAAGCTTTCGAAAAATGATTGGATAATTACAACCGATGCAGATTGCATATTACCAAAATATTGGCTTGACAGTTATGACGAATTTATACAAAGTACGAATTGTAAATGTATAGTGGCTCCAGTTAAAGTTATTAAAGAAAATAGCTTTGTAAATAATTTTCAAATGCTTGATTTTTTAAGTCTTCAAGGTGCTACAATAGGTGGTTTTGGAATAGAAAAACCCTTTCTCTGCAATGGTGCTAATTTTGGTTATTCTAAGGACCTATTTCATGAATTAAATGGTTTTGAAGGCAACAACAATGTAGCTAGCGGTGATGACATTTTTCTGCTTGAAAAAGCTTTAAAACAATACCCAAAGCAAACCAAATATTTAAAAAATGAGCAAAGTATTGTGGCGACCAAAGCTCAATCTAATTGGTCCAATCTTATTAACCAACGTATCCGTTGGGTCTCTAAATCGAAAGCCAGTAAAAACTGGTTTAGTAAACTCACCGGAGGAATTGTGCTCTTGTTTAATTTTCTCCTGGTGTTAAACTTATTCTTGGTTTTATCTAACAACTTTAGTGTAAAATCTTTTCTTTATATTTTAATAATCAAATTTAATATTGACTTCTTTTTAATCTATAAATCAGAATCATTCTTTAATCAAAAAGAAGTATTAAAAAGTTTCATTTTTAGCTTTTTTATATATCCTTTTTTCAGTGTCTATGTTGCTATTGCGTCACTATTTTTGAATTTCAAATGGAAAAATAGAACCTTTAATAAATAAGTCCATATCATTTATTTTTAGTAGATTTACAGATACCCAAACTTAAAATAGCATGAAAAGACTTTTCCTATTACTGCTAATCTTCATATTTAATTCCTCAATTCTTTTTGGTCAAGAACGTGTTGCTTTTAATGGTGAAACTTTAAATTTAGAATTGGAGGTAGATGGCAATTTAGATTTACTTTCGATGAAAAAAGATAAAAGTTATCGGTTTTTCGTTAGAGATAGTAATAACACTTTACATGAATTGGTAAACACAAAGGATGAGGACAAGACATATTTCAACGAGTTTAGAGATGTTTTGGCAGACCTCACAAAGGATGCTAATATGTCTACTAGTGAGGTCGGTTTTGGACGCTACAGCTTAAAGAAGTTTATAAAAGCTTACAACTCAAAAGGTCATTTGAGATATGCTTATACCGATGATAAAGTAAAAACTCAAGTTCGTATTGGTATTTTTGGAGGTATTACGAATCACCCTTTTATTGATAATGCCAACAATACTAAAGTCCCATATTTTACTGCAGAATTAGAAGCTTTTGAGAAGAAGGAGTTACCCAGACAATCTGGTTTTTTTAGTATTGAACATGCCTTAGAAAGTGATGATTTTAAATATGTTTCTACGGTCCTAGCCTTAGGATATCGTTATCGATTTATTAATAAACCTAAGTTTAATATTTATGTAAATTCACAGTTTGCTACATATACCATTTCCAGAACTACAATGATGGTAAATGGTAGTGATATGGACATAAAAAGTAATGCTTTTAGAGTTCCTTTTATTTTTGGAATAGGTAGCGATATAAAAATATCAGACTCAAGCTATTTATCTTTAATATACAACGAACTGTTTTCCATATTTGTTGGAAATAGCGATAATTTTCCAATAAATTTTGCAGCTGGGTACAAGTTCAACTTATAATGAATATGTTTCCAAAAACGTCTAATCCTGCTTTTAATAGCTACTTTTTTAATAACGACAATAGTGATTCAAGTACAATGTCTGTTACTGGCATCCTTCTTAAATCATTTGCTTCTATTACTATTATTATAATTATTTCTATAGGTATTTGGAAACTTTATAAAGATGGTATTGAAATTAAGTGGTACTCTATGGGTGGTTTATTAGCTGCTATAATAATAAGCATTGTGATTTCGGTTAGACAGCATTGGGCTCATATTTTGGTGCCACTTTATGCTATAGCGAAAGGCTTTTTTCTTGGTAGTATATCGGCTTATGCTCATGCCAAATTTCCGAATTTTCCTTATCAAGCGATAGGTATTACCATAGTTACTTTTGTTATTATGCTCTTATTATATCAAACCAGAATAATTGTAGTTACAAAAAAGCTTAGAAGCATTATAATAACTGCTGCTACCAGTATTTTCATGATTTATATTATTTCATGGATTTTAAGTTTTTTCGGAATCAAAGTCTTTATTTGGGGAATATCATGGCCAGCAATAATTTTTAATATTCTTGCTGCTATTTTTGCATCTTTATCCTTGTTATTGGATTTTGATTTTATTGAAAGACATAAAAATAAATCTCCAAAATATAAAGAATGGTTAGCCACTTGGGGGCTTTTAGTTTCCTTAGTTTGGTTATATGTTGAAGTGTTAAGGCTCATGAAGAAGTTAGCCATTCGGTTTTAAAATATAATCACTTCACATTAATGATTATCGGTAACTTAAACTCTGTTTTTACCTGTTGACCTCTTTTAGTTGCTGGAAATATTTTAGGCAGTGAATCCAAACTATTATTGAGTAACTCTTTTATACTAGGTATCTCTGCTACGGTTAGTGAATCTACTTCTACTTTTTGCAAAGTTAAATCTCCTTTTTCTGAGAGCAGAAATTCAAGATATATTGTATCCCGAATATCCTGAGTTACTATGATGATTTCTTGTTGCAAACTAGTCATAATATGCCTTCTTAATACGCGTTCGAAACAGAGCTTTCCAGCTAGTTTTGTAAGTGATGAATCACAATCTGAAAAACTAGGATAAGCATCTACCTCATTCCAATTAAAGGTTTGCAACTCCTCTTTTAAAATAGCTTCTGAAGATGTTTTTTTTACATTGAAATATTCGCAGGAACTGAGTATTAAAACACACAATAAAACGCTTATTTTCTTCATGAATTATAACTATAAGGGAAAAATACAATATTATTCCAATACTTGATAATTTTCACTTATTCTATTTGTAACAAAGACATAAATCCTTCGTCAAATATTAATGAATTAAAAATGTATATGGACATATTTCTAACAATAGTTGCAAGCCTTTTTATGATTTTAGGTATAATTGGTAGCTTTCTACCTATTCTACCTGGACCAATAACAAGTTGGCTAGGTCTTTTCATTATTCATTTTACCGAGGCAGTCCCAATGAACAAAGCATTTCTACTAATTACACTTGCTATCGCCATTTTTATTTGGCTCTTAGATTACATTATTCCAGCGATTGGCACAAAACGCTTTGGTGGAACTAGATACGGCATGATTGGTACTACAATTGGTTTAATTATTGGTTTATTAGCTCCTATTCCAGGTGGTATTATTATTGGTCCTTTTTTTGGAGCCTTAGCTGGTGAGTTGCTCAATAATAGTGACACAAATACTGCTACAAAAGCTGCTTTTGGTTCCTTTATTGGATTCCTAACTTCTACTTTTATAAAGTTTGTTGTTGCCGTAATTTATTTAGGCCTTTTTATTAAAATTATCATTTAATCTTATTTAAATAACCTATGAGAATAGAAGGGCCCCGTGGGTCTCTCACCTCCACGGGGCCAATGTAAATTGCTATTATCAACAAATAATTTGAGGGATTAACTAAATTGAAGTGTTGACTGTATGAAAGTACGTATAAATATTTACTTTTAGATGTGGCAAAACCGTAACAGCATTACGGTTAAATGGTAGTTCCTACTGATAGCAATAACTTTCGGCTGAAAGGAATTATGTTAAAATTATAAATTTAACATTCTATATAGCTTAAGGTATTCTACTTTTAAACAAACCCCTTTTTTCTGGCTGCATCTAACAATGTTTCGTCTTGACCATCTTCAACACCAAACAATTCTTTAAGTTGTTTTTTTCTTTTTTCAACAGCACTTAAAGAAATATCTAAATGTGAGGCTAAGTTTTTTGTTTTCACACCCTGAGATAGAAGATGCAATATTTTTCTATTCTTCTCGTCTATTACTATATCGCTGGTAATGGTCTTTCTTATATGACTATTAACTGTGCCACTATAAAATGGCGGATTATAAAGTACTGCTTGAAATGCACTGGCTAATTCACTGGATGTTAAATCACTTTTAATGAGAAACCCTTCTGGATCAATGTTCCTAATAATATTATGGATTCTGAAAGACTCATTAAACATAGTTAAAATAATAACCTTTGCCTTTGGTAATACCTCTCTGGCATATTCGGCCAAATCTTCACCAGAACTCATAGAACCATCTGTTGAAGGAGGAAGACTTATATCAACAAATAAAACATCGTAAGGCAGATCAATTTCAATAGATTTATTCATAAATGCAACAGCCTCGTCACAATTATTAGCAATATCTATTTTAAGTTCTTGATTGTCGCTTTTTGTGAATTGTAATGTATTTTGATAACCCTCAATAATCATAGGGTGATCATCAATCATTAATATTTTAATATGTTCGGTCATAATCGTCGTTAGGGTATTGGGACTTCTATGCTAACCTGTGTGCCTATTTCTTTTTCTGATGTAATCTCAATTTTTCCATTTATTTCCTCAATTCTGGCATTCATATTTTTTAAACCAATCCCAGATTTTGCTTTATTCACATCAAATCCTGAACCGTCGTCCTCGATGATTAAGCAAATTACACCATTTTTTAATTTAAAACTAATTTTAATATGTGTTGCATTGGCATGCTTATAGATATTATGTAATGATTCTTGTAACAATCGGTAAATATGAATCTTCTTTTTGTTAGAAACACCATCCCAATTTATCGCGTCGGCATAATCTAAATTATACTCCAGGTTATAGACCTTAGCTTGAGTTTCAATTAAGGTTTTTATAATATCTATGAACCCAGAACCTGACACAAAATCGGTGTTTAATTCGTGAGATACTTTTCTAATATCTTGCTCAATCGTTTTTAATTCGTCTATATATTGCGCTCTAGTTTTAACAGCATCGGGTGATGGATCCATGTTTAAACTATCTAAGCTAAGTCTTGTTCCAAAAAGTCTACCCAAGACACCATCGTGCAATTCTTGAGAAATACGTTGTTTTTCTATAGTCCTTGCTTCTTCAATACTTTCATTTTGTGAGAGCATCAAATTATAAATCTCTTCATTAGCCTTTTGTTGCCTCTGTATAAATTGGAGCTCTTTATTTTTATTTCTCTGGGTGATGATAACGTAAATTAAAAACGAAGAAATAATTAGAACAATTGAGATTATTAACAACCAAAGGCGTTCTCTTGCTATTTGGATGTTTTCTTGTTCTATTTGATCAGTTTCAAAACGTATTCTAGCAAATTTATTACGTGTTTGTCTTTCTACTTTTTGTAAGCTATCACTAAGTTTAACATATGCTTTTAGATGTTGAGCAGCTTTGTCTCCTTCTTCTATTTTTGAAAGAAGCATTAACGATTTTAGCAAATCATCATTGTGATAGTTTTCGGATATGTCCTTAGCCTTATATGCATAATATAGCGCTGAATCTTTTTTATTGTTATCATTATAATATTCAGCTAGATGTTGATTTATTGCTATAGAGTTATACCCTCCTTCATTTAAACTATCACTAATTTTTAAGGCTTGTAAATATAATCTAGGTAGTTCTTCATATCTTTTTAATTGATATTGTGTATGAGCGTAATTATCTAAAACTAATACATAAAAGTCTGGACGCTCTTTAATTAATTCTTTGTTAGCTAGAATATCATCAAACCATTTTAAAGCTAAATCAAATTCTTTAGAATTCTTATAAGCATTAGCCAAATTATTTTTTGAATTATTAATAGTTGAGGTATAATTCCCTACCAATTTTTCCTTAAGATCTAAGGCCTTTATATGATAGCTTATTGATTCTTCAAACAATTCTAATTCTTTGAAAACAATTCCAAGATTATTGTATATGAATGCCTTGTATTTTCTTACATCATTTGTTTCATCAAGGGACTCTAAGAGAGAAATAGCTTCAATTGAAGTAACCTCACTACCTGTAAAATCCTTTTCATCTTTTTGAATAACCGCAATACCATAAAGTGTTATAGCTAACCTATATCGCTCATTTAAACTTTTATAAATTTTCTCAGCACGATGATAATGAAAGTAAGCACTATCTGTTAAAAAATTATATCTATATAGTTCACCAATGTTATAATGAGCTTTGGCAATTAGGGATGAATCTTTTGATTTAGAGTTAAAAATATTTTCCTGAATTGAATCTATTTTATGTAAATAGTTTGTTTGCTGTGAAGTAGCAAAACCAATATTAAATATTATAAGTATGTAAAAAAATATGATTCTCAAAAAAAATATTTTAACTAATATTCAAATGTATTTATATTTTTTCTAATTCTAGGCAATAAAAAAGGCTCTTTATATAATAATAAAGAACCTTTATATGTTAAATTAATTGTTTCTATTTAGTCATTTACATCACCACCTGTAAAAAAGGCTGTTTTTTCAGTTGGGTCATTCAACACATCATCTTCATCTAAATCTTGTTTAGTACATGATGTTAATGCTGCAAAAAATACAGCAATTAGTAAGGTAACTTTTAGGGCTTTCATATTATTCGATTTACGGTTAAACATTTTTTCTATATTTTTTAAATATTAAATACTTATCTGTTTAAAGACTTTGAAAATCAAAATCTCTAACGAGGGAAAAAATGGATAATTAACTTTAAAATCGAACGCATAAAAGCGAACAGACTTCTTTACTTTAAATTTTGAGGGAATATGACTTTGCAGTCATTAAAATGGATTAATTTTCTTAGCGTGCTGAGGGGAAAATAATAGTGCTCGTTAAGAGGGAACTAAACTAGGTTAAAGAGACAATGAATTGATAAAATACTCGATGAAATGCATTTTTCATCGATTAAAAACATCGATGAACGGTAATAGGGTTTTTTTCTTACAAAATATAGGTGTAAAACAAGTATTATAAAATCCGGCTATTAACCAACTATAATAGTTTATTTTAAAGTAGACTTACTAAGTACCAGACTCGTTTTTACAATTTTAGTTTTGAATTCTATCTCTTCGTCGAACTTTTTTTCCAGACGATTAATAAGTAAATCGGCGGCATTAGCTCCAATCTGATTTGCATGCTGCCTAATAATGCTTAACCTAGGAATCGAATGGTTTGAAACTGATTTACTGGCAAAACCAATAACAGAAATATCTTTAGGAACTTTATACCCTTTGTTCAAGGCGGTATTTATAGCAATTATACCCGAAGAGCTGTCTGCCGAAATAACACCATCAATATTTTTATGCTTCTTAAAAAAGGCTTTTATTTTCTGTTGACTGTCGTCTTTCTTTTTAAGATTTAAAACAAGTGGTTCTTGATTTGATTCTTCTAAAATCGCCTTATTATAACCTCTTTCTCTTAATTTACCAACACTTAAATCGTTAATTCTACTAATGAACGCTATATTTTTTCTTTTCTTTAACTGCATGCTCTTGGTTGCTCTGTAAGTAGCATCAAAATCGTCAACAATAACCTTATCGCAAAGAACGTCGTGCGCCACTCTGTCAAACATAACAATAGGTAACCCTTTTGCAATTGTTCGTTTAAAATGGTTTACTTCACCTTCTATTTGAGTCTCTTCGGCCACACATAAAACAAATCCATCAACACTACCATTCGCCAATAATTCTAAAGCCTCTTTTTCCTTTTCTAAAGACTCGTTAGAAATGCATGTTATAATATTATATCCGCGTTTTGTTGCTTCTCGTTCAATACCAAAAAGCACTTTGGCTAAAAAATGATTTAAGATATCTGGAATAATGACCCCAATCGTCTTAGTCTTATTCTGCTTTAAACTTAAGGCTACTTTATTAGGTGTATAATTATACAATTGAGCCAGTTCTTTGACACGCTTAACCGTTTCTTCTCCAATTTCCTCACTATTATTTAAGGCCTTAGAAACCGTAGAGATAGAAACGTTTAACTCTTTTGCTAATTGTTTTAAAGTAACCATTTAGAAGTAATCAATTTTTGTAAGCTACGCAATTTACAAAATTACAAGCTGTAATACGCACTGTATTTTAAAAATAGAAAAATCACGATTCTAATAAATAAAAAAGAGTCACTAACCGTGACTCTTTAATTTATTCAAAAATAAATAAGCTATAACTATCTAACAGCTTTTATTATCGCTAAAGCATTCTTAACATCTAACTCTAACTTACCATAATCCTTATTAGCAATAATATCCTTAGATATTAATTTAGATCCCATACCAACACAAGTTACACCAGCATCGAACCAACCTTTAAGGTTTTCCTCTGTTGGAGAAACTCCACCCGTTGGCATAATACTTGTCCAAGGCTGAGGGCCTTTTATACCTTTAACAAACTGAGGACCATAAATGTCCCCTGGGAATAATTTAACCACTTCGCATCCTAGTTCTTCAGCTTTTGCAATTTCGCTTAAGGTACCACAACCAGGAGACCATAATACTTTTCTTCTATTACAAGCGATTGCGATATCCTCTCTTAAAACCGGTGTCACAATAAAGTTAGCACCAAGCGCCATATACAATGATGCTGCAGCACCATCTGTTACAGAGCCAACACCCATAATCATTCCAGGTAATTCTGTGACGGCATATTTTGTTAATTCCCCAAAAACTTCATGAGCAAAATCTCCACGTGCTGTGAACTCCATTAATCGAGCTCCTCCATCATAACAGGCTTTTAATACCTTTTTACTAAGTTCTATATCTTGATGAAAAAATAAAGGAATCATTCCTGTATCTTTCATAGCTTGAGCTACTTCTATTCTTGTAAATTGTGCCATATTTATAAAATATTTATAAGTTTATCTAGCTACACGTCCAGAGGCATCACCGCCCATTAATTTTTCAACCTCGGAAACTGTTACCAAGTTTGCATCACCTTTAATTGTATGCTTCAAACAAGACGCCGCTACTGCAAAATCTAATGCATTTTGGTCGTCATCTGGGTATTTTAATAATCCGTAGATTAGTCCTCCCATAAATGAATCACCACCACCTACTCTATCAACAATATCTGTAATTTGATATTGACGTGTTTGGAATAATGTTTTTCCATCATATAAAACTCCAGCCCAAGTGTTGTGCGAAGCTGAAATAGATCCCCTTAAAGTAGTAATTACTTTTTTAGCTCTTGGAAATTTCTCCATCATTTGCTCACATACCGATAAGAATGCTTCTGCCTTTACGTCATGACCTTGAGTTTGAACAGTAATTCCTTCTGGTTTAATACCGAAATGCATTTCTGCATCTTCCTCATTTCCTAAAACGATGTCACAATACGAGGTTAACTCTGTCATAACAGCTTCTCTATGATTAGCATCACAATACTTCCATAATTTAGCTCTATAATTTAAATCTGTAGAAATAGTTATTCCCTTAGCACTTGCGGCTTTTACTGCTTCTAAACAAACATCGGCAGAACCTTGAGAAATTGCTGGTGTAATTCCCGTCCAGTGAAACCATTCACATCCTTCAAAAACTGAGTCCCAATCTATCATACCTGATTCGATTTCTGCTATTGCGGAATGCGCTCTATCATATACTACTTTAGAACCTCTTGATACGGCTCCAGTTTCTAAGAAGTAAATCCCTAAACGATCTCCGCCCCAAACAATTTTATTTACACCAACACCTCTTTTTCGCATTTCCATCATCGCACATTCACCAATATCATTTTTTGGTAAACGTGTTACAAAATCTACATCTACACCGTAATTAGCAAGAGAAACTGCTACGTTAGATTCACCTCCACCATATATAGCATCGAAACTATTGGCTTGTGAAAACCTTAAAAACCCTTGTGGAGCCAACCTTAACATGATCTCTCCAAACGTTACTACTTTACCCATTTTAACTGTTTATTTAGTTTTTATTTTAATTGCTTAAACGTTTAACCAATTCTATCAAAAAATAACCAAAATCATATTAAATCAATACTATTTTGATTATATCAATTAACGTTTTATATTTGTTTAAACGTTTAAGCAAATATATAAAAAATTGGCAAAAAAAAAGAAAACGACCATAAAAGATATAGCTAATGTCTTAAACATCTCGCCTGCAGCCGTTTCAAAAGCACTTCATGATGATTCTCGAATAAGTAAAAAGACCAAAAAAGCTGTAAAACAAGTTGCAAAAAATCTGAACTATCAACCAAATCATCTAGCCAGTGCTCTTCGTAAGGGAAAAAGCAATTTAGTAGGAGTTGTTGTTCCGCGCACGAATAGTAATTTCTTTTCATCCGTAATTCAGAATATGGAAGAAGTGCTAAATAAAGAAGGGTATAATATTATTATTACACAATCTAATGAGTCTTTTAAAAAAGAATGCGACAATATTGACACTTTATTATTTACGCAAGTTGATGGTATTATCGCGTCGATGGCCAATGAAACTGTAGATTTAAGTTATTACGAAAAGGTTAAATCTAAAGGTATACCGCTTATTTTATTTGATCGAGGGGAAAATGACCTAAATGTAGATTATATTGGCATTAACGATTACGACAGCAGCCATATTATAGTTGAGCATCTTGTAAAGCAAGGTTGCAAACGTATCGCTCATATAGGAGGTTATAGACATACACGTATTTTTAATAATAGAATAAGAGGTTATATCGATGCACTGAAAAAACATAATCTTCCTCTTGATGACGAGCTTTTAATTGAAAGTAGTTTAACCACTGAAGATGGGCGAGAAAAAATGTTGCAATTGTTAGCTTTAGAAAAAAGACCCGATGCTGTTTACGTAGCCGGTGATTATGCAGCTCTTGGAGCTTTACAGCTATTAAATGAAAAAGATATAAAACTTCCCCAGGAAATAGCTCTTGTCGGTTTTGGTAATGAACCATTCGCCGCTATGGTAAAACCATCTATAACTAGTATTGATCAGCACAGTGCTGAAATTGGTAAACAAGCGGCCAAAGTATTTTTAGAACACGCGAAAAAAGACACCATTAATCAATCCTTAAATAAAATAATTTTAAAAGCAGAATTAGTTATAAGGGATTCTTCTAGATTGAAATAAAATTTTATTTGTTCTACCTTAAACGGCCAAATGGTTTAAATTTTCTCCATCAATAAAACGTTTTAACTTTCTCAAAAACTCAAAAATTGCTATATTTATAACATCCTTTCTACTTTGTTAGTTTTCCTAATTTATTTTTTTAATCAACCAACACTAAAAACATGAAAACTAAAGTATTAATCATTTCATTGCTTGTCTCGATTTTAATTATTAATTGTTCTGAATCATCAAAAGATGTAACAAATGAAATTGTAGAAGCTAATAAAGTTTTTGCTGAATTTTTTAATGCCCATAACGGAAAAGCCATTGGTGAGCTTTACACAGAAAAAGGAAGGCTATTCCCTGCTAACAGTCCTGTAATTGAAGGGCGAGAAGCTATAGGCTCCTTTTGGAATACCGTATTTGCTATGGGAATTGACAATGCAACATTAACCACTCTTCATGTAGAATCGTACGAAAACACAGCTATTGAAGAAGGTGAATACAATCTTTTTGATACCGGGGGTAAGAAATTAGACGAAGGCAAATACATTATTATTTGGAAGAATATTGATGGTAAATGGCATTTAGACAGGGATATTTTTAGCTCTAACATTCCATTGCCTGTGCCACAGGAAGAAGAACCACCTTCTTCTGAAGACCAAGACGAAAAAGAGCAATAGAATTATATACTATAAAGGGGAGTCAAG
This sequence comes from Hyunsoonleella aestuarii, assembly GCF_006148925.1. Taxonomy (GTDB): domain Bacteria; phylum Bacteroidota; class Bacteroidia; order Flavobacteriales; family Flavobacteriaceae; genus Algibacter_D; species Algibacter_D aestuarii. The sequence goes on along the minus strand of NZ_VAWB01000001.1, from coordinate 1,580,854 downwards.
AACTCTCCTTTCATGTTTGTTTTTAAAGCAAAGACCTTGTAAACCTCACAAGATTTTTCAAGAAGTTCTTCAATTTTTCAACTTATGACATCAATAAAAAACACCTCTGCAGAACCAACACTGCTTTTCATTCCAGACATAAGTGGCTTCACTAAATTTGTACACGAAACAGAAATATCTCATAGTGAACATATAATAACAGAACTATTAGAAACACTTATTGATGCCAATGAAATTGACCTTGAAGTCTCAGAAATTGAAGGTGATGCTGTGCTTTTTTACAGAAAGGGAAGAAAACCTACCGCCGCAGAAACCCTTGCTCAAGTGCAAAGAATGTACGTTAAATTTCATCTTTGTTTAAGAAAATATGAATTCCAAAGAATATGCCAATGCGGTGCTTGTATAAATGCTAATAGTTTAAGCTTGAAATTTATTATTCATTATGGAAACATTTCAGTTAACCATGTAAAGGAAAGGTCAAAACTATTTGGGAAGGATTTAATTGTTGCACATCGTCTCATGAAGAATGATATCTCATTAAAAGAGTATGTTTTAGTTACCAATCAACTTATGAATGCATGTTCAACGTGGGTTGAAGTCGACCATATTGCCTGGGAAAAACCATATAAAGGACAAGATGAATATGATTTTGGTGCAATAAAATACTGTTACTTATCATTAGCTCCCTTAGAATCACATATTCCTGAGCTGACTTTAGAAGATTATGTTCCAGATCCAAAAATGAGCAAAATACTTGCTGTAGAATCTACTATAAATGCTCCAATAGAATTGGTTTTTGACATTGTTTCAGATGCTCATGCAAAACATCTTTGGGTGCTTCATGTTAAAGGCAGCGATAAAACAAATGGTGAGATTACTAAAAACGGGAGTACACATAGGTGCATTATGAATGGTGATGACAACGATCCCTTTTTAACATCACATGACTTTAATATAACTAAAGACTTTATAACTTGGATTGATACAAATCATACCGGAAAATCTGATTTGATTATTACCCTTAAACGTATTGGAAATAATCTTACCAGAATCAATTTAACTGCTATGCAAAAGCAGAACCTTATTAAAAAAATGATGTACACTTTATTCTATAAGAAAGGTTTTGTTCAATTTTATAGCGGCTCTTTAGATAAACTTAATCAGTATTGCCAAAGTTTAAGAGCTTCAGGAAAAAGACATTCTTCTGGTATTTTATTGGAACCCGCAACATAAACTAAAGTAATTATAATTAATGTGATTGAATTAATAAAATGTTTTTAGGCGATACGTAAAATTCTTTATATTTGACTTTCAAAAAAATAGATTATGATTTTAGGAGTATCTGAATGGCTTAGTGAAAAATTAGGGTGGAAAACCTCTCACATACGCATCGCATTTGTTATATCGGTTTTAGTATTTGGTGTTGGTATTGGACTTTATTTAATTCTTTGGCTGGTGAAAATGTTTTCTAATTAGTACCTAATACATGGTAGTTTTTTGTTAATCCTGTTTTCTGTTAAAAATGATCGCTTTATTTATCTAAAGTGTTCGATGTCAAATAAATGTCAATCCTTAAACTCCTACTCCTCCACTAAAAAAGGTATATTGGCGTGAGCCGTGTGATTATTACCATCTTCTACATAAATAAACAAACGATACGCACCTTGTTTTAAAGGCGCAACGAAACTAGTAGTACTAGAAGAATTATTAGGAAATAACCCTCCAATAACATCTGGTATATATTCCGCATCGCCCCCAGATTTATTTGATTCACTTTCTCTCATAATTTCCCAGCGATAAACCAATTCATCATTATCGAAGTCTTTTACTTTAACTTCAGACGAATACGTATTTCCTGCCTTCAATTTTATATTATCAATAGCCCTTTGTTCTTCTAATGTAAAATCATAAAGTCTAGGTGCACGATTGATTGGCCATTCACCGTTCCAAGCATAGTGGATAACGTCAACCGACTCTGTTTGATTTCCATTTGGCATAAACATCCCAAACCATGTAGGAGTTCGTTCCTGTTTTTGCCCCCAAAGGAAAACAAACGACCCCATTATTTGTTGAGATTGAGATATAATAGAATTTTGGTATCTACTTAAGTAAAGATCTGCTTTTTTAGAACTATTATTCTCTAAAGGTGCACCCCATTCCGTTTTTGGCACTTCCCAATAGCCTGTCGCTCCCCATTCCGTTACCAATAATGGCCCTTTATAGGTGGACTCTTTAATAATTTGGGGAAGCACATCCATTGGTCCATATAACTGTAGGCTCAAAAAATCTAAATCGGATGCTCTTTCATTAACTAAATCTACCAACTCCTTATTAATACCAGCCAAAGGAGAGGTTGTTAGATGATAAGGATCTACTTCATGAATCATTTTAGAAATCTCGTTTACGGCATCCCAAACTTTAGGGTTTTTTGAGCTATGGTTCATTTCATTTCCAATGCCCCAGGTAATCAATGCTGGATGATCTTTAAGGGCAATAACCCTGTTTTTTATACTTTCTAATTGCTTTTTTACCGCTTCTTTATCATTATAATCAAACCCATGTCGTTCTAAACCAACCCAAACACCCATCATCACTTTTAAACCTAGTTTATGAGCCTTATCTAATACTTCTTTCCCATTGTTAGTACTCCAAGTTCTAATAGCATTTCCACCATGTTGAGCTAAAGCATCTATATTGCCTTTATCTACACCAGCTCCTTTGATATAGAATGGTTCTCCATTTAAAAAAATACGATAGCCCTGGTCTGTAAGGCGAATTTCAGATTTGGTAATATTAGAACTGGATTCCTTCTTGTCATTGCCATTACAACTAAATAACAAGAAAAAGAAAAACAAACAATAATGGAGACGATAACTTAAATATTTCATCCTTTGACTTATAAAATTTTTTAAAGATAGTTGTTATACTTTATATTCTAAAAATAATCAATCTCTTCTAATATCTCCTTTAAAACAAAAACTCGTTCCAAATAGATTGTAATAAAATAGCTCTATAAAATTGTGCTGATTGTAAAACAGATTGATTAAATTTTTTTATCAGACTGATTACCAATGGTTTTTATATTTTTTCGTATTTTAAGGGATTACTAATCAACCAATTACATATTATGAAAACAACAACATTTAACTTTGCCATTAAATCTTTATTGATTGTGGCTCTATTTCAAGTAAATTATGTTTTTGCGCAGGAACATTATCACGAAACTGAAAACTCTTTAGCACTTTCATACACTGATGATAGTTTGACATGGAATCCTGCGCCAGATTTTTTCCCGAATTGTTCCTTTACTCTCCTTCATGGCGAAATGAGTGACCCTAATTTAGATCTCTTTTTTAAGATTGAGCCAAATACGGAAGTGATTAATCACACACACAAATCACCCGAACGGATGATTCTAATGAGTGGCGACCTTGAAGTACAATATGAAGGAGAAGAAGCGACTGTTGTAAAAGCTGGATCTTATTTGTACGGACCTGCCAACAAACCTCATCGCGCAAAATGTCTTGATAATGGACCATGTGTTTTATTTATTGCATTGGTAGACGCATTTGATGCAGTACCTATAGAAGAATAAACACAGATTAATCTCCCGATTAATTTTAGCATAAATTACCTATTGGTTATTCAAACCTATTTTAAAAAATTTATTTAACAACTATAAAAATAAAATCATGCTAAAGTCCAATTTATTAAGTTTATTTCTGCTAATCTCCTTCCTAGCACTAAATGCTCAAAACACCAAATCTGATTCTGGAGCCATCGCCAACAAATACAATTTAACCCTTCAGCATACTACTCTTGTCGTTAGTGACTTTATTATAAGTAAAAAATTCTATACCGAAATACTTGGTCTTAAAGATTTAAATGCAACGTGGCTTCCTAAAAATCAAATGTTTTTGTCACTTGGAAACAATTTGGAACTGCATATGGGTGAAGTCCCAGGAATTGAAATAAAACCAAGCAAGTTTAATCACTTTGCCATTTCAACTAATGATTTGGAAGGCTACCTTCAGCATTTAAAAGCTAATAATATTATGTACTCTTCTTTAGGTGGATCCAAAAAAGATTTTATACAGAAAAGACCTGATGGGGTTAGACAAACATTTATACAAGACCCGGATGGTTATTGGGTTGAAATAAATGATGCTAATTGAGTTATAAATAATTTAAAAGATAAAAAAGAATCTAAACCATTTTAATATTAAATGAAGTATTAATCAACACTAAAATCTACTAATGTCTAGAAAACATTTTCAGATAATGCTAGATTTATTTTGATTCAATAGACTTAATTAGAATTTTAAATTTCATATTGGGTAGTACATTTTAAATAGTTATATTTAAGTGCTCGATTCCCTTAATGATGTTATCTTTAATTTGGTTAAATAGAAATGTTAAGCTGTTAAAGTATGTTTTATTACTTAATGTTTCTTGCTTAATATTAATATTCTCTTTCTCTTGCCAAAATTCTGGGTTAAATACAAAGAAAATTGTTTCTAAATATAGTGATGGTGTTGTAAAGATTATTTTATTAGACTCGGTTCAAGAAAAAAATAAAAAAGGGGCTGGGTATAAAGGAAGGGGTTCTGGTTTTTTTATAACGGAGGATGGCTATTTATTTACTAATCGCCATGTAGTTGAAATGTGTATTTCGGGATATATAGACTATGATTATAAGGACAAATTTGGAAAAACAAAAAGTAACTTAACCACCTATTCTAAAGACATTGTTAACGACAAAACTATAACAAAGGTATATAGGACTGGATATACCACACCTATTATACAAGTGTATAATGGTAAAGATGAAAATGATTACAAACTTTATAAAGCTGAAGTTGTAGCTATAGGTATGGGAGCCTACGATGGAGCTATATTAAAAGTTAAAAGTGATATTGACGGCAATCCAGTAAAAGAAAAATTTAAAGCACTCCCAATCGGAAATTCAGATAAGACCTTTCAAGGTGAACAATTATGTGTTTATGGATTCCCTCAGCAATTCCAAGGTGATAAGGACCTAATGTTACGAGATATGAGTACTTTGAGCATTGGAATAATGAGCGGCATGGATTACGTATTTAATGAAGATTATGGTTATATAAAGACTGATGCAGAAATACATGGCGGTAATAGTGGTGGTCCTGTTTTTGGTGAAAACAATGAAGTTATTGGTATAGCAACAGCCGTTGGAACAAAAACTAACATTGGTCTTATTGGAGGCATAAATGGCATGTTTTACGTAGCGGTTAGTAATCCAGAACTACAAGAAAGGCTTTTAGATAAAGGATTGGTCGCTCCAAAAAGATCATTCTCAATTAATACAACCACTGGAAAAAAACTACCAATAAAAACGGCTTATCAGATTAATTCATTGGTTAATAGCAGGAAAAAACCAGTCAATAAATTAAATTTCAATTCAAAAAAATCCTCTTATAGTAAAGAAAAGGTTTGGTTTTCAAATATTTCTCCAAAAGAAAACAACAATTATCTTCCTCCAAAGTCTAAACGCTATAACAGTTTTACTTTTGATAAAAACAAAGGCGGAAAAATTTGGGTGTATATAGATAATTCTCCAAGCAATTTAAATACATCTCAAATTAAAGTTAATATATATAAAAAAAGAAATAATAAATATATTGAACACAAAAAATTAGTCTATAATTCTAACGGAGCTTCCAGCAATATTTATTTCCCGTATACATTCTATGAAGCTACGTGGTATAAGTTTAATGCATTTTCTAAAGAAGGCAAATACATCGGAACTGGATATTTTTCAACCAGTTATGAGCCCAAATAAATTCTATCATTCAAGTTTTACCATATGGTATAATATCTCTTAAAAAAAGCATCTCAATTTTTAATTAAGAGCCTAACAAAGTTTATAAAAGAAAAAGGCATATGAAATACACATACGCCTTATATTAGCTATTAACCTTCAAATCCTTATTTGAAAGAATTAGCGCGTAAATTAATACTTATTGAATATGTTTGAGTAAATTTTTATAAGTTAGAAGCATCCGAATTTTCTATTAAGAAAAAAGGAAAGCTTTCCATTGGTAGGAGAAAAACAACTCTTTTAAACTACAACTACTCAGCAGTCGTAGGGTCAATAATTGCAGCAATTTCATTTACTTCATTAGCAGGAAAACCTCCTTGCTTTGCATGTTCCCTAACTAATTGCTCATTTGGAGAAATATATACACAATAAATTTTATTGTCAGTAACGTAACTCTCTACCCACTGAATTTGTGGTCCTAAATTCTCCAATACTCCACAGGAAGTTTGAGATATACTCTTTAATTCTTCAGATGTTAATTGTCCAGCTTTTGGAATCTCTCTTTCTATTACATACTTTGGCATAATACATTATTTAAGTTAATAAAATACCTTTTGAAGCAGGATACTGATAGATATGGACTAACCCATAAAAGTATAAGTTAATTAAAAGTATTTATTTGAAGTATTTAAATATAGTAAATCTATTTTAAAACTAAAAAGCTTTCCATTGGTTTAACTACTTAAACTTTTGATAAACCCTAAGACTTATCAAATAACTTAACTTATTTAATTTATTAAAAGAGTCTAATCTCTTAGAGGTTAAAAAATTCTTTAAAATCTAGTATTAATTAGATTTACAAGGAGTTTCATCAGAATTAAAACTAAATATTATACCAGTATAATTATTCCCATTTATAGAGGTTATTGTTATTATATCACAAGATTTTGGCAGCATTATATATTTATCATATTCACTTTTGGTAACACAAACAGAATTAAGATTTAAATTGCTATTACAAATACTAACCAAACCTATTTTATATATATTTTTTCTTGTAGCATTTATCAATTCTTCTTCAAGCGCATCTTTAATATTATTTTCGTCACAATTAAAAAATGAAAAAACCAATAGGATTATAAACAGTTTTTTCATTTGATGAAGTTTTAAAATTAGACTTTTTAAATATAAAGGAATTTATTCCTTTAACATATTGATTTTCATTTAAATAAAAACTATACTGAAAAAGCAAGAAATGAATTTAGAGAAATCAAATTTGTTCTAAAGAATACTTTTGAATATAAAATACCCTAAAACAAAAAAGCATCCCAATTTTCTATTAAGAAAAAAGGAAAGCTTTCCATTGGTTTAACTACTTAAACCTTTCATAAAACCTAAGGCTTATCAAACAACACAACTTCGTTTTATGGCTAAAAAAAGCCCTAATCTCTTAGAGCTTTTTAACAATCTTGCGGTCTGGACGGGACTCGAAATTATATTTTTTACTAGATATTAAATTAAGATATTATTTACTATCTTTAAATTATTATCAATATCCATTGATGTATTTATACATACGTTGACATGCAAAAATTAGAATGAATATAAAAATTATTAATTCTAAATTATATGTATTAATTAACTTAAAATATGCTACGTAGAACTTTTTGTGAAATAACTTCAATAGCCGTTGTAGGTACTTTTGTTCCTTTCATGAGTTGCTCCGGACCAGAGGCCTCCCTAGTTCGAAAACTTAACTTGCCAACAACAATGGCTACAATCAATGAATCGTCAACTATTATTGAAGTGGGAAATGCCTATTTGGATCAAAATCCTAGCGAAAACAGTCCTAAAATATTAATCAATCAATTGTTAATTAATTCCAAAGATGGTAGTATCTCGAAAAATACTGATAGCAAAACCTTACAAAAGTTGATGTCACAAAAAGTGAAGGCTGATTTTGACAATGGAGAAACAGTTATTGTGAGAGGTTGGGTGCTTTCCAGAACTGAAGCTCGCCAATGTGCACTTTATTCACTTTCTCAATCAAATAATTAAGTTATGCATATAGATGCCAGGAAATTAGAAAATGGAACAGAAATCCAGGGTGACATTTGCATTGTTGGATCAGGGGCAGCTGGAATAAGTATGGCACTGGAATGGATCAATACGCCTTATAAAGTAATCCTCCTGGAAGGGGGAGGATTTGAGTATGACGGGCAGGTTCAGGATCTTTATGCTGGAAAAAATACCGGTCAACGCTATTATCCTCTTAGATCTAGTCGCTTACATTATTTTGGTGGCACAACAGGTCATTGGGCAGGTATGTGCTCACCATATGATCCAATAGACTTCAAAAAAAGAGATTGGATTCCTTATAGTGGCTGGCCCATTACTAGAGAAGACCTTGATCCTTTTTATGCTAGGGCAAATGAAGTTTTGGAATTAGGGCCTTATCGATATGACATGGAATATTTGAAAGAACAGATTCCGGGTAAAGAGCCATTACCCTTAGATGAACGAATGATACGAAATAAGGTGTGGCAGTTCAGTCCACCAACGCGATTTAATCAAAAGTACAGGGATGACGTGGTAAAAGCCAAAAATATTCACCTATACACCTATGCTAACCTCACTAATATTATTTCAAATGAAGGTGTTAGTACTATTAAGGCGTTGGAGGTTAAAAATCACGCCGGTAAAACCCACCACATAAAAGCTCATAGTTATGTACTTGCGTGTGGGGCAATTCAAAATGCCCGAATGCTACTCGCTTCAAATAAACAGGCACCTAATGGATTAGGTAACCAAAATGACTTGGTTGGGCGCTACTTTATGGAACACCTTGAAGTAATTTCTGCTCAAATGGTGCTAAAAAAACCCTTTGCCATGGATATTTACGGGTGGCCTGAAAACATAAAAAAGCCTAGAATTGAGGCTGGTTTAACGGAAGAAATGCAGGAAAAACATCAAATTTTGAATGGCACTATATCTTTCACTCCCATGGCTTTAACTAAAAGTCAAAAACCTATGATAGACGTTTGGACTAGCGACGACCCAAACGAGAGTGAGAAAAATTTGTGGGAAAATTTTAAAGACTACGAAGAAATTCCTAAGGATGGGAAAAACCCAAATGAAGCTGCAGTCTTTGAGCTCTTTACGCGTATGGAGCAGGCACCTAATCCTAATTCGAGGATACTGCTTGATAGCGAAAAGGATGAGTTAGGAGTGCCAAGAGCTAACCTTCATTGGGATCTGACCGAACTAGATAAACGCAGCCTGCGAAAGATTTACGAAATTTTTGGTGAAGCGGTAGGCAAGGCAGGTATTGGCAGGGTGAAAATGTATGATTTCCTCTGGAAGGCAAATGACAGTGAAATGCTAAATACTTTGGGTGGTGGATGGCATCATATGGGCACAACCAAAATGCATGACGATCCTAAACAAGGTGTCGTTGACGCGCATTGCAAGGTACATGGCCTAAGTAATCTTTTTATCGCTGGTTCTGCGTGTTGTACAACTGCTGGTGTGCCAAATCCTACCTTGAATCTGGTCGCTTTGAGTCTTCGTTTATCTGATTATCTCAAAGAAGAAATGAAAAATAAATGAAGTTTATCTGAATAAATTTAAGATGGTTAAATGATTAGAAAAAGATGCACACCTTTGAAGACTTTGAGACACCTCATAGCACACTTTTTTAGAAGAAAATGCACATAATGCATAAAATAAAATACCCTAAAACAAAAAAGCATCCCAATTTTCTATTAAGAAAAAAGGAAAGCTTTCCATTGGTTTAACTACTTAAACCTTTGATAAACCCTAAGGCTTATCAAACAACACAACTTCGTTTTATGGCTAAAAAAAGCCCTAATCTCTTAGAGCTTTTTAGCAATCTTGCGGTCTGGACGGGACTCGAACCCGCGACCTTCGCCGTGACAGGGCGACATTCTAACCAACTGAACTACCAGACCGTTGCATTATTGCGGATGCAAATATACACGCCTTTTTTTATAAGTCAAATCTTTTTAAGCCTTTTTTCATGATTTTTTTATGCAAATTTTTGTCGTTCTACCATGTAGGTGGTAAGTATCGAATTAAAATTCTCATTAATATTTGCTTCGACATACTTTATCTTGTATTGAGTGCATTTTAATCGTATCTCATTAAAATAATCAACTACGGCTTGGTTATAACTTTCCTTGATATTATCGGCGTATAAATTAACGTAATCACCTGTTTCGACGTCTATAAATCGCTTTGGTTTATTGTCAAAATCAAACAATAACTCTTTTTCCTTATCAAAAACATGAAACAAGATAACCTCATGCTTATTATATTTTAAATGACGTAAAGCTTCAAATAACTTAGTTCCATCTTCAGCGGTTTGAAACATATCTGTAAACACAAAAATCATAGAACGTCTATGTATCTTTTCTGCTATTTCATGCAAGTATTTATAGGTCTCGGTTAGCTTATTAAGTGGTTTAGAAATCACGGCATCGCTTAAATGATTTAACAGCATTTGATGATGGCGCTCACTTCCTTTTTCAGGAGCATAATAATCATAACTATCACTATAAATACTCAAGCCAACAGCATCGCGTTGTTTTTTTAAGATATGCATTAACGAAGCAGCAGCTAAAACGGAAAATCCGATCTTATTTAAATTGTCAATACTAAAATTATCCATTTTAGGATAATGCATTGAACTACTATTATCAATAATAATATGACAACGTAAATTTGTTTCATCGTCATAACGCTTGGTGTATAGCTTATCTGTTTTTGCAAACAACTTCCAATCGATATGGCGTGTACTTTCTCCACGATTATATATTTTATGTTCAGCAAATTCTGCTGAAAACCCATGAAACGGACTCTTATGCATACCGGCAATGAAGCCTTCTACCACTTGTTTTGCGAGTAGCTCTAAGTTTTTAAAGCCTTCTGCCTTATTTAATTCCCCTTGCAAGTCCATCAATTATTTTCTATCATATGTTTTGCTCTATATAACTTATCGGCAGTCTGTAAAAGCTTATTTTTGAGTACCACCGGAAAATCCGGATTTTCCTTTAAAAAGGTCTCTAAAATGTAAAAGGCATCTTTGGATGAGTACATCCCAATCGTAGCCGACAACCAATTTTTAGGAAAGAAAATATCACCAGTAAGCTGGATTTCTTCCGTAAATTCTAAACTCTTTTTTAAGTGTTTTATACTCGAAGCTTGGCGTAACGGATGATGAATATTTTGCAAACCAGACACCACCCAACTTTCCTTTTCTCGATGCTCTGCCTTCCATAATCTATCCATAAAAGCATCTCTAATACGCTCATCTTTTGATACCGAAGGTGCCAAAAACACTGCTCTTAGTTTTCTATCAGGATTGGAAACGCCTTCAATGGCAGTTTCTAAAATTGCATCGGCTTTCTCATGTTCAAATAATGCCAATGTAAATGCCAACCCTGTATAATCGTTCTCATTAAGTTTTAAATTTGACACTTCTATTTTCTTGCTCCAAATATCATATAGCATCTCTCTTCCCGATTCGGAATAAGCAATGCCTTCAAACAAATAAAACAGTGTTTTTTTAATACCACTTGTATCTGATATTTTTAAAAGTCTTTGCTTGACAATATTTTCAAAATCAGCAAGCCTTGCTTCACGACCCTCAGGCGACAAATAATTCCAAAACAAAGATGAAGCATATCCACAAATACTGCCCAGCACTAATTCTTCTGGCTCTGAGGAAATACCATCTAAATAAACCGCTAAAGCATTCTTAGGCTTAATATTTCCTGTCAGCACATTTTCATAAAGATTAATATAGCTATAGGCCCGAGCCACTTTATCTTGAATTTTTGGAATGTACTTAATTTGACTACTATCCATTGGAAACACCCCATAACCAAACGCATCATAGTTATAAATAATGGATTCTGGTTTCGGCAATCCAATTAAGTCATCCATTATCTGTTGCTTTTCTTTTAAAAGAACGGGCATAACCTTAACGGTATCGTTATATACCAAGCCAATACTAAAATTTTGTGCCCAAATATGACTACTCCCATCTTCAGCTTTTTGGCTAATACTTGCATACTTTATAATGCCATTTGAATAAACAATACTATCCGAAACTATAGGCCTACCAGATTCGTAAACCCAAACTTTGCTCCAAGCCTTAACATCGGCTTCGCTCTCTGCATCTAAAATGGCCACCAAATCGCTCCAATCCGCATTGGCATTAGCAAATTTTCGAATATAGTTTTGCATCCCTTTTCTAAAAGCTTCTTCACCAACCAATGCTTCCAATTGCCGCATCATAATAGGCGACTTATTATAGACAATGCGCCCATAGAGGGTTCCTGCGTTCTTTAAATTACCCAAATGCTGCTTAATTGGTGTTGCACCTTGAGTCCTATCTTCGCTGTAAGCACTAGCATAATGCTCCCGCATAAAATTAAGTTGGTGGTTAACCTCTGGAAACGTTTTACTAGTAATTTTATCGGCCATAAAATTGGCAAATACTTCTTTCAACCATACATCGTCAAACCAATTCATGGTAACCAAATTACCAAACCACATATGAGCCGTTTCATGGGCAATCAGTTTGGCACGGTTAAGTTTCTGGTTTTGCGTAGCATTGTCGTCTAAAAACAATGTTGACTCTCTATATTGAATCGCCCCCGTATGCTCCATACCCCCATATTGAAACCCAGGAATCGTAGCGAAGTCCATTTTCTGAAAAGGGAATTTATATTTGGTATAATCTTCTAGAAACTGTTTCGCATCATCGTGTAAAGTAAATATGGCATAGGTGCTCGTAGTAATTTTATCGGCATCGGTTTCACGATACAACATCTTCATTTCTAATCCATCCAATTCTTGCTGAGTAGTTTTAAAATCTCCTGCCACAAATGAGAACAGATAGGTACTCATCAAGTCCGTCGGTTTAAAGATGTATCTAACGGCTTTACCCTTTTCTTCTTGACTATCCAAATGTGCACCGCAAAGCACTTCCCAAGTTTTAGGAGCAGTAATCTCCAAAACATAACGTGCCTTAATATTTGGCTGGTCAAAACACGGAAATAAGGTACTGGCTCTATCCGGAACCAACAGCGTATAAAGATAATCGGAGTTTCGGTTCAACGAAAGTTCGCCAGCATCAAATTCAATATTCACAACATTTCCACCAATGGACAAATGTTTGGCGTCAATAATAAGGTGTTCCTTTTCATGTAGAATCTCGATATCCTCACCGTTCACATTCACCCGTTTTAAATGATCGCTTTCTTCATTAAAATCTAAATACAAGGGATGTGTAAGGTCATGAAGATTTACCTCCAATTTTAGTGAAGAAGGAATGGGATTCGATTTTTCCAGAGGAATATCAAACGTTAAATGATAAATGACACCCGACAGCTGTTTCTTTCTATATTGAGCCATATCCAGCGGAATGCCAACATCCAACAAGGAGACCTTTTCCTGCTCTGTTTTACATGATAAAAATACCAGAAAACTCAATACAAAAATTGAGACTTTAGCCATAAATCTTATTTAAATAAACAGGAGGCTTGAAACACAAATATCCCTAAAAGCCGTTTATATTATTTTGTCAACAATCCCGTAGGCTACAGACTCCTCCGCCCCCATCCAATGGTCTCGGTTAAAATCCTTCATTATCTTATCAAAAGTTTGCCCACAATTATCTGCCAAAATTTGAGCACTTAACTCTTTGGTAATTATAATTTCTTTTGCGGTAATTTCAATATCACTGGCCTGCCCGCGAGCACCACCACTTGGTTGGTGAATCATAACTCTTGCATGAGGTTGTATAAATCGTTTTCCTTTTTCTCCTGCCGATAATATAATAGACCCCATAGATGCCGCAAATCCAGTGCAAATAGTAGACACCGAACTTTTTAAAGATTTCATACAATCGTAGATTGCAAATCCAGAAGTAACATAGCCTCCTGGGCTATTAATATATAAGTGAATATCTTTGGTTTCCAAAGCATCTAAATATAGTAATCTATCAATAACATGCTTTGCCGATTTATCATCTACCTGACCCCATAAAAACACTTTACGCGATTCAAGTAATTTATTGTCAATGGCATCTTGAACTTTTGTTTCTTTACTCATTTGTTTTAATTTTTAACTAAAATAAAAAAAGGTTCACCATTATGGTAAACCTTTTCAATTTTCTTTTTGTTAGACTACTATAAAAGTGAATCTATCGCATCTGTATATGCATTTTTAGGAGCTACACCAACTTGTCTACCAACTACTTCTCCATTTTGAAAAACTAATACAGTAGGTATATTTCTAACCCCATATTTAGCAGCAAATTCTTGATTGGCATCAACATCTACTTTACCAACTACAGCTTTCCCCTCATATTCGTCACTTATCTGTTCTATAATAGGTCCAACCATTCTACAAGGTCCACACCACGCTGCCCAAAAGTCAACCAATACTGGCTTATCACTGTTTAAAACTGTTTCTTCAAAAGATGCATCTGTTATTTCTAATGCCATAATATTTATATTTTAATACGTTTTTAATTCTTTTAATTACACAAAATTAGTCAAAATATTTCCGAAAGCTTACAAACCAACAATTTGTTTTACTTATAACTCTATTTATAAGGTTTATCTTAATTTATTTGGGCGCATCCACAAGGGTCAGGCTCTCACTACTCGCTCTCTTCGAGGAGCTCAAACATACCGTTCCATCCTTTGCGCAACAAAACCTGAAACACAATACGCAACCTTTTTGTTGCGTATTAAATATATTTGCTTTATTTTAGCAACCATAAAGTTGCGTATTAACTTAAATCATAAAGTCATGAAAGATGTAATTAAAAAAGAAGTCATTCTTAATCACGCCATAGATCAAGTATGGAATGCCATTTCTAAAGCTGAAGAAATATCCACTTGGTTTATTCCTGCCGATTTTAAAGCGGAAAAAGGTTATAAGTACCTATTTACCTCTCCTCCTAATGAAAAAGGCTGCACAACCATAGGTGGTGAAGTAAAAGAGGCAAATCCATATACCTTAATTTATACATGGATTGTAGGCGGGACAGAAATCGAAACAACAGTTAAATGGGAATTAGAGTCAACCTCTAACGGAACTAAACTGTATTTGGAGCATTCTGGTATTTCCAATTATGCCGAGGACACAGCTGTTGCCATGTTTGAAAGTTTTAATGGCGGATGGGATAATTGTATTTCTGGTTTAACCAGTTATTTAAAAGAAGTGGTTAATGCAAGATAAAATCACAAAATTATTCAAAGCCATTGCAGATCCAACAAGGCGTGATATTTTTCATGCCTTGGTCATTGCATCATCTGCTTTGTCAATCACTCAAATTTCTAATCAGTTTGAGATGTCGCGTCAAGGTGTAACCAAACATATTAAAACATTGGAAGATGCTGGCTTAGTATTTATTGAATCCCAAGGGCGCGAACGCTTCTGTAATGCGAATCCAAAAGAGCTCCAAGAAGTCAACAAATGGTTAAAATTCTACAATAAGTTCTGGGATAATAAACTTGAAAGTTTGGATGATTACCTCAATTCGAAAAAAAGTTAAGTTTAAACCAATTGAAAAATATTCGTAAGAACCCATTGTGAATTTCGTAAAATTTACAATAGGTTCTTTAAATAATTCAACAACACTTACATAACCTTAATCCATATCAAACCTTAAGCCTATAGAGATGTTATTTTGGTCTATAAGTTGATCTTTAAAGATTGGTGATAAATCATACTTAATATATAAAGCGGTGTCATCAAAGGCTAAATAAGCACTCAACCCGTAGACTAAATTAGTAGTATTGAAGCCACGTTTCTGTTTATCCTTTACGCGTTCTCCATCAAGTTTATATTTTAATTTTTGGCGCGTACCAATATTAAATCCGGCATAACCACCTATACCTACTTTAAATTTATTATCGGTAGAATATCTATAGTATGTGTCTTTATCTATGCGTTTGGACGGACCAAACTCAAAATGTACAGGAAACACCAAATTAGTAATGGATAATTTCGACTTTTTAAGATTCTCGGGGAATTCTTCCAATACAGTTTGCCCTCCTTGATCTACAAAATATTGATTGTCATCTGGTTTCAGTCCATTTATTTGAAAAGAGTAACCATACTTAAAACGCATAAAATTACTATTCTTAAATACTCTGGTTTTCCAAGCCCATCCAATTTCGAAAAATCGAGAGCCACCAAATTTATAAGGAGAATCATCTAAACTTTGTCCTTCAATAATTGCATTATTTAAACCAAAAGCTAAAACCAAATCACTCGATGTACGTCTATCATATTTTTTAGGCTTATTCTTGGCCTTTATTCTAAACCCAGCAAAACTTCCTTCTTCTCCACCAATTTGAAAACCAACCTTATCGGTATCTTCAGCATCATATATTTTATAGCCTTCATCATTTCGTTTTAATAAAGCAATTCTATTATCTACAATAGCAATGCGATTTTCAATATTCAAAGCACGCTTCTTTGCAGCTTCTTTTTTTAATATTTGAGCTTCAGCACCAGATAATTCTCCTTTATCTAGCCGTTTATTAATCGCTTCTACTTCTGTTTTTAGAAATTCTCGCTCTTCTGTTTTTATCCGCTCTTTAATAGCTTCTAAATCGGCGATTTTTTCCTTGTTATTAATTTTAGGAATGGTGTCTTGTGCATTGATTAATTGCACACTTAAACATAGGATTACCAATGCCAAATACTTCGTAATTGTTTGCATAACTGTTCGTTTTACCCGCTTTGGGAAATTAATTAATGATTGAAATTCTAACTATTTATTCGTTACGATTAGCAACTGCAGTTTTTACTGAATTGTAACTTCTTTGTAAAGCTTCAAAAACTTTACTTCTAAAAGATTGGTCTACCTCGGCCTCAACGTCTTGAAGCAATAAATCGGCATCGACCATTCCTGTTTCTTTATTTATTAATTTGTCTAAAGTAATTTCTTTTTGTGCTTCAAATAGAAGGGCATCAATTGCTGCATCCGTTATTTCTTTGTTTTCTTGTTTCAACAAATCTATTTGAGCGACTACATCTTGTATTTTCTGTTCCTCAAATGTTAATCTCTTTAAAATGGTATCTGTAGGGATATCCTTTTCTAAAGCCCTAATTGGAGGTTGATTAGTTTGGGCAATTACCTCCTCTTCTTTATTACTCGATTCAACATCCAAATTATATAGTTTCAATAAAGGTGTTTCCCTTACTTCTGTATTTGCTATGGATTCATTAACGTTTGGAATAACTTTTTCAATGTCCTTATTTATTATGGCGTCGTTTGAACCTTCTTCAATGACTTCTGGTGTATTAACTATTTCTGGAGTAATAATCTGCGTTGGTTGATTGTTGAAAAATTGATTCGTAATTAATAAAATCCCAACAATACTTGCCGCAATACCTAGCCACCAATAAACTTTGCTAGTTGGTTTACTATCCGATGATTCTAATCGACCCGACAACTTATTCCAAGCTTCAGAAGAAGGTTGCAAAGTTCGCTTATCCAGCTTTTCTTTTATATTTTCTTCAAATTTAATTGGCGCCATAACTCGTCTTGTTTAATTCTTTAATTTTTACTTGAAGAAGCTTTCTTGCTTTAAATAACTGAGACTTCGATGTTCCTTCAGAAATATGCAACATTTCAGCAATTTCATGATGTTTATAGCCTTCAATAGCATACATTATAAATACCATTTTATAACCTTCAGGGAGGTCGTCTATAAGTTGCTGTATTTCAGCAACACCCATATTTACTTCAATATTATTATTAGAATCATCTTCTGCAATAAGGTCTTCAACTCCAAATTCAAATGTTTTCTTACCACGTAAATAAGAAATAGATTCTCTTACCATAATACGTCTTATCCAGCCTTCAAAACTCCCTTCACTTCTATAATTTTTCAAACTTGTAAACACTTTATAAAACCCATTCAACATAGCTTCTTCTGCTTGCTGAATATCTTTTATATAATAACGACAAACACTTAACATTTTTGGAGCATATTCCTCAAACAAGGTATGCTGAGCATCACGGTTATTCTTCAGCGCCTTTTTAATTAACGCGGATTCGTTCTTATGGAGTTGAATGACCTTCAAAAATGATTTTATCTGTTAATTTTTATTGCTTTTTCATCTGTCAGATTAAACATTCGTTTAATTATCCAACAATCAATGAAAATTTAAGTTATGAATGTTTCATTTTCCTTTCTACTTAACTAGACGCAAATTTTATGCTAATGGTTGCCTGATTATTAATTCTTTTTAAAAATTCTCTTAAAAAAAAAGATATATCGAATATAAAAATCGCAAATAAATCATTAAAAATGACTGTTTTTAAAAATTATTAGCGGCCAAATTTTAAAAACACTGAAATATTGTTTTTAAAACTATTCATTCATTGAATTTTATTTAAAAATTACTATTTTTAGTAAAAAGGATTATCTATGCTAAATAATGATTTATTTTCATCTTATGACTTGCTCCCAAATACTTGGGACGAAATGTATAACAACGATTCCAAGATACGCACTCAATACAATATTATAAATTCTTACTTACAAAGCACATCTCCAGAAGTTCTTTTTAAAAAAGAAGAATTATCACGTCAACTTTTTATGAGTCAAGGGGTTACATTCACAGTCTACAATGATAATGAAGGTATTGAAAAGATTTTTCCGTTTGATATTGTTCCAAGAATTATAACCTCCAAGGAATGGGATAAAATTGATAAAGGGATAAAGCAAAGACTTACAGCGTTAAACCTATTTATAAAAGATATTTATCACGACCAATTCATTATTAAAGATGGTATAATTCCTGCAGATTTAATCTATTCTTGCCCTTATTTTTTGCGTGAGATGAAAGGCGTAAATGTGCCACATGATATTTATGTACATATTGCTGGTGTTGACCTTATAAGGAATAATGACGGTGAATTTTATGTGTTAGAGGATAATCTTCGAACACCATCTGGCGTGAGTTATATGCTTGAAAACCGTGAAATCTCTAAAAGGATTTTTCCTGGTGTACTTCCTAAAAACAACATACGTTCGGTTTCAAACTATCCCAATATTTTGTACAAGAAGCTTCAAGAACTTTCGGATCAAAACAATCCAAATGTAGTTCTATTAACTCCAGGTATTTATAATTCAGCATATTACGAACACACCACGCTGGCAAGACTAATGGGAATAGAATTGGTTGAAGGCAGTGACCTAGTTGTAAAAGATCATGTAGTTTATATGAAGACAACAAACGGGTTAAAACGTGTCGATGTTATATACAGACGCGTTGATGATGACTTTCTAGACCCTCTAGAGTTTAATGCAGCAAGTACACTTGGTGTAGCAGGAATTATGGCTGCCTACAGGAAAGGAAATGTAAATATTATTAATGCTCCTGGCACTGGAATTGCAGATGACAAGGCTATTTATATCTATGTACCAGATATGATAAAATATT
Source organism: Hyunsoonleella aestuarii (assembly GCF_006148925.1). GTDB lineage: Bacteria > Bacteroidota > Bacteroidia > Flavobacteriales > Flavobacteriaceae > Algibacter_D > Algibacter_D aestuarii. The sequence continues at coordinate 1,561,551 of NZ_VAWB01000001.1, read as the reverse complement.
ATTTAAACGAGGAACCAATTTTAAAAAATATTGAAACTTATCAGTTAGGTAAACCAGACGAGTTTAAATATGTAGTTGAGCACATTAAAGAAATGGTTATTAAAAAAACCGATGGCAGTGGTGGGTATGGTATGTTAATGGGACATGAAGCCTCAGATGCTGAAATAAAAGACTACATTGATAATGTAAAGAAAAAGCCAGATAATTTTATAGCTCAACCTATTCTTCGACTTTCCACAGCACCTTGTTGTATTGATGGTAAGTTATCGCCAAGGTGTATTGACTTAAGACCATTTGCCCTTGCGGGTCGAGATGGTATTGAAATTACACCTGGAGGCCTTACACGTGTTGCGCTAAAAAAAGGGTCGTTAGTTGTTAATAGTTCTCAAGGTGGAGGCAGCAAAGACACTTGGGTAATTCAATAATAAAACTTAATTTATGCTTAGTAGAGTAGCAAATAATTTGATTTGGTTAGAACGTTACATGGAACGCGGTAACGGTATTATAAGTTTACTGAAAACAAATTTTTATGCCAACCAGGATTCACCTGAGTTGTTTCCATGGACTCCGATAATTAAAACCTACACGCCAGAAAATAACAGCTTTTATACCGAAGACCCCATAGAATGTATAAACTTCATGGTGTTTAGTAACGATAATCCTAATTCAATATTAAACATCGTTACTAAAGCTAGAGAAAATGCAAGAAGTGTGCAGGAACATATTTCAAGAGAATTATGGTTGTGTATTAACAACTATTACCTCTTACTCACAAAAATTGGTGTTCAGAAAAAGTTAAACGAAGAAGAACCTATAGAGTTTTTAGACAGTTTAAAAGCCTATCATTTAATGTTCTATGGCACTATGGATATCACCCAAGAAAGAGGTGCTTCCTATTACTTCATGAACATTGGAAAATACCTAGAGCGGGTTATTCAAATAACAGATTTTACAGCAATAAAGCTCACAGAAATTGCTAAAACATCCGACAGTTTAGAACAAAGTTTTTATTGGAAAAATTTATTGTTGTCAATTGGTGGCTACCAATTGTATTTGAAAAAGCACAAATCAAGTTTTAAAGAAGACCATATAATTACCATGGTTTTTCAAGATAAACTTTTCCCCAGATCCATATACTATTGTATAAATAAACTTAATAGACATGTAAGACAATTAATAGAATCTGGCGAACTCGAAAAAAATAATATAGAATTTTTACTTGGAAAGCTAGAAAGCACAATAAAATATACTACTATTGAAAGTATTAACGAGCGTGGACTAGAAAACTTTATAAAAGAAATAAAAGAGGATATTAAAAATATTTCTTTTAGTATTAACACGGTTTATTTTTCACATTTTAATTAGAGACTAATGCCAAAATTTTTCATTAAACATATTACTAAATACAGCTATAGTAATTTGGTTATTGATGGCGCTAACCAAATTATGCTTCATCCTATTCAAGATGAACATCAAAGTGTTGTGTCTCATTTTTTGAGTATTAATACAAATCCAAAAATTGAAACGAGACATGATTTTTTTGGTAATACGATAGGTACTTTTATGATTATTGAGCCACACAACTATCTATCTATAGTATCCGATATTGAAGTTATTACTTCAACAAGACCATTCCCAGACGACTTAAAACCAGCTGCGGAACAATGGAAGGCCTTACAATCATTAAAGAACAATCCAACCTTTATTGATTATTTAAAGTATAAGACATTCGACGGTACAAAAGAAATCTCTGATCTTCTTGCCACAAAGGATTTAGAAGTAGAATCACCATATAAAATGGTTCTCGCTTTATGCCGTTATATCTATACAAATTTTAAATACATTCAGGGTATAACAAACGTTGACTCTAAATTAGACCACGTTTGGAGCCTTAAAGCTGGTGTTTGCCAAGACTTCACAAATATTTTACTTCAAATGGTACGTATGCTTGGTATACCAGCGCGATATGTGAGTGGCTATATTTGTCCAAATGAGGATGGATCGAGAGGTGAAGGAGCAACCCATGCCTGGATTGAAGCTTACATTCCAGATTATGGTTGGTTAGGACTAGATCCCACTAATAATTTAATTGCAAATCAATATCATGTTAGACTTGCCGTTGGAAGAGACTACAAAGATTGTGCTCCAGTTAAGGGTGTTTTTAAGGGAAGTGCTAAAGACGAACTTTTTGTAAAGGTAAAAGTAAGCACTTCAAAAAACAGCAATGATGATTTAACGCTTCAATTAAATACAGAAGAAAAAGTTGTAAACAATAATAGCTACAGACAAAACTTGGAACTAGTGCAACAACAGCAACAACAGCAATAATTATTTTTTTCGATCAATAACATAATTCACCATGAGCTCAAGTGAATTTCTATATTGAGAATCAGGAAAATTTTTGAGCAACTCTAAAGCTTCAGATTGAAATTGTTTCATTTTGCCCACAGCGTAATCTAACCCTCCATTATCCTTGACAAAAGCAATAACTTCTTTTACACGCTTGGAGTTCTTGTTATGGTTTTTAATGGAATTAATAAGCCAAATTTTATCTTTTTTACTCGTATTATTAAGAACATAAATTAAAGGTAGTGTCATTTTTTGTTCTTTAATATCTATTCCCGTTGGCTTGCCAATTTGAGCCTCTCCATAATCAAATAAATCATCCTTTATTTGAAAAGCCATCCCAATTAATTCACCAAATTTTCGCATGGTTTCCACATGTGATGATTCAGGTTTTACAGAAGCTGCACCCAGACTGCAACAAGCGGCAATTAATGTTGCCGTTTTCTGGCGTATAATTTCATAGTACACATTTTCAGTAATATCTAATCTTCTAGCTTTTTCAATTTGAAGCAATTCTCCTTCGCTCATTTCCCTGACCGCAATGGATATTATCTTCAACAAATCGAAATCATTATTATCTATGGATAACAATAACCCTTTAGATAATAAAAAATCACCTATTAAAACTGCTATTTTATTTTTCCAAAGTGCATTAACTGAGAAAAAACCTCGTCTTCGATTACTATCATCAACAACATCATCATGAACCAAAGTAGCTGTATGAATAAGCTCGATTACCGAAGCTCCTCTATAAGTACGCTCACTGACTTCACCATTAGAAACCATTTTAGCTACCAAAAAAACAAACATTGGTCGCATTTGTTTTCCTTTTCTATTTACGATGTAATGTGTAATTCTATTAAGAAGCGCTACTTTACTAGACATAGAAAGCTGAAACTTTTGCTCGAAAAGTTCCATCTCAAAGGCTATGGGTTGCTTTATTTGTTCTACAATTTTCAAATTGATGTACTCGAAATTTTTAAGCAAACGTAATAAAAAACATCATGAAAACCTCAGGTTATTCAAAACAAGTAAATGTTATTCCTTGATTATGAAATCCTCTATATATTTCTTACCTTGTCTACTATTATTTAATTAAATCTCTCTTTTATGAAGAAAATTACTTTATTATTTTTATGTTTAGTTGTTGTCACTTGGTCTCATGCACAATGCACAACCACTTCAGGAGGACTTTATCCAGGAAGTGTAGTTACTATTCTAAATGATGGCACAGCTGAACAGATAGCTGCAGATAATTGGCCAAATGCAGAAGTTTCTGCAATCTCTGGTTTAATTATTGGAAATACATATACAGTTGCTGGGACTAATACTACTAGTTTATATATTACAGTTGCAGAGGCTCCATCTGACTTTGCAACTTTTGGTGTTAATATAGTACATGGCGCATCATCGGTTAGCTTTACTGCAACAACTTCAGAAATTTGGATCTTTTGGCATTTAGATGTTTTATGTAGAACACAAGATAGTGATAATACAACAACTACAATCCAATGTACAAGTCTCACGTGTACATGCACGGCAAACTCAGCGCCTGATGCAGCAGTAGCAACTACACCTATAGACAATGCTACTAATGTTGCTATTGATGTTTCGGATCCTGCAAACCGATTTATTTCTGGATTTGCTTGGACAGATAATGGAGAAGCTACCTCTTATGATTTTAATATAATTGGAGTTGGCACTGCAACTGGGGTTAGTAATCCTGTAGACATCACATATACTTGGCTATATAGTACTACTTATAGCTGGAGTATAACCTCTACAAACTGTCTTGGCAATGTAACAAGTTCAACTTTTTCTTTTACTACGGAAGCTGATCCTGCTTTATCAGTTTCAGAGTTTGACACTAATAAATTTAGTGTTTATCCTAATCCTGCTAAAAACAGTCTTAATATCAAGTCAGATATATCTTTTTATTCTGTTGAAATATACAATCAATTGGGACAATCTGTTATACAAGTAAACGCTGATGAATTAGTAAATAAGTCTGTTAATATTAGCAGCTTAAATAACGGAATATACTTTATGAAAATTTCGGCTATTGGCAGAGAACAAACCTTAAAATTTGTTAAAGAGTAATCAAATCTTTTGACAATAAAAAAAGGCAACTTTAAAATTTTTAAAGTTGCCTTTTTTTACAATTTACTTTTTTTTAACTTTTATTAGCCAACTGCCCACAGGCAGCATCAATATCTTTACCTCTACTCCTTCGCACCGTTACCGTTATGTTGTTACTTTCTAAAACATTAACATACATATCCAATGTTTTTGAATTAGCTTGCTGAAAGGCGCCATCATCAATAGGATTATACTCAATAAGATTCACTTTACTTGGGGCAAATTTGCAGAATTCTACCAGGGCATCAACATCTTTTCTTTTATCATTAATACCATCCCAAACAACATATTCGTAGGTTATTCTATTTTTTGTTTTTGAATACCAATATTGTAATGCTTCTCTTAAATCATCTAAAGGAAATGTTTTATTAAAAGGCATAATAGATGTTCTTACTTCATCGATAGCAGAATGTAACGACACGGCAAGCTTAAACTTAACTTGATCATCTGCCATTTTCTTTATCATCTTTGGCACACCTGATGTTGAGACTACAATGCGCTTTGGGGACATCCCTAAACCTTCTGGAGAAGTTATTTTATCGATAGCTCTTATTACATTATTATAATTCATTAGTGGCTCGCCCATACCCATAAAGACAATATTGCTTAAAGAACGATTATGGTACAATCTACTTTCATTATCAATCGCGACAACTTGATCGTAAATCTCATCAGGATTAAGATTACGCATACGCTTTAATCTGGCCGTTGCACAAAACTTACAATCTAAGCTGCATCCTACTTGACTAGAAACACACGCCGTTGTTCTTGTTGGTGTTGGTATTAAGACAGACTCTACTATTAAATCGTCATGCAAACGAACCGCATTCTTGATAGTCCCATCCGAACTGCGTTGCATTTGATCCACCTTAATATGATTAATAACAAAATTATCTTGCAACATTTGGCGGGTCTCTTTTGAAATATTAGTCATATCTTCAAATGAATGCGCCGATTTTTGCCATAACCATTCATAAACTTGATTGCCCCGGAACGCCTTATCGCCTTGACTAACAAAAAAATCTCTTAATTGTTCTTTGGTTAATGCGCGTATATCTTTTTTATGCTCTGCCATAACTAGTGCAAAAATAGTGAATCGATTATCTATTTAATATGGTCTGTTCGGATAATAATTATAAAACATAAAAGCCTCTGCATAGAGGCTTTTATGTTTCTTTTTTAAGATAGGTTTTTCACCCACTTAGATAATTAACATAGCATCACCATAGCTATAGAATTTATAATTTTCTTTTATAGCTTCCTCGTATGCACGTTTTATAAAATCATGCCCAGCAAAGGCAGAAACCATCATTAATAATGTTGACTTTGGTGTATGGAAATTAGTAATCATACTATTTGCAATACTAAAATCGTAAGGAGGAAAAATAAACTTATTGGTCCAACCATCAGCTTCATTTAATAAACCATTTGACGACACAGCACTTTCTATAGCACGCATAGCTGTGGTTCCTACAGCGCAAACACGTCTTTTTTCATTAATTCCTTTATTGATAGTTGCAACTGCTTTTTCATCAATTTTAAGCTCTTCACTATCCATTTTATGTTTAGATAAATCTTCAACCTCAACTGGATTAAAAGTACCTAAACCAACATGAAGTGTTACCTCGGCAAAGTTTATACCTTTAATCTCTAAACGCTTTAGCAAATGTCTTGAAAAATGCAAGCCTGCCGTTGGAGCCGCTACAGCGCCTTCATTTTTAGCAAAAATCGTTTGGTAACGTTCTTCATCTTCTGGCTCTACTTCACGCTTAATATATTTTGGTAATGGTGTTTCTCCTAACTCATTCAACTTTTTTCTAAACTCTTGGTAAGAACCGTCATAAAGAAAACGCAATGTTCTTCCTCTGGATGTTGTATTATCAATTACTTCGGCCACAAGAGTTTCATCCTCTCCAAAATACAGTTTATTCCCTATTCTTATCTTCCGAGCAGGGTCTACTAATACATCCCAAAGACGTTGTTCATCATTCAATTCTCTTAATAAAAACACCTCAATTCTAGCTCCAGTTTTTTCCTTGTTACCATATAATCTTGCTGGAAAAACCTTTGTGTTATTTAGTATTAAAACATCATCTTCATTAAAATAATCGATAAGGTCTTTAAACAACTTATGCTCGATAGTTTGCTCTTTTCTATTTAAAACCATTAAGCGAGATTCATCTCTGTTTTCTGACGGATATTCTGCTAAAAGTTCATTTGGTAAATTAAAGCCAAAGTGTGATAATTTCATGTATGTGAATTTATGTGTTTTTAAGAAAGCTGCAAATATACAATCTCGACATAGGGGTTGTCAAGTAAATGACTAATTATTATTTGGTAATTTTAAAACCCAAAGATGCTAAATCTTCCCAGTAGGTTGGATAGGATTTCGAAACAACCATTGCTTCTTCAATTACCAAGTTTGTTATAAGTGCCAAAGGTGCAAATGCCATGGCCATCCTGTGATCGTGATATGTAGCTATGGAAACACCACTTTTAATAGAACTACTAGCATACAAATGCAAAGATTCATTTGTTATATCAACTTTACCTCCTAACTTTTCAATTTCAGTTTTTAGTGCTACTAACCTATCTGTTTCTTTAATTTTAAGGGTATGTAATCCCGTTAGGTCACAAGATATTCCCAAGGCAAAACATGTGACAGCTATGGTCTGGGCAATATCTGGAGCATTTACCAGGTTAAAACTTTTTGGTGTATTATTATTTGCTACTTTTTTTAAAACAATTTTATTATTTGATGCAAAAGTTTCAACACCAAAATTTTTATAAATCTCAATTAAAGCTGAATCGCCTTGTAATGAGTTTTCTTTATAAGCAGATAGGGTAATTTCTACACCAATATCGCTTAAAGCCACAATGCTAAAATAATATGAAGCCGAAGACCAATCAGACTCCACGGTTAAGGTTTTTGGTGTTAAATTTTGAGTGTTAGGCTTTACAGAAATGGTATTTCCTTCAAAATATGACTCTATTCCCATTTCATCCAACAAACTCAATGTCATTTTAATGTACGGAACAGAGGTTATTTCTCCTTCTAAAGTTAAAACTAAACCATTTTCTAATTTTGATGCAATAAGTAATAATGCTGAAATGTACTGACTACTTACATTTGCCTTAAGAGACACTTTGTTTTTAGGTAGTTTTTTCCCTTTAATTTTTATTGGCGGATAGCCTTCATTACCGACATAGCTTATGTCTGCTCCAAGTTCTTTTAATGCGTCAACCAAAATCTTAATGGGACGCTCTTTCATACGATGAGAACCTGTTAGCGTTACTTCTCTTCCCTCTTGAATCGAAAAATACGCAGTTAAAAACCGCATTGCAGTACCCGCATGATGAATATCAACCACCTCTGAATTTGAACTTAGAGCCTTAGTCATTAAACTACTGTCATCAGAGTTTGAGATATTTTCAAGGTTCAACTCAGGGTATAATGCTTGAAGCAATAATAGACGGTTAGACTCACTCTTTGAGCCCGTTATTTGAATTGAAGACTGTTTTGCGATTTCAGATTTATGAAGTATAAAGTGCATGCTTTGAAACTACCTTGTTAAAGAAGTCGCAAATTTACTGGATAATCGAGATTAATACTACCAAACGCCACATTTTTTTGAACGATCTATTTTCGAAGCAATTATTTTAATTTTTCGTTGTTATGATGTCTATCATGGTCCCGTTTAGCTTTTTTATCCATTCTTTTATTAAAAGTACTCTGTAAATCAACACCCGTTTGATTCGCTAAACACAATACTACAAAGAGGACATCCGCTAATTCCTCTCCTAAATCTTTCTCCTTATCACTTTCCTTTTCACTTTGTTCACCATAACGTCTTGCAATAATGCGCGCCACCTCTCCAACTTCTTCTGTTAGTTGGGCCATATTAGTAAGCTCGTTAAAATAACGAACACCGTGTTCTTTTATCCAATTATCTACTACTACTTGTGCGTTTTTGATGTCCATAGTTTTTAAAAATACTTTATTCTTTATGTTTTGAATCTATAATAATTGTTACAGGGCCATCATTTAACAACTCAACCTTCATATCTGCACCAAAAGTTCCAGTTTGAATTTTTTTTCCAAAATCAACTTCCAATTGATTTACAAAACGCTTATAAATGGGAATTGCAATCTCTGGCTTAGCTGCTCTAATATAGCTTGGTCGATTACCTTTTTTTGTTGAGGCGTGCAATGTGAACTGGCTCACAGCAATTATATTACCATTTATATCTTTTATCGAATGATTCATAACACCTTTAGAATCATTAAAAATTCGCAAATTCACAATTTTATTTGTCAGCCATTTTATGTCGTCAAGTGAATCATCCTCAACAATTCCTAATAATACAAGCAACCCCTTGTCTATTGAGGCCGTCAATTGATTATCAATTGTCACACTAGCTTTTAACACTCTTTGTATTATAACTTTCATCTAACTTTCGTCCCAATTATCCGTTCTGTAATGCTCGTCTTCTCCTTCAATAATTTGAAGATAACTTCTATACCTTGAAAAAGCAATTTCATTATCATCCAAAGCCTTCTTTATAGCACATTTTGGTTCCTGAAGATGTAAACAATTGTTGAATTTACAATCTTGCTTTAAAGCGAAAAATTCAGGAAAATAATCGCCAATTTCTTCTTTATCCATATCTACAACTCCAAATCCTTTAATCCCAGGAGTATCAATAATTTTAGCTCCAAAACTCAAATCAAACATTTCGGCAAATGTAGTTGTATGTTGTCCTTGCATGTGTAGTTGTGAAATCTCCTTTGTTTTTAAATTCAGCTCGGGTTCAATAGCATTAACTAGAGTAGATTTACCCACACCAGAATGACCAGAAAACATACTAACCTTACCTCGCATTAAGGACTTAACCTGGTCGATATTCTTACCTGTTATTGCAGACACACCAATACATTCGTAACCAATTTTTCTGTACACATGTGCTAAATACTTAACCTCATTTAATGTCTCTTCATTGTAGGTATCAATCTTATTAAAGATTAATATAGTCTTTATAGAATAAGCTTCTGCTGTTACTAAAAATCGATCAATAAAACTGGTTAATGTTGGGGGGTTATTTATGGTAATCATTAAAAAGACCTGATCTATGTTAGCGGAAATAATATGTGTTTGTTTGGATAAGTTAACAGACTTCCTAACAATATAATTTTTCCTATCATGTATGTGAAAAATAACACCAGACTCCTTATCATTATCCTTTTCCAATTCAAAATCTACAACATCACCCACAGAAATAGGATTCGTGCTTTTAATACCTTTTATTCTGAATTTCCCTTTTATTCTGCATTCGTAGGTATCACCCAATTGGGTTTTAACCGTATACCAACTGCCCGTAGATTTATAAACAAGTCCTGTCATATATTTTCCAAAAGTAAATCAAAATATAATTTTATTGTTAAGATTATGGCTATATTCGAAACTTAATTTATAAAACTCAACAACATGAAAAAAATTTTAATTGTTTTAGCCATTTCTTTATTTGTGTTTTTTGAAACTAATGCCCAAGTAGAATATAAAGTCGTGACTAGCGTAGAATCTATTGTCCCAAATGGCTTAGGACGTTCAAGAATTATTAGCGCTAATGACACCAAAGATTACAAAGAATTTACTTCTACACAAACTGAAGAAGACAAGACACGTAACAAATCTAAACGTGACGAAATAAGAGTTAAAGGCTTTGATGAAACTAAATTATTAAACTTTTTTAATATAGGTGGTATTCGTTTTCAAAATATTGCTGCTAATGATGCTATAATTGAATCAAAAATAAATACGATGATAGAAGAAGGCTGGGAGCTTGCTTTTGTAACTAGTGGTGTTGAAAGTGATGGAGGCAAAGGAGACGGACAAGGTATATTTATTACTCGTTACATATTTAAAAGAAACAAACAATAGTTATTTCTACTATATAAAAAACAAAAAGGCTCGCATTTGCAAGCCTTTTTGTTAAAGTTAGTATTTCTACCCATTAATGATTTTTTCTTGATGATTAATCGATTCTTGATGAACCGCCTTAAACATTCTTAAAATAAACTCTTCACTTAAACCATGCTGTTCTCCTTCTAAAACCATTTTCCCTAAAATTTCGTTCCAACGTTTATTTTGCAATATCGCTACGTTTTTCGATTTTTTTAGAGCTCCAATACCATCAGCAGCTACCATACGCTTGCCTAATAATTCAATAATTTGATTATCAACTACATCAATTTGAGCCCTTAATGTATTCAATGCTTTATTGTAATCTTCCTCACTATTACTTTCTTTTCTAATTTTTAAATCTTTCATGATTTGAATTAATGTAGCTGGTGTAACCTGTTGTGCCGCATCACTCCAAGCATTTTCTGGATCATAGTGTGTTTCAATCATTAATCCATCAAAATTTAAATCTAAAGCCTCCTGAGATACTTCATGAATCATATCTCTTTTTCCTGTAATATGTGATGGATCGTTAATTAAAGGAACATCTGGAAATCTATTTTGAAATTCAATAGCCAATTGCCATTCTGGGATATTACGGTATTTTGTTTTCTGGTATGTTGAAAAACCTCTATGAATAGCTCCAATATTTTTAACACCAGATTTGTATATTCTTTCAATCCCACCTAACCACAAAGCTAAATCTGGATTTACTGGATTTTTTACTAATACAGGTTTATCTGTTCCTTGCAAAGCTTCTGCTATTTCTTGCATAATAAACGGAGATACTGTTGAGCGTGCACCAATCCATAACAAATCTATATCATGTTCTAAAGCTAGTTTTACATGAGCCGCATTAGCAACCTCTGTGCAAACTTTCATTCCAGTTTCTTCTTTTACCTTTTGCAACCATTTTAAACCTAATGCTCCTACACCTTCAAAATTACCCGGACGTGTTCTTGGCTTCCAAATTCCTGCTCTAAAATAGCTTACGTCTGTATCCTTTAGCTCATGCCCTATTTTTAACACTTGTTCCTCTGTCTCTGCACTACATGGACCTGCAATTACTAATGGATGATTTAAATTCAAATCATCTAACCAGGTTCTCATTTCTTTCTTGTTTTCCATAATTTTAATCTTAACTAATTCCGTTTAATATGTCTTTTATATGATTGGTGTCTTTCATCTCATCAAAAATAGCTTCGAAATTATTCTCTTTCATTAACTCCTTAAAATGAGTGAGGTTTAAAATATATTCTTCTAATGTTTCAATAACATTTTCCTTATTCTGTTTGAATATTGGTGTCCACATTTCTGGGGAACTTTTGGCTAATCTAACGGTAGATGCAAATCCACTTCCTGCCATATCGAAAATATCACGTTCATTTCTCTCCTTTTCTATCACTGTTTTCCCAAGCATAAAGGAACTTATATGGGATAAATGTGAAACATAAGCAATATGCTTGTCGTGAGCTATTGGATTCATATAACGAATACGCATACCAATACCTGTAAACAACTTCAATGCTTTTTCCTGAAGTTTAAACGTCGTTTTTTCAACTTCACAAACTATATTCGTCTTGCCTTTAAATAAGCCTTCTATTGCAGCCGTAGGGCCAGAATGTTCTGTTCCAGCAATTGGGTGCATTGCTAAAAAATTACGTCGCCTCGGATGGCTTTCAACCGCTTTACAAATTGCTTCTTTGGTAGATCCAGCATCAACTACTAATGCATTATCAGAAATCTTATCCAGAATGGTTGGTAAAAGTTTCACGGTGGCATCAACTGGAATTGAAACGATTACTAAATCTGCATGAGCCAAATCGTCTAAAGTTGCTTTTTTATCAATTAAATTAAGTGATAAAGCTGTTTCAAGAGTTGAATCTTTCCTACTTATACCATGAATAACCACATCTGGATTGTGCTTCTTGATATCTATAGCAAGACTGCCTCCTATTAATCCAATCCCTATGGCGTATATATTGTTCATTATCTTATCCGTGCTATAGCTTCTTCTAAATCTTCAGTTTGGGCACAAAGTGAAAAACGAACATACCCTTCGCCTTGACTTCCAAATATGGTCCCTGGTGTTATAAAAATGTGATTCTCCTTTAAAATGGTATCTATAAATTCTTCAGACTTTACATATGCTGGTAATTTTGCCCAGACAAAAAGCCCTGTTGCATTTTTATCATAAGTACAATTAAGAGCATCAGCTAATTGCCATACCAAATCGCGACGTTGACTATATACACTATTTAAAGTACTAAACCACATATTTGAACATTTTAAAGCTTCTATAGCACCTTTTTGTATGCCATAAAACATTCCAGAATCCATATTACTTTTAACTTTAAGAATATCTTTTATATGTTTATTATCACCTACTACCATTCCTACACGCCATCCTGCCATGTTAAAGGTTTTACTTAAGGAATTTAATTCTAAACAAACATCCTTTGCTCCTGAAACACTTAAAATACTTAAAGGATTATTATTTAAAACAAAACTGTATGGATTATCATTTACAATGAGTATCTCGTGCTTTTTTGCAAAGGCTACTAACTTCTCAAATAAATTTTCAGATGGTTGTGCTCCTGTTGGCATGTGAGGATAATTTACCCACATTAATTTTACTTTAGACAAATCTAACTGCTCCAATGTATTCAAATCTGGCAACCAATTATTTGTTGCATCTAAATTGTAAAAAACGGGGGTAGCTTCAACCAACTTTGTAACAGATTGATAGGTTGGGTATCCAGGATTCGGAATTAAAACTTCATCGCCTTTATTTAGATACGCCATTGAAATATGCATAATTCCTTCTTTGCTTCCCATTAATGGTAAGACCTCGGTATTTGCACTTAAATTTACCTGATAGTGCTCTTTATAAAAATCAGCGATAGCTTTTCTTAAATCTGGCAATCCTTGATAGCTTTGATATTTATGCGCATTAGCATCAAACAAACTCCCAGAGATAGCATCAACCACCCTTTTTGGAGGCGGCATATCTGGGCTACCTATTCCTAAATTTATAATAGGCTTACCACTTGCAATAAGCAGATTAACCTCCCTTAATTTTTTAGAAAAGTAGTACTCTTCAACAGTATGCAACCTATCAGCTACTTGAATCATAACTTCGCATTTTTATATTCGCCAATTACTTTAAACCCTTCGCCCATAATTTCAATTACAGATTTTGCCTTCTTAAAATCATCATAAGCGTCAAAAGTGACGTCTACAAAAAAAGCATACTTCCAAGGTGTTTCAACTATAGGCAATGATTGAATTTTAGTCAAATTTAATTTACAATCACTCATAACATTTAAGATAGTTGCTAAACTTCCTCGTTTATGATCGGTCTCAAATTTTATTGACGCCTTGTTAATTTTACTTACTGGAACTTCAGAATTTGTACGTTTAACTATTACAAAGCGTGTTTCATTATGCTTAATGGTTTGTATACTGTGTGCTAAAATGGTTAATTCAAAAATGTTAGCAGCCTTAACACTTGCTATCGCACCAATACCTTTTAATTGATTTTTTTGAATACGTTCCGCTACTTCGGCAGTATCTTTGTCTTCAACTAATTTAATATGAGGATATTGCTTAAAAAACTCTTTACATTGAAGCAGTGCCATAGGATGTGAATAAACCTCTTTAATATCTTCAACGGTTTGCTCTGGGAGTGCCATGAAATTATGCTGAACATCAACATAATGCTCACCTACCACATGCAAATCATATTTATCAATAAGGGCGTAATTAGGTATAATAGAACCCGCAATGGAATTTTCTAAAGCCATAATTGCAGCATCACATTCTTCTTCTTTCAAGCTTTCCACTACTCTATCGAAAGTTAAGCACTCTATAGCAGCAACGTTTTCATCGAAAAATTGCTGTGACACAATATGATGAAAAGACCCTCTAACTCCTTGTATGGCTACTGTTTTAATCATGTATAAAAAAAGTCCCGATTTTCATCGAGACTCATATTAAAATTTATAGTTATAAATTATACATACAACGTCTCGATTTCTTTGCTAAAAAAGAAATAAAAAAAACGGAAATATGTATAATACACTGTTGCTGTCATAATTACGAGGCTAAAGTAAATAATATTTTAAGAAATCAAAATTGTAAAAAACATTTTTTCAAGTTTTAATAAAAGTTTTAAAGAATTTACAGCAAATAACTTATTGCATTGTATAATCAATTATTTTTGAACAAATAATTTTAATTATGTCTATTGAAGTAGTTGGGGTTACCAAGCTGTATGGAAATCAAAAAGCACTTGACAACATCTCCTTTAAGGTAAACAAACCAGAAATTGTTGGCTTTTTAGGCCCGAATGGTGCTGGGAAATCAACCATGATGAAAATATTAACTACTTACATTCATGCAAATGAGGGAACAGCGAAAGTTAATGGTTATGATGTTAACAATAACGTGAAACAAGTACAACAAAGTGTTGGCTATTTACCTGAGCATAACCCCTTGTATCTTGACATGTATGTTAAGGAATATTTAAATTTTAATGCGAGTATTTACAAAATTGATAAGACACGAATCAATGAAGTTATTGAGCAAACTGGGCTAACAACGGAGTCTCACAAAAAAATAATTCAATTATCTAAAGGCTATAGACAACGTGTGGGTTTAGCAAATGCCCTACTTCACAATCCAGACGTGTTAATTCTAGATGAACCCACAACGGGTTTAGACCCAAACCAATTGATAGACATAAGAAACCTTATTAAATCTATTGGTAAAACAAAAACAGTGTTTTTGTCTACCCATATCATGCAAGAAGTAGAGGCTATTTGCGACCGGGTTATTATTATTAATGAAGGAAAAATAGTAGCCGATAAGAAACTACAAGAGTTACGTGATGAAAAAGAACAAATCGTAATTGTTGAATTTGACTATCGCGTTGAAGATGCCTTTTTATTAAAGCTACCCAAAGTTGGTAAGGTGGTAAACACTTATGATTTTGTTTATGAAATCACTTTTAATACCTCGGAAGATATGCGTTCTTATGTTTTTGATTTTGCGCATGACAATCAACTAAAAATTCTTCAGCTTAATCAGAAAAATGCAAGTCTCGAATCTCTTTTTCAAGATTTAACCTCTAATTAGATAGATACTGTTTTATTTAATTCATTATAATTTTAAGGACATGACAATTATCAGCTTTATCATAAAGCCAAGTTGATAATTTTGTCCTGATAATATAGGAATTACAACTGTTAATTAAAAAAGTAACTAGCTATAAACTATCTTTGTAATTCTACAAAAAAAATAAAATGAGTAAAGGAATTTATGTAGCAACTATTGAACCTAATAGTGGGAAATCTCTTGTCGTTCTGGGGTTAATGCGCATGCTTCTGGGTAAAACTGCCAAGGTTGGTTATTTTAGACCGATAATAGAAGATACCGAAAACAGTGAAAAAGACAATCATATTAATACGGTAATCTCTTTTTTTGATATTGATATAGATTACAATCATTCTTTTGCCTATACTAGAAACCAAGTTCTAGATTTATACAATAAAGGGAAGTCTGGTGACGTGCTTGATGGTGTGATTAAAAAATATAAATATTTAGAAGAACGTTTCGATATAGTATTGGTTGAAGGTACCGATTTTTCTCATGAAAATTCGAGTTTAGAGCTCGACATTAATATGCTTATTTCGAAAAATCTTGGTTTACCTGTTATAATTGTCTGCCAAGCCGATAGTAAAAACCAAAAAGAGATTGTTGACAATGTACAATTAGCGTATGATGCTTTTAAAGAGGAAGTCGATGTGTTATCTATTATGACCAACAAGGTAGATAATACTATTTTAAAAGAATTAAAATCCAAACTAAAAGAACGCATTAATAATGGAACCGATATAACGGTAATTCCAAAAGTACGTAGTCTAGCTAGTCCTACAATAAAGGAAATAGTTAAAACTTTAAACGGTACTATATTATTCGGAAAGGATATGATAAATAACCAATCTGAAAACTTTAATGTTGGCGCTATGCAGTTGCGAAACTACTTAACGCACTTAAAGGAAAATACTTTAGTTATAACACCCGGAGATCGAGCAGATATTATTTTGGGTGCACTTCAAGCCAATATTTCAAAAAATTATCCTAAAGTTTCAGGTATCATTCTAACTGGAAACCTGATTCCAGAAGATTCTATTTTAAAACTAATTGAGGGACTATCTAGTGTCGTTCCTATAATTACTGTTGAGGATGGAACTTTTCAAGTAACAAACAGAATTGGTAAGATTAAGTCCAAAATATATGCTGGAAATATTGATAAAATTGAAACCTCCATAGCCACTTTTGAAAAGCATGTAAACACCGCTAAACTGGCTAATGACTTAATTACCTTTAAGTCTGACATTTTTACCCCAAGGATGTTTCAGTACAATTTATTGCAACGTGCATTAAAAAACAAAAAACATATTGTGCTTCCAGAAGGTTACGATGAACGTGTTCTGCGTGCGTCAGCGCGATTAATAGATGCTCATGTAGTCGACCTAACCTTAATTGGAGATGAGGATAAAATTAGAGAGCGTATTGAGAAATTAGACATTCCTTTGAATCTAGAAGATATAAATATAGTCTCACCTCAAAAATCTCCTCATTTTAATGATTACGTAAACACATTCTATGAACTTAGAAAACATAAGAACGTGAATTTAGATATGGCTAAAGATGCCATGTCTGATGTTTCCTATTTTGCTACCATGATGATTTACAAAGGTCACGCAGATGGTATGGTTTCTGGCGCAGTGCACACAACGGCGCACACATTACGTCCTGCTCTTCAGTTTATAAAAACTAAACCTGGTGTTAACATAGTATCATCTGTCTTTTTTATGTGTTTAGAAGATCGCGTTTCTATATTTGGAGATTGTGCAATAAATCCAAACCCTAATGCAGAACAGCTGGCCGAAATAGCTATCTCTTCGGCTAAAACAGCACAAGATTTTGGAGTAGAACCAAAAGTTGCTATGCTTTCTTATTCATCCGGTGCTTCGGGGAAGGGAGAAGACGTTGATCGTGTTAGAAAAGCAACTGAAATAGTTAAAACTCTAGCTCCTCATATTAAAATTGAAGGACCAATTCAATATGATGCTGCTGTTGATATGCGTATTGGAAAAAGCAAATTACCTGACTCTGAGGTGGCAGGACAAGCTAGTGTATTAATTTTTCCAGACTTGAATACAGGTAATAATACCTACAAAGCTGTGCAAAGAGAAACAGGCGCATTAGCTATTGGACCCATGCTACAAGGATTAAATAAGCCCGTAAACGATTTAAGTCGTGGTTGTACTGCAGATGATATTTATAGCACTGTTATTATAACCGCTATTCAAGCACAAGACCTTTAATATGGAAGTACTTGTTTTAAACTCAGGGAGTTCATCATTAAAATTTCAACTATTCTCAATGCCAGAAGCTACAATATTGTGCTCTGGACTAATTGAACGTATTGGTTTTGAAGATGCTGAATTCAAATTCAAAACAGATAAAAATAGTATCGAATTTGTTGAGGCGATTCCAAATCACAAAGTTGGTTTAGAAATACTTTCAAAACAGTTATTAAATCCGGAAACTGGCATAATTAAATCTGCTGATGACATTGAAATTGTTGGTCACCGCGTGGTACATGGTGGAAAACAATTTAGTGCGACCACCGAAATTACTTCTGAAGCAAAAGACAAGATTAAAGCATTAACATCGCTTGCTCCCTTGCATAATCCAGCCAATTTAGAAGGTATAGAAGTAGCAGAATCTATTTTTCCTAATGCAAAACAGGTTGCTGTTTTTGATACGGCGTTTCATCAAACTATTCCAGAATATGCATATAAATACGCAATCCCTAATGAGTTTTTAGAAGAGCACAATATTCGCATGTATGGATTCCACGGAACTAGTCACAAATTTGTTTCAGAAAAAGCTATAGAGTTCCTTGATAAACCTAGCTCAAAGATTATAACCCTACACTTAGGAAATGGATGTAGCATGACGGCAATAAAAGATGGAAAGAGCATCGATCATTCTTTAGGCTTTTCACCTGTTAACGGTTTGATAATGGGAACACGCTCAGGAGATATCGATCAGTCGATTATATTTCATTTAGCTAAACGATTCAATTATCGTTTAGATGAAATCAATACATTGCTTCAAAAGAAAAGTGGTATGTTAGGATTAACTGGGTTTAGTGATTTAAGAGATATTCAAACCGAAGCTGATAAAGGCAATAAAAAATGTCGATTGGCTCTGGAAATGAATGCCTATAGAATCAAAAAATATATAGGAAGTTACGCTGCTATTTTAAACGGATTAGACGCCATTGTTTTTACGGCTGGTATTGGTGAAAATTCCAGCTTTATGCGTGAATTAGTTTGCAAAGATTTACAATTTTTAGGAATAGAGTTGGATAAAACTAAAAACGACTTAAGAAGCAATAATATTAGAGCCATTAATACTGAAACTTCGCCAGTTAAAATTTTAGTAATTCCAACTAATGAAGAATTAGAAATTGCTAAACAGTCGATTGCGTTATTCGAAAATTAATTGTCCTATATACTGTTCTTCGACCTCAACGATAGGTGGTTCGTTAACAGAAATAACATTACCGGTTCCAGATATTTTCCCTTTTATTTGTTGTTGTGGATTCACAATCATGTCGTTAGAACCGCGATTCCATAATTGAACGTTTTGCGCTACTAAATTACGCCCTTCGAATCGTGAAGAACCTGATGCAAAAGTAATATTGAGATTATTGGTATTTCCAGAAATAAAGCAATTTGATAAATTATTAAATGTAACTTGGATATTATTACTGTTTACTTGCAAATAAAAATTACCACTCGTAAAGGTATCTGGAGCAGTAAAATCCTCAGATAAAATAGTTATACTTGGGTAGGTTAAAACTCCATCAGAACTAATATCAAACTGCGTGGAGCTTCTAATTTCTAAAATGTTAGGAGAAGTTACATACACCTTAGTTATGCCATAATCTCGAACGTAATTACAAGTGTTATTATCAGTAAGTATTAATCTGCCATCTTCTACAATGGCGCTCACATCATTCAATAAATTGTCGCCGGTTTCTATGATTACTTTCTGTTCGGTACCATCTTTAACTTTTAATTCAATATCGCGATTAACCAGTATTTTACTAAACATAGACACCGTCACTTCACTTTGAATGATGTTTCCTGTTTTCTGAAAACAATCACCTGCATTTTCACTATCGCAAGCACACAATAAGATTAATGACAATATGCTTATTATTTTTTTCATTAGGCTATAGTATTTCCTTTTTCATCCATAGGCATAAAGGGGTTAAATGCAATCTCCCAGAGGTTATCGTCCATATCTGCAATGTAACTGCTATAACCTCCCCAAAACACTTCTTCGGGTCTTTTTACAATTCTTACTCCTTTGGCTTCCAACACTTCAATTAACTCATCAACCTCTTGCTTACTTTTTGTATTATAAGCCAAAGTGAATTTTTTAAAACCAGAACCTTCAGCATTCACTTTAGCATCTTCTGCCAACTTATCATTTGGGTAAAGCGAAAGTAAAATACCATTGAGCTGAAAAAAAGAGATAAATTCATTACTAGAGTTCGTCTTTTTCCAGCCAAATTTTTCTTCATAAAATTTAGCAGCAACTTCTAAATTATTTACACCCAATCCAATTATCGTTAACCTTTGCTCCATTATTTTACAATCTTACTCCAATTCCAAATTCTACAGCTTCTGCTTTAAACGCATGCGATTTTAAGGTTAAAGCTCCAAACCATTTTTTAACAAAATATCTTTTTAAACCAACCCTCACAAAAGTACGCCCTTCAAAATCAAAAGGATAATAGATGTAATACCCAAATTGGGTAAGTAATGAGGTTTTATTAACAAACAATTCATGTCCAGCAATTAAACTAACGCGTTTATAATCTTCATCGCCCGATACATTTTCCTCTGGAAACGACACGCTTCTATAATGGATATACTCTTTTAAGAAATTAGAAAAGAAAAAGTCTGCACCTACTTGCAGAGTACTTTTCCTGTTTATCCGTTTATCCGCATAAGCTGAAAGCGTATAAAACGCAAATTGACCACTTCCAACGATATCACTTTCGTTAATACCTGTTCTAAACACCAAATTGTATTTAATAGGTTCTGTGAATTTCCTGTCGTGTTCTTCAAGCGTTTGCTGATATTCTGGCTCTACATCATCTAAATTATAGGTTAATCCAATATTATAGGTTATTGAATTTATACTAGTATTAGGCGCTTTAACATTAGCATTTGAATAATGAATTAATGAAAATCCCGCCTGCAGACCAAATCTATCGAACAAACGTTCTTTCTTATAATTAAGCATCACATAAGTACTGCTCATAACTTTAGAGCCAAATGCATTGTTTCTAAAGTTTTCTACTTTATCATAAGGATTCGTAGTTAGAGCCAAACCTTGACCAACTCGCATCATTAAGTTTCTGTTAAAAAAGTAGAAGTTATAGTGGGCATATATAGAATAATTATTTCCTAAAACTTCATTCTTTAGATTTTGATAAGCAAAAGAAACACCATAATCTGGATAATTATAACGCTGTTCCCATTCGCTAAAGCCAAAGGTTTTTTTATTCCAACTAAAGATAAAACCTTCTGGATGCCCTTGTATTAAATGAAGGATATCATCATTATGAAGCGCAATATTTCCTTTAAAATAATTAAGATCAAAATAAGAGGTATGTGTTTTATCTTGAGAAAAAACAATTGTAAAGCAAAAACAGAGAAAGCAGGTTAAATAAAACTTCATTTAGGAGTTTAACATTATTTGCAAAAGTAATGCAATAATAATTAAAACAATTCTGAAGCTATTGCCTTAATATTATCACTTTTCCCCATGGAGTAATAATGCAATACAGGAACACCATAATCCAACAATTCTTTCGATTGTTTTACTCCCCATTCTATTCCAACCTGTCTTACTGCCTTGTTATCTTTACAGTTCTCCACAGCTTGAATTAATTCTTCCGGAACATCTATTTTAAATACTTGTGGTAATATTTGTAAATGACGCTTCACAGCAATTGGTTTAATTCCTGGAATAATTGGCACATTAATTCCAAAGGCTTTGGCCGCTTCAACAAACTCGAAATACTTCTTATTATCAAAAAACATTTGCGTTACTATATAGTCTGCACCAGCATCTACTTTTTCTTTTAATCTTTTCAAATCGGTTTGTAAAGAAGGGGCTTCCATATGCTTTTCAGGATAACCAGCAACACCAATACAAAAATCCGATTTATGCTCAGACTCAACCACATCATGTAAGTACTTACCAGTATTCAAATTCTGAATTTGAGATACTAATTCAGTAGCATATTTATGTCCACCTTTAGATGGTTCAAAATATTTTTGATGACTCATCGCATCACCACGTAAGGCCATCACATTATCAATCCCCAAATAATGACAATCAACCAACAAGTATTCCGTTTCCTCTTTTGTAAATCCTCCGCACAACACATGTGGTACCGTGTCTACATTGTACTTATGTTTTATAGCAGCACAAATACCTACAGTTCCAGGACGCATACGCGTTATTTTTCTATCTAAAAGCCCTTCACCTTTATCTATATAGATATATTGCTCCCTCGAAGTTGTTACATCAATAAATGGCGGTTTAAACTCCATTAAAGGGTCAATATTATTGTATAACTCTTGTATACTCCTGCCTTTTTGCGGTGGTATAATTTCAAAGGAAAATAATGTTTTTCCTTTCGCTTTTTTTATATGGTCTGTTACTTTCATATTATTTCCTGCAAAAGCAGGAACCTTTTTGTTAATACAATTATTTTATCTGTTTTGTGCAATCGCTAACGTGAGCTATTCTGCCAAGTTAGGATGCAACCACTTTCTAGCTTTTTCTTTGGTTATGCCTTTTCTTTCAGCATAATCGGTTAATTGGTCGTCTGTGATTTTACCTAGACCAAAATACTTTGCCTCTGGATTACCAAAATAATACCCGGAAACGGCTGCTGCTGGCCACATCGCTAAACTTTCAGTTAGCCTTACGCCAATTAGTTTTTCAACATCCAACAACTCCCAAATCGTTTCTTTTTCTAAATGGTCAGGACACGCAGGATACCCCGGTGCTGGACGAATCCCTTTATAACTCTCTTTAATTAAATCTTGATTTGTTAAATCTTCATCAGCTGTATACCCCCAATGCTTGGTTCTAATTTGCTTGTGCAAATATTCAGCAAAAGCCTCGGCAAATCTATCTGCTACGGCTTGCGCCATAATTGCACTGTAATCATCATCTTTAGCTTTGTAACTATCTGCCAATTCTTGCGCTCCAAAAATCCCCACACAAAAGGCACCTATATAATCAGTTTTCCCTGTGTCTTCTGGCGCAATAAAATCAGCTAAAGCTAAATTAGGAATACCCTCGCGCTTTTTTAATTGCTGACGCAAGGTTCTAAATACCGCAACTTCCTTACCTTTTTTCTGAATAGAAATATCATCTTCGTTTATCGCATTTGCTTCAAACAGACCAAATACTGCCTTAGGCTTCAACAATTGTTTTGCAACAATGTCCTGAACCATTTCCTGAGCATCTTCAAACAACTGAGTGGCTTGTTCACCAACCACCTCATCAGTTAAAATATCTGGATATTTACCATGCAAATCCCAGCTTCTAAAAAACGGACTCCAATCAATGAATGGCAATAATTCTTTTAAGCTTAATTGCTTCAATATCTGAACGCCTAACTCCTTCGGCTTAACAATTTCTGAAGTATTCCAATCTATTTGATTTTTTCTTTTACGCGCTTCTTCAATCGAGATATACGATTTCTCTTTACCTCGTTTTAAAAACTTAGTTCGGAATTCATCATAATCCTTTTTCATTTTCGCCACATAAGCATGCGACGTTTTCTTATTCAATAAATCACCAACTACAGTTACCGCTCTTGAGGCGTCATTTACGTGTACTACCGCATTATTGTACTGTGTATCAATCTTAACGGCTGTATGCGCTTTTGATGTAGTTGCACCACCAATCAGCAATGGCACTTGAAAGTTTTTGTTTTGCATTTCTTTTGCCAAATACACCATCTCATCTAGCGACGGTGTAATTAGTCCAGATAGTCCAATAGCATCTACACGTTCAGAAATGGCTGTTTGAATAATCTTTTCAGGTGGCACCATAACACCCAAATCAACGATTTCATAATTATTACAAGCCAACACTACACTCACAATATTTTTACCAATATCGTGTACATCACCTTTTACCGTTGCCATCAAAATCTTCCCAACAGGCTCCGATTTATCTGATTTTTCAGCCTCAATAAACGGATTTAAATAGGCTACCGCTTTTTTCATCACACGTGCTGATTTCACAACTTGTGGTAAAAACATTTTCCCAGCACCAAATAAATCACCAACCACGTTCATACCTATCATTAAGTGACCTTCGATTATCTCAATTGGTTTTGATGCTTCTTGTCGTGCCTGCTCAACATCCTCAATAATAAACGCATCAATCCCTTTTACCAAAGCATGTGTTATTCTATCTTGGATTGAACCTTCTCGCCAAGTTAAATCAACTGTTTTTTCGGCTTTAGTGCCTTTTACCGTTTCAGCAAATTCCAATAAACGCTCCGTGGCATCATCACGTCTATCAAGAATTACATCTTCTACATGCTCTAATAAATCCTTGGGGATATCGTCGTAAACCTCCAACATAGCAGGGTTTACAATACCTATATTCATTCCATTTTGAATGGCATGGTATAAAAATACCGAATGCATCGCTTCGCGAACACCGTTATTCCCTCTAAAAGAAAAGGACACATTACTTACACCACCACTTACAGAAACATTTTCAAGGTTTTCTCGCACCCATTTTGTCGCTTCTATAAAATCAATAGCATTTCTGCGATGCTCATCCATTCCTGTGGCCACAGGAAATATATTTAAATCGAAAATGATATCTTCTGATGGAAAACCAACCTTATTGACTAATATATCATACGATCGCTTAGCTATTTCCATACGGCGTTCATAATTATCGGCCTGTCCAACTTCATCAAACGCCATTACAATAACAGCTGCTCCGTATCTTTTAATTTGAGTTGCTTCCCAAATAAATATGTCTTCTCCTTCTTTAAGTGATATAGAATTCACCACACACTTTCCTTGCACCACTTGAAGTCCTGCCTCTATAATTTCCCACTTGGAAGAGTCAATCATAATAGGTACACGACAGATATCTGGTTCTGCGGCAATTAAGTTTAAGAAACGCACCATGGCCTCTTTTCCGTCAATTAGACCATCGTCCATATTAATGTCAATAATCTGCGCACCCCCATCTACTTGATGGCGTGCAATATCTAAAGCTTCATCAAATTTTTCTTCTTTTATTAAACGAAGAAATTTTCGAGACCCAGCAACATTAGTTCGCTCTCCTACATTTATAAAATTGGAATTCTCGTTTAAAACCAAAGGTTCTAAACCAGACAATTTCATGTATTTTGTTTGTTTTATTTTCATTACTTATAATGCTCTACTGTTGGAAACGGCTCGTAAAAATGGTGTAATAATGCTTTCCATTCTTGATACTCTTCTGATTGCCTGAAACCTTTTTCATGGTCTTCCAACGTCTCCCAGTTTACTAATAATATATATTTATCATCTTGCTCGATACATTTTTTTAATTGATGCGAAATACATCCCTTCATTGAAGAAATAATACCTTCAGCTTTTTGAAAATTGGATTCAAATGCTTCTGAAAATCCTTCTTTTATATGTAATGTGGCTACTTCTAGAATCATAATCCAATTTATACTAAGACTCTTCGACTGCGCTCAAAGTAACAGCATGCCTTGGTTTGTATTTTGAAGCTATATCTGCAATGACTTTTATATGCTCTGGACTTGTTCCACAACAACCTCCAATAATATTGATTAAATTCTTCTTTAAATACTCCTCAATTTGCTCACCCATTTCTTCTGGAGTTTCATCGTACTCTCCAAACGCATTTGGTAAACCTGCATTTGGATGTGCAGAAACAGCAAATTCTGTTTTATTAGCAATTGCTTCTAAATGCGGTTGCAATAAATTAGCCCCTAAAGCACAATTAAATCCAACCGATAACAATGGAATATGCGACACCGAAATTAAAAATGCCTCGGCAGTTTGCCCAGATAAGGTTCTTCCTGAAGCATCCGTAATCGTGCCACTCAACATAATTGGAATGTCAATACTTCTTTCATCTTTTACTTGCTCAATAGCAAATAATGCCGCTTTTGCATTTAATGTATCAAACACCGTTTCAACTAATAACAAATCCACTCCACCATCAACTAGTGCTTCAACTTGTTGTTTATAAGCTATTCGTAATTCATCAAAAGTAACTGCACGATACCCAGGATCATTGACATCAGGAGACATACTTGCTGTACGGTTTGTAGGCCCGATAGAACCTGCTACAAAACGGGGTTTATGAGGTTCTCTGTCCGTGAATTCATCGGCAACTTCCTTGGCTATTTTCGCTGACTGATAATTCAGTTCATAAACCAAATCTTCCATTTGATAATCTGCCATAGCGATAGTCGTTCCAGAGAAGGTATTGGTTTCAACAATATCAGCACCAGCTTCAAAATACTTTCCATGAATCGTTTTAATCGCTTCTGGTTGGGTAATGGACAATAAATCGTTATTACCCTGCAAAGGTGTTGGGTAATCTTTAAAGCGATCGCCTCTAAAATCTTCCTCAGTAAATTTATAAGCTTGTAGCATAGTACCCATGGCACCATCTAAAACTAAAATTCGCTCCTTTATAGCTTCGTATATATTCGACATTTTTTTAATTGTTGTCTAAAATGTCATCAAGAAAAGTTGGGATTCACTTTTCGTTATCTTTCCAATACTGCAACGTATTAGTAGAATTTAGCACCTTCTTTAAAACCCTGACAGACATCAGAACACATAAAGGGTTGCCAAGGTTTCAATGGGTCTAGTCCCTCTACCTTTCTTGATAACTTTAGTACGTTTATGAACTGAGGACAAAAATAACAACTATATTGTTCTTATCCTTAAAATTTATCACTTTATTCGAATAGTGAAGATGATAAATATCGATCTCCTCTATCACAAATTATAGCTACAATTACGCCACTGTTAATTTGTTCCGCAATGGTAAGTGCACAAAATACAGAACCACCACTGCTCATTCCAGCAAAAATGCCTTCTTCTTTAGCTAATTTGATGGTTGTCACTTTTGCATCTTCTTCTGAAACATCAACAACAATATCTACTTTTTTTGGATCAAAAAACTTGGGCACATACTCTGGAGACCATTTTCTAATACCCGGTATTCTTGCCCCATCCGCAGGTTGCGCTCCAACTATGGTTACATCCTTATTCTGCTCCTTTAAATAGGTTGAAGTTCCCGTAATGGTCCCTGTAGTCCCCATAGCTGATACAAAATGTGTTATTTTACCTTTCGTTGCTTTCCATATTTCAGGACCAGTAGTTTTATAATGAGCTTTCCAATTATCATGGTTTTCAAACTGATTTAATAAAGTATAACCCTTTTCATCTCTTAGTTTAAAAGCTAGATCCCGAGAGCCTTCAATACCAATCTCTGCTGGTGTTAATATAACCTCTGCTCCATAAGCACGCATAGTTTTAACACGTTCTTCAGTTGAATTTTCAGGCATTATCAATACCATATTCAATCCTAATAATTTTGAAATGAAAGCCAAGGCAATTCCTGTATTACCACTGGTTGCCTCCACTAAAGTACCACCTTTTTTAATGTCACCCCGTTTTAAGGCTTCATTAATCATATTAAAAGCTGGTCGGTCTTTTACACTTCCACCTGGGTTATTCCCTTCGAGTTTTAAAAACAAACGCACACCCTCTTTATTTAGAAGATGCGTTGCTTCCACCAATGGAGTATTACCTATCTGACCAATAATACTATTTTCGTATGCCATTATTTTTTGGTCTAATTTTAATTTCGGTTTGGTATGTCACTATTGAGTTTTCTGGAATAGACTCCGTTATCCAAACGTTTGCCCCTATAATGCTATTAGCACCTATGGAGATATCACCACCAAGAATAGTAGCATTTGCATATATGCATACACCATCTTCGATGGTTGGATGACGCTTCGTTTTTGCTAAACTTTTTGCTACTGAAATACCACCTAAGGTAACCCCTTGGTATATTTTTACATCCTTACCTATTATTGAAGTCTCACCAATTACAATACCTGTTCCATGGTCAATATAAAACGATTCGTCAATAGTCGCTCCTGGATGAATATCGATACCCGTAATTCCATGAATATATTCACTCATCATTCTGGGCAGAATATGGACACCCCTCTTATAAAGTGCATGACTTAAACGATATATAGAGATTGCATAAAAACCTGGATAGGCTAAATAAATTTCCTCTAAAGAATGTGAAGCAGGATCATTCTTTTCAAATGCAATGGCATCTAAATCTAATTTTCTTCTTATTTCAGGAAGTTCAGCTTGAAAACTTTTCCAAATGGATTCACCATTTTCAATTTCTAATTTCTTGAGTATTTTAAGAAACGTTCTTCCTAAATATGCGCCATGCTCCTCCTCTTGTTCGCAATCAAACAGAGAATAAAATAGACGCTTTGTGAAAGTCTTAGCCGTATCTTTTAGGCAAACATTATAACTTTTCATTTGATAAACATGAAATCCTGCAAGATTTAATTAATCTTGTAGGATTGTAAATTTATGGTTTTATTTCTTTCCTTTTAGCGGAAAACTAAACACTAATTTATCGCTTGCACAACCGCTTTAGGGGCTTCTTTTCTTGAACCATCGAATCCATCAATTCCACTTACCGTTGTATATTTTAATACCAGTCGTTTTCCAGGATTTATTATCCTATATGCTGCCTGACACATTAAAGTCGCTTCATGGAAACCACAAAGAATTAACTTTAATTTTTCTGGATAAGTATTCACATCACCTATTGCAAATATACCCGGAATATTAGTCTGATAATTCAATGAGTTATCTACTTTTATGGCATTCTTTTCAATCTCTAGTCCCCAGTTTGCAATTGGACCTAACTTTGGAGACAAACCAAATAGTGGAATAAAGTGATCCGTTTCAATTTGAAACGCCTCTCCATCTTTTGGAGCAATAGTAACCGCTTGAATCTTTCCATCTCCATGCAATTCCTTTACCTCAGCTGGCGTAATTAATTTAATCTTACCTTCTTTAGTTAACTCACCTACTTTTTCAACAGAATCTAACGCACCTCTAAATTCATTTCTTCTATGAATTAAAGTTACTTCTGAAGCTACATCGGTTAAAAAGATACTCCAATCTAATGCTGAATCTCCACCTCCAGAAATGACAACTTTTTTGTCTCTATAAAACTCAGGATCCTTAATGATATATTCGACACCATTATCTTCATAATCTGCAATACCATCTATTGCAGGCTTTCTAGGTTCAAAAGACCCTAAGCCCCCAGCAATAGCAACTATAGGAGCATGATGCTGCGTTCCTTTATTAGTTGTTACTATGAAAGAACCATCGTCCTGTTTTTCAATAGTTTCAGCACGTTCCCCTAAAGTAAATCCTGGCTCAAATTGCTTACCTTGCTCTAGCAAGTTTCTCGTTAAATCACCAGCTAAAATCTCTGGAAAACCAGGTATATCATAAATTGGTTTTTTGGGATATATCTCTGAGCATTGTCCACCTGGTTGTGGCAATGCATCAATTAAATGACATTTTAATTTTAATAAACCTGCTTCAAAAACCGTAAATAAACCTGTTGGTCCAGCGCCTATGATAAGTATATCAGTCTTAATCATGTTATGATTCTTTTTTCTCAATTAATCCTTTTGTGAATTCGTTTAAGGTTTCTACTTTTTGTTCGAAATCACCTTTTATTGTTTTTTTGTACTCGTTTAAATTCTTAACTAAATCATCAATATTTTCAGGAATGACTTCCTCAAAAAACTGACGTAACCGTTTAGCTGTTGTAGGCGACTTTCCGTTGGTACTAATCGCTACTTTCACATTGCCTTTAGTAACGATACCTCCCATATAAAAATCGCAATATGGTGGATTATCTGCAACATTTACCAATTTATCTTCGGCTCTACAATCTTTCCAAACCTGAACATTAACTTCAGGTACATCGGTCGTTGCAACCACTATATGCTTTCCTTTTAAATACTTTTTTTTGTATTTGTCCTCAATCAATGTTACACAAACTTTTTCGGCTAGCGCTTTAGTACCCTCACGAAACATGGGCGACACCATCGTTACGTGAGCATCTGGACTCGATTTTAAAAGGAACGTTAATTTCTCTTCAGCAACATTACCCCCGCCAACAATCAATACATTCAAGATTCGTGCTTTCAAAAAAATGGGATATAAATTATTACGTTCCATAATTTAACCCTCGGCTACTTCCGTGAAAATTGAACTCAATATTGCTCTTTCTTTAACCACATCACCAATAACTATAATCGCCGGATTCGCTAATTGCTTTTCTTTAACAATTTTTTCAATGGTCCTAATGGATCCTATACCAACATTTTCATTTGCTCTTGTTCCATTTTGAATTATGGCAATAGATGTATCTTGCTTATTTTCAGCTGAAAAAATCTTTACAATTTCTGCAAGTTTCCCCATTCCCATCAAAACAACAACAGTTGCCGTTGATTTGGCAGCTAATCTTACATCGGCTGACAATTTATGTTGTTTGGTAGTTCCTGTAATTACCCAAAAACTTTCCGAAGCTCCGCGTTTGGTTAAAGGAATACCTTGATAAGCTGGGACCGCCGCTGATGATGAAATTCCAGGAACTACAAAGGTTTCCAAACCAAAATGTCTAACATAGTCAATTTCTTCAGCACCTCTTCCAAAAATGAATGGGTCCCCACCTTTTAATCTCACAACATGCCCTTTCTCTATAGCTTTTGAAACGATTAGTTCATTAATCTGCTCTTGCTGAAACGCATAACAGCCCCTACGTTTCCCAACAAAAATAAGTTCTGTATCATCAGAAGCATATCTGAGTAAAGATTCGTTAATAAGTGCATCGTAAAGAATAACCTCAGCAGATTCAATTGCCTTAATTGCTTTAAGAGTTATTAAATCTTCATCTCCAGGACCTGCACCTACAACAGTTAACTTTGGGGTTTTAATACTCATAGTTATTTTTTAAACCGCCTTCCTTTCTAGTTGTGTTTGAGTTTCTCTAAAAGTTCTCACTTTCTCTAAAAACTGATTTGCATCACCAATATATTTGGCAGCAAAATCTGCAGTTGGTGCAAATTTATTAATTTGATATATCAATTCTGAAAAAGAAACTACTAAATCTAATTGTCCACTTCTTACAAACAGCTCATCAAATTGAGAAATAATTCCAGCATGTGTATTTGTTTTCTTGTTTTCGGCTAATAATAAAGCTTTTGCAGAATTCACTAATGAGCTATAAGCATGATAAATAGCACTTGAATAAACTTTATTATAAAAAGACTCCTTAGCATTTTCAATTTTCTCTTCACTCTCCAAAAACAAAGTTGCTATTAAATCGATTACAACGCCTGCACACTCCCCAATACCAATCTCCTTAACATACTTCTCTTCTTCTCCCCAATCTATAAAATCTGATTGTGTCAAATTTGTTACATCTTGTAAATCATTCAAGAAATCGTAGAAATATTTCTCTCCTTTTTCCTTGTAATAATCTACAAATTGCTGCCCGTTTGCATTAGCTTCAAAATCATTTAGAATACGTCTTAAAGCTTCGGGTCCTCTCTTACTAGGAACTTTTACCACCTTATCTGCAAAAGCTCCATTACCATCTCCTAAATTTCCTCCACCTAAAAGGACCTGCAATGCTGGTGCTACTAACTTATCTGGTGTACGAACTGACATCCCTTGGAAACCAATGTTTGCCATATTATGTTGTCCACAAGCGTTCATACAACCACTAATTTTAATAACTAAATCTTCGTTGTTTAAATATTGAGGATACTCCGCTTTAATTACCCGTTCTAATTCGTCAGCTATTCCTGTACTACTTGCTATACCTAAATTACAAGTATCTGTACCAGGACATGCTGTAATATCAACTGCTTTATTATAACCTGCTTCATCAAAACCTAATTTCTCTAATTCTCTATAGAAAAATGGCACTAATTCTCTTTTTACAAAAGGAATAACGATATTCTGACGTAATGATAAACGAATCTCGCCAGCGGCATAATTCTGTACTAGATCAGCTAATAATCTCGCCTTATCTGTATAAAAATCGCCCAACAATACTTTGATGCCAATGGCTACAAAACCTTCCTGTTTTTGAGGAATTAAGTTAGTAGATTTCCAAGTTTCAAAAGCTTGTTGATCTTTAATTGTTACTTCTGGAATTTCAGTTATTTCAACTGGCACTGAAGCTTTATAAGCATCAGCATTAATTTTAACTGATTTGAATTCTATTGCATTTTGTTCCGCTTCAACTAATTCCTTAAAAGCATCAAGACCTATATCTTTAATTAAGAATTTCATTCTAGCCTTAGCACGACTTTTACGTTCGCCGTGACGATCAAAAATTCTTAAAACGCCTTCCATTACAGGAATGATTTTATCAGTTTCTAAAAACTCATACAACACATCAGCATGACGTGGTTGAGAGCCCAAGCCTCCACCAATCATCACTTTAAAACCACGAACACCGTTTTCAATTTTCGCAATAAAACCTAAATCATGCATGTATGATAATCCTGTATCTTCATCTGAAGAGGAGAACGATACTTTAAATTTACGTCCCATTTCTTGACAAATTGGGTTTCGTAAGAAGAACTTGAATAGTGCATCTGCATAAGGAGACACATCGAATGGTTCATTAGGGTCGATACCAGCTGTTTCAGAAGCTGTTACGTTTCTTACTGTGTTACCACAGGCCTCACGAAGTGTAACATCGTCCTTTTCAAGTTCTGCCCATAATTCTGGAGTTCTATTTAAATCTACATAGTGAATTTGAATATCTTGACGCGTTGTGATGTGCAATCTCCCTCTTGAATATTCATCAGAAACATCAGAAATTCTATGTAATTGATTGCTCTTTACTTTTCCGTAAGGCAATTTAATACGAATCATTTGCACGCCTTCTTGACGCTGACCATATACCCCGCGTGCTAAACGTAGGCTTCTAAATTTTTCCTCATCTATTTTTCCATTTTGAAAAAGTTCAATTTTATTGGCTAATTCAATAATATCTTTCTCAACAACTGGATTTTCAAACTCTGTTCTAAAACTTTGCATTTTCTTTTTTATTGAATGAAACCAGCACCAACCGTATTGTTAGACTGTGAATCTATGATGATAAATGAACCGTTTGTTCTGTGATTTTTAAATTGATCGTAAAAAATTGGCTTGTTTAATTTAAAGGTTACAGAAGCAATATCGTTGATTCCTAAACCAGTAACATTTTTCTCGAACCCTGAATAATCTGGATGTATTTTATGATTGATACGATCAACTTTTGCCAACACTTTATTAATACCATGTTGCACCACATATTTATTACCTGGTTTTAACTCATCCGTATCCATCCAACATACGTTGGCTGTAAATTGCTTGTCAATAGTTGGCAAATCGTTTTCCTTAACAATCATATCTCCACGACTCACATTAATATCATTTTCTAATATGATAGTTACCGAGGAACGTCTTGAAGCGGTTTCGTACTTTTCATCATAGAAATAAATATCCTTTATTTTTGAACGAGTTTTTGATGGCAAAACAATAATATCGTCACCAATACTTAAATCACCGCCATAAACCTTTCCTGCATATCCTCTAAAATCATGGTAATCTTCAGTTTTTGGACGAATTACATATTGTACAGGGAAACGTGGCGTCCCAACATTAAAAATATCAGCTTTATCTAATTGCTCTAAGTGTTCTAACAACGCTTCACCTTTATACCAAGGCATTTTATCAGTTTTATTTACAACATTATCGCCTTTTAAAGCACTAACAGGAATAAATGTGATTTTTTGATCTTGGTAATCGCGCTTGCTCATCAATTCAGAAAAATCAGATTTTATTTTGTTGTAAACTTCTTCTGAATAATCAACTAAATCCATTTTATTGATGGCAACAACAACATCTTTAATTCTCAATAAATTATTAATAAAAAAGTGGCGATTAGTTTGCTCAATCACACCTTTTCTTGCGTCAATTAAAATGATAGACGCCTGCGATGTTGAAGCTCCTGTCACCATGTTACGTGTGTACTCTAAATGACCAGGGGTGTCTGCTATGATATAACTTTTCTTTTTTGTTGAAAAATATATATGTGCAACATCAATAGTGATACCTTGTTCTCTTTCGGCAACCAAACCATCCGTAGCTAAAGAAAAATCCAGGTAGTCGTATCCACGTTGCTTACTGGTTTTTTCAATGGCCTCTAACTTATCTGTAGTTAAGGATTTCGTATCATATAGAATACGTCCAATTAAGGTGCTTTTTCCATCATCTACACTTCCTGCTGTTGCTATTTTTAATACTTCCATTTTATATAATAACCTTCAAAAGAAGGTTGTTTTTTAAGTTATTTTATTCTATTTAGAAATACCCTTGCTGCTTACGTTTTTCCATTGCCGCTTCAGAACGTTTATCATCTATTCGAGCACCTCGTTCTGAAATTGATGAATCTCTAATTTCTTCAACTACTTTAGAAATCGAAATCGCATCTGATAAAACTGCTGCAGTACAACTCATATCTCCAACGGTTCTAAAACGCACCATTTCTTCGATTACTTCTTCATCTGCATCTCTATAAACCACACCATCTTCTGCAGACCAAATCATACCGTCTCTTAAGAACACTTTACGCTTATGCGCAAAATAAATTGATGGAATTTCAATATTCTCCTTTTCTATATAAGACCAAACGTCAAGCTCTGTCCAGTTTGAAATGGGGAATACACGAACATTTTGTCCATGATCTATTTCACCATTAAGCATATCAAATAACTCTGGTCTTTGGTTTTTCTCATCCCACTGACCAAAATCATCACGAACTGAAAAAATACGTTCTTTCGCTCTTGCTTTTTCTTCATCACGTCGTGCACCACCAATAGCTGCATCGAACTTAAACTCTTCTAAGGCATCTAAAAGCGTCGTAGTTTGCAACATGTTTCTACTTGCGTACCGTCCCGATTCTTCTTTTACTTTTCCTTGATCAATAGAATCCTGTACGTTTCTTACAATTAATTCTAAACCTAATTCTTTAACCAAACGATCTCTGAACTCAATTGTTTCCGGGAAATTATGCCCTGTATCAATATGCATTAAAGGAAAAGGGACTTTTGCTGGATAGAATGCTTTAACTGCTAATCTTACCAAAGTTATGGAGTCTTTCCCTCCAGAAAACAACAGCACAGGATTTTCAAACTGTGCTGCCACTTCTCTCATGATGTAAATCGCTTCGTTTTCAAGTGAATTGATATGCGATGTGTCTTTATTCATAATCTTATTTAATTCGTTTTAAAATGCAAATATCCCTTTTTTATCTAATTTAAGCATGTAAACCGCACTCTCTATTCTCTAATGCTTTTGTTGGGTCGAAATATTTGAATTCGTTTGGCAAATTATTTTGTTCTAAATAGGTATCTAATTTTTCATCGGACCAATAGTAAAAAGGACTTACTTTTAATGTGCCATCTTTACTTAAACTAAAAATACCAATACTATTTCTAAAAGCTGTTTGTCCTTGACGTAGATTTGTGAACCATATGTTTGGCTTATGCTCTTCCATAGCTCTTTTGAAAGGCTCTAACTTCACTTGCTCTGTAAATAAAATATGCTCAGGTGCATCGATACTTGGAATTCCCATCACCACATCGCGATGAGCCGATGTTTGTTTTGGCACATATAAAGACACATTTAAGTTCAAGTCTTTTATAACTTGCTCTGCATGCTTATAAGTTTGAGGTGTATTGTAGCCTGTATCACACCAAACCACAGGAATATTAGCCTCTACCTTGCTGACTGCATGAAGAATTGCAGCTTCATAAGGTCTGAAGTTTGTCGTTACAACTGCCTTTTTATTAAGTTCAAAAGCTTTATGAATAATTTCAGCCGGCGCTGCTTTGTCAAAGCTTTTATTTAATTCTTCTATTTGAGTTTCTGTAAACATCCTTCTATCTTTTTATTTTCCCCATTTAATAACATTCCAAATGCGCTCATGAAAAAAGTACAGAATTAATTTTGTAATAAAATCTATTGACGCGATTGAAGCTGCCAATGATATTCTTCCAGTTAAAATATAAGAAACCACTAAAGTGTCTAGGGTCCCTACAATTCTCCAGCTAAGCGCCTTAGCAACACTTCTTATTGGTTTTTCACCTACGCTATCTTCTTGGTAAGTAGACTTTTCTTTACTTTTTAATAACATCTGCTCGATCATTTGTCGATTATTTACATTAATCCTATCAATTTACTAGGGATTACAAATGTAATATAATTTTATACAAGAAAAAGATAATTAAGAATTTTTTAGAATAATTGGAAATATTTTGGTTTAATGGTAGAAATAATTCAGTAAAAAAGGTCGATAATAAGAATTATTCATTAGATAAATCTTCCAAAGTAGTGTTTCTAAACACACTAAGTGTATTATCTCGAACTTGAATCATTAATCTGTGCACACTACATTTATTTTCGTCTGGACAATCATCACACTTCTCATAATAGTTCAAACTTACGCATGGCACCATAGCAATTGGCCCTTCTAGGACACGCATTACATCAGTCATTTTAATTTCAGATGGCTCATGTCGTAAATAATAACCACCGTGCTTACCTTTTTTCGACCCTAAAATCCCAGCTTTTCTTAAAGTAAGTAGAATACTTTCCAAAAACTTTTGTGGAATTTGTTCACTCTTTGAAATAGTGCTAACTTGAACTGGCGAGTCACTCTTTGTTCTTGAAATATAAGTCAAGGCCTTTAAGCCATATTTTGTTTTTTTGGAAAGCATGTTGCTAATATAACTAATTTAAAGCCTGCTCCAAATCTGCAATAATATCATCTATATGTTCTAATCCCAAAGAACAACGTACCATCCCATCTGTTATACCCGCCGCAGCCTTTACTTCTGGTTCAAGTTTAGCATGAGTTGTACTCGCAGGATGCGTAACAATAGTTCGTGTATCTCCCAAATTAGCAGATAAAGAACACATTTTTATCGCATCAAAAAAAGCCTTACCGCCCTCTAGTCCTCCTTTAACTTCGAAAGCAACAATATTACCTCCCAAACGCATTTGTTTTTTTGCGATTTCATATTTAGGGTGTGATTTTAAAAAAGGATATCTCACCCAATTCACTTTAGGATGTCCTTCTAGATATTCCGCCAACTTTAAAGCATTTTCACAGTGCTTCTCGACGCGAATAGCAAGTGTCTCTAGTGATTTTGACAACACCCAGCCATTAAAGGGACTCATTGCAGGTCCTGTGAGCCTTGAAAACAAATAAATTTCTCGGATCAATTCTTTTTTGCCAACAGTTACTCCTCCAAGTACACGTCCTTGACCATCCATTAACTTAGTCGCAGAATGAATGACTAAATCTGCTCCATACTTAATTGGATTTTGCAAATAAGGTGTTGCAAAACAATTATCAATAACCAATAATAAGTTGTGCTTTTTACAAATAGCACTTAAAAAATTTAAATCTAACACATCCACCCCTGGATTAGTAGGTGTTTCAGCGTAAATAAACTTAGTATTTGGTTGAATTAAATTTTCAATATTATCTACCTCATTAATGTTGAAGTAAGAACATTCAATATTCCATTTTGGAAAGTATTTCGTAAATAAACCATGGGTAGCTCCAAAAACAGAACTGCATGAAACCACATGATCGCCAGCGTCTAACAATGTTGCAAAGGTTGAAAACACAGCGGCCATTCCACTAGCAAATGCAAAACCTGCTTCTGCACCTTCCATGGTGCATACTTTGTCTACAAATTCGTTAACATTAGGGTTACTGTAACGGGTATATAAATCACGTTGCTTTTCTTCGGCAAAGGATGCTCTCATTTCTTCGGCATCGTCAAATACAAATCCAGATGTTAAGTATAAGGGTACAGAATGCTCTGAAAACTGAGTGGTTTCACTTTGTATTCTTATAGCTTCTGTTTCAAACTGTTTTTTGTTCTTACTCATTATTACTATTTAGGTTTAGACTGCGCTCAACCTGACATTAATTTATATGTTTTGACAACCTTAAAATATCTCCAAACACACCTCTTGCAGTAACTTCTGCTCCTGCACCTGCTCCTTGAATGACTATAGGTTGTTCACCATATGATTCTGTAAATATTTCAAAAATAGCATCAGAGCCTTTTACGTGGCCTAAGGTACTATCCTCAGGAATTGACACCAATTTCACTTCTAAATTGCCTTTATCTTGAGATAAATCACCTGATAAATCTCCAACATATCGCAACACATGACCATCTGGTTGATCGTCTTTTAATTTCTGATATTGTTCATCTAACACCTCTAACTGGGCGAGAAATTCTTCTAACAAAATATCTCGATAATCTTCAGGTATTAAGTTTAACACTTCAACATCCTCAAACTCATTTTGCAAATCTAACTCTCTTGCCAAAATTAATAGCTTTCTAGCCACATCATTTCCAGAAAAATCTTCTCTTGGATCGGGTTCTGTAAAACCTTTATCAACAGTTTCTTTTATAATGGCGCTAAATGGTTTGTCTTGAACCGAAAAATTATTAAACAAATAACTTAAGGTCCCAGAAAACACTCCACGAATTCTAGTAATATTTTCTCCAGACTCATGAAGCAGTTTAATGGTATCAATTAATGGTAATCCTGCACCAACCGTTGTCTCATATAAATATTGCTTGTTATGTTCGGTCAAATGATTTCGTAATTCACTATAAAATTCATGCGAAATGGTATTTGCAATCTTATTGGAAGATACAAGGTCGAAACCAGCTTCTATTAAAGGTATATAATTTTTATAAAAGACATCGCTTGCGGTATTATCTACTGCAATCAAATTTTCTAAATGATGGTTTTTTGCAAAAGTGATAATGTCATCAATGGAGCTTTCATACGAACTAGATTCAATAGCATCCTTCCAATTAGAACTTGCACCACCTTTGTCCAAAAGCAACTTTCTAGAATTAGCAATAGCAAATACATTTAAGCTAATGCCTTTGCGCCTTTCAATCTCATCCCTTGATTTTAAAATTTGATTGATTAGCGCTCCTCCAACGCCGCCATGACCAAATATGGCAATGTTTATTTTTTTAGAAATTCCGAATACTTCACCATGAATAACATTTACTGCTTTATGTAATTCAGATTTTTTAACAACCAAACTCACATTCTTACCAGTAACGGTATTATTAAAAAGTAACGGCGTGATTTGATTCTTTATAAGTGCATTAAATGGTTTATGGAAAGAGCTCAATTCTATACCAATAATTGAAATGACAGCCACATCATCAATAACATCAATTTTATTAACGTCTTGTGAATAAAAATCACCCTCAAACTCCCGCTCTAATGCAATAACAGCATGGGTCGCTTGATCTGCATCAATAATTAATCCAATACCTCGTTCTGAGGACCCTTGAGACACAATGCTCACGCTAATATTATGTCTGCTTAATGCTCCAAATATTCTAGCATCAACACCAATTTTACCGAGTAAACCTCTACCCTCTAAATTAATCAATGCCACATTATCTAAAATAGATAATGAGGTTACTTCCTTATTACTTGGCTTTGCAGTTATGAGAGTCCCTTCATCATCGGAATTAAAAGTATTTAATATTCTGAGGTTGATATTTTTCTCTACAAGCGGAATAATTGTTTTTGCGTGTAAAACCGATGTACCAAAATTGGCTAATTCATTTGCCTCTGCAAATGACAACTCTCTAATTTGTTTGGCATCATTCACTAATCCAGGATCTGCTGTGTAAATCCCACTAACATGAGTGAAATTCTGTAATTCTTCAGCATCTAAATAATTAGCAATTAATGCCGCTGTATAATTACTTCCATTGCGTCCCAATGTGGTTGTTTCATTCTTTAAATTAGATCCAATAAAACCTGTTATTACATTAACAACATCTCTATTTTTACTAAAAAAGGCTTGGATATTTTCTTTTGATAATTTTGCTAGAGGCTGCGCATTTCCAAAAGACTCATCTGTTTTTATTAACTCCCTTGAATCGGTTACATTAGCTTTAATCCCTTGCTCATTTAGCAAATGTGCTATCAGTTTTACAGAAAGCAACTCGCCTTGTGCTAAAATATTGTCTTTCGTTTTCTTACTGTAATCACGTAAGAGACTTACACCTTCAAACAGTTTATCGAGAATTGAAAACTCCTTGGAGAAATCAATATTTTTAGCAGGTTCTATCTGATACGCTTTAAAATCATCTAAATCGCCTTGATAAGCTTCTCCCTTTAAAGCCTTATTTAAAATAGATTCTAAATCATCTGTCGCCGTTCCTCTAGCTGAAACCACAACAGAAATTCGCTCTCCATCTTCAACTTTATTTTTAATAATTGAAAGCACGGTATTTAGCCCTTTTCCATTAGCTAAAGATTTACCTCCAAATTTTAATACTTTCATTCTTTTTCTTTTTGAATGTGGCACAAATATGCCCTCTACTATTTTTTCAAGCTGGTCGTATTCCATTAAAAAAGCATCATGTCCATGTACAGAATGGATCTCATTATAGGTTACATTAGGATGTGTTAACGCCAACTGTTTATGCGTTTGTCTATTTTCTTCGGCAGTAAAAAACAAATCGGAATCTACACCTATAATATGAATTTTAGATTCTATGTTTTCAAGAACATTGAAATTATCGGCTCTACCTTTAGTAACATCAATAGACTTTAACAATTGATTCATCAACTTATAAGCCGATAATTGAAAACGCTCTTGCAATTTTTTACCGTGATGCAACAACCAACTTTCAACATTGAAAATTTCTAAGTCTTCATTTTTTGAACGCTGAAAACGTTCTTTGAATGATTCTGGTGTTCGATAACATAACATGGCATGCATCCTAGCATCATGCACTGGGTTTTTGGAATTCAACAAAAACTGTTCTTGAATTTGGCAGTTGGCAATGAGCCAATCGGTCGATTTCCAGTCTGTTGCCACAACAATTAAATGCTCTGTAAAGTTAGGTTCTAAAACTGCCATTTCCCATGCAATTCCACCACCAAGTGAGCCCCCAATGGTTGCAAAAACCTTACCTGTATTCAATGTTTTCAAACCTATTAAAAATAGTCTTGCCACATCGCGCGCTACAAAATCTTTGTAGTTATCTATAACAAATCCATCGAAACCATTTCCAGGAATATTGAACGCCAATACGGTGTAAAGCTTGGTATCAATTACTTTATCTTCTCCGATTAGATCTTGCCACCAACCATCTTTACCAGCAACATTGCTATTTCCTGTTAAAGCATGATTCACCAGAACTATTGGCGCACTTCCTAATGCTTTACCAAAGACTTGATAACTCAATTTTATTTCAGGATTAGACGCACCACTTTCCATAGTGAAATTATTTATGATGGTATGTTGCAACGGATGCTTCACAAGAATTTTAGATATGCTTATTTTATTTTAGCAAATGCCTGCTTTAAATCTTCCTTTAAATCTTCTATGTCTTCTATTCCCACTGATAAACGAATTAAATCTGAAGTAACACCTGCAGATGCCTGTTGTTCCTCATTTAACTGTTGGTGCGTTGTACTAGATGGGTGAATAATTAAAGATTTAGTATCACCAATATTTGCCAATAATGAAAACACTTTTGTTTCATCCGCAATAGTTTTTGCTGCCTCAAAACCAGCTTTAGCCCCGAAAGTCACAATACCGCTTTGCCCTTTTGGTAAATATTTATCTGCCAATGCTTTGTATTTGCTGCTTTCTAGTCCCGGATAATTAACCCAAGCCACTTCTGGTTGTACTTCTAACCATTTGGCAAGTTCTAAAGCATTTTCACTATGTTGCTTTATTCTTAGTGGCAAAGTTTCTAAACCTTGAATAATATTAAACGCATTTGTTGGACTTAAGGCACCTCCAAAATCCCTCAATCCTTCCAAGATTAATTTAAATGTGTAAGCTGCTGCCCCAAGTGTTTCGTGGTATACTAATCCGTGGTAACCTGCTGATGGCTCCGTGAATTCTGGGAATTTACCATTAGACCAATCGAATGTTCCTGCATCTATAATAGCCCCTCCAATAGATGTTCCTTGTCCTCCAATATATTTTGTAAGTGAGTGAATTACAATGTTTGCTCCGTGTTTAATAGGATTCAATAGAGCTGGTGTTGCTACAGTATTATCTACAATAAATGGCACACCTGCTGCTTTCGAATATTCCGATATTGCCTCTAAATCTAAGACATCCAGTTTAGGATTACCCAAAGACTCTACAAAAAAAGCTCGCGTATTATCTTGAACGGCTTTAGAGAAATTTTCAGGGTCTGAAGCATCTACAAAAGTTGTAGTAATACCTAAACGTGGCAAAGTAACACTAAGTAAATTATAGGTTCCTCCGTAAAGACTACTTGATGCAACAATATGGTCTCCAGCTTTTAATAGTGTTAGAAGTCCAGTAGAAATAGCCGATGTGCCAGATGCAAAAACTACAGCTCCTATGCCTCCTTCAATCGCTGCTAAACGTTCCTGTAAGATTTGATTCGTCGGGTTATTTAAACGTGTGTATATAAATCCTAATTCCTGAAGTGAAAATAAATTCGCTGCATGATCGGAATTATTAAAAACATACGATGTGGTTTGATAAATTGGAACAGCTCTGGTTCCAGCGTTTTGTGTTACGTCGTGTCCTGCATGTAATGCATTTGTTGCTAATTGATTCGTGCTCATTTTTCTATTTCTTATTTAGTTAAAATTAAAACTTCTCGTTTTTCGAGAATAACAAATTCAATTGAAACTTCAATGCATAAGCATCTTAGAATACTTTAGACTTAATAGAAAAATGTTAAAAAGAAATTAAGAACTTACAGTGTGTAAATTCGTTAGGTTATCTATCCATTATGGGTAGAATTTAGCACCTTCCCCGAAAAATCGGGAGGTTGCTAAGGCTTCAAAGGGTCTATTCCCTCCACCTTTCTTGATAACATTTCAATAAGTGCTTGAACTTTGTGGATACAAATATTCAGTTAGAAAAAGTTAATATCCAAATTTTTGGAGGACTATTTTTAGTTTTTAGCCAAACTATTATGAAATTTGCTTCTTATGATTTCTCCAATTGATTTATTCTGAATTTTAGATTCCAACCAAGAGATAATATCTAAATACAGGAATGCACGACTTTGATAAGGGTCATTCTCGAACTCTTTCAACTTATTGAGTAATTTAATAAACTCACCCTTTACCTCGTGCGGATAAATATCACCTAAACCTCTCAAAAATTTAATAAACTCTTTTTGCACCTCATACAAGTCCTCCATCTTAATTAAAAATTTATACGTACTTCTAATTAAAACATCCAAATTATAATCTAAGCCTGCTTCGTAATGTGCTACAAGATTTAAGATTCTTGAAAAACATAATAAGTCTTCTCGCATTTGAAGCGATTTATTACTTATTATTTTATTCAGATAAATAATACAATTTTTCGTTTCTCCTGCTCCAAAATACATACTTGCCATTTTATAATAAAATACCATAATGTGATGTTCGTCGATGCGATTATTAAAATCTTTTAGCTTTTCTAAAACTTCATCAATTAACGGTAATCCTTCTTTAAAACTACCTTCAATAAAATGCAAATTAAATTTATTATTGTAGATATACAGGAAGGCTAAACTTTCATTATTATCATCTAACGGAAACCATTTTTCCTGAGTAACCGTTTCAAATTTGGCTAATGTTTCTTTGAATTTATCGTATTGTCGTAAATAAAATAAAGCTTCTAATAAATAATGATTTCCTCTTAAAAAAAATACAGGATTGAGGATAATCATATCCTTATTTTCATAAAATAAATCAACCCATTTTGAGGCATATTTATAACACGATAAAAAATCAACTGTTAAGAAGCTGTACCATAATTTGGCTTTATAGAGCCACAATTTTTCACGAAAACCTAATTTATTAATATCATATTTGGGCAATCTATCGTGGTAATATTTGTCAATAATTTGAAATTCCTCATCATTCTTTACATAGCCCGTTTTTAAAAACAGTCCATATAGTTGCAACGACAAATTGGATAATTTACTTGCTAAAACATTCTGTAAACTTAATTCCTTTGCCTGTATGGTTAACTCATCAGCTCGATTACTAATACTTCTTGTAATATATTGCGATTCGATAACTTTTTCAAGCTCAACAATCTCATATGCTACATTTTTCTCCTCGTTTG
Organism: Hyunsoonleella aestuarii; assembly: GCF_006148925.1. Lineage (GTDB taxonomy): Bacteria > Bacteroidota > Bacteroidia > Flavobacteriales > Flavobacteriaceae > Algibacter_D > Algibacter_D aestuarii. The sequence continues at coordinate 1,517,581 of NZ_VAWB01000001.1, read as the reverse complement.
CAATAGCTAAATTTTTGGCTTTATCTAATATTTTTAAGCTTTGTTTGTAGAGCCCTTTGTGGTAAAGAATTGTGGCGAAATCCAATTGTTCGCGAATCTGAATTCTAATATTTTGATGAGATGGGTTTAACCGTAAACTAATGAGTATTTGCTTGTAAAGATGCGCTTTTAGATTAGAAAGCTGCTGTTTTTTAACTATGCCCTTCTTTAAAATAACTCCCTCGTCGTAAGTTTTAAGTTTATCAAGAATATTAAAAAGCAATAAGAATTTAGAGTCTTCATTAACCCCTAACCTACCAACATAAAGCTTAAATTGTCTTTTCTCGGATTTAGAAAGCGATTTAACCAGTACAAATAAATTATCTTTTTGCTCTCTTGTCATAGTCACAAAAACAGTTTTAAAAAATTGATTATCAATTATTTAAATAAATAACAAACCAGTTAAACATCGTAAAAATTGTTATAGGAGTAGCATCATTTACGAAACCAAAATATACATTCGTATAAGAATACGAAAATATATTTTAATAAATGTCTGATAATAACGTACAAATTTTCGATACAACACTAAGAGATGGCGAACAAGTGCCTGGTTGTAAATTAAATACTGACCAAAAATTAGTTATTGCAGAACAGCTTGATAATTTAGGTGTTAACATCATTGAAGCAGGTTTTCCAGTGTCAAGTCCTGGCGATTTTAGATCGGTTGAAGAAATCTCTAAAATAGTAAAAAACGCTACGGTATGCGGACTAACACGTTCGGTTGAAAATGACATAAAAGTTGCTGCCGAAGCTTTAAAATATGCAAAGACTCCAAGGATTCATACCGGTATTGGAACATCAGATTCTCATATAAAATTTAAGTTTAAGTCAACACAAGAAGATATTATTGAACGTGCTGTTAAAGCTGTAAGTTATGCAAAATCTTTTGTTGAAGACATTGAATTCTATGCTGAAGATGCAGGTAGAACAGATAATGAGTATTTAGCTCGTGTTTGTGAGGCGGTAATAAAAGCTGGAGCGACTGTACTTAACATTCCAGACACTACGGGCTACTGTTTACCAAGTGAATATGGTGCGAAAATTAAGTATTTAAAAGAGAATGTAAAAGGCATTGAAAAAGCTATTATTTCTTGTCACTGCCATAACGATTTAGGTTTAGCAACTGCAAACTCTATAGAGGGGGTTATAAATGGGGCAAGACAAATTGAATGTACAATTAACGGTATTGGGGAGCGTGCAGGAAACACAGCTCTTGAAGAAGTTGTCATGATTTTAAAACAACACCCCTACTTAAATCTCGATACGGGCATTCAAACAGAAATGCTTTACGGCATTAGTCAATTGGTATCAGACAGTATGGGTATTTATACTCAACCAAACAAGGCTATAGTGGGTGCAAATGCTTTTGCACATAGCTCTGGAATTCATCAAGATGGCGTTATAAAAAATCGTGAAACTTACGAAATTATAGACCCTAAAGATGTTGGTGTCACAGAATCTGCTATTGTATTAACTGCCCGCAGTGGTAGAGCTGCATTAGCCTATAGAGCAAAAAATATTGGCTATGAATTAACCAAGTTACAATTAGATGAAATCTACTCAAATTTTTTAGATTTTGCAGACAAGAAAAAAGAGGTTGACGATAACGATATACATCAAATAATAGAAAACAGTAAAGTATATAACGAAATTACTTCTGCATAAATAAAACAAATTCCTTCGCAAGCAGGAATAATAGAAAAAAGAAAACTAATGAAATTAAATATTGCCTTATTACCTGGCGATGGTATTGGTCCTGAAGTTACAGCACAAGCCGTAAAGGTTTTGAATGCTATAGCTACAGAATTCGATCATATATTTAATTTTAAAAGAGGTTTAGTTGGCGGTGCGGCGATTAAAAAAACAGGAAGCCCGCTTCCAGATGAAACTATAAAAATTGCCAAAGAGGCAGATGCTATTTTATTTGGCGCTATTGGTGAGCGTAAATACGACTTAGACCCAAATGCTAAAATAAGGCCAGAGCAAGGTCTTTTAGGTATTAGAAAATTACTTGATTTATATGGCAACATTCGGCCTATTATTGCTTATGATGATTTACTAAACAAATCCTCATTAAAGAAACGCCAAATAAAAGACACCAATTTTGTAATTTACAGAGAACTTACAAGTGGTATTTATTTTGGAGATAAAACTTTAAGCGAAGACGGTAATACCGCAAGCGATATTTGTAAATATTCAAGGTTTGAAATTGAACGTGTAGCACATATGGCGTTTAAAGCGGCGCAATCTAGAAAGCGTAAATTAACTTTAGTAGATAAAGCTAACGTTTTAGAAAGTTCGCGTTTATGGAGACGTGTGGTGCAAGAATTAGCCCCCAAGTACCCAAATGTAAAGGTGGAGTATTTATATATAGACAATGCCACTATGCAACTTATAATTAACCCAAGACAGTTTGATGTTATTTTAACCGAAAACATGTTTGGCGATATTTTATCGGAAGAAGCAAGTGTAATAGTGGGATCTATTGGCCTGTTAGCTTCGGCATCTATTGGAGATAAACACGCTATGTTCGAGCCCATTCATGGCGCCTATACAAAAGCTATTAATAAAGGAATTGCAAACCCTATTGCTTCAATTTTATCGGCAGCGATGCTATTGGACCATTTTGGTTTAGATGATGAAGCAGCACTCGTAAGAAAAGGGGTAGATAAATCGATAAAACTACAAATTACGACCCCAGATTTAAATACAAAATACGATAATATCTCCACCTCGAAAGTGGGTGATTTTATTGAAGATTTTATTAATAACCCGGAAGAAACGAATTTAAACTTTAAAAATATTCATTTAGGACAATCCACAATTATTTAATTATTTTGAGTTAGTCACCAAGCATATTAAACTAAACTATTGGATTCCTAATAAAAGCGCATTGTAACCAATGCGCTTTTTCATTTTTTGGTACTGTTCATTCTAAAAAAATACACTCATTAATCTTCAGCCCTCTATATTTCAGAATCTTCGTATCTTTTAAGAGTTCTATTAAATAATCAATTTATGGAAATTCTTGGAATAGATATTGGCGGTTCTGGCATGAAAGGCGCCTTGGTAGATTCTGAAACTGGGGAAATCTTAAGTAACCGTTTTAGAATACCCACGCCTGCCTCTCGTAAGCCTCAAGCAATGGCTAAAACATTTAAATCTATTGTTGACCATTTTAATTATAAGGGGGATGTGGGTTGTGGATTTCCATCAATTATTAAAAAAGGAGTTTGTAAAGCATCGGGTAATTTACATCCCAGTTGGAAAGATGTTGACGTCGAAAATTTATTCTCCGAAGCTTGTGGTTTGCCAGTTACAGTTATAAATGACGCTGATGCTGCGGGTTATGCTGTAATGAATTATGGTATTGGCAGAAACAAACCTGGACTGGTAATTATGATAACCATTGGGACTGGACTTGGAAGTGGAGTATTTTACAATGGAGAATTGATTCCAAATTTTGAGTTAGGCCAAATTCCATATAAAAAATATAAAAAAATTGAGTCATGGGCAGCGGCTTCTATTAAGGAACGAAAGAATTTAAGCTTTAAAAAATGGGGCAAACGTTTTAATGTCTTTTTAGAATTAATTGAAACTATTTTTTGTCCCGACCATATTATTTTGGGTGGTGGTACCTCTAAAGATTTTAATGAATTCAAAAAATGGATTAATATTGACACACCTCTAATACCTGCTAAATTAGGTAATCATGCAGGATTAATAGGGGCAGCAGTAGCAGCATTAAAACCGTCTAATAAAAACAATGTTTAAACTGGAAATTTAGCCCTTATCTTATCTAAACCTAAATAATGAATACTGCCAATATGCGTGTGCTTTTTAGAGGTGTCTGGAACATAAGTCCCATCTTGCACTTGCCCGCCAATTTTTTGATAGGCTTCTCTAAAACTTTGACCTTCTACCACAAGTGTATTAATGTTATCTACAGTAAATAAATATTTGTATTTATCGTCATTTATATCCACATCTTTTACAATAATTTGTTGGATAGAATAATTGAAAATATCTAAGATATCTTTCAACTCTTCAAAAGCTGAAATCATATTTTCTTTCAACAACTGAAAATCTCTGTGATATCCACTTGGCAAATTATTGGTTATTAAAATCATTTCGCTTTGTAAGGCTTGTATTTTATTACACTTACCACGTATTAATTCAAACACATCTGGATTCTTTTTATGCGGCATAATACTGCTGCCCGTGGTTAATTCATCTGGAAATGAAATAAATGCAAAATTCTGACTCATATACAAGCAAACGTCCATAGCAAAACGTGCTAAGGTATTACTTAAACCTCCCAGAGTAGCGGCAATGGTTCGTTCGTTTTTACCTCTTCCCATTTGAGCAGCAACCACATTATATTTTAAATCGGCGAAGTCCATTTCTTTGGTAGTTAGTTCTCTATCTATAGGAAATGAACTTCCGTAGCCCGCCGCTGAGCCTAATGGATTTTGGTCAACAGTTTTAATAGCTGCATTTAATAAATAAACATCATCAATCATGAGTTCAGCATAAGCCGAAAACCACAACCCAAATGATGAAGGCATGGCTACTTGTAAATGGGTGTAACCAGGTAACACTTTTTCCTTGTAAACTTCTGCTAGGTTTAAAAGTGTATCAAAAAGCTTTTTTGTTTTAGATTTAATGAGCTTGAGATTGTCCTTATAATATAAATTACAAGCCACTAAAACTTGATCGTTTCTCGACCTTGCGGTGTGGATTTTTTTTCCAACTTCTCCGAGAGATTTTGTTAATTCAAACTCTATTTTGGAATGTACGTCTTCAAATTGTTCGTCTATGACAAAAGCACCTTCTTCTATTTGCTTTTCTAAAGTCTGCAATCCCGTTAATAATTCAACCAACTCTTCAACAGTTATAATACCAATCTTTTGAAGCATTTTAGCATGTGCTTTGGATGCTATAACATCGTATTTCGCAATATGAATATCAATTTCTCGGTCGTTACCAACGGTAAATTGTTCTATTTTTTTGTCTATTGAAATGCCTTTATCCCAGAGTTTCATGTTTTCTAATTTTGTCATTCCCGCGAAGGCGGGAATCTTTTTAAATTTTACTATTACTTTATTGGATTCCCGCCTTCGCGGGAATGACAGAACCGTTATACGATTACTCGATTTAACAATTCAATATAAATTTTTATACCTTCTTCTATTTCGTGTATATATATAAATTCATCTGCCGAGTGCGACCTTGTACTATCTCCGGGTCCTAGTTTTAAACTCGGACATGATAATACCGCTTGATCTGACAATGTTGGCGACCCATAGCTTGTTCTTCCCATAGCGAGTCCTGCTTTTACCAAATCGTGTTCCATAGGAATTGAAGATGAATTTAAACGTAAACTACGTGGCGTAATACTTGTAACTGGAGCCTTCTTTTGTAAAATTTCAGCGATTTCTGTATTGCTATAAGCATCGTTTACACGAACATCAATAACCAAATCTACATGACCGGGAACCACATTATGCTGTGATCCAGCATTAACCTGTGTAACCGTTAACTTGACGTCGCCAAGAGCATCAGAACCTTTTTCGAACTTTAAATCTTTAAACCATTTTAGGGCTTCAATACTGTTATAAATCGCATTATTATCGTTTGGATGTGCTGCATGGCTAGGAGTGCCCTCAATAACTGCATCAAAAACTACTAAACCTTTTTCGGCTACGGCTAAATTCATTAATGTTGGCTCTCCTACAATGGCAACATCTACCTCGGGAATAATAGACAACATACTATTTAATCCTTTTGGGCCGCTACTTTCTTCTTCCGCGGAAGCGACAATTACCAAATTATATTTTAAATTTTCGTAATTGTAATAATGGGTGAAAGTTGCGATTAAAGACACCAAACAACCTCCGGCGTCATTACTGCCTAACCCAAATAATTTGCCATCTTCCACGATGGCTTTAAATGGGTCTTTAGTATACGCTGAATTGGGTTTTACCGTATCATGATGCGAGTTTAACAACAAATTTGGCTTGCCGGCTTCAAAATGTTTATTGACTGCCCAAACGTTATTTTTTGTACGCTTAAAATTTATATTGTATTCTTTAAACCAAGCTTCAATATGTCCAGCTGTTAAATCTTCTTCCGAAGAAAAAGACTGGGTTTCGATAAGCTTTTTTAAGAGCTGAATAGCATCTGATGTTAATTTCTCTAGTCCCATTTACAAGGTTATTTTTGTGAAATTATCATTTTCCTGAGTTAACATCGAGGTGTTTCCCATGTTTATTTCATGTACTCCTCCATACAAGGCATCAAAACAATTTTCTAGTTTTGGCAGCATACCATCTGCAATAATACCTTTTTCTAACAAATCTTGATAGGTATTAGAATCAATATGCTTGACTACCGAATCTTTGTCATTTATATCTCTTAAAACACCAATTAGCTCAAAACAGTAATAGATTGAAGTTTCATATAACTTACTCATTCCAACGGCTACTTGTGAGGTAATAGTATCGGCATTAGTGTTTAACAACTGCCCTTCCCCATCATGCGTAATTGCACAAAATACGGGTGTAAAATTGGCTTGTATTAATTTATCAATTGCAGTATGGGAAACTTCTTTTACATCGCCAACAAAACCGAAATCAATATCTTTTACGGGTCTTTTATTGGACTTTATACTATTAGCATCTGCTCCTGTTAATCCAATGGCATTCGTATTTAAAGCTTGTAATTTTGCAACTACATTTTTATTAACCAAACCACCATAGACCATGGTAATGACTTCTAAAGTGGCGGCATCTGTAATGCGCCGACCGTTTATCATTTTAGACTCAATCCCTAATTTAGAAGCGATATGTGTTGCTCGCTTTCCGCCACCATGGACTAAAATTTTCTTACCTTCAAGATTAGAAAATAATTTAAGAAACACATCAAGAGACGCTTGATCTTCAATAATATTTCCTCCTATTTTAACGATGGATAATTTTTCCATTTGTTTAATTTTAAGTCTCGGCTGCACTCTACCTGACATTATAAGATTCTGAATCAAGTTCAGAATGACGAAAATTTTATAAGTTTTCTAATATCTTTTTAAGCACCAATTGAGCGGCATAAGTTCGGTTATTTGCTTGCTCTATAACCAAAGCACTATCTGTGTCTAAAACGGCATCTTCAACAACAACATTTCGTCTTACAGGCAGGCAATGCATGAATTTAGCTTTTCCAATTTTATCTTTAGTTATCATCCAACTAGGGTCGGTATTATTTACTTTTCCATAATCTTCATAAGAACTCCAGTTTTTAGTGTAGACAAAATCGGCATCTTTAAAAGCTTCTTCTTGGTTATGATAAACTGGCGTCTCCTTTGTGATTTCACGGTTTAAATCGTAACCTTCTGGGTTTGCAATAACAAACTCAACATCCATTTTTTGCATCGCTTGAATAAAGCTATTCGCTACGGCATGTGGTAACGCTTTAATATGTGGTGCCCAACTCAATACTACTTTTGGTCGATCAACTTTTGCATGTTCTGCAATTGTAAGCGCATCGGTTAAACCTTGTAATGGATGCCCTGTAGCACTTTCCATATTCACAATGGGAACTGAGGCATATTTTTTAAATGCATTCATTACTTGCTCACTTTCATCTTTTGCTTTATCCGTTAACGTGGGAAACGCTCTAACGGCTATGATATCACAATATTGAGAAACAACTGCCGCTGCCTCTTTTATATGCTCTGCTTTATTTCCATTCATAACCGTTCCATCACCAAACTCAATACCCCATGCATCACCAGAAACATTCATAACGATAGGATTCATACCCAAATTTAAGGCAGCCTTTTGTGTGCTTAAACGTGTGCGCAAACTGGAATTAAAAAACAACAAACCTATGGTCTTGTTTTTTCCAAGTTCGACATGTTTTAAAGGACTACCTTTTAACGCTTTTGCCTCGGCAATCCATGAATTAATATCTTCTATATCTTCTATGGATGTATAATGTTTCATTATTATGTTTCTTTTTTAAATAAGATTGCTAAAATAAATCTAGCCCGACCATACAAATCATTTTATTTTTGTGAACGATACTTTATCTTCTATAGCATTTACTAGGAAATTGTCTTCCAATCCGTTTACAATCCAGGTTTCGATATTTGCCTTTTTAGTTACTTCGGCCGCTTCTATTTTACTTTGCATCCCGCCACTACCATGAGAGGATTTTGAGCTTACAACCTCGGTTCTCAAAGCTTCAAAATCTTCAACCAAACCTATGGTTTCAGGAGTTCCGTTCTCTATAGATGCTTTGGTGTAAATCCCATTAGTATTGGTCGCAATAACACACAAATCCACATCTAAAAGTGATGCTGTTAATGCAGCTAATTTATCATTGTCTCCAAACTTAATCTCATCGGTTGCCACCGTATCATTTTCATTAATAATAGGTATGTAATTATTATTAACCAATACATTAACTGTATTCATTATATTAGTTCTGCTTTCCTTCTTTTCAAAATCGGAATAAGACAATAAACACTGTGAACTTAACAATCCGTATTCCCTAAAGATCTCTTGATAAATTCTTATCAAATGAGGCTGACCAATGGAAGCTAAAGCTTGCTTTACAAAAATAGGTTTTCGTTTGCTTTCCAATTTTACAAATTGTTTAGCAACGGCAATGGCACCAGAACTTACTATAATAAATTCGCAAGTATCTTGAAGCTGTGCAATTTGATTTGCTATATCTTCGATTTTACCTCTTGAGATATTATCGGTTTCTTTAGTTAAGGTATTCGAACCTACTTTTAGTAATATGCGTTTCTTTTTTTGCATCTATCTTATTTGTCCGTTACCATGAACGTACCACTTATTTGTTACCAAATGCTGTAAACCAATTGGCCCACGTTGGTGTAATTTATCTGTACTTATGGCTAATTCACCTCCCAAACCTAACTGTCCTCCATCAGTAAAACGCGTAGAAGCATTATGATATACTGCAGCCGTATCTACGTTTTCCATAAATAATTGTGCTTCTGCTTCATTTGTTGTAATGATAGATGATGAATGCCCACCAGAGTATTTATTAATCATGGCAATTGTATCTTGATTTGACGCAATTTCACCAATTAATATTTTATAATCTAAAAACTCTTCATACCAAATAGCATCTGACGTGATAGCTTCAATACCATTTTCTTTTGAAATGCTTTCGTCTCCCAAAACTTCAATGTTAGATGCTTTTAATTTTGAAATTAAATTTGTTACAAATTCATCTTTATTTGAAAGATTCTTATCTATCAATACTTTATCGACTGCATTACACGCTGAAATTTTAGACTTCCCGTTCATGATAACCTCAAGAGCAATATTTAAATCAGCTTCCTTATGAACGTAGACAAAATTATTACCACGTCCGCTAATAATAACTGGACATGTAGCATGTTCTTTCACAAAATCAATTAATCGTTCACCTCCACGCGGTACAATTAAATCAACTTTCTGTGATGGCTTTTCTAAAAAAGCCTGTGTTTCTGTTCTATTGAATTGTAAGTACTCAACCCAATCGGTTGAAGTGTCTTGTTCTTTAAGAGCTTGATGCCAAAGCTCCACGATTTTCAAATTAGAACGTAAGGACTCTTTGCCACCTTTTAGTAAAATCTTATTACCTGATTTAAATGCAATTCCTGCTGCCTCAACAGTGACATCTGGACGAGATTCGTAAATAATCAGCACCGTTCCAAAAGACGCCGTTTTATTGTAAACCTGCATCCCATTCTTGTGTTTAAAGCTAAAACGTTCTACACCAACGGGATCTACTTGAGATGCTAAATGTGTAACCGCCTTAATCATTTCATCAACTTTAGCATTGTCAACTTTCAAACGATCGAACATAGAAATATCATCACCAGTATAACTATCTAAATCAACTTTATTAATATCAATTAAAGCCTGTCGTTCTTGCTCTAACAACACTGCCATTTTCAATAAAACAGCATTTCTCTTTTCTATGGATAATAGCGTGTTCATCTTGTCTAAACTTCTAATGTTTTACTTTCAACATCTACCAAAGCCTTTTTCAAGGCCTTAAAAAATTGACCTATATGTTGTTTTTCAATATTTAATGGTGGTAAAATTCGTAGTAACTTCTTATTCGCTGCACCGCCAGTAAATATTTTATAATTATAAATTAAATCTTTGCGAAGGTCCCCTACTTCAAAGTCGAATTCTAAGCCTAGCATTAAACCTCTTCCTTTTATATTCTTTATCTGAGGAATCGTTCTTGCAATAGAAAAGAAATACTCGGACATGATATTCACATTAGCCAATAAATTTTCTTCTTCAATAGTATTTAAAACCGCTAGTCCAGCAGCACAGGCTAAATGGTTTCCTCCAAAAGTGGTTCCTAGCATCCCATACTTAGACTCTATACTTGGATGAATTAAAATCCCTCCAATTGGAAAACCATTTCCCATTCCTTTAGCTAAAGAAATAATATCTGGAGTAACATTATAATGCTGAAATGCAAAGAATTTTCCGGAACGTGCATACCCGCATTGAATTTCGTCTGCAATAAACATGGTATTGTTTGCTTTACAAAGCTTATCAACTTCCTCAAAGAATGCCGTAGTCCCTTGGTCTAAACCTCCAATCCCTTGAATAAACTCAACAATAACAGCACAAACATCGCCTTTTTCGAGTTCGGTTTTAACTCCTTCAATATCGTTTAACGGTAAAATAGTTACCGCCTGTTGTGCATTAATAGGTGCTATAATATTTTTATTATCTGTGGCCGCGACAGCTGCAGAGGTACGTCCGTGAAAGCCTTTAGAAAAGGCAACAACACGTTTTTTTTCCGTTTTAAATGATGCTAACTTTAGTGCGTTCTCGTTCGCTTCGGCACCCGAATTACATAAAAACAATTCGTAATCTTTACATCCCGATAAACCTTCTAACTTATCAGCCAACTGCTTTTGTAACGGATTCTGAATGGCATTAGAATAAAACCCTAAGGTTTCAACCTGATTGGTAACCGCCTTTACATAATTTGGATGAGCATGCCCAATAGAAATTACCGCATGACCGCCATAAAGGTCTAAATATTCATCACCTTTATCGTCGTAAACATGGATACCTTTTCCTGAAACTGGGGTCACATTGTATAATGGATAAACGTCAAATAATGGCATTTTAACTCTTCTTTAATTGATTTATTTTTTCAAACGAAGCTACTATTCCTTGAATTAAAGCCGAACTTAATCCTTGGTGCTCCATCTCATTTAAACCTTCGATAGTACAACCACTTGGTGTCGTAACTCTATCAATTTCTTGCTCTGGGTGTCTCCTCGATTCTATTAATAAACTTGCCGAGCCAAAACAGGTTTGTACTGCTAATTCATGGGCTTCTTCAGCTTCAAACCCTAACTGAATCGCTCCTTGGGTTGTAGCACGAACCAAGCGCATCCAAAATGCAATTCCGCTGGCACAAATTACGGTAGCGGCCTGAACTAAATCTTCAGGGATTATCATTGTGGTTCCTAATTGGTTGAAAATTTCTTCTGCCAATGGCACTTTATCTTGGCCTGCACTGTTTGCTGCAATACAGGTCATTGACTTCCCAATAGAAATTGCCGTATTTGGCATAACTCTAATGATGTTTTTATCAGCACCTAAAATATTTTCAATTCTAGCAATGTCAACACCAGCGGCAACAGACATAATTATATGACTATCCGAAATTTTCGATTTCACAGTTTCCAATACACCATCAATATGTTTTGGCTGTAAGGCAAAAATCACGACATCGGAATTTTCAACCGCCAAAACATTGTCATTAGTAATTGAAACGTTTTCAACTTCTTCAAAACGCTTTACAGCCTTGGGATATCTATCACTAAGATATAATGATGTAAAGGATTTATTATTGATTAAACCTTTTGCAATCGAACTGCCTAAATTCCCTGTTCCTATAATCGCTATTTTCATAATTTCTTTGTTTTACTTTTTTTGAATTTAAAGTATTTGTTCAATAATTTAAAAGTATGTCGCCTTTAACCCTAATCCGGTTGTTTCTTCTAAATCAAACATTAAATTCATATTTTGAATTGCTTGTCCAGAAGCTCCTTTCAGTAAATTATCAATAGTACTCGTAATTAACAATTTTCCGTTGTGCTTATGCAAATGCACTAAACATTTGTTAGTGTTTACAACCTGCTTCATATGTAAAAAATCATCTGAAACAAAGGTGAATTTAGCATTCTTATAAAACGATTTGTAAATAGTTTTAGCTTCTTCAATTGAACCATCGAAATCTGTATAAATTGTTGCAAAAATCCCTCTAGAAAAATTACCTCTATTTGGCATAAAAATAATTTCTGAAGAAAAATCAGATTGCAATTGATTAACAGATTGATTTATTTCACCCAAATGCTGATGCGTAAATGGTTTGTAATATGAAAAGTTATTATCTCTCCAAGTAAAATGCGTTGTTGCAGACAAAGAGGTCCCTGCTCCAGTTGCACCTGTAACCGCATTAATATGAACATCTTTCTTAATTAAACCAGCATATGCTAAAGGTAATAATCCTAATTGAATGGCTGTAGCAAAACATCCTGGGTTAGCGATATATTTGGTATTCACTATCGCATCTTTATTTAATTCTGGCAAACCATATATAAAGGTTTTACCTTCAAAAGTCTTGTCAGCTTCCAGTCTAAAGTCGTTTCCTAAATCTATTATTTTAGTGTTTTCAGAAAAGGTGTTAGCTGATAAGAACTTCACAGAGTTTCCATGGCCTAAACATAAAAATAATACATCTACATCTGGATTAACAGTATCTGTAAATTTCAAATCTAAACTCCCAACCAAGTCTTGATGCACTTTGCTAATGTTATTTCCAGCATTACTTGTGCTAAAAACAAAATCGATTTTAGTTTCTGGATGATTAATTAACATTCTAATTAATTCTCCTGCAGTGTAACCGGCTCCACCAATAATTCCTACTTTTATCATGCTCTAAGAATTTACCTGTTGATATATTTTATTTTGATTTCCAAGGATTTTAATAAACCCTTTAGCATCCTCTGCAGTCCAAGCTTTATTTTCTTCACCATAAGTACTAAACTTACTGGACATTAAATCATGATCTGAAATAATTCCATCTAAAGAGAAATGATACGGTTTTAAAGTTACCATCACATTTCCGGAAACCATATTTTGGGAACTTTGTAAAAAAGCTTCAATATCCCTCATTACTGGATCTAGATACTGACCTTCATGCAAGTGCATGCCGTAGAAACTAGATAAATATTCTTTGTGTTGTAATTGCCATTTAGTAAGTGTATGCTTCTCCAATAAATGATGTGCTTTTACAGTTATTAAAGCAGCAGCAGCTTCAAAACCTACTCTTCCCTTTGTACCAACTATGGTATCACCAACATGGATATCTCTACCTATAGCATAACCAGACGCTATATCATTCAATTTTTCAATATTAATTTCTGGAGCATTTGTCTCACCATTAAGCGCTACAAATTCACCATTCTTAAATGTTAAAGTGGCTTTTTCTTCACCTTCCTTTTCTAGTTGTGAAGGATAAGCTTCATTTGGTAAAGGTTTTTCAGATTCTAACGTTTCTACCCCACCAACACTAGTTCCCCAAAGGCCTTTATTAACGGAGTATTTCGATTTTTCCCAAGGCATATTAATTCCCTCAGATTTTAAATAATCTATTTCTTCCTGTCTTGTTAGTTTTTGATCTCTTATTGGAGTAATAATCTTAATATTAGGAGCTAATGTTTGAAAAATCATATCAAAACGTACCTGATCATTACCCGCGCCTGTACTACCGTGAGCAATATATTCTGCATCAATACTTTTTGCATATTCTATGATTTCGATAGCTTGTATTATGCGCTCTGCACTTACCGATAGTGGATAGGTACTGTTTTTTAAAACATTACCAAATATTAAGTACTTTACTACTTTTTGATAAAAAGTGGCTACGGCATCAATATTCTTATACGTCGTAACTCCCATTTTATAGGCATTACTTTCTATATGCTTAACTTCCTCATCGCTGAACCCTCCTGTATTGACACTTACTGCATGTACGTCATATTCTTTTGATAAACTTACGGCACAATATGAGGTGTCTAATCCGCCACTATATGCAATTACTAACTTTTTCATTTTATTACTTTTTATCTTTTCTCAAAAACAATGCTTGCTTTATTCTTTTCAATCTTTTAAATACTTTTTCTTTAACTGGCTTAGCCTTATCTTGGTCTGTACCACTTTTTTTAGGATCGTACAACATGCCTGTGCACAAACACATTTTTCTATTTGTTCTTGTTAAAACATCATAGTTTTTGCATGTTTGACAACCATCCCAGAAAGTCTGATCATCTGTTAACTCGGAAAAAGTGACAGGTTTATAACCTAAGTCACTATTCATTTTCATCACAGGAAGCCCTGTGGTTATGCTAAACACTTTAGCATTAGGGAATTTATTTTTAGAATGTTCAAAAACTTTGTGTTTAATTTTTTTCGCAAGTCCTTTCCCTCTATAATTAGGATGAACTATAAGTCCTGAATTTGCGACGAACTTACCGTGGCCCCATTTTTCTATATAACAGAACCCTGCAAAAATGTCACCATCTAAGGCAATAACAGCATTGCCATTCTCAATCTTAGTAGCGATATATTCTGCCGTACGCCTAGCGATTCCAGTTCCTCTTACTTGAGCGGACTCAGCAATGGTATCGCAAATGACTTCTGCGTATTTAATATGTATTTTATCGGCTATTACAACCTTCATCTTTTCCTAATAATTGAATATCAATAATTTAAATTTTTTCTTTGAAACCGAATTGGACGCACCTAATTCTAAAACAAAATACATACCCTCACGGGCGACGAGGAAAACGACGCATAATAAAACCTTGGTTAATTATTAAATTAACTTTATTCTGAACTGCTATGATAAAAATTTTGGACACTTTTGAAAAATTAAAATTACGTTTATTGGTTTACTAATCACTGCATTAGAAGCGGCGGCATAAGCGCACGGGTAAACCGGGTGTAGTGCAACGTATTTTATTTTTTAAATTTTTCATGGTATAAAACTAAGATTTTATTTTTATAAACAACTAAAAATGATTTAGTTTTCAATAAAAATTGCAATAATCTCGATTTTTAAGAGGTTTTGTTTTAAATATTTTAATAATTAAATACTTTCCTATAAAAAATGCACGGTTACAACCGTACATTTATCCATTAAGAGTTAGTTTTCTAAAAGATTGAAGAAAAATAATTATTCAATTATCTTAATCTTGATATTTTTAAAAGATACTAAATTATCATGGTCTTGAAATCCGATTTTACCCGGACCTGGGTTTGCAAAATCTTTTAAATGAGCGAATTTACTTTTAGAAATCATTTCCTTCCATTCCTCGGAATTTAAATCAAAACTCACCCCTTTAATATTGTTTAGCCAATGCTCTACCTTACCCTTATTTTTTATAATTCTTACTTTATTCCATTCTCCTTGAGGCTTAACACCGATTGGTTTAAACGCCATTAAATCGTATAAGTCTCCAGATCTGTGTTTATATATTAAACCATCTTTATGTCTATTATTATCTAAAACTTGCATCTCTGGACTTGTTTTCCAACATTCGTCATACTTTTCATTTTCTTGAACTGTATAAAATATTCCATTATTTCCTGCTTCAGAAATCTTCCATTCTAATGTTAGTTCGAAATTCTCATAAGCATCATCGGTAACAATATCTTCTCCTCCATCTAAAACTTTATTTGTTGTACCTAATTCAATTTTTCGTCCAGCGACATAAAACTCAAATCGCTTTCTCCCTTCAAAAACTAACATCCCATCCTTAGCCTTCCACTTTCTACCAATTGTACCAGGTTTATTAAAAGTATGCCAACCGTTGGTTGTATTACCATCAAATAAAAGCTTCCAACCATTCTTTTTTTCTTCATCAGTTAAAATATTATCCGATTGTAGGCTTTCTTCAGAGGATATTTCTGAGGTTTCCATAGCCTGAACTTCAAATGCGTCTAAATTGCTAAATAATTCATCTGGGAGCGTTTCAAAATTCTCACCATCCCGAGACCATTCTAAAAAAATATGTGGTTTATGTGTTCCTGAAAAATATTCAACCTCGAAAATTGCCGACCCAGAATCGACATATGCCTTTGCAAAATTGGTTTCTTTACGATGAATTTTTGTATTCGCAACAACATCCTTATTGTTGATTTTGAACTTTATTCCTCCTGAACTTGTGACTTTAAAATGATAAAATTGAGCATCTTCAATTGCAATACTTCCCATAGCATGCATATAAAAGTTTCTTTTTTCTCCTATAAAATCACTGTCTTTGGTTAAGTTTAGGTTTCTTAGCAATCTTCTATCTATTTCAACTTCTGAACTTATATCATCTGGGATAATAGTGTCATTAACACCTATAAAAACAGCCTCAAAACTACCTTTTGGCTCCTTTATAATTTGTTCACTTTTTTTTGTTGACTGATTACAAGAAATTATCATAATCATTACAAGAACGTTTAAAATAATGCCAGTTAATTTATTCATACTCCTGCCTTTAAATATTTTACAATCCTAATATTTTTTTTAAATCTTTTTCACTAGAATCCTCACCTCCAGCAAAATCGTCAAAGCGTTTATTGGTGACTTCTATAATATGATCATTAATAAACTTAACTCCTTCTCTTGCGCCTTGCTCGGGGCTCTTAATAACACATTCCCATTCTAAAACAGCCCAAACATCACAACCGTGTTCTGCTAATTTTGAAAACACTCTTTTAAAGTTTACTTGCCCATCTCCAGGTGAACGATAACGTCCGGCTCTATCTTTCCAATCGTTATAACCACCAAAAGCTCCTTTTTTACCAGAAGGGTTAAATTCAGAATCTTTAACATGAAACGCTTTAATAAATTCATGATAATGATCTATGTAACTAATATAGTCTAACTGCTGAAGCACGAAGTGTGATGGATCATATAGTATATTCACTGCTTTGTGATTTCCAGTTGCTTCTAAAAAACGCTCAAAGGTATCGCCATCGTGAATATCTTCAACAGGATGAACTTCATAACACACAGCAACGCCATTATCTTCAAAAGTATCTAATATAGGTTTCCATCGTTCTGCTAATTCTTTAAATCCTAGTTCGATTAATCCCTTCGGTTGTTGTGGCCAAGGATGCATCATCGGCCATAACAAAGAACCCGAAAATGTGGCATGCGCTTTAAGTCCTAAATGCTGACTTGTAATACCGGCTTTTTTCATCTGGTCTATAGCCCAAGCTGTTCGTTCCTTATATTTTCCTTTTAAATGTGATGGTGCAAAAACATCGAACATAATATCATGCGCTGGGTGTACCGCTACTAATTGTCCCTGAATATGAGTTGAAAGTTCTGTTATCTCTAAACCATAGCTATTTATTTTTCCTTTAAATTCATCGCAATAGGTTTTACTGTCGGCAGCAATATCTAAATCTATAATTGATTTATCTAAAGTGGGTATTTGAATTCCTTTATATCCTAAATCCGATGCCCATTTACATAATCCTTCCAATGAATTAAATGGTTCTTTATCATCCATAAACTGTGCTAAAAACACAGCTGGTCCTTTTATAGTTTGCATTATTCTACGTTTTCAATATTTACCCAAACATTCCCTTTAATATGTGATTCCACAGCCTTCTCTATAAAGTTCATCCCTCTAACACCGTCAATTATGTTAGGAAATTCGCCGTGATTGTATGGTTCTTTACTAATAGCCTTCGCAACACCTTTGTAGATATTTCCCATTGAATCAAATATACCCTCAGGATGCCCTGGAGGAAGCTTTGTTCCGTCTAATGACAATTCGGAATTATATGTATGCCCGGGCTTTAACACACGAAGTGGCTTACCATCTTCCATTAAATACAAATAATTTGGGTTTTCCTGTTCCCATTTCAACCCTGCCTTATCACCATAAACTTTAACAATAAAGCTGTTCTCCTCTCCGGTCGCAATTTGACTGGTACAAATAACGCCCTTCACATCGCTGGAACACCTCAACAAAACAGTTCCATCGATATCCATTTTGTTATCCTTGTACAAGTAGTTTAGATCTGCTAAAACAGATTCTATTTTTAATCCAGAAACATATTCTAGCATATCAAAAGCATGGGTTCCAATATCTCCTATGCAACAACTTATACCTCCTTTTTCGGGATCTAAACGCCATGTGTTTGCTCTTTGTTCCTTATCATGAATAATAGGATTAATCCAACCTTGATAGTATTGTGCATCTATTTTCTGAATTTTTCCCAGTTCTCCGTTTAAAATCATTTCTCGCATTTGGCGAACCATAGGATAACCTGTGTATGTATAAGTTACTGCAAAAACAGTTTGTTCTTTTTTTAAAATGCTGTTTAAAATTTTGGCTTCCTCATAAGTAGTCGTCATCGGTTTTTCACAGATAACGTTAAACCCGTTTTTTAGCAACTTATGAGCCATTGGGAAATGCAAAAAATTTGGTGTCAATATAGATACGACTTGCATGCGCTCCTCAAGTGGTAATTTTAATTCCTCCTCAACAAGTGTATCAAAATCTTTATAAATTCTATTTGTCGGTAAACCTATTTTTTTAGCAAAACCAATATTTTCTTCCCAATCTGGATTAAAAACTCCCCCAACAATTTGATACCTATCATACATCGCTGAGGCAACACGATGTAAAACACCAATAAGAGAATCTCCTCCCCCTCCTAATATTCCTAGTCTTATCTTACTACTCATTAATTAAGTGTCTTTATATTCTACTTTTTCATTTTTAAATAGCAGAGCAAATACTACTAGCACTCCAATTGCAAATAGCGTTGGAAACATCCAAATATCTTTCCAGCTATGACCTCCATCCACTAAAACATTCTCATCTACTATTTGTCCTGCAACCCAAAAACCAACTAACATTCCTACTCCATACGTAGCTAACGTTATTAATCCTTGAGCAGCACTTTTTGCTTTCTCTCCAGCTTTTGAATCTGTATAAATTTGACCCGAAACAAAAAAGAAATCATAACAAATTCCATGAAGCGCTATTCCTATAACTAACATAAAAAATAAATCACCAGCATTACCATACGCAAAAAGAGAATATCTTATTCCCCATGCTAACATTCCGAATAGAATGGTTTTCTTAAATCCATATTTTTTGAAGAAAAAAGGCAGTAAAAGCATAAAACCAACTTCGGATACCTGACCTAATGAAGCCCAAGCTGTGGAGTTCTCTACTTTATATTCTGTTAAAAAGGGACTAATATTTTGGTAATAAAAAGCTAACGGAATACATATTAAAATCGACGATAAGAAAAACACTAAAAAATTTCGATCTTTCAATAGTTTTAGCGCTTCTAATCCTAAAATATCGGATATAGTAACTTTTTCATCTTTAGAAACACTTGGTGGTGTTTTGGGCAAAGTAAAACTAAAAACACCTAAAACTAAAGAAGCTATAGCAACCATTGTAAATGTATTTGATAAGAGTCCTTGTCCTATATTTTCAATTGAATCCCATTTAAAAACGAAGCTAATTATCAAACCAGCTAATATCCAGCCTATTGTTCCAAAAACACGTACAATTGGAAACTGTTTAGCAGGGTCATTCATTTGATTAAATGAAACCGAATTTACTAAAGCCAGAGTCGGCATATATGCAATCATATATCCTAAAACATAGGGATAGAAGGTTGTAAATTCAGTGGATTTAGACATTTGATACATTAAAAATGCGCCTATTAAATGTAGAACCCCAAGAATTCTTTCAGCATTAAAGAATCGATCGGCAATCAAACCAATAATAAATGGAGCTATAATTGCGCCCCAGGATTGCGTTGAATATGCCATACCGGTTTCTGCTCCAGTGGCCCCTAAATTATTTCCCAAAAAGGAGCCAAGGGTTACAAACCAGCCTCCCCAAATAAAGAATTCAAGAAACATCATGAAAGAAAGCTGAAATTGAGTTGATTTTTTCATTTTTAGAATAGTTAGTTTTTATAATTATTAGCAAAATTTATTAATAATTGCTTAGTAGCTAAAATACCTTTTCGTTCATCTAAAGTTTCATTTTCGTATTCTACACTCACATAATCCTTATAACCAGCATCTGCCACTAAGCGCAAAAACCTATTAAAATCCAAGGTAGTTTCATTTCCGTTTTCATCAAATTCATAGGCTTTAGCACTTACAGCAAGCGCTTTTGTCATTAAGCGTTCAAAACCTTCATATTTATCTGGATATTCCTCAGCACAATCCCCCCAATTTTCATCTTGAGTTCTTCTTATGCACCAATTACCAAAATCTGCAAGAGTGCCACAATTAGTCATGTTTATACTATCCAATACAGGAATCAATAGTCTTGGATCTGAAGAATACCACCCATGATTTTCAGGCAAAACACTAATATTCTTTGTTGCTGCATATTGAGAAAGTTTTTTTAAACCATCATAAGTCGTTTTAACCCATTCATCCGGATCAAATGTTCCAAAAGTATTAACTCGAATTGCGTGACAACCTAAATAGGCAGCAGCATCTACGTACTTCTTGTGCTGTTCTACGGCCTCATTTCTGACTTCTAAATTAGAATGCGATAAATCACCAGCACGATCCACCATTATAAGTACATTTTTCACATTATGTTTTTCACTTTCTTCTTTCCATTTTTCAATAACAGTTTGAAAGCCCATACTATCTATTTCTTTTTCAAAAAGTTGATCCACCCACTCCACTGCATCAAAACCTAATTCTTTTGCCACTTTGGGAAAATCAAAAGGGTCTATTTTTCCTGTTTCTATTTCTCTATGTAAGGACCATTGCGCTAATGATATCTTGAATAAAGGCTCAGAGTCCTTTATCATATCAACTTTTTCTTCTTGAACCTTTTCTTGTTTTTCCTTACAAGACATAAGGCCTAACATTAAAAAGACAATAAAACTGAACTTAAAAAAACTTGAGTGCTTAACAATATTCATTTCGAAATAAAATTTTGGATATGTGAAAATAAAAAAACAAGACTTCACCAATGTTTATAATTATTCAGTGAAAGAATTTAAACAATTGTAAAAGTTAACAAATCTAGACTACTTCTTGTTTTTTCAATCGATACTCTATTGGCGTACAGTTTTCATGTTTTTTAAAAACTGTTGAAAAATACTGACTCGTAGAGAACCCACAACTAAAAGCAACCTCTGCTACACTAAAGTCATTATTATTTAATAAAATCTCTTTAGCCATATTTAAACGTCTTAGCATTAAGTATCGCATTGGTGTTAAGTTTGTCAAATTCTTACAATGGTGTGTAAATCGGGTTAAGCCAACGCCAGCAGAATCTGCCATTTTCTCAATCGTCCAGGTTTCAGCAAGGTTTTTCTCAAGCTCATTTAAAAACAATTTCACACTTCTAGAACTATCGGTAAGCTCTTCATTTAACTCCATATTTTCAGAATCTAAAAGATCTAAAAGCAACACTAACAACTCATTAACCAATAATCTAATTAAAGACGAATTACTACCATCCTCATCAGTATCAACCGCTCGACCTATTCTTTGAAAACAATTCCTAACGTGTTTATTCGATCGTAATCGAACATCTTCATTGTGCCTTAGTATAGTTGTTAATCTGAGCAAGTCCTTTGGTGCTAAAATTATCCATTCTGGCCAAACCCAATTTTGATGCGGACGTCGCACGCCTAAATCTAAAATTACCCAATAAAATTTACCCACTCCAACATATGGGTCCCCTACTTTATGAGCCTCCCAAGGTCTTGTAATAGTTAAATCATTTGGCTGTAATTCTATTTCTTTTTTTTCTTGAGAATAAGGCATATAACCAGATTCTAAAAAGTGAATCTCTATACCCTCATTCCTATGCCAATCTAAACCCCAATCTTGAGGTTCGTTAGCATCCCAATAACCAATGCTATTAAGACCTAATGTATTGTTGTCTAATCGCTCTCCTGGATATGTATACCTCGCCAAAGCCTTAAATTTGACTTTTCTTCTTTCAACAGCGTCAACTAAAGGCAAACATGTATCGGCATGATAAACAATTCCATCTGCTTCGAAAGGCGTAATTTTTTGTACATTTATCTTCACTGAAATAATTTGAACATCATTATTCTGCAATTTAATTAATTTGGCAATGATTGCAATTGATTTTGCTCCTTTTTATAATATAAATCACTAAACTAAATTTACATGAGCACAGTTTACTTTAACCCTCTTGAAGAAGAATATGATGCTATCGTTGTTGGCACTGGAATTTCGGGAGGTTGGGCTGCTAAAGAACTATGCGAAAATGGTCTTAAGACCTTGGTTCTTGAGCGTGGACGCATGGTAAAGCATATTGAAGATTACCCAACTGCTAATATGGATCCCTGGGATTTACCAAATGCTGGAGCTCCAACAAGAGAGACCAGAGAACGAAAACACAAGCAAGATAGAGATAGCTCGGCAACAAACGAGGATGTTCAACACTTCTTTGTAGACGATAAATTGCATCCTTATAATGAGGATCGTCGTTTTGATTGGATTCGCGGCTATCATGTTGGAGGAAGGTCATTAATGTGGGGACGGCATAGTTATCGATTGAGTGACTTAGACTTTGAAGCTAACAAAAAAGATGGCATTGCCGTTGATTGGCCTGTTCGCTATAAGGACATTGAACCATGGTACGATTATGTCGAAGAATTCATAGGTATTAGTGGTGAAAATCTAGGACTAAAACATTTTCCAGATCAAAAGCTCTTAAAGCCAATGGATTTGAATTGTGTAGAAGAAGATTTAAAAGCAGTAATTAAAGAAAAATATGAAGATAGGGTTCTGACCGTTGGTCGCGTAGCCCATATAACCGAAGGAACAAAACCTGGAATGGGTAGAAGCACCTGTCAATATAGGAATAGATGTAAACGAGGATGTCCATTTGGTGCTTATTTTAGCAGTAATTCTTCCACTCTACCTACAGCTGAAGCAACTGGGAATATGACTTTAAGACCAAACTCTATTGTTCACGAAGTTGTTTATGACGAACAACTAGGAAAAGCCACAGGCGTAAAAGTTATTGATACCGAGACAGGTGAAACTTTTGAGTTTAAGGCAAAAATTATTTTCTTATGTGCATCTGCAATAGCCTCGGCCTCAATTTTATTACAATCAAAATCTGAAAGGTTTCCTAACGGGCTAGGAAATGATAGTGGTGAACTAGGTCACAATATTATGGATCACCACTTTAAAGTTGGTGCTAAGGGAATAATGAAAGGCTATGAAGATAAATATTATAAAGGACGTAGACCAACTGGTACTTACATGCCAAGATTTAGAAATATTGGTGGTGACACAGACCAAAGTACTTTTATAAGAGGTTATGGCTTTCAAGGAGGGGCAAGTCGCGATGGTAGTTCTGAATTAATAGCTGAATTAAAATACGGGCCTAAATTAAAAGAAGCCATATTAAAACCTGGCGATTGGGAAATGGATTTTCACGGATTTGGAGAAACTTTACCAAACCATGATAACAAAATGTATCTTAATTATGATAAAAAAGATAAATGGGGATTGCCAACAATAACATTTGATGCAGGATTTGGAGAAAATGAATTAGCAATGCGAGAAGACATTAAACAACAAGCCGTTGAAATGCTTAAGGCTGGAGGGTGCGAAAATATTGAAACCTATGATGAAAAAATTGGTATGGGACTTGGAATTCATGAAATGGGAACCGCCAGAATGGGTCATGATCCAAAAACATCAGTTTTAAACAAGTACAATCAAATTCATGCTTGCAAAAATGTTTTTGTTACCGATGGCGCATTTATGACCTCTGCTGGTAATCAGAACCCTTCATTAACATATATGGCATTTACAGCTAGAGCTGCGCAGTATGCTACTCAAGAATTAAAAAACTCTAACCTTTAAATTTCAAATTATGAATAGAAGAGACGCATTAAAAAACATTGGCCTTGGAACGGGATTTGTAGTTGCAACACCTGTTCTTGTTAATTTTTTACAGAGCTGTTCTAGTGATGCCGAAAACTGGACCCCTATATTTTTTAATGTAGAAGAAGGCGTGTTTTTAAAGCATATTGTAGATATTATTCTTCCGAAAACTGATACACCCTCGGCTTCTGAAGTAAATGTTCCTGAATTTATTGATAAATATGTTGATGAAATTCTAGATATTGAAGATCAAGAAAGATTGAAAACAGCTTTTAATGAAGTAATTACACTTTTAAAGGATAAATACAACGAAAATTTAAACAGACTCACTAACGATGATTATAAAAATCTGTTAGACAAGCATATGCTTTTGAATCAACCTCCGACTATTGAATCAGATCCTATGACAATATCAGACACATTGCATACAATTAAATGGATGTCTATCAATGCATACATAAACAGTGAAACTGTGGGTGAAACTATTTTAGCTTACGATCCCGTACCTGGAATTCCTAAAGAATTTTGCATAACTGTTGAAGAAGCAACAGGGGGATTAGCTTGGTCGTTAGGTTAACATAGTTATGGGTTTGATTAAAAGACTACTAATACTAACTTTACTAATTGGCTTTGTCTCTAATTGTAAAAAAACTGACAAAAAAAATACTAAAACTGATACTATTAAAACAGAAATTACCGAAAATTGGCAATCTTTATTTAATGGAGAAAATTTAGATGGATGGTTAGTGAAAATAAATGGGTTTGAATTGAATGATAATTATAACAACACCTTTAGGGTTGAAAATGGCATCCTAAAAGTGTCTTATGACAATTATGAAAGCTTTACTAATGAATTTGGGCATATTTTTTACAAAACCCCATTTACCAATTACAAATTAAGGCTTGAATACAGGTTTGTTGGTCATCAAGTTAATGGAGGAGAAGCTTGGGCAATAAAAAATAGTGGTATAATGTTACATAGTCAATCTCCTGAAAGCATGCGAAAAAATCAAGGTTTTCCACTTTCATTAGAATTTCAACTTTTAGGGGGAATCAATGAAAATGAAACACGCCCTTCAGGAAATATTTGCACACCTGGAACTCATGTTGAGATAAATGGCTCATTAATTACAGAACATTGTATTCCTGCGAATTGTAAAACCTATTATGGTGAAGAATGGATAATGGCAGAAGTAGTTGTTAATAATGATTCTATTACACATTATATTGACGGAGTACCTGTAATATCATATTCTAACCCAACCATTGGAGGTCAGTATTTGGATGATTCTTCAGAAGATATTCAAACTAAAGCAGGTCAATCACTAACTGGTGGCTATGTTTCATTACAAAGCGAAAGTCATCCTATTGAATTTAGAAATATTGAAATTTTAGAATTTTAGATGAAACGACGTTCATTCATAAAAAAAGGATCTATTGCCACTTTTGGTATTTCAATTATCCCACGTCACGTTTTAGGGAAAGGCTTTATTCCGCCAAGTGACAAATTGAATATTGCTATTGTAGGCGCAGGAGGAAAAGGCTATTCAGATATGCTTAATGTTTGGAATGGAGGTTCATCAAATATTGTAGCTATTTGCGATGTCGACTTTAATAGAGCGAATCAAGCTTTTGTAAAATTCCCAAATGCTCAAAAATTTAAAGATTACAGAAGACTTTTAGATAACATAAAAGATATTGATGCCATTACGGTATCAACTCCAGATCATACCCACGCGGTAATTACCCTTGCAGCAATGCAATTAAACAAACATGTCTATGTACAGAAGCCTCTTACTCATAATATCTATGAGGCAAGAGTACTTACTGAAGCTGCAAGAAAATATAAAATTGTTACCCAAATGGGTAATCAAGGTGCTTCGGGAAAAGGAGTAAAAAAAATGGCAGAATGGTTTAACGCTGGCCTTATTGGAGCAGTAAATCAGGTTCATGTGTGGACCAATCGCCCCGTATGGCCTCAAGGCATAAAAACACCAACAGACAAACCGGCTATTTTAGATAACTTAGATTGGGATAGCTGGATCGGTCCTGCAAATTGGGTAGACTATCATCCATTATACCATCCATTTAAATGGCGTGGTTGGTGGAATTTTGGCACAGGAGCTCTAGGTGACATGGGTTGTCATTTAATGGATCCACCCTATAGAGTATTAGGTTTAGGTTACCCTACGGAAGTAGAAAGTAGTGTCGGTTCGATATTTACGCAAGATTGGGCTCCAGATTATTATCCAGAATCTTGCCCGCCGTCATCAAGGACGCAATTAAAATTTGAAGCCACTGATAAAAACCCTTTACGTTTAAAACTAAATTGGACAGACGGAGGATTACGACCATTCCATCCAGATTTAATTCCTGCAGATCATCCAATCGGAGATGAGAACAGTGCAAATGGTGTTATAATGATAGGAGAAAATGGTATTATGACATGTGGTACTTACGGCAGAAATCCAAAAGTTTACTTAAACAATGGAGACATAATAACCCCATCTGAAAATTCTCTTGAAGATGACTCTGACTTACCTGAAAATGGTCATCATCATAAATGGGTAGAAGCTTGTAAAGCTGGTTACAATAGTACAGAACATAAAGCTTTAACCTCGTCTTTTGATTTTGCCGGACCTCTTACAGAATCTATTTTAATGGGCAACTTAGCCATAAGAAGTTACAACCTAAGACATGAAACTCAAAACAATAGATTTGAGTATCCTGGTAGAAAAAAACTGCTTTGGGATGGCACCAATATGAAGGTTACTAATTTCGAACCTGCAAATCAATTTGTAAAACGTAAGTATAGAGAAGGTTGGACCCTTTAACAACTTCTCTAACCAAATTGTTTTTAAAATTTACTCAACAATAAACTTCCCTTTCATTAAACCAGAATGACCAGGAAAACTACATAAAAAATCATAGCTTCCTGCAGCAGGTGCATCAAATTCTATAGATGTAACTTGACCTCCTCCAATTAAATCTGTGTGAGCAATTACATCTTGAGTGTCTTTAGGAATATATTTGTTATCTCTTTCAGTTGCAGCTTTTGCAGCAAATTCAGTTAAGCTAACACCTTGTTTTAAAATAACCAAGTTATGCCCCATAACGTTAATATCTAACTTTCCTATATGTCTTAATGTTATTTTAACCTTCTTGCCAGATTTTACTTTAATCTCACTCTTATTAAACTTCATTAAATCATTGGAAGTTATTACAACTTCATTAATATTGTCATCGGTCGATTCGTTTGATTTTTCTTCATTACTGGTATTTTTCTCATACGAAAACCCTTTTTTCTTTTTTTCATCTTTACCTCCACAAGCAACTACAACTATTAATGAAAACGTTGCTAAGCATATTAATTTAAATACTTTCATAGTTTAATATTTATTAATTGATAGAATACCCAAATATAATTATATAAGCCAAAATAATCGTGCAATATTAACCATTGAAAAAAAACATACAACATTTGACCTGACAAGGTTAAATATTTTAGCTATACATTAAAACATATTACAGAATGTAATCTGTACTAATAAAATTAGAGGTCTTTTTGTCTAATAATTCCTCCAAAATAGCATTATTGTACTCATTATCCTTCGAAGCCACAAATGTTCTTATTGAAAAAGAACGAAGTGCATCATGAACACTTAGAGTACTAAAAGCTGAATCTTTTCTACCAGTGAACGGATAAACATCTGGGCCACGTTGACATGAACTATTTAAATTCACACGACATACCAAATTAACCAAAGTATCTATTAAAGGAGAAAGGGTATTTACATTTTTTCCAAATAAACTCACCTGCTGCCCATAATTAGATGCAGCCATATCATCTAGAGGTTCTTCAATGTCAGAAAAAGGAACAACTGGAATTACTGGCCCGAATTGTTCTTCATTAAATAAACGCATGTCCTTTGAAACTGGATATAACACTGCCGGAAAAATAAAATTCTCGCTAGTCTCACCGCCATTTTTATTTAAAATATTCGCGCCTTTTTTTAGAGCATCATCTATAAGTTCTTTGATGTATGAAGGTTTATCCTCCTCTGGTAAAGGTGTTAATTTCACTCCAGGTTCCCATGGATTTCCATACTTTAGCTTGTCTACTTCGTATGCAAATCTTCTATTAAACTCTTCTACAATAGATTCATGTACATAAAGCACTTTTAACGCTGTACAACGTTGACCGTTAAAAGATAAAGTTCCAGCAATACATTCTTCTACTGCCAAATCCAAATCGGCATCCGGTAATACAATAGCAGGGTTTTTAGCTTCTAATCCCAAAACCATGCGTAATCTATTGCCTTTTGGGTGTTGGGATTGTAGGGCATTTGCCGATTTACTATTCCCTATTAAAGCCAATACATCGACTTTACCAGAACTCATTATTGGCGAAGCTAAAACTCTTCCTCTACCATAAACGACATTTACAACACCTTCTGGAAAACTACTTTGGAATGCTTCAAGCAATGGAGATATAAGTAGTACTCCCAACTTTGCTGGCTTGAAAATAACCGTATTACCCATTATAAGAGCTGGTATAAGTAGTGTAAATGTTTCGTTTAAAGGATAATTATATGGACCTAAACACAGTACAACCCCAATTGGACCTCTTCTAATGTGCGCGTAAACACCAGAGTTCTTTTCAAACTTAGCTGAATTACGATCTATGTCCTTATATGCTTCAATTGTATCGTAAATATAGTCTACAGTTCTGTCGAATTCCTTTTCTGAATCTGGTAGATTCTTTCCAATTTCCCACATGAGTAACTTCACAACCTCCTCACGCTTTGTTTTCATTTGCTCCACAAATGTTTCCATACAGGCAATTCTATCAGCCACTTTCATCGTTGCCCACAAGCCTTTCCCGTTATCATAGGCTGAAGTTGCAGCATTAAGTGCATCCATCGCCTCTTCTTCTCCCAATTGAGGCACTGTACCTAATAAGGTTTTCTTATATTCCTTAGTTGATGAAATCGTAGAATATACTTGTGCTGTTTCACCATTCCAATGTCGCAGTTCACCATTCACTAAATACGTTGTTTGATGCAGCGGGGATTTTATTTGAAATTCTTCTGGGATTTCTACAAAGGTATCTTTCATAATTTTTAATTTAATAAGTGAACAGACAAAGTCATTCAGAATTAAAAGTTACTTCAAAATAAATGAAAATTGCACAGAATTAGCTCGAATAAGGCAAATAATCATGTGTTTTTAAACTCAAACGATTTCGAGATAGAAAGATTTATTAATTGCAAAAAGCTCTTTATTATACTAAAAACTGGAATAAATCAGGCTTGTCGTTTAAGTAATCACCAAAGAAATTATGCTTCTTCATTCTGCTAACCAGAGCATCTAAGTCTGATGACGATTTCAACTGTATGCCAACAACGGCTGAACCATTTTCACGATTTGTTTTCTTAGCATATTGAAAGTAGGTGATATCGTCATTCTTACCTAAAATATTAACCACAAATTCTTTAAGGGCACCAGCTCTTTGCGGAAATTTAACGATAAAGTAATGCTTTAGGTTAGCATATAGGAGGGCGCGTTCTTTAATTTCTGATGTTCGAGTAATATCGTTATTACTTCCACTAACCAGACACACTACGTTTTTACCTTTTATTTCCTTTGCGTAAAAATCAAGAGCAGAAATACTTAGAGCTCCTGCGGGTTCAACAACAATAGCATCTTTATTGTAAAGTTCTAAAATAGTTTCGCACGCCTTTCCTTCAGGAACTGTTGTCATTTTATGAAGGTTCTCTCTACAAATTGCAAAATTTAAATTCCCCACACGCTTAACAGCAGCACCATCAACAAATTTTTCAATTTTATCTAAAGTCAAATTCTCACCCTTTTCGATTGATTTTGACATAGATGGAGCACCTTCAGGTTCCACACCAATAATCTTTGTGTTTGGAGATAATTCTTTAAATACTGTTGAAAGTCCAGCTGCCAACCCTCCTCCGCCAACCGCAATAAAAACATAGTCGATTGGCTTATCAGCTTGTTTTAATATTTCTAGTCCAATGGTAGCTTGACCTTCAATAACTTTTTCATCATTAAAAGGATGGATAAATATTTTGCCTAAAGCATCACATTCCAAAACCGCTGCATGATAGGCATCATCAAAAGTATCGCCAACAAGTTTTATCTCAATAAAATCTTCTCCAAACATTTTGACCTGTTCAACTTTTTGATTGGGTGTTGGAGCAGGCATATAAATGGTTCCTTTTATCTCTAAGAGTTTACATGACAGAGCAACGCCTTGCGCGTGATTACCTGCACTGGCACAAACAACGCCAGCTTTGGCTTCTTCATTATTTAAAGAACTTATTTTATTATAAGCTCCTCGAATTTTATAAGATCTAACTTGCTGTAAATCTTCACGCTTAAAATAGATATTCGCATCAAACTTCTTTGAATATCTTAAACTCAAGCTTAATGGCGTAATTGCCGATACATTCTTAATGCTTCGAGCAGCAATTTCTATATCCATTAAACTTGGAAAATAGATTTGTTTTTCAGAATCCATCGATTATAATTTATCGTTAAGGTCAATTGAAATATTTAGCTATATAGAATAAAAAACCTGTCAAGATGATTCATCAGACAGGTTTTCGACAATATATAGTTTAGTTTAGTTATGTGCTATACTATTGGTTTCATAGCTGTCATTGACGATCTTAAAAACTCACCCACCTTTTCAACTGGATGATCTCTTAAGGTTTTGTTGATTTCAATCAATCTGGCATTATCAACACCATCTCCATTATCTTTAGCGTAAGGTTTACCAATAACATCTGTTTTAATTTTAGCCATAAAATCTTTTAATAAAGGCTTACAAGCATGGTCGAACAAGTAACAACCATACTCTGCAGTATCGGAAATTACACTATTCATTTCATATAATTTACGTCTTGCAATAGTGTTTGCAATAAGTGGTGTTTCATGTAAAGACTCGTAGTAAGCTGATGCATCTATAATTCCAGAATCGGTCATAGCCTCAAAAGCTAATTCAACACCTGCTCTTACCATCGCTACCATTAACACACCATTATCGTAATATTCTTGTTCAGATATTTCAACATCTCCAGCTGGTGTTTTTTCGAAATTAGTTTCAGCAGTTGCAGCTCTCCATCCTAATAAATCTTTATCATTATTAGCCCAATCTGCCATCATCCCCTCAGAAAAACGCCCTTCAATAATATCATCCATATGTTTTTGGAACAACGGTCGCATAATATCTTTTAACTCTTCTGATAATTCAAAAGCTTTAATTTTTGCTGGATTCGATAAACGATCCATCATATTAGTTACACCTCCATATTTAAGACCCTCTGTTACGGTTTCCCATCCATATTGAATCAATTTTGAAGCATAACCTGGGTCGATACCTTCTTCAACCATTTTATCAAAACAAAGAATAGAACCAGTTTGTAATAAGCCACAAAGAATAGTTTGCTCACCCATTAAATCTGATTTTACCTCAGCAATAAATGACGATGCTAGCACACCTGCTTTATCACCTCCTGTAGCAACTGCATAGGCTTTAGCTTGAGCCCAACCTTTCCCTTCTGGATCATTTTCTTCGTGCACAGCTATTAAGGTTGGTACACCAAACCCACGCTTATATTCTTCGCGAACCTCTGAGCCAGGAGACTTAGGAGCTACCATAATTACAGTTAGGTCTTCTCGAATTTGCATGCCTTCCTCTACAATATTAAAACCATGAGAGTAAGACAATGTTGCCCCTTTTTTCATTAAAGGCATTACCGTATTTACTGCATTTGTATGCTGCTTATCTGGTGTTAAGTTTAACACTAAATCTGCTGTTGGAATCAACTCTTGGTAGTTACCAACTTTAAATCCATTTTCCGTTGCATTTAAAAAAGATTGACGTTTTTCTGCAATAGCAGCATTACGTAAGGCATAAGAAATATCTAATCCAGAATCTCTCATGTTTAGTCCTTGATTTAATCCTTGAGCACCACATCCTACTATGACAATCTTTTTACCTTTTAAAGCATTTACACCATCCGAGAACTCAGAAGTGTCCATAAATCTACATTTTGACAACTGTTCTAACTTATCTCTTAATGACAGTGTATTAAAATAATTTCCCATTTTTAATATTAATTATTATTGGTTATTGAATGCTGATAGCATTTCTGTTACTTTCATTTCTTCTTTAGTAACTGCAATGCGACCAGATCGCACAAATTGCATGATACCAAACTTGTTC
This sequence comes from Hyunsoonleella aestuarii, assembly GCF_006148925.1. Classification (GTDB taxonomy): domain Bacteria; phylum Bacteroidota; class Bacteroidia; order Flavobacteriales; family Flavobacteriaceae; genus Algibacter_D; species Algibacter_D aestuarii. The sequence continues at coordinate 1,485,264 of NZ_VAWB01000001.1, read as the reverse complement.
AATTCTTGACGTAATTCTTCAATTTCGAATCGTCGCCCAGATTTTTCTAAAACAAAGAATTCCTTGTTTACGGTAACAATTCTGGCGTTACTTTCTTTAATTATATTTTGAATCTGAGGCTCATCGAACAACAAATCAGATTTAATTTTAAACATGCATGATTCTTGATAAATCGTTTCATCATCTCTATGATAATATGCACGAATAACTTCAACTTGCTTTTGAAACTGACCTATAATTTTTTTTGCTTGAGTTTCGGTAATATCAACAACAATAACAAACCTATTTACACCTTCAATCTCAGATTGTGAGGTTGTTAAACTTTCAATATTGATATGTCTTCGCTGAAAAATTGCAGAGATGCGGTTAAGCAAACCGATATTATTTTCAGTGTATATAGAAAATGTGAATGTTTTTATTTCTTCGTTCATTTCTTTAATGCTTTAGCTTAAACGGATATCTGAAACTGATGCTCCTGATGGAATCATTGGAAATACATTATCTTCTTTCTCAACACAAACCTCAAGGAAATATGAGTCTTTAGAATCTATCATGGTTTTAACAGCATCTGCTAATTCTTCTCTTTTTGTTACACGTTGCCCATCAATGTAATATCCTTTCGCAATGGTTACAAAATCTGGGTTTGTCATTTCGGTAGAAGCATAACGTTTATCAAAAAACAACTGTTGCCATTGACGCACCATACCTAAAAATTCGTTGTTTAATACAACTATCTTTACCGGAATTTTTTGTTGAAAAATAGTTCCTAGTTCTTGAATATTCATTTGATAACCCCCATCACCAATAATAGCTACAACCTCACGATTTGGCTCAGCCATTTTAGCTCCCATAGCTGCAGGTAATGCAAATCCCATAGTTCCTAATCCTCCCGAGGTGATATTACTTTTAGTTATATTAAATTCTGAATAGCGACATGCAATCATTTGGTGCTGACCCACATCTGAAACGATAGCAGCATTGCCTTTACTTTGCTTATTGATTTCTTTTAAAACTTCACCCATTGTTAAACCTTCTTTGGTTGGATGTATATCATTCTTTATAACTTTTTCAAATTCAATATCATATAAATCTTTGAATTCTTTAAGCCATGATTCGTGCGAGTTTTTATTTAATAATGGCAATAATGCTGCTAAGCTATCTTTAGAATTTCCTAAAACCGCAACATCCGCTTTTACATTTTTATTCACTTCGGCTGGATCAATTTCAAAATGAATGACTTTAGCTTGCTTAGCATAGGTGTTTAAATCTCCTGTAACACGATCATCGAAACGCATTCCTATGGCAACAAGCACATCGCAGTCGTTAGTTTTAACATTTGGAGCGTAGTTTCCGTGCATCCCAACCATTCCAATGTTTAACGGATGTGATGTTGGAATAGCCGATGCTCCCATAATAGTCCAAGCAGCCGGAACTCCAGATTTTTCAATAACTGCTTTCAATTCTGCTTCTGCTTCACCTAAAATAACACCTTGCCCCCAAACTATCATAGGTTTTTTAGCATCATTTATTAAATCGGCTGCTGCTTGTAATGTGTTTGGATCAGTTTGCGGTACCGGAATATAACTCCTTACACCTGTACATTTTTCGTAACTAAAATCTAACTCACCAAATTGAGCATCTTTAGTAATATCTATTAAAACTGGCCCAGGACGACCACTTCTAGCAATATAAAAAGCCTTAGCAATAACTTCTGGGATTTCAGAAGCTTTAGTTACTTGGTGATTCCATTTTGTAACTGGTGTTGAAATTCCAACAATATCGGTTTCTTGAAACGCATCACTCCCTAATAAATGAGATGGCACTTGACCTGTAATACACACTAATGGTGTAGAATCTATTTGCGCATCTGCAATTCCTGTCACTAAATTAGTAGCTCCAGGTCCTGAGGTCGCTATAGCTACACCAACTCTACCAGATATTCTAGCATAACCTTGTGCTGCATGAGCCGCACCTTGTTCATGCCTTGTTAAAACGTGATGGATTTGATCTTGGTACTTATATAATTCATCATAAACAGGCATAATTGCGCCTCCAGGATATCCATAAAGAATATCAACGCCTTCGGCAATTAAACATTTTATGATGGCTTCACTACCACAAATACGCTCAGTTTGTTTGGTAGCTTCTGTTTTAGTATGTATTGTTTCTGTTTTCATAGTCTCAACTTAAATTGATAAGATTCCTGTCTTAACAGGAATAACAAACTATTGTTATTTAGAATGCATCGGTAACACAACCTTTTGAAGCTGATGCTACTGATTTTGCATATTTATATAATATTCCTTTTTTATGTTTTAATTCTGGAGCAACCCACTGCACTTTTCTTTCAGCTAATTCTTCATCTGAAAGCAACACATTAATTGAGTTATCTTCTGCACTTATTCTAATTTTATCACCCGTTTTTAATAGAGCAATATTCCCACCTGATTGTGCCTCTGGAGTAATGTGTCCAACAACAAATCCATGCGTCCCACCAGAAAAACGACCATCTGTAATTAATGCTACTGATTTACCTAAACCAGCACCCATAATAAGTGATGTTGGCTTTAACATTTCTGGCATACCCGGACCTCCTTTAGGACCTACATAACGAATGACCACGACGTCACCCTTTTCTACCTCACCATTCGAGATTCCAGTGTTTGCAGCTTGCTCACCATCATAAACCACCGCTTTACCTTCAAATAGTAAACCTTCATTTCCTGATATTTTAGCAACTGCGCCTTCAGATGCCAGATTTCCATAAAGAATCTGCAAGTTACCTGAAGATTTTAAAGCTTTATCGGTAGGGTAAACCACATCCTGATCTTCAAACTCCATAGCCTCAACATCTGCTAAATTTTCAGCAAGTGTTTTTCCTGTAACAGTTAAACAGTCACCATGTAAATACCCATTATCTAATAAGTATTTCATGATTGCTGGTGTTCCCCCAACGCCATGAACATCCTCCATTAAGTATTTTCCACTCGGTTTTAAATCGGCAATTAAAGGTGTTCTGTCACTTACTCTTTGAAAATCTTCTAAAGTAAACTCGATATCTGCTGCATGAGCAATCGCTAAGAAATGCAATACCGCATTGGTAGACCCTCCTAAAGCATTAACAAGTGCAATAGCATTTTCAATAGATTTTTTTGAAATAATATCTAAAGGTTTTATGTCTAATTCTAATAAGTTCTTTATAGCTATCGCATGTCTTTCTGCTTCAGACAATTTATTAGGGTTCTCTGCAGGAATCGATGAGTTATAAGGTAATGCAAAACCCATACACTCTATCGATGATGCCATAGTATTCGCCGTATACATACCACCACAAGCACCCGCTCCTGGAATCGCTCTTTTTATAATATCTCTATATTCATCTTCATCAATTTCTCCTGCTACTTTTTGTCCTAAAGCTTCAAAAGCCGATACAATATTTAACTTTCTGCCTTTATAATTTCCAGATGCAATAGTTCCACCGTACATCATTATTGACGGACGATTTAATCGCAACATCGCAATAACAGCTCCTGGCATATTCTTATCGCAACCCACAACAGAAATAAGTGCATCATAACTCTGTGCATTCATTACCGTTTCAATAGAATCTGCTATGATATCTCGAGAAGCCAACGAATAATTCATACCAGAAGTACCCATAGAAATACCATCACTTACACCAATGGTATTAAACCCTAAACCAACTAAACCAGCAATATTACACTCAACTTTTATTTCGTCTTTCAAAGCATTTAAATGCATGTTACATGGATTTCCATCGTACCCCGTACTTGCAATACCCACTTGAGCCTTCTTCATATCTTCATCAGATAAACCAACTGCATATAACATGGCTTGAGATGCTGGCTGAGATTCATCCTGTGTTAGTCTTTTACTATGTTTATTGAGTTCCTTCATTTTTATTGCAGATAATTTATGTTTTATCTCGTTTGTAACTATTATTCTTTAGCTTTTAAGAATTTTAACAAAAACTCTTTAAAATCTTAAATTGGGTTCGAAATTAAATCATTAACGGTTTAATCGGTTTTCTATCTTAGTTTTCTAGTTAAATTCACTTACTTCAAAACCTATTTAAATATCTTATTATCAATTGTTTAAACTAAATTTTTTATGATGTCCAAAATGATAAAATAATCCATAAAAAAAGCCCTCCGGTTCAGGAAGGCCTTTTAAATTATTTTCAATTTTAATATACCCTTCCCTAGCCTTGTGAAATAATCACAATTACAATTACAGAAATGATATTTAAAATGTGTCTTTTCATATGTAAACTACAAATATTCGTAAATATTTTTGACCCACCAATTCTTTTTTGAAAAAAAGAAAAATGGGCATTCATATTCTTTTATTTTTTTACTTTTGCCAAGATTAATAAAAGAGGACAGATTTGACTGATTGCAACCTCAAGAAAAAATGCTAAAGGCAGTGTAAACTTCCTGAGACGCTCTCGTCAAATCTCAAAAATTAAATATTAGATAAATGGCTTATTTATTTACGTCGGAAAGTGTTTCTGAAGGACACCCAGATAAAGTAGCAGATCAAATTAGTGACGCTTTGATAGATAATTTTTTGGCTTTCGACGCCGATTCTAAAGTAGCTTGCGAAACTTTGGTTACAACAGGTCAAGTGGTTCTTGCAGGAGAAGTAAAATCACATACATATTTGGATGTTCAAAAAATTGCAAGAGACACTATTAACAAAATTGGTTATACCAAAGGAGAATATATGTTCGATGGTAATTCTTGTGGTGTATTTTCGGCAATACATGAGCAATCTGAAGATATTAATCAAGGTGTAGATCGTGGCAGCAAAGAAGAGCAAGGTGCTGGCGACCAAGGAATGATGTTTGGTTACGCGACTAATGAAACCGAAAACTTTATGCCGCTTGCCTTAGATTTATCGCATCGCATTTTAATAGAACTTGCCGAGTTACGTCGAGAGAATAAAGATATTACTTACTTAAGACCAGACTCTAAAAGCCAAGTAACTATTGAATATAGTGATGATAATATCCCACAACGTATCGACGCCATAGTGGTCTCTACACAGCATGATGATTTTGCAGATGATGACACCATGCTTGCTAAAATAAGAAAGGATATTGTTGATATTTTAATACCAAGGGTAGTTGCTAAACTTCCAAAGAGCATAAAGGTATTGTTTAATAATGACATAAAATATCATATCAACCCAACTGGCAAGTTTGTAATTGGTGGGCCGCATGGCGATACCGGTTTAACAGGACGTAAAATTATTGTAGATACTTACGGTGGTAAAGGCGCCCATGGCGGTGGAGCTTTCTCTGGTAAAGACCCAAGTAAAGTAGACAGAAGTGCGGCTTATGCCACGCGCCATATTGCTAAAAACTTGGTTGCTGCAGGTGTTGCCGATGAGATTTTGGTGCAAGTTAGTTATGCCATTGGCGTTGTAGAACCTATGGGTATTTTTGTAGATACTTATGGTACTTGCTCGTTTAATATGACCGATGGCGAAATTGCTGAAAAAGTTTCTAAAATTTTCGATATGCGACCATTTGCGATCGAGGAACGTTTAAAATTACGTTCTCCAATGTATAGCGAAACAGCTGCTTATGGGCACATGGGAAGAACTAACCGAACAGTTTCTAAAACATTTAGCCAACCTAATGGCGAAAGCAAAACCCTAGAAGTTGAGCTATTCACTTGGGAAAAGTTAGATTATGTTGATAAAGTAAAAGAAGCTTTTGCGCTTTAAATAAATACATTATAAACTCGTAAAAAAGACCACGTCATATTGTGGTCTTTTTTATTTAAACCGACTTGAATTTGTAATAATTTTCCTCTAGCTTCGTGTCGTTTGTTATAAATCATTAAAACGACGTCAAATCATTCAAGAAACGAACACCTAAATCTCATAACGAATTCTAAACGTTACAAACCGCGGCTGAATAAACGTTTCGGAGCTAAATACAGAAATGTTCGTAGCATTGTTTCTTAAGCGTGAGTCGATATCTAACAAGTTAGTTGCTTTAAGTTCGTATTCCCATTTGGAATCTTGGTCTTTGCGGTACGCTAAGGATGCATCCCAGGTCTCGAAGGACTGTGAGGGGTTTATGCCATCATCTTGATTGGTGTAAGCATAATCGGTTCTAAATGTTAGGGATTTCCAGATATAGGCATCAAAATTAATTGAAGGAGAATTGGTTGTATATTTTGTAGATCTTGACCCTTGATTGTTATCGGAAATACTATATCTGTATCGTAACCTTACATTTGGCGCATCCCTAAAATTAGTGCGCAACTCGGGTCTATAACTCTGCACAAAACGTTCATTTAAAGATTGCTGCCCTTGAATAAACTGATTGTTTTTGCTGTAACTAAAATCGGCAGAAAGACTCGCTCGCAACTTTCCAAATGTACGCTGTACTCGTCCATTGGCCGAGACACTTTCGTCTGCAAAAGCAGAATTGAAAAAGGTGCTCGTTCTAATCACATTTTCGAAATTCGTTAAGCCTCTAATTTGGTCGATATTCTTATTATAAGAAAGTCTAGCAAACACATTGGTATAGTTAAAAAGATTAAAACTACTATAAAATAAACTCACATTATGTGATAGGGCATTTTGTAATTCTGGCTCCCCAAATTGAATACTATTAAAGTTATTAAACACTAAGCCTTCTGCTAGTCTGGTAACATCTGTAAACTGATTTAACATCCTATAACGCAAGGTTAAACTTTCACTCTTTTTAAATTGAATGCGTGTTTCAAAATCTGGAAGGAATCGGAAAAAATTATCCTCATAAGTTTCGCCAAATTGGGTGTTTTTATTTCCGTAAGCGTGCAATGAAAACCCAGGAATTATGTTAAACTTGCCAGCTTTTAAGGTATAATGCGCGCCTAAATAAATGTCGCTAAAGTTGTATTCGGTGTCATTTTGAGCACTTAACAAATCACCATCGGGGTTAGTAAGACTTGGCGTGGGATTAAATTGTGTTCCATTAGCATCTAAAAACTGAAACATATTGGAATTAAAATCCTGTTTGCTTAAAATAGTTCCTAAAGTAAAGTTGATGTTGCTTTTTGCATTCAAAATATTATAGTAATCTAATTTAGCATCCAATTGGTTAGATTTTACCAGTCTATTCTGTCCTAAATCGTAATTATCTAAGGACCTATTAAAACCTATTGCCTCAGCAGTTGTATCAAAAGCATCTCTATCATTGGGGTTTAATTCATCATTGTTAGCAGGGTCATTTGTTAGCAGTGCATTATAGAAAGGGTCTTCATTTTTTAGCAAATGCTGCGCTTCAAAAGCAAAAATATTGTTTTCGTCAAATGTGTAGTAATAATTGAAGTTCTGATTGATACTATATGGTGTAACTTCATCTAACTGGGTGGTACTTCCAACTATTGAAGAAAATAAAGATTGCCGTTGGGTATCATCTGAAAACCGCCCTAAAATATCATAATCTAATTGATTATTTATGTTGGGTTTGTAGGAAGCACTTATCTTTAACAAACCTTGATTAGAACGTTCTTTACTACTTTGGTCTGTAGCTTCATCTGGTATACCTAAATCTGGGTCCGTATATTGCACAAAACTAGATTCTCTGGATAAAATACGACTACTGTTATATATAGCAAAACCACTAATATCGAGAGCTTTGTTTGGAGAATAGCTGAAATTGGTAGCAGCCAATTTATTTTTAATTTCTAGCGCATTATTTTGGGACGTTAAGAAATTAAGACCATTATCACCTAGATTAATTGAAGTCCCACTGCTTCTGCTAGGTGATCTAAAACCGCCACCAAAACCTCTAATATCACGTCGTGTCAATGCCAACTCTCCAGTATTATTTAAATCGCCAATAAAGTTTAAACTGAATTTAGGACTGTAATAAAAGAGTTTTGGTTGTGCGAGATACAACTCATCATCTGGAGATGTACCTGCCCCAGCAGTTACATTACCAAACCAAAAGTTCTCCTTGCCTTCTTTCAATTTTATATTTAAGGCCACATTATCTTGGTTGTTAGTAACTCCACTTAATTGGCTGACTTCTGAATAATTTCTTAATACTTGAACTTTATCGACCGCATTAGAAGGAATATTTTTTGTTGCTAATTTGGTATCCCCATCAAAAAAATCTTTCCCATTAACCATGAGTTTATTCACAACCTTACCTTCTACTTCTACTTGTCCTTCATCATTTATTTCGACACCTGGTAATTTTTCTAAAACATCTTCCAGTTTTCGCTCTGTCCCTGTTTTAAAAGAATCGGCATTATAAACCAACGTATCACCCTTTACTGTTACAGGCATTTCATAAGTGAGTTCTATGGCTTCCAAAGCATTATCGGCCACCAAAGAAACATCTTTAGTCATATCTACCTCTTGTGTATTTACTGCAGCGGTATAGGTTTTCATTCCTATATAACTCACTTGCAAACTATAGGAGGTGTTTATAGATAAATTTAACTTGTATCGCCCTTCATTATTTGTGATTCCATAAGACTCCAAAGCTTTAGTTTCTTTATTAATGGCAATAACATTCGCCAATTCTAATGGGTTTCCAATACTATCCTTAACAACACCTTGAAGTTTTACCTGAGCCATGGAAAGATTGGCAAGAACAAGTATTAGAATAAAAATTAGCTGCTTCATTATTTAATTTTTGTTTTATTTTGATTGATTGATTGATTTAATTATGTGGTCTTTTCTAACCAAGACTTAAAACGCTCTGCCATTTGTTTTTTTTACCGCTCAGACAATTGACGACCTCTACTAAAACGACTCATATCCAATGTTGTTTTAGAAAAATAATACGCTTTGCCTTGAAATTCTTGTGCGTTTACTTTTAGTGATGATGGTATAAAGATTAAACGGGCTGCTAACTTTAAAGCTAAAGTTTTCATAATTAGAGGACGGTGTTTAAAAAGTTGATTATTCTTTTTTAGACCACGATAGTAACTTTAAGTTTAATCTCTATTCCTTAATAAGTTAAATCACAATTTAAGATCTTCTTCTGCCTGAATAGCTTCCTCTAAATTCATTCATTTTTTTAAAAACGATTTTTTTGTATTCCTTTTTTGTAACCACGTCACCTTTATCAGGAGCTTCTATTTTTGTCTTCTCTTTAGGATTAATAACAATCTTTGAACACAACATCGTAGTATCTCCAATGCTTAATTCTAAAATTAAACCTGGCAACCCCCAAAATTCTGAGGGGCCTTGACTTACTGGTATTTGCGGTGTGTACCAAGCTACAATTTCGGTCATTTGAATCTCTTCTACTTTGTCTTCGTCTTTTTCGGGAGATTCATTTTCAGAGCCCTCTTTTTCCGATTCTTCTTTTTTGGACTGACTTCTTAACTCACTCCATGAAAACTCCCAAAAGGATAATAACGATGATGGTATTCTAGTTATGGCCTTGAAACACATATAGTTTCCTATTTGCTTTGTTTCAGTTTCCATTTTCCAATCGATTTTCAACAATTCGTCTTTAATTAAAAAACGCTTACCATATAATTCTTGATTTTGTACGAACGAATTGGTCTTAACATTTTTATACTGGTGACCAGGAGTGAAATTTTTTCCCCAAGAATCTGTCGCCCCAGACATAGCATCTAACTTTTCAAATTCCCTGTAAATAGATTCTTCTTTGTTGAATGATAAAATATAGGTCTTTTCTAATCTGTTTTTTAATCTTGCCGCTATTTGTTTCTTCTGTTCTTGACTCATTTTTGCACCCCAACTACCAAGATTCATCTTTGCTTTATATACATATTCTGCTCTTCCTTGAAAATCTTGTGCTCCAATACTGTAAGTGAAAAATAAACTTAAACAAAGAACAAACAAATTAGGTTTAACACATTTCATAATGAAGTATTTAAATTTTTGTTTAACAAATATACGGTTTTTTTAAACAAAAAATAGGCCTCAGTAAAAATTAACCTCCAATCCTTATCATTACACGGTCTCCATCTCCATCACCACTCCCTCGTCTTGATCTAAATTGCTCCATCATTTCCTCAGATTTTTTATCTCTAATCTCATCAAACTCTTCCTGGGAAACCTCCTTTCCTTTGGTTGGCTCGGTAATTTGAACCTCTTCTTTTGGATTTAATACAATTTTACTACACACCAATGTTAAATCACCATCATTAACTTCTAAAATTAAACCTGGAAGCCCAAAATAGTCCGCAGGCCCATTATTAATTGGGATTTGTGGCGTATACCAGATGCTAGTAGTTCTAGGCTTTGTAACCTCTTCAACCCCTCCATCACTTGTTAATGTTTGGGTGGTGTAATCATCTGAGAATTCGGCTTTAAAGCAGGTATAATCACCAATATTCTTTGTTTCGTTAACCAGCTTCCACTTTCTTTTGTTTAAAGAATCCTTTATTAAAAACACTTTGCCAAAAATCTCATTTTTGTTAGTGTACCTATTCTCCTTTAGATTTTTATACATAATATCAGAACCTTGAGAAATCTTAATTTGCATCCCAGATTGAATTGGATTAGGAGCCTCTAACTTTTCTTCTTGTTTATAAAGTGATTCATTTTTGTTGAAGGTTAAGGTATATTCCTGCTGAAATTGTCTTCGCAGTTGCGCTTGAATTTGTTCCTGCATCTCTTCATTTACGTTTTTATCATCCAACTTTAAATCTACTTTTCTATGAGATTTATACGTCGCAACCCCTTGAAAATTTTGTGCTAGACCAATTGTTGAAAAAAGTAATAACAGGGCACTTAAATAATGTTTCTGCATAATTAATATTCGTTTTTTGATTAATAAGCTACAAATATGACAAGTATATTATACGAATACAGTTAACTAGTGTTAACGTGTGTTAACCGATTGGTTTTATTGCCATTTAACATTTACTTTTGAACAAATGAATGATAAAAAATACAAATGGTTGCTGTACTTAATAGTTACAACGATTGTTATAACTATTGCTGCACAAGCCTATTGGAATTACAAAAACTACTTATTTAATAAGCAGTATTTTATTAGCCAAGTTCAGGTAAGTCTGGATAACGCTTTAGATACTTATTATGCGGATCTTGCTGAATCGAATGAAATGACAATTATTGAAACAGATAGTGTTATTCTAAAACATGAAAAAGATTTTTTTGAACGTGATTCATTATTAAAAAATATTGAAGTTAAATATAAAAAACTTCGAGATAAAGGCATTTCTGGATTCACACAAATAACCGATTCTAGTAATGGTTTTTCTGCAAGAAAAGAACAGAACCACATATCGAAAATTAAAGTTATTCGTGGTAAAAAGGCGTCGGACAGCATCAAACTTTTAAAGGGGATTACCTCCATTTTTATTTCAATAAAAAATGACAGCTTAGATTTTAAAAAGTTACAGCCTTTGGTTAAAAAAGAGCTTAATAGAAAACATCTAGATATTGCTTTTACCTTAAAACATTTTAAAGGGGATAGCCTGTATAACACATTTGGTTCTGAAACAATAGAGCCAAATGTGTTACATGCAGAATCTAAATCTACTTTCTTGAAACATGATGAGCGCCTAGAGATTTTCTACCCAGATGCAACCCATATTATTTTAAAACAAGGCTTAAGTACTATTTTAATTTCAACATTCTTAGTATTTGCCGTTATCGGGTGTCTCTTATATCTATTAAAAATTATTCAGCAACAGAAACAACTTGCCGAAGTTAAAAATGATTTAATTAGTAACATCACCCATGAGTTTAAAACACCAATTGCTACTATTGGGGTTGCTTTAGAAAGTATTAGTGATTTTAATGTTATTGATGATAAGGAAAAAACGAAAAAGTATGTAAACAAGTCCTCAGAGCAACTTTCGAAATTAAATGTAATGGTTGAAAAACTGCTTGAGACAGCCTCATTAGATAGTGAATCTTTAAATTTTAACAAGGAACCTTTAAACATCTCAACCCTTCTGGATAATATTGTGAATCGTTACAAAGTGCAGCATACAGAGAAAAGGTTTCTTTTCAATTTTAAAAATGATTCTATTATTATTGACGCAGACCCATTTCATTTTGAAAATGCACTAAATAACATACTCGACAATGCCGTAAAATATGGTGGTGAGATTATTTCTGTTGAACTTAAACAAACCAAAGATAGAGTAGAAATCTGGATTTCAGACAATGGCACAACTCTAAAGAGAGAGCATAAAAATAGAATTTTCGAGAAGTTCTACAGAATCCCTAAAGGGAATACACACGACATTAAAGGCTATGGTATTGGATTGTATTATACCAAGACCATTTTGGAAAAACACCATGGACAAATTGACCTCGATTTAACAAATAACCTAACCAGTTTTAAAATCTCCATCCCAAATGTCTAGTCGAGTAAAATTACTATTTGCAGAAGATGAACCTGCTTTAGGTCAAATAATTAAGGAAAGTTTAGAAACCCGAAATTTTGAAGTTACACTTTGTGCCGACGGCGAAATAGCATTAAAAAGCTTTCATCTAAATAAACCAGAATTACTAGTTTTGGATGTAATGATGCCAAAAAAAGATGGTTTTACATTAGCCAAGGAAATTCGTGAAATCGATGACAGCATTCCCATAATTTTCTTAACTGCAAAATCTCAAACACAAGATGTCATTGAGGGCTTTACTATAGGAGGTAATGATTATTTAAAAAAACCTTTTAGCATGGAAGAATTAATTGTACGAATAAATAATTTACTCCATCGAACTAAAGAACAAAAGAAATCTCTTTCTGTAAATTTCGGTGCTTTTAATTTTAATTTTCCAAAGCAAACACTTCAATTTAAAAGTGATAAAAAAGTACAACTTACACATAGAGAAGCACACTTATTGTTTCATCTTGTAAAAAATAAGAATCAAGTTTTAGACCGCTCATTAATCTTAAATAAATTATGGGGTAACGATGATTTTTTTAGCGCACGCAGTATGGACGTATTCATTACTAAATTGAGAAAAAAACTAAAACAAGATCCTAACATCGAAATAATTAACGTCCGTGGTTTTGGCTATAAACTAATTTGTTAGAAAGTGGTTTGATTTTTGTATTTTTCAACCTACTATGAAAGCCTTCATTTACATTATTTATTTATTTACTTTTTCATTATTCGCTCAAGAATCTATTGAAACCACACTACTAAAATCAACAGAATTAAATGCTGAATCCCTTATTTCAATTGATAATTTTGGAACGGTTTATTACGTCAATAACGATGTCTTTTACAAAAAAAATGAAAGCGGTATTATAACCTACAATAATCTTCAGTTAGGTGAACTTAATACTGTAAATGCTTTTAATCCCTTGAAGATAAACTTATTTTACAAAGATTTTAATACCATTATCGTTCTGGATAATCGCTTAGCTGAAATATCTAAAATGGATTTTAACACTATTCAACCTTATAAAAATATTTCGCATGTATCCACTGGTTTCGACAATACCATTTGGGTATTTAATATGGACAATCAACAACTGGAACTTTTTGATTACAAAAACAAAACCACCAGAGCACAAAGTCTTCCTATCCAATCAAACGTATTAGATTTAAAAAGCAATTACAATTTCTGTTGGCTACTTACTGAAAACTACCTTTATAAATATAATTACTTTGGAAGTTTAATTTCAAAAATAAAAAATGATGGCTTTACAAAGTTTTATGTAAACAGCGGTGATGTTATCCTTCAAAAGTCGAACAGTCTTTATCTTTTGCATAAAGCCTCAGAAAACCTGAGTCCTGTAAATGTGCCAAATTTGTTGATAAATCAGTTTTTTGTAACCAATGAAACCTTGTATATTTACGATTCCAAAATTCTATTTGAATACCAAATAAAAATCGAATAAAACTATGCACATTGCTATTGCGGGAAATATTGGGGCAGGAAAAACAACACTCACTAAATTACTAGCAAAACATTATAAATGGGAAGCACAACTTGAAGACGTTGTAGACAACCCATATCTGGATGATTTTTACAACCAAATGGAACGATGGAGTTTTAATCTTCAGGTATACTTTTTAAATAGTCGTTTTCGACAAGTATTACAAATTCGAGAAAGCGGAAAAGATATTATCCAAGATAGAACTATTTACGAAGACGCGCACATTTTTGCCCCCAATCTTCACGCTATGGGACTTATGACAAATCGCGATTTCGAAAATTACAGATCTCTTTTCGATTTAATGGAATCTTTAGTTCAAGGACCAGATCTATTAATTTACCTAAGGAGTTCTATTCCTAATTTAGTAGCTCAAATTCATAAGCGTGGCCGCGATTATGAAAACTCTATAAGCATTGATTATTTAAGCAGATTGAATGAACGTTACGAAGCATGGATACACGGTTACAATAAAGGAAAGTTAGTAATTATTGATGTAGACAAACTTGATTTTGTAGATAACCCTGAAGATTTGGGCAGCATAATTAACACTATAGATGCCGAAATCAATGGCTTGTTTTAATACAGCCGTTTTCTGAAAATTTTTAAATATTTTTTTAACATTTCTTTAATAAGGGTAACTTAGTTTTAACTTGTCTTTAGGAAAGAACAAAAGATGTTTATTCCTATTTTTGATAAATATCATTAATAAGACTTTAAAGGCGTGAGTAAACAATAAAAATGTTTTTCTCCTAAATGATTTCAATATGAAGAAACTTATTTTACTAATTACCTTACTTGTTTGTACAATTGGTAATTCCCAGATACTAGAACCTATTAAATGGGCTACATCAGTCGAAAAAATATCTGATAAAGAATATAAACTTGTAACCAAAGCAACTATTGAGTCTGGTTGGCATTTGTATTCTCAAAACGTTCCTGAAGACGGCCCAATCCCAACTACTTTTGCATATAACCATTCCGATGGGGCCTTCAGTTTAGTTGGTAATACAATTGAAGAAGAAGGACATACAGTAAATGATCCTGTATTTGAAATGAAAATTAAGTTCTTTGAAAATACAGCTACTTTTGAGCAGAATATTAAACTAAAGGATGACATTTCAGTAGTAAATGGAACCGTAGAGTTTATGGTATGTGATGATACCCGATGCTTGCCACCTACGGACGTAGATTTGATTTTTCAATTAAGCGGTAATTCGTCATCGGTTAATAACGAAAATGAGAATACTGGTTTAAACGTTGACAACAGCGCCATAAATAAATCATTATATGGTATGAATCCTGATGACATAAGAACTTCGGATATCAAATGTGAAAATGAAGTTTTAAGCAACGCGTCTAATGTTAAGGATTCCGGAAAGTCGCTTTGGAGCATATTTGGTCTTGGGTTTTTAGGTGGGCTTTTAGCTCTATTAACACCATGTGTGTTCCCTATGATTCCTTTAACCGTTAGCTTTTTCACAAAGAGCAGTGGACAAAACAGAAGTGCAGGTATTTCAAAAGCGCTACTGTATGGGTTTTTTATTTTTGCTGTGTACATTATATTAAGTGTTCCGTTTCATTTACTAGATTCCGTAAACCCCGATATATTGAATGAGATCTCAACCAATGTATGGCTAAACATTATTTTCTTTGCCATTTTTATGTTTTTTGCTTTCTCATTTTTTGGTTATTACGAACTTACTTTACCATCTAGCTGGACAACAAAGACCACGCAAGGTGAAACCTCTGGAGGTCTTATAGGCATATTTTTTATGGCGCTTACTCTAGCCATTGTTTCATTCTCATGTACAGGACCAATTTTAGGTTCTTTACTGGCTGGATCACTAACTGCCGATGGAGGCGCATGGCAACTTACTGCAGGCATGGCGGGATTTGGGGTCTCTCTCGGACTTCCTTTTGCATTGTTTGCCATGTTTCCAAATATGATGAATGCACTACCAAAATCTGGTGGATGGCTTAATACAACTAAGGTTATTCTGGGTTTCTTAGAATTAGCGCTAGCATTCAAATTCCTTTCAAATGCCGACTTAGTAGCGCACTGGAATCTTTTGAAAATAGAACCTTTCTTAATCATCTGGATTTTAATATTTGCAGGACTAGCACTTTATCTTTTCGGTAAAATAAAATTTCCACACGATTCCCCAATTAAAAAATTATCATTCTCTAGAATAGCTGGAGGCATCTTGGTGGCTTCGTTTGTAATTTACTTGGCTTCTGGTTTTCGAATAAATAAAGAAACTAAAACGTTCACCCCGTTAACACTTCTTAGTGGTTTAGCACCTCCTGTGGGTTACAGTTTTTTATATCCTAATGATTGCCCTAATAATTTGGATTGTTTTAAGGATCTTAAAACAGGCATTGATTATGCTAAAAAAGTTAACAAACCTATTATGTTAGACTTTACAGGATATGCTTGTGTAAATTGCAGAAAAATGGAAGAACATGTTTGGCCTTTGCAAAGTATAGACAATTATTTAAGAAATGACTATGTTCTCATCTCCCTTTACGTCGATGATAAGAAGGCATTGCCAGTGACTGAACAGGTTGAAGTAAATAGAATTAATGGTGGAACCAGAAAACTGGAAAGCTATGGTCACAAATGGGCAAACTTTCAAACACAGTTTTTTAAAACAAATTCACAACCCTATTATGTTTTACTTAATTCGGATGGAACTGAAATATTGAATCAAGCTGTTGGTTATACTCCAGATGAAGAAGATTATTCTAATTTCTTGGAATGTGGTTTGGAGGTTTTTAAAAATACTGATTTAGCAAAAAAATAATTTGATTTATTTTCAATTGAGGTAATTATGATATATTCAAAAGCAGGACAAACCATAAACCTCGAGGCTTATTTTCAGCAATTTCGAGATAACATTGTAGGCAATAATCAACATTTTGAATCGCCTTACGGAAGAAAAAAAATCATTTATGCAGATTGGACAGCAAGCGGTAGACTCTATAAGCCAATAGAAGAGAAAATACTGAACGAAATTGGCCCCTATGTAGCTAATACCCATACTGAAACATCCATTACTGGTTCTGCAATGACCAACGCTTACCATGAAGCCAGAAACATTATTAAAAACCATGTAAACGCATCTAAAGAAGACGTATTAATTACTGTTGGTACAGGTATGACTGGAGCCATTAATAAATTCCAGCGTATTCTAGGTCTCAAACTTTGTGAAAACCTAAAGGAGAATACCCAAATTCCAGAAGAAAAGCGCCCTATTATTTTTGTGTCTCATATGGAGCATCATTCCAATCAAACCTCTTGGTTGGAAACTATTGCACGGGTTAAAGTAATACCATCAAATGATGAAGGACTACCATGTTTAATAAAACTTGAAACTCTATTAGAAGAATATAAAAATGTACCTATAAAAATTGCTGCCATAACTGGCTGTTCAAACGTTACAGGCATTAGAACAAACTACCATGATGTCGCTAAAGTCATGCATGAAAACAACGGTTTATGTTTTGTAGACTTTGCATGTTCTGCTCCCTATGTTAATATTGATATGCATCCAGAAAGCGAACTTGAATATTTAGATGCTATTACTTTTTCACCCCATAAATTCTTAGGTGGTCCAGGAGCTTCGGGGGTATTAATATTCAATAAAAAATTATACAAAAACCTAGTTCCAGATAACCCAGGAGGTGGTACAGTAAGTTATACAAACCCATGGGGCGATCATGATTACATTGACGATATTGAAACAAGAGAAGATGGTGGAACTCCAGGTTTTTTACAAGCTATAAAAATTGCGCTATCTATTCAACTAAAAGACGAAATGGGTGTGCAAAATATACTCAAAAGAGAACATGAACTCATTGATATTGTCTTTGAAAGGCTTTCAAAAATTAAAAACCTTAAAATTCTGGCACCTGAGCATAAAGATAGACTTGGGGTATTTTCATTTTATATTCATAATGTACATTACAATCTCATCGTTAAACTTCTTAATGATAGATTTGGCGTACAAACTCGTGGCGGTTGTTCTTGTGCTGGCACTTACGGTCACTATTTACTCAATGTAGACCAACTAACTTCAAAATCTATAGAAGAAAAAATTTTAGAAGGTTGTTTAATTGAGCGTCCAGGTTGGATACGTATGTCTATTCATCCAACCATGACTAACGACGAAATCCATTCTATTTGCGATGGCATAGAAGAAGTAGCAGTAAATCATGAGCATTGGGGTCAAGATTATGAATACAATGCCATTAAAAATGAATATATTCATAAAAGCAATAAGTCAATAGAAAAAGAAATTACTAAAGATTGGTTTAAACTTAAATCCTAAATTTAATTTTTTAACTAGCTATATTGAACTCTTCAAATTAAGCTATAAAACCATGCTGCTTTGCATGTTTTAAGGCTGCTTCACTATTTTCTACTAACAAAACTGGAACCTTCGTATAATCTTTATAGAGATTAGAAACTCTAAACATTTTCTTTTTATGATTAACACTCCTTAAATAGATTGCTAAAACTCTATTTGGAAAGGTCTCAACAATTTCCATATAAATATCTGGATCTCGTTCACCGCTGTCTCCAATCAGAATAAATTTTAGCTCTGGATAAACATTTAAAAGGTTAATAATTTCTTTCTGTTTTTGCGGTTTATCATTTTTACCTTTCTTAGAAAACGGGCGAGGAAAACTTCTTAAAATAATTGGTCCTTTTGGAAAATTATTCTTCTTTAAAAAATATTTTAGGTAACGATATAAATTCCAAGGACTATGACTTACATAAAATATAGGATTTGCCTCATTTCCGCTTTTACCATCATGTAATAAATGATAAAATTCAGGCGCTCCTTCTAACGGTAATCGCTTTCCTGCAGAACGCAACAATGTGTTAAAAGCAACCCGCCACTTTAAAACTGATGCAATACCCGTGTGTAAAATGGTGTCATCGATATCGCTTATTACACCAAATGATGCATTCTTTGAAGGAATAAGCATTTCACAAGGAAATTGGTTATTAGATTGAACGGTTCTTTTCAGATCTTGTTCATCATAGGAAAATACTAAAGGCACCCAACCCTCTTCATTAGTATATTGGCTAATGTCTTCAACTAGTTCATTAAATAAAAAATATCCCCGATTATCAGTTTTTGTTTCGAAAACAAGATCTCCTAACTTAACGTGAAGTTTGGTGTTTTTTATTTCATCCGTTTCAAAACGTTTCCACGCATTAAAAAGCAATTTAAAGGCTCCTTTCTGTTCGAGGTTAATACTCTCATCTTCAATTGCTCTTCCACGAAGATAGAGACGATTGGAATTGCCATAGGTGTGAAAAGCAATTATTTGAAGCGGATCATTCCTAAACATTAGGTTTTTATTTGAACTAAAAATACAAAAAACCACGCGTGAAGCGTGGTTTAAATTTTTCAAAAAAGAAATTTGAAAATTATTTAACTATCTCCTTTTCAACTTCCTTTATTACTTTTTTAGTTTTTAGTACATTTGAATCATCTTTTAAAGCATTAATCTTAGCTTTAACTTCAGCTTCTTTACCTTCAAACGTTTCATAAGTTGTAGCTGTTTCACCATTTTGAGTAGAAACAGTAGATACAACCGCTTTTACAGTTCCATCTTCATTATTATTCATTTCTACTTTTACTTCTTTAGAAACTTCAACCTGCTCTATAGTATCATTTTCAGAAAGATAAGCAGTAACTGAATCCGAAGATAACGCAATACTTGGCGCTATTACTAATGCCACCACAGACATTAATTTAAGTAATATATTTAATGAAGGTCCCGAAGTATCTTTAAATGGATCTCCAACTGTATCACCTACAACAGCTGCTTTATGAGCTTCTGTTCCTTTTCTACCTTCTTCTTCAATAGTTTTCTTTGCGTTATCCCAGGCCCCACCAGCATTAGATTGGAAAATAGCCATAAGTACTCCACAAGTTGTTACACCTGCTAGTAAGCCTCCTAACATTTCTGCACCACCTAAAAAACCAATTGCAACAGGAACGGCAATAGCTAGTAAACCAGGCAACACCATTTCTCTAATAGATGCTTTTGTAGAAATATCTATACATTTACTGTAATCGGCAACACCATCAGCATCATCAAATATTTTTCTATCGGCATCAGATGCTTTAGACATATCTGAATCATACTTGCGCATCACTTCTAATGCCGCATTTAATTGTGGAATATCTCTAAACTGACGTCTAACTTCTTCAATCATAGCCATGGCAGCACGACCTACAGCATTCATAGACAACGCTGAGAACACAAATGGCAACATACCTCCAACTAACAATCCAGCCATGATTTTAGGCTGTGATACGTCGATAGCAGTCACATTAGCAGTCTTCATAAAAGCAGCAAATAATGCTAAAGCCGTTAAGGCTGCAGAAGCAATTGCAAATCCTTTACCAACTGCCGCAGTTGTATTACCAACAGCATCTAATTTATCTGTACGTTCACGAACCTCACTTGGTAATTCAGCCATTTCAGCAATACCGCCTGCATTATCACATATTGGTCCATAAGCATCAACCGCTAATTGGATACCCGTATTTGCTAACATTCCTACCGCAGCAATCGCGATACCATATAATCCAGCAAAATGATGTGAAATCATAATAGCAGCAGCAATTAAAAGAATTGGAATCATTGTAGACATCATCCCTACACCTAAACCAGCAATAATATTTGTCGCAGCTCCAGTTTCTGATTGTGCAACAATTGAGTTCACTGGCTTTTTCCCTGTAGCTGTATAATACTCGGTTATTTTACCGACACCTAAACCAGCAACTAAACCAGCAATTGTTGCCCAAAATACACCCATAGCGCCGAAAGGCAAACCTTCCACAGATTCAGGGATTAAAGCATTAATGATAAAATAAGATGCCACAACCATTAAACCTGCAGAACCAAATTCTCCAATATTTAATGCTGTTTGTGGATTTCCACCATCCTTTACTTTTACAAAGAATGTTCCTAATATTGACATGATAATCCCTAAAGCTCCAAGAACTAGAGGTAAATAAACGGCACCTAAACCACTAAAATCTTCGGTTAGAATAAAAGCACCTAATACCATTGTTCCTATAATAGATCCCACATAAGATTCGAACAAATCAGCTCCCATACCAGCAACATCTCCAACATTATCTCCAACATTATCGGCAATAGTAGCTGGGTTCAATGGATGATCTTCTGGTATACCGGCTTCAACCTTACCTACTAAATCGGCTCCTACATCGGCAGCTTTTGTATAAATTCCTCCACCTACACGTGCAAATAAAGCAATTGATGAAGCTCCCAATGAAAATCCTGAAAGTACATTTAATACCATTCCTAAATTTTCATCTCCAGGCCACATACCTTGATATACAATAAATAAACCACTCAATCCTAAAATCCCTAAGCCTACAACACCTAAGCCCATTACAGCACCACCTGCAAATGCCACTTCTAAGGCACGTCCTAAAGATGTTCTTGCAGCTTCAGTAGTTCTAACATTTGCTTTGGTTGCTACTTTCATACCAATAAATCCTGCTAAAGCAGAACAAATAGCACCAATAATAAATGATACGGCAACCATACCACTAGATCCTACTTCCGATTCGCCTTTAAAATATAATAAGACAGCTACGGCAGCTACGAAAATTGCTAAAACTTTGTATTCAGCTTTTAAAAATGCCATAGCTCCATCTGCAATATTCTTAGCAATACGAGACATTTTTTCATTACCAACATCTTGTTTCGATACCCATCCGCTTTTTATAAAAACGAAAATCAAAGCTAAAACACCAAAAAGTGGCAAAAATTTGACTATTAATTCCATATTAGTTAGTAGTTTAAATTAATTATTTTTTAACGTCGCCAAAAATAGGAAAATCTAAGTGATAAAAAAAGCCACCTTAAATTAAAGATGGCTCAATTTTTTAACGATATATTATTAATCTTTCAATTAAATAGTAAATGTTCGTTTTTTCTTATGTTCACTTTCTTCATAACGTTTTACACACTGATGATAAATCTTTCTTGCCTCTTCAGCATTTCCCCAGCCACCGGTATCTACTTTTTTCTCTTCTAAATCTTTGTAAACTTGAAAAAAGTGTTCTATTTCTTTTAACCTATGTGGGTTCAAATCCATAATATCTCCTCTTTTACTCCAAACGGGGTCTGATACTGGTACACAAATAATTTTTTCATCTGGGCCTTTCTCATCTGTCATATGGAACACTCCTATTGGTTTAACTTCCATAACTACCATTGGGTACGAAGGCTCAGTACCTAAGACTAATACGTCTAAAGGATCTTGATCTAAGGCTAAAGTTTCTGGAACAAATCCATAATCACCGGGATACATCATTGACGAAAATAAAGTACGATCGAATCGAATCTTATGTAGTGTAAAATCATACTCGTACTTATTTCTACTTCCTTTAGGTATTTCTATTAAAACATCAAATGTCAGCATTTTTTTATTAGCCATATTCTTAAAATTTTGGACTGCAAAGATACTGAACACTCAAGCCTTAAACAAGAATATACTATGTATCTCAACAATTTTCACATAACCTTAATAACTAGCAAAATATTAGATAACCAAATGCGAAATTCACAAAAATTAACATAAATATTTATTACCTTCAAGCTTTTTATTTTGAATCTAACTAACTCAAATAATTATGAGGTATTATATTACATTTCTTTGTGTTATTATCTTTCTAAATGTTCAATCGCAAAATCAACGGTGGCAGGCTAAGTTTGAGCCCATTGATAATCTTCTAGCTCCACCTAATAGTTATCGTACAGCTAGTGGGGCTCCTGGAAAGGAATATTGGCAACAACGAGCAGACTATAAAATTAAGGTTGTATTAGACGAAAAAAACAACACAATTTCCGGAAAAGAAACTATTACCTATTACAATAACTCTCCAGATGATTTGAGCTATTTATGGATTCAGTTAGAACAGAACGTGAACAAAAAAGGTAATGAAGATTTTGGTAGTATTAATAATAGCTTAAAAGATGGAATAAATGTGCGCCAAATGCAATTTTTAACTCGAGCTATTGACTTTCCTGCAGGCTACACGATAAAATACATTAAAGATAAAGAAGGTGAGCCTATAAGATCTTTGGTAAATAATACAATGATGAAAGTGTTATTAGATTCTCCATTGAAATCTGGTTCATCCATGAGCTTTTCTATTGGCTGGTCCTACCCAATTACCGATAGAAGCATGTATTTACTATCTCGAGAAGGATACGAGTATTTCCCCGAAGATGGTAATACTGTTTACTTAATTGCACATTGGTTTCCTAGAATGGCGGTTTATAATGATACAGAAGGTTGGCAAAATCAGCAGTTTCAAAAGTTAGGTGAGTTTGCTTTAGAATTTGGAAATTATGACGTTGAAATAACCGTTCCAGAGGATCATATTGTAGCTTCAACGGGCAAATTAGAAAACGCAGAAAGTATTCTTACAAAAGTTCAGCTTGAACGGATGAATCTGGCTAAAAGTTCTTTTGAAAAACCAGTCATGATAATTACTGAAGGTGAAGCCATAGCCAATGAAAAAACAAAAGCTACTAAACAAAAAACGTGGAAGTACACTGCTACAAACGTTAGAGATTTTGCATTTGCTTCATCAAGAAAATTTATATGGGATGCGCAGGCTGTGAAGCTACCGACAAATACAGTAATGGCGATGTCGTTTTACCCTAAAGAAGGTTTGCCTGTTTGGCAAGAAGAATCAACAAAAGCCATAAAACATGCACTCGAAGTTTACTCTGAAGCTACTTTTGATTACCCTTACCCAGTATGTATTTCGGTGAACACCTCTAATATTGGTATGGAATTCCCGATGATAAGCTTTAACGGTGGACGTCCAAAAAATGGAAAAATAAGTGACCTAGCAAAACAAGGTATGATAGGTACTATAATTCACGAAGTAGGTCATAATTGGTTTCCAATGATTGTTAGTTCAGATGAACGAAAGTGGATGTGGATGGATGAAGGATTAAACACTTTTCTCCATCAAAGAACTGTGAGAGAACGCTATCCGGGATATAATCATATAACACCCAAAAGTATTACACCGTTTATGAGCGGAGACAAAAACATTTTACGTCCTATTATGACAACATCCGACAATGAATTATTTAGTCAGTTTGGAGCAAATTTTTATCTTAAACCAACTGTCGGCCTACAAATGTTGCGTAACTCTATTATTGGAAAAGAATTGTTTGATGCGGCGTTTAAAGAATATGCTAATAGATGGAAATACAAACACCCTAACCCATCTGATTTATTTAGAACTTTAGAAGATGCCACTGCTACTGATTTAGATTGGTTTTATAGAGGTTGGTTTTTTACAACCGATAATGTAGATATGGAATTGAGTAATGTTAAATGGTTCAAAGTTTATGAGGAAAACCTAAATATAGAAGATCAAAAAAGAAACCAGCAAGTTAAAATTGAAGGTGATAACGCAAGTGAAAACCCGAAAGACTTCTCTAATGGTCCAGAGACTATTACCATGAATACAACTCCAGACAAGGCTTATGGTGGATTTTTATCCAGAATTAATGAAACTGAAGTTAGAAAAAAATTATCAGGTAAAAATCTTTATGAAGTAACCATTAAAAACAAAGGTGGTTTAGTGATGCCAGTTAGTATAGAATGGGTTTTTACAGATGGTACGACAGAAATTGATAAGCTCCCTGCTCAAATTTGGCGTAGAAACGAATACGAAATAAAACAAGTTTTTGTAAAAGACAAAGAAGTAAGAAAAGTTAATCTTGATCCTAACTTTGAGTTTGCAGACACCAACATAAAAAACAATAGTTTTCCAAAAGTTAATAGTTCTTCAGAATTTGATTCGTTTAAGAATAAGCAAAAAAATAATTAAAAATTAGTAGACATGTTTACTCTAAAAAATTTATTATGTTTTTTAGTAAGCACTTGTATTCTTTACCAGTTACAAAGTCAGTCAAAAAATTCAGAAATTAATATTTTATTTGTCGGAAACAGCCTAACATATACCAACAACCTCCCACTACTGGTTAAAAAACAAGCAAAAAAACATGGCGTTAATATTAACACAAAAATGGTTGTGAAACCTAATTATGCACTACCCGATCATTGGGATGAAGGAAAAGTACAAAAACTAATTACCACTAAAGCTTACAAATTTGTTATTGTTCAACAAGGGCCTTCTTCATCAGTAGAGGGGAAGAAAATGCTTATAGAGTATGGGCAAAAGTATGATGCAATATGCAAAGAGAATGGAGTAAAACTTGTCTATTTTATGGTATGGCCGTCTTTAAACTATTATCACACATTTGAAGGTGTTATAAAAAATCATCTTACTGCAGCTGAGATTAATAAAGCTATTTTATGTCCTGTAGGTGAAATATGGAAAAAACATTTTGACACCACTAACACTTATGATTATTATGGTTCTGATGGGTTTCATCCTTCAAAAAAAGGAAGTGAAATTGCTGCTAAAGTTATTGTTGAGTCTTTATTTTGCAAATAACACTAATAAGTTTACTAATAAAACATGTTAAAAATAAAAGCCAAAGCTACCAGTCACACCAAACTTTCTAGCGTCTGGATATAAGATTTCATCTTTATAATTACCTCTAAAGTTGAAGTCAATTCTAAAGACCTTAAAAATATTACCAATACCAACACTGTATTCATAATAAGGTTCTTTAGATGGCGCCACTAATTGAAGGTTATTTGGGTTAGATGGCACGTCATTTAAAACTATGTTTTCAGCAGAAATGTCTGCAAGGACACCGCGAATACTCACGATTTCTCTTAAATTGAATTTACGCAAAAATGGAATTCTTGAAAATAAGCGGCCATTAAAATTATGCTCTAAATGAACCGACGTATAAGTGTCTGAAACAAATTCGTAAAAATCTAATTGGGAGAATGTGTTATAGATTGAAAAGTAGGTTTGATTCCCTGGAATAACACTTAACAAACCTAAAGGAACTTCTCCAAAAGTTTTGCCTGCTTCTATCGATGAAGTTAATCGTCCAAAACCACCCACCTGCCATGGTTGGATATAAGAGAACTGGACTTTAGTGTAGTCAAAATCACTACTAAAATAGCTTTTATCTCCTCGAGTAACTTGAGCAAATAATCTTGCAAAATCGTCGTTAGCTATTCTTCGTTCAACGCCATAACCCGTCATTTTTCGATTTGGGAAATACGAAAGCGACAAAGAAGTTTCAAATTGCTTAATTTCAGATTCAATACCATTTTCTGTATTATAATCTAAACTGAAAGTAGGTGAAGCAGACTCTAATGTCCTGTAGTTCGCTCCCAACCTAAAAATAAGGTTTCGAAAAGGTTCTGCTTCTATTGCTAAACTCGTTAAATTTATAGATGTTAATTTGTCATTAGCTCCAGTTCCCACAACTGCAGAAGACGCTAAACTCCTACCTAAAACATCTGTACTTGTAGTTAAACTAGCTCCAATTTGCTCAACATCTCTTCTATTCCCTCCAGAAATTATTAAACGGTTTTTTTTATCGAGGAGCCACTTCCCAGAAATACCGTATTTAAATTTATCATCTCTAAAGCCATAGGCTAAAAAACCTTCCACACGCCATAAGTCATTTCTACCAAAATAGGTGCGTCCACCAGTGCGTAATCGTAACCCTTCAACTTCATTAAATCCGAAAGTTGAAAAAATAGGTCCATAATCTAACGGAAGCGTATTAAACTCAATATAACCTGAAGCCAATATACTCCCTAAATTATATAGTCTTTTAAATTTTTTAACTGTTTTTAAAGTGTCTAACATTTTATAAACACCCTTTTCGTCTTTGTTAAGCGCCTCTAACCTATTTTCAGCCCAAAACTCATCATCCCTATCATATACATCCTTATCGTAATTATAAACTTCCGCATCATAAAATTTCTTATCCTTTTCTATGTCAAATTTATAATTATCATATAATGTTGTTCGTTTTCCATAGATACCCCTGGATTTTTCTTTTTTATTGAATGCAAAATCGGACATCATGTAATCTCGCTTCACTAGAAAAAGGGAGTCATTCAACATATCAAACTCCTGTTCAATATAAATCTCCTTCACCCAGTTAATATTAGCACTTTTGGAAGCTTGTAGATTAATTTCTTTTATGGCATAAGTAGAATCTGTTACCCAGAAATCGCCTTTAAAAGTGAGTTCATTCTTTCTTCTAGGATAATATATTATGTTATAACACCATTTATTATCTATAAATGCACTGTCGGACAATACATAGTTATATGTGTTTATTCCTGTTCTAGATAACGGACTAACAAAACTTTTATCAAAAAACTTTAAGTAATTGTCGTAAACATTAAAATCGGAATACAAATCGTCCACAAAATCAATAATTACCTGATTATCACTAAATCCAGAATTTTTATTCCCTTTGAGTTCATTCTTCTCCTTATTTAAAATATTATCACCATAAACTTTGGAAACAGCTTCGTTAATAAACATAGGTAGATAGGTTTTTCCAGTTACTCGAGAAGTATCGACCTCATCAAAAACAAACTCCATACCCCTAAACAGTCTACTTTTAATTAAAGCACTGTCTATAGTATTTATATCGAACTCTACCTTTTCATATTTATCGTACTCATACTGTTTGAACTGCTTAAGACCATTACTTCTTTTATTCTCCCAAATTTTTCTAAGAATATCAATTGCAGGATTATTTTTCTTTGATTGCTTACCAGATACAATAACTACTTGGTTTAATTGAGCCGCTTCCTCTTTAAGTGTAAACTTTAAATTGTAATTAACTTTTTTTTCCAAAGGAATTTTTAGTGTTTCAAAACCAATAAAAGATACAGTTAATGCATCCCAGGTTTCATCAGATTCTAAATAAAATCGACCATCCTCATTAGTAATAGTTCCCTCTGTCGAACCTGAAAATATAACATTGGCAAAAGAAATAGGTTCATTGAACTCGTCGAATACATATCCACTTACCTTGGATTGAGAAATCCCAGAAAGCATTCCGATAAAAAAAAAGGCAAAAAGTAATCTAATATTCATATCACAAAAAAACTTCATCAACAATCATGCTAATGAAGTTTATATAACGTAAAACTTGTTAGTTTATTTGTACAAAACTTTTTTAACTGCTTTAATTACATCTTCATGGTTTGGCAACCATTCTTCCAATAAAACTGGAGAATAAGGAGCTGGTGTGTCTGCAGTATTAATTTTAACAACTGGAGCATCTAAATAATCAAATGCTTCAGATTGCACTAAATAAGTAATCTCCGTAGCCACATTACCAAAAGGCCATGCTTCTTCTAAAACAACTAATCGATTTGTCTTTTTAACAGATTCAACAATGGCTTTTCTATCCATTGGACGAACTGTTCTTAAATCGATAATCTCGCAAGAAACACCTTCTTTTTCAAGCTCATCGGCAGCTTTGTAAGCTTCTTTGATTATTTTACCGAAAGAAACAATTGTAACATCAGAACCCTCACGTTTAATATCAGCAACACCTAAAGGAATAATATATTCCCCTTCTGGTACTTCACCTTTATCACCATACATTTGTTCGCTTTCCATGAAAATTACAGGGTCATCATCTCTAATAGATGCTTTTAATAGTCCTTTTGCATCATAAGGATTAGATGGCACAACAACCTTTAAACCAGGTGTATTAGCAAACCAATTTTCGAAAGCCTGAGAGTGCGTCGCACCTAATTGACCTGCAGAAGCAGTAGGACCACGAAATACAATAGGGCACTTAAATTGACCACCCGACATTTGCCTGATTTTTGCGGCATTATTTATGATTTGATCAATACCAACTAAAGAGAAGTTAAACGTCATATATTCAACTATTGGTCTATTGCCAGTCATGGTAGAACCTATAGCGATACCTGCAAAACCTAATTCTGCAATAGGTGTATCAATAACACGTTTAGCACCAAACTCATCTAGCATCCCTTTTGATGCTTTGTAAGCACCGTTATATTCAGCAACTTCCTCTC
Source organism: Hyunsoonleella aestuarii (assembly GCF_006148925.1). Taxonomy (GTDB): domain Bacteria; phylum Bacteroidota; class Bacteroidia; order Flavobacteriales; family Flavobacteriaceae; genus Algibacter_D; species Algibacter_D aestuarii. The sequence goes on along the minus strand of NZ_VAWB01000001.1, from coordinate 1,456,330 downwards.
CCATTAAATAAATGCTCTCATCTCTGCGCATTTCTTCGCTCATTGCCTCACAAATAGCTTCTCTAAATTGAATTGTCTTCATTAAATATTTTTTAAATCGAGTTGCAAAAATAACAATAAATGGTATAAATTCTTTAAAAGAATTATGTAAATTTATTATGCGTGCATAGTAAAAATTAGAAATAAAATATTTAACTTCGTGCTCTCAATTTTAATCACAAATTTAAATCAATTATAATGAAAATTTTAGTGTGTATCAGTCATGTACCGGACACGACTTCAAAAATTAATTTTACAGAGGAAAACACCAAATTTGATAGTAATGGAGTGCAATTTGTAATTAATCCTAATGACGAATTCGGACTTACTCGAGCGATGTGGTTTAAAGAAAAGCAAGGTGCAGAAGTTACTGTAGTAAATGTTGGAACTTCCGAAACAGAACCTACGCTTCGTAAAGCACTTGCTATTGGTGCAGATGGTGCCATTAGAATTAATACACCTGCTACAAATAGTTTTTCTGTGGCAAAACAATTAGCCAATGTAGCAAAAGATGGTGCATACGATTTGATAATAGCTGGTCGAGAATCGATTGATTATAATGGTGGCATGGTTCCTGGAATGCTAGCTGCACTTATTGATGCCAATTTTGTAAATAACTGTATCAATCTCGACGTTGAAGGTTCTGACGCAAAAGCAACAAGAGAGATTGACGGCGGGAAAGAAACTGTTTCAACGACGTTACCTCTTGTTATTGGCGGGCAAAAAGGACTTGTTGAAGAAAGTGATTTACGTATTCCTAACATGCGAGGCATTATGATGGCCAGAAAAAAGCCATTAACAGTTGTTGAGGCTAATGAAACTAGTAAAGAAACTACTTCAATTTCTTTTGAAAAGCCTACACCAAAAGGTGCTGTAAAACTGGTAGCATCAGATAATATAGATGAACTAGTAAACTTGCTTCACAATGAAGCCAAAGTAATTTAAAAAAACATTTTATGTCAGTTTTAGTATATACAGAATCAGAACAAGGAAATTTTAAAAAAACAGCTTTTGAGGTTGCCTCTTATGCCAAGACCATAGCAGAAAAAATGGGCACTTCAGTTACCGCTATAGCTATAAATGCTGATAATTCCAGCGAACTCGGAAATTATGGTGTTGACAAAGTATTAAATGTTTCTAACGACAATTTAAAATCATTTAATGCCAAAAACTACGCCGAAACCATAGTGCAAGCGTCTCAAAAAGAAAATGCGAATGTGGTTGTTGTAAGTTCAAGTGCAGACAGCAAGTATATAGCACCTCTTGTTGCAGTAGGTTTAAATGCAGGATATGTTTCAAATGTCGTTGAGGCTCCTTCAAGTGTTAGCCCTTTAACGGTAAAGCGGAGTGCATTTACAAACAAGGCTTTTGAAATCACTGAAATTAATACTGATATCAAGATTATTGGTGTTTCTAATAATTCCTTCGGATTGGTAGAAGTTACAGGAAATGCTTCTGAAGAAGTTTTTTCACCTTCTTTGTCATCTTCTGGAGTAACTATCGAATCTGTTGATAAAGCATCAAATAAAGTAAGCATTGCAGATGCCGACATAGTAGTTTCGGCAGGTCGTGGTTTAAAAGGGCCTGAAAACTGGGGCATGATAGAAGAACTTGCTGATATTTTGGGAGCAGCAACCGCATGTTCTAAACCTGTTTCAGATTTAGGATGGCGACCCCATAGTGAACACGTTGGTCAAACAGGAAAGCCTGTGGCTTCTAACCTTTATATTGCCATTGGTATATCTGGAGCAATACAGCATTTAGCTGGAATTAATGCTTCAAAGGTAAAAGTTGTAATTAATACAGATGCGGAGGCTCCATTTTTTAAGGCAGCAGACTATGGCGTTGTTGGAGACGCCTTTGAGGTTGTCCCGGCACTCATTGAAAAATTAAAGACCTTTAAATCACAACAATAAAATTTATTTTATAAATTGTATTCGAGTATAGAACTGCTTAAATTAGCATTTTATTCTTAAACTTGTCTTTGGCAGTTTGGTAAAGTTCTAATTTAAACAGTTCTTTGTTTTTTTATATATTATGAGTTTAGTACGATTAAATATTAAGGGGATATCTTACAGCCAAACCCAAAATGGTGCATATGCCCTTATTTTAAATGAAGTAGATGGAGACCGAAAACTTCCAATTGTAATTGGAGCATTTGAAGCACAATCCATAGCCATAGCTTTAGAAAAAGAAATCCGTCCTCCACGACCTTTAACTCATGATTTATTTAAAAATTTTGCCGACAGATTCGATATTGTAGTCAAGCAGGTAATTATACATAAGTTAGTTGATGGCGTCTTTTATTCTAGTCTTATTTGTGAAAGGGATAAGATAGAAGAAATTATCGATGCCAGAACTAGTGATGCCATTGCACTGGCACTTCGTTTTGACGCACCAATTTTTACTTATAAAAATATTCTCGATAAAGCTGGAATATATTTAAAAGTGAATCCGAAAAGTGAAGATGAAGACAACCAAGACAGTGTGCTTGTTGATGATTTAATTGCAGACGAACTAGAAGTTGATGAACCAAAAGAAAACTACAAAGGAAAAACATTAGATGAACTTCATAGCCTTTTGGACGAAGCCGTTACCAATGAGGATTATGAAAAAGCAGCTAAAATTCGTGACGAAATCTCCAAACGATAATTTCAAAATTATTATGAAACAACTTCTTTTGTCTTTTGCTGCAATGTTTATTTTGTTTACTTCAACAATTACAGCTCAAAACACAACTGAAGTAGCTCAAATTGATACACTTCAAACGTCTACCTCCATTGAAAAAGTAAAAGGCACCTCACTAGACACTTTAAAATCAAACCATAATGAATCTTTAAACATAACGAAGCAATCTTATAAAGCAGAAGAGTCTTCAATCATCCCTAGTCAAGGATTCTCTATAAATAGTTTATGGCGTGGAATTCTGGGAATGATTACTCTTGTATTTATTGCTTTTCTTTTTAGTAGTAATAAAAAAGCCATTAATTGGAAAGTAGTTGGGATCGGTTTAACTTTTCAATTACTAATTGCCATTGGTGTTTTAAAAATTGAATTCGTCAAAAGTATCTTCGAATTTGTTGGAGGTCTATTTGTAAGTGTTTTAGATTTTACTCGAGCGGGTAGTAAATTCCTTTTTGAAGGTTTAGTTGTAGATATGGATACGTTCGGCTTTATTTTCGCATTTCAAGTATTACCAACTATTATATTCTTTTCGGCTTTAACTTCTGTTTTATTCTACTTAGGCATCATTCAAAAAGTAGTAAAAGCGATGGCTTGGTTATTATCGAAAGCTTTAAAAATATCTGGAGCTGAAAGTTTAAGCGTTGCAGGAAATATATTTTTAGGTCAGACCGAAGCTCCTTTGTTAATTAAGGCCTATTTAGAAAAAATGAACAAGTCTGAGATGCTTTTGGTCATGATTGGAGGTATGGCTACCGTTGCAGAAGCTGTATTAGCAGCATATATAGGTTTTCTTGGAGGGGACGACCCTGCATTAAGATTATTTTATGCTAAACATTTATTGGCAGCATCAGTTATGGCTGCTCCTGGTGCAATTGTTATTTCAAAAATTTTATATCCCCAGACAGAAGACGTGAATACAGATGTTCAGGTTTCTCAAGAAAAAATTGGATCTAATTTCTTGGATGCTATTGCAAATGGAACCACAGAGGGGCTTAAGCTAGCTGTTAACGTAGGTGCTATGCTTCTTGTTTTTGTAGCTTTTATAGCCATGTTTAATGGTATTCTTGGATGGGTTGGTGATGTATCATCATTAAATGGTTGGATTGCAAATAATACCACATACAACAGTCTATCCCTTGAGCTTATTTTAGGATATACTTTTGCGCCACTTATGTGGCTCATTGGTGTTGCGAAAGAAGATATGGCGCTTATGGGGCAACTTTTAGGAATTAAATTAGCAGCGAGTGAGTTTATAGGATATATTCAACTCTCAGAATTAAAAAACATAACAAGCGCAATTCATCTGAGCTACGAAAAGTCGATAATAATGGCTACCTATATGCTGTGCGGCTTTGCAAATTTTGCTTCCATAGGAATTCAAATAGGCGGAATAGGTTCATTAGCACCGGGACAGCGCAAAACACTTTCAAAATTTGGAATGAAAGCTTTAATTGGTGGCACCATAGCTTCATTAATTTCGGCTACCATTGCAGGTATGATTATCGGTTAAAACTTCATTTTTTAGGTTAATAACTTTATAATAAGATTTTTCATAAGCTAATGCATCTTTTTGGTGGTTTTTCATATTTTTAATTCCGTTTAAATAGATTAAGAGAACTGAATAAATGAAACAATATCACGATTTAGTAAAGCACGTTTTACATAACGGTAACGAAAAGGGAGATAGAACAGGAACAGGAACAAAAAGTGTTTTTGGTTATCAAATGCGGTTTGATTTAGGTGAAGGATTTCCAATGGTAACCACCAAAAAACTGCATTTAAAATCTATAGTTTATGAATTACTGTGGTTTTTAAAAGGGGATACCAATATTAATTATTTAACCGAAAACGGCGTGCGTATTTGGAATGAATGGGCCGATGAAAATGGTGATTTAGGACCCGTTTATGGACATCAATGGCGTAACTGGAATAATGATGAAATAGACCAAATAAAAGAGGTTATTAATACCTTAAAAACGAACCCAAATAGTCGCAGGATGTTGGTTTCGGCTTGGAATCCATCTGTTTTACCAGACACTTCAGTTAGTTTTAGTGAAAATGTATCTAACGGCAAAGCTGCATTGCCCCCTTGTCATGCATTTTTTCAGTTTTATGTTGCCAATGGAAAATTATCATGTCAACTATATCAAAGGAGTGCCGATATATTCTTGGGAGTACCATTCAATATTGCGTCTTATGCCTTATTCACAATGATGATTGCACAAGTTTGTGGCTATGAAGCAGGAGAATTTATTCACACTTTTGGCGATGCGCATATTTACAGCAATCATTATGAGCAACTAGAACTTCAGCTCTCAAGAGATATAAGACCCCTTCCAAAAATCATTTTAAATCCTGAGATAACGGATATTTTTGATTTTACTTTTGAGGATTTTACTTTGGTAGATTACAATCCACATCCACACATAAAGGGCATGGTAGCTGTATAAAAAAATTGCTTCCATAAAATGGAAGCAATTTTTAAATAATTTAAATGTTTCTTAAACGGTCACTATACTATTTTCTGCCCCAGCATAGTCATTCCATGCATAAGCATCAGCAGCATTATCGTTTACATAAGCCCCATCAACGATATATTTAAACTCATAAGAGTTATCTTTATCTAAATCGATAGTTCCTTTAAACGTTCCGTTTTTTAATTTTTTAAGTGGAGCTTTTTTAGCATTCCATTCATTAAAACCGCCTACAACAGAAACTTTTTTCGCTTCTTCAGCTTCAATTGAAAAAGTTACTTTACATATAGGTTTACTCTTTAAATACTGTTTTTTAATAGCCATAATAAAATGTGTTGTTTACGGTACAAATTTATGAAAGATTAACATATAAGATAACGCTTAAGTGGTTTTAGCCTAAAGAATTATCAATTTGTTAATTTCTGTTCACATTAATTTAAAGTACGCAATTATTTAAGAACAAAATTATAAGATTGTTATCATTTAAATGTCCTGTTATACTGATTTTCAGCCTTTTTTATACTATAACGATTTCGTTTTCAAGCTTTATATTAACACTAAAAATCTCTAAAAAAGCTTTAACTTTACATATGCAAAATTGAACCCATGTTTGGAAAAAAGAAACCCATACCGCAAATAGATAAAGAGCAACTCGAACTAATTGAAAACGCTCAAAAACGGATTAAACAAAAAAAACTTTTGTATGTTCATTTTGTGCTATTTTTAATTGGAGCTTTGTTTTTAATTTTAGCCAACACCGTATTAGGCATTGGTGAAGACTTTAAAATTTTTGAAATTAACTGGTTTGTTTTTGCTATTTTATTATGGTTATTCTTCTTTTTTTATCATGCTTTTAATGTGTTTATTTCTCATAAATTTATGGGGAAAGCTTGGGAAAAACAACAGTTAGAAAAACTAGTAGCAAAACAACAAGCCCGCATTGAAAAATTAAAAGCTGGATTTGTAAAAGAAGAAACCTTAATAGCACAAAGTGAGGTTTATAATGAATCAACTACAAAAATTGAAAACCTTAAACCCAACGCCAAAAAATCTAAACTTACCATAATAGTGGCAGCAGCTGAAAACGATGCGATTGGAAAAGGTAACAAACTCATTTGGCATTTAAGTGATGACTTGAAGCGTTTTAAAAGTTTAACTAACGGGCATCATATTATTATGGGGCGCAAAACATTTGAAAGTTTTCCTAAACCATTGCCGAACAGAACACATGTGGTTATCTCAAGACAAGATAATTACAAAGTTCCTGATGGCGTTATACTGGTGCATAGTTTAAAAGATGCTATTGATGCTGCAAAGACCGATTTACAACCTTTTATAATTGGAGGTGGAGAAATTTATAAACAAGCCATGAATCTAGCAGATAAAATTGAGATTACTAGAGTACATGAAAATTTTGATGCTGATGCGTACTTTCCAAAAATTGACACCTCTATCTGGAAAGAAACATCCAATGTATTTCATAAAAAAGATGAAAATCATGATTATGAGTTCTCTTTTTTGACTTATGAAAGAAAGTAGCATATGCGAATACCTCTCCTTATTATAAGCTTTTTGATTCTTTTCGGATGTAATTCTAATAAAACAAAAGAAGGAATGGCTTCTAAAATTTTAGAAAGAAGTTTATTCTCAAACCATTTAAAGGATTCTATTAATTACTCAATCTATTTGCCTGAAAAATTCCAGAATAATAAAAATAATTACATCCTTTATTTGCTGCATGGCCATGGTGGAAGTAATGACGATTGGTTTAATAAAAAAGAGGGTAATATAAAGCACATTCTAGATAGTCTAATTAGAACTAAAACTATTAAACCTACAATTGCTGTATCATTAAATGCAAAAAATTCGTGGTATGTTAATAGCACAACACCTATGGAATTAATCTATATTAATGAATTCATTCCTTATATAGAAAGCGAATATGGCGTTTCAGCTAATTGGGGAACAAGAATATTAGCAGGAAATTCAGCTGGAGGGTTTGGAGCATTAAACTTTGGTTTAAAATACCCAAACTTATTTAAATCAGTTGTTTTACTTAGTCCAGCAGCCTATTTTCCATCACCTCCTGAAATTTCATCATCTAGAAAAATTGATGTTTTTAAATTTAAAGGTGTTTTTAATGATTCCATTTGGAAATCATACTCATATCGAAATTTAATTGACTCTTCTAAATTTGTCGAAGACTATCCAAAATTTTATACCTCAACAGGTGACGATGATGCCTATGGTATTTTTAATGTCATCACAAAATTAAGATCTTTTTTTACTAAAAATAATATACAAAACGAAACTTTAGTAATTAATGGTGGGCATGATTGGAAAGTTTGGAGAGCATGCTTTACAAATGATTTAATTAGAATATATAACGATTAATTAAATTAATGGTAAAAGAAATCCAAATACGAATTTCACTTAAAGAGGAGGAGCAGTCCGATATTCTCTTATTAAAATCAGCTAGAAAGTTAGCTATTAATAAAAAAGAAATCACTGGAATTAAAGTGCTTCGAAAATCTATTGATGCGAGAAAACCTAAAATTGTTTTCAATTACAAAGTAGCGGTTTTTATAGATCAACCTGTTCCTCAAAACTCTGAATATACATTTGAATATAAAAATATTTCAAAAGCAAATCCCATACATATTATTGGTTTTGGACCTGCTGGTATGTACGCAGCTCTTCGTTGTATTGAGTTGGGTTATAAACCCATTGTTTTAGAACGCGGGAAAAATGTTCAAGATCGCAGGCGAGACTTAAAAGCCATTAATCAAGACCACTTTGTAAATGAAGATTCCAATTACTGTTTTGGTGAAGGAGGGGCAGGCACTTATAGCGATGGAAAGCTTTACACCAGAAGTTTAAAACGTGGTGATGTGAGACGTATTTTCGAGAACTTAGTATATCACGGTGCAACAGAACAGATTTTGGTTGATGCACATCCACACATTGGCACAAATAAATTACCAAAGGTGGTTCAAAATATAAGGGAAACCATCCTTGCATATGGAGGGGAAATTCATTTTGAAACCCGCGTAACCGATTTCATCATTGCAAACGACAAGATAAAGGCGATTCAGTTAAAAAACAATACCGAAATTCCAGTAGACAAGGTTATACTTGCTACTGGTCATTCAGCTAGAGATATTTTTTATCTTTTAAATAAAAAAGAAATTGCGATTAAAGCTAAATCCTTTGCTATGGGTGTTCGAGTGGAACATCCGCAGCACATAATTGATTCCATTCAATATCATTGTTCTGGATCTCGGCCAGCTCTGCTCCCTGCTGCTTCTTATGGCCTTGTAGAACAAATAAAAGATCGAGGTGTTTATTCTTTTTGTATGTGTCCAGGCGGATTTATAGTTCCCGCAGCAACGGCCAATGGCGAAGTGGTTGTAAATGGTATGTCACCATCTAAACGGAATAATTTATATGCTAATTCTGGAATTGTTGTTGAAATAAATGTGGATACAGATTTGGCTAAATACGATCAATTTGGAGCACTTAAAGGCCTTGAGTATCAGAAAAACTTAGAGCGTTTAGCATTTACCTCAGGAGGACGTAATCAAACAGCTCCAGCCCAAAGACTAACAGATTTTGTCGAAGGCAAATTATCTAACGAATTGAACTCAACATCATATCAACCAGGACTAAAATCGGCACCCTTACATTCTTTATTACCGAAGTTTATTGGTGGCAGGTTGCGAAAAGGATTCGAAGTTTTCGGAAGAAAAATGAAAGGCTATTATACTGAAGAAGCAAATATTGTTGGAGTTGAATCTCGGACTTCGTCCCCCGTATCCATACCTAGAAATAACAAATTACAACACCCTGAAATTTCCAACTTATTTCCATGTGGTGAAGGTGGCGGCTATGCAGGAGGTATTATTTCTGCTGCTATGGATGGCGAACGATGTGCGGAAGCTGCTATCAATAATATATAGTTGTAATTTTATTTCTATTTTTGCAGCACTAAAAACTAACTTTTACTATTATGAACGCATATATTTTTCCAGGTCAAGGTGCTCAATTTTCAGGAATGGGTTTAGACTTATACGAAAACTCACCTTTAGCACAAGAGTTATTTGAAGAAGCTAATTCAATTTTAGGTTTCAACATTACTGATACCATGTTTGAAGGAACTGCTGAAGATTTAAAAGAAACCAAAGTTACACAACCAGCAATATTTCTGCACTCTGTAATATTAGCTAAAACCTTAGGCGATAGTTTTAAACCTGACATGGTTGCTGGACATTCACTTGGAGAATTTTCAGCTTTAGTTGCTAACGGTACATTAAATTTTGAAGACGGCATAAAACTAGTTTCTCAAAGGGCTATGGCCATGCAAAAAGCTTGTGAATTACAACCAAGTACTATGGCTGCAGTTTTAGGGTTAGATGATGATGTCGTAGAAAAAATATGTGCGATGACTGAGGGAGTTGTTGTTGCGGCAAATTATAACTGCCCAGGGCAATTAGTTATATCGGGGGAAATTGAAGCCATTAATAAAGCTTGTGAAGTTTTAAAAGAAGAAGGAGCACGTAGAGCTTTAGTTTTACCAGTAGGAGGTGCTTTTCATTCCCCATTAATGGAACCTGCGCGCGAAGAATTGGCTGCAGCAATTGAAAGCACAACATTTAGCAAACCTAATTGTCCTATTTATCAGAATGTTACTGCTAATGCCGTAATTGATGAATCTGAAATAAAAGCTAACCTTATATCGCAATTAACAGCTCCAGTAAGATGGACACAGTCTGTGCAACAAATGATAGCAGATGGAGCTAGTTTATTTACTGAAGTTGGTCCAGGTAAAGTTTTACAAGGACTGGTAAAGAAAATTAATAGAGACTCAGAAACGGTTTCTGCAACTTTTGAAGCAAATTCCTAAATGAAAATCTCACCTCGTTCAGCGAAAATTTTTGTTACCATAATAATTACTATTGCCTTAGATCAAGTATCTAAAGTATTAGTACGCAGCTGCGTTGAAACTGGTTCGTCTTCACCAATAATAGGTAGCTATTTCCAGTTAATGAATGTTGAAAATGAAGGAGCTTTTCTCGGTATGGGTAGTGAACTCAATGATACACTTAGAATAATACTGTTATTAGTATTACCCGTTGTTGTGCTTGGTTTGGTATTGCGATATATTTTAAAAGATAAGAAACTAGACAAATGGTCTCTTTTTGCTTTTTCGATAATAATAGGAGGAGGTATTGCCAATGTTTTTGATAGAATAGCCTTTGGTTCTGTAACCGACTTTCTTTATATAAAATTAACCGATTTATTGAGAACAGGTATTTTCAATATTGCCGATTTAGCAGTAACTACTGGAATGATTATTTTAATTATTGGTAGTTTTAGAAAGAAGAAAACCTACCCTTGAGAAGAAAAAAGATTGCTAATATTTTAGTAACCTCTTTTTATTCTTAACATTTCTAACTTCTAACCTTCTTCTCCCAATTCCAAGCGGAAAGCATAGCCTCATCTAAAGAAAATTGGGTTTTCCACCCTAGATCATTATTCGCCTTATTGGTGTCAGCATAAGCAGAAATAACATCACCTTCTCTTCTGTCAACAATTTTATAATTAAGTTTTTTACCTGAAACACGTTCGAAAGACTGAACAACTTCTAAAACCGAACTTCCTTTTCCAGTACCTAAATTAAAGGTTTCATAATTCGATTTATTATTCCCTTTCAACAAACGCCCAAGAGCTACTACATGAGCCTTAGCTAAATCTACAACATGAATATAATCTCTAACACAAGTGCCATCAGGTGTTGGATAATCATCTCCAAAAACAGACAATTCATGTCTTAATCCAATTGCAGTTTGCGTTATAAATGGCACTAAGTTTTGAGGTACACCAGTTGGTAATTCTCCAATTTTAGAGGATTCATGTGCTCCAATTGGGTTAAAATATCTTAACGCTATCGCTTTTAAACCAGAAACTACTTTACAAGTATCTTTAATAATTTCTTCACCAATTTGTTTTGTATTACCATAAGGTGATTCAGCTTGCTTCACAGGTGCATTTTCTGTGATTGGTAATTCATCTGCTTGACCATAAACCGTACAGGATGAACTAAAAATGAATGAAGCCTCGGGTAATTTTTTAAGTTCTTTTAAGATATAAACCAAAGTACAAATATTGTTTTCGTAATATAATAACGGTTCCTTAACACTTTCTCCTACAGCCTTACTTGCCGCGAAGTGAATAACTCCTTTTATATCAACATGTTTTGCAAAAAAAGCTTTAACCCCCACTTTTTCTTTAAGATCTAACTTTTCAAAAATTGGTGTTTTCCCAGTAATGGCCGCTATTCCATCCAATACTTTTTCAGAAGAATTGGATAGGTCATCAATTATAACAACCTCATATCCTTCATTTTGCAATTCTACAACGGTATGAGACCCTATAAAACCAAGTCCACCCGTTACTAATATCTTAACCATTAATAAATTTAATAATTGTGGATGTAATAAATTCTATTTGTTCATCATCTAATTCGGTATGCATCGGTAATGAAATGACTTCTTTGACCAATTGATTGGTTATCGGAAAATCAGCTTCATTATATCTATCATCAGCATAAGCTTTCTGCTTATGAAGTGGTATTGGATAATAAACACCGCAAGGAATTCCACTTTCATTTAAATGAGCAGCTAAGGCGTCTCTATCTGCACCTTCTATTCTTAATGTATATTGATGAAACACATGACAATCACAATTATCGCAAATACCTACACACCCTTTATTAACTGTAACTGGTGTGATGATACTTTGAATGCCTTTGAAAGAAGCATTATATTTTTTTGCAGCATGCTGTCTTGCTCTGTTATAACTATCTAATTTTGGAAGTTTAGCATCTAAAACCGCCGCTTGAATACTATCTAATCTAGAATTTACACCAACCACATCATGATGATAACGTCTGTACATGCCATGATTAACTATACCTCTAATAGTATGTGCTAAATCATCGTCATTTGTAAAAATAGCACCGCCGTCTCCATAACACCCTAAATTTTTTGATGGAAAAAAAGAAGTTGCCCCTACATTTCCAATAGTTCCAGCCTTTGCTTTAGAACCATCCTTATAGGTGTAATTTGCTCCAATAGCTTGAGCATTATCCTCAATTACAAATAAATTATACTCATTGGCTACTTCCATGATAGCTTCCATATTAGCGCATTGCCCAAATAAATGTATAGGAACAATAGCTTTAGTTTTTGGAGTTATAGCTTTTTTAATGGCATCAATATTGATATTAAAATCACCCTCGTTAACATCTACTAATACAGGAGTTAATTGCAACAAAGCTATTACCTCAACAGTTGCTGCAAATGTAAAGTCTGCAGTTATAACTTCATCTCCAGGTTTCAATCCTAAACCCATCATGGCTATTTGAAGGGCATCAGTCCCATTAGCACAAGGTATAACATGTTTAATACCTAGGTAGTTTTCTAGATTTTTCTGAAATTCATGAACCTTTGGCCCATTTATAAATGCTGTATTTTCAATTACCTCTTGAATTGAAGGATTAACGACATCTTTTATGTCGGCATACTGACCTTTTAGATCAACCATTTGAATTTTTCTCATGTTTAAAGTATAAAGATGTCCATGACCTATTTATTGAACATAAGCCGAACTCTATTCAAGTTTTAAGCAAACAAAATTACAAAAATCGCACCTGTTATCCACAGATTTCATTGAAAGAAATGTATTTTAGCGTTAAACAAAATAAGATTGAACTTTTTTTACAATACTTCTATTAAATGTCTTGATTTTGCTCTAAAATGCTTAGCTCCTTTTAATGAAAAAATAAAGCTTGGTGTTGATGGGCGTTCTAAAACTTTTCAAATTTTAAAAAGTGAATTAAATCCATCTAATAAAAAACTTTGGTTTCATTGTGCTTCTTTGGGTGAATATGAACAAGGATTTCCGGTTTTTAAAAAACTAAGGGAGCACTATAAAAATCACGAAATTATTCTGTCTTTTTTTTCTCCCTCTGGTTATCAAATAAGGAAAATTTCTCCTGTTGCTAATGTTGTTGTTTATCTTCCTTTAGACACAATATCGAAAGCGAAAAAATTTCTAGACATTGTAAAGCCAGAGCTTACGGTGTTTGTTAAATATGATATTTGGCCTAACTTTTTACTCGAATTAAAGAAGAGGCAAAAGCGTGCTATATTAATTTCAGCAGAGTTTAGAAAAAACCAACCGTATTTTAAATTCTATGGTAGTCATTTAAAAAACGCCTTATTTGCATTCGATCATATTTTTACTCAAACCGAACATTCTAAAGCGCTTTTAGAAACCATCGGTTTCAAAAATGTGAGTGTTTCAGGAGACACAAGATTCGATCGAGTTACAGGTCAATTAGGAACTGATAACACATTAGATTTTATAGCCAATTTTAAGCAAGACAAGTTATGTATAGTGGCAGGTAGTAGTTGGCAGGAAGATGAAAAGTTGCTTATAGATTTCATAAATAACAGTAATTACAACGACGTAAAGTACATTATTGCACCTCATAACATTAAACCTGCTCAAATCAAGAATTTACAAAAGAAACTAAACACAAAAACGATTTTATATTCTGAAAAAGATAGTAAAGAAATTCTCGAGGCTAAGATTTTTATTATAGACACCATTGGTTTACTTAGCAAAATTTATAGCTATGCAGATATTGCCTATGTGGGTGGGGCAATGGGAAACACTGGACTACATAATACTTTAGAACCGGCTGTATTTGGTGTCTCAATAATTATTGGAAAAAATTATTCAAAATTTCCAGAAGCGGAAGCTATGATTAATAATGGAGGGATGTGGTCTATTTCAAATCAAGTTGAGTTTGATACGATAATGAATAAATTAATCACAAATAGTGACTTACGTTTAAAAAGTGGGTCTAAAAATTCGGAGTTTATAAGAAAAAACAGAGGTGCAGTCATCCAAATACTAGACTATCTGCGTATATAAACTATAAATTTAAACAGAATTTTTAAATAAAGTCATTAAATTGACACTGACTATAAATAATTAACACTAAAAACAAAAATCATGAAAAAATCACTTTTAAGTTTGGCATTATTAATGGCATTAGCAATATCTTTTACTTCTTGTAGAGATACAAAAAAAGCAGATTCTGTTGAAGAAGCAGTAGAGAATGCTACTGAAGCTGCTGGTGACGCTATAGATGAAGCTGCAGAAGCTACTGGCGATGCTGTTGAAAACGCAGTTGACGCCGCTGGAGACGCAGTCGATGCTGCTGGAGACGCAGTTGATGCTGCTGTAGATGCTGCTGGTGAAACTGTAGACAAAGCTGTAGATGCTGCAGGAGAAGCAGTGGATGATGCTGCAAGTTCAGCTTCCGATGCTATTAAAAAAGAAGCAGATAAAATTAAGATTAACAACTAAACGTTGTTGATTTAAGTATTATTAAACCACCGTCTTCACGGTGGTTTTTTTATTTTATTACTCAAAATGACCCATAAAAAAAAGCCTCTATCTAAAAAAGATAAAGGCTTTTGTACTGAAGGCGGGACTTGAACCCGCACGGACTAATGTCCATTGGATTTTAAGTCCAACGTGTCTACCAATTCCACCACTTCAGCAAATTAATTGGTATATTTTAAGAAAGTTTCAGAGCGAAAGACGGGATTTGAACCCGCGACCCTCACCTTGGCAAGGTGATGCTCTACCCCTGAGCTACTTTCGCAGTTTTTTAATGAACAAACAATCTCTCGATTGCGGATGCAAATTTAAAATATTTCTAGGAAAAGCAAAGCCTTTTGATAAAATAAATGAAATTATTTTTATGCCTGTTTTTTCTTTACCAACATACGCTTTATCTCATTGAGTTTCATAAGCGCTTCAACTGGTGTGAGGGTATCAATATCGGTATGTAGTATTTCGTCCTTGATATTTTCAAGCAAAGGATCGTCTAAATTAAAGAAACTAAGTTGCAAATCGTCATTTAAGGTTTTAACCTTATCTGTTAGCTCTTCACTAGAATGAGATTTTTCTAATTTTTCTAAAATCTTATTAGCTCGACGCAAAACTTGCTGGGGCATGCCTGCCATTTTAGCTACATGAATACCAAAACTATGGGCGCTGCCACCTTTAACGAGTTTTCTCAAGAACAACACATTATCCTTCAACTCCTTAACAGAAACATTGAAATTTTTTATACGCTCAAAGGTTTCACTCATTTCATTAAGCTCATGGTAATGGGTTGCAAATAATGTTTTTGGTTTTGAAGGATGTTCATGTAAATATTCACTAATAGCCCAAGCTATAGAAATACCATCATATGTACTGGTTCCTCGTCCTATCTCATCAAGTAAGACTAAACTTCTTTCAGAAATATTATTCAGAATAGAAGCCGTTTCATTCATTTCTACCATAAAAGTAGATTCACCCATAGAAATATTATCACTCGCGCCTACTCTAGTAAATATTTTATCAACTAAACCAATATTCGCTTCCTTAGCTGGTACAAAACTTCCAATTTGAGCCAACAATACAATTAAGGCTGTTTGACGCAAAATTGCCGACTTACCAGACATATTTGGCCCAGTAATCATAATAATTTGTTGCGATGTTCTATCTAAAAATACATTGTTAGCTATGTAAACATCTCCTAGTGGCAATTGCTTTTCAATAACTGGATGGCGACCATCTTTTATATCTAAATCGAAGGAATTATCAATATTTGGATATATGTAATCATTATCTTTTGCCAGTTGAGCAAAACCGCATAAACAATCTAGTTGACCAATTAAATAAGCGTTTTGCTGGACCGTTTTGATGTATATATTCATCCAACCAACCAACTCTGAAAATAATTGCTGCTCAATGGTTAAAATACGTTCTTCGGCTCCAAGAATCTTGGCTTCGTACTCTTTAAGTTCTTCGGTAATGTAACGTTCTGCATTTACTAAGGTTTGTTTACGTATCCATTCATCAGGGACTTTATCTTTATGCGTATTTCGAACTTCAATATAGTAACCAAAAACATTATTGGATGCAATCTTTAGTGATGTAATACCAGTACGTTCACTTTCACGTTCCAGCAAATTATCTAAATAATCTTTACCTGATTTTGATAAGTCTCTTAGTTCATCTAATTCTGATGAAAACCCAATTGCGATGGTATTACCTTTTAGGACATTTACAGGCGCTTCTTCATTAAGTGTTTCCTTTATTTTTTCACGAAGAACCTCACAACTCTGCAAATTATCACCAATAATTCGTAATGATTCATTTTCAGAATTTGAAGCCATACTTTTAATAGGAACAAGGGCTTCTAAAGAATTTTTTAGTTGAATGACCTCTCGTGGATTCACCTTACCGGTAGCTGTTTTTGAAATCAGTCGTTCTAAATCACCTATATGTTTAATATGATTTTGAATCTTTTGAAGCACGGTGTTTTCTTTGCTTAAAAAACTTACTACTTCATGACGTTGCTTAATTTTTTCAACGTTTTTTAACGGCAATGCTAACCAACGTTTTAAAAGCCTTCCACCCATAGGCGAAATAGTTTTATCAATAACATTTAAAAGAGTTACAGCACTATTGTTAGTAGAATTGTAAAGCTCTAAATTTCTAATAGTGAATTTATCCATCCAAACATACTCATCTTCAGCTATTCTAGAAATACCCGTAATATGTTGTAATTTGTGATGTTGGGTTTCTCCTAAATAATGAAGAATAGAACCAGATGCAATAATACCCTCATACAAATCTTCAATACCAAAACCTTTCAATGTTTTTGTGTCGAAGTGTTTAATTAAAGTTTCATAAGCATAATCGGTTTGATACACCCAATCTTCAAGATAAAAAGTATGAAAATCATCACCAAATGTTTCATTAAAAAGCACACGCTTTTGTTTTGAAACCAAAACTTCACTCGGACTAAAGTTTTGAAGTAACTTATCAATGTATTCTGCATTGCCTTGTGACGTAAAAAACTCACCTGTAGAAATGTCTAGAAATGAAATTCCAATATATTTTTTATCAAAATAAACCGAACACAAAAAGTTATTCGATTTAGATACTAAAACCTCATCATTTAAGGCTACACCAGGTGTTACCAATTCGGTTACACCACGTTTTACAATGGATTTAGTTTGTTTTGGGTCTTCTAACTGATCGCAAATAGCAACGCGTTCGCCTGCTTTTACCAACTTTGGTAAATATGTATTTAAAGAATGATGAGGAAACCCTGCCAACTCTGTTTCACTCTCACTTCCCGCACCACGCTTGGTTAAAATAATCCCTAAAATTCCAGCAGCTTTAACAGCGTCACTTCCAAAGGTTTCATAAAAATCGCCCACACGAAACAACAATAAGGCATCGGGATACTTTGCCTTTATTGCATTATATTGCTTCATTAAAGGAGTTTCTTTCTTTGCTTTTTTAGCCAATGGAAAAGTGATTTTTAAATGTTACTTTTGACAAAATTGTAGCATGCAATGTACTACTAATTTCATGTTTTTTGAAGTTGTGGAATCATAAGTTATCTACAATTAGGACGAGATTTTAACAATAGCTGCTATTTCGAATAAATTGACACGTTCGATAAAATTTCCACCTTCGCGGTAATGACAAAGATTATATTAATGAGAAAATTAAAAAATAGCGAATTAGACAGATTAAGTGTTGTTGGTTTTAAAGAAGCAGAGAAAACGCCAATAATTATTATTCTTGATAATATTAGAAGTTTAAACAATATTGGTTCTGTATTTAGAACGAGTGACGCGTTTTTAATTGAAAAAATTTACCTCTGTGGCATAACAGCGACACCTCCACATAAAGACATTCACAAAACAGCTTTAGGCAGTACTGAAACTGTGGCTTGGGAATATGTAGAAAATACTCTGGATTTGGTTAAACGATTGCAAACTAATAAGGTTAAAGTGTGTTCTATTGAACAAGCTGAAAACGCAACTATGCTCAACAACTTTGCACCAAAACGACAAACAACTTACGCTCTAGTTTTTGGCAATGAAGTAAAAGGTGTCTCTCAAGATGTGGTTAATGCCAGTGATACAGTAATTGAAATACCGCAATATGGCACCAAGCATTCTTTAAATATTTCGGTTAGTTGCGGCGTTGTAGTTTGGGATGTGTTTAGTAAACTTAGAACCCTTGAAAAAACCTAATAAACAACCATGGCCTACAAAAGATGTCATGAATCAGATTTATGAAAAGAATCTTTGGGGCGGAAATGACTTCGATTTTTATTCTGGTGAAGGCTCTCATCATCCACATATTATTAAGCCTTATTTGGAAGCTGTAATTACATTTTTGAAATCTTTCGATAAGCCATTAATCGTTTGCGATTTGGGTTGTGGTGATTTTAATATTGGGAAACACTTAGTTAAATTCACCAAAAAATATATTGGAGTAGATATAGTTGAAAACCTGATTGAAAGAAATAAAAAAACTTTTAAAGAAGAACGCTTGACGTTTCATTGTTTAGATATTTCAGAAGAGAAGCTCCCAAATGCCGATTGTGTATTATTGCGGCAAGTATTACAGCATTTATCGAATACTGAAATTAAAAAAATCGTTGAAAAACTATCAACCTACAAATACATCATTCTTACCGAACATATCCCAAATGATAATTTTAAACCTAATACAGACATAATATCGGGACAAGGAAATCGTGTAAAATATAGTAGTGGACTTGACATTTTAGAAGCTCCTTTTAATTTTAAGATGAAAGAAGTAAATATTTTGAATGAGCATCATTTAGAAAACAATAAAGGAAGAATTGTGACCATGATATTCAAAACCAGCTAGATTATAAAATTAAAGTTTTAATCTACAATTTATTATGATTCTTAATGTATGATATTCTAACTTCGCTTATCAATCAATATACCTTATTAAATCCAAACCTTATCTAATCTTTTGCAAGCATTTTCCATAAAGTCAATATTGTTACATAGAGATAGTTAAATTTAAGCAAAATGAAATACCTTAATTTAAAGCCTTTATTAATTATAACATTATTATTTTATGCATTTGTAGCAAGTGCTCAAAGTGGTGCTGTTTACTCCTTCATTTTTGATGTGGATTCCGAACTTACTGATTTTGTAAAGGTTGAGCGTAATAATAGGAATTGGTTATCTGATTTTTCTGTAAGTAAAATATTTCCTGAAGAACTTATAAATTCTATTAAAATTAAAACCGAAGAGGCATTTACCGAAAAATTACAAATGCCAGTAAAAATGTGTTTTTATAGAGACAAAAGAGGAAGGGTTTATGACTCCGGAGGAAATGGTGGACGTCTTGAAGGACTGCCTTCAAACAGCTTTAAAGGAGCAAAAGTTAATTGTACTGAAAACAACAGATACATTAGGTATTACGTAAAGATTTCCAATGGAGGTAGCACCTCGGTTACCTTTGGGAATAACAAATCTAAAACTAACACTAAACCAAGTCTTAGAATACACGCCACAGTGTTCGATGGAAACAAAAATAAGGTTTGGAAAAAAAATATAGAGATAAATGACTTTGCAAATCTTCGTTCAGTAAAAAGATATTATGGTGTTTTTGATGTTACGAAATCGGAGGTGTTAAGTCATGTAGATATATATGCAATTTACATTATGGGGCTTGAGCAGTTGATGAAAGAATAGAAATAACATTTGCTAACGAGGCATAACCGCAATTACGACTATTTCGACTTAGTCAGAATCTGCTAGGAATTACTAAAGGCAGTGCTTAATTGAAAAATCATAACTTAAAACCTACAAAGATGTGTTATACGGACCGCCAATAAGCTTAAGTCCAAAATTAATCTCCACAAATCTCCCTCAAAACCCACAAATAGTCCGTTCGGTTTTCAATAAAATCTTTTTCAGATATATCAATAATTTTTACGTTAAAATCTTTTTGAGTTTTTAAGAAATCGAGATAGCCTGCATTGATTTTTTCTAAATAATCATCGGCGATGTTTTGCTCGTAATCGCGCCCACGTTTTTTTATGTTTTGTTGTAAACGCTCCGTATTTTGGTATAAATAAATGTATAACTCAGGCTTTGCAATATCTTTATACATCAAGTAAAATAACTTTCGGTATAAATTAAACTCGTCCTCTTGCAAGGTTATTTTCGAAAAAATGAGTGATTTAAACACATCATAATCACTCACAATAAAGTCTTTAAATAAATCTAACTGTGATAAATCATCGGATATTTGTTGATAGCGATCCGCTAGAAAAGACATTTCTAAAGTAAACGCATAACGGTTAGCATCTTCATAAAACTTAGGTAAAAATGGATTGTCGGCAAAACGTTCTAAAATAATTTTTGCATTAAAATCGTGGGCAATTCTGGTTGCTAAACTTGTTTTCCCAGCGCCAATATTTCCTTCAATGGCAATGTAGTTGTATTTTGAAAAGTCGAACTGCTTACTTGGGTTTTTCAACCATATATTAATGGGCTCTAAAACAGAATCATCATCACACTCACTTAATAAAACCCCAACCTCCTTATCAAGTTTTGGATGCTTCACTTTTGATGCTACATCGTTTAAAGGTAACAGCACAAACTTACGGTTCTGCATTTCGGTATGCGGCACTTGAAGCGTTTTGGTATCGATTACATCATCTTCAGCAAAAACAATATCCAAATCTATGGTTCGTGCTTCGTAATCTTTTGCTTTTTTTCTTTCTCTTCCTAAATCACTTTCAATAGCTAATAAGTTATCTAGTACTTCCTGTGCGCTAAAATAACTTTCTAGAACTAGACAGCAATTTAAAAAGTCGTCACTTTCAAACCCAAATGCAGGTGACTTATAAACTTTGGAAATAAGAATAATGTTACCTATTTTCAAATGAATAGCATCAACAGCGGCTTGTAAGTTTTTAAACTTATCGCCTTTGTTGCTTCCAAGAGCAATATGAAATATTTTGGGTTTTTGCATCGAGAAGGCAAAATAATAAAAAGTAAATGGATTTGGGTTATATTTACGGAACGTATTTATACTATATATGACATTAAAAGATAAACTAACCGCTCAACGTATTTATATTGTATTAGGCGGTTTATTTATAACCTCATTGGTTGTTTCCAATCTCATTTTCCAAAAATTCTTTTACTGGTATCCGATTGATGTTGAGGTTTTTGGCAGTAAGTTGTTTGAGATTTCAGTTGGTATACTTCCTTATCCAATTACATTTTTAATTACCGATTTAATTAGTGAAATCTATGGTAAGAAAAGAGCTAATGATATTGTAGTAGTTGGAATTTTTGCTTCTTTATTCTCGCTTTTAATTATCCAAACCGCGGCCGTTGTACCAGCAACATCATGGTCTCCTGTTGGGGATTTTTCATTTTGGAGAGTTTTTGGAAATTCAAATATTGCAGTGTTTGCAAGTATGCTTACCTATTTGTTTGCTCAATTTATCGACATTCAAATTTATCACTTCTGGAAACGCTTAACCAAAGGCAAACATCTTTGGCTTCGTAATAATTTTTCTACTTGGTTTTCACAATTTGTGGATACCTTCACCATTGTTTTTCTATTATGTTCATTCGGAATAATTGATTGGTCTAATTTTAAAGGTTTATTGATAAGCGGGTTTCTCTTTAAAGTTTTTATTGCAATTCTAGATACTCCACTACTCTACTTAGGCGTTTATTTATTTAGAAAACGTTTCAATTTAAAAGTAAATGAAGAGATTGAGCTACTCTAGATTTTTTAACAATAAACTCACCATTTTCAGTCTTTTAAGCCCATTTTTGCGTATATCTTTGTATATGCAGTTTCCTAAATTCTGAACCTTGAAGAAAACTTTAAAAATTATTGGCATCTCATTACTAATAATCTTTACTTTATTAGCCGCCATCCCATTCGCGTTCCAAGGACAAATAAAAGAGATGGTTAAACGATTTATAAATGAGAACCTAGACGCCCAAGTTGAATTTAGTGATGTGTCTTTAAGCTTTATTCGAAGATTTCCACAAGTTCAAGTGAACGTAAACGATTTGGTGATAACAAATTTTAAACCGTTTAAGGATGAAACTTTAGCTTCTGTTAGAGATATTTCGTTTACTATGTCCGTTAAAGAATTATTTAAAAAAGCAAGTGAGGATCCTATTGTGGTAAACTCCATTTATGTTGACGAGGCGCTTTTAAGCTTGAAAACAGATAAATTCGGGAATAACAATTACGACATTACTAAAGAAAATACTGGTGACACTTCCGAAGAAAACGAACCAAGTAGTTTCACATTTAGCATTGAAGACTACCGTATAAAAAATAGTGTTTTAACCTATTTAGATGAAGTTTCAAAAACACAAATCCACCTGACCGAACTTAATCATGAAGGTCACGGAACATTTTCGGCTGAGACTTCAGAATTGGATACTAAAAGCAACGCTAATGTTAGTTTCGCTCTAAACAGCACCAAATACCTAAACAATAACAGTATAAAATTAGAGGCCCTAATTGGTTTAGATTTAAACAACAAGAAATATACATTTCAAGAAAACAAAGGCTTCATTAATAATCTGCCCATAGAATTTCAAGGCTTTGTACAGCAGCTTAAAAACGGACAGGACATAGATATTAAGTTTGAAAATCCAGAGTCTGATTTTAAAAACTTTCTAGCAGTTATTCCAAGTGAATATTCAAAAAATATCGAAGATGTTCAAACTACCGGCGATTTTAAAATCAAAGGAGTGATAAGAGGAGTGAGCTCAGAAGAAACCATTCCAAACTTAGATATTAGTATTTCATCTAACAATGCTTCGTTTAAATATCCCAATTTGCCAAAACGAGTGAGCAATATTATTATAGATACAAATATTAAAAATGAAACTGGAAAAGTAGACGACACATATATAGATATTAAAACCCTAAACTTTAAAATTGATGAAGACGTCTTTAAATCTTCGGCCACATTAAAAAATATCACCAAAAACATGTCTGTAAATGCCAGTATTGATGGTGTTCTAAATTTAGATAACATTTCGAAAGCATACCCAGTTGAATTAGAAAATGCCCTTACAGGAATTTTGAAAGCAAAACTTAACACGACTTTCGATATGAATGCCATTAAAACAAATGCTTATAATCGTATAAGAAACAATGGTTCTGCGAGTATCACAGATTTTGTGTTTTCTTCTGAAGATATCGTAAACCCCATCCATATTTTGGAAGCTAATATGCGTTTTAATCCTGGAAGTGTGTCATTAAATAACTTCAAGGCTAGAACTGGAGACAGTGACATTAGCGTTAATGGAACCATTAAAAACTTGTTGGGATTCTTATTAAGCGACAACACCTTAAAAGGAGATTTTAATGTAAATTCTAATATATTTAAAGTAAGTGATTTTATAACCTCTGAAGATACAGTTGCAACTGAAAATAAAACCACTAGCAATGTCGAGTCACTTAAAATACCAGACTTTTTACATTGTAAAATTAATGCCAATGCGAAAACCGTTGAATATGATAATTTAAAGCTAAAGAATGTTGCTGGCACCCTTTTTATAAAAGACCAACAAGCCTCATTGCAAAATATGACATCTAGTATTTTTGATGGTGCTTTGTCTATCGCTGGAAATGTTTCTACAAAAGATGAAACACCTACTTTTAATTTGAATTTAGGAGCAGATGGTTTCGATATTGCAGAATCCTTTAAAGGTCTAGACTTACTTAAAAATTTAGCTCCAGTAGCTAAACTACTAAACGGAAAATTAAACACAACCATAAATCTTTCGGGTAAATTAAATCAAGAATTCTCGCCAGATTTAAGTACAGTTTCTGGAAATGTCTTAGCCGAATTAATAAATACTAAACTTAATGCCAATCAAGGAGCACTTTTTAATAAATTGGAAGGTGCTTTGAGTTTTATAGATTTTGATAAATTAAATTTAAAGGATTTAAAAACGAAGCTATCATTTTCAGATGGCAAAGTAAGTGTAAAACCCTTCGATTTAAAATATGAAGATATTGCCATTACCGTTTCTGGAGGTCATGGATTTGACAAAAGCATGGACTATAAAGCTGTATTTAATGTTCCCGCCAAATATTTAGGTGGTGAGGTTAATCAATTAATTGGTGAAATTGACTCAGAAGAAGCTAAAAATATTACTATACCGGTTATTGCACATATAGGAGGGAGCTTCAACAAACCAACCTTAAAAACAGACTTAGCAAGTGGTGTCTCAGCATTGACCAAGCAACTTATCGACGTTCAAAAACAGAAACTTCTAAATCAGGGTAAAGACAAGGTTAAAGATATGCTTGGTGATATCATTGGTGGTAACAAAACAAAAACAGACTCGATAAGTAAAGGACAGAATTCAGTTATCAATGATGTGCTTAAAGATATTATGGGAAACAATCCCGAAACCAAGGACACCACAACAACAAAGACAGATTCTGTAAAAACCAACCCAACATCAGATGTCGTTAAAAATATTCTAGGTGGATTACTTAAAAAGAAGAAAAGCACAAAAGATACAATTAATTAGGATTTACTAATAAAAATTCTGAAATTTGCATCCCTTTTTGGGAAAACATAGAAAACGCAACAATTAAAATATATTTATGTTAAAGATTATAGTTAAAGATGGTGAAAACATCGAAAGAGCTTTAAAACGTTACAAAAGAAAGCACAGAAATATTAAAGTAATGCAAAACTTAAGAGATGGTCAGTTTTTTACTAAACCTTCTGTAAAGCGTCGTCGTGAAATCCAAAAAGCGGCTTATATTCAAAATTTAAGAGATCAAGAAGATATATAAATCTTTCTTTCAATAAATATAAAAAACCCATTTACATTAGTAAA
This sequence comes from Hyunsoonleella aestuarii, assembly GCF_006148925.1. Lineage (GTDB taxonomy): Bacteria > Bacteroidota > Bacteroidia > Flavobacteriales > Flavobacteriaceae > Algibacter_D > Algibacter_D aestuarii. The sequence goes on along the minus strand of NZ_VAWB01000001.1, from coordinate 1,431,291 downwards.
TGGGTTTTTGTTTTTTTAACTTTTCCCCTTATTATTATTTTATTTATAGCTACTTTAATCTACTGAAATATTGACCACTAAGCCTTCATTAGCACGCACATTAAAAACAGTATCATCTTCAAAAATTAAATACTGTCCCTTAACTCCAACTAATTTACCAGAATAAGATTGTTCCTTTACAATATTTAGGCTCTTAGGTTTAGCGGGGTATTTATTTACTGGAAACTCCAAATTGGTTTCGGCATTACTTTCAATAAAATAATCTTTTGCTTCATCTGGAATGTATTGCTTTAAACGATCGCGCCATTGTATTAAGTTCTCATCTTTAATATCATTTTTCAGCATAGAGCGCCAATTCGTTTTATCTGCCACATGATCTTTTAAAGCCACTTCTGTAATTCCTGCCAGATAGCGATTGGGAACTTCAACAATTTCTATAGCTTCATGAGCACCTTGGTCAATCCAACGTGTCGGCACCTGACTTTTCCTAGTAACACCAACTTTAACATTACTTGAATTTGCTAAATACACAATATGCGGCTGTAATTGTACCTGCTTTTCATATTCTAAATCCCGATCTTCTTTATCTAAATGCGCGGTACTTAACTCTGGACGCATAATCCAATCGCCTGCTCTTGCTGTTTCAAAAAAACACTGCCTATCAAACCCTTGCCTGTAAATAGGTTTATCTAAACCACAGTTTAAACATTGGTATTTAACAAACCGTATAGTTATCGATTTATTAAGCAACTGATTCATGTTTAAAAAATCGTTTTCAAATACCAAATAGTACTGAATCGGCTCCAAAAACTCAGTGTCCATTTTTGTTAAAACACCTTGGTAGGTCATAAAAAAAAGTCTTATTTTTAAGAACTTAAATATAAAACAAATATGCCAATTCCTTTAGTAAATTCTATTGCTTCTTGGTTCTTAAAAAAGCGTTTTCATCAAATAGAACTCTTTTTGAAATACCCAAATGAAGTACAAAACGAATTGCTATTAAGTCTTATAGATTATGCCAAAGATTCAGAAATTGGTAAACAATTTGATTTTTCTTCCATTAAGAATTATAAAACTTTTGCAGAACGCGTTCCAATAAAAAATTATGAAGGTTGCCAAGATTTAATTGAACGATCCAGAAAAGGTGAAAACAATATTTTTTGGCCTACCCCGATTAAGTGGTTTGCCAAATCTAGTGGTACCACTCGGTCCAAAAGTAAATTCATACCAGTAAGCCCGGAATCTTTAGAAGATTGCCACTATGCAGCCAGTAAAGATTTACTTTGTATGTACCTGAACAACAACGAAGATTCACAATTATTTACGGGTAAAAGTTTACGATTAGGTGGCAGTAAAGAACTGTATAAAGAAAACGGGACCGTTTTTGGCGATTTGTCTGCAATATTAATAGATAATATGCCTTTTTGGGCAGAGTTTAGCAGTACACCAAGCAACAAAGTATCTCTAATGAGTGATTGGGAACATAAAATGCAAGCTATTGTAAATGAAACCATTAACGAAAATGTTACCAGTTTAGCTGGCGTTCCTTCCTGGATGCTAGTATTACTCAATGATGTTTTAAAGACTACAGGGCGGAAAAACCTATTTGAAATCTGGCCTAATCTGGAAGTTTATTTTCATGGTGGCGTGAGCTTTACTCCTTATATCGATCAATATAAAAGCCTATTACCTCGAAAGAGTTTTAAGTATTATGAAATTTATAATGCCTCGGAAGGTTTTTTCGCCATTCAAGATCAAAATAATTCGTCCGAATTATTACTGATGTTAGATTATGGTATCTTCTATGAATTTATTCCAATGCGTACTTACGGCACTGAAGAAGAGTATGCCATTCCGCTTGGTGAAGTAGAACTAAACAAAAACTATGCAATCATAATAACCACAAATGCAGGACTATGGCGCTATAAGGTTGGAGATACTGTTAGATTTACTTCTATAAATCCCTACCGAATAAAAGTTACAGGTAGAACGAGACATCACATAAATGTTTTTGGAGAAGAACTCATTATTGAAAACGCTGAAGCAGCTTTAAAAAAAGTTTGTAAACGCACTAAATCAGAAATTGTAGATTTTACTGCCGCTCCCATTTTTATGGAAGGCAAAGAAAAAGGGGGACATGAATGGCTCATTGAATTTAAAACACCGCCAAAAGATCTTAATTATTTTAACGAGCTATTCGATAATGCTTTAAAGTCTTTAAATTCTGATTATGAAGCCAAACGCTATAATAACATTACACTAAACAAGCCTAAAATACATGTAGCTAGGGAACAGCTCTTTTATGATTGGCTTAAACAGAACAACAAACTTGGTGGACAACATAAAATCCCAAGACTGTCTAATTCTCGAAATTATTTAGAGGCACTTTTAAACTTAGATTCTTAAATTCCTTTTTATTCGATGAAGTGTATCAGTAAAAGTTTTTAAACGAGAATTTTATCTCATCGTCTAAAAGGATTGAATATTTTTTGCGACGTGATTTATAAAATATATTTTTATTGAAGTTTGATAGACGAAATTTCCTCATAATGTCCATTATTAATTAATTCCTAATAAAAAAACCACGCTTAAAGCGTGGTTTTTTGTTTCACTAAGCTGTCATCTTTATGAGACAGCCTTTAATTTTTTCAACGTTGTTTTGGTCAATTTTTCTTCAGCATACATTTTAGTGACGTTAAATTTCTTTTCATCACTACTTGGTAATTCGAACATAGCATCTGTTAAAATCTCTTCGCATAAAGACCTTAAACCTCTTGCTCCTAATTTATATTCTATGGCTTTTCCAACTATAAAGTTTAGGGCTCCCTCGGTTATGCTAAAATCTACATCGTCCATAGCAAACAGTTTTTTATACTGCTTAATAATGGCATTTTTAGGCTCTGTTAAAATTGCTCTTAGTGTATTAGCATCTAACGGATCCATATGTGTAAGGACTGGTAAACGTCCAATAATTTCTGGAATTAAACCAAAGTCTTTCAAATCCTTAGGAATAATATATTGCAGCAAGTTATCTTGATCTACAACATCATCAGACATTGAAGCACTATAGCCAACCGCTTGCATATTCAAACGTTTAGAAATCACACGTTCAATACCATCAAAAGCGCCTCCAGCGATAAATAAAATATTCTCAGTATTAACTTCAATAAACTTCTGGTCTGGATGTTTTCTCCCTCCTTTTGGCGGCACGTTAACTATAGTTCCTTCTAAAAGTTTTAAAAGTGCTTGTTGCACACCTTCTCCCGATACATCTCTTGTAATAGATGGATTGTCACTTTTACGAGCTATTTTATCTATTTCATCAATAAATACAATCCCCTTTTCTGCTTTCTCAAGATTGTAATCGGCGGCCTGCAAAAGTCTGGTTAAAATGCTTTCAACATCTTCACCCACATAACCTGCTTCGGTTAGCACTGTAGCATCGACAATGGCTAATGGGACATTAAGCATTCTAGCTACAGTTTTAGCCATTAGTGTTTTTCCAGTTCCCGTTTGCCCAACCATAATGATATTACTTTTTTGAATATCGATATCGTCATTTGATGGTGGCTGTAATAATCTTTTATAGTGATTGTAAACGGCAACTGACATAACTTTTTTCGTCATCCCTTGCCCAATAATGTATTCGTCTAAAAACGCCTTAATTTGCTGGGGTTTGCGAAGTTTTAACTCTGCAGATAAGTCACTACTGTCACTTTGCTTCGATTCTTCTATAACAATTCCATGTGCCTGCTCAATACATCTGTCACAGATGTGCGCATCTAAACCAGCTATTAATAAATTAGTTTCTGGTTTCTTTCTTCCGCAGAAGGAACATTCTAATTCTTCTTTTGCCATTAATCAAGTTTTAATATAAATCGTTAAAAATCAAAGCATAACGAATTATAAAGCTACAAAAATTTATTTACTCACGTGTTAAAACCTCGTCAATCATGCCATATTCTTTAGCTTTATCTGCTTTCATCCAATAATCTCTATCACTATCGGCATATACTTTGTCGTATTCTTGTCCAGAATGCTTACTTATTATTTTATAAAGCTCTTCTTTTAAGGTTAGAATTTCACGCGCTGTAATTTCAATATCGCTCGCTTGACCTTGAGCACCCCCTAGTGGCTGGTGAATCATAACTCTGGAATGAGGTAGTCCACTTCTTTTCCCTTTTTGACCAGCACATAATAAAACAGCTCCCATTGATGCTGCCATACCAGTACAGATAGTTGCTACGTCTGGCTTAATGAATTGCATAGTGTCATAAATACCTAAACCGGCATAGACACTTCCTCCTGGTGAATTAATATATATTTGAATATCTTTTGAGGCATCAACACTTTCTAAAAACAACAACTGAGCTTGAATAATATTTGCTACTTGGTCGTTAATACCTGTACCCATAAAAATAATACGATCCATCATTAAACGAGAAAACACATCGAAAATTGCGATATTCATTTGGCGCTCTTCAATAATGTTAGGAGTTAAATTTGTTGGATACATACTACTTACTATTTGATTGTAATAAGTACTACTGATTCCTTGATCTTTTATCGCGAATTTTTCAAATTCTTTAGCGTAATCCATAATTGTTTTAAAATATTTATTTGATTTAAACACTTGACTTACATCAAGATATATAGAGGCTTTTTTATAAAATATAATTGAATAAAAAAGCGCTTAAACGGATTCGTTTAAGCGCTTAAATATAATGAATTATTATTTGATTATTTGTCTCCGTAAACTTCTTTAACAAAGTTTTCGTAACTCAATTCTTTAACCTTTAAATTCGCTTTTTCTTTATATACATTTAAAAGTTTTTGACTTATTAATTGTTCTGAAATACGACGTGCTTCATCTTGATTAGATAACACACGAGCAGCAATATCATCTAATTCTTTATCAGAAGGATTCATTTGGCCAAACTGAGCCATTTGTCCTTTAATCATTTCTCTCGCATGATTCTTTATATCGTCCATCGTTACTTGAACGTTATTTTCCTCTATTAATTTCCCTTCAATTAATTGATAACGCAAGCTTTTTTCTGACTTCTCGTATTCTTCTTTAGCCTGTACTTCGTCCATTTCTTTTTCACCAGCTGTTTGCATCCATTTGGTTAAAAACTCTGCTGGTAAATCGAACTTAGTATTTTCTACTAAATACTCGGTAACATCATTCAATAATTTTTGATCAGCCTGTTGAACAAATTGTTTTTCGGCATCTTCTTTAATTTTTGCTTTCATCTCTGTTACAGAAGTAACTGTTTTTGGACCAAAAAGTTTATCAAATAATTCTTGATCTAAATCGGCTAATTCTCTTTCATTAATTTCAGTAATAGTGAATGACACTTCTATATCCAACCCATGAACATCGTCATGTCCTAATTTTAAAGCATGCATTAACTCATGCTCATCGTTGTAAAGGCCTTTTGTTTTTAAAACGATTACATCACCAACTTTAGCTCCAATAAATTGCTTAGCAGTCAATTTACCTTTAAACTTATCTAAAGTTAAAGTTACTGTGTTATCTATCTCACGTTCTTCATTTTCAAAAGTTCCAGTAATCTCACTATCTTTTTCAACAGTGTCTTGAGAAATTAATTTCCCATATTGCTTTTGGATGCGCTCAAACTGCTCATTAATCATTTTATCATCGGCTACAATATTGTATTGCGTAATCGCTTTTTTGCTCTTCAAGTTTACCTCAAATTCTGGTGCTAAACCCAATTCAAATTCAAATGAAAAAGCATCAGAATCCCAATCGACAGCATCTTGTGGCTTAGGCAATGGCTGACCTAGAACATCTAGTTTCTCTTCAGTTAAATATTTATTTAAGGCTTCTTGTAATAGTTTATTAACCTCATCTACCAATACAGCTTTACCATATTGCTTTTTTACCATTCCCATTGGCACATGTCCTTTTCTAAAACCTGGGATGTTTGCTGTTTTACGATAATCTGACAAGATTTTTTCAACTTTATCGCTATAATCTTCTTTAGCAATATCCACTTTTACAACCGCATTTAATGCATCAACGTTTTCTCTTGTAATATTCATTTTTAATGATCTAAACCTTAAAAAGGTATTTAATTTAAGTTTTAACTTGATTTTTTAGATTCCCATTTTCACGGAAATGACAATTTCAATCGAAACTAAAAGACAAAATCTTTTAGAGTTTCCTGCAACTAAAATTGGGATGCAAAAATATAACATTTTTCGCATCCCAACAAAGTTTAATTGTCTGATTTTTAAGCTATTTTTTATCCTCTTTTAAAAGCGAGTGAAGTATTGATTGCAGTATAGATAGTAAGATACTAAAAAGTATTGCCCACCAAATTGAACTTACCGAAAATCCATCAATTAAATTATCTGCCAACAATATTATTAATGCATTTATTACCAATAAAAATAAGCCCAATGTTACGATAGTTATTGGTAAAGTAAAAATTATTAATATCGGCTTTACCAATAGGTTTAATATCGATAAAACAACGGCTACTATAATTGCAGTAACATAACCATCGACAAAAACACCAGATAAAACATGTGCTAAAATAAAAACGGCAACTGCGTTTAGTAAAAGTTTAAGTATTAATTTCATGAAAAATATTTTAATAAATATACAAAATATATTATTCGATAAATCTTATTACAGCTTCATAAAACGCTTTCGGGTTCTCTGCATGCAACCAATGCCCAGCATCAGAAATTGTTACAATTTCAGCTATTGGAAAGTGGTTAGCAATTAATCGTTCATCTTCAATTCCAATATATTCCGATCGGTCACCACGTAAAAACAAGGTGTCTTTTTCAAATCTTGCATAGGATGGTAATGGCTCTCCAATCTCACCAACTTCATTTTTTAAAATTTCAAGATTTATACGTAATGCCAATTTTCCTTTCTCAATCCAATACAGGTTTTTCAATAAAAACTGTCTTGTTCCAAAATCAGGGACATAATCACTTAAAACCTTATCTGCTTGACCTCTACTTTTAACTTCATCAAAATTTAATGCACTCAAACCATTTAAAATAGCATCATGATGAATCGGATAAAATCGCGGGGAAATATCGGCAACTAATAATTTTGAAACCAATTCTGGATATAACGTTGCAAACAACATGGCGGTTTTACCTCCCATAGAATGACCCAGCAATATGATGTCCTCTAAATTATGATATTTGCAATATGCTTTTAAATCTTCCGCAAGAACTTCGTAATTAAACACATCATCATGAAAACTTCGCCCATGATTTCGTTGATCTACCAAATGAACCTGAAAACCTTGTTCACTGAATTGACCTCCAAGCGTTTTCCAGTTATCGCTCATGCCTAAAAACCCATGAAGAATAACAAAAGGCCGACCTTCTCCTATAATATTTGAATGTAATCCCATTATGCTAGTTTGCGCAAATACATTTGTATTACATTTTCTACTCCAAGATATAAACTTTCAGAAATTAGTGCATGACCAATGGAAACCTCCAATAAATTAGGAATATTATCTTTAAAAAATTTAATATTATCTAAAGATAAATCATGACCAGCATTAATACCTAAATCTAGTTTATTGGCTAATTCTGCACTTTCCTTGTAAGGTGTAACAGCATTTTTATTTCCCAGACTATACTGATGTGCAAATGCTTCAGTATATAATTCAATTCTATCGGTTCCTGTTTCTTTTGCTCCTTCAATTTGTTTTAGAACTGGATCCACAAAAATTGAAGTTCTAATACCGTTCTTTTTAAACTCTTTAATAACATCAACCAATAAGTCTTTATGCTTAATGGTATCCCAACCAGCATTACTCGTTATGGCATCAACCGCATCTGGCACTAAAGTAACCTGAGTAGGTTTAACTTCAAGAACTAGATTAACAAAGGACTCAATCGGGTTTCCTTCGATATTATATTCTGTATAAACCTCTGATTTTAAATCGCGAGTATCTTGGTAGCGAATATGTCGTTCGTCTGGCCGTGGATGAATGGTTACACCTTCTGCTCCAAAACGCTGAACATCTTTTGCAAATTCAACCACATTAGGAACATCGCCACCCCTTGAGTTTCTAAGAGTGGCAATTTTATTAATATTTACACTTAGCTTAGTCATTTATATATTTTGAAGAACAAAAATACAAAGTAGAACAGCCTTAAGTGTCATTTTTTTAATTAATTTGCATTCGGATAAAACGCGCATAAAACTATTAAGTGAAGCTTTCAGATTTAATAATAAACGATGTAAAACCTATTAATGATAACAATAAGGTAAGCGACTTACAGTTGCTATTTAATCAGTTAACGTATTCTCATATTCCCATAAAGAATGACAATAATGAGTTTATTGGAAGTTTATTTGAAACCGATGTGCACTGCTTTGAAGGACAAAAACCTATAATCGATTATGCTCATGCCCTCGAAAATTTTCATGTGAAGCGCACCACGCTTTGGCTAGATGTATTAGAAGCCTTTGCAAGAAATTCAAGTAACATAATGCCCGTTTTAGATGAAAACAATAAATATTTGGGATATTACGAACTGAATGACGTAATAAGTTTATTTGGCGAGTCCCCTTTCTTTATAGATCCAGGTGGAATTTTAGTTATTGAAAAAGGTATTAATGATTATTCCTTTAGTGAGATTAGTCAGATTGTAGAATCTAACAATGGAAAACTTCTCGGTGCTTTTGTTTCAAAAATGAAAAACGACGTGGTTCAAGTAACACTTAAAATTGGCAATGCATCTTTGAATGAAATTATTCAAACATTTAGGCGCTACAGTTATAATATTGTTTCTGGACATGAAGATGATAGTTATAATCAAAGCCTAAAAGAGCGATCTGATTATTTGAATAAATATTTAAATATGTAAACCATGAAGGTCGCTGTTTTCGGTCGTTTTTACAATAAAGCTACATCATCCTCGGTAATAACACTCTTTAACTCCTTGGTTAAAAAAGATGTTGATGCTTATATCGAAACTCATTTTTACGATTTAATAAAGGCACAAATGTCAAATTTAGATGATTATGCCGCTTTTAAAACATTCGATATTTTAGACTCTTCTTTTGACTTACTTGTAAGTGTTGGTGGTGATGGAACTATTTTAAGAGCAATAACCTTTGTTAAAGATTTAGGTATTCCTATTATTGGCATTAACACTGGCAGATTAGGGTTTTTAGCTACGGTTCAAGTCGATTTAATAGAAAGAGCCATTCAAGATATAATAGATGGCAACTATAAAATTTCTGAACGGAGTCTATTATCAATTGAAACAACTCCAGAAAATGAAGATATCACTTCACTTAATTTTGCATTAAATGAAATAGCCGTAAGCAGAAAAAACACCACCTCTATGATTACTGTTGAGACCCATCTAGATGGTGAATACTTGACCTCCTATTGGAGTGATGGCTTAATTGTCTCTACCGCTACTGGCTCCACAGGCTACTCATTAAGTTGTGGTGGTCCTGTAATTACTCCAGGAACAAATAGTTTTGTATTAACACCCATTGCTCCTCATAATTTAAGTGCGCGCCCTTTAGTTATTCCAGACTCAACCGAAATCCATTTAAGAGTTGATGGTCGTGAGGAAAACCATTTAGTGTCTTTAGATTCTAGAATCGCCACTTTAGATAATGGCACACTCATTAAGATTAAAAAAGCGCCATTCAAAATTAAAATGATTGATCTTTTAAATGAGAGCTTTTTAAGAACACTTCGGAAAAAGCTGCTTTGGGGCGAAGACAAGCGGAATTAGGCAATAATTTAATAGAATTACAGTTTAACACTAATACTATTTAGCTCAAATTATACATAGCTAATCTTATTTATTATATTTGCAAACTTTTGAACATTTATGAGGCATTTAACTGTATTGATATTTAGTGTTTTAAGCTTTTCTTTAGGCCACTCTCAAATAAATGAAGTGGGGCTATTTATTGGTGGCAGCAATTTTATTGGAGATGTTGGTGCTACAGATTATATCTCACCAAACCAATTAGCTATAGGTGGGGTTTATAAGTGGAACAGAAGTCCAAGACATTCTTACAGGTTCTCATTAATTTTTTCAGAATTAGAAGGAGTTGACAACAATTCGGACGATCCAAGGCGAATTCAAAGAGGTTATAGTTTTTCGAATCAGATTATAGAAATTGCAGCAGGAATGGAATTCACCTTTTTTGATTTTGATTTACATACTGGCAAAAAATTGGGAACGCCGTATCTTTTTACAGGCATAAGTGTTGCTCACCACGACAACTTTTATTTTAACAATGGTGTGTTAACTTCCGAAGATTCTTCAAGTTGGGCTTATGGAATCCCAATGGCATTAGGTTTTAAAACTACATTCTTGGACAATTTTATTCTTAGCTTCGAGGTTGGGGCTAGATATACTTTTTCAGATGAATTAGATGGAAGTATTCCAGATGCTGAATTTAGACAGCAATACCGGTTTGGAAATATAAATAATAACGATTGGTACGTGTTCTCTGGAATAACTTTAACTTATACCTTTGGACTAAATCCTTGCTATTGCGCTGCAAGCTATTAATATGGATATTTTAAAAGACATACAAGCTAAAAAACTACCAAAACACCTTGCCATTATTATGGATGGTAATGGTAGATGGGCTAAACAAAAAGGTATGCTCCGTACTTTTGGGCATGAAAATGGCACAAAATCTGTTAAAAATGTGGTTGAAGCCTCTGCAGAACTAGGTGTTGAGCATCTAACATTATATGCCTTTTCAACCGAAAACTGGAATAGACCAAAATTAGAAGTACAAACACTTATGAAGCTTTTAATTTCTTCACTAAAAAAAGAAATTAAAACCATGCAAGATAATAACATAAAACTCTCAGCTATAGGTAATTTACAAACCCTTCCTAAAAAGGTTTACAAAGAGCTTTTCGATGTTATTGATGCTACAAAACATAACAAAAGAATGACCTTAACACTAGCTTTAAGTTATGGTTCTAGAGAGGAATTGCTAAACACTGTTAAAGAAATTAGCATTAAAGTTAAAAATAATATAATTTCGCCCGAAAAAATTGATGAATCGATTATAAATGAGCATCTTTACACGCGAAATTTACCAGATGTAGATTTGCTTATTAGAACAAGTGGTGAAAAGCGTATAAGCAATTTTTTGCTCTGGCAAATAGCTTATGCAGAATTATATTTCACCAGCACGCTTTGGCCAGATTTTACAAAGCAACATTTGTATGAAGCTATTATTGAATATCAAAAAAGAGAACGACGATTTGGGAAAACAAGTGAACAACTTAGCTAAAATTATAGCTTCTTCTACTTACATAAAAAATTGTTTAGCGCTACTATTTATAATCTTTAGTTTGAGTTTACAAGCTCAAGACATTTCTTATGATGACGGTAAAAAATATACTCTAGGAGGTATTTCGGTTTCTGGAAATACTAGTTTTAGTGATCAAACCATTGTAACTTATTCTGGCTTAAGAAAAGGAAAAGAAATAACCATTCCAGGTGAAGATATTAGTACCGCTATTAAAAAACTCTGGAATTCGAAACTATTTAGCGATATAGAGTTATACATAAGTAAAATTGAAGGCAATACAGCTTACTTAGAAATTCGACTTTCTGATTTACCTCAGCTTAATGACCTAAAAATTAATGGTGTTAAAAAATCTAAAGTTGAAGGCATTATTAATGATAATAAGCTAAAAAAGGGTGTTAAAGTAACTGAAAACCTTATTACAACCACAAAGAACTTCCTTGAAACTAAATATAAAAAACAAGGTTTTTTAAACTCTAAAGTTTATATAAATACCATTGATGTTAAAGACTCTGTTCAAACAGCTAGAGTAAATATGGTAGTAAATATAGACAAAGGTGAAAAAGTAAAAATTAAAAATATTGTATTTAATGGCAACGAAGTTTTAAAAAGCAAAAAGCTTCGAAAGGCTATGAAAAGCACCAAAAAAATTAACCGTCTTCGCATTTTAAAACGATCAAAATTTATTGATTCGGCATATCAAGCCGATTTAGGTCACATTATAGATGCTTATAAAGAAAATGGTTATCGCGATGCTAGAATACTGTCAGATAGCGTTATAGTTAATAATGATAAAACTATATCACTTCAAATAGATGTAATCGAAGGTGAGCAGTATAAATTTGGAGATATAACTTTTATTGGTAACACGGTTTATACCAATGACCAATTAACTAGAATGTTGCGTATTAGAAAAGGAGATACTTATAACGGTGTTTTACTTGAAAAAAGGATTGCTGACCCTTCTAAACCAGACGCTCTAGATATAACAAACCTATATCAAAACAATGGTTATTTGTTTTCCACCATTAATCCTGTAGAAGTAAGTGCCAAAGACAATGTTATTGATATGGAAGTTCGAATTGTTGAAGGAAAGCCAGCATATTTTAATAATGTAAGTGTTTCAGGAAACGACAAAACAAATGACCACGTTATTTATAGGGAAATTAGAACTCGTCCAGGACAATTATACAGTAAGGCTAATGTTGTAAGAACTATTAGAGAGCTTGGACAGTTAGGTTTTTTTGATGCTCAAGAATTAACACCAGATATTAAAAACCCGAATCCTAATGAGGGAACGGTTGACATCGATTATGTTGTTAAGGAAACAGGTTCTAGTCAAATCGAATTACAAGGTGGTTACGGTGGTGGCGGATTTATTGGAACACTTGGATTATCGTTTAACAACTTTTCTATAAAAGATATCTTTAAAAAAGAAGCCTATAAACCAATCCCAATGGGTGATGGTCAGAAATTAGCATTACGTCTTCAGGCGAGTCGTTTTTTCCAGACATATAGTTTTTCTTTCTCTGAACCATGGTTAGGTGGTAAACGTCCTGTTCAGTTTTCAACATCATTATCTCATACTAAACAATTCTTATTTAACCCTATAACAAGAGATGCGGATAAGTCTAGACGATTTAATATCACAGGATTATCAATAGGTTTAGCTAAACGCCTTTCGGTTCCAGATGATTACTTTACATTGTCTCAAGCTATTGGATACCAGCACTACGACTTAAAAAATTACAATACTGGTCTATTTACATTTGGCGATGGTAGTTCTAACAATTTATCCTATACCGTTGGTCTCAGCCGTAATAATACTAGCGTCGACCCTATCTACCCTACTGCCGGTTCAAATTTTGGAATTACCGCGAAAGTGTCAGTACCTTATTCATTGTTTAGCGATGTTGATTATACTGCTTTAAAATTGGAACGTGAAGGGCTAAGTGAAGTATTGAGCGATGCTAATAACTCTGATGCAGTTCGTACAGCAGCATCAACTAGGATTAGTGAAATTGACCAAGAGCGTTATAAATGGTTAGAATTTTATAAAGTTAACTTTAAAGGGGATTGGTATACCCAAGTATTTAGCAATAGTAAATTAGTTCTTAAGCCAAGTATAGAATTTGGCTTCCTAGGGGCTTATAACAATGATAGAGGTGTCATTCCTTTTGAACGTTTTTATCTAGGTGGTGATGGTTTAGGGAATTTTGCATTAGATGGTAGAGAAGTTATTGCGCTTAGGGGTTATCCTAACCAATCCTTATCTGATCAAGATGGTGGTACTATTTACAACAAGTTCTCTCTGGAACTGCGATACCCTATTACCCTAGCTGCTTCTGCAAAGATTTTTGCATTAACCTTTATTGAAGGTGGTGCTTCTTATAATAGTTTTAGAGATTATAACCCATTTAATATTAATCGATCTGCCGGTGTAGGCGTAAGAATATTTATGCCAGCCTTTGGATTATTAGGTATTGATTTTGGTCATGGATTCGACCCATTACCTGGACAAACTGTTAAAAATGGATGGGAGACTCACTTTATTATTGGACAACAATTTTAACCAGCATAATTATTTTGGCACGATATTTTCTAATAACCTTTTGATGATTTGAATGAGAATGAAATTTTTAAAGTTAAAATTCGTTAATTTTGAAAATAGACTTCATGAACTGGCGGAGTTCAAATCAAATTATCATCTGTCGTTTCTGAAATTTATAAGCTATAAATTATAAAACATTAAGCAGATGAAACTAAAAGTTCTTTTTTTATTGACATTCGTTACCATGTTATGCTTTTCTGCACAAGCGCAAAGAGGTGTTAGAATAGGTTACATTGATACAGAATATATTTTAGAAAATGTTCCTGAGTATCAAGAGGCCACGGCTCAATTAGAAAGCAAAGTTCAGAAATGGAAAACTGAAATTGATTCAAGATTGAGCGTTATAGCACAGAAAAGGAAAGACTTAAGTAACGAAAAAGCACTTTTAACTAAAGAGCTTATTGAAGAGCGTGAAGAAGATATTTATTTTGAAGAAAAAGAAATATTAGACTATCAGCAAAAAAGGTTTGGTCCTAATGGCGATTTAATGATTCAGAAGAAACAATTAATGCAGCCTATTCAAGATCAAATTTTTGCCGCTGTTCAAGATATGGCTTCAAGTAGAAAATATGATTTTATTTTCGATAAATCCGCAGATGTCGTTATGCTGTATTCAGCGAAACAATTCGATTTAAGCGAACAAATTTTAAGAAGTATTACAAGAGCTTCTAAGCGAAGACAAGTGAAATCGAAAGCTGAGCGTAAAGAAGCTGAAAAGGAGGAATTAGTTCCAGAAATTAATTACGAATTAGAAGAAAGACAAAAGGTGCTTGAAGAGAAGAAAGCGAAAAGAGCTAGTGCCATTGAAGAAGCTAGACAGAAAAAATTAGCAGCAAGAGAGGCGAAAGTAAAAGAAGCTGCCGCTAGAAGACAGAAAATATTAGACGATCGCGCCAAAGCAAAACAAGAAAAAATTGACGCTCAAAATAAAAAAACTGAAACTAACACAGATAACCAAGAAAGTACGGTTGATGGAAAAGTAGTTGAAGGTAAAGAAGCAGGAACAGAAGAAGCTCCAAAAACACGCGAGCAGCTTATTGAAGAAAACAGACAAAAAAAATTAGCAGATAGGGCAGCTCGTAAAAAAGAACTTGAGGACAGAAAAAAGAAAATTTTAGAAGAAAGACAAAAAGCAATTGAAGAACGGCAAAAGGCAAAAGACTCGATAAACAATAATTAACAATTAATAACACATTTAATACAATTTAAAAATGAAACACTTAAAAACTATTTTATTAGCAACGGCATTATGCATCGGAACAATTAGTTTTACTCAAGCACAAAGTAAAGTTGCACATATAAACACAACAGAATTAATTCAAGCGATGCCAGAAATGAAGTCGGCACAATCAGAATTAGAAGCTTTAGGAAAAACTTATCAAACAGATATCCAAGCTTCTATTACAGAGTATCAAACTACTGTAAAACAATACGAAGCGGAAGCGGCTACTAAAACTGATGAAGAGAACCAAAAAAGAGGTTTAGAGTTACAGGAGAAGCAACAACGTATTCAGCAGTTTCAAGCAGATGCTCAAAAAGATTTACAGAAAAAAGAAATTGATCTTTTAGGTCCAATAACTGAAAAAGCAAAAGCTGCTATTTTAAAAGTTGCGAGAGCTCAAGGATTCGAATATGTTGTAGATTCGGCACAAAGTGTTGTAATTATGTCTGATGGTAAAAACTTACTTGACGATGTAAAGAAAGAGTTAGGTATATAAAATTCTACTTAAAATAATATTTTAAAAGCTGTCTTTATAAGACAGCTTTTTTATTTTTACTAAACTTATGAGTAAACAACCTATTGGAATTTTTGATTCGGGTGTCGGCGGCACATCCATTTGGAAAGCTATAAATACCTTATTGCCTAATGAGTCTACTATTTATCTTGCAGATAGTGCAAATGCGCCTTATGGTCCAAAAGGTAAAGAGAATATCATAGATTTAAGTATTAAAAATACAGACCTTTTAATAAACAAAGGCTGTAAGATTATTGTTGTCGCTTGTAATACCGCGACCACTAACGCTATAGATTACCTCAGAAATAATTACAATATACCTTTTATTGGCATAGAACCAGCAATCAAGCCTGCTGCATTACAAACTAAAACATATGCTGTTGGTATTTTAGCAACAAAAGGAACCTTAAGTAGTGCTTTGTTTTCAAAAACCTCAAATCTGTTTGCTAGTAATATTACAATTGTTGAACAAGTGGGAGATGGTATTGTTGAGCTTATTGAAAGCGGACAACTATACTCACCTGAAATGAAATCCTTGTTGAACATTTACTTAGAACCTATGATTAATGAAAATATCGATTTTTTGGTTTTAGGATGTACCCATTATCCTTTTTTAATACCAATTCTTCTTGAATTACTTCCTAACCACGTTAAGATTATAGACTCTGGTGAAGCGGTGGCAAGACAAACAAAAGTTATCTTAGAATCTCATGAAATTTTTAATACCTCCTCATTGAAAGGTAAATCAGAATTTTACACCAATGGTAATCCTGAAATTATAAAATCGCTTTTAAACAACTCTTTAAACGTTAAGTATCTTGATTTTTAATTACTATTCTTTAAACCAACTAGAGTACTTAATATAATTATCTGCGATTCGGTTAATTTCACCTGAAATAAGATCCTCACTTACATCTTTAACCTTTTTTGCTGGCACACCGGCATAAACACTTCCGGCTTCAACTAAGGTGTTTTTAGTCACAACAGCTCCTGCTGCGATTATAGAATTACTTTCTATAACGCAATTATCCATAATTATACTTCCCATGCCAATTAAAACATTATCGTGAATGGTGCATCCATGAACCAAAGCATTATGACCAATAGAGACATTATTGCCAATAGTAGTTGGCGCAGTTTTATAAGTTCCATGAATTACAGCTCCGTCTTGAATATTTACTTTATTACCCATTTTTATGAAGTTAACGTCTCCTCTAACAACGGCGCTAAACCAAACGCTACATTGTGCACCCATAGTTACTTCTCCAACAATTGTAGCATTTTGAGCTACAAAACAATCTTCTGGGATAATCGGGATTTTTCCTCTAACTGATTTTATTACTGGCATATTAAATTTCTTTGATAAAAGGAATCTGTAATCAATAATTGAAAATCCCTTTTTAGTTAATTTTATTGTTTTTCTATTTATGAGTTTCTAGTGTATACAGGAATTTATTATATGATAAAAAAGTGGCTTTCTTTGAAGCTAAAACCATAACCTACTTACCATTGCTTAATGCCAAAACGCTACTTTTTTATCAACATATTTAACAACTTCATTTACATTAACCAGATAAGACTTATCCCCTCGAGCAAAATTATAATTATACAAAGTATCTTCAAAATATTTTAATGTCTTGCTTCCTGATTTTTCCTTATAATGGTTTAAGTATATTTTTGTGTAATTATCATCACAAAACATTATATTAAATTTAAGCATTTCCTATTTCAAATACATTAATCGAAATAGGTTCCATTCAAAAATAACAGGTATGAGCATTTAGTTCTTATATCTAGCATTGATTATATGCCTAAAATTAACCCCCTTTAAATAAAAATATTAGACAAATAAAAGTTGCATTTAGGAATAATAAAGGTTAGCAAAGTGAGCCTTAAATATTTTAATTAACAGCAGGACATTTACAATCATACTGCTTTCTTCTACAATTAAAGTTATAGCCTAAGGTTAACTGGTGGAAGCCACCACTAGTAAATACTATAGAATTAGACTGATATGTATAATTATATGCAAACATAAAGTCGTTGTAATCTACTCCAAGAATTGGTGATATTAATTGCAGCTTTTGACTACTTACACCAGAGCCATCTAAAAACTCGGCGCCATCAAAACTTCTTCTATAGGATAAACCACCCCATAACCTACCAAATTCCATTTCTTTATATGCCTTAGCATTAACATCTATTGAAGCCTCTTCTGTACCATCTTTATACATAAACATTAGCGAAGGTTCAAAACTCCATTCACTTCCTAACTTAGAGAAAACACCTCCAACAGAAACTAAATAACGTCTCAAATTACTTGTAATCTCTATATCATTATTAATACCAGAATTCTCTAAAAGATTTTTAATGGTTGCATGTGCGTAAAAATCTAAATAGTGGTAAGAAAATCCTAAGTCGATATTTAAGTTTGTTTCACTTTGTACAATCCCATCAATAATAGGGTCTGGACCATCAAAAAGAAAAGAAGTTTCATCCAGCTTATACTGAATAAAACCAACACTTAAACCAAAAGATAACATGTTTAAATCCACTTCATTTCTAGAAAATAATAAATGATGGGCATAGGTAGCATAAGCGCCTGTTTGTGAGTGATACCCATTTTTATCTGCATATAATATCCCACCTACAGCAGATTGAGAATCCCCTATTCTTCCGTTAAGACTTAAGGTTAAAAGCTTAGGTGCTTCGTCATGACCAAACCATTGTTGGCGTGCTGTTAGTCTAACTTTAGAACAGTTAGCAACACCAGCCATAGAAGGATGTATCAAGTAATAATTATCGGTTAAATAATCGGTGTATATTGGTAAGCCTTCTTGGGACCTTACTACTTGACCAAATAACAGACCAAATATAAATACTAAAACAATTTTCAATTTCATAAAACAATTATCAAGGTAGGTTCAGTTTACAATAAACGTCTTGATTATTAAAAAATTACAATCGCAAGATATTAAGAATTTGATTATTCTTAATACCTGCCTTTGCTAGCAACAAAACTCAAATATATGGATATCTAAAGTTTTCTTTTAGTATTTTTGCAAAAAATAGCTAAAATGGGTGCTTTCAATGTTAGTATACAAGAAACTTCAAACGATTTAATTATAAAATTTGAAGTAAATCAATTCATCACAAAACACCAGAGTTTTGAATTTAATAATATTGATGAAGCAAAGTCATCTCCAATAGCCCAGCAATTATTCTATTTGCCATTTGTTAAAAAAGTCTATATTTCTGGCAACTTTATTGCTGTAGAACGCTATAATATTGTTGAATGGAGTGATGTTCAAGATGAGGTTGCAGAACAAATTGAAGCTTATCTAAATGATGGTGGCATTGTAATTGAAGAAACTGGAACAACTAAAAAAGTACCTGTAACGGTATACGCTGAAAGCACACCAAACCCTTCTGTGATGAAATTTGTTGCCAACAAAAAAATAGTCACAGCCTTATTTGAATTTACCTCTATTGATGAGGCAAAGTTATCCCCACTCGCAACAGAATTGTTTCATTTTCCATTTGTGAAAAGTGTTTTTATTGAGGAAAATTACGTTTCTATTACGAAATATGATATCACTGAGTGGCAAGAAATAACTATTCAGCTTCGTGATTTTATTAAACAATTCATTGAAAACGGTAAGGAAGTTGTCCTTCCAGAAGCAGCTGAAACCTTGAGAAAAACAACAAACCAAGTGGATGCATCTTTCGACTTACTAGATGACACATCAAAAGAAATCATAAATATTTTAGAAGAATACGTTAAGCCAGCAGTGGCAAGTGATGGTGGTAATATCCAATTTATTGCTTACGATGAAGACACTAAAAATGTTCGTGTTATGCTACAGGGCGCATGCAGTGGCTGCCCTTCATCCACATTTACCTTAAAAAATGGAATTGAAAATATGCTTAAGCAAATGCTCCCAGGAAAAGTAGATATGGTTGAAGCTATTAACGGTTAATCCCTTTTGCCTTTTTTATTAAAATTGTGACCTCTTAAATAATACTGTGTCTTAAATACAGTAACCTCTTCATTTATAGGTTTCTTTTAATTTTAATTATAAACATTAATAAAAATGGCAGTTTTAAAAGTAATAGAAGTTTTATCGAACTCTGAAAAGAGTTGGGAAGACGCAACCAGGAAAGCAGTAAAGCACGCATCAAAAAGCGTGAAAAACATTCGTTCTGTTTATGTACAAGATCAAAGTGCTAACATAAAAAATAATGAGGTAACCGAGTTTAGAGTAAACCTTAAAATTACATTTGAAGTAGAATAACTTTTTTTGCACCCAATTATTTAAACATCATTAAATTAGTTAAGCAAATGCCAAGTCCAATAATTAAACACTTAATTAGACTTGGCATTTCTATGTAATCATGGTGCAGGATTTGGAATTTCCTTGTGCACTTCGTCTATCTGGCTTAATATCTCATCGCTCAAAACTAAATTAACACTCTCGATATTATCTTTTAATTGATTCAAATTTGTAGCTCCAATTATAGTACTAGTTACAAAAGGTTGTTGATTCACAAAAGCTAAAGACATTTGGGCTAAACTTAAGTTATTATCTTCTGCTATTTTCAAATATTTGCTTGTTGCATTAGTAGCTTGCTCGCCACTATATCTGGCAAACCTTGGAAATAACTTTAAACGGGCATTATCAAGAGCATTACCTCGAATATACTTTCCAGATAATACCCCAAAAGCCATTGGCGAATAAGCCAGCAAACCAACATTCTCCCTTAAAGAAACCTCGGCTAAATCGGTTTCAAAAGTTCTGGTAAGTAAGGAGTAAGCGTTCTGTATAGTTACAACCCTTGGCAAATTATGTTTTTTTGATTCCTCTAGGTAACGCATGGTTCCCCATGAGTTTTCATTAGATATACCAATGTTCCTAATTCTACCTACTTTTAACTCTTTATCTAGGCTATGCAATATTTCATTAAAATTATCTTTCCAAATTTCGTCTAGCTTAAAATCTCTAATACCAAATCTATTTGTATCGCGCTCTGGCCAATGCAATTGGTATACGTCAATATAATCCGTTTGTAATCGCTCCAGTTCTAAATCGATGGCTTCCTTAATGGCACTCGGACTAAACCCAGTCGTTCTAATATGAGCCGTGTAGTCTCCTCCTCCAGCAATCTTAGAAGCTATAACGACTTTATCTCTATTGCCACGTTTTTGTAGCCAAGTCCCAATTATTTTACTGGTACGTCCACTTATTTCAGCAGTTGCTGGAACTGGATATAATTCGGCTGTATCAATAAAATTAACACCTTGATCTAAAGCGAAATCCATTTGCTCATGGCCTTCCGCTTCTGTATTTTGATTTCCCCAAGTCATAGAACCAAGGCATATTTTACTAACTTTTATGTTAGTATTTGGAATAGTTGCATATTTCATTTAGTCAAAATTTTTGAGCATAAAGATAAAAAAACCTTTTAGAGCTAAAATGTTCTAAAAGGTTTAACTAATTGATTTCTTAATATAATATGATACTAACTATTAGTTCTCATTTAACAGTCGCGATAATTCATCTAGCTTAGGTGTTAAGATCACCTCAATACGTCTATTTTTAGCCTTCCCTTCTGTAGTGTCGTTTGTTGCAATTGGAGCAAACTCACCACGCCCAGCAGCTGTTAAGTTTTCTGGATTTATAGTCGCATTTTCTCTGAGAATATTCACTATCGCTGTTGCACGTTTGGTAGACAAATCCCAATTTCCGCTCAACTGCCCAGAACCCTTATAAGGAACATTATCGGTATGTCCTTCTATTAAAACAGCGATATCTGGATTATCACCTAATACACTTCCTAATTGTTCGACAGCTCTGCGGCCTTCACTCCCAACTGCCCAACTGCCAGAACTGAATAATAATTTATTTTCCATAGAAACATAGACTTTACCATCACGTTGCTCTACAGTTAAGCCTTTACCTTCAAAATCGGTTAGGGCTCTAGAAATGGCATTTTTTAAAGCCGTCATCGCTGCATCTTTAGACGCAATAACATTTTCTAATTCTGCAACACGATTAGAACGGTCTTCTAGTTCCTTTTTAAGTTTTTCTAATCGTGCACTTTCTGCTGCTAGTGCTTGTTCCTTTGTTTCAAGTTGTGCTAATAATTCTCTATTCTTTTTAGAATTGGCCGCAATAGCAGCAGAGCTATTTGCTTCTAACGCATCATAAGATGATTTTAAATTATCGTAGTTTGCTTTAGTGGCATTATAATCGGCTTGAAGTTTATCGCGGTTAGCCAGGGCTTCTTCATAAGCTGCCTGGATTTGCTTCAATTCGTTTTCAGCCGCATTTTTCGCACTAAGAAGGGTTTCATTTTCATTGGAAAGCTTTCTATTTTCGTTTTTCAAATTGGCATACTTTCCTTCTAATTCTTTATAAACTTTAGGAGAAACACAAGACACTAAAAAAACTAATGCTAATAATGTGAATACGCTTTTTTTAATCATTTTGTTTGGGTTCATTTTAATTCTATTTATAAATGTGTTTAATTTTCAATTTCTAGCAAAATTGGACAATGATCGCTATGTTTTGCTTCAGAAAGTATAACGGCTCTTTTAATATTATCTTTTAATGGATTAGATACCATAGCATAATCTAATCGCCAACCCTTATTGTTTGCTCGAGCATTGGCGCGATAACTCCACCAACTATATTGTTGCAATTCTGGATTTATATAACGAAAAGAGTCTATAAACCCGCTATCTATAAAACTATTAATCCACTCACGCTCAACTGGCAAAAACCCAGACACGCCCTTCATTTTTGGATTATGGATGTCTATTTCTTCATGACAAATGTTATAATCGCCACAAATTATAAGATTAGGCATTTCTTTTTTAAGATTATCAATATAGTTCTGAAACATATCCATATATTCCAGTTTATGGTTTAATCGTGCATCGTTAGTCCCGGATGGCAAGTATAGACTCATAACGGAAACACCATTAAAATCGGCTCTTAAATTGCGCCCTTCAAAGTCCATCGATTCGATACCTGTCCCATATTCCACATGGTTAGGTTCTGTTTTACTTAAAATGGCAACACCGCTATAGCCTTTTTTCTGGGCACTAAACCAATATTGATGTTTATAGCCAGCGTCTTCAAATAGGTCTAAATCGAGTTGCTCCCTTAGCGCCTTAATTTCCTGTAAACAGATAACATCCGGATTTGCTCCAACCAACCAATCTATAAAACCTTTATTTATTGCAGCGCGAATACCATTTACGTTATAGGATATAATTTTCATTTAACTATTCAATTTTGTGAAATACTAAAAGCGTTAAAGTAAAAGGATAATTACCTCTATTTAATTTTGATTTCAGCTAAAATAAATAATGCGTTACATTTACACTATTAATTATAACAGGAGTTTTAACGAAGCTATCAACAAAATATTTTATACGAATTGTAGTTTAAGTATCAAATGAAATTTAAAGTTACTTTTTTTCTTTTTCTCCTTAGTTTTTGCAGCTTCGCTCAAAGTAAAACTTCTAACTATAAAACGAAAAAAGTTGCCTTAAGAGATTCCATTAAAATAGACAGTGTTAGTATTAATTCTAGTTCTTTTTCTCTTAAAACTAAGGATGGTATTATAATTGACACCTCTTACTACCATATAGACTTTGCAGGAGCAGTTTTAAGGGTTAAGAAACCTATTAAAACTGACACCTTAATTATAGACTATTTAAAGTTCCCTGACTTTTTAACCAAAACATATAAGCAATTAGATGAAAGTATTATTGTTGAGAACACAAATAATATTCAAAAACTCTACAAATTGTCGGAATCTAATACCTCTAGAACTTTTATTCCTTTTGATGGTTTAACAACATCTGGAAGTATCTCTAGAGGCGTTACCATTGGTAACAATCAAAACTCTGTATTAAACAGTGAACTAGACCTTCAAATTACTGGTAAATTAAATGATAAAGTCTCTCTTCGGGCATCCATTCAAGACGCCAATATTCCTTTACAGGAGAGTGGCTACTCCCAACGTTTAGATGAATTCGACCAAGTCTTTATTGAGCTTTTTAGTGAGCGTTGGAACATTCGAGCAGGCGATATAGACTTACATAACTCCAATTCTTACTTTGCTGAATTTTCAAAACGTGTTCAGGGATTATCTGTCAATGCGAAACTAGGTTCTGAAGAAAAAACAAACGTATTTGCCGCTGGTGCTTTGGTAAGAGGTCAATTTACAACAAGTCAATTCACTGCTCAAGAAGGCAACCAAGGCCCATATAAACTTCAAGGTCCAAATGGCGAACTATTTGTACTCATCGTATCTGGAAGCGAGATTGTCTATGTTAACGGAGTTGCTATTGAAAGAGGAGAAGACAAAGATTATATTATCGATTATAATGCTGGAGAAATTATATTTAACTCTACGTTTCCAATTACCTCAGAAATGCGTATCACGGTGGACTATCAATTTAGTGAGCGTAATTATTCCCGCTTAGTAGCTTATGCTGGAGGAAATTATGAAAGTGATAAATTGAAAATTGGGGTTTCTGTTTATTCTGAAAATGACTCAAAAAACCAACCTCTTCAACAGAATCTTTCTGAAGAACAAGTTCAAATATTATCAAACGCTGGTGATGATAGAGGTTTAATGGTCGCTCCTTCGGAAGTTTTAGAAGCACTAAATGAAAATAGAATTTTATATAAAAAAGAATTGATTGAAGGCGTTGAAGCTTTTGTTTTTTCTAACAATCCTGATGATGAATTATATAGAGTAACATTTACTTTAGTGGGCGACAACCAAGGAGATTATATTTTAAGCAGCATTAATGCTATTAATAATATTTTTGAATATATTGGGCCTTCACTAGGCAATTATGCCCCTATTGTGCAGTTAGTAGCACCAACAAGATTGCAGATAGCTGTTTTGAATGGCGAATACAACCCAAATGAAAAAACAAATATAAGCTTTGAAGCCTCTGGTAGTAAAAACGATCAAAACTTGTTTTCAGATATTGACGACGACAATAACGAAGGCTTTGCTGGAAAACTAAGGTTAGAACAAACCATTGTAAAACAAGATAGTTTATGGACTTTAAAAGGTTTTATAGATGGTGATTTTATAGAAGCCAACTACCGAAATATACAAGGGCTTTATAACCCAGAATTTAACCGCGATTGGAATTTAGACCAACAGCCTTCCAGTAATCAAATAGCTATTGGTTTGGGAGACCAGAGTTTAATTTATAGTGGGTTACAAGCTTATCACGCAAAAAAAGGAACAATAAATTATAAATTTGAACACTTAAATTTCTCTAAGGGGTTTAACGGAAACAGACATTTAGTGAGTGCTAATCTAACTCTAGACAGGTTTTTAATTCAGTCTAATTCTAGTTTTTTAAGTGCTAAATCCAGTACGAATTCATCAACCTTTTTAAGATCCAATAATTTGCTCTCCTACAGCTTAAAAAAAGCTTGGGTTGGAACTAGATTAGAAATTGAAGATAATGAACAAACGGAAACAGCAACTCAAACCTTAACACCGTTAAGTCAAAAATTTAGTTCCTTTGAGTTTTTTACAGGCATTGGGGATAGCACGGATGTTTTTGTTCAAGTTGGCTATAAAAATCGTGTAAATGATAGTGTTAGAAACAATCAACTTCAAAAAGTAAATATCTCTAATACCATTTATATAGACTCCAGATTGATTAAAAAAAAGAATACCAACCTATCGCTATTTGCTAATTATAGAAATTTAAAAAGTGAAGACTCCAGCATTAGAGATGAGCAATCTATAAACTCAAGGTTGCAGTATAACCAAAAAGTATTTAATCAAATTATAGTTTGGAATACGATTTTTGAAACTAACTCTGGCACGCTTCCACAACAAGATTTTACTTATGTTGAAGTAGAAGCAGGTCAAGGCATTTATACATGGATAGATTATAATAACAACGGTATACAAGAATTAGAAGAATTTGAAATAGCACAATTTCAAGACGAAGGAAAGTATATTCGTGTATTACTTCCTAATCGTGTTTTTATAAAAACACATCAAAACAGGTTAAGTCAAACCCTAACTATTAATCCGACACAATGGTCTGGTAGTGAAAAGAAATCTCAGAAATTCTGGTCTCACTTTTATAATCAAACAAGTTATTTAGTAGATAGAAAATTAAGAAGAGAAGGTACTAGTTTTAATTTGAATCCGTTTGAAAATGACCCTGACAATCAACTGGCATTGCAGTTAAACTTTAGAAATGTTCTTTTTTATAATCGTGGGAAACAACGATATACAACATCTTACACTTACTTATCAAATCAATCCAGAAATGTATTATCTATTGGTTTTGTAGAAAACAACTTAAAAAGTCATCAATTTAATTTTAATCATAAAGTAGCTGAAAGTTGGCTTATAACTTTAACATCTAGTTTTGATAATAATGAAAGCGTTAGTGAAAATTTTGCCAGTAGAAATTATAATTTTGATGAAATCAGATTGAATCCGAAACTTTCCTATTTGTTTAGTGATAATTCACGATTTGATGTGTTTTATGAACATGCCAGCAAAGACAATACCATTGGAAATCTTGAATCATTAACCCAACAGAAATATGGCATTTCTTTCAACTTCTCTAAAAATGAAAAAGGAGCAATTAATGGAGAGGTTAATTATTTTTCTAATGCCTTTAATGGTAATGCTAATACACCTGTTGCATATCAAATGTTAGAAGGACTACAACCAGGGAAAAACTTTACTTGGACTTTACTGGCTCAAAAAAAACTCACTAACTTTTTAGATCTTAATCTTAGCTACTTTGGAAGAAAAACTGAAACTAGCGATACAATACATACCGGTTCAATTCAATTAAAAGCCTATTTTTAAAATGTAATATTATCTATTTTCTTAAAAACGGAAATGATAACCCTAACAGCTTCCTTATAAAATTCTGGGTGGATGTTTTTATAATCATCTGTAGGTTCATGATAATCCTCATGATCCTCCACTCCAAAGTAAAGAAACGGAATGTCATGTTTATAAAAAGAAGCATGGTCTGATGAATAAGTCCAATTATCAAGACCATCATAACCATCATGACCTGATTTAAGTTTTACTTTCTGATATGGAGACTTATAATCCTCAACAATCCTCTTAAATTTGTCATTAAACGCAGTACCAACTGCAAATAATTCCTTTTTATCACTGCGACTAATCATATCCATATTGATATTGGCAACAATATCTTTTTTAGGCACAACCGTATTCTTTACATAATACTTAGATCCTTGAAGCCCTAACTCTTCGGCATCAAAAGCAGCTAAAATTACAGAATGTTTTGGTGGATACTTTTTAAAATGTTCTGCAAAACTGAATAATGCAGAGACTCCTGAGGCATTATCGTCTGCTCCATTATATATTCTATCCTTTTTTATGCCTTCATGATCATAATGAGCGCTTATTACAATATATTTTTTCGACTTATCCGTTCCTTTTATGAGCCCTAATACATTAATGGCATTATATTGTTCTCTGTTATAAGAGAAATAAAAAGACTGTTCAAAAGTCTTTCCTAGAGGCTTTACTTTCAAACTATAAAACTGATTAATGATATATTTTTTAGCTTTTTTCACTCCTTTTGTACCTGTTCGCCTACCTTCAAAAGTATCTGAAGATAACGTCTCTACATGTTGTAACAATGAGGACTCATTAAAGCATGCTTGGGCAAAACTTTGAGAAATAAATAAAAAAGAGAAAAGAAAAAATAATTTGTACATTGGGTATTGCTATTAATCGAGACAATATACATCTTTTTTAAAAACTGAATTTAAGTGATTTATCAGCTCTAAAAATAAAAACCCATATCGACAAAAGTCAATACGGGTAGTTTCATAAAGTTAATAATTATCTTACTTTAAAGCAGCTTTCATTAACTCTCTATTCATTCTTGCAATATTATCTAAAGAAATACCTTTAGGACATTCTACTTCACAAGCTCCAGTATTAGTACAGTTACCAAAACCTTCTAAATCCATTTGAGACACCATATTTTGAACACGATCTGCTGCTTCAACTTGTCCTTGTGGTAACAATGCATATTGAGATACTTTAGCTCCTACAAACAACATAGCACTTGAGTTTTTACAGGTAGCTACACAAGCTCCACAACCAATACAAGTAGCTGCATCCATAGCCTCATCTGCCGCATGCTTAGAAATAGGAATTGCATTAGCGTCTTGTGTATTTCCAGAGGTGTTTACCGAAATGTACCCTCCTGCTTGTTGAATACGTTCGAAAGCCGTTCTGTCGACCACTAAATCTTTTATTACAGGAAATGCTGCTGCTCTAAATGGTTCGATAGTAATAGTATCTCCATCTTTAAACATACGCATATGTAACTGACAGGTAGTAATCCCTCTATCCGGTCCATGAGCCTCTCCATTGATATACATTGAGCACATCCCACAAATACCTTCTCTACAGTCGTGATCGAAGGCTACTGGCTCTTCACCTGATTCAATGAGTTGCTCGTTCAACACGTCCATCATTTCTAAAAAAGACATGTGCTCTGAAATATCTGTTACTTTATAATCGACCATTTGACCCTTTGCATTCGAGTCTTTTTGTCTCCAAATTTTAAGTGTTAAATTCATAATGTCAATCTTATTTGTATGAACGTTGTTTTAGTTCAATATCCTTAAATTCTAATTCTTCTTTATGCAAAACTGCATCACCAGGTTCTCCTTTATATTCCCAAGCAGATACAAAAGCAAAATCTTTATCATTACGCTTCGCTTCGCCTTTTTGTGGACCAGATTCTTCTGCAGACTCTTCTCTAAAGTGCCCTCCACAGGATTCTTCTCTAGCTAAAGCGTCTTTAGCAAATAATTCTCCTAACTCTAAGAAGTCTGCAACACGACCTGCCTTTTCCAACTCTGGATTCATTTCTTTTGAACTTCCAGGAACAGAAACCTCTTTCCAGAACTCTTCACGAATGGCTTTAATTTCTGTCATAGCTTCTTTCAACCCTTTTTCGTTACGAGACATCCCGCACTTATCCCACATCACTTTACCTAACTTCTTATGGAAATAATCAACAGATTTCGTCCCTTTATTATTTACAAAGAAATCTATTCTGTCTTTAACTTCTTTTTCAGCCTGGTCAAACTCCTTGGTATCTGTTGGAATCTTACCTGTTCTTATATCATCAGCTAAATAATCCCCTATGGTATAAGGCAAAACAAAATAGCCATCAGCTAAACCTTGCATTAAAGCTGAAGCTCCTAGTCTGTTCGCACCATGATCTGAGAAATTAGCTTCACCAATACAATAAAGCCCAGGAACTGTAGTCATTAAATTATAATCAACCCAAACACCACCCATTGTGTAATGGACAGCTGGGTAAATCATCATTGGTGTTTCATATGGGTTTTCGTCTACAATTTTCTCATACATTTGGAATAAGTTTCCATATTTTGCTTCAACTATAGCCTTACCTAAATCATAAATTTTTTCTTTTGAAGGGTTTGAAATATTATGGATTTTAGCCTGCTCTGTTCCGTAGCGGGTAATTGCATCGGCAAAATCTAAATAGACAGCTTCTCCAGTAGCATTCACCCCATAACCAGCATCGCAACGTTCTTTGGCTGCTCTGGAAGCAACATCACGCGGCACTAAGTTTCCAAAAGCTGGATAACGACGCTCCAAATAATAATCTCTTTCGTCCTCAGATAAATCTGTTGGCTTTTTTCGACCTTCTCTAATTGCTTTTACATCTTCTAAATTTTTAGGCACCCAAATACGTCCATCGTTACGCAATGATTCCGACATTAAGGTTAATTTAGATTGATAATCTCCCGAACGTGGAATACACGTAGGATGAATTTGAGTGTAACAAGGGTTTGCAAAATAAGCGCCCTTTTTATGAATTTTCCATGCTGCCGTTACATTACTGCCCATAGCATTAGTTGACAAGAAATATACATTTCCATAACCACCAGTTGCAACTACAACCGCATGTGCAGAATGACGTTCAATTTCACCGGTAATTAAATTTCTTGCTATGATTCCTCTTGCTTTTCCATCAACCTTAACAACATCTAACATTTCATGACGGTTGAACATTTCAATTTTACCCCGAGCTATCTGCCTATTCATTGCAGAATAAGCTCCAAGTAATAACTGCTGTCCTGTTTGCCCTTTTGCATAAAACGTTCTGGATACCAATACCCCACCAAACGAACGATTGTCTAACAACCCGCCATAATCTCTGGCGAAAGGAACACCTTGAGCCACACATTGATCTATAATGTTAGCAGACACCTCAGCTAATCGGTATACGTTTGCCTCACGAGAACGGTAATCGCCACCTTTTACAGTGTCGTAAAACAATCTATAAGTAGAATCGCCATCACCTTGGTAGTTTTTAGCAGCATTAATACCTCCTTGGGCTGCAATTGAGTGTGCACGACGTGGTGAATCTTGATAAGCAAATGCTTTTACGTTATAACCTAATTCTGCTAAAGTTGCTGCGGCAGAACCTCCTGCTAACCCTGTACCAACAACAATAACATCTATATGACGCTTGTTTGCAGGATTAACCAAGTTAATCTTATTTTTATAATCTGTCCATTTATTTTGAATTGAACCTTTTGGTACTTTTGAATTTAAAGCCATAATTAATAAATATTAATGCTGGTGAATAAAGTGATGAAACAATGCAATAATTATAAATCCTAATGGAATAATTATTGAATACGCTTTGCCTATATTTTGAAGTGTCTTTTTACGTCCTGCTGAAGAACCCATTGATTGGAAAGCGGATGTAAATCCATGTGCTAAGTGCAATCCTAAGAGCGCAAAAGAAATTACATAAGCCCCTACACGCAGAGGGTTATGAAATTTTTCCACCATCTCATGGAAATAGCGATATTCTCCATCATGCATTCCAGACATGTCCCCTAAAACATACTTAGTATTTAACTCTGGGAACCAGAAATCGATAAAGTGTAAAACAATAAAAGCAAGAATTACAAGACCACTGTAAATCATGTTTCTACTCATCCATGATGAGTTAGCTGCGCCATTATTTTTAGCATAGCTAACACCATTCGCTTTTTTATTTTTAAGTTCTAATATGAAACCCATAATAAAATGAAAAACAACTCCAAAAATTAAAACGGGTTGTAAAGCAAACTGTACTAGTGGATTTGTTCCCATAAAATGGGATAACTCATTGAATAAATCAGCACTAAAAAGTGATGTAATATTAACCGCTAAATGAATAATTAAGAAAAACATAAGGAAGAATGCAGAAAGCGCCATGGCAACTTTTCTTCCAATCGAAGATTTAAAAAATCCGCCCATTTTTATATAGTTATTTTAAAAGATTAACAAAGGTAGCCATGGACAGAGTCTTAGACAAATAACATATGTCATGTTTTTGTTATTTAGAATGAGTTTAATTAAATATAGAATTTAGAAATTATCTGAACAAGTATCCTTATGATTGCTTAATTTTAAACTTCAATAAATTTTAGTTTATGAAATACCATTTAATTAATAAAAATCTATTCATAAAAAACCGGAAAAACTTTGGCTCTAAAATGAAGCCAAATAGTTTAGCGGTCTTTAATTCTAACGATATTTATCCTATAAGTGCAGACAGCACCATGCCTTTTGAGCAACATCGTGATATTTTTTACTTAAGTGGGGTAGACCAAGAGGAAAGCGTTCTGGTTCTCTTTCCAGATTGTCCAAAAGAGAAACATCGCGAAATACTATTTCTAAAAGAGACTAATGAGCACATTGCTATTTGGGAAGGTGAAAAATTAACTAAAGAAAAAGCGTTTGAAACTAGTGGTATTAAAACAGTGTATTGGTTACATGACATGGAAAAAGTCATGTTCGAAATTATGACGCAATGCGACACTGTATATATCAATACCAACGAACATTATAGAGCCAGTGTTGAAACCGAAACACGAGAAGACCGTTTTACAAAATGGCTTAAAGCAAAATATCCAGCTCATACTGTTGCTAAAAGCAACCCTATATTACAACGCTTACGCTCTGTAAAAGACCCTATTGAAATCGACTTAATTCAACAAGCTTGCAACGTCACCGAAAAAGGATTTAAACGTGTTTTAAATTTTGTGAAACCAGGAGTTTGGGAATACAATATTGAGGCGGAATTTATGCATGAATTTTTAAATAATAGGTCCAAAGGATTTGCTTACACACCTATTGTTGCTTCAGGAAACAACGCTAACGTTTTACACTACATTGAAAACAACCAACAATGTAAAGCTGGTGATTTAATTTTAATGGATGTAGGCGCTGAGTATGCCAATTATTCTAGTGACATGACAAGAACTATTCCTGTTTCTGGGCGTTTTTCAGAAAGACAAAAAGCAGTTTATAATGCAGTAAATCGAGTTAAAAATGAAGCCACCAAAATGTTGGTTCCAGGAACAGATTGGGCAGCTTATCATGTTGAAGTTGGCAAATTAATGACTAGCGAATTATTAGGACTTGGTTTACTTGATAAAGCAGACGTGCAAAATGAAAACCCCGATTGGCCAGCCTATAAAAAGTATTTCATGCATGGAACATCTCATCACATGGGATTAGACACTCACGATTATGGCATTTTAACAGAGCCTATGCAAGCAAATATGGTGTTTACTGTGGAACCGGGTATTTACATTCCAGATGACAGTTTTGGTATTCGATTAGAAGATGATGTGGTGATTCAAGAAAACGGAGAACCATATAATCTAATGCGTAACATTCCTATTGAAGCTGATGAAATTGAGGAATTGATGAATTCATAAGACATAGATTACTTAAATGCTTTTCTAAATCTGAACTTGTTACTATGAATGACAAAGATTATTTTTCCTATTTATACGAAATAGCTAGTCACTTAAATAAGGAATTCTCTCTACATTCTGCACTTCGTATGTCTTTAGAAAAAACTGTTGAAATACTTGACTTAGAAACAGGCTGGTTTTGGCTTACTGAACCAGATAACAAATCGGTTTACCTTGCCGCTTCTTACAATCTTCCTCCAGCTTTAAGTAAACATCCTGAAAGATTATCGGGTTGGTGTTACTGTATAAAACAATATCTAAGAGATGATATTGATCAAGCCATGAATATAAGTGAAATTACTTGTTCAAGACTGCAAGATATTATTACAGGGACTAAAGGGTTGAAATTTCATGCTGTCATTCCTATTACAATAAAAGGGCAAAAAGTAGGTCTTATGAACTTGCTTAGTAAAGAAACTAGACAACTAAATGAAAAGGAACTAGCTATTCTTAATACTATTAGTCAATTAGTTGGTACCGCGATACAGCGCACCCGATTAAAACAATCCTATAAAAATCATGGCTTAAAATCAAATAGCTCATTAAGCAATATAATAGAACGTGTTATTAATCCGCATATCAAAGATATCATTTCAAATCTTGAAAGCTCAAAAGGCTATAAAATAAATGAAGCCTTGAACAAAACAAAGGAGCTTCAAAAACAATTATCCCTATTAAGTGAAGAATCCTTGGAACAAGAACGTGCGGAAACCAATACCGAAGAGGCGCTTCTTTATCCAGAACTACCTCTTACAAAACGGGAGTTAGAAGTCCTTAGTTTAATAAAAAAAGGACTTACTAACAATCAAATTGGCAATCAGCTTTTCATAGTAGAACGAACCGTCAAATTTCATGTTACATCAATTCTTTCTAAACTTCATGCCAATACGCGTACAGAAGCAGTAGATATTGCTCTAAAAAGAGGGTTTTTGAGTATATGATTCCAGCCTATACACTCACCTGTTCTAAAGTACAGGTGAAGTTCTGTACTTAGGTTCGTTTTTTCACATGTTATCTATTATGATTTTTGTATAAATCTTAAAACAAAATATAATGAGATCACAAAAAATATATTTAGAGCATGCCAATATTACGGTAAATGATTTAAAGGAAGCCATTAAGTTTTTTCAAACGGCTTTCCCCCACTTTAAAATAAGAGGTGGCGGCAACGATACAAGAGAATGGGTGCATTTAGGTGATGATAACACTTATTTAGCACTTAATCAAGCACTACTAAATGAATTAAAGCCGGACAAGAATTATGATAAAATAGGTGTAAATCATTTGGGATTTGTTGTGAAAAACGTACAAGAAATAGCTAACAATCTGCTAAAAAATGGTTACAAAAGGGATTATCCAAAACAGGAAGAACAATTTAGAATTAGAGACTATTTTGCTGATGCCGATGGAAATCAGTATGAATTTGTACAGTATCTTAGCGATAAGCCAGAAGAAAAAAATAGCTACAATAACTAATTCACAGAACTATAAGTAATAAGTTATCGATTTGGAACGTTTATGAACATGAAATATAAAGGGTCGTTTTTTAAACGACCCTTATGCTAACAAGACTAATCAATACATTTAAAGAGTGACTAATTCAAACAAATAATCGTTTAGTTTGTTGAGCGTAGTAATTTTATCTTTTGAGTTAATTAGAAGTGAAATATTGTTTCTGCTTCCACCGTAAGAAATCATTCTAATTTTTACATCTTTTAAGATCTGGAAGAGTTTAAAAGTGCTTTCATGATTCACAATAAAATGACCAACCAAACACACTATTGTTTGACCTTTATCGACTTCTATGGTAGCGAATTCTTCTAATTCAGTGATAATCTTTTCTAGATTTCTATCATCGTCTATAGTGAGCGATACAGCAACTTCGGAAGTAGTAATCATATCTATAGAGGTTTCATAAACTTCAAAAACCTCAAAAACTTTTTTGAGAAAACCATGTGCCTGTAACATACGTCCAGACTTAATTTTTATAGCAGTAATATTGTCTTTGGCAGCAATGGCTTTAATCCCATTTTCTGATGTTTCACTTGAAATTAACGTTCCATCAGCTTCAGGAACCATAGTATTTTTTAATCGAACTGGAATACCATCCTCTCTTACTGGTAAAACAGTTTGAGGATGCAATATTTTTGCTCCAAAATAGGCTAACTCAGCTGCTTCATCAAAGGATAGGTTTGAAATTGGGTTAGTGTTTTCTACATATCGCGGATCGTTATTATGCATCCCATCAATATCAGTCCAAATCTGAACTTCATCTGCTCTTAAAGCCGCACCAACTAAAGTTGCTGTATAGTCGCTTCCGCCCCGTTGTAAGTTCGAAATCTCTCCTTTTTCATCCAAACATATAAAACCTTGTGTAATATAGATATCCGATTCTGGAGCAGACTCGATAACATTCTTTAAGCGTTGTTTTATATAGAAATAATCTGGTTCTTTAACACCATTAATACGCATGAAATCTAGTGCTGGTAATAATGTTGCGTTAATGCCTTCTTGATTCAAGTAAGCATTGAACATGAAAGTAGAAAGCAATTCACCCTGTGCAACTATGCTGTTATTTAATGCTTGAGAACTTTGCTTATAAGTGCATTCAACTAAAAAATCGAATATGTTAGTAACATAAGTTTTTGTTGTTTTTTTCAACTTAGCGTCAGAAAGCAGTTTATCTATAGTTTTAAAATAAGTTTCATGTAAATTATTTATGGTATCAATGGCCTTATTGGGATTCTTTGACTGAATCTCATTACCAATTTCTACCAAAGTATTTGTTGTACCAGACATAGCAGATAATACCACAACTTTCTTTGCTCCGTCATCAATAATGCTTTTTACATTATGCATGTTTAAAACAGACCCTACAGAAGTACCTCCAAATTTTAATACTTTCATATCACTTGATTTCGAAACAAAATTATGATGCGCTAAGTCAATTATAGCATTTTTAAAAAAAATAGTTTATTTTTACACAAATTGTTAAATAGTTAACATGAAGACTGTAAGTAATTGTGTTGAAGACATATTAATATCCCAACCATATCTGGAAGAGGCCCTTTCTAGGAATATTATAAACTTTAGTGCGTTAGCCATTGAATTGACAGAACCTATTAGCAAAATGCTTAAAAAAGAAGTTAAACCAGGAGCTATAATGATGGCTTTAAGACGTTATAATCCGCCTCCCGCATTATCCAATTCGGTTAAGATGAAACGTGTAATCCATAACTTAGGCGATATTACGGTGCGTTCGAACCTTACGGATTTCACCGTAAAAAACTCAAATACCTTAATTGACAATCATGCAAAAATCTTAGAGCGCATAAATCAAGAATCTAAGTTATTCTATACCTTTACAAGAGGTATTCACGAAAGTAATATTATCATTTCTAGTAGTTTAAAAGATTTTATTTTAGAGCATTTAAAGCATGAAACATTTTTAGCGGTCCAAAGCGGACTTACTGCTATAAGCATTAATTTGCCTGAAGACAACTCAAAAATTGCAGGATTGTACTATCACTTTTTTAAACGTCTTGCATGGGAAGGTGTTGTTCTTTATGAGGTAATCTCAACCACAAACGAGTTTACAATTTTAGTTGAAGATGAATATGTGGATAAAGCTTTTACAGCCATTAAGAAGTTGAAAGCATGATATTGGAATATAAAGGTGTAAACATTTTTTACACCGATGACGGCCAAGGCGAAGCCATTATATTACTTCATGGCTTTTTAGAAAATCACACCATTTGGAATCCATTCATATTGGATTTAGCAAAAAAAAATAGAGTTGTTACTTTAGACTTACCTGGTCATGGAAAATCTGGATGCCTTGGCTATATTCATACCATGGAAATGATGGCAGATGTCTTAAAAGCAACTTTAATGTATTTAAAGATTAATAAATTTCAATTAATTGGTCATTCCATGGGTGGGTATATTGCATTGGCTTTTTTAGAAGCATATCCAAATTATGCGCAATCCATTACTCTAGTAAACTCAACTTCCTTAGACGATAGTCCTGAAAAGAAAACAAATCGAGACCGAGCTATTGTTGCTGTAAAACATGACTATAAAACTTTTATTCGTATTGCAATATCTAATCTTTTCAATCAAAAAAATAAAGGAAAGTTTAAACAAGAAATTGATAACATCACAAATGAAGCCTTAAAAACCCCCTTACAAGGAATTGTAGCTGCCTTAGAAGGTATGAAAATTCGTAAAAATAGAGCTGAAATTATAAAAAGCTTTAATGGCAAAAAAATGATGATTGCAAGTAAAGAGGATCCTGTTTTAAGTTACAACCTATTAGTTGAAGAGAGCAAACGAGCTAACGTTCAAATGGTCGTATTTCCCGATGGACACATGTCAATTATTGAAAATAAAGGTTTATTCCTACAACAAATTATGCATTTCATCGAAAAATAATTACTTTTTAACGATTTATTGTATTTTTTTTACTATGTTTATCGAGTCTTAAATCGAATATCATGGAAAAAACTACTCAAAAAACAAATGTTGCATCTAGATTGTATTGCAATTTTTTTGGTCATGATTATCATGTAACTAAAAAAGTAACCCAGCACGTTAAAGAGTATCAATGCAGCCATTGTAAAAAAGAATTGACTACAAATAGTAACGGCAATCTAACAGAGTTAACAGCTACTTTTAAAGAAATTAACGATATTCTTGAGTTCATGTATCGCAAAAAAGTCATGAGAACACGCGAAAGAATGTACGGAACAAGTGCTGCCTAACGGTTTATTTTGCAATTATAATTATATTTTATACTTTTAACTCCCTTATAATTAGTTAATAGCATAAAATATGAAGAACATTTATTGTTCATTTTTTGGTCACGATCTTGAAGTGACTAAAAAAGTAACTTACTATGTCAAAGAATTCATGTGTCAACAGTGCCATGAGCAATTTACGACAGATGAGTCTGGAAATCTTACCAAGCTTACCCCTCAATACAGAGAAATAAATTCTGTTTTAGAAAAAATTCATAATAAAAAAATTAGACGAAAGTCTTTAAAAGCAGTTAGCTAGTAAAGTTTTTCCATCCTTGAGCTTTTAAAGGAATTTTAGACCCTACCCGAGTCACCAAATGCACACCCATACTATTATCCACCATATGACCAATTACTGTCAAACTGGGGTTTGCCTTTATTTTTGGATAGTCCTCTGGAGAGATTGTAAATAACAACTCGTAATCTTCTCCACCATTTAAGGCAACAGTTGTGCTATCAATATTAAACTCTTCACATACTGTAATTACTTGAGGATCTAAGGGAATCTTTTCCTCATATAAATCACATCCAACCTCACTTTGCCTACAAATATGTAATATTTCAGAAGACAACCCATCACTTATATCAATCATTGAAGTAGGTTTCACTTCTAAATCCTTCAACAATTTTACAATATCTTTCCTTGCTTCAGGTTTAAGTTGGCGTTCAATAATATAAGTATACGGTTCCAAATCTGGCTGATTATTAGGATTTACTTTATAAACTTCTTTTTCACGTTCAAGAACTTGAAGCCCCATGTAAGCAGCCCCTAAATCTCCTGAAACTACCAATAAATCGTTTGGTTTGGCTCCAGATCTGTAAACCTCATCATTCCCATCTACCTCACCAATAGCCGTAACGGAGATAAGCAAGCCAGTGGTTGACGATGTTGTGTCTCCTCCAATCAAATCAATATTATAAAGACTCGCTGCTGTTTCTATACCTGCATATAGATCTTCAAGTGCTTCCAAAGGAAATCTATTAGAAACCGCTACAGAAACTGTAATCTGTGTCGCAGTAGCATTCATTGCATAAACATCGGACAAGTTAACCATAATTGCTTTATACCCTAAATGTTTTAAAGGCATATAACTTAAATCAAAATGCACATTTTCAATTAGTAAATCTGTTGTCACTACTATTTTATTGTCTTCAAAATTTAAAATTGCTGCATCATCACCAATACCTTTTACCGTTGAAGTATGCTTTATATTAAATTGCTTTGTTAAGTGCTCGATAAGTGCAAACTCTCCTAACTCGCTTAAGGGGGTTCGCTGTTGATTTTTGTCTTCTATCATTTTGCAAAAATAAGAAGCTTGTTTCTAATAATTTATACATTTTTAACATTAAAATTGAGACGCTCTTACATTATTGAATTATATTGAATAAGTTTGTTATACACAATAGACTTTACCCATTGCTCGTTTTAAAAATAAAAAAGCTAATACCTTATTAACCGAACTATGATGAAGAAATAAAAATCGCAAAAAGCCTATGAATTCTAATAAACAACAATTTAAACTTCTTAAAATTTTCTCTTTTGTCTGCATATCAGTCATCTATTTTCAATCCTGTGATGATGAACCTGTTGAATTAGTTCAAATCATAGATAACGATAATGACGGCATAGAAGAATCAGCTGATAATTGTCCTTTAATTGCAAACCCAAATCAAGAAGATTTAGACAATGATGGGATAGGGGATTTGTGTGATGAAGATGATGATAACGATGGCATTTTCGATATTAATGATAATTGCACTCTAATTGCCAATCCAAATCAAGAAGATGATGACAACGATGGCATTGGCAATTTATGTGATGATGATTATGTAGATCCTAACATACCTTTAGCGCCTTGTATTGATGGGTTTGCCGACATTTATCCTTGTAGCGATTATGATTTAATGTCACGTATTTCTTTAGAAACCGTTTCTGCAAGTTCTGCAAATGACTCTTGGGGTTGGACAGATCCAATGACCGGAAATGAATATGCTTTATTGTGCTTAAATAATGGTACTGCTTTTATAGACATAACAATTCCTAGCCAGCCCATTTATTTAGGTAAATTACCCACAGCAACTTCAAGTACTGTTTGGCGCGATGTTAAGGTTTATAATAATTATGCATACATAGTTAGTGAAGCTACAAACCATGGCATGCAATTATTTGACTTAACTCGTTTAAGAAATGTAACCAATCCACCAGAAACATTTACTAGTGATAATCGCTTTACTGGTTTTGGAAGTGCCCATAATATTGTTATTAATGAAGATAGTGGTTATGCATATGCTGTTGGTGCAACTACCTATGGTGGCGGGCCTCATTTTATTAATATACAAAACACTAGTTCACCAATTGATGAAGGTGGATACTCAGCCGCACAATATTCCCATGATGCTCAGGTTATAAATTACAATGGTCCAGATGCGGATTATATTGGACGAGAAATTTATATTGGTTGTCAAGCTTATATTGGCCTATTCACGATTTTAGATGTTACCGACAAAAATAATATTATTCCTATTAGTACTATCTCTTACCCAAATCCTGTATTACCCCATCAAGGATGGTTTACAGATAATCAAAGATATTTTATCGCAGGGGATGAAGGTGATGAAGGAGCTGGAAAACAAACCAGAACTTTAGTTTTCGATTTTTCAGATTTAGATAATCCCATTCTTCATTTAGAATATTTAGGTCCAACAACAGCCATAGACCATAATGGGTATATAAAAGAAACCACTTTTTATCTTGCTAATTATAGAGCTGGAGTTAGAATGATTGATATTTCAAATTTAGACTCTAGTTCTATGACTGAAATTGGATTTTTTGATACATACCCAGAAAATGATTTAGACGATTTTGATGGTGCTTGGAATGTATACCCTTATTTCCCTAGTGGAAATATTATTATTAGCGATATAAATCGCGGTTTATTTGTTGTAAAAAAAAGTAACTGACAAAAAGTTTTTATGTCAAAGAGAAAAAGATATATCTTAATATGTATATGCACTTTTTTGTTAAGTTGTTCTTCCGATGATTCGGAAAATAATGAACAGAATTTTGAAGTAAGTTCTATAAAAACTTTTGGGGGTACTAAAAATGAAAGTGGAAACAAGGTTATAAGAACAAATGATGGTGGCTATGCAGTTATTGGCTATACCCAAAGTAATGATGGGGATATAGAAAATAAAATAGATGAATCTTTTGACTACTGGTTATTAAAATTTGACCTAAACAACCAATTACAATTGAGTAAGACGTATGGAGGAAATAGTAATGACAGAGCTAGTGATATTATTCAAACATCGGATAATGGTTTTGCTTTAATTGGATTTAGTTTTAGTAATGATGGAAATGTCACCTCAAATGCTGGAATTCAAGATTTTTGGTTAATTAAATTGGACACTTCAGGGGATATTTCATGGGAAAAATCATTTGGTTTTTCAGGTTTAGACAGAGGTATTTCAATTATTGAAACAAACGATAATGGATATCTTTTGATTGGTGAATTAGATGTTACAGCATCTGGTGGAGAAGGGAATAGTAAATATTTTACATCAAAGGGTCATGCTGGAGGTGACTATTGGGCTATTAAATTAGATTCATATGGTAACAAACAATGGAGTAAATTTTATGGTGGTACATTTACCGACACACCTAATGATGTTGTTCAGACAATAGATAATAATTATATAATTGTTGGTTCGTCCGATAGTGTTGATGTAGATATTACAAACAACAAAGGCTCCTATGATTTCTGGGTTATTAAAATTTCAGAAACTGGAAGCCTCATTTGGGAAAAATCTTTTGGTGGCACTGAAATAGACAAAGCCTATGGTATAACTACTACGAACGACGGTAATTATTTAATTATTGGAGATACACGCAGTAGTGATCAAGATGTTTCTAACAACTATGGCGCTGCTGATTTATGGTTAATCAAGATAACCCCAAATGGCGATTTGTTATGGGATAAATCCCTGGGCGGAAGCAATTTTGACTCTGGAAGTGCTATTTCAAAAACACATGATGGCAGTTTTATATTAAGTGGTAATTCAAGAAGTTCAAATGGTAACCTTACAGAAAATGAGGGGCAAAATGATGCGTGGATTATAAAAATTGATTTAAATGCTAGTATAGAATGGCAAAAAACAATTGGTGGTACTGAAATCGATTTTACCAATGATGTTACCCAATTGAACGGTGGTACTTATGTTGCAATTGGAGAAACTA
This sequence comes from Hyunsoonleella aestuarii, assembly GCF_006148925.1. Taxonomy (GTDB): domain Bacteria; phylum Bacteroidota; class Bacteroidia; order Flavobacteriales; family Flavobacteriaceae; genus Algibacter_D; species Algibacter_D aestuarii. Next base: position 1,389,714 of record NZ_VAWB01000001.1, on the reverse strand, counting down.
GTAGTTCAAATCAAGACATTACAGAAAATAAAGGCTTTTCAGACCTACTAATAATCACAATAAATGAATAAGTTAACATCTATATTCTTGTTAATTCTTGCAGTTTTCGTTTCATGCGACACGGATAATGATGATACCATTTCAAACGCAAAAATGGCCTTCAACTTTTCACATACTTGGGATGGAACGCCAGTAACTAATTCTGATTTCAACGATTTAAAATTCACAAATGCTAATGGAGAAACTTTAAGTATTGAGCGTTTAAGATATTTAATTTCCGACATCACTTTTACAAGTTTAAATGGGGAAACTTTAAAAGTAAATGGTTATAATCTGGTCGATGTAACAAATAACGAAGACCTAACATTTGAACCAATTACATTTATACCTGCTGGAACTTACACCAACGTTTCATTCATATTTGGCTTTAAAAATGAAGATAACATTCATAACGCATATCAAGATTTAAACTCAATATCATGGAGTGTCCCAACGATGCTTGGTGGCGGCTACCATTATATGCAACTAGATGGTAAATTTGTAAACAGTTCAAACACAGAACAAGGCTATAATTTTCATGCTATACGAGCCGTAGATAACCCAGGAAACAGACCAACTTTTCCGCAAAATACATTTATAACTGTAAATCTAGGATCTGTAAATATTTCTGGTAATTCTACGTTTAACATAGAAATGAATATTGCCGAATGGTTTAAAAACCCAAACAGGTGGGATTTAAATCAATTAAACCAAGGGCTTATGCCAAATTCAATGGCTCAAATAATGATGTTCGAAAACGGGCAAAACGTGTTTAATTTAATTTCAATTGAATAACATTGAAAAAGTGGAACTCATATATCATTATCCTATTAACTTTTATATACACGTCTTGTTCAAATGAAAGTGTAGAAACCTATGTGTCTACTCCAAGTCCTTTAGAAATACCACAATTATTTGAAGCGCGTATTTTAAATCCAATTATCCCAAACGATAACCCTCAAACCACAGAAGGCATCGCCTTAGGAAAAAAATTGTTTTTCGATCCTATTTTGTCTGGAAACAATTCTCAAGCTTGTGCCGACTGTCATGCTCCAGAAAACGCCTTTTCAGATTCCGATAGATTTAGTGATGGTATTGATGGAAGTTTAGGCAACCGTAACTCCATGCCTTTATTCAATCTAGCTTGGAATTACGACGAAAAATTCTTCTGGGATGGCAATACTTTTAGTTTAGAACATCAAGCCTTTGTACCAGTATCCGATCTTACTGAAATGGCAAGTGATTGGCAGGATGTTGAAGAAAAATTACAACAGCATCTAGAATATCCCAACTTATTTAATTTGGCTTTCGGCACATCAAAAATTGATTCTGTAAAAGTCACCAAAGCCTTAGCCCAGTTCCAACGTACTTTGATTTCGTCTAATTCTAAATTCGACAAATTTCTTCTAGGAGAAGCCGTATTAACCCCCGAGGAACAAAATGGGTTTAATGTATTTATGGACGAAAATCGTGGCGATTGTTTTCATTGCCACGGCAGCGAAAGCAATCCACTTTGGACAGATAATATATTCCATAATAATGGTTTAGATAAAACCTTTACCGATTTAGGTCTTGGAGCAGTTACGGGAGATCCTGCAGACAATGGGAAATTTAAATCACCATCACTAAGAAACTTAGCATTTACAGCACCCTATATGCATGATGGAAGATTTGCAACTTTGGAAGAGGTTATTAATCATTATAGTGAAGGCCTAAAAAACTCATCGACTATCGATCCTTTAATGAAAAAAGTAAATCAAGGAGGCGTTCAACTTTCAATGCAGGATAAAGCCGATTTAAAATCCTTTCTATTATCACTTTCTGATTATGAATTTATCAATAATTCAGCTTTTAGTAATCCATAATAAAAAACTATAAAACCATATACTAATATAATGTTAGGTTATATGGTTTTGCTGGACTTATATTGTATATTTGTCCTCTATTTAGAAACTTTCTTAATAAAAATTGTCGCTGATTACCGACAACAATTTTGAAAAGTTACATGTGACAAATATTAAAAATAAAGTAATCACATGAATTAAATCTAATTAAGAATTATGATAAAAGTTTCAGAAACAGCTAAAAAAAAAGTCGTTGAGTTAATGACTGATGATGGCTATAATGCATCCACAGATTATGTTCGTGTAGGCGTTAAAAGTGGGGGTTGTTCTGGGTTGTCTTACGATTTAAAGTTTGATAAGGAGCAACAAGACGGTGATAAAGTTTTTGAAGATAATGGGATTAAAATTATTGTAGACAAAAAAAGTTTCTTATATCTTATTGGAACAACATTAGAATATTCTGGAGGCTTAAACGGAACAGGTTTTGTTTTCAATAACCCAAACGCCAACCGTACTTGTGGTTGCGGCGAATCATTTTCAATATAAAATAAAAAGCATTATGTCGAAGTATACCGAAGATGATTTACGGGAAGAGCTGAAGACCAAAGAATATGAATACGGTTTCTACACTGATATTGAATCTGACACATTTCCAAATGGTTTAAATGAAGGTATTGTGCGTGCCATTTCCCAAAAGAAAGAAGAGCCAGAATGGATGACCGAATGGCGCTTAGAAGCCTTTCGCATTTGGAAAGACATGATCGAACCCGAATGGGCAAATGTGCATTACGAAAAACCCGATTTTCAAGGGATATCATATTATTCAGCACCCAATAGCAAGCCTAAATACGATAGTTTAGATGAAGTAGATCCAGAATTATTAGCAACTTTTGAAAAACTTGGAATTTCACTAGACGAGCAGAAAAAACTAGCTGGTGTTGCTATGGATGTAGTTGTAGATTCTGTTTCTGTTGCAACAACATTTAAGAAAACTTTAGGTGAAAAGGGTATTATATTTATGAGTATTTCGGAAGCTATTAAAGAGCATCCTGAACTTGTAAAGAAATACATAGGCACTGTTGTTCCGCAAAAGGATAATTTCTATGCCGCCTTAAATAGTGCCGTTTTTAGTGATGGCTCTTTTTGTTATATCCCTAAGGGAGTTAAATGTCCTATGGAGTTATCGACATATTTCAGAATTAACCAAGCAGGGACTGGACAATTTGAAAGAACTTTAGTTATTGCTGATGAAGGCAGTTATGTAAGTTACCTAGAAGGTTGTACTGCGCCTAGTAGAGATGAAAACCAATTACACGCAGCAGTGGTTGAGTTGATCGCTTTAGATGATGCTGAAATAAAATATTCAACAGTTCAGAACTGGTATCCAGGAAATGCTGAAGGTAAAGGTGGTGTATACAACTTCGTTACTAAAAGAGGTCTTTGTGAAAACAATGCTAAAATATCTTGGACACAAGTTGAAACGGGATCTGCGGTGACATGGAAATACCCTTCTTGTATTCTTAAAGGTGATAATTCTGTTGGTGAGTTTTACTCCATTGCAGTTACAAATAACTATCAGCAGGCAGATACTGGAACAAAAATGGTTCATTTGGGTAAAAACACCAAATCAACTATTATTTCAAAAGGTATTTCTGCGGGGAAATCTCAAAACAGTTATCGTGGTTTAGTTCAAATTAGCTCTAGAGCAGAAAATGCTCGTAACTTTTCGCAATGCGATAGTTTGTTAATGGGTAATGAATGTGGTGCCCACACATTCCCATACATAGAAGCTAAAAACAAATCGGCTAAAATAGAACACGAAGCTACAACTAGTAAAATTGGTGAAGATCAAATTTTCTATTGTAACCAGCGTGGTATTGATACAGAAAAGGCTATTGCTTTAATTGTAAATGGTTTTAGTAAAGAGGTTTTGAATAAACTACCCATGGAATTTGCAGTTGAGGCTCAAAAATTATTAGAAATAAGTTTAGAAGGATCTGTAGGTTAAATTTATTAAAAATGAAAAAACTAGTAACGTTGCTTTTCTGTTTAACAGTAATTGTTAGCTGTAAAAAAGAAGCGAAAACAGAAAAAACTGAAGAATTAATTGGTGCAGATAGCCCAGAAAAAACAGCAAAGCAAAGTGATGGCTTAACATTACTTAAAGGTGATTTTGTTTATTTTGATGGTGCTGCAGTTCTTCAAACTCATGCTGATATTTATGGTGTTTTTGTTACCGACAAAATGCATGAACTTAATAAACAAGCCGAAGTCTATAAAAAAGTACCAACAGATATGGTACAAGTTGAAATACGAGGAAAAATTACCGATAAAAAGGACGAACAAATCCTCTGGGAACAAAAAGTTGAAATTATTGAAATTCTGAAGGTCTCTCCACCAAAAGACGAAGAAAACGATGTTGTAAAACTAGGAAGCTAAAAAAGAAATATGTTAAAAATAAATAATTTACACGCAAGTGTTGAAGATAAAAGCATTTTAAAAGGTATTAACCTCGAAGTTAAACCAGGTGAAGTTCATGCTATAATGGGTCCTAATGGTTCGGGAAAAAGTACTTTGGCCTCTGTTGTTGCCGGGAAAGAAGATTACGAAGTAACTAAAGGCAATATCGAATTTAATGGTGAAGATATTGATGAATTAGCTGCAGAAGAACGTGCCCACAAGGGTGTGTTTTTATCGTTTCAATATCCTATTGAAATTCCGGGAGTATCAGTGACCAACTTTATTAAAACAGCCATTAACGAATCTCGAAAAGCACAAGGGCTAGAGGACATGCCAGCAAAGGATATGCTAAAGCTAATTCGCGAGAAAGCTGATTTATTAGAAATTGATAGAAAGTTTTTATCTCGTTCCTTAAACGAAGGGTTTTCTGGAGGAGAGAAAAAGCGAAATGAAATATTCCAAATGGCTATGTTAGAACCTAAATTAGCCATTCTTGACGAAACAGATTCTGGGTTAGATATTGATGCATTGCGCATTGTAGCTAATGGTGTTAACAAATTAAAAAGTAAAGATAACGCCGTAGTGGTGATAACGCATTACCAACGTTTATTAGACCATATTGTTCCAGACTTCGTGCATGTTTTATACAATGGTAAGATTGTAAAATCTGGCACCAAGGAATTAGCTCACGAACTCGAAGAAAAGGGATACGATTGGATTAAAGAAGAAGTGAACGCTTAACAAAAAGCAAATGGAACTAAAAGAGAAGTTACTATCATCATTTATGGTTTTCGAGAATAAGGTAGACATAGACACCTATGTTCACGATGTTAGAACTGATGCTATAAAAACATTTGAAGAAAAAGGTTTCCCTTCCAAAAAGGAAGAAGCATGGAAGTATACATCTTTAAATAAAATTCTTAAAGAAGATTACAGTGTTTTTCCAAAGCAAGAAAATGCCATAGAATACCGTGATGTTAAAAAATACTTTATTTATGACATCGACTCGTATAAGATTGTATTTATAGATGGCAAATACTCTTCTCACCTATCGCAAACCACTCACGATGGCATGGATGTATGCCTTATGTCTGCGGCACTGTCTAAACCCAAATACCGTTTGGTAATTGAACATTATTTTAACAAAGCGGCAACAAAAGATAGTCTACCTGCTCTTAATACAGCATTTTCAAGTGAAGGGGCTTATATTCATATTCCTAAGAATAAATTGGTAGAAAAACCAATCCAAATAATTCACTTTTCAACTGGAAATGAATCTGCAACCATGCTTCAGCCTAGAAACTTAATTGTGGTTGAAGAGAATTCACATGTTCAAATAATAGAACGTCATCAAAGTTTAACTGATAACTCAGTATTAACAAATAGTGTTACTGAAATTTTTGCTAAGAAACGTGCTATAGTTGATTACTACAAAATACAAAATGACAACTCAAACGCATCTCTAATAGACAATACTTTTCTAAAACAAAAACAAGAAAGTGTTTGTTCGGTTCATACATTTGCATTTGGAGGAAAATTGACTCGCAATAATCTTAATTTTTACCAAGAAGGTCAGCGTATAGACTCTATACTTAAGGGCGTAACTATTTTAGGAAACAAACAACACGTAGATCATAACACATTAGTGCATCACATAGAGCCTAATTGTGAAAGTCATCAGGACTATAAAGGTATTTTTGGCGAAAACTCTACAGGTGTTTTTAATGGAAAAATTATTGTTGAAAAAGAAGCACAGAAAACCAATGCGTTTCAGTCCAATAATAATATTTTAATAAGTGACAAAGCCACAATCAATACCAAGCCGCAATTAGAGATTTTTGCCGACGATGTTAAATGCTCACACGGATGTACCATTGGTCAGTTAGACGAAAGTGCCATGTTCTACATGCGCTCAAGAGGTATTCCAGAAAAGGAAGCTAAAGCACTTTTAATGTATGCTTTTAGTAATGATGTTATGAGTTCTGTTAAAATACCAGAATTAAAACAACGCATCACTAAAATTATTGCTAATAAATTAGGTGTGAACCTTGGTTTCGATTTGTAAAATTATTTGAACCTATGTTCAACGTTGAAAACATTAGAAAAGACTTCCCTATTTTATCTCGTACAGTAAATGGTAAACCTTTAGTGTATTTTGATAATGCAGCGACATCCCAAACTCCTAAACCAGTTATTGATGCCATTGTAGATTATTATTCAAATTATAATGCCAATATTCATCGCGGTGTCCATACCTTAAGTCAAGAAGCAACCGACCTATATGAGCAGGCAAGGCAAAAAATACAAAGTCATTTTAATGCTAAATTTTCACATGAAATTATTTTCACATCCGGAACAACCCATGGTATTAATTTAGTAGCTCATGGATTTTCCTCGTTAATAAAAAAAGATGATGAAATTATAGTATCCGCTCTAGAACATCATTCCAACATTGTGCCTTGGCAAATGTTATGCGAACGAACAGGAGCCATACTAAAAGTTATTCCAATGAATGAGGACGGCGAATTAGTAATGGCCAAATATGATGAGCTTCTTTCAAACAATACTAAACTTGTTTTTGTTAATCATGTTTCTAACGCATTGGGAACTATTAATCCTATTGAGTATATCATTGATGAAGCTCATAAAGTAGGAGCTGCTGTACTAATAGACGGCGCTCAATCTAGCCCTCATATAAAAGCTAATGTACAAGATTTGGATGTCGATTTTTATGTGGCCTCAGCACATAAAATGTGTGGTCCAACAGGTGTTGGTATGTTATACGGTAAAGAAGAATGGCTTAAAAAACTTCCTCCATATCAAGGTGGAGGTGAAATGATTGCCGAAGTTACTTTTGAAAAAACAACTTACGCGGATTTACCGCATAAGTTTGAAGCTGGGACCCCAAATATTGCTGGAGGTATTGTATTTGGCGCAGCCATTGATTACATGAATGCTATTGGTCTTGAAGCTATTGCTTCTTATGAGAATGAGCTCCTTGAATATGCCAATGAAAAACTTTTGCAAATTGAAGGCTTAAAAATATATGGTACTTCAAAAAACAAAACATCTGTAATATCTTTTAACCTTGAGGGTATTCATCCATACGATATTGGTACCATTCTAGATAAATTAGGAATTGCCGTTCGTACAGGGCACCATTGTGCTCAACCTATCATGGATTACTATAAAATTCCTGGTACGGTAAGAGCATCTTTTTCATTCTACAACACAAAAAAAGAAATTGATTTGTTAGTTGAAGGCGTTAAGAAAGCAAAAATGATGCTTTCTTAAACGATACTTTGGCTTCTTTTAATTTGTTATCGCAACAATTGTTAATTAAATAACAAATATTGACGGTTTGTCGATTAGTTAACAACTATTTTGCTAATTCTGTACTGATTTCCATAAATAATTATATCTTCCACAGCGACTAATTCAAAATAATTATTTAAAATGAAAAAAGTACTCTTATGTATGGTTGCTGTAGCCTTCTTATTTACAGCATGTGATGATGATTCTAAAACCTTAAGCCAAGAACAAGAAATCGATATGAGCGATTTTTATGTTTACACTGATGGTGATGATGGATCAGTTGTCAAATCTGCAAATTCAAAGGATAAATTAAAAACCTGTCATACTATGAATGTCTTGAACAGGCAACTAAGCGAGAATCCAGGGCAAGCAAAAAAAATGTATGACATTGAATATCAAACTCGAAAATTCTTAGCTGCAAAAGGCAAACCAGACAAACCTGGAAATGGTGGAGGTGGAAATAATGACGGAGGCGATGATGTGGATGTTGCGCCTATTGATGATGGATTAGGAATCATTAAAATCCCTGTTCATGTAAATGTATTATACAGTAATTCAAGTCAAAATGTTAGTGATAATCAAATTCAAGCGCAAATAGATGTTTTAAATACCGATTTTAGAAATAATAATTCAAATATAAGCATGTTGCCTTCAGGTTCTACATTTGTAAATGATGTAACTGATACAGAAATAGAATTTTTATTCAACGCATCGTCAGATATCACAAGAAAATCAACTAGTATTTCTGCTTGGAGTACTAACGATGATATGAAAAAATCATCAAGAGGAGGAATAGATCCTACTAGTCCAAATACAACTTTGAATATTTGGATATGTAATATTAGTGGTGGCATTTTAGGATATGCTCAGTTTCCTGGGGGACCTTCTAGCACAGATGGTGTTGTAATACTTTATTCTAGCCTACCTGGAGGTTCAGCATCACCATATAATGAGGGAAGAACTGCTACCCATGAAGTGGGTCACTACTTAAATTTAAGACATATTTGGGGTGATGGAAGATGTCGTCAAGACGATTTTGTTGCAGATACACCAAGTGCAGGTGGTGCAAATTACGGCTGCCCTTCATATCCTTCTGTTAGTTGTAAAACTGCTGATATGACTATGAATTATATGGATTATACAAATGATAGCTGCATGTACATGTTTACAGACGGACAACGCAACAGAATGCGTGCTCTACTAGCTACTGGTCAAAGGTAATATGTTAAACATCCTTTTTAGATAAATTTTAAAAGACGCCAACTTTGGCGTCTTTTTTGTACATTCAATTTCGAACTAAAACAATATTCATGAAATTCATCTTAAGCACACTCAGTATAATTATATTACGATGTTGTTGGGGACCATCAGATTATCAAATTATGCAAAGTTTAGAGCCAGAAAATTCAACCTTGAAAGAACTAAGTGGATTATATAATATTGCACAAATAAGTTATGCAGATGTTTCGACATTCAACTTAAATATTTCATTTGATAAAAACACGAAGCAAGCATCAGGTTTTTCAGGTTGTAATAGATTTTATGGTTCTTATTTACTGGATAACGAAATGTTAAAATTTGGAGCGATGGCATCTACAAAAATGTTATGTCAAGACGCGGCCAATGCCATAGAATCTAAAATGCTAAAAGCACTTGAAGATGCCAATACCATTTTGTTCTCAGAAAGCGGTTTTTCGTTATTTAAGAATAAAACATTACTTGTTGTTGCAACAAAAGAAATTCAAACAATGTTAAGCTTTGAATATGGCGCCAGTTCCCGAGGTTATTTTAAACACATCAAAATTGATAACAAACACATATCGGTTTCAAGTAAAAGAGGAAAAGATGCCATTATAAAAAACTGCTCAGAATCAGACTGGAATAAACTTGTAAGTGCTATTGAAAATATTGAAGTTAAATATATTGAAAATCTAGACCCTCCCTCTAAAAAACATCAATTTGATGGTGCGCCCATGGCACGATTAACCATAACTAAAAATGGAACCGTATATAAGACACAAGGGTTCGACGATGGTAATCCTCCAGAGGCTATCGCATCACTTGTCAAAGAAATCTTATCAATAGCTGAAAACATTGAATAGCAACTTTTGATGTTGTATTTTTGCATAAAAATTTGTGATTGTGAGTATTGATGAAATCCAAGAAGAAATAATAGACGAATTCTCAATGTTTGAAGATTGGGAGGAACGCTATCAATATATGATTGATTTAGGGAAAGAACTTCCTTTAATTGACGACCAATATAAAACTGAAAGCAATATTATTAAAGGTTGCCAGAGTAAGGTTTGGGTGCATGCCGAAATGAAAGATGATAAAGTTGAATTTACTGCAGATAGCGATGCCATAATTACTAAAGGCATCATAGCAATTTTAATTCGTGTATTTTCAAATCAACATCCAAAAGACATTATTGATGCCGACACCAGTTTTATCGATAAAATTGGTTTAAAAGAACACCTTTCTCCTACTCGTGCAAACGGATTGGTGAGTATGGTTAAACAATTAAAAATGTATGCCATTGCATACCAAACACAGTTGAATTAAGCTAGTCGTTTGTTGTGGAGTCTTTTAGAGCCTTCTCGACTTTACATCAAACAACTTAACAACAAACAATTTATATTATGAGTGAAACAACAATAGATACAACAGAGTTAGGAGAAAAAATTGTAAATGTTTTAAAAACTATTTACGACCCAGAAATACCTGTAGACATTTACGAGCTTGGTCTTATTTACGATGTATTTGTAAACGAAGATTACGATGTTAAAATACTAATGACATTAACAACTCCTAACTGCCCAGTAGCAGAAACTTTGCCTCTTGAGGTTGAAGAAAAAGTAAAGTCGCTAAATGACGTAAAGAGCGCTGAAGTGGAAATTACTTTTGACCCCCCTTGGACTCAAGATTTGATGAGTGAAGAGGCGAAACTTGAACTAGGTATGCTTTAATTTAGTTTCAGTTACCCTCTACCTGGTTAACAACTAAAAGATAAATACGATATTTCTATGGCAGATGAAATTATAAATCGCGTAGCGAAAAGCAAATTAGTAACCATTGACTTGGAAGACTTTTATCTCGAAGGAAAGCGCGTTCTATTCGATATTAAAGATTGGTTGTTTGAAGGTTTTGTGCTCCGTGAAAAAGACTTTAGGGATCAAGTATCGAAATACGACTGGAGCCAATACAAAGGTGCTTATGTTGCATTAACATGTAGCACTGATGCAATTATTCCAGGATGGGCCTATATGTTACTAAGCATTCAGTTGGAACCATATGCTAAACGTGTGATAGCTGGTAATTTGGAAGAATTGGAATCTGCCATTTACCAAGATATTATTAATAGTCTTAATCTGTCAGCTTATAAAGAAAAGCCGATTATTATTAAAGGCTGTGCTAACAAGCCCGTACCACAAAATGCTTACATTATGCTTACCAACAAGCTTAAACCCTTTGCGAAATCCATCATGTATGGGGAAGCTTGCTCTTCGGTACCCTTATACAAGAAGAAATAATTGTTTGTGACCAATTTATAATTATAAGGTCTAAACCTTATATTTGCACATATTTTATACCCAAAGAAAAATGAAAAAATTATTACTCGTATGCGTCTTTTTTATTGGTCTTATATCAATAAACGCGCAATCAAAGGAAGAGTTACAAGCTCAAAAAGCGGAAAAACAAGCTGAAGCCGATGCTGCACAAGCCGAAGTAAAAGCCTTACAAGCTCAAATTGATGCCCTCCCTGGTTGGCGTGTTGGAGCGTTTGGAACTATAGGTGGGAGTTTATCTAACTTTAACAATTGGTACGCACAAGGGACTCCAAACAACTCCTCTGGTAATATTGGTTTTACCTTTAATGGTTATGCCAATTTAATCCAAGAGAAATTCTTTTGGCGAAACGCCCTTACAACAAATCTTAATTGGGTTAAATTAGACGATAAAGATAACCCTACTGACGACGATAGCTTTAAGCCAACAACTGATGTATTTAACTTGTCTTCACTTTACGGAAGAAATATTACCAAAACATTAGCTATTTCTGGGTTAATGGAATACAGAACTACCCTTCTCGATAACTTTAATGACCCAGGTTATTTAGATTTCGGTGTTGGAGCAACTTGGACACCTATTGAAAACTTGATAGTGGTTATTCATCCATTAAACTACAACTTTGTATTTAGTAGTGGAGATACTGTTTTTGAATCGTCACTTGGCGCAAAAATAGTGGCTGATTATACCAGACAAATTGGAGCTATAAACTTTAAAACAAACTTATCTATGTTCCAAAGTTATAAGAGCTCAGACTTATCGAACTGGACATGGACCAACTCTTTTAGCTATACGCTTTGGAAAATGATTGGTGTTGGTTTTGATTTTGGTTTACGAAGCAATAAACAAGAAGCATTAAATTATGCCTTAGGACAGTTTGATCCTTTAGCTATTCCTGCTCAAACAGAACCAACATTCGATAATATTGATAATGATTTACAAACGTATTACACTGTTGGTTTAAGTTATAAATTCTAAATATCAATTAGAACTAATATTAAAAAATGCGCTTCCTTGAAAAAAGGAAGCGCATTTTTTGCGTTAGGGATAGATGTGGTAGCTTTTGGCGAGGCTTACATAGAGCCAAAACTATTAACGGATAGCCTGACATGTTATTGAAATAAATTCAGGATAAAGGTAACGCCATAACACTACCCCATGTCTTCGTAATTATAATCTGGATATAGGAAATGGTTATACGGGAAACGGGTAATGTGAATCTCCCGCACCTCATCGTAAACCCGTTTTTTAAAATCCTCAAGGTTTTGCTTATTCAATGCAGAAATAAACAAAGCGTTATTCCCTACTTTACTCATCCAAGTGCTTTTCCATTCCTCTAAAGAGTAATGTTTTTCGGTGCGCTCGGTTTCTAAATCATCCTCATCTAAGGGTTCTGCTTGATAGGCGTCTATTTTATTAAAAACCATAATAGTTGGTTTATCACTGCTTTTTATTTCACCTAAAATTTTATTTACAGAATCGATGTGCTCTTCGAAATTTGGGTGTGAAATGTCTACGACGTGGAGCAACAAATCAGCCTCTCTTACTTCGTCTAAGGTGCTTTTAAAACTATCTACAAGTTGCGTGGGTAACTTTCTAATAAAACCAACGGTATCACTTAACAAAAACGGCAGGTTTTGAATAACCACCTTTCTCACTGTGGTGTCTAAAGTTGCAAACAATTTATTCTCTGCAAAGACTTCACTTTTACTGATGGTGTTCATTAAAGTAGACTTTCCTACATTAGTGTAACCAACAAGTGCGACGCGTACCATTTGTCCACGGTTACCACGCTGTACAGCCATTTGCTTATCTATCTTCTTAATACGATCTTTTAACAAAGCTATTTTATCACGTACAATACGTCTATCGGTTTCTATTTCCGTTTCACCAGGTCCACGCATTCCAATTCCTCCTTTTTGTCTTTCAAGGTGGGTCCACATACCTCTTAAACGAGGCAGCAAATACTCGCATTGCGCCAATTCTACCTGTGTTCGTGCGTAGCTGGTTTGTGCACGCTGTGCAAAAATATCGAGTATTAAATTAGTTCTATCTAGAACTTTTACGTTAAGAATTTTACTAATATTACGCTCTTGAGCAGCAGATAACTCATCATCAAAAATTGCGGTGCCAATATCATTTTCTTCAATAAAAGACCTAACATCTTCCATTTTACCCGAACCAATAAAGGTTTTAGGATTGGGCATGTCCATTTTCTGTGTAAAACGTTTTACAGCATAACCACCAGCAGTAAAGGTTAAAAACTCTAACTCATCTAGGTACTCCTTTAACTTAGACTCATCCTGGTCTTTGGTAACAATACCTATTAAAACAGCTCTCTCAAGGCTTACATCTTTCTTTTCAATCATGGCGCAAAGTTACGCAATTGATTGCATTTTCTTTTTCATTATTTTAAACCTATTTTTGAGTCATGACAGAAACTTTTGATGACATTCCTGAGCGACACAACATGCAAACAGTGGCATTTTATAATGTTGAAAATTTATTCGATTTAAGAGATGGTAAATTTACTAATGATGGTGATTTTTTGCCCGAATCTGTTAAACGATGGACATCTAAACGTTATAAAAACAAATTGCGTAAAATTGGTTTTGCTATTTCCAATATTGGTAGGCAAGAAACAGGTAAACATCCAGCAATTGTTGGTTTAGCTGAAATTGAAAATGCAAAAGTTTTGAAAAATTTACTCGAATCTAAACATTTAGAAACATGTAATTACGATTACGTTCATTTCGACTCTTTAGATGAACGTGGTATTGATGTCGCCTTGTTATACGATACAAAAGTTTTTGAGCCTCTGTACACTGAAACTTTTTCGGTTATTTTAACCGATGAAAATGATATACCAGATTACACAAGGGATATTTTATTAGTTGGCGGGAATTTAGATGGTGAAAAAGTATATTTTATAATAAATCATTGGTCGTCTAGACGCGAAGGCGTAAAGGAGACAGAGTTTAAACGAATAGCGGCTTCTGAGAAGGTAAGTGAAATTATTTCTTCTTTAACTATAAATAATGAAAACGCAAGAATCATGATTTTAGGCGATTTTAATGACAACCCTCAAAATGAAAGCTTAAAACGATTGATAGAAGACCATAATTTATTTAATCCTTTCGAAACATTACGATCCTTTACACGAGGCACAGTAAAACATAGAAGACAATGGTTTTTGTTTGACCAAGTTTTAATATCAACCAACTTTTTTAAAAGTTCAAAAAAACAATTTGAATTCTTTAAGGCTAACATTTTTGATGTCGACTTTTTAAAACAATTTAAAGGCACTTTTAAAGGCGCTCCCTTTAGAACTTATGTTGGTAAAAAGTATAAAGGTGGATATAGTGATCACTTCCCTGTTTATGCTATTTTTAAGAAGTGATTTTAGCATTAAATGACGCTGAAAATAGCTTTGTCATTTTATTTATGAAGCTTGAAACAGAATATAGGTTAACCCTAAAACTACAATAGGTAATAACCAAAGAATATGTATATTATGCCTTTTGGATTTCTTTTTTATCATTTTCGCATTAATCATCATGCGCTTTTTACCAGTATATTGCATCCAATTTTTAAAGTAAATAAAAACCATTACCATCACAAATAAAAACCAAGCTTTGGTAGCAGACATGGCTACCATATTCATTTGTCTAAAAAATCCAGTAAAAAATACGCCTAAAAGTAATAGCAAAGTTGCTTGTAAAAGTGTGATATAGACAATAGCAATACTGCTAGCTTTTTGTTTATATCTGTTTTTATAAAAAATGAAAATGGTGTAAAAAAGTTCATCAAAAACTGTCATGGTCTAAAAATATAAAAGCCTGCTAAATTAGCAGGCTTAATATTTGAATTTATTTAACTTTTCAATTAGTAATCGATGCTTATCTCATCCAGCTCGTACGTACCATCAAAATCGGCCTCACCACTTCCAGTATATTTAAAGGCGATATATATAGTTCCAGAAGCACATGATAAGTCGACTATTCCAGAATCAAACCAAGCACCAAAAAAATCAGAGTCTTGCGTAATATAACCGTCTGTTAAAATACCCCATGTTGCAGCAGAAATTCCTTCTTCGGTTCCATCCCAATCGTTAGAAAACAATAATTCCATTTCGCTACCGTCAGAGAAACTATTCGACGTTTGAAACACTAAAGTCTCGTTGTCTTGAGCATCTAAATTAATCGCAGGAGAAATTAACCACGCTATAGTGGAAGCATCATCGGAACGGAAAGAACCTACTCTTGCCGATACTCCTAAAGAAGCATTAGTACCACCAGATGAATACGCTTCCCAACCTTCGGTTCCGGATTCAATATAGTTTGTCCACCCATTTCCAGAAATAAGAGATCCTGTAGATTGCGATTCAAAATCATCAGCAAATAAATTGTTTGTCCCTTGGGCAGACGCTAATCCACAACTTAACTCAATTGGGTCGCATCGTTCTTCATTCTCAAAACTTATATCTTCTCTTGTGTTAATTAGAAGCACACTAAAATCGTCTCTAAAATCACGACTATAAATTCCTTTAATACTACCTCTTAATTGAGGCACTGGTAAAGATTTAAAATCGGCAAAAGTACTTGTTTGCAAAGTTAGCGTACTATTGTCTGAGCAACTTTCTAAGGTTCTAAATCCATCAAATTCATCACTTACATCTCCTGCGAAAGTCTTATCAAGTTGGTTTCTGTTAATTTGAACGTCATCCAATTGAATAAATGTGTTTTCATCTAATTCAGTTAATTCAGAAATCGCTGTTACCTTTGGAGTAATCTCCGCTACCTCAGCACTTCTCATAATGAAATCTTGAAATTCAAATGCTTGGATTTGACCAACTTGAGTGCCATCTGGTTTCCCTATAACTAGAACGCCATTAGATTCTCCAATTGCTAAACCATTCATTTTTATATATACTTTACGACCAAACTCATAAGTATTATATAAACTGCTTACATTAAGTTCTACTTTAAAACCAAGCCGTGGGTTTTCAGACGGATTGCTGTCGTCTGGATAATTTTGAATTATTAACTCCTCAAAAAAGTTTCCCCCTTTATCACTTGAAACTACATAACCTTCTATGATTAATTCCGACTCGTCTGCTTCAAAAATACCGATGTCATCACCTCTTTCATTATCATCTAGTTCGCCATTTTCATTTGCATCAACCGCAGACACATAACGTTGAACAACGGCCTTAAACGTTGTTTTACTATTAGGGTCAATCTCTGGCTCATTAATAGTTAAATTTGGTGTATCATAATCGTCATCTTGAACGCAAGATGCCATTGAGAACACAAACGCAAATACACTTAATAAGGTTATAATTTTATTCACTTTATTCATAATTAGGTTTTTTTCTGATTTTGGAAATGCAAAGCATTTCATATGTTTTCTTAGTCTTTATTAAAATCTGAAGTTTACGTTAACAAAATAAGTTGTTCCCCTTCCATACCAATATTTAGATCCAAATACTTGAGTATCTAGTGCTTTATCGTCCCGCAATTGTCTAAAATTAGCGTTTCTGCCTTGTTCGAATCCTCCAGTTTTATAAACTTCATCTAAAAGGTTATTAATACTTGCAAATATGCTAATGTATTTATCTCCTAATTTCCAAGATTTACCTCCTATAAGATTAACAACCATGTAATCATCAAAGCGCTCTTGCTTTAGTAATTCCCTAGCAAGGTCTTCATCGTAATCATTGAACGTATTTCCATCAAAATCTGAGGTGAAATTTTCCGATCTGGTTAATGGGCTAACATCAATATATGTATTGGTGAAAAAATTAGCTGTTGCTCCAACCCACCAATAATCTGGATCACGATATTCGAAACCAACCGAATAAGCCCTATGAGGTCCAGCAGCCAATTTATAATCTTTTAAGTTAGCTTGTCCAAAATCCTTAAACCCTTCAACAAAACCTGCTGCAATTGACTCATCATCGGCCTCAGTTGTTAGAAATAAGTTTGGATTATTATCATAAGTATATTGACCAACAGAAGCAACACCTTTTAATTTAATGGTAGGTGTAACTTGCGCTTCAATTCCTAATTCACCACCAATATGTCTTTTATCAATTCCCTGCAATATTTCTTGAACAAAAGCCGTATTATCGCCACCAATACCATCTGCAAAAAAGAAAGATATTTCACTGGCATCTTGAATTTTGGTGTAATATCCTGTAAGTTTAGCCTTAACTATAGGTGAACGGAAAATATAACTTGCATCTACAGATGCTATTTTTTCTTCCGTTATATTAGGTACTACATTATGATTCTCCCTAGAATTAGAATAGGTGTTTCTTAGTGATGGTGCACGGGTAATATAACCCGCATTAAAATCAAACAAATGCTTTCCCGAAAATTTATATGTTAAGCCTCCTTTTGCTCCAATACCAGTAAAACTAAGTTTGTCTCCTTTACCAGCTGAATTATCTGGAAAACCTCCATTTTGGTAAATTCCTTCTCTTTGATATTGTGTACTTGTAACGCTCCCAGATAAGTAAAAATCTATCTTGTTATATTTAAACTGAGCCTGAGCATATCCGCTAATAATGTCTGCAAATAAATTAAAATTATACGCGAATCTATCTCCTTCTCCAACCAATCGGTTAGGGTTTAATAAGTCGTTTTGAGCTTCATCAATATCTGTTGCGAAGGCATCCACATCTAAATAGGTCGTCGCCCCTAACAAATCAATAATTTCAGCAAAATTTTCTGATTTTAAAGACTTATAATTTAATGCAGCATTAAGAATAATATTTTCATTTAATTCGGTATTGAATATGGTATTAACCGTAAGTTGCTTATCATCTGATCTATCCTCGTATAATGCATAAATAGCATTTCCACCGTTCTGAGCATTCGTGATATTGGCTTGATAAAGTGCATCCCAATCGATCTGTCCGTCATTTATAAACTGTTGTTGTAATCCAAATGCTATGCTAGTATCATCTGGAAAATTTCTTAACGCATAACTCGGCAATTTTTGGTAATAAGCAGGACTTGGGTTTAAGGCACCTCCTTCTGGAAAACCATTAACTAAATCGGTACCGTTATTATTTAAACGGCTATTTCCAATTTTCCCAAACTGATATCCAATATTAGTATTTAAAGTTGTTTTACTATTTAAATCCCAGTAATGATTAAGCATTACGATTGGTTCTTCAACTTCCTTTATACGCGAATTACGTTTTTCCCCATCTTGCCATCCCCAGTATTCATTATATCTAATATCCTTAAGATCGAAAATCTCTTGTGTATTTGGTGACGACTTTCCTCGTCTATTTGGTGCATAAATAGAAGTAAAACTTAAACTATGATTATCATTAAATTTCTTTTCAACGGATGCAAAAAAGGAATTAGAATCGTATAAAGTAGCATCTTGGAATCCTTCATTTCCCCATCGTCTTGCAACAGAGAAAGTGTAAGCAAAGCCATTTTTTAATAACCCAGATGCATAAGTAGCCATCAGCCTATTCGTGTAGCTTCTATTTGAAGAAGAATAGGTTATCCTTCCTCCTGGTCTCGCTTGAGATGCTCTTACATTAATGTTCGTTGTGCCTAAAATACCACCAAAATTATAACTTGAAGGCGTTAGACCTACGGTTAATTCTTGGTTTCGAACTACATCATTTAATCCTCCCCAATTACTCCACTGTGGTCTTCCGTTAAACAACTTATTCATTTCTATACCATTAATAAGTACCGAGCCATTATCGGAATCTAACCCTCTTACTCTAAAGAATGACGAACTAAACTCAAAAGCTGCTGTTCGTTGAAACACATCTAGTGAAGATGCCAACAAACCGGATATATTATCGGCTCCACTCTCATCATTGTCTAATTGATCATCTGACAGTGTGATGGTAAATAGTTCTTCTGCTGAAGAATCGTCCACCTCAAGAATCATATCTGTTATGTTCACGGTTTGGTTTTCATTTACAACAATTGGATATCTTCTGGTTACATACCCAATTTTAGAAATTCTTAAAACTTGTTCGCCTAAGGGAATATTTAATGTAAATTCAAACTCCCCAAAAGCATTTGTTTGCGTTGTTTGATCTGTTTCTTCAATAGTCACCAAAACATCCGCGATAGGCTCTAAAGAAATAGACTCTTTAACACTTCCTTTTACAAGTGTTTGTTGTGAAAATGCTGTGAAAATTGAAAAAAATCCGAATAAAAAAATAAGTAATTTTTTCTTCATACTTGAATTTATAATTAATACCTTCATCATGTATTTAAGGGAAACAAATTTACATTTTTTCTAGTTAATTCATAATTTTGGCTCAAGATTTGTACACAAAACAACAATAAATTAATATTCTTTTAATGAAGACATTTAAATCTCTACTCCTTTTTTGCTTTTTATGCCTATTAATTAAGGTAGAAGCCCAAGAAAAAAAATATAAAATTCACACCATAGCTTTCTACAACCTAGAAAATTTATTTGACACAATAAATGACACCACAAAGTTTGACGAAGCAAGCCCAATGATGGAGTTAAAAGCCGATCGTGATATTATTTATAAAAAGAAGGTTAAAAACATGGCAAGAGTTATTTCCGATATAGGTCGTGATGTTACAAACAATACTCCTGCAATAATAGGTGTGTCTGAAATAGAGAATAGAGAGGTTCTTGAAGATCTAGTAAATGATCCCTCTTTGATTTCTAAAGACTATGGCATTATTCACTATCACTCACCTGATGCTCGTGGGATAGACGTCGCCTTACTTTATCAAAAACGATTGTTCACTCCAATTAATACGAGTAGTCATGAATTGAAAATTTATGACGATTTATCTAGAAAACGTGTTTACACCAGGGACCAATTATTAGTTAGTGGAAAACTTGAAGGTGATTTAATACATTTAATAGTCAACCATTGGCCTTCAAGAAGTGGTGGCGAGGCTCGTAGTAGGCCTAAACGTGTTGCTGCTGCTAAACTTAGTAAACGTTTAGTTGATTCGTTACAAGTAATAGACCCCTATGCTAAAGTTTTTATTATGGGCGACTTAAATGATGACCCAACCAATAACAGTGTTAAGGATGTTTTAAAAGCTCAAAAAAACAGAAAAAAGGTTGGACTGAAAGGGATTTATAATCCTTATGAAAACTTCTTTAAAGATGGTTTAGGGACCACGGCATATCGCGATGCTTGGAGTCTGTTTGATCAAATACTTATAACGAAACCTCTACTTGAAAAAGATTACTCATCATTTCGTTTTTACAAAGCGGGGATTTTTAACAAAAACTATTTGATTAATAAAAAAGGGCAATATAAAGGATATCCATTTAGAAGTTTTTCAAATAGTGCCTTTACCGATGGCTTTAGTGACCATTTTCCTGTTTACACCTATGTGATAAGAGAAGCGAAATAAAAAAGGGAGCTAACTAATTAGCTCCCTTTTTTATTAGCCCAACCAAGCACTCCATGGAATTCTCGATAAAAACAACACCAAAGCAATACTATAGAAAATAGCAATAGTCTTTAACTTAGCTTTTGACGTTAACTTCTTTTTATGTTTTGAATAACCTATAGTTATTAAAGCAATAGCTATAATGTTTATTAATGGGTGTTCTACTAGATATAACCTATTAACAGAATCTTTCATGATTTCACCCATCCCTAACTCACTAAACAGACTTAAACGTGGAGACACAAAATACAAAACCAGTCCAATTAGTAATTGAAGATGCGAAACGATTAAGGTGAATAATGAAATTCTAAAGTCTTTAGCCTCGTATTCTTTCCCTCCAATAGATTTAACTACAGCATTACCAGCTGCTAATATTAAAATTAACAAGACTAAATATGCCCAATAAGAGTGTAATATTTGAACTGTACTATACATTGTTTTAATTAAATTAGTTATGTTGAACAAATGTAATAATTTAATGCATAAAAAAACCGCTTCTAATTGAAGCGGTTTTTATTTTATAATATTTAACTATTATTATTCTTGATAAACCCATTCACCATTAAGCTTTATAACGCTTTTGGTTTCATTGGTTGTTGATCCATTGTATATAACGAATGTAAGGACATATTTTTGCTCTTCGTCTGTTACAAAACCACCACTCTCAAGTAGCGCATTAAAAGCTTCTAGCAACATCTCGTCACTCCAGAAATTAGAACTTCCAGATCGTCTGTCGAAGCTACCAAAGAACCCTACATTGTCAGCTGGTCCAGGGTATATTTCAATAAAGGCATTTGAAATAAACGTAACATCTGCACCCGTAAAGGTATATCTAATCGTGTTGTCAGGTACCCAAGAATTTCCGTCATGTCCAAACTGTAAAGATGTATCAATTGTAGATAAATGTGGCTCCCAAGCACCATTTGTAAAGGTATAACGATTTCCACGAATCTGCGCACCACTAGAACTAGAAAAATAGTCGTATACCATTATTACCTCATCTTCTTCCTGTCCATAAGCCCAAGGAGCAGTTAGACTTAAGAAGGTTGGCAAATAATCTTCTGCTGGTGTTGAACTTCCAAAGTTATTAAATCGCCCAGGTTGACCAAACTCTTCACCCATTGAATCAAAATCTGAATCTTGAACAAAATAAACTCCTTCAGTAGCTTCCCACTCACTACCATCAAATGTATAAAATGTTTCAACATTAATTTTATTACCTTCAACAAGTTCTGCAACGTCGTTCTCCATAATAGCACTCCAAGAAGTTGCAACACGAATACCATCGAATGAGCCGGTAGGTCCTCCACTGCCTTGACGAATCGAAATACCAGATATAATTGCACCTGGAGACCCAGAATTTGTAGCTTCAGGTGTCATTGGCTCAGTTGATTCAGCAGTAGATAAAACATATAAGTTTGATACTCCCGTAGCTATATCGTAAGAAGAAACTAACAAATAGGTAGTATTTAAATCAAATGGGGTTGTTCCATATGTTAAAGAACTTGAGCTTGCTCCAATTCCAAATAAAACTTTTCCAGAACCATCATCCATTGCTCCAACCCTTGCAACATAACCCACTGCAAAATCATCATCTCTCATATGGAAAGTATATGTTCCTGTACTTACCGCACTTAAATTCACCAAAGTACTTGCATATACTTTACCTGATGAAATCTCACTAAACCAATTTGTTACATCCTCAGAACCCGAACCGTCTACCGTTAAAGATCCGCCTATACCCGACGATGGATAGTCTGTCATTGATAAACTAGCAATATCATATCCTATTGGACCGCTGCCAGCGCCTGAATGAGCTTCCCATTCTCCACCACTAACACTTGTTAAATCTCCAGCAGAACCACCATAATCCAAATTATCATCCAAATTGTAATTAGTAGATATTGAAACATTTGGCTCCTCTGTATATTGAACATAACGCGCTAATACTATTTGTCCGTCCACGGGAGTCATAACATTAGATTCAAGAATATCAGCTATATAATCTGAAGCAGTTACATCTGGATAAAAACCTGACACGTTACTACCACTTAATGCATAATCTGATTCAGAGAAATAGTAACTTTCAGCACCAGAGTAATCACTTACGCCTTCAGCATTACCTATATATAATTTATAACCAACTGTTACGGCCGAACCATTACCCCATGTTGGATATAAGCCATCTAAAAATGAAGGTAACATCGCTTTAGCATCATCTTCAGAGCTAAAGCTACCAAAGTTTAACTCTAGTTCGTCGTAGTCTTCACTAGTTAAGGTATAACTTGCCTCACCCGCAATAGCATTTTCTTGAGCATCTATTACTTTATAAATATCTTCATTAGGATTACACCCAGTAAAGGCAACTCCTAGAACTGTTAAAAAAATTAGTATTCTTTTCATTTTCAATATTTTTTAAAAATTAAATTTTGCACCAACACTAAAGGTTCTACCAAAGCCATAGTATACTAAAGCTGTTTGTGCTAAAGAACCATTGCCATCATCTGCATCTGCAATATATTCTGTATTGAATAAGTTGTTAATTCGCCCTGTTAATTGAGCATCAAACGGTCCAAATTGGAATCCGTGTCGCATAACAACATCAAAAACACCATAATCTGGCATTTTCCAAGCGTCCGGACCTGGTTCACCTCGATCACTAGGATCGAAATCTGCATAGATATCGGCAAAATAATTATAATCTACAACTATATTTGTTTCTGGACCTAATTTATAATTCATCCCTAATGCAAAGGTCGTTTGAGCAGCATCAGAAACATGAAGGTCTGAAATATAAAGATCCACTGTTTCGACAACCTCTTGAGCTTCATTAAATATTTGTACTCCAAGTACATCATTTTCCCATCTCCAATCACCGAAAGATGCCATACCATTAATTCTTAATTTATCGGTTGGTCTATAAACAAAATCTAACTCGATACCTTGATGAATTGCATTAACTCCTAAAATATTCGCAATACCATCTTCTTCAGGACTTAATTGGAAAGTCTCAGTTTCTGTTCTATCTCTCCAAGCTGTTCTATATAAGTTTATATTAGCAGATAATTTTTCTCCTCTGAAACCATAGCCTATTTCATAACTCGTAATCTTTTGGTTTTCTGCGTCAGGATTGACATCTTCGTTGTTAAAATTATAGAATACTGCATCGAAAAACGCTGCTCTTTCAAAATATCCAAGATTTGCAAATACATTATGATTATCGTCGATATTATAATTTGCACCTCCTTTTACACCAAATCCAAAGAAATTATATCTGTCTGATTCAAAAAGCTCTGGATTAACAGATAAGTCGTGGCTGAAATAATCTTTTCTCTTATAAGATGTATTAGAAACTGATAAAGAAACAAATCCTGCCCATTTATCTTTAGAATATTCTAATTGGCCAAAACCACCTAACCAACCTACAAAACCTTCATCATGATAATCTACCTTGTCTCCTACTTGTGCAGCAAATAAAGGATTATTTTCATTATCATCATTTATTATAAACTGTCCGCCTAATAAATCGGTAACTTCTCTAAAGTGAATTCCTTTATAGTCTCTAAAGTCTAACCCTGCTAATAAAACTAAATTATCGTTAAGATCTGTTTTAAATGTGGATAAAACGCCGTACCAGTTATGATCATTTCTCGAAGCCCTTAATGCTGCAGATGAACCGAATGCCCCATTCGATTTATTTTCATCTACAATTCTATCAAAATCTAAAGGGCCAAAATTTCCAATTCTATAATCAGGACTTGTGAATTTAGAACGACCATCACCTTCAAATCCAGTAGCCTCTAAGTCACTCCCTAAGGTTCCTCCGCCTCCACCAGATCCAAAAGACACGTATGCTGCAGTTGAAAGGCTAGATTTGTCACTTATAGTCCAATAATGATTTAATGAAATCTGAGGTTTATGATAAAAATTGTCCTCAATGTGTGTTACTTGACCATTTTTATAACCCCAATCTTGATTATATTTTATACCTCTCTCACTCTGTCTAAATGTTTCAATTAACTGCCTATTCTGTCTTTGTCCATGGCGCTGTTTTGCTCCAAAAGCTGTAAATGACAATGTGTGCTGATCATTAAACTCTTTAGATAGGTTTATAAAATAAGATATCCCCGTAAACTCTGTACCATCAACATAACCATCCCCTTCTGTTTTAGATCCAGAAATGGTTGCAGCAAATCCTTTATCATTTAACCCAGTTGAATATGTGAATCCATATTTCAAATAACCGTCATTGGCTAAAGTTGTATAAACATTACCTCCTTCTTCAACATCTGTAGTTTTAGATACGATGTTAATAGTACCACCAATAGAAGGCACAGCGACCTTAGAAGCCCCAAGTCCTCTTTGAACTTGCATAGAACTCGTAACATCAGATAACCCAGCCCAATTTGACCAAAATACTCGACCATTCTCCATATCATTAACAGGAACTCCATTAATCATGACTGCTACATTTTCAGAATTAAATCCACGAAGGTTTATTCTACCATCTCCAAATCCACCTCCAGCTTTGGTTGCATAAACACCAGGTGTTGATTTTAAAATTTCTGGAAATTCTTGAGTACCCAATTTTAACTCAATATCTGCAGATCTAATTGTTGAAACTGCTACAGGTGTTTTTCTATCAACTGCAACAGAGGCAATTATCTGAACTTCATCAAGTCCTACTTGGCTTGATTCAAGTTCTACACTACCTAAGGTCATGTCCCCAGTAAAAGCAATAGTTTTGGTTGTATAACCTACATAAGTAATTACGAGTTCTCCTGTCGAGTTTTGTGTTGTAATTGAAAAGTTTCCATCAAAATCTGATGTGACCCCATTCGAGGTTCCTTTTTCAATAACATTAGCTCCAAGAAGTGGAATGCTCGTTTTGGCCTCTAATAATGTACCTGTAATAGTACTTTGAGACATAGCAGTAACAGTAAATAATAGCACTGAAACTACCATTAAAAAATGAGTAGTTTTTTTCATAATATTAGAAAAGAATTAATTAATTAATTGAAATTAGTCAAGGCAAAAATAAGTATATTGGGCTTATTACCGTTAAGTACATGTTAATAAATTTAACAATTGTTGATAACTAAAAAAGCTGTTAACATTTTCATATTAACAGCTTTTCCTGCAAATCGCAACAATATTGTTAGGTTTTTAAATAAAACCTTTATAATAATTCAATAGATTTTGAGTAGATGAGTCATGGTTATTAACAGTTTCACTGTTAAATTCTTGTAAAATTTTATTGGCTAATTGCTTCCCTAGTTCAACTCCAAATTGGTCATAGCTAAAAATATTCCAGATAACCCCTTGAACAAATATTTTATGCTCATACATGGCAATTAATTTTCCTAAACTTTCTGGAGATAATTTATTAACAAAAATTGTATTTGTTGGCTTGTTGCCTTCAAATATTTTGAAAGGGACAATAATCTCTTTAGAACCTTCGTCAACAACTTGCGACTCAGTTTTACCGTTGAGAAGCGCTTCGGTTTGCGCTAAAAAGTTTGAAATTAGTTTATCTTGATGGTCTTGGTTTCCGTGTAGTGATTTTACAAAACCTATAAAATCGGCAGGAATTAATTTCGTGCCTTGGTGAATTAATTGAAAAAAGGCATGTTGTGAGTTCGTTCCTGGTTCTCCCCAAATAATAGTTCCTGTCTGATAATCTATTTGATTGCCATTTCTATCAACACTTTTGCCATTACTTTCCATAATTCCCTGTTGCAAGTAGGTTGCAAATTGATTAAGGTATTGCGAATAAGGTATTACAGCTTCGGTTTCAGCACCAAAAAAATTATTGTACCATATGCTAATTAGTGCTAAAACAACTGGAATATTACTTTCAAAATCAGTGTTTTTAAAATGTTCATCCATCTTATTAGCCCCTCTTAAAAGGCTATTAAAATTATTATAACCCACTGCTAAACTAATAGTTAACCCAACTGCACTCCATAAAGAGAAACGACCACCAACCCAATCCCACATGGGAAATATATTCTTCTGGTCTATTCCAAAGTTTTTTACCGCTTCTAAATTAGTAGAAACCGCAACAAAATGTTTAGCAATATCTTCTTTAGATGCTGATTGTAGAAACCAATCTTTTATAGTGTTAGCATTTGAAAGTGTTTCCTGAGTGGTAAAGGTTTTTGAAACGACAACGAAGAGTGTTGTTTCTGGATTTAGTTTTTTAATCACTTCGTTAACATGATCTCCATCAACATTACTTACAAAATAAGTAGTTAAATGATTTTTGTAAAACTGCAGTGAGTCAACAACCATTGCTGGTCCCAGATCCGATCCACCAATTCCTATATTTACCACATGAGTAAAAGGCTTTCCAGTGTAACCTTCTCTTTTACCCTCAATGACATCATTTGTAAAAGATTCAATCTTTCTCTTAACATTATAAACTTCGGGGATTATATTTTCACCTGCTACATTGACTACAGCAGACTTTGGTGCTCTTAATGCTGAATGCAAAACAGCTCTTCCTTCAGTTTGATTAATTATGTTTCCAGAAAACTGACTTTGAATTGCCTCTTTTAGTTTAACCTCTTCGGCTAACTTTAAAAGATGTAACATCGTTTCTTCAGTTATTCTATTTTTTGAGTAGTCTAAATAAAAATCGTCCCATTTTATGGTAAACTTATCTGCTCTTTGCTTGTCCATTGAAAATAAATTCTTCATGTGGACAGTTTCTAATTCATTGTAATGCTTTTCTAAATTTTTCCAAGCTTTAGTATCGGTTGGATTTATGTTTGGTAATGACATTTATGTATCTAATTGTGAAATAATAGGTTGATTTTTTTCTTCTTCGCTAATAATTTCAGGTTGAAAAAATATATTATCTAATTTATATTTAATAGGTTTTATAAAGTCTAGGTATTTAACTTTTAAGGAGTCTGAAATGGGTTTTGCTTCTGGCAATTTTTGTTTAAACGGATCCACTTGTTTTCCGTTTTTCCAAAAACGATAGCAAACATGAGGGCCTCCTGTATTTCCTGTCATACCTACCTTTCCTATAACATCACCTTGTTTTACAAAATCTCCTACATTAACTAAGCGTCTACTCATGTGTAAATATTGCGTTTCATAAGTGGCATTATGTCTAATTTTCACATACTTACCGTTTCCTCCTCTTCTTCTTGATTCTGTAACCGTACCATTGGCCGTTGCCATAATTGGTGTTCCAATAGGTGCGGCAAAATCGGTTCCCTTATGCGGTCTAACCTTGTATCCATAAACTGCGATACGGCGTCTTAAATTATAACGTGATGATATTCTACTAAACTTAACAGGAGCCTTTAAAAACGCACGACGTAAATTCTTGGCTTCTTCATTAAAATAATCGATAATTCCTTTAGTGGAATCTGTTAAAAATTCAAAAGCATAAAACGGTTCTTTATTATGTTCAAAATAAGCGGCCTTTATATCATGAACTCCTGCGTAAATAGTGTCGTCTATATATTTATCTGTATAAATAACTTTAAAACGATCGCCTTTTTGCAATCTTCTAAAATCTATAGTCCAAGCATAGATTTCATCAGCCATTTTATAAGCTAATCTTAGACTTAAGCCTTGTTCGTCAAGTGCTTCCGAAATATTCGTTTTTATGATACCAGTAGCTGTTTTTTCAACGTGTTTAATAGGTTTCCTACTTGTGTAGGCGTGAATGGAATCTTTAAAATTTATAACAACGTATTCTTCTTTATTAGGTTGATAAATGAAGGTTTCTGGTAATTCTAATGAATCTTTAGAACACAAAATTGTATACGGTTTCCCTTGTTGAAAAAAGCGTGCAATATTATAAGTTTCCTTTGTTTTTTCTGCTATATGAAAGATCTTGGGATATCCTATTTTATTACGTTCTAAAATTTCACCAAAACTCTCACCTCTTCTTACGGTATCTCTTTTTACCACAAAGTCGTTTAGTTTAAAACCAAACTCATAAACTTCTTGTGGCTCAATAACTGCTATTTCTTCTTTTTTTAGGGACTCAGGATCTTCTTTACAAGCGATAAAGAAAATTCCAATAACTAATAATGAAATTAAACGTTTGTTCCCCAATTTTCTAATTCTTCTTTTGTCCATAATTCCGGAAAAAATATTCTTTTTTGGTATTTAGGATGCATGTATTTTACCCACTCACTTCCTCCTGTGGCTTCGGCTGTTTTTCCACCAATATTTAAATAATGATTAGCAGTATTGTAGTGTGCCATGACCCATTTTATGTTTACCGTATAATCGTAATGCCTCATAGCTTCAATTAATGCCTTATCATCTCTAGCTTCTTTTGGCAAACTTTTAAACTTTGTCCATAAATTATTTTTATTATAAAAACGAGTAAACCTGATAAACTCTTCTTTATATTTTTCTTCAAACACTTCTAATAAATAGGTTTTCTTTCCTGTTTTATAATCTTTCCCAGCTGCTTGCCAATATAAATGCTCGAATGCATTTTCGTACGACGAATTTCGATTGATTGTATTTCTAAACCTTTTATCTATAAGATTTATTAATTCTGTTGAAGCGAATTCAATTTTTCTATATTGAGCACTCTGAAATCCACTAGCTGGTGTTAAAGTAGTCCTAAACTTATTGTATTGATTAACATCCATGCCCTCTCTCATAATATTGAAAGATGACGTAAGCATGTCGAAGTAACGGCTAATTCGCATTAACTTTGAAGTAAAAAGCCTCGTATCAACTTTATCTTTCTCAGCAACTTGACGGATTTCACCAAGTATCATCTTAAATAATAATTCATTGATTTGATGGTACATGATAAACACCATCTCGTCTGGAAGTACAGTGCGAGGCACCTGAAGATTTAGGAGTGCATCGGTTTGTATATAATCCCAATAATTAATAGGTTTACTATAAAGCAACCCCTCTAAATGAGTTTCAACATCTTGACCTATTTGATCGTATTTTTCTTTGAGTTGGTTGGTTATTTTTTTGTCCAAAGTTCCTTTAATTATCTACAACTATTCTAAAAGGATGTTTTAAACCTTTAAAGGCTTCTAAATCTGCTCTAAGCGACCCTACAGCGAGATCTGCCTTGATGCGCAAAGGTACTTTATTTTTGTCTTTTGTAACCCAAAGTGTCAAACTTTCTTCCTCTTTAAAAACACGTCCTGCCATTACATAAGGTCGAAACATTAAAGATTCTATATTACCAAAATCTGTTTTGATAGTTTCTTCTCCTAAATACTTTAATTTAAAGCCATAATTCTCACCATCAAAAAACATATCAATCATAACTTCATCACCCACCTTTAAACTACTAGTATCTAAATTGTTCCGCAAATAGTAAAAAGTTGAAACCATATCTTGAATATTCGGTTTCGTATCAAAAACCGATTTCGTTTTATGCTTTTTATCATTTACATAGGCCTTATTAGCCTTTTGATCAAAATCTATTTCTAAATTTTTTGTATGACCACCTTCATCAATATTTCTTATGAATCTATAAGGCGTTATGGTTTGCTTATCAAAATAACTTTCGTATCTATCTTTAACCTTAAAAAACCATTTAATCATTCCAGTTGTCCATCCCTTGCCTACTACATGATAAACCTCTTTATTATTTATCCTAGAATCTTTAACAGTTAAAGTTGCATTTCCTGCTTTTAAAAATCCGCTATAACTCATTTTGAATTTAAACCATTCTCCTACACCAAATGCAGATTCATTATTTGCTTTTAATACACTTGACTCCTGACTAAAAGTCAGCTGCAAAGTACTTATTATAAAAACTATAAGTAGTATTTTTTTCATTGTATTTGGGTAATTGTAATATAACTTAACGCATATTAAATTATTGTTATAATCCAGAAATTACAATTACTGTTCCAAAAGTATTAAAACAAAAAAACTCCATCAAAATTAATTGACAGAGTTTTCATAAAAAATCTAATAGCTTGTTATAGCGTTCCTCTATTTGCCTGCTCCCTTTCTATCGATTCAAAAAGCGCTTTAAAATTTCCAGCTCCAAAGCCTCTGGCTCCCATACGCTGAATGATTTCGAAGAATAATGTCGGTCTATCTTCAACTGGTTTTGTGAAAATTTGAAGCAAATAACCTTCCTCATCTGCATCAATCATAATCCCTAAGCTTTTAAGTATTTCAATATCCTCTCTTAATTCATGACTATGCTCTTCTAGCCTTCCAGGAACTGCCTTATAATACTCCTCTGGCGGAATAGATAAAAACTCAACACCTCTTTCTCTTAAACTACTGACTGTACTAATAATATCATCAGTAGCGACGGCTATATGTTGTACCCCGGCGCCTTCATAAAAATCTAAATATTCCTCAATTTGAGAACGTTTTTTACCTTCAGCTGGCTCATTAATTGGGAATTTTATACGTCCATTTCCATTACTCATCACTTTACTCATAAGCGCAGAATATTCTGTATGGATTTGCTTATCATCAAAGGATAAGAAATTTTCAAAACCCATAACATCTTCATACCATTTGACCCACTTATTCATTTGACCCCAACCAACATTGCCAACCATATGATCAATAAATTTTAAACCTACAGAAGTTGGGTTGTAATCTGATTTCCATTCACGAAAACCAGGTAAAAAAGTACCGTTGTAGTTTTTTCGTTCTACAAACATATGAATTGTTTCTCCGTAGGTGTAAATTCCAGCACGAACCACTTCTCCATGCTCGTCTTTTTCTACAACTGGTTCCATATAAGATTTAGCTCCACGACTTATTGTTTCTTCATAAGCATTTCTTGCATCTTCAACCCATAATGCTATTACTTTCACACCATCGCCATGCTTTACAATATGATTGTTAATCGGAGAACCACTATTAAGAGGCGTTGTTAAAACCAACTTAATCTTGTCTTGCTTTAACACATAGCTTACCGATTCTTTAGAACCTGTTTCTAAACCTTTATAAGCATAAGATTGAAACCCAAAAGCAGTTTTATAAAAATGGGCTGATTGTTTTGCATTACCAACATAGAATTCTACATAGTCTGTCCCTAGAAGCGGTAAGAAATCTTGAGCCCCTTCAAATATTTTCTCTAAACCGTAGTTTACTGATTTTATTTCTTTTGACATTTTAATTTAATTTGAAACATTAATAATTACTCCAACCATGATTTATGATAATCTTCATCGGCTATTTTCATAGCTTCTTCCGTTACCATTAATGGCTTAAAGGTATCAACCATAACAGCTAACTCATCTGTTTTTACTTTTCCAACACTGCGCTCAGTCGCTCCGGGATGTGGTCCATGCGGAATACCGGCTGGATGAAGAGAAATATGTCCCGCATCAATATCGTTGCGACTCATAAAATCGCCATCTACATAATACAGAACCTCATCACTATCGATATTACTGTGATTATAAGGAGCAGGAATTGATTGCGGGTGATAATCATACAACCTAGGCACAAAACTACAAACTACAAAAGCATCTGTCTCAAAGGTTTGATGCACTGGAGGTGGTTGATGAATTCGACCTGTTATGGGTTCAAAATCGTGAATTGAAAAGGCATATGGATAGTTAAAACCATCATAACCAATCACATCAAAAGGATGAGAGGCATAAACCATTTCAATGATATCATCTTGCTTTTTTACTTTAATTAAAAATTCTCCAGACTCATTGTAGGTTTCAAGTTCCTCTGGTCTACGAATATCACGTTCGCAGAAAGGTGAATGCTCTAGCAGTTGCCCAAACCAGTTTCTATACCGTTTTGGCGTGTAAATAGGTCTGCGAGATTCAACGATAAAGAGCCTGTTGTCTTCAGTATCAAAATCTATTTTATAAATGATACCACGCGGAATTAATAAATAATCTCCATACTTAAAATCGAGATTGCCCAACATGGTTCTTAATTTCCCTGTTCCCTTATGAACAAAGATTAATTCGTCGGCATCAGTATTCTTATAAAAATAATCGTTTGTAGATTGCTTTGGGGCGGCCAATATTATGGCACAGTCACTATTGATTAAAACCGTTTTTCGACTTTCTAAAAAATCGCTTTCAGGCTTTACTTGAAAACCTCTTAATCTATACGATTTAATATTATTTGCTTTAGCAATTTTTGGCGCAACACTATACTGGTTTTTAATTTCTTTTACCTGTGTCGGCCGTTGCTCATGATAACTATTTGTTGACATGCCATCAAATCCTATTGTTCCAAATAATTGCTCGTAATACAAACTACCATCTGGCTTTCTAAATTGAATATGGCGTTTGAGAGGAATGCTCCCTAATTTGTGATAAAAAGGCATATGTTTTAATATTAAATGTTAGTAAAAAATAGTGAACTTTCACTTAAATGAAAGATCCAACTTAACTAAAATCAATGTATCTAAAGATACAAAAATGCCTGCTTATTCAGGATTTCTCTTGATAAGGTAGTGAAGAAATGATAATAAGTCTTTCCAATGAAGTTGCATATCGATACAAATATCGTAAAAATATTAATACCTGGTTAAAACAGAGATATAAGAACTTCTCCTTTTTAAGACTTAAAAAACAGAATTAAAACCAGAATCCTATATTAAAAAACCAAGTGCTTTGATTCTGTTCTGGTGAATAACTAAACTTACCCTGTATTGGACCTAAAAAAGTTTCTATCCCGTAACCTAAGGCATATCCACGATAGTCCGGAAGCGTAAACCATTCTCCAGAGTCAAAAATATCATCATCTATATTTGCCCAATTACCCTCAGCTGTTATATGATGATTCTTAAATATTTCGTAATCCGCAATGAACGATGCTTTAACAAAACTGTTTCCTGTGAGTGAAATAAAGTCGTACCCCAAAAAAGGAATAAAGTTATTAATCAAATTATTGCCATAACCCCCTAATGCAAAATCTAAGGCTTGAGTAGACTTGTCTCCTATTTTAAAACCGCCTCCTGTTTGTAAGTTAAAAGCCAATTTGCTTGAAACACTAAATGCGTAGCCCATATTTGCCTTTGCAATAGAAAAATTCTCAAAATCATCATTGAAATGAGAAGCATACAAATACATGTGCAAATCTCCATGGAAGCTAAATCCATTTTTCGGAAAATAAATATTGTCATGAGTATCTAATTTAAGATCTCCAAATAAGCTGAAGTAATCCGTATTCTCAAACAAAAACTTATTACCGGCATTATTTCCCACTAAAGTTTCAGAATTTATTTTTAGTCGTTTATGTTCTGCCCCAAAACTAAGCGCAAAGTTTCGCAAAAATATAGTTTGCAAATAAAATTGATTGGTTTGATCTTGAAGCTTTACATCAATTTTGTTTAGACCTGTAGTCGTTATTTGAGTATCATCTAGTAAGAGCTCTGCGCTAATGTTTTTATCGAACTGATTATACCTAGATTTTAACCCGACACTCCAATAAAAGCCTTTATCAATTAAATACTCGAAGTTATATCTTACGTTATCTCCCAAAATAAAATCAAAAGAGCTTACATCGTTTTTAAAAAGCAATCGCTTCTTAGTGAGATTTAAGAGTGCCGCGCTTTTATATAAATCGTCGTAATGAATACCCAGCTTAAAAAAAGTGTTAACTTTTGATTCTTTAATGCTCGCAACTAGATCGTATCCTTCTTTATCCTTAGAGTTTCTTAGTTGGTATTCAAATGAATCAAAATTATTTGTTGCAACGACATTGTTTATGCCTTTACTAAAATCGTGGTAACTAATCGTTTCTTTTTCTTTAAATCTAAGTTTTCCCTTAATATAAGACCGTGTATAATTCTTATTTCCAAGAATAGAAATACTTTTTATTTTTAAACTATCTATTCTTTGTGGTTTAAGAGTTGATCGCACTTCTTCAACTCTTCGACCAGAAGCTAATTCCCTTAAAATATTTAATTTTGACATTGCAGCATGCTTACCTGCTTCAATAATTTTCTCGCCTTCGTTAAATGAAACCACATTGTATTCTTTTATATTCGGCTTAATATAAACATCTGTTTTTGGGACTTTTAACTTCATATCCTTTATCGTTCTGAAGTTATTAATTTGGACAAGTACATCTGGCGCAGAAGTTAATTCATCTCTATCTAGTAAGTCGTCTTGTACATCCACACCAATTATTATATCCACGCCTTTTGCTCGTAACTCATCAATAGGGTAATTATTTACAACTCCTCCATCTATAAGCATCGTCTTATCAATAACTACAGGTTGAAATAAGGACGGTAACGCCCCACTTGCCATTATAGACTGAGTTAAATTGCCTTTATCCAATATTACTTGTTTGCCAGTTTCTGCATTGGTTGCGATGCAGAAAAATGGAATTGGCAGTTTACTAAAATCATTAATCTCATTAACGTGTAAGGTTAGTTTTAAGAGTAAACTATACGTGTTATGCCCTCGAGACAAGGCCGAAGGCAGCTTTATTTTGAAATTATCAAAAGGTAATTTTATAGCGTATTTCTCATCATTATCTCTTTCTGAAAATGCTTTAGAAACTCTAGGTAAATCATCATTTATAATATCATCAAAATCTATTTCTTGAAATAAAGAATCTAATTGTTTACCTGAATACCCAGATGCATATAAGGCTCCAACTATGGCTCCCATACTGGTTCCGGCAACATAATCAACCTTAACTCCCAAACTATCCATAACCTTTAACACGCCAATATGAGCTAAACCTTTAGCACCACCACCACTAAGCACCAAGCCAACTTTGGGTGTTTTTTCTTGTGCTTCATTTTGCGCTTGTGCGGAAAAAGCAACGAGCAGGATTAAGATAAATATGATGCTTTTTAAATTCAATCTGTTTTTTATTAATTCCTTTTGTTTTTGCATTTAAAATGCTATTGAAGCAGCTTCTTTGTTATAACAACAACTACAATAAACTACTTCTCATGATAATAATTATAAACCTTTTCAGCTCGTGCAACACCAATTACAGCTTCTAATTCATCTAACTTAGCATTGGCAACGCGCTTCGCAGATTTAAAATGTCGTAACAATTCAACAACCGTTTTTTCACCCACACCATATATAGTTTCAAGCTCCGTATTTAACGCACTTCTGCTGCGTTTATTTCTGTGATGCTCAATCCCAAACCGATGTGCTTCATTACGAAGTTGCTGAATAATTTTTAGGGTCTCACTTTTTTTATCTAAATATAATGGAATTGGATCGTCTGGATAAAATAATTCTTCTAAACGTTTTGCAATTCCAACAATCGCAATTTTACCCCTTAAATTTAAAGCATCTAAACTTTTTAATGCTGATGACAACTGACCCTTACCCCCATCTATGATGATTAATTGCGGTAATGGTTGCGCTTCTTCTTGCAACCTTTTATATCTGCGATATACGACCTCTTCCATTGAGGCAAAATCGTCAGGTCCTTCAACCGTTTTTATATTAAAATGGCGGTAGTCTTTTTTACTTGGTTTTCCACTTTTAAAGACAACACAAGCTGCGACAGGGTTTGTTCCTTGTATGTTAGAATTATCGAAACATTCAATATGCCGAGGTTCTTCCTTAAGTCGTAAATCAGATTTCATTTGTGCCATAATTCTATTAGCATGTCTATCTGGATCGACTATTTTCATTTGTTTGAAACGCTCCATTCGGTAATATTTAGCATTCCTCAGTGACAAATCTAAAATGTGTTTTTTATCCCCTAGTTTGGGTACCGTTACTTTAATGGTGTCACCTAAATCAACTTTAAAAGGCACATAGACCTCTTTTGAATTGGAATTAAAGCGTTGTCGGATTTCTGTGATTGCCAATTCCAATAACTCTTGATCGGATTCGTCTAATTTCTTCTTAATTTCTAAAGTGTGAGAACGAATAATAGAACCATAAGATAATTGCAAAAAGTTTATATAACCGTAACTTTCATCGCTCATAATTGAAAACACATCCACATTACTAATCTTTGGGTTAACAATGGTCGATTTAGCTTGGTAATTCTCTAAAATTTCTATTTTTTCCTTTATTTTTTGAGCTTCTTCAAACTGCATAGATTTTGCTAAATCTTGCATTTGAACTTTAAATTGAGAAAGTGAATCTTTAAAATTTCCCTTTAAAATTTCTTTGATGGCTTTAATGTTTTCATTGTATGCTGCTTCGGTCTCCAGTCCTTCACATGCCCCTTTACAATTTCCTAAATGGTACTCTAAACACACTTTGTATTTCCCTGCTTTTATTTTTTCTTCAGCTAAATCGTAATTACAAGTCCTCAAACTAAATAAACCTCGAATCAAATCTAACAAGGTGTGGACCGTTTTCCCACTTGTATAAGGACCAAAATACTCGCCTCCGTTTTTAAATACGCGTCGTGTAGAAAACACTCTAGGAAATCTTTCATTTTTGATACAAATCCATGGATAAGATTTATCATCTTTAAGCATTACATTATACCTGGGTTTATGCTTTTTTATGAGGTTATTCTCAAGTAAAAGAGCATCCGTTTCAGTCTCAACCACAATGTGCTTAATGCTGTCTATCTTTTTAACAAGAACTCTTGTTTTACCATTTTCATGGGTTTTAGTAAAGTACGAGCTTACTCTTTTCTTTAAATTTTTTGCTTTTCCAACATATAAAATAACCCCTTCTGAATCAAAATATTGATAAACCCCAGGCTGATTTGGAAGGGTTTTAAGTTGTATGTCCAGCGCAGGTTTACTCATCTTTACCAAAGGTATAGTAAAAGTAACATAGTTAAAAATTCGATATGGTTTTTTAGTATATTGCAGTTAAATTATTGGTAATTAGTGAACATCGTTATTCTTTCTCGCAACGAAAATTTATATTCTACAAGAAGACTTATAGATGAAGGTGAAGATAGAGGCCACATTATAGAGGTTATTGACCCTTTAAAATGTGATATTATTATTGAAAAAGAAAAACCTACCATTTATTATAAGGATCGTTATTTGGATTATGTTGATGCCATCATCCCAAGAATTGGTGCTTCGGTAACATTTTTTGGGTGTGCTGTGGTACGTCAATTTGAAATGATGAATGTCTTTACATCCGTTACTTCCGATGCCATTATTCGATCTCGAGATAAATTACGTAGTTTTCAAAGACTCTCTAAAGCAGGTATTGGTATGCCAAAAACCGTTTTTACCAATTATTCCAGAGATGTTGAAGAGGTGATTTCTCATGTTGGCGGAACTCCAGTTATAATAAAACTACTTGAGGGAACTCAAGGTCTTGGTGTCGTTTTAGCTGAAACAAAAAATGCTGCCGAATCTGTATTGGAAGCCTTTAACGGGTTACAAGCCCGAGCTTTGGTTCAAGAATATATAGCAGAGGCTAAGGGTGCCGATTTAAGGGCTTTGGTTGTTGATGGACATGTAGTAGGTGCCATGAAACGACAGGGGCGTGAAGGCGAATTTAGATCTAATTTACACAGAGGAGGTTCAGCAGAAATAGTAAAACTTAGCGAAGCAGAAATAAAAGTAGCCATGAAAGCTTCTAGAGCCCTAAAGTTACCTGTTTGCGGGGTAGACATGCTTGAGTCTTCAAGAGGTCCTTTGCTTCTCGAAGTAAATTCAACTCCGGGATTAGAAGGTATAGAAAAAGCGACAGGTAAAAACATAGCCAAAAGTATTATTACCTACATTGAAAGAAACAGACGTTAGTTTACTTTATCATGCTATAAGAAATATGAATGCAGAAAAAAAAATACTAACTATCCTAAAAGAACTCATCGCTCCTGGAGAAAGTAAAGAAGTGAATTTTGACGTAGCTAATCTACACACCTCAACTCCTGTTAATGTTCCTGTAATTATTGAGCGTTCTAAAAAACCAGGTCCCACTGTGCTTTTTACAGCTGGAATTCATGGTGATGAAGTTAACGGTGTTGAAATTGTAAGGCAACTTATTGCTAAAGGTATTAATAGGCCAAAATGTGGTACAATAATTTGCATGCCTGTTATAAATATTTTTGGGTTTATAAATTTAAAACGAGAATTCCCTGATGGGCGTGACTTAAATCGTGTGTTTCCTGGAAGTTCAAACGGATCTCTCGCCAGTAGAGTAGCCTATAAACTAATTAAAGATATTGTTCCTCATGTCGACTATATTATGGATTTTCATACTGGAGGTTCTGGAAGATTCAATGCTCCTCAAATAAGGATTATTCATGGAGAGCGAAAACTAAAACAATTGGCTAAAGTATTTGGTGCACCTTTTGTTCTTTATTCTAAAAATTTGAATAAATCTTTTAGAAACACCTGTGCCAAAAAAGGAGTCCCTTTATTGCTTTTTGAAGGCGGCAAATCTTTCCATATAGATGATCTAGTAACAAATTCTGGTGTTAATGGTGCCAAACGTGTTTTAAATCATTTAGGCATGTTAAACTCTAAGTTTAAAGTTTCAAACCCTAAAAAAAAATGTGTTTTCATTAGTGAAAGTAAATGGAAACGAGCAAAATATTCGGGAATGTTTAAAGCAGTTGCAAAGATTGGCTCTAAAGTAGAAAAGGACGATATTATTGGTAATATTACCGATCCCTATGGAAAGTTTAATTTTTTTGTTCGAGCTGATAATTCTGGCTACATAATTAACGTAAATGAGGCACCAATTGTATATCAAGGTGATGCACTTTTTCATGTAACAACAAAGCTTTCTCGTTAACATGCATAAAAGTGATTTACGAAAAAAATATAAGCTCCTTCGACAAGAACTTTCTGAATGTCAAATAGATGATTTTAGTATTGCCATTGCAAATCATTTACTAAAACTTCCTATATGGAATTACTCTTATTATCACATTTTCCTCGCTATTGAAGAACAAAAAGAAGTAAACACAGATTACATTTTAAATGTTTTATCTGGAAAAGATAAACATATAATCATTTCAAAAAGTAATTTCAAAACGGGTGGAATGATTCATTTTTTGTTAACCGATAGCACAGTTATCAA
Source organism: Hyunsoonleella aestuarii (assembly GCF_006148925.1). Classification (GTDB taxonomy): domain Bacteria; phylum Bacteroidota; class Bacteroidia; order Flavobacteriales; family Flavobacteriaceae; genus Algibacter_D; species Algibacter_D aestuarii. Next base: position 1,350,141 of record NZ_VAWB01000001.1, on the reverse strand, counting down.
AAAGAATCATTACAACATCCCAGAACCTATTGATGGTATTGAAATTTCGAATGATAAAATTGATGTTGTTTTTGTACCACTTTTAGCCTATGATAAATTAGGAAATCGGGTAGGTTACGGAAAAGGCTTTTACGATAGATTTTTAAGTAGTTGTAAAGAAGAAACGGTAAAAATTGGATTGTCTTTTTTTGAAGCTGAAGATAAGATTGATGATGTTTTTGATGATGATATTCGTTTAGATTACTGTATTACTCCCGAAGGAGAATTCCATTTTAATAAATTATAAGATATTTTTTGGTATTAATTTGCGAGTCCATGTTTTTATCCTTTTAAAGTTATTAACTTCGGAATCTGGATTATAATCTAAGGTAGTTTCCCATGAGTTTTCAATTTTAAACTCTTCTTCCATTCCCTCTAACACACCTTTAGTAACTTTTTCCGAATTTATTATAACTATACATTCCGTATTTAAATTAGCGCTTCTAGGATCTAAGTTAAACGTTCCAATTACTGTGGTTTTATTGTCTACAACCATCGTTTTTGCATGAAGACCAAAAATAGGTTGATGATTTAATGTTTCCTGTAATTCCCCTGTCATTATCTTCTTTCTTTCTGCGGCATCAGGTCGAAACTCAAAAATTCGAACTCCAGTTTTGAGCAATTCTTCACGATCTGATTGATACCCGCTAAAAGCTTCGATGTTATCGGTAGACGCTAAACTATTCGTAAGTATTCTAACTGAAACTCCTCTATCTACAGCATCTTTAAATAAGGTTCTACTTAATCTTGAAGTAACCAAATAAGGTGTTTGAATCTCAATAGATGTTTCAGCATTCATCACAAGTTCAATTAAAGCATTAGTTGAAAGACCACCACCGTTCAATCCATTTTTACCATCATTTTTACCCGGCACGTCGGAAATGAAAGTTACGTCATCTAACCAAACTAGTTCTCCTGATTCTTTAATTGCTTTAAATGTATTTGGTAGATTTTCTATTCTTGCCCTTACTTGTGGCCAAAAATTATCTGGATTACATGCATACTCATGAAGCTTATTAAAAGCATTTTCCGAATATTCTATTTTAATTTGTTCCTTTAAAAGAGTTGATACTTCAACACTTAAATCGTCTTCCCAATAATCTTTAAAAGACTTATTTACATTTTCAGATTCTTTTCCCAAGAGTAAAACATCTCTATCCCTAAAATTATATTCATGATCGTAGTCAAAATACTCATTCGCAATATTTCGCCCTCCAGTTATTACAACCTTACCATCTACAATAAATGTTTTATTGTGCATTCTCTGATTAGAGTTTCTAAAATCGGTCACAAATTTTTGAATTTTACCGAAAATATTCTTTCCTAAGTTAACTCCTGGATTATAAATTTTAATTGAGATATTCTCATGTGAACTAAAAGTCAATAATTCTTCTACATCAGCATCTACCATAATATCATCAACAATGATTCTGATTTTAACTCCACGATCTGCAGCTCGAATTAAATAATCACAGGCAATAAGACCAACGTTATCAGTTGAGAAAATAAAATATTGAATATCAATTGTCTTTTCAGCATGCTCTGTTAACCATGCGCGCGCTACCATAGAGCCACTTCCATCTTCCAAAACATAAACCCCTGTTTTACTTTCCATCAATTCAGCCATATCCTCTAGTTCTTTAGACAGAGAAGAACTTTTATTAGAATGTATTTTTGAACAGAAATCAGAGGTTTCATCAAGTTTTTTGCTTTCTTGACATGAAGAAAATAACAGTATTATTATTACGATCTTAAATGGTGATATTCTTACATAGGATATCATTTTTTGAATCAATTGATGCATCATAATCCTTGGATATTATCCCTCTAAGTTAGTTAAAGAAAAACTTTTAATTACATCTCACCAATTTAAATAGGCAAAATATTTAATTAAAAATAAATTATTCCTAAGAACCTTTTTTTGGAAAAGCCTTTCTATTAAAAACAATTAGCATTATAAATCCCGTGCTAATTGCCATATCTGCAACATTAAAGACCGGTTCAAAAAACGTAAAATAATCTCCACCATAAAACGGTAACCATTCTGGCAGATAACCTTTAAATAATGGAAAATATAGCATATCCACTACCTTTCCATGTAATAAACTATCATATCCCCCAGTTTCCGGTAAAAAAGATGCTACTTGTCCAAAACTAGTATCAAACCAAATACCATAAAATACCGAATCGATAATATTGCCTAAAGCTCCAGCAAAAATTAAAGTAATTGCTAGAATCAATACTTTTGGACTTTGCTTATTTGTTGTAGTGCATAACCAATAGCCTATTCCGAAAATAGCCACAACCCTAAAAAGGGTTAAAAACACTTTAGCCGAACGGTCTGAAATAAAGGACACAAAATCGCTAATCTTTGTTCCCCATGCCATACCATCGTTCTCAATGAAGTATATTTTAAACCAACTAAATACCTCAACACTATCATGAAGCATAAAATGTGTCTTGATATATATTTTACTAATCTGGTCAATTAGTAATACAAAAACGATAAGTAGAATTGATTTTTTTAAAGACATGTCGAAAATAAAAAACGCCTCAAAAAAAGAGACGTTTCAAATATATAATTTAATATAAGGTTATTGCATGTTTTTTGCTTCAATACTTAGGGTAGCGTGTGGCACCAACTCTAATCTTTTCTTATTAATAAGCTTACCTGTAACACGGCATACACCATAAGTTTTATTTTCTATTCTAATCAAGGCATTTTTTAAATCGCGAATAAACTTTTCTTGTCTAATTGCCAATTGCGAATTAGATTCCTTGCTCATAACGGCGCTTCCTTCATCAAAAGCTTTAAATGTAGGAGACGTATCTTCTGTCCCATTGTTATGATCGTTCATATAGGCACTTTTAATAAGCTCTAAATCGTGCTTAGCCTTTTCTATTTTTTCTTGAATTAATGTTTTAAATTCAGCTAAATCTGCATCAGAATATCTTACACTTTCTCCCATAGTTTTAATGTTTTTGAATAAACAGTTTGGTATTTACATCATCAAAAGCAACATCTATACCTTCGCTTATTTGATCTTTAATTTCTAATTCTTCAGTTAACGTTTCCGCTTTAATATAATCAATATTGGTTTTAACCGCATTAACTATTTGTTCATCTTTTTGAAGTATGACATCAATTCTGTCCGTGACTTCGAAACCAGAATCTTTACGTAAATTTTGAATACGGTTTATTAATTCCCTTGCGATTCCTTCTTTGCGCAACTCTTCGGTTATGGTAACATCTAATGCTACTGTTAAGGAGCCTTCATTTGCTACTAACCAACCTTCAATATCTTGCGATGTTATCTCTACATCTTCAAGCCCTAAAGTAATATTTTTTCCATTAATTACAACATCTAAAACACCCTTTTGCTCTATTTTTTTTATATCCGCAGAAGTTAACCCTTTTATTTTATTGGCAATGAGTTTCATGTCTTTACCAAATCGAGGTCCTAGTGTCTTAAAATTTGGTTTAATTTGCTTTACCAAAATATCTGAAGCATCTTCTAAAAGCTCCACTTCTTTTATATTCACTTCGTGCTTAATTAATCCTGAAACTGCTAAAATTTCTTTCTTTTGTTGTTTACTATCAATCGGAATCATAATTTTCTGCAGTGGTTGTCGCACCTTAATCTTTTCCTTAGCTCTTAACGACAATACCAGAGATGATATTGTCTGTGCACTTTCCATTTTGCGCTCTAAACTTTTATCGACAAAAGATGCATCATAAACAGGAAAATCTGATAAATGTACACTTTCAAAAGCTTCTTTACTCGTAACAGAATTTAAATCTAAATAAAGTCTATCCATAAAGAATGGTGCTATTGGTGCGCCTAACTTCGCAATAGCAGACATGCAAGTATAGAGCGTTTGATAAGCCGAAATTTTATCAACTTGATAATCGCCTTTCCAAAATCTCCTTCTACTTAAACGTACATACCAGTTACTTAAATAATCTTGGGTAAAATCTGATATAGCTCGCGCTGCTCGGGTTGGCTCATAGTCTGCGTAAAACGCATCCACTTTTTGTATTAAGGTATGTAATTCTGAAAGAATCCATCTATCAATTTCTGGTCTTTCGTTTAATGGAATTTCCTTTTCAGAATACGTAAAATTATCAAGATTTGTATACAACTGAAAGAATGAATATGTATTATAAAGTGTTCCAAAGAATTTACGTTTTACTTCTTCAATACCTTCTAAATCGAACTTTAAATTGTCCCAAGGATTCGCATTGCTAATCATATACCAACGTGTAGCATCGGCGCCATAAGTTGACAGAGTTTCAAAAGGATCAGCGGCATTTCCTAGACGCTTAGACATTTTCTGTCCGTTCTTATCCAATACCAATCCATTAGACACTACATTTTTATAGGCAATGGAATCGAAAACCATAGTCCCGATAGCATGAAGTGTATAGAACCATCCACGAGTTTGGTCAACCCCTTCAGCTATAAAATTCGCTGGAAAAGTGGTGCCTTTATCAATTAGGTCATTATTTTCAAACGGATAATGCCATTGCGCGTAAGGCATAGATCCAGAATCGAACCAGACATCTATTAAATCGCTTTCGCGGAACATCTTCTGACCTGATGGAGATACTAAAACAATATCGTCGACAATATTTTTGTGCAAATCAATCTTCGCATAATTTTCTTCTGAATTGTTTCCAACTTCAAAATCTTCAAAAATATCTTTATCTAAAACACCAGCTGAAACAGCTTTTGTCATTTCAGCCTTAAGTTCTTCAACAGAACCAATGCAGATTTCTTCTTTACCATCTTCAGTTCTCCAAATTGGTAATGGGATTCCCCAATAACGTGAACGCGATAAATTCCAATCGTTCGCATTAGCCAACCAATTTCCAAAACGACCAGTTCCTGTAGCTTTAGGTTTCCAATTAATGGTTTCGTTCAATTCGAACATACGATTCTTAACATCAGTTACCTTGATAAACCAAGAGTCTAATGGATAGTATAGTATTGGTTTATCGGTTCTCCAACAGTTTGGATAGCTGTGCTTATATTTTTCAACCTTAAAGGCTTTGTTTTCTTCTTTTAACTTGATAGCAAGCTCTACATCTACAGAGCGTTCTGGAGCTTCTCCCTCGGCGTAATAATCATTCTTTACATATTTACCCGCAAGTTCTGCCATTTCTGGTCTAAACTTGCCTTGCAAATCGACAAGAGGAACTAAGTTGCCGTAGTCATCCTTTACCAACATTGGAGGCACTTCTGGCGTAGCCTGTTTTGCTACCAAAGCATCATCTGCACCAAATGTTGGAGCTGTATGCACGATTCCAGTTCCATCTTCAGTTGTAACGAAATCTCCAGATATAACTCTAAAAGCGTTTTCGGGACTATCGTATGGTAAAGCGTACTTTAATAATTGTTCGTATTTAATCCCCAATAAATCACTTCCCTTACACTCCGCAGTAAATAAAAAAGGAATCTTTTTGTTTTCTTTTGAATATTCCGAAAGTTCAGCAACATCTTCAGTTTGATAATATTTACCATTGAATTGTTTTCCAACTAAATTTTTGGCTAAAATAACATGAATAGGTTCAAATGTATACTGATTATAAGTTGCAACTACAACATAATCAATTTTAGACCCGACAGTTAAGGCTGTATTACTAGGTAAAGTCCAAGGTGTAGTAGTCCAAGCAAGAAAATGTAAATGATCGAATTTTTTAAGAAATTCTGGCAATGTATTTTCCAAAGCTTTAAACTGAGCCACGACCGTAGTATCTGTAACATCTTGATATGTCCCTGGCTGATTTAGCTCATGAGAGCTTAAGCCTGTTCCTGCTTTTGGCGAATAAGGTTGAATGGTGTAACCTTTATAAAGTAAGTTTTTGTTGTAAATCTGTTTTAACAACCACCAAACACTTTCCATATACTTTGGCTCGTAGGTAATATATGGGTCATCCATATCCACCCAATAGCCCATTTTTTCTGTTAGGTCGTTCCACACATCTGTATAACGCATAACTGCTTTTCTACAGGCTGCATTATAATCTTCAACTGAAATGGTTTTACCAATATCTTCTTTTGTAATGCCTAATTCCTTTTCAACTCCAAGTTCAATAGGTAAGCCATGTGTATCCCATCCTGCTTTACGCTTTACTTGATAACCTTTCATGGTTTTGTAACGAGGGAAAATATCTTTAATAGCACGGGCTAAAACATGATGTACTCCTGGAAGTCCATTTGCCGATGGTGGTCCTTCATAAAACACGTACGGTTCGTTACCTTCTCGTGTAGAAACACTTTTCTCAAAGATGTTGTTTTCTTGCCAATATTGTAGTATGTCATTAGCTACATTTGGCAAGTCAAGTCCTTTATATTCAGGAAATTTAGCGCTCATTTACTCTTAAATCTTATAAGTTCGCGAATTTAAGGAATTTTAGGATAAAATGATACGCTCCTTATATGGTAATTTAAACAATAAATTCAACCAAATCCTCAATTTTAGAAATGAGTTGAATTTTAATTGTAGTATCCTTTAACGAAATTGTATTGTACTTAGAAACAAAAATAGTGGAAAAACCTAATTTCTCGGCTTCCAAAATGCGTTGTTCCACTCGTTGAACTGGACGAATTTCACCAGATAAGCCCACCTCAGCAGCAAAGCAAAAATCGCTCTGCAAAGCTTCATCTTCATTTGATGATAAAATGGCTGCTACTACTGCTAAATCAATAGCAGGATCGTCAACAGTAATACCTCCTGTAATGTTTAAAAAAACATCCTTTGCACCTAGTTTGAAACCTGCTCGCTTTTCCAAAACCGCTAAAAGCATATTAAGCCGTTTAGCATTAAACCCCGTAGCACTTCGCTGTGGTGTACCATAAACTGCTGTACTTACCAATGCTTGAACTTCAATCATCAAGGGTCGCATGCCTTCTAAGGTTGCTGCAATAGCATTGCCAGAGAGTTCTTCGTCTTTTTTAGAAATTAGAATCTCTGATGGATTTGAGACTTCTCTGAGTCCCGATCCTTGCATTTCATAAATTCCCAATTCATTTGTAGAGCCAAATCGGTTTTTATGAGCTCTTAAAATTCTGAATACATGATTTCTATCACCCTCAAACTGAAGTACTGTATCAACCATGTGTTCTAAAATCTTAGGTCCGGCAATATTGCCATCTTTGGTAATATGACCAATTAATAATACTGGTGTTGCTGTTTCTTTGGCAAATTTTATAAGCTCGGTAGTACATTCTTTTATTTGTGAAATACTTCCTGAAGATGATTCAATATAATCGCTATGCAATGTTTGAATAGAATCTATAATTACAATATCTGGTTCTAATGCCTCAATCTGTTTGAAAATATTTTGAGTTTTAGTCTCAGTAAGAATAAAACAATTGTTGTTTTCCGGGTTAATGCGCTCTGCTCGCATTTTAATTTGTTTCTGACTTTCCTCACCAGAAACATACAAGGTTTTGTATGGTAATTTTAAAGCTATTTGCAGCAATAATGTACTCTTACCAATTCCTGGCTCACCTCCTAAAAGCGTTAACGACCCAGGAACAATACCGCCGCCTAGAACACGATTAAACTCTGTGTCTTGTGTGTTTAAACGTGGTTCTTTAGAGGTGTCAATCTCATTTATCCTTAAAGGAACAGAGGCTCGTTTTACTGTTGAAGTTGGCGACTTCCAATCGCTCTTTTCTGGTTTTTGAATAACCTCTTCTACTATCGTATTCCACGCTTTACAAGCCGTACATTGGCCTTGCCATTTGGCATATTGATTACCACAACTCTGACAAAAAAAAGAGGTTTTTACTTTAGCCATTAATACCCGAAATCTTCCTTAATTAAATCTGCTTTTTCAAGCATTAAGTCCTTTGTTAAACCAGCAATCTCATCTAAAATATAAGCAGACTGATACGTTCTCATAGCTTTTTTAGGCTCTCCCGTTTCTTCATAAAAACGTGCTAAATAATAATTGCCTAACAATGTTTTAGGGTATTGCTTTCTGGCCATTTTACCAAGCTCTTCGTAATATTGAAAGTCTTCATTTTTTTCGATAGCAGCGGCAATCGCTTTAAAATCATTTATTAAAACTTGTTTGTCTATAGCAAACAAATCGTAGATAGTTTGATATTTCTCTTGCAAATAGGTTACTGGAGAATCTTCTAATTTTAAGATTGACTCTTTATACTCCTTCTTTGAAATTGGTTGAAACACATAAAAAATATTTTCAATAGCTTTTGGAATGGCATGAGCTGGAACCGAATAATGAGATGGTCCATCAAAATTATTATAGTTATAAAGTACGTTTTTATTATCAACTGTTTTGATACTTGTATCTAAAGCCTCTGTCATTTTTCTAATTGACTTAGAATCGTTACTTGTAATTGCCAAATAATAAAAGGTTTTAGTTTCTAATTTAGTTAATCGTTCTGGGATATAATCTAACATATTAGGCGCCAATTCCGGGCTTATAACTACATAAGCTTGAAATAGTGGCTGAGGCTTCAGCATATAATAATTAATAAAGTTAGCTGTTTCACCATGCCCAACGGCAACTCGAAAATTAACCGTCCGATAGGTGTTTTCAATATATGGAATGAGTTCCATCCCAATAAATTCAAAAAACGCTGCGCCTTTTTCAATTGGCAGCGAATTTTGTTCGGAATACATGCAATCATCATAGCGTTTATCAAGCTGATTTACCCCAACAACAATGGCCTCTGGCATATCTTCCCAATAAGAATAATAATCTACATTTCCAGCAATAGCTTCGAACATGTAATCCCCATCTAAAGCCAAAACTATAGGATAACTTTTATCCTCATTGCTATTATAACCTCTAGGTAATTGTATCTTAATTTCTCTTGTTTCTCCTAGTTTTAAAGATTCAATAGTTTCGTATTTAACCTGAGCCAAAGCAACATTCAAAATACAAAACAAGACAAAAAGGAAGCTAATTGATTTTTTCATTTTATGATGATTTGAGATTTAATAATGGCAAGGTAATAAATTCACCTAGAGATAAAAAGCAAAGCTTTGAAACCTTATTAAATGGTTTTAAACTTTTCTAGGCTGTTTATTTCTATTGTAAATTGGCAAGTATATTAATGATAGACCTCCAAGAATAATTATCATAAGTGTTTGTGACGCCCACATAATCCAACCGAAAGCACGACTTGGGTCTTCTGGAATATTAAATAATAAAAATGCTAAAACAATGGCCTCTGGATAAGAACCAATGCCTCCATTTGTAGCAGCTATACTAAAACTCGCTGCTATGAAACCTATTAAAATAGCTGTAAAGGGTATGTTTTGGATCTCGTCTAATGAAAACGAGGTTACATAAAACATAAGTACATACATCCCCCAGATAAACAAAGTATGAAAGATGAATGCCCATTTCTTCTTCATCTTAAAAATGCTTAAAGCTCCCTCAATTAAACCATTTACAAAATTTTTTATTCTTAGAGCGATTTTAGACTTACTACTTTTTATAAACAACGCAAAGAATAGCAGGATAAAAACTAAACCAAATAACCCTATTATAATTTTGGTTGGATTAAACTTTTCAACTAGAAACCCATAAATAAAATCGAATTGTAGAAAAAGCGTAACGCTAATAATACCAATCATGACAATCATGTCGGCTATTCTTTCTGCAACTATTGTCCCGAAACCTTTTTCAAAAGGAACATCTTCATAATTTGTAAGAATGGAAGCTCTAGCTACCTCTCCTGCTCTTGGAATTGTATAGTTTATGAGATAAGTAGCAAATACAGCCATAACACTATTTGCTATTCTAATCTTATAACCCATTGGCTCTAACTGAAATTGCCACCGATAGGCTCTAGAAAGATGACTTAACAGGCCTAAGAACATACCCAAAATAATCCAGGTATAGTCTGCTTTTTTCACATACCCTAGTAATTCATCAATAGAAATTTGAGACAAAGAATACCAGACTAAAAAAACTCCCAATAGCAATGGGAGTGAAATTTTTAGTATTCTTTTAATATTTAGTTTCAAAAATCTACTTTAATAAATTAGTTGCTTCATCTGGAAACACCAAGGATGGCTTGAATGCTTTTGCTATTTCAATATCCATAAAAGCATACGTTATAAGAATAAGTGTGTCTCCAACAGAAACTTTTCTTGCTGCTGCTCCATTAAGGGTAATTTCCCCACTGTTTCTGGGACCAGGAATACAATACGTTTCAAGGCGTTCTCCATTGTCGTTATTAACAATTTGAACTTTCTCACCTTGTATAATGTTTGCGGCTTCCATTAAATCTTCATCGATAGTAATACTACCAATGTAATTTAGCTCTGCTCCTGTACATTTGACTCTATGAATCTTTGATTTTACTACTTGAATTTGCATGTGGCAAAGATAATTAATTTAGTGCGATATTATCAATTAGCCTTATGTCGTCTGCATACACGGCAATAAAGGCTCTAACTAATCTTTTTTTTGACTTTCTTTTAATTGGCTTGAGGGTTTTAATATCTGCTATGATAAAATATTCTAATTTTAATAGATTATGATTAGCAAATTGTTTTTCAACCCATTCCGAAACTTTATTAGCACTTTTTGTGCCAAATTTAACTTTGGCAGCTATTAAAGTTTTATAGATAAAAGGTGCTGCTTTGGCATACTCTGGCTTAAGTCTTGTATTACGAGAACTCATAGCTAAACCATTAACTTCACGATGTATTTTACAACCTGTTACCATAACTGGAATTTGATATTTTTCAACTAATTTTTTTACGATTTGTAATTGTTGAAAATCTTTCTCTCCAAAATAAGCATTATCCGGATTTACAATTTCAAATAGTCGTTTTACAATAGTACCAACACCATTAAAATGCCCATTGCGAAATTTACCTTCCATTTCAAACTCTAAACCATCGAACTCAAAGATTTCGGAATCAACATCCCCTTCATAAATATCTGTAACAGTTGGCGCATACACATCAATTCTATCATTGCTGATTGTTTGAAGTAATGCAACATCAGATTCCAAAGTCCTTGGATATTTTTTTAAATCTTCTTTATTATCAAATTGAGTAGGGTTTACAAATATGCTTACAATAACTCTATCATTATTCACAAGACCCTCACTAACCAAAGCTAAATGACCTTCGTGCAATGCTCCCATTGTAGGGACCAATCCTACAGTAAAACCTTTCAGTTTTAAAGAATTTACAAGGTTACTTATTTGATTTTTATTTGAGTAAACTTCCACTTTTTAATAAAAAATTAACGCGTGCAAACTTAAGATTTTACAACCAATCTGCATAAATTTTTGTACTTTTGCGTGTTTTTTATTTTGAATCTTCAAAAGCAAACTATATATGAAAGATAAGAGGATATTATATGTATCATCTGAAGTAGTACCTTATTTACCTGAAACCGAAATTTCTTCAATGTCGTTTGAGGCACCTAGATTAGTAAATCAGCAAGGTGGTCAGATAAGAATATTTATGCCGAGATATGGAAATATTAATGAAAGAAGGCATCAATTACATGAAGTTATTAGACTTTCTGGAATAAACCTTGTAATAAATGACTTGGATATGCCGCTCATTATTAAGGTCGCTTCTATTCCTAAGGAGCGAATTCAGGTTTATTTTATAGATAATGACGAATATTTTAAGCGTAAAGCTACCTTAACAGATGAAAATGGCGTATTATTTTCGGATAATGATGAACGTGCTATCTTTTTTGCTAAAGGAGTAATTGAAACGGTTAAAAAACTTAATTGGTCTCCAGATATTATTCATGTGCATGGATGGTTGGCGTCTTTATTACCCCTTTACTTAAAAGAATACTATAAAGATGAACCTTTATTTAATGAAAGTAAAATAGTAACCTCTATATACAATCAAAGTTTTAATGATACGTTAAACAAAGACATGTTTAACAAAATTAAATTTGATAATATTAACGAAGAAGCTTTTAAATCTCTAGAAGAACCTACCTATAACAACCTAATGAAGATTGCAATCGATTATTCTGATGCTTTAATTGTTGGTTCAGAGGATATTCCAGAAAACCTAGACAATTATATAAAAAACTCTGAAAAACCTATTTTAGATTACAAAAGTAAAGATGAATTTGGTCCAGCTTACACAGAATTTTTCACTTCTGAAGTTTTAAGTTAGTCAATTCATTAATTAAGACATATGAAGAAGATATTCAAAGCCCTCAAATTCATTGGTGCTGGTGCATTTTTAGTTTTAACATTTATAGCTTGCGACAAAGAATTTAATTCGATAGACAGTGATGTTCTTGGAAAAGAAAACTCGAACTTTAGTACCAATAAATTTGATATAACACCTTTAGCTTATAATAAGAAATTAGAAAATGTTCAAGTTAATGGACTAAACTCAAATCTTTTAGGTTTTTATGAAGACCCAATTTACGGAACCACAACGGCTAGTATTGTAACACAATTAACGCCATTATCTTTCGACCCCGATTTTGGTGTTAATCCAGTAATAGACTCTGTAATAATGAGAATCCCCTATTTTAGTACGCCAATAGGTACTGACGAAAATAACGGTACAGAATATAGACTGGATTCATTATATGGTAATGTAGAGGCGCCTATTAAACTTTCAATATATCAAAGTGATTATCTATTGAGAGATTTTAATCCAACAGGTGAGCCTAACTCCCCTCAAAACTACTTTTCGAAGGCGGACAGAGATCTAACAAACCCAACCCATAATTTTGTGTTCAGCAATAATACAAGTGTAGATTTTGATCAACAAATAATAGGTAGTCCCTTATTTGAAAAGCTTGATTTTAAACCTAGCGCTCTAGCCACAATTACAAAAACGGGAACAGGTGATGATGAAGCTGTAACAGAATCTACGCCTTCCTTTAGAGAAAAATTAGATAACAATTTTTGGAAAACCTTAATAATTGATAAAGAAGATGATCCTGTTTTAAGTAACGCCAATAACTTTAGGAATTACTTTAGAGGTTTATATATTAAAGCAGAGCCAGCATCTATTGATGGCAGTATGATTTTAGTAAATTTAGCCTCAACAGAAGCGAATATTACTATTTATTATACCAATGGAGAAACTGATAGTAGAACTCAGACTTCCTTCGTTCTCAACTTTACAGGAAACAGATTAAATACGTTTATAAACGATTTTAGCTTTAACGGAATACCTCTAACTGATGGAGATGATAATCAAGGAGATAATAAATTGCTCTTAAAAGGCACAGCTGCAGGTTCTATGACCATAATTGATTTGTTTGCAAATGAAGATTTCCAAGCTTTGAAAGATGAGTTTACTGATGGAGATAACGCCTTAAAACTTATTAATGAAGCACGTTTAACTATTTTTGAAGACCACGAAAGCATAAATTCAGATAGCCAAATCCATAAGTATGATAGACTTTATGTTTATGATTTAAATAATAATACTAGCACAATCGATTACGCTTTTGACCCAACTGAAAACACTGCTTCACCTATAAATTCAAAAGTCGTTCACCTGGGTCTGAGAGACACAATTAATGTGAATGGGGTTGAAAGAATGGGTTATAAAATTCGAATAACTGAACATATTAAGAACATTTTGTTAAGGGATTCTTTAAATACCAAGCTTGGTTTAGTAGTCTCAAATAATGTGAACTACATAGCTAACGCTAACATTTTAAATATTACTGATGATGTTGAAGGTATTCCTGCTGCAACTATTATAACTCCAAGAGGTACAGTTTTATGGGGCAGTAACGATAACATTGAGACAGATTTACAGATGAAGTTAGAAATATTCTATACCGAACCTAATAACTAGAAATATTACGTTATGTGTGGCATTGTTGGATACCTAGGAAATAGAGAAGCTTATCCCATCATCATAGAAGGGTTGAAGCGTTTGGAGTATCGAGGTTATGACAGTGCTGGAGTAGCCATATACGATGGAAGTAGCCTAAAAGTATCAAAAACCAAAGGGAAAGTTGCCGATTTAGAACAACGTGTTGAATCTGAAATAAGTTCAAATGGTAACTTAGGTATTGGTCATACAAGATGGGCCACTCATGGTGTTCCAAATGACATTAATTCACATCCACATACATCAAATTCTGGAAATCTGGTAATTATTCATAATGGTATCATTGAAAATTATGAATCCTTAAAGAAAGAATTAATTTCTAGAGGCTATACTTTTGAATCGGATACAGATACCGAAGTTTTGGTTAATCTTATTGAAGATGTAAAACTTAAAGAACAAGTAAAACTAGGTAAAGCAGTTCAAATTGCTTTAAATCAGGTTATCGGCGCCTATGCTATTGCCGTTTTTGATAAAACACAATCAGATGAGATTGTAATTGCTCGTTTAGGTAGTCCATTAGCCATAGGGGTTGGAGAAAATGAATTTTTTATAGCTAGTGACGCTTCTCCTTTTCTTGAATACACCAAAAATGCTATTTATTTAGAAGATGAAGAGATGGCAATTATTCGACTTAATAAGGATGTTAAAATAAGAAAAATTAAAGATGATTCTTTGGTTGACCCCTATATTCAAGAACTGCAAATTAGTCTGGAGCAAATTGAAAAAGGTGGGTACGAACACTTCATGCTTAAAGAAATTTACGAACAACCTAAAGCTATTACTGATACTTATCGTGGTCGTTTAAATCGTCAACAAGGAATTGTGAAAATGTCTGGAGTAGAAGACAACCTAAAAAAGTTCCTTAATGCTAATCGCATAATAATTGTTGCCTGCGGCACATCATGGCATGCCGGTTTAGTTGCTGAATATATTTTTGAAGATTTAGCGAGAATCCCTGTAGAAGTAGAATATGCTTCAGAATTTAGATATAGAAACCCTGTTATAAGTGAAAAAGATGTTGTCATAGCCATTTCACAATCTGGTGAAACGGCAGATACTCTTGCCGCTATTAAGCTTGCGAAATCGAAAGGGGCATTTGTTTTTGGCGTTTGTAATGTTGTTGGATCTTCAATTGCCAGAGAAACACATGCCGGAGCCTATACACATGCTGGCCCAGAAATAGGAGTGGCATCAACAAAAGCATTTACAACTCAAATAACTGTTTTAACATTGATAGCCTTACGTTTAGCAAAGGCCAAGGGCACCATTTCAGATTCAAAATTTAGACAACATTTGTTGGAATTAGAAATGGTTCCAAGGAAGGTTGAGGAAGCCTTAAAATCTGATACCCATATTCGAATGATTTCAGACATCTATAAAAATGTTCGTAATTTCTTGTATTTAGGTCGAGGCTATAATTTCCCAGTGGCGTTGGAAGGCGCTTTAAAACTTAAGGAAATATCTTATATCCACGCAGAAGGTTACCCTGCAGCCGAAATGAAACATGGTCCAATAGCTCTTATAGACGAGAATATGCCAATAGTTGTTATTGCTACAAAGAAAGGACATTATGAAAAGGTGGTTAGTAATATTCAAGAAATAAAATCTAGAAAGGGTAAAATTATTGGTGTTGTAACCAAAGGAGATACCCAGGTAAAAGAATTAGCAGATCATGTAATAGAAGTTCCTGAAACTTTAGAATCTTTATCACCGCTATTAACAACTATTCCACTCCAATTGTTGTCATATCACATAGCTGTATTACTTGATAAGAACGTAGATCAACCAAGAAATTTAGCAAAATCTGTGACTGTTGAATAAAGCGCGTGTCTAAATCGTAATTGACTCTTAAATCATCAAAGTCTTAATTGTTTACAGTAGCATAGTAGCTACTTAACTATCGCTTAGTTATATATCCTAATTTATCTTGAGAAGACATTGTCGGATAATTCTTGACCTAAGACTCTTTAATTTTGTGACATGATATTTTTCGATTTTGACAAAAAAACAAATTAAAAATGCGGAATTAACAAAAAATACAGTTGTTTTTTGTTAAAATATACTATGCACGCATAACTTTTTATTGATTTTTTTCAATTGTGTAGTATATTATATATATATTGCTCAAACATTTTAACATAACTAATTTCTAATGAAGACAATTCTCCCAATTTTAATGTTTTTCTTTTGCGGACTTACATTTGCCCAAACAACTATTACTGGTTCCGTTAAAGATGATAGTGGTCAACCTATTCCTGGAGCCAATATCATTGTTGTAGGAACAAGTACAGGTACAGTTACAGATTTTGATGGTAATTTCTCGCTTACCTATAGCCAAAACCCACCATTTTCTATTCAGGCAAGTAGTGTTGGTTTTGAATCTTCTACTGCTGAAGTCATATCTAACAACCAAGTTGTAGGTATGACGCTTAATGAAGGTACATCCTTAGATGAAATTGTAATTTCAGCTTCAAGAACCCCAGAAAGTGTTCGAGAATCTCCTGTTACAATTGAAAGATTTGATACAAAGGATATTCGTCTTGCTACTTCACCCGATTTCTACTCAAGTTTAGAAAATTTGAAGGGCGTAGATGTTAATAAAGGAAGTTTAACTTTTAACGCAGTAAATACACGTGGTTTTGCAACTTTTGCAAATACACGATTTGTTCAGATGGTAGATGGAATGGATAATTCCTTGCCAGGGTTAAATTTTGCTTTAGGAAATATATTAGGACTTAGTGAGCTTGATATAAATAGTGTAGAAATACTACCTGGAGCATCGTCGGCACTTTATGGAGCTAATGCATTCAATGGTATTCTTTTTATGACAAGTAAAGACCCTTTTAAACATAAAGGTATAAGCGCATACGTTAAAACAGGATTAACAGTACAAGATGAAGCTGGTGATAATCAATTCCATGATTTTGGCTTTAGAGCTGCTCATGCCTTCAGTGATAAATTTGCAGCAAAAGCTTCCTTTTCTTACTTAAGAGGTACAGACTGGTTTGCATCAGACGACAGCCAATACAATTTAGGACCGGTAGGTACAGCCGATACAATCGATCCTTTTAGGTCTAGTCCTGCTCATGATGGTTTAAACATTTATGGCGATGAAGTGAGTCTAGGAGTTTTAGGCCTAAACCTAAATCAAGTTGCTCAACAATTGGAAGCCGGAGGTAGATTACCACCCGGAGCAAGTGCGTTAGTCCCAGCAGTTAATGTTGCCAGAACAGGATATAGAGAATCTGATCTAACCGATTATAAAGCTGAAAGTTTAAAAGCTTATTTTACTTTACATTACAAACCTTTTGGAGACAATACAGAGGTGCTTTGGAGTTCTAAATTTGGAACCGGATCTTCAATTTATCAAGGTTCCAATAGATATGCCATTAGAGATTTTGCATTACAACAACATAAATTAGAGTTTAGAGGAGATAATTTCTTTTTAAGAGGTTATACAACCATCGAAAATGCTGGAAACTCCTACGACATGCGTTTTACAGGACTCAACATGAATAGGGTTGGTGCCACTGAATGGTTTGGTGCGTATGCTGGAGCATACGCCCTAGGTGCTGGACAAATTTTAGCTGGTGGCGGAAACCCTAGCGATCCAGCTACCCAAACTCAAATACATGCAGGAGCAAGAGTCTTTGCTGATGATTTATTTACACCACAACCAGGCACTCCTGAATTTAATGCTCTTTTTAATAAAGTTACAAATGATCCTGATGTTACTACTGGATCTAAACTTGTGGATGAATCGAAAATGAATGTAGTAGATGGAAATTATAATTTTAAAGACTTATTAAATAATGCTTTAGATTTACAATTAGGAATACAATACAGACAATATTCATTGAACTCAGGTGGAAGTATATTTACAGATTATGATGGCTCTATCGATTATAATGAATATGGTGCTTATTTACAAGGCATTAAAAAACTAATGGACGATAGGTTAAAAGTAACCGCTTCGATTCGCTATGATAAAAATGAGTTTTTTGATGCAAGTTATTCACCACGACTTTCTTTTGTTTATGCAGCAGGAGAAAACAGAGATCATAACTTCAGAGCTTCTTTTCAAACAGGATTTAGAAATCCAGATACCCAAGCCTTATTTATAGGATTTGATGTTTCCAGAGCCATATTAGTTGGTGCGGCTCCAGACAATTTAGATAGAAGACTACCTAATACCAATTTGACAGGTAGAGATGCTTACTTCAATTCTTATACTTTAAATTCTGTACAAGCTTTTGCAGCAAGTGGTGGAACAACACCTTTAGAAGCTGTTCAAGGAACTGGAATAACACCTCTAATTGAACAAGAAAAAGTAACTGCATTTGATATTGGTTATAGAGGTAAAGTTGGATTCTTAACCGTTGATTTCAATGCTTATTATAATTCTTATGATAATTTTGCGGCTCAAAAGTTTGTGGTTACTCCTAAAACAGGCTCTGTTTCTGATGCATCAGGAGTTGGAGACGTAGCAACTGGAAATGTTCAAATTTTCAATGTGTACACAAATTCCTCAGCAGACGTTAGCTCCTATGGTGGTGTTATTGGGTTATCAACAAAGATTGCTAAAGATTTTGACTTTGGACTAAATTATACTTATGCTAAACTAGATTTTGACCAAGCGTCGGATCCAGATTTTAGCGCAGGATTTAACACTCCTGAGCATAAGGTAAAAGTATCACTTGGTAATTCTAACTTATTTAAAGATTTTGGATTTAATATCAATGCACGTTGGAGTGATGAATATTTCTGGCAAGCAACAATAGCAAACACCATGATACCTTCAAGAACAGTTGTTGATGCTCAAATTAACTATTCTGTACCTTCAATAAAGTCTACTTTCAAAATTGGAGGAACAAATTTAGGAGGAAAAGAATATCAAAGTGCTGTTGGATCGCCATTTATAGGTTCACAATATTTTGTGTCATGGACAATAAATAATTAATTTATTTTAAACATATAATACTTAATAAACACCTTCAGTTTGAAGGTGTTTATTTATTATAAAAAAGCTTGAGAAACAACTTTTATTTTAAATTAAAAAATATATCTTTGCAGCGCGAAAACAGAACGTGTTTTCAGTCAATTAATTAGCATAACAAAAACATATAAGTAATGGCTAAAGTTACAGGTAAAGTTGCACAAATTGTAGGTCCAGTTATCGATGTTGAATTCGCTGCCGGCTCTGAGCTTCCAAAAATTTACGATTCGTTAGAAATAAAAAGACCAGATGGTTCATTATTAGTTTTAGAGGTACAATCTCACATTGGTGAAGATACAGTTCGAACTATTGCAATGGACTCTTCAGATGGTTTAAGTAGAGGAACTGAAGTTTCTGCAACTGGTGCTCCTATTCAAATGCCAATTGGTGATGATGTTTATGGACGTTTATTTAATGTAATTGGAGATGCTATAGATGGACTTGGTGATTTACCTAAAGCTGGTAAAGCAGGTTTACCAATTCACCGTCAAGCGCCTAAATTTGAAGATTTATCAACTTCTACAGAGGTCTTATTTACAGGTATTAAAGTAATCGATTTAATTGAGCCTTATGCAAAAGGTGGTAAAATTGGTTTATTTGGTGGTGCTGGTGTTGGTAAAACAGTATTGATTCAAGAATTGATTAATAATATAGCAAAAGGTCACGGTGGTTTATCAGTATTCGCTGGTGTAGGAGAAAGAACACGTGAAGGAAATGACCTTTTAAGAGAGATGTTAGAATCTGGAATTATCCGTTATGGTGATGATTTTATGCACTCGATGGAAGAAGGTGGATGGGATTTATCTAAAGTGGATAAATCTAAAATGAAAGAATCTAAAGCTACTTTCGTATTTGGACAAATGAATGAGCCTCCAGGAGCACGTGCGCGTGTTGCGTTATCTGGATTAACAATAGCAGAATATTTCCGTGATGGTGCTGGAGATGGACAAGGAAAAGATGTACTTTTCTTCGTAGATAACATTTTCCGTTTTACACAAGCTGGATCAGAGGTGTCTGCATTACTTGGTCGTATGCCTTCTGCGGTAGGTTACCAACCAACTTTGGCGACAGAAATGGGTGCTATGCAAGAGCGTATTACATCAACTAAAAAAGGCTCTATTACTTCTGTACAAGCGGTTTACGTGCCTGCAGATGATTTAACTGACCCTGCTCCTGCCACAACATTTGCTCACTTAGATGCAACAACAGTATTATCTCGTAAAATTGCTGAATTGGGTATTTACCCTGCAGTAGACCCATTAGATTCTACATCAAGAATATTAACAGCTGATATTTTAGGTGCAGACCATTATGATTGCGCACAGAGAGTAAAAGAGTTATTACAACGTTATAAAGAACTGCAAGATATTATCGCTATTCTTGGTATGGAAGAATTATCGGAAGAAGATAAATTAGCTGTAGGACGCGCACGACGTGTACAACGTTTCTTGTCTCAACCATTCCACGTTGCTGAGCAATTTACAGGTATCCCAGGTGTATTGGTTGATATTAAAGAAACAATAAAAGGTTTTAACATGATTATGGATGGTGAATTAGATCACTTACCAGAAGCTGCATTTAACCTTAAAGGAACTATAGAAGAAGCTATTGAGGCTGGAGATAAAATGTTAGCTGAAGCCTAATTAAGTTAAGAGTTTAGAATTTAGAGTTCAGAATTTTGACTCATAACTTCTAACTCGTAACTCATAACTAAAGAGATATGTATTTAGAGATTGTATCACCAGAAGCCACTTTATTTAGCGGAGAAGTAACATCTGTTGCTGTCCCTGGGGTAAATGGTGAGTTTGAAATGTTAAAGGATCACGCACCTATTGTATCTTTATTAAAAGATGGATTTGTTAAAATTTCTGGTAATATTGAACTAGATGAAGAAGTTCAAGATAAATTCACTAAAGGGGATAAAAACACAACTTTATTAAAAATAAATTCGGGGACTGTAGAAATGAAAGACAATAAGCTTATTGTTCTTGCTGATTAAAATATAGTTAATACTTAGATGTATCTTAAATAAAAAAGCTTTCTTAAATTAAGAAAGCTTTTTTATTTATATTATTTCAAACTAAAATTCGTTATATAATGGATATATTTGAAATTGAAGAACCTATTATGCTTCGAAAACTTATTTTACTTACTATTTTTCTTTTCCCATTATTACAATTCTCCCAGAATTTCTCAGAATTATGGGTAGGCCATTTTTCTTATTATAACATTTCTGAAGTAGTTCAAGGCAACGGAAAAATATATGCTTCAGCCGAAAACGCAATTTTTAGTTACGACACCCAAACTAATGAATTAAGGACGATTACAACTATTAATGGACTTTCTGGTGAAACTATTAGCACTATATCCTACAGTGAAATCTATGAACTATTAATTATTGGTTATGAAAACGGGTTAATAGAAATAGTTTTTGATAATGATGACGACGTATTATCAGTTGTTGATATAATAGAGAAACCAACAATTTTGTCAACAAATCGTGGGATCAACCACTTTAATATTGTGGGTAATCTTGTTTATATTTCTGCCGACTATGGAATTTCAGTATACGATTTAGAACGATTAGAGTTTGGGGATACTTATTTCATAGGTAGCTCCGGGGAGCAGATTCAGGTAACTCAAACCGCGATTTTAAATGACTTTATTTATGCCTCCTGTTTAGGAAACAACGGGATAAGAAAAGCGCAAGTTTCTAATCCAAACATCATAGATTTCAATAATTGGAGTATCATTTCAACAGGTAATTTTTCAGCAATAGAATCTGTGGGCAATCAACTTTATACTATTAGAAATAACAGAAAAATATATCGAATAACAAATGATGCATTATCTGAGTTATTTACCTACCCAAGTTTACCAGTTTCTTTAAAATCTATTAATCAAAATTTAGCAGTCGTTTTGAATGACATTGTATATTTCTATGATGCAAATTTCAATGTAATGAATCAAGTAGCTACTAACAGTGAGTATGATACAAGTTTTACTTCCGCTACAATAACACTTGAAGATATTTTTGTTGGAACTCCCGATTTTGGTGTTTTAAAAATATCTATTAATAGTTCTTCTACTTTTGAAGAAATAAGACCTGATGGTCCTTTGCTTAATGTGCCGTTTTCTATAAATGCCTCATTAAACAATCTTTGGGTTACTTTCGGAGAACATAGCATACAGTTAAACCCTTACCCCTTGAATAGTAGAGGAATTAGTAATTTCAATGATGGAAAATGGATTAACACGCCCTTTGAACAAGTCTTAGGTGCTAGATGTTTAAAAACAATTGCAACTAACCCTAATAACATTAACCAAGTATTTATTGGTTCTTACGTGGATGGTTTACTAGAGTTAAATGATAAGATTCCTACTTTCTTATATGATCAAACGAATAGCGATTTAGAATTATTTATAGATCCTGACCCCAATTTTATTAATGTTAGGGTAAGCTCTACAATTTTCGATAGCGATGGCCTATTGTGGACACTTTCTAATCGTGTTAAAAAACCATTAAAATCTTATAACCCTACCAATAATCAATGGCAATCTTATGATTTAAGTGAAGTTATAATTGATCCAAATGACATAAACGGATTCAATGATTTAGTAATTGGAAGTGATGGAACTAAATGGATTGCCAGCTATAGGAAAGGTCTAATAGGATTTAATGAAAATAGCGGTACCAATATAATCAAAAACATTGAAGATGAGGAAGCAAATATACCATCCAGTGTTGTTACTGCCCTAGCATTGGACAAGAGAAACCAGTTATGGATTGGTACTTTTGAAGGCCTGAGAGTTTTATTTAATACAAGTAATTTCTTCACAGACGAAGACGTTAGAGCGGAAGAAATAATTATTCTTGAGGATGGTATTGCCAAAGAATTACTTTTTCAACAACGAATAGCAGATATAAAAGTAGATGGTTCTAACAATAAATGGATTGGAACTCGAGATTCTGGTCTTTTTTATTTTTCTTCAGATGGTCAAGAAACTATTTTTCATTTTACTAAAGAAAATTCTCCCCTACCTTCTAATCTAATAAATGATATATCCATAGATGAACAAAATGGTATTGTTTATATAGCAACTGGTAAAGGATTAGTATCTTTTCGTGCAGGAGGATCAAGCCCCAATCTAGATTTAGAAAAAGCTTTTGTGTATCCAAACCCGGTGCGACCACAATTTGATATTGTTGAAAAAAAGGTAAAGATTAAAGATATATCGGAAAATGTGAATATTAAAATTACAGACATTGAAGGAAATTTAGTTGCAGAAGCGCAATCTCGAACTAACCAACGATACAATGGTTATAATTTAGAAATTGATGGGGGCACTGCCTTCTGGAATGGAAAAAATTTGGCTAATAATCTTGTTGCCTCTGGAGTATATCTCATCATGCTTTCAGATTTAGATACCTTTGAAACTAGAGTATTAAAGTTAATGGTTGTACGGTAATGCAAACTAACACAAATGCCATTGTCTTGTCTAAACTTAAATATCGAGAAAACGACTTAATCGTTAAATGTTATACAGAAAAATTTGGCGTTGTTAGCTTTTTGCTGAGAGGTGTTTTAAAAAATAAAAAAGGTGGTGCAAAAGTTGCTTATTTTCAGTTGCTCTCTCAACTTCAACTCGAGATTATTTTTAAACCTAATAGGTCATTGCAAAGTGTTAAAGAAGTAAAGATTAATCAATTTTATTCTAGTTTACATTCTAATGTTTTAAAAAGTGCAATAGTGATGTTCTTAGCCGAAGTATTATCAAGTACTCTTAAAGAAGAAGAAGAAAATGAGTTACTTTTTAGTTACCTTGAAACTACGTTACAATGGTTAGACAACCATAACGACTTTGCCAATTTTCATTTACTCTTTTTATTAAAACTTACTAAATATTTTGGTTTCTATCCAGAGAATCCTTTACCCGAATCAAACTCATTTAACTTACTAGAGGGAAGATTTGAAACAGTGACACAAAATAAAAACAGTGTGTCTGGGGAAAATTTAACACTTCTAAAACAATTATTAGGCACAACATTTGATGCCTTAAATAATGTGAAAATTAGTGCTAAACAAAGACAATCTTTTTTGAATATGATTTTGCATTATTTTGAGCTACATTTGGGCAGTTTTAGGACGCCTAAATCATTACAGATTTTTAACCAAGTTTTTAGTTAATGAAATTTATTCAAACGATATTTTTCCTTTTATTAGCTTCAATAACTTTACATGCCCAACAGATTAAAGTTCTCAATAAACTAACCGCAGAACCTATTTTTGGCGTAGCAATTTACAATGCAGATAAATCTAAGAGTGTTATTACTAATTTCGAAGGTGAAGCATCAATAGATAAATTTAATAGTTCTGAAATTTTATATTTTCAACACCTAACACACATCACCAAAAGTTTAGCTAAAAGCAAGATTATTAAAACTAATTTAGTTTATCTTAATTCTAATACACAAGGACTAGATCAAATAATCATTTCGGCGTCCAAGTTCGAACAGAACAAAAAAGATATTCCACAAAAGATTATAAGTATTAAGGCTAAAGATGTTCAATTTACAAACCCTCAAACAAGTGCCGATTTACTTCAAAACTCTGGCAGTATATTCGTTCAAAAAAGTCAATTAGGTGGAGGAAGTCCAATGATTCGGGGGTATTCTACCAATAGGTTACTTTTAACTGTTGATGGTGTAAGAATGAACAATGCTATTTTTAGAGGAGGTAATTTACAGAATGTCATTTCAATAGATCCTCTTTCAGTACAAAACACAGAGGTTATTTTAGGTTCCGGATCTGTTATATATGGCAGTGATGCGATTGGAGGAGTAATGAGTTTTTATACCCAAAAACCCCAATTATCTTACGCCGATTCATTATTGTTTAAATCGAATGTATTAACGCGATATGCTATAGCCAATGATGAAAAAACAGGTCATTTAGATTTTAATTTAGGTTACAAAAAATGGGCTTTTATAACCAGTCTTAGTTATAGTACTTTTGGCGATTTAAAAATGGGGAAGCACGGTCCAGACGCTTATTTAAGACCGGAATTTATTACCAGATTTAATAACGAGGATGTCATTGTTGAAAATAATGACTATCGCATTCAGAAAGAGACTGGTTACAACCAAATAAACCTGATGCAAAAAGTGCGCTACGAAGCTTCAGAAAATTTAAGCTTCGATCTAGGGTTGCACTTCTCTGCGACTTCAGATATCCCGAGGTATGACCGCTTAATAAGATATCGAGATAATAATTTACGATCTGCTGAATGGTCTTATGGGCCTCAAAAATGGTTCATGTCCAACTTTCAAGCAACCAAATTAAGTAGTAGATCTATTATTTATGATAAAATAAAAGCAACTGTTGCTTATCAAAACTTTCAAGAAAGTAGAATGGATAGAAGTTTTCAATCCAGCATAAGAGATTTTAGGGAAGAATCTGTTGATGCTTATTCCTTGAATTTAGATTTTGAAAAAAGGCTAAGCTCAAAAACCAATTTCTTCTATGGGCTGGAGTATGTCTACAACAAAGTTATGTCTCGAGCCACCGAAGAAAACATCGATACAAATACTAACGAACCAACAGTAACAAGATACCCAAATGGTGCAAGCTGGAAATCTGTCGCGGTATATACAAGCCTTAAATATAAACCTAATGTGAAATTTATATTTCAGTCTGGATTAAGATTTAATCATGTGGTTTCAAAAGCCAATTTTCAGGAGAATAATAGGTACTTAAACTTACCTTTTGAATCTTCATTAAATAAGTCTGGTGCCTTTACAGGAACCGCAGGAATAAGCTATCTTCCAAATCCCATAGTTCAATGGAAGTTGAACGCATCTTCCGCATTTAGAGCGCCAAATATTGATGACATTGGTAAAGTTTTCGATTCTGGACCTGGATCGGTAGTCGTTCCCAATGAAAGTCTAAAACCAGAATATGCTTATGGAGGGGAAATAGGTATTAAACTAAATTTTAAAAAGGTGACTCTAGATATGAGTTCTTATTATACCTACCTGGATAATGCGCTTGTTAGACGTGATTATAACTTAAACGGTGAAACAACTATTTTATATGACGGAGAGTTAAGTAATGTACAGGCTATTCAAAATGCTTCTAAAGCATGGATTTATGGTTTTGAAATAGGGTTAAAAGCAAAAATATCGAGACTGTTAAATCTTATCTCACAATATAGCATTATCGGTGGAACTGAGGAAAATGAAGGGATTGAAGTTCCTGTAAGACATGTTTCTCCAAGTTTTGGAAACACACATTTAGTATGGGATAACAAGCGTTTAAAAATAGATGTATTTGCTAATTATAATGGAGAATTATCATTTAATAAATTAGCGCCCTCAGAGATTGAGAAAGATTACCTATATGCCTTAGATGAAAATGGTAATCCATACGCTCCCTCTTGGTACACTTTAAATCTTAGAACTCAATATAGAGTAGGAAAAACACTCCTTTCTGCTGGTTTAGAAAATATTACAAATCAACGGTACAGGACTTATTCTTCTGGAATAGCGGCACCAGGCAGAAACTTAATATTATCGTTGAATTATAGTTTCTAATTATTTTTTATAAATTTCTTAGTGATAATGTCTCCGCTTGAAAGTTCTACTTTTGCGATGTATAGTGACTTTTTCAATTTAGACAATTCAAAAGTTTCTTGTGACGAATTACCCTCTAATTTATAAACGAGGTTTCCTGAAAAATCAAATATCGAAATTTCATCAAGCACCAAATCGTTTGTTGACGAAAATGTAAACTTATTTGCTTGATCTTCTATAATATGAACTTCAGTTTTTTCTACAGTAGCCAAATTCCTAAATTCAGTATCTTTGAATACAATTTCAAAACGATCCTTGAATTCACCTGCATCAGAGGTAAAAGAGTAATCATATTGAGATAATTCATGTAATTTATTTAAGTATTTATCCCTTAAAAAGATAGTGCTATTATTTAAAAAATCTCCTTGCGTTTTAACGATAGAAAATTTATAAATGGTAGGTGTTTCTATGAAAGTTTGTAAACCTAGCTTAATTTTTTCACCTTGGTTTAAATTCTTGGGGCTTCTTCCTTGAATCGCAAACTTCTTATTAGACCTTTTTATAGTACTAAATAGATTAGCTCCCTTGTTTGCAGTAATTAATCTTGGTGCATCAAACATAAGTCCATCATTCTGCATAGTGGCTCCTTCGACGTAGGCAACGAGTATTTGACTAAATACTCCATTATCGCTTGTTAAATTAAACCAAATTTTATTATCGCTTAATGAGGAATTCGTTTTAGAACTAACACTTTTAAAAAATTGCGAATTACTTCCAGTATCCGTTTTTCGAATGCCATTTGTAAATGTTACTAAACCATTGTTAACTAAACCTGCTACAAAAAAAGATTGTCCTGAGGGAATATAACCATTTGGAATATCTGGACCTCCTCCTGCAATACCGCCACTACCTACCGTATATGTCGCATAATCATTCTGACTAAAATTTAATTTTTCATTTCCTGGGTTTGCTTCCTCTGGAATCGATGCTTGAGACCATAAATAAGCTACCCCATCTATAACCGTACTATTAGCATTGTATAAATCCGTAAAACTTATTGCAGAAGAATATGGATTTCCAATTAAGTTCCAGCTTTCATTAACATTATTAGGGTTATTAGCAACGGTTACTTGTATATCTCCTGTATTAAATACACCATTAAACGTTGCAATATCTGTGGATGGATATATTCCTAAAGGTGATGAAGTGGCAGCATAACCAACACCTGGTATCATTAGACCATTTGCAATTGTCCAGTCATCACCATTATCATCAATATTATCTCCATCTTCATCAAGATAACTAAAAGCATCAAAATAAAAACGTCTATCTGAACTTGTATTTGGGAATACGCTATTAATAGTTTCAGACTCCACAGGAGAACTCCAATACGTGTAATAATACCACTTTTCTTTTGTTGCTGTTTGCTTATTTACTCGTGCGATTCCTGAGGGATTTAAAATAAATTCTGCCGATGCATCATTTTGCACAAAATTACCTTGAGTTTCAACAATTAATTCTCCATCTATTACAGCATCCTTATCTACAATCACATATGTTGAATTATCCACAGTTAACCTATTACCAGAATTAATAACTAAACTACAAGCACTAAAACTACCAAATATGGAAGTATTATAATTTCCATCAATTACTGCTGTCATATTTATATTAGGACCTATAACATTATCCCATGCAGCTCCATTCCACATAGCAGTCGTGGAGCAAAAACACGTATGAGATGTAGTGCTTAATGTAATACCCGAATAATTATTTCCTTCTGTATAATTAATCAAGGAATTCAAATCTGACCAACTAGGGTTGTTTGTGTTTCCTATATATTCTCTATTTTGTCTCGTACCTATAAGTATATCATTCGCAGTAAAGCCTGCTGGCAAATTAATTGTAGAAGACACATTTGCGTGAAGAAAAGTCCCCCAATTTGGAGCTGAATACCCCTGAAACGCGATCACCTCATCTCCATTATTATTCAATTGAAAATTACCGAAAAAATTAGAAAACTCTGCAGCATTATTTATTAGTCCTAAAACAGCACCACAGCTATAGTCAATACTTGCAGTAAAAAGAATTATTCCTTCATTTGTATCTAACAAACCTGTTCCACTAACATTTACTTCGTTATCTGAAAAATAGATTTGTGTTCCAGCAGTTATATTAGCTCTTAATACAAAAGTAAAATCTTCATTATCTGTATTTACTCCCAATATAGCAATATCTCCAGCCGAAAGGGTTGTTTGCGAATAACAATAATTGGATAGTATAATAACTAAACCAATTAGAAAAAAATTTTTCATTTAAGTTAAGTTTAATTTTTAGATTTGGTAAAATAAAAATTGAATTTGCTATTAATTAATTCCTATTACCTTAATCATAATGATTAAAAAACAAACATACACATTAGAGGAAGCTAAAAGAAAGCTAGAACACTTTTGTGCATATCAAGAACGCTGTCATAAAGAGGTTAGCCAAAAGCTTCAAGACATGCATATGATTCCTAAAGCTATGGACATAATTATTGTCCATTTAATAGAGCACAACTTCTTAAATGAAGAACGTTTTGCCAAAGCATTCGTAAGGGGTAAGTTCAATATTAAAAAATGGGGTAAGCGTCGATTAATCCTAGAATTAAGGAAAAAGGACATCGCCAAAGCTAATATAAATACAGCAATAAATGAAATCAATGACGAAATTTATTACAAAACGCTCGATGAATTAGCCGAAAAGCGACTTTCAACTTTAAATGAAAGTAATAGACTTAAAAAGAAAAAAAAACTAATTGATTATTTATTATATCGAGGCTGGGAATCACATTTAGTTTACGAAAAAGCTAATGCCCTTATAAAGTAGTATTCTTTTTGTGTGTTCTTATAATAGCCTGTTCATTCTTCCAATCAATCCATTTCTGACCTTTAATTCGACGCATGATATTATCATAGTTTCGCATAATAAATACGTTATAAACCGCTTTACTAAAGTTTTTAGGGTTTCTGGCTATAGCACGTAAACTCATTGAAAAACCTGGTGTTATATAGCGCATATAATGCCAATAGCCTTCTGGCATATATAAAACTTCACCATGCTCTAACTCGGTTTTATAACCTTTAGCCTTTTTTAACATGGGCCATTTGTCAAAATCTGGATTATTAAAATCGATATCCTCTCTAGTAATTAAAGAATGTGGAATTTTATATAAAAAGTTGTTTTGACTTTGATCAAAAAGAATACATTCTTTTTTACCTTCAAAATGAAAATGAAAGATGTTAGCTAGGTCAATATCGTAATGCATAAAGGTGTGTGAATCACGGCCTCCAAAAAACAGCATGGGAATACCTTTCATGAGTCTTAAACCAAAATCTGGAAAGGTAAAGTCCTTTTGTAATTCGGGAATTTCCTTTAAGGCATTCCATAAAAAAATACGAAATTTTGTGGGCTCTCTCTTTAATAAATCAATATAATCCCTTAATTTCATTTTCGCATGTGCCTCATTGAACCCGTCTTTATAGTCAACAGGTCTGTCATCATAAAGCGGAACAGTAATATCACCACCTACAGTTTTCATATATTCTAAACTCCATTTACTATAGGCAGGCCAATCTTCAATAAACCGTTCTATAACTACAGGTTTTTGTAGCCTATAATAGTGTTTCAAAAAATCTTCTTTGGTAATCGTTTTAACCCTTGGTATGTCTTGTAAGTTTAGTGGCAATGTATATTTAGTTTGGAATCCAAATTTAAGAAAACGTTATTAAAACAAAAACAGTATGAGTCTTCCAGAAGTAAAATGACCAAAAGTACATTTTTTGCTATTAGAGTTTTATAATTGGTCATTTCAAAAATCATAAATTCTAGATTTTGCGCATTTACAAAATAAATATTCCGTAATTTAGTGAGTCACTAAATCATTTGTAGCAATGAGATTACACACGGCTAAAAACTTAACCTTTTTCACTCCTAAAAATACTAATAGTATAGGAATTCCATATTTTGATACAGGTGTTTCTGCAGGGTTTCCATCACCGACCGAAGATTTTAT
The DNA here is from genome assembly GCF_006148925.1 of Hyunsoonleella aestuarii. Classification (GTDB taxonomy): domain Bacteria; phylum Bacteroidota; class Bacteroidia; order Flavobacteriales; family Flavobacteriaceae; genus Algibacter_D; species Algibacter_D aestuarii. The sequence continues at coordinate 1,319,628 of NZ_VAWB01000001.1, read as the reverse complement.
AGAACAACGTCTATCCTTAGACAAGGAACTAATCAAAAATAAAGAAGCCACCTTCTTTGCACGTGTTAGTGGGCAATCTATGATTGATGCTGATTTAGATGATAAAGATTTATTGATAATTGACAGAAGCCTTGAACCTATTAATAATAAAATTGCCGTATGCTTTTTAGATGGTGAGTTTACGGTGAAACGATTAAGAGTAGATAAAAATGGCGTTTGGCTTAAACCAGAAAACCCTAATTATCCAATTATAAAAATAACTGAAGAAAATGATTTCATTATTTGGGGCATTGTTACCAACGTGATTAAAAAGGTATAGTGAAGAATCTTGAGAATAGTATCACTTATAAAAGAGTTACTAATAACGAGGAACTTCACCAAATTTTGGAGCTTCAACAGGCTAATAAAATAGAGTCAATTTCTAAAGAAGAGAGAATTTCTCAAGGTTTTGTAACGGTAAATCATAGTTTTGATATTTTAAAAGCTATGAATGGGGCCTGCGCACATATAATAGCAAAAAGTGACAGCCAGGTAATAGGCTATGCTCTATGTATGACACAGGAATTTAAAGACTCTATTCAAGTATTAGCCCCAATGTTTAAAACAATAAATTGTTCTATTAAAAAGAGTATCAATTACATTATAATGGGTCAAATTTGTATAGAAAAAAGGTTCAGGCAACAAGGGGTTTTTAGAGGTCTATATAATTTCATGATGCAAGAGCTTAACTTGAATTTTGACGCCGTTATTACTGAAGTCGACACCAATAACAAAAGATCTTTATATGCGCATAAAGCCATCGGTTTTGAACTATTAAAAACGTATAAGTCCAACAACCAAGAATGGGAACTCCTTATTTGGCATTGGGAATAAATAAAGTATACAAAAAAGCCATCATAATTATTTCGATGGCTTTTCAATATTATGTTTTATTAGTTTGCTTAGTTATACAATTCCCTGCGCTAGCATAGCATCTGCTACTTTTACAAAACCAGCAATATTTGCTCCTCTAACATAATCGATATAGCCATCGTCGTCTTTACCATACTCTATACAAGAATCATGGATATTAGACATTATTTCCTTTAGCTTATTATCTACTTCCTCTCTTGACCATTTGAATCTTAAAGAGTTCTGAGTCATCTCTAATCCAGAAGTTGCTACCCCCCCAGCATTGGATGCTTTACCGGGAGCAAACAATATTTTAGCTTTATGAAAAACAGTAATAGCTTCTTTTGTTGATGGCATATTAGCACCTTCACTTACACAAATACATCCATTTTTTACTAGGGTATTTGCATCTTGCTCATTTAATTCGTTCTGCGTAGCACAAGGTAATGCGATATCACATTTAACTTCCCAAGGCGTCTTTCCTTCTACATAAGTTGCATTAGAGTAAGTCTCTATATATTCACTAATTCTTCCACGCTTTACATTTTTCAAATTCATTACAAATGCTAATTTCTCAGCATCTATTCCCTCTTTATCATAAATATATCCACCAGAATCAGAAAGTGTTAACACTTTTCCTCCTAATTGAAGCACTTTTTCAGCCGCATATTGAGCCACATTTCCAGAACCTGAGACTGCTACATTTTTCCCTTCAAAACTATCGCCTTTTACTTCAAGCATGTTTTGAGCAAAATAAACATTTCCGTAACCTGTTGCTTCTGGCCTAATTAAAGATCCCCCCCATGTTATTCCTTTTCCAGTTAAAACTCCAGTGAACTCATTTCTCAGTTTTTTATACATTCCAAAAAGAAACCCAATTTCTCGAGCTCCAACGCCTATATCTCCAGCCGGAACATCCGTGTTTGGTCCAATATGTCTAAACAATTCACCCATAAAAGCATGACAGAATCGCATTATTTCGTTATCACTCTTACCCTTTGGATCAAAGTCACTTCCTCCTTTACCACCACCCATTGGTAATGTTGTAAGACTATTTTTAAAGACTTGCTCGAAAGCTAAGAATTTAAGAATACTCATGTTTACTGTTGGATGAAACCGAAGGCCGCCTTTATATGGGCCAATAGCAGAATTCATTTGAATTCTATAACCTCGGTTTACTTGAATTTCACCAGAATCGTCTACCCAACATACCCTAAATGAAATTGTCCTTTCTGGCTCAACCATTCTTAATAATACGTTTTTGCCATAATAAATATCATGCTGAACGATGTAAGGAATTACAGTTTCTGCAACCTCCTCTACGGCTTGTAAAAATTCTGGTTCGCCAGAATTTCGTTGTTTCACCAAATCTAAAAACTCGTCAACTATTTTTTTCATGTGATGGTTTTGTGATTAATTTTTAATGAATTAATAATTTTAGAGCACAAAGATACATTATCTATAAAAATTACATAGTTTTTTTTTGAATTTCGCAACATGTTTTTATTAATACTATCCTTGCACTACAACTATATTTGATTGTTAATCGAGTTTTTATATATTTGTTTGTGAAACGCCCCAAAAAAGTTGACCCTTATTATGCTTAACTTAAAACATTTAGCTTTAATTTCTTGTTTGTTTGCTATATGTAAGACATCTCATGCTCAATTAGGTTTTTCTCATGAAATAGGTGTTATTGCTGGTCCAGTAGAGTTTAGATCCGATTTTGGAAGCCGTTTCGACGAAGCTACTAACCTCGGTAACTCTGGCATCGGTATTGGTATTATTCATTACATAAATTTTGCTTATAGAGCCGATTGTAACTGTTATTCCACCGATAATTATTTCAATGACCATTTTAAGTTAAGAAATGAGATTTCGTGGAACTACACCAATCTCGATCATCATGGAGAACATGTTGCAGCAAATAGAACAGGAGATAATTCATTTAGACTAAGAGGACATCAAGGTGTTGCCGAAAATTTTGATATTGGGACTCAAATCGAATGGTTTCCTAGAAGTATTCGCTCGTTCCAAGCATTTAGTTATTTATTGGCGCCTTATGTAAGTTTAGGCATACACTACACTACATCCTCTCCACAAGCAAGTTCCAATTATGTATCACCTAATCCTGGACCCAATCAAATAGTTGGTAATGTTTTTGACCCTAGAAATATATATTCATTCTGGTATGAAAATGATAGTCGTCTTCCGCCAATTCCTGCAGGTGAAACCAGACAATATCCTATAGATCCTAGTCAAAGATCAGATTGGTCTATGGTAACTAGTGTTGGTGTTCGTTATAAAATAGGTGTACTTTCAGATTTACTTCTTGATTTGAGATGGCAACTTTATTTTAATGATTGGGTAGATGGATTTAACCATAAATTAAGTTACAACAAATTTAATGACTGGTTAATATGGTTAAATGTGGGTTATGTCTACTATTTAGATTAACCTATAGCTTGCTCTAAATCAGCTATTAAATCGTCGATATCTTCTATCCCGACACTTAATCGAATTAAAGAATCTACAACCCCTGTTTTTTCTCTTTCCTCTTTTGGTATACTAGCATGTGTCATACTAGCTGGATGACCCGATAAAGATTCTACGCCTCCTAATGATTCGGCTAGTGTAAAGACTTTTAAATTTTCAACAATTCTAATCGCCTCTTTATAATCATTGCCTTTTGTAGTAAAAGATATCATTCCTCCAAAATCTTTCATTTGCGCTTTTGCAATATTATGATTAGGATGATCTTCGAATCCAGGCCAATATACCTTTTCAATTTTCGGGTGACTTGCTAAGTATTCGGCGACGGCTTTTCCATTTTCGCAATGGCGCTGCATTCTAACATGCAAGGTTTTTATACCTCTTAACACCAGAAAACTGTCTTGAGGCCCGCAAATAGCGCCACTTGCATTTTGGATAAAATACAATCTGTTGGCTAACTCTTCATCTTTAACTATCAAAGCTCCCATAACAACATCGCTATGGCCACCAAGATATTTGGTAGCAGAGTGCATCACGATATCTGCACCCAAATCTATAGGTTGCTGCAAATAAGGAGTTGCAAACGTGTTATCCACAGCTAACAAAATGTTATGTTTTTTCGCAATTACGCTCGCTGCTTGAACATCAATAATATTCATCATTGGGTTCGTTGGCGTTTCAACCCAAATTAATTTTGTATTCTCATTTATATAAGTCTCAATATTGGATGCACTCTGCATACCAATAAAATGAAATTTAATTCCGAAATCTAGAAATATTTTTGTAAATAATCTAAAGGATCCTCCGTACAAATCGTTTGTAGACACAACCTCATCTCCAGGTTTCAAAAGCTTTATAATAGCATCAATCGCAGCCAATCCAGAACCAAATGCCAACCCATAATTACCGTTTTCAATACTAGCTAAAGCATTTTCCAAAGCTCTCCTTGTTGGATTATGCGTTCTAGAATATTCAAATCCTTTGTGGCCACCTGGAGTGGTTTGAGCATAAGTTGATGTTTGATAAATAGGAGGCATTACCGCTCCATAAGCTGGATCATGTTCTTGACCGCCGTGAATTGCTTTTGTATTAAATTTCATGATTTCAATTAATTTAAAAGATAATGCAGCATCTTACTGATTTAACACTTCCCTTTCGTACAAATGTAAGTTTTAATTCGGTCTATTCAAATGCAATAATTACCTTTAATATATGGTTAACATATTGAATATGTCGAATAAAAAAATCTGTATCAAACTTTGTTTATTATTCCTTCTTTTAAGTTGCGAGGAAGAGATTAAATTATCGTTTTCTGAGATTACTCCAACAACTGTAAACAACACTATAGTAGAAGTAAACATCCCTGAAGCAATAGGTATTGACGAAACAGCTGATTCAATAAATACTAAAATCCATAAACATGTTATTGAATCGTTGCATATAGGAAATACAGGAGAAATATCTTCAACATCTATTGAAGAAAGTGTTGCTCTATTTAATGAAGAATTTAAAACATTTAAGTTAGATTTTCCTGAAACCAACGAAATTTGGGAAGCGCAAATAGATGGCGATGTCATGTTTCTATCTTCGGAAATAGTTAGTATCGCGATAACTACGTACAAAAACACTGGTGGTGCTCATGGAAACTTAAACATTTCTATTTTAAACTTCGATGCTCAATCTGGTAAAAAAATATCGAATGAGGATTTATTTACTGATTTTAAGCAATTCCAAAATATTGCTCAAACCCAGTTTGACAGAAAGTTTAAAGAACAAGATTTGTTTTTCGAAAACAGTCCCTTCCAATTATCAAATAATATTGGATATACACAGGAGGGTATTCTTCTGTTGTACAACACTTACGAAATTGCACCGTACTCCTCGGGAACAATCGAGCTAACCATTCCGTTTAATTTATTAAAATCTGTCCTAGCTTTTAATCGCTTTTAAAAGTGCTAACACATAACCATAGTGCAAACCTTCATGAATAGCTACAAACTGCAGGGCTTCGTCTATATTAGTCAATGTATTACCGGTAGTAGAAACAGTGTAGGTGTTATATTTATCAAAAACATTATCGTAATAATCCTCCCTTGTTTTCTCGAGGGTTGAATGTAATACATTTTTTATCTGATCAACCTCGACTTGGTTGTGATTGCTCTGGGGTTTGCTGTCCTTTCGGTATTTGTTTATCATGTTATCGGATAATAAACTTTCCAAACCTGATAATTTATACACCAGCAATTGTTCTGAAACTACCACATGGCCAATATTCCAAATTATGTTGTTATTAAACCCCTTTGGAATTCTATTTAAGTCCTCCAATGAATTATTTTCTATTATTTTTTTGAATATGTCCCTAGTGTTATTTAAAACCTGAAATGTAAACTCCATTTTTGTTTATTTTTTTGATAAATATAGTTTTAATTTGTCTGTATAAATCCCCTGCATTATGAAAAAAGTATATTATTTAAAAACTTGCAATACTTGTACTAGAATTTTAAAAGAATTAAACTTATCAAACGACTTTATTTTACAGGACATAAAAACAGAAGAGATTACTGTAAAGCAATTAGAACATATGAAAGAGCTTGCTGGAAGCTACGAAGCACTTTTTAGCAAACGCTCTAAGCTGTATAAAGAAATGGATTTGAAAAATCAAGATTTAACCGAAAAAGATTTTAAGCATTACATTCTAGATCATTATACGTTTTTAAGTAGACCTATAATTGTTGTTGATTACAAAATTTTTGTTGGTAGCTTTAAAAAAGTGGTTGAAGCGGCTAAAAATTTTATTCATCTATAGAATATAATAATGAATAAAAAAAGTCCAACATTAAGTTAGATTTGTTACTCCCCCTAATATTGTATTGCCGAACCAGTTCGATGAAGAATTGAATGGTGCTCGTAATGATTACTAGCCCCATTCCAAAGCGGAAAGCATCGAATTATCAAACTCAATAACGTTTATAAATGACTTCTTAATGGGTGTTCCTATGATAAAAAGTCTATGCGGATTAAAACAAAACTACTACTTGATAAATACCATAGATAGCAAGTCCAATTAACCCAATATAAAATACATATTTTAACAGAGTGCCTAATGGACGTAAAGGACCTTTAAGTAGTTTGTATGCAACAAAGCCTGCTATTAATCCAATTGCAATTGTAATGTACCAATTTGTTTCAGAAGACTCCCAGCTCTTATAGATAATAAAACCAAAAACTCCTAAAAAAGTTAATTCAGCCAAGTTATCTTCAAATGCATTATCTAACCAAGAAGATCCTTTAGTATAACTGCTTTTTCTATATCCAGTATTGGAAGAATAATTAGTCTTGTCTGGCACCCAAATAGAGCCTGTACCAGCACAAAACGTACAACTCATGCCATCTATTTTCCCAGTACCAAAACAACCAGCACATCTCTCACTAGCCATTTTAATGAATAATTTTTATAGTATTCTAAAGATACTAAAAATCTTAAAGACTAATAATGTGCACAAAAAAGTCCAATATTTTTGTTAGACTTTTACTCTTTTGCTACTTTTATTGTGCTCGAACCAAGGAGGCATGCTATCTGAAATCCAATAGCTTAATCCTTTCTATTCCTTGGAGATTCTAAAACCAATATTGATTCCTTAAAAATTGTTATTAATTCGAAATAAAACATCCATTTAATCTTTCATTAGTTCTATCATTTTTGGTAATTGCGTTTCTTTATCAACCAATTTGCCATCATGATAAAATAAAACTAACTCCAAAGGCAAGCTGTTCCAAGCTAATTTTGCTACGTTATCTGGACTAATATTATGCCTCCCAAGTGTTTTCTCAGTAGGCCAATCAATACTAGGAAAAGAGACGTATGCAAGTTCTGAACATACAATTTTATCGGTAGTATTTACATCAAAATTGAAATCATACTTTTTTCCTAATTGCCTAAAAGCCATTAGAAGTGCTTCCTTAGTTAAATCTTCATTCTTTTCATCTTTAAAAACAGGCCTTAAAATGGCAAAATCATCAATATTCATAAACTCATCTAAAGTACTTAACTTAACTCCAGAGCGAAGTGCTTCTATAATTTGATGCTCTTCCTTCGATGTTACATCTAAGTCATTACCAACCTCGCTTGCGTATTTTTTAACGTATGGGTTATTCCATAAATCCAATTCTATAAGTTCAGCCTTAGTTCCTGTCCAAATAGCTACATGCCCAAAATGACCTGGGATAAACTTGTCTGTTAGCCTAAAAGGCGTTTTTTCTAATAAAATGTCTAAGGGCTTTAATTCATTTTTAATTTTTTCTTTGGCTATTGTATCTCCATAAAGCTTTCCTTTTCTTGACTCAAATAAACCCATTGTGTTTCCGAATAAACCACTTAGCATATCAAAACCATTTTCGGAAGATTCTGAAATCATTTCACTCGTAATTCTTTCAAAAGCAACAAATTTCTTAGAGGCTACTTCTTTAACTCTAATTTTTTTCACGTAGTTATATGATGGGCTTGACTCTATTAATAATTTTAAATAAGAATAATCAGAATCTTCATCAAAATCATCTAAAGTCTGCTGTGCTTCTTCATAAAAGGTAATAGCACGTCTTACTCTGTGACGTGTTTCTATAGAATTAGCATTTAATGTCACTTCATCCAGCTTATTTTCCATAAGCCCAAAACCCATATCGGGATCGTTAACAAGCCTTCTAAGTCTAGTGTCTTGCTCAAATAACACAATCCCTATGAAATAATTATCATATAAGGTTAGTGCAGCTCCCAATGAAAGCATTAATCCTTTTAACCTTAATTTTTTGTCAATATTAAAATCATCAAGAGTGGCATCTTGAACATCAACAGCACATTCATAAGTATTAGCTAGGGCCAGTAAATCTTCTCTAATTTCGAGATAGCTTTCCGAACCTTGTTTTAAAATCAATAAATCTCTACTACTTATTGGAGCGTCTTTATCTATATTTAATTGACTCACGACTTCAAGCATTTCAGTTCTTGCTGCCAGACTATATTCTACCAATAGTTGAAGTTTATCATAATCTTCTTGAAAAATTGAATCTGGTTGAATCCCGTTTTCTAACTTAATCAGCAAGCTATTAAAGCATTGTAGCTCTCTAACTTTATTGTTAGATACAATTTTAGAATAGGTGTAAGCAGAAGTTCCTAGTATAATTATAAGAAGTATAATAGATACTTTTTTGATTGTGTTTTTATTCATATAAATAGATTAGTTGATACACATTTAAAAGAGGTTTTTAAAGACACTATATTTATGACTTCACCAAGGTACAAACTTGTATCTAAGTTTAAAAAATTTATTCTATCTCTTTATCTATGGATCCAAAAACAAAAAAAGTCCAACATTTCTGTTGAACTTTTACTAGGTTGCTCCCCCTAATATTGTTTTGTCGAACCATTTTAATGAAGAATTGATGAAATTAGCTTCATTCTATAAAGGTTTTGTTGATGTAAACAGTCTTGTTCTTTAGTGGAAAGGTTCGAAGTACCAAACCTAAACCTTAATGAGTTTGTCTGGGATTTTTTTGAGACTGTTACATTTTCAACATGACAAGAATCAGTTCTTCAATAATACTTTTAAGAAATTTCCCCACCAAGGTGCTTCAACCATATATGAATACGAAATAGACATGATAATCATAACAATAGCAATAATACTATAACTTGTATAGATAATTTTTTCCTTACTGTAATCAATAAGTATAATCAATCCCATTGAAAGAAAGACTAATCCATTTGTAACATATACCAATTCCGTAAAGTTCAAGTCCCAATTTACAATTTTACCTACTGGATAATTTAAAAATCGAATAAGTGCTGGAAGCAATGACCAAAATACAGTTGCAATCATCCACCTTCCATGAATTCGAGTATCTTTTACATTTCGAACTCCAAAATAAACAGATATGACAAATCCGCCAAGTGCCACAAAATCAATAAAAAGAATGCCATTAGCAAGGCTTGGTGGTAGATTTGGATTGGACAAAATAAATGGAAGCATTTGTAAAGCTGAAAAGACTACTCCACCAGCCAAAAACAATCCAACCAAACCTAATTTACGATGCAGTCGAAGATTATTCTTTTGATATAAATATGGTTGAATAATAACTAAAATGTACCAACAAGTAGCTAAAAGACCATGAACATGAAATCTAAATGGGACAGAAAAGAATTTTGTCCAATAACTTGGATAAAAACCACTTATTATAATGATGAAAGGTATGATTGACCAAAGGTGTGTTCTTGGAAACAGTTTTGTATTCTTCAATTAGATATTGGTTTTCAGTTAGTTGTTTAAATATAAGGAAAATAAATGAGTGTCATAAAAGAGAAAAACCTTCAGATTTTTTCTGAAGAATCTTATCATAGAAGTTGGCTAGCTTTCTAAGGATACTGAAAATTCAAAAAGGTGAGTTTAAAATAAAAAAAAGTCCAACATTTCTGTTGAACTTTTCTATTGTTGCTCCCCACATTCTTGGGTATTACTCTTCAATTACCATTTTGTAATCTTTTTGAAGATGATATGCAATCCTCATTTATAATCTTTCCAAGAGCATTGCACATACGCTCTGCCTTTTCTAACAAAATTGTCCTATTTGTATTGAATGCAATTTGGTCTCTAAGCCCTTTTACCATTGAGCTCGTGAATTCGGGATTATCGACTAATTCATCAAAATCAAATTTAACTCCCCTTCTAAAAGGGTCCTCCTTATCATAAACCATCAAAAATGACCTGCCGGCAATTGATTCAGGACTTTGCACAAACATTCGAAAATAATTCAATTGGCTATTCACAAAACTCAATTGAGAATAATAATCACTAATAAACTTGAGAATCGAATCATTTTGTATTAACTGTAATTTTCCAGAGCTGTTCAATTCTTCATAAACACTCTTCGAAGGTGTTATCCCTGGATATAGGCCGACGTTAATCACACCTTTTTCAAATTCGTCTTTGCTAAGTCCATACAAGGACTTCGAGCTAATTGCTCTCACTGATTTTTCAATTCCATAAATATACTTTTCGGCCATTAAATTAATTTCATTAAGGTAACTTACAATTGCCTCGGATTCATCATGAAGTTTAATCAATATCAATTGTTCAGAACGTCTGTCTTTGGTATAGTTATTATAGTTATTTACCTGTAATGCAATTAATATTCCAATTACAACCAATACAATTTCCCCAATAGCATATTTAATATATTTGCCTGTTTTATTCGCACTCATAAGTTTATAGCGTATTTTACCAAAGAATTTCATCATAAGAAGTTGGTTGGTCTTCTAAAGGTATGAAATTATAAATGAAGACGTTTTAGACACACAAAAACCACCTAATCTCTTAGATGGTTTTGTAAAGGTTGCTCCTCAGGCTGGGCTCGAACCAGCGACCCTCTGATTAACAGTCAGATGCTCTAACCAACTGAGCTACTGAGGAAAATATTTTTCGCTTTTGCGAGCGCAAATATATATTAAATTTTAATTACAACAAATATAATGACTAAAAAGTTAATTAAAAATTGCCTTAAAAATATCATTGCCATTAGCAAATAGAACCAGGGCTATTAGAATAAAGAAACCCACCATTTGAGCATATTCCATAAACTTATCTCCTGGCTTTCTTCCAGATACCATTTCATATAGCAAAAACATGACATGTCCGCCATCTAACGCTGGTATTGGCAGTAGGTTTAAAATAGCTAACATTATAGATAAAAAGGCTGTAATACTCCAAAAAGCTTCCCAGCTCCAAGTGTCTGGAAAAATATCGAAAATAGCTTTAAAACCACCAACCCCTTTGTAAGCTCCAGTACTTGGACTAAAGATTAATTTTAACTGTCCCCAATATGAAGCTATTTGACCAATAAACTTATTATAACCTACTCCAAAACTTTCGTAAAAAGAGTATTCCTTTCTAGTTATATCAAAATAACCTAAATCTGCAAATTGATTAATAGATCCTCCTGGTTGAATTCCAAATTTTCCATTATTATCAACACTTAAGTTAAAAATAACGAGCTTATCATCTCTTAAAATTTGGGTTACAACGGTTTGCCCTTTTAATGGCGCTAAAATATCTTTTACCTCATCGAAGTATTTGATATTTTGCCCATTTATTGTCTTTACTAAATCTCCCCTTTTTAGTCCAGCAGTTTTATTCAACGACGAATCTGCAACTTTACCAATTATAAATGGCATTCTTAATTCAAAAAGACTTCGGTTTTTACTGGTAGATAATTGTCCTAAAAAATCCTCGGGAAGATCAATTTTTTTCTGCTCACCATCTCTATTAATAGTAATAGATTGGGCAGCAAGAATATTACTTCTAATATCCGACTCATTCACAATCTTTGCATCTCCTATATAAAGAAGCTGATCTCCAGTTTGAAAACCTAAATCCACTAATAAAGGATTCGTAATCCAGTAACCATCTTGAATACTTTCGGCAGAAATATCGCGATCACCATAAGCAAAGGAAGCTAGTATATAAATGATTAATGCCAAAACAAAATTTACGGTAACACCACCAAGCATAATAATTAATCTTTGCCATGTAGGTTTAGATCGAAATTCCCATGGCTCCGGTTCTTTGGCCATTTGCTCAGTATCCATGCTTTCATCTATCATACCAGCTATTTTTACGTAACCTCCTAATGGCAACCAACCAATACCATAAACAGTATCTCCTATTTTCTTTTTAAACAAAGAGAACTTAACATCGAAAAACAAGTAAAATTTCTCTACCCTAGTTTTAAAAGCCTTCGCAGGAATAAAGTGTCCTAACTCATGTAAAACAATGAGTAAAGAAAGACTCAATAAAAACTGAGATATTTTAATAACAAACTCCATAAATCTTCAATCAAATTTTTATAATCGCACAAAAGTAAGCTTTTAAACCAACTTTAAAAAAGACAATTAAGTAATGAGAAAACTTTTAACATGAATTTATGTTTAAATTGAATTTTTCCTGATTAATTTTCATCGTATTTTTGCTGAAATTCAGATTCGAATGCTATCATTTTTCAAAGATTACAAGAAGTTCGCCGTTGTTTTTGGCTTCATTTCTCTAATCATTATTATTCTAATTTATAATACATTAAATGTTTACCAACCCTTGCCAATTTACCAGCCAGTAATGGTTAGTACAGAACTTGTTGATAGCACAATTCAACATCAGAAAAAGTATCATAGAATTGCGGACTTTTCATTTAAAAATCAGAATGGACAAACGGTCACTCAAAAAGATTTTGACAATAAAATTTATGTTGCCGATTTCTTTTTTACCACTTGCCAAACCATATGTCCTATTATGACAAATCATATGGTCGAAATTCAAAAAGAAATCATGAATGACAATGATGTTATGTTGCTTTCTCACACTGTTACACCAGAAATTGACACCGTTGAGCAATTGAAACGCTATGCTGTAAAAAAAGGTGTAAACGACAGTAAGTGGCACTTGGTTACAGGTGATAAAAAAGAAATTTATCAATTAGCAAGAAAAAGCTATTTAGCCGTAAAGGATAATGCATATGCGGGACCCTTTGATATGGTACATACCGAAAATTTTATGCTGATTGATAAAAAAAGACAGATTCGCGGGTTTTATGATGGAACAAATAATGAAGACATCAAACGGCTATTGGAAGACATCAAAAATTTGAAAAAAGAATACGACTGATACTTTTTCAAATACAATTTTTATAGCCTATTTTTTTACCTTACTTTTGCTTCTTTAAAATCAATCTAAATAAGCTTGAAAGACACTTTAGCACATTTAAAACGAGGGGAACGCGCGATTATAACAGATGTGTCTTCAAATGCTATTCCTTTAAAATTACTAGAAATGGGATGCTTACCTGGTAATTCTGTCGAACTCGTTCAGGTTGCTCCATTTCAAGATCCCATGTACTTAAATATTAATGGATCACACCTTGCCATAAGAAAAGAAACCGCTTCCCATATTTTAATTGAAAAAGTAACTAATGGGTAAACAAATAAATGTTGCTTTAATCGGGAATCCAAATACCGGTAAAACTTCTGTTTTTAATGCATTAACAGGTTTAAACCAAAAAGTAGGTAACTACCCAGGAATTACTGTTGAAAAAAAGGAAGGTATTTGCAAGTTACCACGTGGTGTGAAAGCACACATTATTGATCTCCCGGGCACATACAGTCTGAACGCTTCATCGCTAGATGAAAATGTAGTTATCGAGTTATTGCTAAATAAAAATGATAAAGACTTCCCAGACATTGCAGTTGTAGTAAGTGACGTTGAAAACCTTAAACGCAATTTGTTGCTATTTACTCAAATAAAAGATTTGGAGATCCCTACGCTGCTCGTCATCAACATGGCAGATCGTATGAATTATAAAGGCATTTCATTAAATATTGATTATTTAGAAGAGCACCTTCAAACAAAAATCGCACTTATAAGTACAAGAAAAAATACAGGTATAGACGATCTAAAAAACCTAATAACAAACTATAAAGAAGTATCTGTTACTCCATGTTTGAACGCTTATGAAATTGATAAGGAATACTTTGGAAATCTTCAAAAAGCATTTCCAAACCAGTTGCTTTATAAACTTTGGCTTGTAATTACACAAGATGTAAACTTTGGAAAAACGGACAGAAAAGATTTTGATGCTGTAGCAGATTTTAAAACGAAAAGTAAAGGCGATTTAAAACGTTTACAGCAAAAAGAGACGATAAAACGTTATCAGTTTATTAATAATATTCTTAAAGTTGGACAAACTATTGACGCTTCGAAAGCCAAAGATTTACGCACCAGACTTGATCGGGTTTTAACACATAAGGTTTGGGGCTATGTTATTTTTACAATTATATTACTAACCATTTTCCAAGCTATTTATGATTGGGCAGAGTTGCCAATGGATTTTATTGATAGTGTTTTTGCATCTTTAAGTGAATGGACTAAAAACGTACTTCCAGTTGGCGCTTTTACAAATTTATTAGCCGAAGGAATAATTCCTGGGCTCAGTGGAATCGTTATTTTTATTCCACAAATCGCATTTCTATTCTTGTTCATTGCGGTACTTGAAGAAAGCGGTTATATGAGCCGCGTGGTATTTTTAATGGATCGCATTATGCGTCGTTTTGGGCTAAGCGGTAAGAGTGTTGTTCCTCTTATTTCTGGAACCGCCTGTGCTATTCCCGCAATAATGGCAACAAGGAATATTGAAAGCTGGAAAGAACGACTCATAACAATATTGGTTACACCATTCACAACATGTTCTGCAAGGCTACCAGTCTATTTAATTATTATTTCTTTGGTAATTCCACAGGGAAGATTTTTTGGGCTTAGCTACCAAGCCCTAACTTTAATGCTGCTGTATTTAATTGGTTTTGGAACAGCAGTGTTTTCAGCATACCTCTTGAATAAAATACTCAAAATAAAGAGCAAGACTTTTTTTGTGATTGAAATGCCTAATTATAAACTACCACTAATAAAAAATGTAGCGCTCACTGTTGTAGAAAAAACTAAATCATTTGTTTTTGGAGCGGGAAAAATCATTTTGGCAATTTCTATTGTATTATGGTTTCTAGCATCCTATGGTCCAGGAAAAGATTTTAATGACGCCGAAAACATAATTAAAACTGAATACGCCACAGAAAACTTAACCGAGGAAGATTTGCAAAGTAAAATCGCTTCCCACAAACTTGAACATTCATTCATCGGCATTACAGGTAGAGCTATTGAACCCGCTATTAGACCTCTTGGTTATGATTGGAAAATTGGAATTGCTATAGTAAGTTCGTTTGCAGCAAGAGAAGTTTTTGTAGGAACCTTAGCTACAATATATAGCGTTGGAAACGACGACGAGGACACAATAAAAAACAGGATGGCAGCTGAATTAAATCCGATATTAGGAGGTCCCTTGTTTACTTTTGCCTCTGGAATTTCATTATTGTTATTTTATGCTTTTGCTATGCAATGCATGAGCACATTAGCCATTGTAAAACGAGAAACTAATAGTTGGAAATGGCCCATATTACAACTGGTAATTATGACGGCTTTTGCGTATATTGTAGCATTAATTGCTTTTCAATTTTTGAAATAACATTATGAATTATATCATCCAAAACATACTCGTTTACGTTTTAGTAGCATTTGCTTTGATATTTCTAGTACGCAAATTTATCTGGAAGTCAAAAAAAATATCTAATAAAACATGTGGTGATGATAAGGGTTGTGCCTGTCATTAAACTTATTTGATTTTAATTACCCTCATTATACTTTTTAAACCAAGCCAAAGCGTGAGCCACTTTACTAATTAAATTACTCGGTTTGGCCGCAATACCATGTGATGCTTCTGAAATCTCGATTAATACAGCATCAATCTTTCGCAACTTTAAGGTTTAAAATAATTTCGAATCTTTATTTATAGCACTTGTAAAAACAACTCAATCACCACTTGGAGAGTATCGCACTTTATATTCATTGACTTCTCACGAGGTTAACTTTCGTTCGGTGTGACGTCCCATCTCAATTAAGAATCCAAAGATTACCCTTAGACTTATCAGTCATAATATCAAAACTGTTACGTCTGTAAACTATATGTAAAACATCAGGAGATATTTGAGGATTTGACGCACATTCCAACTCAATTACATCAATAGGCTGAAAGAGTATTTTCTCATTTTGAGATGAAACAAACTGAAAAACTAAGAATACGAGAAAATAAATGCGATACATATTAACCTTTATTAAATATTAGAATGTGAAATTACTAATTAAAGAAAAATTGTCCCCAATTATATTTTTTAGTTACATTTGTAAAATATTTAAGTTTACTTAAAATTAATTTAAAGCAAAATTAAATGTCAATAGCTATAGAGAACTTTGTAAAAGCCATTTATAAAAATGGAAAACGTGATAATAACGACACCAAACCTGGAAATATAGCAAAAGAGCTGGGCATATCGAACGCAGCAGCGACTGATATGGCCAAGAAGCTAGCTGTTAAGGATTTATTGCACTATAAAAAGTACCAAGAGTTAAAGCTTACGGACAAAGGCACAAAAATGGCCCTTAACGTAGTGCGTAAGCACCGCCTCTGGGAAGCTCTATTGTTTAAACTATTCGATTTATCCTTACACGATATCCATCGTGAAGCAGAATTGCTGGAGCACCAAACTTCCGATTTGTTGGCTAATAAAATAAGTGAGTACTTAGGCAATCCAAAATTTGACCCTCACGGTGATCCAATACCAAATGCAAAAGGAGAAATCACTACCACAGATACTTCAATTAGTTTATCAAATGCAAAAGAAGGCAAGACCTATGTTATTTCGCGCTTAATGAGTGATGACAAAGAATTTTTTGATTTCTGCGCACAACATGGGT
The DNA here is from genome assembly GCF_006148925.1 of Hyunsoonleella aestuarii. GTDB lineage: Bacteria > Bacteroidota > Bacteroidia > Flavobacteriales > Flavobacteriaceae > Algibacter_D > Algibacter_D aestuarii. The sequence continues at coordinate 1,302,850 of NZ_VAWB01000001.1, read as the reverse complement.
TGAAATATGGAAATACCATATTAGTATCGAAACAATTCAGTAAAAACAAAATGACCCAAACTTTAATAAACAATAACACCATTCTTTTAAATAAAGATTTCACATCAATTATATACGTCAATGAACACCATTAAATATATTCTCATAACTGTACTTTTATTACTCACAATTTCAATTTCATCTCAAGAAAATGAATTTGGCACTATTGTTACAGATCGACCAGATGCTACTGAAGCTTCTTCAACCGTTGGAAAAGGTATTCTTCAGTTTGAAACTGGTGGATTGTACGAATCATTTGAAGAAAATAATATTAAGTCTGAAAACTTCACTTACAATACAATGCTTATCCGGTATGGGGTTCTTGATAACCTAGAATTACGTTTAGGATGGGATTTTGTTGAAGGCGTAACCACTGTAAACGGAAATAAACTAGATAACGTCATGAGCGGGTTATCTCCTTTGCTTCTCGGAATGAAAATAGATATTGCAGAAGAAAATGGACCAATGCCTGAGATTGCTTTTATCGGACATGTATTTCCTGTATTTAGTGCTTCAACCGATTACAGACCAGAATATACAGGTGTAGATTTTAGATTATCACTTTCTCATACACTAAGTGAAAATTCCAGTTTAGGCTATAACATAGGCGCGCAATGGGGCGATGATTCCCCTGAAGCTGCAGCTATTTACACCTTGGCCTACGGATATAGCCTTACCGAAAAATTCGGGATGTATGCCGAGGTATACGGAGATTTACCAGAGGATAGTTCTGCAAACCACTATTGGGATGCAGGGATGACCTATCTAGTTTGCGACGACTTACAATTAGACGCCTACATTGGAACAAGTATTACCGATGGCCAAGATTTATTATTGGGTCTCGGGTTAAGCTATAGAATCAAAAATACTAGAAATAAAAAAACCATTTAAAATGATCAAAAGAATTGCCCTTCTGATATCAGTTGCTTTAATTTTCAGTTGTAAAAACGAAAAGAAAGCTAATGACAAAATAAATGTAGTAACCACTACAACCATGATTACCGATTTGGTTAAAAATATTGGAGGCGAACACATAAACCTTCAAGGACTAATGGGCAGTGGTGTTGACCCACATTTATATAAAGCTAGCGAAGGTGATGTAACTAAACTAGCTAATGCAGATATTATTTTCTACAATGGTTTGCATTTAGAAGGTAAACTGGTGGAAGTTTTTGAGAAAATGAAGAACAAAAAAACCATCGCCATTTCCGAAGTTTTAGATAAAAGCACCTTAATAGGCTCAGACTATTTTGCCTCAAATTACGATCCTCATATCTGGTTTAATATCGATTACTGGAAACAAGCAACTCTATTTGTTACTGAAATACTTTCTGAAACAATGCCAGAAAAGCAACCTGTTTTTCAAGCTAATTATAGCAATTATATAAAACGACTAGATAACCTGAAGCATAAAATACAGACCGATATTGAAACCTTACCTAAGGACAAACGTATTTTAGTAACCGCCCATGATGCTTTTAATTATTTCGGGAAATCATTCGAATTTGAAGTTGTTGGCTTACAAGGTTTATCCACAGCTACTGAAGCTGGCGTTAAAGATGTACAGAAATTATCGGCTTTTATTATTGAAAAAGGAGTTAAAGCTATCTTTGTAGAAAGCTCTGTACCAAAACGTACTATTGAAGCTTTACAAGCGGCAGTAAATGCGAAAGGTCACAATGTAACCATTGGCGGATCGCTATATTCTGATGCGCTTGGAGATGCTGGGACTATTGAAGGAACTTATATCGGTATGTTTGAGTATAATGTGAATACTATAGTTAACGCATTAAAATAATGAGTAAAAAAATAGCCGTACAAATTGATGATTTAACAGTGGCTTATAACTATAAGCCTGTGCTTTGGGATATTGATTTAGAAATCCCCGAAGGTGTTCTTATGGCTATCGTAGGACCTAATGGCGCTGGAAAATCTACACTTATAAAATCTGTTTTAGGTATTTTAAAACCTATTGCAGGTAGTGTTAGCATTTATGGCAAACCCTATGAAAAACAACGCTCATTAGTGGCCTATGTGCCCCAAAAAGGAAGTGTAGATTGGGATTTTCCAACAACAGCGTTAGATGTTGTAATGATGGGTACATACGGGAGTTTAGGATGGATTAAACGCCCGACTCAAAAGGAGAAGAAGGCAGCTCTGGAGGCATTGGAGAAAGTAGGTATGCTTCCTTTTAAAAATCGTCAAATTAGTCAGCTGTCTGGAGGACAACAACAGCGTATTTTTTTGGCAAGAGCTCTGGTACAAAATGCTTCAATCTATTTTATGGATGAGCCATTTCAGGGTGTTGACGCTTCAACCGAAATAGCCATTATTAACATATTAAAAGCTTTGAGAAAAGCTGGAAAAACAGTCATCGTGGTACATCACGATTTACAAACCGTCCCAGAATATTTCGATTGGGTTACATTTTTAAATGTAAAAAAGATCGCAACTGGTCCTGTTAAGGATATTTTTAATGATGATAATTTAACCAAAACATACGGTATTAATTATAAAGTTAGCATTCAGGAATAGCTATGGATATCACTGAATATATAATGCTCGTCTTTACAGACTACACCTTAAGAACTATTACCTTAGGAACAGCAATCCTAGGTGCTGTTACTGGCATGTTAGGAAGTTTTGCAGTACTGAGAAAACAAAGCCTTTTAGGTGATGCTATTTCTCATGCTGCATTACCTGGTATTGCTATTGTGTTTTTAATTACAGGGGCAAAAGACAGTAATGTACTCTTATTAGGGGCTCTGGTTAGCGGGTTAATAGGCACCTTTTGGATTCGAGGTATTATCAGTAAAACGCATTTGAAATCGGATACTGCGTTAGGACTAATTTTATCCTTGTTTTTTGGCTTTGGAATGCTTCTACTTACATTTATTCAAAAACAACCAAACGCCAATCAAGCTGGATTAGACAAGTATTTGTTTGGACAAGCAGCAACACTAGTAGAAAGTGATGTTTGGCTTATGGCTATAGTTACAGGCATCTGCCTAATGATCTTATTGCTATTTTGGAAAGAATTCAAAATGCTTCTTTTTGATTCAGACTTTACCAAAACACTTGGTTTCAACACCAAATTTATAGACATTTTGATAACTAGCTTTATAGTTTTAGCAATCGTTTTGGGACTTCAAACAGTGGGTGTAGTTCTTATGAGCGCCATGTTACTTGCTCCTGCTGCTGCTGCACGACAATGGACAAACAGACTAAGTGTGATGGTGTTTTTATCAGCTTTATTTGGTGCCTTTTCTGGTGTATTTGGGACTGCAGTAAGTGCAAGCCAAAACAACTTATCAACTGGTCCTGTTATAGTAATTATTGCTGGAGTTTTTGTTTTAATATCTTTTGTATTTTCTCCAAGTCGAGGTTTATTATTTAAACAAATACGATTTATAAAGAACAGACGTGATTTGCAGTTACATAAAACATTGGCATTTATGTTTAGAATTGCCGAAACTCATGAAAATATATCACATCCACATTCTATTAAAATCCTAAATAACTTTCAAGGTTTTACAAAAGGTACGTTGCAAAAATTAGTGCAAAAAAATTATGTACAGCTAAACGGGAATATGTGGAGTTTAACCCGAGAAGGATATAAGACCGCGTCCAACTTGTACAATCAACAAACTGAAAATAATGAGTAGTGCCCAAATAGAAATACAGCTTATTGCCAGTTTAGTAGCGATTTCTTGTGCTATTCCAGGCACTTTCTTGGTGCTTCGAAAAATGGCTATGATTAGCGATGCTATTAGTCATTCTATTTTACCAGGAATTGTTATCGGATTCTTTATCACACAAGATTTAAATTCACCCTTACTTATTCTACTCGCAGCCATAACAGGTATCATTACTGTCATTTTAGTAGAATACATTCAAAAAACGGGGTTGGTTAAAGAAGATACCGCCATAGGACTAGTGTTCCCTATTTTATTCAGCATAGGCGTTATTCTTATTGCAAAAAATGCTAACGATGTGCATTTAGACGTAGATGCTGTTTTGTTAGGCGAATTAGCTTTTGCTCCATTTGATAGGCTCTTAATTTCGGGAATTGATATTGGTCCAAAGTCGTTGTGGGTTATTGGCTTCATTTTACTAATAACCATTGGACTCCTATTTGCCTTTTTTAAAGAGTTAAAAGTAAGTACTTTTGATCCTGGTTTAGCTGCATCACTAGGTTTTTCCCCAGCGATTATTCATTATGGTTTAATGACAGTTTCATCGGTAACAACAGTTGGTGCTTTTGATGCCGTAGGAGCTATTTTAGTTGTTGCACTAATGATTGCTCCAGCAGCAACAGCATATCTTTTAACCACCGATTTAAAACGCATGCTTATTTATGCCATTGGTTTTGGAGTTCTTAGTGCCATAACTGGATATTGGCTAGCACATTATTTAGATGCTTCTATTGCAGGCTCTATAACTACTGTCTTAGGTTTGGTGTTTTTAATGGTCTACTTATTTGCTCCAAACAAAGGTGTTATTGCCGTTTTATATAGAGAAAAACAACAACGTACCGAAGTGTCTTTATTAACCTTTTTATTGCATTTAAAAAATCATAATGAAGAAAGTGAGCGTCATGTTAATCACCTTAATGAACATATTAATTGGCAAAAAGTACGTTCTAAATCTGTATTAGATTTAGCATTGAAAAACAACATGATTCAACTTGATGATAACATTGTGTCTTTAACCGAAAAAGGCGACGAATTCACCTCCCAAGCCATCGATTATATTATCACAAATGAGGATGCTCAAATTGAAGACATGAAAGATGATTTCTTTTTATTTAGAGGATAGGGATTATGGGAAAACACAACGACCTTGGGAAAAAAGGTGAGCAACTTGCTGTCGATTTTCTTCTTAAAAATGGTTATGACATTGCAGAACGTAATTATCGTTTTGATAAAGCAGAAGTCGATATTATTGCAAATAAGGATGACGTTCTTACTATTGTAGAGGTTAAAACTCGATCAACAACCAATTTTGGGAACCCACAAGACTTTGTGAAACCAAAACAAATAAAGAGCCTGGTTAAAGCAGTTGATGAATATGTAACGGTTAATAATTTAAACGTTGAAGTACGTTTTGATATCATTGCTATAGTTAAAGTAGGTAAGCAATATGAAATTGAGCACTTAGAAAATGCGTTTTATCACTTTTAACTAATTACCATCTTGGAAGTATTCCTTTAGCATGTCACAATCTTCGGGCTTTGCAACTATTTGTTTTTTTGCATTTAGCACAAAATAAGAAGGTGTTGCTGTAACGCCGTACCTATTTCCTATGTCGTTATTCCATTTACCATCACCATAAATATGAATGAATTCAGGATAATCATAAGTTAAATTTTTCCAATTATAAGATTCATCTTCTAAAGCAATGGCAACAACTTTCACCTTATTCTTCTCAACAGACTTAATGAAATTTTGTAATTGAGGTATTTCATCTAGACAATGGGAGCAAGTCGTGCTCCAAAATACTACTATGTAGTTTTCAGCTATATTTAACTGACTTAACTTCTTTGTTATGGTTTTATCTTTCTCTTTTGTTTCAACCTCAAAATCGGGTGCTATCTTACCAATTGAAATATCGTTATATAATATTAGCGCACGTAAAAGTTCTTGATCGTTTGAGGACACTGCCAAATCCATGAGATAAGTATCAGCAATAAAATTTGCAACAGATTCTATATTCAAATCTGCCATTTGTTGCCATAAAATTGACAATAAATTCTTTTTGATATGGTCTGGAGAGCTATTAATTTTTTGATATAACGTGTTGATGTTCTTTTTGTAATTCGCTATTTCATCTTGAGAATTGGCGCCATTACCAAACACATAATTAAGCATACGTTCAGTTAAAAAATTAGAACTTTGAAGCACTGAATTATTAAAATCTACATGATCAAAGTAGTGCTTCTCCAACTTCTGCACATAGGTTTTTACATCTACACTAGATTTTGGGATAAACGGTTTATTCGCTTTTATAAAATTAGAGGCTATACTGCCTTTTGATGCTTCTTCAAAATTACTCTGAGTTTCTTTCTGGGTTTTAAATATTTTGGTTAAAGCTAATGTATCCTTGTCTTTGCTTTCATCTCGAAAATAATTCCCAATACTATTGGTTATCATTAACATACTATTTGTGTAAGATTCCAAGAGTTTATTTTCTAGAGAGGAATCAAATTTCACGCCAGTTTCGGAGTTAAAAGTAAGTTCAACATCTTCTTTTCCGTTGTAAATAATATCGAAATTATAATCTTCTTGAGGTACAGCATAAACTAACCTATAAATCCCTTTCGTATAGGTTGAATCTAACTGAAATTGAAAACTTCCATCTCCTTGTATCTCGGCATTAGAAACGTATTCTGATATAGTAGGGGTAACTTTATAAAGAATTGCAAAATTGTAATCTTCCTTAGGAGAAAACACCCCTTTAATTGAGTGCTGAGCTAAGAGAAAACTCGGAAAAAAAACAAAAATAATAAGTAAACGTTGCAAAATTATAGTCTTTTATAGTTAATAAAACAATTATTACGCCACAATTGGTTGTAGGGCTTTTAATGCTTGTTCTACTGTTTTTATATTTTCAAATGTTAACATTAAACGAAGTCCATTTCGGGTTTGCTTTTCTTTCATCTTAGCTGCCTTAGGATGCGATTGAACAAACTGCAATACTTTGGTGAAATTAGCACTTTGATAAAATTTACTTTGTTGGTCGTTAATAAAATATCCTATTAGGTTCCCTTGCTTCATAATCACCTTCTCAAACCCAACTTTAGAAGCTATCCACTTTATTTGGACACTATTTAATAAATCGGTCACTTGTATTGGTAATTCTCCAAAACGATCTATTAATTCGGACTCAAAAGTATGTAATTCTTCCTCTGTTTTTATATTATTAAGTTGCGTGTATAGATTTAATCGTTCAGTTATATTATTAATGTAATGATCTGGAAAAAGTAGTTCGAAATCACTATCGATGGTGACATCCTTTACATAAACTTTTTTCGTTTCGTCAACATTATATAAATATTTAAACTCATTTTCCTTGAGTTCCTCGATCGCTTCATTTAATATTTTTTGATAGGTATCAAAGCCAATTTCATTAATAAATCCGCTTTGCTCACCACCTAACAGATCACCTGCACCACGAATTTCTAAATCTTTCATGGCGATGTTAAAACCACTTCCCAATTCGGTAAATTGCTCCAGGGCAGTAATTCGTTTTCTAGCATCATCTGTCATTGCAGAGTATTCTGGTGTGATAAAATAACAGAACGCTTTTTTATTGCTTCGTCCTACTCTGCCGCGCATTTGATGTAAATCGCTTAAGCCAAAATTATTAGCGTTATTTATAAAAATGGTATTTGCGTTTGGCACATCCAAGCCACTTTCAACAATAGTTGTACTCACTAAAACATCGAAACCGCCATTCATAAATTGAAGCATTAGGCTTTCTAACTTCTTTCCTTCCATCTGCCCATGACCGATTCCTATTTTAGCATCTGGCACCAAACGCTGAATCATTCCTGCAACTTCCTTTATATTTTCAATACGATTATGAATGAAGAAAATTTGCCCTCCTCTTTGTATTTCATAACTAATCGCATCGCGAATGGTTTCCTCATTAATACGTATCACATGACTCTCAATTGGATAACGGTTTGGTGGAGGCGTTGTAATAACCGATAAATCTCGAGCCGCCATCAAACTGAACTGAAGTGTTCTCGGTATTGGTGTAGCCGTTAAAGTTAATACATCTACATTGTCCTTAAGGGTCTTTAGTTTCTCTTTTACCGTAACTCCAAACTTTTGTTCTTCGTCAACTATTAAAAGACCTAAATCTTTAAACTTTACATTTTTATTAACCAATTGATGCGTCCCAATAATAATATCTACTACTCCCTTTTCAAGATTTTCTAGGGTCTCACGCTTTTCCTTGGCTGTTCTAAATCGATTTAAATAATCTACTGTTACAGGAAAGTCTTTTAGGCGTTGTTTAAATGTTCTTGAATGTTGATATGCCAGTATGGTTGTTGGTACTAAAACCGCGACCTGCTTACCGTTATCTACCGCTTTAAATGCAGCACGCATAGCCACTTCGGTTTTACCAAATCCTACATCGCCACAAATGAGTCTGTCCATTGGACGCTCACTTTCCATATCCGCTTTAATATCTGCTGTAGCAGTACTTTGGTCTGGAGTATCTTCATAAATAAAAGAGGCTTCCAATTCATGCTGCATATAACTATCAGGATTGTACTGATATCCTTTTTCTGTTTTACGTTTGGCGTAGAGCTTTATTAAATTAAAAGCAACATCTTTTACACGAGCCTTGGTTTTTTGCTTTAGAGTTTTCCAAGCTTTACTTCCAAGTTTATAAACTTTTGGCGGTTTGCCATCTTTACCATTAAATTTGGTGATTTTATGTAGCGAGTGAATACTTAAATACAGTACGTCGCGTTCGCCATATACCAATTTAATAGCTTCTTGTTTTTTACCTTCTACATCAATTTTTTGAAGTCCGCCAAAACGCCCTATGCCATGATCAATATGTGTAACATAATCGCCAATATCTAAGTTTGTAAGTTCTTTTAGTGTGATGGCTTGCTTTTTAGCATAACCATTTTTAAGATGAAATTTATTATAGCGCTCAAAAATTTGGTGATCGGTATAGCAAACTATTTTATTATCGTGGTCTATAAACCCTTGATGTAATGACAAGATAACTGTTTGATATTCTTTGACATCGAGATTAGAATCGTCAAATATATCGCGAAAACGTTTTGCTTGTTGCTCACTTACACAAGCAATACAATTGGTATATCCTTTTTCATGATTACCATTTAAATCTTCAATCAACAAATTAAATTGCTTGTTGAATGTAGGTTGTGGGGTGGTGTTAAATTGAACAACATGACATTCTCCAACTTCAATTAGCTCAGTTTTTGAATGACAAAAGACACTTTGTGTCCCAAATTCAATGATGGAAAAATCTAAAAGTTGCTTTTTAAGTAAATCTGAATTGCAAAATAACTCCTGTGGTTCAGCATGTTTTATATCCTCTGACAATCCTTTGAATGCTTCTTCTCCTTTTTCATAAAAATCGTCAATTCTTGAAAACAATAGATCGGCATTTTTTAAACAAACCACTGTTTTTTGGGCGATGTACTTTAGGAAGCTTTGTCGCTTTTCTTCAACCAATTTATTAGCAACATTCGGAATGATATTGATCTTCTTAATTTGTTCAACAGACAACTGCGTTTCAACATCGAAGGTTCTTATACTATCCACCTCATCACCAAAAAATTCAATACGATAAGGTTCATCATGCGAAAATGAGAATACATCAACTATTCCACCTCTTAGGGAAAATTCTCCCGGTTCTGTTACAAAATCAACACGCTTAAATTGATACTCAAATAAAACTTCATTAATAAAATCTATTGATAGCTTATCATTAATTCCAATCTTAAGGGTATGCCGCTCTAATTCTTTTCTTGTTACAACTTGCTCAAAAAGAGCATCTGGGTATGTAACGATAATTGCTGGTTTTTTTTGAGAATTAATACGATTTAAGACTTCGGCGCGTAAAAGCACATTCGCATTATTGGTTTCTTCAATATCATAAGGACGTCTATAACTTCCAGGGTAGAACAACACATCATTATCACTTAATAATTGTTCTAAATCGTTTAGGTAATGTGCAGCTTCTTCTTTGTCATTAAAAACCAAAAGAAAGGGCTTCTGCACTTCTTTGAAAATGCCAGAAATAACAAACGAAAATGAAGACCCTACTAGTCCTTTTAAATGAATTTTCGTTCCATTTTGGACAATAGTATTCCGCAGATTTTGCCCTTGCAAAGTCTGTAAATAAGTTTGCGAGAAGTTAGTCGAACTCACCTAATTTACAACATTTAAAGGGTGCAAATATAATACTTAGCGCGGTCTTAATACAATTAGATTTTACTATTCTTTTTACAAATTGAGCAATTAAATTCTAGTCTTATTTTTCATTTGTAGAAATGCGGAAATTAGTACATTTTATGATTAAAATAATTCATCAAATTTGTATTGCATTATGGTCTGCATTTATTTCAAAAAATGAAAAATAATATGTACGTTTGTAGCACTAAATATAAGTATATATGTCAATTTCAGATTTATTTGATAGTGGATTTAAAAAGCGAAATGAAAGTCATTTTGCATCGATTGTTAGAGTAGCTATGGCTGATGGAGTTATTACAGATGATGAAAAAGCATTTTTAATTAGATTAGCTAATAATTTAGCTATTTCTGAGATGGATTATAAGGCTATTTTAAAAGATTACTCATCTCACCCAATTAATCCACCAGTATCTTATGAAAGTCGCTTAGAGCGTTTATACGATTTGGTGCGTATGATTCATGTGGACACCATTACGGGCGAGCCTGAATTATTACTTTTAAAGAAAATTTCTGTTGGACTCGGATTTCACGCAGTAAATATAAAATACATCATTGACAAAGCGCTCACCCTTGTGCGTAATGGTGCAGACTTGGATGATTTTGTAGACCAAATAAAAAACATGAATAGATAATCTGTTCTAATTTTAACATACTAAAAGCGTTCTGGGAATAGAATGCTTTTTTTATTCAAGAGAAAATTGAGCAAACATAACTTATCTATCAAAAGTTTTCAGTAATGCGGGCAGGTAAAAAATGTCGGTTATTAATGCAATCAATACAGTAACAGCACAAAGTAAACCAAAGTGACTTACCGAAGGCACCGCGCTAGAACTAATAATTAGAAACCCACCAACTAATGCAATAGTAGTTGAAAACAAGGCTGTACCTGTGTACATCATGGCATTATTCATTCTTGCTTCTGGAGAACCCTTTACCTGTTTGGTACGTTTATATTTATAAACTAAATGGATGGTGTCGTCCATAGCAATCCCTAACATTATTGGCGTTATCATTGCCGTGGTAACATCCAATGTAATGTCTAATAAACTCATTAATATAGCGAGTACAAAAAGAGGTAATACATTAGGAATTAAAACTAAAAGCGTGGTTCTTATATTCCTGATAAAAATCCACAAACATAAAAACCCAATAACAAAAGCCACAAAAAATGATTTGAATTGTGTTTCAAGAATAAACCTATTCAATTGTGCAAAAACTACTGCAAACCCATTAATTTTTAACTTATAGAATTCTTTTGGAAATGTTTTAACAAAGTCACGCTCGATCTCATTCAACAACTGTTGGAGTTTAGATGTATTCATTTCCTTAAAGCTTACGGTAATACCAGCAGAAGTGAAATCATCTGAAAACAACTTGAAAAAACTATTCGCTTTTGCATCTGCCGAAGCTAAAGTGCTTTCAATTTTTTCTTTTGAAATAGCCGATTGAAACAAAATAGGGGTTCTTTTTTCTAAAAACGATTTAATATCTACAACAGAAACTGCTGATGCGATTAGAGGATTGGTTTCTAACTTTTGTTGAAATTTTTCCATATAGGACACGGCTTCCCTATTCAATATTTTCCCACCTTTAGTAGCCGAAATACTCAATTGAATTCTCGAGCTTCCATTGAGTTGACTTTCAACTATTCTTAAATCTTTTTTGGCGTGCCCTTCTGCTAAAAGATCGAGTGAATTAGTATCTATTTTCACTTGAAAAATGGAATAAACCCCATAAAGAAGCACGAGTGAAAAAACAACTATAATGCTTGTTTTATATCGTGTGGTAAAACTATTAAGCCATAGCACAAATTGTGTTTGACTGAAACTATTTAAATTCAAAATAGGTTTGGATTCTTGAAAATTAAGCTTCATAAAACTAAATCCTATTATGGCAATTACATAAACGAGCAAAAAACTTAATACTAACCCAATACATGTGAACACTCCCATGTTTTTGAAAGCTGGCAGCGGAGATAGATATAGTGCAAAGTAGCCGACAAACGTTGTTAGCGTTGTGTAAAAACAAGGGATAAAGCTTTTTCTAATTGACAAGGTGATAAGTTGCAATTTATGAAAATTCCTGTTTTTTAATCCTTCCTTATGATATATGTTGATGATATGTACGGCATCGCTAACACTATAAACCATCAATATCGTCGGTATGAGCATGGATATCATATTTAAAGCAAAACCTAGCGATGTAATTATTCCGAAAAGCAAGGCCAGTGGTATAGCAACCGATAACAATGATACCAACAAATACCGCTTGCTGGGTAATAAAAACAATAGCATGAGTGTAATGACTAAAACAGTAAGCAAACCAAATAACATACTTTCTTTATAAATCCCTAAGCTATATGCTTCATTAAGAACTGGAGGCCCCGTTAAATGATACTCTGAGTATTTTTTTGAAATAATTTGCCTTATCTCTCTAGGGATAGCTTCACGTTGTGCCTCAATTGCTGGGGTGGGGTTTAATTGAATATAAAAGAATTGATTTTTGTAATCTTTGGTAATAAGCTGAGATGAGATATTGGGCAATTTAGAAAGTAGATTTTTTATACCTTTTTCGCTACGCTTCGTGTTGTATAAGTCATCAAACTTTATTTTAGTATTGGTGTAAATTGGGTATTTAGCCTTAGCTAAACTAAATGATCTTTTTACATAAGGAAGCGCATCTATAACTTCATGCAATTCTAACAAGTTTTCCTTTTCTAAATCACCTATAGCATTTTCAACAGGAAACATGGCAACAAAAATTTCGTCGGAACCAATTTCTTCTTGAAAATCAATATAAGCTTTGTAACTGGGGTCATCCTCTAAAAACCATATCGATAATGAGTTATCGACAGATAGGTTTTTTATTGTTTGTTGAGCAGATAAAAACACTAAAACAACAAGTACTAAAATAATTGCTAGGCGATATTTTATAATACTATTTATGAGTTGCTGAAGTTTTTTCATTTTTATAAACCGCGATAATATTGGTTAAAGTATGTATTTTAGTTGGCAGATAGCAATTTTTCAATCTAATACACTAAAATAAAAATGTCATTTTAATCAATGAGTTTTATTAAATCGCATAATAGGAATTTAATAGATCATGTCAAAATCAACTTAGATTATTAAAATTTAAATAAATGAAAGCAAATTATATACTTATCGGGCTGCTTATAATTCTGAACAGTTGTAAACAGTCTACAGAAAAAAAACCTAACAGTCAACAAGATTTCAAAGCCGTAGAACAGGTTGTTCAAGGGGTTTTTGATGATGTCTGGAGCGACAAAAAAGCTCATCTACTCCCAAACTACCATACTGATGACTTTATTCTTTTGGAGCACGGTGAAGTTTGGAATAACGACACCATAGCTAACTGGTGCAAGCGCGCAAAACTTAGAGACAAAGGCGTTAAGCGTATTAATAATTTCGAATTTTTTAAGTCTAAAAAAGAAGGAAATCGTATTTGGATGGCCTATAATAATTATGCGACTATAAAATCGGATACTTTAGAAAATAATTTTCAATGGTTAGAAAGTATTGTTGCAATAAAAAAGGATAGTGTTTGGAAATTGGAGTTGATGCATTCCACTCGAGTCATTAAAAACTAAGCCACTTTCTTTATTAAGTCGAAGCAAGGACATTTTTTACAGCGCTTATTTTCGCCTTTTTTGAACTTTTTACAACAACTACTTTTTACTTTTTCAGGAAGTGGAACTCCTAATTTTCGTAATTTTTTAATTGTCTTTTTTTGTTTCTTTTTTTTGCCCACAGTTGAAAAAGATATTCAAATCTGCGGGCAAAAATAAGTTATTTTTATTAAATCTAAATAAGATTAACTGTTAAAATTGTGTTCACTAAAGCCATTATTCGCCAAATAATTTATTTTCTACTCTGGAGTATTAGTAGCCGCAGTTGTTACTGTTAAGTTTTCAATATCTCGATCAAATAAATACAATCCACCCTTGTCATCTCCAATCATATTGATTTTATCAAGGATAGTTCTAGCTACAGCTTCTTCTTCTATTTGCTCCGCAACATACCACTGCAAAAAGTTATGTGTTGCATAATCTTTTTCTTGAAGTGAAATATGCACTAATTCATTGATGCTTTGAGACACAAATACTTCATGTTCGAATAATTTTTCGAACATTTCTTTAAATGATTTAAAAGTTACATTGGGTGCTTTTAATTCTGAAATTTGAGCATGACCACCACGTTCATTGACAAACTTTACTAATTTCAACATGTGTTCGCGCTCTTCATCACTTTGGGCATACATAAAATTAGCAACTCCTTCCAAACCTTTAACCTCAGCCCAACATGCCATGGCTAAGTAAATTTGAGAAGATTCTGCTTCTATTTTTATTTGATTATTTAATGCGCCTTGTATTGATTTTGATAACATAATTCTTGGTTTTTTGTAAAGTTAAAAATTTCCATTGGGTCTATTAAGCTGATTTCATAAAAAAAGGTTATTCTTTTATTAGAATAACCTTTCAAACTATCAATCAAACTGACTATTCTCTTACTGAACTGTAAGCGTATATTGTGGTGTTGGATTAAGTGGACAAAAATACACATACTCTCCTTTTACCAATTTTGTTGCATTTGTTTTTTGAGTTTCTCCATCCTTAACCACTTGAGTAACATAAGCAGTCTTTATGTGGTTTTCTGGATTAGTAGCATCTTTTCCTTTTTCAACTAATACCAAACCTACTTCATCTGCTGCATGGTTATTGGATACTTCAAACACATAAGTGCCTTCATTTAAGGTTAAACCTTTTTGGGTAAACTCACCTTTTATTTGTTCTAAAGCAATAGTTTTAATTGCCTCTTTTTTCATCATTTTATCTTGAGCATTAGAATTTAATGTGAATGCCAATGCGATTACTAAAATTGAGATTACTTTTTTCATTGTTTCCTTTTTTAATGAGCTTTTAACTCTGGGTTATTTATTAAAATTATTTTACTTGTTAATTACACTGTTGCAGTTTCTAATGGTTGTGCTACTTGAAAATCTACAGGTACTTGGGTTGTACTGTGTATATAATTTGAAATGGTTTTATCGCCTACCAAAGAAATTACATCAATTAAATTCCCTTTGTTATATCCTGCATTGAAAAAGTTTTCTAATACATTAACATCAGTTCTTCCCCTATTTTCTGTAATGTTTTTAGCTAATCTTGCTAATGCACCCAATTTGTTATTGAAAGAAGCTTCTCCAGTTCTTAGTTCTAAAATTTGGTCATCTGTAAAACCATTCATTTTTCCAATAGCCGTATGGGCAGACAAACAGTAGATACAGTTATTCACTTGACTTACTGCAAGGTTTACTACCTCTTTTTCTTTAGCCGATAAAGATGTTTTAGCATTTGCAAAATTTAAATAGTTTTCTAAAGCCGTATCGCTATGTGCATAAGTTGCATATAGGTTTGGTACAAACCCTAAAGCTTTGTTTAAATTATCAAAAATGGCTTGATTATTTTCGCTTACTTCGTCTCTTGTTGGCACATTAAATATGTTCATTTTTTTAATTTTTTTATCCTAAACCTGTTTCAGGAACTCGTTATTAATAATTTTTTACTTTTTTATTTTGTTGGTACAAAGGTGCAACCGTTATAACCTTTACACCATGGTTGAATTTCCTTTAAGCTTGTCAATTTTTCCCCTATTAATTTGAGGTCATTATATTTGACTCAATATGAGGTCTTTCGGCATCACAATAGTAATCGTGAATATGTTTTTGCTCACAATGAGTTTTTGGTGAAATGGTATTGACAATACTTTTTCTTTTTCCTCTAAATATTTCAATCAAATTAAAAATTGTTATGTGTTTTAAATTCATGCCTTTGTTGTTTTAATTATACAATGCAAAGATGAATCAAAAGGAAAGGCTAAGAAATGGTAAAATTGCCCTAGGATTTGTCAATTTTTCCCTAAGCAGACTTTCTAAGCTGTTTTTTGAAGTCTGAGGGTGATAAAGTAGTGTGTTTTTTAAATAATCGACTTAAATGCGAAGCATCATCGAAGCCAACTTCATAAGCTATTTCTTTGGCAGTTTTATCGGTGTAGATTAGCATGCGTTTCGCTTCAAGAATAATGCGCTCATGGATAATGTACAAAGGACTTGTATTTAATTTTGCAAACGTATTTGACAAAGTTTTAGGCGATTTAAATAACTTATCGGCATAGAATGATACACTATGTTGTAATTTAAAATGTGATTCCACCAACATATTAAATTCCCGCAATAAATCTATCTTGGTGTTTTTAGCCGTTTCAACAAAACCTTCTTTTGCTTTAAGCAAACGCGTGCTAATAATAATAAAACGAGCCATAAGCATCCGCAGCATTTCAGCTTGAATAGTATCTTCAGTTTCAAATTCATCTAAAAACACTTCATGTAGAATATTGAGTTTTCTATGCTCTTTATTATCCAATTCAATAATGGGAATATGCACATTTCCGAAAAACAAAAGTCCCGCACAACTTACTTCTTGATCGTGGTCTTTAATACAATAAAACTCTCTATTGAATTGATATACGACTAAGTCTTCCCCCGTAATAAACTGAAAATATTGCACTGTAGTTAATGCCAAAATACTATTTGCTTCAATGGTATATGGAATACTATCTACTATAATCTCTGCTTTAGCATTGGTGGTTCTAATAAATGTATATAAATCGAGGCGCTTGGAGGTTGAATAAGGCTTTAAAAGAGATTCATTTCCTAGTTTTAAAACCGCATTTGTAGAAAACTCTGTGAATATTTTTTGCATGATGTGTTAGTCATGACTATTTTAAAAACATTACAAATAAATTCCTAACTAACCTGCAATCCATTACTAACTTTTGCATCATCAGGATTCACAAATACCAATTTCCCTTCAGGAGTTTCGGTCATTAAAATCATACCTTGGCTTTCAATACCTCGTAATTTTCTAGGTGCTAGATTTACTAAAACCGTTACGCGTTTGCCAATAACTTCTTCGGCAGAAAAACTTTCAGCAATACCAGACACAATAGTTCTTGTATCGATACCTGTATCAACTTTTAGCTTCAATAATTTTTTTGTTTTTGGCATTTTTTCGGCTTCTAAAATGGTGCCTACTCGAACATCTAATTTGGTAAAGTCTTCAAAAGTAATGGTGTCTTTTTGGGGCTCTACAGCTGCATTAGCTAACTCATTGGCTTTTTTACTTGCTTCTAATTTATCCAATTGTTTTTGGATGGTAGCATCTTCTATTTTGGAGAATAATAATTCTGCTTTTCTTATTTGGTGATAAGAAGGAAGCAGGACGTTGGTGGTCGAAACTTCATCCCAAGACGCATCGACTGCGCTCGACGTGATATTAAGAATCTTTTTCAACTTTTCAGAAGTAAACGGTAAAAAGGGCTCACTTAAGGTTGCTAAGGCAGATGCAATTTGAAGTGCTACATACATAATTGTTTTTGTACGGTCTTCATCTACTTTAATAACCTTCCATGGTTCGGCATCGGCTAAATATTTATTGCCAAGTCGTGCTAAATTCATAAGCTCTTGTCCTGCTTCTCTAAAACGATATCGCTCAATAGAACTTGCAATCGCATCTGGGAATGCTTTTACAGCAGCAAGTGTTTCTTTATCAACTTCATTAAACTCTGAAGGCGCAGGAACAATACCGTTATAATACTTGTTAGTTAACACCACAACTCTATTTATGAAATTTCCAAAAATAGCAACCAACTCGTTATTATTTCGTGCCTGAAAATCTTTCCAAGTAAAGTCGTTATCCTTGGTTTCTGGTGCATTCGCATTTAATGCATAGCGCAACACATCTTGTTGCCCAGGAAATTCTTCCAAATAGTCTGGCAACCAAACAGCCCAATTTTTTGAAGTTGACAACTTATTACCTTCTAAATTTAAAAACTCATTTGCTGGAACATTTTCGGGTAAAATATAACTGCCTTCAGCTTTCAACATTGCCGGAAAAATAATGCAATGAAATACAATATTGTCTTTCCCAATAAAATGTACCAATTTAGTTTCTTTATCTTTCCAATAAGGCTCCCAATCTTTTCCTTCACGTGCTGCCCATTCTTTGGTAGATGAAATATATCCGATAGGTGCATCAAACCAAACATATAATACTTTTCCCTCGCCTCCTTCTGCTGGTACTGGGATGCCCCAATCTAAATCTCTGGTTACCGCTCTTGGACGTAAACCATCATCAATCCAAGATTTTACTTGTCCGTAAACGTTAGGCTTCCAATCTTTTTTGTGGCCTTCTAAAATCCACTCTTTTAAAAATGCTTCGTGCTTATCTAAAGGTAAAAACCAATGCTTTGTTTGTTTTAAAGTAGGAACATTTCCTGTTATTGCTGATTTTGGATTAATCAAATCAGTTGCATTATGGCTAGTGCCACAGTTTTCACATTGATCGCCATAACTTTCTTCATTGCCACATTTAGGGCAAGTTCCAACAACAAACCGGTCTGCTAAAAATTGATTTGCTTCGGCGTCATATAATTGCTCTGATGTTTCTTCAATAAACTCCCCTTTTTCATTTAAAGTCTTAAAGAATTCTGAAGCCGTTTGATGATGTATGGGTGCCGATGTTCTTGAATAGTTATCATAAGTAATCCCAAAATCTTCAAACGATTTTTTAATAATCGTATGGTATTTATCAACAATATCTTGAGGAGAAACACCTTCGTTCTTCGCTTTTATAGTAATAGGCACACCATGCTCATCACTGCCGCCAATAAACGCTACATCGTTTCCCGTTAAACGCAAATAACGTGCATATATATCCGCAGGAACATAAACCCCAGCTAAATGCCCAATATGAATTGGTCCGTTTGTATAAGGAAGTGCTGTGGTAATGGTATATCTTTTCGGCATTATGAAATCTTTTTTAAAGCCGTAAAAGTACACATTTTGAAAGCTATTTAGAAAAAAAATGTACATTTACATTATGTCTAAAAACCTACTAACAATAAGCTTGATTTGTTCTTTTTTTTTCTCAGGAAAGAATACACTATTGGCTCAAAATGATGCTTTGCAAAAACAAGATATAACTTTGAAACAACCACCATATTTAAAAGCAGGCGATACAGTTGCTATAGTTGCCCCTTCAGGAATTTTAAAAAATAGAACTGACGAAGTACAGCAAGCTCAAAAATTATTAAAAAGCTGGGGGCTACATTCGATAATTGGAGACCACGTATTTAACAAAGCAAACCATTTTGCTGGTACCGATGATGAACGTTGCGAAGATTTACAGAAAGTATTAGACGACCCAAAAATAAGAGCTATTTGGTGTGCACGTGGTGGTTACGGTATGGTTCGAATTTTAGATAAATTGGATTGGTCTAGCTTTAAAGAAAAACCCAAATGGATTATTGGCTACTCAGATATTACAGCGCTTCATAACGACATACACAATTTGGGATTCGAAAGCATTCATGCAATGATGTGCACCAGTTTACAAGATGATTTGAATTCAATTGAAGTAACCGTATCAACATTCAAAGATGCTGTTTTTGGGAACTCCTTAAGTTATATTTTAGAAGGATCTGAATATAACAAAACTGGAAATTCCTCTGGCCAATTAGTTGGTGGCAATCTTACTATACTGCACACGATGCTTGGTTCTAAAAGTAGTATTGACGTGGCTGGAAAAATACTGTTCATTGAAGAAATTGGCGAGTACAAATACCACATAGATCGTATTCTACAAAGTCTAAAAAGAGCAGGTTATTTCAATGATTGCAAAGGTGTTGTGGTTGGGCAAATGACTAAACTAAGAAAAAACACAACACTTTGGGGCACATCTATTGAACAACTAATTTTAGATGCTCTCTCTGATTACGATTTCCCGATTGCGTTTAATATGCCAGCAGGTCATGAAAAAGAAAATCGTGCCCTAATTTTGGGAAGAAACATTGAATTAATTGTAACTAAAGACCAGTCAAAGCTTATTTTTGATTAGCATTTATCTCTAAATGGCCATTGAGCTGTGACTTCAAACTTAATAGTATTAGAAATAATATTATCTTTTAAAGTACCTAGAGTTTCTTGCGATTCGTGATTAATACCCCAATTGGTGCGATCTATTTCGAATTTAGTTGACATAACTTCATTGCCATCTATCACATTAAAACTTGCATCAAATTGAATTTCTTTAGTAACACCTTTAATAGTTAAATCTCCTATAAATTTTAGAGTTTCGTCCATATTGAATTCAACTATATTAATTTTTAATTTGGCTAGCGGGTATTTTTTAACATCAAAAAAGTCTTCATTTTTTAGATGACTAACTAGTATTTCATTAAATTTCCCATCTGTATTTGTAATGGTATTCATTTCAATTACAAACTCTCCTCCCATAATATTTCCATTCTTTTTTATAACATAACCGCTTTTAAAATTTACAGTACCATAATGCTTTTTCAATTTAAATAAGTTCGATCCTTTCCAATTTATTAAGCTATTTTCAATTTCTATTTCTACCAGATTAACATCTGGGGTAACTTTATTAGTATTTAAAACTGAAATTAAACTTTGACTGCTAAGGTCAAATGATAAACAAATAAATAATGATAATAGTAGAATAAATTTTTGCATGACTTTTAATTTTTCAATAAAACTAATAAGTATCTCCATTTCTATTTGTGAAAAAACTGTAAAAGAAGTGTAAAAGGGATGTAAAAGTTGTAGATTTTAGGTTAATTCACTAATTTTTAAATTCATTTTATGAGAATAAAAACAATATACGCTTCTTTCATAACCTTAACAGCTACATGCATTACATTTATTGCGTTTCAAAACCCCAATAATAATAATGCGAATTTCTCTGAAAAAGTTAAAGTATCGCTTAGAGATGCTGGTAATAAACTTTTATTGACCAACAAAGATACTTCATCCTTAATATTGCCGATTAGAAAAGTAAAAGAGAATAGATACGAAATCGCTTTTGAAGGGAGCTTATCTATAACTCCTGATAGCTTAGTTGGAATAGTTAATTCTAGTCTCAAAAACGCTAAATTATCCAAACAATTTATAGTAGAAGTTATTAATTGCAGCACACAAGAGGTTTCATATAGTTTTCAAATTACTGGAAATAAAGAAGAAAACATTGTTCCATGCCAAGGACGTGTTTTACCATTTGATTGTTACACCGTTCAAGTTTTGTTTATTGAAAATAATTCTTTCTTTCGTTCTAACAAGAATCTCATATTAATTAGCCTCCTTCTTCTTGTTTTAACATTTTTTGCAATAACCTATTTTAAACAAAAATCAAAAAATAAACCATTTAATAAACTTGATGACCATATTAAAATTGGAAATTATAAATTTTATGAAACCCAAAACAAACTGGTTAAAGACACTTTTGAAATTAAATTATCTACCAAAGAATGTGAATTAATTAACATGTTCAGCTCTAAGCAAAATCAAGTAATAAAACGCGATGTTATAATCAAAAAAATATGGGAAGACAATGGAGTATTTGTTGGAAGAAGCCTCGACACATTTATTTCGAAACTTCGAAAAAAGTTTAAAGATGATGAATCTATAAACATAATAAACGTTCATGGTGTTGGCTACAAATTAGAAGTTAGTTAAACCCACATTTCTTAATTTATATTCCTCAAATCCAACTACTTCTGCTAAAAGTGTTCGTTTAACGAGAAAAAACATACTATCGGCTAAAAATTTCACTAGATTTTATAAAATGATATACTCTTGCAGGCTTATTTAATAATCTAAAAAAATAACCTACAGATGAGAAAATTACAATTACTTTTAATCGCCATAGTACTTATGGTTTCTATGCAAGTTAATGCTAATGAAAAACCCATAAACAGGGAATTTAATTTAAACAATCCAGACGTTCGTAAATGCTTAATCGAAGCATCGAAAAGTGAGGGATGGAAATTAGAAGCATATTATATTGATGCTAATAACAAATTAGTAATGGTATTTGGAAAAGATGGGGAAACTAAGGTTTACGCCACTAGATAAAAACTACTACTCAATTAACTATTATTAAGCCAACAAAACCTTATGTTTTGTTGGCTTTTATATTTGTACTTTACAACTTAACAAAATTATTAATCCGCGCAATTAACACACAATAAACTTTGTGGGCGAATTAAAATTCTACCAACTGGAATAGGTTGCTTGCATTTTAAGCAAATACCAAAATCTTCTGTACCAAATCTTTCCAGCACACGTTTTAGATTTCCTAATTTTATTTCAGCTTGACGCAAAGAAGCTTCGTTAACACTTTTATTATTAATGGCATCCATTCGACTAACACGTCCAATAGAAACATCTGGAGCTATGGGCTTTGTTATTTCCTTGTATTCCAGAATCGCCTTTTCAGTTTTATCAATCTCTTCTAAAATCTTTATTTTAACGTTTTCCTGATTCATCAATAAAAACTAAAATCTATGCTCTTTTTGTAAATGTTCGTAAGCGGCTTGTACTTGTCTAAACTTTTCCTTTGCTCCTTCTCGGTGCTCTTTCCCTAGATGAATGACCTTATCTGGATGGTATTTTTTTGCCATTCTTCTGTAGGCCTTTTTAATTTCATCTACTGTAGCATTTTTATCTATTTCTAATACTTTATACGCATTATCGCTGCTGTCATAAAACATAGCTTTTATGCTTTCGTAATCCTTAGAGCTTATCCCTAAATACCCTGCTATAGTATATATTTGTTTAACCTCATCCTCGGTTACCACACCATCTGATTTTGCAATTCCAAATAAAAAATGCAACAATTGTAAACGCGATGGATGATCCATCATATGACGAATTTGTAAACACACTGGTCTCACCGAAATATTTTGCTTACTAATATTTTTAAAAAGTTTAAAGGCGTGATTCGCACGCTCTTTGCCATACATATTTACAAATTGCCGTCTCACATAATCGAGTTCGCTTTGGTTTTGCTTACCATCGGCTTTAATAATAACCGAGGCCAGAATTAACAAACTAACTTCAAAATCTCCAGATTGTGTTTGAGGTCGTTGTCTCGGTTGTGCTCTATAAGTTCCTCTTCTTCTCGTCGAATTACCTTCACCTAAAAACGGACTATTTTTACCATCTGCCATAGCATCAACAACACTTCCCAAGGCTAACCCTATAATTGCACCAATTGGACCGCCAAACGACCAACCAATTGAGGCTCCTATCCATTTAGAAAAACTCATGTAAATAATAGATTTTAATTATGCTCAAATATAATATTAGTTAGTTGATAATTACGCCATATTGTTACACAATTGGTATCTTTGCAATCTAAAATTGTTAATCGTAAAATTAAAAAATATGTATCCAGCAGAATTAGTAAAACCAATGCGAGAGGATTTAACAAATGTTGGTTTTGAAGAGCTACAAACAGCGGAAGCTGTTGATGCTGCCTTAGCTAAAAAAGGAACCACACTTGTTGTTGTTAATTCCGTTTGCGGTTGTGCAGCGGCTAATGCACGTCCAGGTGCTAGAATGAGTTTACAGAATGTTAAAAAACCAGATCATATAGTTACTGTTTTTGCAGGTGTTGACAGAGAAGCTGTTGATGCGGCGCGTGGTTATATGATACCATTCCCTCCAAGCTCACCAAGTATGGCTTTATTTAAAGATGGAGAATTAGTGCACATGCTTGAGCGTCATCATATAGAAGGAAGACCTGCAGAATTAATCGCAGAAAATCTTGTAGATGCTTATAACGAGCATTGCTAATGTTATAACAATTCAAATATTTAAAAACCACGATAAAATCGTGGTTTTTTGTTTTTCTCGCGCAACCATTGGAATTAGAATACATCTAAGAAATAATCATCATATAATGAAAATCTCTACATTCAAATATTTTTTAATTCCACTTTGTTTATTAATGCTTTCAACGCAGTGTGACGAGAACTCTGAACCTCTTTCTAAAGAAGAACAATTAATCTCTCTAAAAACCGAAATTGAAAACTTAGCAAATACTTCAATTTGTGATGGCATTTTTGAATGTAAGTTTATTGCTTTTGGCAGCAAGTCTTGTGGTGGCCCAAAGAGTTACTTAATGTATTCTACTTCCATAGATACTGAACAACTTGAAAGTTTAATTGAAACCTACAACCAAAATGAGACGCAATATAATACCGAAAATGGGATATTTTCAGATTGCTCAATAGTCATCCCTCCAACAAGTGTAAATTGTGAAAATAACACTTGTGTTCCTGTGTACTAAACGTTAGTTTATTTATTTTTGGAGCATGATAAAACTATTATCTTACCCACTTACTGTTATATATAACATCTGTTTTTTATTTACGTTATTAATATTTCATCCTATACAATGGTTTTGCTTCAATCTGATTGGTTATCAAGCACATAAAAAGTCTGTTGATGCTTTGCAATTTTGTTTAATGCGTTGTGCTAATATTTTAGGCACACGATTTATATTTAACAACCCTCATAACATCTCTACAGATAAACCTTTAATAATTGTTGCAAACCACCAAAGTATGTACGACATCTCTCCAATAATGTGGTATATGCGAAAACACCATACCAAGTTTATAAGCAAAAAAGAACTTGGTAAAGGTATACCTAGTGTTTCTTATAACTTACGGCATGGTGGTTCTGTTTTAATAGATCGTAAAAACCCAAGACAATCGCTTCCTGCAATCATGAAATTTGGTGAATACATAGAAAAAACCAAACGTGCTGCAGTCATTTTTCCTGAAGGGACAAGAAGTAAAGATGGCACACCAAAACCCTTTCAAACCAAAGGATTAGAAATTCTATTTAAAAAAGTTCCATCGGCATTAATTGTTCCAATTTCCATTAATAATTCGTGGAAAATAGTACGTTATGGTAAATTCCCTATGGGATTGGGAACTCATATTACTTTTACTGTACATAAGCCTATTAATTTAGCTACCTTTGTGGACAAGCAAACACTTATAAATAGTATAGAGCATACTATCAAAGCCCATATTCACCCTTAAAAATATATTATGTCGCTGAAGAATGTAAGATTAGAAGTCATGAACTTTTTGGAAAAAGATGTTGATGCCTTAATGGAAAAATATTTAATTCCTATTGATAGTATTTGGCAACCAACAGATTTTCTGCCTAATTCTGAAACGACTGATGCTGCTTTTTTTGAAGAATTAAGAGAAATTAGAGCCTTAGCGAATGAGCTTCCTTATGACTTTTGGGTAGTTTTAGTTGGTGATATGATTACAGAAGAAGCTTTGCCTACATATGAGTCATGGTTAATGGACGTTGAAGGTGTAGACCAAGTAAACGAAGGAGGGAACGGTTGGTCCAAATGGGTTAAACAATGGACTGCCGAAGAAAACAGACATGGTGATGTATTAAACAAGTATCTGTATCTATCCGGGCGAGTTAATATGAAAGAAATTGAAAAAACCACCCATTACTTAATTGCCGATGGTTTTGATATTGGAACAGATAGAGACCCTTATAAAAACTTTGTTTACACGAGTTTTCAAGAATTAGCAACATATATTTCACACAATCGTGTGGCTAAACTTGCTAAAGATAAAGGCAATAAACGACTTTCTAAAATGTGTAAAATTATTTCTGGTGACGAAATGCGCCATCACAATGCTTATTCTGAGTTTGTAGAGCGTATTTTTAAGGTAGACCCTAGCCAGATGATGATGGCCTTTCACTATATGATGAAACAAAAAATTACTATGCCAGCACATTTTTTAAGAGAATCTGGAGGCAAAATAAGTACTGCTTTCGAAGAATTTTCAAATACAGCACAACGTATAGGCGTTTATACTTCAAAAGATTATGTGGATATTTTACAAAAGCTTATCGACCGTTGGGAAATTGGAAAAATCACGAATCTTACTGATGAGGCAGAGAAAGCTAGAGATTATTTAATGAAACTACCTGCTAGAATGTATCGTTTATCAGAGCGTATGAAAATTCCAGAAAATTCTTATCAGTTTAAGTGGGTAGAACCAGCCGTTTCTAAATAGTAAAAATGACTTCCAAGGAGATCATTGAGAAAACAATAAGTTTTGTAAAAGAAACTTTAGCCGATGCCGAAGGAGGTCACGATTGGTTTCATATTGAACGTGTCTATAAAAACGCTTTGTTAATTGCAAAAGATGAACAAGTTGATGTTTTTATTGTTTCTTTAAGTGCCTTACTACATGATATTGCAGACAGTAAGTTCCATAATGGCGATGATTCCGTTGGTCCTAAACTAGCTCGTGAATTTCTATTTAATCTCAATATAGAGTCCGCTGTGATTGAACATGTTATTAAGATTATAGAAAACATGTCCTTCAACAAGTCTTTAGAAAATACTAGTTTATTTGTTTCAGAAGAATTAAAGGTAGTTCAAGATGCCGATCGACTAGATGCTATTGGTGCTATTGGTATTGCAAGATGCTTTAATTATGGTGGTTTTAAAAACAGAGTTCTCTATAATCCTGAAATAAAACCAAACCTCAACATGACTAAAGGGGAATATAAAGCATCTGCTGCCCCAACTATAAATCATTTCTACGAAAAGCTATTACTCTTAAAGGATAAAATGAATACTAAAACTGGGGGGGAAATGGCAAAACAAAGACACGATTATATGTTGGCATTCCTTGAACAATTTTATCGAGAATGGAACGGGAAATCGTAATCTTCTAATTAACAATAATTTAGATATCAATATAACATCAATATTGGTCAAAATGGATGCTGTTTTTGTAAAAATACCTGTTTAATTTTGTAGTGTTAAACTTTTAAAAAGCTTAAACATGAAAAAAGAAAATAAAAGTAGCAAAGCAATAGATTTGAACCTAATACTATACCTGTCATTTTTATTGCTCATATTACCAATAATAACAGGAGCATTGTTAATCTGGTTCGAACTTTAACAACTAATTTGAAATCACTAAAAAAACCCTTTACATTTTCACATGTAAAGGGTTTTGTTTTTAACTGTAACTTCTTTTACTCTTAATTTTCTTGAGCGACTTGAAGTGCTGTTATCTTATATTCTAATATTGATAGTTCCTCGGCATTTTCAATAATATCTTCTACTGTTAAGTCATTGTTGTTATTTATATAATCTAATATCCCCTTTCTCTTATAACAATAATACTTTAAAGCTTCTGTAATTTGATCCTTCATAAGTTTTAATTTATTCAATTATGAGTTTTATTTCTTTTCGGTAGTTCGATGCACTTTTCCCTGTTATTTCATTAAAGGTTTTATTAAAATGAGAAAAGTTATTAAACCCACATTCAAAACATATATCCGTTATACTCATCTGGCTTTCTTCAGATAACAACTTAGTTGCATGCACCACACGATATTCATTTACAACTTGCGTAAACGTTTTTCCTGTTGCCTTTTTAAAGTATCGACAAAATGCTGGCACCGTCATGCTTACTTTGTCCGCAATTTCATCTAAACTAATATGACTTTGAAAATTAGTATTTACATGCTTAATGATTGTAGCAATTTTGGCACTATCTTGAGCATCGGCTTCAAAAGCAAACCCATCAGCGTTTAAAAGTGAGTAATCATCTGTATGCGAAAGGAAATTTAATATTTCTAAAAACTTAAGAACACGCTCTAAACCCGCATATTCTGTTAAATTATCAATTTTAGGGCCTATTATTTTTTTAGTTTCAACATGAAATCGAATCCCTTTTTTAGCACGATGAAATAATGCCATAACCGATGACATTTCAGGTATATCAGCAAAATCTTTACCTAAAAAATCAGATTTAAAATGTATAGTGGTCTCCATACCATTGGCCGTTAACCTATCGGTAAAACCGTTGTGTGGTAAATTAGAGCCTATTAATATGAGTTGACTGTTATTAAAATAAGACAAATGATTCCCTATATGAGTCTTCCCTTGTCCTTTATTTACATAAACAAGTTCCAGTTCTGGGTGAAAATGCCAATAGGCATCATTTTTATCTACCTTCTTGATATGCTGATTAACCAAGAGAGAACTACCAAAACTAGGGCTTAGTTTCTTGAGTGTTGGTTTTTTACTAATCATAGTAGGTTATTTTTATTACAAATTTAAGGTTTAATATGCATACATTATATATACAATTACCCAAATTATATACTAAATTAACTTAACATTAGCTTAACATAAATATAACAGTTAAAATAACACACAAATTTGCCAAAATTGATGTTATCCCAATTATGAACCTATAGTATCTTTGCCTTGTAAAACGTTACAAAAAGATCAAATCATGAAAAGCGTTACAAAAAATTTAAAAAAAGGAATCCTAATGTTAGCAATGGTTGCTGCGCTTAGTGTATTCGGGAATAGCACGAACAATACTTTAAGAAACAAAGATGCAAAGAAAACTACCATTACATTCGTTAATGTTAAAAAAGGTAATGTTCTAAACATTAAAGATACTTATGGAACTGTTCTTTATAAAGAATCGATAGATCATTCTGGATTGTATAAAAAAAGGTTCGACCTAAATGCTTTACCAAATGGAGATTATTTTTTTGAAATAGATAAAGATTTAGAAATACAAACTGTTCCTTTTAAAGTAGTATCAAATAAAATTATTTATGATACTGCAAAAGAGACTTCATATTTCAAACCAGTTACTAGAGTTGAAGATGATCTTGTTTACATATCTAAATTGGCTGTAAACAAAGAATCTTTAAATGTCGAAATTTATTTTGAAACTGTGACCAAAGACTTTGGATTGGTGCACTCTGAAACTATTTCTGAAGGTAAAATGCTTAGTCGCGTTTATAAATTGTTAAACAAAGGAAATTATAAAATAGTTTATCACTCTCAAGGTAGAGTATATGTAGAATACATTAATAATTAGTTTTAATGTCTTATTTAGTTTAGTTTAGTTGTGAAGTGGGCTGTGGTAGCCCACTTTTTTTTGCTTAATTATGAAGAAAACTTAACCATATTTATTCCCTAAATTCCATCGAGTAATGTATCCCTTTAGCATTTCTTAAAAATTGAAAAATATAGTCTATTAACACCCCTATATACTATATTAATTTAACCTAAAGTTAACATACCAATAACAGACAAAATAGCACATAAATCAATCAATATCAATGACTTAAAGCAGCTATTTTCGCTATACATTTGTCATGTAGAACGTTAAAAATACCAAATCATGAAAAATGTAATTAACAACGCAAAAAAAGGAATTTTAATGGTAGCTCTATTTGCTACGGTTATAAGTTTCGCAAAAGAAGTTTCGTTTAATATTATAAACGAAGCTGGCAGAACCACACTTGCTATATTAAATGTAAAGCGAGGAAACCTACTATCTATTAAAGATAATAATGGTGTAACTTTATATAAGGAAACTATTAATCGATCCGGAACTTATACCAAAGGATTCGATTTAACCTCTTTACCAGATGGCGCTTACTTTTTTGAGGTAGATAAGGATGTTGAAATAAGAACTATTCCATTTACTGTAAAATCCAGTATTGTAGCATTCAACAAAGAAAAAACAGTGGTTTCGTTTAAACCTGTATTAAGGATTAAAGATAATAGGCTTTTAATTACAAAATTAGCCTTAGGTCTTGAATCATTAAAAATTAAATTATACTATGAAACCAATAAATATGGATCTAGCAGTTTTGATTTAATACATTCTGAAGAGATACAAGGTACTAAAACAATTGAACGCGCTTATAAATTAGATAAAAACGCCGTAGGTCTTTATAAAATTGTCTTTACTTCTGAAGACAGAGAATTTGTAGAATACTTTAAAATTTAAACTTATAACAACTAAGTTACTTTAGTTTTTTAAAAAGGCGTGCTATTAATAAGAATAGCTCGCCTTTTTTCTTAAAATAACTTGAACTGTCCTTCTTGAAACGCTTCATGGAAATCACAATTTAACTTGGGTATGGGTTTGGAAAAAAACTAACTAACTTCGTTTAGCAATCGATAAAACTTACCTGTTTTAGACTTGTTTCAGTGTTGAAAGGGAACTAACTTTATCTTTTCATTAAACAAGACCCATAAATCACTTCCCTGGAAAATCAGCCTTTCGTTTCTCTAAAAATGCTGTAGTACCCTCTTCAAAGTCCGATGTTCCAAAAGATTTTCCAAATGCTTTAATTTCAACTTTATAGCCATCTGTACCATCTTCAAAATTTGCATTTACCGCTTTTATGGCAGCTGCAATAGCAACAGAAGAATTTCGTGAAATTTTAGAAGCTATTTTTTCGCAAAGTGGCAATAGTTCTGCTAACGTTGTTACATGATTTACCAAACCATAATTTAGAGCTTGATGGGCGTCAATCATGCCAGCAGTCATTATCATTTCCATAGCCCTTCCCTTCCCTACCAATTGCGGTAAACGTTGGGTACCACCATATCCCGGAATAACTCCTAAAGACACCTCTGGTAAGCCCATTTTTGCATTATCGCTAGCAACTCTAAAATGACATGCCATAGCCAATTCCAGCCCACCGCCGAGCGCAAACCCATTAACCGCTGCAATAACCGGAGTTGATAGATTCTCAATAAAATCGAACAACAATTCCTGACCTTTGCCGGCAAGATTAGCACCTTCTTTCACAGAAAAATGTGCAAATTCACTAATGTCAGCTCCTGCAACAAAAGCTTTTTCACCACTTCCTGTTACAATAATAACTTTAGTGTTTTTATCCTTATTGGCATCCTTTAAAGCATCATGCAACTCTGCAATCGTTTCTTGATTTAGAGCATTGAGTTTTTTAGGCCTGTTAATTGTTATAGTGGTTATACTATCTTGAGCTTCTACAAGTAAATTATTATACTGCATATCTTTAATTATTAATATCCAAACATGGTGGATGCACTAACTATTCCTTAGGAAAAGAGACTGTAAACACAGTACCCTTATCTTTATCCGATGTAAAAGAAATGGTTCCTTTATAAGTTTCTACAATGTTTTTTACCATGGCTAAACCTAATCCCATCCCGCTTGTTTTTGTGGTAAACTTAGGTTCGAAAACTTTCAATTTATTTTCCTCTGAAATCCCTTTACCATTGTCTGAAACAACAATATTAACATAACCGTTTCCAGAAGTTACCTGAATAACAATACTTGGATTTTCTTTATTTTCAGGAATGGATTGAATCCCATTTTTAACCAAATTTGTTACCACCCTAATAAGTTGTGTTCTGTCCAATTTCGCAATAATTTCTTCTGCATCTGCGTTAAACACTATATAATCTTCATTAAAAATATCTAAGGCTAATTTTACAATTTTCACAACATTAAGGGTTTCATTTTGTTGTGCTGGCATTTTTGCAAAATTAGAAAACGCCGATGCTATGGAACTCATGGTGTCTATCTGCTGAATAAGTGTTTTACTGTATTCATCTACCTTGGAGTTGATTTTAGGGTCTTCTGGATTAAATTTCCTTTGAAAATTTTGAACCGTAAGTCGCATGGGGGTTAACGGGTTTTTAATTTCATGTGCCACCTGTTTTGCCATTTCCCTCCAAGCTTGCTCACGCTCGCTGGTTGCTAACTGAACAGCACTTTCTTCTAGTTCGTCAATCATACTGTTATATGAATTTACCAGCGTTGAAATTTCCTCACTGGTATCATCAATAACTATTTTTTCATTACGCTTTTCTAATCGCGTAGCATTTATTTTATCACTAATAGTTTTAAGCGATTTGGTAATGTATTTAGATAATAAAAATGCTATAACAATAGCTGTAAGAAGTACTAAAAGGTAGGCGTATCCCAATCGTTCTAAAAACTCATTTAACTCTCTTGCTAAGAAATCATCATTCTCTAAATAAGGCAGATTCATAATCCC
The DNA here is from genome assembly GCF_006148925.1 of Hyunsoonleella aestuarii. Lineage (GTDB taxonomy): Bacteria > Bacteroidota > Bacteroidia > Flavobacteriales > Flavobacteriaceae > Algibacter_D > Algibacter_D aestuarii. The sequence continues at coordinate 1,271,018 of NZ_VAWB01000001.1, read as the reverse complement.
CAATGCATTGGATTTTTGGTCCATGAAATAGGTATAAGAAGACTGATAGGTTTTCCCGTCTTCAACAATCTTCTCAATATATCTGTGATCTGCTGTATTTGCAAGTTCGTTTAATATATGAGCATTCAAACAATCTTGGATAGAATCTATTACAAAAGTCGCCTTTGAGGTTTTAAGAAGAGCTCCTTCCATATCGTAAAGATTTATTTGCTGGTTATGGATGTCTGCTATTTTATGGATTTCACTTTTAAAAATAAACGGGATCTTTTCAGGGATAACCTCAAAAGATGTTTCTCTAATTACAAAATCGATATTTCTTTTTATAGCACGTTCCTTACGCTCCAATCGCTGTTCGTGATAGTCTTTAGTTTCTTCGTTGTATTGATAAATGGCAACCGCAGCGATAAGTATTGAGGCTACCAACACCAATAAAATCATAGCAATAAATATACGGGTTCGTAACGAAAGATTTTTTAATTTCATTTTGATAATTGATGCATTAAATATAGCAATAATCAAACCAAACACCTTAAGAGAAGTGCCAAAATAAAAATTCCAAATTCCTATACTTTATTTTAGAATTTGGAACGAGAACATTAAAAATTTTGAATTTAGGCTTCTGGATTCTTGTCGCGAATAGACTTATAAAGTTTGAATCCCAACATGATAAGCACGCCCAAAACGATAATGCCAATAATACCCCAAACCCAGTTAATGCCACTTTTTAAAACGACCAAAAACACCACAGCAAAAAGGATAAAAGTTGCTCCTTCATTCCAAATACGCATAAAACTTGATGATTTTTTAACGACATCGTTTTGCAATTGTTTAAAATATTGATGTGTTTTTAAATGATAAATGAAGAGCAATAAAACAAATACCAATTTTACGTGCATCCAAGGTTGTTGTAACCAATACGGATTTATAATAAGTAACCAAATGGCAAAAACAGTGCATAGAACAGCCGATGGCCAAGTTATGATATACCACAAACGATTTGCCATTAATTTTAGCTGTTTTCCTAAAATCTCCTTTTCAGGTGATGGCTTATGGAAGGCTTCTATTTGATACACAAAAAGCCGAGGAATATAAAACAATCCTGCGAACCAAGTGATTACAAATATGAGGTGAAATGATTTTATATAGTTGTAATAATCCATAAACTATTAAACTTTAATGGAAGTACCAATCCAGTCCTTTATCCATTTTGAAAGTAAATCTACAAATGCGTCATCGTCATTTAAACATGGGATGGTTGTAAAGTCTTTACCTCCCATTTCATGAAAAATCTCTTGTCCTTCCATGGCAATTTCTTCAAGGGTTTCTAAACAATCACTAACAAATGCAGGAGTAACAATAGCCATATTCTTAACACCTTGCTTTCCTAATCGTTCAATTGTTCTATCGGTGTAAGGTTGTAACCAAGGATCGAATCCCAATCGAGATTGAAACGATGTGGAATATGAACCTTCCTTCAGTTTCAGTTTTTCTGCAACCAAACGAGTTACTTCTAAACATTGATGACGATAGCAAAATTCATGAGCCTTACTAGGTGTAGCACAACAACTTCCATCAATTTTACAATGTGATTTGGTAACATCACTCTTTTTTATGTGCCTTTCTGGGACACCATGATAAGAAAACAGCAAATACTCGTAATTCTTACCTTTTAAATGATGCTCAATTGAGTTTGAAAGCACCTCGATATAATCTGACTTGTTATAAAAAGCTGGAACAGATTCTATTTTTAAGCTAGGAAAGTGTTCTTTTCTTAATTCTTCTGCTAAAACTAAAATCGTTTCGGTTGTTGCCATAGCAAACTGCGGATACAATGGAAACAACAACACTTCTTCGACACCCTTATCTACTAATTCTTGAAGACCTTTCTTAATCGTTATGCTGCCATAACGCATCGCCAATGCCACAGGAACATCTACTTGTTTTTGTATTTTACCTTGAAGCCTTTCTGATAAGACAATAAGCGGAGACCCTTCTTCCCACCATATTTTTTTATACGCCGCTGCCGATTGTTTCGGGCGTGTATTTAATATGATACCTTTAACCAGAGCTGTTCTAGCTACAAGTGGAATGTCAATAACACGTTCGTCCATTAAAAACTCCCCTAAATACTTTTTTACATCTTTCGGGTTTGGACTATCTGGAGAACCAAGATTAACAAGTAATACACCTTTTTTCATCTAGCATTATTTTTTGAGCAAAAATACAACACAAAACATAATAAATTAATTTAGAACTTAATAAGTTAATGATATTAGGTTGATTTACTTATCCATTGTTAGTATGTAACTCTGGACGCTCTTCATTATAATCGCAATCCTGAAAAATTCCACAAGATATGTTTGTTCTAGCCAAGGACTTGCCTTGCACATGTGCTTTAGATAAGGCTTCAATTTCTGGGGTAAGGAATTTCATTTTTTAAATTTAGGGATTTCGTTTTAATTTAATGACATCACATATTTTTTTGGAGTTGTGCCATATTTCTTCTTAAAGGCCGCAATAAAATGACTTGAGGTACTGTAACCTATTTTATGCCCTACCTCATTAACGTTATTTTCACCAGCTTCCAATAACTTCCTAGCAAATTCCATTTTATAATCGAATAAAAAGCTAAAAACAGAATCGCCATATATTTGTTTAAATCCTTCTTTTAACTTTTTAATATTAAGTCCAATTTCATCCGCCAATTCTTGTAAACTTGGTGGTTCTGCCATACGTGCTACCATAATATCTTTCGCCTTTCTTATTTTAATAACATTCGACTCATCTACTAAAAAAGGACATTGCTCAATATTGGCTTCTTCACTTCTATTAAAATATAAACTCAACAACTCATAACCTTTACCCTTAAAATATAAGGGCTTAATACTACTATTTAGACTAAAATTTATAAGCTGATTTAACACAATAGCCATAGATGGAGAAATAACACCATCTTTATAATACTTTTTGTCTTTATTATCTTCGCTTAAAAAGGTAATATAATCGGCTTCTTGCGAGAATAGGCCGTGAAATTTTTTAATTGAAATAAGTACAGATACAATCCATGAATTTGGATTAATATTGAGATTTATGGGTAATTCACGCTGTGGATTATATAAGAGCAACGAGTTCTCCTCTTCAATATCGAGGTTATAACGACCTTGATTAAAAACAAACTTTGTTGAGCCTTTGATACAAAAATGAAACTGAATATAAGAGCTATCTATTTCTTTAACAACATTTTTAATAATGTTTTCATCATTCTTAAAAGTTAGAATCAAAAAGTCATCATCTAATTTAGTTTCTTCAAAAGTACCTCTAGCGATACTTTTTAAATCATTTTTTTCGTTCATTTTCTAATTTTATTTAGAATAGTTCTAAATTAAAGCGTTCAAAACTGCCAAATTCACTACAAAAATATAACTTTTATAATGTTTTATATTAAAATCCCTTTAAAAAACCACAAACGATACTAAAAGTTCTTTTAGCGTTATTTTTTTTTAAGCTATCCAATTACTTTTGTTTCGCAATTTCAGGTATAGCAATGCAGAAGTATAATATTTCACGTAGTAGTTACTTTTACGCTATTGGCTTAAGTTACAAAAAAGCCGATGCCGATATTAGGGGTCGTTTTAGTCTAGATGACGAATCTAAACATGCCTTATTGCAACAAGCAAAAGATAATGGCATTGAAAGTTTAATTGTAACCTCTACCTGCAACCGTACAGAAATTTACGGCTTTGCACAACACCCTTATCAACTTATAGAATTACTCTGCGATAACACGTATGGTACTGTTGAAGAATTTCGTGATGTTGCGTATATCTTCAAAAATAAAGACGCCATAGCTCATATGTTTCGCGTAGGATCTGGTTTGGATAGTCAAATCCTCGGTGATTTTGAAATCATAAGTCAGTTAAAAGTAAGCAGTAAACTATCCAGAAAATATGGTTTGTTAAATCATTTTTCTGAACGTCTAGTGAATGCCGTAATACAAGCAAGTAAACGCATTAAAACCGAAACCAATATTTCATCAGGTGCCACTTCTGTGTCATTCGCATCAGTTCAATATATCTTCAAAAACGTTCAAGACGTTACCAACAAAAATATTTTACTGTTTGGCACAGGAAAAATAGGAAGAAACACCTGCGAAAACTTGGTAAAGCATACCGAAAACGAGCATATTACCTTAATAAACCGAACAAAGGATAAAGCAGAACGAATTGCCGGTAAATTCAATTTATTGGTTAAGGATTATTCTAATTTACAAGAAGAAATTAGTGAATCGGACATCTTGATTGTTGCGACTGGAGCTCAACGACCAACAATTGATAAACACATTATTCAAACTAAGAAACCACTTTTAATTCTTGATTTATCCATTCCAAAAAATGTGAATGAGAATGTTCAAGAATTGGACAATGTGTCTTTGGTGCATTTAGATCATTTATCTAAAATTACTGACGAAACCTTAGAAAAACGCAAAGCACATATCCCTTTAGCAGAAAATATAATTGAAGAAGTTAAGTCTGAATTTAATAGCTGGTTGGAAACAAGAAAATTCGCGCCAACTATTAAAGCATTAAAACATAAACTAACTGATTTTGCTGCTGCGGAATTAGATACACAACGAAAAAAATTAGCTGATTTTAATGAGGCTCAGGCGGAATTAATCAGTAATAAAATTATTCAAAAAATTACAAATCATTTTGCACATCATTTAAAAGACGATGATGTTTCTACAGATGATAGTCTGGAACTAATTAAAAAAGTATTTCAGTTAGAAGAACCTCAAAAAACAAATGTCTAAAATTATTAGAATTGGCACGCGTGATAGTGAATTGGCACTGTGGCAAGCCAAAATTGTGCAGAGTTTACTGGAAAATGAAGGTCATAAAACCGAATTAGTTCCTGTGAAATCTACTGGAGATTTAGTGCTGGACAAACCACTTTACGAATTAGGCATCAGTGGAATTTTTACACGCACCTTAGATATCGCCATGTTGAATCATGATATCGATATCGCAGTACATTCTTTAAAAGATGTACCAACTGTTTTACCAAAAGGTATTGTTCAGGCTGCCGTTTTAAAACGTGGCAACGTAAACGACACTTTGGTTTTTAAGGATAACGAAGAGTTTTTAAGTGCAAAAAACGCTGTAATTGCCACTGGTAGTTTACGCCGAAAAGCTCAGTGGCTTAATAGATACCCAACACATACTATTGAAGATTTACGAGGAAATGTAAATTCTCGTTTGCAAAAACTTCATGACAATAAACACTGGAACGGTGCTATTTTTGCGGCTGCCGGTATTGGCAGAATAGGTATTAGACCCGATGATGCTATCAATTTAGATTGGATGATTCCTGCCCCTGCACAAGGTGCTATTATGATTACGGCTTTAGGGGAAGATGAATTTGTTAGGGAAGCTTGTTCTCTATTAAATCATGAAGAAACTGAAATTTGCACAACTATTGAGCGGAAGTTTTTAAACCAATTAGAAGGGGGCTGCACTGCTCCTATAGGTGCTTTGGCATATATTAAAAATGAAGAAATCAACTTTAAAGGCGTTCTTTTAAGTAAAGATGGATCTAAGAAAATTCAGGTGGAGCGTGTTGAAAAACTAGGCAAGCATCAAGATTTAGCAGTTTTTTGTGCCGATTATATTATCGAAAGAGGCGGTAAAAGATTAATGGATGAAATTAAATACACACATCGACCTATTAATGTAGTTTCAACAAAATCATTAACAGAAGATCAACGTTTATTATTTCATCCAAAAGTGGTTAGTAAGAGTGATGATTTTATAAAGATTAGTTTAAATCGTATTCGTCCTCAAATATTAAAGTCTGAAATTAAAAACGTTATACTAACAAGCAAAAATGCTGTTGAGGCTTTAGTTACAAACTATTCAGCAGCAGAATTACAGTTCCAAAATATTTATTGCGTTGGTCGTCGCACTAAAAGATTGATTGAAAATAAAATTGGAAAAGTAAAACATGTTGAAAAAAATGCTAAAAAACTTGCTGAGTATTTGGTTGAATATATTGAAGGTACAGAAGTCACTTATTTTTGTAGTGATATAAGGCTAGATGCATTACCCACTATGCTCTCTGAAAACAATATAAAAGTTAATGAAATAGAAGCTTACCAAACAAAATTTGACGGCTTTGAAGTAGATGATTCTGTTGAAAGCGTTATGTTTTATAGCCCATCAACTGTTGAAAGTTTTGCGCGCAGTAATTCTAACGAAGTCATTGCCTTTTGTATTGGAGAAACAACAGCAAAGGAAGCAAAAAAGCACTTTAAAGATGTAAGAGTGGCCAAAGTACCAACTGTAGAGAGTGTGATCGAATTAGTGAACGAACATTACGTTTAGAAGATATGAGCATTAAAAACGATTTATTTTTACGAGCATTAAAAGGAGAAACTGTCAATCGTCCACCAGTATGGATGATGCGTCAAGCAGGACGCTACTTACCAGAATTCATGGAAATTAAGGCAAAGTATGATTTCTTTACACGTTGCCAAACCCCAGAATTAGCGAGTGAAATTACTGTACAACCTATCCGTCGTTATGGGATGGATGCTGCTATCCTATTCAGTGATATTCTAGTTATTCCACAAGCCATGAATATCGAGGTGCAAATGAAACCTAATTTTGGACCTTATTTACCAAATCCTGTACGCTCTCAAAAAGACGTAGATAATGTTATTGTTCCAGATGTAAAATTGGAACTGGACTATGTGTATCAAGCCATAAAAGCAACAAAAGAAAAACTTAACGATGAGATTCCGTTAATAGGTTTCGCCGGTTCTCCGTGGACTATTTTATGTTATTGCGTGCAAGGACAAGGCAGCAAAAACTTTGATAAAGCCAAAGAATTTTGCTTTACAAATCCAGTTGCGGCCCATACCTTATTGCAAAAAATCACAGATACAACTATATCTTACCTTAAAGAAAAAGTTAAAGTGGGATGTAACGTAGTTCAAGTATTCGATTCATGGGGAGGTATGCTGTCTCCAGTAGATTATCAAGAATTTTCATGGCAATACATCCAACAAATAATTAACGCGTTAAAAGACCACGCTCCTGTTATTGCTTTTGGAAAGGGGTGTTGGTTTGCGCTTAGCGAAATGGCTAAATCTGGTGCATCTGCTTTAGGTATCGATTGGACGTGCTCTGCACGAAATGCAAGGTATTTAACTGGCGGTAATATTACATTACAAGGTAATTTTGACCCAACACGCCTGTTTTCTCCTCCATCGGAAATTAAGAAAATGGTACACCAAATGATTAATGAATTTGGTAAAGACAAATACATTGTAAACCTTGGTCACGGTATTCTTCCAAATATTCCATTGGATAATGCCAAAGCGTTTATTGACGCCGTTAAGGAATACGGCGATTAAAATATTATGGGTGTTACCCATTTTTATGTAACATTAAGTTTTAAAAATCTACTTATCGTTATAAAAAAAAAGATCGGGCTTTCGGCAGTCGCTTTTATGTTTTGCATACGTACAATAACACAAAAAGAGCTTCAACAAATGCCTCAACCCCTAACGCAAAACTAGCGTCATGATTAAAAACATCATTTCAGGAATTAAAGCCTACTTCGGAGCATTTAGCTTAATATCAAAACTAAAACTTTGGAAATATTTTGCCATTCCAATGATTATTAGCCTCATAACTGCAATTGCAGTTTTTGTATCTGCTTATGGCCTCTCCGATAACATTGGTGGTTTTATTTCTAGGATTTGGGTTTGGGATTGGGGTTACGATACCTTTTCAGCTATTAGTAATTTTCTAGGAGGCCTTATTATTGTTGTTATCGGACTTATTCTTTATAAACATATCATAATGGCATTATCGGCACCTTTTATGAGTCCTGTTTCAGAAAAAATAGAGGTCCATTTCACTGGAATTACAACACATGAACATCGGGACACAACATTCATGCAACAACTTTGGCGAGGTATAAAAATAAATGGCAGAAACTTGGTAATGGAATTACTACTTACTATTCCTATTTTACTTTTGAAATTCATTCCAATAGTTAATATTTTTTCAACTATATTACTATTTATGACGCAAGCATACTATGCTGGTTTTGGTAACATGGATTATACCCTAGAACGACATTATAAATATAAAAAAAGCGTTGAGTTTGTACGAAACCATAAAGGGTTAGCAATTGGTAATGGGGTTGTATTTTTATTATGCCTGCTCATTCCGTTATTAGGTGTTATTTTAGTTTTACCTTTATCGGTAACAGCAGCATCAACTCAAACAGTGGAAGCTTTAAATCTTAAAAATAACACCTTAAATGCAGCTTAGTTTAGGCTCATATTACATATCACCCATTGCCTTAAAAGATGCTTGGAACGTCTGTAATTTAATCGTGACCAATGAAGATCGATTTAAACGGTTTTTCCCAAAAACATCGCAGCAAAATTTAACACCAGACTTATCACGCTTGTTTGTCGATAAAAAAGTTATCCAATTTGACAAAAAAGAAGAGTTCTTATTCACAATTAAGGAAAATGAATCAAATAGCTTAGTTGGTTTAATCTATATTATAGAACTCGATTGGACAAAAAAACAAGGAGAGTTTGCCTATTGCATTGATTATAATGTTGAAAGGCAAGGATTAACTACAAATGCAATTAAGTTATTGTCAAATTATGCATTTGAAAATTTAGGATTAGAAACGTTGAAAATTGTAGTTCATAAAAGTAACGTTGGTAGTGTTAAAGTTGCCGAAAATTGCAATTTCACACATATAAAAACCTTAAAAAAAGAGTTCGCTCCTCCAGGTGAAAACTCATTGGATATGGAATTGTACGAACTTTATAAAGAAATTGAACCTTAAAATATGCCACACTTTGTAATCCATTGTTCTGAAAACATTTTAAACCTTCAGCAACCAGAAAAAATTATTCTTGAAGTACATCAAGCAGCTGTCAATACTAAATTATTTGATGAACCAGATATTAAAGTCCGTCTAAACCCGTTTAAAGAACATTATTTAGTTGGTGGCAAACGGGGAGATTTTATTCATGTATTTGGAAGTATAATGGAAGGCAGATCAACAAATCAAAAAGCAGATCTTTCTAAAAATATCGTAAGCAAATTAAAAGACATGTTCCCTTCTGTCAAATTTATAGCTATCAATATTGATGATTTCGAAAAAGCAACTTATTGTAATAAAACAATGGTATAAATAATGAAGGATAAATTTTATGAATATATACAAGATCTGCAAGATCGCATTACTTCTAAACTTGAAGAAATTGATGGTAAAAGTAAATTTCAAGAAGATATTTGGAAACGACCTGAAGGCGGTGGTGGACGCACACGTGTCATTGAAAACGGTAAAGTTTTTGAAAAAGGCGGTGTAAATATTTCGGGAGTTCATGGTAAATTACCAAAATCAATGCAAGCTTATTTTAAAGTTGGTGATGTCGATTTTTTTGCATGCGGATTAAGCTTAGTAATTCATCCTACAAGTCCTATGGTACCAACGGTACATGCCAACTGGCGCTATTTTGAAATGTATGACAAGGACGGAGCCATTGTAAATCAATGGTTTGGTGGCGGACAAGACCTAACACCATACTACCTATTTGAAGACGATGCAAAACACTTTCACCAAACTTGTCAAACAGCCTGTGATAAGCACAACCAAGAGTTCTATTCAACCTATAAAAAACGTTGTGATGAATACTTTTATAACGCACACCGAAACGAAGGTAGAGGTATAGGCGGATTGTTTTTCGATTATTGCAAAGCTTCAGAAACCATGACTATGGAAAATTGGTATAATTTTGTATCAGAAGTTGGTGATAGTTTCTTGGAAGCTTATACTCCCATTGTTGAAAAACGTAAAGATCTACCATATACTGAAGAGCAACGTAAATGGCAAGAAATACGTCGCGGTCGCTATGTAGAGTTCAATTTAGTCCACGATAAAGGCACCCTGTTCGGTCTAAAAACCAACGGCCGTATTGAAAGTATTTTAATGAGTTTACCACCACATGTACAATGGGTATACGACCATCAACCAGAAGCTGGAAGCGAGGAAGAAAAATTAATTGAAGTATTGAAAAACCCTGTTGATTGGATTTAATATAAGATGAAATCAAATGTCAGGTTGAGCGCAGTCGAAACCTATCAAAATAACTTAAAGCATAAACTATTATGTTCCCATTAAGAAGAAACAGAAGATTAAGAACCACCGAAGCCATTCGTTCATTAGTTCGTGAAACCATCATAACACCAAAGGATTTTTTAGTACCACTTTTTGTAGTGGAAGGCAAAGGAATTAAACATGAAATTCCATCGATGCCAAATTATTTCCGCTTCAGCTTAGATTTGCTCGAAAACGAAGTCAAAGAGCTTTGGAAACTGGGCTTGAAATCGGTGTTACTTTTTGTAAAAGTTCCTGACAACCTTAAGGACAACAAAGGCACAGAAGCCTTGATCCCAAATGGTTTAATGCAACGTGCCGTAAAAACAGTAAAAAACGCATGCCCAGATATGCTAGTAATGACGGATGTGGCTCTTGACCCTTATTCTGTATACGGACATGATGGCATTATTGAAAACGGACAAATCATTAACGATGAAACCGCAGAGTTTTTAGCAGAAATGAGTATTTCACATGCCCAGGCTGGCGCCGATTTTGTCGCACCAAGCGATATGATGGATGGTCGTATTTTAACCATTCGTGAAGCTTTAGAAGATGAAGGTTTTATAAATACAGGTATTATGAGTTATTCAGCTAAATACGCGTCAGCATTCTATGGCCCCTTCAGAGATGCTCTAGATTCTGCTCCTGTAGATATCCAAGATATTCCAAAGGATAAAAAAACGTATCAAATGGACTATGGAAATCGTTTTGAAGCCATAAGAGAAACCGAAATGGATATTGACGAAGGTGCCGACATCGTTATGGTAAAACCAGGTCTTTCTTATCTAGATATTTTAAGAGACATTAAAAATGAAGTAGATGTTCCCGTGGCTGTATATCAGGTTTCAGGCGAATATGCTATGATAAAAGCAGCGGCTGAAAACGGCTGGTTAAATCACGACCAAATTATGCTAGAAACGACAACGGCTTTTAAGCGTGCTGGAGCAGATATAATAGCCAGCTACTTTGCTAAGGATGTTGTGAAATTACTTTCGTAAATTAGCCTTTAACTAAAACCTGTTTAATGAGCGCATTAATTTTTTGGGCAACAATTTCTATTTTCTTTTCCTTTTTATGTTCTATTCTTGAAGCGGTGCTTCTTAGCGTAACACCGACATTCATCAATGTAAAAAAACAAGAGGGGAAAGACTATGCTTTAATATTAGAAGAATTAAAAAAAGATGTTGACAAACCGCTTATTGCCATACTCACCCTTAATACCATTGCACACACTTTAGGTGCTATGATGGTTGGTATTGAAGCAGAAAGTCTTCCTTATAAAATTGAGCTTTGGGGTATTAACACTGTTGGCGTTGTTTCAGCTATTATGACCTTTTTAATTTTAGTAGCTTCAGAAATTATTCCTAAAACAATTGGTGCGACATACTGGAAAGGACTTGCTAATTTTGCTTCTAAAACCTTAACCATTTTAATCTTTCCTCTAAAATGGACCGGTATTCTATGGCTATTGCAGCTCACAACAAAATTGATTGGAGGTAAAGGTCATGGCAGTGTTTTAAGCAGGGAAGGCTTTGTTGCTATGACTGAGATTGCTCATGAAGAAGGCGTGTTTCAAGAAAATGAAAGTAAGATTATAAAGAACTTGCTAAATTTCAAGGAAATCTTTGCTAAGGATGTTATGACGCCTAGAACAGTAATGAAAACGGAAAATGAAACGACAACAGTTGAAGATTTTTTTAAACAAAATTTGAACCTTCGCTTTTCAAGAATTCCTGTTTACACCAATGAACAAGATAATATAACTGGTCTTGTTTTAAAAGATGAAATCTTTAAAGAAATGGCTCTCGATAATAACTCCAAAAAACTATCCGAGCTTAAACGAGACATCATTGTAGTTAATAGAAACCTTCCTATTCCTACCCTCTTTGAAAAATTGGTTGAAAGTAGAAACCACATGGCTCTTGTAGTTGATGAATATGGTTCAGTAAATGGCTTAGTAACTATGGAGGATGTTATTGAAACCTTGCTCGGTTTAGAAATCATGGATGAAAGTGATAATGTATCAGACTTACAACACCTTGCAAGAAAAAGCTGGGAAGCTCGTGCTAAAAAATTAGGTATTATTACCGATGATTCTACGCCTGAATAATGGAAACGTGCATAATTAATTCTCCACTAGGTTATACTAAAATTTTTGCAGATGTTGAGGGATTACAATCGGTTACTGTTTTAAATTCTGAAGAAAAAATTACAGATGTTATTCCTGAAGTTTTAGAAGACTGCGTCATTCAACTAAAAGAGTATTTTGAAGGTAAACGTCAGGTTTTTAGCCTGAAATTAAATCCGCAAGGAACCGAATTTCAGAAAAAAGTTTGGAAGCAATTAGCGCGGGTTCCTTACGGAAAAACAATATCTTATCTGGAGTTGTCAAAACAAGTCGGCGATGTAAAAGCTATTCGAGCAGTAGCCAATGCTAATGGTAAAAATCCGCTTTGGATTATTATCCCTTGTCACCGTGTTATTGGAAGTGATGGTTCGCTTATTGGTTACGCTGGTGGTTTACATAGAAAAGAGTGGTTACTAAATCATGAAAATCCTTATAAGCAGCAATCCCTTTTCTAAAAGTATCGAATTTTCTTATCTTTAGTTTCTACTTAAATCATACTTAATGAAATTCTTTAAAAAACTTCTTAAATGGTTAGCTATAGTTATTGGGCTGATTATATTTTTACTTTTTATTTTTGATTACAACTATATCTTAAAAGGTGTTAGAGTTGTTTATTTTACAGGACACAATACCGCTTTTATTAATGATTATCCATATTTTGAAAATGACATAATAAAAAAAGGTAAGCATACAAATCCTTGGCCAAATCATAAAAACTATAATACTGTAAAAGAGACTGAAAAGTTATCTCATGTTAATAAAGATTGGGGTACAGTTGCTTATGTAATTATTAAAAATGATAGTATTTGGTTTGAAAACTATTACGATGGATTTGATGAAAACTCAAAAACTAATTCGTTTTCAATGGCAAAAAGTATTACAACATCCTTACTAGGTAAAGCTATAATGGATGGTTATATAGTAAGTTTAGACCAGCCAATTACTGATTTTTATCCTCAATACGGTGATGCAAAAACAACTGTTGGTGACTTAGCATCAATGGCGTCTGGTTTAGATTGGATAGAACATTATACAAGTCCTTTTTCAATAACCGCACGGGCTAACTATGATGATGATTTAGCTGAAACTATTTTAAATCAAAAAATAGTAAAAACACCTGGGAAAACATTTAAATATTCAAGTGGTGACACACAATTACTTGGAATGATAATTCAAAAAGCCTCTGGGAAATCATTGGCAAATTATCTCTCCGAAAGTTTTTGGAAACCCTTAGGGGCTAATAATGATGCCTTATGGCAACTTGATGATGATGAAAACAGATTAGCAAAAGCATTTTGTTGTATATCTAGTAGTGCAAAGGATTTTGCTCGTTTTGGAAAATTATATAAAGATGGAGGTAATTGGAATGGACAACAGCTTTTAGATTCTGCATTTGTGGCAAAATCTATAACACCTCGGTTTAAAGAAAGCCCTCAATATGGTTACGGTTGGTGGATGAAAGACATTGGCAGCAAACACTTTTTTATGATGCGCGGGCATTTAGGTCAGTATGTTATTGTAGAGCCACATGATAATATTATTATTGTGCGTTTGGGTCATAGAAAATCACCTGATGAAGGAGATGGTAGATTTACTGATGATATCACTGTTTATATTGAAGAAGCTTATAAAATGCTCGAATAATGATTAGTAAACTCAATCTTGAAAACATTTTATTTTTGGACATTGAAACCGTTCCAGAATTTCAACATTTTTCTGATTTAGACGGAACCAAACAATCTCTGTGGGATCATAAATCACAATATCAGAGAAAAGAAGACTATACACCCGAAGAATTTTACGAACGTGCCGGAATTTGGGCGGAATTTGGTAAAATTATTTGCATCTCGGTAGGATATTTTAACATTCAAGAAGATATAAGAAAATTTAGAGTAACTTCTTTTTATGGAGATGAAGTTAAAATATTGAAGGATTTTAAAACCCTTTTAATTTCGCATTTTAGTCAAACAAAGCATCTGCTTTGTGCTCATAATGGAAAGGAATTTGATTTCCCTTACATTGCCAGACGAATGATAATAAACGACATTGAGCTACCCTATAAATTAAATCTCTTCGGGAAAAAACCATGGGAAGTACCTCATCTAGACACCTTGGAACTATGGAAATTTGGAGATTATAAAACATATACTTCACTAAAATTACTTACTAATGTTTTGGGCATCCCGTCTCCAAAAGACGATATAGATGGCAGCGAAGTTTACAAGGTGTATTATGAAGAAAATAACATCGACCGTATTATCATATACTGCGAAAAAGACACTATAGCTGTTGCTCAAATATTTTTACGGTTGAGAGGTGACACTATATTAACCGATGATGAAATAATTCATATTTAAATGAAAGACAATTCAATTTTAAATATTGAAAAGTTATCTATTTCATTTGGAAATAATAAGGTAATACATGGAATCTCATACCATTTAAATAAAAATGAAATACTAGGTATTGTTGGAGAATCTGGCTCTGGAAAATCAGTATCATCTTTGGCTATTTTAGGTTTATTACCAAAACAAATCTCTAAAATCAATTCTGGTAATATTTACTACAATAGTAAAGATTTAGTAGCACTGAGCTCTAAAGATTTTGAGAATATTCGAGGTAATAAAATTGCCATGATTTTCCAAGAACCCATGAGCTCTTTAAATCCATCCATGACCTGTGGCAATCAAGTTTTAGAAATTTTACTTCATCATGACACTTTATCAAAGAGCGAGGCTAAAAATGAAGTTATTTCTTTATTTGAAAAGGTGAAACTTCCAGACCCTAATCGGGTTTTTAGTGCTTATCCTCATGAAATTTCTGGGGGTCAAAAGCAGCGTGTTATGATAGCGATGGCTATTTCATGTAAGCCAGACATTTTAATTGCAGACGAGCCTACTACAGCACTTGATGTTACGGTACAAAAAGATATTATAAGTCTACTAAAAGAACTACAGTTAGAAACGAAGATGAGTATCATTTTTATAACACATGACTTGGGTCTAATTTCAGAAATAGCCAATCGTGTTTTAGTCATGTATCAAGGCAATATTGTTGAACAAGGCTTGGTTGAAAACATATTTAAAAATCCACAACACAATTACACAAAAGCACTAATAAACTCTAGACCTTCATTAGATACAAGGTTAAAAGTTTTACCTACTATAAAAGACTATTTAGAAGGCACTTTTAGAGAGGAGATTATTACAGAAGAGGAGCGTAAGCTAAAACAGGAAAAATTATACATGCATCCACCTTTATTGGAAGTTATAAATGCTGAAAAAGCCTATATTTCTAATTCGGGTTGGTTTTCAAAACCCGAAACCTTTAAAGCAGTTGATGGCGTGAGCTTCAAATTATACGAAGGAGAAACGCTGGGGTTAGTAGGAGAATCTGGGTGTGGTAAATCGACTTTAGGAAACGCTATTCTTCAATTAGATAAGGTAACTGCTGGCGAAATACGTTACAATGGTATCGATATTACCAAATTATCAAAAACCGAAACTAGAAAACTCAGGAAAGACATTCAAATCATTTTTCAAGATCCTTATTCATCGTTAAATCCCCGCATACCTGTAGGAGAGGCTATTATGGAACCAATGAAAGTTCATAAGCTTTATAAGTCCGATAAAGAAAGAAAGGAAGCCGTAATTAATATTTTAAATAAAGTTGGATTATCTGAAACCTATTTTAACAGATATCCTCATGAATTTTCTGGTGGACAGAGACAACGTATTGGTATTGCAAGAACTATAGCGCTACAACCAAAACTTATCGTGTGCGATGAATCGGTTTCTGCATTAGATATATCGGTTCAAGCCCAAGTTTTAAATTTACTTAATGATCTAAAAGAGACATTTAAATTTACGTATATTTTTATTTCCCACGACTTAGCGGTGGTTAAATTTATGTCTGATCAATTATTAGTAATGAATCAAGGAAAAGTAGAAGAGCTTGATGATGCTGACACTATATACAATAATCCCAAAAAAGAATACACTAAAAAGTTAATTCATGCCATCCCTAAAGGGTTATAGCATGAACACTTTTTTAGTTAAATACATTAAACTTCTTATAAATCGTAAATTCTCTTGAATAGTTTCTTTGAATTTACTTTCTTCAAAAGTAGTTTGTTCAGGTAGATTTGGTTCCATATTCGTAGGTTAAGTTTATGGTAGATTTTGGGCAAATCTATTTATTAATTTGGTTAATTTGGGGACTGTAAATATGAAACAAATTTTCAATATATCAGTTTAAAAACATATAAAATCGATGAAATGCGTATTTTTTTAACATTTACATCGATTTATGCCTGAAATTCTTAATACTATAATTTCATTTCTGGGATATCTCCCTCGACAATTAGTTTACCTTCAGTCGCATTTTGAATATCTTCGACAGAGACTCCAGGAGCCCGTTCTAAAAGTCGAAACCCATTTTCTGTTACCTCTATTACAGCCATGTTAGTCACAATCTTCTTTACACACCCTACCCCTGTTAATGGTAATGAACAACGCTTTAAAAGTTTAGACTCCCCACGCTTATTGGTATGCATCATTGCGACTATTATATTTTCAGCACTCGCAACTAAATCCATTGCTCCTCCCATGCCCTTAACCATCTTTTCAGGAATTTTCCAATTGGCTATATCTCCATTTTCGGCAACTTCCATGGCTCCTAATATGGTTAAATCTACATGTTGACCTCTAATCATAGAAAAGCTCATTGCTGAATCAAAAAAACTAGCTCCAGGTAATGTCGTTATCGTCTGTTTTCCCGCATTAATAACATCGGCATCTTCTTCTCCTTCAAAAGGAAATGGCCCCATACCTAAAACACCATTTTCACTTTGAAATTCAACTTCTATATCATTCCTTACATAGTTGGCTACTAAAGTGGGAATCCCAATTCCCAAATTAACATAGTATCCGTCTTGTACTTCTTTCGCAATTCGTCTTGCTATACCTGTTTTATCTAACATAACTAATCTCTTTGTCTTACGGTTCGTTGTTCGATACGTTTTTCATAAGTCTTTCCTTGAAAAATTCGCTTTACAAATATTCCAGGAATATGAATTTGATTAGGGTCTAAAGATCCAAGAGGTACTAATTCTTCAACTTCAGCAACTGTTATTTTTGCGGCACCACACATGTTGGGGTTAAAATTACGAGCTGTCCCTTTGAATATTAAGTTACCTGCCTCGTCTCCCTTCCAGGCTTTCACAAAGGCAAAGTCTGCCTTAAAAGCATGTTCCAAAACGTACATTTTACCATCAAACTCTCTTGTTTCCTTACCATCTGCAACCTCGGTTCCATAACCAGCGGGTGTATAAATGGCAGGAAAACCTGCTTGAGCGGCTCTACAACGTTCTGCTAAAGTACCTTGTGGAATAAGTTCTACATCTAATTCTCCCGACAGCATTTGACGTTCAAATTCATCATTTTCGCCCACATAAGACGATACCATTTTTTTTATTTGTTTTTGTTGAAGTAATAATCCTAGACCAAAATCATCAACTCCTGCATTATTAGAAATACATGTAAGACCAGAGATGCCAAGTCTAACCAATTCTGCAATGGCGTTTTCGGGAATACCACTAAGGCCAAAACCACCAAGCATGAAAGTCATATTATCAGAAACACCTTTAAGTGCATCTTGGACATTTGCTACTTTTTTACTAATCATTATTATTCGTAATTTTTGTTGTATAAAATTACGAATAATTGAAGTAAAACTTAAGATTATTAAGAAATAAAAAAGACATTCAGCAACGAATGGCTTACAGGTTTTAATTGAAATCTAGATCGTCAGGAATTTCTTCATCCTCTGCGTCATCAATTACTGTAGTACCAACTTTTGAGCAATCAACATTAATAGAAAGTCCCTCCGGTTCTTCAAACTCTTCTTTAGAAATGGCTAATGACTCATTAGCATAACAACTCTTCATGTAAAGCGCCCAAATTGGTAATGCCATAGCAGCACCTTGTCCATATGTAATACTTGCAAAATGCGCTGCCCTATCTTCCGCACCAACCCAGACACCAGTAACTAAATTTGGCACCATACCCATAAACCAACCATCACTTTGGTTTTGTGTGGTTCCTGTTTTTCCTGCTATAGGATTTGTAAACTCATAAGGGTAACCAGTAATAATTTCTCTATAGTCTGCTCGATAAGCATCGGCTCCTTTAGTTCTCAATCTAGCACCTGAACCGTATTGCGTTACTCCTTCTAAAAGTTTCACTGTTACATACGCTGTTTCTTCACTTAATACATCTTTAGTTTCTGGACTAAATTGATACAAAATAGTTCCATTTTTATCTTGAATACTGGTAACCATTACCGGTTTAGTATAAACACCTTGATTAGCGAAAGTGGAATATGCTCCAACCATTTCGTAAACACTTAAATCTGGTGTGCCTAAAGCAATTGATGGCACTGGGAGTAAGTCTGATTCAACACCGAGTTTCTTTGCTAAATCCACAACAGTCTCTGGGCCAACCTTATCTATTAATCTAGCTGTAACCGTATTTACGGAATTTGCCAGTGCATTTTTAAGTGTTCTAGTCCCTCCATACTCGTGACTAGAATTCTTTGGGCACCACTCTTCTGGATTTCCGTATTTACCTGCTTCAATACAAAATGGCGTATCGGGATATTCATCACATGGAGATGCATGTAACTGATCTATTGCAGCGGCATAAACAAGTGGCTTAAAAGTAGATCCAATTTGGCGCTTCCCTTGTTTTACCATATCATATTGAAAATGTCTATAATTCATTCCGCCGACCCAAGCTTTTACATGGCCCGTTTGTGGATCCATTGACATCATACCCGTTCTTAAAAATGATTTATAGTAGCGCATAGAATCAATAGGTTTCATAATGGTATCAATCTCGGATGGCTTTCCTTCTTTCCATTTAAAAATAGACACCTGAATAGGTTTATAAAATGAGTCTTCTATTTCTTTATCACTCTTTTTTAAATCATATTTCATGTGCCTCCATCGCTCAGACTGTCGCATGGAACGCCACATTAACGTATCGATGGCACCTGTTGTTAATTCTAAAAATGGAGCTGTCGGGTTTCTTTTAGGTGTATTTTGATGAAAAAACTCTGCTTGTAACCTTGGCATGTGTTGTTGCACAGCATCCTCCGCATATTGTTGCATTCGAGAATCTATAGTTGTGTAAACTTTAAGTCCGTCGCTGTTAATATTATATTTTGTACCATCTGGCTTTCTATTAGTCCCATCATTGGTCCACTTTTTCATGAAATCTCTAAGGTATTCACGAAAGTAAGTAGCTATCCCTTCCCGATGAGATTCCGGTGTATAACGTAAATCTAATTCTGTTTCTTGAAGTGAATCTTTTAGTTTTTCGGAAATGTACCCATACTTTTCCATTTGCCCAAGAACCACATTACGTCTATTTTTTACTCCTACAGGATTTCTTCTTGGATTATATAAAGCCGAATTCTTAAACATCCCCACTAACATGGCAGATTCCTTCAACTCTAATTCACTCGGTTCCTTACCAAAATATATTCGCGAAGCACTTCTAATACCATCGGCATTATTTAAAAAATCATAAATATTAAAATACTGCGCAATAATTTCTTCTTTGGTGTATTGCCGTTCAAGGCGTGTAGCGATAATCCATTCTTTTACTTTTTGAAAACCACGTTCAAATTTACTATCAGATACTTGTTTGGTAAATAATTGCTTTGCTAATTGTTGCGAAATGGTACTAGCTCCACCTCCTCGACCCATTTTAAAAATAGCACGCAACGTACCTCTAGCATCTATTCCTGCATGACCATGAAAACGCGCATCTTCAGTTGCTATTAAGGCGTCAATTAAATGTTGCGGTAATTCGTCATAATCAACAGGTGTTCTATTATCATTAAAATAAAACTTTCCAAGGGTTACTCCATCTGAAGAAATAATTTCTGTTGCTAAGTTTGTTTTAGGGTTTTCTAAAACCGTGTGGTCTGGCATTTCGCCAAAGGCACCCCAAGAGGCTAAAAGAAATATCAAAATAACTGACAATGTTCCAACCAAAAACAGTACCCAAAACCAACGGATGTGATTTGAGAAATCTAATACTGCTTTTTTAGCTTTCTTTGAGTTTGCCATATATTTAAATCATATAACACATTTCGATACTATTTTGCTGATGCAAAATTAACCGATATGACATTTAGTTATTATTTATACTTTCTATTCTAAATCCAATATCTGTAATCCCTTCAAGCTCCACAACTCCATTTACTTTACCATTTTCACGCATAGCTTGCTGAATGTTAACCGTATACTCGCCGCTCTCTTGAAAAACAACTTGTTCTTTATACCATAACTTATTCTCCTTAACGTCTGTGTAACCTGAACCTAGTAATTTGCCTGTTGGGTCTGCCATTCTATATTCTAAAGTGTCTGTTATTGTCTTTCCATGCGGAAAAACCATTTCAACAATTAAAAATAGGTTATTA
This sequence comes from Hyunsoonleella aestuarii, assembly GCF_006148925.1. Lineage (GTDB taxonomy): Bacteria > Bacteroidota > Bacteroidia > Flavobacteriales > Flavobacteriaceae > Algibacter_D > Algibacter_D aestuarii. The sequence continues at coordinate 1,250,203 of NZ_VAWB01000001.1, read as the reverse complement.
TATTTATAAGCATTGGTGTTTCTAATATTAACAAATAAGTTATAAGGATTTATTGAATCGGGTGGAGTAATTTTAAAACTTGTTATCGAATCTTTATGCCAAGAATTTGGTACAGACTTATATTTATCAAAAACACGATTAGAATCGCAAGAAATAGATACAGCAATAATTAAAACAAATAGGAATACATTACTTCGAGGCATTTTTACTGTTTTGAGGTTTTCTTCGATTGTTTCTGTTTTTATTAGATCTGTTCCTATTATTTTTACGTTTCTTATGACGTTTTGGACTATCGAAACGTGTTAAACTATCTTGACCTACAACGTTCTCAAATTCTGTTTTAGTATCTTCTATTAGTTCTGAAGTGTATTCTTCTAGACTTGCTACCTTTTTGTTTTTCTTATTGAGACTTATAATCTCATTGGCTTGTTCTGTAGTAATTTTATGCCAGTTCATCCACTCGCCCTCATAAGCATACCACATGTGCCCTTTAAAAATATCGGTTTTTTGACAAACGGCTGTTCCCTTTTCTGTGTAAAGTTTGGTGTCGTTTTTAGGAAAGCTTTTTAAAGCATCTAAATAAGTATCAAGCTCATAATTTAAACAGCATTTCAATTTACCACATTGACCTGCTAATTTTTGAGGATTTAATGATAATTGCTGGTATCTGGCTGCCGAAGTGCTTACAGAACGAAAGTCTGTTAACCAAGTCGAACAGCACAACTCTCTTCCGCAAGATCCGATGCCTCCAAGTCTAGAGGCTTCTTGACGAAAACCAACTTGTTTCATTTCTATACGTGTTCTAAACTCACGAGCAAATAACTTTATGAGTTCTCTGAAATCTACACGCTCTTCGGCCGTATAATAAAAGGTAGCTTTACTAGCATCGCCTTGAAATTCAATATCAGAAATTTTCATTTGCAACTTTAAATCAATTGCAAACTGACGTGCTTTAACTTTCATGGGCTCTTCTTTGTCTCTTGCAGAAGACCAAATATCAATATCTTTTTGGCTCGCTTTACGATAGATTTTCAAAATATCATCTCCTTCTGGAGCCATATTTTTTCGTTTCATTTGAACACGAACTAATTCCCCAGTAAGCGTAATCATTCCAATATCATGTCCAGATTTGGCTTGGGTAGCCACAATATCGCCAATACTAAGTGTTAAATTTTCAAGGTTTTTGTAGTAATGTTTTCTTCCGTTTTTAAAACGAACCTCAACCCAATCAAAAGGCTTTTCTCCATTGGGTAAAGACATATTTGCTAGCCAATCGAAAACAGTTAATTTATTACAACTGTCTGTGCCGCAAGTGCCATTATTTTTACATCCTTTAGGTTGACCGTCTTTGCCAGTTGAACAACTGTTACAAGCCATATAGTTATATATTGAATTCGTTAATAACTGCTATTATTACGAATGAAGGTTAATAAATGTAGTCTTTCGTTTTAACTAAATTACTATAAACTTACATAAACGAAATACAACTTCTGGACGTAAAGATAAGATTATTATACGGACTTGAAAACCAAATTTTTTAAAGAAGAATTACCTCGAGATTTTATACTTTTTCCTCTTTTAAAACATCAAAAATATTCCGTAAATCTTTTTTATATGGTAAATGATCCGCTCGTCCTTTTTTGAAAATATCGTTACTATTACCTTGTCCTTTTCTAAGTGCTTTTTGTTCTTCATAAGGTAATGCATGAATCTCTTTACAATTGGTGCTACAACAATTGTTCATTTCTTCTTTACATTTTTCGCACTGAATAAATAGTAAATGGCAGGCATCATTCGCACAGTTAGTATGGATATCGAACGGTTCTCCACATTGATGACATTGCGCAATAACATCTTCACTTATTCTTTCCGCTCTTCGGTCGTCGAAAACAAAATTTTGCCCCAAAAACTTATTTTCTAACTGGTGCTCTTTTATTTGACGTGTGTATTCGATAATCCCACCTTCTAATTGATAGACATTTTTAAATCCTTTATGCTTAAAATATGCACTAGCCTTTTCACATCGAATACCGCCTGTGCAATACATAACCAAATTTTTGTCTTCTTTATGTTCTTTTAAATCGTCCTCAATGATATCTAACGATTCTCGAAAAGTATCGACATCTGGTGTCACCGCATTTTTAAAATGACCTATTTCGCTCTCATAATGGTTTCGCATATCTACTAAAACCGTATTTTTATCTTCAATAAGCTCATTAAATTTTGCTGCCCCAACATGCACACCTTTGTTTGTAACATCGAAGGTGTCGTCATTCAACCCATCTGCTACAATTTTATTTCGAACTTTTACTTTCAATTTCAAAAAAGACATGTTGTCCTGTTCCACAGCAATGTTTAAACGAATGTCTTTTAGAAAACCTATGGTATCAAGATGTGCTTTAAATTCGTTAAAGCGATCTGCTGGAAGTGATAACTGTCCATTAATACCTTCTTGGGCAACATAAATGCGTCCTAGCACATCTAGTTTGTGCCAAACAATAAATAATTGGTCTCTAAATTCTTGAGGATTGGAAATTTTCGCGTATTGATAAAAAGAAAGTGTTAATCGATCTTTCCCTGCTTTCTCGATTAATTCTGCTCTTTCTTTTGCGCTTAATTTATTGTACAGTTGCATGCTATACTAATTTTAAGGTTAAAGAAATATTTTAGAATGCAAAAATACAATTAATAACTAATTATGCTAGTTCCTTCTTAAATATTTGGGCGCTATCCTTTTAGGTCGCGCTTTACGTTAATATTTATGGCTCGTTAATCTCTTCGCCAAAAGCTAACACTGCAATCCCTAGCGCACATAACCGCCAAAGTCAATAAAACGGCATAAAAAAAACACTCTAGTAAACTTAGAGCGCTTTTTATTGACTAATTCGATTTCTATTATTTTAAAAAATTCTTATCGAATTTAGCCACCATCGGCTTTACAATTACTATTAACGAGAACAGTAACTGAAACACCTAATGCTTTTATTAAAATGGTCTGTTTAAAAAATTTCATATCCTTTTCATAGCAAAATTTTCCCACTTTAATTAGTAGATGCAGATTGTGGAAAAAGGTTGCGTGATAAAATTGTATTGTGATAAAAGTTATAGTATTTTAGCAAGCATAACTTCAGAAAAAAATATATAAATGAGTGAAAAAGAAGCAAAGTTAAAAGCGCTTAAGCTTACTTTGGACAAGCTAGATAAAGCCTATGGAAAAGGCACCGTAATGAAAATGAGCGATGCTGCTATTGAAGATGTAGATGCTATTTCATCTGGTTCTTTAGGGTTAGATATTGCCTTAGGAGTTGGTGGCTACCCAAGAGGTCGTGTTATAGAAATTTATGGTCCTGAATCGTCGGGTAAAACAACACTTACTTTACATGCTATTGCTGAGGCTCAAAAAGCTGGCGGTATTGCCGCTTTTATTGATGCAGAACATGCTTTTGATAGATTTTATGCTGAAAAACTAGGTGTAGATATTGATAATTTAATTATTTCTCAACCCGATAATGGCGAACAGGCATTAGAGATAGCAGATAATTTAATCCGTTCTGGTGCTATTGATATTGTTGTTATCGATTCAGTTGCTGCCTTAACACCTAAAAGTGAAATTGAAGGCGAAATGGGCGATTCTAAAATGGGATTACACGCACGTTTAATGTCTCAAGCTTTAAGAAAACTTACTGCTTCCATTAGCAAAACCAATTGTACTGTAATTTTTATTAATCAATTACGTGAAAAAATTGGAGTCATGTTTGGAAACCCTGAAACTACTACCGGTGGTAATGCCTTAAAATTTTATGCGTCTGTGAGATTAGACATAAGACGATCTACTCAGATTAAAGACAGCAGTGGTAATGTTTTAGGAAACAAAACAAGAGTTAAAGTTGTAAAAAACAAAGTAGCACCACCTTTTAAAATGGCAGAATTTGATATTATGTATGGTGAGGGTGTGAGTAAAGTGGGAGAAGTATTAGATATTGCCGTTGAGCATGAAGTCGTGAAGAAAAGCGGTTCTTGGTTTAGTTATCAAGACACCAAACTTGGTCAAGGTCGTGATGCGGTTAAGTCAATAATTAAAGAAAATCCCGATTTGATGGACGAACTAGAAGAAAAAATTAAAGCACTCATTAAAGGTGAAAACGTTTAAAAGAAAATCCCGAATAATCGGGATTTTTTTGTTTTAATACGCAACCTTTAAGAAATATTAGCATCTATAAGGGCGAACACATTTTTAAAAAGCATTGTATAGTTTAGTATGAAAAGATTTATTGTTATTGGTTTAGCACTGTTTTTATTTTTTTCCTGTGATGTGGGCGACGATGGTCCAGATTTCAACTTAGAGTTGTTACCAATAGAAATTGTAGAAATCCCCGATGAATTTGAACTTGGTGAAGTTTACGCCATAACCGTCAGTTATTTTAAGCCATCAACCTGTCATACGTTTAGAGAGTTTTATTATTTAAAAGAAAACAATGAACGCACAGTCGCAGTTATAAATTATGAGTACCTAAATAATTCTTGCGAAGAACTAGAAAATGAGCTGGTTGAAGCAACTTTTAATTTTATTGTGACAAGTAATGGCTCCTATATTTTTAAATTTTGGCAAGGTGAAGACAGCAATGGCGAAAACCAGTATTTAACAATTGAGGTTCCTGTAATAGATTAGAAGTTAAAGAGTTAATTATATAATATGTGTTTAATTTGAGTTTACAACAACTCATAGAAAATTGTAAATCTAATGATACCAAAGCGCAAGGAGAATTATACAAGCTCTTTTCGAGCAAACTATTCTCAATTTGCTTGAAGTATTCGAAAAACTATGCTCAAGCAGAAGATAATTTGCAAGATGCATTTTTAACAATTTTCGAAAAAATTGAACAATTCAAAAACAAAGGATCATTTGAAGGTTGGCTAAAGCGTATTACAATTAACACCGCTTTACAACGCTATAGAAAAGAAAAGGTTTTTGAAATTGTAAATAATAATGAGATTGCAGATGAGGATATTGAAATTTATGGTGAGGATATTTCGTTGGACTTTCTTCTAAAGATGGTACAACAATTACCAGACAGATATAGATTGGTGTTTAACCTTTACGTTCTAGACGGATATTCACATAAAAATATTGCAGAGATGCTGAATATTAGCATTGGAACATCTAAATCTAATTTAGCACGAGCCAGACAATCTTTAAAAAAATCAATAGAAGATTATAAAACGACACGAAGTATAAAGTCTTTGTAATGAGTGAAAAAAAACATATAGATAGATTGTTTCAAGAGAAGTTTAAAGACTTTGAAGTAAACCCTAGCGATAAAGTTTGGGGTAATATTGAAGCAAAGCTTAAAGAGAAAAAGAAAAAGAGACGTATAATTCCTATTTGGTGGCGTTATGCTGGTGTTGCCGCTCTTTTATTACTTTTACTTACGGTGGGTATTAATTATTTTAATAGTCCTGACAATGAATCTAACATCCCAGAAAACAGAGTAGTAGAACAAAAACCAGAAAACGCAGAAGAAAACAATCTGGATGTTAATACGACGAATACATCTTCAGAAAAAGAAGTTATCAAAATAACAAGTGCTCCAAATTCTAATGGCATAATAGCTGATGAAAAGAATACAGAACAAGAAACCGATGTTGTTAATAACCAAAATAATAGTGGCGAATCTTCTTCTAACATCATAAAAAAAGAATCGAAAACGGCTATTACAAAAAGTGTTGAAACATCTGAAGACAATGCACAGATAAATAAAGGAAAACTAAAAGAAACCATCAATAAAAGAACAGATGCTATTGCTAAAAGCGCTGAAAATATTGACAACACTCAAGATAACCCAATTGACTCGAAACTAAATAATATACCATCTGATATTGCATCCATTGATATATCTAAAACAGATGAAATCTTAAACAACATCAAAAATGAGACAAACACAGCTGTTGCTGCTGAAGAAAAAGTAGATTCTAATGCTTCGCAAGATGTCTCAAAAGAAAACACCGAATTAAACATTGAAGACGCTTTAGAAAAAACTAAAGATATTATTGAAGAAGAGAAATTGAACAGGTGGAGTGTTGCCCCAAACGCTGCGCCTGTCTTTTTTAACAGTTTAGGCGAAGGTTCTTCAATTGATCCTCAGTTTAATTCAAACTCTAAAAGTGGTGAGCTTAATATGAGTTATGGCATAAGAGGTAGTTACGCTGTCAATAAAAGACTCACTATCCGATCAGGCATTAATCGAGTAACTCTTGGTTATAACACAAATGATGTTGTTGCTTTTCAATCTATTAGTTCTAATCCTAGCGCTGCTGCATTACAAAATATAAGCGCAGATCAAAACATTAGCACAACAAGCAATGTGTCTCTTGTAAGCGCCCAAAATATAAGTGCTAAAAGTAGTAGTGGCTCCACATTGTTAAGTACTACTGGAAACACTTCAATAAATCAGGAGTTTGGATATATAGAGATTCCTTTAGAAATACAATATGCTATTTCAACAAAAAAATTGGGGGTTAATCTTATTGGAGGTTTTAGTTCCTTTTTCTTGAATGAGAACAAAATTTATTCTGAATCCAACGGTTCAAAAACATTAATAGGAGAAGCCACCAACCTCAATAAAACAAGTTATAGTGCAAATCTGGGACTTGGGATTAATTATGAGATATCGAAAAAATTAGACTTGAATCTAGAACCTATTTTCAAGTATCAAATAAATGCATTTAGCAATACATCTGGAGATTTTACCCCTTATTTCATAGGCGTCTATACAGGTATTGCTATTAAATTTTAGGTTTTTGGTTAGATCTGGATGTTGATTCTAAATACACTCTGGAATCAATATCAAATTAAAACTGTTCATTGCCCTAATGAACAGTTTTTTTATTTATTAAACTCTTGTAACTGTTTAAATATACTCGTTCTGGCTTCTTCATTAAGTTTTCGAGTATCTCCAATAACCAAACCTTCTGTAGATAAAAATTTATGAATTTTTACGCGCATTCTTCCAGGGCCTCCACTAAAGAATGTATACGAAAAACGTGCTTTATTATCTCCAAAAGTTATAGGGACAATTGGAATTTGATGGTTTATAGCCAACCTAAACGCTCCATCTTTAAAAATATCTAATTCTATATGCTCTTCAGGTACACCTCCTTCCGGAAATATACATATACTTAAACCAGATTCTAACCTTCTTTGGGCTCTTAAAAAAACAGCCTTTCTACTTTTTTCGGAACTTCTATCCACCAAAATACAGGTCCGTTTATAAAAAAATCCAAATAATGGAATCTTGGTAAGTTCCTTTTTACCGACAAATACAAAAGGATTTTTCACTGAAACCAACATGAGCATTATGTCTGCCATAGATGTGTGGTTTGCAATAAACATATAACTTTTGTTTTTATCGGGTACTTGCTCCCTTTCAATTTTAACATTAAATCCCATACCAAATAAAATAAAATATGCCCAAAAACGCGCTAACTTAAAGAAAAATGTATACCACGAATCTTTTGAAATAGACAATAAAAGAATAGGGAATAAAACTATTATTGGCAGAGCAACCAATATATAGAACCAAATACGGTAAAGTGTTAAAAAAAAGTATTTTACAATTCTCATACCAGCCAAAAATACCATTATAAATTGATAATCTTTAAATCATAAGAGTTTTAAAATATTCTATTATCAGTTTACTTTATTCTTTATTAATTAGCGCTATTACTGGTTGGTTAGCTTGAAAGTTAATGAAAGGCGGTGGTTTTGGACTACTCCTTAATATCGTTATTGGTATTATTGGTGGTATTATTGGTAATTGACTTTTCGCTACTTTAGGCATTTTTTATGAATGGCATAATAGATGATATTTTAACAGTTGCAATAGGCCCTTCTGTTATCTTATTTTAGCTGTTTTATTTAAAAAATAAACCTTATTTAACAATTATACCCTAACTATAATTATAAAAAAGTGGATGATACCACTTTTTTTATTGCATAACTTATATTTACATTTGCGCTTTATATCAAACTTATGGCACGCATACTTACAGGTATACAAAGTACAGGAACACCACATTTAGGAAACATTTTAGGAGCTATAATTCCTGCCATTAAAATGGCTGAAAACCCAGAAAATGATTCTTATTTGTTCATAGCTAATCTTCATACCTTAACTCAAATTAAAGATGCTGATGTGCTTCGTGCAAACACCTATTCTACAGCCGCCGCTTGGTTAGCTTTTGGTTTAGATATTGATAAAACCGTATTTTACAGGCAAAGTGATGTGCCACAAGTAACAGAATTATCATGGTATTTAAGCTGCTTTTTTCCTTACCAACGCTTAACATTGGCACATAGTTTTAAAGATAAAGCTGATAGGCTTGAAGATGTAAACTCTGGCTTATTCACTTATCCCATGCTTATGGCAGCAGACATATTGTTGTATGACGCTAATATTATTCCTGTAGGGAAAGATCAATTACAACATATAGAAATGACTCGTGATGTTGCTTCTCGTTTCCATGCTAAAGTAGGTGAGACTTTTGTCCTTCCAGAAGGGAAAATTCAGGAAAGCACTATGCTTATTCCCGGTACAGATGGTGAAAAAATGAGTAAGAGTAGAAATAATATCATCGATATATTTTTAGATGATAAAAAACTGCGCAAGCAAATTATGGGTATTCAAACCGATAGCACACCCTTAGAAGAACCTAAAGATTGGAAAACTTGTAATTGCTTCGCCATTTATAAGTTATTGGCTACTGATTCGCAAATTGAAACCATGAAAGCAAATTATGAAAACGGAGGCTATGGATACGGTCATGCTAAACAGGCTTTGTTTGAACTTATTATTTCAACATTTGCTGCTCAACGAGAGAAATACAATTACTACATGAATAATCTTGCTGAGATTGATAAAGCTTTAGCCGTAGGTGCTGAAAAAGCAACGTTAGTAGCTGAGCAAGTTTTAAATAGAGTTAGAGCTAAGGTTGGTTATTAAAAAATATTCAGAAGTAAGCTTAAATAACTTCAAAAAGTTTGCCCGGTAAAGGTCTAACGATTCCCTTTAATTCTAAGTTTAATAAAGTACTTGACACTTTAAAAATTGGCAGATTGCAATTAATAGCAATAACATCCAATTGTTGCTTTTCGTTTTCTTTTAAATAATTATAAATTATTTTTTCAACATCATTTAATTCAACAAAAAGTTGTTTTTGTATTACAGGTTTTATTTTTTCTTCCAATTGCCAGTTCAATATATATGGAATATCTAAAGGCGTGGTAAGCATATGTGCTTTTTGATGTTTAATTAAATTATTACATCCAACACTCTGGCTATCTTTAGTTCTTCCCGGAACAGCAAAAACATCTCTGTTATACGAGTTAGCAATATCTGCTGTAACTAAGCTTCCTCCTTTTTCAGCAGACTCAATAACTATAGTTGCTTCACTTAACCCTGCAATAATTCGGTTTCTTTTTAAAAAATTGTTCCTATCAAAATTATCACTACTCCAAAAATCTGTAAAAAAACCTCCATTCTTTTCAACCTCAACCATATACTTTTTATGAACTTTAGGGTAGATTTGATTTAGTCCATGTGCTAAACACCCAATAGTTTGAAGTTTATTTTTAATAGCCGCTTTATGTGCCGTAATATCTGTTCCGTAGGCAAAACCAGATACAATTATAGGATTATAAGGCGATAAAGCTTCAACCAGTTCATCACAGAAGGCAATACCATTAGAAGTTATTTTTCTGGTACCAACAATACTAATAATATGTTTATTTCTAAGATCAACATTGCCAGAAGAAAACAATAAAATGGGTGCATCAATACAGTGTTTTAATTTTTCAGGATAACTATCATCTTGAAAATACGAAACGCTTATTTTATTATCATTAATAAAATCCATTTCCTTTTCAGCATCAACAAAATGACTCTTTTTGAACAATTCATTTAAAATAATTGTTCCGATACCATCAATTTTGAGTAAAGCTTGTTTTTTTTCTTTAAAAACAGCTTCTGCAGAACCACAATGCGCAATGAGTCTTTTGGCAAGAATATCTCCAACATTGGATACATGCTGTAATGCTAAATTGTGGAGCAAATTGGTTTCTGTCATCTTAAAATGTTGTTTTCAATGACAAGAAAAGAATTTTTAGACTGTTAATAAATACTTATACCTAAATTTTATCAGCTTGCATATTTTTTTAACTTTGTTTTTATGCAATTAGAAACCTACATAAGCGATTTACTTTACAGATACGAATGTGTTACTATTCCTAACTTTGGAGCATTTTTAACCAGACGTGTTTCAGCGACCATAGACGAGTCGTCCAATGCGTTTTATCCACCAAAAAAAATAGTTTCATTTAATGAGCAAATTCAAAAAAATGACGGCTTGCTTGCTCATTATATTGCTGAAATAGAGAAAATTCCTTTTGAAGTTGCTTCGAAAAAAATTGAGAAACGTGTTAAAATATTAAAGGCTTATTTAACACAAGGCGAAACACTAACTTTTAAAAATATTGGCGACATTGTTTTTAACGAAGATGGTAAAATTTTGTTCGACCCATCCTATCACCTTAATTACCTAACTGATTCTTTTGGATTATCTAAATTCGAATCTCCAGAAGTTACACGAGAGGTCTACAAGGAAACTGTTGAGGCGATTGAAAAAGTTACACCTATAACACTTACTCCCGAAAGGCGAAAAGCAAGACCTTATTTTAAATATGCGGCCGTTGCTTTAATAGCTTTAACAATGGGTGGTTTTGGAGCTTCAAAATATTATGTTAACCAAATTGAAACACATAATCACTTGGCTCAAGAACAAGCGACACAACAACTCGAGACCAAAATACAAGAAGCTACATTTAGCTTAAATCCTATACCAGCAATTACCTTAAATGTTAGTAAACAAAATGGTAATTACCATATTGTTGCTGGTGCATTTAGAATTGAAGAGAACTGCAACAAGAAAGTTCAGCAACTTAAATCTGAGGGCTATGCCGCCAGAAAAATTGGCGCTAATAAATATGGCTTACATCAAGTTGTTTATGCAAGTTATGAGAACAGAATTGAAGCTTTAAAAGCGCTTAGAAATATAAAAAAAACACATAATCAAGATGCTTGGTTAATGGTACAGAACTTGAATAAAGTGCATACCAACATTTCCAATATTAATAAAACGACTTATAAAACAGAGCAGTTTTCAAGTGCAAATATTAATGCCAATCCTGGTAAAGAACGTCAAGCCGAAATAAATTATAATAATGATTCTAATCCTAATATTATTCCAATAATTAAAGGTGCAGATAATTTGGAAAGTGGTTTTTATTCAATAATAGGAACATTTTCGAATGAAACTGAAAAAGATTTAGCTTTAAGTAAATTGACATCTGAAGGGCATACTAAAATTGGTTTCTTTTTTGATAATCACAGTCAAAAATATTACTTATTCAATGAGAAATTTTCAAATTTAGAAACTGCCAAAGAAGCCATTGTAGAGAAGGAATATTCTAAATTTGTTGATAAACTTTCTCTAGTGAAAGTTGAAAACTAAAGGATTTCTACTTAATTTTTCATAATTATTTTACTTCATTTATCCTTAAAAGGGTAGTACCTTTGTGCCATCTTTAAAAAAAAGGTATGAAAGCTAAAACACCTGAACAATCCAAAACCATAATGACAGATATGGTTTTACCCAGTGAAACCAATCCGATTAACAACTTATTTGGTGGCGAATTACTTGCTCGTATGGATAGAGCCGCGAGTATAGCGGCTAGAAGACATAGTAGACGTATTGTTGTAACAGCATCGGTTAATCATGTGGCATTCAATCGAGCTGTTCCACTAGGAAGTGTTGTTACGGTTGAAGCCAAAGTGTCTCGTGCCTTTAAAACTTCTATGGAAATATTTATCGATGTTTGGATGGAGGATCGCGAATCTGGAGCCAGAACTAAAGCCAATGAAGCTATTTATACTTTTGTTGCTGTAGATGAAACTGGACGGCCTATAGCAGTTCCTGAGGTGCTTCCTGAAACTGATTTAGAAAAAGAACGCTATGATGCTGCTTTGAGAAGAAAACAATTAAGTTTGCTTTTAGCTGGAAAAATAAAACCAAATGATGCTGTTGAGTTGAAAGCTTTGTTTGTTTAAATTACTTGAAGAAACTAACTTCTCTATACTAAATTCTTTGAAAATTTAACATGAAGCAACAACTCATAACATTAAGCGTTTTTGACTTGAATTAAACTTTTTTCAAACAATAAGGTCTTATAATAATAAACCCTAAATTTTATTATTATGAGAACTTATGTTATACTACTTTGTGCATGTTTTATTATTTCTTTATCATCTTGTGCTACACATGTTTCAACAAGACCAGCAAATGTAACTATAATAAAAAGTGCGCCTAAGCATCATAAAATTGTTCGTGTAAAAGGAAAAAGCTACTATTTTTGGAATGGAAAACATTACAAGAAAACACGCAGAGGTTTTGTTGTCGTGCGGGTTTAATTACATTTTATAAATCCAAGAGGAAGGGTTTTGTGTGGTGCTTTCTTTTGATACTACAAAACTCAAAATAGACTCGCCACTGCTGTTAGTATACACTTCTCCTATCTCTTGTTTGGTCGTTACCTTGTCGCCTTCTTTTACATAAACTTTAGATAAATTTTTATAAGTAGTTATGTAATTACCATGGCGAATCATTACCAACGGATTAACATTTTTCATTGTAACAATGGCAATTACTTCTCCATTAAAAACAGCGCGTGCCTTAGCGCCTTTCTCTGTAGCAATACGCACGCCATTACTCTTTATGGTTAATGATTTATTAATGGGATGTGGCTGCGACCCATATCTTACTTTAACATATCCTTTCTCAACAGGCCAAGGTAATTTTCCTTTGTTTGCAATAAAGTTTGAAGCTAATATTCTTTCTTCAGCAGTTAGCGCAAAACTGGTTGCTCTTTCAGACTTTCCTGCTTTTTTATTTGAACGAGCAATTGCCGCTTTTATAATTTTTTCAATTTCTCTATCTATTCTATTCGCCTCTCGCTGCTTAGCTCTTATTTCTGCTGTGTATTTGCTAATATTAGATTGAATAGATTTCATCAAATCTTGATGTTGCTTTCTTTCAGATTCTAGCGATTTTTGCGTTGCTCTATTGTCTGCAATTAACTTGTCTTTATCCTTTTTTTGTTGTTGCAATGATATGTTTACATCCTGCAACTCCTGTGTTTTTAGCTTAATAGATTCGCCTTGCTGCTTTTGATGATTAGTATACTGCTTAATATATTGTAAGCGCTTGTAAGCTTGTTTAAAATCGTTTGAAGACAATAAAAACATCACTCTACTTTGAGTATTCTTACTTTTATAAGATTTTACAATCATTGCGGCATAATCTTCCTTTAACTGTTTTAATTCATCACGGAGTAGTGTTATCTTTTTCTGATTAGAATTAATCTCTCGCGTTAAATAGTTTGCCTGTTGGTTTGTAACTTTAATAAGATTATTTAAGACACTAATTTTATAATTAAAATCTTCGATTAACGATAGTTCAGATTTCTCTTTTGATTTGTTTTCTGCTTGTAGTTGGTTTATTTTTTGAATTTCTCGCCTTAATTCCTGCCTTCTGTTTTCTAATTGTGTTTGCTTTTTACTTTGAGAAAAAAGTAGGCTGGTGAAAATCAAGAAAAATAAAAAAGGTAATTTATATCTGAATTTATGCTTCGTCATTAAAGTTTAATTTCATTATACCCAGAAGGGATTTTAAACGGAAACCTTAAATTTTCATTCAAAGAAACTCCTTTAAATTCTAAATCCAAAACCATTTCTTCATTGGCCTCAACTGCAATTACCTTAATACGTTCTGGCAAAACCTGTTTTTCTATTTCTTGATGTGCTATATAATCAATTTGTAGATGTCTAAACTCATTTGGCTGCGATATTTGTTGCGACTTAATTTTAAAATGAGAAGGGTTTAACAAATAGAAAATTTCAAAAATATCGAGTTGATTTTTTGGTTGAAGCGCATACGCCTCTTCATGTATAGAAACTTTATATGGTTCTTCTTTTAAATTAAACAAAGCCTCTCCAATAAGTAGGTTCTGAACTTTTTGAAAGTCTAAATCTGTTCCTAATAATCCACTTAAATAAGCATAATCGCCCTCAAAAAATGTATTATCTAGCTTGTTATAAAAACTTACTTTATCTGGTGTAATAAGTGCCTTGACTATAGAAATAGGCGTTGACATTAAAAGGATTTTTTTATCTTTTTCCAATCGCATATTCACAGTATAGCCTTTTACTTTTTCACCTTCAATAATATCTATTTTTACTCTTGAGGCGAGAGTTTTAAAATCTGGAGTTTTTTTGGCGTTCTCTTTAATGACTTGTTTCGCACTTAAATCAAAGTTAGCATGACCAGAACTAATTGTTTTGGAAGACTTGCAATTCGCTAATAAAATTGAAATCACTAATAAAATATAACTATGTTTTTTTAAGAAATCCATGTTTAATTAGAAGATTGAAGCTGTTTGGCTTTATCACTAAACGTTTTAGCCTTTGTAGTATTGTTTAATAATGTGTATGCCTTACTCAATTGAAGATAAAAATCTCCTTCCATTTTAGTGTCATCGATTATATAATCTAAGCCATCTTCAAGAACCTGAGTGGCCTCTTTTGGATTATTTAATTCATTTAATGCAACACCATTTATAAGATAAAATAAAGGTTGAGATGGGTATTTCACAAGTGCATCTTCACTTTGAGATTTTGCTAACTCAAACTGCTTTAAGTCTATTTTCAATAATAAAATACTACGTAGTACTTGAAAATTATTTGGTTCAATTTTATAGGCCTCTTCAAAGTACGAAAGTGCTTTTTCATTCTCCCCTTTTGTTAGGTAATACTGTCCTAATTCAATTAAAGACATTTTGTCGTTATTACTAGAAACTAATGCTGTAGCCTCCAAAAGATCTGATTCAAACTGAGGATTCTTTTTTACAAAATTTACAAAATCGGTTAAAACTTTAAGCTTAGCATCTGGTTTTATTTGAGTGCTTCTTAAAACAGTTTTCATTGAGTTTATAGCTTTATGGGTATCGTTATCCTCTAAATAAAACTTATACAATGCAAGATGTACTACTTGTGAATTGGGGTTGATTTTCAATAACTCTTTCGCTATTTGAAAAGCTTTTTCTTTCTCGTTGTTTTCACTATATCTAAATATTAATGCCAAATAGTTAGATTCTTTGTTAGGGTTTGTATTAAGGCGCTTTTCAAGATTTCTTATTTGGTCTTTCCTTCTACCCGTTAATTTATAAATCTTATTACGCATGGCGTCTCGCGTGAGCGAAACCCCTAAGTTTTCATCTAACTCATCCAAAAGCTCAAGAGCTTTGTCATATTTCTTTATCCTGATGTACAATGAAGCTAAGTCCTCTTTATAGTCGGGGTGATATTTAACCAACTGCTTTACAGTTTTTATGGCATTATCATAATCGTTTTGTTCTGCATAAAATCCATAAAGCTCATCTAAATACCATTCGTTGTCTGGTTCTTTGCTCACCGCCTTTTTTAACGCTTCTTCAGCAGAACGAAAGTTTTTGAGTTTATTATAATTCTTCCCTAATTCGAAATATAATACTGAGGCCGAATCATTTAATGCTATGCATTTTAATAAGGCTTCTGCTGAACGCCCATAGTTTTCAATCCCCTTCTGCTTAAGTGCTTCGTAAAAAAATTCTTGAAACTTATCTTCTACATCCCCCAAGTCATCTTTAGGTAGTTTATTGAAATCTACTTGAGCAAGAAAAAGCTGAGGAAAGAATATCAATCCAAAAAAGAAAATTAATATGTGTGATTTTTGCTTCATAAATAATGAGACGCTTCGACTGTCCTAGGCATGAAATTCTATTTCAAAAGTTATTCCAAAATTGAATAGTCTCCAATACTTATTGATGTGTAATTGCCGTCATACTTCACATGATTTCCAATCATCGCCTCATCTAAATTAGCATTTTTAATACTAGTATGGCTTTGTATTAAGCTATTTTTAACGATTGAATCTTCTACAGATGTATTATTACCAATTGATACGTAAGGCCCTATAGTTGAGTTTTTTAATGAAACATTTTCTCCTATAAAACAAGGTTCAATAATATTAGAATTATCAAACTTGGCAGAAGATGCTATTAACTGCTCTTCACCATCAGCCTTTATAAAGCTCAGCATTCTTTGATTTGTTTCAATGGTTATTGCTTTATTTCCGCAGTCCATCCACTCATCTACTGTACCTGTCTTAAAAATTTTGCCATCGGCCATCATACGTTTTATCCCATCATTAATTTGGTACTCCCCGCCATTCATAACATTTTTATCAAGGATTTCTTGTAATTTTTCTTTTAAAACGCCAACATCTTTAAAGTAATAAATCCCTATTACAGCTTGGTCGTTCACAAAAGATTCTGGTTTTTCAACAAGTTCAATTATCTCCTCATCTTCATTAAGCTTAACTACACCATAAGCTTCAGGATTATCTACCCTTTTAGTCCATATAACACTATCGGCCTTAGGGTCTAAGTCAAACTGAGCTCTTATTAATGTATCAGCATATGCAATTACAGCTGGACCAGATAATGAAGGCTTCGCACACATAATGGCGTGACCTGTGCCTAAAGGCTTATCTTGACGATATATAGATGCTTTGGCTCCTAAATCTTGCGCCAGCTCTTCTAAACTCGATACAACCTCATCTCCAAACCATGCAGGGTCACCGAGAATAAAAGCAATTTCTTCAATAGGTTGCTTTAATACTTTGGCAATATCTTTAACTAATCTGTGAACAATAGGCTGACCAGCTACAGGAATTAATGGTTTAGGTACAGTTAAACTATGAGGGCGAAGGCGCGAACCTCGGCCTGCCATGGGGACTATTATTTTCATTATTCAAACTTTTGTCATCCCATCGAAGGAGGGACTCTTTAATTATTAAATGTATTTTAGAAAGGCAACAATTACTTGGTTCCAGTACTCCCAAAACCGCCTTCGCCTCGAACTGTATCAGACAACTCTTGAACTTCCACCCACTCTGCACGATCATGTTTGGCAATTACTAATTGGGCTATACGTTCACCATTTTCAATGGTAAAATCTTCATTCGAAAGGTTTACTAAAATCACGCCTATTTCGCCTCTATAATCGGCATCAATTGTTCCTGGAGCATTTAAAACAGTTACACCTTTCTTGGCCGCTAAACCACTTCTAGGTCGCACTTGAGCCTCAATACCTACAGGAAGCTCAATAAATAATCCGGTTCCCACAATACTTCTCTCCAATGGCTTTAAAACTCTTTTTCCCGACAGGTTAGCTCGTAAATCCATACCTGCAGATGCTATGGTTTCATAGTGTGGTAAATCGTGATTGGACTTGTTTATTATTTTAATCTGCATTTCTTTTAATTAATAGTTGTTTAATTGCCTTCTTTTCAAGAAAGTAAACTAGTCCCAAAAATACAACTAACAGCGATATTCCTATCATATATTGGGTTCTAAATTGGTAAAATGATATTATTGAAAAAGATATAGAGATAAGTAAGTACAAGCCTATCTTTTTTAAGTTATAAGGAATTGGGTAATATTTTCTGCCAAAATAATAAGATAATCCCATCATAATAGAATACGCAAATAAAGTTGCTAAAGCCGATGCTTTATAACTATACTCTTTAATAAACAAAAAATTAATTATCAAAGTTACTACCGCTCCAATAATCGAAATATACATTCCGAACTTAGTTCGATCTGTAATTTTGTACCACACTGAAAGATTATGATATATTCCTAAACAAAAATTCGCAATAAGAATAATGGGGACTACCCACATAGCTTCCCAATACCCTTCGCTTCTAACAATAATTGGTTTTAAAACATCTGCAAAAACGACTACAGCTAATAAGATAACGGAGCCAAAGGCTACAAAAAACTCTAGTATTTTGGCGTAATTTTTTTGAGGGTTATCAGTTTTTGCATGACTGAAAAAGTACGGTTCAATCCCTAAACGATAGGCAGTTGCAAACAAAGTCATAAATAAGGCTATTTTATAACATGCCGAATACATTCCAATATCTGTTTCAGCCACATCTGCTGGTAATAATTCCTTTAATAAAATTCTGTCGAACGTTTCATTTATAGAAAAGGCAACACCTGCAATTAAAACAGGAAAGGCATATTGAAACATTGATTTCCATAACCTCTTATTAAATACATATTTAACTTTAGCATAAAATGGAAGCATAAGTAATAGGGTGATACCACTTGCAATTAAGTTTGATAAGAATATATAAGTGATTTCGAAATTAGGTTTATAAATACCCTTAAAAACTGATTCTCCAATAACCAGTTCTTTTAATGCTAGAAGGAAAAACAAGTTTAATCCTAAATTAATAACAACATTAAATATTTTAATAATGGCATAACGCATTGGTCTTTGAGTAGCCCTTAACCATGCAAATGGTATAATAACCAAAGCATCCAAAAGTAAAATCCAAATAACTAGATTAATATATTTAACATCGATATCAATATAATTGGCAATTTGCTCTTGAAATAATAATGCTAATACAAAAAAGCCAATTGAAGATATAATTAGTGACACTGTTGATGTCCCAGTTACTAACTCTTTATTTTCTTCTTTATTAAAGAATCTAAAGAATGCTGTTTCCATACCGTAAGCCAAAACCACATTAAATAAAACAAAATATGAAAAGATTACAGAAACTTCTCCGTACTCTGCTACTGAAGACAAAACGCCATCTGTAGTATAAAGCGGCACTAATAAAAA
Source organism: Hyunsoonleella aestuarii (assembly GCF_006148925.1). Classification (GTDB taxonomy): domain Bacteria; phylum Bacteroidota; class Bacteroidia; order Flavobacteriales; family Flavobacteriaceae; genus Algibacter_D; species Algibacter_D aestuarii. The sequence continues at coordinate 1,231,355 of NZ_VAWB01000001.1, read as the reverse complement.
ACTAAGCATTCGGGGTAATACCGTGGCTAAACCATAAATAAATGTTTGCTTAAAAAGTTTTTTAAATGCGCTCAAGTAGAGTTATTTTATCTAGCTAAAAGTACGTTTTTAGCTAACGTAAACCAAACTAGAAAAATTGAATTAACCCAATTATTAAATATCTCTTTAAAGACTTGTCTTCTTTAAAAAAATCAATTTCTAGGTGGTGCGCTTGGATAAAACTGCGCTTTCTTTTTAGTGATATCTGAGATTTTAAAATACTTCGTTCTTTTTCTATCTGTAAAACTTACAACGCATTCATCTTGCTTCAATTCAAATGGTATCTTTTGAGGCACCTCCGGCACTGGATTATTAAACTCTGCAGCAGGATCAGCACTCATAACAACATCTTTTTTTTGATTAGTTGATTTTTTAAAGCGCCCCACATAAAGCGACTTTGTCTTTCGCTCTAGTTGTACCTTTTTGCCTTGGAAATACACGCTATCTAAAACTAAATTATCCTTATTAGAAACTATAGGAATAAATAGATTTACTCCTGAACCTCCTCCTTCAATTCCTGCCACCCAACTTTGATAGCTAACTTGACCAATCTCCAGAGGAATTTCACCTTCCAGTATTTTAGTGCTTGCACATTGAGAGAAACTCATCATTACTAAAGATATAAAGAAAAACCCAAACACATTTTTTAATCGTTTCATAATACTTTCTTTTGGAGTTATAAATATACTTTATCCAAAATTAATGCCATAAAAAAAACCTCACTAAAAGTGAGGCTCATAATTTGAAATGCTAAAGCAAGTTCAGCATTTAGGCATATTAGTTATTCAACGCTTCTGCACCACCAACAATCTCAAGGATTTCATTAGTAATAGCCGCTTGACGTGCTTTGTTATAAGTTAACTTAAGCTGATCTCTTAACTCTGTAGCATTATCGGTTGCTTTGTGCATTGCAGTCATTCGAGCGCCATGTTCACTTGCAAAAGAATCTCTAATTCCTTTAAATAATTGTGTTTTTAAAGATTTTGGAATTAATTGCTCTACGATTTCAATCTTAGATGGTTCAAAAATATAATCTGCATTATTATTTACCTCGCCATCAACTGGAACAATTGGTAAAAACTGCTCAGTCATTACGATTTGAGTAGCTGCATTTTTAAACTTGTTGTAAACTATTTCAATTTTATCGAAATCACCTACAACAAACTTGGACATTAACTCTTCGGCTATTTCAGCAACATTATCAAAGGTTAAATCGTCAAAAACATCACTTTTATTAGCTATAACAATGTTTTGTTTTGAAAAGGCATCATTCGATTTTTTACCTATTGCATAAACAGACACATTTTTATCAGCATAAACATTGCTAATTAAATTTTGAGTTTGCTTAATGATGTTAGAATTAAAAGCTCCGCATAAACCTCTGTTAGAGGTAATAGCTACAACCAAAACATTTTTGACCTCGCGTTGTGTTGAAAATTTGCTTCCCGTATCTGCATCTAAAGTTGCGCTTAAGCTTTGTAAAAGCTCTGTAAGCTTATCTGCATAAGGACGCATTGCAGTAATAGCATCTTGGGCCTTCTTAAGCTTAGCAGCAGATACCATTTTCATGGCACTAGTAATCTGCATTGTAGAAGACACCGACGATATTCTGTTACGTATTTCTTTTAAATTGGCCATATTTTAAAATATGAAATAAGATTCCCTCTTTCGAGGGAATATTAATTATGCACTATATTTTCCAGATAAATCTTTAGCTACAGCCGTTAAAGTATCTGTTACTTCATCTGTTAATTTTCCTGCCTTAAGTGTAGCAAGTACACCCGCATGTTTAGCTTTTAAGAATTCTATGAAATCTCTTTCAAATTCTTTTACTTTTTCAACAGGAACGTTTCTTAATAAGTTTTTAGACCCAGCATATATAATTGCTACTTGATCTTCAACTTTAAACGGATCGTTTTGAGCTTGCTTTAAAATCTCAACGTTACGCTTTCCTTTTTCAATTACATTTAAAGTAACAGCATCTAAATCAGAACCAAACTTCGCAAACGCTTCTAATTCACGGAATTGCGCTTGATCTAATTTTAATGTTCCAGCTACTTTCTTCATTGATTTAATCTGTGCATTTCCACCAACACGAGATACAGAGATACCAACATTAATTGCTGGACGAACACCAGAGTTAAATAAATCACCATCTAAGAAGATTTGCCCATCTGTAATAGAGATTACATTTGTTGGAATATATGCCGATACGTCACCCGCTTGTGTTTCAATAATTGGTAAAGCAGTTAAAGAACCTCCACCTTTCACTAATGGTTTTAACGAATCTGGCAAATCGTTCATGTCCTTAGCAATATCATCATCATTGATAACTTTAGCAGAACGCTCTAATAAACGAGAGTGTAAGTAAAAAACGTCCCCTGGATACGCCTCACGTCCTGGCGGTCTTCTTAATAATAAAGATACCTCACGGTAAGCAACTGCCTGCTTAGATAAATCGTCATAAATAATTAAAGCTGGACGACCAGTATCTCTAAAATACTCACCAATGGCGGCACCTGCGAAAGGAGCATATACTTGCATTGGCGCAGGGTCTGATGCATTTGCTGCAACAATTGTGGTATAAGCTAAAGCGCCTTTTTCTTCTAATGTTTTAGCAATTAAAGCTACTGTTGATGCTTTTTGACCAACTGCAACATATATACAAAACACAGGCTCTCCAGCATCATAAAATTCTTTTTGATTTAAGATGGTATCTATACAAACTGCTGTTTTACCAGTCTGACGGTCTCCAATAACCAACTCACGTTGACCCCGACCTACTGGAATCATGGCATCGATAGATTTAATACCAGTTTGTAATGGCTCAGTTACTGGTTCACGGAAAATAACCCCAGGCGCTTTGCGCTCAAGTGGCATTTGATATGTCTTTCCAGAGATAGGTCCTTTACCATCAATTGGGTTACCTAAAGTATCTACAACACGACCAACAATGCCTTCACCTACATTGATAGAAGCAATTTTATCTGTACGTTTTACTGTCGAACCTTCTCTAACACCTACGGAAGCCCCTAATAATACGATACCTACGTTATCTTCTTCAAGGTTAAGAACAATACCCTCTAATCCGCCTTCGAATTCTACTAACTCACCATATTGAGCGTTAGCCAATCCGTAAGCACGAACAATACCGTCACCTACAGTTAATACAGTTCCTACCTCATCTAATGAAGCACTCGCTTCAAAACCTGAAAGTTGTTTTTTTAAGATTGCTGATATTTCAGCTGGTTTTACTTCTGCCATCTTTGTTTAGATATTAGACGTTAGACTTTAGATGTTAGACACCTTTCTCTAACTATTTTTAATTTAATGTAAATTCTCTTTTTAATTTGCTAAGTTGATTTGTAATACTTGCGTTATATTGCACATCTCCAACTCGTAAGATGAAACCTCCTAAAATGCTTTCATCTATAATATTTTCTATTTCAATATTTTTACCTGTAAGTTCCTTAGCTTTAGCTAAAACTTTCTTTTCCAACGCTTCTGTTAATGCTACAGCAGTAGTTACAGTTGCCAATTCAATACCTTTAGATTGATCGAATAACTGACTATATTTTGAAGCAACTTCGCTTAAAATATCGATTCGATTGTTACAAATTAAAGTATCTATAAGACTTAAAGTTGTTTTATTGGACTTCTTAAAAACATCTAACAAAATAGCTTTTTTAGTTGAAGAAGGAATTACAGGACTTTGAAGCATTTCACTTAATTCTTCATTTTTTGCAATAGCTTTAGAAATTGACTTCATATCCTTGTTCACGGCATCTGCCGATTTTCGATCTGATGCCAAACTTAATACTGCTTTTGCGTAACGTATTGCTGCTCTTGCTCCCGCCATTATACTATTAGTTTAATGATTTTTCACCCAACATAGTTTCAACCAATTTTAATTGCTTGTCCTTGTTAGATAATTCGGTACGCACTACTTTTTCTGCTATATCTAACGATAAACCAGCAACATGACTTTTGAGTTCTGCCATAGCTGCTTTCTTTTCGCTTTCAATAGCTGCTTGCGCTTGAGAAATCATTTTATTTGCTTGCTCCTGAGCTTCACCTTTAGCATCTTCAATCATTTTGTTCTTGATATCTCTTGCTTCTTTTAACATCGTCTCACGCTCAGCTCTAGCCTCCTTTAATAATTTTTGATTATCAGCCTGAAGGTTTTCCATTTCTAACTTTGCTTTTTCAGCAGAGTCTAATGCATTTTTAATACCCTCTTCTCTATCGTTTACAGAATCTAAAATTGGTTTCCAAGCAAATTTTCTTAACAAGAATACTAATGCTAAAAAAAGCACTGCCTGCCAAAAAAATAACCCTAATGAAAACCCTCCAAATAATTCTTCCATAATTACTTATAATATTTTTCTAAAAATTTCAATATAATATCAAAAAGAACAGCTATAACCAACCGTTATAGCTGTTTCTTGTTTGTCTTAAACTGCAAATAATGCAGCAAATCCAATACCTTCAATCAAAGCCGCTGCAATAAGCATAGCCGTTTGAATTTTTCCTGTAGCTTCAGGTTGACGTGCAATTGCTTCCATAGCAGAACCACCGATTCTACCAATACCGATACCGGCACCAATTACTACTAAACCTGCTCCTACGATAGCTGGAATTTCCATAATATATATAATTAAAAATTAAACATTCAATTTATAATAACACTTAATGATGATCGTGCTCTTCCACTGCCATTCCAAAATAAAGTGCCGATAATACTGTAAAAATATATGCTTGTAAAGCTGCAACTAGCAACTCTAAAATACCTAAAACAAACGCTAGCAAAAATGATAGTGAACTTCCTAACCAATTGTTAAAGATGAACATCATACCTATAATACTCATTAAAACTACGTGACCTGCAGTAATGTTAGCGTATAAACGAATCATTAACGCAAATGGCTTAATGATTGTGCCTAATAATTCTATTGGTGCCAAAATAATTTTCATTGGCACAGGTACACCTGGCATCCAGAAAATATGTTTCCAATAATTTTTATTACCCGAAAATGTGGTGATAAAATATGTTATAAGTGCTAAACACAATGTAACCGCAATATTATTGGTTACATTCATTCCAATTGGTGTAAGTCCAAATAAGTTTACAATCCAAACAAAAAAGAATACGGTTAACAAATAACTCATATAACGTTTGTAATGCTTCTCTCCAATATTTGGTATTGCTATTTCATCTCGAACATAAAGCACAATAGGTTCTAAGAAACGTCCCATACCTTTTGGCATACCATTGTTTTTCTTATAGGATTTAGCCATTCTGCTAAACATAAAAAACATGATTGCAAAAACTATCATTATTAAAACCACATTCTTAGTAATTGAGAAATCTAAAGGCTTTGCATTTGTTGGATGATGTTCGGCATCATAATTAATAGTACCGTTAGCATCTGTTTTGTATACCTTATTGTGATAAAGCTTATAATAATCTCCACCTACCTCGGCAATGGTTTCACCATGATGAAATTTAGAAGAAGAAAATACTTTTAACCCATTATCCCAGAGTATTACTGGTAAAGAAAAACCAAAATGTTTTTCACCATTCTCATATGAAAACAGATTAAAGTCGTAAGAGTCTAATAAGTGGTGTTGAACGTATTCTTTGATTTCTGTTCTTAAATCAGAACCAGATTCACTATGCTGTTTATCTTCTTTTCCGTAAGAAACAAAGGTTAATAAAAGCAATAATAATGTAATTGGTTTTAAAGATATTTTTCTTCGCATATCTCTCTATATAATAGTGGCTTAAAAATCGGTGCAAAGGTAGGTTTTTATCTCAAAAACAAAAACTATTTTATCTTTTATTTGAATTGACTATGTATATTGATTTATCTATTGAAAAACACCCGAGAAAAAGGGGTTTTTATTGTGCTATATTCTTAATTATCAAGATAATTATAAAAAACTATTAAAATGATAATTAGGACACTTTGTTAAGCCACTTACTTAGACTCACGGTTTCTAAAATTAAACCTAAAACATAAGGCGCAAAAAAGGCAGCAAACTCAAGTTTAGTAATTTCTCCATCTTCTTTATAAAAAGGGTAAAATACAATGAAGAAAACTGCAAATTTTAGAAAGCTTCCTATTAAAAATAAAAAACCTAATTGACTTGTATATTTATCCTTCAATAAATATAGCACTCCAAAAACAACAATAACCAGTGTTAAATTTATAATATAAGATGCTATAATTTTATTCTCAAACAACGGAAGGTTTAAAAATTTTAATACGCCTAAGTGAAATCCAAAAGCTACTACTAAAAGTAAAATTACTTTTATACTAAAACTAATAAAAGGGTTTTGCATTAATATTTAATTCGGTTGACTTGTTTGAGAACTGCATAAAGTGATATGCCTACACCAAGAAGTGTCATTATTATAATAAATTGCTTATCACCTTCATTAAACTTATTATCCAGCCATTTACCTAAGAGTACGAACAAATAAATGGTTACACCCATTTGTAAACCAATACCCGATAATATAGCAACGTTTTTAAGCTGTTTTTTCTGATTCTGGTTTTTGTTGCCTTTGTTGTTGGCCATTATTCATTTCTTTTACAGCACCTTTCATCATGCATGTTACATTAAATGTTGCTCCTGGTTCAACGGCCAACTTACCAACAACTACTTCGCCTTCAATATGCGCTGCAGATTTTAAGGTTAAGGTTCCTGAAAGTGCTAGTTTTCCGGAAAACTTACCTTCAAAATACGCATCAGTTCCTTGAAGCGTGCCTTTGATATAACCTTTTTTACCAACTACTACTTTTCCGGATGTTTTTATATTACCTTCTATAATGCCGTCTATTCTAAAATCGCCCTCACTATTAAGATCGCCAACAATTTTAGTGCCTTGAGCAATAAGGTTTTGATTGGATGTTCCTTCTACCATGTTTTTGTCTTTTTTATTATCAGAGAACATAATATTGTTTACTAATTAGTATTTGTACTTAAATATGTATCCAAATTTTTATGAATTTGAATAATTTGATAATTCGAAGAAGACACAGCAAAATAAGGTTTTGCTATTTTGCGCCACTCTTCTTCAGCTAGCAACTGATCAAACGTTTTTGCTAATTGTTCATTTTTTAATCCATGAACAAGTACAAGCGTTGTTTTAGGGTCATAAACATCTAAAGATGCTTTTAAATTATAATATTTAATGTTCTTTAGAACACTAATAAGTGTGTCCTTAAAGGTAGTGATTTTTGAAGATTCTGAATTATCAAATTTAAAAACAACTTTATAATTCTGTACAATGCTATCACTCGCCTCGACAAACTCCGAATTAGCTATTTGAGGAATCAATTTAGATTTGATCTCTTGAGCCTGCTTGCCTTCTGGTGTGTTTGCATAAGTAACGGCTACAAAATTAATAGCTTCACTATATGGTTTATACCCATATAAACGGCCTGTTGCAGTTGCTTTTAACAATTCAAACTTGGCAACAATAGACTCCCCATCGAAAGCCGTAATGTATTCTTCGCATTTAGAAATAACCTCAGCATATTTTTGATTTTCATGCTGTTCATAAAGTTTTTCATATAGATTTTCAGGACTATTATCGTCCGCAGAAGCTGCTAATTCAGGGTTATTTAAAATAGTCGCGTACCTTGAGTCTGGGTAGTTTGATACAATATCATTTTTTGCTATTTGGGCTTCATCATTCTCTCCCAGTAATTCATAGAGCTTAAAAAGGTTGTATTTTGAAGGTAAAATTAATCGCTCCTCTGGATTGCTTTTCAATAAATTCTGAAACTTACTTTTTGAAAGTTCATATTCTTTAAACTTCTCTTTATAAATTAAGCCTAATTGATAGTAGGCAAAGTTTCTTTCTTTTGATATACTATCGATTTCCTTTTCTTCTGACGGCAATGCAGAAATATAAAACTGAGGGTCATAGCGTTCTTCTTCTGAAGCTGAAGCTACAATATCACCTCCTAAAATATTTCCAGATCCTCCAGAACTGCTTTTGTTAGACCATCTCCAATTATCTTCTAAAGTTCTATTTCCCCAAATTTTCACAAACTCATTCTTACCATAAGCCACAGTGGTAGGGTTGTAAAAGTAAAATGACGTATTCTGCCCTGGTAATCCAGGATTTCCGGGATTAGATGGTTGCCCACCAATGTTATTGTTAACTGTAATAATGCCTTTATTTCGTTCAGCTGCCTCTCGTTTTTCCTGAGCTTCTTCAGCAGCAGCTTTTAAATCATCGGCAAATTCTTGGAAAAAAGCTAATCTTTCAGCTTCTGGCATATTTACCAAATGTAAAATGCTGTCGTTTACTTGTGCTATATCTTCATAATAAATAACATCATCAAGGTTATCTCTTTTTTTCTTAATAACCCGGTATGATTTAGAATTAACAACCAAATTTGTCATGGTACTATCGAAATAAGCTCCGGCATCTCTGTATAGCGAAACATCAAAATTCATGTTACCAAGTGTCTCGTAATTCTTTGCTCTCAATAATTTATCAGGCGTATTTGTACGGAGCGATTTATTATAGTAAGCAACTGCCAAAGAATCGGATTTATTTTTTAAATGATACTCTGCAATTTGATGATATATCTTATCTAAATAAGGTCTGTTTTCTCTATTCTCTTCTAAATCTGTAAGATGCTCAAGAAGTAATTGCTTATCACCATTAGAGTAATCGAAATTTTTAATTTTTTCAATATGCGCAGCAATCATGTAAATACGTGGTGTCTTTCGGTTAAGTTCTATAACCTTATCAAAAGCAATATTAGCACTATCCTTATAACCTAATTGATTATATAATTGTCCTTGAATGAATTTATAACGTCCGCGTTCATCATTACTTTTTGTGGCATCTGCCGCAATTTCTAATAGCGTAATGGCTGTGTCAACAACTTTAGTGTTTAAATACGCTTGTGCTAACATAGAAGTGGCATCGGCTAAATCTTGATCTTCAAGTTCTTCTTGCTTTAAAAGACGCTTTAAATTATCAATTGCCAACTCTTCATTCTCTAAACGAATATTGGTTTTTTCTCTCCAAATTTTGGCTTGGTTTATTTTATCGCTTGCCGGATATTTATAAAGAATAAAATTGAAAGCTTCCAAGGCAGGAACGAACCGTTGGTCAAAATAACGGCATTTTCCGAGTAGTAAGTAGGCTTCATCTATTTGAGGGTTTTTCTCTTTCCCTCCTATATTCATACTGTGCTTTTGAATGGCTTTTACAGCCTTTTCCTCTGCACGACTAAAACTTTCATTTTTTGATTGTCCTGGTAAAACAACATCATCAAAAACCTCCAAACGCTCTATTGGCAATACTTCCCAGTAATTATCTTGATAATCATCGTTAAGATCATTACGCCCTTCTTCTAATGCAATATACCCATTGTAAAGCGCATTAAATTCTGCGGTAACAGCATGGTAATTTCTGCTAATAAAATTGTCTTTTTTTCTAGAACAACTCCCTAGGATAAATATGGAGCATACTAAAGCTAGTATGGCTTTAATAGATGTTTTCAATACCTGATTATTTGGTTAAGACCAATTTAGTTGCAAAAATAACATATTCAAACTTGTTCATTTTTTATTCTATAACGCTATGATTGATTTTCATACTATTTGTTATGTAAATCATGAATAAGGAAATAGAATAAAAAAGCAACGTCGTTTTCTGTATGTCTTTTTGCAATCAAATCGGTATGATAAATAACTGCAAACACTTACATATATTATGTAAGTAGGTAAAAATAAGCATCTTTTTCGATTAACCTATAAAATGCGGTCTAATTTGGAGAAAGACTTAGTTTGCAAAATGTGATTCTAACTCTTTTAAAGTGGCCGCACTTGTAACCAAATCTTTAACTAATTCGCCTTTATCAAGAACTACTATACGCTCACAAACATCGGTAATATGTAATAAATCGTGACTCGAAATTAGTACGGTCACATCTCTATTTTCAGTAAGTCCTTTTATGATTTCCTTCAGACGAATTTGGGTAGTTGGATCTAAATTAGCAAATGGCTCATCTAGAATAATAACCTCTGGATTCCCTATCAAAGCAGCTACAATACCAGCTTTTTTTTGATTTCCTTTACTTAAATCGCGTAAGTATTTCTTCTGACCCAAAATTTCTCCATGAAAAAAATCTTCAAATTGACCAACCAATTTATCAACATCGGCTTTATTCTGACCTCTTAATTCACCAATGAAATAGAAATACTCTTCGGGGGTTAAATACCCTATCAAAAAACTTTCATCTATAAATGCAGCAGTGAAAGGTTTCCAAGCTTCACTTTTATTTACTTGAATGTCATTGCTTTTTATAAAGCCTGTTGTTGGTTGAATTAAATCTAAGAGTAAACTGAAATAGGTTGTTTTTCCAGCACCGTTGTTTCCAACTAGTCCAAAACTTTGTCCTCGCGGAATCTCCAAAGATTCAATATTTAATACTTGATTTCCTGAATATGTTTTTGATAAATTAGATGTTGATATCATGATATGTTTTATTAATTATTTTGATTAAATGCCCCAATCATTTTATACTTTGATTCTAAATATTTTGACGTGATTGCTTTCATGATTTTTTGATGAAAAACAACACCAATAATCCCAAGTAAAATGAGCACTAAGCAGGCTATCTCAAAACTTATAAGAAAATAAAATATTGCAAATAAGCCCATAGGTAATATGAGCAAAGGGATTCCTATAACCCATTGGACTGCTCCTGTACCCTGATAGTTAAAAGCGGCTTTTTGACTCAGATCTATTTTTTTTCTATTAAACGATCCACCATAAAGTATTACATGTGTATTAACCCCAATGTTATAAATTGCGGCTGCAAAATGAGCGAATAATATTTTCCACCCAAAAAAGACATAAGGAATTCCAAGTATAAATAATATACCAACACTTACTGCCATTAATGTGAATTTAGATTTAAGATACTGTTCGTATTTAATATTTTGACTCATTAACAATTTGTAATATCCGCTGTCCCAGGCTGGAATAAATTGCCCAAAATTTATAAGGAAAATACCAGTAGAAAACACACCAATAAAAACAAAAAACCATGGCATTCCTTGGTAAGTTGGTTGTGGATAAAAAAATAGGCCGTATAGCAACCCTATAGCTAACATCCATACCGAAGATTTTGTTCGCTTATTTCTCCAAATAAGTTTTAAATCTAACTGCATAAAAGGAGCAATATCTCCGAAATTTTTAGTCCAATCGAGGTTTGATGCATTTACTTCTTTAATCTTTGCTTTTAATCCACTGTCTAAGAAAAGCTTATTTCTTAATATTTTAAAGTTATAGATGTAAAGCCCTATCAATATTAATAGTGGAACTATCAATAAAACTGGATTATTTGAAATAGCCGATATTCCTTTTGATAAAGCTCCTGCAATATTTACAAAACCAAAATAATTTAAGCTATACAATGCACCGACTAGCACAATTATTGGTAAAAATGATAATTCTGTTTCTGCCGATAAGCTTTCAATAATAAAATTGAGAAAGTTGTTAATTAGGGTCAATAATATCATTGTTATAACCCAAATTAAAATAGGTGACCCATCATATCCGCTATAAATTAGTTTAATACTAAATGGAATAACGGCAAATAGTGGCAAGAAATTTATAAAAGAAATTGCAGATTTTCCCAAAACATAATTAACAATCGACTTTCTTTTTATGGGAAGAGTAAGTAACGGTTTAACGCTCATTACTGGAAGTTTTTGAAAAAAAAATCTAACTAAAAGATCTCCTAAAATCCAAAAGAAAATTAATCCATTAAAAGCAACTAAAGGGTCTATATCTGGATAAACCTTTTTCAAAATTTTATCCATAAAAAACCCTATGAATAAAAACATAGACATAAAATAAAGAGCTAGTAAACCCATAAATATTTTTATTCCTAGACTTTTTCCAAAACTTGCCGATCTAAAAAAAGATTTCCACTCTAAACTTAAGAACCGATTTATCATTTTTTGTTTAGTTTGAATTATTATGAATTAAATTCTTCGTGTTAGTAATATATTTCAACTAAATGTTACAACCAAAATTAAAATTTACAAACCACTTCACTATTTTTGTCAAAAATTAATTCATGTCATCATTCCACACACTATCGGTTAAAGCTATAAAAAGAGAAACCGAAAAAGCAATTAGTATATCATTTAATTTGCCTGATAACTTAAAGGACGTTTTTACTTTTAAAGCGGGGCAGTACATAACATTAAAAACGAAAATAAATGGAAATGACGTACGTCGTGATTATTCATTATGTGTTTCTCCTAAAAGTGGTGAACTAAAAGTCGCTGTAAAGGAGGTTAAAGATGGTACTTTTTCTTCTTTTGCAAATAACATTTTAAAACCGGGTGACAATCTTGAAGTTGCCCCTCCAAAAGGCAGATTTATTTTTGAACCAAACGATTCTAAAACAAAAAATATAGCCGCTTTTGCTGCGGGTAGCGGGATTACCCCAGTACTAAGTATTATTAAGTGTGCCTTAGAAGAAGAGGTTTATAGTAAGGTAATTCTAGTCTACGGTAACAAGTCGACTAGTGACACTATGTTTTTAAACGAATTATTGAATTTACAGCATGAATACAAAGAACGTTTTTCTATTCAGTTTGTATTTAGTCAAAAAGATGAAGACAACTCTATTTTTGGACGTATTGAAAAAAGCACCGTTAATTATGTGATGAAAAATAAGCACAAGCATATTGACGTTGATGCATTTTACTTATGTGGCCCAGAAGCCATGATTCATACTGTAAAAGATGTATTGACTGAACATGGGATAGATGAATCTAGAATTCATTTTGAGTTATTTAAAGCAGCCAAACCTGCAGAGGTTAATGAAGATAAAGTAGTTGCTGGGAAATCTAAAATTACTGTTATTGTTGATGATGAAGAAACTAGCTTCGAAATGGCTCAAAAACAAACCATACTAGAAGCTGCTCTAGATGAAGATTTAGATGCTCCTTACTCTTGCCAAGGCGGTATATGTAGTAGCTGTTTAGCTAGAATAAAAGAAGGAGAGGCTACAATGCGTCAGAATAATATTTTAACTGAAAGTGAAATAGCCGAAGGTCTTATCCTTACCTGTCAAGCACATCCAACATCATCTACTATAGTTGTAGATTATGATGATGTTTAAAATAGCCGTTAGACTATAGAACCCTTTGCTTTTAGATTATTGACTTGATTTTTTCTATAACTCGTTCAGGACTTATAGTCCCTGCAGCTTGTGTATATCCTTCTTCAAATTTATTCCCATAAACTGATGTTGGAATCTTAGGGTACTTTTTTCTATCTGCGAGTAAGGCATAATCTTCTGATTGATTAAATGGTGCAAACCCTGCATAAGGGTGAGTAACTCCCCAAATGGTAATTACTTTAACCCCTAGCATTGCTGCAATATGTGCGTTACCAGAATCCATTGAAAGCATAACATCTAAATTAGAAATGATATCTAATTCTTCATTCATACTTAACTTGCCCGCTAGATTAATCACGTTTTTATAGGAAGACTCAAATTCTCTTAAAGTTTCTTTTTCTCTTATACCACCGCCAAATAGAATGATTTTATAATCCTCTGAAAGTTTTTTAATAACCTCTTCCATAAGATCTAATGGATACATTTTACTATTATGTGCAGCAAATGGTGCAATTCCAATTAAATTTGAAATATCACCCCCAACTATATTTATAAGTTTTTCATTGAGAACTTTTTTCTCAGGGAATGTCGGATTAGATAAATCGATCTTATAACCCAATCCATTGAAAACATCAGCATAACGTTGATGGGTTGTTTTTAGTGGTTTGAAAATTTTACCAGATGTTAACAATCGCTTTTCAGTTCTACCTTTATCTATAGAGATAAAACGTCTACATTTAAGAAACTTTTTTAAAACTTTGCTTCTTAAAACATTGTGTAAATCTACAATAGCGTAAAACCTATTTTCATTAAGTCTTTTAGCTAGCTTAAAAAGACCGTAAGCCCCCTTATGTCTTCCTTTTACATCTGCTTCAAAAAGATTGACACTAGCTAAATCTCTAAAAAAAGGGAAAAACGCCTTTCTTGTTAACATTGTAATAGTTAATTCGGGATGCTGTTGAGTTAGTGCTCTTAGAACAGGAATTGTCATAGCAACATCTCCCATAGCGGAAAGACGTATTACTAGGATATGTTTTTGTTGTTTTGGCATCTCAATCGTATTGTGATGAGATCCTGAAACTTGTTCAAGATGACAACGTATTATTTTTGCGAACGAAGAACAGGATTTAGTTCGTCGTCGTTGTACATTTTCATTTGCTTATAAACTTTCATGTACTTATCTCCTTTTTCAATATCACTTAAAAGGGTATCAATGGCAGTAGATAAATCTACACGTTGTTCCAGTAAAACATCTAGTTTTTTCTTGCAAGCTGCTTTATGGCCTTCAGAAGCATCTTCACGAGTTGCTTCTTCATTCATGTGAAACACTTTAAGAGCTAAAATTGATAATCTATCAATCCCCCATGCCGGGCTTTCAGTATTAATTGTTGCATCTGGTTTAACAGTTACATCTTTATATTTTTCAAGAAAATAGCTATCAATATACTCCACCATATCAGTTCTATCCTGATTCGAAGCATCTATTTGACGTTTCAATTTTAAGGCAGCTACCGGGTCTATTTGTGGGTCGCGGATAATGTCTTCGTAATGCCATTGAACAGTATCAATCCAACATTTTCTGTACAATAAATGTTCAATTAAATCACTTTCTAGGTAACCATTTTCAAAGGGTTGATCTACTGTGTTAATAACATGGTATTTTTTAATGACCTCTTGAAAAATTTTATTAGCTTTATCGGTAAACATATTCGTGAATTTTAAAATACAAAACTACATAAATTATATAAGAAATGTTTACAAAACATCGGCTTTAGAATGACTAGATTTTTTTTGATAATTTATTTTATCTAGGTTTCGTTAACTTTACTTTTCATAATTTATATTTTGAAGCATGCACATTCATAATTTATCCATTCAAAATTCTATTTTAAACTCGTTTATATCTGAAATAAGAGACGTTAACATTCAGAAAGACCGTATGCGATTTAGAAGAAATATTGAGCGCATTGGTGAAATTTTGGGGTATGAAATGAGTAAATATTTAAATTATTCTGCACAGTTAGTTGAAACTCCTCTAGGAGAGTCTAAAACAGATATCTTTGATAATGACGTAGTTCTTTGTTCGATTTTAAGAGCAGGAGTGCCTTTACATAATGGACTTCTTAACTATTTTGACAAGGCCGAAAATGCATTCATATCTGCTTACAGACATCAAACGGATAATCCTGAAAGTTTCGAGATTATTGTTGAATATTTAGCTTGTCCTAATTTAGAGGACAAAACCCTTGTTCTAGCAGACCCAATGCTTGCTACTGGGCAATCTATGGTAGCTACTTTTGAAGCTTTGAAGCCATTTGGAACACCTAAAACAGTTCACTTAATAAGTGTTATTGGCGCTGAAGAAGGTGTGGAATTTTTAAATCAAAACTTTAATAATGATACTCACCTATGGATAGCAACTATTGACAAAACTCTTAATAATAAGGGCTACATCGTTCCTGGACTGGGTGATGCTGGAGATTTATCTTTTGGCGAAAAATTACAACACTAAAATTATAAAAGGGACTAACAAAAGAAGCAGTAAAAATACTTCTTTAAACCATTTCTCTTGAATAACTTGAATGTAATTAGTTATTATTATAGCTAAAGGCGCAAACATAAATATAAATTCACTACCATCTTTCTCTGGAGCAAAAACAACAACAAGAAAAGCTGCTATTAATGCGAACAAAACAATATTAAAAGAAGGTCTAAGCGCTTTCTTTTTTTGTTTTATTGATTTTATAAAAAATAAGGCAGACCAAACTCCGAAAGAAAACAACATAGTTATTGCTACTAGGAATGGTAACGAATTATACACACTATAATCATAGCTGTATTCAGGCAAACTTTTGAACGCACTAAAAAAATCGTTATGAAATAAAATTGAAACGCTAACCACAAAAATAAAAACTGTTAATACACCCGTGAATGGGATAATCCAATGGTTTAGTTTATTATCGGTATAGAGAACTAAAGCCACTATTATTAATGCAAAAAATAAAATTGACCAGAAGTAAAATAATGCTGCAATAGCAATCCAAAAAGCTGCATCGAACAATTTTTTATTTACATTTTTTTGAGAGCGAATACTTAAGATTCGACGTAAAGCCAACAGCACAAAAAAATTGGCACAGAGCATATTAATATTCGTGGTAGTCTGCACTATTGCTAATAAGAATAAACTATAAATTAAAATCTCAAAGTTATTATTCTTAACCAAATTATTCTTGCTCACAATAAAATTAAGAACCCACATAGATATATAACTAATAGCGAAGAGGCCTGATTTTTCAAGTATAAAATCAATGTTAATTGGTTCATGCGTCAACTTTAAAGATGCAACAATAAAAGCCAACAGTGTAATAAAAAAAACAATTATAAAATTAATTGGTTTAGATTTACTAAATATGCTTGTAATCATTAACTGTTTTTGTATTTTTGCCTTGTAAATATACTAACTATAATGTGGTTAGTAAACAATAAAAACACATGAAAGATTTCTTTTACGCTATACAAGATTTGTTTGTAGATGTTTTATTTGCTCCATATGATGCTTTAAGAGCATTGGAGCTGGATAACTGGTTTTTAGCGAATATTGTGTCTTGGCTTTTCTTGATAGTTGGATTTGTAGCCATGTTATATTGGATGAAACAACTAAAAATCTTTAACGACAATAACGAAGAGGATAAAAGTATTTCATCTCACTCGTTTTTATAAATCGAAACCAATATCTTTACGGTAATACATCTTATCAAAATGTAATTTTTCTATACTTTGGTAAGATTTTTTTATCGCCTCTTGATATGAATTTCCATAAGACGTGATTGCCATTACGCGACCTCCAGAAGTTACTATTTTACCATCTTTAATTTGTGCTCCTGCGTGAAATGGTATAGAATCCTTAATAGAATCGATGCCTGTTATTTCTTTTCCTTTTTCATAAGCTTCAGGGTAACCTCCAGAAACTGTCATAATTGTAGTCGCAGCTCTATTATCAATGTCTATTTCAATAGTATCAAGAGTTTGGTTCGCCATAGCTTGCAATACTTCAACAAAGTCATTTTTAAGTCTTGGTAAAACAACCTCCGTTTCTGGATCTCCCATTCTAACATTATACTCAATAACTTTCGGATTGTCACCTACTTTTATAAGCCCAATAAAAACAAATCCTACATATGGCAAATTGTCCTTTTTAAAACCATCAATAGTCGGTTTTACGATACGCTCTTCTATTTTTTTAAGAAAGCCATTGGTAGCAAAAGGCACAGGAGAAACAGCTCCCATTCCTCCAGTATTCAATCCAGTGTCTCCCTCTCCAATGCGTTTGTAGTCTTTTGCTGTAGGTAGGATTTTATAATGTCTCCCATCGGTTAAAACAAAGCAACTCAATTCAATACCATCCAAAAATTCTTCAATAACTACTTTGGTGCTTGCTTCGCCAAATTTAGCGTCGACAAGCATGCTTTTTAATTCTGCCTTAGCTTCATTTAAATCACTTAGAATAACTACGCCTTTACCCGCTGCAAGTCCATCAGCTTTTAAAACATATGGTGGCTTTAACGTTTCTAAGAATGCATACCCTTTTTCTACGTTTTCCTTCGTAAAACTTTCATACGCAGCAGTTGGTATATTATGGCGATACAAAAACTCTTTAGCAAATTCTTTACTTCCTTCTAACTCGGCAGCCTTTTTTTGTGGACCAATAACAGAAATATGTTTTAAAGTATCATCACTTAAAAAATAATCATGAACACCTTGTACCAAAGGATCTTCTGGTCCAACAACAACCATTTCTATTTTGTTACTTAAAACAAGTTCCTTTATGGCATCAAAATCGGTAACCGATATATTGACATTAGTTCCGAGTTGATCTGTTCCCGAATTACCAGGTGCAATAAATAAACTATCACACAAAGGGCTTTGAGCAATTTTCCAAGCAAATGCGTGTTCTCTTCCACCAGAACCAAGGACTAAAATATTCATAGTTTTTGTTGTTTCGGCAAAAATAAAATTAATGCTTCTAATACACGAATATTTTTTATTTACTTTACCAAGAATAAGTCTTTTATGATGAATTTATTTGATTTTTCACTACAAGTGAGCGGTTTCCCAATTAAGGAAGCCTCTCGTGTCTTGAAAACGATTCAGAATAAAGATGAAAGTGCCTTCGAAACTTATTTAGAAACAAAAATAAACGATATTGTAACCTATCACTTAACGAACAATTCATTTTATAAATCCTTTGCGAAAAATGCGAATGTTCTAGATTGGAAATCCATTCCAATAATGACGAAAAAAGATTTGCAGAAACCTTTGAAAGAAAGGCTTTCTAACGGTTTTAATGTAAAGAATGTTTATATAAATAAAACTTCAGGGTCTTCTGGAGATCCTTTTATTTTTGCCAAAGACAAATTTTGTCATGCGTTAACATGGGCACTTATAAAAAACCGTTTTAGCTGGTACAATTTAGACATTAATAAGTCTAAACAGGCTCGGTTTTATGGTATTCCGCTTGATAAAAAAGGTTATTTTAAAGAACAATTTAAAGATAAGTTAAGTAATAGGTTTCGATTTTCGGTATTCGATTTGAGTGATGCTGCCTTTGAAAGATATCTTAAAAAATTCGAAGATACCTCCTTCGAATATATTAATGGCTATACAAGTTCCATCGCGCAGTTTGCTAAATACTTAAAAAGAAGAAACCTCATTCTAAAAGAAATTTGCCCATCATTAAAAGTATGTATTGTAACTTCTGAAATGCTTTTTGATAATGATAAATCTCTAATGGAATTTCAATTTGGCGTTCCAGTTATCAATGAATATGGAGCGTCTGAATTAGATTTAATTGCTTTTGAAAACCCTAAAGGAGATTGGCAAGTTAATAGTGAATCCTTATTTGTTGAAATTCTGGACAATCAAGATAATCCGCTTCCCAATGGCAAAGAAGGACGTATTGTAATTACTTCACTATACAACAAAGCACAGCCCTTTATTCGTTACGATATTGGAGATATTGGTGTGCTTTCAAAAAAGAGTAATGTTAAAACCCCTATTTTAGAACAACTAACTGGTCGAACAAACGATATTGCTGTTTTGCCAAGTGGCAAAAAAGCTGCTGGACTAACTTTTTATTACATTACAAAAAGTATCATTGAAGATGATGGTCTTGTAAAAGAATTTGTTATCGAACAAGTTAAACTAGATACCTTTATTGTAAAATATGTAAGTTATGTAGAGCTTTCAGAAGAAAAAAAGAACATTATTATTACTGAAATGGAAAAATATTTAGAAAAAGGCTTGCAAATAAATTTCGAAAGGCAAGAAAAACTAATTCGTTCAAAAAGTGGTAAATTGAAGCAGTTTACGTCCTATTTAAATCTAAACCCATGAATATTACCATAGTAGCTGGTGCTAGGCCCAACTTCATGAAAATTGCTCCAATAATTGAAGCCATTAAAGAAAAAAAAGAAGGGGGTTACGATATCAATTATCGACTTGTACATACCGGTCAGCACTATGACAAAAACTTAAGCGGTACTTTTTTTGAGGAATTAAATATCCCGCTTCCTGATTCCAATTTAGAGGTAAAAAGTGGCACGCAAGCAGAACAGACTGGAGCCATAATGATTGGGTTTGAAAACGAACTGAAGCAAAACCCTTGTGATTTAGTTATTGTTGTTGGCGATGTAACCTCAACAATGGCGTGTACTATAGTTGCCAAAAAAGCTCATATAAAAGTAGCACATGTAGAAGCTGGCATTCGGTCAGGAGATATGAAAATGCCTGAAGAGATTAATAGAATGGTTACGGATAGTGTAACCGATTATTTTTTCACAACTTCTACTCATGCAAACGATAATTTGAGAAAGAATGGAATTCCTAAATCCCGTATTTTCTTTGTTGGAAATGTTATGATTGATACTCTATTAAAAAATGAGCACAGGCTGAAACAACCTTCAATTTGGCAAACTTTAGGTTTATTTAAAAAAAAATATTTGGTAATGACTTTGCATAGACCAAGTAATGTTGACCAAGAACATGAGTTAAAAAAATTGATTACACAAATAGTGGATTTGGGGAAAGACTTCCCTATTATTTTTCCTGTGCACCCCAGAACTCAAAAACTTTTAAAGAACCTTAATTTAAACTTTAAAAACCTTATTTATGTCGATCCTTTAGGTTATTTAGAGTTCAATTATTTGGTCAAGCATGCTTTAGCAGTCATAACTGATTCTGGCGGTATTACGGAAGAAACAACTGTTATGAACGTGCCCTGTATTACACTTCGTGATAGCACTGAACGTCCAGAAACCTGCGTTATAGGTACTAATATGCTTGTTGGAAACGATTCTGAAAAAATTAAAAACGCCTTTAAAATATTGAATTCTGGAAATTGGAAAAAGGGTAAAATACCAGAATTATGGGATGGTAAAGCTGCTAAGCGAATTGTTAATCATATAACAACTGCTCAAGGTTAAAAATGAAAGACGTACTAATTATAACTAATTATTACCCGCCAGAAACTGGAGCTGCATCAAACCGTATATTTCATCTTGCTGAAGGATTACAACAGCGCAATTTTAATGTCTCCATTTTAACACCATTACCAAACTATCCCCAAGGTAGAATATTTGAACCTTACCGAGGTAAATTTAAACACACATCAAAAGAAAAAAATATTACTATTCATCGCTTATGGATTTACGCAAGTAATTCAAAAAATAAATTTTTACGGCTACTAGCTATGGTTTCCTATAGCTTTAGTTTGGTGTGGTATTTTTGTTTTAATAAGATTCCAAAGAAGGTAATAATACAATCTCCACCATTATTGGTTGCATTTACAGCTTTATTTTTTCTGAGATCGAAAAACCGTAAGTTAATTTTAAACGTTAGTGATTTATGGCCATTAGCAGGTCTAGAATTGGGTGTGTTTAAAGAAAGCTTTGGTTATAAGCTCCTTCAACGCGTTGAATCTTTTAATTATAAAAATGCCAACTTAATATTAGGGCAAAGTGAAGAAATAATTACACACATAAAATCTCAGCTACCAGACAAGCAAACTTTTCTCTATCGTAATTTTCCGAATTTTGAAACTCCTCCTCCTATTCCGAAGAGAGAGTTTACCAATGGTAAGTTCAAAATTGTTTACGCTGGTCTACTTGGAGTAGCCCAAGGTATTTATAAATTATGTAAAGAACTCAATTACTCTAATATTCAATTACATATTTATGGCGCTGGAGCTGAACAAAAAATGATTGAAGGTTTAATTAAAAGCAACAATGACTTGGATATTGTATACCATGGAGAGGTACCTCGAGAAATATTGCACAAGGAATTAATTAAATACGACATAACCATAATCCCATTGCTCAATAGAATTTACGGTTCTGTTCCTTCAAAAATATTTGAATATGCTTATTTAGGTTTGCCCATGATTTATTTTGGAGGAGGTGAGGGTGATGATATTATTAAAACGTACAGATTAGGATGGGTGGCCGATGTTGGGAATTATAATCACTTGAATAAAATTATTAATCAGATTAGCACCAACCAATTAGTTTATGATTATAAATGCAAAATTCAATCTGAAGCTTTTAAAAGTTTTAACTTAGACAAACAGCTTAACAAACTCATTTTAGAGGTCTAGTAAGCTTTTTCTTCTCCCTTCATAGCGTTGATTAGAGTTTGAAAAATTATTTTTAAATCTAGTAATAATGACCAATTTTCAATATAAAAAATATCGTACTTAACTCTTCCAATAATGTCCTTATCTGTTTCAACCTCTCCCCTAAATCCACTGGTTTGAGCTAAACCTGTAATTCCTGGTTTAACAAAATGTCGCACCATAAATTTATCTATTCTTTGAGCATACATATTAGTATGACTTACCATGTGAGGTCTTGGTCCAACCACAGACATATCTCCAAAAAGCACATTAAAAAACTGTGGGAGTTCATCAATGCTAGTCTTTCTGATAAACGCTCCTACTTTAGTTACTCTTAAATCTCCTTTAGTAGCTTGATATAAATGAGCATCTTTGTTTGGTGTCATCGAGCGGAATTTATAACAATCAAACTCTTGATAATTAAACCCATTTCTAGACTGTTTAAAAAATACTGGGCCTTTGGATTCTAATTTAATAAGAATAGCTAAAATTGGTGTTAGCCATGAAAGCACAAAAAAAATAATTCCTAAAGAAAATAAAATATCAAAAAAACGCTTAAAATATTTGTTAACTGGTTCCTGTAAAGGAATAGTTCTAAAGGACAAAACTGGAATATAATCATAGTATTCATACTTTAGTTTTTTAGTATAAATATCTTTATTATCTGGAATAAATTTTAATTCTCTTAAGTTATTATCGGCAAAGTCGACCAACTTATTAATTTGCTTATTAGACAACTCTGAAACTGAAAAATATATTTCGTCAATATTATTAGCGATAATATAATTAAAACAATCCTCCAGAGAATTAGAATCGTTTACATTAAATTGTTGTCTGAAATTATATCCAAAATCCAACCGCGTTTTAAAAGTATTTATTAATTGCCGCGTCTTTTCATTATTTCCAATTACTACAACCTTCCTTATATTTCCTCTTAAAATTGCTCGATATTTTTTCAATAAAAAAAAAGAAAAGAATTTAAAAACTAATATTAAAAGTAAAACTAAAATTAGGTAATTTACCAAAGCCAATCTACTAATGCCTGGTTGTTTAAAAAACCCTATAAAAGCATATAATGTTATGGCAAACACAGAAAATTGCCGAAGTAATAAAGGAATAATTTGAATAATCCTAGCATGCCTCTGTACTTCATAAAAATGATTCTTTATTGAAATAAGTAACCAGGATAATGAAATATAAAGGCAAAACAAATAGGCATTTGTGAGGTTAATTTCGAACCAAAAAATAGTGAAATTCAATATTATTAAATCCATCATTATGAATAATGGTTTAATAAAATTCGAATATCTTCCCTGTTTATACTTCAATTTACTTCTTTATATGATTTTTAAAGTCTTTGTGTTCACTTTTGTATAATTCATCATTTGAAAGCCCTTGAAAATATTCAAATGTTTTTTTCATACCTTCAGCCCTTCCTATGTGTGGTTCCCAATTTAATATTTTTTTAGCTAAAGAAATATCTGGTTGTCTTTGGAGTGGATCATTAACTGGTAAATCCTTATAAATTATTTTTTGGTTAGTTCCTGTTAATTTAATTATTTCTTCGGCAAAATCTTTAATAGTAATTTCATGAGGATTGCCAATGTTGACAGGTTCAACATAGTCACTCAAAAGTAATCGATAAATACCTTCTACTTGATCATCTACATAACAAAATGAGCGTGTTTGAGAACCGTCTCCAAAAACCGTTAAATCTTCACCTCTTAATGCTTGACCCATAAAGGCTGGAATAACTCGTCCATCATTTAACCTCATTCTAGGACCATAGGTATTAAATATTCTTACAATACGTGTTTCTAAACCATGAAATCTATGATAAGCCATAGTTATAGACTCTTGAAAACGTTTAGCTTCATCATATACTCCTCTTGGGCCAATTGTATTTACATTACCATAATAATCCTCAGTTTGAGGATGTACTAATGGGTCGCCATAAACTTCTGATGTTGAAGCGATCAACATTCTTGCTCCTTTTGCTTTTGCTAAACCTAACAAGTTGTGAGTACCTAACGACCCCACTTTTAATGTCTGAATTGGGATTTTCAAATAGTCTATTGGACTTGCAGGTGAAGCAAAATGAAGTATGTAATCTAAATCGCAGTCAACTTTTATAAATTCTGAAACATCATGTTCAATAAATTCAAAACTAGGGTTATTAAACAAATGACTAATATTTTTACTATCGCCAGTAATGAAGTTATCCATACCAATAACTCGATAGCCTTCCTTTAAAAATCTTTCACATAAATGTGATCCTAAAAACCCTGATGCTCCTGTAATTAAAACCTTCTTCATGCTTTTTTAAAATTTCTTCCTATTGATCTATAATAAAAACCTTCTTTTTCCATATCCTCTACATCATATAGATTTCTACCATCGAAAATTACTGGGTTATTTAAATTGTTTTTTAACCTTTCAAAATCTGGCGTTCTAAAAATACTCCATTCCGTACAAATAATTAATGCATCTGCTGATTTTAAGGCTGCATACATATTGGCAGAAAAAATTAATTGGTCACCAAATTGTCTTTTAACATTGGGCATAGCTTCTGGATCAAAAACTTGTACTTTTGCTCCATTTTTTAATAACTCGTCAATTATATATAAAGCTGGAGCTTCTCTTATATCATCTGTTTCTGGCTTAAATGCTAATCCCCAAATTGCGAAAGTTTTGTTTCTAACATCTCCATTAAAATAAGATGTTATTCTAGGAATTAGAATTTTCTTTTGTAAGTCATTTACTCTAATTACAGCATTCAAAATATCAAATTCATAACCTTCATCCTTACCGGATTTATATAATGCTTTTACGTCTTTTGGAAAACACGATCCTCCATATCCTATGCCTGGAAATAAAAAACGTTTACCTATTCTCGAATCAGTACCCATACCAGCCCTAACTTTATCTACATCGGCTCCCACTTTTTCGCAAAAATTTGCAATTTCATTCATAAAGGTAATCTTAGTTGCTAGAAAAGAGTTGGCGGCATATTTAGTAAGTTCAGCTGATTTTTCATCCATAACTATTATTGGGTTTCCTGATCTTACAAACGGTTTATATAATTTTTCCATTAAGGCGGTTGCCTTATCAGAATTAGACCCAATTACAATACGCTCTGGTTTCAAAAAATCGTCAACAGCAAAACCTTCTCTTAAAAATTCTGGATTAGAAACAACATCAAACTCAACATCTGTTACACTAGAAATAACATGTCTAACTTTTTCTGAGGTTCCAACTGGCACCGTACTTTTATCAACTATTACCTTATAATTTTTTAATAATTTACCTATTTCTTGAGCCGCTCCTAAAACATAGGATAAATCTGCAGAACCATCTTCATCTTCTGGAGTAGGCAAAGCTAAAAATATAATGTCTCCATGCTCCAGCCCTTCTTTTAATGATTTTGAAAAATGTAGTCTGCTAGCTTTTATATTTCTATGAAATAGTAAATCTAAATGAGGTTCGTATATGGGCACCTCTCCATTATTCATTCTTTTCACTTTATTTTCATCAATGTCTATGCATAAAACATTATTGCCCGTTTCAGCAAGACATGTGCCTGTAACTAAGCCAACATAGCCTGTTCCTATTATTGATATATTCATTTATTTATTAGTTTAATGTCCATTTTTTTATTGTTTTATCTATGCTACTAGAATAAAACTCATTTTTACTATTGTTTATAATTTTAATAACACTTTGTTTATGATACTTAAGCTTATTTATAATGCTCATGTCATTATAATTAATTATAATTATTTGCCCCTTAAAGGTTCCACAAACTAACTTATCTTCTTGAAAATTTATCATGTTTAAAACGAAATCATTTTCAATTACCAATTTACTTAAACCATTATCAACCTTGTTATAATTAATAACCTCTCCATCAATTGTAGAAAAAATTATTTGTCTTTTATCCATGAAAAAGTCGGTTATCTCCTTACCGTAAGAATAAATTAATGAACTCTTTTCAGAACTTAAATCATAAACATAAATATTACCATGGTCTGCAGCATAATACAACTTATTTCCTTGATATATTATTTTTCTGGATACTGAATTCAACTGGATATCGTGAATAATTTCGAAAGTAGGTTTTTTACTAAAATCAACTACAATTATTTTGTTATTACTTAAACTCAATATAGCATATTTCAATTCTTGAATTATTAAAACGTCTAATGATTTTCCACCCTTATAGTAATATACCTGTTCTACCTTTTTTGATGATTTGTTATAAAACCTCAAACTACAAACATTCTGTATAAACTCATTTGAGACTGTTATTATTTCATTATTCCTTTCATCATTATAAATTTCCAATCCATACCCTCCAATAAAATATGAATGAAACTGACTGCTTTCTACAGATAAATCGTAGTACATTACATTTCTTTTTTCTATGAGAAAAATGGAATCTTTTTCAATAATAAAATCTCTTACTGAAAAACTATTGCTCCTAACTGTTTCCTGAGCAGTTAAGGTAAAAGGTAAAAAAACCAGAAAGCCTAATAAACTAAATATTTTCATTTTGAATAGCGACTAAATAATAATTATAAAATACTGTGCAAAAAACTATTCCATGATGACGGTCTAGTACATTTTCTATATAAAATGTAATTAAAACAATTACTCCAACTCCAATTGCCTCCTTTATACACCTTTTAGATGTTGATTTATTTAGTGTATTTATTGCATTCATAATGAAAATAGCAATAATCAAAAATCCTATTATTCCATATTTGAGAAAAATGGATAAATATTGATTATGACTATTTAGATTGCTGTCCATTAAATAGTACTTTCCATTTAAATAATGCTTTAAGTTTAAAAGGTCTTTTTCCTCCATCTTTAAGTTGCCCACAAATGGTGATTCCTTAATACAGTTAAGGGATTCTTGCCATATCTCTAATCTAAAATCCAATGCTCTCTTATAATTAATGCTCAATTTCTTATTAAAAAGAAAAATCCCTAGGATTAAAACGGAAAAAATTAGAATATATCTTAACGTATTTTTTTTAGAAAAATATGTAATCAAATAACCTATTAAAATAATCGAAAAAATGACTACGGCAACTTTGCTATTTAGCATGAAAATTATTGAAAATGTTATAATTACTATTGATCCATAAATTATGTTCCTTTTGTAAGTGGCACCTTGACTATTAGTAAAATATTTGACCAATAAAAAGTTAATAAAGAACAATAAATACATGGCCAAATAGGTATGATGTATGTCTAATATTCTTTCAAAAGCATTTCTATCAAAACCTATTTGCAAGATGAATGTCATTATCAAAACATACAAACATGCCACGGCTAAACCAATAAAAAAAGAAATAATTAGGCTCATGTTATCTTCTTTAGAACTTAATAACATGGGGATTAGAAAAAACAATGTAAGGTGCGAAAATTCTCCTTCAAAAATACTTATGGTATATGATAAATTACTCTGGCCTACGGAAATTAAAATAATGTAAATAAATAGAAATAACCCTATAAAGCTTGAGCGCCTTAAAGAGTTGACCATAAAAAGCTCCTGTTTAAAAAAAAGTAGCTGAACTAACTTTAGCCCTATAGCAAGAAACAGAAAAAAAGAACTTAAGTTAATTGAAAGGGGCAATAAAAACAAGCAAGCTATAAGCGCTAAAAATGAAAAATTCTTCTCGTAAAAAGCATCTTTAATAGTGCTTCCATTAAATTTTAAAAAATTCATTATTTATGATTTTTTCAAGTATTTAAGCTTGTACAATTCAAACAAGAATAATGGTGTAGAATACATGTATCTTTTTGTTAACCTCCAGGCGGTAAAACTTCTATATAACCATTCTAGTCTACAATTTATAACCCATTTCGGAGCTCTTTTCTTCGATTCCGAAATAAAATCAAATACGGCACCAATTGAACAAATAACTTTTGCGTTTAGAAACTCTTTATTTTGATGTACCCATTTTTCTTGTTTTGGCGCTGTCATTCCTACAAACAAAATATCCGGATTAACGTTGTTTACACTTTCTATCATTTCCCGGTTATCTTGTTCAGAAAAAGAGCTCTTGAAAGGAGGTGAGTAAAAATTAAAGTTTATATGACTATAAACTTTAGATAGTTTTTCCTTTATTAATCCTAAAGTGTTCTCACTGGAACCAAGATAAAAGCATTTTAATTCACTTTTTTCTGCTAATTCTAATAACTTTAAATGTATATCGGCTCCTGCAATTTTTTTTATCTTTTCTCCATTTAGTTTCTTTGCCATTAATACGATGCCTTCTCCATCGGGTAATAAAATATCACTATTTATTAATGCCTCCCTAAATTCCTCATCTTCTTTTGCAACTATATACGAATGTGCATTAATTGTATTTATTACCTTCTTATCCCCATTTAGCAATACATTATCTAAGCTATCATTAAAAACATTATAGGGACCTATTTCAATTGTTACCAAGATTCTAAGATTTAAGTATATTTAAAAGATTAGTTTCAAACTTTTGAGAAGTATATTTATCTAAGTAGGTATCTCTACACTTTTTGTATGCTATTTCATTTAAATATTTTTCCTTGATCAAATTAAAGGATTTTAACAAGTTTTCTTTGTTGGAAAGTTTACCTACCTCGTCATTAACAATATTTTTAACCGCTCCAACATCGAAAGCAATTATAGGGAGTCCATATGATAATGCTTCTAACAGTGATAAAGGAAATATCTCTTTCTTATATCGAGATGGAAATAAAAAAACTTTAGCCGATGCAAAAAGTTTCCTTTTTTGGTCTCCTTGTACCATACCATGATATTGAACTAAATCTTGCAGCTTATTCATCGATACAAAGTTATTAAAATAATCTGTGTCGGCCTTGGATGCCCAACCTCCAGCGAAATGAAATTTTATGTTTTTCACATTTAAATCTCTCACTGTTTTAGCTAACTCTAAAGCAGTGTCATAGCCTTTTTCTTTAATCATATTTGATAAATACAATACGTTTATTGTATCACTTTCTGATCTATGTTTTAAAATTTCATTAAATCCTGTTGCATCAATATTGTCTTCAACGCCATTATTCAAAAAATGAATCTTTTTATAGCTTTTTACATTATTCAGTTCACTTTCCATAGACGGCGATATAAAAATGGCATTTACCCCGGATAAAAATACATTGGTTAATTTTTTTGATAAACTTGAATTCGAAGTAAATTCTTTAATACCTCTCGAGTGATAATGATAAAATATATTATACTTAATAAAAAGCCTGAAAAACTTAATTGGAATAGATATCATTAAGTCTCTATAGAAGGCAAAACCTTTTGGTGATGTTGTATAATAAATAGCGCCTGGCCTAAAAAATAACAGCAAAAAAAGTACTCTAAAAAATAATAATAACGAATGTTTAACTTTATTTAAACTGAATTTACCAATTGCCTGTAGATCAACTGAAGCTTTAATTTTAATAAATCTAGTTTCAAGATTTTCGTTAATTATTGTACTATTAAGAATTGAATCTCCAACTTTTGATGCCCCATGCACGGGTGGAGAGCAATGCAATATAAAAAGCACCTTTTTTTTATTCATATTAATTCTTCAAAAAATAGATTGGGCTTATGTTTTAATCGATCTCTATTTTTCTTATTAATCGCGCAGGGTTTCCTGCTACTATACTATAAGGCTCAACATCCTTAATAACCACAGAACCTGCTCCAACTATAGCATTTTTCCCAATGGTAATAGGCCCAATAATAATACTGTGAGGTTCAATCACTACTTTATCTTCAATATTTGGAGATCCTAAATCTTGATCTTCTAAATCGGTCTTACTACCAATGGTTGTATTATGCTTCAACGTTACATTATTACCAATAACAACATTTTTATTTAAAACTGTAGCTCTACCATGGTGGATTATTAATCCTCTCCCTATTTTAGTGGAAGCTGGTATTTCGCAACCTAAAATAATATCGGTTATTAACTTGTAAAAAATAATTATTGGAGCAATTAAAATAAGTGCGAATTTGTTTTTTGCTCTTTTTCTAAAAAAGCTAGTTATGGTATAACTTACGACAATTATTCGCCCTTTAAAACTTTTATTGTTCTTAATATCTTCTTTTATGTCTTTTAAAAAGCCCATTAGAATATTATTGCTATTATTCCCTTTATAATTTGGTTTCTATAAAATTATAAGCTGTCTTTACTATTCTGCTCCAATTATAATATTCTGCTTTTTTAAAAGCCTCATTACGCAAATCTTCTAACTTATCTCTATTTTCATTTAAATCCAAAACAATGTGAGATAGTTCATCTATTATTTCAGGTACGGATTTATTTTCAACCTTAACTCTAAATCCGCAATCATCATCAACATATTTATTAGGCCCTCCTATATTTAGGCATATTACCGGAAGACCATATGAGAATGCCTCCAAAATAACTGTTCCACCACTATCGTGAAAACTTGGAAAAAGAAAACAATCATGAGATTCATAATAGGTGTATAATTCACTTTGTGGCACCCAGTCTATGAACTTTATAGACGCACTTTTTGCTCTATTTTTTAATTCTTTTTCAAAAGGCCCAGAACCTATTACTGTGAACTCGACATCATCCTGATCTTTATTAATTTTGTTAATAGAATCTATGCTCAAATGTATGCCTTTCCACCCCATAAACCTACCAACATATAGCACTTTAAGCTTTTGATTTGTGGGTTTTTCATTATAATGGTTAATCTTTCTAATACCTATGTCTACCTGTACTTGTTTTTTATGGTTATACTTTGAAGGTAAGAATTCCGCCGTCTCTTCTGTTCTACTAAATATTACAGTACTATTTTTATACATTCTATTCAGTATTGGGCTTAACCTCAAAACATAATTTGCCGTCACCCTAATATATTCTTTAATATAATCTTTTACAGGTAAGCTTTTTAAAATCCTGTTAGGGGTCATTTCAGCCCCCCCTATGGGGCCAAAAATAAAAGGCTTGTTTAATTTATATAAAAAGGATGGTTGTCTAAAAACTCCCCATGTAAGATGATGAAGAATATCAATATTGTTTGTCTTTATTAAATCTTTTGCAATTGAGACAATACCAATTTGCCAAAAGAAATAATAAGAATAGACACCAAATGGCATTTTTTCTATAAATCGCAACCATTTAGGTAAATCATAGTAACAAAAATGAATGTTGGGTATTGGCTCCATGTTTGCCAAACCCTTATCAATTACTTCTTTGTTTATCCCTCTAGTAATTACAAAAACATTATAATCTAGTCTTCCAAGTTCTATAGCCCAATTCCAACCAATACCTGGCTCTGAGCCCTTAAAAGGATCGCAGGCATAGGCAGATATGAGTGTGCTTTTAATTTTATTCATGCAAATTTTCAGCCTTTATTCTTTTAAACTTAACAGATTTGATTAAAAATCTTTCTAATGGCTTCTAATTGACTTTGCTTTTCTTTCTCGATGAAATCCATATCAAGACTTACTGGCTTATTTCTAATTTCAGATAAATTAACTCTATCAAAAAGATATGATCTATCGGATTTATCATAATACTGAGTTTTCCCTCCAAAAATTAATGTAGCTACACATGCATGAACTCTATCAGAATGAGTTACATATGAATTTGCGTAAAGATTCAAATAATCGTCTGGATAATCACTAACATAATCGTATGTGCTTACGGTCTTAAATGCTTTAAAACGCCTTTTTAAAAACAATCTAAAACTATCAATATCTAAAAGGCGGTGAGATATTTTAATTATCTTTTTTGATCCATCTTTTACTACTCTGGGATACGTTAAATCAAACGTATTAATTACATAGGGTTCAATATCTAATTTAACCGTATTAAAAGCATTATTTAAGAAAAATGCATTGTCTATACCAGAATAAGCTATTTTAGCATATTTTCCGAAATTTGCAAAGGCTTTTTCATCTCTGGCTATATAACCAATAAAATTGATTTTTTTCCAATAAGCAGATACAAAGGCCAACTCCTCTAAACTATAATCATTTCCACCGCCTCCGCCTAAAACCAAAACTGGATACTGCTTTTCTATTAACCAGTTAAGGAATAAGTCATGAACTTTACACCAAAACACATCAAATAAAGACCCTCCAAGCACTACTAAATCTGGTTTGGTATGCATTCGTAAATCAAAAATATCTTCCTTTTTCTTTCTTCCCCCACTAAGTAAATTATATGGGAATTTTTGGTTAAACTTATAATTATTATAAGGCTGTACATTTGATACGTTATTAACCTGAACATCATATTCCTTTAATGCTTCTTTTAAACTATAATTTATGCCATAGTCAATAAATGCATTTCCTACGTTATCTGCCCAACAATGTCCAAAGTAAAAGATTTGTTTCATTTTTTTGTTATCTAATTAATTTCTAAATGTAAATATAATTTACATCTTGTTTATGATTTATTTTTTAACTTTTTAGTTTATATATATTTTACTAATGATTATGATTTTATTTCGCTTTATCAAGATAAGATAAATAAAAAGACTTATTATTTTTTATCTAACACATAATAATGCAACGCGTTATAAATTATATCTGCTATTTGTAAATACGCACTACTAGCCGGATGCACATTATTTGAACCTTGTTTAACTAAGGTTTTCTGGTTTCTAAAATTAGCAGCTACATTCGAAAACTGCATGTTATGCATAATATCTAATGAAGGTAGTATATCTACAAATTTAAAATTTGAAGAGAAGGAAGTTTGAATCAAATTCTCCATCCGTCTATTGTAAATAAAGGTACTCGGAAAACTGCCATAAAAAGTTTGTCGATTTGATATTCCAACCATTCCCCCTCCTCCTAAAGGTGTAGCTAATATCTTGCCTGTAACAAGCCCCTTTATTTTAGGATTAAAGGCTATGAGCTTATTTAAAAATAATGAGACAGTCTCATTATTAGAAATACTATTCGTTCCTAAAATAATAACTACCGCATCAATACTTGAATATCCGTTTTTGGAAGTATAATTTTCAAAATCTATCTGTCCTGTACTAACATTATAAAATGGAGATTCCTCTCCTAAAAAGAAATTCCAGCTTTTACCTCCGTAAGCCTCTCTATTAACATCTATTCCATTTGTAACACTTCCAATAAAATTAATATTTTTCAACTTATCAGCTTTAGGTATTCCTTCACTACCCACAAGTCTTCGGGCTAGCTCTTCAGGATAGGTTATGTTAGCAGAAAAACTATCACCTATTAATAAGATATTAAATTGAGAGCTTGGACTTTTTGCTTTTGTAACAGGTCTTATGAGAGTTTGTTTTTTATCTATTATAAAACCTTGGTCATTTATAAGTGTGAACTCAAGCTCCATATCACTGTCCCCGGCTTTACAATCATATATAAAAACTCTATCATAAAATGCTCCTTTAGCAATACCCTTTGTTACTTTTGCATTTAAAAAGTAATTTTCTGGATTAATAGCATTAATTATTGAATGTTTAAATATTTCCAGTCTATTTCCCTCAACTATATAAACTTCTTTTGGTAAAGACAATTCAGGATCACTTAAAACTTGCTTATTATTTATTTTAACCCTTTTATCTTGTAAATTTATTTCTTGAGCATTTAACCTTATTCCTAATGAGACTAATGATATAAAAAATATTTGCTTTATCATTTTTATTGTTTCATTAATAGATTATGTACAAGTGTTTCGCGTAACTTGCTTAACTTTTAATTTTAAGTACTTTAAGTAAATTTATTATTGGTCTCAAAATTAAAACCTGAACAAATGCAAAAGCGCTCTCAAACAAACTCATTTTTGAGTTTTTTCTAGCGCTAAATGACTCTCTTAACTCATTGAAAAAAGATTCATTGCTACTTTCTCCTCCAAGTCTAAAATACACTAAAGCTTTATTTATATAATGAAACTGATTTGGGGATTTTAAAAATTGTGTCAGGACAAATTGATAATCGGAATATAATTTTAGATTCGTATTATAGTTATCATTTTCGTAAACTTCTTTAGTAATGAACATTGAAGGATGTGAGTATGTCATACAAAAGTATTTAAACCTAAAAACAGATGCGTTAAATTTAATCAACTCTTTATGCCCATTTTCCAGAACATCATACCTATCTCCATGAAAAATACTTTTCTCAGGATGTTGTAAATATTCATTAACTACAGTTTCAACCATATTTATATCATACCAATCATCGCTATTAATAATTCCTATTAATTCTCCTGTTGCCATACTAACACCTTTATTCATGGCGTCATAAATACCATTATCTGGTTCACTAATCCAATGCGTGATTTTATCTTTATTCTTTTTTATTATATTCAAAGTGCTATCTGTAGAAAAACCATCAACAATTATATACTCTACATTCTTGTAAGTTTGATTATAAACACTATCTATAGTTTGTTGTAAATATTTTTCTCCATTATAAACAACAGTAATTACACTTATTAATGGGAATTTTTTCATTGAATTAGCTCATTAATTTCTTCATTGGACATCTGTCTGTATTTTTTTACTGACACAGTTCCTATTGCTATCCAAAAGATAATAAAAGTAGGAGTAAAAGCGGGTCTAAGAGAAATTATGCTTAATATCAAAATAATTAATATATAAAACCCTAACCTTCTAATAAATTTGTTGTTAGCCCTAAATAGTGCCAAGTATGCAGCATAAAGACCTAATGAAGTATACAAAACCAACATTGCAAATCCTCCCTTTAATATCATTTGCAGGTAACCGACTTCGGTCGTTATGCGAATAACATTATCACCGCGCCAGCCTTTATTGCCTAATATTCTGTACCACCGATTGGTTCTTTCAAAAAAATCACTATAATATGTTCCTAAAGAGCCTCTGCCAAATATAACTTCAGATTTGTTTAAATCGGCAAATAACTCTGTAAATAAAAAAGTTCTTGAGTCCTGATATTCAACAAATGAAGCTATCAAATTAGATAAAGATTGGTACCCAGCAGTAAATATATAAACCATAACTAGAATAAATACTGTTATTACATATTTTAAAAAGGTTCTTTTTAATTTAATATTTAACAATTTATCAATTGCCAAAAAACCTATTACCATTCCTGTATAAAGGAACTCAAACCTAAATTTAGTATAAACAGCAATATAAAAGTATATTGTAATAAGAAAAATAACCTTTATTCTTCTTAAAATTTTGTACTTATAGAAAACGGTTAGAAGAATAAAATTTATAGGTCTCAAAAGCCAAGTCCATTCTTCATCAGGGTATTGAAAACCAGTTAAATAAAATATAAAAGCAATAATCATTAATAAAAACATGAAATTAATTGCTTTATAAACTTGCTTCCAATTTTCTATCTTTAGACCTACAATAAGCAAAGTAGGTGTCAACCAGGCCAACGCCATATAAACATTGCCAAAATTAGTAACCCAATCCTGTAAAGAAAGAGAGAAGCTTCGCGCAATTGTAATTAAAGAGTATATTAATAATAATGTGAATATAAACTTCTCCAAGAATGGTATGCTTTTTAGCCTAAAATGGTTTTTATTAATTACTAAAGCAAAACTAATTGAGGATAAAAATAAAAAACTGGTTATTATTATTTTACTTAGGTTAATACCATCTGGCTTAAGCAAGATTTTTAGAAACACATATATGACATTGCAATAAAGTCCAACTTTAAGTAAGTTAAAATCTCTAATAATAATTTTATTTGTCAAAATATGAGATTTATTTTCTATCGATTCCAAATGCCAGATGCTTTAAAATTAATTATTTTATAGTATTGTAATGGACCTAATATTGCAGACATTGCAACTGAAACAGTGGTGGCTAAAATTACTCCTGATAAACCAAAATCAAGATATTTTGCAAACAAAATACTTAATGGTATATTAATTATTAATGAAATTACACCAACGATCATTTGTACTCTAATTTTACCAACTCCATTAATAAAAAAATTGAAAACACTCTTAAATGTAAACAGCAAAACATAAATTGCCATTGAACTAGACAAAACAAATGAAATCATAACTTTTTCACCAATCCAAATTTTGTAAAACCAATCTGAAATAGTTAACATAATAATCAATAATATAGGAATCAAACACCATAATTTCAAAATACTTTTTATTGATTTTTTTATCCATTGAAAGTCTTCTTTTACATATGCCTCTGTAAATGATGACCAATAAGGGGTTAAAATAATGGTAAAAATCATTGTTGGGATAGAAAAATATTTAAAGGCAACATTGTATGGCACAACCTCCTCTGGACTAAATAAATTACTTATTATAAAATTATCTGTAGCAAATAACATAATACCAGATATTTGAATTATAAAAAACTCAAATCCTATACCCATAATATCCTTTAAATACTTATATCTCCACAAAGAAAAAGTAGGTCTTAACTCAATATATTTTTTAGAAAACCCAATGATATTTAAACCTAATAATACTAATACAGGTATTATAGAGAATATAGCTCCAAAAATTAATAGAGAACTTGTTGTTGTTTTAATAAGAATCCATATTATTATTAAAGAAAGTATTTGTGTAAAAAAATGGATTTTTACTTGTATAGAATGGTTTTGGCTAGCTAAATATATATTTCCAATTAATTTAACGACTAATTGCAAACAAAAACACCCAGTCACAATAGGCATTAGAATACTTAATTCGACTTGTAAGCCTGAACTAGTATTAAAAACTAGAGTCCAATCAATGAAATTGTTAATTAGTAAGAAAAACAAGAATAGAAACAAACTAATGGCTAAAATAGTAAAGTAAGCACTGCTCACATAGGCTCTTGCCAACCTAAAATCTCCAACTGTTAATGCCTCTGTTAATCTGTTTCTTAAACCATTTCCAAGTCCAATATCAAAAAAAGTAAACCAACCAATAACTGAACTTAATGTTAGCCAAATTCCATAATTCTCATTATCCAAAAAACCAATTAATAATGGAACTAGCAGAAAATTCGCTATGACCGCCCCCCCTTTATAAAAAAATGAGACGAAAACATGTTTAACTATATTTGCCGTTCGATTACTTTTTATTCCTAACTTTTCGAATATCTCAAGAATATGGAACTTCAATATTTTTAGTTTTTATTTAAATACCATTGGTACATTTTTTGAACGCCTTCCTGGAATTCAACCTTATGCCTCCAACCCAAACTATTTAATTTAGTAATATCTGTTAATTTTCGCATAGTGCCATCTGGTTTATCTCTATTAAAAACTAAATTACCTTTAAACCCAACAGCTTCCTTAATCTTTTCCGCTAATTCTTTAATGGAAACATCTTCTCCAGTTCCTATATTGATATGAGTGTTCCTTATTTCTTCTGTTCCAACATTATAGGTATCGTTAAAGTCTCTTTTCTCCATAATATAGACACAAGCATCTGCCATATCCTGAGACCACAAAAATTCTCTTCGTGGTTTACCAGTACCCCATATCTCAACACTGTTTTCTGTAACACCAAAACCTAACAAATATTCTTTGGCTTCCTCTATACTACTAACACCTAAATCAATTAAAACATCTTCAAATCTAGATTCGGATAAAAGTTTAGCCAAATGAATCTTTCTTATCAAAGCTGGAAGTACATGAGATTTTTCTAAATCAAAATTATCGTTTGGCCCATACAAATTTGTTGGCATAACCGAAATAAAATTAGTCCCATATTGTAAATTGTAGCTTTCACACATTTTAATCCCAGCTATTTTAGCTATGGCATAAGGCTCATTAGTATATTCCAAAGTGCCCGTTAATAAATACTCTTCTTTCATTGGCTGAAGAGCATTTTTTGGATATATACAGGTGCTTCCTAAAAACAATAGTTTTTTGACATTATTAATATAGCTTTGATGAATCACATTATTTTGAATCATCATATTCTCATAGATAAAATCTGCTCGATACGCGTTATTAGCAACTATCCCCCCCACTTTGGCTGCTGCCAAAAAAACATACTCAGGTTTTTCTTTGGAAAAAAAATTAGATACATCTATTTGATTTGTTAAATCAAGTTCTTTGTGAGTTCGGGTAATAATATTAGAGTACCCTTTATTTTTAAGATTTTCTAATATAGCACTACCTACCAAACCTCTATGCCCTGCAACATAGATTTTAGAATTTTTATTCATACAAACTATTCGAAGTAATTCATGATTTTATAGCCTCCATCTTTTAAAAATTGATCTTTCTCCATCAACTTTAAATCACTGGTCATCATATCGTCAACTAAACCTTGTAAATCATATTTAGGGGTCCATCCTAATTTTTCTTTAGCTTTAGTGGCATCACCAATAAGCAATTCCACTTCAGTTGGTCTATAGTATTTAGGGTCAACTGCAATAACCTCTTTCCCAATTTCTAATTGATATTTAGGATTGTTACAGCTTTTTACATAGCCTTTTTCCTCTTCTTCTTCTCCCTTAAACTCCAATTCTACACCAATATGCGCAAAACACATTTTCACAAAATCTCTTACTGTAGTTGTTTTATTAGTTGCAATAACCCAATCCTCAGGTTCATCTGCCTGAAGTATCATCCACATCATTCTAATATAATCTTTAGCATGGCCCCAATCTCTCTGGGCATCTAGATTTCCTAAATAAATTTTTTCTTGTAATCCTAATGCAATTTTAGAGGTTGCACGCGTAATTTTTCTAGTCACAAAAGTCTCTCCCCGTATTGGAGACTCATGATTAAATAAGATTCCATTACAGGCAAACATACCATATGCTTCTCTATAGTTTACTGTTATCCAATAAGCATACATTTTAGCGACAGCATAAGGACTCCTTGGATAGAACGGTGTTGTTTCAGTTTGAGGCACTTCTTGAACTTTACCATATAATTCGGATGTTGAAGCCTGATATATCCTAGTTTTCTTTTCTAACCCTAACAATCTTAGTGCTTCTAACAGCCTCAATGTGCCAATACCGTCTGCATTTGCCGTGTACTCCGGCATTTCAAAAGACACGTGCACATGGCTCATGGCTGCCAAATTGTAAATTTCGTCTGGCTGTACCTCTTGTATAATTCTTGTTAGATTGGTACTATCTGTTAAATCTCCGTAGTGTAAATAAAAGTTCTGATTATCAACATGAGGGTCTTGATACAAATGATCTATCCTATCAGTGTTAAATAATGAAGAACGTCTTTTTACACCATGAACTTCATACCCTTTTTTTAAAAGAAATTCACTTAAATAAGCCCCATCTTGTCCAGTAACACCTGTGATTAGTGCTGTTTTTTTTTGCATGTCTAAATAAATACTTTTGTTTCTTTTGAAAGAAACAGTTTATATTCTTGCAAAAGTAAGGTTTTTGTTAGGCTTAACAAGTGAAAAGTTTATTCTTTGTTCACACCTTTTTTAATCAACGTTAATTAACAATTTTAAACTATCAATTGTTTCCCATTTATCATTATTTCCTGAATCATACCTAAATCCTTTTATTACTTTTTTCGCATTAAACGTTTTTATATAATCTTCTAAATCCCATAGCGGTTGTGGTGGAAGAATACTAAAGTGTGTTCCTAAATCGTAGGTATAAAAGGAATCGGAAGAAGAAATCATTTCTTCATGAATCTTTTCACCTGGTCTTATTCCAATGATAGGTTTATCGCAATTCGGGCCAATAGCATTTGCAACATCCATTATTCTATACGATGTTGATTTCGGGATTAAAATCTCGCCTCCCCAAGCGTTTTCTAATGCATAAATCACCATTTTCACACCATCACTAATTGAAATGCTAAAACGTGTCATATTAGGGTCAGTAATAGGCAACACCCCATCATCTTTTTTCTTTTTTAAAAAAAAAGGTATAACAGATCCGCTGGATCCCATTATATTTCCATAGCGTACCACCGAAAACTTTGTAGGATTGTTTAGTCTAATATTATTCGCAGCTATAAACAGCTTGTCTGAAGCCAACTTTGTTGCTCCATATAAGCTATTTGGAGCACACGCTTTATCTGTTGATAAAGTAACTACACGCTGGACATTGTTTTGCAAACAAGCCTCTATAACATTTTGAGCGCCACCAATATTTGTTTTAATACATTCATCTGGGTTATCCTCAGCGGTATGTACATCTTTCATAGCGGCCGTATGGATAACATAATCAATTCCATGAAAAACTCTGATTAGTCTTTCTTTATCGCGAACATCTCCAATAATAAATTTAATTTGTGGGAACTCGCTTTTGGGAAAATCTTGAACCATTTGAGCATGTTTCCGCTCATCTCGAGAAAAAATTAACAAACTATTTATATCTTGATGATGGTTTATAATATGCTTCGTCAATCCTCTTCCCAAAGATCCCGTACCACCAGTAATCAATATATTCTTCCCTTTATATTCCAAAATGTAAGTCTGATTTAATATTCAAAACTAAGCATCTAAATAATTTAATACAACTTCGATAATTCTTTCTTTATTCTCTTGATTGAGATTAGACCCAGAAGGCAAACATAAACTACTATTAAAAAGCGATTCAGCTAAATCTTCACCGTAATAGACGGCTTCTTTAAACACGGGTTGCAAATGCATAGGTTTCCAAATGAATCTTGATTCAATTTGATTATTATTTAAACAATTCAGTAACCCACTTACAGTTTTTTTGCCTTTATTTTCAGATAATGAGATACACGTTAACCAATGATTCGATTTTATATTTGAAATGTATTCACTAAAAACATTAATAAAGTCGTAAGGTTTAAATAATTCTCTGTAAAACTTATTATTCTCTCTTCTTTTATCAACATGAGAGCTCAATACCTCCATTTGGCCTCTGCCTATTCCAGCCGAAATATTGCTCAATCGATAATTATATCCAACATTACTATGCTGAAAGTACAAAGTTTCATCTTTTGATTGGGTTGCTAAGAATATTGCCTTTTCTTTTAAACTATACTTTTTTGTGATTAAAGCTCCTCCTCCCGAGGTAGTAATGATTTTATTTCCATTGAAAGATAATATCCCATAATCAGCAATTGTTCCACATTTCATTCCTTTATATTCAGAACCTAATGCCTCTGCTGCGTCCTCAATTATGGGAATATGAAACTTTTTTGAAATACTTGCCAATTCATCCATTTTCGCTGGCATGCCAAAAATATGGACCACAATTATGGCTTTTGGTCTTTTCCCTTTCTTTAATCTATCTTTAATCGCTTTTTCAAGATAATAAGGACTCATATTCCAAGTGTCTTTCTCACTATCAATAAATATAGGTAATGCTCCTTGGTATAAGATTGGAAAAGCTGTACCTGCAAAAGTTAAGCTTTGACACAACACTTCATCTCCTTTTTCTACACCAGCTAAAATTAGGGCTAAATGAATGGCGGCAGTTCCAGATGATAAAGCCGCTACTTTCACATTTTGAGACAAATAGTCTTCTAAGCTCTTTTCAAAATATGTGATGTTATCTCCAGCCGGAGCAATCCAATTTGTTTGAAAGGCTTCATTTATATACTTTAATTCCTCCCCACCCATGTGAGGCGCAGATAATCTTATTACGCGTTTCATGTTCTAAAAAACAGTTTTTAGAATAATTTTTAAATCTAAAAAAAAACTGTAGTCGCTAAGGTACTTCTTATTTAATTGAACTTTTTTTGGCCAAATTACGTTTTTATTATAGTTGTCAGGATTATCTTGAGCATCAAGAATTTGCTCTTC
Organism: Hyunsoonleella aestuarii; assembly: GCF_006148925.1. Lineage (GTDB taxonomy): Bacteria > Bacteroidota > Bacteroidia > Flavobacteriales > Flavobacteriaceae > Algibacter_D > Algibacter_D aestuarii. Next base: position 1,189,755 of record NZ_VAWB01000001.1, on the reverse strand, counting down.
ATTTTTAAAATGAATGGTAGCCAGTCCCGTTATTCCTGGTTTTAATGTTAGAATAATTCTATCATCTCCAATTAATTTATCGGCATAACCTTCAACATCTGGTCTAGGTCCGACGAAACTCATATCCCCTTTTAGCACATTAAAAAGCTGAGGTAATTCATCGAGTTTTGTCCCTCTTAAAAACTGACCTATCTCAGTTGAACCTTTTAATCCATTACTAAATTCTTTTAGTGTCGTTATTTTATATATGCTAAAAAGCTTTCCGTTTTGCCCAACTCTTTTTTGCGTAAAAATTCCCTTTTGTTTCGTGTCAAAAAATGAAATTATAATCAAAATCAGAATAAAAGGACCTAAAAAAGTCAATCCAATAAGAGAAAAACAAAAATCAAATATTCTTTTAAAAATTATATCTCTTTTTTTCAATCAATTATTTTTTAAACCATAATCTATTAAAGTCAATCGGCTATAATTCCAACTTGTAAAAAACTTTTAACAAAATATAATGTTCATTTTTTATCACCAACAAATTCAATTACCAAAGGCAGATCAAAGTAATCAAAGTCCGATTGCAGAACGATTATTAGCCTTAACGTTAATAGAATTCAAAAGTAAAAAATAACCAATATTATCACTTAAAGATTAACCTAAAACGCTATAATGTGGACGTTTAGCAATAGATTTATATGTGTTAACTGGCTTGATTTCTATTATACCAAACAATCCGTTTTCTTTTAAAATATCTTTTGCGAATCTATACCATGTTTTTGGTTCTGAATTACAAAAATGATAAACTCCAAATGGTTTATTTCCTTCTACAATAAAGCTTGTAATGTACTTTGATAAGTCTTCTGTATCTGTAGGACAACCTGTCTGATCGGTAGTTATTGATAAGTCTAAACCTTGATTAGCTTTCTCAACTATAAATTTGTAAAAATTATTGCCAAACTTCTTGCTATATAACCAAGAGGTTCTAATAATAAAGTATTCATCTAAATAACTTTTAATATATTCTTCACCAGCCAATTTGGATTTTCCATATTCATTTATTGGATTTGGAATATCATCCACTTTATAAGGCTCACTTTTTTTTCCATCAAAAACGTAATCTGTAGAAATATGAATTAATACAATTTCATGTTTTTTACATTCAAGAGCTAAATTTTTAACTCCTTCTGCATTAATTTTAAAAGCCTCTTCTGGAGTTTTTTGTGCTTGCTCAACATTGGTATAAGCAGCACAATTAACGCAAAAATGAAATTTATTTTGATGGAAGTATTCTTCTAATTGAAGTTTACTAGTTATATCTAAGTCTTTTTTCGAAACAAAAACAAAATCAATCTTAAGTGGATGAATAGCGTAAAGATCTTTAATTGTTTCACCTAATTGCCCATTAGCTCCTGTTACTAAAACCTTAAAATTCATCAAGTAAATCTTTAAATGTAGGAAGCATTGAATCTTTTTCAGAAATAATCATTTCTTCTTTAGGAAAAATCCAGTCTATGTTTAATTCTTTATCATTATAAATAATTCCCGATTCTGATTCTTTATTGTAAAAATTATCACATTTATATGAAAAAATAGTGTCATCTTCTAGAACTAAAAATCCATGGGCAAATCCTCGGGGCACATAAAATTGTTCATGATTTATACTGTCTAAAATAACAGAAAAGCTTTCTCCAAAAGTTCTAGATTCTTTTCTTAAATCTACACAAACATCTAATACTTTTCCTTTAACAACTCTAACCAGTTTAGCTTGAGCGAATACTCCTTTTTGAAAGTGTAACCCTCTTAAAACACCTCTCGATGATTTTGATTGGTTGTCTTGAACGAATCTTATAGACAATCCCGTTTTTGATCCAAAAACCCTTTCATTAAAGCTTTCATAAAAGTAGCCTCTTTCGTCCTCAAAAACATTTGGAGATAGAACAAAACATCCACTTAAAGGTGTTTCTTTAATCTTCATAACTCAATAAATTTTGAAGATACTCTCCATAACCGCTTTTAAGCAACGGCTGAGCCAATTCTTGCAATTGATTCTTATCAATATAACCCATTTTATAAGCCATTTCTTCTATACAGCCAATTTTTTGACCTTGACGCTCCTCAATAACTTGAACAAATTGACTGGCTTGCATAAGAGATGTAAACGTACCCGTATCCAACCAAGCCGTTCCTTTGTCTAAAATTTGAACGTTCAACTTTCCTGATTTTAAGTATTCCTTGTTAACGTCTGTAATCTCCAATTCTCCCCGACTACTTGGCTTGATGTTTTTAGCAATTTCTACAACGTTATTATCATAAAAATAAATGCCAGGAACTGCATAGTTCGATTTTGGTTTCGACGGTTTCTCTTCTATTGAAATTACTTTGTTGTTTTTATCGAACTCCACAACACCATAACGTTGCGGATCATGCACGTGATAAGCGTAAATTATTCCTCCTTCAGGATTAACATTAGATTTTAATATTTGTTGTAACCCAGAGCCATAAAAAATATTATCCCCTAAAATAAGGGCTACCGTATCAGACCCAACAAAGCGTTCTCCAATAATAAAAGCTTCAGCTAAACCATTTGGATGCTCTTGAACTGCATACTCAAACCTGCATCCATATTCACTACCATCTCCCAATAGTTTTTTAAATAAGGGTGTGTCTTTTGAGGTAGAAATAACTAATATTTCTTGAATTCCAGCCGACATTAATGTAGTAAGCGGATAGTAAATCATCGGTTTATCGTAGATAGGCATCAGTTGTTTACTAACCACTTTTGTAAGTGGGTGTAGCCTTGTTCCCGATCCTCCTGCTAATATAATTCCTTTCATCTAACTATATTGTTTTTCATAATACGACTGATATGCTCTACTTGTAACATTGTCTAACCAAACTTTATTATTCAAATACCAATCAATAGTTTTAGATAAACCTTCCTCAAAAACCAATGAAGGTTTCCAACCTAGTTCTTCTTTAATTTTAGAGGCATCTATAGCATATCTTTTGTCATGTCCAGGCCTATCCTTAACATAGGTGATTAATTTTTCAGAGGTGCCATCAGCACGCCCTAATTTATCATCCATCTGTCTGCAAAGTACTTTAACCAAATCTATATTCTTCCATTCATTAAAGCCTCCAATATTATAAGTTTCTTTAATAGTCCCTTTATGAAAAATCAGATCTATAGCATTTGCATGGTCTTCAACATATAGCCAATCTCTTGTGTAATTACCATCTCCATAAACTGGCAAGGGTTTATTGTTCACAATATTATTTATAAACAAGGGAATTAGTTTTTCAGGAAATTGATTAGGTCCATAATTGTTCGAACAATTCGAGATGATATAAGGCAATCTATAGGTTTCGCCATAAGCTCTAACAAAATGATCTGAGCTTGCTTTAGATGCTGAGTAAGGCGAATTTGGGTCGTATGATGTCGTTTCATTGAAAAGTCCAAACTCTCCTAAACTGCCATAAACCTCATCTGTACTAATATGATAAAACAACTTGTTTTGAAAGTTGTTTTTATGACATTGCTTAAAAGCATTCAGTAAGTTTATTGTCCCAATTATATTCGTTTTGACAAAAGCTAATGGATCTGCTATAGATCTATCTACATGAGATTCTGCTGCAAGATGTATTACCTTATCGAATTTATACTCTTTAAAAATGGTGTTAATTGCTAAAGCATCTGTAATATCTTCCTTAAGAAACGTATAATTAGGGTTGCTTTCTAAATCTTTTAAGTTTTCTAAGTTGCCTGCATAGGTTAGACAGTCCAAATTATATATAGCATAATCTCGGTATTTGTTCACAAATAAGCGTACAACATGAGAGCCAATAAACCCAGCACCGCCTGTTATTAGAATGTTCATTGATTTATGCTTTTTCTTTAAAACGCTCTAAAAACTTTAAAAAGTCTCTTGCTAACAACAAAACAAAAGTTAATATAGATAATAATAATGCATACACAATAGGTCTGCTTAACTCAAATCCAAAAACATCCGATGTGTCTTGAACTGTACCACGACCTTTTTTCGTCGATACAATTTCTATAATATTTTCTTTTTCTTCTTTTTCTCGCTCAATTTCAACCAATTCTCTTCTTAATACTAGATCATTTTGATATAATTCAAACTCTTTAGTAACACTTTTATCTTCAGTATTGTCTATGGTGATACTGGTTTGGCCTCCGCTTTTAGCGTCAGCTGATTTCTTTAAAACCTCTTGGTAAACCGCTTGCAAAGAGTCAGATTTCACAAGTGTCTGCTTGAGCGTACTTTCTCGTCTGTTTAACTCGTTTAAATCCCTTGTTTGAATACTTAAAAAATAAGGAGATGTTTTAATTTTATTTACTACACTCGAAATAACCTCTTCAAAAGATTCATTGATGTAAGATTGTAAATCTAATTTCTGAAATGGTATATCAAACTCCTGAGAAAAATCTAAATAATTGTCATATGTTATGGTTGAAGCCACAACTGAATCTAAATTTTTAATATAAGCATCATAGCTCTTTATTCTTTCATTATCATTTGTAACCGCTTCAATAGAAAAAGATTTAATTGATGATGCTTTAGATGGATCAATATTCAAATCATTAGATAAAGTAATAGTATCACCTTCTGTAACAAGTTTATTATAGTAATTAACTGCTTCATAAAGTACTTCTCCAGAATTATAGTTTTGCTTAATAATGGCAGAAGAACTATAAAACGGAGCAGATGTTTTTTCCTTTACAAGACCTAAAACAACACCAATGATACCTGCAATTACTATTTTTAAAAGGTGCCTTTTCACAAAAAAAACACCCCAAACAAAGGCTAAAAAAAGTTTATTGAAAATACTCCCTATAAACTTAAAAAGTCTATCAAATGCATTGCCAATTAATTTAAATAATTGGCCTAAATCTACTTCTTCAGATTGCTGTGGTTGTGGCAAATCTTTACTCATAATTTTTTATTAATTAAATATTTGTTCTAATATCTTTCTTGTTATTACATATGTTGGTCTTACACCAGAGGTTCCTAAACCCCCCGAGGCCAAAGTACTTCCAGTTTCTAATGGGTTATCGCTTGCATAATACGCGTATCTTACTTCTACATTTGGGTTAATATTACCTCTAACTTTTGAAGCTGCTTGAATCGCTTTTTGATAATGCGCTCCTTCCATTTCTAAACCAATAACGTTCCATGTGGAATTATGAAAAAACTTTAAAATGTCTTTATTCTGTAACGAGGTTCCCAGAACCGTTATCATAGATCCTTCATATATACTCACCCCTTGACATTCAACATCTTCTTTAGTCAGTTCATTTTTAAACGGATAATTATCTGCTGTTCCTTCAAAAATATGTGCAGAAGGTATCATAATATCGCCTTTACAGCCTTCTAAAATACCTGCTTTTCCCATTATAGATAAAGATTCAACATTCAAATGAATTTTCTTCCCTTTTATTTTATATGGCTTCAGTAATTCATCAATTGTTTCATAAGCTTGCTCTCCAAAGGCATAATCCATGACTAATATAAGCGGTTTTTTCGACTTTAAATTAGTTTCATTTATATTTATATCTGTTTTTGAAACCTCTAATAATGAACTATCAAAAACTTGAACATCGATGTTAGTTCCTGAGGTGTCTTTTATATAAATCATTCCGTTTTTCAACGCTTCTTGAGTGACTTTATTTCGGAGTTTATTGTTTTCTTTTTTGCTCAGCGCTTCGTAAACCTCGAAAATATCTTTTTTAGAAAATAATGTCTTCAAAGCTATTGGAGCAAAAAGGGTATTCATTACGCTATGCATATTCGCGCTAATAATATGAATCTCTCGCTCTAAAAGTTGATTTTTAGCTAGAACATCTTTTATGTTATCCGCCCAAATTTCACCGTGTATATGGTGTCCAATTCGCTCTCTTAAAACAGGGCTAAACGTTACTGTTCTCTTATTATTATTAACCTGCTCATCAATAGCTAGTTTACCTAACCAGTAAACAATATGTAACAATCGCTCTGGCTGTGAAGGTGTGGAAAACGCTTCATATATATTTCTTAACTCGTTAAAAGTTCTTCCTAATATATAAGCGGTATGCGTAATAGCTACTTCTCTTTCTTCCTTAGTTAGTTTCTTTTTAGATAAAACAGCTTTCTCTAGTTTAATCCAATCTCGCGTAGTTGTACCATCCTCATTGATTACTACCCTTTTGCTGATTTTATGAGATTCAATAAAAAGAAAGGTTAAATGTGTTAATATATCATAGATTTCAGAACGCCCTCGAGTTATCTCAATATTCATCTGCTCATCGTCAATTCTATAGCAGTTGCGCCTTCTTTTTTCTGGAATTATTGGCTTGAAATGAGAGTTAGCATACCCTTCATCACTGGTAAGGTTTATAAATCGGCATTCTTCAATACCTACTGGGAGTCTGTCCATAACATACAAAAGACCCTCCAATTCGGCCTTTTCTTCACCAATAGAACCATATATTTCAGGCTTTAAAAGTAGTAAGGCTTGACGAAGTGTTTCACCTGAAATCCCCATAGGTTTATAAAACCCTCTATTAAACAAATGTCGCATAGTAATATACATCCGTTCAATAGCATTCGAACTCTCTTGAGCTCTTGTTCTTTCATGGTTCTTTTTTCTACTCATAAGTTTGTTAATCGCGGCAAAGATACTATTATTTAACAGAAATCATGTTCCAAATAGCATCTGCAATCTTTCTATCATTTGATAGCCTTGGGATTTTATTTTGCCCACCTAGTTTGCCCACAGATTTCATATAATTTTGAAATCCTTCTCTTGGCACTTTTGTGATTTTAAGTGGCTGTAAAACTTTTCCCTGAATCAAATCGAAGTAATACGTGTTCTGATTTTGAAGAGATTGATCAAGGTCTTCAGCCAATTTTGAAATGTCTTCTGGTTCTTTATCAAACTCTATAAACCATTCATGGTAAGGGAGTTCCTTTTCTGTATTAATTTGAGGTGCCACCGTGAATTCCGAAATTTGAACATTTGTATCCTTTGTTGCTTCTTCCATAGCTTGTTCCACTTCCTTTCCAATTACATGCTCTCCAAACGCCGAAATAAAATGTTTTATACGTCCAGAAACAATCACTCTATATGGGTTAAGAGAAGTAAACTGAACTGTATCTCCAATATTATATGCCCATAGACCTGCATTAGTTGATATAATCATAACATAATTAACACCTACTTCTACATCTTTAATTGTAATACGGTTTGGGTTTTCATTAAAAAACTCATCTGCTTTTATAAACTCATAAAAGATGCCTGAGTTTAATTGAAGCAACATACCTCTTCCATTCTGTTTATCTTGAAAAGCGAAAAAACCTTCGCTTGCTGGGTACAGCTCTATACTATCAACTTGTCGCCCAATTAAGCTTTCAAATTTTGCTCGATAAGGTTCGTAATTAACGCCTCCAAAAATGAACAGATTAAAGTTTTTAAATACCTCTCCAACTTTCTTTCCAGTTCTTTCTTGAAGTCTTTCGAAATACATTTGAACCCAAGATGGAATTCCAGATATTATTGTCATGTTTTCGGGTAAGGTCTCTTCAACTATAGCATCTACTTTGGTTTCCCAATCCTCAATGCAGTTAGTTTTCCAAGATGGTAATCTGTTTTTTTGAAGGTATTTGGGAACATAATGAGCAACAATACCTGACAGCCTTCCTAGTTGCACCCCGTTTTGTTCTTTTAGAATTGGGCTTCCTTGTAAAAAAATCATTTTTCCATCAACGAACTTGCTCTTCCCTGTTTCATTAATGTAAAGTAGTATGGCGTTTCTTGCCGCTTCAACATGACTTGGCATGCTCTCTTTTGTAATAGGAATAAACTTTGAACCTGAAGTCGTTCCTGATGTTTTAGCAAAATAAATAGGTTTGCCTTTCCAAAGTATGTTTTCTTCTCCAGCAACTACTCTTTCAACATAAGGTTTTAATGCTTCATAATCTCTAATGGGTACATTTTGGATAAAATCCTCATGAGATGTAATATTTTTAAAATTGTGGTCAATTCCAAACTTTGTTCGAGAAGCTTGAGCAATTAATTCTTGAAACACTTTTTCTTGGGTTTCAATAGGCTTTGTCGCCCACTTTTGAATCTTATTATATACTCTTCTGGCGAATGGTTTCGCGAGTGCTGATTTTAATGATATCATTTATTCAAAATCTATGAAATTTGAAGGATTGATTGGGTAACCATCATTCCATAATTCAAAATGTAAATGAGGGCCAGTTGATAATTCTCCGGAATTTCCAGCGGTAGCAATAACTTCTCCTGCTTTAACCAAATCACCTTGTGATTTAATGAGTGCCGCATTATGCTTATAAACCGAAATTAACCCATAACTATGTTCTATAATAATAACATTGCCGGTACTAGCTGTCCATTCTGCAAAAATAACAGTGCCATCTGCCGTTGCTTTTACGGGTGTGTCTTTTGCGACCACAATATCTACAGCGTAATGTTTTTCCTCTAGATTATAAGGTTCACTTATTGTTCCGTTTACAGGGGGAAATAAAACAAAATTTGTTGCGGAAATGGCTGATTCAAACAAGTTATATTTATCTTCTTTATCAACTTTTTCCCTAAGAAGAGAATCTTCAATTATTGGTGTTAAATCTACCTCGCTAGCCTCAAGTTTAGTCGCCTCTATAATAGAATCTTTATTAATATCCAAAGCACTAACATCGCCTTGCAGCACTTTTTTAATTGAGGCATAATAACGCTCATTCAATGCAAGAACTCGTTGTAACGAATCGGTTTTATAGTTTAATTCGGTAGCTTGCTTTTTTAAAGCGGTAGATGAATATCCAGGAATATACTCTCTTAATGATGTGAACGCAATTATAAAGTACGTAATTAAAATTAGTAAAATAATTGCTGCCGAACCAAAAACAAATACGTTAAGCCTAGTGAGTTTAAAAGCTATTCGCTCTTCAAAAGTATCCTCATTTAAAATAACCAATCGATACTTGTCGAGTAGTTTATTTCTCAGTTTTCTTGACCCCTTATTATTTTTACTCATACTAAAACAAAATTAAACAAATTATCGCAAGACACTTTCTAATATGACTAAAGTTAGGCTATAAACGTTAATATTAAACTTTAATTATTAACTTTGCTACTAAATTAAATAATTATGACTTTATATATGTTACCATTAGCAATTGGACCATGGCAAATAGCACTGATTGTTGTTGTTGTTTTGCTTTTGTTTGGAGGAAAAAAGATTCCAGAATTAATGCGTGGACTAGGAAGTGGCATTAAGGAATTTAAAGACGCCAGTAAAGAAGAAGATTCTAGTAAAGAAGATAAAAATGAATAGTTTTAATTTATAAAAGCAAAAAGCCAGCAAATATGCTGGCTTTTTTTTATTCTAGTTTTATAGTTTTAATTATGGATTCCAATTCAAACATATAGTTTCGTTTTTGAACCGATGGAGCAAATGCAAAGCCTTCTGCAATAACCCATCTATTGTTTATTTTATCTTCAATGGCATAATTAATAAATGGTCCTGCCATAAATGCGTTCTTAACATCCCAAATGCCTTTTGTTTCTAGTGTTGGTTTATTATCCAAAATAGTTTCAGTATGAAATGGGGTATACGCTCTTTCTGTAATCATATACGAGCCCTCTACAGGACCTTCAATATGAGATTTGCCTATTGAATCTCTAATAGCAATTACCTGATTTATTATACTTATACTATCGTTTCTCTTAATAGCATCTATTGGCAATTCATATATCATTAGATTCAACGTACCCGTATTAACATCTTTACGCATCCAAAAGAAATTATTATCATCTTTCGCCACTCTGTAAGCTGTTGGGAATCTAATACTAAGTCCAATTTTTTCTTTTAAAAACGACGCATTGTACAAGGATTTTTTTATTAACCGTTGCTTTTCATAAATTTCAATGTTTCTGAATGTTTCTATTATTCTTGAAGCATTCTCTTCGAGCTGATGTATAACATCTTGCTTTGTTTTACCTGAAATAAGAATTACTTTCTGTGGTTTTGCATAAACATTGTTATAAAACTCTGTTGCAGTTTTTTCACCAACTTCAACTTTAAGGATCGTTCTGTTTTTTGTAATGAACCCTGAAAACACACTGGCTGGAATTTGGTTTATAGTAAACATAGGTTCGTCTTGAGGCAACCCATAAACAGGAGATGCTAATACCGCTCTTATTGCTTCGCCCACGGATCCTTTCCAAGACTCATTGTCTATCACTACAGATACCTCATTAATAATCCCTGTGGAATCCAAGAGAATTTTTTCATCTGAATTTCCTTTTCCACAAGAAAAAACAATTGCTATTAAGGCTACAATCCCTATTAATTTTTGCATAATTTATTCGTTTTTAGGATTTCAGCTTTTCGATATTTTAAGCTTCATTCCTGGTTTTAATTTTGTACCACTAATACCGTTCCACTCTTTAATATTTTGGACAGAAACTCCAGGAAATTTTTGAGAAATACTCCATAAGGAATCTCCGCTTCTAACGGTATAGGTAGTAATATCACCCGTTATTGGATTTGTTGTTGTTTTCTTACTACTGGCATTTGAAGCTTGAGCATAAGGTCTTCTCGGGTAAACAGTTAATCTTTGACCGATTTTTAAATTATTACTTCTTAATCCATTCCATCGTTTTAAATCACTTACTCTAACTCCATAATTACGGGCAATTCTTCCTAAGTAATCTCCAGACCTAACCGTATAACGAATTCTATCGTTAGCATTAAAAAATTTAGGTAATGGTTTTTCCCTTTTGGCAAACTCTTCTTTTACAAAAGCATAAATAGCTTCTTCATTGTTTACGAATGTACCCACCACATCTCTAGGCAATCTTAAAACATAATTTTCGTCTTTAATAAATGGTATAATGTCTAACTTATAAGATGGGTTTAAAAATTGAAGTTTTTCAACTGGGGTGCCTGTAAGTTCTGAAACTTGATCTAAGGTAATCATGTGTTTCACTCTTACCGTATCAGTTTCAACCAGCGCAAATTCTGGCTTTATCTTTTTAAAACCATGTTCTTCAGCAAACTCAAAAATATACATATTTGCCAAAAATGCTGGAAGATAGCCAGCAGTTTCACGAGGTAAATTATGCCTTATATTCCAGTAATTCTTGTAGCCTCCTGAACGCCTAATGGCTTTTGAAACATTACCTGGCCCTGAATTATACGCAGCCAAGGCCAAATCCCAGTCTCCAAAAATCTCGTACAATTTTGACAAATATTTGGCGGCAGCTTCAGTTGATTTTAATGGGTCACTTCGTTCGTCTACATAACTACTTACGTCGAGTCCATATATTTTTCCTGTACTAAACATAAATTGCCATAAACCAGTAGCACCAACTCTAGATTTTGCTTTTGGCTTTAAAGCAGATTCTACAATGGCTAAATATTTAATTTCTAATGGTATATTATGATTATCTAACTCCCGTTCGAACATTGGGAAATAAAACCCGCTTAGGGTTATTAACTTTTGAATAGATTTCCTCCTATGTTTAAGGTATGATTTTATAACACTTTCTAAAGCTGGGTTATACTCTACGTTGAAAGGCGTTCTTGCGTCTAATTCTTTTAATCTCGCTTTTAATGTATCTGTTGGTAATTCTGGGTAGTCAACTTCTTCAAATGTTAATTCTGTAACCGATTTATAAATGGTATCAAAAAGGGCATTGTTATAAAGCTCTTCAAACCATTTTTCATCAAATTTAGCTGCGAGTTCATTATCGGCTAAAGCTTTTATTGACGTGCTATCTTTTATAGCTTCTACAGCCTTAACAGACTGTACCATCCCGTCAACCAAAGTGTCTTTATCTTGAGTTAGTTGAATTGGAATAGATTCTTGTGCTTGAGACAAACACAGCCCAATATTAAATATTAATAGTATTTTAAAAAAACGAAAAGCCATAAAATCCATTCAGTGGTTATTGAACGATAGTATGGCTAAAATCGTATTTTTTAGGCTAATTTGAAAGCTTAATGTTGTTTATTCTAAGATGGCTGCAATACCAGGCAGTGTTTTACCTTCTAAGCTTTCTAACATCGCTCCTCCTCCTGTACTCACATAACTTACTTTGTTTTCAAAACCAAATTGTTTTACAGCAGCAACAGAATCTCCACCTCCAACTAAAGAAAACGCACCATTTTCTGTTGCTTCGGCTATAGAATTCCCTAATTCAATAGTTCCTTTTGCAAAACTTTCCATCTCGAAAACTCCAAGAGGTCCATTCCAAAGAATCGTTTTAGATTCATTTACAACTTTATCAAATATTTCAATAGATTTTGGTCCTGCATCAACGCCTTCCCAACCATCTGGGATTTCATTTATATCAACAATTTGCGTATTTGCATCGTTACTAAAGTCGTCTGCAGCAATAACATCAACCGGAATATGTACTTGAACGTTTTTAGCTTCAGCTTGCTTTAAAATGTCTAATGCTAAATCCATTTTGTCATCCTCACATATTGAATTTCCAATTTTTCCTCCTTGGGCTTTAATAAATGTAAACGACATCCCGCCACCAATAATTAGGTGGTCTACCTTATCGAGTATATTCTCTATGATTGTTATTTTTGAAGACACTTTAGCACCGCCAAGTACTGCTAAAATTGGCTTTTCTCCAGTTTCCATTACTTTTTTAATACTATCTATTTCTTGAGCTAATAAATTTCCAAAGCATTTTTTGTCTGGAAAAAATTGCGCCACAATAGTTGTAGAAGCATGTGCTCTATGGGCAGTTCCAAAAGCATCATTAACGTAAATGTCTCCTAACTTCGACAATTGCTCCGCAAAATTTTTATCTCCAGCTGTCTCTTCTTTATGAAATCGAAGGTTTTCTAATAATAAAATCTCCCCCGGCTCTAAATTAGTAACTGCTTCCTCGGCCTTTTCTCCCACACATTGGTCAATAAACTTAACGCCAACACCAATAATGTCTTCCACTTTTGCCGCTATGTGTTTTAATGAAAACTCATCTTGGACACCTTTCGGTCGACCCAAATGAGACATTAGTATACAGCTTCCGCCATCTTCCAATATTTTAATAATAGTTGGTTTTGCAGAAACAATTCTTGTTGCATCGGTTACTTCAAAACTTTCGTTTAAAGGCACATTAAAATCAACACGAATTAAGGCTTTTTTATTCTCGAAATTGAAATCATTTATGGTTTTCATTGGTATGAATTTTTATATTTTATGTATTGCTTTTCACAAATGTAACTAATAAAAACAGTGCTAAAAAATGTGTTTTTCACGAAAACGTTTGAAGTGGTAAAAAAAAATTGGAATAAAAAAATCCGAGTCACTTTTATAGAAAGTTACTCGGATTAATAAACCGTTAAATTATATTTGGATTACTTCTTTATTATTTTTAAGGTTTGACTTACATTGTCAGATTCAATTTTCGCCAAATAAATACCACTTGATAAGCTTGAAAGCGATAAGGACGCTTTATTAGCATTTATTTTTTCTCTTAGAACTTCTTTTCCTAAAACATTATAAAAAGACACTTTGTCTAATCTCACGTCTGCTCTAAAATTTATATAGTCACTTGTTGGGTTCGGTCCAAATGAAAACCCTTTGATTAGATTATTATTGTTTGAAAGAGTTCCAGATGTTTCTAATTCAAAATTATCAAAGCCTAAATATTCATTTCCGTTTTGATAAACTATTAAACGCATTCTTACAAAGCTATGCCCTGAAGGAATATTATAGCTAACCTCATCCCATCCTGTTGAATTAAAATTTCCTCCTTGGGTGGTTTTAAAGACATCATAATTGTAGTCATGAGTAGTCCAATCGATAGCATTATCGTAACGTAATTGAAATTTGATGTAGTCGTTCTTATCTAATCCAACATAGTGGACTCTAAAAGATAATTCAGCTGGTAAACCACCAATGTTAATCGTCTCGAAAGTAAGTATGTGTTCAGGAGAGTCTGTTTGTAAAAACTGCTCGGAATAGGGGTTGTCTAAATCACGGCCAGCCAAAAAATCGCTTCCAGAAAAAGGCCCTGGTATACGTCCATTTGGGTTAGATTGATTCCCCCAAATATCTGAATTATTACTCTGTGAATAAAAAGGAATGTTAGATGTATAAGCCCAGTTATCTTCAGCTTTATTGTCAAATCCCTGCTTAGCCGTTTGTGCACTTAAATAGAACGCACACAAGAGCAAAGATGATAGAAATAATGTAGTTTTATTCATGATTTTAATTTTAAATAATTAAAAACTAATAGATTATAGAGGGAACTCAAATCTATAACAAATAACAGCAGGTAGTATAAAAACTCGACAACTAACCTTTTATTTAGCCTTATTGCAAATACAATACCATTTCTCCTATATTTGCTGCATGTTATTTACCGATATTCTAGGTCAAAATCATATTAAAGCTCACCTTACTAAAAGCGCAGATAATGGTAGAATTCCTCATGCTCAGCTATTTGTGGGGCCAGAAGGGTGTGGCGCCTTGCCTATGGCAATAGCTTATGCTCAGTATATTTTATGTAATAACATTGATGGAGACAACGGAACAGGTAATGAAAGTTGTAATTTAAAATTTAATAATTTTTCTCATCCAGATTTACATTTTGCTTTTCCAGTTGTAACAAGTAATAAAGCAAAGAGGCATCCTGTTTCTAATCATTACATAGAAGAATGGCGACAGCTTTTAAACGAACAGCCTTACGGTAATTTATTCGATTGGTATAAACTTTTAGGTGTTGAAAATAAACAAGGACAAATTGGTGTTGATGAAGCTCTTGAGATTGTAAAATCTTTAAGCCTTAAGTCTTATGAAGGAGGCTACAAAGTGATGATTATATGGATGGCTGAAAAAATGAATAGCGCTTGTGCTAATAAACTCCTAAAACTTATTGAGGAACCGCCTAACAAAACCATTTTTATACTCATAGCCGAAGAAGAGGAACAAATAATTAATACTATAAGATCTCGATGTCAAATATTACACTTTCCTCGATTATCAGAAGACGTAATAAAAGAAGGCCTCATTAAAGATTATAGTCTTGATGCAACCGTGGCTCAAAAAATTGCTCACCAGGCTAATGGGAACTATAATAAGGCTTGCGATTTAGTTTATCATGATTCTGAAGATTTACAATTTGAAGAATGGTTTGTGTTTTGGATTAGAAGCGCATTTAAAGCTAAAGGCAATAAAAAAGCGATTCATGATTTAATATCATGGAGCGAAGACATAGCTAAAACAGGAAGAGAAACACAGAAGCAGTTTTTGCATTTTTGTATAAATTTTATAAGACAAGCTTTATTATTAAATTATGGAGCTGAAGATCTGGTGTATTTAGAACCTAAATCCAAAAATTTTAAACTAGAAAATTTTGCCCCCTTTATTCATAATAATAATATTTTAGACATTAGTGAGGAAATACAAAATGCTATTTATCATATTGAGCGGAACGGAAATTCTAAAATAATTTTAACCGACTTATCAATAAAACTTACGCGCTTACTTCATAAAAAACCAGCATAACTCGATGCGCAATTCGTTTTAAAATTCTAGTCTAAAAACAAGATTTGGTGTTATGCCAAGTGAGGTTCTATTTACTTCTCTTAATACTTCACCTTCTTCAACAGTACCTTGTCGCTTTTCATAGGTTCGACTTAAGACATTCTCTTTGTTATAAACGTTCAATAAAGAAACACCTAGTTTGCCTTTCCTCTTCTCATTAGATGACATATTAAATTTATAGGTTGCTGAAATGTCTAATCGATCATAATTTGGAAGTCTATCTCTATTAGTTTCTTCAAAATCAATAACTTTTCCATCGGGAGTGTCAACTAAACCTGAAGCTTTGGTATATGGAATTCCCGTTCTAACATTCCAGCCTAAGGAAACATCGAAACGTTTCCACTCATAGGTATGAGACCAAGTTAAATGATGCGTAATATCATTATTACCAGAAAATTTATTTCCATTATTTATATTGTCAAATGTAAAATCATTATTCATTATGGAATAACTTAACCATGTTCTATAACTTTGAATTTTCTTCTTCACCAGAACATCCAATCCAAATACATTACTTTTTCCAACCGAAAAGAAATCGTCTATATTATCGAAGCCAAGCGTAAAAGAAGTTAGCCCCTTTATGTTTCTATAGTATGCTTCTATGTCTATATTCCATCCACTTTTATCAAAAATAAATCCCGCTGTTATCTGAGCACTTTCTAATACCGGTATTGTTTCATCGTCTGAAAGCGCCCAAATTTGGTTTTCTAACCCAAATTCTTGTGTGTTAAATTCTACAATCTGACTAACAGCTTGATGTAATTTCTCCCCAGATAATTTGAACCTAAAGTTTGTGTTAAGCGCGGTTTCTAATTGTAATCGAGGCTCAATAAATAATTTATCCAAAACCGAAAAGTAATTGGTTCTAATACCGGCATTTAGAAACCACTTATTACTTAATTTGTATTGATAGTCAAAGTAAAGTGCATGCGCATTATTGGTATCTTTATTAGATTCATTAAAATTTTCTTCTGGACTTTCACTATCTACAAAACCGAGCCCAAATTCAACATTATTAGACGAAAACTGATACCCAAAACCTATGGTTGTTGTTTTATTTAGCTTCCAATCGGAGTCAAAGGCTAGTCCAAAATCATCAATCTTATTTCGTTTAGTTAAGGCATCACTAAACTCATCAACAATACTGTTACTGCCGAGATAATCTAATTCAAAATTAGAATTATAAACATTAATTTCGTGCGAAAATGAATTGTTGTAATCGTGCTTCCAATTAAAGCTCAATCCTTGATTAATTATTTCTAAATTATCTTCTGAGGCCTCTTCAAACTCTTCAATTAAAAACCCGTAATCAAGTTTATTTTTAGTGTATAAACTACTTAATGTGAATTCATTTTTATCATTTGGTTTTACCGTGGTTTTAAGGGTGAGATCGGTAAAATAAAATAAATCCTTAGTGGTTAAGACTTCATCATCTTCAAAAACTTTATTCCCATTTGAGATTTTAGTTTCTTGAAAAACTCTTTGAGATAAGTTTCTAAACGTTTCTGTACTAAACGCGTCTGTAATTGATCTTCTCGCTGAAAGCATAACTGCGGCTTTCTCGCTTACAGGCACCTTTAGAAAAGCATCTGCATGTGTCATGTTAAAACCGAGCCCACCATTAATTTCATCAGGGATATCACTATCTGAAGCTATATCAATAACACCAGAAATCCTATTACCGTAACGGGCTCTTGTTCCGTTTTTATAAACTTTTACCTCGTCAGTTATATAAGGGTTAAATGCCGAAATAGTTCCAAAAAAGTGCCCAGAATAATACATTTTAATTCCATCCCAGAGAATTAAATTTTGATCTGGAGTTCCTCCTCTTATGTACAATCCTGATGCGGTTTCGGTAGGACTCTGAACCCCTGGTATTAATTGAATACTCTGTAAAACATCTGGTTCGGTAAGTCCAGGAATAATTCCAAGTTTTTTAATTGATAAGGAAAGAGATGCGTCGTCGTTTTTCTTACTTATTCCTGTAGTTACATATTCTTTAATTAAAACCTCATCTAATTCTTGAGTATCGGTTAGTCGAATACGTTTACCCTTGACAGTATAATATCGGTCCGACGCTTTTTTGATTCGTATAGACGCCTTTTCCTCTAGGAAAAATAAAATGTCTTCCAAAAGAGCATCTGTTACTTGAAGGGTAATAAATCTATCATTAACTAATTCAGAGTTAAAAGAAAACTTAATATTAAATTTTTCTTCTAACTCTGAAAAGACGTTACTTATAGGTTCGTTTGAATAGTTTAAGGTAGCTCTATCTTGAGCGGTAACATATAACGAAAATATTAAAAAGAAAATCGCTATGCTATATTTCATTTGTTCTCCTAAGTTGATTCGGTGCGTTCAAATTTAGGATAATATAAGTAAATAAAATAAAAATTAATTATTGTTGTTCGAATTTAATAGAATTACGCCTGTTTCCTTATTAACAGAATACGACAACCCCATAGGAACCGCCACGGTTTTTAACGCAAGATTTAAATCTCTGTGTGTAAAAGCTCCTGTAAAACGTTTGTTTGTATCTATATTAGATTTATCAAGAGTAATATTAAATTGATTTTCTATAGCATACAAAACTTGTTCTATGGGCGTATTATTAAAAGTGCTTTCTCCCAATGTCCAGTTGGACTCTTTCAGAGAGAAGTCCCATTTTTCAAGCTCATTATTAACAACACGAACAGCATCGCCTGGCAGTAAAATTACATTATCACCAATCTTACTACTTGTTACTCTTACTTTACCTTCCATACATTGTACTTCAAAATAGGAATCTCTGGAAATAACATTGAACTCCGTACCTAAGACTTCTACCATTCCAGAGTCTGTGTTTACTTTAAAGGATTTGCCCTTTTCAACATCAAAAAAGGCTTCGCCTTCTAGCTGTAAAGCACGGTTAGATTTCCACCCAAGGGTTTTATAATCTAAATGACTATTAGCATTAAGTTTAACCGAAGAGTTGTCGGGAAGTACAATGGCTAATTGTTCACTAAATCCTGTTTGAAAATGTGATTTCATAGTCATGGTGTAAAACACACCAAAAGCAATAACTACAGCAGCTGCTGCATATACCCAATTAGGAATAAGCTTTACAACTTTACCCTTAGGTTTGGCTTGTTCCGAGTTATTTAGTTCTTTTAATTTACTTAATAGTGCTTGATCGTTAAAAGTAGGTGCTTTTAGATTTTGGGACGCATCATTAATTTTTTTAAGAACAGGATAATCATCAGATTTTTTAAACTTCTCTAGCTCTTGCGGCGTTAATTCGCCTGCAATCCATCTTGCTAAAAAAGAATCATCTTTAATATATTTCTCCATTATTAATAAGTTCTTCTAATATGTAAACAGTTATAAATCAATTTACCCTACTTTAAATATTACCTAATTTTTCTCGTAAAGTAATTAAGGCTAAACTCATACGTTTTTCTACCGCTTTAACAGAGATGCCCGTTATTTCAGAAATCTCAGAATATTTCTTCTTATCTATACGACTCAACAAAAACACTTCTCTCTGTTTTTCTGGAAGATCTGCAATAACTTTTTTCAACTTAACCATAAATTCTTTCTCTTCTAATAAAAATTCGGGAGACTCATTGGTTCTATCGTTAAACGGTACGGACTGGTGTTGAAGCACAACTTTTTTATGTGCCACTTCATTTAAAAAAAGATTTCTTGCTATAGTATATAAATAGGACTTTGCTTTAGTGAAAATAACTTTAGAGCAATTATTCCAAAGTCTAACGAATGCATCTTGAACAATATCTTCCGCCTGTTGCCTATCCCCACATTTATAATACACAAAATTAAAAAGCGATTTGGAATGTGTATTAAATAGTTGCTCGTAATTTATTTGCTCACAAACAGATTTCGTTTCATCATCCATAAATACTAACCATTATGTAGGTCTAATAAATCAAAATTAAAAAAATTAAATAAATAAGTAGGGTGTTTTCTTTTTTAACTGTTATATATGTAAACTAAGACGTTAGCCCCAAATGACAAATTAGTTTTTAGCCCCAAGCCCCTAGTTTACTTTTAACTTACCTACATTTTTATGGATAATGCGATGCCGTGTCTTAAATAATATTTAAGATTTGGTTTAAATAGTAATAAAGAATTACATGGTATTGCGTTCAAGTTTAATCACTTGAAAAGGTTGAGTTAGCTAATTTGCGCCAAAGCAAGTCCCCAATCTGTAAGACTTTGTCGCAAATTTGCAACTTAAAAATGTTTAACTGATAGACAAAGTTGCTATGACTTTATTAACGTCCTATTTTGTGAGTAAGGAAGAAAAATTAAAAGACACAAATGATGCTTTACTTAGCTTGTCTAAAGGTAAATGCCAAAATAAATGTCCCGTTTACGACTTATGGATTTTCGAAAACGGACAAGTAATTTATAAGGGTATTGAAAACGTTAGTAAAGAAGGCGTTCAGACAATTACAATTTCAACTGATCTCGTAAGAAAAATGTATGACTTAATATTAAATTGTAATCCAAGAGATATTGGAGGCGCTAAAGGCAGAGATAATCCTTTAACAATAATAAAATTCAATAATAAAAAAGTTGTTTTTCAGTCTCAGCGCGCTAAAGGAAACTTACTTGAATTAAATAATTTATTGGAACATATAGCATCAACCATAAATGAGATTGATGACTAAAATATAAACAAAACAAATAAAAGAGAATGAGGGTTCAAACTTTTATTGTGTACCTCCGCTAAACCTAACTAGCGGAGGTTTTTTTTATTTAAAAAAAGACTAAATACTTGTAATTCAGTTATTTAATCTATTTTTCTTCACTATACTTAGCATTCAACGCATCTAACACAGTCTGTGTTAAATCATTTTCTTCTGTTCCGTAAAGCACAGAAGCAGCAGCATCACTAGTTCCTAAAATATAGGTATACTCATTTGCTTTTCCATAGTCTTTTACAAAATCCTTAACTTTAATAATGAGCGAATCTATTTCTGTTTGAAACGATTGCCCCAATTGTTGCTGCTCAAATTGCATTTGTTGTTGTAAAACTTGTTGCTTTTGTTGTAAACCACTCATTAATTCTTGAGCTTTCTTTTGAGAAGACTTTCTTACCGTAATTTGTGTTTGTTGTACTTCCAATTGGAATGCTTGACCTATACTGTCTGCTTTTTTCTTCCAAGCTTCTTCTTTTGCCTGAAATTTGGCTTCAACATCTTTCTTCTCTTGATATTCATTTATAACAGTTCCATTATTAACAAACCCAATTTTTTTCTCTTTTTGACAAGAAATAATGATAATTGACAATAACCCTAAATAAAATATATTTTTCATTTTATAAATTTTTAAACTTCGAACAAAAGTAACAAAGTCCAATTTATAATCTCTAAAAATTATTTTGATTTTAACCTATAAGTAATAATTATTGAAAATAAAATACAAATAACTAATTCTTATAAAAAATAAACTCAAATAAAGCGATTTAAGCGATTAAAAAAATACTGTAGTCATATTTTATTAATTCCAAATCAAAACGACTTAAAGCTTTTTAAAAGCAGAATTAACCATTTTTTACAATGTAAATTAATGAAGAAGCTTCCTTAGTTTTGAGAGCTTTCATATTTGATAGCAAACCTACCCAAAAAGATCTAATAGGACTCATTGCTCCAGATTTATATTTTTCTGAAAGCATACTCACATAAAAAGCATCAAACCACATAGGTTTAACTTTTTCAACTTTCAAAAAACAACTGGACAACAAGCTTGAAATTGATTTCTGATTAAAATGCCAGAGGTGTCTTGGGACATCATATCCTGCCCAAAATTGTTTGTAGTATTGTGCATCGTAACTTTTATAATTAGGAACGGCTATTATTAAAGTTCCATTCGTTTTTAAAAGTTTTTTAATTACAGAAATATGTTCATCTAAATTTGGTAAATGCTCAAGAACATGCCACAGCGTTATGACATCAAAACTGTTAGCTTTAAATTCTAGTAATTGCTCAACATTAAAAACAGAATTATTTGTTTTTGTATTAGCAATTTCTCTAGCTTGTTCACTAGGTTCAATTCCAGAAACAATCCAATTATTATTTTGTGCGATATGCAAAAAATCGCCTGTGCCACATCCAATATCTAAAAGTTTTTTACTCCCTAAAGAAAAAGAATTAATCAATCTTAATTTCTTCTTTAAAGAAATATGGCGCACTAAATGATATACTTTTTCAAATAAATTTCTTCGCGAATCTGTATGAGAAATATAATCTTCGCTTTTATAGTATTCAGGTAATTTGTTAGTGGAAGGCTGAGGTGTAGTTTCTAAAAAACCATATTCCAAATTCTCTACCAATTCAAATTCTTCTCCCGAAACAGAATGATCTTTTACTTTTAAAAAAACCTTTTTTATATGCATTTGAAATAAATTCAGAATCAAGTTAAGAAAGTCAAAACAATAAAATAATTAGAAACGTTCCACGTGGAACCTTTTTAATTAAAATTATCGGCCCATATAAACTAATAATACCGAAATATCATTAGGTGAGACACCACTAATTCTTGATGCTTGCGAAACTGTAGTTGGTTGTATCTTTTTTAGTTTTTCACGCGCTTCAAAACTCATAGATTTGATTTGTGAATAATCAAAATTTTCAGGGATTTTCACATATTCCAATCTACTTAATTTATCTGCATTATTTTTTTCTTTGGCAATATACCCTGAGTATTTTACCTGAATTTCAGCCTGCTCGATAACCTCTCTGTCCAAATTATTTTCTTGAATATAAGCCTCTACACTATTTACTTTTCTAACATCGTCCATCTCAATGTTTGGTCTAGCAAAAACTTTAAAAAGCTTCCCAGATTGTTTTACTGGAGTCGACTTTTTAGATTCTAATATGGGATTTATTTCTTCTGGCTTGACACTTTGCGTTTCAAAAAAGTTAACAAACTTTTCTGCAGCATTGTGCTTCTCCTCCATCCTCTTTAATCGTTTTTCTGATGCCAAACCTAGTTTATAGCCTTTAGGAGTTAACCTTAAATCAGCATTATCTTGACGCAATAAGGTTCTATATTCAGCACGAGAAGTAAACATTCGATAAGGCTCTTCAGTGCCTTTTGTAATTAAATCATCTATTAACACACCTATATAAGCCTCATCTCTTTTTAACGTAAACCCATCCTTTTCTTGAACTTTTAAACTAGCATTGATGCCTGCCATTAAACCTTGGGAAGCCGCTTCTTCATAACCCGTTGTTCCATTAATTTGCCCTGCAAAATATAATCCTTTAACTAGTTTCGTTTCCAAAGTATGTTTTAATTGAGTAGGTGGGAAATAGTCATACTCAATAGCATATCCAGGTCTAAAAAACTTAACCTTTTCAAAGCCTGCCACAGAGCGTAATGCATTAAATTGCACATCCTCTGGTAATGATGTAGAGAACCCATTAACATAAACTTCAACAGTATTCCAGCCTTCCGGCTCTATAAACAATTGATGTCTATCCTTGTCTGCAAACCGATTTATTTTATCTTCAATCGAAGGGCAATAACGAGGGCCTAAGCTTTTAATTCTTCCATTAAACATTGGGGATCTATCAAAACCTTCTCGTAATAAATCATGGACCTCAGCACTCGTATAAGTCATGTGGCAAGCACGTTGGTTTTCTAACGGTTTAGTCACATCTAAATAAGAAAACTTCTCTGGATTATCATCCCCTGGCTGTTTAATCATCTTAGAATAATCTAATGATCTTCCATCAACCCTTGGAGGTGTTCCTGTTTTCATTCTTCCAGAATCAAAACCTAAATCAACTAACTGCTCGGTTATGCCTGTTGCAGCTCTTTCACCTGCTCTACCTCCACCAAAATTTTTATCGCCAATATGAATCAAACCATTTAAAAAGGTGCCATTGGTTAACACAACAGTTTTAGCCTTAATTTGAATCCCTAATGATGTTTTTACTCCAATAACTTTTTCTCCTTCAATAAGCAACCCTGAAACCATTTCTTGATAAAAATCAAGATTTTCAGTTCCTTCTAAAAGCATTCGCCAATCTTCCGCAAAACGCATACGATCACTTTGAACTCTAGGACTCCACATAGCGGGTCCTTTAGATTTGTTCAACATCTTAAATTGGATAGCCGATGTGTCTGAAACAATGCCACTATAGCCTCCTAAAGCATCTATCTCTCGAACAATTTGCCCTTTAGCAATTCCTCCCATAGCAGGATTACAAGACATTTGAGCAATGTTTTGAAGGTTCATTGTTACCAACAACGTTTTGCTTCCCATGTTAGCGGCAGCGGCGGCAGCTTCACTTCCCGCATGACCTGCGCCGACAACTATTACATCATAAACCTCGTTAAACATAATTCTAATATTCTAACCATTGTTCCACGTGGAACATCTTCTAATTTTGAGTGTGCAAATATACGTTGAAATCTTTAATTTTTAGTCAGGAAAGCCAAGTAGTGATTTTCCTTTTTCCTCATTAAAGCCATCTCAGAATCACTCTTGTCTTTATAACCACAATAATGTAGGACACCATGAATGATAACTCGATGAAGCTCTTCTTCAAAAGGCACATTGAAATCTTTGGCATTATCAGCGACTCTTTCAATCGAGATGAAAATATCTCCTTGTACTATTTTTCCGATAGAATAGTCGAAACTGATTATGTCGGTTAAAGTGTCATGATTTAAAAACTCCACATTTAGTTTGTGCAAATATTCATCATTACAAAACACATAATTTATTTCTTCTAACTTATGATTCTCTAACCTAATAGCTTCAACTATCCAATTAGAAATTGCTTCTTCAGAATGTAACTTGAAATCTGTTTCGTAATTGAAATTAATCATTATCCTTTTTGAAATATTCCTGCACTTTCCTTTTATAAACTTGATGCAAAGGTAAAGCTTGTCTGTTTAATATTTCTGTAGTTTGAAAGTATTGTTTCGCCGTAGGTATTTGGCTGCCTGTATTGTTATTAAATTGTTTTTTATTAGTCTCAGACTCCCTTTTATCGTCCTCACCTTGCTGGAATGTTGCATTCTCAAGTTTTAAAAGCTGATGTTGTAATTCCATCATTTTTTTTAGTGTTTGGTTTGTAAATCCTTTGTTTAACAAATCCAATTCCACATCTTCCATGTCTTTCAGCAACTTTTCTCCTTGATCTCCAACGCCATCCTTCCCACGTTTATCTAGAGCTTCCTTTAACGCTTGTCGTAATTCCTGCTGCTGTTTATAAATTTCATATAGTTCACCATTTAAACCCTCTCCATTCGAGTCACCGTTCTCACCATTAGAACCCTCCTTACCACTTTGACTCTCCTTTCCTTGTTCACCCTCCTTCTGGCCTTCTCCTTCCTTCTCACCCTCACCTTCTTTAGGTTTACCTTCTTTACCTTTCTTCATGCCTTCCTCCATCATTTTATTAAGCTCTTCCTGACTCATAATGATATCAGGCAACTGCATATCTCCTTGACCCTTACCTGGCGACATGCTTAAACTTTCTTGCATACTATCAAGAATATTGCTCAAAATATCCGCCAGATTATTAGCTGCAGTTATGGCAAACTGTTGATTAGAAACGCCCTGATATAATTGATTTTCGGCTAATAAGACTAAAGCTTTTTCAATGTTAAAATACACTTCTGTAATCTCTTTATTCACTTTTTCTGAAAGCTTTGGTTGTCTTAAAGAAAGCGCAAAAAGGCTATCGTCCACATGCTCAAAATGCTCTCTTAAATTATGTTGATTTCGAAGATAACTTGCATATTTATTATTATTAACACCAATGGCTTTAAACTTATTCATTAAAGCTTCTTCATCAAACGAAAAAAGAACCAAATTATCTAAGATTTGCCTTAACATTTCCATGTCTTCCTGCATTTGCTCTCCACCACCACCCTGCATCGAGCTTTGCATCTTTTGACTCAATTGCTTCATTTTTCTTGCAGCATTCTTTTGGTTTTTCTGAGCTTGTTTTTGACTTTCTTGCTTTTTATTATCCTCTTCCTCATTCTCACCCTTTTCCAGATTGTCAGAGGCTTTTTGCTGTTCTTCATCAACTTCTCTTTCATCTAACTTATCTCGAGGAATATCAAATGGTTTCCTTAGGGCCTTATTCTCTTTTTCAAGGTTCTCCATTTCCTTTTTAAAGTCATCGAACTGCTTATTTATTTCCTTCTGTTTCTCTTTTGTGTTATTCTTATCAGACTCGTTTGAAAGAGCTTCTTGCTTTTCAGCCAATTTGTCTAAATCATTCTTTAGCTTTTCTAATTTCTTTTCGACATAATAACGCTTAGTAAGCTCCAGTAACTGCTGTAAACTCCTTTTTTTATTCTTATTCTGCTTAGCTAGTTCCTCCAATTTTTGAACTAATTCTTCCTTATTAATTTTCTCTTGAAGTTTCTTGAGCTCCTCTAGGAGTTTTTCATCTTTTTCGAGCTGTTCTTCATTTTCCTTTAATCGTTCCTTTAAATCTTCTTTAAAAACATCTTCTTCACTGTTTTCTTTCTGAAATTCCTCCAAGTTATCTTTTAACTTTTCATTGAAGTTTTTCATCATTTCGTCTTGCTGTTTTTGACGCTTTAAAAATGATTCTAACTTTTTCTTGTCATTAAAATTAAACTCTGATTTTTCCTTTTGAATTCTTGTTAATTCTTCTAATTGTTTCTCTTGCTCATCATATTTCTTTAAAGACTTATTTAAATCTTTAATAGTCTCTCCTTGCTCCTTTAGTTGTTTCTGGGTTTCTTCTTCTTGAGTTCTTTTCCTGTAAACAAAAACATTGCTTTTGGCACTCTTAAATTTATTAACGCCGTCATTATCATATACTTGAAAGTATAATTCATAAGGTATGCCCTCGGCAACATCCAGGTTGTCTGGAAAAGCTGTTACAAAATCAGCAATGTTTGAAGTTGCAATAGGAATACTTTTATACTGCTCATCTTCACTTTTCTCAATTGGATAATAAACAAGTTGAAGCTTTGTTAATCCATAATCATCACTTAACTGCCCATAAAAATATAGTGTTTGTAAGTCTAAGCTGTCGGTTTCCGCCTTTATACTAAGCTCTGGATATTCGTCCTTAATGACGTTAATACTGAAAGACAGATTTTCATAATGAATTAAATTGGAATTACTTGTACTTAAAGTGTAATCAAAGTTATTATAAAGCTTTTTCGTCGCCTTAAATTCATTAGGGTTATTAGAATTAAAATCAATGGTGTCCTTAGAAAAAAGCTTAACACCTTTAGTAGATTTAGTGCTAAGTAACCACGTAATATTTGTGCCTTCGGGAACCAACGCATTACCCGTTCCTTTCAGTGTCTCGTCCTTCTTTTTAGTGTGACTCGGATAATCTAAAACCATATCAAAGCCAACCAAAGAAGGGACCTCAACTACACTAATTGTGTAGGGTTTAGATTTTACATTATTAGCTAACAATTGAAATTCAACATCTTTCTTAATTTGTGGAAAAACAAATTCAAATTCACCGAAATCTGTCCTTTGTAAAAAATAGTTTTCGTCATTAAACACTATCTCTGCATTCTCTGGAACAACATCTCCTGCAGTTTTTACAATAAGCTTAAAGTCTTTGTTTTCAATGGCGCTCAAATCTTCATTTAAAACAAAAAATTGAAACGGTGCAGGTGGTTCGTAAGCCGTTTTATAATTCACAATACGCTCATAACTATCACTAAACCAGTTAAAGTTTCCTGTGATATATGTTAAAAGCAAAATAGCAATAGGAACTGCTGCATACTTTAAATATTTAAGATTATTACCAAAGTTTATTGCAAGTTTAAACGGGATCGGTTTTAATTCAATAGACTTTTGCTCAATGCTTGCTAATAACAATTCAGATTGTTGGTCACTCTGTTTTAACTGAAGGACATTAATCAGTTTGTCATTAACCTTCGGAAAATGTTTACCGATAATCTTAGATGCGTCTAAGTAATCTATTCCCTTCTGTAGTTTAAAAAGCTTTGCTAACGGAATAAAAACAAATTTAATTAATAGCGTTAATTCAACCGCTATAAACACCCAAAACAAAACGCTTCTTGCTGTAATGCTTAGCCAAAAAACATACTCAATAAAAAGTGTAAACAACAAATAAAGCAAACCAATGGCAAAGAATAGAATCCCTCCTCTAATCAATTCATTAGTATAATATTTTCTAATGAACTGTTCTAGTTTACTTATAATGTTATTAAAGTTTTCTTGCATTACAATTTAATTTCCCTGTTATCAAGAATAAACGTTCATCCATTATGTCTTATATCAAGACACTGGTTTAACTCACTAAACTACAATTTTATTTTTTACAAGGTTTATAATTATCTGTTAATTGTATCTTTGCACAAATTTCCAACATGACCAAAAACGTTCGCGTGCGATTTGCACCTAGCCCAACAGGACCACTACATATTGGTGGTGTTCGTACTGCATTATTTAATTATCTATTTGCAAAAAAACATAACGGAATCTTTGTTTTAAGAATTGAAGACACCGACCAAACTCGTTATGTAGAAGGCGCTGAAAATTACATCATTAATTCATTAAACTGGTGCAACATCGCATACGATGAAGGCCCAGGAAAGAACGAAAAGTTTGGGCCTTACAGACAGAGCGAGCGTAAGCATTTATATAGAAAATATGCTGAAAAGTTATTAGCATCAGGTCATGCTTATTATGCTTTTGATACTGCCGAAGAATTAGATTTTCATAGAAAAGATCACGAATCAAAAGGCAAAACTTTTATATATAATTGGCATAATAGAGAAAAAGGGCGTTTAGTTAACTCTTTAGTGCTTTCTGAAAAGGAAACACAAGCTAAAATTAATGCAGGTGATGATTATGTTATTCGATTTAAGTCTCCTCAAGATGAAACTTTAAATCTTAAAGATATCATTCGTGGTGATATCAAAATAGATACAAATATTTTAGATGATAAAGTGCTTTTTAAAAGCGACGGTATGCCAACTTATCATTTAGCCAATATTGTAGATGACCATTTAATGAAAATTTCGCATGTTATACGTGGAGAAGAATGGCTGCCTTCTTTAGCTCTTCATTACCAGCTTTATAGGGCTTTCGGCTGGAAAGTACCAGAATTTGCTCATTTACCTCTCATTTTAAAACCAACTGGAAAAGGAAAACTAAGCAAGCGTGACGGCGATAAATTAGGTTTTCCTGTATTTCCATTAGAATGGGAAGATCCTAAAACTCACGATGTCTCCAGGGGCTATAAAGAAGATGGTTATTTTCCAGAGACCATGATTAATTTTTTAGCTTTTCTTGGTTGGAATCCCGGCACAGAACAAGAGCTTTTCTCTTTAAACGAATTAATCGAGGCTTTCGATTTAAAAAAGGTTAATAAATCTGGGGCGCGTTTCGACCCTGATAAAACCAAATGGTTTAACCACCATTACATGCAAGAGCAAAGTAATGACACTCTAGCTGAACTCTTCAAAGCTTCAAATAAAGCTTTAGAAGATATTGATGTCAATTACATCGCTTTGGTTATAGGTTTGGTTAAAGAACGGGCGACATTTATAAGTGATTTTTGGGATTTAACTTATTATTTCTTTCAAACTCCAAAAATGTACGATGAAAAAGCGGCTAAAAAAGCTTTTAAAGAAGGGACTGAAGCTGTAATGAACCATATTATAGATTTAATAAACGATATTGAAGATTTTACCGTTGAAAACCTTCAACATGCTATTAAAGGCTGGATTACAAGTAACGAAATTGGATTCGGTAAAGTTATGATGCCACTACGTTTAGCGCTCGTAGGTGCTTTGCAAGGTCCTGATGTGTTTGATATTATGTTTATGATTGGGCAAGCAGAAAGCGTAAAACGCATTCAGGCCATGATTAAAAAACTGAAATAAATTAAAAAGAAATCATAGCCCCAAAAACAAGCATGGATTGATTTCCTTCGAATCTCTCATCACCGTCAATGGTGTCTAGACTTTCGTCTTCGAGTTTACGCAGTATGTTTGTGAAACCATGAATGTATTGTGCTTTCAATCTAAAAAATTTATACCCAACAGAAGCGCCAATTAATCCATTAAAATTAAACCGAGAAATTTCCACAATATCATTGGCTTGTAGGTTAGTGTAGTTATTAATATAATAATTCTCTTGATTATCATTTTCTAACTCGAGCTTGCCATTATATTGCAGCATTGGGCCTACATCAATTGTTAAATAGCTTCCAATGAGCTTAATATGACCCAGCAATGCCAATTGCGCCGCGAACATTTTATATTCAATAAATTCTTGTTGAGAACTTACTATATCTGGTCTTCCCGAAATATCAATATAATTCTCAGAAAGTTGCATGCCATAACTCATGTTATACCATCTATGAGGTAAATCGACAGTCGCCGACATCCCGAACAAAAAGCCATTCCCTTGTTCTGTAACAAAATTATCGGTTTGAATATCAAACTTGGTAATTCCTCCAAAGACACCTATGCCATTTGTTATGTCATAATTTCTTGGTTGGGCGAAAGATTTTGTAACAAAACCTACGGTAATTGCTACTAATAAAATGAGGCTATTAATCTTCATAGTTAAGGTTATATGGCGTCAAATATAATATAAATTTTGTATCTTAATTTTTCTAACAGTTTTAAACAAAAATCATGAACTACGTCTTATTCCCCTTTATTTTTATTGGATTAATAATATTAATCTCTTCATTCTTCATTGTTAAACAACAAACAGCTGCCATTATTGAGCGTTTTGGTAGATTTCAAAGTATACGCCATTCAGGGTTACAATTAAAAATCCCTTTGGTTGATAGAATTGCGGGTAGGTTAAGCTTAAAAATTCAGCAGTTAGATGTTATCATTGAAACAAAAACCCTTGATGATGTATTTGTGCGTCTTAAAGTGTCTGTACAATACAAGGTTATTCGGGATAAAGTGTATGATGCTTTTTATAAATTGGATTATCCACACGATCAAATAACATCTTATGTTTTTGATGTGGTACGTGCTGAAGTTCCTAAGATGAAGCTTGACGATGTATTTGTTAGAAAAGACGATATCGCGATAGCGGTTAAAGCCGAACTTAATGACGCCATGATGGAATATGGGTATGATATTATTAAAACCCTTGTAACGGATATTGATCCAGACGGCCAAGTAAAAGAAGCCATGAACCGCATTAATGCCTCTGAACGCGAGAAGATTGCGGCTCAATTTGAAGGTGATGCTGCAAGAATTTTAATTGTTGAAAAAGCAAAAGCTGAAGCTGAAAGTAAACGTCTACAAGGACAAGGCATTGCAGACCAAAGACGCGAAATTGCACGTGGATTAGAAGAGTCTGTAGAAGTATTAAACCGTGTTGGCATTAATTCGCAAGAAGCCTCCGCCTTAATTGTTGTAACACAACATTATGATACATTACAATCTTTAGGTGAAGAAACCAATAGTAATTTAATTCTACTGCCAAACGCACCACAAGCGGGAAGTAATATGCTGAATGATATGGTTGCCAGTTTTGCAGCAAGTAATCAAATAGGTGAAGCCATGAAACAGGCTAAAAAGAAAGACGCTAAATAGTTATAATTTCTATTAATTAAGAAAGCTGTTAGTCTCGAGACTAACAGCTTTTTTTATAAATATCCTTACTAGTTTTAGATTTAGGATTTATTTTTTCTCCAAGGCTTATAGTTTTTAAATGCTGGTCCAGTTAGCTTATTTTTGTCTGAACCAAAGTTAATTGACGTGTATATTTTATCAGTTTTATTTTCCCAAGGTTTCTCATTTTTACGTTCAGGCCCTGTTAAATTTTCTTTTTTGGCAATACTATAGACTGCCGTAGGCTCGTTATCATGGAGCCATGGTTTATAATTTTTATAGGCTGGCCCAGTTAGGTCACTTCTTTTTTGGGCACTTAAACTTAATGACATAAACGCAATTACAAATGTTACTATCAGTGTTTTCATAACTTTACGTGTTTTGTTTGCACAAAATTACATTGATAGACATGAGTTAGTCCTATAAGAAATCACTCTATTTTTATCCGTATTTATACGGATTTTTAAAAGTATAATGGGTGCCTTTCTTTGAAGAAATAGTCCTAGGAGAAAAGCCTAGGTAATGAGCTTTAACTTAACTGCCTTCTTAATAAGTTCGGCTGTATTTTTAGCCTTTAGTTTTTTGAGTACGTTAGCGCGATGTGTTTCGATTGTTCTTGCGCTCACGTAAAGCATTTCGGCTATTTTCTTGGTTGTATGTCCTTTAGAAATCAATTCAAGTACTTCGGTTTCCTTATTGGAAAGTATATTATCGCTCACCGGATTTTCGGACATGTAATTTATCATCTTTTCCGAAATTGAATGACTAAAGTATTTCCTTCCTTCATTCACTATGCGCACTACTTTTATAAGTTCTTCTTGATCTGTGTTTTTTAACAAATAACTATATGCTCCTTTTTTAGCGCATTTAGCAATGTAATTGCCTTCGTCATGCATCGATATTATAATGGGTTTAATGCGAGGGTTAACGGTTTTAATTTTGTCTAAAACTTCAAACCCATCCATATTGGGCATGGTTATATCGAGTAAGACAATATCGATGTCTTGATTGATATCTATGTAGTTCATGAACTCCTCTCCATCTTCAACTAAATTTACAACATCAACATCATCATACTTCTTTAAAAGTTCTTTAAGTCCGTTTCTAAACAACTCGTGGTCGTCCGCTATAACAAGTTTAATTGTTTTCATTTTCTATTGGTAATTCTATATCAAAAGTTGTGCTTTCGTGTTTTGAATTAATCTGAATTTTGCCATTACAAATCTCAACACGTTCTCTAATATTGATAATTCCAGAGCCTAATGTAACCGACTCAATATTAAAGCCCGAGCCATCATCAAAATAAAACAATGATATAAAATCATCAAACTCAGATAATGTAATTCTAATGTTCTTGGCATTGGCATGCTTAAGTGTATTATTCACCAGCTCCTGCACTATTCTAAAAACATGAACTTCTTGATTCTTCGTAATTTTACTTTCACTTTGTTTGAGAAGATCTTCAAACACAATCGAACCTTCAAACATTCTATTGATGTTGTCGCAGAAGTTTCTTAACGCGGCACCAACACCAAAATCCTCAATTGTAGAAGGCATTAAGGCATTAGACATTACTCGAATCTCTGAAATTGTTTCATCAACAATTTGTTTCATTTCTGACCGTAAAACGGAGTCCTGAACCTTATTGTCTACATGAAACTTTAAGGACGTTAAAAATGGTCCCAATCCGTCATGCAGTTCGCGCGCAAGTCGTCGTCGTTCTCTTTCAAGTCCATCCACCAATTGACGTTTTATGTTCATACGGCTTACCCTTTCATTATTTCTAAATTCCTTCAATTTATTCTGCATCTTAATCAAACTTATGCCCAAGGAATCATTCTCGCTATTGGGTTCGTAGGCTGCATTTAAGTTCATTTCTCCAATTTCTTCAGAAAAATTAACAGCTCCTTGCAAAGATTTTTTTAAATGCTCTAGTGCTTCAAACATTTCATATATCTCATTAGAACTTTTGCGTATCTTATTAATTTCGTTGTAATTCCCATCTGCCATAATTTTTAGGCTTTTCTTCATACCTAAAATTGGATTAGCAATTATTCTTGTGAGGAATAAAGAAAAGAAAATAGCTATTGCCATAATTAAAAGCATCAAACCGATAAGCCTTTTTCTTAAATCTTTTAGTGGTGCTGCCACTTCACTTTCATCTATTTCTGATAGGATTGCCAATTTAAGGTTAGACACCCCTATAGGCCCATATACTCCATAAACATTGACATTTCTGTAATCCTCATACAGTCCTTTGTCCAATTTCCCAGATAAAGCCTGAGTTACTCCAATTGTTTTAACGGTAATTTTATTGGGCATTGAATCTTTGAAAAAACGGGATTGTGAACGCATTCTATAATCTTCGCCAACAAGGTAGGATTCCCCTGTTTCCCCCATTCCAGTGCGCTCCAAAAGAATATTCATAACTTTATCGTAAGGAATAACCTTTACCCTAGTTTTTTCATTATTTACGTCCACTAAGCCAATGGATAGCTGCTTTTCTTTATGAAAATTAGTAAAATCGTAAATCCCTGATTCTAAAGTGCTTTTAGGTATAATTAAATTCAAACTATCTGTTGAATTGTATGACTCTTTAGAGTCCATAAAATCAATCCATTCCTGCTGAATGAGCTTCTCAATTTGATTCTGTTTAAGTGTTTTAATAGAATTTAATTGTAATAGAATTCTGCTCTGTAAAACTTCTGAAAATTGATTATAAAAAGCAATGGATAGCACAATGGCCACGAAAAATACCAGGCCATTTATAATAATTAATATGAGTGATTTTAAGCTAATACTGAATGAAAATTAATTGATTTATTACCTTTTTAGCAAAGATAAAACTAATTAACTATCATAAATAGCCAGCACTAAGCTTGATTTTTTTTAAAGTTCTAAGTCTAAGATTTTTGAGGTTTTAATTTTTTAAGCTTCTCTTCTTTATCTTCATGAATGCTACCAGGAAAGCTAAACGATGTACTTGCTAATTAGCACTAAATCAAATTAGTCAAAGGGATGCCTTTCCTCCCACTCTTTTGAAGGATTCATAAATCGAAACACTTGCTTTAAGATAGCATTTAAAATGATATTGGTGTGTTTTAAATACATAACCATTGGTTTAGGTTTTGCTCCAACCGAACTCTTAATTTCCATGGCAGTACGCGCATAGACTATACTTTGAAATTTATTCTCAATTCCAAATTGCGCCATGTCGTAGAGCATATTCAAGTATAACTGATTCGGGTATTGGTGTTCATGATCGTAGCCCAAAAAATAAGTTTCTAAATGATTGTTGTTTAAAATCAAGGTGAAAAAACCAATTAGCTCATCTTTTAAGTAGTATCCAAAAACCTTAAACTTTTCTTTTAAACGCAGTTTGCAATGGTAAAAATGATTTTCTGGAAGTATAAACGTGTTGAATTTCGCATTATCAGACACATTAAGATATAAATCATGTATTAATTTAGAATTTGCCTTTACCATTTCTAAATCCATTTCGCTACAGGTAATACTATTTAGCTTCTTTTTAGCTCTTTTATAACGGTCTCTATATTTCTTTTTCATGCAAGAAATATAATCTTGATTGCAAGACCAATCACCGAGCACATTCATTATCATATTGGGCTGTACAGAAGCTTTATGAAGTTTTTTGCTTTGGAAAAAGTTCTCGTCTATAAAAGTGTCATTCAGGAAAAAATCCTTTACTAAAACAAGTCTGATAGTTTTATTATTTTCGGCCTTTATTTTGGATTTAAGCTCTTCTAAGCCTTTAAATATTTCATTGTAAAACGTATTAGGGGCAATCTTCTTACCATCAAAATATAGCCCGTGTTGACCTGTATGTGTTAGATTACCAACCACCAAAATATTTCCTTTTAAAACTTTAGACAAATTGTCTTTTACAAAGGTCTTTACACATGAAACCCCTGAGTCTCTAAACATATCCTTCAAGTACAACTGCACCCTTTGTATTAAAGCAATACCAACCAATTCATCGTTAATAAATACTCCAATATAAAAGCATTGTATGTTGTTAGGAGAGGCCGACTCTAAACCTTTTAAATAAGCTGGTTGAAGTAAAACATCATGAGTTGTTAGATCATTCCATGAATCGGGAAGGTCTTCGGTTTTATTATAAATTTTATAGTGTGTCAATACAAAAATAAAAAGACCGAAAATTACAATTCTCAGTCTTTAAATATGTTAAATATTTACAAAATTATTAATGCCAGCCACAAACGATGGCTCCCATTACTCCCATTGTCACAATCCAATATCCTGAGTTAATAAGGATATATTTGGCGCCTTTACGTTCAAATAAGGCATTCGTACCTATTATGGGCAAAGCCACAAAAACACCGCTCATTACGCCATGTAATGCGCCATGACCAAAAGTTCTATGAGCCATACCGTAATCTGCCATAAAAGCTGCATAAGAAGGTAGTGCGTTTTCTATATCACCACCCACCATTCCCATGGCCCCTATTTGATGTATGGTTAACATTTGCATAGCCATGGCTAACAGAAACGCAAAGATGAATGCCATGATAAAAATCTTCGCCATGTTTGCCCCTTGTAACTTTTCTTCTGTCAAGTCGGCTGCCTGCATCCAAGCTTTACCGAAAACGTTTGGATTGTACCAAACAAACCCCACAACCAATGCAGAAACTGATGCCGCAATAAGTGCTAAAAAATTAATTTCCATGATATTAAATCGTTATAGTTAGTAGTTAAATATAGATAAAATAGAAACATTATGGCTGTTTTTAACAGAATGTTTATTGTTAAACAGGCTCTTAAATAGCTCTTGCTTCATCCACCAGCAGCGTATTTTTATCCTCCATGGCTTTGTCTAGAAACGCAACAATATCATCACTTTTAGATTCACCGTTTTGCAGCAAAACTTTCAGGATTAAAACTGCTGCTATTCGCGTACCAACTTTCTTTACCGCAGTATTAAACAAAGGTTCTAACTCATCATAAGTAACATCTTTTGCAAGCTCCAAAATCTCATCTCTCACTTTTAAACGCTTAGCATCTGGTAAATTAGTGTACTTTTTACCTAGCTGTTTAATCACGTCTATTGACTTCCTTTTGGGTTGATTATTGGAAGGTTTTTGTGGTTGACTCACATTTTGATTTGGCTTTTTCTTAGCCCAAGTATCTCTTAAACCTACCGTTTTATTAAATACTAATTTTTCTGAAGTCGAATCCTCATCAACATTAAAATACCCCAAACGTTGAAACTGAAACCGCTCTCCTACTTTAGCTTCAGCCACACTTGGTTCTGTAAAAGCTTCTATAAGCTTTAAAGAATTTGGATTAATAAAATCCATAAAATCTTTGTCCTGATAACTATCTGGAGCCTCGTCCATAAACAAGCGATCATACTCTCTTACTTCTGCCTTCAAAGCATGTGCAATAGACACCCAATGTAGTGTGCCTTTTACCCTTCTATCAGTGTCTTTTGAATAAGTACAATGTATTTCTGTAACTTCACCATTAGCATCTTTTACAACACTTTCAGCTTTAACTATATATGCGTTTTTAAGGCGTACCTCTCCACCCAATTTTAATCTAAAAAACTTATTACCAGCTTCCTCTTTAAAATCTTCCTTTTCAATATACAACTCACGAGAAAAAGGTACTTTTCTGTAACCAGCACTTTCATCTTCTTGATTATTTTCAGCATCTAACCATTCAACCTTACCATCAGGATAATTTGTAATCACCAATTTTACCGGGTTTAAAACAGCCATTACCCTTGGTGCAGATTTATTTAAATCTTCACGAATACAGAATTCTAAAAGGGATACATCAATTACGTTCTCTCTTTTTGCGACACCCACCGTTTCAACAAACTTTCTAATTGCCGCAGGCGTATAACCTCTGCGCCTTAATCCAGAAATAGTTGGCATTCTAGGGTCGTCCCAACCATTTACGATGCCATCTTCAACCAACTTTAACAACTTCCGCTTACTCATAATCGTATAGCTTAGGTTTAAGCGCGCAAATTCACGTTGTTTAGGTCTAAGTTTAGCAGAGTCTACAACTTGGTCTAAAAACCAATTATAGAGCTCTCTATGTGGTTTAAATTCTAATGAGCACAATGAGTGCGAAATTTGCTCAATATAATCACTTTCACCATGAGTCCAATCGTACATTGGGTAAATGCACCAATCGTTACCCGTTCTGTGATGGTGCTTCTTTAGAACACGGTACATAATTGGGTCTCGCATTAACATATTCGGATGTGTCATATCTATTTTAGCACGCAAAATATGTTCTCCTTCATCAAACTCACCGTTCTTCATGCGTTCAAATAAATCAAGGTTTTCGGCAACTGTTCTGTTTCTGTATGGGCCTTCTACACCCGGTTGGGTAGGTGTTCCTTTCTGTTCGGCCATAGCCTCGCTAGACTGAGAATCCACATAAGCTTTACCTTCCTTTATAAGTTGTATCGCCCAATCGTATAACTGTTGGAAATAATCTGAAGAAAATAGTTCTTTATCCCATTTATAACCTAACCATGAAACATCTCGTTTAATTGCATCAACATACTCTTGTTCTTCTTTGGCGGGGTTGGTGTCATCAAACCTGAGGTTTACAGGGGCACTATAATATTCTCCCAAACCAAAACTTATCCCTATAGCTTTGGTGTGTCCAATATGCAGGTATCCATTTGGTTCAGGCGGAAACCTAAAACGTAGGTCGTCTTTAGTCATACCATTTGCCAAATCGTCTTCAATAATTTGTTCAATAAAATTTAAAGATTTTCTCTCCTCAGACATTTTTGTGCTATATTAAAATAAGCGTCAAAATTACGGAAATTCCATTTATTTTAATGTAATTACCAAAAGAAGCGTAACAAATATTAACTCATTATGACTGATAGCGTAATGGTTATTAATTTTTAAAGAAATATTGCTATGAATAATATAAACTATAAATGCCCAAAATGTAAAAATACTACTTGCGATATAAGTGAAATGCGCGCCACTGGTGGCACACTTTCTAAGATTTTCGATGTGCAGAACAAAAAATTTACATCGGTAACCTGTTTAAGATGTACTTATACCGAATTTTATAAAACAAAAACTAGTGCAATTAGCAATATTTTTGATTTCTTTACAGGCTAATGGGAACAATTAAAGTTGAAAATATTCGTGTCTTTGCTTATCATGGCTGCCTAAAAGAAGAGACCAAAATAGGTAGTGATTATCGGGTTGATTTAAAAGTAGATGCAGATCTACAGGCCTCAGCGAAGACAGATAAACTCGCTGATACAGTTGATTATGTGTTTTTAAATCGCATAATAAAAGAGGAAATGAATATGTCTTCTCATCTTCTTGAAACTGTTGCAAGACGTATTCTAGACCGCATTTTTAATGAAGACGCATTAGTTAAAAAAGCAACTGTTTGGGTTAGTAAGTTAAACCCGCCAATAGGAGGGGACGTGGCCCGTGTAACTATAAAAATGAGTGATAAACGCAAAAAGTAATTTTAAGTAAGAGAAAGTATTATTTTTTTTTACATTTGCAGCAGTATTATGGCGTCATGGCCGAGTGGCTAGGCAGAGGTCTGCAAAACCTTCTACAGCGGTTCGAATCCGCTTGACGCCTCTAAAACCTTCAAGTTCTCTTGGGGGTTTTTTTGTGATAAATTTTCAATAAAAATTAATTAAATAAAGGACTAACCTTCAAGCCATATTTGCACAAATCTGTTTGATATCAAAAAAACAAATGTATCTATAGCGTCTCTTTGTTTGTTATTAAAATTTATTTTATTGGATTTATTTGTTCTAGTTTCTCCTTATTCTTTTCGTAAGCATTTGGAAATAATCCCTGTACAAAAAGTAAAATCCCAAAACCTAAAATAACCACAGCAATTACTTTTTTTGTTTTGAATATAAGCCTAGGGGATAATTGGGCTTTCAGTTTTTTCGCGGCTAATATTTTGAATATATCGGTAACAAAATAAGCAGCTAACATGGCTACTATAAATATAATATCTCCATTTTTTGAAGTGGTTAGCGAATCGCCCAACACCATAAAACCTAACCAACCTAGCAAAACACCAATATTAATAAAATTGAGAAGAAAGCCTTTTATAAATAGTTTCCCATAATCTTTTTGTAACTCAACTTTATGATACTCTTTAACTATGGCACGAAATGATTTTGAGGTTTTTATAAAGGAAATAACACCGTAAACCATTAATAAAACGCCGCCAAATATTAAAAAACTTGGGTCGTTACCAATTTTACCTCTTAGGTTATTGGTGCTATAAAATGCAATTATAATAAAGATGATATCTGCTAAAATTACACCAAGATCGAATATTAAAGCACTTCTAAACCCCTTTGTTGCACTTGTTTCTAAAAGCACAAAAAAAACAGGGCCAATAGTAAAGGCTAGTATAATTCCAAACGGAATAGCTGTTAAAATATCGTCAAACATAAACTAGAGAAGCTTTTCATCTATTTAAAATTTCTATTTCATTATTAATGAAATAAATAAAAAATTCTGCATAGATCAACCGCTGTGCTTTCGCACAAAAAAAATTAATTTTCGAGCAAATAAGAAAAAATAAATTTTTTTATGCTCATTCCACAAAGTAAAGAAATATTTTAAAATAGCGGGGTGATAGCTACTAACAATACAAATAAAAAAACGCACCCCATAGAGGTGCGTTCTACAAACAACTAAACTAAAAAGTGTTACTGCTTAATAAGTTTTAAACTACTTGTACCAGACTCTGTTTCTATTTTAGCAAAGTATAAGCCCGAAACCAAGCTTAAACCATCGATGATTGCTTCGGAGCTATATGGAGAAAGTGTTAAAACCCTTTTTCCCATAATGTCAAAAACTCTTATTGACTTAATATTGGTGTTTTGCGTTTTAACTCTCCAAATGTCTTTGGTTGGGTTAGGAAAGACCTTAAAAGAAGGTTCTTTAAAATCGTTTATTCCTAAAGTGGCGACTTGCTGGACATCATCAAAATAAAAGGTAGATGTATTTGATCCATTTCCAACTTCGCCAATATCAAACATAAAAACGAGTCTATCATAAGGACTAACCCCTTGAGCTGAAAAGTCCCAACTTAGTGTTTCCCATCCCCCCGTAACAGTAGTAGGAACTGCCAATTCTGCAGAACCTCCACCAGACTCTCGTTCCAGTTTAATTTGCATTGAAGTTCCTAAAGGGGCATCTGTCCAAACTTTAAGGGTTATATATTTTTTTGTAGTAAAATTTAAAGGTTCGTTTAGAACCAGATAAGCCCCAGACCAAGAAGCTCCTCCATCTCTAATTATTTTAGCTAAATTAGTACTTGTATTACCTGAACTTTGTGGCGCTAAAACGGACTCCACAGTAGCGGTACCTCCATCGAAATTAACAAAGTCGGCTGTTACAGGCGTTGTTTCAAAATCGAATGGTAAGCCTGTATTTTCACCTGGAGGCAAACATACGTCGTCATTGTATGTAAATGTCATTTTGCCAAGGTTAATTTCACCATTCGTTGCTACCAATCTTAACACATGGATGCCTGCAGTTAAATCTAAATTAGCAGCTTTAGTACTCCAATTATTCCAATCTCCAGTATCAAAAAAAGTAATGTCGTTGCTTACTTTAGTCCCATCAACCTCAAAATATATAGGACCTCCGCCACTATCGTTCCCAGAAGTATAGCGTAAACTCACATCATAACATCCTGTGGTTTGAACATCAACGGTGTACTCTAGCCACTCACCGCCTGAAATCCAGCCAACAGTGTTTCCTTCTCCCGCGACTGTAATGGCATCAACATATTCATTCGGTCTAAAACTACCCTGGTTATCAATTGATGCGTCATAATAGGCTATATTCTGACCATTTCCACCTTCAAAAACATCATAGTGTGCTGCATCAATAGTTCCCGGTATAGTTGTTGGAGTTCCAGAATATGGAACTTGATTACCAACTTGAATTCTAATAATGTTAGTCACATTAAAACTCGTGCCTGCATATACTTTTGCATATATGTTATAAATCCCAAATGGCAAGGCACCAGTATTCATTTCAAATGGGGCTACTAAATCCTCTCCCAAAAGCGTATTGCCATTATAAAATTCTACTTTAGTAATACCGCTACCCACCGTAGTAACTGTGAGATTAGCGCTATCGTTTTCATTTGCTTCATATGTATCCGAAACAATTGTTCCAGAAACGTCCGCGTCTCTATT
Source organism: Hyunsoonleella aestuarii (assembly GCF_006148925.1). Classification (GTDB taxonomy): domain Bacteria; phylum Bacteroidota; class Bacteroidia; order Flavobacteriales; family Flavobacteriaceae; genus Algibacter_D; species Algibacter_D aestuarii. Next base: position 1,148,355 of record NZ_VAWB01000001.1, on the reverse strand, counting down.
AGTGGCCATAGAATTCGCAGGAACATCTAGCATAAATCCATCTGAGAAGGTCACCGTTATTGGTACATCTGAATAGTTGTGGGCAACATAGGTTTTGTCTGCACCATCATTAAATACTGCGGCAATAGGGTGGTTGGCTGTAATGCTGGCATCCAATGCACCCATGGCATTCATAGCGTGTAACCAATGATAGGTTTGTGCATCTGAGACTCCAAACTTTAATACTCTATCTGGGTCGGCATCATAAAGTGCTATAGCTTCAGCAGGATCAATAAATGACAAGTATTTCCATATAGTGTCGTGCCATAAGTTAGGGTTCGTATCATTAGGGTTCAAAATACCCGTATTGGCTTTTAATTCATTCCAAATTGTTTGAACATAAGTTGTATTTTGTCCTAAATAAAGCGAGCCTCCGTGCATTGGGTACAACTCTATACCATATGAGGCGGTAATATCGTTTGTCCAAAATGTACCATTATCATAGGAATTTCCCCAAACTCGTGACACCAGACTGTATTGTTGAGTAGGTTGAAAATTACGTTCATACATATCGAACCAATATTCTTCTACAGCTGTTTGCTCTGTAGTATATAGATAAATGCCTAAATCTCTTATGGCATCATTACCTGTAATAACTCCCCAATGTATTAAGGAAGAATTAAACTGCATACTCTCTGAAGTTGACTCCTGATCATTGCCTTGTGGAAAGGAAGCTGTACCATTTGCCCAACAGTGTCCCGCATAAGGACTAAAATTCCTTAAAAAAGGAAACTGTGTGTCATTTCTATCGGAAGAAGCTGCGTCTTTAACTAACAAATTAACCATATCACCCCATTGATCTGCCCACCCAGGCTCAAATTGTTCCATAAAGGCTGCAGCATGTATAAAATAACCCCAATGGAAGTGGTGGTCATTAATATTTGTGTCTTGTCCGTGTCCCGCAGGATAGCCTAGCATTGCAGACCAATCATTATTATAATAAAACAGAAAAGCAACTTCCCCAGATTCATAAGTTAACCAATCCTCTAGACGTTGTTTAATCGTTGCTATCATTTTATCACGTGCTTCGATATTGCCCATTTGATCTGCGATTCTAGCAGTTTGAATCAATCTATTCATAACCTGCCCTTCGTTATAGGAATCAGTCCATGTTGCTAATGCATCATTTTCAATTAATGCTATTTTAGTTTGTAAATCTGCTGGACTAAAACTAGGACTATAATTCGCCAAATAAGGCATGGTAGGCAAAATCCCTTTAAATATATTTTCTGTTGTAAATGTATTACCGTCCAGTGTTTTTATTTCTCCTCGTACGTTATTATAACTGTAAGCGTTTGGAGTAGGCGAGTCTGATGATAAATTACTCCATTGATGCGGTAATAATCCTAACAGTATATTTGTATTTATAGCAGAGCCATCTTTAACATCCACAGATGTTGTGAAGGTTGTGGTAACTGCCGAAGTCCCCTCATTAAAATCCCAAGAGACTTCCGTATTAGTCGGAAATACATAGGCATACTTTTTATATTCGTTTGCGACGGTAGTGACATTAGATGCAGTAAGAGGTATCATAGCCATAGACCAATAATTATTCCCATTAAGGGTAGAGGTGTAGGTATTACCATTTTGAACCCAAGCACTGCCTGCCGGTGCATAAATTGCAAAATCGGCTCCATTTCTTGCATCAGTAACCGTAATTATTTCGCCCGAAACGTTAACGGTCCCTAAGTTTATGGTAATAGAGGCGGTTTCTAAGTTTCCTTTTTCAAAATAAATAAATGGCATTCCTATACCTGATGTGGCATTAAATCTATTTCCCCAGTTCATGGTAACAGTCCAGTCGGAATAATCAGATACTGAAGTCTGCCCTTCATTTAATCCTTGAACACCAACAACTATAGGCTCTTGATCATCAATAACACCCCATGGAATGTAAGATACAACCAACCCACTATTTACCGTCTTCATGGTCATTGGGTAATTAAACAGGTTATCGGCATGATTATTTTTAACCAAATTAGACCACCAGTCGTTAGTGGGAACAGGTTTTCCAGCTGCTATTCCAGATAGTTGTGGTGTTCCAGACGGAAACCCATTTCTTCCAGCAGTATCTGTTCCTGGAAATGTGTTAGTGTAACTGCCACTACCTACACTTGTAATTTGAGCAGAAAGATTAGCAGAAACACAAACTACTATAATTAGTTTGAGTATTTTTTTTGAGTATAAGTCCATGGCAATATTGCAGTAATTTTATTCTTCTCAAATTTCGCGTTTTATCACGTAATATTGAAGCCTTTAACCAATACAAAGCCTGTACAAAAAGCCTCTGACCATATGTATACAGTGCTTTTAACCTATACATTTACTCACAACTTAAAAACAATACCTACAGTTTATTGCAAAAAAAACGCACCCTATTGGGTGCGTTCTACAAACAACTAAACTAAACAGTTTTACTGCTTAATAAGTTTTAAACTACTTATACCAGATGCTGTTTCAATCTGAGCAAAATATAAACCTTTATTTAAACTTGTTCCATCAATGGTTGCTTCGTTTCTGTTTGGTGATAATGAAAGGACATTTTTACCCAATACATCGAAAACTCTAATTGAAGATATGCTAGCGCTTTGTGTTTTAACCGTCCAACTATCTTGGGTTGGGTTGGGAAAAACTTTAAAGGTGTTCTTTCCAAAATCATCAACACCAGCTGTTGGGTCGTCATAAAAATATATATTATCAATATAGACTGGACTAAAAACTGGACCAGCCCCAACAATTTGAATCTGCTTTATGGCATTTCTTGATAAAGCTCCACCTGATGAAAAATCTCCAAACGACACATCCATCTCGTGCCATGTGTCAGTAGCTAAACTGTTTACATCAAAGGCTTGAATTATATTGTGCTCAAATGCTCCACCGACACCTCCAAAATTTTGCAGAATAACTTGAAATTCCGAACCAACAGAAGGCGTGCCCGAAACGTAAAAATCAATATGCATAAGCGTATAGTTAGTTAAGTCTAAAGCTGGGTTGCTAAAATATTGATACTGAAAACCTCCACCTGGGTTTGGAAAAACCAATTCTATTGTAGAATTTGATGAAATTGAAATTTCTGATGACGTAGCGCCTCCAAAAAGTGGAACTCCATCAGTGGGAGCTGCCGTATAGGCACCACTATAAATTGATAAGACATCTCCAGAATCTCTTGTAGGTGTGGTTGCTGGAGCAGCCGGTGGACTAGCACATGGATCACAACTACCTCCACAGTCAATACCCTCTTCGGATCCATTCTGTAATCCATCTGAACAGGATGGTGCAAGAAAAGATGCTCCAGTTGTAATGTCGTCGACATAATAAATACTTTGAATTCCATTGCAAGCGCCGTCAACAAGCTGCATATCAATGAAGAACAGCATTGTTGTCTTTTGGCCTCCTGGAGGCATAATTACATCAACATCTTCCCAAACCCCATTATTGCCGGGAATTGTAAATCGTTGTTCTGAATTACCCCCTGCTCCTCCAAAAAATTGAACACCCATGTTTCTGGTTACTCCATCTGCTCCAGAAACAGACTTAATCCGAAAACTAACAGTTCTCTCGGCATCTGAAACGCCAGATAGGTCAATCACTTGACTAAACTGAAATTGTGCATTATCCCAACACGAAGCTCCTGAGGGAGTTGTTGTTCCATCCAATAACAAAACGCCGTTACCAGCATCATCTACTATACCTGATGTTGCTCCATCGAATCCAGTAAAGGCTTGGTTTGGATTTTCAAAATCAAACGGTAAAATTTGTGAAAACCCAAGTGAAACAGTCAAGAGGGCAAATAAAAAAGTAATTTTTTTCATCATAAAATTGTTTTAATTAATAATTTTTGTCTTAATTTTTTAGTAGTTTCTCAAAGATAACTTACATACATTAATAAATTGTTATTTCGTACCACTACAACAGGTATACAAAAAGGAAAAAAATCAAGGATAAACCATTCCATTGAAAGAGTGAGTGTTTTCAACGTGTTTCAACACATTAGAGTTTAAAGATGAGTCTATGGTTATGGTTAAAAACAGATTATGTTGTGGTAATGTTGTGGTGATTTAAAATCGAAAAACCGTAAAACCATTTTCTTGAGAGAGAATGAGTTAAAATAAAATTAGCTTAAAAAGCTTAATTCATGGCTTAATAGTTAATTCAACCCAAATGCAGAAATCGATTCATTATTATTAGCAACAAGAATTATGTTCTTGTTTCCTGAACTTAAAAACTTAATATCTCTACTATCGAAAGGAAGATAAAATCCGCTTTGTAAAGCATCTAAATATTTAAAATTATTATTGCCGTCTCCTAATAAGACAGATCCAATACCAGCATCATAACGTGTGGTTTCAACCTCGACACCAAAATGATTTCCTACGGTAATGATATCCTTATCGCCATCGCCATTAACATCCAAAACTAAGGTAGACTTTATTGGAGAAATCTGTAATTCGTTGGGTAATGCTTGCTTTTTTAAACTACCATTATCGTTAATCAATAAAATACTTTCAAAACTTTTTATTTCACGTACAACAGCATCCTGAACTTTGTCTTCTGGCAGAATCTCCACCAATTTAGAAGATGCAAATGTGTGGTAGTCTTTAAATTTTTCAGCAACATAAGGCATTTGTTGACTTGTGCATTCCCGACCTCTTACTGGCACATAATCGTCCTTATAAAACTTCGCTAAAACGACATCATTTGTACCATTTTCATCAAAATCGTTGACATATAATTTAAAAGGATGTTCTTCTGAAGCTTTAAATTTATTATTTAAACCTAAGTTACCTATAATGTAATCGTCGTCCCCATCATTATCTAAATCGTTGGCGGTAATAGTCCACCAGATGCCTGTCGAATCTTGAAGTCCAAATTTTTCCGTATTGTTTTTAAAAATCCCATCTTCATTGATTAAGACTTCAATACTCATCCATTCGCCGACTATCATAAGATCTTCATCTTCATCATTATCAATATCTGTAAAAACGGCATCTGTTACCATCCCTATATTTTCTAGACTTGGAGCAATGTTAGAGGGCGCTTTGGTAAACCTACCTGCGTTATTAATAAGTAAATAACTGGTAGGAGGGAAGCCATACTTTTCAGATATTAAACGTGTGCCAACAAAGACATCTAAATCGCCATCCTTATCAATATCAGCTGTCTTGACGCATTGAGAGCTTTCAAAAATATTTGGCAAGGCATTGGCGCTTTTTGTAAATGATCCCCTGCCATCGTTGAGATAGAGGCGGTCTTTTAACAACACGTTTCCTCTTTTATATTCGCTTCCTCCACTAGCCACATATAGGTCTAAATCGCTATCGCTATCTGCATCAAAAAATAATGCTTGTAAATCTTCTGAATCTTTATCTGATTGCCATGGTTGCGATTTTGCTTTAACAAAATTACCGTCCTGGTTTTGTAGATATAAAATTCCACTTTGCCCAACGGCTCCGCCTACGAACATGTCTTGCAAACCATCATTATTAACATCTTCAACAGCCATAAATGGCCCGTTTTGAGATATGTTATGTGGTAACAGTATTTCATCTTGATATTCATCAAAAGGATTTTCTTTGTGTGTAAAATTTATACCTAAATCTTCTGGTTTTGCATGCGATAGGAGCGTAGTAGGAGTAATTTCATTTTTCTTAGCCTGAACCGCCTTGGAGTGCTTTGCTTCTAACTCAATATTAGCACTCACATTTTCAAAAATATTTGATTTGCCATCAGGCCAAATGACTTCAACTTTATCAACTGTTGTTTCCTTGCCCAACCCAAAAAACAACCCTGGTTCTACAGAAGATAAATAGCCTCGGCTAACGGTATGGTTTGCAATTTGTTTCTTTCCGTTATAATGAATTACAGCCTTTGCCCCGTATCCAAACCTATTATTTTGGGATCCTTTTAAATCAATTTTCAAAAAGTTTCCAGTGGCATTATTTTCATAAACAAAAGCAGCAGACTCCATGTTGTTTATTACAATATCTAAATCACCATCATTATCTAAATCGCCATAGGCCATTCCACTTGAAAAACTAGGCATATCGAAACCCCAATCTTTTGTTACTTTCTCAAATTTTAAATCACCGGTGTTCTTAAAGGCATAATTTGCAAGTGGTACAGAAGGTGCTTTTTTAGCCATGGTAAAAAAGTCTTGAGAGCCCTCTGCAAGCTTTGCGTTTACCCCTGTTAAAAAATCATTATTCCTAACATCCTTCTTAACACCATTTGAAATTATAATATCTCTATTTTCATCATTATTCAAATCTACCAGAAGCCCTGCCCAACTCCAATCTGTCTTTGCGATACCAGCAATATTAGAAATGTCTGAAAAGCTTTCTCCACCTCTATTAATTTGTAAAGTATTAGTCATGTATTGGTGGTGACCTCCCGAGGAAACGATTTGATTAAACTTTTCTGAGCTCATAGAACCCATATTAGTTTTAGATCTGTAATGGTCTGCAGCAGCCATATCTAAAGTAATGAAGTCTGTAAAACCATCATTATTAATGTCTCCGGTATCTGTTCCCATACTAAACTGCGAAATGTGTTTTACCTTTTCATGAATCACATTTCTAAATGTTCCGTCCCCATTATTGTAATATAAGAAATCTGGACCATCATAATCGTTTGCTATGTATAGGTCTTCCCACCCATCATTATTAAAATCGTCTGCACTAACACTTAATCCATAAGACAACTCTCGTGAAATGCCTGAGACCTCTGAAACATCAATATACCTGCCATTTTCATTTTTGTATAGCTTATCGGAATAATACTTTTCGCGCTCTTTAGGAATGTTAATATAACGACTAAAGAGTCTGGCATCTGGTAGCTGATTTACCTGGTACATGTCTAAATCGCCGTCATTATCCATATCGAAAAATACAGCCTGAGAAGAGAAACCCGCATCGGCTAATCCGTATGCCATGGCAGATTCTGTAAAGGTAAGATCTTGATTATTGATGTATAATTGATTTTTTCGCTCCTCGGGCACCATAGACTCACCGTTTCTTGAAACATATATATCTAAATAACCATCTGAATTTACGTCTGCCATAGTAACGCCCCAAGACCACCCTGAGTTTCTTGCTGCTCTTGACTTTTTTGTGATGTCCTCAAACTGAAAATTTCCTTTATTTAGATATAATCTGTCTGACACCTGATTTCCGCAGAAGAAAATATCTGATAGCCCATCATTATTGATGTCGCCAATGGCTACACCCGCGCCACTATATATTTGATTATAATAGATATGATTTACTTTTTCAGATTCCACAATGGCATTATTGAAGTCGATTCCAGTATACTTCGAATCATGTAAAGTGAATCCTTCAACAAGAGTTTCTGGGTATAAATCGCGTATTGGTCCTTCACAAGACGTTAAAACAAGAACTAATATTAAACTTATTTTGTATTGAATGCTATTCATCTTCATTTTTAAGGTTTAAATAAAAGCCAGGGAGTTTATAATAATAAAAATATCAAAAAAATCCGAAATAAAACCACAAAAGGTTTTGAGGTAGAAGTTCTCTTAAAGAAATAATTTGCTACCTTTTAATTTAAGTCGATTGGTATAAAACTTTGGATTCTCATCCTTGTCCCAAAGTCCCCAATATGCTCCTACATCGCCTTCTGATCCCACTTTCCAGGATTCATCAAAAGATGAAAAGTAAAAAACGTCTACATTTTCTTCCTGCGACCACAACTGCGTATTGATAAAATATTTCATGGCGTTTTCTTTTGAAGGAAATGCGCCATTTAATCCTTCGCCCTCACTAGGCCATCCTGTTTCTGAAATAATAACCTTTTTACCTTTTCCAGCTTTAACAGCTTGGTGGTACATATCCTTCATGTAGATAAGGGAATATTCAATGCTACAGCCTTCCCAATACGGATAGCAGTTTGCTAAAATAACATCACACGCTTCAGTGATTTTAGGTCTATGCGCAAACTCATAGTACGCGTCTACATAGCCCACTGGCACGTTGGTAATGTCTTTTTTAACATCGTATATGAAATCTAACAACTCATCTTCGGTTAAATCCCCTCTGTACATAACTTCATTTCCAACAGCAGCAACATCTACCAGGCCTTCGTTTGCTAATCTCTTTAATCCTTCTATTTCCTTTGCATTAATCTTCGCATTATCTCCTAACCATGCGCCCACCATGGTTTTCATACCCATTTCCTTGGCGATTTTGGGTATTAGTTCGTTACCATCTGTACATGAAAAGGAGCGCACCCATTCCGTATATGGTTTAATGAGCTTCAAGCGTCTTTTTATCTGTTTTTCGGTAAGCTGGTCACCTGGTTCTTGACCTTCTTCATAAGGACTAAAACCAATTCCATGCATGCCTTTTTTTAAAACTCTTTTAAAAACATTTTGTAACCCTTTTGGCGTCTTATTGTCTAAATCATACCCTGACAAAGACAATATTTTATGTGACCTATAAGACGACATCTTCTCTAACTCTTAAAATTTTATAATTCACTTTTTCTTTTATCTAATGCGGCTCTTATTTCGTTAGCTCGTTCTTCAGTAACATCATAATCCCACATAATATACATGGCAATTAGCGTTCCTACCATTGGGAAGAAACAGAAGAAAGCATGTAACCCATCCACTGCCGATTGCTGATCTGTAGTGGCCAGTTCAGGATTAAATCCTACAAAAGCAATAATAACTCCGCTTAATCCTCCAGCAATTGCAAATCCAACCTTAACCATCCACCAATAAATGGCTCCAAATATACCTTCTCTTCGTAAACCTGTATTGAGTTCATCAATATCAATAACATCTGCAGTCATGGACATCATAATGGTGAATAAGCTCCCTATTCCAAATGAAAAAAATGGTAATGCAATAATATACATCCACGGTTTACCTGGAATAAATAAAAACCAAAGCATTATATACCCAATAACCGATATCGCTTGGGACAATAAAAATGCCTTTTTCTTACCCATTATCCGTGACATCCATGTTACCGTAGGTATTACTATAAATGTAGTACCCAACGCACCCAAACAGCCAAATAGCGACACCCAAATACCACTAGCTGCAGCATCTCCATTAAACAGTTTATATACAATAACAAAAAAAGTTAACGCAGCAACGGTGTTGAATGCATTAAAGATTAAAAATGTTGCTGCACATAATTTTCTGAATTCTTTAATTTTTAAGGCCTCAGCAAAACTGTCAACAAAAATCTTTTTTAAACTACTCCCAATGTTTGTCAATTTTAAAGGTTGGTAGTCTTCATTTAAAGTGGATTTACTCTTTATAAATATGGCCGGAACTATGGCACATATAGCGCAAGGTATAGCCACCCATACTGCTAACTGCCTCGCAGCTACCTCCGCTGACGGAAACCAATCTGGATCATACATAATAATCCAGAACAAAGGAGCAATAACCCATGCCCATTGGCCTATCCATTGAGCCACAGCCATAATGCTCGTACGCTCATGAAAATCGTCACTCATCTCATAACCCATGGCTACATAAGGCACACTAAAAATGGTAAGCCCTAAATAAAAGATTATTGACCACAAAAAGAAATACCAGAAATTAAACTGTAAGGTATTCTCCTTAAAAAGTTGCCACATGAATATGTAGGCAATTCCCATGATAATTCCACCAATGAAAACATATTGTTTCCTACGCCCCCATTTCGACTTGGTATTATCTGAAATATAACCCATTATTGGGTCTGTTATGGCATCAAATATTCTAGGGAAAAAATAAATAAGGGACCACATCCATCCTGGAAAACCCAAATCCTGAACCAATACAACCATAAATATACCAAGAATTGCAGGAAACGATTGGTTAGCAAGCATACCAATACCAAAAGCCACTTTTTGACCTAATGCTACCTTCGCTCTTGATTCTACTTTGGTTATAGCCATAATTTATCCCTCCTAATAATAAAACTTGTCTTTAAAATTTTAAATTTTCATGCTTATCCCAAAGCCCCCAATATGCACCAACATCACCTTCGTCACCTGTTTTCCAAGATTCATCAAACGATGAAAAGTAAAAAATTGGTATTTTGTTCTCGTTCGTCCATCTAATGGTGTCTATAAAATACTTCATCGCAGCTTCATCGCTTGCAATAGCACCATCTAAACCTCCTCCTTGACTTGGCCATCCTGTTTCGGTAATGATTATTGGCTTTCCTTGAGCCGCATCAACCACAGAGCCATACATAGCTTGCATGTGCCCTAAAGCATATTCGATAGGGCAGCCTTCCCAATAGGGGTATAGGTTTGCTAATACGACATCCGTACTTTCAACCAAAATAGGATGTCTCGAAAACTCATAATAGGCATCTACGTAGCCAACAGGAATGTCTAATCCTACTAAGGCTTCTTTAACACGGTTAATATATCCAACTAACTCTTCTAGTGTTAAATCGTTTCGATATAACACTTCGTTACCAACGGCAGCAACATCCACGTTACCAGCTTTTGCAAGCTCAATCAGTCCTTGAATTTCTCTTTCATTATCTTCCTTGTCATTACTAAGCCATGCTCCAACTAAAGTTTTAAGCCCATGTTTTTTAGCTGCTATTGGTACATATTCATTCCCCTCGATACAAGAAAACGATCTAATGGCGCCAGCATATGGTTTTAATATTTTTACACGCTCCTCCACTTGTTCCATGCTTATATTGTCACCTGGTGATTGACCATCTTTATACATACTAAAACAAATACCATGAAAGCCATCGTTAATGGTTTTGCGCCATAAAGCCTTTAATTCTTCAATTGAATAGTCGGAAAGGTTTATCCCTTTAGTTGCTATTTGACTATAATTAGACTTGTAATATGATTCTTCTCTGTAAGACATTTTATTTTAATTTATTTACTTAATACTTTATTAATTATTGAAGTAGCGGAAATCTAAGATTACTAAAATACTCCTCTACAGTTTTTTCTTGTATATACTTTAATTCTATCTACTTCCTTTGCTCCCAGGGGTAATTCCTCTAATTCCAGCCCAGGATAGCTATCGGCCTGTTTCCATTGTTCAATGGTTCCACTAAAGAAATTTGAAGCTGATGCATCAGCTTCATATACGATTAAATCGTAAGCTTCTCCTAAGTCACCACCAAAACGCGTTACAACCTGCCATTCTCCGTCTCTTTTGTAGGAGGTATTTGTATGGTCAGATTGTGGGTAATACTTGTCGTCTGTAGGGCGAATTAATACCCATATATCATTTTCATTTGACTCTGGATATACCCCCATGGTTAAAATTCTGCAATCTACGGAATCCTTATCTATAGGCGAAATAACCTTAGTGATATTCACCGGGCCTTCAACTTTTAGTTTATTTCCTATTGAAATTTGTTCAATTTGTCTGTTGTATTTAACAAGATCTGATGAATAACTCGTATAAATCAACATTAAAACACCTAGAATTCCTGCAGGAATTCCAAATTTGGTGCTAATAATACTTCTCTTTAAACCGCTTAAGATTGCAATTAATATTAATACAACCCCTATTATGATTATGATTTTTGTTGACATCTTATTGTGTTTTTAATTCTATGTTCGACTTAACAATTCAAGATTGTTATAACACGCCTCGTCTTTCTTCTAATTGTGCTTTAATATCTTTAGCTCTTTCTTCAGAAAGGCTATACTTCCACATAATCCAAATTGCTAAACCTGCAGTAACTACAGGTATAACGATATCTGCTATTCTTAATTTTGTTAACGTATCAACCGTTTGGGTAGCAGCGTTACCGTCAAATCCTATTAGTTTTAATACTAGGCCACCTAAAACTAGTGCTAGTCCTTGACCAAGTTTTACAACCCACCAATATAAAGCTCCAAAAGTACCCTCTTTTCGCGGCATGCCGTTTACAAGTTCATCCAAATCACAAACGTCGGCAGTCATACTCATCATTAAAGTAAATAAACTCCCTAAACCAAAAGACATTAAAGGTATAGGAATAAATGAAAACCAAATATTTTCTGGTGTAAAAGCCCACCATTTCATAGCATATCCAACTATTGAAAGTGCTGTTGAAATAAGAAAAGCATTCTTTTTTCCCCATTTTGTAGCCATTTTTGATACAATAGGAATTACTAAAAATGCCGAAACTAAAGCCCCAATAGAACTAAACCATGCTGGCCATGTTGATGTAGCCTCGTAACTTCCATTAAAAATATAAAAAACGAATATAAAAAAGCTAAATGATGCCACAATCTGATACCCGTTAAACACCAAGAAAGTTGCGCCACACAACTTCATAAATGGTTTGTTCCTTACAGCCTCTTTTATGCTTATAAATAAGTCCTTTAAATTACTAAATATTGAAGTAAAAGTTAGTTTTTTCCTGTTGCCCATATTAGCCGAATCCATACCTCGGCAAAAAATTGCAGGCAAAAGCCCTAGAAGAAAACAAGCTATTCCCACATAAATTGCCATGGTCCTAACACCTTCTGCTTGATTACTAAAAAAATCTGGATCGGCAATAATTACCCAAAACCAAGGTACAATTACCCAGGCTAAAAGACCAACCGTTTGTGAAAATGCCATTAAACGCGTTCGTTCGTTATAGTCTGAAGTCATTTCGTAACCCAAACCTACTAAAGGTGTGGCAAACATAGTATTCCCAATAAGAAATACCATAGACATGATTAGAAAGTACCAAAAATTGTAATCTGAAGAATTATTCTCATCGAGTTGCCAGAGCAAAACAAATGTTATTGCACTCAATATGCCTCCCACGAAAATATAAGGTCTTCGTCTTCCCCATTTTGAACTTGTATTATCTGAGACAAAACCCATAATTGGATCTGTTACCGCGTCGAAAAACCGTGGTAACCCTCCTAAAAGTCCTGCTAGAAAAGGATCCATTCCAAAAGCTGTTAACAAAAAGAACATAAAGAACCCTAAGGCTCCAGGATATAAGTTCAAGACCAAATGCCCCGCTCCAAATGCGGCTTTTTGCCCCAAGGGCACTCTATCTGATCCAGCTGTTTTTACATTTGCCATATTTTCTTAGTTTAGTTAGTTAATAAATTATTTGGTAGGAATTACAATAGTTTGAATTGCTTGCGCATCTATTGCAAAATCTACATGTTTATCCTTTAATAATAGGCTAATATGTTTTGGGGTATTATGTTCATTAAAAAGCACTATTGCTATTGACCCGTCGGGGTTTATAGCGGCTGTTGCCATTAATTTTTTATCTGAGTTCTCAAGACCAATAACCTCAGCTTCAGGTCTAATATACTTGCTAAAATGCGCCATAGTATAATATAGTGGTGTGAAGTAAACTTCATCAGTAACTGGATTAACAATTACGGGTGCAATACACCAGTTTTTAAACCAATTTGGCCCTCCTTTGGTGTCCAAAACCATATTCCAATCTACCCATCCATCAACCCAATTGTTCAAGCATCCAATGATATCTCTGGCATAACGATTTACAGGTGCATACTTAGGATGCATGTGCCTGTCCTTTTCTGGAGCCCATTCAAAACCCCAATCTGTAGCTTCTTTTTTCCAATACCACGCATCATCCTGCCAAACAGGAATTTCAGCATCCACACAGGCTTCAGATTGAATTAAAAGTTTTTCTGGCGCCTTGTTGTGAGCATATTGTAACTCTTCTGGAAATACCTCAAAAGTGCTGGCATACCAATGAATGGCCGTGCCATCAAAATATTTAGATGTTTCTTCATTTTTAAATTGAGAATCTACCCACTCTTTTAAGTGTTCTCTATTTTGATCGTATCCTAAAATTTTTAAATCGCCCTTCCCATCTGCCTCTAGTTTGGGACCCAAATGATTCATTACAAAATTGGTCATTTCATCCGGAGAATAGTGCATACTCTCCCAGTTGTTACCATTGCCTAATGGTTCATTTTCAACTGTAAAACCCCAAATATCAATACCTTCGGCTTTGTAGGCATCTACATATTTTGAGAAAAATAGCGCCCAGGTGTCATAATATTCAGGCAGCAACTTACCGCCAACCCAATTATTATTATCCTTCATCCAGGGTGCTGCAGTCCATGGCGAGCCAAAAATTTTAAAGCCGTCTGTCGATGCTGCCATAGCTTCTTTAATAAAAGGAATTAAATCGTCTTTATCTTCTTCAATGGTAAAATGTTCTAAATCTTTATCACCTTCAATAGGTGTGTAAGAGTAATTACTTACTGAAAAGTCGCAAGAATTCATATGTGTTCTTGTTAAAGAGTAGTGCGCTCCATCTTTACTGAAATAAGCGTCAATTATCTTTTTACGGTTCTCTTTGCTTAGTTTGTTTAACAAATACGCTGAGGATTCAGTAAAGGCCCCTCCAAACCCAGTAATGGTTTGAAGTTTTTCGTCAGGGTTTAACTTTAAAACTACTTTTTCTTCAGCATTTTGAAACTCTGTTATTTTAGATAATTTATTACCAGCCTCAGAAGTTTCAAAAACCTCGATGGCAAGTGTCTTATCTTCTGTATTACAACTTATCATAAGTATTGCTACTGTAAAAACTATTATGGATCTTAAACCTTTCATTATAATAATGCTTTTTAGTGTTGATTTGCTCGCCATTCATCTTCTGTTGGAGGCACTTCAACATCTTTCATCATAGCTTCTTTGTCTCCATTATAAGTTTTGGTAATCGGGTTGCCATTTCGAGTTAATCCTTCAAATGTACCTTTATCTACTTCTTCCCAAAGTGCATATTTTGCTTTACCATCTACTTTTAATAACCCAAAATGCTTTTCTGAATTTCCAGAATTCTCTCCGCCTTTCCATGGTTCGTCAAAGCCTTCAAAATAGAAACACGACATGTCGGCTCCATTGGTCCAATCTCTCATGTACTGGTAATATAGGGCTTCTTTATACTCGTCACACGCTTTAGATCCTTTTGTTCCATAATGACCAGAAGAAAAACTCGCCCACCCTGTTTCTCCAATGTGAATGGGTTTGTTAATTCCAAGGCTTTCCATATATTTCTTTACATTTTCATACTGATTAATAGCATAGTTTTTGGCTATTAACATTGAAGCATCTATCTTTTCTATATCTGTCTTTCCTTCAAAACCCTCTTGTTCTAACCAAAATTCCGGCTGATAGTGTGTATCGTGCATAGGGTAGGTATGCACCGAAAGAAAATCAACTGCGTTAATAAGTTTATTTAAATCTTCGACATGGTATTCTTCACCTCCGCCTCCCCAAGAGGCAAAATTGTCGGAACTTGTTATCCATAAATCTTTAGGCAATTTTGCTTCTTTCTTTAAGTCTTGAAGATGATTGACCCATTTTAAAATAATCCAAGGTTCAACATAATAAGATGCTGCCCATTTAACCATAGCTTCATTTCCAACCGCAATAACTTTTACAATATCTGGATATTTATTTGCTAACGCCACAGCACGTCCTATTTCGGCAGGATTTTCCTCATTCTCTATGTTATGATCTGGTTCTCCATCACCTGAATTAAATGAATTTTTACAATCTACCCATGCCCCTAACATAACGTACATTTCAAAACTTGGATCTTCTTTTTTCATGTCGCTAATTACTTTTACCAAATTAGCAGCTTGAGGTTTTAGAAGTTTATAAGTACGTATTAACTTTATGCCCATAGCCGACAAAATTTTCATGTCTTCCTTAAGCTCATCTAACGTGGGTTCAATACTATGATCGGCATACCTATAACCTCCATAGGACATTGCCAAATATTCTGGGTTTCCTAAAATATCTTTTGCAGTTAGCTGTTTCGTTTCTTCAACTCCTTTCACTTCATTCTTTTTAGAATTATTGCAAGACCATATAAAACACAACAAACAAATTATTATGTATTTTTTCATAATTAGTAATTTAATATTCTTTCTTTTTGTGGTGGCACATGAACCCCATCAATTAAGTCTTCCTCATCACCTTTATACGTTTTGGTAATAGGGTATCCGTCTCTAGTCAGGCCCTTAAAAACTCCATTTTCCACTAAATCCCAAATGGCATATTTTGCCTCTCCTTTAAGGTTTATTAGTCCAAAATGGTTTTCGGACCCTAATGGATTAGCTTCATCTTTCCATTGCTCGTCAAATGCTTCAAAATAGAAACAAGAAATATGTTCCTTATTTGTCCATTCGCGCATTAACTGAAAATATCGTCCCGATTTATATTCGTCTGCTGCCTTCGAGCCATCTGCTCCATAATGTTCATTAGATAATGTTGCCCATCCAGTTTCTCCAATATGCACTGGCTTATTAATGCCTAAACTTCTCATATAATTGGCCACACCGTCGAATTGTTCTTGTGAAAAAACTAAAGCGCGCTGCATCGCAGATTCAATCTTCTCAAGATCTGATAATTGATATTCGGCCTCAGGAACCTGCCAAAACGCAGGATTGTAGTGAGAATTATGCATTGGGTATGTATGCATAGAGATATAATCAACTGCTCTTATTAGTTCATTTAAATCTTCTGTATGATAACTTGGATCGCCACCTCCCCAAGAAGAAAAATCGTCTGAGCTTGTAATCCACAAATCTTGCGGTAGTTCACCATGTTTCTTTAAATCTTGTAAATATTTTACCCATTTTAGAATAACATTAGGACGCACAAAATAACTAGTTGCCCAAGTAACCATGGCTTCATTTCCAACAGCAATAATCTTCACAATATCAGGATATTGCTTGGCGAGGGCTACGGCTCGATCTATTTCTTCTGCATTTTGCTCACTTTCAACCTCATGGTTTGGGACTAAATCCGTCCATGCATTTTTACAATCAATCCATGCGCCTAACATAACGTACATTTCGAAATCAGAAGATTCTGATTTCAATTCAGAAATGGCCTTTAAAAGGTTAGAAGCTTGTTTTAATTGTACATTATAGGTTCTTAGAATTTTAACACCCATGGCTGCTAAAATTTTCATATCCTCTTTAAGCTGTGGAATTGTAGGCTGAACATCTCTGGTCTTTGCCCTGTAACCTCCATAAGAAATTGCTAAATAATCTGGATTACCTAAAATATCGGCTGCTGTCATTTAATCTACTTGTTTACTGAAACAATAATTTGATTTACTTCTCCTTTTCTTTCAAAGATTGAACTAGATGTTTCTATATCTAGACTCAAACTATCAATGTGCATCTTGTTTCCATTATTAGAAATAATTTCTACACTGGTTTCTGAAGCTTTTTTATAAATAATAGGTACTTGACAATAAGTGAATCCTAACTTGCCTGCTTCTAAATGAATTTCTTGAGCTTTACCCTCAACGTTTGTTAATTTAAAAGTTGATGCTTCATTTAAAAACTCTTTAGACTGCAATAAACCAGGCTTAAACACAAGCTTTCCATATTCTACAAAAATGCCCAATTCACCAAATCGACTCAAAATATCTTCCTTAACCTGACCGGTCATTCCTGGTTGTTGAGCTCCTTTAGTTGCTGGTGTATGTGAATACGGGTCTGTAGGGAACGCCCCATAAAGTTCTGGTGATTTGTGTACGCCAATACCCGCATTTATTTCGTAATAATGCTCTAACAACTTACCTATGGTTACATCGTTTTCTCCAGTATTGATTGCTAACAAGCAGTTTTCCTGAACAGCAAGTAGTAATTTTGAAACCATATGCCAGTAAATAGACCCTAGACCTTCATAACCGAAAAATGTTCCTGAACGGCCAGTAAATGATTTATGGTCGAAAATATCTTCAAATATTTGAAGTACTAATTTTTCTTCTGAAGCAATTAGGTTGTCGTAATTAGAATCTAAATTATCTAAAGCCTCTTTTAAGCTGTTCGCATTGTTAAAATTACCATTAAAATGGTAATCTCCTTTAATGTCTTGTTCTACAACATGTCGGTTACCATCTGCTACAAGTTGTTTAAGAAGTTTAGAGTTTTCTACCTTTTCTTTTGGAATGTTATTCTTTTTTGTGAAAGTTGGCAGATCCTTGTCTGGATACAAAATATAACTATACTGATCATCTCTAAAGAGGGCGCTGTTTTTAAGCCCGTCTAGCAAACTTAAAGCCTGAGTAGGAGAGAGGTAGCCCGCACTTAATGCAGCTACTTGCCCTTCCAACATTTCACTTAAGTAGGAAATGGATACTTCTGTATCACTTTCAACAGTCATTAAGTTATAGGCATGATACATATTATCATCACGCTTATTTGCATCAATACTTTGCTCTAAATACGCCTTCGTTACCTCAATAAACTGAGCAACATCCTTAAGAGCTATTGAGGATTTATTATTTTTAAATCCTTCATTATAAATAGTGGTTCGATAATCGCTGCCCGCCTTACCTAAACCATCTAATACTGTTTTTCGATCTTTATCTGAAATAGCTCCAGACAATATATGCGCATTATTATTCAACGTATTTACGATGCTATCAAAAAATGTCTTTAGTTCTTCTGAAATCTCTACATTATCAAGATTAGACTTCGCAACTACTTTCTCAAAGAAATCTAAGAATCTATATAAATAGTAAAGCGTTACCATAGACACCCCATTACCTACAAGGGCGTTATTAGCGTCGTTCCATTCTGGACGTTGCGTGTTTAACCAAATGCCTCCTTCTGGAATAAAGTTAGATACTTTAGAAAGCACCGTAGCCAAAAGCTTTTCCACAAGATTAACGCGAATAATAGCATTGTCTTTATCCATTAATAAGGCCCCATCTACACCAATCTCCGCTCTTCTTGAATTTATTTTATGATCTAATTCATGATCGAAATCAATGGTGTCCTTTGGGTTCTTTAAAGTATCTTCATAACTTTTTATTACATAAGGTACATTGGCGTAAACAAAAAGGTCTTCATTAAATCGTTTTTCTAAAGCACCAGGATAATGGTCCTCAATAAATTCTAAGAACTTTAACAAATATATAATCTGATGATCTCCCCAATACCCGATGTAAGACCATGGGTCGTTTTCTTCAATAACTTCCCAATCGAAACCGCCTTTAGTTACACGATATGGATTGTAGCCTTCAAAAGTAGTGGCGTTTAAAAATTTATGAATCATTCCTTCGATAAACTCAGGGTAGGAGTGTGCTAAAGCTTCCCAGTTTTGGAAAATATCGCGCCAGTTTCCTTCATAATCTAAAATTTTTGACCCATCTACTTCACTTCTAGTATTAATGGAAAACTTATTCCACGGACGACTTGGGTCACCATGTCTCCTGCTAAACTTTAAAGGCAAATACTCTAAACATAAACGTTTAAAATCATTATTATCATCATTTTGCGCAAGCTCCTGGATATCTTCAAGGGTTAACGTATCTGGGAGCCCATTTAAAATATTGGTTTTTTCACCGAAAACATTTTTGTTAGCTTGTTGTATATATTTAACAAAATCGCCTTTCTCAATAGTATAAGCATCATCAAAAATACCGCCTCTCATTATATTGAAAAGTGTGTTTGAAAAATGACGCATGTTAATTAAAGGGTCGTCTGTTAATTGTAAACCGTCTGAAGCCGCAACTAATTCTACAAGGGTTTTTGTGCCTAACTCAATATTCTCTTCTATTAATTGTTGAATGTTATTTTCAGATTTTATAAGTTCAGAGATTTCAACCACATCTGAAATGGATTGATTTACATTCATTATGAACATCCAGTCTTCTTTTGAACCAGCAGAAATTTCTATATTGGTTGAAACAAAGTATGCCCCTTTTTCCGCTTTAACATCAACTTCTTGCATTACGGTTTCACCTCTTCTAAAGTTATCCAACTGCAATGAAGACAATAAATAAGTTGCATTGGCAATGCCTGTAGACCAAACGATATTAGCCTTTAAAGATTCACTTGGCTCCGCTTTATCAACAATAACGGCGCTTAACGCATAAATTCCCAAACCAACCTCTTCTTTTAGTTCGCTTCGCTTATACGCGTCAACTAAATTGCTTCTACCATTCTGTAAATCAGAAGTAACATTACTAGGAAGTATGTTTTGAACACCGTCCACAACCCGAACCTTAACCACATCATCCGATTCGTTAATTAAAGTAGACTTCTTAACAAACCCAAATTTATCGCTAGAATTCCATTCGTAACGATATATTAGATCTAGGTCTAAATTCTTTTCTTCAAAAACGATTTTGTTTCCATAGATATTTTTATAAAGATTTGATTCCGTTTTATAGATGCCCATTTGGCGCATAGAAAACGGCTCCCAAAGCTTAGTATTTCCATCTTTTATAACTTGAAAAATGGCTTTACACCCGGTAGTTTCGGCCATTTCGTTAATCTTATCGTCCGTGTAATATGGAAATAATGACGATTCTGCATTTATTCTTCCTGCGGTTAAACCGCCATTACTTGATATAAACATCCAGTGATTAGAATCGCTAACAATGCTCATAAAAAATGGACGCATTTTATCGCTATTCGAAATCTTATAGAATAGTTCTCCATTAAGATTTACTAATTCTCCTTTTACCTCTTTCATCTGGTTAGAAACTTTTGGTTTGTCTAGAAAAACTGTGTTGAGAATTTTAAATTCTTACAGTTATGATTCTTGTTATATAAAAAAGGCTAGCTAGTAAAATTTAGCTAGCCTCTATTTGGTTTTATAATTTATTTTGCAACTACAGAAACGTTATCAATATTTATAGTTCCTCCACAAGTTGCTGCTCCTCCGCAAACTAACTCGAATAATAGAGAAACGCCTCCGTCTACATTACCAGCAGTCGTAAACTCATATGTTCGAGTCGCCCAACCTGCCGTAACACTTGCGTCTCCAGCTATTAATACGTGCTGAACTGCAGGGATATTAGATCCATCAGCTGGTTCTGAAAACGTATATGCTTGGAAAACCGCGCCATCTATTAATGCCGAACTTGCTTGAATATCAAAAGTTACTACATAAGTGGTATTTGGTTGTATTGTGCCTATTCCAAATCTTTCCTGTTTTAACCC
This sequence comes from Hyunsoonleella aestuarii, assembly GCF_006148925.1. Lineage (GTDB taxonomy): Bacteria > Bacteroidota > Bacteroidia > Flavobacteriales > Flavobacteriaceae > Algibacter_D > Algibacter_D aestuarii. Next base: position 1,127,409 of record NZ_VAWB01000001.1, on the reverse strand, counting down.
TGGGTTTGCACCTTGAGCTGTAGTTATTTGACCGGAATTAGTACCTCCTCCGTTGCTTAGGCTAGTAGAAATGGTTGTGGTTCCACCGTTGTCAAAAAGACCCCAACAATCAGCATTAGCTTCAAAATCTCCATCTGATATAAAATCTCCAGATGGTGGTGCTGGGCAAGTGCCGCCACCGCCGCCACCGCCGCCGCCGCCGCCGCCGCCGCCGGAACCACGGTTAAGCGTCAAGTCGTCGAAGTAATATGTGTTTGTACTTGCCGTGGATAAATCGAAGAATATCACCAGTCTATCATAAATACCGCTATCTGCTGCTCCAAATGGAATGGTTAACTCTTCCCATTCATTTGTTTTGGTTGTGCTTGCTGTAGACTCCCTATCTCCAGAATTAATATCCATATCCGTTTTATCCTCCAGTTTCAGGGTAACTTTGTAACCTGATACTGGCGAGAACACCTTTATGGTAAAGTTATCACCATCGGCAAATGTGAACTTTTCGTCGAAATCGATTTGTAAATTATCCCAAGGCTGTACGTTAGATTTTGTTACTTTTCCAACCTTACAAGAGGTGTTTACCGCCCCACTAAAATCTGGATTATCAACATACTCATATGTCACGTTATCCTGGAAGAATTTATTTGATTCAGCCCCTTGAGTGGCAGTAGTGCCTGGATCAGTCATAAACGTTAAATTAAAATCTGACGGACTAATTGACTGCATGGTTTCAGCAGAGCAGCCACCTCCGCCGCCACCTCCGCCACCGCCGAGGTTCAATTTAATATCATCTATGTAATATTCATTGGTATTTGCTACGCCTTGTAAATCGAAGAATATTACCATCTTATCATATAAGCCACTAGCCCCAGCACCGAAGGGAATTGTTAACTCTTCCCACTCGTTAGTTTTTGTGGTTTGAGTTGTAGATAATACATCACCAGAATTAATATCCATATCTGTTTTATCTTCTAGTTTCAAGGTAACGTTATAGCCAGCAACCGGCGAGTATACTTTCATTGTAATACTTGAGCCGTCTGTAAACGTAAATTTATCAGCGAAATTTATTTGTAGGTTATCCCATGGTTGCACTCCAGATTTAGTAACTTTACCCACTTTACATGATTTATTTACATCATTGTCAATATCTGGGTTGTTTACATATTCGTAGGTTACATTGTCCTCGAATATACTAACGCCACCACCAGCAACTTCAGGGTCTGTTAAAAATGTAATATTTAGGTCTGCTGTATCATAAGATTCTGCGGTTTCTGCCTCGCATGAAACAGCCGTAACAATAACAGTCCTTTGCACTTCGTCTGCTGCATTACCTTGAGAATCGGAAACATTATATGTTATTACATAAGTACCCTCTGTACTAGTGTCTACCGTATCGCCTCCAACAACTATATTTGCCGTTAAATCGCCATCAACCCCATCAAGAGCCGTTGCACCCGGGTCTGTAAACGTATCACCTAGTGTTACATTTATTGTTGAGTCTCCTAATAAAGCAATTAGCGGCGCATCTTTGTCTAAGATCATGATTGTTGACTCAAACGTGTCTGAAGCTCCAGCAACATTAATTGCAGTTAATTTTACCGTATAAGACCCAATATCATAGGCAAATACAGGATCAATTAAACTTGAAGTTGTATTGTTTTGATCACCAAAACTCCAAGTGTATTTATTAGCATTCTCTGATGTGTTAATAAATGTTGCCACGCCTGCATCACTTAGCGTATAAGTAAAGCCCGCAGTAACTGTTGGTAAAACCGCATCATCGTCTTCGCAACCTATAAAAGCTATCGCTAAAATTAGTATTGAAATTTGTTTAAATTTTCTAAATAATTGTTTCATTGTTCTTTTTTTTAGTTGTTACTGTTTGTATACTCGTACGTAATCTACAAGCATGGTTTGTGGAAAAACGGTTTCTTCGTTAGGACTTCCTGGAAGCGCCCCTCCAACCGCTACATTTAAAATTATATAAAAAGGCCCTCTATTAAACACCCATTCTCCTGGGACGTCTTCTGGGGTAAGTTGGTTATATAATACATCGTCAACATACCAATTGATATAATCTGGCCCCCATTCTACTCCAAAAATGTGAAAACCGTTATCAAAACGATCATTGTCTAATTTGTATGATTTACTTATAGATTCACCCCCAGAGTATCCAGGGCCATGCACGGTGCCAAAAACAGTACTAGGCTCATCTCCAACATACTCCATAATGTCTATCTCACCAATTTGCGGCCAAATCTCAGTGCCATTGGAATCATCGCCTAAAAGCCAAAAAGCTGGCCATAAACCTTTACCGTTCGGTAATCTAATTCGTGCTTCAAAACGACCATAAGTTTGTTCGAACTTACCTTTGGTTAGGAGTCTTGCTGACGTATAGTTAGAATTTCCAAAAGATTCTTGTTTAGCCGTTATAATTAACAAGCCATTTTGCACCGTTACATTGTCTGAACGGTCTGTATAGTATTGCAATTCGCCGTTTCCCCAGCCAGCTGGTAAACCATTTGCTGTGCCATCTCCAATATCGTAATTCCAAATTGCAGAGTTAGGTGCGCCATCTGTATCAAACTCGTCTGCCATTACAAGTTCTTTAAAAGTAGCCACTGTTTGTGTTTCTTCTGTGTCACAACTAGAGATAACTAAAACCGCTATCAATAGAAAAGACATGAACAGTAAGGTTTTTGTGTTTCTTGTATGTTTCATTGTTTTATTCATATTTTGAATTTTAATTATCTAACTTATTCTTTATAGAAGTAAATATTATCTAAAATAAAATCTGGTCCTCCAGCTAAAATAATAGCTCCCAAATTGTTCTTTTGAGACGCGAGGTCTCCATCTAAAGGAATATCTACAGATGTCCAAGCTCCAACCGTTAAACCGGCAGCGGTAAATCTTTTATCCTTATCATCTCCATCTGGGAAACCAGTGAAGATATTAGTTTCTATTTCGCCATTCGCTCCAATATCTCTAATTTGTATATTAACATTGGTTCCTGGTTCATTAGTATAAAGATCTAAATGTAAGTGCGTTAAAGTTGACGCATCCACGGTATTATCAAAAATAATTCCTGTGAAATTATTATTGGTATAAATTCGAACCAACTCTCCTGGAGCACCAACCTCTGTGGTTTCTGTTGTTGAACCACCAAACCCTGGATTGAAGTTACTTCCAGTATCTGCTGTGTAGGCATCACTAAAGATAGATTTAACATCGGTGGCAGGTCTCATTGGCACAGGGGCAAGTGGTAATGTGCCGCTAGAACTTACAGCTAAAGAACCTAATGCCTGAACGCCTGCTAACTCAGCTGTTATTTCAGTGGTTCCTTCTCCAATAACACTAGCAATACCAAATTGATTTACAATAGCAACATCGGTGTTTGAAGAAACAAAATTGAAATAAGCAGGAGCCCCAATAACTTCTAAGTTTTCACCATCAACATCGTATTTTATTGCTAAACCTTGGGCCACAATATTTATTTCGCTTCCTGTGAATGTTTGTATGGCTATATCCTGACCATTGAAAGCAATTGGTCTTGGTTGAGAAACAGTGCCTAGTTTTTCAAATTTTAACTCATCGATCCAGAATGTCCATGCGATTTCATTTCCATTCGGGCCATCTGCAAGAGGGTCGAAACCACCGGCAGCAAATAAGAACATTCCTGTTTCTTGAATTAACTTTGAAGGATCTGGTATTGGAATTATATACTTCTTCCATCCAGATGTCATTTGAACAGAGGTTATGACATCGTAAGAGGGCTCGCCTTCCAGCGTGTCAAAATCGGTTCCAAATCCAACTGTTATGGTTCCAGATGTAGTTCCTTGTGCCCAAAATGTCAGTGCATCGTATCCTGTAAGGTTTCTTCCTGCTCCACGATCTTCAAAAACGCCTCCTATAAAGTTCCCTTCCGGATCATTAGAGGCGGGTACATCAATTCTTATAGCCGAAGTTCCTTTGTAGACTGTGTTATTATCCACGCCAAAACCGCTAGTGTTCGCTCCCGCTGCGGGATCAAAAGATCTAAAAAATTGATCGGTAAGTCCAACAGGAGCATCAATAAAGATTTCTGCTGTTGTTGGAAATGTCGCAAAGGATGTTTCATCTGAAAGCTCTCTTTCACAACTAAGAACAAGAGCCATTGTACACACTAAAATGAATGTGTACTTAAAATATGTGAATTTTATATTTTTCATTTTCATCTTATTTACCAATGTTAATATGTATATATGTTCTAATCTCCCATTCATTTCCATCGTCGAACCCAACAGGACTTAACACTGGAACTGCTGGAACCGTATTTGGCGGAACTGCCGTTGGCGCATATCTTGGTGAGTTCTCATTCAAAGAACGCCATATACCTCTAAGACCAATCTTAGTACTAGGCAGAATAAACCAATCTGGTTTCCCGATTGAGGTCGAAATGTCAATCATGTTTTGAACTGGGAACGTTAAGTTAAAATCGCGGTGATAATCAAAAGGTCCCCAATCGTTAATCTTAACTTGGTATTCTATTTTCCATTTTTTATAAATCATTTTAATGTCACCACCAAAACGCTCTATGGTTCTATCGCTATCACCATTAGCCTGTGCATTACCTCCATAAAAGTTTCCAATAATACCTATATCTGGACTAACTTTGGAAACAACACGAGAACTTATTTCCCATAAATCTTGTGCTGGTGCTGCTTGTGGGAATGCGAAAAACTGTCGATTGGCTAAAAATCCAATATGTGCGTCTTGTGCTGTTGGATGGTGCCTATATACGAAACCTAAATTAAAGGCTATTTTTGCATCCTCTGCACGGTCATTATCCCACTCGTAAAACCATGAGCCAGGTGTTGGGTCAAAAGTTAAAAGTAATTCTCCTGCCGTTGTTTCTCTATTACCTCGAACTGCAAAAGGATCATCAATAAAGTTTCGTAATCTTCCTGGAGCTGTAACATCATTTGGTATGGCGTCAACCAAAGGTTTTTGCCATAAAAAGTTTGGTGCAATTTGCCAGTCGCCTACTGAAAAAGTAAAACCTGAAAGGATGTTGGTTTGATTACCGCTTCCAGAATCTTTTAGCTTCCAGCCCGTAAATGTTCTAGTCGCATCTGGTCCTCCATTAGCAACTAAGCCCATATAAGCTGCTTGTGCATACCAATTAAACTTACCGCCTTGGTATGTTATTTTTGCTTTTCCACCCCAATTATCATCAGAATTAATTTTGTCTTGATAAACCGTGTAATTTCCAGGTTCTCCTCTCACATCTTGAAATGTACTTCCGTTTAATGGTCTTCCTCCCCAGATACCTCCTAAAGAAATACCTAGTTTTCCAAATTCTTTCTCTAAAGCCAAAGTAGCCCTTTCCATTGGCCACCCCGGAATTATACCACTGGCAACCTGATTTTGGTTTAAGACACGCTGACCATTTTCATCAAACCTCAGTTCTGTTATAAAGTCTCTGTGATATATACCTGTAATGTCCCAATGCTTTAATTTTGTTCTATATTTTAAAAGTGCTGTTGGGTTAGCTCCCCACCATAACTGTGGGCCAAAGGCGGCTTTTAGACCTTTTAAAGAACCCTTTCCATCTACTTCCATTCCTAGGATTTCACCGTTGTAAATGTCTAAATTTGGGCCATAATTTGCTTCCGGATATAACCCAAAGAAATCACCCTCATACCCCCAGTGGTAATGACCTGTTCTATAAAAACCTCTAATATCGGCCACTTTGGTATTCCATTCATATTCTGCATTATAAACACGTAGTCTATTGTTGTCTGTTATAACAACCTCTTCTCCATTAGAGTTCATAACTGTAACAGGACGTCCTACATTTTCATAAAAAATCTCATTTATTGGGTTTTGAGCAACATTGCCAATAATATTGAAATTTACTTCTGCCTTCATTCCTGGCGATGGGCTTCCAGCTACACCAACGTAATATGATTGCATGTGGTCAAACCCTAATTGATTTGGGAATGTTTCTTCGTCTGGATTTGCTGTTTCTGGTGTAGTAATTAAAGAACCTCCGGTATTAAAGGTTGTAAACTCTGCTCTTAAATTACTTATCCTAATTTTTCCGCCTGATTGTGCGTCTAATGCTGCTTTGTCGCCTCGCGCTTTCAACATGGCTTCTGTTATGTTGATATTATTAAAATAATTATCAAGGAATTCAGGGGTCATGCCTTCATCGTACGGATTGAGCGCATGTGCGTCCTTAAGTGTATAATATGAGGCACGAGGATATAAGTCGTATAGGCCTCTTTCGCTTGTTGGCCCTTTAGCACAAATACCAAACCACTCTTCGTTCATATTATTTGAACCGTTTTTTGTGTCGTGATAATAACCTCCATTGCTCCATGAAGCTCCTGTCTCATGTGTGTCAGCATCTTTACGTTTATCAAAACCTAATTTCCACCAACCATCACTAAATTGAAATGTAAAACCTCCAATAGAATTTCCTGCCTTGCCTAAACCTGCAGCGTTTTCATATATTTCTTTCCAGTTTGATAAATTATAGTGTGCTTGCCAGTATTGATCTTCCTTATTTTCAAGAGCATTATAAGCATCTGCACCAAATTCTGTGAACATGAGTGGTATGCCAAGCTTGTCTTTAACCACTTGAAAGAAGTCACCAAATGATTCTCCTCTATAAGTATTAGCTCCATATATGTCAATATCTTTACATTCTTCTGCTATGATATCAATGAACAAAACATCTCCGTTACAAATTGCAACCGGGTGATTTGGATCCATTGCTTTCATTTTGAGAGCAACCTCGTTCATGAGCTTGTACATAGGGCGCCCACGAAGTTCTCCAACCGCATTAATTTTTTCTTCACCATCAGGAAAATCTTCTGTTTCTGCTCCTTGCCAAAATAGTCCGTAGTTATTTTCATTACCCATCATGTACATCAAAATCCCAGGAACATCTTTGTATTCTTCAACCAAATTAATCATATCAGACACAAGTTGTTCTTGTGTTTTTTCATCTGAGTAAATTGTAACTGGAGTCCAAACGCCTTCTAATGTTAGCCCATATCTACCAAATGAATGATTTAACAAAGTGTAAATCCCATATTTTTCATAAATATAGGTTACCCATTTCGCTGGCACGCCTACATATTGTCTTATTACATTAACATTCATGTTCTTTAAAAGACCCATTTCAGTATCCAATCCAGCCTTTATGATGTCGTCTGGTTGCTCATAAAAATTGGCATTGGTAACATCGGTACCTATGGGAACATAATCCCAATTCACACCATTAAGCATAAAGTCTTTGCCGTCGACCACCAGTTTCTGGCCTTCTTCACTACTGACGATCTCTACTTTATTTGCCTGAGCAAAAATTGAGACTGTAAATAAGAATAGCAATAATCTTAGAAGATTGTTTTTCATAGTTATAGTTATTTTAAGTTGTTCATTAACGAGTAATTCTCTTAACACCATATCGAGCATAGCATTTGTGAATTGTATAGTTTGATAAATTTATCTGAAAAGACTGCTAATTCCTTAAAAAAGACCTCAACAAAAAACATACATCATAATATTTAAGCCTAAAATTTGCCAAAGCCTTAACATTCATAGGCTTTTAGAGTGATTTTGCTAAAATGAGATAAACCATACAGAATTCTTAAAAAAGCCTTATGTTGTGGTAATGTATAGGTGTATTTCGGGAATGTTGTATGTTTTATAAAAACCCAAAACTAAATTTAAGCTTATACAACTGCACAATACTAACAATTGAAGACAAGCTGTTGTGTTGGGATATTTAATCTAAAGTGATACTCTATACAAAAAAAAGCCAAATAGATCATGTTTTATCTACCAGTAAACCCTTACATAATCAATTTCCATTTCGCTTTGGTTAAAATCAGGATTAATACGAAACCAACCAGTCAGTATAATGTTGTTTTTCACCATTCCACCAAATTCCATTATTTGGAGGCAGCGTTTCAAACAGCCACTTAGAGGAATCAACCTCTCCATCTTGGTCAAACTCATCTGAAAAAACCAAAGTGTCTACTGTATTTGATTGAAACACCCGAACCGATTGTGTCATGTTTATTGACTCTCCAGTAATTGAATATGCAATTACCAAAACAGCATAAGTATTTGTGCCTTTTTTAGTAAAAGTATGCTCTATAGTCCCATCAGCACTTTCCTTTAACTCACCCCCATTAAACTTAAAAGCATAGCGCACTGCATTATTTGTGTTGATAAACATGAAATACTCCAAGGGCCATCGCCATTAGGGCTATTGGTGTCGGCCCCCTGAATAATAATAGATTAATTCAAGTTGGACGGTGCCCCAGAAATATCCTCACTCCCCCCGCAAGAATGAGCAAAAAAAGCAAAGAACATAATTTGCATTATTGCAAAATAGGTTGGAATAATTTTTCTAACAGAATTTTCTAATTTACTTGAAATACATATTGTTAGCAGAATATAATTGAGAATTGGACAATAAAAAAACCCCCTTCTTTAAAGTTATAAAGAAGGGGGTTTGAGCTTAAAAAAAATATTTATTTAACTGTATTTTTAACTACTTATAAAAATAAAGATTATCAATATAAACAGTTATACTTGCATCGTCAACAACTAAGTTATCGAATAATATTTGAGTGACTCCAGATCTGTCGAATGCAAAATCATCTAATGGGATATCAACACTTACCCATTGTCCTTGGGTTACCGTTCCTACAGATTCCAAGTCCTCTTGGATAGGGTCATAAGTTGTATTTACAAGCTTAATCCCAAGCTCCACTCCGTCGAATGTCCAGTAATCAAAATGAACGTGAGTCATGGCTGTCAAATCAGTTGGGTTTCCATAGTCAGTTACAATTCCTGTGAAATCCAGATCGAAATACTTGATGGTATTGTTTCCTTCAATTTGAACTTCTTCAAAACCAGACCCAGACCATTCTGTTGGTAATTCACTTACGGTAATCGGCGTATATGCATCACTATAAATTGATATCACATTTGCTGCATCTACAGTTGGTGCAGGAGCAGCCGTATTTGGTGTTGTTGGATCATTATAGAAAAACAAATTATCTATATAAACGGTGATACTTGCATCGTCAACCACTAAATTATCTAATAATATTTGAGTGACTCCAGATCTGTCGAACGCAAAATCGTCTAAAGGAATATCCACACTTACCCATTGCCCTTGCGATACCGTGCCTACAGATTGCAAGTCTTCTTTTAATGGGTCACCATCACCATAAGTTGTGTTTACAAGTTTAATTCCTAGCTCTACCCCATCGAATGTCCAGTAATCAAAATGCACGTGGGTCATAGTTGTCAAATCAGTTGGGTTTCCATAGTCAGTTACAATTCCTGTGAAATCCAGATCGAAATACTTGATGGTATTGTTTCCTTCAATTTGAACTTCTTCAAAACCAGACCCAGACCATTCTGTTGGTAATTCACTTACGGTAATCGGCGTATATGCATCGCTATAAATGGAGATTACATTGGCAGCATCAAATGTTGGTGCAGGGGCTGCAGTAAGTGGCATATTAGGCTGTCCATTGTGGAAATAGAGGTTGTCTATGAAAAGCGTAATCTTTTCGGCAGCCAAATTATCAAATAATATTTGAGTGACTCCAGATCTGTCGAATGCAAAATCATCTAATGGAATATCCACACTTACCCATTGACCTTGCGATACCGTGCCTACAGATTGCAAGTCTTCTTTTAATGGGTCACCATCACCATAAGTTGTGTTTACAAGTTTAATTCCAAATTCTGTGCCATCAGAAGTCCAATAATCAAAATGCACAAAACTCTTAGATGATAAATCGGTAGGGTTTCCATAATCTGTTACGATTCCTGTAAAATCGAGATCGAAATACCTAATGGTATTATTGCCTTCAATTTGAACTTCTTCAAAACCTGAGCCAGACCATTCTGTTGGTAATTCACTTACAGTAATAGGTGTATATGCATCGCTATAAATTGAGATTACTTCTGCTTCTGGTAATATTGGTGCTGGCGCCGCAGAAGTTGGTGCCTCGTCATTTCCGCCACCAGTATCATCTCCTTCTACAAGAACGATATCATCAAAATAATGGGTTACATCTGCATCCTTATCTCCCAAGAAATTAAAGAACAATACCGCCTTATCAAATTTAGCATCATCCCCCGGAGAGAATATAAATGACAGTTCTTCCCATTCATTTGCAACAGTTGTAAGTGCTTGTATTTCCTTGTTAACATTAGCGTCTTCAATATCTTCTAATTTTAGCGTAATATTCTGCCCAACTTCAGGAGAATACACTTTTATTTTTATCGTTCTATTAACAGAAAAATCAACTTTCTCTGCTAAATCAAAGAAAAATCCAGCCCATGGTTCCGTTCCGGCCAAGTACTTCACCTCTACAACTTTACCTGACGTGTTAATTCCTCCAGAAACTGGGTTTTCAACTACTGTAATAATTACATCTCCGTTTAACTCTCCGAAACTCTCAAACTCCGGATTTGATGTCTCAAAGTCGACAGGAACCTCACTAAACACTGGTGCTTCTATTATATTTTCTCCAGGTTCTGGTGGTGGCGGTTCTACATAAGCAGAAACAGGTGGAATATCATCTTCCTGAACACAAGAAGTGAATAGCGCAGACACTAGAAATGATATTAACATCAGGAAAGGCATGATATTAAATCTTAACATAATATGTATGGTGTTATTCTTCATTTTTTTAATTTTTAAATTTATTATTCTTAGCAATTAATTATATCCATCATTCTGTGGATAATTTGGTCCCAATAGGCCAATCTGCTCTTGAGGTATAGGCCAATTTTGCATATACTCTCGTAATATGTCCTTAGGATTGCCTTCTGGATAGGACTCATTCAGGTTATCATTATTCATATGATCTATAAGGAATTCAAATAACTTACCAGTCCTTTTTAACGTGAACCAACGTTGCCCTTCAAAAGCTAACTCTCTAGCCCTTTCATCCAAAATAGTTTGTAAATCAATAGTGATTTTAGATTCGGCATTTGCACGGTTTCTTACCTCATTAAGGTATTCTAAGGCTTTTACGTCTTCACCCAACATCATGTGGGCTTCTGCGCCAATTAAATATGTTTCAGCTAATCTATAAACCATAATGTTTTTGTAGTGCGCACGATCTGTTGGCTCGGCATTTTCATCAAGAAATTTAATTACTCCAGGGTTTTGCCTTCTGTAATACAACATAAATTGGTTTTGATCTGTTGGATGATTAACATACAGATCAAGAGGGTCACCAATGTTTTTACCTGCAGGTAATGATAACTCATCATTGTATAAATATTCAAAAATATAATAGGTATTATCTTTTCTATCATCATTAGGATCTTCGTTTAAAAGATTAATTACATAATCGTTTAACGATAGAAACCCGACTCCAGCGCCACCGTTTTCAACGGAATGAACAACCCCGTCTGCGGCATGAGACTCTGAAACGATATTCCAGTTTAAAATATGCTCTCCACCACCGCCAATGGTTTCTCTTTCAAAATTTGAGGTAAACAAAGTTTCAGAATGGTTTAAATCGCCTGCAAAAACTTCTTTTGTTGTAGGCACTAAACTATGGTTACCGCTTTCTATTATAGCGTCCGTTTGAGCTGCAGCTTCTGCCCAATCTTCTTCCCACATCGCAACCTTAGCTCGAATATGCCTTGCGGTGCCTTGTGTAAACCTCCCAAACTCAGGCGTGGTATAATCTAAATTCGCAATCGCAAAATCTAAATCACTCTTTAGTAGGGTAAATATCTCCTCTTTAGGTGTTTTATCCTGAGGTTTATCAAAGGCATTATCTGGGTTTGTTGGGGTGGTGTTAACAAATATATTGTTAAAAAGACGATATAAAGTGAAGAAAGAGTTCGCTCTCATACATTTTGCTTCTGACAAAATTTGATTTTTTCTATCTTCATCAATACCATCAAGGTTTTCCGCTGCTTGTATAATAGCATTACTACGGTCTACTATTTTATAATAATGAACCCAGTATTTATTAATACCTGATGCTGTACCAAAATCACCTAAGCTAAACCCCCATAACAGTCTACTATACAAGGACACTTCTCCTGTTACACCAACCGCCAAATCGCTTTTTGCTTGAAGTATTAAAGGATAGGCCCCATTTAAGGATCTGTCCTCATACAATTGACGATTAAGTGTGTACAATCCAACTACCGCAGACTCTAATCCTTCTGGTGTAGTGTATAAAAAATCTACAGAAGTATCTGAAAGTAATTCATCTTTCAAAAATTCATCGCTACACGAAAAAGAAAAAAGTACTACTACAAAGAGAATAAACGCGCTTCTCTTAAAATGAAATATATTATCTATTGTTTTCATATCTTATTTTTTTATTTAAAAGCCAAGTTTAACTCCTACTGTTAATGCTCTCGTTTCTGGAAATGCACTATTTCCATTTTCAATTGGGTTTTGTTCTGGACTATAAGATTGGTAATCTGTAAATGTGAATAAATTAGTCCCTGTCATGTAAACTTTTGCGCTATTAAACCCAATTCCAGACAATGTCTTTTCTGGTAAGTTATAGCCTAAAGTAAGTGTTCTTAATCTCACATAAGATGCGTCTCGTACAGCAAATGAAAACAGATGTACATGTGTGTCTGGCTTTGGTCTAGGGTATTGAGTTGATGGACTTTCTGGAGTGTAGTATTTAGTACGCACACCATTAATTGCTCCTTTCCAAAGTTCGCCATCTGCTAAAACAGGGTTTAATTTTGTGGCTCCCTCAAGAATATAAAAATCTGCAAATAGCTCAAACCCTTTGTAGTTTAATGTCGTGTTAATAGAACCATACCAATCTGGATCTGCCTCGGTAAATACATTATCTCTTTCATCTATCTGACCATTACCATCTTGATCTATAACTCTAATGTCTCCTGGACTTGCCAATGGCGTTCCTGAACCAGCTATATCATCCCCCTCTTGAAAGATGCCGTCATATTTTGGTAACCATATATTGTTAATTGATTGGCCAATTGATAAGCGACGACCGTCTCCTAAAGGTATGTCTACAGGGTTTCCCTCATTGTCAGTTTCTCCAGTTAATGCAATAACTTTATTATTATTACTAGAAATCGCTAACCCTACAGACCATCGTAAATCATTTTTCCTAATAATGTTTGTATTAAGAGTTACTTCAAATCCTTTATTCTCTATTTCTCCTACATTGAAACGGGTAACAGCAAAACCTGTTGTTCCTGCAATAGAGCGATCTAGTAATAAATCTTTAGTGTTCGATTTATAATACTCTATAGTCCCCTCAAATAAATTATTAAACAGTCTAAAATCTAAACCAGTATTAAATGTTGTTGTTGTTTCCCACTTCAAATTTGGGTTAGGCAATCTTGAGGACGCGACAAAACCAGCTACCGTCTCTCCTCCAAATATGTATGGGGTGTCATCAGCTCTCCCTAAAGACTCTAGAGAATTTATACCTTGATTACCTGTTGCTCCATAACTTATTCTAAGTTTTAACTCATTAATACTTTCAAGGTTTTCCAAGAAAGATTCTTTATGAATTTTCCATGCAAATGATGCCGCGGGAAAATATCCCCATTTATTATTCTCTGCAAAAACAGAAGCCCCATCAGCCCTTGCTGTAACCTCAAATAAATACTTGTCTAAATATCCGTATCTCAACCTTCCTAAAAAAGAAACTAATCGCCTTTGTGAAACGTTTCTAACATCGGACAGTAATTTCGTCCCGATACCATTAAACCCTAGGGCGTCGTTTGCAAATCCTGCTTTTTGGATTTGTGTAAATTCATCCCTTTGTTCATCAAATGCATGAACAGCCGTAAAATCTAAGCTGTGCTTGTCATTTATTTCTGGTTTATAGTTTATAATATTTTCTATTAAAGATTGTCTATATAATCTATTCTCTAAAAAAGCGCGTCCATCAACACCTTCGTCTCCAGATGAATGTGATAGTGAACGGTATATACCTCTATTTGTGTTTCTGTTTCTTAAGAAAGTTTTTAAGGTATAAGAAAGGTTAGGGGTAAAGTTATACGTTAAACTAAGGTTTAAATCTGTTAAGTTTATTTTGGTCTCATCTGTAGATTCTTGTTGATCCCACAACGGATTGACACTTGTGTTGTTTGGCCCCAAGTAGAACTTAAGAAGCTTACCGTTTTCGTCGAAAGGTCTAGCTAATGGCGTAATTGTCGTAAAGTTAAGCCCACCTGTTTCTCTGTCTTGATTAGTGTTTTGATAGTTTATTATAGCTTTTAAGTTTAACTTGTTACTAATTTGCTGGTCAAGGTTTAATTTAAAGGCCCCTCTATTAAATCCAGAATTTGGTATAATACCGTCTTGAGTGAAGTAATTAATACTTGAAAAAACTTTTGTTTTTTCGCTACCAGCCGTAACACTTAAAGCATGACTTTGTATCGTCGCATCACTTAAAACTAAATCTTCCCAGTCCACAAATTCCTTGTTGTCTATAGCCTCTAATTCAAAAGGCGTAAAAATATTTTCGTCTCTAAGGTATTCTCCTGTAAATCTATTTCTATTCGCCTCCCTTTTTAAATCAATATATTGCTGACCTGTGTATTGATTAAAGTTTTTTGTTAAGCTTTGCACAGTTGTATAACCGTGATAGTTTACTAGAATTTTACCGGCCTTACCTCTTTTGGTTGTTACAAGAATGACACCATTAGATGCTCTAGAACCATAAATAGCCGTTGATGAGGCATCTTTTAATACTTCTATATTAGCTATATCATCCGGAGCTATGTCGTTCAAGCTATCAAAAGGTAGTCCATCTACAATAATAAGTGGTCCATTGCCATTTGGAGCAACAGAAACACTACCCCTAATTACAATGTTAGAATCTCCACCGGGCCTTGCGTCTGCTAAATTAACCTGAACACCTGCAGCTCGACCTCTTAGCATTTCTGATACGTTAGTTGTGGGTGTTGCTGTTGCTTCTTCTAAGTCCACACTTACAACCGAGCCGACAACATTACTTTTTTTCTGTGTACCATAACCCACTACGATGACTTCATCAAGTTGAGCAAGGTCTTCATCTAATTTAATAACTAAACTAGTTGAATCATTCACGATTACCTCCTTCGACACATAGCCAATATAACTGAAAATAAGAACAGAACCGATATCTACCCCAGAAACAGTGAAGTTTCCATCAAAGTCAGTTACAGCCCCATTGGTAGTGTTTTTAACAAGCACATTGACCCCTGGAATAGGAAATCCTGTATTGTCCTGGACATTTCCACTTACGTCAACACTTTGAGCGTTGGCTGAGGTAAATAGAAATACCGTTAAAATTGTTAAGAGAGTTTGTCTCATATTTAGTTAGTTTTTTAGTTTGCCCCAAATTAACTTTGAAGATTGATAAATAATAACTTTTAGCCACTACAAAAAATATACAAGAGAAAATTTTAACTTTTTTTTTAAAGAAAACTTAGGAAATACACCTATTTATTAAGGATTTCAAATTATAAGTTACAATCTAAAATCAGTGAAAATGGGCAAATGTTGTGGTAATGTTTGGTTGAAAAGGTAATATGTTGTGTATATTAAACCTCTAAAATATAGTCGGAAAGGTTAGATTCGTGCGGTAATTCCATTTTTTTTCGTAATCGGTAGCGTTTAACCTCCACGCTTCTGGGTGAGATATTAAGCAAGGGGGCTATTTCTTTTGAAGATAAATTGAGACGTAAATAGGCACAAAGTCTTAAGTCATTAGATGTTAAGCTAGGATGTAGTTCTTTTATTTTCTTTAAAAAATCTTTATCCGCATTGTTAAAGGCTTCTTGGAATAAATTCCAATCGTCGTTGTTGTTTAAATTCCTGTCTATAATTCTTATAACTTTTTTCAAGTCTTTATCCTTTTCTAAATCTTGAAGTTCTTTTTTAATAGCATTTAGGAATTCATTTTTCTTGATAAGATTCATGGTAGAAACACCTAATTCCCGATTCTTATTGTCAATGTCTTCCCTTAGTTTTTCATTTCTAAACCGCATCAATTGCTGTTTGTTTTCTAATTCTTTAAGTTCTAATTCCCTAGCCGACTTTTGCAATAATCGTTCTCTTTGCCTTTTATAATATCCTTTGTATAGATTGTGCATAAAAACTGAAAAAACCCATAACCCAACAGCATAAAGTATTAATGCTTTGTTAGACAAATACCACGGTCTTTGTATTGTGAAACTATATTCTGCAATATTATCCGTAACACGATTTGCTATTTTAGCTCTTACCTTAAACAAATAATTGCCGTACGGTAAGTTTTCAAACACAACGTCTCCTTTATTTGTCCAATCGCTCCATGAGTTATAATAACCCTCTAATTTATATTGATAAAGGGGGGCTTGAACTGCTGAAAACACTGGGGAACTATAAGAAAATTGTACGCTGTTTTCTGAATTAGAAAATTCTTTATCTGTACTAAGCTTAACAAAAGTCGCAATATCTTCTTTAGAATGATCAATAACTTTTATATTATTGATTCGTATTTGGTGTTCATTTTCTGCTAACTTGTTAAGATCTAAAATCGCATAACCAGAAGGTGTGCCAATTAAAAATTGTTCATCATTTATATGTGAAATATTTTCGTAGCCGGCTAAACCATTAATATAACTCAATGAAAATGGAACATGGTGAATTTTTTTTACTCCACTAAGTTCTCCTATTGCTAAATAGCTTAGTCTATTGGAAGAGAAACTCCACAATTTGTTAGTCCCAGGTTCAGAAACTAATTTCGCTGAAATAAAATCATTAGCAGATATAAGCCCGCTTAAAAGAGTGTCTTTTTTAAAGTTTCTATTAACTTTATCTAATTTAAAAACTCCTTTACTATTTGTGTATAAAATATTATTATTATGTTTTACTAAGCTTGAATATTTGCCTTTTTGAACTAAGGAGTCTTTATAAAAAGAGATTACATTATGTAATTGTTCATCTGTTTTGAGCCTAAAAACACCCTTGTATTCATGGTTGACAAAAATTTCATTATTATCTGCTAGCTCAAAATACCTACTCGATATATTAAACCCTTCAACCTTATTTCTAAAGCCCCAAACACCATTAACCCTTTGTAGAATATTTAAACCTTTATAGTTTCCTTGAATAATTGTGTTTTCATCAATTGATCTAATTTTCCATGTTCCTTGAACCTTCGAAATTTGTTTAGCTTTATTCCCTTCTATAACAAACGTGCCTGTATTATGGCCACAAAACAATTCATTTCTTATCTCTTCCAAACACCATACTTGCCCTTGAGTCCCGTCTATAAATTGAAATTCATCACCCTTGTTTAACTCTTTAAAAAACAATCCTTGATTTGTACCAAGATATAAATTGTTATTATGAATTATAGATGCGTGAACACTCCCTAATTTTCCGTTTGTGTCGTAATAAAACCTATATGGTGAGACCGTATTTAAACAATTAATACCGTTATCTAAACCCAACCAAATATTATTATCTATATCTTCATATAGAGACAAAACCGTATTATTACCAAGTCCCTTTTCCTTGTTTATTTGATAATTAACCACTCCTTGATTGGAAATATTAATAATACCATCTGAAATAGTTCCTAACAAATAACTATTATCATGCAGTTTAATACTACTAAATACACTAACGTTTTCAATAACATTATTTGCAGGAATATTCCATTTAATAGCTTCATTGTTATCTAAAACATAAAAACCTTCATCCTGAGTAAGAACCAATAACTTACCATCGTAATCATAAATATTAACAATAATATTATTCGTTATAACTTCATGATTAGAAACCAAAAAACCATTACCTCGTTCAATTTTATATAATCCATCCTCAATGTCTTGGTAATAAAATATATTACCTGCTTCAAATATTCTTGAAATATTAGTTTTAGATGTGATTGTATTATAAGAGTTCGTATTTTTATTATATACGTGTATACGATTCAAGGACTGAAACAAAACCCAATCGTCATAAGGCTTTATATTCCAAAACTCTTCATCTTCAAAAAAGGATACATTTAGTTTGTCTGAAAGTGATGTATACTCTAGAAACCCAACCTTATTCCTTAACCAATAACCAAATTCTCGATAACTTCCGGTGTAAACAATACTATCTAATGCGCTAACCGCACGAACAATTGTTTGGTTTGGTGATTTATATAAATTCCAAGCAGACCCATTAAACTCTAAAAGCCCTTTGTTGTTTGCAACATATATGTATTTATCTGATGATTGGGAAACAGACCAGTTCTGTGAATCACCACCATAATGTTCAGGTAGAAATATATTAATTGGCGGTCTTTCCTGTCCTTGAAAGATAAATGTAACGCAACCAAAAAGAAAACAAATTAATATTTGTTTAATATGCAGCATTATAGTGTATAACTTAGTTGTTGTGCTGCTAAGTTAGTAAATATAATTGATTCAAGATTAATTGTATGGTTATTGTATGGTAAAAACTTGTTTAAAATTTAATCCATACGTTTTATTCTACCACCTAAAACCCTGCTTTCATTAACTCTTTCTGGATCGCCATAAATAAACACATCTCCTCCTGCTTTAATTTTCACATCCACAAGTTTTGAAGCATTAACATAAGCCTCACCAGCGGCATTAATGGAAACTTCAGTTTTATCAGTTTTAAGTTCAGAACCTTTAAAAACACCTCCTGTTCGAAGTGTTATATTTTGACTTTTCGATTTTCCTAAAACCTTAATTACACCTCCTGTTACAGCTTTAATATTTGTATAAGTGGTATTTAGTTCCAAATATATATAACCACCTTCTTGAGATTTTAAGTCTATCTCAAACTGTTTTATTTTATCTTTAGAGTGTACCTTAGCTCCTTCATTAACGTCAATAATATCTAGACTGGAATAATATAAAGTTACCTTTGTCTTGCTCCCATCAAAAATTTCTTCAAGACTCATTTTTATCTTTAGCTTTCCGTTTTTATTATTAACCAAAACATTACTCGCATTATCTCCTGTTATAAGAACTTTATTATCGTTGGATTTTATAAGTTCAACTTCTATTAAATCATAAACTTTAAGTTCACTAAAATCACCAATAGATTTTTCGATAGGGTCTTGAGCAGTTAAAATTAAAGTAGCAAAACAAATAAGAAAAAAGAATATACGTTTCATGTGAAATGGATTTTAAATTAAAACGTAAAATTATCAATAATTATTCCGATGATAGTTTAGTTTTAGAAAATATTAGGATTAAATACTAACCTTTACAGCTGTTCCAGTAATAGAGACAAAAAAGTAAGAAGTTGAAGAAGCTTCAATATCTATTGAAATACCAACCACGGCATTAGCTTTTAATTTATTTGCATTTTCTTTAAGACTTTGAAATGCTGCTTCTTTAGTTTTATTAATAAAATCTTCGTAAAGTTTTTTATTTTTTTCAGATTTAAAAGAAAAAGATGTTTTTACATTAGTAGAAACCCCAGTAACGATACCTAAATAATCTTGTATTTTATGTCCTTCAATTGAATTTGTTGTAGTTAATATCATGTCTAAACTTTTATTAATTAGTTAATTAATTAAACAAAATGTTACAAATCATAAAAAAATTATTCAACCTTTCTAACTAAGGTAAAGTCTAAATGTTTTTTAACTAAATCTGTATTTTTAACTTTTACAACCACTTCATCACCTAATTGATAAATTATTTTATTTATTCTACCAACCATAGCGTATAAATCTTGATCAAAAGCGTAGTGATCGTCTTTCATATCTCTAACACTAACCATACCTTCACATTTATTAGAAATAATTTCTACATAAACACCCCAGTCTGTAACTCCTGAAATAACACCTACAAACTCTTCATTTTTATGGTCTTCCATAAAACGAATTTGCATATATTTAATAGAATCGCGTTCTGCTCTGGTAGCTAACATTTCCATGTTACTAGAATGTTGGCATTTTTCTTCGTAATCAGATTCATTTGCAGATTTCCCTCCATTTAAATATACTTGTAATAAACGATGTGCCATAACATCTGGATATCGACGTATTGGAGAGGTAAAATGACTATAATAATCGAATGCTAGCCCATAGTGCCCAATATTATGTGTGGTATATTCAGCTTTACTCATACTTCGTATAGCTAAAGTATCTACAAGGTTTTGCTCTTTTTTACCCACAACCTCTTGTAATAAATTATTTAGTGATGTTGTCGTGGATTTTTTATCTTTAAAATTAAGCTTATACCCAAAGCGACTTACTACATTTTGTAAAGAAGCTAGTTTACTTTCATCTGGTTCGTCATGCACACGATACACAAACGTTTTTTTAGGTGATTGTTTTCCAATAAACTCTGATACTTTCCTATTAGCTAATAACATAAATTCTTCAATCAATTTATTAGCATCTTTACTAGTTTTAAAAAATACACCTGCTGGATTATTATCTTCATCTAAATTGAATTTTACTTCTACTTTATCAAAAGAAATAGCGCCGTTTTTCATGCGTTTTTTTCGCATTAATTTAGCAAGTTCATCCATTTTTAAAATGGCGTCTGCTAATTTCTGATCGGTTTTATAAGCTTTTCCAGATAAAGAAACTTCTGCAGGAATTTGATTTATCTTAGTTTCTATAACTGCTTGAGCTTCTTCATAAGCATATCGTGCATCGCTATAAATTACCGTTCTACCAAACCATTGGTTTTTTATTTCAGCATTATCATTTATTTGAAATACTGCAGAAAAGGTATACTTTTCTTCATGTGGTCTCAAAGAACATGCGTTGTTTGATAATACTTCAGGAAGCATAGGGACCACCCTATCCACTAAATATACAGATGTTGCGCGTTCATAAGCTTCATCATCTAAAATAGTACCTTCTTGTAAATAATGAGATACATCAGCAATATGAATTCCTATTTCATATAAACCATTGTCTAATATTTCAAAGGATAAGGCATCATCAAAATCTTTCGCATCCTTAGGATCTATCGTAAAAGTTAAATCTTTACGCATATCCCTGCGTTTTGTAATTTCTGCTTCGGTAATAGAAGTATCTAATTCATTAGCAAAAACTTCAACTTCATGAGGAAATTCGTGAGGTAACCCGTATTCAGCTAAAATAGCATGGATTTCTGTGTTGTGTTCTCCCGGTTTACCTAAAACTTTTTCAACTTTTCCATAAGGAGAATCTGCATTTTCAGGCCAATCTTCTAGTTTTACTAAAACCTTATCTCCGTCTTCAGCGTTAAAGGTTTTATTTATTGGTACAAAAATATCTTTATACATCTTATTGCTATCCGGAATTACAAAGGCGTAATTACTGTTTTTTTGAATTTGAATAACACCTATATATTCAGATTTTGCACGAGCAATAACATTTGTTATCTCGCCTTCTATTTTACCTCGTTTTCTTCTTTTATAAGCATAGAATTCAACTTCATCTCCATCTAATGCTCTGTTTATATTATTAGAAGCAATAAATACATCTTCATCAAAATCATCGCAAATAATATAACCAGATCCTTTAACAGATAGATCTAGAACTCCAGTATGATATTCTGTATTAATAATTGCTTTAAACTTACCACGATCTACTTGTTGTATTTCATTTTTTGCAGCAAGTTTAGCAAGGGTTTTTATAATTTGATTTCTACTGCTAGCATCGTTAACATTTAGTTTAACAGCAATTTGTTTATAATTAAAAGTTTGATTTTTATCTTTTTTTAAAATGCTAAGAATCGCATTTGTTAGGTTAGGAATTCCTTTATTTCTGGATTTCCCTTTTCTTTTTTTACTCATTTAAATTTGTACTCATTTATATTTCCTAAGGTATTGGAAATTTTGTTATTAAATAGCAGTTAAAGGTGAAGTATTAGCTATTTGTTTTTTACAAAGCTACGGTTTTAATATTTAATTTCAGTTATATCTATTTTAAATGAAGTTATCCACAATATATATTACAATACTATTTTATTTTAAAAATTTAAAAATTAAATGATAGTTATTATAGTGTGTTAATAACGGTATAACTTTATTAGTTATTATTTTGAAATATGTTTTATTGAATATTATTGATATATAATTAACAGCTTTATTAATTATAACATCTTTAAATAGAAGTGCTTTATAAATTCTATTAACAATTGTTAGAAACCGATATTAACAAGTATTTTTAATAAAAAAAATATTAATGAAGCTTAAAACTACATATTGTAGTGCTTATAACTTAACTAAAAATTTACATTAACTTATTTGGATGTTACCAAAAGGTTATTGATTGAAAAAATAAATGAATACTCCAAATTTTAATTTTAGAAAAGAGTAAACAGTTATTAACAAGTAATTAATAAAAGCATCCACAACTTCTTAATTTATTACCTTTGTTTAATCTTAATAATATAATAGAACATGACAATTTCTATAGGAAACGATCACGCTGGAACAGAATATAAATTTGCTATAAAAACGTTTTTAGAAAATAAAGGTTATACTGTAAATAATTATGGAACCGATACTGATGATAGTGTAGATTATCCGGACTTTGTTCATCCGGTAGCTCAAGACGTGGAAAACGGAAAAGTAAATTTTGGTATATTAATTTGTGGAAGTGCTAATGGTGTTGCAATGACTGCTAATAAGTATCAAAAAGTTAGAGCTGGTTTATGTTGGACAAAAGAAATTGTTGAATTAATACGCCAACATAATAATGCTAATATTTTATGTATTCCTGCGAGATATACCGCAATACCTCAGGCGGTTCAAATGGTTGATACGTTTTTAAATACCGATTTTGAAGGCGGTAGACATCAAAAACGTGTGGATAAAATCCCTTTGTCTTGTTAGTAGATGTCACATTCAAATGGTCATAATCACAAGCACCATCACCATAACGACTTAAGAGGTCGTAATCTTATAATATCTATTTTTTTAAATATAGCAATAACAGTTGCTCAAGTTGTTGGCGGCTTAATTTCAGGAAGTTTATCATTGTTAAGTGATGCACTTCATAATTTTAGTGACGTATTATCACTTATTATAAGTTATATAGCTAACAAGCTTACTAAAAAGAGGGCTTCGATAAAAAAAACGTTTGGATACAAACGTGCTGAAATTTTAGCGGCATTTATTAATGCTACTACTTTAATAGTTATTGCTGTTTTGTTAATTGTTGAAGCTATAGAACGGTTTCAGAACCCTCAAGCAATAGAATCAAATCTTGTAATATGGTTGTCTTTAATTGCAATTTTAGGAAATGGTTTTAGTGTACTATTATTAAAGAAAGATTCTGAGGCTAATATGAATATGAAAAGTGCTTATCTGCATTTAATAACAGATATGATGGCTAGTGTTGCGGTCTTAATAGGTGGTTTATTAATGAAGTATTTCCAAATGTTTTGGGTGGATAGTTTCCTTACTTTTTTAATCGCATTATATTTGGTTTGGATGGGTTACGATTTATTAAAAAACTCTATAAAAGTTTTAATGTTGTTTACACCAGATAGTATTCCAATACAAAAAATAGTGGATGAAATCAACATGTTTGAAGCTATTAAGAATGTTCACCATGTGCATGTTTGGCAATTAAACGAAGAGGAGATTCATTTAGAAGCACATATAGATTTTAATAATAATATTACCCTTTCTGAGTTTGATATTATCTTACATGAAATAGAAGATTTGGTTTTTAATAAGTATGACATTAACCATGTGAATATTCAGCCAGAATTTGGAAAGGATGATGCTAAAGAAGTTATAGTTCAGGATTAAAAACTTATTCGTGATACTGAACTTGTTTCAGTATCTTATTTAAGTGACAAAGATATGATAAGTGTACAAGTGAAAAGTTATAGTGATTTAACAAAAAGTGAATTATACGATTTACTCCAATTACGCAGTGAAGTTTTTGTGGTAGAACAAGATTGTGTATACCAAGATATAGATTATAAAGACCAAAAAGCGTTACATGTTTTAGGGTTTAAGGGAAATAAACTAGTAGCATATACCCGTATTTTTAAACCTGGAGACTATTTTGAAGTATCAAGTATTGGTAGAGTAGTGGTAGCTAAAAAAGAACGTCAATATAAATACGGTTATGATATAATGAAAGCTTCAATTGATGCTATTAAGGAATACTTTAACGAAAACTTAATAAAGATTTCTGCACAATGTTACTTAGAGCATTTTTATGTTAATTTAGGTTTTAAACCTATTGGGCAATCATATTTAGAAGACGATATACCGCATATTGCTATGATAAGAAATTAATTATCATTCACATAAGTAATTAATATTTCTACACGTCTATCAAATTTAGGGTCGCCTCCTAATGGAAATTTTCTACGCATTCCAACATATTTCATACGCTTTTTTTCTACGCCTTTTTTAGCAAAATAATCGTAAATATATTTAGCTCGCGCTAAAGATAAATTTCTCTTTTTAGTCTTTCTATCAATAGCATCTCTGCTAAATTTAGTACAACAAACATGTCCTTGAATGGTGAAATAGATATCCTCTCGTTCTACTAAAGATTTTGCAATATCTTCTAGTGTTTTTTTAGAATCTTTTGCTACTGTGCTATAACCGGTTTTGAATAAAATATTTTCAAATACAATTTTATCTCCAACAGACAGCTTACCTTTAATTATTTCAGGAACGTTTTTCTTTTCTTCAACTATTTTCTTCTCTTCCTTTGTTTTTGGAGGCTTTGGTTTTACAACAACCTCTACCTTTCTGTTAAGCCCTCTAATTTTTGAAATACTTTTTTCATTGACTATTTTCAAAAGGATCTCGCCTTTTCCGTCTACATTTGTTATTAAAGATTCGCTTATTTCGTTGTTTGAAAAAATGGTTTTTATAGCATCGGCGCGCTGCTGAGAAAGCTTTAAGTTGTATGTGTCTGCTCCTCTATCGTCGCAAAAACCAAAAATTGAAATGGATTCAATATCAATCTCACCCAAATTTGAAATAAAAAGCAGAAGACGGTTTTCTTCCGTTAATGGGACGTCGTATTCATCTGTATTGAAATAAACTTCGTGGGCAATTTTGTTTTGAGAATAAACAAAGTATACGTTTAAAATTAAAATTAATAAAATAATTAATTTTTTCATTGCGCTATTAATCGAAATCAGTTTTTAAAGATACATTTTTTTGATGTTTCATTAAACACCACCTACTTTAAGTAATTTATATACGTGTTTGGATTATTTAATATTTCTGTAGCCTTCTTAATCGGTTGGTCATGTATTTTGTAGTAGTCATATAAGCCCTCTCTATAAACATATCTTTTAACAATCTCATCGGTTAAAGATTTAAGAAGATAGTCTTTATTTTCGTCAATAATGCTGTTTTTTGAAATGATTAAATTTTCAACTAAATTTTGGAAATCATTTTCAATCTCATCATCTAATTCTTCTTTTTGAGCCGCTTCAAATGCTTTATATAAAGCCTTTTCGGTATCTGTTTCAAAAGAATAATTGTTCGTTTTTAAATAACTTTTAAAATCTAAAAAATCTGCAGTAGATAGTGTAAAATTAGAAATATTTTCAATTTTATTGTTGTAAAAATACTTTGTAGCGTAATTAAAAATTAGGTTATCTTGTTCAATCGATTTTACTATAGCAGCATTTTTAGTAGCGCCTAAATTCTCGTCTGGAAAAACACCACCACCATCAAAAACTTTACGACCATTCTTTGTTTTATATTCGTTATAGTTTTCTTGTTTTACACGAACCGCCTCCCCTTTATCGTTTCTATTCCAATAATCCAAAGCCTGAATACAACGTCCAGAAGGAGTATAGTATCTTGAAATAGTAATTTTCACTTGGGTACCATAAGTTAATTGTTTAGGTCGTTGTACTAATCCTTTTCCAAAACTTCTAGAACCTACAATAACTGCTCTATCTAAGTCTTGTAAAGAGCCCGAAACAATTTCACTAGCAGAAGCACTATTGCCATCGATTAGTACAACAACAGGAATATTTTTATCAATTGGGTTGTTCTTGGTATAATAGGTTCGGTTGTATTTTTTTACCTTAGATTTTGTGGTTACTACAAGTTGTCCTTTAGGAACAAAAAGATTAACAATATTAACAGCTTCACTCAATAAACCACCAGGATTTCCTCTAAGATCTAGGATAATATTTTCAGCACCTTGAGCTTTTAGGTCTCGTAAAGCGTAATTAGTTTCAGAGGAAGCCTTTCTGTTAAATTGGCTCAAAACAATATAACCCGTTTTATCATTAACCATCGAGAAATGAGGAACGGCTTTTATCTCTAATTCGGCACGATTAATAGTTGCTGTTTGTTGTTTTCCTTGTCGCTTAAAAGTCACAGAAACAGAAGACCCTGGAGTACCTTGAAGTAAATTACCAGCATCGTCTTTATAAGATTCTATGGTTATATCTCCCACTTTAATTATTTCGTCTCCAGCTTTTAGGCCAGCTTCATCGGCAGGATAGCCTTTATATGGCTCTACAATAACAAGTTTATCTTTATGTGCTCTAACTTTAGCACCAATTCCCGTATAATCACCAGTGTTATTAATTCTTGCAGCCTCAACATCTTGTTCGTTCATAAATCGTGTGTAAGGATCTAAATCAGCAAGCATACTCTTTATTGCATGGTCCATTAAGTCTCCAGGATTCGTGTCATCAACATAGTTCATGTTGAGCTCTTTGAATAATGTTGTGAAAATTTCAATTTGTTTAGCAATTTCAAAGAAATCATTTTTAAAAGCAGTGGTGCTTAAAAACAGGATTCCAGCTAAAATTGGAAGTATAATTTTTTTTCTTAGAAGAGATTTCATAAGATTAATATTTTATCAATTAGAAGCGTTACTCAAAAACTTTTCAAATAACGCGTTCATTTTAGTTTCAACCTCTAAAAATGAGGGTTTGTCTTTGCCAATGTACAAAATCATAAACGCATATTGTGTTGTAATGTTGTTAAAATAATTTGATTTATTAAGACGGTAAGCCTCTCTTAACAAACGTTTTATACGATTTCTATCTACAGCTGTTTTAAAATTTCGTTTGCTTACTGAAACACCGGTTTTAGCTAAAACGGGTTCATTAAAGGAGGTGTTTAGGTAAACTAATCGAAGTGGAAAAGCGGATACCGACTGACCTTCCGAAAACAATAGGTCGATAAGCTTTTTACTTTTAAGCTTTTCTTCCTTGGGATATTTTTGAGACTTGAGCTTCATATACTACAAAAGTAACAATTAGTATTAATTACATTTAGGTTAATGGACAGTATGATAAAAATCATAATTTATAAAGAATGAATAGAGTAATTTCATTGCCTATAAAAGACCTAAAACCAAGGCAATGGGAGAATTAAACGTAACTAAACTTTCTAAAAAAAAAGACAGGGCTAATTATGTTCATCATTTACTAAACGACATCAAAGCGCTTGAGTTGATGATTGATAAGAATATGATTGAAGAAAGCCCAATTCGCATTGGAGCAGAACAAGAGTTTTGTCTAGTTGATGATTGTTTTCTACCAAACAATAATGCATTAAAAGTATTAGAGAATATTGATGACGACCATTTCACAACAGAAATTGGTAATTATAATCTGGAGCTAAATCTAGACCCTTTAAAACTCACAGACGATTGCTTTAGCCAATTACACAAACAATTAAACAATCTACTAAAAAAGGCTAAAATAGCAGCTAATAAAGAAAATACAAAAATTGTACTCACGGGTATTTTACCGTCTTTAATATTGGATAGTGTTAGTTTGGATAAAATGACACCCATAAAGCGTTATGAGGTCTTAAACGAGGCCATTAGCGGTACAAGGAAAGAAGATTTTAATATTCACATTAAAGGGGTTGATGAGATAAATTTTTTACATGACTCCGTAATGCTTGAAGGTTGTAATACTAGCTTTCAAATGCATTTGCAGGTTGCTCCTAATAATTTTACAGACACTTATAATTGGGCGCAAGCCATTTCGGGACCAATTCTTAGTATATGTGCTAATTCACCAATATTGTTTGGTAAGGAGTTGTGGAGTGAAACACGCATTGCTCTCTTTACACAAAGTATTGACACGCGCACTAACTCCTTTGTTTTAAATGAAAACCAATCAAGAGTAAGTTTTGGAAATAACTGGCATACAGGCAGTATAGCTGACATTTTTAAAGACAATATTTCAAGATTTAGAAGTTTTCTAACAACAGAGTTTACAAAAGATAGTGTCGAAATGATTGAAAAAGGAGAAGTGCCAAAGCTTCGTGCTTTAGGTTTACATAACGGTACTGTATATCCTTGGAATCGAGTTTGCTATGGTGTTTCTAAAAACAAACCACATTTAAGAATTGAAAACAGATACATTCCTTCTGGACCCACCACAACAGATGAGGTAGCGAACATGGTTTTTTGGGTAGGTGTTATGATGGGGAAACCCAAAAAGTATGATAACATTCACAAGACGTGGGATTTCAAGGATGTAAAATCTAACTTCTTTAATGCGGCAAGATATGGAATGGGAACTCAGTTCTACTGGGGTGGAAAGTATATATCCAGTCATGATTTAATTTTGAATGAATTACTACCAATGGCATATAAAGGACTTTATAGCATGGGAGTTTCCCCTAAAGACGCTGAGTATTATTTAAAAGTTATTAGGGACAGGGTTAATGGTTTATACGGATCGGAATGGTTAATTAGAAGCTATAGAAATTTAAAAAAATCTTACAAGCGTTATGAAGCAGTGCAGATTTTAACTGCAGAAATTTACAAAAAACAGAAGAACGATTATCCTGTTTCAACATGGCGAATTTTAAATAAAAATGTCAAGTCTCCAGCAAAAGGCAACAGAATTGTAAAACATATTATGAACACCGATATTTTTTCTATAGACAAGGATGATAGTATTGGGTTGGTTTTGAATATGATGCAATGGAAAAACATTCACCACGTTCCAATTATTAATCATATGAAAGAAATAGTTGGCGTGTTATCTTGGAATGATATAAAACCATTATTGAACAAAAAAAACAAACACGCCATGTCTGTTGGAAGTATTATGAACAAACATGTTGTAACTGTAAATGAAAATTGTTCTGTAAAAGAGGCTCAGAAGCTTATGAAATCACACGGCATTAGTTTTCTTCCGGTTATAAAACATAACAAATTAATAGGATTAATAACTAATAACGATTTATAATTGCAAACAAATATTCATCACACAGAAGTTCAGGGTCAAGATAATTCTGTAAAAAGAACAATTGCAGAAATTCATGGCAAAGCAGAAGGACCTACGCTAATCTTTTTTGGAGGAATGCACGGCAATGAAAAAGCAGGTGTTTATGCATTAAAAGACGCGTTAAAATGTATAAACCCAAAGCAGTTGAATGGTTCAATTTATGCAATCGCCGGGAACTTGAAAGCTTTAGAACGAGATTTAAGATATATAGATGCAGATTTAAATAGACTTTGGACTACTGGTAATATCGAAGCTATTAAAAACAAAGCTATTTTAAACCATGAGGAAAAAGAACTTTTGAAGCTGCTTTCGCTTTTAGAAGATATTTTGAACAAAAATTCAGGGCCATTTTATTTTTTTGATCTTCACACTACTTCAAGTAAAACTTTACCTTTTATAACAATTAATGATGCTCTCATAAATCGTAAGTTTTCTCGTTTGTTTCCTGTTCCTATTGTGTTAGGTATTGAGGAATATTTAAATGGACCGCTTTTGAGTTATATTAACACTCTAGGTTATGTCTCATTAGGCTTTGAATCCGGACAACATCTAGATGCTCAATCTGTTGAAAACAACATCGCATTTATTAATTTAGTAATGCATTATACGGGTGCTTTTAGGAGTAATAAGAAAGATAAAATAGCTCATTATAATTTACTAGAAGAAGAGAGTAAATCTTTAAACCAATTTTTTGAAATCACACATTTACATAAAATAAATAGCGAAGACTCTTTTAAAATGAAAGAAGGCTTTGATAGTTTCCAAAAAATACAAAAAGGTGTTGAAGTTGCATTAAGTAATAAAGCCTCTATATATTCTAATCACAATGGTCTTATTTTTATGCCGCTTTATCAAAAGAAAGGCGCAGAGGGGTATTTTATAATTAGAACCATTAGACCGTTTTACTTATACCTTTCTGTTTTTTTAAGACGGATAAAGATTGACAACCTATTAGTTTGGCTTCCAGGTATTTCTTGGCAAAACAAAGAAAAAGGGGTTTTAAGGGTTAACTTAAATGTTGCAAAATTCTTTGTGAAACCTATATTTCATGTCTTAGGTTATAGAAATAGACAAATAACAGAAACCCATTATAATTTATACAATCGCGAACGCGTAGCCAAGACGAGCGTTTATAAACAACAGCCTTGGTATTGAATTAAAAAATGTTAATCTACTTTTTGTTATTCTCCAAATCAATATCTGCCATAAGACCACTTGGGTCTATTTGTACAGAGCCAATAGATTTATTTGTTTCTAATGTATAGTTAGGATATGCCCAAGCCCAATCGGGTTTTAGAGTAGCGTTTGTTGGTTTTTCACCGCGCATCATTTGAAGCGGGATGTAAAAATCTTCAATAGATCCATCAACATAGGTTACTCTTATATCTAAGGGCATGGGCATAAGCCCTATTCGTTCTAATGTTACTCTGTTGTCTTCAATAGATTTTATGCCGTAATCAATAGTATTAGTGGTTTGAGTAAAGTCCATTAAATACCAATCAAGCTCCAGTCCAGATACTTTTTCAGCTGTGCGAATTATATCATTTGGAACAGGGTGCTTAAAACTAAAATCGTTAAAGTATTTTTTTATTGTTTTCTTCTGATTTTCTTCACCAATTACATAACGTAATTGTGACAAAAAAACATAACCCTTGTAATATGCCGAAATAGCTGAAGCTTGATTGTAGTTAAAGCGATCCGCATGCGTAGTTTGCGGTTGTTCAACTCCAGAATTAGCATAGCTTCTGTAAATATTGTAGGCACGTTCCGTTGGTTCTGTAAAGCTCTTGTTGAAAATGACACTTTCGGCATATTCGCCAAAATATTCTGTAAAACCTTCGTCCATCCAGTAGTGTTTTAATTCGTTTGTTGCTAATAAAAATTGAAACCACGAATGTGCCATTTCATGGGCTGTTACACCGAACAATCCATTAAAAGAGCCTTCGCCTGCAATTAGTGTACACATACCATATTCCATACCACCATCACCACCTTGAATAATGGAGTATTGTTTGTAAGGATAGGCACCTATGTTTTCACTAAAAAACTCCATAAGAGCAACAGCCTTAGGTTGTAGGTTTTTCCAATTTTCAAGCTTTTCTTTAGGCATCGAGTTCTTGTAGAAGAAATGAAGCATTGGTCCGTTGGGAACTTGTGCTTTATCATGAATGTAGTTGGGGTCGGCTGCCCAAGTAAAATCGTGAACATTAGGCGCTACAAAATGCCATGTCAATTTATTGCCCGTAGGTTGGTAAAGCGTTCCTGTTTGGTAACCATGACCAATTTCGTTCGGGTTTTGCAAGTAGCCTGTTCCTCCTACCACATAGTTTTTATCGATGGTGAGCTTCACATCAAAATTACCCCAAACACCATGAAATTCACGACCTATATAGGGGTCGGCATGCCATCCTTCAAAATCATACTCTGCTAATTTAGGATACCATTGTGCCATAGATAGCGCCACACCTTCTTTATTATTTCTACCAGAACGTCGAATTTGAATAGGAACTTGAGCATCAAAATCCATATTAAAAGTCACTTTTTCTCCGGGTTGAATAGGTTTTGAAAGCTCCACCTCTAAAACAGTTCCAACGGTTTCATATGTTATATCAGCACCATTTTGTTTTAAAGAATTCACGTGGATATAACCAATTTCATCTGGTTTTAACTTGCCAATTCTGTCGCCAACTCTTGGGTCTGGATCTGGTATATTTTGAGATCTTATATCCATTTCGCTACCCGGTTGAAAAGCATTAAAATACAAATGATAGAACACTTTGTATAAAACATCGGGGGAGTTGTTGGTATAAACTAATTCCTGCTTTCCTTTGTATTGATAGGTGTTAACGTCCATATCAATTTCCATTTTATAATCAACACGCTGCTGCCAGTAGAAAGAGGTATTATTAGAAACACTAGCAACTTGAGCCGGTTTTGGAGGAGTTTGAGATATAGGACCGGGAGTTTTCTGAACCGTTTTACACGATAACAAGAAAAAAACTATGGTTACACTTAATAAATAGTAATAAAGCTTTTTCATTTTATTTAGACGTTTTAGCGGCCATTATTAAGGCGTTGTAGGCATTTACAATTTTCCCAGATTTACTTAAATCTGAAAACGGCTTTATATTACTAGAATCGCCACCAACAATTACTTTGGTTTTTATAGCAAGCCCAGAGTCCATCAATATTTTCTTAACCTGAGCCGCGGTTAAATTAGGATAATACGATCGTATTAATGCAGCAACTCCAGCAACAGCTGGTGCCGCCATTGAGGTTCCGCCTTTGGTGTCATAATCATTCTCAGGGGTGGCCGAATAAATTTCAGCTCCTGGAGCAAATACATCGACATTTTGTTTTCCGAAATTTGAGAAATTTGCCACTAAATTTGATCCATATTTTGGCGATAAAGCACCAACTCGAATGTAAGTATTCGACACTTCAACACCGTTTACATTATCGTCTGGAAATTTAGGTTCTACATCAACATTTTTGCTATCATTGCCAGCGGCATGAACAAATAGAACGTCTTTTTCTCCTGCATAAGCAATCGCATCACGAACCCAATCGCTATGTGGCGAGTAACTTTTACCAAAACTTGCGTTAATTATAGAGGCGCCATTATCTACGGCATATTTTATAGCTAATGCCACATCTTTATCATACTCATCGCCTCTTGGTGTCGATCTAATCGACATAATTTCAACATTATTTGCTACACCGTTAGCACCTTTTCCATTGTTTCGTTCGGCAGCTACAATAGCAGCAACATGTGTACCATGGCTTTCAGTTTTTTTCTTTGGTTTAACATTATTGTTTCCGTAAGGCACATCATTAAGATTATCGGGATCATCACCTGTAACACGTCCTCTGTGGTCAACATTTAAATAATAATTTAATCGGTTATTAAACTCTTCTAAACCATCTTTAAGTTGTTGTTTAAATTCACTCACCGAACCGGCATCTAAACTGTAAATATATTGCACAACAGATATAGATTGCTGAAGTCCCTTATCTTCTGTTTTTATGGCACTAACCTCTTCTTTTGTGTAACCTTTTTTACCCAAATGCTTCGAAATAGTTTCATCTGCACTCGATAATTGCAATAAAAATTGATCATAATTACTTTTGAGCCCTAAATACTTTTCCCGCTCTTTTTCAAGTTCTGCTTTGGCTTCTTCAAATCTAGGATCATTAGTCTTACCGCTAGCAATTAAACGCACATATTCCAATTGCTCATAATATCCATCTCCAACAAAATTCCAACCATGAATATCGTCTATATAACCATTGTTGTCATCATCTTTTCCATTGTTTGGAATTTCATCTTTATTAGTCCATATTACGTCATCTAAATCTTCATGATCAATGTCGATACCAGAATCAATAATAGCAACAATTACTTTTTTTCCTTTTCTCTTTTTAATTAGTTCAGCATAAGCCTTATCGACACTCATGCCCGGAATGGTGTCTTTTACCAAATCTAAATGTCCCCAATTGTGTTTTTCAGCTTCAGTGAGCTCAGATACTTTTAATGGTGTTTTATCAATATTTTCAACAGGTGTTGCTATAATATCTGCAGTGCTTCCACAGCTAAAAATTAATGTAGAAAAAAGCGTAAATAGTGTTAAAAATTTTATTGTTTTCATTTTAATAAGTTAATTGAATATATCTTCTGTAGTGTAAATGTTCTTTAGGCGAACTCCTTTTTCGGTATGTTGCACCGTTATAATTTCGTTGTGAGCATCGTGTTCAAGAAATAAATAATAGTTCTTTTCGGCTGCCAAATTTAAAAATTTTTCCTTTTCACTCAAGGTTAGTAAAGGTCTCGTATCGTAACCCATAACATATGGCAAGGGCAAATGACCAACGGTTGGCAGTAAATCTGCCATAAAAGCAATTATTTTACCTTTGTAATGGATTAGCGGAATCATCTGTTTTTCGGTGTGTCCGTCTGCAAAAAAGATGTCAAAACCTAATTCGGAATTTTCTAAGAAATCTGTTTCAGGAAGCCTTGTGAATTTTAAATGACCACTTTCCTGAATTGGAATAATATTTTCCTTTAAAAACGATGCTTTTTCTCGTTTATTGGGTTCTGTTGCCCATCTCCAATGGCTTTTATTGCTCCAAAACTGTGCGTTTTTAAAGGCAGATTGGTAACCCGTTCTGTTTTTATTCCATTTAATACTACCACCGCAATGGTCGAAGTGAAGGTGTGTCATAAACACATCGGTAATATCATCAGGGTGAAAGCCTTGTGTTTTCAATGAATTATCGAGAGAATCGTCGCCCCACAAATGGTAATAACCATAAAATTTATCCGATTGCTTATTGCCCATTCCTGTGTCGATAAGTATAAGCCTATTGCTGTGTTCTATTAGCAAACATCGGGCAGCAATATCTATCATGTTGCTGGCATCTGCAGGATTTGTTTTTTGCCATAATGTCTTTGGAACAACACCAAACATGGCACCACCATCTAGTTTAAAATTACCGGCATTAATAGGATATAAATTCATAGGGATTGCAAATTAACAAAACTCTTTTAAAGGTTTAGAAAAGTTAAGAATATATTATGAATTATGAGGAAGTATAACCGTTTAACCCTTGGTAATAACATTCTTTAAACGCTTTCCAAAATCGAACAATGCTTTAATTTCTTTAACACTAGCCAGACGTTCTTTGCCAAATATTAACAAGGCTCTTTCGTTGGACTCCACATGATAATAAGGATTACTCTCAAAGAAATGAGTAACATCATCATCAAAAAACTTTGAAATTTCAGCTACATTTTCTCCCATGAGGTAAAAACGTTTCGAAAAATCTTCATGGTTTTCAATGGGAATATCTTTAAACCCAGCAAACGCAGACACCTTCTCTAAAAACCCCTCTCTATCCAAAGTGAATTCCGGTAATGAGATGTTTAAATTTATATGAAGCATGGTGCTTCGCACAACTTCTTTTGCAATAAATTCACCCTCAGAAAACTCGATATCAAACAATTTGATGGTTTCATCTATTTGAGACAATTCGTTATATATATGGTTAATTTGTTTTGTTCTAAAAAAAGAGAAATTGTTTAAAAAAGAGACATCTTTTTTCTTTTCCGCGCTGTAATTTAAATCATAGTCTTTAGCCAATACTTCCATACTTGTCTGACGCCTGGTGAGACTGTTTTTAATTATTTTAGGAACAGGCAGCAAACGTCTTGAAGCAAATGGGTGTTTAGAATCTGTATCGTGCATGTCTAAGCCAATAACATCAAAATGACCGCCACGTTTAGAAAATAACTCCTGATAGTTATTAATATTTTCCATGATAGTATCGTCTACAAATTCACACATGGAAAAATCCACTATAACATCTTCATCTTCTGGAACAGCGTCGAGGTGTTTTTTTAATCGGAAATAATTCAAAAAACTACAAAAATGCTTGACGCTAACGTAGTAACTACCATTCTCTTCTTCTTTAAACATTAAAACATTAGGTTTTAACACATTTCTTAAAAAGAGTCCAGCACTTTTATTTACGATAATATGAATAATAAAGGTTGTAATCACGCCAGATATTATACCTGTTATTAATCCAATTTTTAAAGTTAAAATTAGTGTAACAAAGAAGATTATAAGTTGTTCTTTCCCTATAGAAAACATTTTGGTAACAACTTTCGGTGACGCTAATTTATAACCTGTATAAACCAAAATTGCCATTAATGCAGGAAGCGGAATTCGGGTTAATTGTGTGCTAAAGAAAACAATAAAAAGGACTAAAAAAAGTGCATGAAAGAAATTGGAAGATCTATTGGAGGCGCCTTGATTTACATTTACAGAGCTACGCGCTATTACCGTTACAACATTTAAGCCGCCTAGAAAACCACTACCTATGGTTGCTATCCCCAGAGCTTTTAAATCTTTATTAACATTAGAGCGTCTTTTTTCTGGATCCAGCTTATCTACTGCTTTTATACTCAATAATGATTCGATACCGGAAATTAAGGTAAGAGCTAAAACACTCCCTAAAAAGGAGAAGCTTAGAATACCACTAAAATCGGGGCGAGGTAAATCTGCAATAATAGCTTGGATGGTTGGTATACCAGAAATCATATACTCCTTAGAGATAGGATTAGTCTCATGCAGCCCTATTTCAAAATAATAGCTGAATCCAATAGAGAGAATAACAATCCACATTGGAGCGGGTATAAGCTGCAAATATTTATTTCTAATTTTAGAATAAAATATCATAATCGTTAAACTTATAATACCAGCTAATGCAGCGAATATCAAACCCTTGTTTCCATAATGAAGAGCGTCATTTATGGTATATGGAATTTCTATTAAATAATCTACAGTATCTTCTCTATTAATTTTATGAGCAAGCATAATATGAAATTGCTTTCCCAGAATAATTAACCCTATAGCGGCTAGCATGCCTTGAATTGCAGAAGAAGGAAAAAAATCTGCAAGCGCTCCCATTCTAAAAAAACCAAGCATTAAGAGCAATATTCCAGAACAAATAATTGCCACATAAGTGCTTTCCAAGCCTAAAGTGGAGATAGCAACAAGTAAAACACCTACTAAGCCATTTCCAGGTCCCGAAATGGTAACATGGCTGCCCCCTAAAATAGAAACTACAATACCGCCAACAACAGCGGCAATGACTCCAGAAATTGGGGGAGCTTCACTTGCCATAGCTAGCCCTAAACCTAGCGGCAATGCAATAAGGCTTACTACGAAACCTGAAAACATATTTTTAGGTAAAGCCTTTAAAAAGTCTTGTATGTTATTT
The DNA here is from genome assembly GCF_006148925.1 of Hyunsoonleella aestuarii. Classification (GTDB taxonomy): domain Bacteria; phylum Bacteroidota; class Bacteroidia; order Flavobacteriales; family Flavobacteriaceae; genus Algibacter_D; species Algibacter_D aestuarii. Next base: position 1,090,413 of record NZ_VAWB01000001.1, on the reverse strand, counting down.
TTTCTCGGGCTCATTGCAGAATTAATACATCGGTTGGTAATTCGGTTAAAATATGCTCAATATCATGTGGGAATAACCTATCCCAAAATGTCATTTTAGAAGGCGCATTCATTACTAAAAGGTCTGCTCGAGACACTTGAGCATAATGACCGATGGAATACCCTTTTTTACCAAAAATAGGCTGCAACTTTATGGTTTTCCCTTTGGTGTGTTCTTCTGGAATATGACTAATAATTTCTTTTATTCTAGAGTTTTCGCGAAGCTTAATACGTTCTTTAATAATATTAGCGCGCCTTAATGATTTATCGTCTTCAACTTTAACAGAAACTTGATCTTCTTTAATTTCTTCAACAATCGTAATTTTTTCAGAATTTAACTTATGTGAAACATAAAACGCCGCTTTAATGGTTTCTTCTGTTTTAGGGTGTTTTAAGCCATTTACAACAATATGCTGACAAGTAATACGGTCAACAGAAGGTTTAATAAGAAGTAAAACAGAACATGCCGCTTGACGAGTGATTTTTCTAGCAATAGAGCCGACATAATATTTTAGTAAGCGCTCTCTTTGAACAGCTCCTAATATTAATAAATCTATACTCTTTTCTTTTGAAGTCGATAATATAACTTCAACCGGGTCACCTGTTTTGAATACAACCTCGTAATCTAAATGGTCTTTTTTAAAAGCGTTTAGAATAACTTTAAGCGCCTTTATTTTATCTTCTGAAAATTCCCCAACGTGTATTAAAAATAATTTCGACTGAAAAAATACAGACAGTCTTGCTGCTTCATAAAGGTTTGCTTTTAGGTTGGGCGAAAAAGCAATTCCTATTCCAATACTTTTGAATGGTTTTATGGACACATTATAAATTTAGCGAAAAGTTGAAAGATAATATTTTTAAAAAACATGGAATCATCTGTTTTGTTTAAATTAGTGTTTTTTAAAACAAAATCAAATATGTTAGAACTAGCAGGAATCATTATTTTAGGCATATTAGCACAATGGTTCGCATGGAAATTTAAGATACCAGCTATTTTACCATTAATATTAATAGGTTTATTAGTTGGGCCAATTGCAGCAGAGTTTTTGTCTGAAGACGGCACTAAATGGATAGAGCCTATTTGGAATGGTGAAAAGGGACTATTTCCAGGAGAAGGTTTGTTTTACTTCGTTTCACTAGCTATCAGTATTATCCTTTTTGAAGGAGGCTTAACATTAAAGCGGGCTGAAATAAAAAATGTTGGACCTGTTATAACGAAGCTAATCACATTAGGCTCTGCGGTAACATTTTTTGGAGCAGGCATGTTAGCATATTTCATTTTTAATTTAAGCTGGGAGCTCTCGTTTTTATTTGCAGGCCTTATTATTGTTACTGGACCAACGGTAATAACACCAATTCTACGAAACATACCTCTAAAAAAAGATATTTCTACAGTTTTAAAATGGGAAGGCATTTTAATTGATCCAATTGGCGCCTTGGTTGCGGTATTGGTTTTTGAATTTATTAGTGTAGAAGGTGACAGCGGGTTTACTAAAACAGCTTTAATTGAGTTTGGAAAGATTATTCTTTTTGGAACCACTTTTGGGTTTACGTTTGCGCATGCTTTAGCATTTGCAATCAATAAGAAATTGATTCCACATTACCTTTTAAATGTGGTCTCATTATCTACTGTTTTATTGGTTTTTGTAGAGTCTGAAATTTTTGCTCATGAGTCGGGATTACTTGCCGTAGTTGTTATGGGAATGGTATTGGGTAATGGAAAATTAAATAATATTAAGGAGTTATTATACTTTAAAGAATCACTTAGTGTTTTACTCATTTCCATTTTATTTATTCTGTTGGCAGCTAATATTAATATTGAAGACTTAATGCTGCTTTACACCTGGAAAACAGCCCTATTGTTTGCTTTAGTTGTTTTTATAATTCGACCTATTGCTGTTTTTGCAAGTACTTATAATTCGAAACTAAAATTTAATGAGAAACTCTTTATTAGTTGGGTGGGGCCAAGAGGAATTGTGGCGGCAGGAATCGCATCTCTTTTTGGAAGTAAACTTATTAAGCAAGGTGTTGAGGGGGCAGAATATATTACGCCTTTGGTTTTTATGATTGTTCTTGGAACCGTTTTATTGAACGCTACAACTGCACGTTTGTTTGCGAAATTGGTTGGTGTATTTCTTAAAAAATCTGAAGGTATTTTAATTGTTGGGGCTTCAAAAATATCTCGTTTACTTGGACATTATTTAGTAAACAATAACCGTCATGTTGTGCTTATTGATAGTAATGAGAATAATATTGAAATGGCTAAAGAGCTTGGTTTGGAGGCTATTAGCACAAATATTTATTCTGAAACGCTTACTGATAATATAGAATTAAATGATGTTGGGTATTTAATGGCGTTAACAGGAAACCCAGATATTAATAAATATGCTATAAATAAGTTTAGTAAACAATTTGGGGAGAACGGAGCGTTTAGATTAGTAAGCGCCAAAGAAATGGAAGATGATACCAATAACCCAAAAGAGGGATTGTTTTCTCATAAGGATGATTACAATAGGTTGATGGATGTAACCCAAAAACATCCTTCTATTCAAGAAATTGATTTGAAAGACAAAAATCATTACAAGAAGCTTATTGAAACATCAAATAAAGACGAAAACATCATCCCTTTGTTTGTAAAAGACAATAAGGGAGAGCTTCATATAATCTCGTCCTACAATTTAGGGTTTGAAAATATTCAAAAAGGATATCAACTTGTTTATTTAGGGAAAGCTTTGGATCCTGAAAAAGGTAATTCCTAAAAATTAAAGAAGCCTCAAAGTATAAGTAAGTGAGGCTTTTAGGTATTGAAAACTTGTTGTCTATGACATAATATGAAGCTCTGTAAATTCTTTAGTAAGCACTAAAGTGTTATCACCGTTAAGCTTTATATCTTTAAAAGCAATTTCTTCATTATCAATTTGCACTTTAGAAATTTTAAAAGGCAAACCGTGTAAATTTAATTTGAACATTTTATAAGTCGTTATAAATTTTCCGGATTTATGTTGCTGGATTATAAGTTCATCCTTTTTACCATGCAACTTAAAATTTCTTAAACTGTAACGCCCTTTAATGTAATCGTATCCATCCGTATCATCTTCATAAACCATAGAAATTTCTTTTCCAGATTTATAGTAAACATCTAGTAATAATTCATCAATGGTTTTTTCACCAACGTATTGTTGAATAGGGTATTTAGGAATGATTGCTCCTTCCTTAACAAAAATTGGCATACTATCTAAATCTGCATCAACCCATAACTCTTGTCCACCGTTTACTATCTCATCGGTCCAGAAATTATACCATTTCCCTCTAGGAACATATAAGCGCCTTCCTTTTTGATTAGGACCCGTTATTGGGCAAATTAATATTTTTTCACCAAAAATAAATTCATCATTTCTATAGTGTGTTTGCGGGTCCTCTTGGTCATATAATACCAATGATTTAAGGATGGGGATTCCTTCTGAAGCATAATTCCAAAAAGCAGTATACAAGTAAGGTAATAATTGATATCTTATTTCAATAAATTTTCTCACTACATCCGTAATAGTGTCTCCAAAAGTCCACGGCTCCTGATCACCATGATCACCAGAAGAATGCGTTCTGCAGAACGGATGGAAGACCCCTAACTGAATCCATCTAGCATATAATTCGCCATTTGGTTGCTCGGCAAAACCGCCTATATCTGATCCAATAAAGGAGAACCCAGACATACACATGCGTTGAGCTTGAAGGTTCGCAATATTTAGGTGATCCCATGTTGCAACGTTGTCTCCAGTCCAACTTGAAGTATAACGTTGCGTTCCAGAATAAGCAGCTCTTGTAATTACAAAAGGTCTTTTAGGGTAACAGAATTTTTTAAGACCCTGGTAAGTAGCACGAGCCATTTGCATTCCATAAACATTATGAGCCTTTCTATGAGAACAAGGATTACCGTCGTAATCATGCCTTACATCGTTAGGAAATGTCTTACCAGGAACATCCATAACCGCAGGTTCATTCATATCGTTCCAAACACCTTTTACACCGATATCTTCAATTAGTTCTTTAAAAAGATTAGACCACCATTCTCTTACTTCTGGCCGAGTAAAGTCTGGGAAATAACATTCACCAGGCCAGACTTTGCCTTTCATGTATGGGCCATCTGCACGCTTACAGAAGTAATCCTTTTCTAATCCTTCTTTAAACACAGAATATTCCATGTCTATTTTAATTCCGGGATCAATAATAACAATAGTTTTAAAGCCGTCATCTTCAAGCTCTTTGACCATGCGCTTTGGGTTAGGAAAATTTTCTTCACTCCATGTAAAACATCTAAACCCTTCCATGTAATCAATATCCAGATAAATCGCATCACAAGGTATTTGTAATTCTCTAAATTTAGCGGTGATTTCCTTAACGTTAGATTCTGGATAATAACTCCATTTACACTGGTGATATCCTAAAGCCCACAATGCGGGCATTGCATGTGGTTTACCTGTTAAATCTGTGTAGTTAGCAACAACTTCAGACATTTCTGGGCCATAAATAAAATAGTAATTCATTTCGCCACCGTGAGCCCAAAAGCTTGTTATATTTCTACGTTCATTACAAAAATCGAAAAACGATCTAAACGTATTATCAAAGAAAATACCATAAGCTTTTTTGTTGTGTAAAGCCGTGTAAAAAGGTATTGCCTTGTAAATGGGATCTGTATCTCTCCCGTAAGCATAAGAATCTGTTACCCAATTCTCAAAACGCTTGCCTTTTAAATTATTATCTACCGGCTTATCTCCTAAACCATAATAACTTTCACCCGGCTGAGCTGTTTTAGACATTTTCACTACATCACCTCCGAACTCATAACTTTCTTCCCAATGAAAACCAAGCTCATCTTCACAAATTAAACTTTTATTTTTTGCATCAAAAATGGAGATTCTCAAATCCTCTTTTGAAACTTTACAAATGAGCTTCTTTGTTGTAATAATATAATGGCTATCGTCTGCAGCCACCTCAAGGTAATTGTAACCACGGCTTGCGTATTTTGTTATTGCATACGAAAAATCATTCTCAAAAATTCCAGTAGTGGTATATCTAAACCTTAAAACACTATCTCTACGAACAGTTATCTGTAAAACGACACCGTTTTCTGCTTTAAAAGACAGGACGTTTAGATTTTTCTCGTAGCTGGTTATTTTAGAAGGGAATAGGTTTCCTTTAAATTCTAATTCCGTATTTAATATCATAAATCCTCAAATTTATTGATCAACGAAAATAGTAAATAAATTAGGCTTTTAGGATTTAAAAATTACAAAAATACCATTGATTGTTTGTGCAAAAATCAAACAATCAATGGTATAATTATAAAAACTCCAAATTTTTCTTATCACAGAAATTTAAAGACAGTTACGGCTAATGGAGGTAGTGTAACTTCGGCAGAATAATCTTTACCATTCCAATGCTCTTTTTTAATAGTTATTTGTCTTGTATTTGAAACACCGCTACCGCCAAAGGCTTTGGAATCACTATTAAAAATTTCTTTTATTTTACCTTTAACAGGAAGACCAATTTTGTAGTTTTCTCTAATAGAAGGTGTTAAATTACAAATAACAACGACGTTTTCTTCTTCTTTATAGCCTTTTCTTATATAAGAAATAACACAGTTTTCATGGTCATCATAACTAATCCATTCAAAACCTTCTCCACTAAATCCTTTTTCATAAAGAGCTGGAGTGGTTTTATAAAGTTTATTTAGTTCTTTATAATAATTTTGAGTGTCTTGGTGTGTTTTAAATTCTAATAAATTCCAATCTAAACTTTCCTGGAAATTCCACTCGTTATATTGCCCAAATTCACCACCCATAAATAAGAGCTTTGTGCCAGGGTGGGTAAACATATAACCATAAAGTAGACGAAGATTCGCAAAGCGTTGCCATTCGTCACCAGGCATTCTCCCTAAAATTGAGTTTTTACCATATACCACTTCATCATGGGAAAGAGGTAACATAAAATTCTCTGTAAATGCGTAGGCTAAGCTAAATGTGATTTCGTTATGATGGTACTTTCTGTAAACTGGGTCTTTCGCAAAATACTCTAGGGTATCATGCATCCACCCCATCATCCACTTCATTCCAAAACCTAAACCTCCAACAAAGGTGGGCTTAGACACCATAGGGAATGCTGTAGATTCTTCGGCAATGGTCTGGACATCTGGAAATGATGCATAAATTTCTTCGTTAAGTTCCTTTAAGAAGCTAATAACAGCAAGATTTTCTCTGCCGCCATAAATGTTTGGCTCCCATTCACCATCTTCTCGAGAGTAATCTAAGAAAAGCATCGACGCTACAGCATCAACACGCAAACCGTCAGCATGGTATTGGTCTATCCAAAACACAGCATTACTAATAAGGAAAGAGCGAACCTCATTACGTTCGTAATTAAAAATTAAACTCTTCCAGTCTTGATGATATCCTTTTCGTTTATCTGGATGCTCATATAAATGCGAACCATCAAAGAACCCTAACCCGTGCGCATCTTCAGGGAAATGGGATGGCACCCAATCCAAAATAAGACCAACACCAGCTTGATGTAATTTATCCACTAAATATTTAAATTCTTCTGGATATCCAAAACGAGAGGTTGGTGCGAAATATCCTGTAAGTTGATATCCCCAAGACGGATCGTAAGGATATTCCATAATAGGCATGAGCTCCACATGGGTAAAATTCATTTCGCTAACATATTTTACTAAATCGTCTGCCAATTCAAAATAGGACATGAATCGATCTTCTTCAATTTGTTTTTTCCAAGAACCTAAATGGACTTCATAAACAGAAAATGGTGCATCAATTGCATTATTCTTTTTACGGGTTTTCATCCAATCCTTATCTTTCCATTTGTAACCATCATCCCAAACTATAGAGGCGGTTCTTGGAGGGTGTTCGAAACGTCTTGCGTATGGATCTGCTTTTTCAGTCTTTATGTCATTATTATGGCTTTGGATTTTATACTTGTAACTCGTTCCTTTACCAATTAGCGGGATAAAACCTTCCCATATACCACTAGAATCCCATCTAACATTAAGCTGATGTTCGCCTTCCATCCAATAGTTGAAATCGCCAATAACAGATACTTGTTTTGCTGTAGGAGCCCAAACAGCAAAATAAACCCCGTCTATACCGTCTACAGTTACTAGGTGAGAGCCAAATTTTTCGTAGAGCCTAAAATGCTTCCCAGCCTTAAAGAGATTAATATCAAATTCTGTAAATAAACTGTGAACTTTTACTTGAGCCATAAATTAATGATTTATAATATTTGATATTCCTTTTAATGGAATAACCGCCCATTTTGGGCGTGAATTAAGTTCGTAACCCAATTCGTAAATTGCTTTTTCTAGTAAGCAGTATTTTAATATGAATATACGTTCTTGATTGTATCCTAAATTTAAATTTGCATTTTGTGTTAAGGTAACATAGGTGCCTAAAAATAGTCCTGTAATATAACGGTATAAAATCTCTCCACCTTTAAATAAGTTATTCTGACTAGATGGATAACTATCTTTATTATTAAAAATAGTGGCATAAATTGCATAGTGAAATGACCTGAACAAACCAGCTACATCTTTTAACGGTGGTTGCTTTACTTTTCTGTCTCTTATAGTGCTTTCTGGCTCACCTTCGAAATCTAAAATATAAAAATCATTATTCTCAACTAATACTTGCCCTAAATGATAATCGCCATGAATCCTTATGCGTTCTCCTTTAAGCTTTGTCCAGTCAAAATCCACAAAACGTTTTCTAATACTATTTTTTTTATCGAGAAATTCTTTTGCTAAATCTAAAGCCAAACCATCAAGCTTGTGCATGTTGTTTTCAACAGTATTTAATCTGTTTTGAAATTGGTAAAGCATTTTATTTTTTAACCACACTTCATAATCACCATTATAGTGTTCTGGTGTAAAGGCCGTCTCTTCGAATTCTGAACCAAGAGCAATATGCATTTCTGCGGTACGCTTAGCTAAAGTTTGAACTTTTAAAAATAAATTTAATCCAGCCCAATCAATAATTTGTGGTGGAATATTTTCGATGCTTAATCGCTCATATAAGTCAATATTAGGTAAAGATTCAATATCGATACTCTTATATTCTAAGTTAGAAAAGACTTTATGTAGTTCTTTAAGCATATAATCCCAAGAATCCCCCTCATTTGGAATCATCTCCTGCATTAATCCTATTGTAATATTGGAGTTTTCAGAATCTACCAAATTAATACTACCTAAATAAGAAGGTGTGTTTCTGAAACCTTTTTTTTCTGATAAAAAACGACTCATTTCATAATCAGGATTCTTATCAGCAAAAATTCGCCTAAAAAACTTTAACACATACTTTTCATTATAAACTAGCGATGTATTACTTTGCTCTAAACCCATAAACCGAGATGATTCATAGGATTTATTTTCAAACCCATGACTTTTATGGTACTGTACTTTTGTAGTATCTATTGGATCTGCCGTAGCAATTCGTTCAAAAACTAACTTTCTAAAAGCTTCTAGATTGGCAGCATCAATTATGTATCCTCTCTGGTTGTTAATTTCAATAGGCAGAATTCTGTCGTGTTGTGCAAAATTATCATCTGTTACGAATGCAATAGGCAGAAAATAATGCTGATAAAAAGCTTCAACAAAATTTACTTCTAGAATAAGTCCGTAATATACTTCGCCTTTCTGCTGAATTTTAAAAAATTCAGCTAGTTCTATATATTTCAGTTTACTAGCCTTACCAGCATACCACCTCTGTTTAACAATATATTCCTCTAAAACATCCGACAAAAAAATCTGAACAAACTCGCTGCTGTCCAGCAATTCTTCCCAAGTTTTATTAAACTGAAAGGCGGGGGTATTATCTGTTGCAGCCGTTTCCATTATATGTCCTACTTATTAATCTTGAAGATGTGAAATGGCAGTGTTGGGTGTAATTCAACAAAGCTCCATTCGTTGTACCAATTGTAACGGCTATCGGTGATTAGATCATGCATTTCTAGGTTGTGACCAGGGTGAATACCTAATTCATATAAAGGCAACTGTACAGTCCCTTGCTGAGAATTATAAGCATCTAAACTAATAACTACAAAGATTTCATTGGTTCTATCATCATTCCACTTGTAGAACGCTAATAAATTGTTGTTTTCAACATGACAGAACTTAATATTATTAGTTTGCTGAAGAGCCTCATTATGGTTTCTTATATAATTAATCTTAGCAATAATGGTTATTAACTTGTTTTGAATAGTCCAATCGTAGTGAGTAATTTGAAACTTTTCAGAATTTAAGTACTCTTCTTTTCCTAGTAAAGAATCTGAAAGCATATATTCAAATACAGGACCATATATACCAATGCATGAACTTAAAGTTGCAGCAAGCGCATAGCGCTGTATATGCTTAGATTCGTTCGCTCCTTGTAAATGATATGGGTTAATGTCTGGTGTATTTGGCCAAAAATTGGGTTGCATGTATTCTTTTAGCTCACTTTGGGTAAGCTCATTTATGTATTCAATTAATTCATGCTTAGAATTACGCCATGTGAAATATGTATACGACTGGGCATAACCTTGTTTTGCTAGTTGTTGCATAACTTTTGGAGCTGTAAAGGCTTCAGCTAAAAATATAACATCCGGATGGGACGCCTTAACATTTTTTATAATCCAATTCCAAAAGTTAAATGGTTTTGTATGCGGGTTATCTACCCTAAAGATTTTAATACCACAATCAATCCAATATAGTAAAATGTCTAAACACTCGCTCCAAAGCGCTTTATAATCCTCGCTTTCCCAATAAATTGGTAAGATATCTTGGTATTTTTTTGGAGGGTTTTCAGCATATTGAACAGTGCCATCGGGACGCCACTTAAACCATTTAGGATGTTCTTTTACCCATGGATGGTCTGGTGCTGCTTGAAGAGCATAATCCATTGCAATCTCCAAATCATTGTCTTTTGCTCGTTGTATTAAAGACTTAAAATCGTCAAGAGATCCAAGTTGTGGATGAATATCTTTGTGCCCACCATGTTTGGAGCCAATACCCCATGTAGAACCAACATCACCTACAACTGCTTCGGTTGTGTTATTTTTACCTTTTCTGTTAACCTCTCCTATCGGATTTATAGGGGGTAAATAAACTACATCAAACCCCATGTTTTTAACTCTAGGAAGCAAACGTTCACAATCTTTAAAAGTACCATGAACACCTTCTTTTTCTGAAGTGGAACGCGGGAAAAACTCATACCAAGTACTAAACCTAGCTTTTTTTCTGTCCACGTAAACTTTATATTCTGGGGACGTTTGGTCAAGAAACTTAATAGGGTTATTAAAAAACAGTTGAAATAGTTTATCTGAAGTCGCTTCGGTAATAGCTTCACCATAATCATTTTCATTTTTAAAAATATTATGTAAATGCAGGAGGTAGGCTTTGTCCTTTCCTTTGACCCTTCTTGAAACGGCCTGCACATAATCTGCTCCTTCTAGAAGTTCTGAAACAACATGTTGTCCGTCATCAATTTTTCGAATAAGGCCATGCCTCCAATTTAAAGCATAATCTACCCAAGCTTGGACTTTATAGCTATAATATCCTTGTTTTTCAACTTTAAAAGTTGCTTGCCACTCATCGTTTGAAACCAGATTCATTCTAATTTCACTCCAAGATTTATCACTTTCGTGCCTGTAAAGCACAGACGCACTAAGAACATCATGTCCATCTGCAAGAATATGAGCTTCTACATTAACAAGCTCGTTTACGACACGCTTTATGTAAAATTTGCCACAATTTACACTGGGGGATACATAATCAATGACAACTCTTCTTTGGTCCTTCATATCAGGTTGGTTATAGAAAAAATAAAAGGTTTTAGATAATTATTGAATGGTTGTGTTCTTTGGAATAACAGCGCCCTTTTTAATAACAACGATGCCGTCTTTAACGAAATAGGTGTCAGTTTCCGTATCTTCTAAATGCTTGCCTCCGTTAATTCTAACATCATCTCCAATACGGCAATTTTTATCAATAATTGCATTTTTTATGAAACAACGTTGACCAATACCCATTAAAATCTCAACCTTATTCTTATCTATTTCTTCTAATGTTTCGTAGTGGTCACAGCCCATCATGTAGGTGTTAATAATCGTCGAATCGTCACCAATTCTTGAGCGGATTCCAATAACAGATTGTTCTATTTTCGCTGCGCTAATAATACAACCCTCTGCAATTACAGTTTTTTCAAGTATAGTTCCTGCTAATTTTGTTGTAGGAAGCATTCTGGCACGTGTATAAATTCGTTTCTTTTTGTCGTATAAATCAAACTGTGGAATATCGGCGGTAAGTCCAATATTGGCTTCGAAAAACGAATCAATATTTCCTATATCTGTCCAATAACCTTCATATTGATAACTTAAAGTCTTGTGCTTATCAATGGCTTGAGGAATAATTTCTTTACCAAAGTCATTCGTGTCTGGGCTTTCCATGAGTTTAGTTAATAAACTTTTATTGAAAACATAAATACCCATTGAGGCTAAATAGTTTCTTCCTTGGTTTTTCATTTCGTCACTTACCTCCGATGTCCAATCTGGAAGTAAGTCGGCACTAGGTTTTTCAATAAATGATTTAATAACGTTGGCATCATCAGACTTAAGAATACCAAATTCGGTAGCTTCTTTAGCATTAACAGGAATTGTTGCAATTGAAATTTCAGCACCATTTTCCTGATGAGCCCTAATCATTTGTTGATAATCCATTTGATATAATTGATCCCCTGATAAAATTAAGAAATACTCAAAATCATGGCTTAAAAAATGATGCATACTTTGCCTCACCGCATCTGCTGTGCCTTGAAACCATGTTTTATTTTGTGGTGTTTGTTCCGCGGCCAATACATCAACAAAAGCACTACTAAAAAAACTAAAATGATAGGTGTTTTTTATGTGACGATTTAATGAGGCAGAATTAAACTGTGTTAATACGAACATGCGTTTAATATCTGAATTAATACAGTTAGAAATAGGAATATCTACTAGCCTGTACTTTCCAGCAATAGGAACAGCCGGCTTTGACCTGTCTTTTGTAAGTGGATATAATCTTGAACCTTGACCGCCACCTAATATTATGGCTAAAACCTTATTATTAATCATATTTAGTTATTTTTATTTTATAGTAAAGATTTATATAATTCTTTCACTTGTTTTGCTATGGCGATCCAATCGAAATAATCCTCAACACGTTTACGACCATTTTTGGCCATATTTTCTCTTAACTCTTTGTCGTTAATTACTTTATTAACTCCATCAGCTAAATCACGCGCAAATTTTTCTGGATCGATTGGCTCAAAAGGCGCTTCATTTTGCTGTTCAAGTGGTATTAAAATTCCTGTCTCACCGTCAACAACAACCTCTTTAATGCCTCCAACTGCACTTGCTACTACCGCCGTGTTGCAAGCCATGGCTTCAATGTTTATAATTCCAAAAGGCTCATAAATAGAAGGGCAGCAAAAAACATCAGCATGTGAATAAAGCTGAATGATTTCTTCTTTGGTTACCATTTTATCTATCCATATCACGTTGTCTCGCGTCTTTTTAACTTCGTTTACTGCAGCCTCCATTTCTTCACCAATTTCTTTAGTATCTGGAGCACCAGCACAAAGTACGATTTGTGTTTCAGGATCTATGTATTTAATAGCATTTACCAAATGAATGATTCCTTTCTGACGGGTAATTCTTCCAACAAAAAGAACATATGGCTTGGATTTATCAATACTATATTCATCTAAAGTAGATGTTTCAGAAGTTGTAACGTACTGCTGAAGATTGATGCCATTATAGATAACATGCACTTTGTTTTCGTCGACGTCAAAATGTTTTATAACATCTTCTTTTGTCTCTTCTGAAACCGCAATAAGCGCGTCAGCCATTTCAATGGCTGTTTTTTCAACCCATGAAGAAGCATCATAACCCCTGCCTAATTGTTCTCTTTTCCATGGTCTTAAAGGCTCAAGAGAGTGGGTCGTAATAACCAACGGAACACCATAACACAACTTTGCAACAATTCCAGCAAAATGTGCGTACCAAGTATGACAATGAACCACATCTGCATCAATTGGTTCTGCATTCATATGAATACATGTACTCAACGTCTTAAAAACAGATTTTAATTTATCATCGGCATCCTCAAAAATAGGATTATCAAACAGATAGCCTTTCACAATAGGATTACCAGTATTATCATCCTGATCACCAAAACACCTCACATCCATCTCCATTAATTCAGCTAATTCTTCAGCTAAATATTCAACATGAACCCCAGCGCCACCATAAACATAAGGTGGAAATTCTCGAGTGTAAAAAAGTGCTTTCATATAGTTGGTTTTATTTCGCTTAGATGATTTTTCAAATTAGTTTGCTTTGAGTTAATTATTCTGATAATTTGTCAATAAATCACTTAATTCCACATCAAAAAAAATAAAATTAATAAACAAAAGACCTTTTTTCTAGTGTTAATTTAAAAAATTATAAAAACTGTTTTTTGCAAGCCATTTTATTGAAAATCAAGCAAATCATTGCCTGAAATTCGTAAAATTGTTAATAACAATTTTTGACTCAGAATATGTTTTTTACAAACCATTAAACAGCCAAAACTTAATAAGGCTATGGCTTCTGAGCAAGTTTAGCCATAAACAACGGTTGTAATGTTATAAACATACGAAATAATTGTTAACAAATTTAGGCGGTTATTATTTTTGAGGAATATAAGGCAGAAACACTTTTAATGGAAATTATCGATAAAAAACCTTTGAGAAAACACTATTTTACTTGTAATCATTCAAACAAATTTAATCTTTACAATCGGAATGTAGGCTTGAGCTTAAGAGTGATTTTTTCATTCAATCAACTCTAAAATACATAATACCCAAATAAGAATTTAGCAATTAACATTATTACTTCATGTCAAATATGTTTATTTTAAGGGTTACTATTATTATATCATAAATATTTGTTTTAAATCTGTAATTATGTCTCTAATAATTGCTAGAGCTAAAAAGAAGGGCTTTATTGTAGATTATAACCAAAAACCAACCAAATGAAAAAAATAGCTTTAAGTACATTTTTTGCTGGATTACTATTATTTAATTCTTGTAGTAGTAGTGATGATGAAAATAAACCGCTCGAAGAATGCCAAACCTGTAATTTAGAGATTTTAGGAGAGTCTATAACCTCAGAAATTTGTGATAATGGCGATGGAACAATAACACTTACAACATTAGGGCAAGAAGAAGTAGAGGAGCTTGATGAAGGCGTCACATTTGCCCAATTTATTGCCGCTTTTGAAGAATTTGGCGCAACGTGTAATTAATGTTTTGAAACCTCATGAAATATTCATGAGGTTTCTATTTTAATCATTCAATTTTAAAACGGCCATAAATGCCTGTTGAGGAATTTCCACATTACCTACTTGGCGCATACGTTTTTTACCTTTCTTTTGTTTTTCAAGCAATTTACGCTTACGAGAAATATCTCCACCATAACATTTCGCAGTTACATCTTTACGAAGCGCTTTAATAGTTTCCCTAGAGATAATTTTGGCACCAATTGCAGCTTGTACTGGAATATCGAATTGCTGACGCGGAATCAATTCCTTTAATTTTTCACACATTTTACGACCAATATATTGAGCATTATCGGCATGTATCAATGCAGAAAGCGCATCAACCGTCTGAGCATTTAATAAAATATCTAAACGAACTAATTTCGATGGTTTCATCCCGATCGGATGATAATCGAAAGAGGCATAACCTTTCGAAACTGTTTTTAATCGATCGTAAAAATCGAAGACAATTTCGGCCAAAGGCATTTCAAACGTTAATTCAACGCGTTCTGTAGTTAAATAGGTTTGATTTGTAATATTTCCGCGTTTCTCAATACAAAGCGACATGACGTTTCCAACAAAATCTGCTTTTGTAATGATTGTTGCCTTTATGTATGGCTCCTCAACACGATTTAATGTAGAAGGTTCGGGTAAATCAGACGGATTATTTACGATGATTGCTTCGTCTGGATTTTTATTGGTATACGCATGATACGATACGTTTGGTACTGTTGTAATAACCGTCATATCAAACTCACGCTCTAGGCGCTCTTGGATAATTTCCATGTGTAACATACCCAAAAATCCACAACGGAAACCAAACCCTAGTGCCGCAGAACTTTCGGGTTGAAACACCAAAGAAGCATCATTCAATTGTAGTTTTTCCATGGAAGCTCTTAAGTCTTCATAATCCTCCGTATCTACTGGATAAATCCCAGCAAACACCATGGGTTTTACATCTTCAAATCCTTCTACAATATTGGTGGTAGGTTTTGCGAAATCTGTTATAGTATCACCAACTTTTACTTCTTTTGCAGTTTTAATACCTGTAATAAGGTAGCCAACATCTCCAGCTTTAACCGATTGTTTTGCAACCTGGTTAAGTTTTAATGTGCCTATTTCATCGGCATAGTAATCTTTATTGGTAGCAACAAATTTGATGTGCTGTCCTTTTTTAATCTCACCATTAAACACTCTAAAATAAGTTTCGATCCCTCGAAAGGTATTGTAAACTGAGTCAAAAATTAAAGCCTGTAAAGGCGCTGTCGGGTCTCCTTTTGGAGCAGGAATACGTTTAATAATTGCTGCCAAAACATTGTCTACACCAAAACCAGTTTTCCCGCTGGCGTGGATAACCTCTTCTGGTGTACATCCCAATAAATCTACAATATCATCTGTAACCTCCTCTGGATTTGCACTTGGTAAGTCAACCTTATTTAAGACCGGAATAATTTCTAAATCGTTTTCTAAAGCTAGATATAGATTAGAAATTGTTTGTGCTTGAATACTTTGAGCCGCGTCTACAATTAAAAGCGCTCCTTCACATGCTGCGATAGAACGTGATACTTCGTATGAGAAATCTACGTGACCAGGAGTGTCGATTAAATTTAAAACATATTTTTCACCTTCATATTCATAGTCCATTTGGATGGCGTGCGATTTAATAGTAATGCCTCGTTCACGTTCCAAATCCATATTATCTAATAATTGATCTTGTTTTTCTCTATCAGTCACAGAACCTGTATAGTCTAACAAGCGGTCTGCCAATGTGCTTTTGCCGTGATCAATATGCGCAATTATGCAAAAATTTCTGATGTTTTTCATACTCGGAATCTTCATAAAAAAGATTCTGCAAATATAGTTGATTTTTATTCAGAGCGATTAGGTTTTTATAACCCAGAATGTCTTTTAACTAAAAAGATGTAATTTTGCGCCAAATTGAAAATAAAGTGGTAAAAATAGACAAGATAGAACTTCCAGATTTCCCATTGCTTTTAGCGCCTATGGAGGATGTAAGCGACCCACCATTTCGTGCGCTGTGTAAGGAGCAGGGGGCAGATGTTGTCTATACCGAATTTGTGTCTAGCGAAGGGTTAATACGTAACGCTGCTAAAAGTGTTATGAAGCTGGATATTTATGAAAAAGAACGACCCGTAGGTATCCAAATTTTTGGAGCAAATCTAGACAGCATGCTACAGACCATTGATATTGTAGAAAAGTCTAACCCAGATATTATTGATATAAACTTTGGTTGTCCTGTAAAAAAGGTAGTAAGTAAGGGTGCTGGCGCAGGTATTTTAAAAGATATCTGTTTAATGGAAAAGCTAACAGCGGAAATGGTAAAACGCACTAATTTACCAATTACTGTAAAAACCCGCTTAGGCTGGGATCATGATTCTATAAAAATTGTTGAGGTTGCTGAGCGTCTCCAAGACGTGGGCTGTAAGGCTATTGCTATACACGGGCGTACACGGGCACAGATGTATAAAGGTAACGCAGATTGGAAGCCAATTGCCGCAGTAAAAAATAATCCACGAATGCATATTCCTGTTTTTGGAAATGGTGATGTTGACACTCCAGAAAAGGCAGTTGAAATGAGAGATAGTTATGGGTTGGATGGCGCTATGATTGGACGAGCTAGTATTGGTAATCCTTGGTTTTTTAAACAAGTAAAGCACTATTTTGAAACAGGAAATTATTTAGCTCCTATTTCTTTAGAAGAGCGTGTTGAAGCTGCGCGTAGGCATCTACAAATGTCAATAGATTGGAAGGGTGAAATTCTAGGTGTTTTTGAGACACGGAGACATTACACCAATTATTTCAAAGGGATTCCACATTTCAAAGAATATCGAATGAAAATGGTAACGAGTGATCGATCTGAAGATGTTTTTGCTGCCTTTGATGAGGTGCTGGAGAAATTCTCAGACTATCAGTTTACGAGTTAAAGTTTATGTTGATTGAATTAGTTTTTTAGTAATTCTTGAAGATGCTATTTTAGAAGCTAATATTCCTAAAATTGAAATAGTTAAAAACACTAACAAAAGATTTCCAAACTTAATCTTCACAGGGTAAGGTAGTGAGGGTGTAATAAATACTTTTAAAGTTTCTGGGCCGTAAATTTGATTCATAGTTAGCAATAAACCAACACCTATACCAAGTAGCCCTCCTAGAATACTCATTAAGCTTCCTTGATAAAAAAATATTTTTCTAATGTCTTTGGGCGTAACTCCTATATTAAATAATGTTGCAAGGTTTTTCCTTTTATCCAAAATCATCATTATTATCGAGCCTATAACATTAAATAGCGCGATAATTAATACCAATGTAAAAATGAGATAAACAGCAAGGTTTTCGGTATTTAGCATTTTGTAAAGCGCGTCATTTAATTGCGCTCTATTTTTTATGACAATCCTATTACCGAGAATATTATTAAGCTTTTCTCGTACAACGTTTTCATCTGACCCTTCTTTAAGTTTTATTTCGACTGAAGAAATTTCATTGCTATCATAACCTAATAGATGTCGTGCGAGATCAATAGAAGCGTAAACATAAGTATCATCTAATTTTTCATTTATTGAAAAAACACCAACATTAATGGCGCTAACGGTGTTAAAGGCCTTTTCAATAGAATTTATAGCACCTTTTCCTGGTTTAGGAACATATATGTTTATGTCTTTTGCATAATCTAAAACGCCAAAAGACAAATTTCTTGAAATTCCAGAACCAACTACTATTTGATTGGTTTTTTCACTCAACCAACTGCCTTGATCAATAATAGAGTCTATAGGGTTTACCTTTTCAAAATTCTTGTCTACACCTTTGATATATGCGCTGGGATAAGTTTTATCATCGGCGACAATGAAGATGCGTTCTTCAATAATTTTTGAAAACAATGCAATTTCTTCTATGGCATTAAGCTCATTAATATCTTCTTCAGATAAAATAAAAGATTTACCTGTTGAAGCCTCAACTTTTAAATCGGGGTCTACAATGGTTGAAAATTGAATTGTAAAATCTTTTAATCCAGCAAAGCCAGAGAGCACAACAAAGAGTGAAGCTGCACCCAAGATAACACCAATAATTGCTAAAATGGTTATGAAGTTAATAGCATTATTACTGCTTTTAGAGCGCAGATATCTTTTAGCTATGTAAAGCGACGCATTCAACTAAGATTTTTTTCTTTTATCAAGTAAATCTGGATTGTCAAGCGGATTGTCTTTTCCTTTCAAAGACTGCTCAATTTTGTCGATATACTCAAGAGAATCATCTATAAAGAATTCCAATTGAGGCATGCGCCTTAATTGGTGTTTAGTCCTTTGTGCGAGCTCATGTTTTATTAAAGAACTGTTAGACTTAATGCCTTTAAGTAATTCAGATCCTTTTTCGTTTGGGAAAACACTCAAGTATACTTTTGCAACCGATAAATCTACAGTAACCTTCACTTTGGTAACAGATATCAATACACCTCGCATACCACCGTGTGTGGCCGCATTTTGTAACACTTCTGCTAAATCACGTTGTAAAACCGATGCAATCTTTCGTTGTCTTTGACTTTCTTCCATGATGCAAAAATAACGGATATTTAAGGATTATGTTACTTTTGGTTCGGTATTTTCATATCTTGTATAGAGGTTTCGAATATTAATTTAAAAAGTAAGTTTTAATTAAACGAAGATTCTACTAATGAAAAAAATAGAACATATTGGAATAGCAGTAAAAAACCTTGAAGATTCTAATAAATTGTTTTCTAAGTTGTTTGGAAAAGACCACTACAAGACTGAGGTTGTAGAAAGTGAAGGTGTTAAAACGTCCTTTTTTAAAGTTGGTAAAAATAAAATTGAATTATTAGAAGCTACAAATGAAGAAAGTCCAATCGCAAAGTTTATAGAAAAGAAAGGTGAAGGTGTTCACCATATTGCTTTTGATGTAAAGGATATAAATACTGAAGTCGAACGATTAAAAAAAGAAGACTTTGTGGTGTTAAATGATACTCCCAAAAAAGGAGCAGATAACAAGCTGGTTGTGTTTTTACATCCAAAATCCACAAATGGTGTTTTAATAGAGCTTTGTCAAGAGATAAAGAAATAATTTTCTTGCTAAGAAATAAAATAAGTAGTAATATTGCACTCCAATTTCGGGTCCTATAACTCAGTTGGTTAGAGTATCTGACTCATAATCAGAAAGTCCCTGGTTCGAGCCCAGGTGGGACCACAAATAGAAATTGTAAAGCCTTGTAGACATATTGTTTATAAGGCTTTTTTAGTCAACAGAAATAATTTGATGGCAGAAATCCTAATTAAAACAGAGTTTGCTTAGTCACCTTTTCTACAATATACGGTCTATTAGTATTAACACCTTTTTTATATAAATCCCTACTTACCTGATGCGCTTTGAATTTTTTGGTCGAAAAACCAAACGCCATTAATTCATTAATTTGTGACTGATTCATTCCATCATCAAACCAATCTTCTAAAACACTATCATCAAGGACTAAAGGCATTCTTTTCTTTTTATTGTGTACTTCAGAAAAGAAATCATTTGCCTCTACAGTTAAAATAGTTGTTGTTAGTTCTTCATCAAGTTCATTATACAAACCAGCAAATAAAAATAAGTCGCCTTCCGGAAATTCCTCGGTCGGTTGAAAGCAAAAATATGGTAAGGCAATTCCGTTTTCATGATGAGGTTCATAAAAACCATCTGCAAGAATTAAACACCTCTTTTCGTTTGCGCTATTTTTGAAGGAAGCTTTCTCAAAAATGCTTTCCGAACGTGCGTTTAAAGTATTACTTTTTTTTCTAAATTCAACTGAGTTATGACTTGCCCAATCTGGAATTAAACCCCATGATGCCGGATAAATTTTGTCGTGTTCATCCATTTTAATGATATACAAATTTCCATGAGTAAATCCGTTAAGATGGAAGTATGGGTTGTATTCATTAGGTGTTTCTATTTTAACACCAGATTGATTTAATAATCGCTGCTCAACTTTCTCTCTTTCTTTTCTTAAAGCTGTCGAATAACACATGTAACTAAGTTACAAAAATAGAATATTTATTAACGCTAAAATTATGCTTAAATCTTAATTAAAATGAGTTTTGACAATTATGAATTTAACATGAGTTTCTAAGAACCAACTCTGTATCAATAGTAATTTTTTGATGCTCAATTGCCGTGTCGTTTAATTTAGCGTCTATTTCATTGAATAAGATTTCAACCGCTTTAGTACCCATGTTATAGGCATTTTGTTCAATTGAAGATAGAGACGGTGTAACAACCGATGCCATAAACCAATTGCTAAACCCAATTAAGGCTATTTGCTCAGGGATTTTAATATTCTTTTTATTGAAATAATTAATGGCACCAATAGCTAATAAATCATTTACGGTAAATAGAGCATCAACATTGTCACCATGATCTTGCATTAATTTTTCAGCATTTGAATAACCCTCTGAAAAGTCTGAATTACTATTACATAAATAAACCAGAGAAGGGTCAAATTCAATATTATGATCTAATAAAGCCTTTTTGTACCCAAGAAAACGATCAATTGAATTTTGAGGGTTAAGATCTCCTCTAAAATGAGCAATACGTTTATATCCTTTTTTTATTAAATAACTAACGGCATCATAGGCTGCTTTTCTGTCATCAATGATAACTTTCGAGCAATCTACAAGTTTGGCTATTTTATCGAAAAGAACTAAGGGGATCTCATAATCTATTATTTTTTGTAAATGCTTGAAGTCTCTAGTGTGATTAGATAAAGAGATAAGCATGCCGTCTACTCCTTTGTTTAGTAATAGGTCTACTTGTTTCTTTTCAAGTTCGTAATCTTCATTCGATTGCATTATAATTACCATATAATCTCTATTCTCGGCTTCTTTAAGAATAGCATCAAGAATATTTGAAAAGAAATAGTGCACCATTGCAGGAATAATAACACCAATAGTTTTGGATTGCTGTTTTCTTAAACCAACAGCAAATGAATTAGGCACGTAATTCAATTCATCGGCTAAACTCTTAACAAGTTCACGGGTTTTTTCACTTACATCCGGATAGCCTTTTAAGGCTTTCGAAACTGTAGTTACAGATAAACCCAATTGCTTTGCAAGATCCTTTAACGTTACGGGTTTCATAATTGAACTTAAAAAGTTAAAGAAAGTTACAACAATTTATTCTTACCCTTTAGTTTTTAACAGTATAATTTTCTTTGTCTGGACCTACCCCTTTAATTGTTAATGAGTTCCATTGCTTCGGAAGAATAGGAGCTTTCTGAATAATACCCTCTTCTGTTAAATGCAACCCAGCAAAACCGAATAAAACGGTTTGTAACATACCACCAGCACCTGTAGCAAAATAAGGTAAATCTGCTGTTGCAGTTTCAGAAAGGGCACCGAACGGAGGTCTTTTATTGGGTTCGTAACTTTCTTTAAATAAACGGAAGGCATTTTCAGCATCACCAAGTCGTGCATAGATAACCGCAAACACCGATTTACCCATAGCTGGTCCTTCCTTGGCAAGTTTAGGCTCGTAATACCTTAAATCTTTTAATATGGTCTCTTTATCAGAAATTACATCAAGAGGAAATGACAATAGGTTTACATCTGCCTGTTTTATGATGTCGCCATCGTATTTGCTATGCTCCATAGTTGTGCCATCTGGAAACTTGTAAATTTTTATATTTTTTGCAACTTCTGCCCACATAGGATTTGGAGTTGCATTAGTTTCCTTTGCAGCCAAAACAGCATATTCAAGAGCAGTAATGGCAGATCCGTTTGTAAATGCATTGTCATCTACATTGGGAGCAAATTCATTAGCGCCAACAACATTTTTAATAGAATAAGAACCGTCTTCATTTTTTACAGAACGACTTACCCAATAATCGGCTACTTCTTTTAACATTGGGTACCCTCTTTCCACGAGCCAAGACCTATTTCTTGTTACGCGATAATAGTTCCAAAATGCAATAGCAACATCTGCTGTAATATGATGTTCGAATGTGCCGGTTAATGCCCAAGCTGGAGTAGCTTCTTCTCCAGTGTCGTCACTTTCCCAAGGGAACATGGCGCCTTTAAATCCAAAATTGATAGCCTTCTGTTTGGCTTTCTCTAACCGGTCTGAACGATAATTAACTAATGACCTAGCAATATCCTGATTAAGTAAAAGTAACGGCGGAAACATCCATAATTCGGTATCCCAGAAAATATGGCCATTATAGTTCTGAGAAGATAAGCCCATTGGGGCAATACTTAAATTAGAATCGCCTCTGCCAAAAGCATATAAATGGTACAATGCTAAACGAATGTCTTGTTGCGATTGCAAATCACCTTCAACTATTATATCACCTTCCCAGAGTTCTTCCCATAAATTGTTATGCTGAATAATTAAATCTTTTTTAGGTGTTAATAAATTGAAAATCACAAAGCGTTCTGACTCAGATTGAGGGTCATTAAAATCTTGAGTGGAGCATTGTGCTCCTGTCCACGCAAATTCTAGATTATCATCCTTTTTAACAGACATTTCAAAAGATAAACGATTATCGTATTCTGAAACCTTGTTATTAACTAGTTCCGGCCTTTGATGTTCATCACCACTATTTAAATTGTGCCAGATAAATGTCGCAGACGTTGCCACCGTATGGCGTTCTAGCCTGCTTTTAGCGACAGTTTGTAAAATAGGCATGGTAACTTCTAGATCTCTCAAAACCCTGAAAGTACTCACTGGTTTTTTATATTCTTCAGGAGTTTCAATAATTCCAGTAACTTTTACATTAATATCTTCTTTTGCAGAGATTTTGAAATCGATATAGCCAGAATAGGGAACATTTCTAAGGGCATAAATCTTGTATGAAACACTTGCTTTATTGTTATATAAGAAAGACGTTTCGAAGTAAGCCTCTTTCATATTTATAGTCTGTTTCCAATTACTAATGTTATCTGAACTAAGTTTAACATTATCAATTTCTACTTCTAAGTTGCCAAAATTCATTCCTTTTAAGATTCTACTTACTCCTAAAGGCGATTCTTTATCATAAACATTATTTAGAATAATTTGTTCTGTTTGAAATAGCTTTTCCGAAGGTAAAATTCCTATTCGACCATTGGCTACTGCAATACCAGTATAATTAGTGTTTACATCGGTTGTAATATTCCAACCGTCGTTCTGTGCATTCATTGTCATTACTGCAGACATGAATACTATTGTGAAAATTAATCTAATCATAATTTTTTCTTTTAATTGATTGCACCAAAAGGTATTAATCAATAATTTTTAAAAGGCTTATTATTAATTTTTATTGACATTACAATAAGTTATTTATTTTATCTTAAGAGAAAATCAAAGCAATTAATAATGTTTAACTTCTCTTGAGTTATTTAAGTACGTCTTAAGGCAGTTGAATCTGGGAGCTTATATAATGTGATTAAAGCAGCAATAATGATAATATTCTTAAATATATATTGACCGAGTAGTGTAAAAGAATACGGCGCGACAGAAAAAGACATCTCTGAAAAGGCAAAAAGAGGTATAAAAGTGAGAATAATGTGAGCAAAAGTTACTTTTAGCACAAGTCTTCTTTTAATGTTTAAAATTAGCATGATTCCAATTAAAGTTTCCAAAAGAGCCAATAAAATTATGGAAACACTCTTCGGTATTAAATGTAGTGTAATGATGTCAATTGTGTTTTGGGCTAAACTTTCTGCGGGACTTTGAAGTGGGAAAAACTTTAAAGTACCAAACCATAGATATACAATGCCAATTGTAATGGCTAAAATATGGTTGGTTTTAATTAGTCTAATAATTGCCATAACTTTATTTTACAAGTTGCACAATGGAGTAAAACATATTCTTGAAGAAAGAACCAATGACTGCTAAAGTCATTTTTATTTTGGTAATTTCCAAATTAGATTATAATAAAAAGGGCTTAAGCTTTCGAAATCGATTTCGGTGTTTAATAATGACCTTTTAAAAGTTATAATCGAACTTTATTAAGATTAAGAAGTAAATTTATTAAACCGATTTGGTATTATTTAAATAAAATATATGAATAATAAAATTTTAATTTGGTCAGTAACCGCTGCTTTAGCAGGATTTCTTTTTGGGTTTGATACTGTTGTAATTTCAGGCGCAGATAAGAAATTACAAGCTCTTTGGGGCTCTTCTGATGCTTTTCATGGAACCGTGGTAATGGCAATGGCATTATGGGGAACTGTAGTAGGAGCATTATTTGGAGGTATTCCTACTAACCGCTTAGGTAGAAAGAAAACCTTAATAATTATAGGGGTTTTATATACAGTTTCAGCAGTTGGCTCAGCATTGGCCAACGACCCTTTTGTGTTTGCTTTTTTTAGATTTGTTGGCGGTCTTGGCGTTGGAGCATCTACCATTGCTGCACCAGCTTATATTTCGGAAATAGCACCAGCTAAGGACAGAGGAAGGCTCGTAGCCTTATACCAATTCAATATTGTTTTCGGGATTTTAATAGCGTTCTTATCAAACTATTTGTTAAATGGCATTGGTGAGCATGCATGGAGGTGGATGGTTGGCGTCGAGGCTTTTCCGGCAGTAATATATACCGTATTGATGTTGAGCGTTCCAAAAAGTCCAAGATGGTTACTGTCAAAATCTAGAAACGATGAAGCCAAAAAAGTTTTATCAATAATAAATCCAAATGAGGACACAGAAAAATTATTATTAGGTCTTCAATCTTCAAATCAAGCAGAAATAAAAAATGAAAATATTTTTTTAAAGAAATATAGGTTGCCATTAACCTTGGCGTTCTTAATAGCCATGTTTAATCAGTTATCTGGGATTAATGCGTTTTTATATTATGCTCCGAGAATTTTCGAGGAAGCTGGTTTAGGAGAAAGTACAGCGTTATTGAGCAGCATAGGTATTGGGGTTACAAATTTAGTGTTCACACTTTTAGGCGTCTTTTTAATAGATAGGTTAGGTAGAAAAACATTAATGTATTTTGGTTCTGTGGGGTATATAATTTCGCTAGGACTTGTTGCTTGTGCCTTTTTCTTTGAATGGACAGGAATGGCAGTGCCTATCTTTTTGTTTTTATTTATTGCATCCCACGCTATAGGACAAGGTGCGGTAATTTGGGTTTTTATTTCTGAAATATTTCCAAATCATTTAAGAGCTTCAGGGCAATCTTTTGGCAGCTCCACACATTGGTTTTTGGCAGCATTAATTCCTGCATTAATCCCGCTGTTGTTTTCAACTATTGGAGCTGGAGTTGTATTCCTGTTTTTTGCTATTATGATGGTTTTCCAACTATTATTTGTGATTTTTATGATGCCAGAAACAAAAGGAGTTTCGCTTGAAGAATTAAGTAAAAAATTAATTAAAGATGAAAAATAAAAAACAGTTTTACACAATATGTGTTCTTTTATTCGCTTCATTTTTTATTGCTTTTGGTTGCAAAAAAAATATTAAAACGAATGATATAGAAGAAATAACAACTCCAACAGAAGTTAATAAGGAAGAAACCTTATACAGGCCTAATTTTCATTTTTCTCCCAAAGCTAATTGGATGAATGATCCTAATGGGATGTTTTATTTAAATGGTAAATATCATTTATATTTTCAATATTATCCAGACGGCAATGTTTGGGGTCCAATGCATTGGGGACATGCCGTTAGTGAAGACATGGTTACTTGGGAAGAACAACCCATTGCACTTTACCCAGACGATTTAGGGCTTATTTTTTCAGGAAGTGCCGTAGTTGATAAAAACAATACTTCCGGATTTGGAAAAGATGGTATCGCTCCAGTAGTTGCCATTTTCACCTATCACAACATGCAAGGAGAAAAAGAAGGGAAAATAGATTTTCAAACCCAAGCCATCGCTTATTCATTAGATGAAGGAATGACCTGGACTAAGTATGACAAAAATCCAGTAATTTCTAACCCAGGTATAAAGGACTTTAGAGACCCAAAAGTGATTTGGGATGATAAAAGTAGCAAATGGATAATGGCTTTAGCAGCTGGAAATAAAATAATGTTTTACAGTTCCATTAATTTAAAAAACTGGAATTTTGAGTCAGAATTTGGAGAGTTTTTAGGCGCACATGGTGGTGTTTGGGAGTGCCCAGATTTATTTCCATTAAAAATTGATGGAAGTGATACAAGCAAATGGGTGCTAATAGTTAGTATCAACCCTGGTGGGCCAAATGGCGGTAGCGCCACGCAATATTTTGTAGGGGATTTTGATGGCAACAAGTTTGTTCTGGATGAGGACTTTTCTAATCAATTGCAGAAACAGAATGCTGTATGGTTAGATTACGGCAAAGATAATTACGCGGGTGTCACGTGGTCTAATATTCCAAAATCTGATGGACGAAAACTGTTTATTGGTTGGATGTCTAATTGGGATTACGCACGAGAAGTACCCACTTTTAAATGGCGTAGTACCATGACTATTCCAAGAGAACTTAAACTAAGAAAAACGGAAAAGGAGTATTATTTACAAAATTTACCAGTTAGCGAACTGTATAAGCATGCCTCAAAGAGCATCAAAAAAGATTCATTAAATGTCGACGGACTTAATGACATTTTTAGAAACGAAAATATAGATCTTTCAAAATTGAATTTAGAATTGAAATTGAACAACTTGAAAGAGAAAATTTATACTATAAATTTTCTCAACAAATCAGGTGATACGCTTTCGTTAGGATTAAATAATGTAGACAAGGCGTTTTTTCTGGATCGAAGAAAATCAGGAAAAGTAGATTTTTCCGAAAAGTTCGCGCCTAAAGTTTCTGAAGTTAAAACTGATGCAATTCATAAAGAATTAAAAGTTCAAATACTATTGGATAAAACATCTATTGAGGTTTTTTACAATGACGGGGAGGTGGTTATGACGGAATTATTTTTTCCAAATGAACCTATGGAAACGTTTTCGATTACAATTCATGATGATTACGTTTACTTAACAAATATAAAAGTTCAAGAATTTAAATAAATCTATATTTAGGAATGTCAAATATTGTTTGTTTTGGCGAGGTTTTGTGGGACGTATTTCCAACTTATAAAAAAATTGGTGGTGCACCACTTAATGTTGCTTTAAGGCTTAATTCTTTTGATAATGCTGTGACTATGATAAGCAGCGTAGGCGATGACGCTCTTGGTGTAGACCTCTTAAAGTACCTAGAAGATATTGGGTTCGATAAGTCGTTTATTCAAATTAATAAAGAATTTAAGACTAGTAAAGTGTTAGTAAGTTTAGACGAAACAGGGTCTGCCAATTACAGCATAGAATTCCCATGCGCATGGGATAATATTCATCTTGATGATAAGTTTTTAGATGTTGTAAAATATGCTGACGCTTTTGTTTTTGGTAGTTTGGTTTCAAGAAATACCGTTTCTTATAACACATTATTACAACTTCTGGATGTTGCGAAATTTAAAGTGTTTGATGTTAATTTAAGACCGCCTCATTATAAAATTGCAGTTTTATTTGAACTTATGCAAAAGGCCAATTTTATAAAATTTAATGATGACGAGTTATTTGAGATTTGTAAAGAATTGAATTTTAATTCCAATGACCTGCAAAAGAATATTGAATTTATATCTAAAGAAACAAACACAGAAGCTATTTGTGTAACACTAGGAGGTGATGGAGCTATATTATTTCAAGGTAAAAAATTTTATAGAAATAATGGTTACAAGGTTAAAGTAATAGATACAGTTGGCGCTGGAGATTCGTTTTTGGCAACTCTAATTCATCAAACTTTAAGAAATGGTAAACCAAGTGAAGCATTAAACTATTCATGTGTCGTTGGAGCAATTGTAGCATCGAAGTCAGGAGCAAATCCTAAGGTCACCTCTAGTGAGATTGACACATATTTAAAAAGATAAAGAACTCAGAAGATGTTAATAATGACACCTAAAGGTTTTTATAAAAAGCTTCAATTTCTTGCTAAGTACACATATTTTAATTAGTTTAATTGCTTATATAGTAATTTTTGTAGTAGATTTTTCTCAAAGTGTCAAAAATCGAAAACGTTTTCGGTGTTAATTTTAGCCTTTTGCACTCAATTTTTTGACACAAAAGAAAAGAAACTTCAAATTTGTTTTTCATGTTTTTTTTACGATGAATGTGCAGAGCGCCATTATTATCGTTTTAAAATGACCAAAAACACAGATGTGTATGGTTTTTGTATAGGTTTTTTTTAAAAAGATTTTTGAAAAAAAACGCATATTTGAAGCTACATTTAATTAAATGTTAAAATTGTTTGATTTTTTTCACTGAGTAATAACAAACAATATTGATTTTTTTTTTTGATAGTTTTAAAGCCGAATTGAAATAAATAAAGAATTTTAAGAGAAAATTTAATAATAAATCAACAACTAAAACAATAAATTAATTCACTAACTCAATACTAAATAAATATGAAAATTAAATTACTTAAAAATTTGACCCTTTTAGGATTTGTCTTATTTGGGGTATTTGCTTATGCGCAAACAGTTTCAGGTGTTGTGTCCGATAATTCAGGACCCTTACCAGGAGTAAACGTTTTTGTAAAAGGAACTACTATCGGAGCTCAGACAGACTTCGATGGGATTTACAAACTAGAAAACGTTTCTTCCGATGCGGTTATCGTGTTCAGTTTCTTAGGTTTCAAAACTCAAGAGGTAGCTGTAGGTAATCAAACCACAATTAATGTGACTTTGGAGGAAGATACCGCGCAACTTGATGAGGTTGTTATTATAGGTTATGGTACAACCACTGTGAAAGATGCAACAGGCTCTGTCGCTTCTGTAAAAGCAGAAGACTTTAACAAAGGGGTTATTGCTTCTCCAGAGCAACTTATTCAAGGTAAGACTGCTGGTGTGCAGATTGTTCAATCGAGTGGACAACCTGGTGCTGCAGTTAATATTAGAATTAGAGGTACAGCATCTATTAGATCTGGGAATAATCCATTATTTGTAGTAGACGGTGTTCCGTTAGCTGGTGATAGTACTTCTGCCGACGGCGCTGATATTGGTTTTGGTTCCAGTAGTGCTTCTAACCCTTTAAACTTTATTAACCCTAATGATATTGAAAGCATTAGTGTTTTAAAAGATGCATCTTCAACCGCTATTTATGGTTCAAGAGGTGCAAATGGTGTTGTAATTATTACCACTAAATCTGGTAAAGGTGTTCAAGGCGATAGATGGGAATTCAATCAAACAATTAGTGTGTCTAAAGATCGTGAGAGATATGATCTTTTAAATGGACCTGAGTTCTTGCAAGCTGTTCAACAATATGGAGGTGATCCTGTTGGAGCCGATTATGGGAACAATACAGATTGGCAAGATTACCTTTTACAAACTGCCGTATCTAACAATACCAGTTTAGCTTATTCTAATTCATATGAAAACGGTAATGTAAGAGCTACTTTTGGTTACGGTTTACAAAATGGAATTATAAGAAATTCTGGTTTAGAAAGAATAACAGCTAGGGTAAATGCTAACCATCGTTTTTTCGACGATAAGTTAAAAGTTGGAATACAATCTACTTGGTCGCAAGAGAATAATTTTGGACCTGGCTTAAGTGGTAGTGCAGGTTTCCAAGGAGATTTATTAGGTGCAGCTTACTCTGCTAATCCAACATGGCCTACCGATCCTGATTTTGCTGAGACTAATGGATTAATTAGTCCTGCAACATTTTTCAATTATGTTAGTAGTAATACTGAGACAAGTAGAATTTTGTTAAATGGTTTTGCTGATTATCAAATTAGCTCTGAGTTTTCTGCGAAGTTGAATCTTGGATATGATAAATCCAATTCTACAAGAGATATTGCAGGAAGTGCTTTGGCAAGAAATATTGGTGATGGAATTTTTGGCGAAGGTCGTGCATACAAAGGAGATGTAAACACAGAGAATCAGTTATTGGAGTTAACAGTTAATTATAAAAAAGAATTTGGAAATTCTAAATTAGATGTGTTAGCAGGTTATTCATTTCAGAGCTTTAATAGAAATGGTTTTGATGCCACTGGATGGGGCTTTGGAACATTAGCTTTACAAGAAATGTACAGTGATATGGAAACTGCTATTGACTTAGTAGGAGGCGGCATCCAAGGAGGTTATCAGCAGTATGGCTATACTTCTAATGGTGTGTTTGTAAATAGGTTATTTCCAACGCCAGCAACAACTAATCAAGGTGGTCCAGCGGGGGTTCCTGTAAAGTCGCTTGCTGTTAATACTTATGACGTAACCGACGAATTACAGTCATATTTTGCTAGAATTAATTATACAATTGCAGACAAATACTTGTTTACTGGTACAATTAGAGCAGATGGTTCATCAAAATTTGGTGGGTCAAATCAGTATGGTTACTTCCCTTCTGGAGCCGTGGCTTGGAAAATAAACGAAGAAGATTTTATTGGGGACAATGTTTCCACTCTTAAAATTAGATTAAGTGCTGGTATAACTGGTAATCAAGATGGTTTAGGATATGGTAATTTTATTCAAAGAGAACGTTTTGCTGGAGCTGGTATTGAAAATAATGGAAATATAAATGTTCCAGGGTTATCTACAGTTTCGTTTGCTAACCCAGATTTAAGATGGGAAGAAACAGTTTCTTATGGTGCAGGTATAGATTTTGGTTTTAATAATGATAGGTTATCTGGTAGTATTGATGTATATAGAAGAGAAACTAATGATTTATTATTTTTAATTCAGGCCGCCCAACCTTCACCTCAACCAACGTTTTTTCAAAACTTAGATGCAACCTTATTAAATCAAGGTCTTGAATTTTCAATTGATTATGATGTTATTTATGAAGATGATCTAACGTGGAATGTTAATTTTAACATGGCTTATAACGAAAACGAATTACAAGATTTCGGAGGATTAATTCCAGCAGGAACTATTTATGGTCAAGGATTGTCGCAGGCGTTTTCTCAAATTTTAGCCGGAGGTCAACCTTTATTTTCGTATTTCTTAAGAGAATTTGAAGGATTTGATTCTAATGGACAGCCTATTGGTGATAATCAGACGTTTGTAGGTAAAAGCGCCTTACCTGATGTAACAGGTGGATTCTCTACATCAGTTACTTATAAAAACTGGGATTTCTCAGCCTATTTTAACGCTCAATTTGGTGGTTACAATTATTTTAATACGGAAAACGCTTTATTCACTGCTGGTTCTATCGCTGGTGGACGTAATGTTACTAGAAACGTATTAACCAATGGAGAAGCTGGAAATGCTGAAGCGGCAGTTTCTACGAGATTCTTATATAAAAGTGATTTTATCCGTTTTCAAAATGCAACCCTTGGGTACAATTTCGACCTAAAAGAAGGTGCTGCTTTTACAAATTTAAGATTATATGTTAACGGGCAGAATTTATTTGTAATAACCGATTACCCTGGTTTAGACCCTGAGGTAAGCACCTCTGCAGCAAATTCAGGCTTATTAAATGGATTACCAACTGCTGGTATTGATTATGCAGCTTATCCTAACCCAAGAACGATTACTTTAGGACTTAACGCACAATTTTAAAAAAAGAAAGAAAATGAAAAAAAGAACAAGTAAAATGAAAGTAACATTGTTATATGCATTTATAGCAATGTTTGTATTGTCATGTACCGATCTAGATTTGATTGTTGATGACTCGATTGTTTCTGAATCCACTGGAGATGGATTTACAGGAGTTGCTGATGCTCAGAGCTCATTGGATAATCTTTATAATGCAATTCGTGGTCAAATTGAACCACAGGATGGATATTATGCCTTACAAGAAGTTTCTTCTGATGAGTTGTTAATACCAACAAGAGGAACAGACTGGGGGGATAATGGTATATGGAGAGTATTACATACGCACACATGGCCTGCTTCTCACCAATATGTTTTGAATGTATGGAACGCCTTTAATTCAGATATATTTTTAGCAAATCAAATTATTGATTCAAGAAGTAATGCTCCTGCTGATGTATTGGCTCAAGCAAAGTTTTTAAGAGCATATAGTATGTGGGTTATCTTAGACCTTTATGGTCAAGTACCTTTTAGAGAAGTTGATGAAGGTCCAGAAATTAACCCAAGAGTTTTATCTAACACTGAGGCATTAGCATTTATATTACAAGATATCTCTGATGCAATGCCTGATTTACCAACTATTGGGCCTACTGGTACAACAAATTTGGCTAGTAAAGCTGCCGCAAACTTTTTAAAGGCTAGAGTTATGTTAAACGCTGGTATTTATAGAGGTGAGGGAGCGCCTAATAGCTCGGATATGGCTGACGTTATTTCTGCAGTTGATGCTATTGCAGCCGATGGATTTGCTTTGCAGTCTGGTTATTTCGATCTGTTTGATGGAACAGCAAATAATGAGCGTGTATGGTATACTACTGCTGGAACAGGAAATAGAATGTGGGGAGGATTACATTATAATATGCCGTCTACAGACAACAGTGGTGGTGGATGGAATGGATTTACTACTTTAGGAGCTTTTTATGATTCTTTTGAAGGAAATCCAAACTCAAACTATGTAGGTGATAATCAAGAAGAACGTAGAGGATGGGTTCCAGATGCGTCTAACGCTGATGCGACAAATCAAGGTTTCTTCTATGGTTTTGGTATTGGGCAACAATATAACGCTTCTGGTTCACCAATTCAGGCAAGAGCTAATAAACCACTAGTATTTACAAAAGACCTTCCAGGACTAGTAGGTAATAGTGATGTTACTGGTATACGTGTATTAAAATATCATCCATCGAATGGTGCTTTTTATGGAGGTGTTATTCTGTTTAGATATGCGGACGCTCTCTTAATGAAAGCTGAGGCTTTAATGCGTACTGGAGACGATCCTACCTCTTTGGTGAATGAGTTAAGAACCCTAAGAGGCGCTCAACCACTTGGTAGTGTTTCTGAAAGCGATTTATTAGCAGAACGTGGTAGAGAATTATATATTGAAATGGTTAGACGTACTGACTTAATCCGTTTCGGTAAATTTGTTGAGGAATATGAGTTTATGGATCCTAGCGCTGTAGGAGATGTAACTAAAAATTTATATCCAATTCCTGCAAATGCTTTATTATCTAACCCTAACTTAGTTCAAAACCCAGGGTACTAATAATATAGTATAAAAATTTTATAGAGTTTATTCAAAGAGGGTTTTATAGCCCTCTTTGTTTATTTAGTATCAAACTTGGTTATATTTGATCCATGCAAAAAATTAAATATTATCTGGTCTTATCAGTAATAATATGGTTCTCCTGTAAGAAAGATAGAGATGTTTTATTTACCGCTATTAGTACTGAGTCATCTCATATAGATTTTCAAAATACAATTTTTAATAAGCAGGATTTTAACATATTAAACTACCTTTATTTTTATAATGGAGCAGGTGTATCTGCTGCCGATTTTAATAATGATGGTTTTTGCGATTTGTACTTTGTCGCCAACCAAGCGGCCGATAAGTTATACCTAAATAAAGGAAATTTTGAATTTGAGGATATTACATTGTCCGCAAATATTGATAATAGCTCGAATTGGACAACTGGCTCAACGGTTATTGATATTAACAACGACGGTCTATTAGATATTTATATTAGTAAATTAGGCAATTATCCTGGTATAGATGGGCATAACTTATTATATGTAAATCAAGGGCTAAAAGAAGGAGTGCCAGTTTTTAAAGAGAGTGCAAGCGAGTATGGTCTTAACATTAAGACTTATGCTACTCAGGCCATTTTCTTAGATTATGATCAGGATTCCGATTTAGATATGTTCTTGTTAAACCATTCCACGCATCCAAATTCTAACTACGGTAAAGGTAAATACAGAACTAAATTAGATTCACTTTCTGGAGATAGATTTTATGAAAATGTTGACGGGAAGTTTAGCGATGTAAGTTTTGATTCTGGAATTTTTCAAGGCAAAATAGGTTATGGATTAGGAGTGTCTGCTGGAGATATTAATAATGATGGATACCCCGATATTTATGTTGGTAATGATTTTTTTGAAAATGACTATTTATATATCAATCAAAAAGATAAAACATTCAAGGATGTTATCTCCAATAATTATTTACAGCTTGGGCATACCTCTCATTTTTCAATGGGAAATGCAATTAGCGATATAAATAATGATGGTAACATGGATATTATTTCTCTTGACATGCTGCCAGAAAACTTAAAGACTTATAAAACTTCTGGCTTAGAGTACCCTTATCAAATGTATGAGTATTATTTGAAAAATGGTTATTCACCTCAATTCATGCAAAACACCTTACACATTAACAATGGAAATAATAGTTTTAGCGAAATAGCACACTTAGGTGGGGTTGCTGCTACAGAATGGTCATGGAGTCCAATAGTTTGCGATTTTGATAATGATGGCAATAAAGACATGTACATTACCAACGGTATTTTAGGAGCCACTAATGACATGGATTTTATTAATTTCATTTCGAATGAGAATATTCAAAAACAATTGGGTAAAAGTATATCTGACAAGAATTTGGCTTTATCTAATGAAATTCCACCTAAAAAAGTAAAGAATTATATTTTTAAGAATAAAGGGGATAATACGTTTTTAGACAAGACAGGAGATTGGACAAATGATAATGTTTCTTTTAGTAATGGTGGCGTTTATGCAGACCTTGACAATGATGGAGACATGGACTTGGTAATTAATAATATTAACGAGCCAGCTTTTATTTTAAAAAATAATTCAGAAAAGTATAACCCAGATAACAGGTTCTTAAAGATTAAGTTTAAGGGGCCTGAAAAAAATATATTTGGAATCGGATCAAAAGTAAAAGTTTATTTAAAAGATAAAATTATTACCGAAGAGAATTATACTACTAAAGGATATTTGTCGTCAGTGGAACCTTTAATGAATATAGGTTTAGGAGCATTCCCTAAAATTGATTCCCTAGAGGTTATTTGGTCTAATGGTGCTTTTCAAACAATTAAAGATATTCCAGCTAATTATAGAATCGAAGCAGATTTTAAAAATGCCTCAAAAAATTATTATGAGTATTATCAAAAATTAAAGCGTAAATCTTTATTAGTTAACTCTAGCCCTTTATTTGAGTTTACACATAAGGATCCTACTTCTATTGAGTTTAATAGGGATCCATTAATTCCTTATGCAAGTACAAACCACGGACCAAAAATGTCTGTAGCCGATATCAATGAAGATGGACTTGATGATCTATTTATTTGTGGAGCAAAGGCACAAAGTAGTCAATTGTTTATTCAAAACGAAAATGGGCAATTTATCTCTTATCAAGAAGATCTTTTTCTGAAAGACGCGATAAATGAGGATGTAAGTAGTATTTTTTTTGATGCAAATTTAGATGGGTTTCTAGATATTTTAGTGGTAAGTGGCGGCAACGAATTTAAAAATGGCAAACCATTGAATCCAAGATTGTATTTATATGATGGAAATGAATTTAAAAAGGATACCATTCAATTTAATAATGTCGAGGTTAATGCTTCAAAGGTTACAGCTGTAGACATTAATAATGATGGTTATTTAGATGTTTCAATATCATCAAACCTAGTTCCATGGAAATTTGGAAATACGCCAAAACAATATGTTTTTAAAAATAATGGAAAAGGGTCTTTTACCGATGTAAGTGAAACTTTTGCAAAAGACCTTCAGGGTGTTGGGAATGTCGAAGATATTGTGTGGATTGATATTAATAATGATACCTATGTAGATGCTTTGGTTTGCGGGCATTGGATGCCTATTTCTATATTTATAAATGATGGAGAAAAATTAGCGTTACATAAAGAAAGTAACCTTATTGAAACTAATGGCTGGTGGAATACAATTAAAGTTGCAGATTTTGATAAAGATGGAGATATGGATTTAGTAGTTGGAAACTGGGGTCTTAATACTAGGTTAAAAGCATCCAAAAATGAGCCAATAACACTTTATAATAATGATTTTGATAATAACGGGAATACAGATCCAATAATAACATATTATTATGAGGGACAAGAAACGCCATTTTCATCAAAAGATGAATTAGCAAAGCAACTGCCTTTTCTTAACAAAAAATTCTTAAGCTATAAAGATTTTGCAAACGCTTCGTTTTCTGAATTATTACCTCAAAATAAAATTGATGAGTCAAATAAAAAGCAAGTGTTCGATCTTTCTAGTAGTTATTTTGAAAACCTTGGTGACAACACGTTTAAGAAACATAAGTTGCCATTAATGACCCAAATTTCTTCAATAAACGCTTTGCATATAGATGACTATAATGATGATGGTTTTTTAGATATATTTTTAACGGGAAACACTTATGATATTAGTACACAATTAGGTAAATTAGACGCTTCACACGGTAGTATTTTGTTAAACAATAAAGAAGGTTTTTTTACACTCCTTAAAAATCAAGACTTCGATGTATCTGGTTCAGCAAGAGACATTCAGAAAATTAATTTTGATGATGAAACATACTATATCATCGCTATTAATAATGGTACACCTGTTTTTTTAAAGAAAAATAAATGAGATTACATTTAAAATTTACAAGCATTTTGTTGGCAATAGCTCTTGCGTTAATGCTCAATTCTTGCAATTCTGATAAGAAGGAAGAACAACGGCCTGAAGTTATAAATAAGCCCTTGTTTTCACTTACAAATCCGGAAGACACTGGTATAGACTTCACTAATGAGGTAATTAACCAAAAAGACATGAATATCTTTAAGTATAGAAATTTCTATAATGGAGGCGGCGTGTCTATTGGAGATATAAATAACGATGGACTCCCAGACGTATACCTTACTGCGAACATGGGAGAAAATAAACTCTATTTAAACAAAGGTGATTTTAGGTTTGAAGATATTTCACATAAAGCTGGGGTTCTTGGAAAAAAGCCATGGACTACAGGGGTTGTTATGGTCGACATAAATGGAGATGGGTTTTTAGATATTTATGTCTGTAATGCTGGCAATATGGAAGCAGATAATCATGATAACGAGTTGTTTATCAATAATGGAGATTTAACTTTTACAGAAAAAGCCAAAGAATACAATCTTGCGAAGTCTGGTTTTACTATACACGCCTCATTTTTTGATTATGATAAAGACGGCGATTTAGATGCATATATTTTAAACAATAGTAACATTCCTGTAAATACATTAGGATATGCAGAGCAAAGAGATAAAAGAGCAGAAAATTGGGAAAATGTTCCTGAAATCTTTCGTGGCATGGGAGATATGTTACTGCGAAATGATAACGGCTATTTTACAGATGTAAGTGAAGAAGCTGGAATTTATGGAAGTTTAATAGGTTTTGGGTTAGGTGTTTTGGTAAGTGATGTTAATGGAGATTTATATCCAGATATTTATGTGACCAATGATTTTTATGAGCGGGATTATCTCTACATAAATAATCATGATGGCACCTTTACAGAAGACATTAAAAATTGGGCATCTCATATAAATATTTCGGCAATGGGTGTGGATATGGCTGATGTAAATAATGATGGTAATATTGATGTTTTTGTAACTGACATGCTTCCAGAAAGTGATAAAAGAATTAAAACAGTAATGGAGTTTGAAGGATATAATATCTTCAAATTAAAGCAAGGGAAGGATTTCTATCAACAATACATTCAAAATTCATTACAGTTAAATAATGGCAATAAATCTTTTTCTGAAATAGCACACTTTAGTGGTGTTTCTGCCACAGATTGGAGCTGGGCAGGATTGATTTTTGATATGGATAATGACGGGTTTAAAGATATTTTTGTCACCAATGGTATTAATCATGATCTCACTGATTTGGACTTCATGGATTTTTTTGCCAATGACATATTACACAATATGGTATTAACAGGGCAAAAAGAAGAAATAGATTCCGTTATCAATAAAATGCCTATTAAGCCTCAACCAAATTATGCTTTTAAAAACAATGGAAACCTTACCTTTAATAACGCAAATAAAGAGTGGGGTTTCGAAACACCAACTTTATCGAATGGAGTGGCGTATGGTGATTTAGATAATGACGGCGATTTAGATTTAGTAGTAAATAATGTTAACATGAAATCGTTCATTTATGAAAACAACACTGAATCTTTAACCTCAAATAATTATATTAAGATAAAGCTTAATGGTAATACTCCTAACAATTTTGCAATTGGTAGCAAATTGGAATTGCACTCACAAAACAATATTATTGTGCAAGAACTAATGCCTTCAAGAGGGTTTCAATCATCCATGGATTATATTATGAATATTGGACTTGGAGATGTTAATACTATTGACTCCCTGCGCATAATTTGGCCGGATAATAAAACCCAGAAGCTTTTAAACGTAAAGGCTAATCAACAAATTACAGTTGAGCAATCAAGTGCAAAAGAAGTTTACAGACCAATTACACCTGGTAGTCAAGATGCATTTTTAAAAGAATTACAAAATGATGATTTAATAACCCATTCTGAGAATAATTATTCTGACTTCGATTATGAAGGTTTAATTTCTAAAATGTTATCTCAAGAAGGACCTGCAATGGCTATAGGTGATATTAATAACGACGGGAATGAAGATGTTTATATTGGAGGAGGATCATCTCAGTCTGGGGCTTTGTACTTAAATATCGGCGACGGTAAAGTTAGGTTATCTACTCAAAAATCTTTTTCGAAAGATGATATTTATGAAGATACTGCTGCGTCATTTTTTGATGTAGACGGCGATAGTGATTTAGATTTAATGGTGGGCTCAGGAAGCAATGAAGTAGGTCAAGATAAAAATAATGTTGCCAGACTTTATTTAAATGATGGACTTGGAAACTTTAAAAGATCAGAAGTCAAAATTCCAAACACTAGAAATAATATTTCTGTTATTAGCACAAATGATTATGATAATGACGGCGATATAGATGTTTTTATCGGCTCTAGGAGTGTTGTAGGAACTTACGGGCTCAATCCAGATCATTTGCTACTTATTAATGAAGGGGATGGCTCATTTGTTGACGGTACACAGAGATATGCATACGATTTAAAGGACGCTGGAATGATTACAGGGGCTGTGTGGGCAGATATAAATACTGATGGTAAGAAAGATTTAATTACCATTTCAGAATGGGACACGCCAAAAATATTTTTAAATAACGGGAAACAGCTCGTTAAATTCCAGTCTAGTTTAGATGATTTATCAGGTATGTGGAGCGCTATCGAAGTTTCCGATTTGGATAAGGATGGAGACTTAGATTTAATAATTGGTAATCAAGGCACGAACACCTTTTATAAAGCCTCTAAGGATAGCCCAATGAAATTATGGATTAATGATTTTGATGATAATGGTACTATAGAACAAATAACTACTCAGTTTGTTGATAATAAAGACTATCCAATTTTAATGAAAAAGGAATTGACTGGTCAGATGGTGAAACTTAAAAAACAAAATTTAAAGGCTTCAGAATATGCTTCAAAATCTATAGACCAATTATTTGCTCAAGATGTAATTGAGAACTCAATTGTAAAAACATTAAATATTGGAGAAACTATAATTGCTATAAATAATGGTAATGGTGTTTTTAATATAAAAGCCCTTCCAAAGGAAGTACAGTTTTCATGTGTTTGTGGTATTCTGTGTGAAGATGTAAATAATGACGGAAATATTGATCTTGTAATGGCAGGGAACAACTTTGAGTTTAAACCACAGTTTTCTCGATTGGATTCAAATTTTGGAAGTATATTATTGAACAATGGTGACTTAGAATTTGAATGGCAAGACTATAAAGAAAGCGGTTTTTTCATTAAAGGCGAAGTTAAACACTTGTTGCAATTCAAAGACAATGATGGAAGAGCATATATTATTGCAGCTATAAATAACGAAAAACCTAAAATATTTTTATTAAATGAGTAAATTCTATATTTCAATAGTATCATTTTTAATTTTATTTAGTTGTGGAGGTAAAGATGAAGTTATTTTTAGAAATACATCTCCTCAAAATACAGGTGTCGACTTTACAAATGCATTAACAGAAACAGATGATTTAAATATTTTGGATTATTTGTATTTCTATAATGGGGGTGGTGTAGCTGTTGGAGATATAAATAACGATGGTCTTTCAGATATTTATCTTTCAGGTAATCAGGTTAAGAATAGATTATTTTTAAATAAAGGGAACCTAAAGTTTGAAGATATTACAGAAAAAGCAAATGTTTTTGGCAATAGTACTTGGAACACAGGTGCAGTAATGGGAGATGTTAATGGAGATGGCTTTCTAGATATTTATGTCTGTGCTGTAGTAGGTATAAATGGATTTATAGGATACAATGAACTGTTTATTAATAATGGAGATAATACATTTACAGAAAGTGCGGCTAAATATGGATTAGATTTTGATACATTCAGCTCTTCCGCTGCTTTTTTAGATTTTGACCTTGATGGTGATTTAGATATTTATTTATTAAATCATGCCATTCACACCCAAGAATCTTTTGGAAGATCAAATTTAAGGTACAAAAGAAACTATCAAACAGGAGATAAGCTTTTACGTAATGATGGAAATAAGTTTATTGATGTGAGTGAAGAAGCCGGTATTTATGGAGGAATTAATGGCTATGGACTAGGGGTCTCAATTGCAGATTTTAATCAAGATGGATTTCCAGACATTTTTGTTGGTAACGATTTTCATGAAGATGATTATTATTATTTGAATAATGGAAATGGAGCATTTACCGAAAGTGGTAGAAACTATTTTGGTCACACTTCAAGGTTTTCAATGGGTAACGATGTTGCCGACATAAACCATGATGGTTGGCCAGATCTTATTTCGCTTGACATGCTTGCTGAAGATGAAACCGTGTTAAAATCTTCTGAAGGTGATGATAACATACAAATTCAAAAATTAAGAATTCAGCAATACGGATATAACTATCAGTTTACTCGTAATATGCTCTTTATAAATCAGCAAGACACTCCTTATTTGGAAACCGCTTTACTGAGTGGGATTTCTAGTACAGACTGGAGTTGGAGTGCGCTATTTGCAGATTACAATCAAGATGGAGAACAAGATTTATTTGTTTCAAACGGCATACCAAAACGACCAAACGACCTTGATTTTATAAAGTTTGCATCAAGTGATAAAATCCAAGTTAAAATTAGTAAAACAAAACTTGTCGATCAGGAAGCCCTAGATTTGATGCCCTCAGGCAAAGTTCATAATTACATTTTTAAAGGAACAGAGAGCTTTTCTTTTGA
Source organism: Hyunsoonleella aestuarii (assembly GCF_006148925.1). GTDB lineage: Bacteria > Bacteroidota > Bacteroidia > Flavobacteriales > Flavobacteriaceae > Algibacter_D > Algibacter_D aestuarii. Next base: position 1,048,840 of record NZ_VAWB01000001.1, on the reverse strand, counting down.
AGATAAATCGGGTTCTTGGATCACGGACGATAAAACTGTTTCTGGGGCAACAGCTCTAGGCGATTTGGACAACGATGGCGATTTAGACTTAGTGATAAATAATCTAAATTCACCAGTGTCAATTTATGAAAACACCATTAACGAGAAGGCAAATTTTTTAAAAATAAAGCTTAAATATAAAAAGCCTAACAGCCTTGGAATTGGAGCTAAAATATTTTTATACAGTAATGGTGTAATGCAATATAAAGAGTTATATACAGTTAGAGGTTTTCAGGCGTCTTCGGAACCAGTAATTCATTTTGGATTAGGGAATCAACAGATTGTTGATTCATTAAAAATTGTCTGGCCAAATAAAACATTTCAAACATCATCTAATGTTGAAGTAAATCAAACAATCGAAATAAACTTAGGTAATACATCAGTATTTAATTATGAAGTCTTAAAAGGAAATGACAAACAATTATTTAATAAGGTTGAAAATAATTTAGGAATTGATTTCACTCACAAAGAAGACAATTATGTAGACTCTAATAGGCAAAAATTAATTCCTTATCAAGTTTCAGATCGTGGTCCAGCTACCTCCGTTGGAGATTTAGATAATGATGGATTGGACGATATATTCTTTGGAAGCTCCAAACACATGCAGTCAAAAGTCTACTTAAATTCTAATGAAGAATTTTCCGAAGCTGAAATTGATATTTTAAAAAACGAATCTGTAAAAGAAGATGTTGTTTCTTTAATTGCTGATTTCAATAATGACAAAAGGAATGATATAGTTATAGGAACTGGAGGAGCAGATTTTTACAATAAAATGAAACCATTATTGGACAGTTATTATGTTTATAAGGATTCAAGTTTTACTTCACAAGCATTACCAAATTATTTTGAAAATGCTTCGGTTACCATTACGAATGATTTTGATAAGGATGGTGATCTTGATATTTTCGTTGGAAGTAATGTTGTTTCAAATGACTTTGGCAGCATTCCAAGTTCTTATATATTAAATAATGATAATGGTGAATTTTCATTAGCAGAAAATAAATCATTAGAAAAAGCGGGTATGATTACCGATGCCATTTGGGATGATTATAACAATGATGGCTATACCGATCTGATAGTTTTAGGAGAATGGATGGCGCCCAAGTTCTTCAAGAATGACAAAGGAAAGCTAAAAGAAGAAAAAGTTTATAATGAAGAACTAAATGGACTTTGGCAAAGTATTGAAGCGTTTGATATTGATAATGATGGTGACAAAGATTATTTATTAGGTAATTGGGGAAATAATACAAAATTCAAAGCCTCAAATGAGGCACCAATGATAATGTACTTTTCTGATTTTGATGGTAATGGTAGTACAGAAACTATAGTTTGCACAGAAAAAGAAGGTAAATACTATCCGTTGTTAAATTTCGATGACTTATCAACCCAAATAGTCAGTTTAAGAAAAAAATTTTCGTCATATAAAGATTTTGCTGGAAAACCAATCGAATTAGTTTTTGACAAGCAAGCTTTAGAAAAGGCTATTGAATTAGAGGTGCATGAACTGCGCTCAGGTTATTTAAGGAATGATGGTAATGGTTTTTCTTTTGTGCCTTTTAAAGAAGAGTTGCAAGTATCACCAATAACATGTTTTTTAAATTTTGATTTTGATCAAGATGGAAAAAATGAGGTACTCGCTGCAGGAAATTATTTTGGTGTTACGCCTTTTCATGGTAGATTTGATTCATTTCCAGGGGCAATTATAAAATCAAAGGAAGAGATTGTGCTAGGTAATAAATTAGGATTACAGTTAAGTAATTATTCTGCTAGACATCTCAACATAATAAATAATAAAGGCAAAAAGTATTTACTTGTAACTATTAATAATGATAGAGTCCAAGTATATGAGTTATCAAATTAATTCTTTAACAATGAATTCAACGAACAAGTTTTTAGTATTAATAGCATCTTTTCTAATAATCACATCTTGTGAAAAACAGTACGAACCGATAAAGGTTACTGCTAATAATTTTCATAATTCGGTCAATAGAGTTATCGATGTTATGATTCATGATATTTTTTCTCCTCCAGTAGCAAGTCGTGTATTTGCTTATCCTAACATAGCGGCTTACGAAATTATTGCCCAAAATGATGAAAACTATAATTCTTTAAGTGGTCAGATAAACACTCTTGGTAATATACCAAAACCTAAAAACGAAGACCAGATTAATTATCAGTTGGCTGCTTTTATGACACATCTCGACTTGAGCAAAAAACTTATTTTTTCTGAAGAAAAGTTAGACGTATATCAAGACAGCCTTTATAGTTTGTGGGAAACTGCTAATCCTATCGAGTTTGAAGAGGCAAAAGCTTATGCTTCTGATGTGACTGGATACATTTCGAATTGGATGGATAAAGATAATTATAATCAAACGCGAACTATGCCTAAGTATACGGTTAATTCCTCAGAAGATTGGAGGTGGCAACCGACTCCTCCATCGTATATGGATGGATTAGAACCTCATTGGAATAAGATTAGACCATTCGTGTTAGATTCAGCGTCTCAATTTAAACCAATTCCTCCTCCTGAATTTTCAATGGATAAGAACTCTAAATTTTATAAAGAGTTAAGAGAAGTCTATGAAATTACCAATGAAATGATTCAAATTGGAGATGAATCAGAGGAAGTCCAAATAGCAAAATTTTGGGATTGTAACCCTTATGTATCAGTAAACAGAGGGCACCTTATGTTTGCGGTTAAAAAAATCACACCTGGAGCACATTGGATTTTAATTACACAGATAGCATGTAAGAATACGGATTCAGATGTTAACAAATCAATTTATGCTTACACAAAATCGTCAATAGGAATTGCTGATGCTTTTATTAGTTGTTGGGATGAAAAATACCGAAGCAATTTAGTTAGACCAGAAACACTTATCAATAAATATTTTGATGATGAATGGAAACCAATATTACAAACACCACCGTTTCCTGAGTATACTAGTGGCCACTCCGTAGTGTCTGGTTCTGCTGCTACCGTGCTTACAGATGTATTTGGTGAAAATTTCACTTTTTTAGATGATAGTGAATTGCGATATGGACTACCAATTAGAACCTATAATTCCTTTAAGCAGGCTTCAGAAGAGGCGGCTATAAGCAGGATGTATGGTGGAATTCATTATAGAGCCGCGGTAGAGGAAGGAATAGGGCAAGGTAATAAAGTAGGCGATTTAGTTGTTGAAAGGTTGAATATGGTTAATTAAATGAAAGTAATAAAAATTTTAAAAATTCTTTCAATAGCAATTATTGCTATTGGGATATGGTATTTTTTCATCAAGGATTATAATTATAAGATTACCTTTAAAACCAAGCAAACTCCAGTTATAGTTTATAATGAAATTATTAACTGGAATGATGGGAGATCAAAAAGAGAGCAACAGGTTGTTTCAAATTTGAAAAAAACGCCATTTGAATCGGTTTACCAAGAATTAAAAAACGGAGATTCAATTGTAAATTTGAATTGGACAATTAAAAAGGAAAATGATAGTATTACGGTCGTAACGCTTAAAATCAAAGATTCTAAGAATAACTTTAGTCAAAATATTCGAGCATTATTTGGTAATAATGCGTTCATAGCAAAAAGAATATCAAAAGTTAAAGAGTTGAACAACAAAATAGAAGAGCAGAGTAAACGACATAAAATATCTTCTATATCAAAAACGAAAGTTCCATTTATTAACTGTGCATGTATTTCCTTAGAATCAGATTTATCAAGCAAAGCGTTGACTATGGTTAGCAATATTAGTGTTTTAACAGACTATGCTAAGAATAATAATATTGAATTATCTGGACATCCTTTTTCGGAAGTTACTTATTGGGACACAGAAAGTGAAAAAATTAAATTTAATTTTTGTTTTCCATTAGAGCATAGAGAAAAATATCCTGAGAATAAGCAACTGTTTTTTAAATCTATTAAAGAGCATCTTGCTTTAAAGACTGTGTTTAATGGAAATTATAACATGTCTCATTTAGGTTGGTATCGCATTTTAGATTATTCCAATAGAAATAATATTAATATAGAAAAGTCTATAATTGAGATATATTTGAATGATCCCCATCAGGGCGGCAATCCACTCGATTGGGAAGCCGAAATATACATGCCCATAAGAACGCAAGAATAAATTAGTTTAAGCCTCCTTTTCTTAGTAATTCTTGTTACGGCAGCTTCATTCGAAAACGATTTCGGTTAGTGAATTCCATTTTTTAGTCCTATAAAATTGCTAAATATGTTATTTATAGTGAACTTGTTAGGAATTCAATAAATTAACTTTAACGTTGTGCTTTTAACATGAAGAATTTAATCATTGTAGTTTTGACTATTATCTGCACAACAGCATGTAAGGATAAAGAAGATAAGACAGAATTGAAAGACCAAACAATTAATATAGAATCAAAAACTTGGTGGAAAGAAGGGGTTTTATATCAAATATATCCACAAAGCTTTAAGGATTCCGACGGTGATGGTTTTGGAGATTTTAAAGGAGTTATGGAAAAGCTTGATTATCTAGAAAGTTTGGGAATTACTATGGTTTGGATGAACCCGTTTTTTGAGTCTCCACTTGTTGATAATGGTTATGATGTTAGTAATTACCGAGCTATTCATCCTAGGTATGGCACCATGGAAGATTTTGAAAATATGTTAGCCGGCATGAAATCGCGGGGTATTAAATTTGTTCTCGATGTAGTTGTAAACCACAGTAGTAATGAGCATGATTGGTTTAAACAAGCAAGTAGCTCTAGAGAAAACGAATATTATAATTATTACCATTGGTGGCCAGCAGAAAAGGGCGAACCACCACACAGGCATAGTCTTTTTGACCCAGAAGGAGGTTGGGATTATGTTGAAGCTACAAATGCATATTATTTACACACTTTTGCAGAAGCACAGCCAGATTTAAATTGGGAGAACCCTAATGTTAGACAAGAAGTATATGATATTATGAAATTTTGGGCAAAAAAAGGGGTTGACGGTTTTCGTATGGATGCCTTTCAATTTGCAAGTAAGGATACTAGTTATCCAGAATTCCCTGAAGGCCACGAAAAAGATTTCATTAAATGGTATGCTATGCGACCTCAATTACACGAGTACTTAAACGAAATGTATAAGGAAGTTATGGAGCCTTATAATGTTTTTGCCGTTGCCGAAGGCGCGGGAACCACCTTACAAGACGCTCATGACCTTGTAGATGAAGATAGAAAGGAACTACAAACGGCCTATCACTTTGAGTATGTCGATATGGCGAGAACAACAGAGGGTTATACTTTAAAGCAATTTAAAGAGGTTTTTACTAAATGGGATAAGGCTTTTTCGGAAAAAGGATGGCTAGCTATTTTTCTATCTAATCATGATAATTCACGTTTGGTAAATAGATTTGGGAACCCAAGGCCAGAGTTTAGAACGGTATCTACACAAATGCTCAATACATTTCTATTGAGTATGCGAGGTACGCCATATACCTATTACGGAGACGAGTTAGGAATGACGAATATCGATATGCCAACCATTAAAGAATATGTCGATGTAGCAGCTTTAGGAGAATACCAAAGAGCCAAAGCAAATGGTGGAGATCTGGACGAGTTTATGAAGCAGCTTAACTATAATTCTCGTGAGAACTCACGAACACCGATGCAATGGAATGATGAAAAAAATGCTGGCTTTTCAACAGGAAACCCTTGGAAAAAAGTAAATGAAAATTTTACAAATATAAATGTAGCTGCTCAAGATAAAGATCCAAATAGTGTCTTAAATCACTTTAGGAAAATGGTTAAGTTAAGAAATGAGAATAAAATAATGGTTTATGGTGATTATCAATTGTTGGATGAAGACAACAATGAGACTTATGCGTTTACAAGAACGCTTGATGGAAGAGAATTATTAATATTATTGAATTTTACGGATCATGATTCTAAAATTGATTTTCCAGAAACCAAAAAAATAGAAGCGACACTCATAAATAACTACAACAGTTTATCAAATAATAATGGGATAGTTACATTAAAGCCTTATCAGGCTGTTATAAGTGAATTAAATGAATAACCAAATAAACAAAATAGCGCTATTTCTTATAGGGGTTATCTTGGTAATATCATGTCAAAAGAATGAATCTTCGACCGAAGAAAAATTATATGTATCCGAGAATTTTACAATTTATAAGGATAAAATTATTCAGGGTGAAAATGTAGCTAAAGCAATATTACCAACGCATTTAAAATCAAATTATAAAAGTCCGGTAAGTTCAACATTTTCAAGATTGTTAAAGTTTAAGTTTTCAATCAATGAAAAAGATAATGAATTACCGCCAGGTTTAGATCATTGGATCATAATTGGAGAAGATGAGCACGAGTCACCGGTGCTTACTTTCGGTGAAACACCTCAGTCTATACCAGATAACCCTGGAACGTTTCTACCAACTAATTACAATTACACTTTTAAAGTAGACGTATCTTCCGTATTGAACCAATTTGAAGAAAATGGTTATTACGAAACTTACGAAGGAACTAGAGTCGCTAATGAAGATTTTAAAGGGTTTTATATTGCAGGAGGCTCTGAGCCTTTATCTTGGGATTTTGTGAATTTGGATCAAAAAGGATTAGTTTTAAAACCTACCGAGGACCCAAACATATACAGTATCACAGTGACTTTGAATCCTTATGATGAAAGTGTTGCTCGAGATAAGGAATGGAAGTTGTCCGAAGATATTTCTAGTCGTCCAAAATACACATCACAACAACCTATAGTTGATGCCTTATTTAATCTGTCTTTAGAAGAGGCTATTAAAAATATTGAACCAGACAGTACTTTAAGAACAGGGGCAAAATGGGGAGGTGTTTGGACACGAGATGTGAGCTATTCAATTTTGCTAGCCTTTGCTTATCATGAACCAGAGGTTGCTAAGATTAGCTTGCGTAAGAAAGTTAAACGAGGACGTATCATTCAAGACACCGGCTCTGGTGGGGCATGGCCTGTGTCGACAGACAGAACAACATGGTGCTTGGCAGCTTGGGAAATTTACAAGGTAACGGGTGACAACGCTTGGCTTGACGAAGTTTATCCAATAATAAAAAACACTTTAGATGACGATTACAAAACGATTTATGACAATAGATTCGGATTGTATTCAGGCGAGTCCTCTTTTTTAGATTGGCGTGAACAAACGTATCCTAAATGGATGGACAACCGTGATATTTTTGTTTCACATAATTTAGGAACTAACGTGGTTCATTTTCAAGCGCATCGTATTTTAGTTGAAATGGCTAAAATTAAAGGCGAACCTTTTGAGGTATATAGCGATAGAGCTGAAGCTATAAAAAAGGGAATAAATGATTATCTATGGATTCAAGACAAAGGTTATTATGCTCAGTTTTTATATGGAAGAGGTGACCTAATATTATCTCCACGCTATGAAGCCTTGGGTGAAGCTTTAGCAATTTTATTTGATATAGCCGATTTAGATAAATCAGCATCAATTGTTTCAAAATCACCATTAACGGAATATGGTGCAACGTGCATATATCCTCAAATTCCAGGTATTCCACCTTATCACAACAACGGTATTTGGCCATTTGTGCAAGCCTATTGGAATTGGGCGGCTGCCAAAACAGGGAATGAAGCTGTTTTAAATCATGGACTGGCAAGTGTTTATCGTGCAGCGGGGTTGTTTCTTACAAACTATGAAAACATGGTTGCCGATACAGGAGATTTTTTAGGTACTGAAATAAATTCACATCGCATGCTTTGGAGTATGGCTGGTAATTTAGCCATGGTACATCGTGTGTTTATGGGTATGGAATTTAAAACGGATGGCTTATATATAAATCCCGTTGTTCCAAAATCTTATGGAGGTGAAAAAAATCTATCAAATTTTAAATATAGAAATTCAATTTTAAACATTGCTGTTAAGGGTTTTGGAAATAAAATTAAATCTGTAACCATTGATGCAAAGCCTACCGATAAGGCATTTATTTCATCTGATACCGAAGGTATGCATGATATTGTTATCGAGTTAGCAAAAAATGAATTCCCGCATCAAGACATTAATAGGGTTGAAAATCATTTCACACCAACTACTGTTTTGGCTTCAAAGGAAGAAGATGTTTTAAAATGGCAAGCGATTAAAGGAATAGATGAATATCGTATTTATAAAAATGGAGATTTATTTAAAACTACCGTTGATACTTTTCTTGAAACTGAAGCAGAAACGTATGCATCTTATATGGTAAGTGCGGTTGATGAAAAAGGTTACGAAGGATTTTCTAGCGAACCCGTTGTTTTTGCAAAGAATGTTCAGATATTTGAAATGGAAGATTTCGCATCTGCTTCAAAACTACCTTATAGTAACTTTTCAGGAAGAGGTTTTGTTGAGATTTCTTTAGATAAGAATAATGAGATTTTGATGCCTTTAAATATTGAAAAAGAAGGCGATTATTTATTAGATTTTAAATATTCTAATGGTAGTGGGCGATGGAATACTAACAATAAATGTGCAATAAGAAGTTTATCCATAAATAATGAATATGAAGGGGTAATAGTTATGCCTCAACGGGGAATGGATGAATGGTCAGACTGGGGTTTTACCAATAACCATAAAGTTAGATTGAATGCAGGGATAAACTCGGTAAAAATCCATTTTGAAGACTGGAATAATAATATGAATATTGATGTTAACTCTGCGATGTTGGATTATCTGCGGATTGTTAGCATAGATTAAAAAATAACTAACCAAACAAAAAAATAGATATATGAAGCTAACGAAACCTAAATTATCATTTTGGCAAATTTTTAATATGAATGTTGGATTCCTCGGGATTCAATATAGCTTCGGATTACAACAAACGGCAATAAATCCAATTTTTCTTTATTTAGGTGCTCCTGAAGATATGTTGCCAATTCTTAATATAGCTGGACCCGTAACGGGTTTAGTAGTGCAACCTATTATTGGTGCTATGTCCGATAAAACTTGGTCTCCTCGTTGGGGAAGAAGAAAGCCATATTTTTTAATAGGTGCCATTATTGGAAGTATTTGCTTATTTGCCTTTCCCACAAGCCCAGTCTTATGGTTTGCGGTTGGTTTGTTGTGGATTTTAGACGTTGGAAACAATATGGCTATGGAGCCTTACAGAGCTTTTGTGGGCGATAAACTTCCTGAAAAACAATTGAGTTTAGGATATCAAATGCAAAGCCTTTTTGTTGGTGCAGGCATTTTACTTGCCATGGGTTCAATTGTCTTGTTTCAAAAGATATTTGGTGCCGAGGCAGTTTCCGATAATGGTGTGATACCTACTTGGATGTATTATTCTTTTTCTTTAGGAGGCATATTATCAATTTCAACGGTATTATGGTCTGTTCTTAAAACTCCTGAAATACCGCCTTCAGAAGAGGAATTGTCAGAGATTAATGCAGCTAAGAGTAAGCCATTTATGGAACGGGTTTGGCAACCATTTAATGAAATTGGTCTAGCCATAAGAGAGATGCCAAAATTTATGTGGAAAATAAGTGCGGTATACTTATTTCAGTGGTACGCGTTATTTGTTTATTGGCAGTATATCACTCCTTTGTTTATGAAAACCATGGGTTACGGCATTTCTGATGCCGCTTCACAATCAGCTCAAATGAGTTTGACTTATAACATAGTAACGATGGTAGTAGCACTTGCTTTAGTACCTCTAACTTTAAAATTTGGAGGGAAGAAAGTGTATGCTTTTAGTTTAATAGGTACTGCAATAGCATTATTTTCAATTCCATTCATCGATAATATGACATTGGTATTAGCGCCTATGGTTTTGTTCGGAATTGGTTGGGCAGCTATGATGGGAATACCTTATACTATGGTTTCAAAAGCGGTACCTCAAGACAGAAGAGGTGTTTATATGGGTATTTTAAATATGATGATAGTTATACCAATGGGTATCGAAACACTAACCTTTGGCCTAATTTATAAGTATCTTTTAGGAGGAAATGCTATAAATGCTATTCTATTTGCAGGTGTCTTCTTTATTATTGCCGCTTTGCTAGCGTTTCGTTTAAACGAACCGAAGTCGGAAATAAACGAGTAATTTTAATACAATAAAATTATGAAAAATATAGGTATTAAAATTTCCATCTATCTCAATTACTTTGTGTTTGCTATTTTACTCAATAGTGTTGGTATTGTTATAGAAAAATCAATAGATGTTTATCAAGTCACAGAGTCTCAAGCCTCGGTTTTAGAAGCTTTTAAGGACTTACCAATTGCAATAGTTTCATTCATTATTGCTTCTTTTTTACCTCGATTTGGATATAAGAAAGCAATGCTCGCGGCATTAGCAATTGTGTTCTTTGGTTGTTTACAAATGGTATATGGGAATTCATTTTTTTACACCAAAGTTTTGTTCTTATCTATTGGTGTTAGTTTTGCTTTAATTAAACTGTCTGTTTATTCACTTATTGGGATACTAACTGAGACAAAAAAAGAACACGCTTCTCTTATGAGTTCTATTGAAGGTTTCTTTATGGTAGGTATAGCTTTAGCTTATTTCTTGTTCCCTGCCTTTTATTCGGAAGATGAAAATTCGTGGCTCAATGTTTATTACCTCTTGTGCGGGTTGATATTCCTATCATTTTTATTTCTCTTATTTTCTAAAGTGGAATATAAGGTTGAGGCAATAGGAACAAGCCTAAAGGATGATTTAAAGGAATCTTTGAAATTAATGATAGTTCCTCTTGTACTAGTTTTTATTATTTCGGCTTTCCTCTTTGTTATGATTGAGCAAGGGATTATGACATGGTTGCCAACATTTAATAAAAAGATATTTAATTTCAATTCTGTTTTAAGTGTACAAATGGCAAGTATTTTAGCCTTGTCCCTTGCCTTTGGGAGATTCATTGCTGGATTTCTAACTAAGTTTATGAACTGGGTGGTTCTAGTAATAATCTGCGTAGTTATTTCAGGTGGAATTTTAGTCTATATTTTGCCGCAGCTTCAGGGTGATATACAATCTGTTGGAGAAATATCTAGTCTTTCAGACGTTCCTTGGTTAGGTTTTATTTTGCCTCTAATAGGGTTGTTTATTGCGCCTATTTATCCGCTTTTAAATTCAACTGTACTAAGCTCTTTGCCCAAGAGTCTGCATTCACCAATGTCTGGATTAATTATCATATTTTCTGCTTTGGGCGGTACTATAGGTTCAAGAATTGTTGGAGAATTGTTTGAAAGTGTTGGTGGCGCAAGTGCTTTCTACTTTTTATTAATACCAATGGTGTTATTAATAATTTTTGTGTTACTAATTGATAGGATGTCTAAGAAGAAAGTACTCGTTGGATCATGAAATTTAAATTAGAAATTGATAAAGTTCTATCTCAGTTACTAAGTCAAGAAGACACGGATGGGGACAAGAAAATCACTATTGAAGATATTGGGCCTAAGTCGTTTCAATTAGTTTCACCCGAAGGAGAAACCTATCAAGTTTCGGGAACATATCACCTGTCAAATCTGCTTCAGGGTTTAGCTCGGGCTAAAGAAAATGGAGACATTGTTACTGAAATTTCAATCAATGAAATTGAGGAACTACCAGCTAATAGGATTTCAAGAATAATTCGAAACTATTTTTGGGCGGGCTTAACAAGAACAATGGACGTGGCGGGAATTAAAAACTTAATTCACGATTCTAAGAATGAGACCCTAATCTCTGACAAATTAAGAGTTTATATTCCTTTTAATGATGAAATTGTTTTTAATTATTACAAAGAGCTTGAATCTTCCTTTCCAATTGAAGTTATTAAATTACCAGAGAGCATAACACCTCAATATGTTAAATCGATAAATGATAAACCGGGTATATTATCTCTAAAAATTGAAGAGATTAATGGAAAGATGCAGGGTGTTCCATTTGTTGTTCCTGGAGGTCGTTTTAATGAGATGTACGGTTGGGACAGTTATTTCGAGTCTGTTGGGCTATTGTTAGATGATAAAGTCGAATTAGCTAAGTCTATGGCAGACAACTTTCAATATGAAATAGAGCATTATGGCAAAATTTTAAATGCAAATCGCTCTTATTACTTAACCAGAACACAACCGCCATTGTATTCTAGCTTGATTCGAGAAGTTTTTGAAAAAACTAATGATAAAGACTGGTTATTAAGTCATTTGAAAACAGCTATCAAAGAATATGAAACAGTTTGGATGGTTGAAGGAAAAAGATTGACTCCAAATGGATTAAATAGATTTTTAGCCGAAGGAATTGGTATAACTCCTGAAGCAGAGGAAGGGCATTATCATGCCATTTTAAAACCGTATGCGGATGCTATGGATATGACAATTGAGGCATATGAAAAGGCTTATGCAAATGGAGAAATTAAAAATAAAACCCTTGACAATTACTTTGTGCATGACAGAACGGTTAGAGAATCTGGACATGATACCTCATATAGAATCGAAGGCAATTGTGCAGATTTAAACTTGGTCGAATTAAACGCTATGCTTTATAAATATGAAAATGATTTTGCACATTTAATAAGCATACTGCTTAATAATGATGTAGAAGGTTTAAATATTGGCAACAGAATATATACCAGTGATTATTGGATAGAAAAAGCAAATTTCAGAAAACAATTATCGGATAAGTATTTGTGGAACGAAGATCAGGGCCTTTACTTTGATTATAACACAAAAACAAGTAATCAATCTCAATTTGTTTCAGCTACAACTTTTACACCTTTGTGGTCTAGTATGGCAAGTGAAGACCAAGCCAAAAACCTTGTAAAAAAAGGACTTAGCATTCTAAAAGAAAAAGGAGGAATAGCTGGAAGTACTGAGGAAAGTAGAGGAAAGCTGTCTGACGAAAGACCACCTAGACAATGGGACTATCCTAATGGTTGGGCACCACACCAAATGATGATTTGGAAAGGGCTTATTAACTATGGTTATCTTAATGAGGCTCAAGAACTTATCTATCGCTGGCTTTATATGATTACTAAGTGTGCTGTGGATTATAATGGAACGATTTGTGAAAAATATGACGTTGTAAAAGCCTCACATAAAGTAGATGCAGAGTATGGTAATGTTGGCGCTCAGTTTGAATATTTACCAAGAGAAGGATTTGGATGGATGAATGCCTCTTACCAATATGGTTTGTCAATACTTAATTCGGAAAACATCTTTAAATTAAACCAACTTATTGAACCAGATCAAATCTTTTAAAGAATGAGCTCGTTAAGACTTATCTTATCTAAATCAAGATACTTTTCGGTTGCGTGGGTGTTTTGTTCATTAAATATTATGATTGGAACCTGGGTGCTTTATATTCCACAGGTTAAGGCGAAGTTAAATTTAAACGATTCACAGATAGGGGTTGCTTTATTCTGTCTCGCTCTAGGCATTCTGGTGTTTCTTCCATTAGTGCCATTTATAACTAAAAAAGTAGGGTTAGGGAAATATACGATTATTGGGATTATTCTTTTTTCTCTGGCTTTTATAGGTCCATTATTGGCTACCAATTATGTTTTTTTATGTGTTGCACTATTCATTGTCGGGATATTTTCTGGAAGTACCGATGTAGCAATGAACGCACTCGTGTCAAGAATTGAAAAAGAAGATAGTAAAAATATTATGTCCTCTGCTCATGGTTTTTTTAGTTTAGGAGGTGCAATTGGAGCAATATTAGGGTCATTTTTAATGATGTATTTTACGAATCCTATATTTCACATGACTCTAATGGCTACCATAGTAATTACAATAAATATTGGCCTATCAAAACATTATCTTAAGATTAATGAAGAGCATAATGTTTCCAAAGAAAAGGAACCTTTTAAGCTAACAACATTCACCCCTTTAATAATTGTTGCTTTTTTGGCATTTGTAATTATGAGCAGTGAAGGAGCTATTGAGCATTGGAGCTCTTTATATTTATTTGAGGTTGTTGGGATTACAACAGATAATCTTGCTGGGTTAGGGTTCATTTTATTTTCTGCTACCATGACAATTGGGAGATTTTTTGGGGATGGCGTAAGCGCTAGAATAGGGTCAACAAAAACAATATTGTTTGGTTGTGTTTTAGCTTGTGTTGGCTATTTGTGTGTATTATTTAATACTCTAATCATAACAGTTATTGGTTTTGGTGTTATAGGGCTTGGATTATCTGTAATTGTACCAGAGTTGTTTAGAATAGCAGGGAAGGCTAAAAATGTATCCGCTTCATCGGCTATTTCTTTTGTGTCAGGAATTGGTTTTATTGGATTTTTATTAGGCCCTGTAGTTTTAGGTTTTATTTCCGATGCATATAGTTTAGAAATGAGTTTTATAACCTTATTGATATTAACCGTATTGGCTTTATTAACCTCATTTCTAAAATTAAGATTAAGCAAAATTAAGATAGAATAGTTGCTTTTGATTATTTCTATCAAGTCATAAATAATTAAATAATGATTCACATGTTTTGTGATTTAAACTACATATTATGAAAAAATTCATTTTCTTTTTTGTCGCTTTTATAGCTTTATCTGCTTGTAAAAATCAATCGGATAAAGGCACAATTGTTTCAGAACCTATTAAAACTAATGAGAATACATTTCCAGAAAAGCTAAACGGTTCTACCATTTACGAAGTAAATATTAGGCAGTTTACACCAGAAGGAACGTTTAAGGCATTCTCAGAACATTTACCAAGGCTAAAGGACTTAGGGGTAGATGTTCTTTGGCTTATGCCTATACATCCTATTAGCGAAACAAATAGAAAAGGAACATTAGGGAGTTACTATGCACCAAAAGATTACTCAGCTGTAAACCCAGAATTTGGAACGGTAGATGATTTTAAGGAGCTTCTTAAAAAAGCTCAAGACATGGGGTTCTATTTAATTTTAGATTGGGTTCCAAACCATACAGGACGTGATCACCCTTGGGTTACAGAACACCCTGACTTTTATATTAGAGATGCAGAAGGAAATGTGACTTACGAGTCTATGAGTCCTACTGATGTTTGGTGGGATACAGCTTTATTAGATAATAACAACCCTGAAACTCGTAAAGCAATGATTAATGAAATGCGTTATTGGGTAGAAATGGGTATTGATGGGTTTCGATTAGATCACGGATGCGGTGATAAGATCCCATTGTATCTATGGGAAGAGGCTAGGGCCGAATTAGACCCAATAAAAGAACTATTTTGGTTAGCCGAATGTGGGCATGAAACATTCATATTAGATGGAAGTTATGCTGATGAATTTGAAGTGATTATGCGTGAGGTAGCTGAAGGCAAGAAAAAAGCTAATGCCTTGTCAAACTGGATTGATGAGGATATGTTTAAGCACGGCAGAACAGCATTGCGTATGACCTATACATCTAACCATGACTTGAACTCATGGAACGGTACCGTTTTCGAACGATTTGGAGAAGGCCACAAAACCTTTGCAACTTTCGTTTTTACCGCTTATGGATTCCCGCTTATTCTTGGAGGTCAAGAAGCTGGAATGGATAAAAGACTTGAGTTTTTTGAAAAAGACCCAATGGTTTGGACAGACTCTCTAAATCTTCAACCTTTTTATAAATCATTAGTTGACCTTAAAAAGAAAAATAAAGCTATTTGGGCTGGTGATGAAGGGGGGTTCCCTATTTCAATTGAGAGTAATGAAGATGTTATAGGGTTTTACCGAGAAGTTGAGAATAGCAAAGTTATTGCAATTTTTAATTTCACTTCAAAAGAGCAGTCTGTTGAAATAACCAACAATAAAGCATACGGAAGTTTTAAAGATTATTTTACAAATAAAGCAGTTAAGATTGATGATAATCCATTGAGTTTAAAACCGTGGGAGTACATGGTTTTTGTGAAGTAGTTTGAGCATTGAAGAGAGATTTGGAAACCTAAAATCGAAATCGTTTTCGGTATAATCTTTATCAGTTTCGAATGGAATTATTTTATACAGTAACACAGACATTATATTTTTGAAAAACATGTTATTAATTATAAGTAAATACATCAGGTTTTGGAAGATATAGATATTTTATGTGTGGGCGAAGTGCTTATTGATTTTATTGGTCATCAAGCAGGAGAACTTATTAATAGCACGAAAGATTATCACAGATATTTGGGAGGTTCTCCAGCAAATGTTGCGATGAATTCATCACGACTAGGTTTAAATGCAGTGTTGGTTTCTACAATTGGTCGAGATGGTTTTGGAGAATACATTTTTGATAGGCTAAAAGGTGTAGGTGTAAACACAGAATTTATTAATGAAATTGAGTCAAAACCCACGAGTGTTATTTTTGTTTCAAGATCAGAAGGAACACCAGACTTTATTCCTTTTCGAGCGGCAGACAGTTATATTGAAGCTCATCAGATATCGGAAAAAACTCTTCAGAAATCTAAAATATTTCATACCACATGTTTTGCTTTAAGCAAAGAACCAGCACAATCTGTAATTCTAAACAAAGCTAAAGAAGCTTATAATTTGGGCTGTAAATTGAGTATTGATGTTAATTATTCAAGTAAGTTATGGAACTCAAGGGAAGAAGCTGTAAATGTTATCACAACGTACTGTAAATACAACCCCTTGATAAAGATTAGTGAAGATGATATGCTACGCTTATTTGAGCAGCACTTATCTCATTCCGAAATATTCGATTTTTTTCATAATCTAGGCGTAGAAACCGTTTGTTTAACGCTTGGAAGCAAGGGGGTAAAGCTGTCTCAGCACAAAAAACCTGTTATAGAATTACCAGCAATAAAAATTGAGAAGGTTGTTGATGCTACAGGCGCTGGTGATGCATTTTGGTCTGGATTTTTATTCGCACAGATAAAAAAGAAACCTGTAAAAGAATGTTTAGAAATAGCATTAAAATTGGCTGCTTTAAAGCTCCAAAATGTTGGAAGATTACCCGATAATATTGATATTTTATCAAAACTTTTATAGCAAGATTATTTAAAATGAAGCAAGAATATAAAGGGATTTCAAATGGAGTCATGCTTAACGCTTATCCAGATAGTATAGGGTCCAGATTAAGTGATACAATTGTAATGCTCAAAAAACCGGAATTGCAAGATGTTTTTTCTTTTTTTTACGTGTTACCAACCTTCTTTAATAGTGATTTAGATAGAGGGTTTTCTATCATCGACTATAATTTGAATAATGAGTTGGTTTCAGATGAAGATTTAAAAGCTTTGCATGAATTAAATATTAGGCTTAAGTTTGATATCGTTTTAAATCATTTATCTGTAGCATCCCCCCAGTTTAATGATTTGCTAAAAAACGGAACGGAATCTAAATACAAAGATTTTTTTATAAACTGGAATACGTTTTGGGAAGGTCATGGTAAAATGAATGAACAGGGTGTCGTTATCCCAAAAGATGAGCACTTACAAAAATTATTTATGCGTAAGGCGGGGCTACCTATTTTAAAGGTTCGGTTTCCAGATGGAACAGAACAACCCTATTGGAATACTTTTTATCAAAAAATAGAATATAACCATATTGACCCAGTCGACTTGTCTAATATTAAGGGACTAAATCATGCTAATGCAGAATCGATTTGTTCTGAAATAAATTTGGCGATTGGCAATGGAGTTGAGTTATCCAGCTTAGATTTTAATGAATTAATAGAGTCTAAGAAAGAAGTCCTTGATATTGTTGAGTCCAAGCGAAGTTATTTAGGTCAAATGGATGTTAATGCCAAGTCTAGCCTAGTTTGGGATTTTTATAATGAAACTTTGTGTAAACTTAAAGGTTTTGGCTGCGAAATATTAAGGCTGGATGCTTTTGCGTATTTGCATAAAGAAATTGGGCAATCTAATTTTTTTAATACACCTGGAACTTGGGAATATTTAGACCGAATCAATCAAATAGCTAAAAAAAACAACTTAAAACTACTTCCAGAAATTCATGCAGAATATGGACTACATCTTCACGATCAAATTGCAGAAGAAGGTTATCAAATTTACGATTTTTTCCTCCCTGGCTTGGTTATTCATACACTTGAGACACAAAACAGTTCTGCCCTAATAAATTGGGCTAAGGAAATTATTAAGAATAATTTTACCTGCGTTAACATGTTAGGTTGTCATGATGGGATTCCAGTTTTAGATTTAAAAGGAAAAGAAGTAGGTGGAAATTACAATGAAGGACTATTAGCAGATATCGAAATAGATAGTTTAATGAATTTGATTATTCAACGAGGTGGTAGAGTAAAGAATTTATATGATGCCGAAGGCAAAAAACTATCCTACTATCAGGTAAATGCAACTTTTTTTAGTGCGATTGGAGAAGATGAACAAAAATTATTGCTTGCAAGAGCGATCCAAATGTTTATGCCTGGGATTCCTCAAGTTTGGTATTTAGATTTGTTTGCTGGTAAAAATGATTATGAAGCTGCAGATAGAGCCGGAAGTGGGGGTCACAAGGAGATTAATAGAACTAATCTTTCTAATGAAGAAATTGAAGCGGGATTAAAAAGAAACGTGGTTATTAATCAACTTAATATGATGCGGATAAGAAATACAAATAAGGCGTTTACAGGAAGCTTGATTATTAAAGAGGAGAATAAAGACTACATTAATTTGAAGTGGGAAAAAGAAAGTGATTTTGCCCATTTAAAAGTTAACCTAAGGGCTTTAAGTTTTTCAATAAAGCATAAATTTGATGGAAATATCGAAGAATTAATTTTTTAAAAATCTTACCGTTTCTTATGCGGAAGAGATTTTTTTCTGGATATGCAGAAAGACTTAATAATAATTTAATTTACAAGTCTTTTTAAATTATATATATTTGTTAAGTAATTGTAAAAAAGAGGGATAGCTTTTTTAGAAAAACAGTTTTTTTGATGAGTGAAGTTACTCAGTAGGAAACATGGTTTTTTACGTCAAAATTTACGTTTCATCGATAATATTTGTTTTTTGTCGGTGTTATTTCGATTAAAAACGGTAAGAATTTTTAGTTAAACCGCTTTTTTTTATACATTTGCCACCCCATGACACTACGAAATAAAAGAATATTTGCCTCAATCTTATTTGTATTAATAAGTGTAGTTTGTATTGCGCAACAAACTAAGGATGGAAATAATCCTCCCCAACCACTTCCTCCTCCACCTCCTCCAGGCCTTTCAGTTGGTGTTGACGCAACGTTTTTAATTTGTTTAGCATTAATTTATGGTACGTGGCGTTTACTAAAAAAAGATGTCAAAATTTAATCATTATCTGGTTTCAAGGACATAAGTCTTGCTACATATTTACCAAGGACGTCAAACTCTAGATTTACAATTGTCCCAATTTCAAATTCATTAAAATTCGTGTGTTCATAGGTATAAGGTATAATAGCCACACTAAAGGAGTTGTTTTTAGAATTTATAACCGTTAAACTGGTTCCGTTAATTGTTATTGAACCTTTTTCAATAGTCACATTATTTAAATTAGGGTCATAATTAAAGCTAAAGACCCAACTCCCGTTTTCATTTTTTATATTTGTACATGTTGCTACTTGGTCTACATGCCCTTGAACAATATGGCCATCAAGCCTGTCACCTAATTTCATAGCACGTTCAAGATTTACCTTATCACCAACTTCTAAAAAATTAAGATTAGTTTTAATTAGGGTTTCTTTAATCGCGGTTACTGTATATGTTTTTTCGTTTATTAAAACAACAGTTAGGCAAATACCGTTATGAGAAACACTTTGGTCAATTTTTAGTTCGGGAGTTAAATCACTTTTTATAGTAATATGCAAGTTGTCCTTGTCTTGCTCTAAATTAGTTACATGCCCTATTGACTCAATAATTCCTGTAAACATAGTATTATCTGTTTATTTGGTTAAATTTGCCAATTCAAAAGTACGTGAATTTTTTCATTTAGAATTTAAGAAAACACTAATTGAAAAATATTTAATACAAGCATAAGTGGTTATTTTACATTAAGAAAATCACAAACAAAATTTATCATTTTTAATGGAACATATAGAAAATATTAAAGTAGGTATATCCATAGGAGATTTAAATGGTATAGGAGGTGAAATTGTTTTAAAAACCTTTGAAGATAATAGAAGTTTAGAATTTTGTACCCCAGTAGTTTTTGCATCAATCAAAGTGATGACTTTTTTAAAGAATCATTTTAATTCTGAAATCAATTTTCATAGTATAAATACTCTGGATCAGATTTCCGAGGGGAAAGTTAACGTATTTAATTGTTGGAAAGAACCTGTTAATATAGATTTTGGTAAAGAAGACCCAAAGATAGGAGCATACGCAATAAAGTCTTTCATAGCGGCCACAAACGCTCTTAAGAATCACAAAATCGATGTTCTAGTAACAGCACCTATAAATAAGCACAACATACAGTCGGAAAAATTTAATTTTCCAGGACATACCGATTATTTAGATCAGCAATTAGAAGGTGAGAGCTTAATGTTTATGGTTACTGATTCTTTGAGGGTTGGTCTTTTAACAGATCATGTGCCAGTTAAGGAGGTTTCAAATCAAATCAACGAAGCATTAATTACTAAAAAACTTGATACTGTTTATAATTCGCTTAGGAAGGATTTTAGGATAAATAAGCCAAAAATAGCAGTGCTTGGTATTAACCCACATACAGGAGATAACGGTGTTATTGGTAATGAAGATGATGACGTTATGAGGCCTGCTTTAAAGAAGATAAAAGAATCTGGAAAATTAGTTTTCGGGCCGTATGCCGCGGATAGTTTTTTTGGCTCAAATAACTACAAAAATTTTGATGCAATTATAGCCTCTTATCACGATCAAGGCTTAATACCATTTAAAACACTTTCATTTGGTCAAGGCGTGAATTTTACCGGAGGACTTAATAGGATTCGAACATCTCCAGATCACGGAACTGCTTATGAAGTCGCTGGAAAGGGAATAGCAGATGAAAATTCTTTTAAAGAAGCTGTTTTTACTGCTATTAAAATTTTTAAAAATAGATTTGATTTTGAGCAACTTACATCAAATCCATTAAAAAAAGCACCAAGAAATTCACGCAAGTAAATAGTGTTGAAATAAGCATTAGAGATATAAACAAAAAAATGTTTATAAGTCATGCAACGTAAATAAAAATTTATATATTTGCAGGCTCAAAATAGATGTGATGATGAAGCCAATGACAGAGTTTACAATTCCATTTGTAGGGCTAAAAGTAGCGACACATCATTTTGATTATAAAATTGAGCAAGCGTTCTTTGAACATTTTGAGTATAAAGATTTTAACAATGTAAAAGTTGATGTAAAAGTTGCTTTAACCAAAAAACCAACATTATTAGAATTACATTTTAAAGTTTCAGGATTAGTGAACATTAATTGCGATGTGACTAACGAACCTTACAACCAAAAGATTAATAATGAATTTGATTTGGTGGTTAAATTTGGTGATGAATATAATGATGAGAATATTGACATTCTAATATTGCCGCATGGCTCTTATGAACTTAATATTCAACAATATCTATATGAACTTATTATTTTGGCTGTGCCAATTAAAAGAATTCATCCTGGTGTTAAAGATGGAACATTAGATTCAGACATACTTAAAAAGTTAGAAGAATTAAGCCCTAGGCTTAATGAAGATAAAGAAACCCATGAGGAGAATGATCCGCGTTGGGACAAATTGAAAAAATTATTAACGGATAAATAAAAACATAAAATGGCACATCCTAAAAGAAAAATCTCTAAAACTAGAAGAGATAAAAGAAGAACTCATTATAAAGCAACTGCGCCACAGATTGCTACATGTCCAACAACTGGAGAAGCTCATTTATATCATAGAGCTCACTGGCATGAAGGAAAATTGTATTACAGAGGTCAAGTATTGATTGACAACTCTGAAGAGACAGAAAATTTAGCATAGTAAATATGCATTTATATTACAAAACGCTCACATGTGAGCGTTTTTTTTATGAATACTTTTTCAAAAACACAAAAACTAACTATTTTACGTGTTTTTAAATGAAAATTTAGTAGTTTTCACAAAACTTTGGGCATTTATGTCCAATTTTGATGATATTTTGGTCGAATTAACTAAAAAGTTATGAGTAAAATTTCAGCAGCGATTACAGCTGTAGGTGGCTATGTGCCAGAGTACGTATTAACCAATCAAATACTTGAGACTATGGTTGATACTAATGACGAATGGATTACTTCTCGTACAGGAATTAAAGAGCGAAGAATACTTAAAGAAGAAGGAAAAGGAACATCTTTTTTAGCAATTCAAGCAGCGAAAGACCTTATTAATAAAAAAGGCATTAACCCAAAAGATATAGAATTAGTTATTGTTGCCACGGCAACACCAGATATGAAAGCTGCTTCAACGGCTTCTTTTACAGCATCTGAAATTGGAGCTACAAACGCTTTCTCTTTCGATATGGATGCCGCTTGTTCTAGTTTTTTATACGGGATGTCGGTAGCAGCTAGCTACATTGAGTCTGGAAGATATAAAAACGTTTTACTAATTGGGGCCGATAAAATGTCGTCTATTATAAACTACAAAGACAGGGCAACTTGTATTATTTTTGGTGATGGTGCTGGAGCTGTATTGTTTGAGCCAAACACTGAAAATTTAGGCTTTCAAGATGAATATTTAAGAAGTGACGGTACAGGTAGAGAGTTTTTACAAGCCACTTATGGTGGTTCATCTTTCCCGCTTACTCCAGAGTCTATGGAGCAAGGAGGACAGTACGCATTTCAAGAAGGAAGAACAGTTTTTAAAAATGCCGTTTTTAATATGGCGGATGCTACCGTTAAAATATTAGAACGAAACAACCTAAACAAAGAGAGTGTTGATTGGCTTGTTGCTCATCAAGCAAATAAGCGCATTATTGACGCTACTGCACAACGTATAGAATTAGAAGATGAAAAGGTGATGATGAACATCCATAAATATGGGAATACAACATCTGCAACCTTACCACTCCTTTTAAATGATTATGAATCTAAACTAAAAAAGGGCGATAACTTAATATTTGCTGCTTTTGGGGGAGGATTCAATTGGGGTGCCATTTATTTAAAATGGGCCTATAATTAATTAAACTAACCATTAACTAATTAGCATAATTATGGATATTAAAGAGATTCAAAACTTAATTAAATTTGTTGCAAAATCTGGCGCAAGTGAGGTTAAATTAGAGATGGATGATATTAAAATCACCATAAAAACTGGATCAGATTCAGAAACAACAGTTGTTCATCAAGCAGCTCCTATTGCTCAGATACCTCAAATGGCGCCGCCATCAGCTGCTATTGTACCGGCCACAACAGAGGCAGCTGCACCTGCAACACCAGCCGCTAAAGCGGATGATGATTCAAAATATATTACCATTAAATCACCAATAATAGGGACTTTCTATAGAAAACCATCTCCAGATAAACCTTTGTTTGTTGAGGTAGGACAAACTATTGCCGAAGGTGATGTGTTATGTATTATAGAGGCCATGAAACTTTTCAATGAAATAGAATCTGAAGTTTCAGGTAAAATTGTAAAGATTTTAGTTGATGACTCTTCACCAGTTGAGTTCGACCAACCATTATTTTTAGTAGACCCATCATAGCCTATTAAAAATTCCGATATACAAATCTCAAAATCCAATATTTGGAATTTGGCGATTGGAATTTGTAATTTTTAATTCAAGAAGTTATGTTTAAAAAAATATTAATAGCAAATAGAGGAGAGATAGCACTTCGTGTTATTAGAACTTGTAAAGAAATGGGTATTAAAACAGTGGCAGTTTATTCGACAGCCGATCGTGAAAGCTTGCATGTTAAGTTTGCCGATGAAGCTGTTTGTATAGGGCCACCTTCTAGTGCAGAGTCCTATTTAAAAATGTCGAATATAATATCTGCAGCGGAAATAACAAATGCAGATGCCATTCACCCAGGTTACGGATTTTTATCTGAAAATGCTAAATTTTCAAAAATCTGTGAAGAGCACGGTATAAAATTTATTGGAGCTTCGGCCGAAATGATTGATAAAATGGGTGATAAGGCAAACGCCAAAGCAACCATGAAGGCTGCCGGTGTTCCTTGTGTCCCAGGTAGTGAAGGGGTTATTGAATCGTTCGAAGAATGTAAAAAGCTTGCTAAAGAAACAGGATATCCTGTAATGCTAAAAGCTTCAGCAGGTGGTGGTGGAAAAGGGATGCGAGGTGTATTCAAGCCGGAAGACCTTAAAGACGCTTGGGATTCTGCAAGACAAGAATCTAAAGCAGCTTTTGGGAATGACGATATGTACATGGAAAAGCTTATTGAAGAGCCAAGGCATATTGAAATTCAAGTAGTTGGAGACTCTCGTGGAAAAGCATGTCATCTTTCAGAAAGAGACTGTTCTGTACAACGTCGTCATCAAAAACTAACCGAAGAAACACCTTCGCCTTTTATGACGGACGAACTCCGTGAAAAAATGGGGTTAGCCGCAGTAAGAGCGGCCGAATATATTAAATATGAAGGTGCAGGAACGGTTGAGTTTTTAGTTGATAAGCATCGTAATTTCTATTTTATGGAAATGAATACACGAATTCAAGTTGAGCACCCTATAACCGAACAAGTAATAGATTTCGATTTGATTCGCGAACAAATATTAGTAGCTGCAGGTGTGCCAATTTCTGGAAAGCACTATACGCCAAAATTACACTCTATTGAGTGTCGAATTAACGCTGAAGATCCATATAATGGTTTTAGACCATCCCCAGGGGTTATTCATACATTACATGCTCCAGGAGGTCATGGCGTCCGTTTAGATACGCATGTTTACGCGGGTTACGCAATTCCGCCTAATTATGATTCTATGATTGCCAAGTTAATAACCACGGCACAAACTAGAGAAGAGGCTATAAATAAAATGAAGCGAGCGTTAGATGAATTTGTAATAGAAGGTATTAAAACAACTATTCCATTTCATCGTCAGCTTATGGATCATCCAGATTATTTGGCAGGCAATTATACCACCAAGTTTATGGAAGATTTTAAGATGAAACCTCAAACAGATAATTAAATAAGACTCCGAAAGTAATTTCGGAGTTTTTTTATGGTGTTGTCGCTCCTTTAATCGCGGTCAGGCTATCCATTATATCTTTCTTGTGCTGAAATTGTTTTAGTATCTAATCTAGTATTTTCAATATACTAAATATAGTTCAACATTAAACTTTAGGTTAAGCACAAAAAAGGAGGCCATTTCTATCCTTAACACAGTATAGAACTTCAATTTAAAATTCTAACTTAGCTTAATGAACTTTTCATATTGGGAAATAAAAACATGGCTTTCAAAAACCGATTTCTGTATAGTCGGTAGCGGTATTGTTGGACTTAATTGTGCGTTACATTTAAAAGAACTTTATCCCGAATCGAGAATTCTGGTGCTCGAAAAAGGGATGTTACCGCAAGGTGCAAGCACAAAGAATGCAGGATTTGCTTGCTTTGGAAGCCTTAGTGAGATTTTAGATGATTTAAAATCGCATTCTCAAGAAGAAGTAACAGAATTGGTTGAAAAACGCTATGAAGGTTTAAAACTATTAAGAAAAACATTAGGGGATAATAAAATAAACTATAAAAATAATGGCGGATTTGAACTGTTTACCCGCGAGGATGTCGAGTTATTTGAAAGTTGTTTAGAAAATAGAGAAGCAATTAATAAGATGCTATTTCCAATTTTTAAAGAGGATGTTTTTAGTTTAAAAGATAATATTTTCAATTTTAAAAATATTCAAAACCAATACATTTTAAATACTTTCGAAGGACAAATTGATACGGGTAAGATGATGGAGGCTTTGTTACAAAAAGCCCACTCAAAGGGGATTAAAATATTAAATAATATTGTTATCGAAGAATTTGTTGAGAACGGAAATTCAGTAAAACTAAAAACGAATCAATTTGAAATTTCTACGTCTAAACTACTAATCGCTACCAATGGTTTTGCTGCACAGTTTATTGGTCAAAAAGTTAAGCCGGCAAGAGCTCAGGTTTTAATTACCAAACCCATAGAAAATTTACACATAAAGGGCACATTTCATTTAGATAAAGGATATTATTATTTTAGAAATATAGACAATAGGATTCTTCTGGGAGGTGGACGAAACCTTGATTTTAAAGGAGAAGAGACTGTAAATTTTGGGTTAACAGATTTAATTCAAAATAAACTAGAAAACCTTTTAATAAATACAATCCTTCCAAATACTCCTTTTGAGGTAGAACACAGATGGAGTGGTATTATGGGTGTTGGAAACCAAAAAAGAGCGATTGTAAGGCCAATTAGTGACAATGTTTTTTGTGGTGTACGTTTGGGAGGTATGGGTGTTGCTATTGGGAGTTTAGTTGGAAAGGAGTTAGCAGAATTATTGTAATGACATTAAAAGAGAATTTATATAATCAATGTTTGGTATTTATTGATAATCGATTTCAAACAATTAAAAACACAATTAATGAGATTCAAGAATCGTTGCTTGCTGAAACTAAAAGTAGCGCAGGAGATAAGCACGAAACAGGTAGAGCGATGCTGCAACTGGAGCGAGAAAAGGCAGGAGCTCAACTGGCCGAAATTAATAAGGTAAAAGAAAGTCTTGCTAAAATAGATATAAATTGTTCTTCAGAAATTATTGGGCTGGGTAGTCTTGTTTACACATCACACTTCAATTATTTTATTGCCATTAGTGCTGGAGAATTAAAAGTTAATGATGAAAGGTTTTATGCCATTTCGCCTAGTACACCAATTGGAAATTTATTAATTGGTAAAAAGGCGAGAGATGAGATTGTTTTTAGAAACCAGAAATCTTTAATAGAAAAAGTATTATAGGTTTCGAGCTAATTTATTTTGAGACAAATACTTTCGTTTTTGTTTAATGCAAAATCATGTTCAAAGAATACCTTTTCTTTGTTTAGTGTCGCTTCAATCAAATAATAGTTTCCTTTAAAATAGCTGTGCAAAACAATGGCTTTAAGTGATGATTTTGCTATAACTTTTAACTGATGGGCGTAAACAATTTGATTGTCAATAACATTAAACTCTCCAAAAAAGGAAGCAATTAGCGGACATATTGGATAGTTATACAGCGCTTCTGGTGAATCATTAACAATAACTTTTTGGTTGTTTAAAATTATCATGTTATCAGCAAAACCAAGAACATCTTCCTTATCATGTGTAGCTACAATACAGGTTATGTTTTTATCTTTTAAATATTTAAAAACACTGCGTCTAAGACTTTGTTTTTTGAAATTATCAATATGACTAAAAGGCTCATCTAGTAAAATGATTTCTGGCTCTTTGGCTAGAGCACGTGCAAGAGCAACGCGTTGTTTTTGACCACCACTCAATATCTTCACTTTGGTATGAGCAAACTCAGTTAGTTCTACAACTTCAAGTAATTCAGCAATGCGTTGTTGCTTTTTTTCTGGGTAAAAATTGGAAAGAAATTTTCCAATGTTTTCTGAAACACTTATAAAGGGCATTAAATCAAATTCTTGAGCCACAGATTTCATAAAATCGTAACCAACAACTAAGTTGTATTTAGGTCCTAAAACTTCTTGATTTTTCCAAAAAATATGGCCCTGGTCTAAATCGTATTCGCCATACAAAACTTTTAAAAGGGTGCTTTTCCCAGAGCCACTTTCTCCAATTACGGCAAGATTTTCTCCAGATTTAACCTCAAATGAAACGTCTTTTAAAACGGGAGTTTTTTTATAAGAAAAAGTAATATGATTTACCTGTAACATAGCGAAGCAAAAATAGCATAAAAAAATACGCTTCAGTAATTGAAGCGTATTTTAAGAGAATGATTTCGATTATCCTTTTATTTTGTTAGTGGCTTTATTTGGCAAAACTTCAAATCCCATGTTGTATAATGCAAATCCATAAATATCGGTATATTGTTCAATAGTTTTACTAACGGGAGTTCCAGCGCCATGACCAGCATCTGTTTCAATGCGAATTAACGCAGGATTATTTCCTGCTTGTTTACTTTGTAATTCTGCTGCAAATTTAAAACTATGAGCAGGCACAACGCGGTCATCATGATCACTAGTAGTTATTAAAGTTGCTGGATACTGAACACCTTCTTTTACATTATGAATTGGTGAATAGCCTTTCAAATACTCAAACATTTCTTTACTGTCTTCTGAAGTACCATAATCATAAGACCATGCAGCCCCAATAGTAAATTTATGATATCGTAACATGTCCAACACCCCTGCAGCAGGTAAAGCTACTTTAGCTAAATCCGGTCTTTGGGTTATTACCGCACCTACCAATAAGCCTCCATTCGAGCCACCTCGAATTGCTAAATAGTCCGATGAGGTATATTTTTTATCAATAAGGTATTCACCTGCGGCGATAAAATCGTCAAATACATTTTGTTTTTGCATTTTAGTTCCTGCTTCATGCCATGCTTTTCCATATTCACCACCACCTCGTAAGTTTGCAACGGCATAAATACCACCTTGTTCCATCCATACGGCATTAGTAATGCTAAAATTAGGTGTCTGACTAATATTAAATCCGCCATAACCGTACAGAATAGTTGGGTTTTTACCGTTAAGTTCTAATCCTTTTTTATAGGTAATCATCATAGGTACTTTTGTGCCGTCTTTTGATGTGAAAAATACCTGGTGACTTTCATAGTCATTACTGTTGAAAGCTATAGAGGGTTTCCAGCGTAATTCTGTTTCTCCTGTTTCTAAATTTAGCTTATAAATACTTGGGGGTGTATTATAATTTGTAAAAGTGAAATAGTCTACTTTTTCATCTTTTTTACTACCAAAACCACCTGCTGTTCCCTCTCCTGGAAGCACTATTTCTCTAACTAAAGACCCATCAAAATGGAATTGCTTTACATATGATATAGCATCAATCATATAATGCGCTATGATGTAGTTTCCACTAATTGATGGCGTTAAGACATTATCCGTTTCTGGAATAACGTCGCTCCAATTTTCTGGATTGGGTTTTGCAATATCTAATGAAACAATTCTTCTGTTTGGGGCGTCTAAATTTGTAAGAAGAAAGAGTTTAGTGCCTTGATTATCTATAACCAGTGTTTCACTATCTAAGTTGTCTAAGACCCTTATAAATAGACTATTTGAGTTTGAAAGATCTTTAACCAATAACTTATTACCTGAGGAAGATTCTGCCGGTAAAACAATAAGATACTTATCATCTCTAGTCACATAAGATCGAATATACCTATGTTTTTCTTTCTCTTTACTTCCATAAACTAGAATGTCTTCTTTTTGAGGTGTGCCCAATTTATGATAGTATACTTTATGGTAATTGTTTTCCTCTGAAAGCTCACTTCCTTTCGGTTTATCGTAGCTGGAATAGTAAAAACCTTCATTTTTGTACCATGACGTTCCGCTAAATTTTATATTTTTTAATGTGTCTCCAATAACTTCTTTCGTTTCAGCATTGAGTACTACTACTTTTCTCCAATCACTACCGCCTTCTGAAATCGAATAGGCTGCAATTTTACCATTCTTAGAAAAGCTTAAACTCCCTAATGAAACGGTTCCATCTTCAGAAAATGTATTAGGGTCTAAAAACACTTCAGGTTCTTCATTGCCCTTTTTTCTATATATTACATTCTGATTTTGTAAACCATCATTTTTATAAAAGTATTCGTAATCACCTTCTATAAATGGCTTTCCCAGTTTTTCATAATTCCATAAGCTAGACAATCGTTCTTTTAATTCTTCTCTAAAAGGTATTTTATCTAAATAGCTAAAAGTTGCCTTATTTTGGGACTTTACCCAATTTTCTGTTTCTTCACTTCTATCGTCTTCCAGCCAACGGTATGGGTCTTTTACTTCTGTTCCAAAATAAGTGTTTAAAGTATCAACTGTTTTAGTTTTAGGATAATTCACTGCAATAATATTAGTTTTTTGTGACTCATTTTTACATGCCAGTAATATGAAAAAAGCGCTTATGATAATTACGGTCTTCTTCATGATTGATGAGTTTTTAAGTAACCAAAAGTACATAAAAAAACTCCTGCATTTTCATACAGGAGTTTTATATTAAAATCTTAGATTTTAAATAATTACACTAATTTATTATCGATTAAATATTCAGCAATTTGAATAGTATTTGTTGCAGCTCCTTTACGTAAATTGTCTGCAACAATCCACATATTTAAAGTATTTGCTTGTGTTTCATCTCTTCTAATACGTCCAACAAAAACCTCGTCTTTATTGTGTGCATAGATGGGCATAGGATAGGTGTTTGTATCTGTGTTATCTTGAACAACAACTCCAGGGGTTTGGCTTAAAAGCTTACGAACATCAGATAAATCGAAATCATTTTCAAACTCAATATTTACAGATTCGGAATGCCCTCCAGCTGTTGGGATTCTTACCGCCGTTGCCGATACTGAGAACGTACGGTCGTTCATAATTTTTTGAGGCTCTCTAGCTAGTTTCATTTCTTCTTTAGTATATCCGTTTTCCTCAAAAACATCACAATGAGGTAATGCATTTCTTCCAATTGGGTATGGATACGCCATTTCACCCTCAATACCTGCGATTTCATTTTCCAATTGTCTTACCGCTTTAACACCAGTACCAGAAACAGATTGGTAGGTAGATACTATTACACGCTTCATTTTATACTTTTTATGAAGTGGATTTAACGCCATAACTAGCTGAATAGTTGAACAGTTAGGATTAGCAATAATTTTATCGTCTTTGGTAAGTTCACTAGCATTAATTTCTGGAACCACTAATTTTTTAGTTGGATCCATTCTCCAAGCCGAAGAATTATCAACCACCGTTGTACCGGCTTCAGCAAATTTAGGAGCCCATTCTAGTGAGGTTTCACCCCCAGCTGAAAACAAGGCGATATCTGGACGCATAGAAACAGCGGTTTCTAATCCAACCACGGTATAATCGATTCCTTTATATTGTAATTTTTTTCCAACTGAGCGCTCTGAGGCTACAGGAATTAATTCTGTTACAGGAAAATTACGTTCTTCAAGAACTTTTAGCATCACTTCGCCAACCATTCCAGTGGCTCCAACAACTGCTACTTTCATTTTTATTTATTTTTAATAACGTTTCGTTCGACAAAACTAAGTATTAATTCTTTTTTAGAATCTAAAAAAAGCCCTTGTTTTCTTTAAACAAGGGCTTTTTAACAACAAATAACATCTTGTTATTTAATTAACATAATGTTATTTTTTTAACAAATCTCTGATTTCACCAAGCAACTCCTCTTGAGTTGGTCCAGCAGGAGCCTCTGGGGCTGCCTCTTCTTTCTTCTTCATTTTATTAACGCCTTTCACAACCATAAACATTACAAAAGCAACAATAATAAAGTCGATTACGTTCGTTAAAAATGTTCCATATTCTAAAAACACTTCACCTACCATTTCACCAGCGTCGTTTAATGCACCATCTTTTAGTTTATATCTTAAAGCTTTAAAATCAGAATCGAAAATCAAACCAACTAGAGGAGATACGATACCTCCAGTAAACGCAGTAACTACTTCCTTAAAAGCGGCACCCATAACAAAACCAACTGCAATGTCGACTAAGTTGCCTTTCATTGCAAACTCTTTAAATTCTTTTAACATTTTTATAAATTATTAGTTAGATAAGTCACTAAAATAGTGAAAATTAACAAATTTAACATTTGTTAAGGATCTTATTTTATAAAGACTCTTTTTACGCGCTGTGAAATAGACGTGATTAGTTCGTACGAAATTGTGTTTGCTGTATTGGCAAAATCTTCGGCTGTTTTATCTTTTCCAAAAACAATAACTTCATCCCCTTCTTCACAATCGATGTCCGTAATGTTTACCATAATCATGTCCATACATACATTTCCGATAATAGGAGCCGTCTTTCCATTAATAAGCACATAGCCTTTGCCGTTTCCATATTGTCTGCCTATTCCGTCGGCATGACCAATGGGAAGTGTTGCGGTCTTAAGAAAACCAACCGATTTGAATCCGCGATTATAACCAACCGATTCGCCTTTTTCTATCCTATGAATTTGAGAAATAATTGTTTTTAACGTGGCTATAGGCTTGAGTGGTTTATTCTCCTTTTTAGAATTACCAAAACCGTATAATCCAATACCACTTCTAACCATATCCAAATGGGCTTCAGGATAATTTAGAATACCAGAGGTGTTACATATATGAAGCATGGGTTTGTAGCCAATCGTTTCTGAAAAACGGCTAGCTATCGTTTTAAATGTTTTAATCTGATTTTTGGTAAATTCTTTTTCGTTTAAATCTTCACTAGCTGCCAGATGAGAAAAAATAGATTTTACTTTTACACTTTTAGTGGCTTTTAATTTACTAGCAATATAATCGACATCGTTTTCCCAAAATCCAAGACGATTTAATCCAGTATTAAACTTTATATGAACAGGATATTCCTTTTGTTTTTCACCTGAAGCTACTGTCAAAAACTCATTTAAAATTTTAGAGTTGTACAGACTTGGTTCTAAACAATTAGCAATAAGTGTTTTGAAATTGACCGGTTGAGGATGAAGTACCAAAATAGGTTTGGTTATGCCAGATTCTCGCAATGCAACACCTTCTTTAGTGTAGGCGACTGCAAAATAATCAGTATTTAAATCTTGCAAATACTTAGCTATTTCACAAGCATCGCTACCATAACCATAAGCTTTAACCACTGCCAAAAATTGTGTACCAGATTGTAATTTAGATTTTAGATGATCGAAATTATGTTTAAGAGCATTTAAATCTATTTCAAGAAGAGTTTCTTGCGCTTTAGGCATTCGAATTTTTAGTTTTAGAAGTAATCTCTTCAGCGTCGTTAACCTTCATGTTACGGACTTTATCTCGCATAGATGCTTTATAATAAGCAGCTCGACTTAAGGGCTCATATTCGTCTACTTCACCAAGAAGGACTAAATTATCATTTCTCGATTTTCGATAACTATACTGGGCAAGATTTCCTGTTCTTGTGCACACTGCATGCACTTTAGTGACATATTCTGCCGTAGCCATTAAATTGGGCATAGGACCAAATGGGTTTCCTTTAAAATCCATATCCAGACCTGCAACAATAACGCGAACACCTTTATTTGCCAAATCATTACAAATTCTAACAATCTCATCATCAAAGAACTGTGCCTCATCAATACCTACAACATCACAACCATCAGCCAAAATTGGAATATTTGCCGCCGCTGGAACTGGTGTAGAGCGAATTTCGTTAGCATCATGAGAAACAACCATGTCTTCATTGTAACGAACATCAATTGCGGGTTTAAAAATCTCAACTTTTTGCCTTGCGAATTGTGCACGTTTTAGTCGTCGGATTAATTCTTCAGTTTTTCCAGAAAACATGGAGCCGCAGATAACTTCTATCCATCCAAATTGTTCTTTATGATTTACTGTATTTTCGAGAAACATTTCGTAATTTTAACTCAGTATTTTAGTGTAATTCTAAAATATCTTTAGTACTAAACGTAGCAATTATTCGTTTGTATAAAGGTGGCGTAAATTTATTAAAAATCAAAAGTCTAAATCGTATTTAATTTTAAAAATTATAAAAACATTCATACACATATCCTACGAACAAGATTATTATTGTTAGAATACAATTGTTGGCTATTGAAGAACATTTAAAAAGGAATAGATGAAAAAGAAGCTAGAGTCAGAATTAATTAGCATAGCACATAGAATATTAAAACTAAAAGGAAAAGAAGATGTTATTAAATTGCATGCAGAAGTGTCTGCTCTTTATGAAAAGATATCTGTTTTAAAATTTGCTCATGAAAACTTTGAAGACGATTTTCCCACTATTGGCAACGACTCTTCTTTTTTCGGCATGTTAGATACAGCCTTTAATAATAAGGTTAGCGATAATATAGAGGTTGAAGATAAAATTTACATCAATCTTGATGATACTCGAGAAGAAGCCATTTCAGAACCTCTTATGGAAACCATAAAAGATATGGTTGCACAGATGCCACAAGAGACGCAGCAGGTTGATGCTATTTTTGAAGAGGCTATTTTAAGAACACCGGTTAGTAAAAGGAACCTAGAAGATATTACTGCAGGCTTTAGTGAGATGCCTGTTTTTGAACCAGTTTCTGAAGTTGAAAAACGGCTCTCTGATGAAAAAAAGTCGCTTAATGACAAACTCAAAGGAGTCGGACTCAATATAGGGCTTAACGATAAAATAGCTTTTATAAAGCATTTGTTTGACGGGAAAAATGAGGATTACGATCGTGTAATTTCTCAGCTTAATACGTCAATATCTTTTAGTGATGCTAAACGTTTTATTGAAGAGATTGTTAAACCAGATTATAATAACTGGAAAGGCAAAGAGGAGTTTGAAGAACGCTTTATTGCAATTATAGAAAGTCGCTTTAGTTAATGAGTAAACTTTACATTGTTCCCACACCAATAGGAAATTTAAAAGACATAACTTTTAGAGCTATTGAAGTTTTAAAAAATGTTGATTTTATTCTTGCCGAAGATACCAGAACCTCTGGTAAATTATTAAAGCATTTTGAAATAGCAACCCATATGCAATCCCACCACATGCATAATGAACATAAAACGGTTGATTCAATAATCGAAAAACTTAAATCGGGGACTGAAGTAGCATTAATTAGTGATGCTGGTACACCTGCAATATCCGACCCTGGATATTTACTATCTAGAGCTTGCATCGAAAACAATATTGAAGTAGAATGTTTACCTGGAGCAACCGCTTTTGTTCCAGCTTTGGTAAATTCTGGACTCCCAAACGATAAGTTTGTATTCGAAGGGTTTTTACCTGTTAAAAA
Source organism: Hyunsoonleella aestuarii (assembly GCF_006148925.1). Taxonomy (GTDB): domain Bacteria; phylum Bacteroidota; class Bacteroidia; order Flavobacteriales; family Flavobacteriaceae; genus Algibacter_D; species Algibacter_D aestuarii. Next base: position 1,014,095 of record NZ_VAWB01000001.1, on the reverse strand, counting down.
GGGACGGCAAACCAGATTATTATTACTTGCGGTAGAAACGCGAACTATGATTTTTTACGAAAGCCCTCATAAATTAGTTAAAACTTTAGGTCATTTTTGTGAGTATTTTGGTGAAGATAGACAAGTCTCAGTCTCACGAGAACTTACTAAATTATATGAAGAAACCATTCGTGGAACAGCCAAAGATGTTTTACACCATTATTTTCAAAAACCACCTAAAGGAGAGATTGTTGTTGTTGTTGCTGGTAAAAAATAATGTTATTTTGAGCACAGTCGAAACATCTAATTAATGAAAGACTTACTCGAAAACATAAAACAATGCACTATCTGCGAAAACCATTTAGCCTTGGGACCAAGACCAGTTGTTTCTGCACATCCCGACTCTAAAATTGTTATTATTGGTCAAGCACCTGGAACTAAAGTGCATGCAAGTGGGATACCATGGGATGATGCCTCTGGAAAACAATTACGGAATTGGCTCGATGTAACTGTTGAGGAGTTTTATGATGAAACTAAGTTTGCAATTATCCCTATGGGTTTTTGTTACCCCGGAAAAGAAAAAACAGGCGATTTACCTCCAAGGCCAGAATGTGCACCACAATGGCACAAACCTTTATTTGACGAACTTAAAAATATCGAGCAGGTTATTTTAATTGGCATGTATGCTCAAAACTATTATTTAGGTAAAAAAGCAAAGAATACATTAACCGAAACCGTTAGAAATTATAACGAATATTTACCAAGGTATTTACCATTGCCACACCCATCACCACGCAATCGATTTTGGTTAACTAATAACCCTTGGTTTATGGATGAGGTGTTACCAGAGTTGAGAAAAAATGTGAAGTCAATTTTATAATTATGAGACTACTTTATTGCGTTCGTTAGGACGTAGTTTGTAAAAATAAAGACCTCTAAAGTTGCCGCATATACTGAAAATACTTCATTGTCTCTTGTGGATTGGCTTTAACATCAATACGCTTAATCTCATCGCCATTTTCATTTAATTCGATAAGGAAACTTTTTTCTCCATCATCTAACATTCTCAAATAGACATTTAGGGAGCCATCTTCATAATAAAATTTCATGGCTTCAAAATCGTCGTAAGTAGATGAGATTTGTTCCGAAAAAACTTTACCCCCTTTAACGTATTGGGTTATTTTTCGGCCATCTTTAATAAACATTTGAGAATCAATTTCTCCAATTTGATTATATGAAATAGATTCAATTATTTCTTCATTTTTAATTGTCGACTCAGAACTTATTTGCCCATTTTCAAAGTAACCAATACTTTTTCCATACAGCAGGCCTTGATTATAAGTCTTATGTGTTTTTATTTTGCCAGATAACGAATAAATTTTTTCGTTACCGTGGAGCTTTCCATTTTGATATTGAGAATGGGAGAAAATTTCTCCATTAGAGTGAAAAACGATATAATCACCATTTAAGACACCCTCTTTAACACTAAACTCTTCCCATTTTGAAGTTTTGTTACCAATTACATAGTAACCATCCATGACTTCTTTAGTTTCATTAAGACGATAAACCCCAATACCATTATAGGAGTCGACGAAATAAGAGTTTCGGGGCAGTAGCTCAAAGCTAGAACTGTCTTTATTTGCTTTTTCTTTACATGCAGAAATAACCCAAATAAGGGTAAGGATTAAGCAAGTCTTTTTTAGAAATAGGTTCTTCATAAGGCTAAACATGTTTTCCTTTCTCCCAACCATGTTTCCCTAAATACTGTTCGCCACTCTCCACAGCACCACCTTCTATTGAAGTCCCCATGGAATCGTTCCAGCGGTTTAAGTAACCAAACAATGAAATGACACCAAGCATTTCTACGATTTCACCTTCATTCCAATGTTCATAAAGGCGTTCTTTTATAGTCTCATCAACAGCATTAGGCACTAGGGATGCTGCTAAACTAAAGTCTAAAGCCGCACGTTCTGCTTCACTAAATGCATGATGTGTTCTATATTCCCAAATATTATCAAGTTGTTCTTCTTCTGCTCCGTAACGTTCCGCGGCTCGAATGGCGTGTGCTTGACAATAACGACACCCAGTCGAGTTACTCGAAACCCAAGCAATCATACGCTTTAAGGCTGAGGTTACCCTGCCTTCATTAGCCATTACAGCTTTGTTTAAATTAATAAAGGCTTTGCTAATTGCAGGGCGCCGCTGCATGGTTAATACCGAATTTGGACAGAATCCAAGCGTCTCATTAAAAAACTCTGCAAGCTTTTTTGTTTCTAAATCATGGTCGGCAGATAATGGTGTAACTAAAGGCATGGTTTTATTTTTTAATAGTATTTTTGAAGCTACAATTAACAAAAAATAATTAAGAATAATGGCAGTTCAAGTGACAACAACATGGCTGGGAGAGATGCGGTTTGAAAGTACAAATCCATCAGGGCATAATTTATTTATAGATACGGGTGAAGAAAGTGGCGGCAAAGGAGAAGGGTATCGCCCAAAAGCATTAATGTTATCTGGCCTAGCAGGGTGTTCTGGATTAGATGTTGCTGCATTGATAAAAAAAATGAAACTAAAAGTAGATGATTTTAATATTCAAATAGAAGCAAACCTAACTGAAGAACATCCAAAATATTATGATAAAGTTGCGATGCACTTTAATTTTTTTGGTGATGATTTAAATGAAAAAAAATTACAGCGTGCTGTTGATTTATCGGTTGAAAAATATTGTGGAGTTATGGAGATGTTCAGGCAGTTTGCCGAAGTTAAAATAGAAACACATTTTCTGAAAAAAGCAAACTAAAGGGGTTTTGTTAAAACCTTTTTTACACTTAAAACCTTTTTAAATGCGTTGGACGCTAAAACCAAAACCTGAAACTGATAAGGTTAAACAGTTACAAGAAGCTCTAAATGTTGATGAGCTTGTCTCAGTTTTATTGGTACACCGCGGTATTGAGACTTACGACAAAGCAAAGCAATTTTTTAGACCAAGTTTAAGCGATCTTCATAATCCTTTTTTGATGAAGGATATGGATATAGCCGTTAATAGAATTGAAGCTGCAATTCAGCAAAATGAGAATATCTTGGTTTATGGAGATTACGATGTAGATGGCACTACATCGGTGGCTTTATTAAGCTCATATTTAAAAACTAGAACAGATAAGGTTGCTACTTACATTCCTGATCGTTATGAAGAAGGCTATGGCATTTCATACAAGGGAATTGATTTTGCAGAAGACAATGGTTTTACATTAATAGTTGCCTTAGATTGTGGAATAAAAGCAATCGATAAAGTTAATTACGCTCGTAAAAAAGATATCGATTTTATTATATGTGATCACCATAGGCCAGCGGAAAATATTCCAGATGCCATTGCGGTTTTAGATCCTAAAAGAGAAGATTGTAACTATCCATTTAAGGAATTATGTGGTTGCGGCGTAGGGTTTAAATTGGTGCAAGCTTTGGCTTTAAATGAAGGTAAAAAAACAGACGACTTAGTCCATTATCTGGATTTAGTTGCTACAGCAATTGCCGCAGATATTGTCCCAATAACTGGAGAGAACAGAGTACTGGCATATTTTGGGTTGCAAGTTATTAATGAAGCACCACGAACAGGCATAAAAACTTTAATTGCTCAAGTAAAGAAAAAGGAACTTACAATTACAGACGTTGTTTTTATTATTGCTCCTAGAATTAATGCCGCTGGACGCATGAAGCATGGCAACCATGCCGTTACCCTGCTAAATGAAGAAGATGAAGCTTTAGCTGAAACGTATGCTTCAGAAATTGAAACTTTTAATACAGACAGACGCGATGCCGATAAACAAATTACTGAAGAAGCTCTCAAACAAATTGAAGCACAAGAAGAACAAGAACGTTTTACTACTGTTGTTTACCATGAAAATTGGCATAAAGGTGTTATTGGTATTGTCGCTTCTCGATTAATCGAGACCTATTACAGACCTACCCTAGTTTTTACAAAAAGTGGTGATATGCTCTCAGCGTCTGCACGCTCTGTTTCTGGGTTCGATGTCTACAATGCTTTGGAAGCTTGTTCGGAATTTATAGAACAATTTGGAGGGCATAAATATGCAGCTGGATTAACACTTAAGGAAGAAAACTATCAAAGTTTTAAGGATAAATTTGAAGCAGTTGTAAAAGACACTATTGACACAAATTTACTTACACCAGAAGTTAAGGTTGATTCTAAAATTGATTTAAGTAATATAGATAATCGCTTGTGGCGTATATTGCGTCAGTTTGCTCCTTTTGGCCCTGGAAACATGACACCAGTCTTTATGACCGAAAACCTCTTTGACACGGGATATGGTAAATGTGTTGGAGAGGATAATAAGCATTTAAGAATTACGGTCACTCAAAAAGTAACAAATGCTAAATTTGTGTGTATTGGCTTTGGATTAGGAGATAAATTGGATCTTATTTCCAATAAGAAAACTTTTACTGCCGTATATTCTATTGATGAAAACGAATGGCAAGGAAACATTTCGCTTCAATTAAAATTGAGAGATATTAAGATTTAGTTATGGCAGTAAACGATCCATATGCAGCTTTAAGGATAAAAGAATTCAACATTTTTTTGTTAGTGAGGTTTTTGTTGGTTTTTGGTTGGTCTATGCAGTTTATTGTTATTGAATGGCAGGTTTACAGTATGACTAAAGATCCCTTATCATTAGGAATTATTGGGCTAATGGAAATTATCCCTGCATTTACTATGGCATTGTTTGCTGGACATATTGTAGACCAGAGAGAAAAACGAAATTTATTTGCGGTCTGTATAGCGGCTTTTTCATTAATAAGCTTGGGTTTATTTTTATTAACCTGGGAGCAATTTGTTGACAATTGGGAAACAAAATGGATTTTATATTCTATTTATGCCTTGGTGTTTTTTGGGGGATTTTTACGTTCCTTTTTTGGCCCTACCATTTTTTCTTTAGTAGCACTTATTGTTCCAAAAAAAATATACCCTAACGCCGCAACTTGGAGTACTAGTACATGGAAAACAGCGGCTGTTTTAGGTGCTTTATTTGGTGGGTTTTTTATAAGTTGGATTGGTGTTGATATGACCTTATGTGTTGTTTTTGTTCTAGTCATGTTGTCTTTAATATTAACTTTTTTAATAAAAAAGAAACCCATTTTAAACAAGAATATTGGAGAACCTGTAAAAGAAAGCTTAAAAGCAGGCGTTCGTTTTGTGTTTAATAACAAAGCTATTTTAGGGGCGTTAACTTTAGATATGATTGCGGTTCTCTTTGGAGGAACAGTAGCAATTTTATCTGTTTTTGCTCAAGATGTTTTAAAAGTTGGAAGTGAAGGATTTGGTATTTTGAATGCGTCAATTTCCATGGGTAGTATAGTGACCATGTTTGCTACAACGTATATCCCAATAAGTAAGAAAACAGGAAAAAAATTACTCGTTTCGGTTTTTATATTTGGACTTAGTATTATAGCTTTTGGATTATCATCTATTTTTTGGGTGAGTGTTTTAGCCTTATTTATTAGTGGCGCTGCCGATGGTATTTCCATGGTGATTAGACAAACTATTTTGCAATTAAAGACTCCAGATGACATGCGTGGCCGTGTGTCTTCTGTAAATTCTATGTTTGTTGGATCTTCGAACGAACTAGGAGCTTTCGAAAGCGGATTGGCAGCAAAATTAATTGGCCCAGTTGCTGCGGTAGTTTTTGGTGGTACAATGACCCTGATAACAGTTTTTGCAGTAGGTTTAAAAAACCCAGTTTTAAGAGATTTGGATTTAACGAAGGATATGCTTGTAAGTGAAATAGAGGATTAGTATTCTTTAAGCTCTAGATTTTCTCCATCAAAAACACCATAGGTGTAATATTGAATCCAATCACCAAGGTTAATATATTTTGAATTTTCATTAAGCGCAATTTCCATTGGTAAATGTCTATGCCCAAACACAAAGAATTCACGATGCTTATCTTGCAGTTTACGTTTGCAATAATGTACCAACCATTCGTTTTCTTCTCCTAGAAATTTAGCATCATCGTCTCCTGAAATCAATTTGTTTTTAACGGACATATATTGAGCCAAACGCACTCCTAAATCAGGATGCAACCACCTAAATAACCATTTAAAAAAAGGATTAGTGAACACCTTTTTCATGCGTTTATAACCTTTATCACCAGGTCCTAAACCATCACCATGGCCAACAAAAAAATGTTTATTGTTGAAAATAAATTCTTTGGGTTTGTGATAAACGGGAATACCCAGTTCTTCTTCAAAATAGCCATTCATCCAAAGATCGTGATTGCCGACAAAATAATGAATAGGAATTCCTGAGTCTGATATTTCGGCTAGCTTACCTAAAGTTCTTGTAAAACCTCGAGGGACTACTTTTTTATATTCCATCCAGAAATCGAATAAGTCACCAAGAAGAAAAATAACAGCAGCGTCTTCCTTTATCTCGTCTAACCATGCTACAAATTTCTTTTCGCGCGGTAAAGACGCTTCTCTTGTCGGGGCGCCTAAATGGTTATCTGAAGCGAAATATATTTTCTTGCCTTTTGGAATTTGCATGTTGTAAATATAGTACATTCCTACGAAGACAGGAATCTCTTTTTTTGTTATGGAAAGGGTTTTTATGGATAAGAAGAAATTGAAGGTTAAGGAAGGTTTTAGCTGAAAAATCCGCGTTAGCGATTACAGCAGTATGTTTAAAATCCTTTTTAAAGCTTTTTTAAACTATGTTTTGGTAAGCATTATACTTAGCAGATTGCCACAGTCGGTACTCCTTCGCAATGTCACTTTAAAAAAATTCAGTAGTGAAAGCGCACCCCTTGAGGTAACGTCCTAATTATTATCGTAAGCAAACCATTCCGCAAATGAACTTTCTGTTTCTTGAAGTTTTAAAGAATGCAAACTAATTTGCTTTGGTAAACGCTTTTTAATTTTTCTAGCAAAATCGATAACCATCATTTCGCTTGTTGGTTGGTAATCTACAAGCAAAACATTGTGTCCGCGATCGCCTAATTCCTTTGCAAGTTCAACGTGCGGTGTATTTTTGTTGAAAACTGTGGCATGATCGAACACATTGACAATTTCTTCTTTCACTATGCTTTTTAAATCCTTAAAGTCAATAACCATACCGTATTTCACATGGTTTTTATCATGAATGGGTTTACCAATTACAGTAACATCTAATTTATAACTGTGTCCGTGTACATTTTTACATTTACCGTCATAGCCGTAAAGTGCATGACCTGTTTCGAATGAAAATTGCTTTGTGATACGAATGTTATTGCCCATTATTTCCTTTTTCTTCTGTTAACAGCGTAAACGATAATTAAAATTAAGGCTAGTAAAAGAAACAATCCGTTTCCACTAAAAAATGACAGAATATCCATAATTAATGATTCTTATTTTTGTTATACCTATACATTAAATAGGCTAATGCTACTAAAACAACAAAAGGAAGCATGGCTCCTATAAAAACACCTATTTCGTAACCTTTATCTGGAGCGTTTTTAATTTTTTCTTCTATATCTACTTGCTGAAGAAAAGCGAAAAATAGACTCATGTGTTTCATGTTGTCCTGCAAAGTTAATTGTTTTGAGAAAGCGGCATAAACATTTTTCTAAATTTTATAAGAAGTGGTAAGCCTCTTACAATCATCCAAAAGGTTAATGCTATAAATATGCCTTTGAGTTTTAAATCGAGATCGTCTAGTAAGTATAGAATTGGGATAAAGACCAAAAAGGTTGAAAGTAGAAGAATGTTTCTTAGGGTTTTCATTTCTCCTAAACCCTTAAAAACACCATCGAAAATAAAAGCAATAGCGCAAATAGGCTGCATAATAAGGACAATCCAAAAGACATTGTAAAATTCCTTTAGCACTTCTGGGGCCTTTGTAAATAATAATCCAATAGGTTTGTAAATTACAGCTCCAATTATAGCTAAAATAACTCCCATAACCACACCAATTTTTATTAATTTTTTACTGAGTATCATTAAATTTTTATAGTCTTTAGCCCCTAAGAGTTTACCAGAAAGGATATTTCCTGCACTGGAATAACCATCAATCATGAACGCTCCTAAAAACCATAAATTAATAGCTATGGTGTAAGCAGCTATATAGTTTTTGCCATAACCAGTTGCAAATCTTGTTGCAAAATAGAGTGTAATGTTAAGGGCTAGCGTTCTAACAAAAAGATTTAAAATCATAATGATGAAGCGCTTAATTTCTTTATTAAAAGGAAGGGTAAGCTTTAAAGGAATGCTTGTTTTTTTTATTAGGAAGTAAACTGAAAATACAGCCATTAAAATTTGTGCAATTACACTAGCATAAGCAGCACCCTTTATATTTAAGGCCGGGATATAACCTGCTATGCCATAAACTAAAACGACATCCAAAACAATATTTGATAAAGCTCCAATTATAGCAATTAACATCGGATAATAGGTGTTTTGAAGCCCTCTAAACGTGCCAAAAACGGCAATGGTGAAGAGGGTAAATGGGAATCCGAAAACACGAATTTTGTAATAATCGACACTGTAGTTTAAAATTAAGTCTGAGGCATTGTAAAGCTTGAAAATCTGATTTGCAAAAGGGTAAGTACTTACAATTATTAGTACACTTAAGGAAGTAATTATAAAAATAGCTTGAGCAGGAAGGTTTTTAACTGACTCTAAATTGTTAGCTCCAACATATTGTGAAACAATGGATGAAATGGCGCTTCTAGTCTGTCCTAAAATCCAGATAAGCATAGAGAGAAATGTACCTACAATACCCACTGCGGCTAGTGACTCTATAGGGTTAACATCTATATTGCCTACTATGGCTGTGTCTGTTATGGATAGAATAGGCTCGGATATTCCAGAAATTAGGGCTGGCACCGCAAGTTTATTTATATGTTTTAAGCTAATGTTTGTGTTCACAATACAAGTTCGTAACAATGAAACGGATACTCACTTTGTTTAGGGAAATATATATCACCCAAACGCTTATAGCCTCTCAATTTGTAAAACGTATTATTTCTTTTATTTTGAGAAAATGTATCTAGTCTTACCGAAGTAAAATGGTTTTCTTTTCCAAAAGTTTCAGCAAAGGTCATTAGTTTTTGAGCGAATCCTTTTCCCTGATGTTTTGGATGAATGGCAAGCCGATGAATATAAATGTTGTTCCCATTTTTAGTTAACCAGTCAATAGGATAATATTCTTCATCCATTAAAGATGAAATTACAACGCACCCAGAAATCTTACCATTATGTTCGAGTACGTATAATTCACCACGTTCAACATCTCCTAAAAAGGCTTCTTTACTAGGGTAAAATTCGTTCCATTGAAAGATTTTTTTAGAAATCATATACAATGCACAAGCTTTTGTTATTTCAAGAATATTTTCGATATCTGATATAGCTCCTTTTCGAATCATTTAAATGTTTTACTTTTGCATAAATATCGCTAAAAAATTAGTCAACAAACTATAATTATTATGAAGAATATTTTAGTTCCCGTAGGATCATCGAAAAACGCATTAAGTCATCTCCAATATGCAGTTGATTTTGCTAGTGCTTTTGGCGCCAAACTTTATGTGGTACAAGTATATAACGTTTACACCAAAGCAGGCACGATGATAAAGGTAGATCAAATAATTGAAAGAGAAAGTAAAGCTTTTTTAGAGAATTTAGTTTCTAAAACAGACACGAAGGATGTTGATGTTATTGTAAAAACTTTAAAGGGTAATTTAATTGATGTTTTAGAATTAGCTTGTAAGGCTGGTGAGGTAGATTTAGTTTTAGTTGAACCTAGAACCAATTCTATTAAAGACGAAGTATATTTAGGCAAAACTTCGGGCAAAATAATTAAGCAGATGGATGTGCCCTCACTTATAGTTCCGGAAGGGTATAAATTTAGTAAACCTTCAAGTATTTTAATGGCCATTAAATCGGCAATAATTAAAAAAGAAAACGTACTTAAACCTCTAACAGCGATAAAAGATAAGTTTAATGTCTCGGTAGATTTACTATTGGTGAAAACGCCATATCATAAGGAGGCAGATTTTGACCTTAATACCGATTTATTAGGTATCGTTAATAATATTACTCAAACAGAAAATGCTACGACCTTCCAAGGTGTTTTAGAGCATTTCCAATCGCATAACCCTGATATGCTTTGTGTAGTGCGAAGAAAAAGAGGGTTTTTTGCCAAAAAATGGGAAAAGAATACCATTTTGAAAAAGGACTTTCATAGTAGCATTCCTGTCCTAGTTTTAAGTGGGTTGAAATAATTTATAGGGTATGTAGCTCAGTTGGCTGTAGCGAATTACAAATGTGTATCTCTTTAGTTATGATAACGTTTTGGCTAAACTGCGTTTTAATGCAGTTTAGGTTATGTTCTTTTTAGGTTACCACTGATAATTATTGACACCACCCGACTCCTCATTGGATTCATCGAACAAATAGTCTAAAAGTTCAAAAAAATTATCAACTTGATTGTTAGCTCTGATTGCCCCATCAATACACCAATCATATTGCCCGTAGGAATTCTCATTAGATGATCTGTTATCTGGGTGAAACCAACCGCAATGATTCCAAAATGTTCTGCCTGATTGAGAAAATACGTTATCCCCTTGTGGGATGATTTGATACACGCCATTTTTCCCATTTAAGAAGTTATTAGTCTCAGGCAAGTAACCTTGCCCATAATACGAATTTAGAACCAAGTTATCAAGTGAAATGCATACTTCATTGGCCTTTAATCTTGTTTCTTTACTAAAGAAAACGTTATCAGCAATTTGAATCCAAAAGTGATAGGCATCAATGTACGGAAAAGTCAATTGAGCAATTTCAATATCACTGTTTGTGTTGTGGTAATACCCCAGGGTGTTCTTAATTATTGCATTTATGGAATCCTTATTTTCATGAGCTAACAACTTGGAAGCTTCATCTACTTTTGTTTTCACATTTTCTATTTTGGTATTGTCTAATAAGCCCCAAGAAGCCCAACCTTGATTATCATAAATCTCTTCAATTATCAATTTAGAAAAATCAAGAGGAGTCATATTATTGGGATTTATATTCCTTTCTATTCCTCCATCAAAAAAATTAGAGTCAAGATCCAATTTATTATTTTCATTGTCTGATAAACGATCAAGTATTGCATCATAAGCCCAAGCTCCAGAAAGAGGCGATGATGCTAACACGTAATCTGCTGAAAAAGAATTATTATTAGGACGCCATTCATATAAATTTTCCAAACCAGCCATTGAACAAACATCCAGTCCTAATATATCTACAGATTCCTCATTTGTTAATACATATGACATCTCACCAGGGTATAGGCGATCCATTTTTCCATCTTCTGCATCTGGACACATTCCAATTCCATTTCCATGCGACCGAAGTACTAGCATGTAGTTATTAGCAGGATAATATTTTTTACAGTACTGGACGAACTTCTTTAATGTTAGGGCTTCTGCCATATTGCCTTCAAATAACCGATTAGCTTTTATTTGGGGAAAGAATTCTTTGCCATCTAACCTTTTATATGTTTCATAATTAATTTCATAGAGTCTTGTATCAGTGAAATTGCCGTCTAATGTTACGGAATCCTCTGAAAAGCCTTCAATCCGATCAATGAGGGTGATTAACTTGTATTCATTTGATCTTTTTCCTTGCTTCATTTCTTCTATGTCACTCAACAAATCAATTTCTGACGAATTTGAGCCGACGGCATAGTGCATAATAGTCCATTCCTTTTTAGTCTGTGAGAAGGTATCTTTGACTACAAACATTAATACGATTAGTGAAATAAAAATATGCTTCATAATTTATTATCTTAATTAAATACAACGTGTTCGTGTATGATTTGGCAAGCTTAGTCACAGATCGGTTTTAGGTTATCCTGAAGTTTAAAAGTAGCAAAATTTAAATAGCTAATGAATCCGCTTGCTGAATTATATGCGTTGTTAGGTTTAGTTATTTCTCAATTGCTAAGATGCAAAAGCCATTTCTCGGTTGTACTTTTTTTGATATTCTTTTGGGGAAAGCCCTGAGTACCTTCTAAAAGTAGTTCTAAAAGCTTTTTCATCATTATACCCAATAAAATACATCACCTCGAGTATTGATTTTGCTGTACTTTCGAGTTGCTTTTTTGCAGCTTCAACCTTGACTCTACGTATATATTCGATTGGCGTATTAAATGTCGCCTTTTTGAATCTCCTTAAAAAGCTGCGAGAACCTAAATTAACGACATCTGCAATTTGCTCTACACTCAATTTGTTTTTAAAATTATTTTCAATGTATTCTTGAGCTTTATGAATTGCTGCATCAGAATGATCCTTCTGCCCATTAAAAATAATGAACTCACTCTGGCTTTTTCTATCAAAATCAATTTCAGCAATTTTAGAACACCAAATCGCAGTTTCTCTTCCAAAATATCGTTCAATCAAGTATAGAGTAAAATTTAATATGGAATATGCGCCACCACTTGAATAAATTCCATTATCCTCACAAATTATTTTTTCTTGTATAAGGTTTACTTTAGGATACCTTTGTTTAAATAGGTCGTGAGCAGTCCAATGAGTTGTACAGGACTTTCCATTTAACAATCCTGTTTCAGCTAATAAAAATGACCCTTTGCACAAACTGGCAAGTTCTGCTCCGTTCTTAATTCGTTGTTCTTTAATCCAATGAACAAACTTAATGTTTTGTTGGACTTCCAAAACTAAATCTCCACTAATTGGAGAAATAATAATCAAGTCTGTTTTATCTATGTCACTAATAGTTGCTGTTGGTTGGATACTGAATAGACCTTGATACAATACAGGTTCTAGTGTTAAACCCACTAAATCAATTTTGAATGGTTTTTTGTGAGATTTACTTAACTGCATTGAATAGGAAATTGCCATATTCAACAAGTTGTAAGGTGCAATAATTGTATCTACAATGCTATTACCAGATGGGACTAAAACGCTTATGTGTTTCATTTTTATTCTTTAGACAAATGTAATTAAAATAGGTGACGGAAACAACCCTTTAAAATGTCGTAAAAGACATATATACAAATTATCAATGCGACATATATTTGTATTATTATAAATTTAAAATCAGTAATTATGATAAATCAAGAAGTAATGGTAGTATATAAGTGGACTGCCAAAGAGGGACAATCTGAAACACTTAAGGGAATATATAGAGAAGTTTCACAGCAAATGGAAGACAATGAACCTGATGCAAAACACGTAGAATGTTATTTTGATCAAACATCTTCAACGTTAGTCGTTATGGATTTATTTGCAAATGCAAGTGCTGTTGGATTTCATCTTGGAACAACGGCTGCTGGACACTTTGAAAACTTACTTTCAATTGCTAACCCAGGTGAGTTCTTATTTTGTGGTGAAATTCCTGAAGTAATGAAACAAGCTGCATTAAGTATGGGTCTTAAAGCAACTTTCGCTCCTCGAGTATTTGGATTCCAGAGAGAATAATCTAAAAGTGAACGGAATGGGTTTTTCATCCCGTTTTTTAATTAAACCTAAGGTGTGCGTGTATGGTTAGTAGTGTTAGCACTAAGATGGCAAAAAGAGTCCAACGTGTTGGAAAATCCACTGGAATTTTCAGATAGTTCTTAGACAATATGAACTATAAAGGGTGTTAGCCTTTCGTTATAAGCATTCTGACGTAATCATTTATTATTATAATAACTTGTAACATTTGAGTTCGTTTTATGTCTATATAAAGAATCACCAACACTAAATAATTTTGATATTAAATAAAAAGCTTACAATTCTTCTATTTTTAATTATTCCAATTGTAATGTGTGCTCAATCGGAAATTATCTTTAATGGGATTCATTTGGAAGATTCGTTAGAAGAAGTAATACAAAAAATACGAGAGATATCAGATGGCTCAAATCTCATTTCCGTTGATAATCCAACATTCCCATTAGCGAAGGTTAAAGAGGATCATTTTGTCTGTACCAAAGTTAAAACAGAAAAAGGCTTAATTGAAAGTGCTGTTTTTACTTTCGCGGATAATAAACTTACTTATATAGAAGCGAGAGGAAATTCATATAATACTTTTATTAGCAAGCGTAAAGATACTGCTCGAACATATATGGATTATGAAGTTTATCTTAAGGATAAATTATTTTTAAAAAAGGAAAGGGATATTGCTTGGATAATGACTGAAGAAGCAATGCACACAAATTTATTTACTTGGGAAAATCCATATCTAAAATCTGATTGTGAGACAAATGCTAAATCCAGTCATTCTTTTGAAATCCCCGTATTTCTTAAAATGGGAGCATCCATGAATGATTTAAAACCAATACTTGAATCCAATAGTGACTTTATTAGTATCGAAGAATTAGATGGTTCAGATCCGAACGCCCAATTACAAATAAATTGCTTTGGTGTCGATTATTTAGGCTTTCCAAGAAAAATCGAAGCTCGCTTTGGAAATAGTAAACTTAATGTAGTTTGGATTTTAACAGCAAAAGGGGAAGAAGATAGAATACGTAAAGCTTTAACCAAACAATATGGCAAGCCAATCTTTGTAAACGATAATTGGGAAATCTTCAATAATTGGCAAGTTGCTATAAGAAAAGATAAGCCAGAAATTTTACTTATGGAAGAGAAAATAGGGCGAGACTATAAAACAAGTTATTTTAAGCAATAACTAATCTCTTATTTTTTTTAAGAATTAGCTCCTTGGGGTGGTCATAATGAAGCACAACGGTCTTATGCGTTCGTTATTTATTTTCGAGTTTATTTATAATGTTTAATAAAAAGTTAAAAAAGTTAAACAAAATAATATGTTTGTTACCTTTACAAAGTATTAAAACTTAAAAAACAATAAATTATGAAAAAGTTAGTCCTTATTTTAACAATTACAATGACATTAGCCTTATCTAAAAATGCTACTGCACAAGAAACAATAGTTGATGTGGCAGTTGGAAACGAAGATTTTACAACATTAGTAACTGCTTTAAAAGCAGCCGATTTAGTTGGTGCTTTGCAAGGAGATGGACCATTCACTGTTTTTGCTCCAACAAACGATGCATTTGCAAAAATTGATTCGAAAACATTAAATTCTCTATTAGAAACAAAAAATCAAAAAGAATTAGCTAATATTTTAACATATCATGTAGTATCTAGTAAGATAACTGCAAATGATGTTATAGATGCTTTAAAGAATGGGAATGGAACTGTTGAGTTAAAAGCGTTAAATGGTCAAGTACTGACTGTAATTCAAAAAGACGAAAAAATTTGGTTGAAAGACGTAAATGGAAATTATAGTGAAATTGTTGCAACAGATGTGATGGGTAGTAATGGTGTAATTCATGTAATAAACACGGTAGCGATGCCTAAGTAAGCGGAAATTATTTGTTATGAAAAATGAAAGCCTCGATAATTCGAGGCTTTCTTATTGAACTAATTTTTCTAAAGAATTTTATCATTGGTTGGCGGTTTCTGATAATTAAGCACAACGTGTTTGTGTATGATTTCGTTTTTTATTTTCAATTTAATTGTTTATATTCTAGTTCCATTATTCGCATGTTTAATGCTCTTATAGTTTGATAATATTTGCTCCATATTCATAATTTAGGTTACAATCAAATATACGCAATTCGTCGTATTGATTTTATTTTTATAAAATCGTAATTATGTAATTAATGATAATAAATAATTGGAACTATGAAAAAGAACTACTTTATTTTTTTATTGAGTTTATCAAGCTTTGTAACTTTTGCTCAAGTAGACGATATTGATGGAAACTCTTACGCAACAGTAATTATTGGGACACAAGAGTGGATGGCAGAAAATTTAAATACAACGAGATTTTCAAATGGTGATCCGATACCTAATATAACAGATATAAATGCATTTTATAATGCAGGTGACCCAGCCTGGGCCTATTATGCTAATAATATTAGCAATGGTGATATTTATGGAAAACTTTACAATGGACTAGTAGCAGTAGACAGTCGTAATTGTTGTCCTACTGGTTGGAAAGTGCCTACTGATTCTGACTGGACAACACTGGTTGATTTTATGGGAGGAGAGGCTGTAGCAGGCACAAAACTAAAGAACAGTACCGTTTGGAACGGCACAGATGAGGTAGGTTTTAACGCTATGCCAGGTGGTTTACGCTATGCACTTGCTGGGGATTTAAATGAAGGGACTCTATTTGGTCAAGGTTTTTGGTGGAGTTCTGAATACTCAAGTAGCGTTGACATATTCTTTTATCGGACAGAAACCTTTGCGCCTAATTTTTATAGAAGTGCTGAAAATTATACATTGGGTATGTCCATTCGTTGCATTAAAGACGCAAGCTTAGGGTTAAATGAAAACGTTAGTGATTTTCAAGATAGTTTTGTGTCTCCGAATCCTTTTTCTTCAAGAGCTACTTTAGTCCTAAACAAAAAAATCGAAGGAAGTATAACTATCAAAATATTCAATACATATGGTCAAAAGGTAAAAGAAGTTTTTGAATCGGCTAACAACTCTATAACTATAGATGGAACTGCATTATCTGAAGGGTTTTACTTCTATACGGTAAATACAAGTGACAACAGAATATTAAATGGAAAATTTATTATTAAGAATTAGTAGTATTTGTGCATAATGTTTTATAAAGAATTATTCATTTTAAAATATTTAATATCATCTGGTATTTTCTTTTTTTCTGAAAATTTCTGTCATTGATTGGTCATAATAAAGGCTAACTGTTCAGTATAACCGTCAGTTACAGGATTAAATTTAATAATTTTAGGATAAGCACCAACGTTAGCAATTACGGCGGATTCGACTACGTTCGAATCCGCCGTAATTGCGGTTATACATTGTTAGCCTTTCGTTATTTCTTTATTTATTAATTCAACTACTTTTTGTTCAAATCTTTCATTCTTTTAAACTAATTTAGTTGAAAATACATTGACTATAAGTATTCCTAACTTTGTGAAAACAATGGAGGTTAAACGGTATAGTGCAAATACCATCAAAACCTACAACTCTGTTGTAAAAATTACAGAAGGGTATTTCAACAAACCTTTAGTTCGTGTTCCCCAACGTCTGGTAACAAGACACCTACAAATATCTACTCAGATGGCTTGGCTAGGTATCGGTCGAAGTATTCGATTAGTTTACCAAAGAGGTAGCGATCGTAATTCCGCTCACGGCTCCATCCATGCGTCGCACCCGGTGCAAAAGCAAAGTCGAAGTTCTTACCCTGTTTAATCAGTTCTTCAGCTAACATGGCCGTAGTCTTAAATGGGACCACATGATCCTGCATGCCGTGGATCAACAGGAGTTTATCTTGCAGATTCGCTGCGTACTTGAGCGCTTTTCTTTCGAAGATCTCAGGGTGTGTCTGTGGGGTACGAACAATCGCAACATCGTCTGTGCCAAAGAACACTGGGTCCACAGCTGCAGCTGCAGCAACGCCTACCTGGAATAAGCCGGGCTTCTTCAACAACGAATAAACGGAGAGAGTGCCACCGTAGCTGCTGCCCCAGATACCGATGCGATCGGGGTCAACATAATCCAGTGACTCCATGTAGGCAACGGCACTTGCATAATCCTCTATGTCCTGGGCGGCAAATCCTAGCAGGAACTCTTCACGGAATGCTCGACCATACCCGTTGCTGCCTCGTGAATCCACCTGCACAACAATATACCCCTTCTTGACCAGCAGTTGCTGTACGAGGCTGTAGTTACCGGCCCAGCGGTTCCTCGCTGTATTCGAATAGACGGGCCCAAACAGCACTGGATACTTCTTACCGAGTTGCATGTTGGTAGGTTTCAGAATCCGGGCATGCAGTAAGCAGTCATCTGCAAGACTGGGGAAACTCACGTATTCGGCACCCACCCAGGTTCGCTCAGTGAAGGCGGGCAAAGGCGAGTTGGTTATTCGCTTAGCGCCACCACCGTTGGCACTCATCAGGTAAAGCTCCGATGGGGATGTGTCGTTGCTGTGCATAAACACCAAGTTCCGGCCGTCAGGTGAGGGGTAGCCAACATTCCGACCGGCAAGATTCGTTACCTGCTCTGGATTGCCACCTGACTTTTTTAGGCTATATACGTGTTGTTCGTACGGATTAACACCATTGCCTGTATAAAACAGTGCTTTACCAGCAATGCTCGGGGCCGATAGCACATCGTAGGCCGGATCTGTAAGTAGCTGCGGGCGATCCTTAGAAGATGAGACATCAATCGAGTAAAGGCCGTAGCGATCACCCATATCACTTAAGAAAATAACCTTCTTTCCATCCGGATGCCAAGTTGATCCAAATGATGTATACATACGGCTCTCTCGAACACCTCGCCAAATCTCGCGTAGTTGACTTTCTCCGGGAGCAACGACAAACAGCTTGCGTTCAACCGCCGTGTCGGATGCGGTATCAATCAGCAGTGCACCGTCCGATGACCAGTTGAAGTCGATAACCTGGTTGACCTGTGGGTCTGGCAAATCAAGGTAGACAATGTTACCGCTTGCTAAATCGAGGAGGCCAACTCTGCGAATCTCGTTTGGATCGCCTGGGTAACCTCTGCGGACCTCGTTGGAGTTGCTTTCTTCAGCGAGGTAATCCGGGAACGGAACCTTTCGCATCTCACGTCTGTCAACGGAGTGAAATGCAATTGTCTTGCCATCTGGGGACCACTTGTATGTTGGCCCACTCCAGATGCCTGGACCGATTTCACGTTCCGGTCGGCTGTAAAGCCCCTTCGGTAATTTGGAGAGACTGGCGATACCGATCTCTGTGAGCTGCCGATTCTGTTTGGAAGAGAAGTCCGCAAGCCACAGGTCACCGTTCCGTATATAAGCTACTTGCTTGCCGCTTGGCGATATCGACAGATTATGTGCACCAGTCTCGACGGGCATCAACTGGAGGTCGTTTCCTTGACTCAGTGATGTCTGCCATAGGTCGTTGCCTCGCAGGCTGACAATGGTGTTTGCATCGGTCCAGACAATATCGCGTACTGACGCAGATTCCGCATCGGAACTGAGGGCCACTTTCTTTCCGTCGCTTGTGAATACCCAGAGTCTACGCCCGGAACTTCCCGGTTCACTCCAGGAAAAGGCGAAGTGCTCGCTGTTCGGTGCCCAAGCAGGACGGGATGGTGTTGTTCCTGTCAGTTTTGGCGTTGAGAATAGGTCATCAAGGGTGAGATCATTTTCCTGTGCTTTGATTGTTACGGTCATCGCCATGTATAGGACTATTATTACCCATGTTTGGCAAAAAGAGATATGTTTCATTTGTTTGTGTTAATAATTGTCTAAACCTACTTACTTCATCATGATTATGTGATCTGAATTACCGGTCATTTCCCACTGTGTTAATGCCACAGGGATATTACCAATGCGATTGATGCTATCAAAGAATTCACTGAGTTCGAATGCCTCTCCATTTCGCTCTTTGTTAAGTGCATATTCTGCCATAGCGGCTTCCAGCAAGTACTTACCCGTGATATAGCTTGTGCCATACCCCGGCTGTCTTAAATACAAGTGCTGCTCAAATATCAATAGCTCTTTTTCAGTTTTCATCCAACCTCGAGGAGTATATTCAGAATGTATGCCACCGGCCTCTTCCATGGTCATTTCATTGGCGTGCGCATAGAGAGAACCTAATCCTCTAGCAGCCCTTTGTGCGATCATGATGTAGACGATCTCACGGACTCTAGGGTCATCATCATATAAGCCAGCATCCATAAACATTTCTTCCACTGCAGTGGCAGTACCCTCATTTCGAGAATCGAAGATGTTGTACAACAGTGCTCCTTTTCTGATCTCACTTGGATTAGGCTCATTGTCCATTCTGGCCAGTTCGAACCAATGATAAAAGTGAGAGAAGAGTGGGCGAGGGTCATAATGAGAGGTGATATAGAAGAAGTTTCTTTTTTCCTCCGGAACAAAAGTACCCAAGTGCTCTCTTAAAGCAGGATTGAAATAATCCTTTACCGTTAGTATATCCTCATTTTCTAAAAAGCTTATCAAACTCTTGGCTGCGCGATCGGCAAGGGCATCATAACTCTTTGGTGAATTTACGGCTATCAGTTCGGGGAGATTACGATTGCGATGTTCTTCCAATTTCAAAGCCGACCATGCACGAGCAAGTTCTCTTTTTAGGATCATCACTTCATCTCCCCAAGTAAGCGGAACCAAATGCACATTTTGCAAATACCAAGTGTAGTTGTCCTTGCCAATACCTGAAGGTCCTGTTTTCTTATCTGATTCTGCTTCCAGCCATTCTACCAATTGATTTGTAGAAGTTTGGGCTTTTTCAATAGCGGACATAATTTCTTCATCAGCACTTACACCTGCAGCACTTTTCATGTCATCAAGTACTTCAGATTGCTCCTTGATATCTCTGATACCCGTGATCCAGAGGTCTCTAGCATTGCCTGTAAGATTGGTTTTGGCTTGTGTGTTCAATGGTGGGATTACAGCCAGATCATTGAGCATTCTTTCACGTTCTGCATTTCTCAGCGGAAATTCATAGGTCCACAATTCCAAGGTGCCATGATTAGTGGGGCCTTCATGCGCTGGTACATCACTTTTGTAGGTCCATATGGTCTTGTAGAAAGCAGGGTCGCGTTCCCATGGCTTCAGTACGCGATAGTTAAAATCAAAACCGTTCATCTCTGCCCAGACGACCATCCAATCCACTTTATTGGGGATAGACCAGTCAGTAGTGTCAATTGCAGCATGGCGTGCTCTTAATTGATCAAAAGCCGACATTCGCTGAGTGAAAGTAGCTTTCCGGTAATCGGGTGCGCCTTCAAGTTTTGGAGGCATTTCGAAGGTTCTCCATTCTTTAAATAAAGCAACTAAATCCTGATAGTCTTTGGAAGTAAGGTTTTCAGTTTTGGTTTCCCTGGTCCTTTCTTTTTTATCCGTTTGACAGCTAAAAAAGAGCATTAATAAAAGAGAAAAAATGATGGTAGTTGTTCTCATATGTTGATGGTGTTTTTTCTTATTTTGGTCACAATGAAGGGTAACGGGTTAGTATCTCGAGCGGACGACAAAAGGAAGTCTGATCTGATATACATTGTTGGCAACAGTTATTATGGATTGTATAATTCAATCGCCTTTTTTAACAGATTTAACCTTACTTGCCCACTGTTAATCCTATTATAAGCTGCTTTTGTTTTATATGCCACCACCACATTTACTTCTGGATATATAGCTATTGCTTGTCCCATTGCTCCTAATGCTGCATAGGCATTATTAAATCTTTCATCATTCATATCTTCAAAGAGCCACCACATATAACCGTAACCAAAATTAACTCCAGTATTCTTAAATACTGGGACATTATTATTGATTTCTTGATAAGTCGTTCTTTGCATTATCATTTCGTCAACCCAATTTTCTGATATAATTTGTTGACCATTCCACTTTCCCTTGTTAATCATTAATAATCCAATTCTAGCCATATCTCTGGTTGAGAACCACATAGGATAGGCCAAATATTTTGATTTAGTTGTGTCTCCTTCTTTGACTTGTAGCAATCTATTCCAATCTTGCATTCCTAAAGGTATTGCTAATTGCTTTTCAACTTCATCATAGATATTTTTTTGTGTTTCTTGTTCAAACACATATCCAGCTACATTAAAATCCCAATTACTATACAACCAATATTTTCCAGGCTCTACTGAACCTCTTTTGGGGGCAAATTCTTGCATGCCACCCGCATACCCTTCAGGGTGATAGACACCAGATCTTGCAGAAATTAAATCTTTTATTGTTGCTTTTTGCTCAACAGGTAAAATTCCCTCAACATCATCTATTCCAATTTGTTCAATTGTTTTATTTAAGTCAATAGTCCCATTCTCAACGTATTTACCGTAGAGCATAGCCAAAACACTTTTCCGACATGAAGCTATGTAGCTATTTTCTTCTATATCACCATATTCAAATAAAATTTGTCCGTTGTGTATTATGATAAGCCCAGTTACTTTTGTGCTATCGATAATATAATTATTGAATTCCATTAAAGCGGTTGAGTCCCATCCAGAGGCTTCTGAATTTGTATTATAAGTCCATTCATTTTGAGCAAGAACGGAACTTGTAATAGTTAAGAGTACAGTAAATAGTAGTAGTAATTTTTTCATAACACTCTCTTTTTAATTGTTGCCAACTGTGAGTATAAGAATAGTTACGGGTTTACGCGCGAGGATTTTCCGTAGGAAAATCAGACGTAGTAAACTTGCAACTACCTTTGGTTAAGCCCAAAATTGAGCAGTTATTTTTATACATTGTTGTACGCAGGTTTTTTTATAGCTGTTCCACTAGTATTCTGGCGGTAACAGTATCATATATAATTTTCAGTTTACTAATCTTATTTTGATTATCGAATTCAATAATGTCAACTACATCAGATTCAACTTTTTTATTATTTTTTAAAGTCCATTTATAGGTAAAATAAAGAGCTAAATTGTTTGAGTCATTTTCTTCAAAAATTCCTTTTAAGCTAAGTTCAGAATTTGATGTATCACTATTTAATTCACGATAAAATTCATCAGCCTTTTTTATTCCGTATAGTGGTGAATCAACCATTCCATTTTGATTGAATAATGCAACTACTTGTCCAATATTTCCATTTTCAAGATGAGTTATATATTGCTTTGCTATTCCCTTTTTAGTCATTATTTCATCAATTTAAAATTTCAGAGTTTGTTTCTCAGCTTGCGCACAACGTGTTCGTTTATGGTTAGTTGCGTTGGCTAGGACTAAGTTAGTAAACAAAAACGAACCAGAGGAAAATCCGTAGGATTTTCCGAGTACACACAGAATAGCAATTGACTATACACGTTGTTGGCATTAGTTTTTAATTACTTTTTGATGATCATAACTAAAAACCCTTTTTAATTTCCATTCATTGTCTTCTAGAATCCAAAGATGAATGAATTTTGCATTAGTCTTTAGTTCAGTTGGTAATTTATCCTCGACTTTATAAAACTGGTGATCGCCTTTTTGAATTGTTCCATAAAGCTCATTTTCCTCATGAAGAGGAAAAACCTCCATTGAATTGGTTACTAATTTTCGATGAGTATTACTACAAATCCAAGATAGGTCTTCTACCATAATATCAGAAGCTAATTCATCAGATTCATTCAAAAGAGCACCTCCTTGATCATGATAGAATTCAAAATCTTTACTTAAAAGTTTTCGCCCCATTACACTATCACATTTATTATATGCAACCTTAAAGAAAAGACTGTCTAATGATTTAATCTTATAAAAAAGGTCAGTATGTTTTTCGGAAGTTTTTGTTGATGTTTGTTTCAGTATTGAATTATCATCTATCCTTTTATTGGATTGGTCATCATTACATCCAAAATGAAACATGGATATCAAAAATATTTTTATAAACAACCTCATGAGTGATGTGTAATAATTAATGCCAACGGTTCGTATAACCGTCAGTTACGGCTAAATTTACTTTAAATTTCGGTTGGCACAGGCGTAGCAATTACGTAGTGGATTCGGACGTAGTCGAATCCGCAGTAATTGCGGTTATACATTGTTGTGCATAGTATTTTTTCAATATCCAGTTCCACTAAATTTCCGAGTTATTGTGTCATTTTGTATTTCAAATTCAACCCAACGGTCAAGTGCTCCACCATTTGTATAATAGCCAAAACCTCGTGATTCCTTAATTCCGTTTGAACGAGTGAATTCTAACGTATAACTTCCGTCGCTCTTATTGTTTTTCATTGATAAGAATTCCGAAACACTTTGATTCGGTTCAATTTTGTCAAATTCCATTACTGCTAACTTTTCAGATGTAGAGAATTTTACGTTTTCAATTGGAAAATCAGATTTGTTTTCAATCGTAAATTCAATTCCGTTTTCTTTCAGTAGATAACACGAATTTAAAGTCAGAAGTAATATTATAGCAATGAGTTTTTTCATAGTATGCACAACGGTCTCGGCTATGATTAGTTGCGTGGTTTAGCACTAACTTTTGAAAGTACGCCAAACTGAAAATCCGCGAGGATTTTCAAACCTAGGCGATAACAAGCGATTACTTGTAGCCATTGTTGTCGGTTCGTTTTTTGTCCATTTATATGAACAATTAATAATCTGAATATTCGGTAGGAAAAAGGAAGATTATATCAAATTTAGAAACATTATTTTGGTATTTAGAAATATGTTTCATTTCATTCCATTCAGGAGAAGCAACAAAATCTTCCCAATGTTTATCCCTACTTACTTGATCAGAGAAAGCTGTCATATACATTAAATTTGGCATTATAGAACCCGAAATGACCTCTCCATAAAAAACTGCATTAAACTCGAGACGTTCAAAAAGTTTTATTTCTCCAGCATCATTAAACATTTCGACTTTATTTTTCAAGTATGCTTCGGTAGGCGATCCATAACTCCGTAATTCATAGATTCGCCCTGCTCTTGGACTATTTAATTTAGACGGTCTCATTGCTGGAAAGCCTTTAAAAGCAGACATTATTGTTGACTCAATTCGCCAATAAGGTTCTTGATCATAAGATGCATTTAAATAATCTCTTCCGGCTATTAAATATTGCTCGTCACTATTAAGTTGATCTTCAAGGCCAATTAATTGTTCAATCGAACTAAAAGGAGTAAGAACATATGTTTTTTGAATAGTATCAGTGTCATTTGGTCTTAATTTGAATACACCAATATTATTTATTCCCAATCTTTTTACTCCAGGTAAATACGCTTCTTTAAGGTACTTATCAGTTACAATTACCTGGTCCTCTGAATCAAATGTGTAGACCTTAAGTTGATAATATTCTCTGTTAGACTCTGGCGATTTATTTTCTGTGACCTCTTTAGAATTCGAATCCTTACAGTTTGTAAGAACTAAAATGAAGAGCATTAGTGGAAGAAGTTTGATTATTTTCATGATGTGTATTTTATTAATGACCGACAACGTGCTTGTGTATGGTTAGTTGCATGTTTCAACAACTAATTTAGTAAACAAAAACGAACGCGTGAAAATTCCTTCGGAATTTTCCAAATAAGCACTTGCCAAAGTAATTAATTATACACGTTGTTGTAGCGTGTTTTTTTCTTTCATTTTATAATTAATTCTGACTGTCCAGGAAAGTATCAGAATGAAAGCAGCTTTTTGAATTATAGGACCGTATTGAATTAGGTCTTCGTTGTAGTAAAAAAAGTTATTTAACCCGATAATTGCTATACAAATTATTCCCATTAACTTGAGGAAAGTCAATTGTCTATTGTGTAGTGCTCTAATCATTCCTATTATTACCACTGTTCCAGATAAACTCAAAACAGTGGTCATGATATCATGATATTCAGAAAATATGAAAGGGGCAGATAACATTGCCAAAGCACCAGAAATTTTAATTGTCATTTTCCAAATTTTATGATTTTCAAAGTAGTTTGCAAATTGAAAGAAAAATATAATCATACTACTACAAAGAATTACTATTCCTGTAATTGCAACTGGTTGTGCTTCATTTTTAATTCCGTTCAACCCATCGTCTCGCATTAAGTTACACCAGTAATTGTTGGACCAATCAAATCCTACTGAGTTAAAGTCTGCCTGTGAACCTCCAGGATATAATTGAGAAGCATAAATATAAATACCTATAAAAAGTAATATACCTATAGTCGGTAGAAATTTTAATATTCCTTTTGGGTTTACCATAATTCTCTCTTCTAATAAATGTGCTAAGGTTTGTGTATGGTTATTTGCGTGGTTAAGCAACTAATTTAGTAAACAAAAACGGACGAAAGAAAATTCCGAAGGAATTTCCAAGTAAGCACTGGTCAAAGCAATGAATTATACATGTTGTTGTGCTTTCGTTATTTTTTAATTTCTGAATCTATCTGTTTGAGTAATTGCTCCATGTATATTTTTAATTTTTGGTATTCCATTTGCTGTCCTTCCGATACAAATATTTTTTGCCTTAAAATATTTAGAAAAAACACGTTATCTTGATATTCCTTAATTGACTTTGAATTTATTTTAGATTTATTAATATCAACTTTAGTAAAATTCTCATAACCTTCAAGTCCATCGTTACTTTGTGGTACATGATCAAAATTTAGCATAAATGGTGCCATTATATTCCTTGTATAGTCAGACATCGCAGAATCCCAACCTTTATAATTATTATTGTAATATTTGGTAATAGAGTCCGTTAGTATTTTGTTTTGAATGTATTCTATTTGTCCTGATGAAACAATATTATTGAATGTTGTTTTGTTATGATTAAAGAAATTCACAGCAAGTAAACCTCTTAAATTTTTGCGAAAGTTTTGAAGATCTGTAACTGTATTTCCAAGGATGACATCAATAACAAAGGTAAGCTCTTTTTTGCTTCTATTATTGTATTCCATTTGGGTTACAATGCTTGAGATATCAGTATTAATATCAGCTTTCAATCGTTTAAGAATAAATTGTTCTTGAACTATTATTTTACGGTTCTCATTCCAATTGTTAATGGATAAGGCGATCAAAATCCCAATGACAACAAGAACAATTTCTCCAAATGCATATTTAATATACTTTCCAGTTTTTCCTTCTGAAAGTAAATTTTGTCTAATTTTTCTAAAGAATTTTATCATTGGTTAGTAGTTTCTCATAATGAAGCACAACGTTTGGCGCTAAGAATAGTAAGGGTTTTGGAACACTACTCTTTCTGCTCAGCTATTTGGTTTATCGTTCAATTTACTCTTCAGCTCGCATTATTTTTAGCGTGTGTTGGCTGCTGTTTTTTTATGTTAACATGATACAACTTACTTATGTTGTCTGAACAACCATTCAATCATTAGCGGATCACTATACGCAGCTAACCACGAAAAATGCCCTACTTCTGGATATTGAGTAAACCCTGGATGGGCACCAGCCTTTGTTAAAGATTTCACCATATTAAGCGAAATTATCGGATCAAACACCGGATCCTCCGATCCCTGAAAAATCCATATGGGGATATGTGCTATGGAAGCTGCTTTTGACATATCGCCAACGCCACATACCGGAGCAGCGGCAGCAAATAAATTGGGGTGCCTTGCAATAGCGTCAAAGGTCCCGGTTCCTCCCGACGAAAGACCGGTAATATAAATGCGATTTGTATCAATGGGGTGCTTTTCAGCAAGCTGGTAGATAAGCTGAATGACAAGTTCCATTGCTTTAGAAGGATTGGGCTGAAGTTGTATTTCTTTAGTCTTTTCATCATAGTTAAAATTTCCCCAATCCATGTTTTCCGGGCATTGAGGGGCCATTACAAAAGCTGGATGCATTATCATCGCTTGGTCTGTTGCAAAATTCATGACACCCCATTTTAATTGAGATTCATTATCATTTCCGCGTTCACCTGCACCATGTAAAAAGATTACAAGAGGAAACTTACGCAAAGGATTAGCATCTGGATAAAGTAATCGATAATTTAAAGTATCTCCCTCATTATTTATATACTCATTAAAACTAAATCGGGATGGTTGAGCAAGTAGGAGGTTTGTACTCAAACAAAATAACAAAGTTAATATTAAAGATACCAGTTTTATATCTGAGCTTTTCATATTTTAAATTTTATAACAATATACATCTCATTTTTTACAAAATTACAGCTAACGGTCTCTGCTATGAGTAGTAGCGTGATTTAGCAATTTACTTTAAAAGTTCACACCAAACTGAAAAACCGCGAGGATTTTCAGAAGTAAGCGAGAACAAGCAATTACTTATAGTCATTATTGTGGTTCATTTTAATTGAATTTTCCATGATCTACATCTTTAATAAATCTTATTACCGCTGGGAAAAAAGTTCCAGGGTCATCAAATTGAGATAGATGACTACCGTTGGTAGTAATGCTGCGACCATTTTGTACTTGAGATGCCATCCATTCCATATATTTTGGATCCATAGTATCATATTTAGCGCCTAACATTAAAGTTGGAATTTTAATTTCTTTCAGTCTGTCGGAAACATCCCAATCGCTTAATGTAGCTTCATCAGTAATACCAAATTCACTCGGTCCTTGCATATAGACGTAAATTTCTGGGTTGAGATGTTCAAATAAGAGGTGAACTGATTTTGGCCATTCTTCTAAAGGTTTGCGTAAAATATGCTCAGTATAAAAATGTTTCATTAAGAGCTCTTCGTATCTCGGATTAGCATAATCTTTATTGGCTTCAATTTCTTTTATTTCTTTCAGAACATCATTAGGTAGTTGTGGTCCTAATACTTCTTGTGCATATTTATTGTATTCGGGAACACTCGCCACCATATTTGAGACTATTAACGCTTTTAAATTATCCTGATATTTTAAAGCATATTCCAAGGCTAATATTCCACCCCAAGACTGACCAAGTAAATAAAAGTTGTCTTTATTTAGATTTAAAGCTTTTCTAACTTGTTCAACTTCTTCGACAAAGTGTTCTGTAGTCCATAGTGTTGAATCATTAGGTTTGTCACTATAGTAGGAATCGAGTTGGTCGTAATAAATATATTCAATTTCTTCATTTGGTAAGTAACCATCAAAATTTCCAAATTCTTCATGAGTTCCTCCAGGACCACCATGAAGTAATAATACACGCATTTTTGGATTATTCCCCATACGTTTTGTATAGACGTTAAAAGCGCCTTTTGGTGTTTCGATTGGAATCATTTTAATTCCACCAGTAACCTGGTCATCATTATTGGAATAATCAAAGTAACTACTCTTATCTGTTGTGTTATTGTTATTTTGCTTATCAACACAACTCATAATGAGAAGTAGAATAATAAGTGCAGAAAATGTTAAATATTTCATGACTGTATTTATTTTGGTTAGTGTTTTATTTAATGAACCACAACGTCTAGTATATGAGGCGTTTTATGGCTTATATACATTGTTGTGCATAGTTTTAATTTAGATAATTCTAATATGAAGGATTTGATCTGACAATACCAAGATTGAACTAACAACCATTATAATTATAGTTGTCCACATATTAAATTTCCAACTTAATTTATACTTGTTTGAAATCTTATAAACCAAAAAAAATAAGATCATACTTACAAGTATAGATATTGTAAAAACTCCTAATCCAAAGTATTCACTTATTCTTCCTTCATCATTGGGATTGATGAAATTCATCCCTCCTGCAAGCAACCTCATGTATAAAGGAGTGAACAAGAAGGGGTAAAATGACTTACTCCAGTTTCTTTTAATAAGAATCATAAACACAATTACTGCTTGCATAATAGTGATTAAAGGTCCCGAAGCTGAAACATAGATATTATGCAATTCAGTATATTTTTGACCGGATATTGGTGATACTGTGTTTAGTGTCAAAACTGATTCATATCCAAGTGATTCACTTGTAATCCAATGTGTAAATTCATGGATAATCCAGGTAAAAAATACAGCACTTATACAAGCTAAAAGATATTTCCAAGTTATTTTCTGATCAGTCATATTTCATAAATTATGCACAACGGTTTGTGTATGATTAGTTGCGGAAAAGGGCGTCAGTCATTTTCCGCTGTATTGGCAAGTTAATTAATTCAAGTGAATTTCCGATGAGGAAATTCCGCAGCAATTAATTATACACGGTGTTATACTCAGTTTTTATTTTTCAAAACATTCAGTTCTCCAAAATCAACATCCAGTAAATTTTCTTGATCGAATGAGAAACCTAATATTTCTCTTTTAGCACTAAAATTGAAAGTTAAAAACCCATCAGGAACGCGAATGTCATACCAATCGATTTTAAAGGTGTCAAAATGCCAATGTTTCAATTTCCCTCTGAATACTTTAGTATGTGAAAACGCGATTTCTAATTCATTTTCACCTATTTTCTTTATAAGTATTTCACCATACATCTTATCGGTATATTTTCCAGTATAGTCTTTGATTGCCAATGAAGGGTTAGTATTTATAGATCTTGAAATATTTTTTGAAGATGCTCTTTTTTCTTTAATGTTATTTGCCCGCCATTCTTTTACTCTAGAGTAAAAATTGTCAGAGAGAGGTTCATTAAGAAGCTCACTCAATAACAATGCTCTCAAGAAAAAAGTTGATGGTTCTTTCGAGGTGTTTGTAAGTATGATAAACCCCACATTCATGTCCTTTATCATTACCAACTGAGCGGACATCCCGTCAATTCCACCACTATGTTCTATTATCTTGTGCCCATTAACTGGCGTGAGCCACCAACCGAACCCATAGGAAGAAAATTCATTTTTGAACATTCCTCCATCTGCATAAATAATTTGTGGCTTAAAAATTTCCTTGATAATTTTCGGACTAACCACGGTGTCATTATCAATTACTCCATTATTCAATAACAATTTCATATAATTCGACATTTCAGTTGCAGAGGAATAGATGAATCCACCAGGTGCAAGATTGTCTCCTTTTTCTTGAATTATTGCAACTTTTTTATATTCTTCATTCCAAATATGTGGCTGCGCGAGATTTATGTTAGCTTCTCGTTCCTTAGAGAAAGATGTGCTGTTGTTCATTTTAAGTTTGTCAAACACACGTTCTCTTAGGAAATCATCCCAGGATATTCCAGAAACTACTTTAACTATCTCAGAAGCAATAACGTACATAACATTTTGATATGCTGGCTTTTCTCTATAGCTTGACTCAGGCTCCAAATATTTGAGTCGTTTTATTATTTCTTCCCTAGAATAATCTGAGTGATACCAAAGTGTTCCACCACTGACATCTTTAAGACCACTTCTATGTGTAAGTAAATCTCTAATTGTAAAATTATCTGTTACGTAAGGGGCATACAATTCAAAATAGGGTAGATACTCTTTAACTTTATCATCCCAATTAATTTTTCCTTCATCAACTAAAATTCCCAACGTTAGGGCAGTAAAAGATTTAGAAATCGAACCTATTCCAAAAAGAGTGTTTTCATCAACTTTTCTTTCTTTTAGTATTTCCAATTTTCCATACCCTTTGGAAAATATTACAGAATCATTCCTAATGATACCTATCGAAAGCCCGGGAATTTCGAAGTCTTTTATTACTTGGTCAATTTGTAAATCAAGTGAATCTAATTGTATTTGTTGGGCGAATGAAGTAGAGAATAATAATAACCCAATTATGGAAAGGATGTTCATTTTGATTTTCATATTTTTTGTAATTGCGTATAACGTGTTTGTGTATGATGTCGTTGCGTGTTTCAGCAACTAATTTAGCAAATACAAACCGAATAGAATCCCGATAGCTATCCGGACGCAAGGATTTTCGTAAGTAGGCAATACCCAAGCAATTAATTATAGACGTCGTTACCTGTAGTTTGCATTACTATTATTTTCATTAATTCATTTTGAAGAGATCCTTAGGTTCAAAAGGGCAGGCTTCTAAATTTTGCATATTCTGAGACCAAGTTACACTTGTGATTTTCCATGTATTATTCATTAGAATTAGAGACCAGTATTCAGTTCCCCAATTTTGAATTTTTGAATTAACATTGAAACTGTAGTCAAATGATATAGTTGCAAATTCATTTAGCACATCTATTTTAACGTTATAAAATTTTTCTTCACTTCCATCTTTCAATTCTTCAAAGAAAGTCTTGTAATTACTAGTTTGAAATGTGAAATCAGGTTTTTGTTGAAGCACTCTTTTTTTAGTCTCTCCTGTTATAATTGCTGCCCAAGTAATAGAATCATGCAAAAATAAATTAGAAAATTTTTCAAAATCATTACGCTCTATTATTGATACTCTAAAAACATCAATTACTTTTTCCAATTCCACGTTAGAATCTTTAGTTGTTTGAGCATTTATAAAAAAGAAAGAAAGGAAAAAGCTAAAAAATATTAATTTGATTCTCATAAAAGTATATTTATTTAAACATCTATACAATGATGACGACAAAGTCTGAAAATTGTAACTTAAATTGAAATAATAGATTATTCTTAATAATTATTTGTAGAAATTATGATATAGTTTTAAATATTTAATATCATTCTCAGAATTACAGGTAACGGTTATATATAAAATTAGTGTTTTACATTGATTTTATAGGTTGTTGTAATTAGTTTATTCATTTTAGCAATTCTCCTTTGTTTTAGATTCTTATTTGGTAAGCTAGAATTAAGCAACCTAATATGATAGCTATGTTTATACCAGCTCTAACAATCCATGGAAATTTTGAGTAATCAATTTTCGCATAGTCACTTAAAATTACACCAAGACCCATAAATAAAAACCATGGGGTTAGAAGTAGGATAAATTTCCATTTTAATAACATGATAACAAGGTCATGGATAAATCCACAAACAATAAAAGTCATTAACAGGGATATTGCTTGGGGTAAGATGAGTTTAAGGGGTTTGAATATATATTTCCCTAGATAGAAACCCCAGATTGGATTCCAGTATTGCCAAAATATTGAAAACTTTCCCGCTCCCAGAGAACGATTCAACATATTACGAAGTGAATGACTGTTACCCAAAGGCACACCATTTCTTCTTTTTACGTAATCAGATAAATTCAAATTAACAGTTTATATATTCTGTGCTTTAATTAATTACAACGGTTTTGTGTATGATTTCGTTGCGTGTTTAAACACTAAAGTTAGCAAATAAATCACAGATAGAAAGTCCACGAGGACTTTCGTAAGTAGGCTATAACTAGCAATGAATTATACATATTGTTGGCAAATCGTTATTTAGTGTTAAGACTATTGTAAACTTCTTTTTCGAATAGACGATAAAAATCAAAAGATACTTTATCATTGAAAGGAAAAAGCTGTGTAAAATATACTATGGCTATCCCTTTGTCATTATCCAATGTGTAATAAGAATTAGCCATTCCAGCCCAATAGGCAGAACCTTTGGTTCTGATCAACTCGTCCTCATTATTTTCAATTGCCCATGATAACGAATAAACATCAGAATTATCGGGGAATCCACCCAATATATCAACCATACCACCTTCAATTACATTATAACTTAACGTTAATCCATTGGGCAGTTGATTTTTGAACATTAACTCAACGATTTCGGGTTTTAAAATTTGACCACCATAATATTTGCCATTATTCTTAATGCATTCAAGAAATGTTAAATAATCCTTTGGTGAACCAAACAAACCGCCACCTGCGTTATATTCAGCAACTGGTTTAGTTGGAATACGAGAATACTCTTTAAAACCAACTGAGTCTCGAATTCCCCAAGAAACAATATTTTCTTTCAAATTTTCAGGAACATTAAACCAAGTGCTATTCATTTTTAAAGGCCCAGTAATATTTTTTCTTAAGTAAGTTTCAAGGTCTTCACCACTTATTTTTTCAATAACCTTTCCAACCCAATCTAAATTCGTTCCGTATTCCCATTTTTCACCACTTTCGAATAATCTGGGCAGGTCAGCATAATTCCATCCTGTTTTATCAAATTTTTGAAGGCGTTCGTCCAAGAAATCATATCCAAATCCAGCAGTGTGGGTTAATAAGTTTCTCAAAGTTATTGATTTATTAGCTTTAACAAGTTCTCCATTTTTGGTCATAATAGGAATAGATGTCATTTCAGGCATAAGTTCGTCTAAAGGGTCATCTAGTCCAATTAATCCTTTTTCAACAAGTTGCAATGCGGCAACAGAGGATATGGCCTTTGTCATTGAAAAAATCCTAAAGATGTTGTTTTCATTTATTGTGTCTTTCCCTCCCCAAATTGATGGCCCAAACGCATACCAGCTTATTTTTCCTTCTCTGTTACTACAACCCATAAGCGCAGCAGGAAGGTTACTTTTTTGAAAGTAAGATTTCAGTGGTAATTCATTAATTACAACATTGCTTCCTTCTTTTTCAGTTTTGCATCCAGCTAATATTGAGATGGCAATTAGCGCAAATAGTAATTTTTTCATAATTGAATGGTTTTGGTTAGTTTAATGTTTGCCAACGTGTTTGTATAAGAATAGTTGCGGTTTTGTGTGCAAGGATTTTCCGAAGGAAAATCAGACGTAACAAAACTGCAACACCCCTTGTTTAAGCACCAATCTAGCAATTATTTTTATACATTGTTGGCAATAGTTCTTTTTTTATCGATTAACTTTTCTTGCAATTCTTTACTTGTTTCTGTGCTTCCGTCATGACTCCACCCTGGACGATAAAAGACATACTTTAAGCGAATTTGTAAACTCAGATGTCTTTTATTTATAAAAAAATCTTTTAAAATTGAATTCCATTCGTGAAAAATAATATTAAATAAACCCGTGCTTTTTTGGTTTTCTGTTAATCCAAATTTTATTTCTTCATAATCTTCAGTCGTTTTCTCAGCTTGAAATGTGCCAAATATCTTGTCCCATATGATTAAAACCGTACCTAAGTTTTTGTCTAAATACATAATATTTGATGCATGGTGAACTCTATGATGGGATGGTGTAACAAATATTTTTCCAAAAAAACCAAAATTATATTTAATAAATTTAGTATGACAGAACACTCCATAAATTTGACCTAATGCATAAGCAAACATAATATGCAATGAAGGAACTCCCATTATTGCCAATGGAATAAAAAATAAATATCGATAAAGAGGCTGAAAAACAGAAGAGCGAAACCCTGTAGTTAAATTATAGTATTTAGAATTATGATGAGTTACATGTACCGCCCAAAAGAAACGAGAATGATGATCAACATAATGTTGGATGTAATATAAAAAATCTTGAAAAACAAAAACAAAAACCCAGTAAATTAATGTTTGATTTTCCCACGTTAATAAATGATGTTGATAGAAAAAACCTAAAACAAATAATGAAATAACTTTCATTATTAAATCAAGTCCAATATTTATTGCAGCAAAATATACGTTTGTAAATGTATCTTTAAATGTATAATTTTTTTTCTGGTAATAGTAGCTTACAAGAATTTCAAATATGATAATAACTGCAAAAAATGGAGTGCTCCATTTATATAACACTTCTTGATTTAGTAAACTATCCATATTTATTATATTTATGTAATATTAAGTATTATATATAAGTGTAATATAAATGTTTATATTTAAGTTATGCTTGATAAATTTATAGATATAATTAATTATTGCCAACGGTCTCGGCTATGAGTAGTTGCGTGAAAATCCGCAAGGATTTTCCTATTAAGAAACCAAGATAGCAAAAGTGCGAGGATTTTCGAAAGAAAATCCGAAGCAATGAATTATAGCCATTGTTGTGGTTAGTGTTTATTTATTTACTCAATTTTAAAATTCTAAATGCTCCTTGAATTACCAAAGCAAAAACGATTGTTCCGATAATCAAATCAGGTTTGTTTGAACTTAACCAATTTACCAAAATTCCTGCGATTATTACTCCCAAATTGATAATCACATCATTTGAAGTGAAAATCATGCTCGCTTTCATATGAGCCTCTTCTTTGCTTTTTGACTGTTGTAAAATGTAAAGGCAAATTCCGTTTGCAATAAGTGCAAAAATCGAAACGATAATCATTGTTGAAAAATCGGGAAGTTTCTCGTCTCCGAAAAATCTCCTTAAGACTTCCACAAATCCAATAATAGCAAGTGTTATTTGAAAATATCCAGCAAGTTTAGCAATCCGTTTTTTTCTTGTCAGAGTTGCGCCAACCGCAAAAAGACTGATTCCATAAACGAAACTGTCGGCAAGCATATCCAAACTGTCAGCAACCAATCCCATTGATTTTGAAATGAGTCCAGTAGTCATTTCAATGAGGAAAAATGCAAAGTTAATTCCAAGTACAGTCCAAAGTAGTTTTTTCTGGTTTGCGTTTTCAATAAATTCTGTTTGGTCGGTTTGTTCGGTCGAGATTTTCCTTCCGCCTAAATTCAGTTCTAGAACGGACTTTTCAATTTGGTCGATTTGTCCGCTGTGAAAAACAGTCAGTTTTCGGTTCGGAATGTCAAAGTCCAAATTCGCAATATTTGAGATTCCGTCCAATTTCATTCGGATTAGATTTTCCTCGGAAGGACAATCCATTTTGGTAATCTCAAATATCGTTTTGTTCATTCACTTTCTCGGTTTTGGGACATTAACCACAACGGTCTAGTATAACTGTCTGTTACGAGTTAATATGCGTTAATTTTCGGTTTGGTATAGACTTTAGCAATTCCGAGTGGATTCGGATGTGGTCGAATCCGCCGTAATTGCGGTTATACATTGTTGTGCATTGGCTCTTATTCAATTCTGTAGTTTTAAGTTTTTGGTATTAATTTTTCCGCTACTAATTTCCACATCATTAACTCTGTAAAAAAGTTTACCATCTCTTAAATTTAGGCCTGCTCGTACAACTCCTTCATATCCTTCACTAAAAAGAGCTACAATATAAAAAAAGCTCGTTTCCTTTGTGTTGATAGTTTTTTGTAACGAAACTTGTTTTAGAAATATGCTATCCAAAACAGCTTCCAAATCAGATAGTCCATAATCTGACAATGACATTTTATCAATATTCATTTCCTCTTTTGGAAGAAATATTTTGAAATAGTCTGTTGGTGAGGATTGAAGCTCGAATGAAGAGGAAGGAATCTCAATGGATAGTTCAAAGGAATTATCTGTTTCATTAATTATTTGAGTCCAAAAAATACGATAATTATAGTTCTCTCCATTAGGGTCAGTATATTTCATTCCTCCCTTTGGTAAACCATTCCGTATTATCAATTTCTTACCTGTCTCAGCATATTCATATTCAGTATCAATAAACTTTGTATAGTTGACGGTTTCCAATTTTTGGTTTTTGACACTATGTGTTGATTCCAGTTTAGTTGTATCAACTAAATCAGGTGTTGACTTATTTGCTCGTTTACAGGAAAGAAGTCCTACAATCGCAATTGTTGATATGATAATACTTTTCTTCATTTTTTCCGAATCGGTCAAGCTTGTGCACAACGGTCTGTATAAGATGTCGTAGCCATCCCGCAGGGTGGCTATGCATTTTATACCTTGTTGTATGCCGTTTTTATTTTATTCATTTTGTTTTCAGCGTTGGAAAAACATACTCTTTGACAAGTTTTGGCTCGAGTGGTTGGCTTTTGAGCGACTTGGCAATGTGTATGTTTTAGTTAGGGCTAAATAGTTCATTGGATAATACTTGTTCAACTTCTAAATCTAATTCTACAACTTTTTCAATATATAAGGAGATTTTGGATATCAGGGTTTCAAGCTCTAATAATTTGTCGACCTGAAGGGACCTTCTATAATATTGGAATGAATGCATTTTTAACCATTCTTTTAAAACACTATAGCCAGAAATTTCAAAATCAATAACGTCAGAAGCAATATCTGTATATTGTTTTACTATCCCCCCAGACTCATTTTTCAAACATATTGTGTTTTCCTCAAAACTATATTTGTGATATAAAACTTCGTTTTCCTCAATTGTGATATCAGGAATTGTGTAGCTTGATTTTTCAATATTTGCAAGAGTACTTCCAAATTCTGAGACACTAGTAAAAAGAGACTTATCCTTTGTTATAGGAATTTTGGGCCAGTTACCTGCTACACCAAACAAGGCTCCTTCAAAAGAACTCAGATATAGATTAGAACTCAATAGGGCATATGAGTAAAATGTTAAAAGTGTAATAATTTCATCTTGAGGCAAATCAAATTCAGTAGATAACATATTAACGAGAACTGGGTTTATGTTATTTTGGTTCGCACTATTCCATTCTCCCTTTCGTTTATATTCTGGGAAAAAATTACAGAATACTCGTGCACTACCTCGTTTGCTTAAATCATTGTCTGGTAGATTCCAACAGAAGGATGCAAATTTGTGAAGATTATCGCCAAGGTCTTCAGGAGCAGGGGAAACTATAAATCCAAAAACTCTGTCATCTGAGTAAGCTGCTCGAACTTCAGGACGAACCCTAGTTCCACCGCCACCTAATTGTTGTAGTTCAGTTAATAACTCATCATTTAGAATTACGCTTGTTTCTAGGAACGGTCTATATGAGTAATTTTCGATGTTATTCGAATTTGCAGCTAATCCAAGTTTTGATCTAATGCCTTCAGTTATTTTAGATTGATTTGGGATTTTACGTTGGCCACTATACCATCTTGATTTAATATTTTCAAAATCATTTTCAGCCCGAGAAATGAATTTTGATCGTCTCTTTAATTGACCTGATGAAGCATGAACCAATAGATGTGTTGGTGCCAGTTTTAAACCTGAACAATGTCTAAGAAAGATACCTGTATCATTTGAATCTGTAATTGGCCAGAACAAATTATAGGCTTCCTTATTAAATTGCATTTTAGGTTTTAATGAATAGTCATCTTGGTCTAAGTCTATTCTTTCCCAATCTTCTAATCGAATTTCTGTCTGATTGAAAAAATCAACTTTGTCAGATTTAGATAAATGAGTAATTGAATTGTAATTAATCAAAGCGGGGGTAGAACTAGCCTCCTTAAATGTTGCAGCAAGAATTAAACGACCTTGTTGAGTGTCAAATAGATTAATATCTTCAGTTCCCGTTCTAAGGTCGCTGTCAAAGTCCAAAACCCAAATTTCATTGAACTTTTCAATAAGGAATTTTCTTGCAAATTTATACGTTGGATGTTTCGAAAAACTTGAAGGAAGAATTAAAACAAAAATAGATGGAGTGCTTTTTAATGCTCTATCTGCAGTCCACCTTAGGAATTTTATAAATTCATTTGATAATTGCTTTTGTGTGTTCTGCCGTGAAGTTCTATTATTAGCATCAGGCCTAAAATCATTTATGAGAGCTTTAATTATTTCTCCCTCATTTTGAATTTGGAAAATTGAATCTGATGAAGGAGGGTTACCAATAATTAATGTTAATGGAGGCGTAGCTAAATGGTAAGCTTCTTCCTGTTCTTTTACAAGCATTTTGCTCAAATCATTAGTATCCTCTGAATCAGGGTCAGTATTTAATTCAAAAAGGGAATCACTTAGTGTATTTGTAAGTTTTATTTGAACGTTTTCAGGATAAGCATCATTGATAATACTCATTCTATATTGAGCCAAAGCGTAAGGTGCTGGAAGGATTTCAAACCCAATTAATTCGACTTTATCGTTCGGAGTTATAACATTTAAAATTGCTTCAATGAATGTTCCTGTCCCACAACAAGGATCGATTATTTTATTCCCAGTAGTATTGAGGTCAACATTAGGGATTGATGTTTGTATTAATCTCTTGGCAAATTCTACTGTATAAAATGCTAAAACTCGAGGAGTATAGAAAGCCCCGTAATCAAAGCGAGTCACTGGGTCATACTTCGATAAAAATATTTCATAAAGTTCATGAAAATCTGGAGCCACCACTTGACTATCGGAAAGTTGAATATGAGCTAATAATCTTCTTAAATCGTCATACCATAACCCGAGCCTACTTAAGTCAGAATTAAGTTCTGATTCTAGCCCTTTCACTAGGGTTTTAAAAGGTATTAAATTATTAGTGTATTTTTCATCTAATACAGAAAACCAAAATTCATGAATTCTATCATATTTAATTTTAGGCGTCTCTAAATCAGAGTTGATTATCCTATGTGCATACAGTAAACCAAAAGTTAATACTTGAGAAATAAAACTTGAAAAGTTTAATTCATCACCTAAAGTTCTGTCATGATTTGATGAAGCTGTATCTTTTAGTTCTCTTAATAGGAGTACAGTGTTAAGTTCCGTTTGATTTTCTGTTTCGTCATCTTCTAAATTTAGAAATTCTTGTATCTCGGAGGTTAAAAGTCTTGCTCTTTTAGCAACCTCAGTTACAAGTTGGTTTTCAGAAATTATACGATGCCCAATTTGCCCGA
Source organism: Hyunsoonleella aestuarii (assembly GCF_006148925.1). Classification (GTDB taxonomy): domain Bacteria; phylum Bacteroidota; class Bacteroidia; order Flavobacteriales; family Flavobacteriaceae; genus Algibacter_D; species Algibacter_D aestuarii. The sequence continues at coordinate 974,426 of NZ_VAWB01000001.1, read as the reverse complement.
AAAAAGTTAAGAAAAGTGTTTCTAATTCAGTATTTGGAATCAGGTTATTCCAATCAATTGGTTTTTGACATGCTGAATAATTTACCTCTTCACCATTTGGTTTGAAAAGAATAAAGTCTATTCCATCAGTTAATAGGACTGGATTCCCGAGTGTTAGATATTTTTCTACCTGATTCCTATAAGCTTCCTTATTTATAGGATTCTGACTATCAATCCCTTTGGCTTCAACGTATCCATATACGCCCATAGAATCTTCATTATGAAATCTCCAATCTGGTCGTCCAAGTTTATTTTGGTTTTTGGGCTCAGGAATCGTTACTATTTTTGAATCTATTGCACTAGCTGTATTTTTAAAAAAATTATCTAAACTTGTCCTGAATGATAGTTCTGCTGTAGTTTCTCCAGATTGACTTGCTAATACTTCCTGATGAAGTTCAGATAAATAATTAGTTAGGGTTTGACTAAAATTCATTTTAGTGCCTTTATTAATTCTTTTCCAACTGCAACCGCTAAATTCACAGGTACAGCATTACCAATTTGTCGAGCTATATCCACTTTATTTCCAACAAATTCAAAGTCTTTAGGGAAGGTTTGGAGGAGAGCTCCTTCTCTTAAAGATATAGTTCTATTCTGCTCTGGGTGCCCAAACATACCTCTTGTGAAACTATCGAAACGAGCTGTTATTGTTGGTGCTACATCATCCCATTTCATTCTGCCGTAGACATTACGATGGCCAATTTTTTCTGCACCTGCCTTATGGCAATCGGCCAGAAGATGGTCAGGTAAAAAAGCCATTCCCTGGCCTTCTTTTACATATTTAATTCTTTTGACATTGATGTCAGATAACTTATCGCTTCTATGATGCTTAATATCTGGATGTTCTTTCCCGTCTTTTGGAGTGGCAGGTAGATGACCAATTGTATCTCGAACACTTATTTTTTTTGTGCTTGGTTTTGGATATGAGAATTTTAATGGTGAATTGGATTTTCGTTCACCAACAATTATTACTCTTTTTCTTCTTTGTGGAACTCCATATTCTTGAGCGTTTAAAATGTTTTTGTGAATATGATAGCCATTCTGTTCTGCATAATTTAAAGCATCTTCAAGTATTTTTTTTCCTCTTTTTCCATTTAATCCAGGTACGTTTTCTAAAAGAAAGAATTTAGGGGATAACGCGATCATTTTCTCGATAAATACAAACACGAAATTATTCCTGTCATCTTGATCCGACCCAATTCTTTGAATTGAAAAGCCTTGACAAGGAGGACCTCCTGCAAATAAGGATAATTCACCTTTTATTAGCCCTAATTCATTCATTGTTTCAATAGGATCAAATTCTCTTATATCTAGTTCCTGAATTTTATGATTGAAATATTTCTTATTTAGCAACTGAGTTTCTACAGAACATCTGTCAATATCAAAACTATAAAGGAGATCAAAACCCGCTTTGGATAACCCCAAGCTTAAACCACCAGCACCAGAAAATCCGTCTATACATGTAAAGCTCATAATGATATCGTTTCTGAAATTGATTTACTTGTATATAAACTACTTACAGGTGATGTAATTGACTCAACTCCGCAATCATTAGATTTAATTTCATTAGATAGGGCTCTTATTATTTGAGAAGCAATAGCAACTGATAATAAAGGAGGAACCGATTCTCCAATTTGTTTAAAACAATGATCTAGGGAGCCTTGAAAATCGTATGAATCAGGAAAGCTCTGAATTCTTGCAGCTTCTCGAATTGTTAATCCTCGATTCTGTTCAGGATGAATGAATCTGCCACTTGCTGGGTTTCTAGAATATTGAGTTAATGTAATAGAGGGTTTGTCCCAATATAATCTACCATAAACATCAGAAAACCCATTCACTTTATCAAGACACTTTGGACCAACACCTGATGGTCTATTCCCTCCATCTTTTGGTACTTGTGTGATTGTTTCTATAGTACTTGATTTGTGTTTTGCACTTTTATGAAATTTATCGATCAATGATACTTCACCAGCAGCAACTTTAGGCAAATCATATATAGCATCTCGCACAGTAATGAACTGTTCTTTTTCAAGAAGCGGAATAGGAAGTTCAAATTCCATTTTTGATGCAATTATTATCGCTCTGAATCTTGCTTGGGGAACCCCAAAAGAAGCAGAATTATATATTGTTTGCTTTACGGTATAACCGTTTTCTTCTAAGATTTTCCTTGCTTCATCATAATGCTCCCAATATTTTTTACCCAATATTTCAGGAACATTCTCCATTACTATAAAGTCTGGATGTAGTTTTATTGCTGTATCAGTAAAAGCCCCTATTAGAGTGTTTCTTTCATCATCTTTGTCCCAGTTTTTCTTTCTGTGAGCTGAAAAACCTTGGCATGGGGCACAGCCTATTACTACTAAAGGTCGAGTTTTTATTTTTGGTAAATTAAATTCCTCTCTTATAAGTTTTACTCCATCTTCATTGCATAAATCTTTTATGTCTTTATTTAATGTTTTGCATTTAAAGTTGGTTTCATAAGAGTCTAATGCTTTTTGATTGATGTCTACAGCACCAATAAGATTAAACAGTTTTGATTTTCCGATAGCTGCAAACCCAAGAGACATACCTCCGCAGCCAGAAAAGAAATCAATTACATCAACAGAACCAGTTGATTTTTTTTGCTTTGGGGTCCATTTGTTTAAGTCCTTTTTAGCCGTTTTAAATGTTTTCGTGAAGCTCGATAACTCTTGATCAGAGAACACTTTTTTTATTTCGGAATTGATGTTTGCCATATTATTTTTGTGCTCTGTGGTATTTGATTTTTTCTTCAGCGACTTTAAGTATTTCATGAGTATTACTCTCTTCCATTATTTGAGAAGCCACCTGATCACTTAATAAAATCAGTTTTAGAGATTTTTCAGTGACATTAAAAATTTCAGCAATTTTGGGTAGTTGAGAACAATTTGCCAATCTCTCACCTCGTTCAATTTTACTTAAGGTTGATTGATCTATATCCAATTCTGCAGCAATCTTTCTCAAGGGTGAACCTTGATCTTCCCGTAGAGATTTTAAATGTTCTCCAAAAGTTTTTTGCACACTCATAACAGACGTTTTTTGTCTAGACATTATTTGTCCAAATATAGTGATTTTATTCTATTCAGAGAGTGATTTGGTGATTAAGCTCTTTTGGTTTTTTTAGGGTCGGATTATGTGATGGCAAAAACCAAATGTGCTTAATGTGCGGTTGGTTTTTACGCAATGGCATACAACGGTCTAGTATAACTGTCTGTTACGAGTTAATATGCGTTAATTTTCGGTTTGGTATAGACTTTAGCAATTCCGAGTGGATTCGGATGTGGTCGAATCCGCCGTAATTGCGGTTATACATTGTTGTGCATTGGCTCTTATTCAATTCTGTAGTTTTAAGTTTTTGGTATTAATTTTTCCGCTACTAATTTCCACATCATTAACTCTGTAAAAAAGTTTACCATCTCTTAAATTTAGGCCTGCTCGTACAACTCCTTCATATCCTTCACTAAAAAGAGCTACAATATAAAAAAAGCTCGTTTCCTTTGTGTTGATAGTTTTTTGTAACGAAACTTGTTTTAGAAATATGCTATCCAAAACAGCTTCCAAATCAGATAGTCCATAATCTGACAATGACATTTTATCAATATTCATTTCCTCTTTTGGAAGAAATATTTTGAAATAGTCTGTTGGTGAGGATTGAAGCTCGAATGAAGAGGAAGGAATCTCAATGGATAGTTCAAAGGAATTATCTGTTTCATTAATTATTTGAGTCCAAAAAATACGATAATTATAGTTCTCTCCATTAGGGTCAGTATATTTCATTCCTCCCTTTGGTAAACCATTCCGTATTATCAATTTCTTACCTGTCTCAGCATATTCATATTCAGTATCAATAAACTTTGTATAGTTGACGGTTTCCAATTTTTGGTTTTTGACACTATGTGTTGATTCCAGTTTAGTTGTATCAACTAAATCAGGTGTTGACTTATTTGCTCGTTTACAGGAAAGAAGTCCTACAATCGCAATTGTTGATATGATAATACTTTTCTTCATTTTTTCCGAATCGGTCAAGCTTGTGCACAACTATTCAATAAACGTATTTTATTGCGTTTATTCCCTATTTCCAAATGTAGCGAATTTTCCTATCTTTTCGAAAGGACTCTCAATGTTCATCAGATTAGTTGTGCTAACATGAGTGTATATTTCAGTAGTCTTAGAGCTGTTATGTCCTAACAGTTTTTGAATATATCTTAAATTGGTTCCATTATCTAATAAATGTGTAGCAAAGGAGTGTCTTAACGTATGTACAGTAGCTGGTACATTAACTCCAGCTTTCTTCTTGGAACGATTAAACACCTGTCTAATACTGGATACGCTGTATTGTTTTCCATAGCTCCCCTCAAATAGCCATTGTTTTGGTTTGTAAAGTTTGTAATAAGCTCTTAATTCCACCAATAAAGTAGGAGATAATAATGTAATTCTATCTTTCTTCCCTTTGGCATTTCTCACCCATACACGCATATTGGAAGAATCAATATCTTCCACCTTCAAATTAATGCATTCCGATATTCTTAGTCCGCAACCATATATGACTGAAAGTATAGTTTTATGCTTTATGTTTCCAATAACACCTAATATCCTTGATACCTCATTTAAAGATAATACATTGGGTAGAGTCTTCGCTTTTCTAGGTCTACAGAAATCATAAGTTATTTTAGGCAGATTCAACACTTTCTCTATGTAAAATTTAATGGCGTTTATGCTTTGATTCTGGTAAGATGAGGATACACCATGCTTTGTTACTAATTCTTTATGATAATGCATAATATGGGCTGTGGTGACCTGATGTAGAGGCATTGGGTGTATGTGTTCAAGAAACTTTTTAAACATGTGCACGTAGGTCTTAATAGTGTTCTGGCTGTAATTCTTTAAGATTAACTTTTGAAGCAATAAATCCATTGCCATTTGATAATCTGGTTTAGTACCAATGGTATTCATTGATGATGTAATTAATAGTCTTGTTCCCATAGTTTAAAGATGGAGCTTTATAATATTAAATCCGTATATTTAGACGTTTATATACGTATATAAACGTCTAAAAAGAAGTATTATGCAAATGAAGTTTTGTTTAGCCTGTAATAAAGAACTTATAGGAAGAACTGATAAAAAATTTTGTGATGCTCAGTGTAGAAGTACTCATCATAATAAGAACAGACCTTTACATGAGATATTTATTCAGAGAACAAATAGTACGCTAAGAAGAAACAGAACTTTGTTAGCGCATTTTAGTCCAAGTGGAAAGACCACAGTGGAAAAAGAAATATTATTTAAATCTGGATATAGCTTCGATGTATTCACCCATATTTACACTTTTAAAAGTGGAACATATTATTTCTGCTATGATTATGGTTTTCTCCCTGTGAAAGATGATAATGGTATTGAAAAAATGCTGATAGTTCAAAAGCAAGACTATATGGAAAACTTAACATTTAATCCTTGGTCATAACTATTCCTTTATGATAAATAATCCATTTTGGTGGTGGGTTTTGGTGGTGGGTTTTTGCGCTAAAATGTATACATTTGCATCCAAATGCTGCTAAATGGATACACTGGAAATATCATTTAAAAGCATTCATATCCTTGTAAACACAATGTTTACATCCAATTGGGGATGTAGCTCAGTTGGCTAGAGCGCTTGACTGGCAGTCAAGAGGTCGTCGGTTCGAGCCCGATCTTCTCCACAAAAAGCAACATCGTGAGGTGTTGCTTTTTGTATTTTTAAAAAAAAGCGATAAAGAAATTAGATAAACTCTGTATTGTAATAGGTTGTGGCATCTTGGATTAAAAGATTTAGATTTTTCTCTTCTGAAGCCAAACGTTCTGCATCCCAATTTAAATAATTTGCACAGTCTTTTGAAATGATTTTTACATACTTTTTTACACTTGGAATGTCGAAATACAATCTCCCCGTACGACGCACAAAAAAGTCAGTCAAACTATTTGTCATTTCGTAATGAATGCAAAACCAGAGTTCAGCACGAATCAGCTTTTCTAAAGCATCTTTATTATCAAATTGATTTGATTTTTCTATGATGATTTCAGCCTTCTTTCCATAGGTAGAGCATAGATACCAAGCATGATAACTTTCAGAAATTCCTTTTGAAAGAAGGGTTGCCTCCAATTCATTTTGATAGACATTTACAGCATGCGAATTTTCAAGAGGTGGAGAAACCAGCGGAATTATTTCAGTAGACGATTTATTAAGATGCTCCTTATGCTTATTTTTCATGGTTTTTAGAACAGCTTCCATCACACGCTGTGCCATGCGTCTGTAACCTGTTAACTTTCCACCAGCAATAGAAATTAATCCGCTTTCTGATATAAAAAGCTCGTCCTTTCTTGATAATTCTGATGGGTCTTTGTCCTCTTCATGAATCAAAGGCCTTAATCCGGCCCAATTGGATTCTATATCGTCAATATTTAAATTTACCTGTGGGAATGTACTATTGATAGCGTTTAAAAGGTATTCGGCATCTTCTTTTGTAGCTACAACACGTTCTAAATTCCCTGAATAATTCGTATCGGTAGTTCCTACGTATGTTATGCGGCCTCTTGGAATAGCGAAAATCATTCTTTCGTCATGGACATCAAAATAAAGTGGCTGTTTTACGGGTAGTTTTTCATAAGGAAATACAATATGAACACCTTTTGTAAGATGTAAATATTTGTTATTCATAGATTGGTCTTTGGTGCGTAATGTATCGACCCAAGGACCAGCCGCAGATACGTAATTTCTAGCTTTTATTTTGAAAATATCACCAGTATTACCGTCTTTACAATTAAGACTTTTAATTTTGGAATCGTCGTTATAATTAAAAGATTTCATTTCACAATAATTGATAACGTTAGCACCATAGGACACGGCTTTTTTTAATATTTCAATAGTCAAACGTGCATCATCGGTTCTGTATTCTGCGTAAAGGCCACTACCTAAAACTACATCTTTATTTAGTAAAGGTTCTTTCTCAAGTGTTTGGTCTTTATCTAACATTTGCCGCCTATCATCCCCTTGTACATCGGCCAGAAAATCATAGACTTTTAGTCCGATAGATGTCATCATTTTCCCGTAGGTACCACCTTCCACTAAAGGTAAAAGCATCTTTTCTGGAATGACTAAATGCGGTGCTAATTTATGAACAATTGCACGTTCTGAACCTGATTCCCGTACTAGGCCAATTTCAAATTGTTTTAGATAACGTAGGCCTCCATGAATTAATTTTGTAGACTTATTACTGGTACCAGAAGCAAAATCGTTCTTTTCCACCAAGCAAACATTAAGACCTCTCGAGGCTGCGTCCAACGCTATTCCAGCACCAGTAACACCACCTCCAATGATGGCTAAATCAAACTTTTGTGTTTGTAAATTTTCAATTTGTTCGGCTCTTTTTAAAACCGAAAACTCAACTGGTTTCTCCATAACGAGCATCTTAATTTCCTTTTGTTCGCTTTATGGCTTTCTTCCATCCTTTATAACTTTTCTTTCGTGTTTTCTCATCCATATTTGGACTAAACACGGTGTCTATTTTTCTAATTATAGAAATATCATTTTTTGTCCAAATACCTGCTTTTATACCTGCTAGCAGTGCAGCTCCGAATGCTGTAACCTCAATCATTTTTGGGCGGTCTACATTCACATTTAATAAATCTGATTGGAATTGCATTAAATAATTATTTGCTGTGGCTCCACCATCTACTTTTAAAGTGCTAATCTTTTCGCCACAATCTTTTTCCATGGCACCAATCACATCTTTGGTTTGGTAGGCCAAAGCGTTAACGGTCGCTTTAATCAAGTGTTCTCGACCTGTGTCTAAGGTCAAACCAAACACACTCCCTTTGGCTTTTCCATCCCAATGTGGTGCTCCTAAACCAGCAAAAGCAGGAACAACATAAACGTTTTTAAGTGGCGGAATACTGTTGCAAATAGCTTCGGTTTCGCTGGCATTATCAATTACTTTCATTCTATCTCTTAACCATTGAATAGAAGCGCCACCAGCAAAAACACTGCCCTCTAAAGCGTAATTTATGGGTTCGTTTTCTAAACTACAAGTTAACGTAGTTAATAATCCTTTCTTTGATTTTACATGTTTCGCACCAGTATTTGAAAGGATGAAACAGCCAGTTCCGTAGGTGCTTTTGGCAATACCGGCTTCAAACCCTCCTTGTCCGAATAAGGAAGCTTGTTGGTCTCCGGCAACCCCGTAAATGGGGATTTTTATGCCCTTATAATCAATCGTTCCAAAATCAGAAGATGAGGTTTGTACTTTTGGGAGTAGTGATTGAGGGATATTCAATGCCTTGAGCAATTTTTTGTCCCATTCTAATGTTTTGATGTTATAGATTAATGTTCTGGATGCATTGGTATGGTCCGTAACATGTTTTGTGCCATTGGTAAATTTATAAATCAACCAGCTATCGATAGTACCAAACATTAATTGTCCTGCTTTTGCTTTTTCTTGCGCACCTTCTACATTATCTAAAATCCATTTAAGTTTGGTTCCTGAGAAATAAGAATCAATTACTAAACCTGTATTCTTTTTTATGTAACCCGCAAGACTCTTGGCTTCTAAATCCTTGCAAATACCAGTTGTTCTTTTATCTAACCAAACAATGGCTTTATGAATCGGTTTTCCTGTTTTCCTGTCCCAAACCACAGTGGTTTCACGCTGGTTTGTAATGCCCACCGAAGCAATTTCTTTTGGGTCAATCCCTGAATGGGAAACGGCTTGCATAAAAGTCTCCAACTGGTCATTATAAATCTCTAAAGCATCATGCTCTACCCAACCCGATTGAGGATAATATTGATTCAATTCTTTTTGAGAAATTGAAACAATATTGCCCTTTACATCAAAAACAATGGTTCTGGTACTTGTGGTACCTTGGTCGAATGCTATGACGTATTTCTTAACCATGTTTTCTTGGATTTTATTTAAAAAATTAAATAAGTACTTAATACCAAAAGGGTAATTGCTAATCCAATAATTTTAGCATATTTCCAGGGTGTGATGTCTATTTCCTTAGTAACTTTTGGGGTGTATTCATTTTTGTTGGGATAAAGTCTCCCTATTAGTAACATAAATCCAACATTTATGACAAATAATATCCCCATAATATGTAAAAAGTGAGGATAGGCTTTTGCTTTAATAATTCCTAATTCCTTTGTGTCTTTAATACCGTTAATTGCAGCTTCTGCTAAAGCTGTTTCTATAAATTGTGGTGCTAATATAAACTGACTGATTAAATACATTAATACCCCCACAGTAAGCACTATTTTTGCACCAATTTCCGGAACATTCTTAGTCGCCATACCTACCACTACAACCGACAAAATGGGTACGCTTAAACTTCCTAAAGATTCTTGAATGTATGAAAAGAGTCCGTCTGGAGCGTTAGCTATAAAAGGGGCAATAATCATGGAAATGAGTGCTAAGAATACTCCAAAAACTTTTCCTGCTTTCACCATTTTCTTTTCTGAAGCATTATTATCAAAATATTGACGGTATAAATCCACACCAAATAAGGTAGAGCTACTATTTAATAAACTATTAAACGAACTTAAAATTGCTCCAAATAGAACTGCTGCGAAAAATCCAAGAAAAGCTCCCGGAAGCACTTTTCTTACAAGTGATGGATAGGCTGCATCTGCATTTTCTAAATCGCTTCCAAATACATGCCACGCAATAACACCAGGTAATACCACAATCACTGGAATAAGAAATTTTACAAAACTCGCGAGTATCATCCCTTTTTGCCCTTCAGCTAAACTCTTTGCTCCAAACACGCGCTGCAATATAGACTGGTTTGTTCCCCAATAATACATTTGGGCAATCATCATTCCTGTAAAAATGGTTCCAAATGGGATAAAAGAATCTACCTCTCCTTTTACCTTAAATTTTTCTGGATTTTGATTCCATAATTCACTTAAACCATCTGAAATACTTCCATCTCCAATGAGCATTAAACCAAAAACAGGGATTAATAATCCGCCGATTAATAAACCAATTGCATTCACTAAATCTGAAACGGCTACGGCTTTTAAACCTCCAAAAATCGCATAAATAGAACCAATAATTCCTATTGACCAAACACAAATCCAAATAACAGTAGATTGAGGTATGTCTAAAGTATTTGGTAAATCGAACATGGTACTAAATGCTAACGATCCTGAATACAGAATAGTGGGCAGTAACACGACTCCAAAAGCAACTAAAAATAAAAGTGATAAAATAGATTTAGTTTGCGCATCAAAACGCTCTTGGATAAACTCGGGAATGGTTGTAATTCCTGAGCGCATATATTTTGGAAGCAAATAAATAGCTGTGACAATCATAGAGATGGCTGCCAATGTTTCCCAGGCCATTACTAAAATACCTTGTGCGAAAGATTGTCCATTTAAACCAACAATTTGTTCAGCAGAGAGATTAGTTAACAATAATGATCCCGCGATAGTAATAGCTCCTAGACTTCTACCTCCAAGGTAGTAACCATCGGCCGAACTTTCATCGGTTTTTCTTGTAGCGTACCATGCTATTACAGCTACTAATAAGGTAAAGCCTAAAAATGAAAAAATTGATAATGCATCCATATTATTTTTGTTTATAAACTAGATCTATTTGGAGAGAATGAATTTATCGTACGCCCTAAGAATAGCTTTTTATTAGTATGTTTTCGTAGTTAAATATAATGTAAAAGTAGCTCTATTTAAAATTATAGGGTATAAGCTATAAAGTCTTTGAAATTGCGTGGTATTTAAAATTAATTCATATCTTTCTAGAAACCAATTAATCAACCTTTGAGAGTAGTATTCTTTTATATTTCGGATTTTTTTAGCGCAATAAAGCTGCGGCATGGAGTATATTATCTCTTGCTAATATTGTCTTCATGTTCTGGTTCTTTATCTGAAGAAATAAAGAATGAATATGCTACTTTGCCCGAAAATGTTGATTACAATTTTCACATTAAACCCATTCTTTCAGACCGCTGTTATAATTGTCATGGGCCAGACCCACAAACACGAAAAGCAGGTTTAAGGCTGGACAATGAATATGATGCATTTAGTAAATTAAGGTCTGGAAATCATGCTTTTGTAAGAGGCAGTCTAGGGAAAAGTGAGGTGATTAACCGATTAGTTTCTACTAATCCAGATAAGGTTATGCCTCCTCCAGATTCTGATTTAACCATGTCACCTAGAGAGGTTGCAATGATTGCCAAGTGGATTGAGCAAGGTTCAGAGTGGAAGGAGCATTGGTCTTTTTTTGCGCTTAATGACCCAGAGATTCCAAATATCGAAAATGACTGGCAAAGAGTTAATGAGATTGACGGTTTTATTCAAAACACTTTAATTCAGCAAGGCTTAACCCCTTCAGATGTTGCCGATAAAGAACTTCTTATTAAGCGTGTCACTATGGATCTTACAGGTTTACCACCTTCAATTGATGAAATTGATACTTTTCTTAACGACATTTCACCGCAAGCTTACGAAAACTTGGTAGATCGATTATTAAATAGTGATGCCTATGCCGAAAGAATGGCAATGGAATGGATGGATGTCGCGCGATATTCAGATTCTCATGGTATTTCTTTTGATGGCTATCGTACCTCGTGGCCTTATCGCGATTGGCTTATTCAAGCTTTCAAGAAAAATATGCCTTATGATGAATTTATAACACATCAACTTGCTGGAGATTTAATTGAAAACGCAAATGATAGTTCTAAAATAGCAACAGCTTTTTTAAGGTTGAATCCTTTAGAAGCCTCTGCAGGCTCTATCCCAGAGGAGTTTAGAATTGAATATGTGAATGAAAGAACAGGTGTTACAGGGACAGCATTACTTGGATTGACAGTTGAATGCGCGAAATGCCATGATCATAAATTTGATCCTATTGCACAGAAAGAGTTTTATCAATTATCAGCCTTTTTCAATACCACAGAAGAGTATGGTCTTGCGCCTACCGATGCAGATCGGGCACCAACCTTATTACTATTAAATGAAAATGAAAAATCTCAGATAGATGCGTTTGTGAATGCTTTAGAAAAGGATGAAAAACGAATGCAGAATCTAATTAATGACAAAAAGTTAACCAGCACTTATAAAAAACCGTTAAACAATGAACCCGTTTTAGGACACATAGGTTCTTACGCTTTTAATAGTATTAAGCCTTATAAGAAGGAAATTAAGATTCCAAAGAAGAAGGAGGACAAAAAAAAGAAGAAGAAAAAAGATAAAAAGAAAGAGGAGACTGAAAAACCTAAAAAACAGTTTAAAGAGCTGCAAATGCTCGATAACAATAAAAATGCAGAAGCCAATTTAAAAGTAACTCTTACCAATGGGAAATATGGAAAAGCGGCTTTATTTAATGAGGAGTATGATTATATACTGCTTCAAAAAACAGGAGAGTTTAATCATTATGATGCCTTCTCGATTAGCTCTTGGGTAAATACCAAGTTAGATTCGATTGGTCCATCTCAAACGATTATGGGAAATACTGGTCACGTTTTTCAATATCATCGTGGTTGGGAGGTTGCGCTGGACTCAATGAAGCGAGTAAATGTGAGACTCATTCATAGATTGCCAGACGAAATAATATCGATAAGTAGTATAGAGCCTATAAAGCATGATGAATGGCAACATGTAGGTTTTACTTATGATGGTAGTAAAAAAGCAAATGGGATTCAGATTTTTATCAATGGTAAAAAAGTAGAAACCGAAACACATTTCGATCAGTTAAAAAGATCAATTATTCCAATTAATAACAATATGGAGCCAGATTCAATTCCTATTATTGTTGGGAAAAGCTATAGAAAGTGGATGGGAGATATTGGTATTTTTAAAGGGGCAATTGATGAGGTTAAAATCTATGACCGTCAATTATCTCAGTGGGAAATGGGGCTCTTAGGAGAAGCAGAGATTGATAAAGACGCACCAGATATTAAATATGAACATTGGGCGTTGCACGATTTTGCGATTAAAAAGGAGCGTGAAAAAATAAAAGGTCTCCGAAAAAGTATTTCTATTGTTCTAGATAGTGTTAATGAGTTAATGGTCATGGAAGAAATGAAAAACCCAAGAAAAACCTATGTTCTTGATAAAGGATTATATGACCAGTACTTAGACGAAGTCCAACCTGGAGGTATTAATAAAGTACTTCCATATACCGATAATTTACCAAAAAACAGACTAGGGTTAGCGCAATGGCTTTTAGATCCTAAAAACCCCCTCGTTTCTCGAGTTGCTGTGAACAGATATTGGCAAATGATTTTTGGAAAAGGAATTGTTAAAACAGCGGAAGATTTTGGCAGTCAAGGAGCGCGACCAAGCCATCCAGAATTGTTGGATTGGCTGGCTAAGGACTTTATGAATCACAACTGGGATATAAAAAGAACCATAAAGCAAATGGTTATGTCTCATACTTACAAGCAAGCATCCTATTGTTCAGAAAAAAATAAGCTTAAAGATCCAGAAAACATGTATTTGGCAAGAAGCTCATCTTATAGGTGGCCTGCTGAAATGATAAGAGATAATGCACTTAAGGCAAGCGGACTGTTGGTTCAGGAAATTGGAGGGCCAAGTGTAAAACCTTATCAACCAGAAGGTCTATGGAAAGAAGTTTTTATGGCGTCAAAGAAATTGGCCAAATATGAGCCCGATACAGGTGATAATTTATACCGAAGAAGTCTTTATACCTATTCTAGACGTTTTGCACCTAATCCTTTTATGATAAATTTTGATGCAACGTCAAGAGAAATTTGTACTATAAGAAGAAATATTACAAGCACACCTTTGCAAGCATTGTCGCTTCTAAATGACCCCCAAATTGTTGAAGCTTCTAGAGTGTTATCTGAAAAAGTTCAAAAGAAGCACCCTGATTCTGTTGAAAAACAAATTGAAGATGCCTTTAGATTATCAACTGGACTGAAACCTGACACAAAACAATTAGGTATTTTAAATGAATACTACCAAAAATCAATGGCTAGCTTTTTACAAGACCCCAAAAAAGCAGATTCATTGCTTACTGTTGGAAGTAAACCGTTTGATTTAGAGCTTTCAAAAGAAAAAACTGCTGCTATGACTTTGGTTGTAAATACCATATTAAATTCCGATCAATCATACATGAAAAGATAATATGAAAGACCATCACCATCATCATCATAAACCGATAAGTCGAAAGGATTTTTTGTCAAAAGCAACATTGGGTCTTGGTGCCATTTCCATGGCATCGTTAATAAACCCTCTTAATGCTTTTGGATCTACATTTGGGTCTTTAAAAGGGCCACATTTTGCACCGAAAGCAAAAAGAGTGATATTTCTTAATATGATTGGAGCGCCCTCTCAGCTAGATTTATTTGATTACAAGCCTGTCCTTACTAAAATGCACGGTCAAGAATTACCAGATAGTGTGATGGGAAATCGTGTTACAGGAACCGTGGCGAAGCAAGCAACAAAACCGGTTGTACGACCTTTGTATAATTTCAAGCAACACGGGAATAGTGGTATGTGGATGAGTGATTTATTACCACATATGTCTCAAATAACAGATGAAATATGCATGATAAATTCCATGTACACAGAATCTGTACAACATGAGCCAGCACAGATGTTTACTCATACTGGTTCCGAAATTCCAGGACGTCCAACTATTGGATCTTGGGTAAGTTATGGACTTGGATCGGAGAATGAAAACTTACCTAATTTTATTGCTCTCATGACCAAAGGGAATGAGGGTGGTTCAACACGTTTGTTATCTAGCGGATTTTTACCTGCTGAATATCAAGGGGTTCAATTTAGAAGCGGAAAAGATCCTGTTTTATATTTGAGTAACCCACCAGGAGTAACAGGAGATATTAGAAGAGAACAGTTAGACTACCTTCAAAAGTTACAAAATCAGAATTATGATAACTTAGATGATGCATCCATAAAATCTAAAATGGCTCAATATGAAATGGCCTTTAGAATGCAAACATCCGTTCCTGAAGTTATGAATATTGAAAACGAACCTGAGTATATTTACGAGTTATATGGCGAAGACAGTAAAAAACCTGGCACGTTTGCAAGCAATTGTCTTTTAGCACGGCGATTAGCGGAGAAAGGGGTTAGGTTTATTCAACTATATCATGGAGGCTGGGATCACCATAGTAATTTACCAAAACAAATACCAAAAAGATGTCAAGAAGTCGATCAAGCTTCAGCGGCACTAATTATGGATTTAAAGCAGCGCGGATTACTTGAAGACACCTTGGTAGTTTGGGGTGGTGAGTTTGGAAGAACTAGCTTTTCACAAGGACAGCTTACCAAGGATAATTTTGGAAGAGACCACCACCCAGATGCCTATACAATGCTAATGGCAGGTGCTGGTGTTAAAAAAGGATTAACCTATGGAGCTACTGATGATTTTGGCTATCATATAACTAAGAACAAGGTTCATGTTCATGATCTTAATGCTACAATTTTGCATCTTTTAGGTTTAGATCACGAAAAATTAAACTATAAATACCAAGGGCGAAGATTTCGTTTAACAGATGTACACGGAAATTTGGTTAAAGATATTTTGAGTTAATGAATTGGGATATCTTTATTGGCCGTTTTCATCCTTTATTAGTGCATTTGCCTATCGGGATATTTATTCTAGGCTACCTTTTCGAGGTATTGCTTCGTTTTGGTTTTAAAAAGTTGATTGGTTCTAGAAAAACAATCGTATTAACATATTCTCTTGGTTTTTTCTTCGGTTTGTTAGCGGCTTTAACAGGCTGGTTATTATCATTTAGCAATGATTATGGTTTGGATAGTTTAAGCAACCATAAAAATATGGGATTCGTAGCCCTCGTGGTTATGTTACTTGTAATTATTTATCAAATTAAAGGAGCAAAAACCAATGCCAAATTAAAACTTTCAGGCTCTACTTTAGCAATTATTTTAATTTCTATTACAGGACATTTGGGTGGAAATTTAACTCATGGTGATTCTTATTTAACAAAGTATGGGCCAAATTTTTTTAAATCGAATAGTAATTATTTGATCGGTGATTTTACTGATGCCAACACAGATTCATTATATATTTATCCAAGCATTATTAAGCCTATTCTTCTTAATAAATGCTTTGCTTGTCATAATTCAAAAGATTATCAAGGCGGATTAAATCTTGATAATTTCGGTAATTTATTTAAAGAAGCTAATCATAGCACCCCTATTGTTGCTGGAGATCCTGATAAAAGCGAGTTACTAAGACGGTTAAGTTTACCTAAGGATGATGAAAAATTTATGCCGCCTAGAGAAGATGGATTTAATTATACTGACATTCAGGTTTTAAGATATTGGATTGAAAATGGAGCGGATAGCTTAACTAAGTTCAATTCTGAAACCATGAGTAAAGAATTAATTGCGTTGTTAAATAGGGATTATGGATTGGACTTTAGGGTAAAGCCTTATTATGAAAAAGTGAAAAGTGATAGTCTTGATGTAGATCTTTTTCGGGAAGTTCAAAATTCTAAATTTCGAATCAGCTATTTAGGAGAAAATAATTATTTACTTGATGTAGAATTTAAAGGAGACTCAATTACTAAAGAACAAATTCACGTATTGAATAAAGTTTCAAATCAAATTACATTTTTAAAGCTATCAAGTTCTAAATTATCAGCACACTTAATAAAGGAAATGAATGAATTCCCTCATTTAACAAGAGTAGATTTAAGTAAAAACAGTCTAGATAGCACAACAACAACAAGTTTTCTTTTAGAACACCCAAACTTAGAGTCCATTAACTTGAACAATAATGATATTGATAAAGCTGCTCTGGAACAAATACTCGAATTAGACAATCTATTAAGAGTTTATATTTGGAACACTAGAATAACTGAAGAAGAAAAATCTAGTTTATCTGAAAATTACTCTAACGTAGATATTATCTCCGAGTTCAAATTTGATAAAGTCACTAAGGCTAAGTCAGTTTTCGAGCAACAAAATGAGGAATAAATATTTTTAGATTAATTGCTTACAGGTTTTATTCCCAGAATAATCTGTTGCGCAAATACTAATATCTTTAGAGTCATATTTAATATCGACGCTAGTAGCCCATAAATTTTCGCCATACCATACCATAGGAATTGGTTCATTTGAGCCTTTTACAAAAACTAAAACTGATTCCCAATCTTCTGGCATATTAGGACTTTTATTATTGTGTATTCTTGCCATTATTGTTTTAATATTTTTCTTGTGATTTTCAATGATTCGAAAGTGAGAGATAATTGGAGAAGCTGAGTCGGGATTAATATCTTTCCCAATAAAAATTCTCTCTTCAATACCTTTTTTTCCTTCTCCTTGCCCCATAATGATATCTAATTTTTTGTCATTATTTATGTCTCCTAACACCATAGATAGGGTAAGGGGTGTTGGATTACCAAAAAGTACGGGTTGTTTGAGCGAAAACTTTCCATTTCCGTCGTTTAGCAATAAACGATCTTCACCTGTTAAGGAACTAATTAGAAAATCTGGATCTCCGTCCGAATCAAAATCTAAGAAAACAATATTATTATCATCTTCACCGATATTATCCTCATCTGACCATAGTTCATGTGTGAGATCTTCAAATCGTTTACCTTCTTTGTTTAAAAAGATATGTTCACGTCGAGAAAACGATTTACCTCCAACAATTTCACCATCATTAACTGTTATTAAATCCAGGAAACCATCATTGTTTATATCCATGACTTCAAAATCATAATTGTTTGTATAAGCTGGGAGTAATCTTTTATCCTTAAAGGCTCCTTTTCCATCATTTACAAATATTCTACTTGTTGCACATCGCTTGCATGAAATGGCTATATCCAAATCAAAATCATTATCAAAATCAATAAATTCTAAATCCCATGAAAATTGGATAAGAATTTCGGGCATGTGAGTTTCAGTAACATCAGTGAATTTACCAGTTCCATCATTTATCCATAGCATTGTTCTTCCTCCAGAATTATTCATGTTAGTTCCTTCGCCCCAATCAGATAGTACAATATCCAAATTCCCATCGAAGTCCACATCTCCCAACTCCATATCTCCAATACTAGCTTTTATTTTTGGAAAATGAGTTGCTGTGACGTTCTTGAAATTTCCATTGCCAGTACCAAGGTAAAGCTGACTTTGGGTTTGGTAAGTAGTGCCTAAAATTATATCTGGGATGCTATCATTATTAATATCTCTAACTTTAATCACACGAGATAAGAACTTATTTTGTGCAAAGATATTCTCAGTAATTTCCTCAAATTTGGTATCGATTCCTTTGTTAATAAATACTCGAATTGATTCAGGTGCTCCTGGTTCTGAGTAATTTCCACCATTGGCACACAGTATGTCTATTCTGCCATCACCGTTTATATCGGCAACTTCTACTCTATTGGTCCATTCTGCAGTCTCAGGGAGATATGTATCAGTTTTGTCAACCCAATACGCTTTTGTTGAAGAAGAATTCACCGTGGGTTGTTTTGGAGACACCTCTTTACAATTAGTAAAGACAAGTGCAATTAAAAAAATATATAGTAAATGGATGTTTCTCATATGTTTTTAGTAGCTGTAATGTGATTCATGTAAGTTAAATAAAATTAGTTAGTTTTATAAGAAAAGAGACTTCATAAAAACGTTATCATTAAAATCATATTTTTCATCACTATTATTAATACAAAACTTGCTAATAACGAAAACGTTTTCGGGTCCTTTTTTCTCAGTTTTTTACAAAAATTAGCAAAATTATCGTCTCTTTTTCTTTGGTTTGATAGTTTTCAAAACTTCAGAAGGAATTTTTCAAAATAGATTAACAAATTAATGAACAAAATAGGTGTTATATTCGATTTAGACGGAGTTATAGTAGATACTGCCAAATATCATTTTCTAGCTTGGAAAGACCTTGCAGGTCAATTAGGTTTTGAGTTCTGCGAAGCCCAAAATGAATTATTAAAGGGTGTTAGTCGCGTTAGGTCTTTAGAAATATTATTAGGTATTGGAAAGGTGGAACTTACTGAAGCACAAAAGCAAGAATATCTAATTAGCAAAAATGAACACTATTTAGAGTATATACATAAAATGGGGCCAGAAGAAATTCTTCCAGGAGCCATTGAATTACTTGATAAACTCGATGAATTAGGGATAAAGTATGTATTAGGATCTGCCAGTAAAAATGCACCATTAATTTTAAAACAGGTCAATTTATTAAGCAGGTTTTCAGGTATAGTTGATGGAAACAGTGTTTCAACGGCAAAACCAGATCCAGAGGTATTTTTGATTGGAGCTCAAAAATTAAATCTTAAGCCAGAACAGTGTGTGGTTTTTGAAGATGCTATTGCCGGAGTTGAAGCCGCAAATAGAGCAGCAATGCTTTCTATTGGTATTGGAGATAAGATAACACTAAAAGAAGCCGATTTTAATTTTAATAATTTAACCGAAATCCCAGAGAATTTTTTCTCTGAAATGGTTTTGGGAAAAATATAAGAATAATGAACCAAGATTATATTAAACCAGACAGCTGGTCTATCATAGAAGAGGGATTTGACCCAAGCCGTGTGAAATCTTCTGAAAGTTTGTTTAGCATTGGTAACGGCGCCATGGGGCAGCGTGCTAATTTTGAGGAGCACTATTCAGGCGATACATTTCAAGGAAGTTATATTGCAGGAGTGTATTACCCCGATAAAACTCGCGTTGGTTGGTGGAAAAATGGTTATCCAGAGTATTTTGCTAAAGTACTTAATGCGCCAAATTGGATTGGAATTAATGTTTTTATCAATGGAGAGCAATTAGATTTAAATTCCTGTAAATCACTTTATAATTTCCAAAGAGAGTTAAACATGAAAGAGGGTTGGTTGTCTAGAAGTTTTAGGGCGACATTAGAGAATGACGTTCAAGTTGAGGTTTACGTAAAGCGTTTTTTAAGTTTAGAATTGGATGAAGTTGGTGCTATTAATTATGAAGTTACGCCCTTGAATTATGATGCGGAAATTACGTTTCAACCCTATTTGGATTCTGGAATAACAAATGAGGACACTAATTGGGATGATAAGTTTTGGGACACTACTAATGTGAGCCATACTAACAATCAAGCTTTTATTGAAGCCAGAACAATGAAAACGAATTTCCATACCTGTACGTTTATGGAATCCAAAGTTTTTATTTCTAATAAACCCATTTTAGTTGAACACAATGTTAAGGCAGACTCAAATCGTGTGTCGTTCAATTATTCGTATCCTGTAAAAAAAGGCGACACTTATAGTATTCAAAAATTTGGAGGCTATACTGTTGATAGAAATCATGACAAATCAGAGTTAATAGAAGCTGCAAAGCGCATCTTAAAAACGGCCAGTGGAATAGGATTTTCACAAATGTTAAAGAATCAAAAGACAGCTTGGGCAAACATTTGGGAAATGGCAGACATTACTATTGATGGTGATGAAAAGGCACAGCAAGGGATTCGTTTTAATATTTTTCAATTAAATCAAACCTATTTAGGTAAAGATTCAAGATTAAATATCGGGCCAAAAGGTTTTACTGGGGAGAAATATGGAGGGAGCACCTATTGGGATACGGAAGCGTATTGTATCCCATTTTATATGGCAACTAAAGATCAAAAAGTAGCCAGAACTTTGTTAGAGTATCGCTACTATCATTTAGAGAAAGCGATTGAAAATGCTGAGAAATTAGGTTTTAAAAAAGGAGCAGCATTATATCCAATGGTCACTATGAATGGCGAAGAATGTCACAATGAATGGGAAATCACCTTTGAAGAAATTCATAGAAATGGTGCTATAGCTTTTGCTATTTATAACTACTATCGATTTACAGGAGATTATAGTTATATTCCTGAAAAGGGATTGGAAGTTTTGATTGGAATCGCTCGATTTTGGGAGCAGCGAGCAACTTATTCGAATGATAAAAATAAGTATGTTATTCTTGGTGTAACAGGGCCAAATGAGTATGAAAACAATGTAAATAATAATTGGTACACTAATTATTTAGCGAAGTGGTGTATTAATTATACTATAGAACAAATTGAAAAAGTTAAAGCGGAATTTTCGTCTGACTATTCAAGAATTACTAAAAAAGTAAATCTTACAGATAAAGAATTATCACTTTGGAAAACGGTTTCAGATAACATGTATTTTCCTTTTTCAGAGAAGTATCAAGTTTATTTACAACAAGATGGCTTTTTAGATAAGGAGTTGATTTCGGTTGCAGATTTGTCAAAAACACATAGGCCAATAAACCAGAAATGGAGTTGGGATAGAATATTGCGATCTCCCTATATTAAGCAAGCAGATGTGTTGCAAGGGTTTTACTTTTTTGAAGATCATTTCTCAAACGAAGAGTTAGAAAAACACTTTGATTTTTACGAACCATTTACAGTTCACGAAAGTTCATTGTCCCCTTGTGTTCATAGTATACAAGCGGCAAAGTTGGATAGAATGGAACAGGCTTACACTTTTTATTTAAGAACCTCAAGATTAGATTTAGACGATTACAATCATGAAGTGCATGAAGGTTTGCATATCACCTCTATGGCTGGAACTTGGATGAGTATTGTTGAAGGATTTGGCGGTTTGCGAGTTAAAGATAATAAGTTATCTTTTGCACCAAAAATCCCAAATCAATGGAAAGAGTACTCGTTTAAAGTGAATTTTAGAAGCCATATAATTAAAATAAATGTAAGTCATGATAAAATTACATTTATATTAGATGGAAAAGATTCTTTAGATGTAATGGTGAATAATAAAAATATAAAGATAGAACCCAATAGTGTAGTTACGGTGTAGATAAGAATGCTACAAGTTTTAACAGAATGATGAAAAATCTCCTTTTAATAGTGCTAATTATAAGCGGTTCAAGTTGTTCGAAAGAAAAGAAAACCCCTGAATTAAATTCAAATATGATAAAGATTACTCAGAAAAAATATGTGGTTTATCAAGTATTCACTCGTTTATTTGGAAATACAAATACAACTAATAAACCTTGGGGAACAATTGAAGAGAATGGAGTTGGGAAATTTAACGATTTTACCGAGAAAGCTCTGAAAGAAATCAAAGATTTAGGTATAAGTCATATTTGGTATACCGGAGTACCGCATCATGCTGTAATTAATGATTATACAGAATATGGCATCTCGAATGACGACCCAGATGTTGTAAAAGGACGTGCGGGTTCTCCATATGCTGTAAAGGATTATTACAACGTAAATCCAGACTTGGCAGTTAATGTTAGCAAAAGATTACAAGAGTTTGAGGCTCTAATTTTACGTACCCACCAAGCAGGCATGAAAGTAATTATTGATATCGTACCAAATCATGTAGCTAGAGATTATAAAAGTATATCCAAACCAAAGGGGGTTAAAGACTTTGGTGAAGATGATAATACTAAGATAAGTTACGATAAAGACAATAATTTTTACTACATCCAAAATGAGATATTTAAAGTTCCGGAGTGGAGAAACGGGTATTCTCCTTTAGGAAATGAAGAATATTTTCTTAAGGATAATAAATTTAAGGAGGAACCAGCGAAATGGACTGGAAATGGCTCAAGATTAGCTCAACCAGACATGAACGATTGGTATGAAACGGTAAAGGTTAATTATGGGGTTTCGCCAGAAGGGAATAAACATTTTGAGGTGCTCCCAGAAGGGTATGAAAATGAAGATTTTAAAAGCCATTTTGAGTTTTGGAAAGACAAGGATATTCCTGATTCTTGGATTAAATTTAGAGATATTGCTCTGTATTGGCTAGATAAAGGTGTAGATGGTTTCCGATATGATATGGCAGAAATGGTTCCAGTCGAATTTTGGAGTTATATGAACTCATCAATTAAGATGAAAAACCCAGAAGCCTTTTTATTAGCAGAAGTTTATAATCCATCTCTTTATAGAGATTATATTAAAAAAGGGAAGATGGATTATCTCTATGACAAAGTACAGTTATATGATACCATAAAACATATTATGCAGGGACATGGTAAAACGGATAATATACCACCGATTCTTGAATATTTAAAAGATATAGAGCATCACATGCTTCATTTTTTAGAAAACCATGATGAGCAACGTATATCAAGTTCTGAGTTTGCTGGAAATGCAGATAAAGGTATGCCAGCCATGGTTGTTTCAGCAACTTCATCAACAGCTCCTACTATGATTTATTTTGGACAAGAAGTTGGTGAAGATGGATCTGAAAATGCGGGTTTTGGTTTACCAACTAGGACCTCTATTTTCGATTACATAGGAGTTCCAGCCCATCAGAGATGGATTAATAATGCACAATTTGATGGCGGTCAATTAACCAATGAAGAAAGGAATTTGAGAGATTTTTATAAAAGGCTTTTAAATTTCACTATTAGCAGCAGTGCATTAGTTGGCGAGTATCAAGACATTCATCTATATAATAGAGAAAATACGGAAGGCTACTATGATAAAGTGTTGTCTTTTGTGCGTTGGAGCGTAGATGAAAAACTCATAATTGTTTCAAATTTTGATGATACAAATGCTTTTGAATTTGATTTAAAAATTCCAAGTAGCCTTATTCAGAAATGGGAATTAATTACGGGAGAGTATACCTTTGAAGATCAATTATACAAGCAATTTAAATCAGTATTAAAAGTTCAAAATGAAATAGGGATGGTAGACATTAAATTAAAACCGTTGGAATCCTTTATTCTGAAGCTGAAATAAAATTAACCATTATTTGAATGGCTTCATTTAACTGATGCGGAATATAATTTTCTACCCAAGGATGTTTGGCACCAAAAACATGATCTGCACCATCAATAATTTCTAGCTGGCTTTTTGGATTCCATTTATGAAGGTTACAAGCTTCTTTAATTAAAACACTTGTATCGCCTTCGCCATGAATAATGAGATATGGTATTTTTAAATTAGTTACTGCGCGTTTTATTGTTAGCCGTTTTTCATTTGCGATAAAATCTTCATAGAATTGATAAAAGTGTGGCATCTGTTGTTTGGTACGGCCATTTAAAACATACTTAACACCATCTTTTTTCCATTGATCTAAGTCTCCTGTTGTTGAGGTTCGTTGGCCATAACTTGAAACCCCAGCAAGACTTATAACTTTTTTAATACGATTATCTTCTTCAGCTTTTATGGTAACGATGCCTCCGCCTCTGCTATGACCAATTAAGGATATATTAGACAAATCTCCTTCGGTTTTAAAAATTGTATTATCATAAACCCAATCAATTATGGTTTCTAAATCGTCTAGTTCTTTGGTATAGTTGTTATTTCCGAAAGCTTCTAAATCTGGAAAATCTATGGGTTGCTTAATAGTTCCACCATTGTGTGAAAAATTAAATTTTATAAATAAAAAACCAGCTTCAGAAAATGCTTTTCCCATTAAGTCCCATGCGCCCCAATCTTTAAAACCTTTATAGCCATGACAGAAAACAACAATTGGCTTTCGTGTGCTATTTTCGTCATAGAACACATCGGTAAGTATTGGTCTATCATGTTTTCCTTCAATAATTAGGTTTTTTGAAAAGGGCATTTTAAAGTTTTTTTTCTGTGAATGGAATATCAGGATTGCAAATTTCCTTAATTAGTTTTATTAGTTCATTTTCAAAAGAAAGAAGTGTGTCATTTGTAATTAATGTGTTTTTGGCTCTACTGAAAGGGCTTTCTTTTTTACCGAATTTTAAAAAGCCTGAGCCTAAATTATTAAATGAAACAATGCCTGCTTCAACAGGAAGTTGAATGCTATTTGTCTTTTTTAGCAAGTATGTGTAAAATAGCACTTGGAAGCTTTTACCATACTTTTTGTAATCGGTAGAAATAACTTCCCAATCTGCAAGTTCTACTTGATTTTGATTAACACTACCAGTTTTATAGTCAATAATTCGAGTAACTCCGTTATAAGAATCAATCCGATCTATTTTTCCAGTTAACCAAACTGGAAAATTAAGTCTAGGGACATCAATAGAAATGTTATGATTAGCCTCAATAGCTATAATTTTTATTGAATTTCCTGCGTCTAACTCTCTTATTTCAAAATCTAGGAAATTGGAAACATAACGTTTAGCAATTTCAAAAACAATTAGATTTTTACCTTTTGTAATATCTCCTTTTTTATATTCTTTTTTAAAGTGAAAAGCCACTTTTTTATCTATTTGGCTTTTTAATTTTTTAAGACTCTCAATCATTAAAAATTCTCCTTCTAAGGGTTTGTAAAAATCCTCCAAGGTGTTATGAACAACTGTGCCTAGAGTATTAGCGGCAATAGTCTCTTCAACATCATCGTATTCTTTAATCTTGAGAACTTTTTGATAGTAAAAATCAATAGGATTTCTAATATAATTAGTAAGAGATGATGGAGACAACCCCGATTTTACAATATCAATTATTAGCTTTTCTAGAGCTTCAGTCTTTATAACAGTGGTTAACTGAGAACTTGTAGAAGGTGTTTTTGGTGTAACTATTTGTTGCTTTATTTGATGAATATTTTCTATTTCTAATTGGGTAATAAACCTACTCTTTTCTCCACCTGTCAAAACATCAGCTTCAGTATTGTATAAGATATAAATATTTTTAGCGCGTTGTAATAGTCTGTAAAAGTGATAGGTGTAAACAGCATCTTTTTCTTTATAAGTTGGTAAATTGTTTTCGAGTTTTACATCAAATGGTATAAATGAATTATTGCTTTTTCCAGAGGGCAAAACCCCTTCGTTAACTGATGATATGATGACTGTCTCAAAATCTATAACTCGAGATTCTAACATTCCCATGATCTGTAAACCTTCTAAAGGCTCTCCTTGAAAGTCTAAGGTTTCAACACTTAATAGTTCTTTGTAAAGACTATATAATGATGAAATATCTCCTATATGGTTGTACTCGGAATTTAGTCTTGAAAGCTCATTAAACATCGAATTAAAGCGATACAAGTATTCTAGAGATAATAAATTTGATCTTTTGTCTCTATCTAAATTTTCTTTTATGGTTAAAATTAATTGAGAACATTTTTTTAAAATGTTTTCTATAGAATTAGACCAATCTGTAAACAATAAATCGATAATGCCATTTCGGTTAGGCGTAATTTCTTTTAGTTGAGTTATATTTAGATAGATATAATTGTTTTCGTTAATGGCTTCAATGAGTTTTGAAGCATAGTCATGATGTTCTTCCACCAGCAATGGTCTAACAAATTGATGAGAAATTATCTTTATAATATCTTTATGATAAAATAAATGGGATCCATTTTTATGCAGAAGGAAAAGAGCGTCAAAAAGCGAGGTTAATGGGGTCGATTTTAATGGAAACCCCATTGTTATATTTAAAGACTCAATGCTCAATGGTAGGGAGTTTAAAATAGGAATTAATAAATTTTCATCTCCTAAAACTACTGCTGTTTTTTCCAAGCTCCCCCTTTCTCTCATTAAATCATTTATGATACTTCCAATATGTTTTGCCTGCCCAACACTTTTGGGAATACCACAAATAGAGATACTTTTTTTATCCGAATAATTATTTGTTACCCAATTAAAAGCATTCTTTTTAAAATAACCCCAGCTGTTTTTATATCGCCGCGTAAACAAGGCGGCATCGTGCTTCGAATTATCTATGAAAACCTTATCGATATCCCAATATATTTTTGCTGAACTATTTTGAAGAAGTTCTTGTATAATGAATTCTTCGGCTGTGTTTAAGGCATTGAACCCTAAAAAAACATGTAATTTATGAGAGTTATCCTTAATATAAGATTCTAAATTTACAACGGCTTCTCTGTAAATTAAACCTTGATAGCCTTTGTTGATATTTAAAAGGTGTTTTGTGAAATGGTTATAATAGTCGTATAACTTATTCCAAAAGGCTAGGTAGTTTCTAACAAAATCTGTCTTGTTGCCTTCTAATGACCAATGCTTTAAGTCTTGAATATCACTCAAATAATTAAAGATTTGTTCTTGAGGAATAAGATGCCTGTCAATTTCGTTAAAATCTTGAAGTAGGATTTGAGCCCATTTAGAAAACGACTCGAATGACTCAATGGCTTTTTTTTCTGATAGCTTAATGTATGATGTATAAAATTCAAACAGAAGCTCTGCATTTGATATGCTCTCTAGCTCAGACATGTCCCCAATAAATTCTTCAATGCTTAAAATAGAAGGGGAGAATATAGGGGCATTGATAAACTGTGGGAGGTGATATTTTAAGAAGACTCCAGCTCTCTTACTTGGCAGAATAAACGTTGTTTTACTTAAATCTACATTTATCTCTTTTAAATCTTTTAAAACATCAAAAATGAAAGTTGTCATTATATAAAAATAAAAAACGCTCCGGATATCCGAAGCGTTTTTAATAAAAGTTTATTACGTAATTTAACTCCTAAAATTATTTAGCTAAGTTAATTTCAACACGTCTGTTATTAGCTCTACCAGCTCTTGTTTTGTTTGTATCGATAGGCTTAGATTCTCCGTAACCAAGTGCAGATAATCTAAATTCATCAACTCCGTTTTTTACTAAATATTCTTTTACCGAAAGGGCTCTTTTCTCAGAAAGACCTTGATTTAGTTTTTCACTACCAACGCTGTCTGTATGACCTTCAACTGTAAATTTAGATGTTGGGTACTCATTAAGAATTCCAATAATATCTTTTAATACAGACTCAGATTGAGATTTGATACTAGCTTTACCTGTATCAAATAATATAGTCTTAGCGTACTCATTTAAAGTCTTTTGAACTTCTTCGGTAACTTCAGGACAACCATTGTTAGCAACAGTTCCTTTAACATCTGGACATTTGTCATCTTTGTCTAAAACACCGTCACCATCACCATCTGGCCATGGGCATCCTTTGTTAGCAGCAGGACCTGCAGTATTAGGACAAGCGTCGTCACCATCAGTAACACCATCGCCATCAGCGTCTGGACAACCAGCTAAAGCTTTTAAACCAGCAACTGAAGGGCAATTATCATCTTTATCGGCAACACCGTCACCATCAGAATCAGGGCAACCGTTAAACTCAGCAGCTCCAGCTTCGTTAGGACAGTCGTCTTTACTATCTTCGATACCATCACCATCAGAATCAGGACAACCGTTGAATGCTTCTAAACCAGCAACATCCGGACAAGCATCATCTTTGTCGTAGATGCCGTCTCCATCTGTATCAGTTCCACCGAATTTAATAGAAAGACCAGCTGTATGTTGGAAATGAGTTTGTAAATAATCTTCAAAAGCATGCTTGTATGTAGTTTGAATAGTTAAACCTACATTTTCGCTAAACCAAAGATTGAAACCTAAAGTACCGTTTAAAGTACCAGCTCCAATTTCATCAATCCAGGTGTATCCACCACCAAGACCTAAGTAAGGCTCAAATGTGTCAAGGTTAAGTCTTTCACCAAGACTATACTTAATAGTACCATCTACGCCATAATAAGAAAGGTCGTCCACTCCTATAGCATCGCCATTTGCATCCTCTCCCCAATTCTCTATTTTATTCAAAGATCCTGTAACGCCAAATGAAAATCCGTCACCTACGTATTTAGAAACAGAGATAGTCGATAAAGAAGGTAAAATGTTATAATTATCTACATCAAAAAATTTGCTGAAGACAGTTTCACTAAAAGGAGCATTATCTCCTGAAGGATAAGCGTCAACCGCATTCACTCCAATAGTAATTTGCCATGGATTGTTTTCGTCTTGTGCATTTACGTTGCTATAACCAAGTACAAGCAACATAGCGAACAATAATCTGCTAAGATTTTTCATATTCAAAAGTTTAATTTTTAAGTGTTAATTGTGAACAAAAGTAAGTTGTTAAATTTTATTAACAAAGACAAATATATAAAAATATTGAAGATTCCTTTTGTATATCAATAGTTCAGAATGATTTTAGATAATGTATTTTAAACTTCTTTGACCATAATTTCTTCATTTACATAGACAAGAATCCTTTTTTTGACTTTTATTTCCATGCTTTCCATTACATCTTGATAAAGCCATAACTGCCGTATATGCTTAATTTCTTCATTACCTGTTTTGTAATCTATTATTATAGCTTCGTTTTCATTATTGATATTTATACGATCTGGCCTTAAAACTTTGCCACTTTTATCTATAATATCTCTTTCATTGTAAACAATATTATTGGGTTGATAAAATGCTATTAAGTCTGGATGCTTAACAATATTCAAAACGGTTTGTTTTAATGGATGTAATTGCTCTTTTTTCATAACCGAAGCTTTTGCGAAAGTATTAATGGCATTGTCAACGTCATAAATCGTATAAATTTGAGCCATTATGTTATGAATGAGATTTCCTTTTTCAACAGCTAATTCCTGCTCTGTGTCCCACATAGAGGCAGATTTAGTTATAATTTTAATATTGTGTTCTTCTTTTGATGTTGAGATAAATTCCTTCTGAAAATGTGTTGTATCTGTTGTCTTAATCGAATTAGTGTTTTTTTTCTTAATTCCAAAAGAATAAACAGAATCAATATCATTCCAAATCTCTATGTTTTTTAAGTAAGTAATTAATAAACCTGAGTATTTATTTTTGGTGATGATACCTTTAGAATTTATGTCTTTGGTGGAAATGACATACAAGTGTTCAACCGCCCGAGTCATGGCAACATAAAGAAGATTAATATTATCCAGTTCTAATTCAGATTGATGTCTTTTATATAGACCCAAGCCTTCGTCTCCAAAATATTGAAAGTCCTTATTATAATTTAATAGTGTGTAGGAAAAGCCGTTGTATTTTTCTTTATCCAGCTTAAACCATTCTTTTGGGTCCTGTTCGCGGTAAATGTCTAAATCGGCATACGGAAATATAACTACTTGGAATTCCAAACCTTTCGATTTATGAATTGTCATAATTTGGACAGCGTTTTGTCCTTGGGGAGAAACAATGCTTAAATTCTCTTTTTTCTTGTCAAAGTAGTTTAGAAATCCTGTGATATCTGATCCTTTTTTTTGAGAGAAATCTAGAATAATATCTAAGTAAAACTGAATGTATGCATTCGAATCTTTTACTAAATTGAAACTTCGTACAATGGTTTCGGCTAAATCATAAAGCGGTAGTTGTAATAATTTAGTATTAGTTACAAACACATTAAAAGCTTCAAATCTTTTAAATAGTCTTTCATTTGAAAGGCCAATGTGTTTGACGAAAAAAGAGTGTTTATCTTCAATATTGAATAAGGACGCTAAATAGGTTAATACCTTAATTTTTATTTCATTCTTTTTCGGATGAGTTAACAGAGTAAGTAAATCATTAATGAAAACGACCTCAGGAGAATTATTTAGAAGCAGCGTCTCGGACGAGATAATAGGAACTCCTTTTTCGCTAAGGTATTCGGCAATAGCGACTCCTTCTTTCTTTTTTCTAACAATTACACAGATATCTTCGAGACCAAAACCCTGTTCTAAACAGTTCTTAATAGTTTTTAAAACTTGTTCTGGAAATAGCTCATCTCTATTATCTTGTTTTTGGATATCTAAAAAAGATAATTCCACATACCCTTGCTCAGTTCGTGTAATGTTTTGAGGTGAACTTTCATAAAGTGATTTGTAATCTGAATCATTAAAAACGGCATGCGCTAAAAAACTGAAAAAACCATTATTAAATGAGACAATCTCTTTAAAGCTCCTATAATTTTCTTCAAGATTTTTTATACCCTGCTTTACCTGAAAAGGAAAAGTTTTTTTATTAAATAAGTCTATAAACTGCTCCGCTTTTCCTCCTCGCCATCTATAAATAGCTTGTTTAGCGTCTCCTACCAACATTGTGCTGCCGTTGACACTCGAAACAGAATTATCCAATAACGGAATTAAATTTTCCCATTGCATAGTTGAGGTATCTTGGAACTCATCTATAAAATAATGTTTAAATTTTTCGCCGATCCGCTCGTATATAAAAGGCGTAGGTTGGTTTTTAATTTCGTGGCTAATTATGGTATTAAATTCCGAAATAAGCATTTTATTCTGAGATTGCTTAAGCGCTATCAATTCATTATTAATAGCGTTTAAAACGGAGAGAGGGGTTATGTTTTTGTAAAAGACTTTTAAGAATTTTAGCTGAAAAACAAGTGTTTTTATTGCTTTGAATTGAGTTTCAATTTCAGGCAGAATCAATTCAATAGTATTGGAAATTGTTGGATTTAGAGACTTGTTATAAATGTTTTTTCTTTCAGTTATATATTCCTCAAGTTTATTGTCGTAAAGCCTGTCGAGTTCTAATTTCGATGCTTTTATAAAATGATTTGGGAGTGTTCCTCTGGAAAAATCGGAATGTTCTATACCGGCCTCTTCAATTAACGCCAGTGTATCTTTAGACTTTTGGATTATAGTGGCTTTTAAATTAAAAACTTCTTTGGCTACTATTTTTTTTAATGTCTTGAAATCATCTAATGTTTTATCTTTCAAAGATGATAGAAAAGGCTTGTCATTTTCATTTATTAAAAGTTTGGCAATCTTGTTAAAATCAAAAGATACATCCCAGCTTTTATCGTCATCGACTTTTTCAATAGCAAATTCAACAAGCGTATCTGTTAGTTGTTTGCTTGTTCCTGCTTTTGCAATTAAGCTATCAACAGCTTCATTTAGTAGCGTATGTTCATCTAATTCAACTTCAAAATTTACAGGTAATTTTAAGTCGTACGCAAAAGTTCTTATTAATTTATGAGTAAAGCCATCAATAGTACTTATGTCAAAAGCGGCATAGTTGTGAATTATGGTTTGTAGTAATGTTTTAGATTTCTTTTTAAGATCTTTCGGATGCATTTTAAGCTCTTCACAAATAGTTTCAAACATGCTATTCGACTCTAATAAAATGGTATCACTAGAAAATGTTTTTAGTGTGCTAATAACTCGTTCTTTCATTTCGGCAACAGCCTTATTTGTAAAAGTTATGGCAAGTATGCGTTTAAAAAGATCTGTGTTGTTTGATTTGAATAAAATCTTCAAATATTCTTTTACAAGTGTATATGTTTTTCCACTTCCTGCGGAGGCGTTATAAATTGTAAAAGGCAGATTTTTTGGCATGTATTAGAATTTAAGACAAGATAAGAACTATCAATGATTTCATAGTAATTAATTATTTTTAATTGCCCTCTTTTATGCGTAAATTTGAATGAAAATAAATACTAATATTTAAAACAAATAATTATGGCTTTTGAATTACCAAAATTAGGATATGCTTACGATGCCTTAGAACCACATATGGACGCAAGAACAATGGAAATACACCATTCTAAACATCATCAAGGGTATACTAATAACTTAAATAATGCTATTGTAGGGACCGATTTAGATGGAAAATCAATAGAAGATATTCTTGCAAATCTAGATATGTCTAATGGTGCAGTAAGAAATAACGGTGGTGGATTTTATAACCATTCTTTATTTTGGACAGTTATGAATCCAGAAGATAGAGGATATTTATCAGGAGAGCTTAAAAACGCTATCGAAGCTGCTTATGGCTCGAAAGATGAATTTATTGCCGCTTTTAGTAAGGCTGCTGCAACTCGTTTTGGATCAGGATGGGCTTGGTTATGTGCTCATAAAGGAGGAAAGATAGAAATCTGCTCTACCCCTAATCAGGACAATCCGCTAATGCCTGGAGTTAGTTGCGGAGGAACACCAATTTTAGGGTTGGATGTTTGGGAGCACGCCTACTATTTAAATTACCAAAACCGTCGTCCAGATTACATTAAAGCGTTCTTTAACGTAATCAATTGGAATGAAGTTGAAAGACGTTATGCTGAAGCAAAATAACTAAGATTTTAAAGTTTGAAAAAATCAATCGCTTAGATTTTATCTGGGCGATTTTTTTGTTTTTATTTTAAAAACAGGTGTATTTAAAAATGAAAAAGGTGAACGAATGTTCACCTTTTTGCCCCAAATCTACCATAAACTTAACCTACTTATGTTATGGTGGCAACAAATTTAAGTACGGAGTAAGCTTTAAAAAAATATTTTAGGTAAACTACTAATATATTGGCTTAAACGGGTTTTAATAAAATATTTGTTAGACTTTTTATAGAAGCGATTGGATAGTATGAAATAAAAAAAAGGCGAACAGAAGTTCACCTTTTTAGCCCCAAATCTACCATGAACTTAACCTACTTATGTTATGGTGATTCGAATATAAATGACTAGTTGGATTCAGTAAAATATTTTAGTTAAACGACTTAAATATCGGCTTAAAAGAAAGCGTAGTTTTAAAATTTATAATTGAGAATAGGCTTACAAACAAGAATTTATTCTATAAAAAAAGGCGAACAGAAGTTCACCTTTTTTTGCCCCAAATCTACCATGAACTTAACCTACTTATGTTATGGTGGTACCAATGTAGATGTATTTGGTATATTTTGACTATTTTTTAGACGAACGGCGTTTTTTTTAGATTAAATGTGGTTTTTATAGATTAAGTGACAGAAATTGATTATTTCGTAATTAATAGGCCCGTTCGTTATTACCTTCATAAAAATTAATAAATGCTCTATTAACAACTCTATTACCACCTACCGTTGGATAATTACCTGTGAAGTACCAATCTCCATTATTATTTGGGCAAGCTTGATGCAGGTTTTCAACTGTTTGAAAAATAATTTTAACCTCAGCGTTTATGGATTCATCGCTTAATAATTCTGATATTTTATCTGAAAGTTGCTCATTAGTAAATGGAGCATAAACTTCTTTAACAAAGTTTTGCACGTCCTCATCATTTAAATCTTCTTGAGCTTTACATTTGTTATAAACGTCCTCAATAATTTGATAGCTGTTGTTGTCTTTTAAAAGTGAAAGCGCGGCTCTAAATGCTACTAAACTTTCGAGATTAGCCATGTCTATACCATAGCAATCGGGATAACGAATTTGCGGCGCAGATGACACTACAACTATTTTTTTAGGATTCAATCTATCCAACATTTTAAGGATACTTTTCTTTAATGTTGTTCCTCTTACAATACTATCATCTATAATGACTAAATTATCTTGAGGTTTAATGACACCGTAAGTAACATCGTAAACATGGGCCACTAAATCGTCTCTACTACTATCTTCTGTTATAAAGGTTCTTAACTTTACATCTTTAATAGCAATTTTCTCAACACGCGTTCTTTCAGATAATATCTCGGTAACCTTTTTAGCGGATAAGGAGCGTTGCCCATTTAATATTTGTGCTGTTTTCTTTTTGTTAAGAAGCGCTTCTGCACGTTCAATCATTCCAAAAAATGAAGTTTCAGCTGTGTTAGGAATGTATGAGAATACAGTATTTTTAGTGTCATTATCAATAGCCTCTAAAACTTTCGGCATTAATAATTCTCCAAGTTTTTTACGCTCTATATAAATTTCGGCATCACTTCCGCGTGAAAAATATATACGTTCAAAAGAACACGCTTTACGCTCTAAAGGTTCTAGAATTTTTTTGATTGCTACTTGTCCTGATTTCTTTGTGATAATGGCATGCCCTGGCTCTAGTTCTTTTACATCTTCAAACTTAACGTTGAATACCGTTTGAATTACAGGTCGCTCTGAAGCAACTACCACAACTTCATCATCCTTATAATAAAATGTAGGTCTAATGCCAGCTGGATCCCTTAAAACAAAAGAGTCACCATGTCCAATAAGTCCTGCCATAGCGTAGCCTCCATCCCAGTTTTTGGCAGCTCTTTTTAATATTTTAGACACTTTTAATCGTTCTGCAATTAAAGGAGATGCTTGTCTTTTATTGTAACCTTCTTTTTTTAAGTCTTTATATATTTTACTAACCGCGTCATCTAAAAAATGACCAATTTTTTCCATTATGGTAATAGTATCGGTATACTCTTTTGGGTGCTGTCCAAGTTCAATGAGATTACTGAACAATTCCTTTACATTAGTCATGTTGAAGTTACCCGCCATAATGAGGTTTCTATGCATCCAGTTGTTCTGTCTTAAAAATGGATGTACACTTTCAACACTATTTTTACCAAAAGTGCCATATCTTACGTGCCCTAATAAAACTTCACCTATATATGGAAGGTTTCTTTTTTGTGCTGCAACATCTTCTTTGTATTCTGGATTCGTTTCAAAAGCTTTGTTAACTCGCTCGTTTATTTGACCGAAAATATCTTGAATGGGTTGTTGTGCAACTGACCTTACCCTGCTAATATATCGTTCGCCTGGGTTAGTATTTAACTTAATACTAGCGAAACCTGCACCATCTTGTCCACGATTGTGCTGCTTTTCCATCATTAAATACATTTTATTTACGCCATAAAAAGCACTTCCATATTTTTCTTTATAGAATTCGAGTGGTTTTAAAAGCCTAATCATGGCAATTCCACATTCATGTTTTAAAGCATCGCTCATTTTGGAGTTCAATTACAAATTAAAAACGCGCTCAATTTTGAGCGCGTCGGTTTATGTTAGTTCTATTTCAAATTGTGTTAGTTGCTTAAATTGCGCTAACCGTTTATGTACTTCTTCGTCCGATAAATTCTGCATACGTTCTGTGCCAAATTTTTCAACACAAAATGATGCTAACGTTGATCCATATATTACAGCATTCTTCATATTTTCAAAAGAGATGTCACTAGTTTTTGCAATATATCCTGCAAAGCCTCCAGCAAAAGTGTCTCCAGCTCCAGTAGGGTCAAAAACTTCCTCAAGGGGTAATGCCGGAGCATAAAATACATGATCGTTATTAAACAATAAGGCACCGTGTTCCCCTTTTTTAATAACTACATATTTAGGCCCCATTTTATGAATTTTTCTTGCGGCAACAACCAGAGAATATTCACCTGTTAATTGTCTTGCTTCCTCATCATTAATAGTAATAACGTCGATTCGTTTTATAACATTCATCAAATCTTCAAGTGCGCAATCCATCCAGAAATTCATGGTATCTAAGATTACCATTTTTGGTTTAACCTCCATTTGATCTAAAACACTCGCTTGGACTAAAGGGTGCAAATTTCCGAGCATTACAACATCTGCATCTTTGTAATTTACTGGAACAACGGGCTTAAAATCGGCCAACGTATTTAACTCTGTAACCAAAGTATCTCTTGAGTTCATGTCATTATGATAACGCCCACTCCAGAAAAAAGTCTTTCCTTCTTTTATAATTTCAACACCAGATATATCAATATTTCTATTTGCCAATAGGTCTAAATATTCCTGTGGGAAATCACCACCAACTACAGAAACTGCTGCAGAATCAATATTGAAATGAGAGGCCGCTAAACCAATAAAAGTGGCAGCGCCACCAAGAATTTTGTCGGTTTTACCAAAAGGAGTTTCAATAGCATCAAAAGCTACTGTACCAACAATTACTAATTTACCCATGGAAAGGAATTCTAATTTCCTGCAAATATAACATGATTAAATTAAAAAGAGCGTATAAAAAGAACAGTAGATGCTGTAATTTATTATGTAATAAAAATTTTATATTTTCGTGGTGTAAATTGTTCATTTAAAGCCTCTCTCAATGAAATTAAACCTTTTTTTTGCATTTTTATTATGTCTTAATGTCACTGCAATGTGGTCGCAAGTCGGCATTGGAACAACAGACCCTTCAGCTGAATTAGAAATAGAGACTACCAATACAGGAATTCCTGCTCTTCAATTAAACCCTCAATCTGCTCCCGATGGAGATGCTGATGGTCAATTGGCAGTTATTGGTGACAAACTTTACATGTACGATTTAACTAGAGATAAGTGGTTGAGTATCGAAACTACAGCTTTACAATATGGTAGGAATGGTAATGTAAATAATCAAAGGTTAAGATTTGGAGGCGATTTGAGAAATAATTCTAGCGGACCACTAATGCCTTTTGACGGTACCATAGTTTATATGACTATTAAATCTTCTGATGGCTCTTCTACTAAAGATTTTGATATTAAGATTAATGGAACTGATGTTGGAAATGATACAGATGCTACTTTAGATGGAAGAGTAAATTTATCAAGTGGATCTTTTACTCAAACTGAATATAATATAGATTTCGATGCAGGAGACTTTATTACTTTAGAAATAAGAAATGGAAGTGATGTGGCTAATCCAGCTGGAGTTATTTGGGTAAAATGGCGGGTAGATAACCCTTAATCTATTTTCTTCCAAAATCTGCTGGTATTTC
Organism: Hyunsoonleella aestuarii; assembly: GCF_006148925.1. GTDB lineage: Bacteria > Bacteroidota > Bacteroidia > Flavobacteriales > Flavobacteriaceae > Algibacter_D > Algibacter_D aestuarii. Next base: position 937,286 of record NZ_VAWB01000001.1, on the reverse strand, counting down.
GCCCCAAGCTTTGGTTTCCCATTTAACAATCACCGTTTTGTATGTGTTGTTTTGTAACCAATCTATAGCTCTATCTACTAATTCAAAAAGTGGTTTATTCTTGTTACTTTGTTTTAATTTGGTGTTACATTTTTTCTTTTTCACCCAAATCATTGCCGTTTTAGAATCTGTGTAAAGAATTCTATCACTATTATTTTTTTTGAGTAATGCTAAGCCATGCACAATGGCTAGAAATTCACCAATATTATTTGTGCCCTCTTCAAAAGGACCTTGAATGAATAATTGTTTTTTACTTTTCGTATCTACACCGCGGTATTCCATTTTTCCTGGATTGCCGCTAGAAGCAGCATCCACGCAGATGGAATTGTAATTAGGCTGTCCGATTTTTTTTAGCTGCTCTTCAGAAAGTTCACTTTTAAATTTAGAAGCCTTGCCTATATAATCTTTGTAATTGCCTTTTAGCGCTTTTTTTGCAGCCTCGAAAGTTGAAAACGATTTGTATTGTGCCCCTTGAAAATCTTTAATTTGTGCTTTGCAATCGTCCCATGATTCAAAAACCCCGGTGTGATGCCCTTTCCAAACGGTATAATATTTCTTTTTCTTTTTACTCATTCAAAAGTGTCTCAACAACTTTCGGAAAATACTCCATTTCCAATTCATGAATTTTAGCAGCTACATCATCAGCATTATCAGTTTTTAAAACATCACATTTTGCTTGAAAAATCATAGCACCTTCATCATAATTTTCATTTACATAATGTATGGTAATTCCAGTTTCAGTCTCATTATTAGCTACAACAGCTTCATGAACATGCATGCCATACATACCTTTACCGCCATATTTTGGCAATAAGGCAGGATGTACATTGATTACTTTATCTGGGAACTTGTTCAAAATATGTTCTGGAAATTTCCATAGAAAACCGGCTAAGACAATTAAATCTGGACTAGTAGCTTTTAAAATATTCAAAACATCATCGGTTTTTGAAAAAGCTATTCTGTTGAAGGACAAAGCACTAACATTTAGTTTTTTAGCACGATCTAAAACTTTGGCATGAGGATTGTTAGAAAGTACTTGAATAACAGACACATTATCTCTGTTGTGAAAAAACTTAATTAAATTTTCAGCATTAGTACCACTTCCGGACGCAAAGATTACAATACGTTTCATTTTACAGACAATAATGTTATTATTATTCGAACAAAAAAAAGAATAATTATTAACAATTAGAAGGGAAAAACTAAATACTTAAATGTAATTTTAGTAAATTACAAGCACATTTTTATAGTAAAGATGTGTTTTAAAAATAAAGTTTTTTATTTTTGCCAACTAATTAAAACTTAAAATTAAAAGATTATGTCAGACATTGCATCAAGAGTAAAAGCGATTATCGTGGACAAATTAGGAGTTGATGAGAATGAAGTTGTTACTGAAGCTAGTTTCACAAACGATTTAGGAGCAGACTCATTAGACACTGTGGAATTAATCATGGAATTTGAAAAAGAATTTGATATTCAAATACCAGACGATCAAGCTGAAAATATTGCTACAGTTGGTCAAGCTATTTCTTATATAGAGGAAGCAAAATAAGCAAAAATACTTTATGGAATTAAAGCGAGTTGTAGTCACAGGATTAGGGGCTTTAACACCTATTGGCAATACCAAAGATGAATATTGGGAAGGCTTGATTAGTGGAAAAAGTGGTGCTGCGCCTATAACATATTATGATACCGAGAAGTTTAAAACAAAATTCGCTTGCGAATTAAAGAACTTTAACGCAACCGACTTTCTAGATAGAAAAGAAGCTCGAAAAATGGATAAATTTGCGCAATACGCTATGGTAGCTGCAGATGAAGCCATTGAAGATGCTAAATTAGATCTAGAATCAGTTAATAAGTTGCGGGTTGGTGTTATATGGGGTGCAGGAATTGGTGGATTAGAAACCTTTCAGCAGGAAGTATTAAACTTTGCTGATGGCGATGGATCTCCAAGATTTAACCCATTCTTTATTCCTAAAATGATTGCTGACATTGCACCAGCAAACATTTCTATTAAGCACGGTTTTATGGGACCTAACTATACTACGGTTTCAGCATGTGCTTCCTCAGCTAACGCCATTTTTGATGCTTTAAACTCTATTCGTTTAGGGCATTGTGATGTTGTTGTTACAGGAGGAAGTGAAGCGGCTGTTACTATAGCTGGTATGGGAGGTTTTAATGCGATGCACGCCTTATCTACAAGAAATGAAAGTCCAGAAACAGCATCTCGTCCATTTGATGGGACGAGAGATGGTTTTGTTTTAGGCGAAGGTGCAGGAGCACTAGTTTTAGAAGATTATGAGCACGCAAAAGCAAGAGGAGCAAAAATATATGCTGAAGTAGCAGGAGGTGGATTATCATCTGATGCTTACCATATGACGGCGCCTCACCCAGAAGGCATAGGTGTAATTGCAGTAATGAAAAACTGTTTAGAGAACGCTGGACTCAAGCCAGAAGATGTAGACCATATTAATACGCATGGTACATCTACTCCATTAGGCGATGTGGCAGAGTTAAAAGCTATTTCTAACGTGTTTGGAGATCATGCAAAAAATATAAATATTAATTCTACAAAATCAATGACAGGTCACCTTCTAGGTGCAGCGGGAGCTATTGAAGCAATTTCGGTTATTTTGGCTATGGAACATGGTGTTGTCCCACCAACAATTAACCATACCACCGTTGATGAAAACATTGACCCAGAATTAAATTTAACACTAAACAAGGCTCAAAAAAGAGATGTTAAAGTAGCTATGAGTAATACATTTGGATTTGGCGGTCACAACGCTTGTGTCGTATTCAAAAAGATAGATTAAATCCCGAATGAATATCATTCGTAACATACTAAATTCCCGTTTTGAACGAAACGGGAATTTTTTTATGGAATTAACCAAAATACTTGGGTTTAAACCCAAGAAAATCAAGGTTTACGAGAAAGCCTTTACCCATCGTTCTATGAACATAAAAGACAGCAAAGGAAATGCTGTTAATTATGAGCGATTAGAATTTTTGGGTGATGCCATGTTAAGCTCGGTTATTGCTTCTCATTTATATTTAGAGGTTCCTGGAGGCGATGAAGGTTATTTAACCAAAATGCGTTCTAAAATAGTAAGTAGAGAACATCTCAATGAATTGGGAAAGGATCTAAACCTCATAAGCTTAGTTGAAAGCAAAATTCCACCTGGACAATTTGGAGATAATATTCACGGGAATTTGTTTGAAGCCCTAGTAGGGGCAATTTTTTTAGACAAAGGTTACAAATATTGTGAAAGTTTTATTTTTAATCGTGTCATTATTCCTTATGTAGATATTGAAAAATTAGAGGGCAAAGTAATAAGCTATAAGAGTTTGCTTATTGAATGGTGTCAAAAAGAAAAGAAAACCTTTAACTATCAAGTATATGAAGATACAGGAAATGATGATGTTCGTCACTTTTCAGTTAAGCTTTCAATAGATGATAAAATAGTTGCTAAGGCCAGAGCAACATCAAAGAAAAAGGCTGAAGAAAAAGCTTCTAAGCGTGCGTTTTTCGTTTTTCAAAGTAGAATTTCTAAAATGATTTAATTCATTTTTAATTAATTTGAACTATAACGTTTTAGTAGTATTTATTTGTAACATTGGTTGAAACATATCTTTAGTATGTTTTATATGCACTATATTTACGTCGATAATTATAAGTTATGGCTGTTCACAAACTTATTCTTGAAGATGTTTTTAATGAGGTTAGTTACACCTTAATTGGAATACATTGTACCATTGAAGATTATCGCGTGGCTTATCTTTTAAATAAATATTTAGGGATAAATTTAGTGCGTAGTAAGGAGGATTTAGATTTTAAAAACAGTAAATCTAACTACGCTTTTTTCGAGTGGGAAGATAAAAAACATCTCACTACTTGGAGCTTAGTATCAAATATTTGTAAGCGAGAAGAAGCACGAGATATTGATTTAAAATCTTTATTTAAAACCCAAGAGCAGATTACAAAAACATTTAATTTAATACCTGAATATAGGCAGGTTAACTATTTTTTAAAAATAGATAATGAATATAATTATACAAAAGAGAAATCCATACTTAATCGTATATTGAATATTCCTCAAATTGTAACAGCCTATACGGTTGACGCAAGTCAATTAAAATCTAAGGATAATTTAATTTTTTACTAATGCCAAAAACAAAAAAAACAAAAATAGTAGCAACATTAGGGCCCGCTTCTAGCACTAAAGAAGTATTGAAAGGAATGTTAGATGAAGGCGTTAATGTGTTTAGAATAAATTTCTCCCATGCCGATTATAACGACGTAAAAGAAAGAATAGAAATTATTCGTTCGCTTAATGAAGAATTTGGATATAACGCATCAATATTAGCAGATTTACAAGGGCCAAAACTTCGTGTAGGAGTGATGAAGGAAGAAGTGGTGGTTAATCCAGATGATGAAATTATCTTTGCTACAGGAGAACGCTTTGAAGGAACTAAAGAGCGTGTTTACATGACTTATGAAAGGTTTCCTCAAGATGCTAAACCAGGAGAACGTATTCTTTTAGATGATGGAAAACTAATTTTTGAAGTTGTATCTACTGATGATAAAAGTGAAGTAACTGCAAAAGTTATTCAAGGAGGACCTTTAAAATCTAAAAAAGGAGTAAACCTTCCTAATACCAACATTTCTCAACCAGCACTTACAGAAAAAGATATTGAAGATGCCATTTTCGCAATAAGCCAAGACGTAGATTGGATAGCCTTATCGTTTGTACGTCACGCAGAAGACCTTATGCAGCTTCGTGATTTAATCAAAGAACACAGCGAATACAAAATCCCGATTATTGCAAAAATTGAAAAACCAGAAGCGGTAGAGAACATCGATAAGATTGTAGCTCATTGTGATGGTTTAATGGTAGCTCGTGGTGATTTAGGAGTTGAAGTTCCTGCCGAAGAAGTCCCGTTAATACAAAAACAACTAGTGTTACGAGCGAAGAAAGCTAGAATACCAGTTATCATTGCCACACAAATGATGGAGACCATGATTTCTAGTTTAACACCTACTCGAGCCGAGGTAAATGATGTAGCAAATTCGGTTATGGATGGTGCAGATGCTGTAATGCTTTCTGGAGAAACTTCAGTAGGTAGTTATCCAGTTGAGGTTATTAGACAAATGTCTGATATACTTAAAAGTGTTGAAGACTCTAACCTTATTCAGGTACCGCAATTACCTCCACATATAAGAACTAACAGATACATAACGAAGTCTATTTGTTATCATGCCGCAAATATGGCAAACGAAATAAATGCAAAAGCCATTTCCACTTTAACTAATAGTGGTTATACCGCTTTTCAAATTTCGGCTTGGAGACCTTCTTGTCATATTCTGGTGTTCACGTCTAACAAGCGTATTTTAACAAGACTAAGTTTGTTATGGGGTGTAAAAGCTTTTTATTATGACAGATTTGTAAGTACAGATGAAACAATAGAAGATGTAAATTCGATTGCTTGTAAAAAAGGGTATTTGGACGTTGGAGATATGTTAATTAGTTTAGCCGCAATGCCTATTCAAGATAAGGGTATGGTGAATACTTTAAGAGTTACAGAAATTAAAACGTGTAGTTTTTAAGAAAGACATACATTTTAAAAGAGTTTTATATTTAAAAAGCTATCAATAATTATTGATAGCTTTTTTTATCCAATGTTATTTAGAATTTAAACTCTAGCTGTACACTCACACTTTTCTTTTCTTTTGGTTTTTCTTTTTTTTCTGTATTTAAATTAGATAAAGAAATTCCTAATAAGCGTACCGAATTATTCAATTTTTCCTGATACAGTAAATCCTTAGCTGTTTCAAATATCACACTTTTATCACTTATAAAAAACTTTAGAGTTTTGCTGCGCGTATGTAGTGTGAAATCACTGTATTTAATTTTAAGTGTTACCGTTTTTCCGGCAACTTTGCTTTTGTTTAAACGCCTTGAAACCTCTTCGGCAATATGCTCTAGTTTTTCAAGCATAAAAACTTCAGAAGATAAATTTTCACTAAATGTTCGTTCGGCTGCTAAACTTTTTCTGGTCCGGTCCGGCTTTACTTCACTAGTATGAATGCCTCTAACAATATGGTAATAATAGCGTCCAGATTTTCCAAAATTTGCATCTAAATAATCAATCGATTTTTGTTTTAAATCTAATCCAGTAAAGATTCCTTTTTGGTACATTTTTTCTGCCGTTACTTTACCAACACCGTAAAACTTCCTGATATCTAATTGCTCCAAAAATTCTAAAACCTCTTCAGGATTTACAGTTTTTTGACCATTTGGTTTGTTATAATCACTTGCTATTTTAGCTATAAATTTATTAATGGAAATACCAGCAGATGCTGTTAGGCCTACTTCATTTAAAATTCGGGTTCTTATTTCTTTTGCTATTAATGAAGCGCTTGGATTACCGTTTTTATTTTCTGTGACATCTAAATAGGCCTCGTCTAATGATAATGGTTCAACTAAGTCTGTGTAATCAAAAAAAATAGACCTTATTTGTTTAGAGATTTCAGAGTAACGTTCAAAGTTTGGTCTAACAAAAATAAGTTCAGGACATAATTTTGAGGCTAGATTTCCAGCCATAGCACTTTTGACTCCGAACTTTCTTGCTTCGTAACTTGCTGCACTAACGACACCGCGTTTACCGCCACCGCCAACAGCAACAGGCTTACCTTTAAGCAAAGGGTTATCCATTTGTTCAACAGAGGCATAAAACGCATCCATATCAACATGAATAATTTTTCGTATTGGTAAATCGAATGGCATACCGTAAATTTAGACATTTAATGTCTTTTAAGTTAGAAGTATATGATTGAAATAGAACGAAAATTTTTAGTAAACTCTTATGCTTTTAAGAAAGAGTCGTTTAAAAAAACGAGAATTGTTCAAGGGTTTTTAAATACCCATAAAGAGAGAACAGTAAGAGTAAGATTAAAAGGTGATAAAGGTTTTTTAACTATAAAAGGGCAATCCTCAAAAGATGGATTAGCACGTTTTGAGTGGGAGACAGAAATTAGTATTAAAGACGCTAATGGTTTAATAGAATTATGCGAATCGGGTGTTATAGATAAAGTGCGTTATGAAGTACAAGTAAAAAATCATATTTTTGAGATAGATGAATTTCTGGGTGATAACGAAGGATTAATTATTGCAGAAGTGGAATTGAACTCGAAAAATGAAGGTTTTGAAATGCCAATTTGGCTAGATAAAGAAGTAACAGGAGATATAAAGTATTACAATTCACAATTAAGCCAAGACCCTTTTTGCAATTGGGGAAAATAAAAATCAAGATGAGAAAACTATTAATTACAACATTAATTTTAGCATTTATGCTTTCGTGTAAAGAAGAAACGAAAGCCAATTTACCAGATTCTAAAGAAACCGATTTAGAAGAAAAAGTTGATATTGAAAAAATTGAGGATACTTTAACTTCTGTAAAAAAATCAACTGCTCAGTTAAAAGATGAACTTACATCCAAAGGGTTTCAAATTTTTGATTATGTAGATGAAAAAACTCAAGATACAGTTTTAATGCAGCAATATTTCATTGCTTTTTTAAAGCGAGGACCAATTCGATCTCAAAATGAAGAAGAATCGGAGTTAATTCAAAAAGAGCATTTAGCACACCTTAGTAAAATGTATGAATTAGGATATGCTGATATTTCTGGACCCTTTGGAGACAATGGAGACATACGCGGCATTACCATATATAATGTTCCTACAATTAAAATGGCTGATAGTTTGGCTAATTCAGATCCTGCTGTAAAAGCGGGTAGATTAGAAATAGAAATCCACCCTTGGTGGGCGGCTAAAGGCTTTCCTTTGAGGTAAAGTTATTTTTGCATTTCATAACATAACAGTTATTTCAGTATTAGGACCCTATGTATGGTATTTGTATAGGTCTTTTTAATTTTTGCCTCTAAACTTTTTATTATTATAGCTTTCAAATAATACAAAGCTATACGTTATTAAAAATATTTTTGTTTTAGGAGTTGTGTTTTCTGCCTTTTTTTGTTCGCGGATTCAGGCGCAATTAGGGTTTTGTAGTGGGAATTCAGGAAGTCCTATTTTTACTGAAACTTTTGGAACGGGTGTAACTAATTCTTCTTTACCTTTTGGAACAACAACATATTCATTTTCTAATGGAGAACCAAATGATGGGTTTTATACTGTCTCAAGTAATACCGCTTATTTTGATTGGTTTAATATTAGTGACCATACCTTAAATGATACTAATGGTAAAATGCTTATTGTAAATTCTGATTTTACAGCAGGGGAGTTTTACCGCACAGGTATTAATGGTCTTTGTGAAAATACAACTTACGAGTTTTCTTCATGGGTGTTAAATCTTTCCCCATTAAATGGTTTCTGTGGATCCGCTGTAATTCCTATTAATGTAAGGTTTGAAATTTGGGATAACACAAACACCAATTTATTGGCTTCAGGAAGTACAGGAAATATTATAAGTACAAGTTCTCCAGTTTGGAATCAATACGCCTTAGTTTTTCAAACTTTACCAGGTCAAACATCGGTAATTTTAAAAATGATTAATAATGGAGTAGGAGGATGTGGGAATGACTTAGCGATTGATGATATAGTTTTTAAGTCGTGCGGAGATAGAATAATAGTTGAAGACCCATCAAATAATAACAGTGCGAGTGTCTGTTCACTTGATACTCCATATTCAACGATTTTGACTGCAATACCTGATAATACCGTGTTTAGTTCTCATTTCTATCAGTGGCAGAATAGTCTCGATGGAATTATCTGGACAGATATTATTGGGGAAACAAATCAAAGTATTTCAATCTCTGGGGTGTCTAATACTACTTATTATAGAACTAAGGTGTCAGAATCAATGATTAATGTAAATAATGCTTTGTGTAATACCCTTTCAGATGAATTTATAATAACCGTTAATAATCCAACAACTCCAACATTTAATCCAGTTTCTGATATATGCGATGGTGACGCCTTGGCAGCATTACCAACTATGTCGATTGAGGGAATTACAGGTACATGGAGCCCGACTTTAGATAATACAACCACTACAACATATACCTTCGTCCCAGACTCTAATCAATGTGCAATAAACCAAACAATGACTATTGTAGTTAATCCAATTGTAACTCCAACATTTATTCAAGTTTTTGCAATATGTGAAGGGGATTCATTAGCTGCTTTACCAACCATGTCTAATGAAGGGATAATAGGTGTATGGAGTCCCTCCCTTAATAACGCAGCTACTACAACATATACGTTTGTTCCAAATTCAGGTCAATGTGCAGTAAATCAAACAATGACTATTGCGGTTAATCCAATTCTAACACCAACGTTTAATCAAATATCTCCAATATGTTTTGGGGCTATAATAACACCGCTGCCAACGGTATCCAATGAAGGTATAACAGGTTCTTGGAGCCCCTCCTTAGATAACACAATCACTACAACATATACTTTTGTGCCTAATTCTGGTGTTTGTGTAACAAATCAAACAATGACTGTTGAGGTTAACCCGATAGTAACCCCAACGTTTAATCAAGTACCACCTATTTGTAATGGGGATTTCCTAGGGCCTTTACCAACTACATCTCTCGAAGGTATTATGGGTGTTTGGAGTCCTATGTTAGATAATACGGTAACCACAACATATACTTTTACCCCTAATTTTGGGGAATGTGCTATAAATCAAATAATGACTATAGTTGTAAATCCAAATAGCTCACCAACATTTAATCTTGTCTCAGCGATATGCAATGGTGATATCTTGTCTCCTTTACCAACTTCATCTATTGAAGGAATTACCGGTACGTGGAGTCCTGTATTAGATAATACTGTAACAACGACTTACACCTTTACTCCAGACCCTGGTTTTTGCCCTTTACCAGTTAATCTTACTATAGAAGTGTTTGAGAATCCAGTTTTCACCTTACAAGATGAATACTTTCTTTGTTTTGATATTAATGGGGTGTTAGTAATACCTACTACTTTGAATACTGGACTAAATACAGCCGATTATAATTTCACATGGTTATTGAACGGGGTAGCAATTTCTGGAGCAAACCAAGGAAGCTACAATCCGATTGAAGAAGGAAGGTATGAGGTAATTGTTCAAAATTCTATGACCTTATGTGAAACACGCATGTTAACAGATGTAGTTGTGCTTTATGAACCAGATTTTGAAGCCAATGTGATAACAGACGCCTTTTCTGAAAACCAAACCATTGAGGTAACAGTTTTTAATATAGGTGATTTTGAATATCAGTTAGATGGAGGCCCTTGGCAAGATGCTCCAATATTTATCAATGTTACCCTAGGAGAACATCTAGTTACAGTAAGAGATAAGAGAGGGTGTATTGAAGCGAGTGAAACAATAGTAGTTATGGATTATCCTAAATACTTCACGCCTAACGGCGATGGTTTTCATGACACATGGAATATTACAGCCCCCAGAAATCCATTGGATTATTTAGCTTTATCAAGAGTCAGGATTTTTGATAGGTACGGTAAACTACTTAAGGAAATAGATCCAACAGGTAATGGTTGGAATGGAATCTATAATGGATCACTTATGCATTCTGATGACTATTGGTTTGTTGTAGAATATATTGAGCCAAGGACAGGAGAACCTAAGACTTTTAGATCGAATTTTTCATTAAAGCGATAGGTGTTTAGTTGTTTAATTCGGTATTAATTTCAAGCAAAACAGAATCACATTTTTGAACCAGGTTTTCGTAGTAGGCATTTCTAACTTTTTGATTAAACGCTGTCGCTGATATTGCCCTAATAAGTATTTGGAATTCTTCACTTTTCTTATTATTTATAAAGTCAAAATCCTTATGGGAAACCATTTCTTCTAATGTAAAAATGTCTGACACTTGATTATTAAATTTTATAAAATTGGTCTTGGTATCTAAAGCTGAAGTAACGTTTAGCATCCATTGATTAATTGAAGTTAAAAGCTCCTCAACATCTTCATAGGTGTTGTAAAGTTCAACGACTTGTTCTTTAAGCTCAATGTTCTTAATATACCCAAGAGTTCCAGAGCCTATCATACTATTGAAAGTTGTTTTATTATATGAAAATACCTGATCTAATGCTTTATCAAATATGGAGCTCATGCCTTCAACCTGTTCTTTATTCTCAACACCTCTAAAGGCAGTTGAGAGAAGACTCGTGATATCTTTTCTAATTTTGTTATTGGCTTCAATTGTTTTTTTAAAAAGAATTGTGTCCTGAACTAAGTCGTTGTGAATTCTTTCCAATAGGTTTCTACCAAGTCTTTCGTCTTTTATATTCTCATTATAATTATTTATTGCTAAAGCAATAAGAATTCCAATCACCACAAGTACAATTTCCCCAATGGCATAAACTAGATATTTCCTAAAGCTATTTTCAGAAAGGAGTTTTTGACGAATTTTTCTAAAGAATTTAATCATGTTTTATTTCCTGTTTTACTTCTTGTATTAGGTTTTCTAGTTCCTCAAATGTAGTTTTATATATTTGTTTAGATGAACCCGATCTCCAGTTTATATTGGAGAGGATCTCCAGAAATTCCTGCTGTTGGAAAATGTTTAAAGGAATGTTCTTATAAGCAATAAAATTGATGTCATTATTGTTATTAATATATCTATCACCTAAGAGTTTTAAAAGTGTCTCTATATCTTCTCGATAGTTCCTATTTGTATGTTTAAAATTATCTTCATAACGGGGTAGGTCGAAATCATAGAAGTTAATAAGCTTATTGCGTAAACTATCATTAGATATTTTATCTATACCAACGGATTTGACAGCTTGATATGGTCCAGAGTTTATATAATAGCTTATGCCTCTATTTAAACTGAATATCTTAAAAAAAATAGAATCATGGTATAGTACATTTCGTTTACTCAGTTCCATAAAGTAATTAGATGTACTGTCCAATTTTTCAAGTCGCTTCAACATTTTTTGAATATAGTCTTTATCGGTCTCTAAAGTTCTTTCTATTTCAGAAAGCATCTTTATTTCGAAGTTTCGATCTTTTTTATCTTCATTCAAATTATTAATCTGAAGTGCAATTAAAATCCCAATGACCACAAGTACAATTTCCCCAATGGCATAAACTAGATATTTCCTAAAGCTATTTTTAGAAATTAATTTTTGGCGTATGCGCCTAAAAATTTTTAGCATTTACTTTAAGTTACAAGTAAATTAGTTTGTAGTAGTTGAGGGTTGGCTTTATATTGGTATTAAATATATTAAAATGTTACCTTAATCCTCGAACATCCGAATATATAATATATTCTTATTAATTTTTGTTGCTAAAAAGACACGTGTAATCTTGAATTTATTAGTTAATTCTGATCTTGAGTTTGATATTATTGCATTAGTAAAATCCAATAATAACTAGTTTTAATTAGTATATTCGCAAATAATTTTAACATAATTAGTAAATCAATAATTAATGAATAAAATAGCGACTGATTTTGGTATAGATAAAGCCCTTAAAACTTTAGGCGTTAAGGATATAAATGACGGAACTTCAACAGGTTCAAATAATTTTTCAAATGGTGATATTATTGAAAGTTATTCGCCAGTTGATGGCCAATTAATTGGAAAAGTAAAGGCAACTACAAAAGAAGATTACCAAGTTGTTATGGAAGCAGCAACTTCAGCTTTTAAAACTTGGCGGTTAATGCCTGCACCACAGCGTGGTGAAATTGTACGTCAGTTTGGAGAAAAATTGCGTGAAAAGAAAGAAGCACTTGGTAAATTGGTTTCCTATGAAATGGGTAAGAGCTACCAAGAAGGGTTAGGTGAAGTACAAGAAATGATTGATATCTGCGATTTTGCAGTTGGCCTGTCAAGACAACTTCATGGATTAACAATGCATTCAGAACGCCCAGGACATCGTATGTACGAGCAATACCACCCACTTGGTGTTGTGGGTATTATTTCGGCATTTAATTTTCCGGTAGCAGTTTGGTCCTGGAATACGGCTTTAGCATGGATTTGCGGAGATGTTTGTGTTTGGAAGCCATCTGAAAAAACACCTATTTGTGGAATAGCTTGTCAAAATATTGCTGCCGAAGTTTTTGCAGAAAACAATCTTCCAGAAGGGATTTCGTGTTTGATTAATGGTGATTATAAAGTGGGAGAATATATGACAAAAGATAAAAGAATACCGCTTATATCTGCGACAGGTTCAACCAGAATGGGGAAAATTGTAGCCCAAGAAGTTGGTGGCCGTTTAGGTAAATCTTTATTAGAGTTAGGAGGAAATAATGCCATTATAGTAACACCCGATGCCGATATAAAAATGACAGTTATTGGAGCTGTATTTGGTGCGGTTGGTACAGCAGGACAACGTTGCACATCTACGCGGCGTTTAATTATTCATGATTCTGTTTACGATAAAGTAAAACATGCTGTGGTTGATGCTTATAAGCAATTACGTATAGGAAATCCTCTTGATGAGAAGAACCACGTTGGACCATTAATTGATATTGATGCTGTAGCTATGTATAATAATGCTTTAAATAAAGTTGTTGCCGAAGGTGGGAATATTGTTGTTGAAGGAGGTGTTCTTTCTGGCGAAGGGTATGAAAGTGGGTGCTATGTAAAACCTGCAATTGCTGAAGCAAAACCAGAATTTGAAATTGTGCAGCATGAAACATTTGCACCGGTATTATATCTTTTAAAGTATTCCGGTGATGTTGAAAATGCCATTGACATTCAAAATAACGTAGCACAGGGATTATCATCTGCAATTATGACGAATAATTTACGCGAGGCAGAACGATTCTTGTCTCAAGCGGGGTCTGATTGTGGAATTGCAAATGTTAATATAGGGACTTCTGGCGCTGAAATAGGTGGTGCTTTTGGGGGTGAAAAAGAAACTGGGGGTGGACGTGAATCGGGCTCCGATGCCTGGAAAATATATATGCGACGCCAAACAAACACGATTAATTATACAACCGAATTACCTTTAGCACAAGGTATTAAATTTGATTTGTAGCATATTACAAACATAATTAATTTAAAAAGTCGATTTCTTGATAAAGTTTTTTAATAGGATTTAAGAATTAAACCTTTTTTTAGAGTTTGGTCGATAATGGTGATTTAAAATTTGAAATAGATTTCAGAACCAGTTTTGCATAAATGGCTAGAAGTTGATGATAAAAAAATACTTAACAAATCTTTTAGTCAATTAGATTTTATCTAAAAGAAAAAACCTTGCTTTAAATTTAGTTTCCTAAAAGTAGCAAGGTCTATCTCATAAAAGATTAATAGCATAACAAATGTAAGAAAACTTTCTTAACATTTGTTAATTTATTGTAAAGTTTAAGTAATTAAAGTTAACTGTACTTTACTTTTCTCAAAATCCTTAAAGTTTCCTTATAGATAGTGTAAACCTCACTATTATAAGATTTTAAGTAGGATTTAGCGCCTTGTAACTTATCGATTGCTTCTGGGAAATCATTTAAATAACAAATTAAATAGGTGATAGGAAGGTTTTTGAGATCTCGATCTTCATTCTTTGTGAAAACAACACCTTTTTTTAGTTTTTCTAGGATAGCGTTATTGTTGTTATAAATATGAAAAAGTGTTTTTTTATCAAATTGTGGTGCTTCAAATAAAAGCTTAGTTTCTATATTATAATTAGCATTATTCTCAAATTTTATGATGGTTTCTTCTAACTGATAGTATTTATTAGTGTTTTGAAGACCAAGATTTACATACTCAACGATTTTGAAGGTGTCCTCATTAAAAAAAATAGAGACTTCATCTAGTGCAGAAAAAAACAGTCTTACTTGTTCATTTATTAATTCAATATCTACCCGGGAGAAAAAAGTTTCATCTTTTACTTCTTTTTTTTGACCTGCCCAACATACTACAAAGTATTCTTTAAAGACTTTGTATTGTGGATTATAATCCACACGCATCTTCATAAAGTCAAAAACACCATTTAAAGTATGTTCTATATTATTTTGGGCATGTTTTTCTATGGCTACAACAATACTGGAATTGATGTCCTTTATTTCAATATCAAAAACCTTGGGCATGCTCATACTACCGTCCCGAAAAAACACAGAACCTCCATAATATTTCCAAATGTTTTTTCTTAGAGATGTTATTTCATCAATTGGTCTGATAGTAACGAGCCCCACTACTTTATCATCCGAAAGATGAGGAAATGGGATGTTCTCGTATTGTACGATAGGTGGATTAGTTAAATAGGCGTTAATCAGGTTTTGTATTTTACTGTCATCAAAAAAGTCGACACCAATAATGTTGTTATCTTCATCCTCAACGCCAATAACGATATACGAGTTGTTTTTTGGATTGCTGTTGGAGAGTGCGCAAATGTGCTTTAAGAATTTAGCCTTTCCTTCTTTATGACTAATATCAATTTTACGTTTTTTGTCATAAAAACTGTTCTCGTCGTTATGAGCTAAAAGGTGTTTAATAAGTAGGCGTTTGTTAATCATGACTATCATTCCAGCAGAAGCAGGAATATCAATTTTATATTATTCCTTATTCACAATGGTACTGCTAGCTTGAGCAGTACAAAACATTAAAACATCGGCTATATTTACATGGGCCGGTCTCGACACGGCAAAATAGATAACCTCAGCAACATCCTCTGGTTGTAAAGCTTTGTATCCTTGGTATACCGTATTGGCAATCTTGTCTCCTTTAAATCGAACTTTTGAAAATTCAGTTTCTACCAATCCTGGATTTATGGCGCCAACTTTAATACCATAAGTATTTAAATCAATACGCATCCCTTCGGTTATAGCTAGAACAGCATGCTTACTACCACAATACACATTGCCTTTTGGGTAAACTTCTTTCCCAGCAGAAGACCCTATATTTATTATTTGACCAGATTTTCGAGCTGTCATTCCCGGTATGATCGCTCTACTAACGTAGAGTAATCCCTTTACGTTTATGTCCATCATAGCATCCCAATCTTCAAGACTTCCTTCATCAATAGAGTCTAACCCGTGAGCGTTACCCGCATTGTTAATAAGAATATCGATTCTTCTAAATTTATCGGGTAGTGATTCAATAGCTTTAAAAGTTTCTTGCTTGTCTCTTACATCAAAATTTAAGATATGTACATTAATCAATTTGCTTAATACCTTTTGTATAGTTTCTAGTCTATTTAATCTACGTCCACACAGAACCAAATCTATGCCCTGTTTTGCGAATTCAAATGCCGTGGCATGACCAATACCACTGGTTGCTCCCGTAATCAGAGCCACTTTTTTTGTTTTATTCATCGTAATAAATTACTCTTTGTCGATAGGGCTAACAGCTTATATATTTTTTTATGTCATTCATATATAAAAATACCTTAAACAACTATTATTTAGTATCATTGTGATTAATCTATTGCACTCAAAGAGCTAAAATTTTAATAAAAATTTAAGCAATAAAGTTACATTTTAATAGTTAATATTTGAACTTTTTAAAAGAATTAGTAATCCGTATAAAGCAATTTAAACGTAAATAGAAATACATTAAAAAATTAGACTATGAATATATTAAGCAAACTAAAATTAATTGTACCGCTATTATTTCTTTCATTTTTAATTTCATGTAACGATTCAGAATCTTCAAGTGTTAATCAAGGCGCTCCAACTATTTCCGTGAGATTGGTTGATAGTCCAGGGGATTACGAAGCTGTTAACGTAGAAGTTGTTGACGTTATGATAAAAATGGATGATGATAGCGAAGATGATAATGGATGGATGTCTTTAGAAGCAGAAAGCGGAATAGTGAACCTATTAGAGTTCACGGGTGGTGTTAGTAAAGTTTTGGTAGAAAGATTCCCTATTCCAGTAGGAACGTTAAGCCAAATGAGATTAGTATTAGGAGATGGTAATACCATTGTAATTGAAAATGAAGAAGGCGAAGTGCCTTCGGAATATGATCTTAAAACACCAAGTGGACAACAGTCTGGATTAAAAGTAAAAATTGATGCCCTTATTGAAGAAGGATTTACTTATGATTTTATTCTGGATTTTGATGTCGATAAATCTATTGTTCATGCAGGTAATTCAGGAAATATTATTTTAAAACCTGTGCTTTATGCAAGTGCTGAGGCAAGTTCTGGAATTATTGAAGGAACAGTTTCTCCTGCAGATGTACAATCCAAGGCAAAAGTATTGGTAAGTGGACCAGATGGCGATTTCGAAATCACAGCTTATACCGATGACTTAGGTGCTTTTGCTTTATGGGGTGTTCCAGCTGGAACCTATGAGGTAATTGTTATGCCAGATGGCGAAAATTCAATTTATAGTTATGGTAGTGCTACGAATGTTGAGGTTGTTAATGGTGAAATTACTACTATTACAGATCCTATTGAGCTTATGCTTAAACCAGGTTCTATTACTGGAAAAATCACTAATGAAGGCGATGTAGTGGTTACAGCTTCCGTCGAGGTTGGCGGCGAAACTTTAAGCTCTAGTACCGATGAAAATGGTATTTTTCTTATTGAAAATGTGCCTCCAGGAGCCTATATTGTTACCTTAACACCAGCCGAAGGGTCAGGTTTAGAATCAGTTATGATGAATAATGTTGAAGTTAAGCCAACAGAAGTAACAGATTTAGGGGGTATAGAGCTACCAATGATACCTTAATTATAGAGAATAAAACATAAAAAACACTAAAGAGCTGTATCATAATGATGCAGCTCTTTTTTTTAACCTAGAATTAACGGGTTTGATGAAATATTTTAACCAATTATTAACAAGATTTGATTAAAAATTTTAACAATTTGCAATGCTCAAATATGGGCAGTATATTCGGGCTTTGAATTAAATAAATAATGATGGAAGAAACAGGTACAATTGATATTAAGACAATTAACGAGAAGATTGAAAAGGAAAGTGCTTTTGTTGATTTACTTACCTTAGAAATGAATAAAGTAATTGTTGGCCAAAAACATATGGTCGAACGTTTACTTATCGGTTTATTAGGACAAGGACATATTTTACTTGAAGGTGTGCCAGGACTTGCAAAAACTTTGGCAATTAACACTTTGGCTCAGGCTGTAGATGGAAGCTTTAGTAGAATACAGTTTACACCAGACTTGTTACCTGCAGATGTTACAGGGACTTTAATCTACAACATGAAGGTGAATGACTTTTCCATTAAGAAAGGGCCAATTTTTGCAAACTTTGTTTTAGCTGACGAAATTAATAGAGCGCCCGCAAAAGTGCAATCAGCTTTATTAGAAGCGATGCAGGAAAAGCAAGTTACTATTGGTGACGAAACTTTTATACTAGATAAGCCATTTTTAGTAATGGCAACACAAAACCCTGTAGAGCAAGAAGGAACGTATCCTTTGCCAGAAGCTCAGGTAGACCGTTTTATGCTTAAAACAGTTATTGATTACCCAAAGATTGCTGAAGAACAATTAATCATGAGAGCCAATATGAAAGGAGCTTGGGAAAAAGTGAACCCTGTAGTGTCGTTGACTCAAATATTAAATGCTCAAAATGCAGTGAGAGAGGTCTACATGGATGAAAAAATTGAAAAATATATACTGGATATTATTTTTGCAACGCGCTATCCAGAGAAGTATAAACTTGCCGATTTAAAACCATTAATATCATTTGGAGCATCACCTCGTGGAAGCATCAATTTAGCCACAGCAGCTAAATGTTTTGCCTTTATTAAGCGTCGTGGTTATGTAATTCCAGAGGACGTTAGAGCTGTTGTTCACGATGTATTAAGACATAGAATAGGAATAACTTACGAGGCAGAGGCTGAAAATGTAACTTCAGAAGATATTATCAACAAAATCGTAAATGAGATAGAAGTACCTTAAAATTGACAATTGATAATAGACAATTGATTATAAAAACATAATTAATCAATCAAAAATATTCAATAGACAATTGAAAGATGGATACTAAAGAATTACTAAAAAAAGTACGAAAAATAGAGATTAAGACACGGCGTCTGTCTGATCATATATTTGGAGGAGAATACCACTCTACTTTCAAGGGTCGTGGTATGACGTTTAGTGAAGTTAGGCAGTATCAATTTGGGGATGATGTAAGAAGTATCGATTGGAATGTTACTGCACGATATAATGAGCCATTTGTAAAAGTTTTTGAGGAAGAACGCGAACTTACAATGATGCTAATGGTGGATGTTTCAGGTTCAGAGTTATTTGGAACATCAAACCAATTTAAAAATGAAGTTGTAACAGAAATAGCAGCGACTTTGGCTTTTTCTGCCACTCAGAACAATGATAAAATTGGACTTATCTTATTTTCGGATAAAGTAGAGCTTTACATTCCGCCCAAAAAAGGGCGTTCTCATGTACTTCGTATTATTAGAGAACTTATTGAGTTTAAGCCAGAAAGCAAACAAACTAATTTGGCAGAAGCATTAAAATTCTTAACGAATGTAATGAAGAAAAAAGCCATTGTTTTTGTGCTTTCAGATTTTATTGCGGATGATTATGAGCATACCATGAAGATTGTTTCGGGTAAGCATGATGTAACCGGTATTCGAGTTTTTGATAAACGAGAAGAAGAAATTCCCAACTTAGGGGTGGTACAAATGCAAGACGAAGAAACGAATGAACTTATGTTGGTAAACACCTCGTCTAAAAAAGTAAGGCAAAATTACAGTAAGTTTTATCGAGATAAAGTGAATTATTACAAGGAAAGTTTTTCACGCTCGGGAGCAGGAACTATTGATTGTCGTGTAGATGAAAGTTATGTAAGAAAGTTGTTAGGGTATTTTAAAAGGAGAGGATAAATAAAAACTGAATATCTGGTCGAATGCAGTCGAGACCTAATTTAAAATGGAGAAGTTTTATTCAAATATATCAGAATCAAGAAACGAGAATCAAGAATCAAAATACTTCGGTTCTAAACTCGTTTTGACTTTTTTCTTTGTACTTGTATCTTGGATATTAAATGCACAAGTCTCCTCTACAATCGATTCAACTTCAATAAAAATTGGTGAGCAAATCACCTATACAATACAGGTAGAGACAGACACCACAAGTTTGGTGGTATTCCCAGAGGGGCAAGCATTTTCTCCTTTGGAAATGATAGAATCTTATAAAACAGATACTTTAAAAGATAAAGACAGGTATAACCTAATTAAAAAATATGGTTTAACTCAGTTTGATTCTGGGGCATATACAATTCCACGCCAAAAAATAATTGTTGGAGACAAAACGTTTTTTACAGATTCATTACAGGTTGAAGTTAATAATGTACTCATTGACACCACAAAGCAAGGGCTTTACGATATAAAACCAATTATTGAAGTTAAGAAAAAGGGAAGCGATTGGTGGAAGTATTTGTTAATAGTGGTTTTAATACTTGGAGTCATTAGTTTTTTACTGTATTGGTTCATTTGGCGTCAAAAACC
This sequence comes from Hyunsoonleella aestuarii, assembly GCF_006148925.1. Taxonomy (GTDB): domain Bacteria; phylum Bacteroidota; class Bacteroidia; order Flavobacteriales; family Flavobacteriaceae; genus Algibacter_D; species Algibacter_D aestuarii. Next base: position 916,834 of record NZ_VAWB01000001.1, on the reverse strand, counting down.
ATTAACCGAAGAAGAACAAATTGCAATGCTTCCGCCTTATGACCGTGCTAAATTGGCGTTAAAGAAGCTTGACGAATCACATTATTTAGAACACCAAGAAATTAAAGAATATTATTCTGAACTCACTTTTATTATTAGAAAGTATCTAGATGAAAAAGTTTACGATCGTGCTTTAGAAAGCACGACAGACGAGCTTATTTCAAGACTTAGATTGCTTAAGGATGGCAATCAAGTAGACATTAGTAAAGAAGACATTAAAAATTTAGAAAGTATTTTAAAGAGAGCCGATTTAGTAAAGTTCGCAAAGTCATCACCAGATATTGAATTAGCTAAACTAGATAGGAATACTATTGATGTTGAAATAGATCATGTAAAAGAGGCATTGCCAGAACCAACTGAGGAAGAGAAACTTTTAGATGAAAAATATAGAGAAGATCTAGAGCGAAAAAAGAAACGTAAGAAAATAATAATTACAGTAGTTATAAGTGTACTTCTTTTAATCATTACCATAGCAGGGTTTTCAATAAAATATGGTTTCAATTATGTTAAGGACACGATTATTGGACACGATAGTATAGAGCTACTTGAAGGTGAATGGGTAACTAGTGAATATGGATTTCCGCCAATAACAATTTCCACTCCTAAAGTATTAAAACGTACCAAAATTCCTGTGCCAGATGAAGTTAAAGGACAGGTAAATACGATGGCTTTTTCATACGGGACTTTATTGGACGTCTTCAGTGTTATGGTTAATACTACAACCTTCCCAAGCAGTAACGGGAAAGAAAACACGTTAAATCTTGAAGCTTCTTCAGAAGGTGCAATAAAGAATATGGAGGCTGTAGGAGCCAAAGATATTGTTGTTTTAAGAGATAAGTTTTCTACGCCAAACGGAGCGGAAGGTTTAAAAACTTCAGGAACAATGAAGATCCCAGGGATTACATCAGAGGAATTGCGGGAAGCAGATTATGTGTTGCTTCAATTTGCCTCAGAAAATGTACTGCAACAAATTATTATAACGAGTCCAGAAGATGATGTATATGCAGATAGAATTGTGGAGCAAATATTAAACTCGGTAGAACTTAAACCTGCAGAAGAATAATGTTAGAAGGTATTGAATTTTTAAACAAGGAGTTTTTCTGGTTGTTTTTATTACTACCACTAGTGTTGTTATGGTATATAGTTAAATATAAAAAACAAACCGCCGAACTTAAAATACCCAGTTTAAAAGGATTTAAGGTTACAAGTTCATGGCTACCAAGATTTAGGCATCTTTTATTTGTTTTAAGACTATTAGCATTGTCGTTACTAATAATGGCATTGGCAAGACCCCAAACAGTAGATGTTTCAACTAAAACCAAAACGACTAGAGGGATAGATATTGTTATGGCTATTGATGTTTCTGCCAGTATGTTAGCCAAAGATTTATCACCAAACAGATTAGAAGCACTAAAAAACGTAGCGGCAGATTTTATAAAAGGCAGACCCAACGATCGCATCGGACTTGTTGAATATGCTGGCGAAAGCTATACCAAAACGCCTATAACAAGTGATAAAGCCATCGTGCTTCGATCGCTACAAAGTATAAAGTATAACACTATCATAGAAGGAGGCACAGCTATTGGGATGGGATTAGCTACTTCTGTAAATCGTTTAAAGGATAGTAAAGCAAAAAGTAAAGTAATCATATTGCTTACTGATGGTGTAAATAATTCTGGGTTTATAGATCCTAAAATTGCAAGTGAGTTAGCCTTGGAATATGGTATAAAAACCTATACAATTGGATTAGGAACCAATGGTATGGCCCTTTCTCCTGTTGCTATTTTACCTAATGGTGATTTTCAATATAGTCGTGTACAAGTAGAGATTGATGAAGAGCTTTTAAAAGAAATAGCAGAGTTAACCGGAGGAAAATATTTTAGAGCTACAAACAATAAGAAACTAGAAGAGATTTACGAAGAAATTAATAAGTTAGAAAAAACAGAAATAGAAGAGTTCAAGTTTTATAATTACCAAGAGAAGTATAGACCTTTGGCGATTTTAGCAGGATTATTATTAATGCTAGAAATGTTGTTGAGGTTTTCAGTTTTTAGAAGTTTCGTTTAAGATAAATAGATATAAAAAGTGTATCAATTAGATGAGAAAATATGGTTTTGGGTTTTGGGGATTATTCCGGTAATAATCCTGTTCTTTTTAATCTTGCAAGTATGGAAGTATAAGGCACAAAAAAACTTTGCGGATAAAAGTTTGCTCAAAAAATTGAGCCCGAATAAGTCATTATTCAAATCAGTTTTAAAAATAGCCGTATTGTGTTTAGCATTTGCATGTCTAAGTTTAGCTTTAGTAAATCCAAAAATAGGCACGAAATTAGAAACGGTAAAACGTGAAGGGGTAGATATCGTTTTTGCAGTGGATGTTTCAAAGAGTATGCTAGCAGAAGATATTGCTCCAAATAGACTTGAAAAATCAAAACAATTAGTCACACAGATTGTAAATAACTTAGCAAGTGATCGTATTGGTATTATTGCCTATGCAGGTAAAGCATTTCCTCAGTTGCCCATTACAACAGATTATGCCTCGGCAAAAATGTTTTTACAAAACATGAATACAGATATGCTGTCATCTCAAGGAACAGCTATTAACGAAGCTATTAATCTAGCTAGGACCTATTTTGATGATGAAGAACAAACAAATAGGGTTCTAATAATAATTTCAGATGGTGAAGACCATAGCGAAGAGGCTACTGCAGTGGCAGAAGAAGCGCATAAAGAAGGAATAAGAATTTTTACAGTAGGTGTTGGCGATATTAAGGGCGGACCAATTCCAGAGAAAAGGAACGGGGTTGTTATTAGTTATAAAAAGAACAATCAAGGAGAAACGGTTATTACAAGGCTAAATGAAGAAACTCTTCAAAATATAGCTAATGAAGCCAATGGCGACTATATAAATGGAAAAAACACGAAAGACGTTGTAGAAGCCATAAGAGAAATTTTGAATAATATGGATAAGACAGAGTTTGAAGCTAAACAGTTTGCCGATTTTAAAGATCAGTTTCAGTGGTTTTTAGGCTTAGCCATATTCTTTTTGGTGCTAGATATTTTTCTATTAGATCGAAAAACAGCATGGTTAAAGAAGTTGAATCTATTCAATGAGAATTTATAAAATTTTTAACTTTCAAAAAATCAAGGTTTTATATCTTAGAGTATATTATAAACGAAGAATGAAACATACAATTTTATTATTAATAACCTTAATAACATCACTAGCTTTTGCCCAGGAGAAAGAAGCTCTTTTAGCATTAAAAAAAGCAAACAATTATGTGTATGAAGGTAATAATTTGGTTGAGGAAGATTTTGTTTCGGCAGAAATGGCTTATAGAAAAGCGCTTTCAAATCAACCAACGAGCGTGGCAGGAGTTTATAATTTAGGAAATTCTTATTACGAAAAAGGAAATTATGAAGAAGCATTATATAGACATCAACAGGCAATAAAAAACGCTACTACGAAAGCCGAAAAGCATAAGGCATATCATAATATTGGGAATATTTTGATGAAAAACAAAAAGTGCAAGGAGGCTGTTGAGTCTTTTAAAAGTGCATTAAGAAATAATCCAAATGACGATGAGACACGTTATAATCTAGGACTTGCAAAAATTTGTGCTGAACAACAAAAGGATCAAAACCAAGACGACGAAAATAAAGACAATAAGGACAACCAAGACCAAAACAAGGATCAAGAAAATAAAGATCAGGAGAATAAAGATAAAGAAGGAGATAACAAAGACGAAAACAAAGACGAAGGAGAAGAAGATAAAAAAGAGGGAGAGGATGAAAAGGATAAAGATGGTGAGCCTAAAGATGACAATAAAAAAGAGGATCAAGGACAAGGAGATAAAGATGAGGAAAAAGAGCAGCCAAAACCAAAACCTCAACAAGGACAGTTGTCCCCTCAACAGATTAAAAGTTTGTTAGAAGCAATGAATAATCAAGAACAAAAAGTTCAAGAAAAAATGAATGCTGAAAAACAAAAAGGGGTAAAAGTAAAAACTGAAAAAGATTGGTAAAAGATGCTAACAATTAAGAAAGCATCATTTCTCAGGAAAAATGAATTTCATTAAACATACATACTTAATTTTTCTACTACTTGCGTCAAGTATTGTTGCTGCACAGGTTAAGTTTGAATCCAAAGTAAGTAAAAAGCAATTAGGGGTTAATGAGCGTCTTCGAATTGATTTCGAAATGAATCAAGATGGCGATAATTTCAACCCACCTAGTTTTAATGGTTTTAATGTAGTAGGCGGACCAAGTCAATCGGTTAAGAACTCATGGATTAATGGCGTGCGAACCTATAGCAAGACCTATACTTATTTCCTCGCTCCCAAGACCCGTGGTAATTTCACAATTAGTCAAGCAAGCATTACTATAGATGGTGAAGTTTACAAAACCACACCAGTTAAAATAGTTGTTACTGCCCCCGTAGATAAGCCTAAAGACCCGAATGATCCTAATTATATCGCCTCAGAAAACATCCATTTAGTTGCTGAAGTTTCAAATAGATCACCATATTTAAATGAAGCGATAACGGTTGTTTACAAGCTTTATGTATCACCAAATACAGGAGTTGATAATTGGCGTGAAATAGATACTCCTAGGTATAATGATTTTTGGAGTCAGAATATCGATATGAAAGGACAGAAAGTTCAGAACGGTACGTATAAAGGTGAAGATTATCGGTATTTAATTTTGCGAAAAACGGTTTTATACCCTCAAAAAACAGGAAAATTAAATATAGAGCCTTTAACGCTTGATATTTCTGTTCAAGTACCTACAAATCGTCGTGATATTTTTGGTAGCAGACTCATGTCAAGAGTACATAAAACAGTTTCGGCAGGTAACGTAAGCATTAATGTTAAGGCTTTACCAGAAGCCGGGAAACCTGTTGATTTTAACGGAGCAGTTGGGGATTTTAAATTTAAAGTGTCAACATCAAAAACAGAATTGGATGCTACGGAGTCTTTGCAGGCCAAGGTAGAAGTTAGAGGGAAAGGGAATTTAAAGTTATTTAAACTTCCTAAATTATCATTACCAAGCTCATTAGAAGTTTATGAGCCAGAACATAACGAGAGTGTTAGGACAAATTTAGATGGAATGCAAGGAAGTATTTCAGACGCCTATACTGTTGTTCCCCAGTATAAAGGTAAGTATCCTATACCAAGTATTTCATTTTCTTACTTCGATTTAAAAACTGAAAGTTATAAGCGCTTGTCTTCAGATGAAATTGTTATTGATGTTCTAGATGGACCTTTAAATAGTTCAGATTCAAACAATGCCTTATCAAGTAACACCAAACAACGTGTTGTTTTGAATAACGACCAATTTGCTTTCATAAAAACGAAAACTAGTTTTACCGCAATAAAGTCTTCAAATTTTTTTAAGACCAATGTGTTTTGGACGCTTTTACTATCACCTTTCTTAGCAATACCTTTGGCTATTTTTATAAGAAGAAAAAAGGCAGATAGGGATGCAGATGTTTATGGAAATAGAATACGAAAAGCGGATAGATTAGCTCGAAAATATCTTAAATCTGCAAAGAAAGCACTTGGTAAAAAGGAAGCTTTTTATATAGCCTTAGAGAAAGCACTTCATAATTATTTAAAGGCGAAACTACATATTGAAACGAGTGATTTAAGTAAGGATAAAATTCAATCATTGCTTGGCGAAAAAGGCGTGCAAGCTGATGTGATTGAAAGTTTTAATGGTATTTTAGAAAGTTGTGAACTAGCACGATATACACCCATAGATATTGTTACCATGCAAGATGATTATGACAAGGCAGCAAAAACAATTTCTCTAATAGATAAACAGGCACGTTAATATGAAGATTGTTTTATACATAACAACTTTTTTATTCAGTTTGATAATTTCAGCTCAAGATGTAGCTTCATTTGAGAATGCTAATACTTTATATAATCAAGGTAAGTATGCAGAAGCTATTGATATGTATCAAAGTATTTTAGACAAGGGAGTTCATTCCTCAGAGTTGTACTTTAATTTAGCGAATGCGCATTATAAACTTAATAATATTGCGCCAAGTATATATTATTATGAAAAAGCAGATTTATTGGCTCCTAACGATACCGATATAAAAAACAACATGGCTTTTGCTAAAAACATGACCATTGATGCGATAGATGTTATTCCCGAGGCCGGATTTTCTAAACTACTAAATAATATATCCAATTATATGAGTTTTGATGGTTGGGCTAAAATGGCAGTAATCTTTGTTTTTTGTTTTGTTGTATTATTTTTAATCTATTATTTTTCCTATTCTTCATTTAAAAAGCGATTATCTTTTATTGGAAGCATTGCCTCCTTATTTTTAATCTGTATTTCATTAGCATTAGCTTTCCATAAGTATAATTTGGTTCAAAAAGATAGACCCGCAATTGTTTTTGCAACAGAATCCAAGGTTAAAAGTGAACCCAACAACAGAAGCGAAGAATCTTTTAGGCTTCATGAAGGCACTAAAGTTCAAGTTTTAGACACTGTGCAAAATTGGAAAAAAATTAAACTCTCCGATGGAAAAACGGGGTGGGTAATAAACGAAGACATTAAAGAGCTTTAGTAATTTACACCTCCTTATCCATAGTATTATCATCATCTTCATTATCAGAATTTAATATAGAAGGAAGTATAATAGGGACTAATGCTTTAACTTTGTAGTATAGAACAGATTCTTCCAAATCTTCCTCATCTGCAAATGGAATTGTTTTGTTCATCTTATCAAATATAATAAGGACAACACTTAAAATAAGACCAATTTTTAAGGCTCCAAAAACAGCACCAGCCAACTTGTTTATAATCCCTAAGGCAGCAAAATCAGCTAGTTTCGTTAATGCCTTTCCTGCCATTGCAATCGTTAAAACAATAATTACAAAGGTAATCGCAAATGCTAAAATAGCAATTGTTTTTTCACTCCAATCTACCTTACTTTCTAGAAACTCGGCAGCAAAATTACTGAAATGAATAGCTCCATAGATTCCCGCAACCAAGGCTACTATTGATGCAATTTCCACAAAAAGCCCTTTCATAAGTCCACGGACCAATCCAAATAAAATAAGACTCCCTAAAACAATATCAATTACGTTCATAAACTATGAATTTAAACAAATATAAAATAATACTACCACTTAGGTTTATTAACTTTGCTCCATTCAATTTATTATGTCTAGAGATCAAGAATTAAAAGAACGATGGGAATTAGTAGTGGAAAAACTATCTAATCAATTTGCTGATGGGGATGTTTTAGATCTCGATGCTATTATTTATTTAATCGGTGTTCAAGAATTGGGGCAATTGGATAGAACGTTTAAAAAAGATCAAAAGCTAGACCTTATGCATATTGCCATTTGTAAGTTGTTGACACCTTATGGTTATTACGAACTTGATTTTGTAGATAATGATGGTTGGCCACATTACAAAACAAAAGCTGAGTTGCCTCATTTAAGGGCGGGGGAGCAAAGTGTTTTGATGAAAGAAGCCATAGTTAACTATTTTCTTGAAACCGAGTTTATAGTGTAGCTTTATCCAAAAGGTTATATCTCCAAAATTATCATAATAAGGACTTCTACTCAAGAAGAATAGTATATATTCGTGCTTCAAATTTTTTGAAATAATGAAAAAAGCAATATTCCTCTTAAGTATCTTAATACTTATATTAAACGCATGTAGTAGTGATGATAATTCGCAATCAATAGATCCTTTAATTGGAACTTGGACTTTTTATAAGAGTTTTGATAATAATGTTGAAGTTCCTTCTGAATTTTGTGATTTGAAAGACACGCTTATTGTGAATGCAGACGGAACTACTAGTTTTGTAGTATATACCCACGAATCTGCGAACACTTGTGAAATTTTGGACTCAGATATAGGAACTTGGGAGAATAATAAGGATGGTTCTTATACATTTGTGTTTGGTGAAGTGACATCTATTTTCGAGATAATTTTTGAAGGAAATACTTTTTATTTTGAAGAAGATGAAGGCTCAAGTATTTATAAAGAGGTTTATTTAAGAAATTAATTCGCCTATTTATTACGTTGTTTTTAGTAAGAATAGCCGTATAAATTCACTACCTTTTATGTTTTAACTTAAACTAACCATTTCATGAAAAAAGTAATTTTATTCTTCACATTAGCAACATTTATTTTGACTTCTTGTAGTAGTGATGATAGTGATAATTCTTCGTCTTCACAAGACTTATTAATTGGAACTTGGACATGGCATCAAAGTTATTTCAATGGGGAGGAGCAGAGCTTGGATGATTGCGACAAAATGGATACAATTGTTATAAACTCTGATGGCACCTTTAATGAAAGTTTTTTTTATGATGATAATGGAACTTGTGTGTCTGATGGCACTGATTCAGGGACATGGCAAAATCTAGGGAATAATGTTTATAGAATTGTTTATGGTGCTGGAACTCCAGACGAAGAAACATTAGACCAAACAATTTTGTTCGAAGGGAATACTTTTTATATCGAAGAAGTAGACGGACAGTTCACTTTTAAAATTGTATATATTCGAAATTAGTTTGTAAGAGAAATTTTTTAACAAATAACACTCCTTCGATTAGAAGGAGTTTTTTATGCATAAAATTCATTAAATTTGCATTCATTTTTGAAATGATATCATGATAGATAAGTTAAAAGAACTCATTGTTGAAGCAGAAGCTTTTAAAGCACAATCTAAAGAAGAGGTTGAGGCATTCCGAATAAAATATTTAGGTAAAAAAGGACTGCTTAATGAATTCTTCGCTGAGTTTAAAAATGTTGCTAACGACCAGAAGAAAGAATTCGGTCAGACTATAAATAAACTTAAAAAAACGGCTGAAGATAAAGTAAATGCTTTAAAAAAGGAGTTGGAAAGTAAAGACGAAGTTAAAGGTATCTATGGTGATTTAACAAGACCTGGAGAGCCTATTCAAGTTGGGGCGTTGCATCCTATTTCTATAGTCAAAAATCAAATTATTGATATCTTTTCACGTATTGGGTTTAATGTAAGTGAAGGTCCTGAAATTGAAGATGATTGGCATAATTTTACTGCTTTAAACTTACCAGAATATCATCCTGCTCGTGATATGCAGGACACCTTTTTTATTCAAACTAATCCTGATATTTTATTACGAACACACACAAGCTCTGTACAAGTTCGTTATATGGAAAATAACAAACCTCCAATTCGTACGATTTCACCTGGACGTGTATATCGTAACGAAGCCATATCGGCACGGTCTCACTGTTTCTTTCATCAGGTTGAAGGTTTATACATAGACAAAGACGTTAGTTTTGCAGACTTAAAACAAACCCTTCAGCATTTCACAACAGAAATGTTCGGAAAAAGTAAAATCCGTTTACGCCCATCTTACTTCCCATTTACAGAACCAAGTGCTGAGGTTGATGTCTATTGGGGACTAGAAACCGAAACAGATTATAAAATGACGAAAGGAACGGGATGGTTAGAGATTATGGGTTGTGGTATGGTAGATCCCAATGTATTGGATAACTGCGGAATTAACTCCAAAGAATATTCTGGTTTTGCATTTGGAATGGGTATTGACCGCATCGCTTTGTTATTGCACCAAATTAGTGATATACGATTACTAAGTGAAAATGATGTAAGGTTTTTAGAGCAATTTAAAAGTGCATTATAACGAGTCTTTCAAGTGCGGTTCAGTCACTAAATAATCTTTTACCCAGATTTTTTGCGTAGTTTGTTGGTCTATGTTTCCACCAGATAAAATAAGTAATACCCTTTTCTTTTTCGGTTGAATTTTTAACCATTGAAAAACGCTTTCCATAGATAAGGCACTTGTTGGCTCGATACGTAATTTTAATAAATGTGTTAACCATTGCGTCCAGTATATCATAGCTTCCTCAGTAATTTCAAAAAAGCCATCCAATTGTTTTAAGTATTCAAAAGTAATATCGCCAACAGCTAATGTCATTGCACCGTCGGCAAGGGTTTTTGGGGCTGCATCCAGACGCTGTATACTTTTTTGCCGTAAGGACTCTGCGGCATCATTACCCAATAAAGGTTCAGCGCCTATAACTTGAACGTTGGGTAATAATCCTTTTGAAGCAATTAACGAACCTGAAAGGAGACCTCCACCACCGCAAGGAGCAAAGACGGCATCAACATCACCAATTTTACTTATAGCGTCGTAAGCAGCTGTTCCTTGTCCAGAAATCACCTGATTATGATTAAATGGAGGAACCCAATAGACACCATTTTTAAGAGAGTCACGTTTCACTTGCTTATCGGCTTCCTGACGTGTTTTACAAAGCACCACCTGAGCGCCATAAGCTTTTGTAGCTTGAATTTTAACTTTTGATGAATAATCTGGCATATAAATAGTAGCAGGAATATCAAACATTTTAGAAGCCCACGCAACCGCTTGTGCATGGTTCCCAGAGCTATTAGCTACTATATGGTTGGGTTTATGGTTATTTTCAGTTAACCAAGAAATAGTATTTAGCGCACCTCTAGCTTTAAAAGCCCCTATTTTTTGGAGATTTTCTGCCTTAAAGAAAATCTCATGGCCTAACCAGTTATTTAATAGGGATGAGCTTAAAATAGGTGTATCATTAATAAATTTATTAATGCGCCTTTTAGCATCAACAATATCCTTTAAAGTTAAATGAGGTTCCATATAATCAAATATAAAGATATTGCTACAATAATGTTTTTGAAACTACTATTTTTGAAACTTAATAAAGTAGTTTTAAATGAAAAAGGATATTCAAATCCCAAAAGTGTTAGATGTTTATATAGCTGTTGTTAATGAGTATAATGATTTATACAATACTCAGGACTGGAACGCTTATATTATAAATATGAAAGATGTTGATTTGGAAATGGTGTTAATCGTTACCAGTGGCTATTCGAAGGATAAAATGACGTCTATTTTTAGAAAAAAAATTGATGTTTTACCTAAGAAAAGCTATGCCAAAATTGAATTGATGCAAGAGGATTTGTTTGTATTAAACAATACTTTTAAGGTTACTTTTTTTGAAGGAAACCAAATGTTTGATAAGACTTATTTATTCAGAAAAAACACAATAAACCTAAAAGCTTTACAACCAATTCCGTTAATGGATGTTAAAGGGGTTTTGGGAACGTAGTTTTAACAATTAATCTAATTTGTCAGTTAACTGTTTAAAGATTTTTTTAGGGTTCTTGTTTTCATAAAGGACTTGGTAAACCGCATCTATTATAGGAATGTTAGCTTTCTTTATGTTGTTTTGATTTATTAAATAAGCACTTTTTGTAGCATAGTAGCCCTCCGCAATCATACTCATTTCCATTTGAGCAGATTTTACGGTATAACCTTTACCAATCATATTGCCAAACATGCGATTTCTTGAAAACGTAGAATATCCGGTCACTAATAAATCGCCCAAATATGCCGAGTTATTAATGTTACGTTTCATTTTATGGACTTTTTTAATGAATCGTTTCATTTCACGAATGGCATTACTCATTAAAATACTTTGAAAATTATCACCGTATCCCAAACCATGTGCTATGCCTGCCGCAATCGCGTATATGTTTTTCAGCATAACACCATATTCTACACCAATAACATCGTCGCTAATTTTTGTATTTATATAATTGCTTGAAAGGCTATCTGCAATATGCTGTGCTTTTTTAGAATCCCAACAAGAAATGGTTAGGTAAGACAATCGCTCCAAAGCTACTTCTTCGGCGTGACAAGGACCAGCAATAACTGCAATACTTTCAAAAGGAACGTTATAATATTGGTTAAAGTGTTCCCCAAGCAATAAACCTGTTTCGGGAACGATACCCTTTACAGCGGATACTACAGTTTTATTAGAAACATCGACAGTCAATTTCTCTAATTCACTATGTATGAAAGCCGATGGTATCACAAAAATAAGAACGTCTGCCCATTGCGCCATTTCATTTATATCGTTGCTTAAATACAGTTGGTCTAAATTAAATTCAACAGAACTTAAATAATTAGGATTATGCTGCTCTCTTATCAAGTGTTCTTTAGTATAAATGCTACGCATGTACCAACCCACTTGATCTAAATTTTCACAAAGCATTTTCACTATAGCAGTCGCCCAACTACCTGCTCCAAAAACTGCATATTTTAAAGGTTTGTCCATAAACAACGAGTCGTTATATATTCAAAAATACATAAAATTTAAGTCAATCTAATTGCTTAAAATAATTGCGCGATTATTTTTTGGCACGTGTTTTGAAACCCATAGATATGAAACCCTAAAATGATGATATAATGAAAACGATAAAATTACTTTTAAGCTTCGCTTTAACAGCAACACTTTTTACATCTTGTTACACCGAAGTGATTGTAGATGAATATATTGTAGATGAACCTGGAATTTCTATTACGCAGTTATTAGGTTCGCATGAGTTATGGTATGTTGATATTAATGCCACACAAGGTTATGGCGAAACACCTTTTCTGCAAAAAGCGTTTACCATTTCTTTTAGAAACGGCGTTGTATATGCTAATAATAATATTGTTGGATTGGGGGATAGTGGAAACGGTTTTGGGATTGATGTTGGTGAATATGATGCTTATAGCATGATTTTAGACGTTTTCCATGATATTGATGGTTTCATCACATTTGATGTCTTTCAAATAGATAGCAATACCATTGAATTATATAACCCAAATAACGATACCTCTTATTTCTTAGATGGTTACCAAAGAAGCAATTTTGATTACGATTTTGTGTTCTATGATAATATTCATTATTTTTTACAGGAGTACGAAGCTTGGGAAAAAACATATACCAGTGAAATGGGTGTTTTAAATGACTTTGACAATGAGAATTTTTTACAGTTTTTAGCTGGTGGCAATGACTCTACATTTAGAAGTTCGCAAGACGATTTTGGGACAGCATCAAATAATTTAATTTGGGATTATACTGGAGTTTATGGTGTAGACGATGTAGCAGATAATTTTTACTTAAAAACTTTAACATTAGATTATGATTCTTTTGACAATGAGTTTTTTGAATTGAACGTTATAAATGATGGAAAGATAGAATTATTTCACCCAACATCTGAAACAGTTTATCAGTTTGAAGGACGAGGTTACATACAGTATTTAAAGACTGGAAACACAAAAGGAAAAGCTGCTGAAACTAAAGTAGAGAAGAAACGTAAGTTTAGAAAAGATAGAGTTGATAACCCAAGAGAAAATACACGCGGGTAAATAAAAATTTTGGTTGGTTATTTAGTTAAAAACCGTTTAAGGCTGCATGCTTTAGGCGGTTTTTTTTAAGTATAATAACTAATCTATTAAAAAGTTTAATTACCTGTCTTATTCACATAATATGTTCTAGACCAATTATTTGTCTCCCCAGGCTTTAAAAAAATATTGAAGAATAATTCTGGGCTTACTACATGTCCGCATCCCCAAAGATTTACTTTAGTGGTTTTAAAACTTGTAACTTCATTAATAGTAATGTTATATGCTTGGTTTAATAATTCCCATTTTGCTTCAACTTCTTTTCCTCCGGAAAGATTGCTAAAAAAAAATGGGGTAGTTGGAGTACTGTTAAAGACTATGATGTTTTTTTTAATATCGAGTTTTTCTTCCGGGTTAACATACTCGTTAAACAATTTAGAATTTAATTCAAATGGAAATTCCAATTTATAATTTGGCCCTAATAAATCATTGTTTATTGAAGTGAAATTGTGAACATATTCATCTGTAATAATATTTTTTTCACCTGTGTTTTTTAGGGAATATTTAATTATAAAGCTGGTTTCATGTAATTCAATTTTTTTTGTCAACTCATAAGAATATCCATTAATATATTCTGATACGCACGAATTGATAAGACAATTATGTTCTATGGTTGTTTTAAATTTTGCAGGTTTAATCTGGTATTTTTTAATAAATTGATAGTCATTATTATCTTTTTTTAAGAGTCCAATTCCAATTTTATGAAACCACCCACCTATTTCAGTATCATCAAACCCCAAGGCATTATCAATCCCGAATTCATTATAAAAAGCCTTTCCATAGAGGTGTTCATTTTCGTTGTCATTATTTTCATTGGTTGATACAAACACATTCTTAAATTTAACAGCTATAATTTTACCAGTCCAATCAAATCGTGAAAAATTGTAATTTTTATTTGGAAGATCGATATGAACTTCGAGATTATTGTTTTTTAAAATATGTGGCATGTTCGATCTTTATTATTTAATCTATTTGTAGAAGTTCATTTCATCTAAATACTCCCAGACAAATTCTGGCAACATAGGTCTTACATTTTTACCCGCTTTTATTGACTTACGTATAAAGGTTGATGATAATTCCATATTGGGCGCATCTATAAAATGTACTTTATTATGATTATGAAATTGTGTTTCTATATCCCCTTTAGAAATCCTTGGGTAAACGTAAAGGTCGTGGTTTTCAAGAATGAGTTCGTAATTCTTCCATTTATGAAAGCTCTTTAAATTATCTTCTCCCATAATTAAGGCAAATTCATAATCTGGATACTTCTCCTGTAAATAAGTAAGAGTATTTATCGTATAGTTAGGTTGCGGTAAACTAAACTCTATATCGCTTGGTTTTAGTTTATTGTAGTCTTTTGTAGCACGATACACCATTTCTAAACGCTGGTAATTATCAAGTAGGCTTCTTTTATTTTTAAAAGGATTATGTGGTGTTACAACAAACCAAACTTGGTTTAAATCGCTATGCTCTGCAATATGATTGGCTATAACTAAATGCCCAATATGAATTGGATTAAAAGAACCAAAATACAATCCAATTTTCATGGAAATCTTTTAAGAATTTATAAAATCACTTACATGCTTATACGCATCTTCTAATGCATTTTCTAAATTGTCGTTCACTACAATAACATCAAAAAGAGGCGCGGTTGCAAGTTCTGCTGAAGCTTTAGCTACACGCATGTTAATTTTGTCTTCACTCTCTGTTTTGCGCTTTTTTAAACGAATTTTTAATTCGTCAATGCTTGGAGGTTTCACAAAAACAGCTAAGGTTTCATTTGGGAATTTACGTTTTATACGAAGTCCTCCAGAAACATCAATATCAAAAATAACATTCTTGCCTTTAGCCCATATACGCTCAACTTCAGTTTTTAAAGTTCCGTAAAAATTATCTCGATAGACTTCCTCCCATTCTAGGAATTCATCATTTTTAATCTTGTTCTTAAACTCTTTGGCCGATAAAAAATAATAGTCTTTACCTTCAACTTCTTCTCCACGTTTTTGTCTTGAAGTTGCAGAAATTGAGAACTCAAGACCTAATTCATCCAATCCTAATAAATGTCTTACAATGGTTGTTTTACCCGATCCTGATGGTGCCGAAAAAACAATTAGTTTTTGTCCTTTGCTATTTGTACTCATAACTTTTTACTAAACTAAAGTACATTCAATAATTGTTCCTTTATTTTCTCGAGTTCATCTTTCATTTGCACCACCAATTGTTGCATGGGTGCATAATTACTTTTAGAACCTATAGTGTTTATTTCGCGTCCCATTTCTTGACTTATAAAACCAAGTTTCTTGCCATTTGAGTCAGTTGAATTTAAACACTCTTTAAAATAGTTTAAGTGATTTTCTAAACGCACTTTTTCTTCTGTGATATCGAATTTTTCAATGTAATAAACCAATTCTTGTTCAAATCGGTTTTCGTCGTATTTCTCTCTTAATTCTTGAACTCCTTTTAATAAACGTTCTCGCACACCCTCAACACGTTCTGGGTCCATGGTGATAACCTCATCTAAAATGGCACTAATAGTTTTAAGACGATCATTAAAATCTAACTCTAAAACTTTGCCCTCATTTAATCGATGATTATTTAATTCGGAAACCGCTGTCTCTATTTGTGCTTCTATTTGCTTCCATTCGTTTTCATCTATTTCTTCGCGAACCGTGTTTAAAGCATCTGGAAAACGAACTGCCATTTTAAGTAAATCGATATCATCACCTTCTGCCACATCTTTTAATTGCTTAATATATTGTTTAACAACAGGTGTGTTTATTTGGGTAGATGTGTCTTCGGCAGTTGTTTCTACATAGATTGAAAAATCTACTTTTCCCCGTTCTAATTTTTTAGCTAAAAGCTTACGGATAGCAAGTTCCTTTTCTCTATAGATAGAGGGCATTCTTGCGTTTATATCAAGGTTTTTGCTATTAAGAGATTTAAGCTCTATCGTTAATTTTTTGGTTGGTAATTGCAATACAGATTTTCCATAACCTGTCATTGAATGTATCATATGTGCGTATATTAAGTTGCACAAAGGTAATTAAAACCTAAGGTTTAGAAAACTTAATATATTTTAAGAATTAAGATTATTATAAACGTGTTATTTACTCATTTCGAACATTTCTACTACGTTCTCGCCGCTAGATTTCTTGAAACCTCTAAACATGCCTTTCGAATTAAAATCCCAATATATATCACCCTTATTATCTATCAAGATCATGCCGCCACTACCACCTAGTTTTCCTATTTGGTTAAAAAGAACTTCGTGAAGTGCTTCGTTTGGGTTTAATCCTTTATATTGAATGAGGTTGGACACCTCATGCGCAGCCACGGTTCTCATAAAATATTCGCCTGTTCCAGTTGCCGAAATACCACATGTTAAATTGTTTGCATAATTTCCAGCACCAATAATTGGAGAATCTCCAATGCGACCATGCTTTTTATTTGTCATGCCACCAGTTGAGGTCCCTGCAGCGATATTGCCATTTTTATCTATAGCAACGGCGCCAACAGTTCCATATTTATGGTCGTCAATAAGACCTTCTTCAAATAAAGATGCGCTGCTATGGTCGAGTTGTATAATATCTTTTCCTTGGATTCTTTTTAATTGGTTATATCGTTTATCTGTAAAAAAGTAAGAACTGTCTACCATTTCTAAGCCATATTGCGCCATCATTGATTCCACCTCTTTTCCAGACAATAATACATGTTTTGAGCTATCCATGACTATTCTTGCTGCTAATATGGGATTTTTAATATGATTTACACCAGTAACAGCTCCACAATTTAATGTTTTACCATCCATAATAGAGGCATCCATTTCTTGTTTTCCTTCACTATTAAAAACAGCACCTCTACCTGCATTAAACAATGGTGAATCCTCCATTATATTCACAGCAGCCTGAACGGCATCTAATGATGAGCCACCATTTTCTAATACCGAATATCCTGCATCAAGTGCTTCCTGTAAGGCTTTAGAATAGGCTTTTTGCTGTTGTTCATTATGATTTTCTTTAGTAACACCTCCTGCTCCGCCATGTATTACTAAGGAAAATGAATTTGGTGCTCTCTCAAAAATTTTCGCATCTTCTTTTTTGACGCTCTGCTTACAGGCATTTAAAAAGCCTATAAGTGTAAGTAATAGAATTAGTTTTTTCATGGGTTTTATATTTCAGATTACATGTTCTTGGCAAAAAACACAGCATTCATTAATAATTTATTTGTTCCATACCAAAACCCTCTAAAATTTGTATTATCTGTAAAAACAATCACTTTGCCCTTACCTAATTTTTTAACTTGAAATGGGACTGTGCCTTTTAGAACTTCCAAATTAGGTTTTGATATATAACCGCTTAACAAAGGGTCTTTCGTGTATTTTATTGGGTTATTATAACTAGTGCTGTCTGGTTTTATAAATATTTTGGTTCTTCTAAACATTGGTAAGTTACTGTTTTTGTAACCAAAGTTAATGGGATGAGATTTGTCGAGTTCTGTGCTGAAAATAGCGCCTCCTATGGATTGTGCTCCTTTAAAATTTTCTTTTTGATCGAAGCGTACATTTTTAGCTTCAACTTTAGATTCTAGATAATCTAATTTTATAAAATTATTTAAGGACAGCCATTTCACGGTGTTTTTATACCCAATTAAAACGCCTCCATTTTTTACCCATGACTTTAATTTATCCACAACTGATTTATCAAGTTTCATTGAGGTACTCGGAATAATAATAGTCGAGTATTTGGAAATGGATAAGTTCTTTAAATACAGTAAATCTAACTTTGTGATGTTCATTTGATACCTTTGGTCAAACAAATGCCAAATTTCTCCAGAATCATAAGATGCAATACCCTGACCAACTAGCATGGCTACTTTTGGATTTTCAATAGTTTTAAACATGGAACTTCCTAAATCAATACCTCTTTCGGTAATCCCAGTATTAACGGCAGTAATTGTGACATGACTACTCTGGGTAACCTCACTTAAAAAATTAAAAATTTCATCATCGTTTAAATTTTGATTTTGAACAGGTATTAAAATAGTGCCATAATCGAAGGATTCATTATTTAAAGAAAAGGGCTTTAAACCAACTTTTGCTCGAATGCCTTTGTTCAATATTTTACTTAATGCTTTAGGCGTATAGTATTCATGCCACTTCATTAGGTAGGCGTAATTGCTTTTAAAAGTCACCTTGCCTTTAGGGAGTTGCAAATCACTTACTTCGTCACCAATATATTTATTTGAATTTAGTTCTGTATAATCGACATTAAATGCAAGTGGATATGTCCAAGCTGAAATGTCGTAAAACAAACTATCCGAAAAAGTTGTTCTTGTTTCGAAAATAGCCTTTATAATTTTACTCTTCGATTGATTTGTTGGAACTATAAAACAGGCATCTTTATCAAACGATTTTCCGTTTATATTTAAGTTGGATTTGAGTTTATTAACAGTAATGTTATGTCTTTTTAATATTTCGGCTAAATGATACGTCTTAGCAAGGTCTTCTTCATCTCCAAAAACGTATGCTTTTGTTACATCTTTATTGTTTTCGTTTCTAACATTATTAAAAAAACCTCTTTGATAATTCAGCAATTTAACACGCATGTCATTTCCAGCTTGCAGGGTTGATAATGCTGTTTTGAATTGATTTCTTATGGTAAAAGGAAATGTGAGCAAGCCATTTTCTGTATGTTGAGCGTGACCTCTAGAACTGCCTTGTTCAAATAATATTCCAATGGCACCATTTATATCTGGGAAGGTTGAGCCTTTTCCGTAATAAAAATCGTCATAACGCTCTTCTGTAAAGTATAAAGACCCAATTTCGTTTAAGGTTTTTGCATGATAATACCCTATTTCTTTTGTTAATTCTTGATTGGCTTTTGGTGTTAAAGGATGAACTCTGGAAAGTACACCCGGTTGAAAAAAGAAAGTTCTAAATGGAGATGTTTCATGATGATCTGTAACAATATTGGGCATCCAATTATTATAGGTGTTAATTCTAGCCCTTGATTCTGGTAGTTGCACTGGTAGCCAATCTCTATTTAAATCGAACCAATAATGGTTGGTTCTTCCCTTAGGCCAAACTTCTGAAAACTCTCTATCGTTAGGGTCAGGGTTTATATGGTGGCTTTTATTAACGTTTACCCATGAAGCAAAACGCTGTAAACCATCTGGATTAAAAGAAGGGTCTAAAAGAATTACAGTGTTTTTTAATAACTCCTCAATTTCGGGGCCTTCTGCAGCAGCTAAATGGTAGGCTAATAATAAACTGGCATTCGACCCGCTAGGTTCATTACCATGAACTGAAAAACCCTGATAAACAATAAGGGGCATAGTATCCACCTTTAGACTGTTGCTTTCAGCTTCAACCAGCTTTAAATGATTAGACCTTATTTCATCAATATTTTTATGATTTTCCGGAGATGTAATAGTGAGCAAAATTATTGGTCTATCCTCAAAGGTTTTACCTCTGTTTTCAATTGTTATTCTATCTGAAACATTAGTTAGAGCTTTCATATATTCCACTAACTTATCGTGTGTTATATGCCATTCTCCAATTTCATGACCAATAATGCTTTTAGGCGTTGGAATTTTAGGATTATATTGAATATTTGCTGGTAAATGGTATGAAAGCTTCAATTGATTTTGAGCACTTAGCAAAATAGATGCAACAAGGGTAATGACTAATAAATAATATTTCATAAGATTTTATTTTTTGATTTTAATCAAAAACAAATTCCGTCTTTTGTTTGTGGATATAAATTCGAAATACAAAATATGTCACTAAATATAATTCATTTTATGTTTAAATGCGCCTTATAATACTGCTATTTAAATAAAAATGATTACTGTAATTAACATGTTAGTTTTTAATTTTTTGCCCTTCTTGTTTACCAAAATATTTAGCAACTATTATATATAATTCCAATAAAAGATAATTTGGTTAGCTAAATAATAATAGGAAGAAAAATTGTCATATTTTATTCCCTATAATTCAATGCCGGTTTTCTATCACCTAAGAGCGGATTGTATTTAAAATCCTTTCCTCTTACATTTAAGAATTCTAACCTTGCTTTTTCAACTAAATTAGTATCTGAAAATAAATCAATAGCTGCAGCTGTCAAGGTTTTTGCGGCGATTAACATTCCTTTTGAACCAATTGATGTGCCTCCTGCCGCAACGGCTTGCCAACTATGCCCTGGGGTTCCGGGCACCCATGTTGCCGTAACCATGGTGCCTGTTGGAGCATTAAAACTAACATCGCCTACGTCTGAGGAGCCAGCACCGTTTAAATTTAATGTCGTGTTGAAAGGAATAACCTCTTTAGTTGCAGAAAAGTCTAATGATTCTGTTTTTAAAGTTTTTGATATTTCATTTGCGAATTCCAATTCCTCATTGTCAAAATTGTAACCTCCAATCTCCTTTAAGTTTTTGAACAAAGTTTCCTGTAGAGTTATATTATGTAACATTTCGTGAGTCCCTCCAATTATTTCAAAACTTGTCGTAGTTCCTGTTCCGATTGCAGCTCCTTTTGAAGCATTTGCAATTCTATCGAAAATGTTTAAGACAATATTTCTATTTGGGTGTCTCACATAATAATATACTTCTGCAAAATCGGGCACTACATTAGGGGCTTTTCCTCCATCCGTTATAACGTAATGTATACGAGCTTCCTGTGGTATATGCTCTCGCATCATGTTTACCATATAATTCATAGCTTCTACTGCATCTAATGCTGAGCGACCTTTATCAGGAGCACTAGAAGCATGGGCAGAGAAACCATAAAACTTGAATTTTGCAGATTTATTTGCCAATCTTACCTTTGGGTTTGCGCTATTCTTTCGACTAGGATGCCAGTCTAAAACAGCATCAACATCATCAAATAATCCTTCTCTGGACATATAAACTTTACCTGAGCCGCCTTCTTCGGCAGGACAACCATAAAAACGAATTGTCCCCCGACCATTATTGCTTTTTAACCAATTTTTCACACTAATAGCGGCAGCGGTAGATGCAGTACCGAGCAAATGATGCCCACAGGCATGACCTGCAATTTTCCCATTAGTCTTTTTTTCTGGAATGGCTTGTTGAGATAAGCCTGGAAGTGCATCAAATTCTCCTAAAAAAGCAATAACAGGGCTTCCAGAACCATATTCTGCAATAAAAGCTGTTGGTATTCCTGCAATACCAGCATTAATATTGAAACCTTCATTTTTTAGTGTTTCTTGGAGTAAAGCACTGCTTTTCTCTTCTTTATATCCAACTTCAGCATAGTCCCAGATAGTCATAGCAATAGAAGAGTAAAAGGCATTATTAGCTTCTAACTCTTGCAATATATCTGTTTTAGTTTTTTGACCGTAAACAATTGTTACGGTAAAAAGGAAAATTGTTAGCATCTTATAATTCATAATAAAAAGGTTTTTAGAGTAAGTTTATATTTTACTTTTATCTTTTAGCTGTTTTGTCTTATCGTTTTTTTGATTAAAATTCTGCATTAATTGATATACATACGGAATTTGTTGCTGAAAACGTGTTAAGATATCATAAGAAATATTGTCTCTACTAAAAGGAACAATTTTTACATATTCTTGAATTTCATGAGCATTCCTTCCATATTTATAATTGTATGGAAAACGTCCTAGATCATCAATAACATTATTAGGATTATCTTTATTAGCTACGCTTATATAGAATTCACTTTTTTTAATATCCCCTTCATGGTTAAATAATTCTTCTTGTTTTAAATAGTCGTGTAATTCTTTTGCCGTATCAACTGCTGGATCTATTAGTTTAATATTTTTTGCCATTAAATCTCTATATAAATAACTGCCATCTTTCCCTTTATAATTGTATAATTCTTTTAGGACTTTATCAATTTCTTCGGTCATATATGGATAATGCGTACAGCCTAAAATGATAGACTTTAACTTGTTGGTAGTTCTGGATTCACGCATCTGCTCTACAAGTGTAACTAAATGATAGCGCACATAATTTTTTGCATCGTTGATTTGAAGAATAGAGCAATCATCCGATTTTTCAGAATCACAAAGCATTTTACTACTATCGAAATCAAAGTTATAGATATCAAAAAGTGTTTTATCTATTTTAATATCGCCCTTTAAGCTCGGACCTTTATAGTCATCGCGAGGTTTTTTTAAGTTTTTGTCGAAGTAGTTTGGGTCTTCATCAACCGCTTCAGCAATGCCAACTCCACCTTGGGAGAATACTTCAATGTTTCCAGTGTAACCTAATTCATCTTTAAATTTTAATAAGGTTGTACTATATCCCTTAGAAGCAACGGTGCCTGCAGTTGCCAAAACACCAACAATGGCATCCTCGTCTTTTTCTATACTTGCTAATGTGCCTCGAACACCTGCATCAATAACTCCAATTACTTTAAGAGAGGAGTTGGCTTTTTTTAAAAAATCTTCAATGTATTCCTTTCCATATGCCGTAGCAGTATTACAGGCAATAACCAAGGCTTTTACGGGTTGCTTATCGGAGTTAAAGGAAGTGTCTGTAGCATCAGAATAGTACTTATTACTCATTAAAAATTGAGCATCTTTAATAATATGCTCGTTTAATAAATCTACCTTATTTTCTTTAGAATAATTACCATAAGGCATATTGGCTTGGTCGCCTAAGTAAATAAAGGATTCTTTAAAGAAATCTATTATGCCGTCGCCGCCATTTTCGTGATTTTCATTATTGTTTTCATCGTAATTAACAATCGCCTTAAGTACGGTAAGTCCTCCTGTACCAGAATCGAATACTCCAATTGGCAAGCTGTTATTACCATTTGGATAGTTTTTAAAGTCGATATAATAGAAGCTATCCTTGTCCTCAATGATCGTTGATACGATGTCTTTCTTTTCAATAACAGTGTTTAGAGCGCTTTCTTTTTTCTGTTCTTTTTTACAGCTTATAATTAGTAAGGTTAATAACAGAAATGATAATTTTAACTGTCTCATGGTTTATCCTTTTTTAAAACTCTTCCATTTAATTCACCTGTAAACTCACTATTATTAACTGAGAGTTTTCCATTAATAATACTATACATTAATCCTTCAGAGAATTGGAACGCATCTTTGTAATCTGCGTTATCCCTAAAGGTTTCAGGGTTAAAAATGATAATGTCTGCATAGTAACCTTCCTTTAATTGTCCTCGTTTCGGGATTCTAAATATCCTTGCTGTTTTTGATGTGCTTCCGTTTATAAAAGTTGGTAAATCTATAATGCTCTCCTGTTTAACGTATTTATGATATTTTCTAGGGAACGTGCCATATTTTCTAGGATGACCAGTATTTCCATCGGATCCAGTGACTACCCAATCTTGTTTCATAAAATTGTGAATGTCATCTGTATTCATGTTGAATGAAGCTACTCTAACATAACCTGTTTCTAACACGGGGTAAACAGCTTCTTCAGGAGGGATATTTAAAAACTCAGATATTTGCAGAAGTGTTTTTCCAAGGTAAGTTGAATCATTACATTTCACCACAAGCAATTTACTTGCGCCACCTCGACGCCTTATGTTTTCTTTTGTTTCCTTAAAAATTTGTGCTTTAAATTTTGATTGACTTGCACGATATAGCAACGAATCTTTTCCACCACTTTCTGCCCAACGAGGAGCAACTGCTGCATTTAAGCTAGTTCCTGATGCATCATAAGGATATTGATTAGCAGTTACCTCAACACCTTCTTTTCTAGCCTCTTCAATAATTTTTATAACAGAATC
Organism: Hyunsoonleella aestuarii; assembly: GCF_006148925.1. Lineage (GTDB taxonomy): Bacteria > Bacteroidota > Bacteroidia > Flavobacteriales > Flavobacteriaceae > Algibacter_D > Algibacter_D aestuarii. Next base: position 892,790 of record NZ_VAWB01000001.1, on the reverse strand, counting down.
ACTTTGATGCCAAACATCAACACCTAAGCATTTAATATGTGATATATGAATTGGTAGTTTTGCCTTTCGGCCAATCTCGATGGCTTCTTTAACAGAAGCAACTAAGCCAATTGAATTAGAGCTTTCGTCACGTAAATGCGTATCATAAATACCATTGTTCTTAGAAACTATTTTTGCCAGTGCAATAACTTCATCGGTGCTTGTATAACTCCCTGGGGCATAATACAGCCCAGTGGACATTCCAAATGCTCCAGCATCCAATTCTTTTTGCATCAATGCTTGCATTTCAGCAATTTGATCTGGGGTTGGATTTATATCGCTATTTCCAATAACAGCATTAATAATTTCATGATGACCTATAAGTTGGACAGCATTAGTACCTATTCCATGTTGCTTATATTGTTCTTGATATTTTTTGGTTGGGTAAAAGCTATCTCCATCATTACCCAAGACAACCGTGGTTATACCTTGCATCATAAAAGGAAGGTTATGAGACGTCTCGGGATCTTTAAGGTCTCTATCGGCATGGGTATGTGGATCAATAAATCCTGGAGATACAATTAACCCTGCAGCATTTATAGTTTTAGAAGCTTCAATCTCTACATTTTTATCATCTCCAACGAAAATAATTTTATCATCTTTAACCGCTATGGATTGATTATTTGGAATATGACTCATTCCATTGTAAACTGTTCCATTAACGATTAAAATATCTGCTTCAATTTTTTCTTTTGAGCAGGATAATAATATTACACACGCAAGGAATGCACATATATGCTTATTGTTCAATTTCATTTGCTTTATTTGAAAGTATTGTTTTCATAAGTTCTCTCGCGTAGACCTTAGCCCTTTCTCTGATGGTATCTCGATTTATTTCATCTCCATCTTCATAGGTTACTGCTTCACTTCCTAACTGATTAAAAAAATAATTATAACAATATGGTAATTCTTGACTACGTCGTCTAGATTCAACTTTAAATTGAGAATTAGATTCGATTCCTTTAATCCATTTAGGAATGACACCTCTTGTTTTGGTTTCATTTAATGAATCTAATATCAATAAATATGGTCCAGAATATGACGTGTGAAAATCTAGAGCAAATTTGATATTGATTGCTTTACTTGTTAAATCTTCGAAATAGGACTTTACTATTTTGGTTTCTGGTTGACTAAAATCAATCCAGTCTCTATTTAGGTCTTTACCGTTAGCATTGTGACGCCAGTAACCTTTATCGGCTCCATCGGGATTCAATAAAGGGAAAGCAATAATGTTATATTGATTCCTAAAATTATTAGAAGTTTTATTGTCAGCTAGTAACTCGCCATAGAAAGCCTTAAAGCCTATTGAACCTCCTGGTGTTTCTGGAGGATGCTGTCTAGCTATTAAAACTATTGCTTTATTTAGGCTATCATTTGTTGTAACAACATAGTTGTTGTTTTGCATAACAGTTTTACCTGCAATTTCCCTTTTTAAAAAAGAGTGGGTAATTAACAGACTATCAACCCAGTTATAAGTGTCCTTACTTGTTTCAATTTCTTGAGCTGCAACATATATTTTTTTGGGAGAAACATTAAGTTTTAATGTTGCTGTTCCATAAACTGTATCAATCCTAATTTTAGAAGCTTCAATTTTTTTCCAAGTTTTTTTATCAAAACTTAATTTTGGAATATATCTGTGTTTATAATTCCCATAATTCAGCTCTAACTTAATTTCTTTTTCTTTTTCAGAGGTAACAGCAAATGCATAGTAAGTACTTTTGTTTACGGGTTCAAAGGCTGGATTAATGTAAGCAATATATTTATCATCCTCGACATAATATCTAGTACTGTCCAATCTCGCTCCGGTAAATGAAGCTTCAAAAGAAACATTATCTTTTTCAGTATTCTTTACACATGAAAAATTTAAGATTATAATTATCGATATGTAAAAATTATAATGTTTCATGCGTTAGTTCTGTTCTGCTCAATTTATAAAACCAGGCACACTAATATCTGCCATCGTGTGAAGTCCAGGTTTTGCCTTTAACATTGAATTGATAGAGTTTATAGTTATAGCACATGTTGCGATATCTCCGTTAATGCCTCCGTCAATTTCTGATGAAAAATTGGGAGTGCCTTCAATTGAAATTCTATCAAATGACCTTGGTTCTCCAATTGCTGCTTTAAAATGCATTTTTATTTTGCAATCACCGTTAATATAACCATTGGCAATTTGTACAACACCTCGTGCTTCACCCTTAAGCACGTTTATAGCATCTGAAGCAACGTCTTGTTTTGCAATTACAGGCTCTAAGCTTTCTGTTATTCGGTCTAATTTTAAACCAATACTATTGGCTAGTAAATACACCGATTCTTTTAATCCTACATGCCTAAGTGTGCCTTCGGCTTCCTTTTTTCTAAATGCTTCTAGGTCCAATCCTGCTCCAATTTTTTTTTGAAATGGAATTCTTCTAACAGAAGCATCTTGTATTCGTTCAACAGTAATTTTATCCATTTTTTTACAAATTGAACTCATTACAGATGGCAAATAATCCATTAAAAAACCTGGGTTAACACCTGTGCCCAAACAGGCTATACCATTCTTTTTACAAATGGAATCTAATTGAAGACTCAATTCTGGTTGTAAGTCCCAAGGATATGACAATTCTTCACAAGTTGATATTATAGGAATTCTGAATTTTGCAACTTCTTCAATTTGGGGAATTAATTTTTTCAAACTAGAAACTGTCGTTATTATGGCAACATCTGGGTGGTATTTAAGTTCATCAATTGCGCTTTTTATTGAGCCAAAAATTTTCGCTTGATTTGTTAAAGCTCCATCTACATTATTAAGGTTTTTTCCAATCAAACGTTCGTTTATATCAACAACCGCAACGGTTTGTACCTCTTGTTTTTGGGCAATAAATTTAGCTGTCTGAATCCCTAATGGACCAAACCCAATTTGCAAAACAGATTTCATGTTATTCAGATTTTTTGAAAAGGCTGTCTAAAAAACACTTAATTTTAAACAGCCTTTTGACTAAAACAAACTAAACTATTGGTTTACTGGTGTTGGTGTAAATAAATCTGGTATAGGATCTGGAAGATTACTATTGTTGTTTATTTCTTCCTGAGCATATAAAAACCTTTGTGGGTTCATTGTAGCACTAGTAGTGTTTAATGGGAAAGGCACAATTATGTCACTGTCTGAAGCGCGTAACCTTCTCGCATCGTTAAAAGGCATGAAAGTACTAAACCCAGTTACATAGCGTTCTTCAATAATTTCTCTTAAAACGGCTCTATCAGTTGTGATATTATCCATGTTTTCCATACCTCCTGCTTGGAAATCTACTAAAACATAATCATCATACTGTAAACCGCCACCTAAATTATTGAAAGCATTACCAGAACGTAAATGTGCTCTTAACTCGTTTAATTTATCAATAGCACCCTGAGTATCTCCATTAACTCTAAGTAAGCATTCAGCCCAAATTAAGAGATTCTCTTCGTAGCTTACCAACTTCATTGGTGTAGCAGGATCGTCAATGCCTCCAGCTTGTTCGCCATCTCCATCTATAAAAGAGTAGTTTCTTCGAGCCGTTTCATCGGTCTTTACGTTATTTCTGCTATTCGAATTGCCTACATCTAGTAAATCTCTGTAAAAAGTACCTTCACCAGTCATATCACCTGCACGACTACTGTTTACAAAATTATAAAGGATGTTTGTATTACCATCTTGAACGGTCCCAATTGGGTTATAAGACATCGTTCCAGAACTAGAGTTTATACCATTTACTACATTAGCCAAAGCTTGAGAATATTGTTTTGTTTGTAAATAATAACGCGCTTTTAGGGTGTATGCTGCAGCAATCCATTTATCCTCATCTCCTCCAAAGTAATTATCTTGAGAGTTTGTTACCCCAGTTGAAGAACCATTTTGTAATTTAGGAATGGCATTGTCTAATAATGTTTGTAAGGCCGCATAGACATCGGCCTGAGCATCTAAAGTTGGATCAGGTGAACCAACCCCTGGATTGTCTGGTACAGCTGTAGAGTAAGGGATATCCCCAAATAAGGAAGCACCAGTGCCAACTGCCATCGCTTCATTCACGTCAATAATACCTTGTAATATTCCAACATTAGGGGAAAGTCTTCTAATTTCTTTATTTTGAACAAGTACGCCATTATAAATAAGCCCCCAAACAGCATTTGAATCTCCAGGCGTATAGTTATAGTTATACAAAGTTTCTTGTACTAATTGCAAGCCAATTAGACCACCTGTATAGTACATAGATGTTCTTGCCAGCTGCCCTTGTTGTATTTGTGCATTAGCTAGTAATGTTCCCAGTAGCATTAAATCTCCCGATGGAAGTGCTACCAATTGGTTTGGATTATCATTGACATCTAAATAACTATCACATGCCACAGATGACGTTAAAAAAACCAATGATAAAATTATTTTATATATAGATTTCATAATTTCTTAATGATTAATAATTAAACTTGATTCCAAAAGCATATGTTCTCGACCCTGGATTAGAAAAATAATCCAATCCTTTAGCTCTACCTACCCCAAATTGATTAATATCTGGGTCAATACCAACAACATCTGTCCAAATCACTAAATTTCGTCCAGAAGCAGTAAATTCAATGGAACTTAAGCCTGTTGCTTTTCTAAATTTTTCAGAATTAAGAGTATAGGATAAGGATAATTCTCTTAAACGTGTCCAACTTCCATCTTCAACAGCGAACTCATTTAATTTACCATCTCCAAAACCATATAAAGAGGTATAATAGTCTTCATCTAAAAGTACGTTTCCAGCGCCAAAGTTTCCAACGTTACCTCTTACTACAGATCCAGCAGGAAACACATCGCCATCGTAATTAACTAATTCTTCGGTTAAGGTTATCGTATTACCCGAATCTGCGTGTGTTCCGAAGAAGGTAGTGATAAATCTCGTTCTCTGAGCTAAATCATTTCCTTGACTAGTGTCAAACAAAGCTGAAAGTGATAAGTTTTTATATGAAAGATCAAATTGGATACCACCTCTCCAGTCGGGGTTGGGATCTCCAACAATTAAATTTCCTCCAGTATCAACCTGTGGAAAACCATTAGCATCTAAAGCTAGGCTTCCATCTGCATTTCTGAGAGCCCCTTGGGTATACAAAACACCCAATGGCTGTCCATCTATAGCAACCGATTCTATTGAAGTTCCTTCAGAAAATTCTTGAATAAATTCGCCTTGACCTAAAACACCTCTGACGATATTTTTATTGGTACTATAATTTAAAGCTACCGAACCTTTCCAATCTTCTTTTTTAAGAAAGTCATATTTCACCTCTAACTCAAAACCATCATTTTCAATGGTAGCTCCATTAGCATATATCTCGTCGAAGCCAAGAGAGGGGTTAACTGCTAAATCTAATAATACATCTTCTGTTTTATTAGTATAATAGGTGCCAGAAACAGATAATCTGTTTTTTAGGAACCTAAGGTCTAATCCTATTTCATATTCTGTTTTAATCTCTGGTTTTAAAAACGCATTTCCTAGACGCTCATCTAATTGAAAACCACCTCCAGAATCTTCCAGGGTGATTGTGTCTGAAAAGGTGTTGAAAGTTCCCACCTCAAATACGGTTTGTTCCCGATGCGCTAATGGAACATTGGCAACCTGTCCATAAGCTAATCTAAATTTACCAAAAGACAATAAATCTGTATTATCAATTATTTTAGAAAATGTCCACCCTAATTCGGCACTAGGATAAAAGAATCCATTATCAGATTTTGGTAAAACAGAATGCTTTTCATAAGCACCACCTAATTGCAAAATAAGTTGGTCTGCAAAATCAAAATTTGCAGTTCCATAAAAACGAATATTTCGCCTGTTAGTCCTTCCCGTTTCTGCAGTAATATTTTCCTTTGGAGCAAGTTCTGATGGGTCTAACGGACTTCTAAAGTTGGCTATAAAATTATCTGCTTCGGCAAATGTGCGCTTCCTTCTTCTGTCGTTTAAACCAACCCCTACTACAATATTGGTTTTTAATTTATCCGTTAATTGATAATTAAAATTGGTAATTAAATCCCCGTTATACTCTTCATTGTTAAACGTTTCATCATTAATTAACCCATATCGTCTTGCAGCTCCAGCCGTATACCATGGGAAGAAATAAACCCTAGTATCAACATAAAAATCTACACCACCTCTTAATACCGTACTAATATTATCGTTCCATTGATACGTCACTTCGCCAGTTCCAATAAGACGGTTTACTTTGGCGGTACTTTGCTGCTCATTAATAGTCCACAAGGGGTTGTTGTAAATCGCGTTATCACTATTACCTAAATATCTTCTATAGGCACGTTGTCTAAATGGCGTTATTGTTCCATTACTTGCATGGTAGTTTCCTATATAATCAGACTGATCAAAATCAGCTGGTGTACGCAATAATCCTAAATATAACCCTGCTGTATTTGATCCTTGTTGAGTTCTATTAGAACTTGTATGGATATAATTTGCTTTAAAATTTGTTTTTAGTTTGTCTGTTAAATTCTGTGTAACATTTATGGAAAAGTTTGTTTTTTTGTAAAAACTACTTTTAATTACACCGTCTTGACTAACATGACCACCACTTAAAAAGAATGTGCCTTTTTCAGTGCCTGAACTTATGGTAAATCTATTATCATAGGTCACCCCATTTTGAAATACTTGATCAAAATTCCTATCGGTAAATACATCTCTAGAATTTTTTTGAGTGATAGGATATATTATATTGTCTGAAACTAAAGACTCGAAAAATTGACCTGATGTATTTACATCATCAGGACCACCAGACCTGTCAGAAATCCTATCTCCCCAAGAGCGCTGTGCTGTTGGACTGTAGCTACCATTATTACCTTGTCCATATACCGTTTGTAAAGGGTGTTTATAAGATACTTCATCTATAGAGATACCTGATGATACTGTAGCTCTAAACTTGCCTTTTTTACCTTTTTTAGTGGTAATAACTATAACACCGTTTAAAGCTTTCGAGCCGTATAAGGCTCCAGCAGATGCCCCTTTAAACACTTGAAATGATTCAATATCATCTGGATTAATATCGTTTAAACGGGATTGTTGGGAAACCCCCGCAGATTGATCACTGTCACCATCGCCAGCTAAGTTATCGTTATTCAAGGGAATACCATCAACCACAATTAGGGGTTGGCTAGATCCGCTTAAAGAACTAACTCCTCTAATTTGGATGTTAGAACCTGCTCCAGGATCTCCAGATGTACCATTAATACTTACACCTGCAGCCTTACCCGCCATACCATCGATAATTTTGTTTTCAACCGGTTGTACTAGCTTTTCAGCATCAATTTTAGAGTAAGTTGAAGCCATTTTATCCCGGTTTTCTTTAAAACCGAGTGCGTTAATAACCACTTCATCCAAACTTTCTGCATCCTCTTGCAAAGTAACATTAATTGTAGTTTGATTACCTACAACAACTTCTAGCGTTTTATAACCCACAAAACTTACCTCAAGTACCGATTCACCGCTGGCTACCTCGAGACTAAAGTTACCGTCAAAATCTGTGGACGCACCATTAGTAGTCCCTTTCTCAACAATGGAAGCACCCGCCAAAGGGATTCCGTTGCTATCGATTACTGTACCAGTAACACTTTTCTGTGCATAGATAAATGCGCTTGAAAGCATTAGAACAAGTACTGAATAGAATAATTTTTTGTTCATACTTTTTTGTGTTAGTTAATTAATCATTTGTTTTAGTTAAAATATTCATCATTTGCTCGGCAGATATTTTGCCGATTAATTTTATATCCTTTTTAGGAGTGGCATCACCAATCTCATAGGTAATACCAACTGCATTGTGACCATATAAAAACCATCCTTTTGAAACAGGTTTAGTGCTATTTCCGGCTGCTTCGTTTACTTTGTAACTTGGAATGTTAGATTCTAATCCCTTAAACCAATCATCAATGAAGTTAGGTAGTGTAGTCCCTTTTCTTATTTTATTGGTGTAAAAAACATCATGCCATGTGGAATGAAAATCCAAGCCTAAAACAATTTTAGCCTTATTTTTTTTTAGTTCCCTTTGAATGTATTGAACAGTTTGCCTTATTTCTGGTTGATTGTAAACTGACCAGTCTCGGTTAGTATCAACACCACCTGTATTATGCCTCCAATGACCTAAATCCACACCATCGGGATTCATAATAGGAAATGCCAAAATGTGATATTTATTTAGAAAATTTTTAGATAATGTAGTATTTGATAATATGGTCTCTAAAAAATGTTGAAAGGCATAATACCCTGTTACCTCCGGAGGATGTTGTCTGGTTAATAAAACAATTACATCTTTCCCTTTCGGGTCACCTTTATTTATATTAAGAACAGATAAATGTTTACCTAAAGGTGTTTTACCATATACTTCATGCTTTACAAATGCCTGTTTACCATTTATGAGCTCTTTAAACCATTTTTCAACATCCTTAGAAGATTGTATTTCTTGAGCTGCAACGAGTATTGGATTTCCAGAAAGCTTAAGTTTAACGGTAACTATGCTATCATCTTTAAAGAAATTACTAGAATCAATTATTTTCCAATTATTATCAATCTTTAATTTTGGTATGTATCGATGCTTATAACCTTTTGGATATTTAAACCTAAAGTAAAAAGGTCTATCCTTTTCTGCCCAAGTTTTAAATGCATAATAAGCGCTATTGTTTATTGGTGTGTTTTCTGGATTAATAATTACAAGTGCAGTACTATCATTTAGCTTTTCAAAACCATTAAGACGAGCGCCATCAAACTCGTTACTTGCATAAACGTTTAAATCCTTTAGTTGGTAAGTTTTTTTGCTTTGCGCTAGTATAGACTTATCTGTTGTATCAACGGGAGTTTCGAAGCTAACTTTTTTAGCACTCGAACATCCTATTAAGACTATGAATAAGAAACAAAATAAAAAATGAAAAAAATTAAAATTTAATTGATTCATTTATAGTTGTTATAGTTAGTTAAGAATAAAGTTAACTGAAAACGGCTTTAAGTTAAGCATACCAATTTTAAACAAATAAAGCATACCAATTTTATAACGCATGCTGTTTTATTAAAAATTGGGTTCTATTTCATAATTCCTAAATGAATGATTCTGCCACCAGACATGTTGGTCGGATTTGTACTTTTACCAATAACGATGCCGTCTTCTGGAGCAAAATACTCGTTTATAATGGTGCCAAAAGCATCTTTAACTACTGCGATTTTGCTTCCAGAATTAATATGCTGGTTTAAATCTACCAAGACCTCCAGAAAACCACCTTCATTCATATAAATCCAATATGATTTCTTACAATGAGAGGTTTCAAATGTTGATTGCTCTATTTCTCCCGGATACATTTTTAACCACTTAAGTGTGTTATATATTCCTTTTAAGCCTCTACTAATTATGTTGTTTTGAAATACCTGAGGATTGCCATATTCAACAGTGATACATGGGGTTCCTTGTAATACAGCTTCAGCTCTCATAGTTCTCGTAGATTTTGATACTCCTCCAAACGATGGCATCCCTTTACTATTTAAGATGATATCAGCACCTTGCAACTTAGCGAGCTTTCTTAAAGTGTCATTAGAAACATCTGCTCTAGCATACATGGTATTTACCCGTCCAAAACTGGCTGTATGCATATCAATCATAAAATCGAATGAAGGTAAGACACGTTCTTTTATCTTATAAGCATATTGTTGACTCCTATTTCCTTTTTCTTTTCCCGGAAAATTTCTGTTTAAGTCTTCTTCATCAATGAATCGTCTCCGATCATTTTGTATGGAGATAGCGTTAAGGCCTGGGATTGCTATAACTCGACCCTTTAATTTGCTATAATTAATACTTTCAACCAATTGATGAATAATTGGTATGCCATTTAACTCATTGCCATGTATGGCTGCGGTAAGCCCTAATGTTGGCCCGGGTGTATCACCCTGAATCACAATGACAGGGATAGAATTTGATTTTCCGTAAGTATTCGACCCCATTTTAAGCCAATAATTATAAACACCAGATTTCTTTATTTGTACATCACTTAAATTTAAAATTTCAGGTGCTTGAGCACCGCAGTCTATCACTATAATAAGTATTGCAATAACTAGAATTTGATTTAATACTTGTGTTATATTTTTCATTTCTAAAAAATTAAAGGGATAGAACAGGTAAAACATAGAGGTACATTAGCATAGTTAACAGCAAAACACAAAGTAAATTAAGCCCTACACCGCATTTAGCCATGTCTGGAATTGAAACTCTGTTACTCGCAAATATTACTGCGTTGGTACCAGTTCCTGATGGAAGCATAAACGAAAAGGAGCATGCAAAGGTAGCGGGTATCATTAACAATAATGGGTTCATTTGTCCCGCCACTGCCATGGCAGCTAATACCGGTAAAAAAATATTGGCAGTTGCTGTATTGCTGTTAATTTCGGTTATAAAAATCATAAGAAAAATGACTGCTAAAAGAATTATAATCATGGGATATTCTCCAATAAAACTTAAAATGGAGCCTAAATAGGTTGCTAAACCCGTATGGTTAAAAGAATCTGCAATGGCGTATCCTCCACCCACTATCATCACAACACCCCACGGTACTTGTGCTGCAGACCTCCAATCTAGTAATGTTTTCGGTTTATTTGGTTGAGATGCAATTCCTGATGGAATAGCAAATAATAGAAGTGCAGAAATAATGGCTACAGTAGAATCATGTACATAATCTTTAATGCCTAATACAGAGGACCATCCTGGAATAACAAAACTGTCCAAAATAATATCGCGTCTAAAAATCCATCCAACTGCTGTAAAAATAAAAACTGCTAGGACTCTTTTTTCCATAACTGATAATTTTCCTATGGATTCGATTTCTCTATTAATTATTTCCTTGCTTCCAGCGAAATTTCCTTTTATTTTAAAATATCGTGTTAGATAAAACCATATTATGGGTAAAATGATTATAACGATTGGTGTTCCTAGCTTCATCCACTCCAAAAAATCAATTTCTGGAAGGTCAGGGAAAGCTTTTGCAAATACCCCAGCAAATACCATGTTTGGAGGTGTTCCAATAAGGCTTCCCGTTCCTCCAATGCTTGCTGCATAAGCAATGGCAAGCATCATAGCTAAACCAAACTTAGGGTTTCTTTCTTCGTTTTCTTCTTCTTTATCAACAATAGCAAGCGCTATTGGTAGCATAAGCAATACAACGGCTACATTTGCAATCCAAAACGACAAAAAAGCTGTTGCTATCATGAAACTTAAAATAATCCTTTTTCTACTCGTTCCAAGTTTGCTGATTATGTATAGCGCTACGCGCTTGTGGAGTCCACTTAATTCAATGGATTTTGCTAAGAAGAAACCACCAAGAAGCATCAACACATAGTTGTGTCCATAATTTTCGGTCGTGGTATTAGCATCCAAAATTCCCAATAAAGGAAAAAGTGCGATGGGCACAAATGCTGTTGCGTAAATGGGTATGCATTCTGTTACCCACCAAATAGCCATTAACAACGCTACACCTAATGCTCTTAAGGCTTCAGGTTGCATCCCTTGTGGTGCAGGAATAATTAATAAAATTAGAAGAATTGCAATTCCTCCCCAAAATCCAATTACTTTTGATTTATTCATTAGAATTACTTTTTTTAACTATTATTGATTTCCCATCTCTTCGGGGATCTGCAATTCCAATCCAATTCCCGTTCTCCTTAGCTATGGCATGGACACCGCCGTAATAAGCATTTAATTTTTCTTGTAGCATAAGGCTTTCTGATGGTGTTTTTAACAAAAGATCAAATTCAGTTAAAAATTCCTTGCTAAGGGATAACGTATCTTCTTTATTTTCGTGATATACCGTATTATTAGATACGTGAATCCTAGGCTGTGTAACAGCATGTTGAATATCTCGACCTTCAATCCATTTTGCGGTTATTTGTGATACTGCGGAAATGATTCTGCTGCTCCCAGGACTTCCTAACACCAAAACTGTTTTACCATTTTCTTGAACGATTGAAGGAGACATGGATGAATAAGCCATGGCATTAGGGCGAATTGCAAAGGGATGATCGGGATCTTCGAAAATAAAATCGTCCATATAGGTGTTGTACAAAAACCCTAAATCTTTTGATGCTGCTAGCGCACCAAAATAAGCGTTTATACTAGATGTTACCGCAATGGAATTTCCTTCGGAATCTACTACTGAGAAATGTGTTGTTTCTCCTATTTTTTTATTTACAATAGTTTCACTAGGAGATTGCTCATTTAACAATAATTTTTTGGAGTAAGATTTTGAAAGCTTGTTTTTTAAGATACTATCATAAGTAGTCAAATTGTTAACTGGTTTTTTATTTCTTTCATTGTGAGCTATATATAAAGCTTTTATAACTTCCTCATTTGTGAGTACAGCATCTTTATTCAATTTTTCCATTAAATTAAGGGCTAAAAGTGTTATCCAACCACCACAAGGCGGAGGTTGAGAGTAAACCATCATTCCGCGATGCTCCACAGAAAGAGGTTTTAATTCTTTTGGAGCTGGGAAATTGTTTAAGTCATCAATTGTTATCCATCCACCATGCTCTTGCATATCCAGAGCTATTTTTTTGGCGATTTCTCCGTTGTAGAAATCTTCTGCTCGAAATTCTGCTAAGCGCTTTAAAGTTTTTGCCAACTCAGGTTGTTTTATGGTGTCTCCTTTTTGAGGGATACGATTATCAATAAGAAAACTAGACACGCTAAATTGGCTAGATTTTAATTTTTCGCCGTATTCATGATATACTTTTGCTCTATATTCTCCAAGTACAAACCCGTTTTCTGCCAATTCTATGGATGGTTTTAGCAAATCTTCCCAAGAAACATTACCGCTACCATAGTTTTTCCATAGGTAATCTAACACTTTAACGGTAGAAGGTATGGTACTTCTTCTATGATATGTTAAAGTGTCTTTTATTGAGATTGGTGTTTTGTAAGGAGATAATGTAGTTCCATTTATAGCAATAGGCTGTTGGTTCTTTAATGATAGTAATACTTGAGTTCCACCGCCTAAACCAGACATGGCAGGTTCTGTTACGGCTAGTGCAAAGGATATAGCTATTGCAACATCAATGGCATTTCCATCTTTCAAGAATATTTCTTCTCCAGCGGTTGAAGCTTCTGGTGTCGCGCTTGTAACTGCACCTAAAAAAGTATTGTTATGATTATTGCATGAGGTTATTACATGGAAAAGAATAGGTATTATACTGTATTTTATTCTTGAGACAACCATATTTCAATTTTTCTTAAGGCTTCAACTATTCTAGGACAGTGTTTTTCAACAAACAAGTTGTCAACAGTGGCATTTGGTTGCTTATTGAGGATTTTAAGTACAAGAGTACCATCAAAGTCAACATAAGAAAGTCGTGCGGTAAAGACTTCTTCAGGAAAACCAAATGCGACTCCTGGTAACAAAGCGACTCCCGTTTCATTTAAAAGGGTATTACAAAATTGGGTGTTGGTTAATATATTTCTCTTAGCCAAAGTATCTTTCCATTTTTCGAAATTTGGAAACACATAAAACCCACCTTCAGGTTTTGGTAATGATACACCAATGTCTTTTAAATAGTTGTAAGTGTACATTCCTACTGCCTTAAGTATTTTTCTTGTATCGGCTAAATATGTGTTTATAGATTCATTTTGTTTATACGCCTCAACAGCAGCGTATTGAATAGGAGCACTTGTGGATGTGAAGGTTTCACTCGCAACTACAGCCATGGCATCAAGAATAAATCTTAATTTTTTTGGAAATATAAATACCCCTAAGCGCCATCCACCAGCTCCAGCCCATTTGCTTAATCCAGTACTTATTATGGTTCCCTCAGGATAATACTTCGCTAATGTTTGATGATACCCTTTAAAATGAGTTTCTCCATATATCTCGTCAGAAATAACGAGAATGTTGTATTGTTTTAAAACAACAGCGAGTGCCTTTAGCTCAGTAGAGGAATAACTAATACCAAGTGGATTCGATGGATAATTTAAGATTAAAACTCTAATTTTATTTTGCGAATGTTCGCAATAATTTATAATATCTGTAGGTGTTAGTTTCCAGTCGTTTTCTTCTTTTGTACCTAACCAAGCATTTTTTCGGTTATTAAGTAAGGCTTGAGGTTCATAGGAAACCCAGCTCGGTTTTGGGAGTAGCAATTCTTTAAAATTGTAAACCAATTGAAAATTAAAAATTAATTCTTTAGACCCTGGACCAATTATGACGTCAGCGTCAGATACAGATAATTCGTAATTGCGTTTATAAAAAAAAGCAATTTCTTTTCTTAAAACAGGTAAGCCTTTAACTTGTAAATAATCTTTTTGGTGTGCATTTTCCTTTAAAGCATCTACAACTATTTTGGGAACAGGAAATGGAGATTGACCAAACCCTAACTTAAAGACATTTATACCTTTAGTGATTAGGTTATTAGATAATTCGTTAATTACTAACGTTGCCGATTTCTTTAAATTTCTAACATTGGCATTTAACTTTTCTGAAGACATGTCTTAAGTAAAAAAAATACTAATATTTAAATTTAGATTATATTTACTTTACATTGAGCATACCAATTTAAAAATTATAAGCATACCAATTTGCATTATAACATTAAAAACATACTTGTAAACCATGGCTTTGGTTGCAAAGACAGCTATAAAAACATTTATATTAATTTATATGATGCCTTAAAAAAGGCTATTTTAAACAGAACCTTTAACAGAGGAGTAAAGCTGCCTCCATCAAGAGTATTAGCAAAAGATTTAGCGATTTCTAGAAGTACTGTTCTTAAGGCATATGACCTACTTGTATTAGAAAAATATGTAAATTCAATTACTGGATCTGGCTATTTTATAAATTCTACTAAAGATAAAAAGTTTCACACCAAATTGAATACGTCCATTGAGTTAGGATCATATCCCAAAATTTCAAAAAAAGGCATTTCATTTAAAAAAAATGTACATATCGTCAGTAACGCTAATAGTAAGGGAATTGCATTTAGACCAGGATTACCTCCGTTAGATATTTTCCCCGTTCAACTATGGAAAAACCTGTCTAATGATTATTGGAAAAATGTCAAGTCATCTGAACTTTCCTATTCCAATACAATTGGCTTAGAATCATTAAGAAATAATATATCTAATTATTTAAAAATTTATAGAAACATCCAATGTGACGCTGAACAAATTGTTGTTACAACCGGGTCTTTACATTCGCTATCTATAATTGGAGAAGCTTTAATAGATAGAAAAGATGAAGTGCTTATTGAAAATCCAACTTACCCTTACGCTTATAGTTTATTTAAAAGTTTAAAGGCAGACATATGCACAACATCTATTGATGATGAAGGGATTGTTATTGAAAACCTCAAATGTAGAAAGCCAAAATTAATTTACACAACACCATCCAACCAATATCCAACAGGTATTAAAATGGGTTTAAAAAGACGGCTAGAACTGTTAAAATTTGCAGCTAGCAAAAACACGTTTATTGTTGAAGACGACTATGATCATGAATTCAGCAATTGGGAAACGCCTGTATCTTCAATTTTCAGTCTTGATAAACAGGATCGTACTATATATTTGGGAACCTTCAATAAACTTTTACACCCGGCCATTAGATTGGGCTATATGATAGTTCCATATTACCTTCTAGATACTATTAAAGCTTTGAATAGACAGTCTAGTCGATTTGTTTCCCCAGTAACGCAAAGCATCCTTAGTGATTTTATTGAGAAAGATTATTTGAATAAACATTTAAGACATGTAATTGAAGCTTCTATTGAACGCAAAAGAGTGTTTTTAAAGAGTTTCTCCGACAATTTTAACGAGGAGATTCTAGTGGATTCTAGAAATACCGGATTACATATTATTGCCAATATTAATAATAACATTAGTGATGTCTCTCTAGCTAGTTATTTTAGTAAAAAGAATGTAATAGTACACCCATACAGCAGCTATTTTATTAATAATAACAAGCAAAATGGTATTGTGATGGGTTATAGTTCTGTTAACACCAAAGTCATTAAAGAAACTTTAATTAGAATGAAAAAGGAGTACGACAGTTTTACAGGAAAATAATATTTGTACTAATTTAAAATAGAAAAGTTCTTTGTTGAGGAAGTTAATGATGGAGACCAGAATGTCTTAACAGAAATTTGGAGTTTTAACTATGTGCATATTCTGGAGAGGAATGTACCAAAATTTAATCAAGATTAATCCCTAAAACACAAACAACAATCTTTATCTAGCCAAATACCACCAAAGAACTCTAAAACCCTCTAATTGGTTGATGTGTAAGGCTTAAAATAAGCCCCATCCCCAAAAAAATCAAATATGCGAGCAAGGTATAAAGTGTCACACTAACTCATGAAAGTTTCACAAAAATGAACCTGTTTTATATTTTTGTCCAAGCTCTAATTATTATTTAATATCTTAACGTAATAATTTCAATGGTAAGATCATTTTACCGTTTTAATACAATAAATCAATACTATATTTATTGCAATGAGCAACTATTTGGATTATTTAAATGAGCAACTTAAAAGAGGTGAAATAACAATTTCAGAAAAAAAAGAGGGTTACCATGAATATGAAAAAGCTGACTATCATAAAAAAAGAAAATTAGATAAGGATCATGCATTTGTAAATTCTAATGAACCTGAGATTTCCAAGCCAAAGGAAAATATACTTAAAACAGAATCTGTTAGATCCAAGGAAGTTCCGAAGGTAAAGACCAATAAAACGAACAGACCCCGAGCCATGGATTCCAAAGGAGGATTTCTTAAAGTATTAGGGTCTATATTATATGTAATTGGCATATTGCTTAAGCATGGAGTTAATATTATTAGGGGAATAATGATAGTTTTTGTTTTTTTTGCGAGAAGACGGTAAGCACAATAATTTTATACCAGAATTAAAAATTGAATTTTAATCTATCCCAATATCATTAGAAATATCATAATAAAAATGTAAAACCCTCTAATTGGTCGATGAGCAATCCTTAAATTGGTTATATTAATTATTTTAGTACTGCCTCAAGTACACAAAACACATCTTCGATCAAATCAGAACCATTTAGAATACGGTCTTTACTTTTATTTGACCGACGTATTCTTCGCATTTCCTTGCGTGTCAAACTTGTTGACACCTCTTTTGAATTTAAATCTAATGGGTTATGGTCTTCTTTAAGAAGAAAAATAATATTAGTTTGAGGCTTTACAACTACATCAATTGGTTCGAAATCGATGAAAACGATATGAATAATTGTTTCATCATCTACTTCTAAACTAAATTTTCCGTTAAAATTTGTAGTAGTTTCTTTGTGAATTTCCTTTGCAATAATTTTGGCTCCAATTAAGGGCAAACCATTAATGTCAATTATTTTACCAGTCACTATTAATTTATTTCCAATTTTCTGAATATCAGTTTCTTGAGCGATTAATTGAAAGCTTAGAAAAAACAAAGTAAATAATAATAGATTTTTCATTTTTTAGGTTGTTTCATTAAAGATAAGGTTTATTTATAATTTTTTTTAAGCAGTTAAATAATCTAAGCTGATATCGCTCATTCTTTATTTATTGTGATGTTATTATATTTATTTTTTACATAAAGACCGGGTATGAAAACAATTAAAACACATTTAAGAGTATTGGTCCTATTTTGCTCCTTAATAATATTCTTTCAAGGTTGTACCGTTTATAAATCTATACCTGTATCTATTGAACAAGCGGTTCAAAATCAATCTCAAGTAAGAGTTAAAACCCGCTCCAAAAAGAAAATGAAATTCAGCAGAATTATAATTGTAGATGGAAATCACTTCGGTGTTAAAAAAACAAGTAGCGATATAATCTATACGCCTTTAGATGAAAACACTATTAATACGATTAACGAAAAGGATAAAACCGTTTCTACCATTGTTAGTGTTGCAGGGCCGATTTTATTTATTTTTTTGGTTCTAATCGGCGCTGCTATAGCAAACGGGGGTTATGTTTATTAATCGATGACAAAAAGCATTACAAAATGCTTATTTATATTTTTATTAACTGTCGTAATATTGGCTGGGATAACATTACACTAATTCTATTTACAAAAATGATTTATGTTGTTTAATTTTATCTTTAATCTTGTGCTATTTGATAAGCATATAAACTTTAAAAGAAATAGTATTTGCATACGAAGTTTAGATTTATAAATTAGATTAGGATAAGAGCTCATACCTCTCTATTGGTTTTGTGGTTTATAACAATTTCAATGATTGTGATTTTAATTACTTTTGTTTTGGTGCTAATGCTATCTTTTAATTTCAGTTACACTTAGAAACTTAAATTAGTATGAAACAAAAAAAAATAACATTAAAGACTATTTTAATAATTGCTTTAATATTTGTTGCTTTAACAATTGTATTACTCTTTGTTTGCAAAGATGCTTATGAAAACGTGAAGAACTGTTTTTATTAAATCATGCAAAATGACTTTATGCGAGTTTAACGCATTATAACTAAACGAAGGTATCTAGACTGTTTACCAATAAGGTGCTTTTTATATAACTACGCAATTAAAGATGTTCAGATCAACTATTCTGCAATAATGAAAAGACTCCTCCAATTACTGTTTCTGTTTTCATTTGTTTCATTTGCTCAAATGCCAACATATTACGGTAGTATTGATCTTGACCAAAATGGTATAGACCTAGAAATAGATTTATCTCAACTAATACGAGAGACACATACCACTTTACTTCCTTATACTTCAAGTCAACCAGATACTTGGGATGCAGTAAAGCAAACTGATTTAGTTCCTGGAGATACTGAAAATGTATTACTATTTTATGGATATGATGATTTTGATGGTAACACCGAAACTGATTATACCAGAGATAAAGATTTGTCTTGTCATACCACTTCTTGCTCAGGGTTGTTCAATCGAGAGCATGTTTATGCTAGGTCAATAGCCAATCCTAGTTTAACAACAGAAGACCCAGGATCTGGAACCGATGCACACAATTTGAGAGCCTGTGATGGAGATATGAATTCAAATAGAAGTAATAGGTTATTCCAAGATAGTAATACAAGTACAAACTCCCATATTACAGCAAGTGGTAATTGGTATCCTGGTGATGAGTGGAAAGGAGATGTTGCACGTATTGTTATGTATATGTTTTTAAGATATCCTAATCAATGCCCTGCTAACGATATAGGAACTGGAACAAATACTAATAATACTGATATGCCTGATGTATTTCTACAATGGAATATAGAAGACCCTGTATCTGATTATGAAACTCAGAGAAACACTGTTTTAGAGTCAATGCAAGGCAATAGAAACCCTTTTATTGATAATCCATACCTAGCAACTAAAATTTGGGGAGGAAATCCTGCTGAAGATAAATGGGGTCTATTAAGCGTAATAGGATTAAATCTTAATCATGTGAAAATTTATCCTGTTCCTGTTAGTGAGCGTTTATACATAACTAACACTACTTCAACATTTATTGATATAGCAGTTTATAATGTTAATGGACAAAAAATAAGACTACCACAAACAAACAATTATTTAGATGTAAGGAAATTAAAAAATGGTTTTTACTATTTACAAGTGAAAGAACAAGAGGAAGTATTCACTTTTAAGTTTATTAAGAACTGAGGACCTTATACGAGTTTAACGCATTAGAACTAAATTAACGAATGGAAGCAGTTAATCAATCAGTACGGTACTTTTTTAGATAATGATGTAACTAAAGATATTCGTATTAATTGTTACGCCATAAATAAACCCTTTGTTGAGGTTGTTTATGATGACGAGCATAACCACAATAGCAGAACTCAGAAGTTTTAAGTATGGCCATATTCTTGATAAGTACACTTCAAAGTTTCAATAAAAAAAAGGATGTGAATTAACAGCATCCTTTTTTTAGATTTATTATGATTGATGATTTATAATTGTTGATTTATCTGAAACGTCTTTTAGTATTCCAAACAGAAGCTTTTGTTGAGTTTAATTTATTGGTAATTTGATTGTTGTTTAAAGTTCTCATAATTTCTATATTTTGATGGTTTATTGTAATATTTAAATTTCCTAAAAGAATTATTTGTAACGTCTTTTGGCATTCCACACATAAGCCTTTGTTGAGCTTATTTTTTGTGTAATTTGATTGTTGTTTAAAGTTCTCATAATTTCTATATTTAAAATGTATTATACCCAATAGACGACAATATTCAAATATTGTTACAGTACTATGTATAACAAAGTAATATTTTAACATATTTTAACAGTATTGCCCAAATTAATGTAGATAATCCCAATAATAGCGACTATAACAAAACAGGTTATCTTACAAAAATCATTGAAAATACTGAGGAGATTCTTTTGTTAGATATTTTTATGCTTTAAAGCATCATGTTGCAACAGAATAAAGAAGTTTTAATACATGCATAGTCGGGATAAGTATGATACTAACATTGATTAATCAATCCTTTTTCAATTTCAAAACTATTTTTGTGATGATGAAAAGAGTAAAAAATATATTTTTTAATGAAATGCTCAACTAAATGTTGACTATGTAAAGAATAAAAAAACCATAACGCCCTTAAAATAAAGTAATTACGGTTTTATAAAGTACTCAAGGTGGGAATCGAACCCACACTTCCGAAGAAACTGGATTTTGAATCCAGCGCGTCTACCAATTCCGCCACTTGAGCATATTTGGACAGCAAAAATATATTATTTTCTTTAAAAGACCCAAATTTACCCAACAATATACTCTTTAGATTAAAATAAATATATAAATTTGCACCTCGTTAAAAATAACGCAGTGTTTGCGCACTCATAAACAAGAAGTTAACAATGCCAATTGTAATTACAGAAGCCAAAATTTTTGCTTGTACACAAAGTAAAGTTTTAGGTGAAAAAATAGCCGAAGCTTTTGGTGCAGAATTAGGTAATGTAATTACGTCTACTTACAGTGATGGCGAGTTTCAACCTTCTTATGAGGAATCTATAAGAGGTACACGTATTTTCATAATTGGTTCAACAAACCCAGGGCCGGAAAATTTAATGGAAATGCTTCTAATGATTGATGCGGCTAAACGGGCATCAGCAAGACATATTACAGCAGTTCTTCCTTATTTTGGTTGGGCACGTCAAGACAGAAAAGATAAGCCTCGTGTTCCTATAGCGGCTAAATTGGTGGCTAAAATGTTAGAATCAGCCGGTGCAACGCGTATTATCACTATGGATTTACACGCAGATCAAATACAAGGATTCTTTGAAAAACCTGTAGATCATTTATTTGCATCAACTATTTTCTTACCATATCTAAAGAGATTAAACTTGGATAATTTAACCATAGCTTCTCCAGACATGGGAGGTTCTAAAAGAGCTTATGCATATTCTAAAGCGTTAGAAAGTGATGTGGTTATCTGTTATAAACAGCGTGCCAAAGCCAATGTTATTTCTCACATGGAGTTAATCGGAAATGTTGAAGGGAAAAATGTTGTTTTGGTTGACGATATGGTCGACACAGCGGGAACTTTAACGAAAGCAGCAGATTTAATGATGGAACGTGGAGCTCTTAGTGTAAGAGCAATTTGTACGCATCCAATTTTATCTGGGAATGCTTATGAGAATTTAGAAAAATCGAAATTAGAAGAACTTATAGTTACAGACTCTATTCCACTTACTCAAAAAAGCAATAAAATTAAAGTACTTAGTTGTGCGGATTTATTTGCTGAGGTTATGGAGAGAGTGCACAACAATCATTCTATAAGCTCAAAATTTGTGATGTAAGTCACGTAGAAAAGAATATTAATTTAATTTATATATAAACAAATGAAATCAATTACAATCAACGGATCTCAAAGAGAAAGCGTGGGCAAAAAAGCAACAAAAGCCTTACGTAATGCTGGTCAGGTTCCTTGCGTATTATACGGAGGAGACAAGCCAGTGCATTTCTCTGCACCAGAATTGGCTTTCTCAAAACTTGTATACACGCCTAATGCGCATACAGTTGTGATTGAGTTAGACAATGGAGAAACTTTAAATGCTGTATTACAAGACATTCAGTTTCATCCAGTAACAGACAGAATCTTGCATATAGACTTCTATCAATTATTCGAAGACAAGGAAATTGCTTTAAATATTCCTGTACAACTAGTAGGTAACTCTAGAGGTGTTAAAAATGGAGGTGTTTTAAAGAGAAACAACAGAAAACTTCGTATCAAAGCATTACCAGTAAACCTGCCAGATTTTATAGAGGTAGATATTACACCTCTTAAAATTGGAGATAAAGTAGCGGTAGGTGATTTGCCAACTGGAGATTATACTTTTCTACACAATGATAATACTGTAGTTTGTAGAGTAAGTACATCTAGAGTAGCAATTGTAGATGATGAAGATGAAGAAGAGTTAGAAGAAGGTGCAGAGGGAGCAGAAGCACCAGCATCTGAAGGAGCAGAAGCACCAGCATCTCAAGAATAAAACATATTCGCGATTAAATAATAAAAGCATCCTTATTTTCAGGATGCTTTTTTATTTTTACAAAAAACAAACTTTTATGTGCCAGTTTTTATTTTGGTTTTTTAAACAGAAAACATACATAGAAGAGCAAAATCCCATGAAGAAATTTTTAATAGTTGGATTAGGAAATATAGGTGAAAAGTATGAAAATACACGCCACAATATTGGATTTAGAATATTGGATTATTTTGCAAAGAATGAAGACCTAACATTTGAAACTCAAAAGTTGGGAGATATAGCTACCTACAAACTAAAAGGACGAACCTTTATTCTTTTAAAACCTAATACCTATATGAATTTAAGCGGTAAAGCAGTTTTGTATTGGTTAACAAAAGAAAAAATCCCAATTGAAAACTTACTTATTATAACCGATGACCTTAATTTACCATTTGGAAGTATTAGATTAAAAACAAAAGGGAGTGACGGTGGGCATAATGGATTAAAAGATATTCAGGATAAAATAAATACTACTAAATACAACCGTTTTAGGTTTGGTATAAGCGATGCCTTTAACAAAGGAAGGCAAGTAGATTACGTTTTGGGAGAATGGTCTAGCAAAGAAAACGAGAGGTTGTCTGAACGTTTTGAAAAATCGGTGGAACTTATAAAGTCCTTTGTTTTATCTGGTATAAATAATACTATGAATGCTTTTAATGGTAAGTAAATGTTATGAATTCATTATTTGACAGACTAACAATTAAGTTGTATTATTGTTATTAATACCCTCAAATTCAAAAAAAGTTATTATGAAAAGGCCTGTTTTTATCATATTCACTTTGTTGTTTTTTATCAGTTTTGTTGGCAATAGCCAAAGGGATAAAAATCCAAAACAATTGTTAGATCGTTGCGGTACCTATAACTATAATCAAGAACTTTTAAAAGAATACCCCACTATGATGGGTAGTAAAGTTTTTGAAGATAAGATAAAGGTGATAATGGAATCTTATAAGAGCCAAAAAACTTTAAATTCAGGTAAAAGAGCAGTTATAACAATACCCGTAGTGGTTCATGTATTTCATAATGGTGAGCCCATTGGTACTGGACCGAATATAAGTGATGCTCAAGTTTTTTCTCAAATAAAAGTTCTTAATGAAGATTTTAGAAAGATTTCTGGATCTAGAGGTGATGGTGGTGGTGTTGATGTTGAAGTTGACTTTGTGTTAGCTAAAATAGATCCAAGTGGTTGTACGACCAATGGTATAGATAGAGTAAATATTGGGCAAGATGGTATTAATGAAAATAGCCAGTCAAACGCTATAGCTCAAATGGATGCTTTGAAGCCTACATATATTTGGGATGCATCATTATATCTTAACATGTGGTCTGTAAAGTTTGCAGGAGGCTCAGGGCTCTTAGGTTATGCCACCCCGCCTGGGAGTGGTTCAACTACGGATGGAGTAGTTGTAGATTATAAGTTTTTTGGAAGTAATGATGATCCAAATGTAACACTTATTGGCCCTTATAACTTAGGACGAACGATGACGCATGAGGTTGGGCATTTTTTAGGTTTGAATCATGTTTGGGGAGATAACTGGGTTGATGGCGATCCTGATGATGAAAGTTGTACAGCAGATGATGGGGTTGCAGATACACCTAATAGTGGTCGTCCCAATTTTGGATGCCCATCTACTGTACCAGATACATGTGTAGACCCAGATGATGATATGATTGAAAACTATATGGATTATTCTGATGATGTATGTTTTGATACATTTACCGACGGTCAAAAAACAAGAATACAAGCAATATTGGCCAGTAGTAGAGCTTCGTTGGCTTCGTCAACCACAGCTAATTTGCCTTCTGGAGTTAATAATGATGCTAATGCGAAAGTGGTTTATTTAGATACTCCTGTTTGCACGTCTAACATAACACCTTCAATTAGAGTAACTAATTATGGAGATATTACTTTGACCAGTGCGGATATTTCATATAATGTTGATGGCGGTTCTTCTTCTACATATAATTGGACAGGAACATTAACTAAGGGTGATTCAGAAATTGTTAATCTACCAGTACTGACTTCTACCTCAGGGGATCATACATTTAATATTTCTGTTACTAGTGCAAATGGTTCTGTAGATCAAAGGTCATGTAATAATAGTGATAGTGCAAACTTCGTAATCAATAATACTTATGACTCAACATCAAAAATCTTTTTAACCCTTGTTTTAGATAATTTTGCGTCAGAAACTAGTTGGGAATTTAGGGATGCTAGTAATTCGCTTTTAGCATCTGCCAGTTATACTTCTTCAGATAATGGCACTACTAAAAATGAAGAGTTTATAGTAAGTTCTAACGATTGTTATAAGTTTACAATTTTTGATTCTGCAAACGACGGTATTTGTTGTGGTTTTGGGAATGGCTCTTATGAGCTAAAAACAGATGATGATACTGTTATCGCAACTGGAGGTAATTTTGCTAATTCAGATGTAATAAGCATTTCTACTGCAACTTTGGGAATAAAGAACTACTTTCTTAACAACAAAATAAGTTTGTATCCAAACCCAACCACAAGCGAGCTAAATATCAAAGTGTCCCAAATTAATTCATTGCCTGATGCTTTCAAAATTTATAATGTTTTAGGACAATTGGTAAAAGAAAAGCAAATAGATAATTTTTATCAATTAGGAATAAATGTAACTAGCTTTAGGAAAGGTCTTTATTTTATAAGAATAGTTAAAGAAGGAGAATCTATTTCCTTACCCTTTATTGTAGAATAGCAATTATTAAAAATAATAATACTTAAAAAGAGGTCTATATATTTCAGTCCTCTTTTTTATTTTTGTAAAAACTTCAAGCTTGAAAATTAGCAAAAGTCTTAATTCATTATCTAGCACTAAAACTGTTGTAACCATTGGAACCTTCGATGGCGTTCATATTGGTCACCAAAAAATAATTTCGAGATTAATTAATATAGGCAAGGAGACTAATTTAGAATCGGTTATTCTTACGTTCTTTCCTCACCCGAGAATGGTGCTTCAGAAAGATTCTAATATTAAATTGATAAATACCATTGAAGAACGTCATGATATTCTTAATAACTTGGGCTTAGACTATTTAGTCGTTAAAAAGTTTACCAAAGAGTTTTCACGACTTTCAGCTGAAGATTTTGTAAAAGAAATTTTAGTAGAAAAACTCAACGCTAAAAAAGTGATCATAGGTTACGACCACAGATTTGGACGAAACAGAAAAGCCGATATAGAGGATTTAAAAGATTTTGGAATTAAATATAATTTTGATGTAGAAGAAATTTCTGCACAAGATATTAATGATGTTTCTGTGAGTTCTACAAAAATTAGGAAGGCTTTAAGAGATGGGAATATATCAAAAGCAAATGCTTATTTAGGTTATAAGTTCATGATTACCGGGACCGTTGTTAAGGGCAAAGGGTTAGGAAAGAATTTAGATTTCCCTACAGCAAATATAAATGTTGAGGAAGATTACAAATTAATTCCAAAGCAAGGTTCTTACATTATCAAGTCCTCGATTGATGATGTTGAAGTTTTTGGCATGATGAATATAGGAATGAATCCAACCGTAAATGGAGAAAAGGAATCCATTGAGGTGAATTTTTTCAATTTCAATAAGGATTTATATGACAGAAAGATAAAAATTGAACTATTAAATCGCTTACGAGATGAGAAAAAATTTGCTTCTATTGAAGCGTTAAAAGAGCAATTAATAAGCGATAAAGAAACGGCACTTAATTACATAAACACCCATTATGCTGAATAAATATTTATTCAAGCATATTGATAATTCTGCTTTAATAGTTTTTCGAATATTTTTTGGATTACTGTGTTTTTTAGAGTCATTTGGAGCTATATTAACGGGTTGGGTTAAGCGCGTTTTAATCGAACCAAAATTTACATTCTCGTTTATTGGATTTGAATGGTTACAGCCATTACCAGGAAATGGCATGTATATTTATTACTTCATAATGTCTGTTTTTGGATTGCTAATAATGGTCGGGTATAAATACAGATTTGCAATGATAAGTTTTACCCTCATGTGGACTGGAACTTATTTAATGCAAAAGACATCATACAACAATCATTATTATTTATTGGTGCTCTTAGGTGCTATAATGGTCTTTCTTCCTGCTAACAGGTATGCCTCAATGGATGTAAAATTAAATCCAAATCTCAAGAGTTATTCCATGCCTCAATGGGTAAAATGGGTTATTGTAATTCAATTATTTATAGTCTATACTTACGCATCAGTCGCTAAATTATACCCCGATTGGTTAAACGGAAATGTCATGCAGCTTTTAATGCGAAGTAAGTCAAATTACATTTTTATTGGTGACCTTCTCCAAGAAAAATGGTTACATTATATGTTAGCTTATGGAGGGATATTATTCGACGGCTTAATCGTTCCGTTATTACTATTTAAGCCTACAAGAAAGTATGCCTTTTTTGTTTCAATCTTCTTCCATTTATTCAATTCGTTTGTATTTCAAATAGGGATATTTCCATATTTATCTCTGGCGTTTTCGTTGTTCTTTTTTGAACCTAAAACCATTCAAAAACTGTTTTTAAAAAAGAAACTATTTTATAATAAAGAAGAGCTTATAATAACTTCATATAGAAAGGTATTAATTGGAGTTGGTGCTGTGTATTTCTTAATTCAAACCCTATTACCAATTAGACATCATTTTATTAAGGATAATGTACTTTGGACTGAAGAGGGACATCGATTATCGTGGCGTATGATGCTAAGGGCAAAATATGGAATCATAGAATACCGACTTGTGAATAATAATACAGGTAAAATTCATATAGTGAATTTGGACGATTATTTATCTGAAAAACAGAAAAGAGCGGCTAGTACCAAACCCGATATTATATGGCAATTTGCACAGTATTTAAAGCGCATTTTCGAAAAGGATGGACAAGACATTTCTATTTATGTAGATTCTAAAATAAGTGTTAATGGAAAACCCTTTGAAGCCTTCATAGATCCAGAAGCCGATTTGACCAATGCGCCGTGGAATAGTTTTAAACATAACGACTGGATTTTACCCTCAAAATCAGACTAGTTTTCTGGGTAATTCATTAAATTTGTCGCTTAAAATTTAATCGATGTTACAAGTCCCTTTTATTAGAGAAAATAAAGATTTGGTTATTAATCGACTGGCAAAACGAAATATTAATGCTAGCGATATGATAAATCAAGTAATTACTTTGGATGAAGAGCGAAGAAGTATTCAAGCAAAATTGGATAATACTTTGGCAGAATCTAATGCGTTGTCAAAAGAAATAGGGGTTTTATACAAGACTGGAAAAGCTGAAGAAGCGAATCTTCTGAAAGAAAAGACAAGTTATTTAAAAGAAAGCTCAAAGCAACTTAACGAGGACTTAAGCACCAAAGCAAGTGAACTTAATGAGTTATTATATAAAATACCCAATGTTCCTAATGAATTAGTGCCAGCAGGAAATACAGATGAGGATAACGAAGAAGTATTTAAGGAGGGAGATGTTCCTGTTTTACACGATGATGCTTTACCACACTGGGAGCTGGCTAAAAAATACGATATCATAGATTTCGAGTTAGGTAATAAGATCACAGGCGCAGGGTTTCCGGTATATAAAGGGAAAGGGGCAAGGTTGCAGCGGGCGTTAATAGCTTACTTTTTAGATAAAAATACGGCTGCAGGTTATACGGAGTATCAATTACCACATTTGGTTAATGAAGCTTCAGGATTTGGCACGGGACAGTTGCCTGATAAGGAAGGACAAATGTATCATGTAACCGGAGATAATTTATATTTAATTCCAACTGCAGAAGTTCCTGGAACAAATATTTTTAGAGATACACTGTTAAATGAATCAGATTTACCAATAGGTATAACAGGTTATACACCTTGCTTTCGTCGAGAAGCAGGAAGTTATGGCGCTCACGTTCGAGGATTAAATAGATTACATCAATTTGACAAAGTTGAAATAATTCGAGTTGAACACCCAAGTCGTTCATATGAAGCTTTAAACGAAATGGTTAATCATATAAAAATCATATTAAATGAACTTAAACTTCCTTATCGCATTTTAAGATTATGCGGTGGAGATTTGACCTTTGCTTCATCGCTTACTTACGATTTTGAAGTTTTTTCTACGGCTCAAAATCGTTGGTTAGAAGTATCTTCAGTTTCAAATTTTGAAACCTTTCAAGCAAATAGGTTAAAGCTTCGTTTTAAAAATACAATTGGTAAAAACGAACTAGCCCATACTCTAAATGGAAGTGCATTAGCCTTACCAAGAGTTTTGGCTGGAATTTTGGAAAATTACCAAACAAAAGATGGTATTGTAGTTCCTAAAGTACTTCAATCTTATACGGGATTTAGTATTATTGATTAATTAAAAAAGAAAGAAAAAACTTTCATATTGTATAAAATACACAAAAAACATCGATTAAATGCAATTTATTGATGTTGTTTGACGATTTTCTTCAAATTTCCTTGGCATTTCCATAGAGTTTAGTGAATTTAGTTGCACCAAATGAATTAAACTTAACCTACCATGAAAAATATTAAGCGCATAGTCTTGCTTATTACTCTAATTTTTTTCGTTAGTAAGGTTTTATTTTCAGATTTCGAGATCGTTAAATCTGAAAGTAAAACTACAGCAATTGTAAGTAAATAGGGATTATTTCAATAAGATTACTGTCCCCAATCGAGTAATTATATCGTTTTTAACTAGCGGTAGTTAATAGCAAGTTTATTTTTGGTTGGTAGATGCCCGAATTATATTCGGGCATTTTTTATAATAATATTTGCTATAATGCCAAGTCACATTTGTTATATTTACCGTATGAGAATGCTTTTTCTAATAGGGTTTTTAGTTACTTTTAGTATTAATGCGCAGCAAGATATTATTGCTAAAGACTACTTTAAAAAAGGTGAGTATGAAAAAGCACTCCTAGAATATAAAAAGCTTTATGCACAAGCATCATCCAATATCAATTACATAAATCAAATTGTTAAAACGTATCAAGAATTAGAGCAGTATGATGAGGCTGAATATTTTTTAATTAAGCTGATGGAAAGAATAAAGTATCCTTCTTTTTTGGTGGATTTGGGATATAATTTTCAGCTTAAAAATGAATTCGATAATGCTAAAGTTTATTATGATAAAGCAATGGCTAGCTTGGAGGATAATCCTAATAACGTTTTTGCTATCGCTAGAACTTTCCAAAGTCATTCAATTTTAGATAAAGCTGTGATGGCTTATGAAAAGGCAATGGTACTTAAACCAGAGTTTAACTTCAATTTGCAATTAGCACAAATATATGGAGAACAAGGGAATATTGAAAAGATGTTCAATAGCTACGTTAATTTCGTAGAGTCTAACCCTACATCAATAACCAATATTAAACGGGCGATAAATGATTTTATACTTGAAGATAGTACAAACGAGAATAATATATTGCTTCGAAAAATACTACTGAGAAAAACACAAGAAGAGCCTAATGTGCTTTGGAATGCAATGCTTAGCTGGTTGTTTGTTCAACAAAAAGATTTTAGAAAAGCTTTTATTCAAGAAAAGGCTATTTTTAAAAGACAACCAGAAAGTTTAGAAGGAATTGAGGAATTGGCAACAATTTGTGTTGGTGAAGGAGAGGTTGAAACTGCTAAAGAGGTTTACACCTTTTTAATTGATACTGCACAAGATTTGGAAACGCAATTAAGTGCGAATCAAAATTTGCTTAACTTAAAAATAAGGGAAAGTCTCAAAGAAGAATACGCTATAATAAATAACGAGTATTTAGAAGTATTTAATAGATATGGGAAATTTTCGCAAACACTAGATATTCAAATTGATTACGCCCATTTTTTGGCGTTTTATATGAATAAAACTGCCGAAGCAACTAAATTTTTAGAGAAAACATTGGAGTTGCCCTTAAATCAGTTACAACAAGCAGCTGTAAAAATAGAATTAGGAGACATTTTAATTTTACAAGAGAAGTTCAATCAAGCCTTAATTTATTTTACGCAGATACAACGTAATTTAAAAAATAGTACCATATCTCAAGAGGCACGATTTAAAGTAGCAAAGGCAAGTTATTATAAAGGCGATTTTAAATGGGCTGAATCGCAGCTTAAAATCTTAAAATCTTCAACCTCTCAACTTATTGCTAATGATGCCCTCGATTTAAAATTACTTATTTCTGACAATAAATACGAAGACTCTTTGCAAACCGCCTTAAGACTTTATTCAAAGGCCGATTTATTGTCTTTTCAAAATAGGAATGATGAAGCCATAACGATTTTAGATTCAATTTTGGAGAACCATAAAACAGAACCAATAATTGCCCAAACTTTATATAAACAAGGATTGCTATTCGAAGAGAAGTCTCTGTTTGAAAAAGCCAAAGCCAATTACCAAGCAGTTATTGATAACTACCGTGATGGCATTTTAATTGATGATGTGCTTTATAGATTAGCTCAAATTTATGTGAAACATTTATTTGAACCAGAATTGGCCAAAGCGCTTTATGAACAGATTATTTTTAATCATGCCGATAGTATTTATTTTGTTGAAGCCAGAAAGCATTATAGAGCTTTGAGAGGAGACGATATTAATTAGAAACATGATTGGAGAAACAGAACGTCTAATAATTTCTGAGTTTAAAATAGAAGACGCACCTTTCTTTTTAAAACTAACCAATTCCCCAAATTGTATTAAGTATATCGGTGATAAAAACTTAAGAAGTATTGATGATGCCGAAAAATATTTGAAGACCAAAACCATTAAGGGTTATATCGATTTTGGCTTTGGGTTTTATAAGTTAGAACTAAAAAGTGAAAACAACAGGCCGATAGGTACTTGTGGTTTTACAAAGCGTCAAGAGTTGGAATATGCTGATATTGGATTCGCATTTCTTCAGGAATATGAGGGAAAAGGTTTTGGATATGAGTCATCAACAGCTATTTTGAAATTAGCAAAAGAGAAATTTAAAGTAGATATAATTTCAGCCATTGTCAATCAACAAAATACGAATTCGATTAAGCTATTAGAAAAATTAGGTTTCATATATAAAAAACAGATAAATCCTTTTGAAGAAGACAAAGAACTTCTTCTATTTGCAAAAACTTTATAACTATGATTATATACAATGTAACTGTTAACATAGATGAATCCATTCATGACGATTGGTTGGCTTGGATTAAAGAGCATATTCCACAAGTTCTAGGAACAGGTAAGTTTGACAAAGCAACACTTTCTAAGATTTTAGTAGAAGAAGATATGGGAGGCGTAACGTATTCCATTCAATACAGATCCTATTCGCGAGAAGCATTGGATGCCTATTACAAAGAAGATGCCGATAGGTTAAGACAAGATGGACTTAAGAAGTTCGCAGATAAGATGCTTGCATTTAGAACCGAACTTGAAATAGTCGATGATTACACAGTTAATTTTACATAACAGAAATGATATTTCGGGAAGCATTAGAACCAGATATAGTAAAAATAGTAGAGATGATTGCTGATGATGAACTCGGAAAACAAAGAGAAAATTTTCAGATTCCACTACCTAAAGAGTACATTGATGCTTTTAAAAATATTAGTTCTGATGAAAATCAAGAACTGATTGTTGTTGAAAATGATTCAGCTGAAATTGTTGGTACGCTTCAGCTCACCTTTATTCAGTATTTAACTTATCAAGGAGGAATTAGGGCACAAATAGAAGCGGTTAGAATTAGAAAGGATCAACGAGGGCTTGGTCTTGGTAAAAAAATGTTTCAGTGGGCAATTGAAAGAGCAAAAGAAAAGCGTGCCCACGTATTGCAGTTAACAACAGATAAAAAAAGACGAAAGGCTATTAAGTTTTATGAAGATTTAGGCTTTGTGTCTTCACATGAAGGAATGAAAATGCATTTTAGTAAATAACCACAACCAATGACCGTAAAAGCAAAAAAACATCTAGGACAACACTTTTTAAAAGACGAAAATATTGCGCAAAAAATAGCCGATACACTCTCTTACGAAGGATATAAAAATGTTTTGGAAATTGGTCCAGGTATGGGTGTGCTTACTAAGTATTTATTAGAAAAAGAAATAACCACTTATGTTATAGAAATTGACACAGAATCGGTTGAATATTTACAAGCTAATTACTTAAATCTAGCGTCAAGAATTATTGAAAAAGATTTTTTAAAGTACGATTTAAAGGAAATTTTTAATAAAGAACCTTTTGCGGTTATTGGTAATTTTCCATATAATATTTCCACTCAAATAATATTCAAAACTTTAGAAATGCGTGATCATATTCCAGAATTTTCTGGGATGTTTCAAAAAGAAGTCGCAAAGCGCATTTGTTCTAAAGAAGGGAGTAAAGTGTATGGTATTCTTTCGGTATTAACACAAGCTTTTTATAATGCAGACTATTTATTTACTGTTCCCCCTACTGTTTTTAATCCACCACCTAAAGTTGACTCTGGAGTATTAAGGCTTTCAAGAAAGGAAGATTATAATTTGCCTTGTGACGAAAAGCTATTCTTCAAAGTGGTTAAAACAGCTTTTCAGCAACGAAGAAAAACACTTCGTAACAGTTTAAAAACATTCAATTTATCCGATAATTTAAAAGCAAATGTTATATTTGGCAAGCGTCCTGAGCAATTAACGGTTTCTCAATTTGTTGAACTCACACAATTAATTGAAAAGGATAGCAAATAATACTTAATCTGTTAGTTTGAGTGATTTTTAATTTGATGGCATTCAAATTAAAATAGTATTGGGATTACGTTTATACTTTAACTTCAAAACAAATACGAGAAGAAATAAATTTTATTGATTTCCATAAGAAATGGAAGAGGAAAAAGAAAAAATACAATTTGAACTCACAGCGGAACTTATAGAACAAGTTCAAGGCTTTGTTGAATCACAAAACGACAAAGAACTTCAAAAACTTTTAAAAGAGTTCCACTATGCAGATATAGCCGAAATTTTAGATGAACTTAATCTAGAAGAGGCTGTCTATGTCATTAAGTTGTTGGATTCCGAAACCACTTCAGATATTTTAATGGAACTCGATGAAGATAATCGAGAACGAGTATTAAAGAATCTTACTGCAAAGGAGATTGCAGAGGAGATAGAAGAGTTAGATACTGATGATGCCGCGGATATTATTGCAGAACTTCCAGAAGAACGTCAGCAAGAAGTTATTTCCAAAATTGAGGATGAGGAACATAAAGAAGAAATTAGAGAACTTCTAACTTATGAAGAAGATTCAGCAGGAGGGCTTATGGCCAAGGAGCTTGTTAAAGTTTACGAAACTTGGACAGTTGCTGGGTGTATGCGTAGAATTAGAGGACAGGCAAAAGAAGTCACACGTGTACATTCTATTTATGTAGTAGATAAGCAAGAAAAACTCATAGGGCGCTTATCTTTAAAAGATTTAATAATTGCCAAAAGTGATCAAAAAATAGCCGATATCGCCAAGGATAATGTCGACTATGTAAACGTAACTGATGAAGCCGAAGAGGTTGCAAGAATAATGTCTAAATACGATTTAGAAGCTATTCCAGTGGTAGATGACAAACAAACTTTACTAGGCAGAATAACCATTGATGATATTGTAGATGTATTAAAAGAAGAAGCCGATAAAGATTATCAATTGGCAGCGGGTATTACTGGTGATGTAGACTCAGATGATACCATTTTAGAACTCACAAGAGCACGATTGCCATGGTTGTTTTTAGGACTCATAGGAGGAGTTGGTGCATTTTTAATAATGGAAGGTTTTCAAGAAGCTTTCGGTAAATATGCGGTTCTGTTCTTTTTTACACCACTTATTGCAGCAATGGCAGGTAATGTTGGAGTTCAGTCTAGTGCCATTATTGTGCAAGGTCTTGCAAATGATGATGTAAAAGGTAGTATTAATAGTCGTTTACTCAAAGAGATGTTGCTTGCGGCGTTAAACGGATTTATTTTAGCCATTTTCCTATTTTTATTCGTATGGGGAATTAAAGGAGAAGTCAACACAGCTTTAGCCATCTCGGTTTCTTTGGTAGCAGTTATTATTGTAGCTGGACTTATAGGAACCTTTGTGCCCTTATTTTTGGACAAACGCGGCATAGACCCAGCTATTGCAACGGGACCGTTTATTACAACCAGTAACGATATTTTCGGAATTCTTATTTATTTCTGGATTGCTAAAATGATTCTAGGAATTTAAACTTTGGGCGTTCCTTTTCAGGTCGGGCTTTACGTTTCAATCTTATGTAAAAACAAAAGGATTTCCATTTCAATCCCTAACGCAAAACTTCGTAATTTTATATCATGAATACAATTAACATAAAAGATAAGTTTTCCAAATTTAACAAGAATTGGCATCCACATCAAATCGCAATTGTAGATAATATGCAAGTCATATTGGCAAAGTTAAAAGGTGAGTTTGTTTGGCATAGTCATGATAATGAAGATGAACTTTTTCAAGTGATTAAAGGTACACTATACATGCAGTTTCGAGACCGTATCGAAGAGGTTAAGGAAGGTGAAATTATTGTGGTTCCTAAAGGAGTTGAGCATAACCCGTTCACAAAGAATAATGAAGAAGTCCATGTCTTACTCTTTGAAAAGTTAAGTACGGCACATACTGGAAATGTGAGGCACGAAAAAACCCAAACTCATTATCCAAAAATTTGACTTTAGTCATGCTGAACTTGTTTCAGCACCCCATTCTTTTTATTTTTGATTTCTAACCAGATATTGATGAAAATACTTCATTTAGACGCTAATCACGAATTACTTATCAATCAACTGAATGATTTCGGTTTCGTTAATCATGAAGATTACAAATCATCAAAAGAAGTTATAGAATCTAAAATCCATGATTATGATGGCATTATTATTAGAAGCCGTTTTACTATTGATAAACAGTTTTTAGACAATGCCACTAATTTAAAATTTATTGGACGCGTTGGTGCAGGATTAGAGAATATAGATTCCGATTATGCCAAAGAGAAAAACATTCATTTAATTTCTGCACCAGAGGGAAACAGAAATGCTGTTGGCGAGCATACACTTGGAATGCTTTTATCGTTGTTTAATAAATTAAATAAAGCTGATGCTGAGGTGCGAAAAGGCAAATGGTTACGGGAAGAAAATCGCGGGATTGAACTTGATGGTAAAACGGTTGGAATCGTTGGTTATGGAAATATGGGTAAAGCATTTGCAAAAAAACTTCGTGGATTTGATGTTGAGATATTGTGCTTTGATATTAAGAATCATGTTGGAGATACTAACGCAAAACAGGTGTCTATTAAAGAATTTCAAGAGAGCACAGATGTTGTTAGTTTGCATACACCTCAAACAGATCTAACTTTAGGTATGGTAAATTCAAAATTTATAGAAGGGTTTAGTAAACCTTTTTGGTTCTTAAATACCGCACGGGGAAAAAGTGTAGTCACCAAAGATCTTGCAGCTGCTATAGAATCGGGCAAGATTCTAGGAGCAGGACTAGATGTTTTAGAATATGAAAAAACCTCCTTTGAAAATCTATTTACATCAGACATGCCAGAGGCTTTTCAATATTTAATAAACTCAGAAAAAGTGCTATTGTCACCTCACGTAGCAGGTTGGACCATAGAAAGCAAAAAGAAATTAGCACAAACCATAGTCGATAAAATTAAAGCTCAATTTATCTGATGAAAAAAACCATTTTAGTTTTTTCACTGCTTATTGTCGCGCTTATTTTGCTTTTTAAAATCAGTACCTACGCTATACATTCTGGTAATCTAAAAATTGAATTTACCATAGCTGTATTTGCTGTATTATTCTTAATCATTGGGATTTTTATAAACAGAAAAATGTCCAAAAGTGTTACTATTCCTTTAGTTGAAATCGATCAAGGAAAAATTAAGGAACTAGAAATCACCTCACGAGAATATGAAGTTTTGTTAGCTATTTCTGAAGGATTATCAAATAAAGAGATAGCAGAGAAATTATTTCTTTCAGAAAGTACTATTAAAACCCATGTATCTAATCTGCTGGTAAAGCTTAATGCAAAAAGGCGAACACAAGCGTTGCAGATTGCAAAAGATTACAGAATCATCTAAAAATTTATACATTTAGACAAATGTACTAAGCTTTTGGTACTTTAGTATGAAGCCTGTGAAGGCTTGATATGTAGCTTTGTAATAAATTCTTAAATCAAAATATTAGTATATGGAACTAGGAGCATTTTCAATAAGTTTGAGTGTTAAAGACATTCATAAATCGAAAGTATTTTACGAGAATCTAGGGTTTAGTGTATTTGCTGGAGAAATAGAAAGAAATTATCTCATCATGAAAAATGGAAACGCTTTGGTGGGGCTTTTTCAAGGTATGTTTGAGAATAATATTCTAACTTTTAATCCTGGTTGGGATGAAAGTGCAAACAAGCTTGATAGCTTTACTGATGTTAGAGCTATTCAAAAACACCTAAAAGACAAAGCTATTAAGCTTGAAAGAGAAGCAGACGATAACACTGCTGGTCCAGCAAGTATGGTTTTGTTTGACCCAGACGGAAATACAATTTTAATAGATCAACATGTTTAATTTAACCAAGTTATTATGAAATCTACAATAAATAAGTACGGGCTTTTTGGTGCAATTACGGGATTTGTAATTTTTATGTCTCATCTAGCCTTCGCAAAAAATTTAAGTTATAGTACGCTAGAAGTATTGGGTTATATTTCAATATTCTTGTCTTTGTCTTTCATTTATTTCGGAATAAAACACTTTAGAGATAATGTAAATGAAGGATCAATCACACTTGGTAAAGCATTAATAATTGGGTTATTAATTTCTGTTCTAGTAGGTATTGGAATAGCAATTGCAGATTTTATATATACTAAATTCCTAAACCCTAATTTCTTCGAAGATTATACGCAAATGCTAATAGAACAAGGTCGAGGTGATGAAGTTTTTGAGATGACAAGTTTAATGGGAGCTGCCTTTATGTTAGTTCTAGTTGTTATAATAGGTTTTATAGTATCTTTAATATCAGGACTTATACTGCAACGTAAATAATATAATTATGCAATCTAAAGCGACATCTCCAAGACAATATCTGGATGAACTTCCAGAGAACAGAAAAGAACCTATTCAAAAATTAAGACAACAGATTTTGGATAATTTACCGAACGGCATGGAAGAAACCATGAATTATGGCATGTTGGGTTACGTAATTCCACATTCGGTATATCCAGATGGATATCATTGTGACACAAAATTACCATTACCATTCATGAATTTAGCTTCACAGAAAAATTTTGTTGCCGTCTATAGTATGGTGCTTTATGCGAAGAAAGATTTGATGGACTGGTTTGTTTCAGAATATGCAAAACGCTGTAAATACAAATTAGATATGGGAAAAAGTTGCATAAGGTTTAAAAGAATGAATGATATTCCTTTTGAACTTATTGGAGAGCTTACTAATAAAGTAAGCACCGAGGAGTGGATTGGAATTTATGAAACAGCGATTAAAAATAGAAAATGATGCAACATAGATTCTAAAAATAATAAAGCAAACACATGAAAAAGCGCGTAACAGGTATAGGAGGATTATTTTTTAAAACGGAAAACCCAAAAGAAACTAAAGATTGGTACAAAAAACACCTTGGATTCAATACAGATGATTTTGGATGCACCTTCTGGTGGAAGGATAAAGAGGGAAACGATTGTTCTACACAATGGAGTCCTTTTGGTCAGGATACAAAATATTATGAACCATCAAAGAAGGATTTCATGTTTAATTATCGCGTCGAAAATCTTCCAAAGTTGCTTAAAACTTTAAAAGAAGAAGGAGTGACTATTGTAGGTGATATGCAAGAATTTGAATATGGAAAATTTGGTTGGATTGTAGATAATGATGGTAACAAAGTAGAGTTATGGGAACCAATGGATAGTGCATTTTTGTAAATTCGTGGTTTAACTTAATTGTATCATATACATTTGAATTTTTCTGAAATACTAGAATTTTATAATCTATCGAGTATACAATGGGCGGCAATTGGTATTGCCGTTTTTTTGTTGGGTTTATCTAAAGCGGGGATTAAGGGTATCGGCATCATTATAGTTGTTATCCTAGCTTTTGTTTTTGGCGAAAAGGCATCAACAGGTGTATTATTGCCATTATTAATAGTAGCCGACGTCTTTGCAGTTATTTACTATAATAGGCATACTAGATGGAGTTATATTAAAAAGCTGATGCCTTGGATGATTATAGGTGTTTTAATTGCAGTTTGGATTGGTAATTATATTGCTGAAATTGTTTTTAAAAGAATGATGGCAATAATTATAATTGGTTCGGTTCTAATTATGTTTTATACCGAGTATAGAAAGTCTAATACTATTCCAACGAATAAATTATTTTCTGGTTCCGCAGGGTTTTTAGCTGGCTTCACTACCATGATTGGAAATCTGGCAGGGCCTATTTCAAATATATATTTTCTTGCCATGCGATTACCAAAGAATGAATTCATTGGTACCGCAGCGTGGTTATTTTTCATTATAAATCTTTTTAAACTTCCATTTCACTTTTTTGTATGGGAAACAGTTACTTGGGAGTCATTAGCTCTAAATTCAATTATGATTCCAATGGTAATTCTAGGTTTCTTTTTCGGGGTTAAAATAGTTAAGCGCATATCCAATTTAAATTATAGGCGTTTTATCCTAATCGTAACTGCAATTGGAGGTATGATTTTATTGTTTAGATAGTTACATTTTGTAACATTATGGTAATTCGGCTTACATATATATAGTGGCAAATTTAATTTTTCACTATTTTTATTTTCTAATTAAAACTATATAACAATCATGTCTGACGAAAAAAATTTAAGTGATGACCTTAACGATATGTTAGGAGATGCTAAAGAAGGCGCGAAAAAAGCTGCCGATAAAGCTGGAGAGTTTGCCGAAGAAGCAAAAGAGAAGGCCAAAGAATTTGCTAGTGAAGCAAAAGAGTCTGCTTCAGAGTTTGCCGAAAGTGCCAAAGAAACTTTTACTTCTGGAGATAATAAAAAAATCTTAGCCGGGGTGTTAGGTATTTTACTTGGATGGATAGGAGTTCATAAGTTCATTTTGGGATATCAAAAAGAAGGGATTATATTGCTGGTATTAGGTTTATTAGGGTTTGTAACTTGCGGGATAACATCGGCAGTATCTGGTCTTGTTGGATTAATAGAAGGAATTATCTATTTAACAAAATCTGATGAGGATTTCTATAATACTTACCAAGCAGGAAAGAAATCTTGGTTCTAGAATATTAAAAAAGTCAAAAAATTAGGTTTTGACTTTTTTATTTAATTTTATTATCGTAATATTGCAATATTAAAATACAAACAATGGGGGTTACGAAGAGACAAATATTTACAGAAAGGCAAAATGACCTAGCTCGATTTTTTAAAGTTTTAGGGCATCCAGCACGAGTTACTATCCTACAATATATAAGTAACAAAAATGCATGTATTTGTAACGACTTAGTAAGTGAAATAGGTCTAGCACAAGCTACTATTTCACAACATCTCAAAGAATTAAAAAGCATTGGTTTACTTAAAGGAGAAGTTGAAGGTAAGAGCATGTGCTATTGTTTAAACGTAGAAAAATGGACGGAAATTCAAAATGAATTAAACGTGTTCTTTAATACAGCAAAATCAAATTGTTGTTAATCTAATTTGATATTCTCTTGAAAGTTGGAATTCATTAACTAAAAGATATTTATTATGAATTGACCTATAATAATTGAATTGATACCAACCGATTATGCTTATTAGCGAATTGTATATGACAGAAAAAACGATAAAATTTAAACATATGAAAACACAGGAATTTTTTAAAGTATTAGAAAGCAATCAAGATAAATCTTTATTGTTTGAATATGCGCCCAATTTATTGGTTGGAGCTAATTACCATATAACCGAAGTTAAACACCTAACTATAGATTCGGTTGATTGTGGATCTCAAACTGATAATTGGCAGGAAACTATTATTCAACTTTGGGAAAGCCCAAATGAATTGGGAAAAACAGATTATATGTCGGTTTATAAGGCGTTAGCAATCCTTACAAAAGTTGGTAGAATGAAGCCATATAAGTTAGACTCTGAAATTAAGTTTGAATATAGCAATGCAACATTTCACACAGCACAACTTTTTGTTAACGATTTCGAAATAAAAGGGCACAACTTAATTGTTAAATTAGCGGTAGAAAAAACAGATTGTAAAGCAAAGGAAACTTGTGGCGTTCAGGATGAATTAGAAACTGTTTCTATTAATGAGCCTTGTTGCTCTCCTGACGGTAACTGCTGTTAATTATATTTATATGCATAGTAAACCTGTATTCGAAGCTATATCTAATGTCATTGACGCGTTAGATGTAGCTATTATTTGTGAGGAAAGAAGAGAAGTTCTTAAACCGCTTATTGAGTATTTGAATGAAAAAACAAATGCGAATGAACCAAGTCGATTAAACTTTATTTGTACTCATAATTCGAGACGAAGTCATTTATCTCAAATTTGGGCGCAAACGCTTGCAAGGTATTATAACATTAATAATGTGTTTTGTTATTCTGGAGGAACTGAGGCAACTGCCATGTTTCCAAAAGTGGGAGAGACTCTAGTAAACCAAGGTTTTAAAATAAATAAATTATCCGAAGGGAGTAATCCTGTTTATGCGATAAAGTTTTCAGAAAATGAACCTGCTATTATAGCTTTTTCGAAAGCGTTTAGTAGCGACTTTAATCCTACATCAGAATTTGTAGCTATAATGACTTGTTCTTCTGCAGACAAAGGTTGTCCTATAGTTTTGGGCTGCGAAAAACGCATTGCGATTACTTACGAAGACCCTAAAAAATCTGATGGAACGCCGCGTCAAACTGAAACCTATTTAGAGCGAAGTTTACAAATAGCTACCGAAATGAAATATGTGTTTTCGGAATTAAAATAGACTGCTATTTTATAATTAATTAAAAGGCTAGTCGTTTTTTGAAGATGCTATTTTGGCTTCCAATTCTGCTTGAAATTCTTCCATAACAGGTCGAACGGTACTTTCAGGCAGGTCGGCTATTTTAATGTACATCAATCCATCGACCGAATTATTAAATAATGGATCCACATTAAAGGCCACAAGTCTTGCGTTTTGCTTGATGTATTTTTTTAGTAAAACAGGAAGGCGTAGGGCTCCTGGTTCTATTTCATCAATAAATTTATCAAACTTGTTTAAATCTGCTTCAGCTTCATCAAAGACAAAATCTTTATCAGCATCTTTTAGTTTTACTTTAAATTCTTTTTTGGGGTGTACATATTGCGCGAGATAAGGGTCATAGTAATGCGATTTCATAAACTCAACCATAAGAGATTTGGAAAAATTTGAAAATTGATTACTAATACTAACGCCTCCAATAAGATATTTATGCTCTGGGAAGCGTAATGTAGTATGTACAATACCTTTCCAAAGTAAAAACAATGGCATAGGTTTTTGTTGATACTCTTTAATAATGAAGGCGCGCCCCATTTCAATGGACTGACTCATCATTTTATACAATTCAGGTTCAAACCTAAATAAGTCCTGAAGGTAAAACCCATCAATACCAAAGCGTGAAAATATTTGTGATCCCATACCCATTCTATAAGCACCAACTATAACCTTGCTCTCATTATCCCAAAGAAACATGTGGTGATAATAACTATCAAAAGTATCAAGGTCTATAGCTTCATTAGTACCTTCACCTACCTCTCTAAAAGTAATTTCACGAAGTCTACCTATTTCTCGAAGAGCATTCGGTATTTTTTCTTCTTGAGCTAGAAATACTTCATAATTTTTACTCTCCAATAACCTTAAATTTGATTTTCGAAGCATATTAATTTCATTCACCATAAGTTCTGAATTTACTGGAGTAACAATCCGCTTAGGTGGCTTTACTGTTTTTAGTGAAGATGATAAGTTGTCTAATATTTTCGGCTTGTCTTCAAAGGTATTGGATAGCATATATGTTTTTCGTCGTAAAAACTCAGAAAAATCATCTAAAGACACATGTTCGTTTTGGTCAGCCACCGATATAGGTCTACCTATCCTAACTTTTATAATGCGTCGTTTTTGTGTAAGTAATTCTGAAGGTAATTTAGCGGTCCTAAATGTGTCACTAAATTTAGAGAGTTTGTAAAACAACTTACTATTTTTTGCATGAAAATAAATAGGAACAACAGGCACACCCGCTTTTTGAATAAGCTTCATTGCTGCTTCTTCCCAAGGTCTGTCTACAACTAATTTGCCATCTCTGTAGGTCGAGACTTCACCTGCAGGAAAAATACCAAGAGGATGGCCATCTCTTAGATGTAAAATAGAATTCTTAAAACCAGAAATACTGGATTTTGCATCCTTTCTATCCTCAAAAGGGTTGACCGGCATAATGTATGGTTTTAAGGGCTCAATACGATGCAGTAAGAAATTGGCAATTATTTTAAAATCTTTACGCTGCTCGAGCATTAATTTTAAAAGCAAAATACCATCAATACCCCCTAATGGATGATTTGAAACTGTTATGTATGCTCCGTCTTTGGGTAATCGTTTAATATCTTCTTCAGGAATTTCAAACTTAATTTGAAAATCGTCTAGAATACCATTTAAAAAAGATAATTCTTCTAAATGTTTATTTCTATTATATATTTTATTTAGGGTAGAAATTTTTAGAATCTTCATTAAAATCCATCCTAGAAAAGTTCCAATAAAGCCATACTTATCCAATTGTATAGCCTTTGCAACTTCTTTTGCAGTTACTAGCCCAGAATTTTGCTGTTTGGTCATGGCTGTAAATGTACTAAATAAACTATTTAGTTACTACTTGAACAGTTTCTTGAGTTAATTGTTTTAATAACACGGTTTTATCTGCTTCTATTTGGGAAATCGCTTTATCGTTGTAATGTCGAATTGTATAAAGCGATACGTTTTTGTGGCATAGCACTTTGAATTTTGCTTTCAAGTGATGGAGCAATTTTTCAAGATTATTGTAAATATTATCTACGCAAACGGAAAAGCTAATTGCTGAATTTTGAATAACATCAACCTTCATTTTATAAAGATGCAATAAGTTAAAAATTTCACTAATATTCTCTTCAACTATATATGAAAAGTCCAGCGAGGATAACTTAATTAGAACCTGATTTTTCTTTACTATAAAGCACGGAATCATTGGGTCGAGCATTACTTCTTTGCCTATTCTAGTGCCAGTGTTTTCTGGATTTAAAAACGATTTTACAAATAAGGGTATTTCCTTTCTTTGCAGGGGTTGTAACGTTTTTGGGTGAATAACAGAAGCACCATAAAATGCGAGTTCAATAGCTTCGCGATATGATATTTTATTTAAAAGTTTTGCATTTTCAAAATATCGAGGGTCTGCGTTTAATACTCCAGGAACATCTTTCCAAATAGTAACTCTGTTAGCATTTAAACAATAAGCAAATATGGCAGCAGTGTAGTCACTACCTTCTCTCCCAAGTGTAGTTGTAAAATTATTAGAATCACTTCCTAAAAAACCTTGAGTAATGTTTAAAACTGATCTTTTAAAGTTTGACTTAATTAATTTCTGAGTTTTTTCCCAATCAACATGAGCACTCCGATAGTAATTGTCAGTTTTAATATATTCTCTAACATCAATCCAACTGTTTTTTAGTTCTATACCATTTAGGTATTCACTGATTATTGCTGTTGATATTAATTCTCCAAATCCGATTACTTGGTCGTAAACAAAATTATAATCTGGAGATTTATTAGTATTCAAAAATCCTTTTAATTCTTTAAAAAGTAATGAAATTTTTTGGAATATAGGATGGTTTTCATTGTCAAATAAATCAATTAAAACGGCATTGTGGTATTTAATAACATCTTGCAAAGAACTTTGTAATTCAGATGTTTTATCGAAATAATTTTTTATGACAAGTTCAAGAGCATTTGTTGTTTTACCCATTGCAGAAACAACAACTAAGGTATTATTATAGCCTACTTTATGCAAAACTGATGCGAGATTTTTTACACCCTCTGCATCTTTTATCGAAGCA
This sequence comes from Hyunsoonleella aestuarii, assembly GCF_006148925.1. Lineage (GTDB taxonomy): Bacteria > Bacteroidota > Bacteroidia > Flavobacteriales > Flavobacteriaceae > Algibacter_D > Algibacter_D aestuarii. The sequence continues at coordinate 848,216 of NZ_VAWB01000001.1, read as the reverse complement.
CCACCAAACTTAAATACCTGCATGATTATAGTTTCGCTATGTAATTTTTAATGTCTTCCTCGCTCATTTGAACTACGTCCCAATCGCGCATGACTTTAGCCCCTTTTTTTTCATAAAAATTTATGGCTGGTTCGTTCCAGTCTAAAACTTCCCAGTTAACGCGCTTAACTCCAAGCTTATACGCATATTTAATAACTTCGTCTAATAATGCTGTTCCCATGCCTGTGCCGCGCATTGCTTCACTTACTATAAGATCCTCTAAGTGAAGAGCTCTACCTTTCCAGGTGGAATAACGATTATAAATTAAAGCAATACCTTCAATTTTAGAATTCACTTCGGCTACAAAACAATTAAATCTGGGATCTTCACCAAAACCATCTATTTCTAAATCTTTAACTGTTACTTCCACAGCGTTGGGTTCTTTTTCGAAATGAGCAAGTTCTTTGATGAGACTAAGAACTTCTGACATATCATTTTTTTTTGCTTGTCTTATTATGAAATCCATAATTTATTTTAAATAATTTCAAAGATAGTTCAAAGTTCATTATTAAGGGATATATATATTATACGAAAACGTTGTAGTTGCATAAAAAATATAGATATTTGCACCAATAAAATCAATCTCAAATTATGTCTTTTAAAAAGCAAACCCTTGGAGAATTTATTATTGAGAATCAGTCGTCATTCAAATACTCTTCTGGTGAATTATCCAGTTTACTTAATTCAATTAGATTAGCAGCAAAAGTTGTTAATCACGAGGTTAATAAAGCAGGTTTAGTTGATATTATTGGAGCAGCAGGAGATACAAATATACAAGGCGAAGACCAACAAAAATTGGATGTTTACGCCAACGAAAAGTTTATTCAAACGCTTACAAAGAGAAATATTGTTTGTGGAATAGCTAGTGAAGAGGAAGATGATTTTATAACCATAAATAGTCAAGACGAAAACCATCAAAATAAGTATGTGGTTTTAATAGACCCATTAGATGGTTCATCTAATATTGATGTAAATGTTTCTGTAGGAACCATTTTCTCAATTTATCGTCGAGTGACTCCAATTGGAACGCCAGTAACTCTTGAAGATTTCCTACAACAAGGTAATAAGCAGGTAGCCGCTGGATATGTGGTTTACGGGACTTCTACTATGTTGGTTTATACAACAGGTCACGGTGTTAATGGTTTTACATTAAACCCCGCAATTGGATCTTTTTATTTGTCGCATCCTAATATGCAATTCCCAAAAGATGGAAATATTTACTCTGTAAATGAAGGAAATTATATTCACTTTCCTCAAGGGATTAAAAATTATATAAAATACTGCCAACAAGAAGAAGAGGATCGCCCTTATACTTCCAGATATATAGGATCTTTAGTTTCAGATTTTCATAGAAACATGATTAAAGGTGGTATTTATTTATATCCACAAAGCTCAAAAAACCCAAAAGGTAAATTACGTTTGTTGTATGAGTGTAATCCAATGGCTTTTTTAGCTGAAGAAGCAAATGGTAAAGCAAGTGACGGATTTACAAGAATTATGGATATTCAACCCACGGAATTGCATGAGCGTGTTCCTTTTGTTTGTGGTAGCAGAAACATGGTTGAAAAAGCTGAAGAATTTATGAAAGCTGCGAAATAAAAAAAGCATCTCCAAAGAGATGCTTTTTTTAACACTAAAATCAATTTTGGGTTTTTTAAGACCCGCACATTAAACAATCATCACCTTGTCCTTCTTTTGATTGCGCAATAAGCGCTTTCATTTCTTCTGCAGACATTGGTTCAATTTCCACTTCTGGAGTGGTGTTTTGTTTTGCAAACTTAGCGGCGTTTTGAGCGGCTAATTTCTTTTTCTTAGCTTCTTCTTGTTGCACAGCTACATTATTTACTTCTACAACTTCGGCAACAGGTTCCTCTTTTTTAGTAGTTTGTAAGGTGAATTTAATAGCATCCACTGCACTTTTGGTTCTCAGGTAATACATGCCTGTTTTCAAGCCACTTTTCCATGCGTAAAAATGCATTGAGGTTAATTTTGCCATGGTTGCACCTTCCATAAATAGGTTAAGTGATTGCGATTGATCTATAAAGTAACCTCTCTGGCGAGACATATCAATAATGTCTTTCATACTTAATTCCCAAACAGTTTTGTAAAGCTCTTTTATTTCCTGAGGGATAATATCTATACCTTGTACAGAACCATTAGCTCGCATAATATCTTGTTTTAGACTTTCATTCCAAAGGCCTAAATCAACTAAGTCTTCTAATAAATGCTTATTAACAACGATAAATTCTCCAGATAGCACACGACGTGTGTAAATATTAGACGTATATGGTTCGAAACATTCATTGTTACCAAGAATTTGAGAGGTTGATGCCGTAGGCATTGGAGCAACTAATAATGAATTTCTCACTCCATTTTTAAGCACCTGCTTGCGTAATTTTGCCCAATCCCAGTTTCCACTTAACTCATCGTCTTTAATATTCCAAAGATTATGTTGGAAGTCTCCTTTACTTATAGGTGATCCTTCATAAGTTTCGTAAGGACCATCAACTTTAGCCTCTTCCATACTTGCCGTAACAGCTGCATAGTAAAGTGTTTCAAAAATATCTTGATTCAATTTTTTTGCCTCATCACTTGTAAAAGGCAAACGTAACTTTATAAATGTATCGGCTAATCCTTGAACACCTAAACCAATTGGTCTGTGGCGCATATTAGAATTTCTAGCTTCAACCACTGGGTAGTAATTTCTGTCAATTACTCTATTCAAGTTTTTAGTTACGCGCTTGGTGATTTTAAATAATTCTTTGTGATCAAATTCCCCATTTTTAATAAACATTGGCAAAGCAATCGAAGCTAAATTACAAACGGCAACTTCATCTGGAGATGTGTATTCTAAGATTTCCGTACATAAATTAGACGAACGAATGGTTCCTAAATTCTGTTGATTAGACTTACGGTTAGCCGCGTCCTTATACAACATATATGGTGTGCCAGTTTCAATTTGAGATTCTAATATTTTTTCCCAAAGTTCGCGAGCTTTTATGGTTTTTCTTCCTTTTCCTTCTGCTTCATACTTAGTATATAAGACTTCAAATTCTTCACTATGCGCCTCTGGTAATCCTGGACATTCGTTAGGACACATCAATGTCCATTCCCCGTTTTCTTGAACACGCTTCATGAATAAATCTGAAATCCACATCGCGTAAAATAAATCACGTGCTCGCATTTCTTCCTTTCCATGATTCTTTTTTAAATCTAAGAAATCAAATATATCGGCATGCCAAGTTTCTAAATAAATAGCGAAACTTCCTTTACGTTTTCCTCCACCTTGATCTACATATCGTGCGGTGTCGTTAAAAACTTTTAGCATAGGAACAATACCATTAGATGTTCCGTTAGTTCCAGCAATATAACTGCCAGTTGCACGAATGTTATGCATTGCTAATCCAATTCCACCGGCAGATTGTGATATTTTTGCAGTTTGTTTAAGCGTGTCGTAAATGCCATCAATACTATCTTCTTTCATTGTTAATAAGAAACAAGAAGACATTTGTGGTTTTGGTGTACCAGCATTAAATAGTGTAGGTGTAGCGTGTGTAAAATATTTTTTAGACATTAACTCGTAAGTTTCAATAGCAGCATCCAAATCGTTTAGATGAATACCAACCGAGACCCTCATAAGCATGTGTTGAGGTCTTTCAGCAATTTGCCCATTTAGTTTTAGAAGGTACGAGCGTTCTAATGTTTTAAACCCAAAATAGTCATATCCGAAATCACGGTTGTATATAATTGTAGAGTCAAGACGGTCTTTGTTCTCCATAATGACATTGTATACTTCATCCGATAAAAGAGGCGCGTCTTTTCCGGTTCTTGGGTTTACATAAGCGTATAGGTCGTGCATTACCTCGCTAAAGGTTTTCTTGGTGTTTTTATGTAAGTTAGATACGGAAATTCTTGCGGCTAAACGTGCGTAGTCTGGGTGAGCTGTTGTCATGGTAGCAGCAATTTCTGCTGCAAGATTATCAAGCTCACTAGTGGTAACTCCATCGTACAAGCCTTCAATTACGCGCATAGTAACCTTTAAAGGGTCTACTAATTCGTTTAAGCCATAACACAGTTTTCTCACTCTAGCAGTGATTTTGTCGAACATGATTTGTTCTTTTCTTCCGTCTCTTTTTACTACATACATTGTTTACACGTTTTTTTATTTTTCTGATACACCTTCAGAAAATGGGTTAATTAGTTAGCCTAAGTTTTTTGCTAATTATCATTTAGCTGAAACTTAGTTGTTTTTGTTAGTTTATAAACAAAAAATAATGCCTTCTGAAGTATCAGTTATAGGGATTAAACTTGTTTATGGTCAATAAAATTTTTTTAGTTTTCCATTGTATGGAAATGTCATTTTAACTGATTTTTGAATCAATTAAAAATCGGCATCAAAGCTAAATTTATCTTTCTCTTCCTCTTTGTTAAGGACACCTGCTTTTTGGTATTCCGAAACACGTTTTTCAAAGAAATTGGTTTTTCCTTGTAACGAAATCATATCCATAAAATCAAATGGATTGGCCGTATTGTATTCCTTCTCGCAACCTAGCTCATATAGCAATCGGTCTGTTACAAATTCTAAGTATTGCGACATTAATACCGCATTCATACCTATTAAACTTGCTGGTAAAGATTCTGTTATAAATTCTCTTTCTATATCTAAAGCATCGATTAGAATTTCTCTAATACGTGCTTTTGAAACTTTATTTACTAAGTGTTGGTTATGTAAGTGAACAGCAAAGTCTGCGTGTACACCTTCATCTCTAGAGATTAACTCGTTAGAAAATGTTAATCCTGGCATTAATCCACGTTTTTTCAACCAGAAAATTGAGCAAAACGCACCCGAAAAGAAAATACCTTCAACAGCAGCAAAAGCTATTAAACGCTCTGCAAAACTTGGAGACTCAATCCATTTAAGTGCCCAATCTGCTTTTTTCTTAATAGCAGGAAAATTTTCAATGGCATTGAATAAAATGTCTTTTTCCTTTTCGTCTTTTACGTAAGTATCAATTAAAAGTGAGTAGGTTTCACTATGAATGTTTTCCATCATAATTTGGAAGCCATAAAAGAATTTGGCTTCACTATATTGAACTTCATTCACAAAATTTTCGGCTAGATTTTCGTTTACAATACCATCACTAGCTGCAAAAAATGCTAAAATGTGTTTTATAAAATAACGCTCATCATCATTTAATTTAGTAGCCCAATCCGTAAGATCTTGATGTAAATCAATTTCTTCTGCTGTCCAGAAACTTGCTTCAGATTTCTTATACCATTCCCAAATATCATGATGCTGAATAGGAAAAATAACAAATCGATCTTTATTTTCTTGGAGAATAGGTTCTACTTGTGTCTGCGACATTGTTTCTTAAATTTTATAAAAGTTTGACGAAAATTTGCTTCGATTTCGGGTTAACAAAGATTCAAAATAGAACTTAAAAAAGAAAGGTATAGTTATAAACATTGTCAACAAGTTTTTAACAAAGCTTAACATTTGTTATGCAAAACAACACTTAAATAAATGCCTGAAAATCAGATATTTAAAATAAATGAAATTCTGGTAATGCCTATGGATATTGGGGTTTTAATTTTTGGTATAAATTAAGAAAAACCCCACTTACAAGAAAAAAACTAAATAAAATTTTTATCGATTTGATGCCTGAGCGACTTTTTCTAATTCAGAGTACCAGTCCTCACCAAATTTTCTAATTAATGCTTCTTTTACAAATTTATAGATAGGAATTTGTAATTCTTTACCTAGTATGCAGGCATCATCACAGACCTGCCATTTATGATAATTAACAGCGGAAAATTCGCTGTAATCTTTCACTCGAACTGGATATAAATGACATGATAAAGGCTTTTTCCAAGAAATCTCTCCTTGGTTATATGCTTCTTCAATAGCGCAAAGTGCAACTTTGTTTTCATCAAATATCACATAGGCACAATCAGCACCATTTATTAATGGTGTTTCCAAATCGCCATCTTCAGTTGTAATATATACACCTTGTTTTTCTATGGCTTCAATGCCTTCTTTTCGCAAAAAAGGCTTCACTTTAGGATAAATATCTTCTAGAATTGTCATTTCATCTTTTTCTAAAGGAGCGCCCGCATCACCATCCACACAACAAGCCCCTTTACACGCCGAAAGATTACACACAAAGTCTTTGTCAATAACGTCTTCCGAAACTATGGTTTTTCCTAATTGAAACATAAAATGAGCACTTTAAGGGCAAAAATAGAGAAACTTTAGATTTATTATGTGTTGTTATTTAATAATTAATATAGACCTTTGCATCGCATTAAAAACTAGTTGTTATGCAATTAAATTTTAAAGAAATATTTACGGCTTTTATGGTTTTGTTTGCCGTAATTGATATTGTTGGTAACATTCCTATTGTTATTGATTTACGTAAAAAAGTAGGTCATATTCAAAGCGAAAAGGCTTCTATTATTGCGGGGATTATCATGACGCTTTTTTTGTTTCTAGGAAAGAGTATTTTAAACCTCATTGGAATTGATGTGAATTCGTTTGCTGTGGCTGGTGCTTTTATATTATTTTTTATTGCTTTAGAAATGATTTTGGGTATCACGCTATACAAGCAAGAAGAGACGAATCCTATGACAGCTTCAATTTTTCCTTTAGCGTTTCCATTAATAGCAGGACCAGGTAGTTTAACCACTTTACTATCTTTAAGAGCAGAGTTTAGTGTTGAAAATATTATTGTGGCTATTATTCTAAATGTAATTTTTATTTATATCGTTTTGAAGACATCTTCGAAAATAGAGCGTTTTTTGGGGACAAACGGCATCAATATTATTAGAAAAGTTTTTGGGGTTATATTGTTAGCAATTGCGGTAAAATTATTTGCTCATAACATAAAAGTTTTATTTAATTAAATGAAATATTTTGCTATCGTTATAATTGTAATTGCTTTCGGTTTAGGTGTATTTAATATTACAAAAATAGATACTCAAGCACCATTTGAGGGTGAAAGTATCGTTGCCCTGATTACACTATTAGCATCACTTTGTGCTATAGTTTTGATGTTAATACTATTAGTTTCTAAACGCATAGAGGAAAAAGTAAAAACTAGAAAGTAATGTTTGATGTTTTAATTATTGGTGGTGGAGCCGCAGGTATGTCTTGCGCTTTAGTTTTAGGATCTGCTAATGATAAAGCTTTTGCCAAAGATAAACGTATTGGGATTATAACCCACCAAAAAACATCCCACTTACAAAATGCTTTATTTAATAATGTTTTAGGACTTAAGTCTGGAACAACAGGAGCTTCTATTTTAGAAGGTGGTAAAAGACAATTAGCGGATTTATATCCACATGTTAATCAAATTGATAAAGAAAAGGTTTTAGAGGTTTCGAATAGTACTGATTGTTTTGAAATTAGAACAAATAAAAACTCCTATCATTCAAGGATTGTGCTAATTGCTGTTGGCTATACCAATTTAATGACCATTAAAGGATTGGAGCATTATATTGAACCGCACCCAAGAGCTGCCGTTGAAAAAGACCGTATTTGGATAAAAAACACTGACCATTTAGTTGAAGATAACTTGTATGTTGCAGGAACCCTCGCTGGATGGCGTAGTCAATTTGCTATAGCTTCGGGAAGCGGAGCACATGTGGCTACAGACATTTTAACGCTATGGAATGGCGGGAAGCATACTAAGGTGCATGATAAGGTTGAGGTTTAGTAAAAGATTGTTTAATTTGATGCTGAATCAAGTTCACCATGACAGAAATGTTTAATTTTCTTCACTCAACTTAATAACTTCATCAATCATAATATCTCTTTGATTGAATACTTCTTCAAAAGCGCCATTACCAAAAAGTTGATCTGCAAGGGTAGCTTTAATATATTGCTTTACTTCATCATAATACGCCACAAAGGTTATGTTTGAACTTGTACGTAAATTTAAATAATCTTGAAAAGACATGACAAAATCATCACTAACTTCAAAGTTGTTTATAAATTCTTCTCTGGAGATATCATCATAAAGGTGTCTGTCTTTTTCCAACTCTTCAAAAACATAATAGCTAATAAACCCACTGCGCTGCAAGTACGTTAAGGTTTCGTTATACATGCTATTGTCAATAGGCACAAAAATATCTGGAATGATGCCGCCTCCACCATAAACAATTTTACCTGCTGGGGTAGTAAATTTTAAAGAATCTGCAACTTGTATTTTTTCAGGATCGAGTAATTCACCACTTTCCATACGCTCGAAATACTCGTCATAATAATCTTTATTACCATTGTCATAGGGTCTTTGTATGGATCTGCCGGTTGGCGTATAGTAACGAGAAACTGTTAGACGAACTGCGCTTCCATCTCCCAAATCCATTTCCCTTTGAACTAGTCCTTTACCATAAGAGCGTCTGCCTACAATAGTTCCTTTGTCGTTGTCTTGAAGAGCTCCTGCTACTATTTCACTTGCAGATGCCGAGTTTTCATTCATGAGTACGTAAACATTTCCTTCTTCAAAATCACCTTTACTAGTCGCAAAACTTTTTTCAATATTGCCTCTTTTGTTTTTTGTAAATAAAATGAGTTTGTCATCTTCTAGAAATTCATCAACAATAGTTTCAGCAATATCTAAGAAACCACCTGGATTGTCGCGGAGGTCTAAAGCAATTTCTTTAGCACCTTCATCAATTAATTTATCTAAAGCGCTTTTAAATTCTTTATACGTGGATTCTGCAAATCTATTGACCTTAATATATCCTAGTTTTTCGGTAAGCATATAAGCGGCATCAACACTTTTAATAGGAATGCGAGCTCGTTTAACAGTAACATCTAACAAATCTGGTTCGCCTTTACGGTAAACTTTCAAATTTACTTTAGTGTTAATAGGTCCTTTTAGTTTTTTTATGATGTCGCTATCATCAAGAGTGTCTCCAAAAAGAGAATCACCATTAGCCATAATAATTCTATCACCACCTTTAATTCCTGCTTTTTCACTTGGGCCATTTTCTAATGGTCTAATAACCGCAATCGTGTCTTTATAAGTATAAAAACTTACTCCAATACCAACAAAGTCTCCTTTCATGTTTTCGGTAACACGTTCCATATCCTCTTTTGGAATATAAACAGAGTGTGGATCCAAATTATCCAGTATACCATTTACGGTGACATCTACAATACTGTCGGTATTAATTTCATCGACGTAATCGTAATCTATATAATCAATGAGTCTATTTAGTTTGTCTTTTTTACTGTTAGTAGAAAACAAACGGTCTGGAGAATCGGAAAAGTTTAAATTTCCCCCAACAAAAATCCCAGCCGCAATAGCAACACCTATTAATAAGGGTAAATATTTTTTTTGATAGGGCATTATGCTTTTAAATCTTCAATTAGTTGTAATTCAATACCAGCTTTCTTTAAAAATTGTAAGCCAGAGTCGTCTTTATAGGCTTTGTGATACACCACCCGTATTATACCAGCTTGGTGTATTAGTTTGCTGCATTCTTTGCAAGGTGACAAAGTAATAAACAAAGTCGCTCCTTTGCAAGATTGGGTTGATGCCGCTACTTTTAATATGGCATTAGCTTCGGCATGTAACACGTACCATTTGGTATAGCCTTCTTCGTCTTCGCAAAAGTTTTCAAAACCAGAGGGCGTACCGTTATAGCCATCAGAAATTATCATTCGGTCTTTTACAATAATAGCACCCACTTGTTTGCGTTTACAGTAAGATAATTTACCCCATTCCTTCGCTATTCTTAAATAGGCTTTATCGTATTTGAGACGTTTCTTGTCTGACATTTACTATAATTATATCGTTTATACGAATCCTTATAACGAATATAAAGGCTTCGTATTTTAATTACAACGTATGTAAGTTAAAGTTTTATGAAAGTTTAAGCTAAAAAGTCACTGCCCAATAGCATAGGAATTACCAGACCTATGACTATTGCTGATACCACCATGACCCAATCCCGTTTTGAAAATCTAAAAACGGTTTGCCCAAGATACCCTAAAAATAATACAATAAAGACGATGATGACTTGGGAGAGTTCGATACCTAAAGCGAATTCGAGCAAGAGTACCAACTTGTTATCCGATTCTCCTAGAAACATGCGAAATTCACGAGCAAATCCTAATCCGTGAATAAGCCCAAAGAAAAGTGTTGTAATGAATACAACACCAATACGCTCCTTTTGAGCGCCCTTTCCTGCAGTAAAAACATTATAAAGCGCTACAATAAGTATAGTAATTGGGATTAAAAATTCTACTAATCCTCCATTAACACTTACAATACCATAAGCCGCTAATACCAATGAGAGAGTATGGCCCAAGGTGAACATAGAAACCAGTATTAATACACGTTTCCAATCTTTAAAGACATAAGGAACGGTTAGACTTATTAAAAAAAGAACATGATCGTAGGCATTTATATCAAGTACATGATTAATGCCGTATTCTACATTGAACCAAAAATTTTCAAGCATATTTTATAGATTTCATAAATGGATAAATATACAATTTCTACTTATATTTTGATGGTTACATTATTATTGAATATTACCTTAAAAATTCTGAAAAATAAACTATTCCTTATCTTTGTGATATACCTATGAAAAAATCTACTATGAATGCTAAGTTTTTGTGCATCCTAACTTTATTTATATTATTTCTTTCCTGTAAAAAAACTCAAGAAGAAAACACCAATGATATTGCCGAAGTAAAACAGAACGATGTTATTACCGAAAGTGATATTTTTAAATTAGATTATATTGAATTTGTTCCTAGTCCAGAAGTTGAAGAGTTAACGCAAAATTGGACAGAATATATAGAATTACAGGAGCAGGTAAGACAAATTAAAAAAGGAGATCTCAGTTACTTTAATGATAATGAAGAGACTATTAAAAATCTTTTTGAATCTATTGTTGAAGCCATTCCAGAGCAGTTAAATAACAACTCAATCGTAGCTCGAATAAAAGCTGTTGAAACAAAATTCTATAAGCTTGAAAGTTTTGCTAATCTTGAGACTACAACTAAGGAAGAACTTTTATTAACTATAAAAGAGTTTTTGATATCCATTACAAATCTTGACCTACAAATGAATAAAACCATAGAGCTGGAAAATCAAAATATTGAAAAGCCCTAAAATGTTATGAAAAAAATAGTTTACCTACTTGCCATTTTATTTTCTTTTGCCATTCAAGCCCAGTATAATCCGGATGCCCCTTGGATGAAGTCTTTAGACGCTAATTATAAAAAGAGCGGTCTAAAAACAAAAGCGATAACTTTTCAAGAAATTGTTGATGCTTTTAATGCCTATTGGGAAACACGTGATTCAGAGATAAAGGGAAGTGGCTATAAACCTTTTAAGCGTTGGGAAACGTATTGGAAAAATTATGTTAAAGAAGACGGTACACTGCCATCATCAGCTGAACTATGGAAGGTTTGGGAGCAAGTGGAATTATCCAAACAGAATAGTTTACTCGCAGATTTAAGTAATTGGCAGCCAGTGGGTCCTTTTAACCATACAAATACGGGATCTTGGAGTTCTGGACAGGGACGCATAAATGCAATAATTGTAGACCCTAATATTTCAACAACATATTATGCAGGTGCTCCAGCTGGAGGAATTTGGAAATCGGAAGATTCTGGAGCCACATGGGTCCCATTATCTGATGATTTGCCTCAAATTGGAGTTTCTGGAATTGCGATTGATTATGCAGATTCAGATATTATTTATATTGCTACAGGAGATGATGATGGAGCTGATAGCTACAGTATTGGTGTTATGAAATCAACTGATGGTGGTGATTCTTGGAATACAACTGGTTTGTCTGCGTTTACAAGTGAACAATTATTAATGAACGATATCTATATACATCCATCAAATTCAAATATTTTATGGGTTGCTACAAGCAGAGGGATATACAAAACAACCGATGCCGGTGTTAATTGGAGTAATATGAATGGGACGGAAGGTTTAAATATAAAAGATATTAAACTAAAACCAGGAAATCCAGATACCATTTATGCGGTAACATCCAATACACTTTTTGTTTCGATTGATGCAGGTAATACGTTTACTAATGCTGGATTTGGTGTTGGTTTACCAACTTCTTCTGGAAGACTTGTAATAGATGTAACAGCTAATAATCCAAATGTTATATATGTTTTAAGTTCATTAGTGTCTGGTTTTGAGTATAATGGAGTCAACCTCTCTCATGCGTTTCAAGGACTTTATAAATCTTCAGATTCTGGAATAAACTTTACTACACAAGCTATCTATGATTATCAGGGTAATGGAGATCCTAAGGATGTTGGAGATATATTTGAAAGCAGTCAAGCTTGGTTTGATATGGCATTTGCAGTTTCCGATTTAGATGAAAATGAAGTATATACAGGAGTGTTGAATATATGGAAATCAACCAATGGTGGAACAGATTTTACTAAAGTTAATAATTGGTATTCTCCTAATTCGGCTTCATATTCACATGCCGATATTCATTTACTCCGGTTTTATGATGGAGTGTTATTTACAGGAACCGATGGCGGTTTTTATAAAACAATAGATGGAGGAACGAGTTTTACCGATTTAACAGGAGGTATGCAAATAGGTCAATTTTATAGATTAACAGTTTCCAGTGAATCCTCGCAAAAAATGATAGGAGGATTGCAGGATAATGGCGGATATGCATATAGTAATAATAGCTGGCAAGTATATTATGGTGCCGATGGAATGGATACTGCAATTGATCCTTTGGATTCAGATTTAATGTTTGGTTTTATTCAATATGGAGGCGGATTATATGTTTCAGAAACAGGAGGCGCAAGTCGAGATTATTCTATATCTGCTCCCGATGCAGAAACAGGAACGAATGATAGTGGCGGCAATTGGATTACTCCCTTAGTTATGAATCGTGATGGCGAGTTGTATGCAGGCTACTCAAGTCTTTATAAGTTATGCGGAAGTTCTTGGCATCAAGTATCGACCAGTTTTGGTAATAATGTAAATATAGATGTCTTAGAAATAGACACAGTTAACCCAAATAATATATTTGTTGGTTTGAATAAGGATTTAATTAAAAGCACAGACAAAGGCGTAACCTTTTCTACGGTTGAATCCTTTTCTTCAAATATAACTTCAATAGAGTTTAATAATAATGATAGCGATATCGTTTATGTGACTACTTCTGGTTCCGGAGGAGATGTATTAAAATCTCTTGATGGTGGTTTAACATTCGCCAGTATAAAAGGATCATTGCCTAATGTCACCAAAAACATTATTAAGCATCAAAATTTACATAGTGAAAACCCATTGTATTTGGGGACAAGTTTAGGTGTTTATAGGTATGATGATGCTTTAGGAGATTGGGAATCATTTGAAAATAATTTACCAACCGTACCAGTAAGAGATTTAGAGATTAATGTAAATGATGCTAATATTACAGCAGCAACTTACGGAAGAGGTATTTGGCAATCCAATATTCAAACCGAGTCTATTAATAAAGAAATTGGGATAGTTACAATAAATGATGCTAAGGCAAGAGTGACTTGTGGTAACTTAAATGGGGTAAAAGCTCTTGTTAAAAATTTTGGAACTAACAATATAAATTCGGTTCAGGTAAGTTATAGTTTAAATGGAGGGAATACTGAAAATACGGTTTGGACTGGAACAATATTACCAAACTCTACTGCACTAGTAGATATTCCAGAAATTAATGTAACAACTTCTGGTTTACAGGAGTTAAAGATAAATACCACCACAGCAAATGACGCTTTTGGAGGGAATAATGAATTAATTACCACATTTTATGCTAATGAATCAGGAATACTAAATGCTGAAAATGATTTTGAAGATCCTTCTGATGAATTGTTAGTTTATGATGAAGTTGGTAACTGCTCTGGGTATTGGGAGAGAGGTGAGCCAACAGGAACGCTTTTGGGCTCAGCTGCATCAGGGAGTAACGTATATGGAACGAATTTATCTGGGGAGTATGGAAATGGTATTAAAAGTTATTTAGTGACTAAGTGTTATGATTTATCTGTACTTAACAACCCAGTTTTTAAGTTTAAAATGGCTTTCGATTTAGAATTTAATTGGGATATTATGTATGTGGAATATTCAACCGATTTGGGAGTTAATTGGAATGTTTTAGGAACCGCTAACGATTCAAATTGGTATAATAGCGATACACTTCCTGGATCTAATTGTTATAATTGCCCTGGAGCCCAATGGACTGGGACGAGTTCGTCTTTGTTAGATTACAGTTATAATTTAGCGGCATTAAATACAGAAAGCAATATTGTTTTTAGATTTGTATTTAATTCGGATGCGTTTACAACAAACGAGGGTGTTGTAATAGATGATTTAAGTATAGAAGGCACCTTAAATGTATCTGAATTTGATTCGCAAGTTTTTTCTGTGTACCCAAATCCTTCAAGTAAAATATTCCATTTAAAATCTAAAACAATTAGTGAAATAGATTTCACCATTACAGATGTTACAGGTAAAACCGTTATGGAAAAACGCGGGATTAGCTTAACAAGGGATTCTTATAAACTGAATATGGAAAATCACGCTTCAGGAGTCTATTTTATTAGTATCACTTCAGAAAACAATAAAGTAACTAAAAAGTTAATTCTTAAATAATTTACCCTAAACGTAAAGTTGATTAGACCTTAGGTGAATGTCAAGTTTATTTTTGAGGTAGAGATTTAACAGTATCATAGAATCGTTAGATTATACTTTTTAATTCTTCTATAAATTTAATATGTAAAGGTATTGATAACCAGATTTTTACGAGTTTAATGTTAAATTAATGTTATGTAAACGTTGCTTATATGTAAAATACCACATATCTTTGTTATAGAATCACGAATAAACCCCATTTAAAGATGAAAAATATAGTAATTATAGCCATAGCATTATTCACATCATTAGCTTTTTGTCAAAAAGAAAGAACATTAACGCTTAATGAAGAAACCAATTTAATTGATGTTGTTTATTACCATGATAATGGTGAAGTTAGTCAAACAGGTTCGTACACAACTGATGGTAAACTGCAAGGTCAATGGCTCAGTTTTAATGAAGAAGGCGAGAAAATAGTTACTGCCTACTACAAAGAAGGAAAAAAAGTTAAAAAATGGGTTTATATTATTGATGGAAAGATCAAAGAAGTTGATTATTCTAAAAATGTAGCTTCTATTTAATTTTCGAAACCTTATAAGAAAAACAAAAAAACATCACGATTGTCGTGATGTTTTTTTGTTTTTGGTAACCAGTTTTTAACTGGGGGTAATTTTTAAAATAGGGTCATGATAACTTAAGAGGTTTTTCTTAAATTATTTAAGACTAATTTCTAGTCCAACCTGAATTCCAAGAATTATAATCAGCTCCTGTTCCGTTTCCTATACCAGAAAAGAATGAATTGGCATCAAATGCACCATTAGTATCATTTTTTAGCGTAAGTGTTACATCATCGAAAGAGATATTGGTAACACCAGTTTCATTAGCAAGTACACCTGTTCCTGTTTCTTCATCATCTAAGTCAAAGCCCTCTTCAAAACCTTCAATGAATACGTTGTTAAATATTGCGCGAGTACCTGCTCTCAAACGGATTGCTTCATTACCATTGCTAGACCCTAACCCATTGATAGTTAAGTTGTTTATGGTAGGTGCGCTCCAGAAAACAGGGTTTGAGTTATTTCCAATATCAGTATTGAAACCATCCCCTTCAATACCTTTATCATGAGATTGTCTGTGTTCTATATATACATCGGTTAGTGTTCCTGAAAAGCCTTCCGTCCAATCTACAGAATCATCTTGTGCTCCAATTACCGAGATATGAGAGGCATTAACTGTTCCTCCGAAAAACTCGACACCATCATCGGCACCTTCAAATGCTTGGATAAAATCAATAGTTGTTCCGTTACCAACTGCATAAAATGAGAATCCGTTGTTTTCTGATGCAGCATCAGCAGCACCACCAGAGTACTCAATACGTAGGTATCTTATAATACCAGAATTATCATTTACAATACTACCTCCATAAGGTAAACCTCCAATTTCAGAGGTAGAAGTAGCGTCTCCACCAACTACAGAATTTATTGGTGCACGTCCTAATATAATAAGACCTCCCCAATCTCCTGGGTTAGGTGTAGCAGAGTTAGATGTAAAAACAATTGGATTAGAAGATGTTCCTTCTGCCATAATAATACCACCTTTCTGTACGGCAACATAAACATCAGATCCAGTAGTAGCTTTAACAACGACTCCAGGTTCAATGGTTAGGGTTATGTTTTCAGGAACTATAAGAGCACTAGTTAAATTGTACTCTGTTCCTGTACTAAGGGTAAGATCTGCTGTTAATGTCCCTCCTATTACTGTACCAGATGGATCTGTCCCTCCAGAACCTCCCAGGTTAATAATAACATCAGCAGTATCATCTGCTGCACAACTAATAATGGTAAGTGCTGCAAATGTTAAAAGACCTAAAAGAAATTTGTTTTTTTTCATTTTGTGTGTATTAATTAAATGTTCGTTTTTTTGATTGTATTTAAAATTTATACTTGATTTGAATACTCGCGTTTATTCCTCTTTTGTAACTTGATAGAGCAAACTCAGAAAGGTCTGGATTTAAACCTAAGTCATTTGCCAACGTTGGGTCGAAAAATACATTTTCTCGAACACGTTCGATTCTGGGATTTAATATGTTTTTTACACTTGTATTAATCTCAAAGTTTTCGCCAATTGTATTTTTCCATACAAAATCTAAAGTAGGCACACCTTTTTCGATGATGTTTCCTAACTGCCCAGATCCTAAAGCATCTATACGATCTGAGAAATAAGAAAAGACAAGGTTAGCTATAGGCTTATAATCTCCAAAAGTTGGACTATAACTTATATCGGCATTAATAAGTAACGGTGATGCCCCTTGTAATTCATCTGAATCTCTATTAAAGTTTGTGTTAAATGTTCCAGAAACGGTCTTTAAGTCTTGCTTTGTTGAGGTATAGGTAATATTCATTCCCGCAGATAAAACATTCTCTTCGTCTTCATTTTCAATTAGTCCTTTTCTTGCTTCCAACTCAATTCCGAAAACATCTGCACGATCTCCAGTTCTAAAGAAACGTTGAGTTCCTGTTGCATCATTCGCAGAAACAAGGTTTACAGGATCGTTAATGGATTTGTTAAAAACACCTATAGATAATATTTCCCCGTTACTTATAAACCATTCGTACTTTAAGTCTAAGTTTATAATAGTAGAAAATGCAGGGTCATTTAAAAGATCTGGGTTACCTCCAATACGGTCTGTAACATTCTCATATACAAACGGTGCAACTTCTTTAAACTCTGGGTTTGAAACTGTTCTACTTGCAGAAAAACGTAGGTTTTGGTCTTCGTTTAAAGCATATTTTATGTTTAAACTAGGTAAGAAAAATGTTTCGCTTGCTTGGTTACCACCAGGATTATTAAATGAAAGGTTGATTACATCGTAACTAATTTCTTGGTTAAAATGTTCAACACGTAAGCCAGGAACCAGTGTCCATTTTCCTCCTATTTTGTAAACGGCATCGGCATATAATGCATGTACATCTAGATTACCGGAATATGTGTTTTCTAAATCACCTGGTAAGTTTTCTTTTCCTAAACCAGGTAATGAACGGAATACACTTGTGTTATATAATGTACCTTGATTTTCGGTTGAAAAGAAGGCGTCAAAATTATTAACATCTGCAATCTCTGTTAATGGATTAATTATTTCATAACCATAACGTTGGTTGTCAAATGTACGTTCTTTAATACGCCCGTTGTATCCAAAATTGAACCTTAAAGTTTCAGACTGCTCATAGCTTAAATTAACACGTGCGTTAAATTCACTATCTTCAATGTTCTGAAAATAACGTTGGTTGTCAAAATCTACATTTCTAAAGAAAATAGCATTTGTAGTTAGGTCATTGTCCAGCGTGTTTTCAAAACGCTCAAGAGCAATTCGTTTACGGTCTGGTTGGCGAGCTAATACGTTGTTGTATCCAACACCATAATCTATTTTAAACTTTTCGTTTAATGTACTAGTTCCTAAGATTTGATTTACAAAAATCATATCCTGTTCAAATTGTACGTTTTGTGTAAAGAACCCAAAATCATCATTATCTGCAATTGTGTTACGGTTATAACCGCGACCATCAATTCCAAAACGCCCAACCTCATCAGTTGCATCGTTAATAAATAAGGAGTTGAATTTTATTTTATGATCGCTATTAATACGATAAACAATATTTGCCATTGCTGTTGTATTACGCGAAAACTCATATTCTTCTGAATCCTGAAAAATTTGGTTTGCTGCTGCAGTAACGTTGGCAAATTGCCCTCTTCTATATTCAAATTTGCTACCAAAGGAAGCTGTGGCAAAAACACTTAATCTAGATTCCTCTCCAATTTCCCATGAATTTCCTCCCGAAATACTACCTTCAATACCGATTGGACTGTCAATCCCGTGGGGGTCTACACCATGAGATAAAATAACAGCGTATGGGTTATTCCTGTATCTGTTATAAAAACCAAAATATCCGGTACCTTCACTTTTTATAAAGTTTTCCCCTATGGCGTTTGAGTTAAAATTTGAACCTAAGCTTGCATCGATGAAAAATTTTCCTGTATGCTCTTTTGCAACAATATCTACATTTCCAGCAGCAAAATCACCATAAAAATTAGCAGCATAGGTTTTACTTACTCCTACATTTTGGATAACATCTGAAGAAAATAGGTTAAGATCCATATTCTTCTTTTCTATATCATTAGCGGGAAGGGTAAGGCCATTATATGTTGTATTTAAATAGCGATCCCCAAGACCACGAACATAAACATTGCCGCCACCTTCTTGTTTTGAGATCCCCGATATTTTAGTTACCGCACCAGCAGCATCACTAACTCCCTTGCGCGAAAGCTCTTGTGCACCAATACTCTGTTTCATTACAACCGCTCTCTTTTGTTCCAATAATAAAGCAGTTTCAGTTTCTCGCTTAGTTGTCGTCGTAATTACAACTTCATCTAAGGATGCAGCACTTGCGCCCATGGTTACATTTAATTCGGTTGCTTTTCCAGCAACAATTACTACTTCAATTTCTTGGGTTTCATATCCAACAAAACTGAACATTAGCGTATAATTTCCAACTTCTAAATCGGTTAATTCATATAATCCATCAAAATCAGAAGTTGTACCTTTTGTAGTGCCTTTTATTAAAACGTTCGCAAACGCCAAAGGTTCATTATTATATTCTTTATCTATTAATTTTCCTTTAACAGAACCAGTTTGTGCGTTAAATGCAACCGAGGTAAGGAGTAGTATTAATACAATAAAATGTCTCATTATTTTGTTTTAATTTCTTGCCGCAAAGAAACCAACATAGTGTGAATAAAGTGTTACCTGTAGATTAAAGAACAGTAATAAAAGTGTTATACAATTGTTATGAAATGCAACCTACTATTTAGCATTGGTTACATTTAGTTAACATAGAAAATAGAATATGCAGAAAACAAAAAAGCAGTTTACACTAATAAAGTATAAACTGCTTTAATAAAATTTATATTATTCTAATTATTGGCAGTAAATGGGGTTGCTTCACTTTCATTACTTGCTAAAGTGAGCATGAGTTCTTCAAGAGAAATTGTATTAGCTTTCAAACCAGTTTTAATTGATGTAGTTTCTCTTGAGGTTACATTTAATTCAACTTCTTTTGTTGAATATCCAACAAAAGTATAAACTAAAGTATATGTGCCTTCTGGAAGGCTTTCGAATTGAAATTTGCCATACTCGTCTGTCATAGTTTCAGCGCCAGTTTCCTTTATAGAGACTTTGGCAAACATTAATGGTTCGTTGTTTGATTCTAAATCAGACACGTTTCCCTTTATAATACCGTTTTGAGCAAAAGTAGCTACGGTAATAAAAAATGTCACTATTAATAAGAAGTATTTCATAAATACAAGTAAAACTATTTTACAGTGCAAAGAAAGTTTATGGTTGTAATTATAGTGTTATGTAATTATTAAACAACAGTCAATAAAATGTTACCTCAATGTTAAGAGATTTTATATCATTATTACTGTTTAATATAGAAAGATATTTTGACATCTTAAAGTGAATTTAATTATCTTGCTCAAGCTTTAAAAAGAGACTATGAACTGGGAACAATTACTATCTTTAAAACGCTTTGGCGACACCAATAAACGATTGCGACAAGAGCAAGATGAAACCCGTTTGGGTTTTGAAGTAGATTATGATCGCGTTATATTTTCTTCGGAGTTTAGAAGCTTGCAAGATAAAACACAAGTGATTCCATTATCTAAAACAGATTTTGTACATACACGTTTAACACATAGTTTAGAAGTTAGTGTTGTTGGGCGTTCTTTAGGTCGTAGGGTTGGACAAAAGTTGTTAGAAAAGCATCCACACTTACAAAATGTTCATGGATATCAATCTAATGATTTTGGTGCTATTGTGGCAGCAGCTGCATTAGCACACGATATTGGAAATCCACCTTTTGGTCATTCCGGGGAAAAAGCGATTGGAGAATATTTTAAAAATGGCAATGGCGCTCAATTTAGAAGCCAATTGACCGATAAAGAGTATCAAGATTTATGCGATTTTGAAGGGAATGCTAATGGTTTTAAAATACTTACTGAGAGTAGAGATGGCAGAGAGGGCGGACTTAGACTTAGTTATGCAACCTTAGGCGCATTTATGAAATACCCTAAAGAATCTCTGCCAAAAAAACCAACAAATCATATAGCAGATAAGAAATATGGTTTTTTCCAAAATGATAAACAAGCGTTTGCAGAGGTAGCTGAGGAGTTAGGATTACTAAGCCGAAGCGACCAAGATTTAAGCTTCTCTAGACATCCTTTGGCTTTTTTGGTTGAAGCAGCAGATGATATTTGTTATACTATTATCGACTTTGAAGATGGAATTAATCTAGGGTTAATTCAAGAAGAGTTTGCTTTAGAATACCTCATAAATTTGGTTCGTGATTCGATAAATACTAGCAAATATCACGAATTAAAGAATACTAAGGATCGAGTTAGTTATTTAAGAGCTTTGGCGATTAACACCCTTATAAATGAAGTAGTGGAGATTTTTATTAAAAATGAAGAGCTTATTTTAAAAGGAGAATTTAATACCGCGTTATTAGATAAAAGTAAGTATGAGGCTCAAATAAATGATATTATAAAAATAAGTATAGAAAAGGTTTATCAAAGTAAAGAAGTTATAGAAAAGGAAATAGCTGGGTATCGTGTATTATCGGATTTGTTGGAGGTATTTATTTCAGCCATAAATAACGCCTACCAAAATGAGGCGTCTAATTATGATAAAATGGTTTTGCATTTATTACCAAATAATATTGAAACATATGACGAAACACTATACACAAGAATATTTACGGCCTGTAGTTTTGTGTCTGGGATGTCTGATGGTTATGCCATTATGTTGTTTAACAAAATTAAAGGAATTGATATTTAAGGAAGAGGGGTTAAACTAAGTAATAAATCTAATTCTCCTACGAAAATTGTTCATAAGTCATTTAATAAAATTATGCAGTTCATCGAAAAATAGTTGTTTTTTGTCGATAATGATGTTATATTTAACCCCAAATTAATAGCAACCTACTAACAATGAAAAAGAATTTACTTGGAGCACTCGTTGTTTTTTTTGTAACCTGTGCTTGCCTATTAGCAATTAATGAGGTTTCAAGTTCATCACCAGATGATGAATTACAACAGTACTATTCTGCTAAGAAGTAATTTGATCCAGTATTTTTCTGAAATACCTATTTAGTCTTTCTGAGTCTAGATTAATGGATTCTTGCAATTCACTAACACTAGCGTGTTCTATAAAACTATCTGGGATTCCTAATAGTTTAATTTTATTTTGGTAGTTGTTACGTGCAGCAAATTCTAATATAGCACTGCCAAATCCACCATTAATAGAATTATCTTCCACGGTAATAATATTTTGATATTTTTTGAAAATACTATGTAATAATTCTTCATCTAAAGGTTTTACAAAACGCATGTCGTAATGTCCAACACCCAATGAATCGATAGCTTCAGAAACATTTTTTGCTATGCTTCCTATAGTTAGAACAGCTAAGTGATTTCCATCTTTTAGTTGTACCCCTTTTCCTAGTTCAATTTTTGAAAAAGGTTTTTCCCAGTCTATTATGACACCGCTTCCACGAGGATAGCGAATAGCAATTGGTAAATCTAAACCCAATTGGGCGGTGTACATGATATTACGTAATTCTATTTCATTTCTCGGAGCAAAAATGATAATGTTAGGAATGCATCTTAAATAACTTAAATCAAACACGCCATGATGTGTCGCACCATCTTCACCAACCAATCCTGAACGGTCTAAACAAAAAATAACAGGTAATTTTTGAAGTGCAACATCATGAATAATTTGGTCGTATGAGCGTTGTAAAAACGTAGAGTAAATATTGCAAAACGGAACTAATCCTTGAGCAGCCATTCCTGCGGACAAGGTAACCGCATGCTGTTCGGCAATGCCCACATCAAACGCCCTATCTGGAATAGCCTCCATCATATATTTTAATGAACTTCCAGTTGGCATAGCAGGAGTGATGCCTACTATATTTTTATTTTGTTTAGCTAATTCGACAATGGTATGTCCAAATACATCTTGATATTTCGGAGCTTGAGTTTTTTCAGATTTAGGAATTAAATTTCCTGTAGAAGCATCAAATTTACCTGGAGCGTGATATTTTACTTGATCTAATTCCGCTTGTTTTAAACCTTTTCCTTTAGTAGTAATAACATGCAAGAATTTAGGACCTTTTATAGTTTTAAGTCGATTTAATTCCGAAATAATTGTATTTATGTCATGGCCATCTATGGGCCCAGAATAATCAAAGTTTAGAGCTTCAAATATGTTATCCTGCTTTTGAGTCCCTTTCTTTACATTCGTTAAGTATTGTTTTAGTGCTCCAACACTAGGGTCAATTCCAATAGCATTATCATTTAGAATAACTAATAGGTTAGCATCAGTAACACCAGCATGATTTAAACCTTCAAAAGCCATTCCACTAGCAATACTAGCATCCCCAATTACGGCAATATGGTGCTTATTTTCGCCTTTTAATTGCGAAGCAATAGCCATACCAAGCGCTGCAGAAATTGATGTAGAGGCATGCCCTACACCAAATGCGTCATAAACACTTTCATCTTGTTTAGGAAAGCCGCTTAAGCCACCTAATTGTCTATTGGTATGGAAAATGTCTTTCCTTCCAGTTAAGATTTTATGTCCATAGGCTTGGTGCCCAACATCCCATACAAGTAGATCTTCAGGGGTGTTAAAAACATAATGAAGGGCAATTGTTAATTCAACAACACCTAAACTTGCCCCTAAATGGCCTTCTTTAGTTGCAACAATATTAATGATGAATTCACGTAATTCTTTTGCAAGACGAGGTAACTGTTCGAGTGCTAGATGTCGCAGTTCCTTTGGGGTGTTAATTCTATTTAATAAGCTTTTATGCACGGAACAAAAGTACAAGAATGAATTTGTATTTTTGCTATTATGATAGAACCATTTGACGACATCTATTTTATGAAACGGGCACTTCAAGAGGCAGAGGCTGCTTTTGAAAAAGGTGAAGTTCCAGTTGGAGCGGTGGTTGTAATTGATAATAAAATAATAGCAAGAGGTCATAATCTTACCGAAACTTTAAATGATGTTACAGCACATGCCGAAATGCAGGCTATTACCGCCGCAGCTAATTATTTAGGAGGAAAGTATTTAATGAATTGTGCCCTTTATGTTACTTTAGAGCCGTGCCAAATGTGTGCAGGGGCTTTAAATTGGAGTCAGATTTCTAAAATTGTTTTTGGAGCTAGAGATGAACAACGTGGTTGTATTAATTTGAAAACCAAGTTGCATCCTAAAACCATTATTTCAGGTGGAGTATTACAAGAAGAAGCTTCTAGACTTTTAAAGCGATTCTTTGTTGAAAGACGAAATTTGAACTAATATTTTTTTTTACGCTGATTTTCTCTCATTTTGTCCAAATTCTCTTTGGTAAGCATGTAGTCTTTAACATTTTTATCTTTCCAATGGTGATAAGAAAACAAAGGAAATACAACAAGAAATAGTCCAGCAACGCCATAACCAATGAGTTTTTGAGAGTAGCTTACATCCATTGTAAATCCTAAAATAATACTAGTAACTGTAGCAAGAGCTAAAATTATAATAAGATACTTCATGTTATTTTGTGAACTCAATTAATTGCCTTCTGTAAGCGGTTAGTAATTTAGATTTTGAAATGTAACCATAATACTTGCCACTTTTAATAACTGGCAGATTCCAAGCGCCACTTGTTTTAAATTTTTCCATAATATCATTCATCGAATCGTAATCATAATCAATAATACCAGCATCGGCATGCATAAGACTAGAGGCTTCTACTTTGTCATAGAGCGTATTGTCAAACATAATATGTCTAATATCATCTAAGCGAATAACACCGAGGAATTCATGATTGTCGTTAACAACTGGGAAATGATTTCTAGAAGATTTTGCTACGGCACTTTTAAGAATATCACCTAGTTTCATATTGGGTTTTAAAATGATAAAATTAGTTTCAATAACTTTATCTATGTCTAATACCATTAAAACATTTTGATCTTTATCATGAGTCATCAACTCACCTCTTTCAGCAAGTTTAAGAGTATATATGGAATGTGATATATAATATTTGGTAATTGCGAATGAGATTGCCGAAACTATCATAAGGGGGACAAATAATTCATAACCACCAGTAATTTCAGCAATCAAGAAAATAGCCGTTAAGGGCGCATGTAGGACTCCTGCCATGAGACCTGTCATACCAATTAAAGTAAAATTAGATTCAGAAACTTGAAAGTCTAATCCAATATTATTAATAACTTTAGCAAAGGCATTACCTAATACACTACCCATAACCAATGTAGGAATGAATACTCCACCAACACCGCCTGCTCCAAAAGTAGTGGTCATGGCAATAGCCTTAAAAACTCCAATTCCTAATAATAAACCAATAACAATCCAAATGTTAGTTAAATCTAGATTAAAAGGGGTCGTTCCAATTGCAGAAAGGTGGTCCCCTTTTAGTAAATTATTCATAATACCATAGCCCTCACCATAAAGAGGTGGAATAAAATATAGCATAGTACCAATTGCTAAACCTCCAATTAGGAGCCGTTTTGCACGACTTTTAAATCGATTAAAAAAGTTTGTAATTCCAAAGAAAACCTTTGAAAAATATACAGATGCCAAACCAGTAACTAGTGCAAGAACAACATAGAAAGCAATATCATTGACCTCAAACTTATCTGTTAATTCAAAACGTAATAAAACATCTGTTCCTAAAAACATATAAGATGTTACCACAGCAGAAACAGAAGCTAGTAAAAGGGGCACAAGGGAAGTAAACGCAATGTCTAAACTAAAAATTTCTATAGCAAAAATAATGGCTGCAATAGGAGCTTTAAACATAGATGCCATAGCGCCAGCTGCCGCACAACCTATTAATAACATTCTCGTTTTTGTGTTCATATGAAACAAGCGAGCTGCATTTGATCCAAGAGCAGAACCAACACTTACCGCAGGACCTTGAAGCCCTACCGAACCACCGAAACCAACTGTTAGAGGAGCAGTTATTAAAGCGGCATATATATTATATCTCGGAATTATTCCATTAAGTTTTGAAATGGCGTGTAAGGTGGATGATATGCCATGACCAATATGCTTTTTTAACCAAGTTTGTTTTATAATATAAACCAACAATAAGCCTATTATTGGAAATATGAAGTAAAGAGAATATTGGTAATTTTTAAAAATATTGATTTCGAAAAGCAGCCTTATATAGTGCACTAAGTTCTTTAATGTAACCGTGCCAATACCAGCTAAAAAACCAACTAAAATACTAAGTATATATACGAATTGACGTTCCGAAATATGTTTATATTTCCAAATTAAAAATTTTCGTAATAGACTTTTAAAACTCATGGATTTATTTAGAAGGATGTAAAATGTCTGTTCCTAAGTACTTGTCGTCTTTGTTCATATACCAGGCCCTATTTTTTGGCATTTTTATACCGTTTATTATTTCTTCGCCGGAGAGCAAAATATATTCTCCATCATTTTTCGACTCCTCATGAAAAAACTGGTATACCTCCATAGCGAAGGTATTTTTATCAAAATAAAAGTACCATATGTCATCACCAACATCTTTTCTATAAGTCACTTTTAATACCCAATACGATTTTCCTTTAAATGTTTTCGACATCACTTTATCTGAAATAATGGTGCCTTCATCTTTCAATTTCATTGGTAAACCGTATAGGTAAGTATAATAATTTTTATAGAGCTTAGCTCTGTCTTTACTTAAACGGTTTTCTTTTAAAACAGACTCAGAAGGATTTTTAACAGCGTTTAGAATAATGGTAACACTATCTTTATTGACAATATACTCTGTAACGTTGTCTTCAATTGTAGCTTTTACTGAAAAGAATTGTTTTGGCAAATCGATATATATATCGCTATTCCTATTTGGTTTCTCCGGAATCTCCATAGTAATTTGAAGACTTCCATTGAAGGTTTTCCAATTACTATTAGGGTCATGATAAGTAATGGTTTTGTCCAATAGCTGAGGTCCGGTTAGTTCTTGCGAATGCAAAATCGATACAAATAGAACAAATAATAGAAGTGAAAAATGTTTCATAGGAATGATTTAAAATTAACAAAAAATCCTGCATTAGCAGGATTTAAATTATGATTTAAAATTAAGCTTTAAACTTAATTCTTCTAATTGGGTATCATCAATTGGCGCTGGAGCATCAATCATAACATCCCGTCCAGAGTTGTTTTTAGGGAACGCAATAAAATCACGAATGGTTTCTTGACCACCTAAAATAGCAACTAATCTATCAAGCCCAAATGCCAAACCACCATGAGGTGGTGCGCCATATTGAAAGGCATCCATTAAAAATCCAAACTGCGCTTTGGCTTCTTCTGGTGTAAAGCCTAAATAATCGAACATTAAAGATTGTGTTTCTTTATCATGGATTCTTATAGAACCACCACCAATTTCATTACCATTTAATACTAAGTCGTAAGCATTCGCTTTAACAGCGCCTGGGTCAGTTTTTAATAATTCAATCTGTCCAGGTTTTGGAGATGTAAACGGATGATGCATCGCATGGTAACGCTCGGTTTCTTGATCCCATTCCAATAAAGGGAAATCCATAACCCAAAGCGGAGCAAATTCATCTGGTTTTCGTAGGCCCAATCGTTCTGCTAACTCCATTCGTAAAGCACTTAATTGTGATCTAACTTTATTGGTGTTTCCAGAAAGCACACAGATTAAATCACCTGGTTTTGCGCCAGTAACTTCAGCCCATTTAGCTAAATCCTCCTGATTGTAAAACTTATCTACAGAAGACTTATATGAGTCATCATCATTACATCTACAATAAACCATTCCAAGGGCACCAATTTGCGGTCGTCTTATCCATTCAATTAATTTATCAATTTCTTTTCTAGTATAACTGTTACCCCCAGGAACTGCAATTCCAACTACTAATTCTGCTGAATTAAAAACATTAAAGTCCTTGTGTTGAGCAACATCATTAAGCTCGCCAAACTGCATTCCAAATCGAATATCAGGTTTATCATTTCCGTAGAGACGCATGGCATCATCGTATAGCATTCGCGGAAATTTATCTACTTCCACACCATTAACTTCTTTAAGTAAATGTCTTGTTAAACCTTCAAAAGCATTTAAGATATCTTCTTGTTCAATGAATGCCATTTCACAATCAATCTGGGTAAACTCTGGTTGTCTATCTGCTCTCAAATCTTCATCTCGAAAGCATTTTACAATTTGAAAGTATTTATCCATGCCGCCAACCATTAGTAGTTGCTTGAATGTTTGTGGAGACTGAGGTAAGGCATAAAACTGACCTTCATTCATACGAGAAGGCACAACAAAATCCCGAGCACCTTCTGGAGTAGATTTTATCAAATAAGGCGTTTCAACTTCAATAAATCCTTCGTTGGATAAATAATTACGGACTTCTTGTGTAACCTTATGCCTAAAGATTAAACTGTTTTTTACTGGATTACGACGAATATCTAAATAGCGATATTTCATGCGTAAATCTTCCCCGCCATCCGTTTTATCTTCAATGGTAAAAGGAGGCAGTAACGCTTCATTTAAAACTGTTAATTCAGAAACTAATATTTCGATATCACCAGTAGCAATATTTGGGTTTTTTGAAGCACGCTCTATAACTAGCCCTTTAACTTGAATCACATATTCACGGCCTAAATTCTGAGCTTTTTCAATTAAATCTCTAGAGGTACGTTCTTCATCAAACACCAATTGAGTAATACCATATCGGTCTCGCAAGTCCACCCAAACTATAAACCCTTTATCTCTAGACTTTTGAACCCAACCTGCTAAGGTGACCTCTGTATTAATATTTGCGGCTCTTAATTCCCCGCAATTATGACTTCTATACATTGTTGTAAAATTGAAGTGCAAATTTAAGCAAATACTATGGACATTAAATTTTTTGAAATGTTTTTTTAAATTGAAAATTAACTGACATACATGGTGTTTTGTGAATTATATGTATTCTATATTTCTGGATTGATTTTGAGGAGATTGATGTTATGGATTTTGTAAAATTTACCATTAAAAAATAATAATTAAGCAATTTTGTAACTTAAAAAATTAGAATTTGACAACAATTTGCTAATTTATATGTATATATTAGCATTACTAACTCAAAATAATTTCATTATGATTAAATTATTACCTATCAAATTTTTAATGTTTTTGATGTTTTTAGGAATATCAAATTTAGTCATGGGACAAGAGGTTTCTGGAACTGTTTTAGACGACTCCTCACAACCACTCCCAGGAGTTTCGGTGGTTCTTAAGGGGACCACAACAGGAACAACTACAGATTTTGATGGAAACTACACTATTTCAGCCAGCAATGGAGATGTTTTAGTGTTTTCTTACGTAGGGTACGATTCTCAAGAGGTTAACGTTAACGGCAGTACCTTAAATGTTACAATGAAGTCTGGAGTATCACTTGATGCTGTTGTTTTAGTGGGTTCAAGAAATCCAAGTAGAACAGCGATCGATACACCAGTTCCCGTTGATGTTATTGACATTTCAGAATTAACATCTGCAGGACCACAAGTAAATTTGAATCAGATTTTAAATTTCGTAGCACCCTCGTTTACATCAAACACCCAAACAATTTCAGATGGTACCGACCATATAGACCCTGCGTCGTTAAGAGGGTTAGGGCCAGATCAAGTATTGGTATTGGTAAATGGTAAAAGGCGACATAACTCTTCATTAGTCAATGTTAATGGTACTTTTGGTCGTGGTAGTGTTGGAACCGATTTAAATGCGATTCCATCAGCAGCGATTCAAAGATTAGAAGTATTACGTGATGGTGCGGCTGCTCAATATGGCTCTGATGCCATTGCTGGGGTTATTAATATTGTATTGGATAACTCTGTAAATGAGCTTAGGTTAAATGTAACTACTGGTGCTAATTTTGCCAAAAATGCTAATGGACAAACAGGTGGTGTTGATGGAGAAACTATTAATGTAAGCGCAAATTATGGTTTACCCTTAGGAGATAATGGTGGATTTATCAATTTTACTGGAGATTTCGATTTTAGAGAAGACTACAGTAGAATGAAAGAATGGGAAGGCACTTTATTTAATCGTTATAATACTGTTGAAAGATTTGCTAATGACGATGGCTATAATTTGTCCCAACTGTTAGATGATGATGTTGCAGATGTTATACAATATGGTAATGCTGCAGGATTTGGATTAAGCCCTACTGCAACCAAAGCAGACCTGCAAACATTTTTATTTGAAGACAATACAACAGCTGAATTGGCCGCTAGAGGTCAAGTCCGAAGTGATTATAATATGCGCGTGGGTCAATCTGAGGTTCGTGGTGGTCGCTTTTTTGCAAACTTATCTTTGCCTCTAGATGATGTAGGAACAGAATTATACTCTTTTGCGGGGGCAAGTTCTAGAAAAGGAAATTCGGCCGGTTTTTATAGAAGGCCTAACGAGAGTAGAACCTATACGCCAGCTTATATAAATGGGTTTTTACCTGAAATTAACTCTACCATTACCGATAAATCTCTTGCGGTTGGTATTAAAGGAGTAGTTAATGGCTGGAATGTAGATTTGAGTAACACATGGGGTAAAAATGAATTTTTGTACACCATAGGAAATACCTTTAATGCATCGTTGCAAAATGCTTCACCAACATTTTTTGATGCAGGAGGCTTTAACTTCATGCAGAATACGGTTAACTTAGACGTTAATCAGTTTTTTGAAGACAAATTAAGTGGCTTAAATGTCGCTTTTGGTGCAGAATACAGACTAGAAAATTATGAAGTCATCGCCGGTGAAGAGCCTTCTTACGGTCAGTATACACAAGAAGGGGACTTAATAACAAATCCAATTCAAAATCCTGCAGTGGACTTTTTCGGCAGATCGAGAGCTGGTGGAGCTCAGGTGTTTCCTGGATTTAGTCCAGCGAATGAATTATCGAGAGGGCGAAGCAGTATTGCAGCCTATTTTGATTTAGAAGCAGATTTCTCTGAAACATTTTTAGCTAGTTTCGCTACACGTTTCGAAAATTACTCAGACTTTGGTTCTACAATTAACTTCAAATTAGCGACACGTTTAAAGGCTAGTGAAAATGTTAATATTAGAGCAGCATTGAATACTGGTTTTAGAGCACCCTCATTACATCAGTTAAATTTTAACTCAACATCTACAATTTTTCAAGACGGTATCCCGGTTGAGGTTGGAACCTTTTCAAATGATAGTCGTGCAGCGAAATTGTTAGGTATTCCAGAACTAAAAGAAGAAACTTCAAGAAGTATTAGTTTAGGGTTTACGGCTAAAATGCCAGATGCTAATTTAACATTAACTGTAGACGGATTCTTTGTAGGAATTGATGATCGTGTGGTTTACACGGGGCAATTTAAAGGCCCAGGTACTGGGACAGAACTAGATAATTTGTTGTCTCAAGCTAATGCCTCTGCAGCAGCATTTTTTGCAAATGCGATAGATACCGAGTCAAACGGTTTAGATATCGTAATTACACACAAAGCTAATATTGGAACCAATGCCAGATTAAAATCCGATTTGGCTGGAACTTTTTCTAAAACAAAAAGAGTTGGCAATATTAAAGCCTCTCAAGTTCTTGAAGATGCTGGTTTAGTTGGAACCTATTTCCCAGA
This sequence comes from Hyunsoonleella aestuarii, assembly GCF_006148925.1. GTDB lineage: Bacteria > Bacteroidota > Bacteroidia > Flavobacteriales > Flavobacteriaceae > Algibacter_D > Algibacter_D aestuarii. The sequence goes on along the minus strand of NZ_VAWB01000001.1, from coordinate 816,833 downwards.
GGAAAGTAGAATTTATCTGGAAGAGGCGGTACCGAGATCTAAAGTTAACCTTACAAATAACTTAACAACAGGTAAGTTTAATGTCTTTTTGAGAAATGTTTGGTTTGGCGAAGTTTCTGAGGCAACAGCAACGGTTGCTAATCAACAGACTTACAGTTCTAAAGTAGTAACAGATTTATCATTGGGTTATCAGGCTTCAGAAAGCTTAACTTTAACCGTTGGAGCTAATAACTTATTAGATGTTTATCCAGATAGAACCATCGAGGCAAACAGAAGTGGTGGGCGTTTCGATTGGTCTAGACGTTCTCAGCAATTTGGTGTAGCAGGTCGCTTCCTTTTTGCTAGATTAAGCTTTAAATTAAAATAGCTAGAAATAAAATAATTAAAATTAATCTAATGAACTCCGTAAACTTTTGTTTACGGAGTTTTTTGTTTTACAATGGGTTCAGAAGAAACTCATTATTACAAAATTCAGAATAGAATCTAAACAAAATTGTGAATAATGAAAATTTTGATACTAAAATTCTTTAAAATGATAAATTATTTCGATATTTATCCTAACTAATTCAAAAAACAAACATTATGATTAAACTATTACATTGTAAAATGTACTTACTTATTCTGTTTCTTTTTCCAATAATCTCCTTTTCACAAGGAACCATTACAGGAAAAGTAACAGATGGTACTACTGGTTTTCCTCTAGGAGGAGCAAACGTTATTATTAAAGGAACTTCAACTGGAACGACCTCAGATTTTGATGGAAATTTCAGTTTAAATGTAGACAGTTTTCCTGTCACATTAGTATTTTCTTCTTTAGGCTTTGAAACTCTGGAGCAAGCAGTTAATGCTTCTGGTGCTGTAAATGTTACCTTGAAGGAATCTGCAACTTCTTTAGAAGAAGTTGTTATAACAGGTTTAGCTAGTTCTACTAAAAGATCTAACTTAGCAAATACAGTGGCATCTATTTCTGCGGGTGACCTTACAGGGGTTACAGTTCAATCAGAATTTGGAAGCTCACTTACAGGAAAATTTACTGGAGCAGAAATCAAGGCTAATTCTGGAGCACCAGGAGGAGGTATCTCTATGAGATTAAGAGGTGTTACCTCAATTTTCGGAAATCAACAACCTCTTTTTATTGTTGACGGTGTTTATGTTGACAATTCTTCAATTGGTTTAGGAAACAATATTGTTAGTGAAGCTTCCGGTGGAGGTAATACCTCTTCTACACAGGATGATGCTTCAAATAGAATTGCTGATATTGACCCGGAGGATATTGAAAGTGTTGAAATTCTCAAAGGGGCTTCAGCAGCTGCCATTTATGGTTCACGTGCGGCAGGTGGTGTTGTTTTGATTAAAACCAAACGAGGTAAACAAGGAAAACCAAAGGTGACATTTTCTCAAACAGTAGGCCTTAGAAGCCCAACTCAATTATTAGGATTGAGAGATTGGGATGCAAGTGAAATAACTGCACTTGGAGGTGACCCAAATGCCCAATTGCGTGATTATGAAGCTGAAATTTTTGATCATACTAGAATTTCTTCTACTACTCGATTTACAACTTCAGGAGCTAATGATAAAACCGATTATTTCTTTGGGATAACTAGTAAAAATGAGCCAGGTTTAGTAGATAATACAGGTTACAAGAAAACTTCTATGCGTTTGAATATTGGACAAAAATTTAATGAGTGGTTAGACTTATATATTACTTCTAACTATATTAATTCTGACGCCGATCGAGGGTTTTTTAATAATGGAAATGCAAACAGAACAATAGGTTATGCTTTGGCGTTTACTTATCCATGGGAAGATTTGTCTCCAGTTGACGGTATTTACCCTGCTGGTGGAGCAGGATCTAATGCATTAGAAACAATTGCATTAACGACAAATGAAGAAAAAGTAAACCGTTTTATAGGGAGTGCAACATCTAATGTTCGACTTTTTCATACAGATAGTCAAAATTTAAAATTAGTTCTTCAGGCTGGATTTGATCAGTTCACTTTGCGTACTAGAAGTATATTCCCTCAAGCTTTATCATATTTCAGGTCGCCTACATCATTAAGAGGTGTGGCTATTCAGGGAACTACAGTTAATACAAATTACCAATTATCTGCTTTTTTAGTACATGATTTAAGTTTAGATAATGGTTTAAGCTTTTCAACTCAGATAGGTAACTTTTTTCAAGATTTTGATAGAAATACAGTTGTTACAGTGGGTACTGGTTTAAATGGTTCCCAAACTAATTTAGATCAATCTACAAATGTATCAACAGATCAGAATATAATTCCTCAGCAGGATACTGGGTTTTTCGGTCAAACAGAAATAAATTTTAAAGATAGAATTATCGGAACCCTAGGTATTCGTGGAGATAAATCAACCAATAATGGAGATTCTTCTAAGTTTTATTACTATCCAAAAGCTAATTTAGCTATTAATCTGCATAATTTTGATTTTTGGAATATAGATGCTTTAAGTTCTTTTAAGCCAAGAATAGCATACGGAGAGGCAGGTAGTTTTTCTAATTTCCGAGATAGATTTACTGTATTTGATGGCCAGTTAATTGGTGGTAACTCTGGATTATCTCAAAATTTATTATTAGGAAATAGTGATGTTGGTCCAGAACGACAGAGGGAATTGGAATATGGGATTGATTTTGGATTATTTAATAGTCGAATAAATGTTGAGTTTACAGTTTATAATAAAAAAGTTGAAGATGTATTATTAGAAGTTGATTATCCAACTTCTTCAGGTTTCACAACGAAAATTCAAAATGCAGCAGAACTTGAAAACAGGGGTGTTGAATTAGGAATAAATGCTAACGTTATAAATAAAGACGACTTTACTTGGGATTCTAGTATTAAGTGGTGGAAAAATAAATCTGAGGTTACACGTTTAGATGTTCCGAGTTTTACGGAGGGAGGTTTTGCAGCATCTTTAGGAACCTTCTTAATTCAAGAAGGTAAAAGCGTAACTCAAATTGTTGGAACTTATGACGCATCGGCATATACTGCAGAAGAAATCGCCGCAAGAGACCCTGAAGGTGATGGGTTTTTCGTTTATGGAAATTCAGAACCAGATTTTCAAATGTCTTGGTCGAATCAATTAAGTTATAAAAACTTTGATCTTTCATTTTTATGGCACTGGAAAAAAGGGGGTGAGAATATAAATTTAACAACATTATTATATGATTTAGCTGGTACTACTTGGGACTACGACGATGTTGGTTTAGATCCTTCCGGAACGCTAACAAATGGTGCTTATAGGGCAAGTCAAGCATTTGCTAATCCAGATCCTGTTATTGAAGATTCTGGTTATTTAAGATTAAGAGAAATTGGTCTTTATTACACATTACCAGAAGGATTTACCAAATATGCTAGTAAAATTAGACTAGGTATATCGGGTAGAAACTTGATTAATATTTTTGATTATAATAGTTATGATCCAGAGGTTTCTAATTTTGGTAATAATGAATTAGGTAATAATGTGGAGGTTACACCTTATCCAGCGTCTAAGTTTATTAACTTTCACCTAAATGTTAACTTTTAAAAAAAAATTATGAAAAATATATTAATAAAATGCATTTTATTATGTGTCGCATTTACATTTACATGTTGCGAATTAGATGAGGTTTCAAATCCTAATGCAGCAACAGTTGATAGTGTTCAGAATGGTGCTTCGCAAGCAGATATCCAATTGCTAGCAGTAGGCTTAGAGGCTATAATGCGTAATGATTTAGAATTTCATTATGATACTGTAAGTATATTAGGAAGAGATTATTATGATTTAACCGGGGTTGACCCAAGGTTTACAGGAGAAATATTAAAGGGTCCTCTAGATAATAACGGGTTTTTAACAACTCGTGCCTATGCTGCATGGTATAAAAGTGTAAAAACGGCTAATATTTTAATTGAAGCCGTTGATAATTCTGCAGCTGGATTTACAGATGAGGTAAAGAATGGGTATTACGGATATGCCAAAACTCTAAAAGCTTATGCATTGCTTATGGTTGCGAATCGTCAATATACGAACGGGATTCGTTTAGATGTTTCTGACCCTAACAACCTTGGACCTAAAGTGTCCTATACAGATGCATTGGCAGGTATATCTAGCTTGTTAAATGAAGCATCAACAGACCTGAGTAGTGCTGGTAGTAGTTTTGATTTTTCTATTAGTTCTGGTTTTACTGGTTTTGACAATCCATCTGCTTTTAATGAGTTTAATAGAGCTTTAGTTGCAAGAGTGTCACTATATCAAGATAATAAAGCTGGTGTGTTGTCAGCATTAAGTAATTCGTTTATGGATATGAGTGGCGATTTATGGTCAGGACCTGCACACATTTTTGGATTAACAGGTAATGATATCGTAAACGCACAGTTTCATGTATTAGATCAATCCGGACAAGAATTTATGATTCACGATTCTTGGGTTGCTGATGCTGAAGCTGGAGATTCAAGGGTTACGGATAAATCATTTTTATTAACAGGTGGTACAACTACATTCGATAATCTTTCTGCTGATTACCAAGTGGCTTTGTATAAAAGCAACGTAGACCCTGTTTATCTTATTCGGAATGAAGAATTAATACTTATGTATGCTGAAGCTAATATTGGAACGGATAATGTAGAGGCTGTGGATGCAATTAATGTTATAAGAAATGCTGCTGGACTAGCAGATTATGCTGGAGCTGTTGATGATGCTTCTCTATTGGATGAAGTTGTAAATCAAAGAAGATATTCTTTATTTGCCGAAGGCCATCGCTGGGTTGATTTGCGTAGGTTAAACATGTTAAATCCAACTAATATTCCATTAGATCGTCCTGGGGATAACATTATTGATGCCTTCCCTACACCATTTACAGAGACAGGTGCCAATTAAAATATTAATTATTACAATAACTAGACAAGTCTTAAATAATAGTTTCGGGTTTAGTTTTATATAGTTTTAAATCTCCTAGAGCTACAGCTCTAGGAGATTTTTTGTTTTATAATCTTAAGGGATGGTTTATTAATCTAAATTTTGTCAGTTCTAATAGACTCTAAAATAATCGAATCTTCTCTTGGAACCGTTCTACTTTTAAAAAGCCACATTTTAAATTTAGTTACTAAAAAGAATAAAATAGGAACAACAATTAATGTTAGGAATGTCGCAATGAATAATCCATAAATAACAGTCCAAGCCAACGGTCCCCAGAAAATAACATTATCACCACCCATGTAAATATTAGGATTAAATTCACTAAATAGTGTATAGAAGTTAATGTTGAATCCAGTTGCTAATGGAATTAGTCCTAAAATGGTTGTAATTGCCGTTAACAGTACGGGGCGTAAACGTGCCTTACCTCCTTTTACAATGGCTTCTATTAAATCGTTTGTGTGTAGATAATGATCGTCGTCTAGATTTTCTTTAACTTTTTTACGATCTATTAATAATTGCGTATAGTCTAAAAGAACTACTCCATTATTAACTACAATTCCAGCTAAGGATATAATTCCCATCATGGTCATCATAATAACAAATGCGCTACCTGTTGCTACAATGCCTCCAAAAACACCAATAAGACTTAAGAAAATAGCCAGCATAATTATTGCAGGTTTAGAAACTGAGTTAAATTGGAAAATTAGAATAAAGAAAATTAAACCCAAACCAGTAAAGAATGCTCCCATTAAAAAAGCCATTTGCTTTTCCTGCTCTTCAATTTGACCGGTATAATCAACCTTTACCGTATCTGGTTTTTCAGTAAAAGCCTGCATTTCGTTTTTAATAACAGAAACGATGGCGCCCGCATCCGTATAACCTGGTGCTAGAGCAGAATATAAAGTTACTACACGTTCTACATCTTTATGTTTAATCGCACTAAAACCAGAGTTATTAGTATGATTGGCCACAGCAGAAACAGGAATTTCCTTTATTTGTCCTGAAGCCATATCTCTAAAGGTTATTTTCTGATTGAAAATAGCACTGGTATTATATCTGTTTTCTTTATTAAACCGTACATAAATATCATAGTCCTCACCATCTTCTTTATAAATACCCGCTTTGGCACCGAATATTGCATTACGTAACTGTTGTCCAACTTGACCAGAACTTACACCAAGTTCTCCAGCCTTTTTTCTATCGACCAAAACTTGCATCGATGGTTTCGATTTATTTACGTCAATCTTTAATTCATCAATCCCTTGAACATTTTTAGAGTTGATAAAATCCTTCATTTTTTCAGCTGTAGCTATCAATTCAGAATAATCTTTGCCTTCTAGTTCTATGTTAATAGGATATCCAGCTGGTGGCCCAACGGCATCTTTTTCAACGGAAATGGAAACACCTGGATAAATGCCTTTAAGTGCTTCTTGAACTTCTTTTAAAAGAATATTACTATCTGCTCCTTTCCTGAATTTATATTCTCTCATGGTGGCCGTTATTTTACCACGATGAGGCATTTCTGCAGCAGAACCACCATCGGTTTGTGGGTTACCAGCACCTTCACCAACTTGTGACACAGCACTTTCGGTTAAGAAATTATAACCATCATCAACATACTTTGAATTATTAATAATGCTATAAACGCGTTGTTCAATGTCCTGAGTAATTTGGTTTGTTTTTTTAATATCTGTACCTTCTGGATATTCTATATAAACAATTATCTGGTTTGGCGTATTATCTGGAAAAAATTCAACTTTTGTTCGTTTACTCTCCACAGAAGCACCAAAACCAATAAATGCCAGAATTAATAATAAAAGTGTGCCTACAGAAATAATTATTGGTTTTCTCCCAGATAGCGCACCTCTCAACATTTTTTCATAAAAACGTTCCCATCGAGGTAAGACTTTATTTTGGAAACCATTAGCCCATCTTCTTAAGAAAAGTCGATATATCCATAGCATAATTGCTACAACAATCATTAATGTTCCAAGACCTCGATAGCTTCCACCAAAAATGGCTATTAACAAACCAATGCCTCCAACAATAACTGTAAGTTTAATAATATTTTGGAGTGGCATATCTCTGTCTTCAGTTGTCATAAATTGAGAAACCAATACAGAGTTAAAGAATATAGCAACAAAGAGAGAAGATCCTAAAACAACCGATAAGGTAACCGGGAAATAAATCATGAATTGCCCCATAAGTCCTGGCCATAGGCCTAATGGAATAAATGCCGCCACAGTAGTTGCCGTAGAAATTATTATTGGGAAAGCAATTTCACCAATACCTTTTTTTGCAGCTTGTATTCTCGTCATGCCCTCTTCATCCATTAATCGATATACGTTTTCAACAACCACAATACCATTATCTACTAACATACCAAGCCCCATAATGAGTCCAAATAGAATCATGGTATTCATAGTATACCCAAGCGTGTTTAATATCATTAACGACATAAACATAGACATAGGAATAGCAAACCCAACAAAGAGTGCGTTTTTGAACCCTAAAAAGAACATTAAAACGGTAACAACTAATATGATACCAAAAATGATGTTATTTACTAAATCGTCTACTTGACCAATGGTTTTAGAGGATTGATCATTAGAAATAGTAACTTTTAAATTTGTTGGAAAAACGTTTGCAATAGCATCGTCAACAATCACTTTAATTTGTTCGGTGGCAGCCACCATGTTTTTTCCCGATCGTTTTTTTACATCGAGCATCACCACAGGTTCTCCAAACTCTCTGGCATAAGTGGTTTTATCTTCGTCCTTAAAGGATATCTTCGCGATGTCATTTAAATATATAGCATTACCATTTTCCGCTTTAACTACAAAAGTTTCAAGCTCTTTGGGGTCTTCTATTTCGCCGAGAATTCTTATAGTACGACGTTGACCACTCGATATTAAATTTCCAGCAGACATGGTCATGTTTTCGTTGCTAATGGTATTTATAATATCGTTGAAGCTTACTTGAGCAGCCATCATTTTATAAATATCTACAGCAACCTCTACTTCTTTGTCTTGAGCCCCTCTAATATCTACTTGTTTTATTTCTTGAAGGCTTTCTATTTCGTCTTCTAAATATTCGGCATACTCTTTAAGTTTATCTACTGGGAAATCACCAGAAATATTAATATTTAGTATTGGGATTTCTTCAGACATGCTCAAGTCGAAAATTGTAGGTTCCACTTTCGCGCCGTTAAATGTTGGCCAATCTTCTCCAGATGTTTCTGAATCGACTTCGTCTTTAACTTTTTGTTTTGCCGCATCAACCGTTATGTCCTCATCGAATTCAACAATGATTATGGAATAATCTTCTTGGGATGTTGAGGTTATTTCAACAACATTACTAACTGTTTTTAGTTTGTCCTCAATAGGGTCGGTGATTAGTTTCTCGATATCTTCAGCTGTATTTCCTGGATAAACAGAGCTTATGTAAATTTTAGTTTCTTTAATCTCAGGAAAACTTTCTCGTGCCATACTGAAATAGGCGCCTGCTCCTAAAAATAAAATGAGAGCGATTAAAACATACATGGTTGTTTTATTGTTAATAGCCCATGATGATAAACCAAACTCTTTATCTATTTTTTTTTGTTTTTCTTTCTTTGTCATTACTTTAAAGCGTTATTGGTTTAAATTTTAATGATTTTTACATCTTGTCCATCTTTAACGCTACGAGCACCTTCTTTAATGATTTCGCTACCATTTTCTAGGCCCGAAGTAACTTCAATAAAGTCGCCTTGTGTTTTTCCTGTTTCTATAATAACACGTTTTGCTTTGGCCAAACTGTCATTTTTGTCTGTAATGGCATAGATATATTGTTTGCCTTCAGCATTTTCAGAAATAATACTTTGAGGTATTAAAATGGCCTTCTCATTTGTGTAATCATTAATTTTTAGCTTTGCTGTTAAGTTTGGCTTTATAGCTTTGTTCTCATTTGGAATGGGTACTTGAATTTTAAATGTTCTATTCGCAGGATTTATAAAATCACCTACTTGACGTACTTTAGTGTTGATAGTTTTTCCTAATACAGGAAAATCTACTTCAACTGATTTTCCAACGTTAATTGATGAAATGTAACTTTCTGGAACATCGGTTTCTATATACATTTTTTTTAGATTTACAATTCTAAAAAGTGCTGATTGACCAGGTGCTACCACAGTACCTTGGTCGGTTATTATATCATCTATAGTTCCAGAGAACGGTGCTCTAACGACTGTTTTAGCTAACTGCTGCTTTAATTGATTCGTTACCTCTAACTGGGCTTCATAAGTGGCTTTGGCTTGTAAAAATTGAATTTCACTTCCAATTTTTTGATTCCATAAGCGTTCTTGTCGTTCAAAAGTTGTTTTAGCCAACTCCGTTTGTATTTTCAATTGCGCTAATTGTTGACTCAAGCCACCATCATCAATTTTTGCCAAAATTTGTCCGGGGCTTACTTTCTGACCTTCTTTAACATAAACCTGTTTTAAAACGCCTCCAAATTCGGCGTTTATAACTACATTTTGTTTTGTAGTAACATTACCTTGAAGTTCTACAAAGTGATCAAAAACTTCTTCTTTAGTTAAGAACGTAGTAATCAATGGAACTTTTTGTTGAGGATCTAGTTTCTTGATTTCAGATTCTAACAGTTTAAGTTCAGCTAAAATTGTTTGCTGTTGCGAATCTAAGGATGCTTTCTTTTCTCGAATTTGTTCGAGGTCTTGAGATGCAATAACATCTTCTAAAGATTTTTTATTACCACTACCACAAGAGGTTAATAAAATGGACACGGTTAATAATAAATATATATTTTTCATTTTTTTGATTGATTTTTTAATTTATAGTGTTTGATACGGTTTCTAATTCTGCCTTAGTAGTTATTACATCGAGCATGGCTTGTAGGTATTCTTGCTGAGCTGCATATAATTGTGTTTGCGCTTGTCTTAGTTCAAAACTGGAAGCGATACCTTCAAAAAATTTAATTTGATTTTTATTTTCGATACGTTCTGCTAATTTTAGATTCTCTTCTTTGTTTGCATAGTCTTCAATAGCATATTGATAATCACTTTTGGTGGAGGCAATTTCCAGCTTCAACCGTTGTTCAGTTTCAGAAAAATCGTCCTTAGACTTTTCTAAATTTATTTTGGCACGTTGTGTTCTGGCAGTCTTTAACCCTGAGCCAAAAATGGGAACTTTAAGGTTAACACCAAAAACGGCATATCCAAAATATTCTTTATCACTTTGGTGAAAATCGAAAACATTGCTAAACGACGTGTAACCGCCAGTTAAAAAGGTACTTAAAGTTGGTAAAGCCCTACTTTGTTCTAGTTTTACAAGCAACTCTTTTGAGCGTTTATCATTTTCAGCTATTTGATAGTCTATAGTATTTGCTATAGAGTAATCTTTACTTAAATAGCTTAAATCTATATTTTTTAACGTAAGTGCTTTTAATTTATCTGTTAATACAATTTTAGTATCTATATCTAATCCCAAAGTGAGATTTAACATTTTATAGGCAATGTTTTCCAATCTTTTAGCATTATTTAAATTGCTTTTAACACTAGAAAGAGTGATTTTTAATTGCTCCACGCTTTCTTCTTCTTCTAAGCCGTTTTCAAAAATTTTGTTGAGTTCATTTAGGTTTTCTTGTAACGTTTTTTTGTTTTTCTCAAGTATTTCAACACTTTCTTTTGCTAAAATTACATTACCGTATGCATTAATGGTTGCTTTTCTAACTTCTAAATCAGTTTTAATTTTGGCATTCTCAGAGATTTCTAAAAACACTTTGGCCGACTGTAGTCCAACAATATATGAGCCATCAAAAATTAATTGTGAGAGAGTTGCGGAGGCATCAATATTTTTACGAGCTCCAAAAATTACCGGGATAAGGTCTGAATTGGGATCGCTAAAATCGGTGGGTACAACTTGTACTTGCTGCTTTATAAAATCTTGATAACCTATAGAACCATCAATCTGAGGGAGCCCCGTAGCAATGGTTTCCCATTTTTGCTTTTTAGCTGCATCAATATCTCGTGAAGCATTTTTTGCTGTTCTATTATGTTCTAAAGCATGATTTATAGCTTCTTCTAAAGAGAAACTTTTAATACCTTCTTGAGAATGCATTAAAAAAGCTTGTAGCAAACAAAATGTTGCGATTATATATTTTTTCATTGTTTTATGATTGATTTGAAATAATAAACTTGTTAAGTGTTTCCAGTCCTTTTGATGTACATATACCACGTAAATGATATTCTAAAAAGCTACCCATAAGCATTTGCATTGAAAAATCTTGAAAAGGGAATAGGTCCTTATCTTTTATTGCTAACATGCCATTAAAGTATATTCTGGCAATAAAATCTACATTTATTGTGTCTCTGTATAGACCTAATTTGATTCCACGGTTTAAATTATCTGTTACGCAACTTTGCATAACCTCAAACTGTTTGCTTTTTAGGGTATTAAATATTCGAGGATAATATTTTTGTAATTGATATTGTGGTGAAGATTTCTCATCCTTCAAATGCTCCATCACAAATTGTTTAATGTTATAAATTTCTTCAATAGGGTTTTTTTCAAGGGCGCATATTTGGTTTATACCTTCAGAAATAAATTCAAATAAAAACATTGTTGTGGTTTCAACTAGCATTGTTTTATTTGCAAAATGTTGATAAATGGTTTTCTTAGATATACCCAATTTATTGGCGATATCGTCCATAGTAACACTTTTAAACCCATAGTTTAAAAATAACTCTGATGCTCCCTTTAAAATTTTATCTCTCATAATTAGGATGCAAAAGTACAATAGGAAACTTTAAAAACCTTAAAAGTTTCCAAAGTTTTAATAATTATTTAACATATCAGTTCCATTAAGATTTTTAAATGTGTTGAATTACTTTATTTTTGCTACATGCTTGCAATAGAAAATTATCAAGGAGAATTTGTTGCGTATTTAAATGAATATAGCACCATTAAAAATCCTAAGAATTTATACACCCCAATAGATTATATTTTAAACTTGGGAGGTAAAAGACTTAGGCCAGTTTTAACATTATTAGCTGCCGATATTTTTGGAGGAGATTATAAAAAGGCACTAAATGCTGCACTTAGCATAGAGGTTTTTCATAATTTCTCGTTAGTTCATGATGATATTATGGATGACGCCCCTTTAAGACGCGGCAAAGAAACGGTTCATGAAAAATGGGATGTCAATACAGGGATTCTTTCTGGTGATGCTATGTTGATAATGGCATATCAATTATTTGAGACTTATGATGCAGAGACATTTCAAGCATTGGCAAAGTTGTTTAGTAAAACAGCATTAGAAGTTTGTGAAGGACAGCAATATGATGTGGATTTTGAGACTAGAAATGATGTAACGATTCCCGAGTATTTAAAAATGATTGAATATAAGACTGCTGTGCTAGTGGCCGCAGCTTTAAAAATGGGTGCAATTATTTCTGGTGCGTCAAAAGAGGATCAACAAAGCATTTATGAATTTGGTAAAAATTTAGGAATTGCATTTCAGTTGCAGGATGATTATTTAGATGCTTTTGGTGATACTGAAACCTTTGGAAAGCAAGTTGGAGGTGATATTATTGAAAACAAAAAGACATATTTATATCTTAAAGCACTTGAGAATGCTTCAGATGAAGATGCGAAAACATTGAAGAGTTTATTCGGCGAAGTTTTAAAAGATAATTCTAATAAAATAGAGATAACAAAAGAGTTGTTCATTTCGACAGGTTCAGCTGAAAAAACCAAAAGGGAAATTGAAAATTATACAAATAAAGCATTTTCGGTTTTAGATACATTGGATGTTTCTGACAGTAAAAAAGCGATTTTAAAGGTCTTTGGTAATAGTTTAATGAACAGAACCGTTTAATGAAAATACCATCAAGTTTTGATTCATTAATAGATCAGGCTAATGAATTAAATTTATATCAAAAATTAGTTCTACAACTAAATAAAGATTTGCTTTTAGCGAATGTGGATTTAGAGTTTCATGAAGATATTTTACCCACTAGCTTAAAGCTTCTGCTTCATGAGACGGTTTATAAACTCATCCAAGAAAAGTTTACAGAATATTTGAATCTTCTTTATATTATTGATGTTTCCGAAAGTCAGGTTAAAGCTTTGGATGGAGAAGATGTTGTTAAGTTATCAGAAGCCGTAACATTTTTAATCCTAAAACGTGAGTGGCAAAAAGTGTGGTTTAGAAATAAATATTCTTAAAAATCTTTCTTTTTCGATTTAAAAACAATTCTTAATACAGGTAGAATTACCCAAACTATTAAGGTTGTAAAAGATACTATAAGGCCAAAATTTGTGCCGAAGAATTGTTTAAATATAGCTCCTGTATAGCCTAATAATGCTGAAATATCTAATTTCAATAAAATGAGAGTTCTTGATAAATCTATAGGATTAAGCATTGTACCAACTAAGGATAATTTATCTAACGGATAGTCTTCAAACATAATTAACGTCATTAAAAAGAGTCCGTCGTAAATAATGGCTAAAAACAGCCATAATAAAATGGCGTAACCAAAACCTTTAATTTTATTTTCGTTTGATAAAGCGATGTTAAAAGCTAATGCAGTGAATATTAATGTTAAAAATGTCCCTGTGATTAACAGTAATGAAAAATCCCAAATAGCATTACTTTTAAATAAACCATAAAACACAAATGGAATACCTAGACCTATGATTAAACTCACAGAAAGTGATAAAGCAACACCTAAATATTGTCCTAAAAATATAGATGAACGTTTTAATGGCTGTGCTAATAACAATTCTGTGAATTCTTTAGAATTATAGTAGTACATCACACCAAAAATAGCACCTATTAAAGGCACGAGAACGATAATGACATTCATTAATGTGATGACGGCTTTAGATAAGTCGTTGTTCAAGAACAGGAGTAAAATACCTAGTAACAAGTAAAATGCAAAATACACATAACTCCAACGGCTACGCATCAAATCATAAAAACTATATTTTAATATCTTAAGCATGGTTATCCGTTAATATTGATGCAATGGCATGTTCGAAATCAGGCTGATTGGTCTTTGTTTTCAATTCTTGAATCGGTCCTTTGAAGTAAATTTCCCCTTCTAACAAGAATACGATTTCGTCGGAGACCTCTTCAACAAAACTCATAATGTGCGAGGTGATGAGAATCGTTTTTCCCTTGGCTTTTTCTGCTTGGATCAGGTCTTTTAATCGAATGAGTGAAATAGGATCCAATCCAGTAGTTGGTTCATCAAGGATAATCAGTGGACTGTCAAACATGAAGGTCAGTAAAATATTCACTTTTTGCCTCGTACCTCCAGATAGGTTTCCTAATTTCTGATTTAAGAATGGTTGAAGCTTGAACACTTCAATCAATCGCTCGTCATGGGCAGCTTTACCGCGTAAGTCCTTAATCATCCTAATGAGCTCTTTCACTTTAAGATTATTCGGGAAATTCGCTATTTGTGGTAAATAATCGATCTTGTACCTATAGTCAGTATTTTTCCGAATATCCTCTCCATGAACCTTGATCTCGCCTTTATTCGGGACTACCATTCCTAAAATCGCCTTGATAAGTGTGGTCTTTCCAGACCCATTCGGACCTAAAACCGCGAATATACCACCATCTCCAATGCTCAAGTCAATACCGTTAAGTACCTGGTTCTTGCCGAATTTTTTGTGAAGACCTTTAATGCTTACCATGTGTTTCTTCTTGTTAATGGATTATTGTCCAACAGGTTATCGGGCGTAAATACAGGTGATACTTTTTCAGAGAAATCTATAATATCTATGAACAAACTTCGCAGCAATATAATGGTTTCTGGAGTTCGGTTAACGATATAAGAAAATAACTTCACAGGTCTATAAGGCACATCTCCTATGCCATCCTTGTCTAAATCGTAACCGGTATAGTTACTCCAATAATTATTATTGAAAACATTGTCATTTACTTTGCTATTATAAGCAATGTCGAAGGAATTGTATAAAAAATTGTTCTCGATAAATTGATTGGCATAGCAGGCACCCCGAACTTTAATGGCCCAGCCATTACCTATAAAATCATTGTTTTTATATACAACCCTATTCGATCCTTCCGTGTTTATTCCAATTGTGTTTTCTTCAAATGTGTTGCCTATGATTTCAGCATCGTTTATTTCTTTTAAAAGTAAACCATATGAGGCCGTACCCCAATTTTCCTTGAATATATTGTTATACATCTTTATGTTCTTGGAGAACATCACAGCCACACCTGCCCCATTGTTCTCGAAAGTATTGTCTTGATAGATATCGTCATTCGAAAACATGAAGTGCAAGCCATATCGAAGATTCTCGGCACTAAAATTATTTTTAATGGTACAATCGTCAGAGAATTCCAAATAAATCCCATCACGAACGTTTTGCACATGGTTCTGCTCGATGCCTATATGATTACTATGCCATAGTTGGATGCCGTTTCCAGAACTATATTCTTGAACTGCATCACCTATGATTTTATTATGAAATACCTTGCCATAGCTAGATTTTTCCAGATAGATACCAAAAAAGAGTTTCTCTAACACCACATTCTGAATGACGAAATTCTTACTCTTTTTAACTCGTATGGCTGCGAAATCTTCGGTATAACTCATCCCAACATTTATTAAAAATAATCCATCGATAGTAACATTATCCGATTTTATTGTGATGATCTCACCTTTTAATTCGCCATCAATTACAGGATAATCCTTACCTAGGATAGTCAATGGTTTATCAACAATAATATCATATTCTTTGTAATTACCTTTTGCAACAACGATGGTATCATTGTTGCTTGCTTGTGCGATAGCCTGTTTTATTTTTGAAATAGGACAGGTCTCGCAAACTTCAATAAGCTGTGCAAAGCCAATTGATGTCGTGAAGAATATTAACAAGAAAGCTAGTATGTGTTTCATACTATTATTGATTGAAATGCCCAAGTAATTCCTCCCAATTATATAAGGCCCCTCCTTTTTCCGATTGTGCTTTTTCGGCATCGGATTTGTTCTTGAATGCAGATAGAAAGGCTCCCATCGGACTTGGGACATTCTCACTTATCAAGAATGTCGCATTCGTTGCATCGATCAAGGATTCAGGTTCTGTGTAGTTATTGGATAAATAAAGTCCGACTTCAGTAGCATCAAAATCCTTAAGGAAATTGACCATACATTCGGTAGCATCGAATTTGTATACCTTTCCTTTTTTTGTGACTATTTCGGCTGCATGGACCTTGTCCACAATAGTCATCGAACAAAAATGACAGGCATCATTGCCATAATCTATAGCTTGAGGAGACACATTACAACTGCATAGTGCAAGAAGCAATGCGAAGATTGATACTAGTTTTAGTGTTTTCATGATTTTAGTGTTTTGGTAATCTGTATAATCTACATAGATAAAGTCTTTTTATGAATTTTGTTTCCTGCAAAATAAGCTAATAATGATCCACCAATGCCAAGCGCCAAGAAAAATGCGCCTAGTCTTGGGTATGAATGTGCCGTAAAATTCAGGATGTCCTTGCTGCCAAATAATGGCGGTTGAAAACCCATGACCGTTCCATCCGGATTAGTGAATTTCATAATGGCTTTTGGATCCAGGTCATGACCGTAATCATGTTCCCATATATAAAAATCATAGAGTCCAGCTGAACTTAATATAATCATGAGAATGAACCAATACAAAAACCATTTATAGCTACCCTTAAAGGCGATTATCAAGCCGATGATTGTTGTTATGATGATTCCAACTGGGAATATCTTGAACTCCGGAATTGCATCAGGAATATACTTCATCCCAACATAGTGATTCATCAGATTTATGTTCTTGATATCATGTGGATGCACATCTGAAAAATCATTGATATGAATGTTCATTGCCAATGGAATTGGATATTGTGGTGCTTCAAGAGTGATTCTCCATAAAGGAAATAAGAACAGTCCTAAAGGCAATAACGCCGCAATTAACATAATGATGTTTGATCTTTTCATCTTAAAATTTTTTTGAGAATTTTCAGTGTTTGTAAATGAAAGGCGAGAGCGGAAAAGATTGCCCTCGCCTTTTTATCAGGAAAATAAACACTAAAACAAAATCTTCCTAATTATAGTTACTCAATATCCTCACCTAACGACCATTTAAGTGGTGTATTTGCATTAGCGGCAGATACCCTTACATAGCCTTGCATTTCTTGGTGCAGTGCTGAACAGAAATCCGTACAGTAAAATGGCCAGACACCTACCTGTTTAGGTTCCCAAACAGAGGTTTTGGTCTGTCCAGGCATAATTAAAAGTTCCGAAGTGTTTTGTCCTATAATTGCGAAACCATGTGGAACATCAAAATCTTGCTCTAGATTGGTGACATGAAAATAAACCTTGTCACCGACTCTAATACCTTCTATGTTATCTGGAGAAAAGTGACTTCTTATTGTTGTCATGGATATATGAACTTCATTACCATTTCTAACAACTTTTACGTCATCATCGGTTTTGGCTACATATGCATGGTTATTCTCTTCAAGCTTATAGATCTTTTTAGATCGTTCTTTAATGATATCTGCTCGCATTGCTGCTGCATAATGTGGTTCTCCGTGCGTTGGGAAATCTAAAAGCAATTCCATTTTATCTCCGGAAATATCATACAATTGAGCACTATGCTCTAACTCTGGACCTGTTGGCAAATAACGGTCTTTCGTGATTTTGTTCATCGCAAACATATATTTTCCGTCTGGTTTTCTCGAATTTCCACCTGCGATAGTCAAGTGCCCAACAGAATAGAATGTTGGTTGTCTATCTAATACTTCCCATGTACCTAACTTCCATTTTACGACTTCTGATGATATAAAGAAGGTAGTATATGCATTCCCTCTATCATCAAATTCTGTATGCAAAGGTCCTAATCCAGGTTGCTCAACAGCTCCTGCAAGTACGTCTTCAAAATTCAAAATTGGAATACCATAAGCATCACCTGAAAACTTCTCATTTTTGATGGCATCTAGCATTTTAGTAAACGAATGTACAGTTACATTAGCTGATAATTTACCACTACCTACGATATATTCTCCTGTTGGATCAACATCGCAACCATGAGGAGATTTTGGCATAGGTAAAAAATACAATGCGCCTGGCACTTCTGAAGGATCAATCACACGAACTTCTTTTTTCATTGTAGATGTTGCCGTATGCGTGCTTTCATCATAGACATTATGTGCATAATTAGTTGGCATCATTTTTCCACCACCATTATTTACATATTCTTCAATCATTTTCCAGTTCACAGCAGCCACAAAATCCTTGTCATTTTGAGATGCGTTAACTTCTAGAAGCGTGCTCGCCTCTTCCGTATTATAGGTTGTGAAGAAGAACCAGCCATGAGACTTACCACGTCCTGGATGCGCTTTGTCATAATCGAAACCTGGCATTAAAATTTGAAATTTAATTTCCATGCCACCATCTTCTGAATCTACTTTGATAAAAGATAAAGTTCCTTTAAAATTACCTTTGTAATCTTTTATGGCCATATCTTTTTGAGGTACTGGAACCGCAAATCGTGTTCCCGCAACGACATACTCTGTATTATCTGTTACATAAGAAGAACTATGGTTACCGGCGCTATTTGGAATTTCGATAATTTCAGTGGTCTCAAATGTGAGTAGGTCTATTTTCGCAATACGCGGTGTATTATTACCATTTACAAAAATATATCGACCATCTATTTCTCCATTAGTTTGAGAAATATCTGGGTGGTGAGCATCATCCCAAGGAATAAATCCGTAAGACGTATTCAATAACGGTTTGGTTTCTTCAGAATATCCGTAACCTGATGTTGGAAATTGAGAAAACACAGGTATTTCCTTGAACATTCTTCCAGAAGGTAAACCATAAACGGTAACATTCCCACTGTAACCTCCAGAAATAAAGGCATAATGTGAATCATGCTGTCCAGGTGGTACATAAACTCTCTCTGCTACATTACTTGATAATGCCCCAGAAGTTGAACTATTTGAATTATTACAACTCGTAAATGCTACAAGAACAACTAGTGTTGCAATGATTAGTTTTAATAAATTCTTCATTGTTATTTTCATTTGATTAGTGATTTTACTCCTTTGTTGGTGGTAGTAACACTTTATCGATAACGTGCACTATCCCATTACCTGCTTTTACACTGGCTATAATATTGGCACCTCCAATAACAGGCTTGCCATCTACGACTTCAATTTGTATATATTGATTATTAGCTTGACCTAATTTTGGAAGTTTTTTTAGGATCGATTCATTTAAATTACCTGGTGTTACGTGGTACTTTAAGATATTTGCTAATGCGGCCTTGTTTTCGGGCTTTACTAAATTTTCTACTGTGCCCTCGGGAAGAGCAGTAAAAGCCGCATCTGTTGGAGCAAAAACAGTAAGAGGCCCTACATTTACCAAAGCGTTTTCTACTTCGGCTGCTTGTACTGCTGCCACTAGTGTTTTGTGATCTGGAGAATCTATTGCTATTTGCAAACAATTTGGTGTTGATCCATCATCTTTTATAAATGCTTGTCCCGTTTGCTCTTTAGATATTTCAATATCTATAGAGGGCGTTGCCGTTTCTTTGTTTTCATTTTTGCAAGAATAGACCAATGCTATTAATGCAAAAACAATAAATAGTTTTTTAATAGTTTTCATATATAATTAGTTTAGTGTTCGAAAATATTCTAATACAGCTCTAGCATCTTCTTCAGATAAGTTTTGATTCGCCATTGGTGAGCCATTAAATTCTATAAGTAGTTCTTTTGCAAGTGGATCTTTTTGAGTCATTTCCTCAGGATTTAAAATTATATTCATAATCCATTCAGGTGTTCTACGCTCTAAAATACCCGTTGGTGCTGGTCCAATAAATTTTTTATCTGTTCTGTGGCATGCGGCACACATTTTTTTATAAACATCTGCACCATGTGCAGCCATAGTTTTGTCAATTTCAGCGGGTAAATTTAATGAAGAGATAGGACCAATTCCTTTATTAGATAAGTCTACTCTTTTTGAAGCTGATATAGTTTCAGCTTTTTTTGTGACTTTTTCTGTAGCTTCCTTTTTTTCATAAGAGAATCCTTCTTTTTTATTTTCTTGTTTACCACCGCAGCTTATAACTAGTGCTGCAAATAAAATAGTCAATAGTTTTAGTGTTTGATTCATATCTATAGTTTTTATGACGCAAATCTATAATCTTGATGTATATTATAATATGATAAAAATCATATTTAAGATGAAAAAGTCTTTTTTATATTTGTGTCAGATTTATTAATTTAGAATATGGTATCAAACTCATCAAAGTACGCTATAAAAGGGGTGTTGTTTTTAGCGTTACACTCCAATGAAGAAAATAAAATTGCGGTAAAGGATATCTCAGAACCTATTAACGTGCCTCAAGCCTACATCGCAAAATTATTACAAGAGTTATCAAGAGAAAATATCATTTCCTCTACTCGTGGGCCTAAAGGAGGTTTTTACTTAAGTGAAGAAAATAAAAATCAACCTATAATTAATATTTTAAAAATTATTGATGGAGAAAAGAGACTAACATCCTGTATGTTAAGTCTAGAAAAATGTAACGAAGATAAACCCTGTCCGTTACACAAAATATTAAGCGCTTCTAGGAAGGAAATTTTAAAAAACTTTGAAAGAAAAACAATTAATGATTTGGTATTTGACATGAAAAAAGGAAATTCCTTTTTACCACTTTAAGGTTAAAAATAAAATCGAACAAAAGGCAGCCAAGGGTCAATATAAATGCTTTTATCTCTATCATAAAGAACGTCATAGCGAATTCCAAAAGTAACATTACCACTTCTATATCCTGCACCAATGAATAATGCGGGAACCCAATAATTTTCATTTGGGATATTAACATTCATATCGAAGTGTCTATCGACATTTAAATTTTCAAATTCGGTTGATAATTGTATTTCAGGGATGACATTATATAATCCAATAATACTTCCTCCTAAAATTGTAGATTTATATTCTCTTTTTAGGTTATTGAAGGTCGCGTTTAATCCAATTCCCAATGCCACGGAATTATTAAATTCATAAATAGCACTAGGAGCTATAGTTCCGCTAAAGAAGTCATTTCCAAAATTAAGCCCAATGCTACCTCCAAAACGAACATGATTCCAAAAATCACTTTTAACTTCTTGTGCATTACTTTGCACTAAAACAAAAACAGTTACAAATAAAACGGATATTTTTTTATAAATAACTGAATAAAAAACCTTCATTTATTTGGAGTGTCTTTACAAATTTAACAAGATTTAAAACAAGTTTGTTAAATAGTGATTATACACTTATAAATATAACAAAACAAACATCTAATTTTAGTAAAAGTTGTATTTTTGATGAATATTTTGACCAAGCCAAAGGTATTAAAGATTATAATGGATAAATTTTCATTTTTAAACGCAGCACATACAGCTTATTTTGCTGATTTATACGACCAATATTTACAAAATCCCGATTCCGTAGAACCTAGTTGGAGAGCTTTTTTTCAAGGCTACGATTTTGGGAGTGAAAACTATGGATTAGACGGTGAAATTATTGAAGGTGTATCTACCCAAATACCAGAACATGTTCAAAAGGAGTTTAATGTTGTTAAGCTTATTGATGGCTATAGAATGCGAGGGCATTTATTTACTAAAACTAACCCAGTTAGAGAACGTCGTAGTTATTCTCCAACTTTAGCAATTGAGAATTTTAATCTATCAGAAAGTGATTTAGAAACGGTTTTTAGTGCAGGTGAAATTTTAGGTATTGGTGCTAAAACCTTAAGAGAAATAGTTCACCATTTAGAAAATATTTATTGTAGCTCAATAGGGGTGGAATATATGTATTTGCGTAACCCAAAAGTTATTAAGTGGTGGCAAGATCAATTAAACAAAAACGACAATCAGCCCAACTTTTCTGAAGAAAAAAAGAAATACATTCTTTCTAAGCTCAACCAAGCTGTGACCTTCGAAAACTTTTTACAAACTAAATATGTTGGGCAAAAGAGATTTTCTTTAGAAGGAGGAGAGTCTTTAATTCCAGCAATAAGCAACGTACTGTTTTACGCTGTAGAAAAGTATGGATTAAAGGAATGTGTTTTAGGAATGGCACACCGTGGTAGATTAAGTACTTTGGTAAATATTTTTAGAAAACCTCTAAACGAATTGTTTAGTGAGTTTGATGGTAAAGATTTTGAAGATGAAAATATTGATGGAGATGTTAAATACCATTTAGGATTAACACTTTATAAAACTTACCAAAATGGTAAGAATATCAAAATGAATTTGGTGCCTAATCCGTCACATTTAGAAACTGTTGCCCCTGTTGCCGAAGGCATTACTAGGGCTAAAATTGATAAAGATTATGAAGGTGACGATTCTAAAATATTGCCAATAATAGTGCATGGTGATGCTGCAATAGCAGGACAAGGTGTTGTATATGAAGTAGCTCAAATGAGTCGATTAAATGGTTACAAAACAGGCGGCACAATACATATTGTAGTAAATAACCAAATAGGATTCACTACCAATTATTTAGATGCTCGTTCTAGCACGTATTGTACGGATGTCGCTAAGGTTACCTTATCGCCTGTACTTCATGTAAATGCAGACGATGCTGAAGCTGTTGTTCATGCCGTGGAGATGGCTCTTGAATATAGAATGCGTTATAAGAAGGACGTTTACATTGATTTATTGGGGTATAGAAAATATGGGCACAATGAAGGTGATGAGCCAAGATTTACACAGCCAAAACTCTATAAAAACATATCAAAACATCCCAATCCGTTTAAAATTTATTCAGATAAACTAATTTCTGAGAACACAATAGACAAATCCTACCTAGATAATATTATTGCAAATTTTAGAGATACCCTAGAAAAAGAGTACGTTAAATCTAAGGAAGCGGAATCGTCTAAAGTTCGTGAGTTCATGCAAGATCGCTGGACTGATTTTGAGCGTAAAGGCATTGAAGAAATGTTAGAGACTGAGAACACCAAATATCCTAAAGAGAAATTGGAACATATTTCAAAAGTGGTGTCAACAGTTCCTAAAGGTGTAAAATTTTTAAGAAAGGCTGAAAGAATATTGGCTGGTCGTTCAAAAATGGTTTTTGAAACTGACCAATTAGATTGGGGAATGGCCGAAACCTTAGCTTATGGAAGTTTAATGGAAGAAGGGTTTGATGTTCGAATTTCTGGTCAAGATGTGGAACGAGGTACGTTTAGCCATAGACATGCCATTTTAAGAGATGAGATATCAGAGGAACGAATTAACCTTTTAAATATCAATCCAGATAATAAGGGTGAAATGCAAATTTATAATTCCTTTTTATCTGAATATGGTGTTTTAGGCTTTGATTATGGGTATGCGATGGCAAACCCTAATACCCTTACAATTTGGGAAGCTCAGTTTGGAGATTTCAGTAATGGTGCTCAAATAATTTTCGATCAATATTTGTCCGCTGCAGAAGATAAATGGAAAGCTCAAAATGGGATAGTGGTTTTACTTCCTCATGGCTACGAAGGTCAAGGGTCAGAGCATTCATCGGCCCGAATAGAGCGTTATTTACAACTTTGCGGAGAAGATAATATGATTGTAGCAGATTGCACCACGCCTGCAAACTTTTTTCATCTATTACGTAGACAAATGAAACGTAGTTTTAGAAAACCACTCATTGTATTTACCCCTAAAAGTTTGTTGCGTCACCCAAAAGCTATTTCATCTATTAATGACTTGGCATTTGGAGAATTTCATGAGGTAATTGATGATACTATTGATAAAAGTAAAGTTAAAAAACTGGTTTTTTGTACAGGTAAATTTTATTATGAATTGTTGGCTGAAAGAGAAACTTTAGAAAGAGAAGATTTAGCATTGGTAAGAATCGAACAATTATTTCCTTTGCACTTAGATAAAATTCAAAAGGTAATTGATTCGTATCCGAATGTTGACAAATATGTTTGGGCTCAAGAAGAACCAAAGAACATGGGAGCATGGAGCCACATGGCTCAACGTATGGATTTAGTTAAATTAGAAGTTTGTTCTAGATCATATAGCTCTGTGCCTGCACCGGGTTCAAGTACAAGAGATAAAAGAAGACAACAACGCGTTATCAATGCCGTTTTCGATAAAGAATAGAAATTAAATTATAGTTAAAATTATAAAAAATGATTTTAGAAATGAAAGTGCCTTCACCAGGTGAGTCTATTACAGAAGTAGAAATTGCATCATGGTTAGTTGAAGATGGTGATTATGTTGAAAAAGACCAAGCTATTGCTGAGGTAGATAGCGACAAAGCAACTCTTGAATTGCCTGCAGAGGTAAGTGGTACAATTACATTAAAAGCTGAAGAAGGTGATGCTGTTGAAGTTGGGGCAGTTGTCTGTTTAATTGATACCAGCGCAGAAAAACCAGAGAGTTCCGATAAACCAAAAGAAGAAAAGAAGGTTGAAGCTTCTAAACCGGAAACAACTAAGCACCCTGTGACTGAAACAAAAACTTATGCTACAGGAAGCGCTAGTCCTGCAGCTAAAAAGATATTATCTGAAAAAGACATGGATGCTAGTATGGTTTCTGGAACTGGTAAAGATGGAAGAATTACCAAAGAGGATGCTACAAATGCTGTGCCTTCCATGGGGACACCAACAGGAGGTAGTCGAGGTACTTCAAGAAGTAAAATGTCGATGCTACGCCGTAAAGTAGCAGAGCGCTTAGTTGAAGCTAAAAACACTACAGCCATGTTAACCACATTTAATGAGGTTGATATGTCATCAATTTTTGGATTACGTTTAGAATATAAAGAGACGTTCAAATCAAAACATGGTGTTGGTTTAGGGTTTATGAGTTTCTTTACACTTGCTGTAGTCAGAGCTTTAAAAATGTATCCAGCGGTTAACTCCATGATTGACGGTAAAGAAATGATTTCTTATGATTTCTGTGATATTAGTATTGCTGTTTCTGGACCAAAGGGCTTAATGGTTCCGGTCATGAGAAATACAGAAAATTTAAGTTTTAGAGGGGTAGAAGCAGAAGTAAAAAGATTAGCTATTCGGGCACGAGACGGACAAATAACTGTTGATGAAATGACAGGAGGAACATTTACTATTTCCAATGGTGGTGTATTTGGAAGTATGCTTTCAACACCAATAATTAACCCGCCACAAAGTGGTATTCTAGGAATGCACAATATTGTTGAACGGCCTGTGGCTATAGATGGAAATGTAGAGATTAGACCAATAATGTATGTAGCATTATCCTATGATCATAGAATTATAGATGGTAAAGAAAGTGTTGGGTTTTTGGTAGCAGTTAAAGAAGCTTTAGAAAATCCAGTTGAATTGTTAATGAATAATAATGTTAACAAAGCTTTGGAGCTTTAAAATATAATATAAAACAT
Source organism: Hyunsoonleella aestuarii (assembly GCF_006148925.1). Classification (GTDB taxonomy): domain Bacteria; phylum Bacteroidota; class Bacteroidia; order Flavobacteriales; family Flavobacteriaceae; genus Algibacter_D; species Algibacter_D aestuarii. The sequence continues at coordinate 791,500 of NZ_VAWB01000001.1, read as the reverse complement.
AGTCAAAAAAAGGGATTCTGTAAACAGAATCCCTTTTTTTGACTAACTAAAAGGCTATAAAAAATTACTGATAATATTGATTGAAATTACATCAATAATTAGAATAACCATTCCTCTAATGAAAGATTTTTCTATTGAGCTATTACCTTTTTCCATAGGTTATAAAAATTATAGTTTGGGGAACCTTTTTATTTAATGGAAAACTCTGTGTCATTACAACACAGAGTTTAATTAAAAATTCTCTCTCAAAAGAATTATTAATAGCAAGGTAAAGGTAAGGTTCACTTGTGAAAAAAAAAATACGCACTTGTGCGTATTTTTTTGAGGATTATTTTATACTATTTATTGTTTCAATTAATAAAGTATTTTGACTTCGCTTAATTCCGACAAGAATTTCTCAAGTAACTTATGATATTGGGTTTATAAAAACCGAAGGCTCTAAATCATTACAATTTAGAGCCTTCTATAATTCTCCCTAAGAACTAATTAATAGCACTGTAAAGATAAATCAAGCGATTCATTTAAAAAATACGCAGTTGTGCGTATTTTTTATAAAAAATCTTTATTCAAATTTGCCCAAATTGAAAGAGATGTAGGTTTATTGTCTAGGTTTAACTTCGCAAGAATATGGCTTCTATGTTTGTGAATTGTTTTTATAGATACCGAAAGTAAGTCTGCAATTTCTTGACTTGTCTTGTTTTCAGAAATAAGTTTTAATATTTTTAATTCAGATTTGGTTAAGGTATCTAGTGCTTCGGGTTTATCATCTAAATTGCTTGCGCTTAGGTAAGAAGCTATTTCTTTACTAAAATAGGGTCTGCCTTTTATAGTATGTTCAATGCATGTTTCAATCTCTTCAACTGCAAATTCCTTTAAAATATAACCATATACACCATAGGATTTCGCTTGGTCATATAAGATTTCTTCTTTATCAAAAGTAATAAGTATTATTTTGGTGTTTAGCCTATTCTTTTTGCAAGCTTCAGCAATTTCTAATCCAGTTTTATGTGGCATTCTTATATCTAAAATTGCAATTTGAGGTTTAAGTTTAACAATAAGGTTGTAAGCAGAGTTTCCGTCTTCAGCACTCCCTATAATATTGAAACCTTTTGATGTTAAGAAATCGGTAAGACCACGAAGCATGAGAGGATGGTCATCAGCAATAACAATTGATGTCTGCATTTATTTTTAAAGGTCTTGGCTATTAATAATTAGAATTGCACCTTATTTGTTAAGGTTTTGCAATTTTAAATATAGATATTTCTTTTCGTAATCAATGACGGCTTTTGCTTTTTTTAAGATGTCTGCACCAATTATACCATCAACAGGTTGAGAGTTGTGATTTTTTAGCGCTGTGTTTACATGTGTTAAATTGAATAAGACCAACGCAATTTTATTAGTACGCCATTTTCCAATTTTTATTTTATTTATTTTAGCTACTTTAGTATCCATATCCACTGCTCCAGCTCCAGCTGCCTTTATAAGGGACTCTTTGGCATCTAGCTTAAAAGTCTCAATAGCCTCAAAACCAACACAAGAACTTGATGCTCCAGTATCTAAAATAAATAACCCTTTTACACCATTTATGGTTGCTTTAATTTCGAAATGATTCGTTTTAGTAAGATGCAGCTTTACCTTAGTGTAATTTTTATTCAGAAGAAATTCTTGAAGCGTTTCCATCTATTTAAGTTTAGACAAATATAATCATGTAAAAACAATTATTTTTACATCATGATAATAACCGATACTCATACCCATTTATATAGTGAAGCTTTTGATGAAGACAGATATGAGATGATAAGTCGTGCTTTAGATAAAGGCATTTCTAGATTTTTTATTCCGGCTATCGATTCATCTTACACATCTTCCATGTTGCAGTTGGAAAAGGATTATCCGGAAAATATTTTCTTAATGATGGGGTTGCATCCTACTCACGTAAAAGAAAACTATAAAGAGGAACTAACACATGTTCAGGATATGCTATCGAAGCATAAATTTTATGCTGTCGGGGAAATTGGTATAGATCTATATTGGGATAAATCGACTCTAGATATTCAAAAACACGCATTTAAAACTCAAATTCAGTTAGCGAAAAAGCATAAGTTACCTATTGTAATTCATTGTAGAGAGGCTTTTGATGAAATTTTTGAAGTTTTAGAAACTGAAAAAAGTGATGATTTATTCGGGATTTTTCATTGTTTCACTGGGACATTAGAACAGGCTCATCGAGCTATGTCGTATAACATGAAATTAGGTATAGGGGGCGTTGTGACATTTAAAAATGGAAAGATCGATCAGTTTTTGAATCAAATAGATTTAAGTCATATCGTTTTAGAAACAGACGCACCATATTTATCTCCAGTACCTTATCGTGGTAAACGTAATGAAAGTTCATATATAATTAATGTGCTTAAAAAACTAGCATTACTTTACAATCTCTCTCTTGAAGAGGTAGCTGAAATTACAACAAGAAATTCAAAAGCTATTTTTAAAATTTAGTCAATGGGAAATTCAAAAGCTAACATATTATTAATTTACACTGGAGGCACGATTGGTATGGTCAAGGATTTTAAAACGGGAGCGCTAAAAGCTTTCAATTTTAAAAATCTTTTAAATAAAATACCAGAACTTTATCTATTGGATTGTAACATTAATACTATATCATTAAAATCGCCAATAGATTCAAGCAATATGTGTCCAAAATATTGGGTGGAGATAGCTGAAATTATTGAATGCAAATATCAAGTTTATGATGGTTTTGTAGTTTTGCATGGAAGTGATACGATGAGTTACACGGCTTCTGCGTTAAGCTTTATGCTAGAAAACTTAGCTAAACCTGTTGTCTTTACAGGCTCCCAATTGCCTATAGGAGATTTAAGAACAGATGCAAAAGAAAACTTAATAACCTCTATACAAATTGCGGCATTGCGTTCTAGAAATTTACCCGAAGTTAGAGAGGTATGTCTTTATTTTGAATATAAATTATATCGCGCAAATAGAACTACAAAGATTAATGCAGAACATTTTGAAGCATTCTCTTCACCAAATTATCCAGATTTAGCAGTTTCTGGTGTACATCTAAAGGTTAATCATGAATATTTGTTTAGGACAAATAGAAGAAAGGAACTAAAAGTGGGCTATAACTTTGATAAAAATGTGACAATCATTAAATTATTTCCAGGGATCTCGGAAGCGGTGTTACAAAATATTTTGAGCACACCAAATTTAAAAGGTGTCATAATAGAAACTTATGGTGCTGGAAATTGCACTACAGAAAAATGGTTTTTAACATTGTTAAGAAAAGCTATTTCTAATGGGATACATATTGTTAATGTTACTCAATGTTCTGGAGGAGGTGTTATTATGGGGCATTATGATACGAGCAGTGAATTGAAAAAAATGGGTGTTATATCTGGTAAAGACATTACTACAGAAGCAGCGGTAACAAAATTAATGTATATGTTGGGAGAAAACATTTCAGCTAAGTCCTTCAAAACCATTTATGAAAGTCCATTGAGAGGGGAAATCTCCTAAAATTAACGATGAAAGTTTTATCATTCAAAGAATTTTTTGTTATTTGAGCCTCCATAAAATTATAAGCTGTAAAAAATACAGAGAGGTGGCCGAGTGGTCGAAGGCGCACGCCTGGAAAGTGTGTATACCTCAAAAGGGTATCGAGGGTTCGAATCCCTTCCTCTCTGCTGTTATTTTTATTTTTTAATTGCTTTTTTTTTATATCTTTAACACTTTAACTAATTAAAATTAAGATCGAGAACATGAAAAGATTATTTTCTATCCTAGCCATATCAGGAATGATGGCTTTCGGAACTACTGTTAATGCAACTACAACTGCAAACACAAGTACAGCTGTAACAACCGTAGCAAGTATGACACAAGATGATGCAGCTCCTGCTGAGGAAGCAAGTTTTCATCAAGAATTAAAGAAACGATTTATTGAAGGTGGCCCTGGATTTATGGGGATTGTATTGTTATGTTTAATTCTAGGTTTAGCTATCGCTATCGAGAGAATTATCTTTTTAAACCTTTCTACTACAAATACTAAGAAATTAACTCAAGAAGTTGAAGATGCTTTATCTTCTGGAGGAGTAGAGGCTGCTAAAGAAGTATGTAGAAATACTAAAGGACCTATCGCCTCAATTTACTATCAAGGTTTAGATAGAACAGACGAAGGTTTAGAAGCTGCTGAAAAAGCTGTTGTTGCTTATGGTGGTGTTCAAATGGGACAATTAGAGAAAAACGTTTCTTGGATTTCATTATTTATCGCTTTAGCACCAATGTTAGGTTTCATGGGAACTGTAATTGGTATGATTCAAGCATTCGATAAAATTGAAGCGGCCGGTGATATGAACCCTTCGTTAGTAGCAGGTGGTATTAAAGTGGCACTTTTAACAACAGTATTTGGTCTTATTGTGGCTATTATACTTCAGATTTTTTACAATTACATCATTGCAAAAATAGATAGTATTGTAAATAGTATGGAAGATGCGTCTATAACATTAATGGACTTATTGATTAGACAAAATAAGTAATAACCTAAACATAAACTATTATGCACAAAATATTTAAAATAGGGCTTTTGTTTTGGCTATTGCTGGAATTGTATTTACTGCAATGTTAGCATCAGGAAACGAAGGTCAGATAGGTAGCGTATTATTTATAGCCTATATTACCTTAGCAATAGTTTTAGTTTCTGTTGTTTTATTTACCTTAATTAACTTACTTTCAGATTCGGCAACTCTAAAAAGCACCCTTAAAGGCGTAGGTTCATTTGCGCTTTTGGGAGTAATATGCTACTTCTTAGCTACCGGAGTTGAAACACCTTTAAAAGAAGGCGGAACTTTATCAGCTGGAGGTTCAAAGTTAATAGGAGCAGGACTGTACTTATTCTATGCACTTATTCTTATTGCAGGAGGAACTATGTTGTTCTCTGGAATTAAAAAAATGATAAAATAATATGGCAAAACGAGCAGCACCAGAAGTTAATGCAGGCTCAATGGCCGACATTGCCTTCTTATTACTGATATTTTTCTTGGTAACTACAACCATTGAAAAAGATTCTGGAATAAACCGTAAGCTTCCTCCAATGGAAGAGTCAGATGAGGACGTTATCATTAAGCAGAAAAATATATTTACCGTATTGTTAAATGGTAAAGATCAATTGCTTGTTGAAGATGAACTTATGGAACTTAAAGATTTAAGAAAAGCTGCAACAGAGTTTTTAGATAATGGAGGTGATGGTAGTTGTAACTATTGTCAAGGAAGAAAGGATCCAGCATCTTCTGATAACCCAGATAAAGCTATTATATCTTTAAAGAATGATCGTGAAACATCTTATGCAGCTTATATTGCAGTACAAAATGAAATTGTAGCAGCTTATAATGTTTTGAGAAACAGGAGAGCGCTTCAAATTGGTCCTCAGAGAGGATTTCCAGGTATGGATTTTATAAAAATGCAAGAAAGCTATAAAGACGTTCGTTGGACTGGGAATAAAGAGAAACTTAAAGAGGTTATTGACCAAATTAAAGTAGAAATTCCTCAGAAATTCTCTGAAGTAATAGAATAATTTAGAATTAAATAAATATTAATTATGTCTAAATTTAAGAAGAAAAAAGATGGAGGATTAGCTCCAATAAATACAGCATCATTACCAGATATTGTATTCATGTTATTATTCTTTTTTATGGTAGCTACCGTGATGAGAGAAGATACATTGATGATTCAAAATTCATTACCCGTTGCTGACCAAATTGAGAAATTAGATAAGAAGAACCCGATAAGTTATGTTTATATGGGTAAACCTAGTGCTAATTACAAAAAGTTTGGTACTGAAGCTAGGATTCAACTTAATGATAAGTTTGCAGATATTAAAGACATAGCGCCTTTTATTAGTGCAGAAAGAGCTGCTCTAAGAGAAGAACTAATACCTTTTTTAACTGTGTCTCTAAAAGTTGATAAAGAAGCTAACATGGGGATTGTTGGTGATGTGAAACAAGAACTTAGAAAAGTGAACGCATTAAAGATAAACTACACAACCGGGAGTGGTGATGCTTTAACGAATATGAAATAAAGTTATCTTAATAAAATTTGTTAATAGATTAAGGCATTCGTTTAGAATGCCTTTTTTTATATTTGAGTTTGAAGCTGATATATCACTATCACTTAAAAAGATTTAAATTTAGGTCATGAAAAAACTTTTCATTTTATTGTTCTTTGTCTTATACGGGCAATTAGTTTGTTCTCAAGACTACACAGAAAAGGTGGTTGACTCGCTCTATCGTGAAGACCAATTTTATATTGGGGTATCTTATATCTTGATTGGCAATAAGCCTGAAAATTTATCTCAGACGGGTTTTTCTAGTAGTTTTCTGTTAGGTTTTATAAGAGATATGCCAATTAACAAAAATAGAAACGTGGCATTAGGTCTTGGTTTAGGTGTGTCTTCTAATTCAATTAATCCTAATTTGTTTATTAATAAGGATGATTTGGGAAATACCAGTTTCCAAATTCTTAATGATAACAGTACATTTTCAAAGAATAAATTCTCTACTTTTTTAATTGAACTGCCGTTTGAGTTTAGATGGAGAACATCTGCACCAGAGGAATATAAATTTTGGCGTATATATACTGGGTTTAAGATAGGTTATTTATTTGCTCATAGATCGAAGTATAAAGGTGAATTGGGTAATATTCGACATGACAGTATATCGAGCTTTAACGACTTTCAGTACGGACTTACCTTAAGCGTAGGTTATAATACTTGGAATATTAACTTTTATTATGGTTTAAACCCAATTTTTTCTGATGGCAGTCTACTTAATGGAAAGCAATTAGATATGAATGTTATAAAATTTGGTTTAATGTTCTATATTTTATAACCAATAATTTACTAGTAATAATTGTGGAACAAAGCCAATAAAAATACCAATCACTAATTCTTTAGAAGTGTGTGCGTTTAGATGGAGTCTTGAAGTTGCAACACCACCTATTATAATAGACATTAACGCTAATGTGCCATTAATATTAATGCTAAAATGGATGCTAAGCGCTACAAAAAACATGAACAGGCCAGAAACAGCCATCATGTGTATACTGGCTTTAAACTTTAGTATTGCTAGTATTAAACAGGCTAGTGTTGAAATTAAAATTCCAACAAAAAAATAGTAAAGCTCAATAACTTGGGTTGGTGTTAGGATACGTTGTAGTACAATTAAAATCACACCAAAATTTAACGTTAAAGGGAAAATACGCTCTCGAGCAGACTCTAAATAAATAGATTTTACCTTCCTCAAAGTTTTAAGCAAAAAGTAAAGCAGAATAGGTAAAATTATTGTTAGTATAAAGAGAGAAACCAACTTTGCTTTAATGATCTCTGGAGGGATATAACGCGGCGATTTCGCAAAATAAAAGACAACACCTAGTATTGGCATTATTAATGGATGAAAAATAAACGAGATACTCTTAAGAATTTTATCCATTATATTTTTTTACGTAAACGCGCAACGGGAATATCTAGTTGTTCTCTATATTTAGCGACGGTCCTTCGCGCAATTGGATATCCTTTTTCTTTTAAAATTGATGCTAACGTTTCGTCTGTTAATGGTTTTCTTTTGTTTTCTTCTTCTATAACTGTTTCTAATATTTTTTTAATTTCTCGAGTAGATACATCCTCACCTTGGTCATTCTTCATAGATTCAGAGAAAAATTCTTTTATTAACTTGGTGCCATAAGGAGTGTCTACATATTTACTATTTGCTACCCTCGAAACTGTAGAAACGTCCATAGATATCTCATCGGCAATATCTTTTAGTATCATTGGTTTTAATTTGCGCTCATCACCGCTTAAAAAATACTCTTTTTGGTAATGCATAATAGCACTCATGGTAACAAATAGCGTTTGTTGACGTTGCTTTATGGCTTCGATAAACCACTTTGCTGCATCTAATTTTTGCTTTATAAAAATTACAGCATCTTTTTGAGATTTCGATTTATCTTTCGATTCCTTATAACCTTTGAGCATGTTATTGTACTCTCTAGAAACATGCAATTCTGGAGCATTTCGACCGTTTAATGTTAATTCTAATTCGCCATCAACAATTTTAATGGCAAAATCGGGAACAACATGTTCTACTATTCTGTTATTTCCAGAATAGGATCCACCAGGTTTTGGATTTAGATGCTCAATTTCTGAAATAGCATCTTTCAATTGCATTTCCGAAATATCGAATTTTTGAAGTAGTTTTTTGTAATGCTTTTTAGTAAACTGATCAAAAGCATTATCAATAATATTAATAGCTAATTCAACATTTGGTGTCTTTTCTCTTCTATGAAGTTGAATACTCAAGCACTCTTGCAAATTCCTTGCTCCAACACCTGCAGGGTCTAGTTGGTGTACAATGCGTAATATATGTTCTATTTTATCTTCGGTGGTATATACATTTTGTGTGAAGGCCAAATCGTCCATAATATCAGAAAGTGAACGCCTTATATAACCACTTTCATCCACGCTTCCTACTAAAAATTCAGCAATTTCTCGTTCTTCATCATCTAATCGATATGTATTTAGTTGATTGATGAGATGTTGCGTAAACGACATGCCTGCAGCGTAGGGGATGGATTTCTCATCGTCATCACTACTGTAATTGTTTACTTGTGTTCTATAATCTGGTATTTCATCATCACTTAAATAGTCATCAACATTAATGTCATCTGCCTCTATAGTTTCATTATCATTGTAATCGTCATCAGAATTATCTAAGTCAAAATCACTGTCATTATCTTCTTTACCACCTTCAAGAGCAGGATTTTCCTCAAGTTCTTGCTTTAATCGCTGTTCAAAAGCTTGGGTAGGCAACTGTATCAATTTCATTAATTGAATTTGCTGTGGCGATAGCTTCTGAGATAATTTAAATTGTAAATATTGCTTGAGCATATTGTGATTTGGTTTAAGCTAAAAATATAAAAAAACTTTTATCCTTAGCAATTGGGCTTATTTTTTAGATTAAAATTCGGCGCTTTGTGGTGTTCTAGGAAAAGGTATCACATCTCTTATATTACCCATACCAGTTGCAAACATTACTAAACGCTCAAAGCCTAATCCAAAACCAGAATGCACAGCTGTTCCATATTTTCGTAGATCTAAATACCACCACAGGTCTTCTTCAGGAATATCTATGGCTGCCATTTTTTCTTTTAAAACATCCAAACGTTCTTCACGTTGTGCTCCACCAACAATTTCTCCTATACCTGGGAATAAAATATCCATAGCTCGTACCGTTTTTCCATCTTCATTCAAGCGCATATAAAAAGCTTTGATATTTGCTGGGTAATCAAATAATATTACTGGACATTTAAAGTGTTTTTCAACTAAAAAACGTTCATGTTCACTTTGTAAATCGGTACCCCATTCGTTAATTAAGTATTTAAATTTCTTCTTTTTGTTCGGTTTGCTATTTCTTAAAATCTCAATGGCTTCAGTATAACTGAGACGCATAAAGTTGTTTTCAGTTACAAACTTTAATTTATCAATTAAGCCCATATCACTGCGTTCAGCTTGAGGTTTTGTCTTTTCTTCATTTTGTAAACGCGTATCTAAAAAGGTTAAATCTTCAAGATTATGCTCTAAAATATACTTCAAAACAAATTTTAAAAAGTCTTCAGCCAGATCCATGTTTCCTGCCAAATCCATAAAGGCAACTTCTGGTTCTATCATCCAAAACTCCGCTAAATGACGAGAAGTATTTGAGTTTTCCGCTCGAAAAGTCGGGCCAAATGTATATACTTTACCTAATGACATGGCATAGGTTTCAGCTTCAAGTTGTCCAGATACAGTAAGATTAGTTTCTTTGCCGAAAAAATCTTCTGTATAGTCAATGTGTCCTTTTTCATTTAAAGGCGGATTTTTAGCATCTAAACTTGTAACCCTAAACATTTCACCAGCACCTTCCGCATCACTACCTGTAATTATAGGAGTATGCATATAATAAAAGCCATTCTCATTAAAGTATTTATGAATGGCAAATGATAAAGATGAACGCAATCGCATAACAGCGCTAAACGTGCTGGTTCTGGTACGTAAATGTGCTTGCTCTCTTAAAAATTCGAATGAATGTTTTTTGGGTTGTATTGGGAAAGTCTCAGGGTCTGAATCTCCTAAAACTTCTAAAGTATTTACTTGAATTTCTACTTTTTGCCCTTTTCCTTGGCTTTCAACTAAATCTCCCATAACGTGAATGGCGGCACCAGTGGTAATTCGCTTTAATAAATCTTCATCAAACTTTTCAAAATCTACTACACATTGAATGTTATTTAATGTAGAACCATCATTTAGGGCAATAAATCTATTTGCTCTAAATGTTCTAACCCATCCCTTAATAGATACACTTTGAAAAATTGACGATTCTTTTTTAAGTATTTCTGAAACAGTATATGTCTCCATAAACAAGATAATTTATAAAAAGTAAAGATAAAAAAAGCATGAAGCTTTAAAGAACGAAAAGATGAAATTCTAACAATGAATTAATCTGCTTCGTCTTCTTCTGGAATTATATTAATTGAAGGCTCTCTAAACACTTCTTTGTTAGCAATACTGCGCTCTAATGAAAGTAAAAGAGATGGTAATAAAATTAAATTGGAAAGCATTGCAAATAGAAGTGTGGCAGAAACTAGTGCTCCTAGTGCAACGGTACCACCAAAGCTGGAAATTGTAAATACAGAAAAACCAAAGAATAGCACAATTGAGGTGTAGAACATGCTTACTCCAGTTTCTCTTAGTGCGTTATAAACAGAAACTTTAATTTTCCATTGATTGGCTAACAATTCTTGTCTGTACTTAGCTAAAAAATGTATGGTATCATCCACCGAAATACCAAATGCAATACTAAATACCAAAATAGTAGATGGTTTAATAGGCACTCCTAAATATCCCATTAAACCTGCTGTAACTAGCAGAGGTAGTAAGTTTGGAATTAGTGAAACAATAATCATTCTGGCAGACCTAAACATATAAGCCATAAAAATTGAAATAAGAAGAATGGCTAAAGACAATGAAATGGCCAGATTTTTAACCAAATATTTTGTTCCTTTTTGGAAAACGAGTGCCTTACCTGTCATGGTTACATTATACCGCTCATTTGGAAAAACCTTATCAATTTTGTTTTGAATGTTTTCTTGGATGCGTTCCATCTTATCGGTACCTATATCCTTCATAAAAGTTGTGATTCGTGCATACTGGCCGGTACTATCAACAAAGTTTTTTAGCAAATCGACATTTGAGGAAGAGTTTTTGGCATATGATAAAATAAAGCTGTTTTCTTGAGATGATGGTAGCTGGTAAAACTTAGGGTTTCCATTGTAATAGGCTTGCTTCGAGTATTTAACTAAGCTAACAACTGAGACAGGTTTCGAAAGCTCTGGAGTTTCAATTATTAAGTCCTCTAGCTCATTCATTCGTTTTAAAGTTGATAATTTCATGACACCTTTTCTGCGTTTTGTGTCAATCATTATCTCCAAAGGCATAATGCCATTAAATTCTTCTTCAAAAAACCTTATATCGCTAAAAAATTCAGTTTTTTTAGGCATGTCCTCTATTAAACTTCCAGAAATTTTTATTTGATAGATGCCAATAATACTAGCAATTAGAAGTATTACAGAAGTAGCATAAACAGCTATGCGTTTTTGCCTTACCATATACTCCATCCAGTTAACAAACCCCCCAATCCAACGTTTGTTTAAATGCTCCAGATGGCGATCCTTAGGGAACGGTAAAAATGTATATATTATTGGTATAATTAATAAGCATAAAATAAAAATTGCCAAAATACTTAGAGAAGCTACAATACCAAACTCCTTTAATAATTTACTTTCTGTTAGAATAAAAGTAGCAAATCCAGAGGCAGTCGTAACGTTAGTCATTAAAGTGGCATTACCAATTTTAGTTATAACACGTTGCAAGGATTTTACTTTGTTTCCATGTAATTTTACTTCATGTTGGTATTTATTTATTAGAAAAATGCAGTTTGGAATACCAATAACAATTATTAGCGGAGGAATGAGCGCCGTTAAAACAGTGATTTCATAATTTAATAGCCCAAGAATACCTAGAGTCCACATCACCCCAATGCATACAACAACCAACGATATGAATGTGGCTCTAAAAGATCTAAAAAAGAAAAAGAAAATAATAGACGTTACAAACAAAGCGGAACCAACAAACCATCCAATTTCATCAATAATAATTTGTGAATTAAGGGTTCTTATGTATGGCATACCAGATACGCGGACGTCTAATTCGTGCAAACTTTGAAATGCTTCAATCTCTGGGATTAATTTCTCTACAATAAATTCTTTTCTAGCCGGTGTATTAACAATCTCCTTCTTTAAATATAAAGCAGTCCTAATTGTTTTAGTTTCAGAATTGAACAAAAAATTATCATAAAACGGATATTTATGGAATAATTCTTCCTGAAGTTTTTCAATCTGACTAATTGTAGTGATTGAATCTTTTATAAACGGCTCAAGATTAAATTTTTCATTTGGAACATCTTTTATCAGCTTTTGCAAATCTTTTATTGATATAACCGTTTCTACAGCATCATATTTTTTAAAAGTTTCAGATAATCGATTCCAAGCATTTAATTTAGCAACACTAAAAAGAGCTTCATCTTTTACCCCTAACAAAACCAGATTACCTTCTTCTCCAAAGGTTTTTAGAAAATCATTGTAAGTAAGATTTACTTCGTGGTCGTCGGGCAGTAAATTAGCCTCGGTGTAAGTAAATCGCATGTTAGTCCACTGTAAACTAAAAAAGAAAGTAATAATTGCAATGCCAATTAGAATCCCAATTTTATTACGTAAAATTAACCGGGCAACGACATCCCAAAAATCTTTTGTAAAAAGTTTAAACATGCTTTAATTTAAGATGGGCAAAGGTAGGAAAAACAATGAATTACTATACTTAAATGGCTTATAATGTTATATTAAAAGTAAACTTAAACGCAACATTATCGGCAATACTTGGCAAATGGTAAGCGCCGTATCTATAAGTTAGACTTAGCCCAAATCCAAATAGTAGTTTATTGATTTCAAATCCTGATTCCGTGTAGCCTTTTTCCAGTGTATTGAAGGTGACGTTTTGATGCCTTTCTAAGTTGTCAATATCTCCAATCGCGTAACGCGAAATTAATACCATTTGGGGTTTATAATGCTCAGAAATATTAAATGGTTTTAGGTAGTGTTTAAACTGAATGGTAGTAAACTTGTCTGAAAAAAATTCATTAAAAAACATGGTTTCAAAACTATTTAAACCTGCTACAGAAAACCTTTGCATTATTGTTTCTTTTCTTATGTTGTTTGGATAAGCGTGATAAAGATGAGTGAGTGGAGCTTTTCCACGAGCTAATCCAGAGGTTACTGCAATTTCAGAATAACTTTCTTGCCCATAGTAAAACCTATGTAATCCTTTAAAATCTATTTTTGAAAAATTAAAATCGCTTTTAAAAACATCTTTAAAACTTTTGGTGTATTGCAAGGTTAGCCTTGGAAAAACAAGTTTTGATTGCTTATCCTTTTTAGGATGCCATTGCAAAGCCCAAGTAGAGGAGCTTATTTCGTAATTAGAATAGTTGTCATCGCCAACATTAAAAATGTAATTATGAATGGGATGAATATTACTAACTGTAAACTGGAGTTTAGAAAGTAAATTTGGCTGTATATTATGTTCAAGTAAAAGTGTTGAAGTAATATGACGATAAAACAAATCTATGTTAAGTAATCTGGGTTCGAAAAACTGAAAAAATCTACCATCTGTTAAAAAGTTTGTACTTCCAGTTTCTTGTAGATCATCTGTATAAGAAAGATTTAGCCAAGTGTTGTGCTTTTCATTAAGTTTCAAGCCGCCACCAAAACTATACTTGAACTTTTGATCACCAAAACCATAAACAACATAAGTGTTTAGTCTAAATTTATTAGAAAATGCATTGTTTGTTTTACCTCCTAACCCAGTTCTAAAACCTTCATATTGATTAAATTTAATGAGGTATCGTAAATCAAAATCAAAATAACGTGTAGGAAAGTAACCATTGCCTATATGTTTAATGAAGGCTTCTTTCTTAATAGAATCTTGTTCTGTTTTAGTGGAGTCTTGAGACGATGTTGGTTCTTGTCCGAATGTGTTAATAGTAATAATTAGAAATAATAGAACACAGTAATTTCGCATACAAGAGAGGATAAGATAAAAAAAGCGACCGCTTCGGTCGCTTTATATTAAACAGTCATTATTTCTTTTTCCTTATTATCAAATAGATCATCGGCAATCTTAACGTATTTATCAGTCATTTGTTGTACATCAATTTCGGCATTACCTTTTAAATCTTCAGATACATCGTCTAATTTTTTAACCTCATTATTAGCATCTTTTCTTGCAGATCTTATACTTATTTTGGCTTCTTCAGCTTCCGCTTTTGCTTGTTTAGCTAAATCGCGTCTCCTTTCTTCAGTTAGTGGCGGTACATTGATAATAACAGATTCGCCATTATTCATTGGGTTAAATCCTAAATTAGCATACATAATACCTCGTTCTATTTCCTGAAGCATGCTTTTTTCCCAAGGCTGCACTGTAATGGTTCTACCATCTGGAGTATTAACATTCGCTACCTGATTTAATGGTGTTTGTGTTCCATAATAATCAACCATTACACTGCCTAACATTGCAGGACTAGCTTTTCCAGCTCTAATATTAACAAATTGCTTTTTAAGATGAGCAATTGCGTTATCCATAGCTTCTTTTGCCGAATCTAATATAAATTGTATGTCTTCGTTCATAGTTCTAAACTTTTATATCAATCAATGTTTCAAAAATTACGCCAATTTTTAAATATTTACCTCGGTACCTATTTTTTCACCAGAGACTACTTTAAGAAGATTACCTTTTTTGTTCATGTCAAATACAATAATTGGTAATTCGTTCTCTTGACTTAGCGTAAAAGCTGTTGTATCCATAACTTTTAACCCTTTACTAAGTACGTCGTCAAAAGATATGAAATTAAATTTAGTAGCATTGTTATCCTTTTCTGGATCTGCATTGTAGATTCCATCAACTCGAGTTCCTTTTAAAATGACATCTGCTTGAATTTCAATAGCTCTTAAAACCGCTGCAGAATCAGTCGTAAAATATGGGTTTCCAGTACCACCTCCAAAAATAACAACTCTCCCCTTATTTAAGTGACTTAAAGCTTTACGACGTATGAAAGGCTCTGCGACTTCATTAATTTTTATGGCGGTCTGTAACCTAGTTTTAAGCCCTGCATCTTCTAATGCACTTTGCAAAGCAAGTCCGTTAATAACTGTTGCAAGCATGCCCATATGATCACCTTGAACACGATCCATACCATTACTTGCCCCTGCAACGCCTCTAAAAATATTACCACCACCAATTACAATGGCAACTTGCACCCCTTTTTCTGTGATTTCTTTTATGTCTTGAGCATATTCAGCTAAGCGTTCTGGGTCAATACCATACTGGCGATTTCCCATTAAGGCTTCACCTGATAATTTGAGGAGTATTCTTTTGTATTTCATGTTAACTTTTGAAGTTTAACAAAACTACATAAATTTTTTATTTCTGAAATCTTATGTTGACTTGATTTTAAACACAAAAAAACCATCATACTTAAGCGTATGATGGTTTTCTATTTTAATAAGTTTTGTTACTTATTTGTTATCCTAAATTAACACGTTTGAAACCTGTAATTTCTACATCACCATAAGAAGAAACATAGGTTGCTACAGTTTTCTTTTCATCTTTTATAAAGTTTTGATCAAGTAAACATTGTTCTTGGTCAAGCGTTGTATTATCTGAAATAAATCGATCCATTTTTCCTGGAAGAATTCTATCCCATATTTGTTCTGGTTTACCTTCAGCTTTAAGTTCTGCTTTTGCAGCTTCTTCTGCTTGAGCTAAAACTTCAGGAGTTAATTGCGCCATAGAAATGTGTTGTGGTACATTTTTAAGGGTTTTTCCTAAACGTGCCAATTCTTCATTATCTTTCTCAATAACAGCAATCCTTGCTTCAGTTTCTGAAGCGATGTAAGCAGGGTCAAAATCTTTGTATGATAATGTAGTTGCTCCCATAGAGGCAATTTGCATAGCTACGTCTTTGCCTAGTGTTTCAATATTATCTACTACACTAGAAAAACCTACTATTGCAGCAATTTTATTGATATGTACATAAGAACCAACATATGCAGCTTCTACTTTCTCAAAAGCGTTGATGTCTAATTTCTCGCCAATTACACCGGTTTGTTCAACTAATTTCTCTGCAACTGTCATACCACCAAAATCAGCAGCTAAAAATTCTTCCTTGGAAGATGTAGTTAAAGCAATATCACCTAATTGGCTGGCCAATGCTAAAAAGTTTTCGTTTTTACCAACAAAGTCAGTTTCACAACCTAAAACAATAGCTACGCCAACTGTATTATCAGCGTTTAATTTTGCCACAGCTGCACCTTCACTAGATTCTCTATCTGCTCTTTTAGCGGCAACTTTTTGTCCTTTTTTACGTAAAATTTCGATGGCTTTATCAAAATCACCTTCGGCCTCAACTAAAGCTTTTTTGCAGTCCATCATACCTGCGCCAGTGGCTTGTCTTAATTTATTTACTTCAGCGGCTGTTATTTTTACTGTAGTACTCATAATTTCTTATAATTTAAAAAAGTCGTTCAATTTACTTTCAATGAAGAAAAGAATTAAACGACTTAATTGTTTGTTTTAAAATAATTTATTCTTCTTCTTCAGCTACAACGGCTTTAGCTGGAGCAGCTTTTGCCTGTACCTCAGCTTTTGGAGCTGCTGCAGCTTCTTTTTCAGCTTTACGCTCTGCTAAACCTTCAGATATAGCATTAGTAACGTGAGATAAAATTTTATCAATTGATTTTGAAGCATCATCATTTGCTGGGATAACATAATCAACTTGACGCGGGTCTGAGTTGGTATCTACCATTGCAAAGATTGGAATGTTTAATTTTTGAGCTTCTTTAATCGCGATATGCTCACGTTTAATATCAACAACAAATAAAGCACCAGGTAAACGAGTCATATCGCTAATAGATCCTAAGTTTTTCTCTAACTTAGCTCTAAGACGATCTACTTGTAAACGCTCTTTTTTAGATAAGGTCATGAAAGTACCATCTTTCTTCATTCTATCAATTGAAGCCATTTTTTTAACAGCTTTTCTAATAGTTACAAAGTTTGTTAACATGCCTCCAGGCCATCTTTCAGTGATGTAAGGCATATTAATAGATCCTGCTTTTTCAGCTACAATATCTTTTGCTTGTTTTTTCGTTGCAACGAACAAAATCTTACGTCCAGAAGCTGCTATTTTTGCTAAAGCTGCTCCGGCTTCGTCAATTTTTGCCGCTGTTTTGTAAAGGTTAATAATATGGATGCCGTTACGCTCCATATAAACATAAGGAGCCATGTTTGGATCCCACTTACGTGTAAGGTGTCCGAAGTGTACACCTGCTTCAAGTAATTCTTTTACTTCTACTGCCATTTTTGTAATAGTTTACGTTCTGTTGAATTAGCAATAATTAAGTGGTCATTTTTTAAATCGCCTTAACTATTTAGATGCTAAACTAAATCCTGTTTTTACACTAGGACAACAATAACTGTTTTTAATTTATTATTTTGTTTTGAAAATGATAAAGGAATCTGATAACCAGATTCTGAACCAAGTTCAGGATATTAACGTTTAGAGAACTGGAATTTCTTACGAGCTTTCTTCTGTCCGAATTTTTTACGCTCAACCATTCTTGGGTCTCTAGTTAATAACCCTTCTGGCTTAAGGGTTAATCTGTTTTCCGCATCAACTTCGCACATTGCGCGAGAAATTGCTAATCGAACAGCTTCGGCTTGTCCAGTAATACCACCTCCATATACATTAACTATAATATCAAAGTTGCCGTCATTGTTAGTCAAAACTAATGGTTGTTTTACTTTGTACTGCAAAGTAGCAGTAGTAAAATAATTAGCTAAGTCTTTTTTATTAATTGTAATGTTCCCTTTTCCTGGGGCAACATAAGCGCGTGCAACAGCCGTCTTTCTACGGCCAATTTTGTGAATTACATCCATTATTTGAATTCGTTTAAGTTAATTGTTTTAGGCTTTTGAGCATCATGTTTATGCTCTGCACCAACAACAACTGTTAGATTACGGAATAAATCTGCACCTAATTTGTTTTTAGGCAGCATTCCTTTAACTGATTTTTCAACTACTCTTGCAGGGTCTTTACCATACAATTCCGTAGCTGTTAAACTTCTTTGACCTCCAGGATATCCTGTGTGACGAATGTATGACTTATCAGTCCATTTGTTACCAGATAACGTGATTTTTTCAGCATTGATAATTATAACATTATCTCCGCAATCAACATGAGGTGTGAAGTTTGGCTTGTGCTTGCCTCTTAAAAGTTTTGCAACCTTAGAAGCTAATCGACCAAGCGCTTGACCTTCAGCATCAACCAAAACCCACTGCTTATTTACAGTAGCTTTGTTTGCTGAAATCGTTTTGTAGCTTAATGTGTCCACACTTTGATTTTTTAATTATTAAACATTCCTCTCTCAAAAAGAGTTTGCAAATTTACGATTATATATTTTATTACCAAATACTGTGAGCTATTATTTTTAGTGGAAAATTAGGTTGTTTTATTCTGATAATTCTTTTGGATTTTCGATATTTAAAATTGCATGAAAGAAGTATTTTAAATTAAATAGAATTGAACTAATCTATTGATTAAAATACTTAGCTAGTGTTGTGGTTGCTGTAAATTATTTATTTGGTTTAGGAATTCGTGTTTGTCGTCAACGTAAATGGCTAAATTTTTATATTTTCGTTTTATCCCATAAAGTCCAACTAGGGTGTTTTCTTCTTTTAAACGAATAACCATATTGTGACTTTCTAAATCACCTAACAGCGAAAGTTTTCTTGTCTCTTTGTTTTTTTCTAAATCTTTAGATGTTATTTCTATACTTTCTATATCTTTAATGTCTATTATCGTTTCAGTCATAATTCCATATCTCAGCAAAAGTTGTTGATTTTCTATCAGTATTGGTCGTTTAACCATAGATTTCAGAAAGCCAAAAATTTGAATTCCCGAATAAATACTTAAAAATGTTAAGATCCAAGCTGCCAAATGGCTCCATCTTACCAAAAGTTTATGTAAGACAAAAGTTTCAATAGCAACTATAAAAATTATAGCTATTAATACTATAATTGTCCCACTATTTTTATGATATGAAAATTCATTAACATTTAATTTCCGCTTTTTCCAATATATAAAACCATAGTAAAACACAGCTATTTCAGTAACCAATGGCATTACCACATTTTCCGGAAGAATTTCATAACACGTACTTTTTAAGGTTGTAAAAAAATCAACCGAAGCATCTTTTTTTAGCTTAAATGATTTTATTGCTTTTCTGACGTTATAAATTACAAATGACAGAACGGTTAATTCAACTATTGGAAGAATCCAGATCTTAAAAAGGTTTAAATAAAATTGATGTTCTAATGGAAGAATAGCAGAACAAATAACTATTGCAAGAATTAATAATGGTATTATAGTTGTTTTTGGAATATTTGTTTTCCTTATAAGTAGGAAATAAACAATTGGTAATGTTAATAAAAGATCGAAGGTAATTCCTGTTGCTAAGGCGTTTGAGTTTATTTGAAACAAAGAAGTTTTTGCAATTAAAATCATCGTTAAGATAATTAGTAATGGAATACCAAAAACTAGATAATTATTATGTGAACCTACATGTTTGTTGTTCATATTTTTCTTTTGATTTAGAATTAAAAATGCATTAGGGCTGATGCATGCTAAGTTACAAAAACAAACATTTATTGATGTCCTTTTAAATAGGAAAAACAGCAAATAAAAACCACCTAAAGCTAACCTTAGGTGGTATTATTTTTAGTTAATATTTGAACTTACCGTATTTCGTTAACTTAGATTATCGAACAAAATATGTTTTAGTGTTGGATAACAACTTTTTCAACAAACACATGTTTTTCAACATTAATAATTACAAAATACATTCCAGATTGCCAATTACTAGCATCTAGTTTAGAATTTGATTTATCTCCAGAACCTAGCCCCTTGGTTTTATATACCCTTTGACCTAATATAGATTTAACTTCAATACTATAGTCTCCATTATTTGGACTTGCAAAAGAGATATTTATTTCATTATTCGCTGGGTTCGGGAATATTTTCAAGTCAATTTCATCAATATTACGGCCGTTATCTTCTGTTGGAAGCCCATTAGAAGGTTCAGTCTCACTAGGGTTTTGAGCACAATAATTGATTCCTGATAGGTTTACACTCAAGGCAGTTGAACTACCAGAAATACCTTCGCTCAATGTTACCGATACCTGAGTAATGTATTGATTGATGTTCACATTGGCGTTGCTCGTATTGGCACCGCTGTAGGTTAATGTTTGTGAACCGCCGCTAGCCAAAACATAGGTAACATCAACAATTTCCTCATATCTGTTTCTTGGATTACCATTTATCTTGGCGTTCAACCCGGATATTGAGAATTGTACGTCTTTAGATGGGTTTGCAAAAACAAAGTCTACATTACTAGAACCTCCTCCTGAATGATTAAGCGTACTTTGACTAAAATTTCCGGTTTCCCCTGTACAATCACAATCATCAGGAATTCCATTACCATTTAAATCTATATTGTCATCACCTCCAGGGCACACATCATCTCCATCACAAACACCATCACCATCAGAATCTGCATAGGTTCCAGAACAATTGCAGTCATTTCCATAAACATCATTTATGGTACACGGATTATCGTCGTTGCAGGCCGTTCCAATCAGATTATCATTGAAGTCTGGACATATATCTTCACCATCGCAAACACCATCACCATCAGAGTCAGTACAATCTAGAGTCACACATGTATTGACGGTTCCTAGGTTAACACTTAATGCATCTGTATTACCTAAAGCATCCGACAAACTAACTGTTATAGATTGAACTTTCCCTATAATGGATACATTAACGCTGCTAACAGCATCACCTCTAAAAGTACCATACGATACACTTTGTCCATTGCCGTTCACATAGCTAACAGCAACTTGTTCTACGAAACGTCGGTTTGGTTTTCCTCCTGTTCGTGCATTCAATTCGCTTACAGTAAAGCTTACGTTTTTATGAGTACCACCGCTTAAATTTAAGGTAGTACTTGAGTAACCACTTAATGTATTTGAATTAAAATTGGAATCGGTGCTTGTACAATCACATGCATCTGGAGTACCATCACCATCAGTATCTACTGTGTCATCGCCAGCAGGACATTCATCATCACAATTAGGAACACCATCGCCATCATCATCATTTGAAATGCCGTCAGCATCAACATCAAGCGGACAAGGCGAATTAATCTCTAAGTCATTACAGTCTAATACACCATCGCCATCTGTATCTATATCAGCAACACCGCAACCACAATCTCCAGGTTCAGTTTTATTAGGGTCGTTCTCACAATTATCGGTGCAATCTGGAGTACCATCGCCATCACTGTCAATTCGATCATCACAGTCGTCAAGACAGTTTGCAATGCCATCACTATCGTCGTCATTCGAAATACCGTTGGCATCTACATCTAGTGGACAAGGCGAATTAATCTCATTATCATTACAATCTAAAACACCATCGTTATCACTGTCAATATCAGTAACACCGCAGCCACAATCTCCTGGTTCTGTTTTATTAGGATCGTTAGGACAGTTATCGTTGCAATTAGGAATGCCATCGCCATCATCATCATTAGAAACTCCAATACTATCAACATCTAGCGGACATAAAGAATTAAGTTCTTGATCATTACAATCAATCACACCATCACCATCGGCATCCGCTTCTGTTGCACCGCAACCACAATCTCCAGGTTCAGTTTTATCGGCGTCGTCAGGACAGTCGTCGCTACAGTTTGGAGTACCATCGTTATCATTATCATTAGAAACACCGTTCGCATCTACATCTAGAGGGCAAGGTGAGTTTATCTCTTGATCATCACAGTCGAATATACCATCACCATCGGAATCTAAATTGCTATTGCAAGAATCATTACAATTAGGAATACCGTCGTTATCAACATCATTGGAAACTCCATTGACATCTACATCGAGAGGACAAGGCGAATTAATCTCTTGGTCATTACAATCCAGCACACCATCGCCATCAGTATCAGCTTCAGAAACACCACAACCGCAATCTCCAGGTTCAGTTTTATTAGGGTCGTTATCGCAATTATCTAAACAATTAGGAGTGCCATCGTTATCATTATCATTAGAGATACCGTTGGCATCAACATCCTGAGGACAAGAAGAATTAACTTCTAGATCATTACAGTTAAGGATACCGTCACCATCAGTGTCGATTGATATCCCATTAGCATCAACATCCTGAGGACAAGGAGAGTTAATCTCACTATCGTCACAATCTAAAACGCCATCACCATCTGTATCATTGTCTGCAACATTACAGCCGCAATCTCCTGGTTCTGTTTTATCAGGATCGTCAGGACAGTTATCGTTGCAATTTGGAATACCATCGCTATCATTGTCATTAGAAACGCCATTGGCGTCAACATCTAATGGACAAGGTGAATTAAGTTCTAGGTCATTACAGTTAAGGATACCATCACCGTCAGCATCTACTTCAGCAACACCACAACCGCAATCTCCTGGTTCAGTTTTATCAGGATCGTCAGGACAGTTATCGCTGCAATTAGGAACACCATCATTATCATTGTCATTTGAAACACCATTGGTATCAACATCTAATGGACACGGCGAATTGATTTCTTGATCATCACAATCAATAACACCATCATTGTCTGTATCTGTTTCAATTAAAGTTCCCGCACAATTACAGTCGGCGTCTAGTACATCGTTTTCTGTACAATCGTCTCCATCGTCACAAGTCATACCTTCACTTCCAATATTAGGGTCGTCATCATCACAATCTATATCGGCACAAATACCATCACCATCGGCATCACCTCCATTTGAAGAACATGCGCCAAAACTAGCATCGACAGTGATTAAGTCTACTGCAATGTCACTGCTCCAACTAGTTCCTGTCGTTACAGTAAATGCATAGGTTAACTCAGATCCAATATAGGCAGTTAAATCTACATTAGCATTTAACCATAAGTCTCCTTTATTACCCGTTTGAGTCCATACAGTTGTATAATTTGTGCCTCCATCGGTTGAGATATCTAGTTTTAATTCATTAACCGAACCACCATACATGTGATACCAGAAATCTATTGATGCTGCACTGGCGTCGGATACGTCAAAACATGAGCCTTTGAATTTAGCCACTTTAGTTGGGAAGTTAGGATCACTAGCTTCTACATAAAAATAATTTGAACCAGAATGAGCGCCAGAAGGTCCTGTTCCAGTAGATCCAGTAGATCCACTATTTACTGTCCAGTCTAAATCATCCGATCCAAATTGACATATACCATTTGTTCCGCTTTCAAAATCCTCGACATCTGGAAAATTACTTATCACAGTTTCGCATGAATTACAGTCTACACTAGAATCACATGCATCTGGTATACCATCCTGGTCGATATCTATGTTATCATCAAAACCTGGACATTGGTCTATGGTATCGCATACACCATCGTTATCGGAGTCTGCTACTGGCGTTCCTGCACAATCGCAGTTAGCATCATACACATCATTTTCTGTACAGGCGTCAAAATCATTACAAGCTTGTCCGGTTAAACTGCCGTCACAACCAAAGTCGTATTTCCAAAGTCCTCGACCATAGGTGCCAACATATAATACTTGGTTTCGTATTTCTAATTCCGTAATACGGACTTTTGGTAAATTTATTGTAACATCACTATAACTTGGAGCTGCTGTATCGCTGGTATAATAAATACCAGGATTTCCACCTGCATAGAAGCCACCATCAGATGCCTCATCATACAATACACATTCAATACTTACAGAAGAAGGTATGTTACCTGTAATATTTGTCCAAGTTGCACCGCCATCCAAACTTTCATGCAGCTTATTACTTGAGCCAGAAACTGCAATAGCTAGTCGCAAAGCATCTGTAGGATGAACCGTAATATAGTTAATTCTTGATCCAGCAGGAATGGAACGTATTGTCCAGTTGGAGCCACCATTTGTTGTTGTGTAAAGAGTTGCCCCATAACTGACATAAATATAGTTGGGGTCTACCGGTGATATTTTCATTTCGTCGGCATTTCCGCTTGAGAAATTAGAAATGGTTGACCAGCTACCACCGCCATTAGTACTTTTATAGACTTGATTTACAGCCGCATATATTGTTGAAGGGTTAACTGGGTCTTGTTCGAAAGGAGTTACCCAGTTTCCATTAGGTGGTGAATTAGATATTGATGTTCTGGAATTACCACCATCAATAGACTTATAAAATGTTCCATTTTGACTAGTACCATAAATAATATCGGCATTATTCCAATCTATAAAGGTTTCCATACCATCGGCACCAAGCCAGTCTCTCCAAGTTCCAGAAACTAATGTTCCTGTACCATTATCTTGACTCCCGCCAGAAACTCTATCTGCATCCGTCTCAGAAGCACCAATTCTGTAAAATTGTCTAATAGCCAAACCAGCAGAAATGTCTGTCCAATTATTAGCTTCATCGGTAGAATAGAAGATTCCGCCATCAGTGCCAGCTACTATTCGGTTTCCATCGTAAATTAAAAGGTCGATGTCTGCATGTATAAAGTCGCTTGCTCCCGGAGCATTCCATCTTGTAGTTTTCGTCCAGTTTTGTCCCAAATCGTTCGAACGCCATGTTTCAACACCTGCAACATGAATGATGTTACCATTTACAGGAGATACAACTATGTCCATATCTCGAGGAGCTTGCCCACTTTGTACATTTTGATCGTAGCCCATAATGTTATTTGTGCCATCATAACTATCTAATGTTGTCCAAGTACTTCCTGCATCTTGTGATAAGTATAAAGCATTAAAACCGCCACCTTGCTCTTCAAGTGCATAAAGATTGTTAGGAGCAGCAAGAGTAGTAGCTAACATAATTACATTGCTAGAACCGTTCCATGGACCAGTTGTTACTTGAGAGAAAGCGTTTCCTCCATTTGTTGATTTGTAAACTGTATCTTCTCCTGAAACGTAAATAATATTAGGGTTGGTTGGATGAAATTCTAAGTCGAATAAATCTTTGGTTATATCCAACATCAATGAAAAACTGTTTCCGCCATCTGTAGATTTGAAAACCTTTCCTCGATATTGTCCGATTGCAAAAATAATATTGGGATCGGTTGGATGCACTGTAATAGTATTATATAGATCGTTAGTATCAATACCTGAAACATTCGACCAACTTGTACCACCATTAGTAGTTCTTACTAGGCCCCCATTTAGACCAGCCCAATAGTGGTTGGAATTGCTATGGGAAATTTCAAGTGCATAAACATCAATATTAGCTTGGTCATCAAATAAAGGTGTCCAAGTACCTCCTAGGTTGGTTGTTTTCCAGATGCCACCAGTTGGAGATCCAACTAAAATATGATTATCATTGTTTGGGTCAAGCCCAATAGCACTTACCCTCCCAAGACCAGAAGACCATGTTGAAGTATATGTGGATGTTAAAGGTCCTAATTCAACATAACTAGTCGCAAAACTTCTAGCGGCAGCAATTTTAGCATCGCCAGAACTTTTGGATTCCGAGGCCTTACTTTCCTTTGAGAATTTTTTGTAAGACTGTAACGCTTTCATGGTATTTCTAACTTTACCATTGTCTTCAAGGTTACGTTCAGCCCAGTATTTCCATCTTTGAAATTGTTTATAGCCAACACCTTTGCCCCGGCCTATGCGATCGAAATGCTGTTCGGACTGGTTAACAATTTGTTTGAAAGTGTAATTACCACTGCGTTCTAACTTTTCGTGAATTTGAGCATTTACTGAAAGACTTAAAAGAAGAAAAGTCAGTAGAATAGTAAAAAACCCAAAGAATTTAATTTTGGTTTTCATTGTAGATGGGGGTTAAATTGATTAATCAACTATTGAATAACAGTTAACGAAGGAGGGAAATAACGTACTCAAAGTGAGACCAATATAAACTATTGTTAAGAAAATCCTAAAATTAATAGATGTATGGAAGCGGTTTTAGATAAAACTTACATAAAAGTCGTTGAAGGGTTTAATTTTCGTTGTAAAATCATAATGAATTCGAGCTAGGAACTAATTAAATGTAGCGCGTTCAAGTCTGTCATTAATAGATTTTCCTAATCCAAAATTAGGAAAACGTTCTGCAATAATAACATCTAGGTTCTGGTGGTCTAAATCGTGCATAGCATTATAAAGGTGTGATGCCGCTTCTTGCATATCTCCTTTTTCGGATAAAATAATTTGAGATGTAATATTACTATCCTTTATGACTGATTTAAAAACTAAGATTCCAATGCGTTTTCCTAAATGTTTTTTTAATTCTTGTGAAATATTTTCGGTTAGAAATGTTTTGGTTGATGGTGCGTAATGACGCTCTAGCATTCCTGGAGCATCTGGATTAATTTCTTTTTTGTTTTTTATAGCTACTTTACCAACAACAGCTTCAATATCTTCTATAGGTAAAGCACCTAAACGATAAATGATAGGTTCATCATTTTCAAAACCTATGATGGTTGATTCTATTCCATTAATGCATGCGCCACCATCTAGAACTTGGCCGATAGCATCTTTGAAATAACGTTCAACGTGTTCTGGTTTTGTAGGGCTAATACTCCCGAAAGGGTTGGCGCTTGGAGCTGCTAGAGGAAAAGGGAGTTGTTTTAGTAATTCCAAAGTTACAGGATGTTTCGGAACACGAACCGCTACGGTTTCTTTTCCAGCTGTTATTATATCTGGTATTGTAACTTGTTTTTTTAAAACCAAGGTCATTGATCCTGGCCAAAAGGCTTCGGCTAATAATCTTGCTTTTTTAGGGACGTAACTTACAATATCCGATAAAGCATCTACTGATGGAATGTGAACGATTAAAGGGTTGAAAAAAGGGCGTTTTTTAGTTTCAAAAATTCTTTTTATAGCGGTTTTGCTATAAATATTTCCAGCTAAGCCATAGACTGTTTCAGTTGGAATGGCAACCAATTTGTCTGCACTTAAAAGTGCAATGGCTTTTTGTATGTCTTTCGAAATAACGCTCATTAATTAATTTAAAGCGCTGCAAAAATACATGGATTTCTTGAAATTACTTATTTGTGGGGTGGTCATTCTTTCAAATATCATGTGATGCGTAGTTTTTTGTCTATTTTTGCAGGGCTATGGAGGAATTAAAACTTTCCAGTTGGTTGCCTACCACAAATAAAGAGGTGAAAATTCGCGGATGGGATGAACTGGACGTTATCCTATTTAGTGGCGATGCTTACGTGGATCATCCTACGTTTGGGCCTGCTGTAATTGGGCGTTTGCTGGAAAATTTTGGTTTGCGAGTGGCTATTGTGCCACAACCAAATGTAAATGATAACCTTCAGGATTTTGTAAAATTGGGGGCTCCGAAATTGTTTTTTGGAGTAACAGGTGGCTGTATGGACCCCATGATTAGTAATTACAATGCGAATAAAAAACGTCGTGATAAGGATGCATATACGCCTAACGGAGATATTGGTTTTCGCCCAGATTATGCAACGACGGTTTATTCGAAAATTTTAAAGGAGAAATGGCCTGATGTACCTGTTTTACTTGGTGGTATTGAGGCATCATTACGTCGTGTAACGCATTATGATTACTGGAGTGATACGCTGATGCCTACAATTTTGGAAAGCTCAAAGGCTGATATGTTGGTATATGGAATGGGTGAACAACCTTTGAGAGAAGTGGTTCGTTTAATACAAAAAGGGGTGCCGTTTTCGAGCATTACCACTATTAAGCAAACGGCTGTTTTATTGAATGCTGATGCTAAAATTCCGAAGAATAGTAATTGGGAGGATGTTGAAATTGCATCGCATGAGGTTTGTTTGAAGGATAAAAAGAAATATGCTTCTAATTTTAAAATTATAGAGCAGGAGAGTAACAAATTAGCTGCTCGTAGAATTTTTCAGAAGGTAGGTGATAAAACGTTGATGATTAATCCGCCTTATCCCACAATGACGGAGGATGAAATTGATGCCTCTTTTGAGTTGCCTTATACACGTTTACCGCATCCAAAATATAACAAACGCGGACCCATTCCTGCGTTTGAAATGATTAAGTTTTCTATTAACATCCACCGTGGATGTTTTGGAGGGTGTAGTTTCTGTACTATTTCTGCACACCAAGGAAAGTTTATTGCGTCTCGAAGTCAAGAATCGGTGTTGCGAGAGGTAGATAAGGTAGCAAATATGCCAGATTTTAAAGGGTATTTATCTGATATTGGTGGCCCAAGTGCGAATATGTATAAGATGAAAGGGAAAGTGCAATCGATTTGCGATAAGTGTGTAGCGCCTTCGTGTATTTCGCCTGTTATTTGTAGCAATCTGGATACGTCTCATAAGCCTTTAACAGATTTATATAAAGCGGTGGATAGCCATCCGAAAGTAAAGAAATCTTTTATTGGATCTGGTATTCGGCATGATATGTTAGTGCCAGAGTTCAATAAAAATGCCGACCCAAAGGAGTTGGATGATTATACTGAGGAGGTGATGACGAAGCACGTATCTGGACGTTTAAAAGTAGCGCCAGAGCATACTAGTGATCCCGTGTTGAAATTGATGCGTAAACCTTCGTTTAGTTATTTCCATAAGTTTAAGGAGCGTTTTGATAAGATTAATATTAAGAAAGGGTTAAAACTGCAATTAATACCGTATTTTATTTCGAATCACCCAGCTTGTGAAGCTGAAGATATGGCTAATTTGGCTGCCGAAACAAAAGATTTGGGCTTTCAACTAGAACAGGTGCAAGGATTTACGCCAACTCCTATGACGGTAGCAACAGTGATATATTACAGTGGGTATCATCCATACACACTTAAGAAAGTTAAAACCCCAAAGACTAGAAAAGAAAAGGATGAACAACATCGCTTTTTCTTTTGGTATAAGGATGAAAATAAAGCTTGGATTAAAAATACTTTAAATAAGTTGGGGCGTCAAGATTTATTAGATGTATTACTGCCAGCAAAAATCGAGAAATGGCGCAAAAATAAACCGAGCGATGAAGCCAAACATACCTTTGATGATGCTGTTCCATTTAATAAACGGAAAAATAAGGTGAAGTATCGGGGAAAGAAGAAGCGTAGGTAATTAATGTGCCTCTAACCAATTATCACCTGCATCTAACTCCACATCCAAAGGAACTTCTAGTTTAAAAGCACTTTCCATTTCGGTTTTAATCAAAGATTTCATGACTTCAAGTTCAGGTTTATAAACATCAAAAACTAATTCATCATGCACTTGTAATAACATTTTGGTTTTATAATTACCTTCTTTAAGCTTATTGTAAATGTTAATCATTGCAATCTTTATGATATCTGCAGCACTTCCTTGAATGGGTGCGTTTACGGCATTACGCTCTGCAGCACCACGAACTACCGCATTACGAGAATTGATATCTTTTAAATAACGGCGACGCCCTAAAACGGTTTGCACATAGCCATTGTCACGAGCAAAATCGACTTGCTCATTGATGTAAGCACGCAATTTTGGATAGGTCTCGTAATAAGTGTCAATAAGTTCTTTAGATTCACTTCTAGATAAATCGGTTTGATTACTTAATCCGAAGGCAGAAACCCCGTAAATAATCCCGAAGTTAACAGTTTTAGCATTGCTACGTTGCTCACGAGTGACTTCATTTAAAGGGACATTAAATACTTTTGAAGCCGTAGAGGCATGAATATCTTCTCCATTTTTAAATGCTTCAATCATTGTTTCTTCTTTACTTAAGGCAGCAATAATTCGAAGTTCTATTTGTGAGTAATCTGCAGCTAATAAAATGTAGTCCTCATTTTTTGGTATAAAAGCTTTTCTAACTTGTCGCCCTCGTTCTGTTCTAATTGGAATGTTTTGAAGATTCGGATTGTTGCTACTCAAACGACCTGTTGCTGCAACTGTTTGCATATAATCGGTATGTACTCGACCTGTTCCTTCTTCAACCTGTGTTGGTAATGCGTCCACGTAGGTGCTTTTTAATTTTGACAACCCTCTAAAATCTAAAATATTTTGAATAATGTCGTGATCTTTAGCTAAATAACTCAACACATCTTCCGCAGTAGAATATTGTCCCGATTTTGTTTTTTTTGGTTTATCAACCAACTTCATTTTCTCAAAAAGAATAACTCCTAACTGCTTTGGTGATGCTATATTAAATTCTTCTCCAGCTTCTAAATAAATTTTACTTTCTAATGTTTTTATGTCTTTGTCTAGTTGTTCGGACAGTCCATTTAAAAAGCCTTTATCTAAATTGATCCCTTCTAATTCCATAGCCGCCAAAACACGCAGCAACGGAATTTCAATCTCATCAAATAATTTCTGAGTATTGGCTTCTCCTAATTCGTTTTGAAAATGCTCTTTTAACTGCAATGTGATATCCGCGTCTTCAACCGCATATTCGGTTTGTTTTTCTAAAGGGACTTCACGCATCGATAATTGGTTCTTTCCTTTTTTACCAATAAGGGTTTCAATGGAAATAGGAGTGTAGTTTAAGTAGGTTTCGGCCAGCACATCCATATTATGCCGCATATCTGGATTTATAAGATAATGCGCGAGCATGGTGTCGAACAACTTACCTTTTACATCAACATTATATTTTGCTAAAACTTTTATATCGTATTTTAAATTCTGTCCTACTTTTTGAATGGTTTCACTTTCAAAAAACGGACGCAGTTCCTCTATGAGTTCTTGAGCTTCATTTTTATCTTCAGGAAATGGTAAGTAAAACCCTTTGCCTACTTCCCATGAGAAAGCGATGCCTACCAATTCTGCAGTTAATGGATTCAACCCAGTGGTTTCAGTATCAAAACAAACCGAAAATTGACTCATCAAATTTTTAATGAATAATTTAGTAGCCATTCCAGAAGCTACACTTTGATAAAAATGCGATGTGGTTTCAGCCGTTTTTCGAGTGTATGCATTAATTGTTTCTGCTTCATTAGATGGATCTGCACCAAATAAAGAAAACTGTCCTGCACCAGCAGATTTAGGCTCTTTTGGTTCAGGTTTATTATCTTCTTTGGGTTTAGAGTTGTCTTGTTCCGGAGTTGTATTAGGAATTTCAGTAGCAAATGTCTTAAGGAAGTTCTCGGTAAGTCTTCGAAATTCTAAATTTTGAAATATTTCTTTAACCTTTTCAATATCGGGATGGTCGAGTTCAAAATCTTTGGCATTAAAGTTTACTGGTACATCTAGCATAATAGTTGCCAATTTTTTTGAAAGTAACCCCAATTCACCATTAGCTTCAACCTTCTCCTTTATTTTGCCTTTTAGTTGATTGGTATTTGCTAATAGCCCTTCCATACTACCAAACTGCGCAATGAATTTTTTAGCGGTTTTCTCGCCAACTCCTGGTAATCCAGGGATGTTATCACTAGAATCGCCCATCATACCCAGAAAGTCTATCACTTGCATTGGGTCGGTCACTTCAAACTTTTTTTGAACTTCGGGAATGCCCCAAGTTTCATAACCACCACCAAATACAGGGCGGTACATGAAAATATTCTCGGTTACCAATTGAGCAAAATCTTTATCTGGTGTAACCATATAGGTTTTGAAACCTTCCTTTTCCGCTTGACGAGATAAGGTTCCAATCACATCATCTGCCTCATACCCTTCTTTAACCATAATAGGAATATGCATGGCTTTCAATATCTCGTAAATGTAAGGAACAGCAGTTTTTATGCCTTCTGGTGTTTCGTCTCTATTAGCTTTGTAAGCTTCAAACATTTCAACACGGTCGGTGCTTCCACCTTTATCAAAACAAACTGCTAAGTGGTCTGGTCGCTCCCGTTTAATCACATCCAAAAGCGAATTCATAAAACCCATAATAGCCGAAGTGTCTTCACCCTTTGAGTTGATTCTTGGATTTTTTATAAAGGCATAATAACCGCGAAAAATTAAGGCGTAGGCATCTACTAAAAAAAGGCGTTTTTGGTCTGACATGTTGATTGTTTTGATAGAAAATCAAAGCTACGAAAAGTTACTCGTAAAAAGTATTTAAGATGTTTTCATTTTTTAGTTTGACCGTGGTGTATTTTTAATTCTTAACTATAAGTTAAATAACCTCTTATTTTTAAAGATAGAGATAGATTACCTTTATCTTTGATAAAAAAACGGTATGATTAGGTGGACAATTTTTCTACTATTTTTCTTAATAATTGACATATATGCCTTTCAATCGCTAAAAACACTTTCAAAAAACCCATGGGTTCAAGGCCCTTATTGGTTACTTACTTTTTTAGTGATTGGGAATTTTGTTTTTCATTATTACGGGTTTAATAGGCGAGATGGTTTTTCTCATGCGCATTCGTATGCTTTTGGGTTTTTTATAGCATTGCTAATTCCAAAAATGATTTTATTTATAATAATGTTTGGTGAAGATGTCTTTAGAGTGCCACAAGCAATTTTTAGGTACTTTACAGAAGGAGAAACTGCTAAGGGAAATTATTTTGCATCTAGAAGACAATTTATAAGTAAGCTTGCAATGGGTATCGCAGCTATCCCTTTTGGTGCTATTATCTATGGAATTTATAAAGGTAAATATAATTACAAGGTTTTTGAATACACACTTCAGTTTGAAGACCTGCCTTTAGCTTTTGATGGCTATCAAATCACCCAAATAAGTGATATACATTCAGGGAGTTTTGATAACATGGATAAGGTAGCTTATGCTGTCGATTTAATAAATGAGCAACACAGTGATGCCATTTTATTTACCGGCGATATGGTAAATAATAAAGCTGAAGAGATGAAACCTTATATAGATATCTTTAGCCGTCTTCAGGCTAAGGATGGTTTGTACTCAGTATTGGGTAATCACGATTATGGAGACTATATTCATTGGGATTCTGAAGAAGCTAAAACTAAAAATTTAGAATACTTAAAAGCGATTCAAAAAGAGATAGGGTTCGATTTATTACTAAATGAAAACCGATTTTTAGAAAGACAAGGTGAACGTATTGCACTAATAGGTGTAGAAAACTGGGGTGCTGGAGGTTTTAAAAAAGCTGGTGACCTAAAAAAGGCTGTCCGTTCAGTTGAGAAAAATGATTTCAAGATATTGATGAGTCACGATCCGTCTCATTGGGAAAAAGAGGTTATAAATGATAATAATCATTTTCATCTTACCTTAAGTGGTCATACGCATGGAATGCAGTTTGGCATTGAGATTCCAGGGTGGTTTAAATGGAGTCCTGTGAAATGGCGCTATAAGTATTGGGCAGGAATCTATGAAGAGCTGGGTCAATATATAAATGTTAATCGCGGATTTGGGTATTTAGCCTTTCCTGGGCGTGTAGGTATTTGGCCAGAAATTACGGTTATAAAATTAAAGAAGGGAACCGCAAATGCATAATTGTTATTATATATTGTTTTTAACAAGAAATTGCTTATTTTTATGTTAACAGATTGAGAAAAACCTAGCGAATAATCGCAAATATTTTTAATATGAAAAAAATATGTAGGTTTGTAGAAGTTTATTTGACTAATAATTAAAAAGATATGTCAAAATTTGGTGAACTTATTGACGTTGATATTCCTGTTCTTTTAGATTTCTATACAGAATGGAATGACCAATCTACAGCGATGCATGCTGTACTTAGAGATGTAGCTGCTGCTCTTGGTGATAAAGCGAAAGTTATAAAGATTGACGTTGAAAAAAATCAAGAATTAGCCGATGCTCTTCGAGTTAAAGGTTTGCCAACGTTAATTATCTATAAAGATGGTGAAATGAAATGGCGTCAAAGTGGTGAGCAAGATGCTAATTCACTTATTGGAATTATTAAGCAATACGTTTAAACGGATATCTTTATAGCTTTAAATTCAAATCCTTGTTGGTTATAATGCTCTAAAATTAACGGTAAGGCAAATTGCATATTCTTAGAGGCTTTTACACTATCGTGGAAAACAATAACACTTCCATTTTGTGCTTTTGAAAGGACATTGTTGAAACATTCAGCAGGAGTGACGTCTTTGTCCCAATCAAAAGATAGAACATCCCACATAACTATTTTATAACCTAAATCAGCCAACTTTTTAGCTTGCTTGGGTTTTATTTTTCCATATGGAGGCCGGAATAAAACCTTGTTTTTTAACTCTAAATTATCTGTTTGGATATCAAAAACCTTTTGAGCTTGAGAAATGTTTTTCAAGTAATCTTTGGTTTTAGTTTTCCAACCTTTTAAATGGTTGTAAGTGTGGTTTCCAACAGAATGCCCTTCATTTAAGATACTTTTAAAAATTTCAGGATATTTCTCTATATTATTACCAATGCAAAAAAAAGTAGCTTTTGCATTATACTGTTTTAAAACATCTAAAGTCCAAGTTGTAATTTCAGGCGTTGGGCCATCATCAAACGTTAAATAGATTACTTTTTCCTTGGTTGGAATGTCCCAAATGTAATTAGGGAAAATCTTTTTAGCAATCTTAGGCGTTTTTATTGGTTTGAAATTCATTCGTATTACTCCATAGCATCAATACCACTATCTATTGGGATATCTGCATCTGTTCGAGGTTCTTCTTCAGGCTCATCTTCACCATAAAAATGCTTGAAAAGTTTTAAGTAATTGTTGAAAATATCACCTTCTGTTTCAGCAAATTCTGTGTCATATTCAACTAACACATCAATTAAGCCTTTATAGCGTTGGATATCTGTATAAATGTCTTCAAATAACCTTTCTTGATTATCTGTTTTTAATCCGCTATAATAACTTAAGTTTTCTTGATATTTAGCAGCGACATCCTTAAACAACTGCTGTGCTTTTTCTTTGTTACCTACTTCATAATAAGCACTAATGTACGGTTCTAATAACGTATAGTATCCAAAATAATCAACTGGCATATTTGTCATAGCGATATCAGCAATTTCTTCAGCTTTATCTAACTTTTCTTCATTAATAAGTTGTTCTATTAACCGTGCTAAATTCCCTCTGTATGTTATTGAGTTTTTTCGTGTTTCAACATCATGGTAAATTTCAGAGCTACCGCTATTACCCCAATCCCAATTTTTGACTTTTTCATACATCAAGTCGCTATCTACGCGCCCCATGTCAAATGGGTTTGCTCGGTCTACAGGTGTTCGAATAGGAACTAGTTTATAGCACATTCCATCGAGTTGTAAATAGTCTTTCATCCAAATATAATCGTCGTCGCCAAAACTACCTCCAGTGAAATAAATTGGCCGTTTCCAGTCATTGTTAGCTACAATATCTAACATTAATAACCTATTTTTATATAAGGCATTACCTTTAACTCTTAAATATATAGTATCCTCAATTTTATGAGCGTCTTCAGATTTTACAATCGCATTTTTTACAGCGTTCTCCTTATTAACGGAAAGCTTTAAAAACTCGGTAGGCAGGTAGTTTGCATTTAAATCTTGCGCTCTTACTTGAGCCAAATCAACACCTTTCTGCTGTAAAATATATTGATATTTTGTTCGTGGATGATCACTAGAAATAAAATTTAAAGCTTCTTTAATTTCTAAAGTATCCCTAATTACATTTTCTTTTATCACATAGTCATTCGTGCCATATTTATAATTATTGTGTGTTAATTGCGAAGGTATCGGGTCACTTTCATAAGCCTTACGCTTCATTTGGTCGATATACCAATCTGTTTGAAATAAACTTGTGTTAACCACTCTAACATCGGTTCTGTAGCCTTCAATTTCTTGGGCATACCAAAGTGCAAAAGTATCATTGTCCCCAATGGTGAATAGAATAGCATTTTCAGCACATGAGTCCAAGTATTTTCTCGCCATAGCTTTGGCGGTATATTTACCGGACCTATCATGATCATCCCAATTGTTTGCTGCTAGAATACTTGGCACTAAAATTAAACAAGCCAAAGTTGTAATGTGGGCCGTATATTTAGACTTTAAATATTTTTTAAGTACATCATAAATTGCATATACTCCAAAACCTATCCATAACGCAAACACATAAAAAGAACCCACAACAGAGTAATCCCGTTCACGAGGTTCGAAAGGACGTACATTAGTGTAAAATTGAATAGCTAGTCCTGTGAATAAGAAAAAAACCAGCATGACCCAAAACAATTTCTTGTCTGTGTTAAACAAAAAGAACATGCCAATAAGACCAAGAATAAGCGGTAAGAAATAATAGGTATTTCTGGCCTTATTGTTTTTAACATCGCCTGGTAAATTATCCTGAGACATTCCTAAGTGCCATTCGTCAATTGGTTTTAGACCGCTAATCCAATTTCCGTGATTGTCATATTTACCTTGAAGGTCATCTTGACGTCCAACGAAGTTCCACATAAAATAGCGCCAGTACATATAGCCTAATTGATACTCCAGCATGTAAGCAATATTGCTGCCTAAAGAAGGTTTTTCAATATCAATGTAGTCCTTAAATTGTTTTAGGAAATTATTGTAATCTTCATAATCAACATTACCTTGAACGACATCATTTCTAAAATTAGAAACGGCAGTTCTTAGTTCGTTTTCCAATTGGTACTCAGGCTTTAGTTTAAAATTTAAAAAGCCAGAAAAGAGCATGTAATTTTCAGTATGTTCTGGACTCCACATTCTTGGGAGTATTGAAGCATGTTTCGAATTGTAATTTTGTTTGGCGTTTTTGTAATCGTTAACTATAACATATTCCCCTTTTTCATAATCTTTTTCATATTTAGGCTTATCATCTACATAAGGATTTATGTCGTCTAAGTAAGCATATTGGTCGGTAAATTGTGGTCCATAAAACAAATGTGTTTCGGGGTATTGTTCCAAATTATAATAGGCTAATAATTCCCTTGCACTGGATGGATTGTTTTCGTTTATTACCACGTTAGCATTGGCCCGTATAGGTAACATGAGCCAAGTTGAAAATCCAATAATTATAAAAGTGATGCACAAGATGCCAGTATTGAGATGAACGAGCTCTTTCTTTCTTGTATATTTAAGAGCAAAATGAATAAGCGCAATTATAAAAATTCCAGCTATAATAGACCCTGAATTAAAAGGCAATCCAATAGAATTCACAAAAAAGATTTCAAAAGCACTAAATATTTTTAAGATATTAGGGGCTAGCAATTTAAAAACGAACAATAGTATTGCAACAGAAACTAAGTTTGCGACAATGAAGTTTTTGACTGTAACTTCTTTGTAGTTTTTAAAGTAATAAATAAGTCCAATAGCGGGAATGGTAAGAAGTCCCATGAAATGTACGCCAAACGATAGTCCAATTACAAATGCAATTATTATAAGCCATCTATTCCCTCGAGGTTTGCTCATGTCTTGCTCCCAACGCAACGCTAACCAAAATAATGCAGACATAATTAGCGTTGCCATAGCGTAAACTTCTGTTTCTACAGCATTAAACCAAAAAGAATCTGTAAACGCAAAAGATAAACTACCAACTAAACCGCTGCCTAAAATGGCAATACTTTGCGATGGAGATAAATCAATTTTTTGAACTATTAACTTCTTCATTAAAAGGGTAATAGTCCAAAACATGAATAGAATAGTAAAGGCGCTAGAAACGGCACTCATCATATTCATCATCCATCCAATTAGTTCATTATTACCAAAAGTAAATGTTGAAAAGAAGGCACCCATCATTTGAAAGAGAGGTGCACCTGGAGGGTGACCAACTTGTAATTTAGATGAGGTTAAAATATACTCGCCCGCATCCCAAAAACTCACAGTAGGTTCAACTGTTAAAGTATAGGAAATAAGTGCTATTAAAAAAGAGAACCATCCTAAAATAGTATTCCATTTTTTAAAGTTCAGATCTGCCATGTAGATTGCTATATGTTTGCTTGGGCGAATTTACTAATAAATATCATATCCCAAATATTTTTAAGTAAACGTTAAGTATTGCATATTATTTTTCAATAAAATGCTTGTACAAATAAAACTTTGTGCTAAATTTGCACCCTCAAATAAACAATGGCCTATGGTGTAACTGGCAACACGTCTGGTTTTGGTCCAGAAGAGTCTAGGTTCGAGCCCTAGTAGGCCAACGTAAATTTAAGTCCTAATCTTAATTTTGATTGGGACTTTTTATTTTAATTTCTGCAAGCATTTTAATTAAAATGTATTATATTTGCAGCGCTGAAAGGAAAAATTAAAGAATTGAGGGGACGGAAAGTCCCCTCTTTTTATACTAAAAATGTTTAAGACTACAGTACAGAATTTATTAGATCAGGCTTTAGCAGAAAGAGAAGATTTGTTCTTAATTGAATTTTCAATTTCTGGCGATAATAAAATAAAGGTTGTTATCGATGGCGATAACGGTGTTTTAGTAGAAGATTGCATATTTGTTAGTAGAGCTATTGAACATAATTTAGATAGAGAGGTAAATGATTTTTCATTAGATGTGATGTCTGCAGGTGCAACAGCGCCTCTAACGCATAAAAGACAGTACAAAAAGAATATAAATAGAGCACTAAAATTAAAAACGGATTCTGAACAGATTGAGGGAACCCTTACTAGTGCAACAGACTCTAAAGTTGTGTTAGAGTGGAAAGTTAGAGAACCTAAGCCAATTGGTAAAGGTAAAATAACTGTTAATAAGCAAGCTAGTATTGCTTATGAGGATATTGTAGAAGCAAAAGTTATGATTAAATTTTAATTCAGTAAGAGTTATGGAAAATGTTGCGTTAATTGAATCGTTTTCAGAGTTTAAAGACGATAAATTAATAGATCGTGTAACGCTAATGGCGATTTTAGAAGATGTTTTTAGAAGTGCCTTAAAGAAGAAATTTGGTGACGATGATAATTTTGATATCATAGTTAATCCAGACAAAGGAGATTTAGAAATTTGGAGAAATAGAATTGTTGTTGCGGATGGAGAGGTAGAAGAGCCTAATCAGGAAATATCATTATCTGAGGCACGTAAAATAGAGCCAGATTTTGAAGTTGGTGAAGATGTGTCTGAAGAGGTAAAACTTGTTGATTTAGGAAGACGTGCTATTTTGGCGTTACGTCAAAATTTAATTTCTAAAATACACGAACACGACAACACCATAATATACAAGCAGTTTAAAGACTTAGTTGGAGAAATTTATACAGCAGAGGTTCATCATATTCGTCATAGAGCAGTTATTCTCTTAGACGATGAAGGGAATGAAATTGTATTACCAAAGGATAGACAAATACCTTCAGATTTTTTCCGAAAAGGAGATAATGTAAGAGGCGTAATAGATACGGTTGAACTAAAAGGAGCTAAACCTACCATTATTATGTCAAGAAGCTCCCCTGTATTTTTAGAGAAATTATTCGAACAAGAAATTCCAGAAGTTTTTGATGGTTTAATCACTATTAAAAATGTTGTACGAATCCCAGGAGAGAAAGCAAAAGTAGCTGTAGATTCTTATGATGATAGAATTGATCCAGTTGGTGCTTGTGTTGGAATGAAAGGTTCTAGAATTCATGGTATTGTGCGTGAATTGGGGAATGAAAATATAGATGTAATTAATTATACCAATAATTTACAACTTTATATAACTAGAGCGCTGAGTCCTGCAAGAGTAACATCAATAAAGATTGATGAGGAAACAAAGCGAGCAGAGGTTATTTTAAAACCAGAAGAAGTAAGTAAGGCTATTGGTAGAGGTGGTCATAACATCCGTTTGGCTGGCCAACTAACTGGATACGAGATTGATGTATTTAGAGAAGGTGCAGAGGAAGATGTAGAATTAAGAGAATTCTCAGATGAAATCGAAGGATGGATTATTGATGAATTTAGTAAAGCAGGTTTAGATACTGCTAAAAGTATTTTAGAACAAGACATCGCAGATTTAGTTAAGAGAACGGACTTAGAAGAAGAAACAATTAGCGATGTGATTAGAATTCTTAAGGAAGAATTCGAAGAATAATATATATTTGAGTAATTAAAGGCAATTTATGGCTGAAACAATTAGATTAAATAAGGTACTACGCGAGCTTAACATATCTTTAGATCGTGCTGTAGAATTTTTGGATTCTAAAGGCATAGAAATAGAGAAGCGTCCTACTACAAAAATCTCTGAAGAAACGTACAATATTCTTTCAGATGAATTTGAAGTAGATGCTAATAAGAAAGTAGCATCTAAAGAAGTTAGTGAAGCGAAGCAAAAAGAAAAGGATTTGTTGCGCGAACAACGCGAACGCGAGATTGAAGCGAAGCAGAAAGAAGAAGCCAAAAAAGAAGAGGAGGTTGTAAAAGCAACTAAAACCATAACTGGACCTAAGCAAGTAGGTAAGATAGATTTAAGTCCTAAGAAAAAAGAGGCAGTTCCTCCAAAAAAAGAGGAGAAATCTAAAGCAAAAACGGTTGAGGAGGTTAAATCTTTAGAACCAAAGAAGATTGAAGACTCTGGCAAAAATGAGGAAAAGGTAAAAGAAGAAGTTTCTAAGAAATTAGTTGAAACGGAAGAAGGTTTAGTGCCTGAAGAAAAAGTCACTACTCAATACAAAAAATTATCAGGACCCAAAATATCTGGAGATAAGATTGATTTAAGTCAATTTAACAAACCTAAAAAGAAAAAGGAAGATAAAAAGCCTGATGCTAAAAGCGCTGATCGTAATGCAAATAAAAAGAAACGTCGACGCATAAGTAAAGTAGATTCTGGAAATACTGGACAGCAAAGAGGTGGAAAACCGGGTGATAGATTTAATAAAGGTGGAAATAAGCCAGGACAAGGAAGGCGAAATATTGTTAAGGAGGAGCCTAGTGAAGAGGATGTAAAAAAACAAGTACGTGAAACACTTGAGAAACTACAAGGTAAATCAAGTAAAGGTAAAGGTGCTAAATATAGAAGAGATAAGAGAGATCAACATAGAGAACAATCTGAAATTGATCAGCAAATAGAGGCGGCAGAAAGTAAAATACTTAAGGTGACTGAGTTTGTTACTGCAAGTGAGGTTGCTACAATGATGGATGTAGGTGTTACCGAAGTTATTTCTGCATGTATGTCTTTAGGGATGATGGTAACCATGAATCAGCGTTTAGATGCTGAAACGTTATCTATTGTAGCAGAAGAGTTTGGTTATAAAGTAGAATTTGTTACGGCCGATATAGAAGAGTCTATTGAAGAGGTTGAAGATAAACCAGAAGATTTAAAACCTCGCGCACCAATTGTAACTGTAATGGGTCATGTAGATCATGGTAAAACGTCACTTCTCGATTATATCCGTGAAGAAAATGTTATTGCTGGAGAGTCTGGGGGTATTACACAGCATATTGGAGCTTATGGCGTTCAGCTAGAGAATGGTCAAAAAATAGCCTTTTTAGATACTCCAGGTCACGAGGCATTTACAGCAATGCGTGCACGTGGAGCGCAAGTGACAGATATTGCTATTATTGTTGCAGCGGCAGATGATGATATTATGCCGCAAACAAAAGAGGCGATTTCTCATGCTCAGGCAGCAGGAGTACCTATTGTGTTCGCAATTAATAAAATTGATTTACCAGCCGCTAATCCTGAAAAGATTAAAGAAGGTCTTGCTAATATGAATTTATTGGTTGAAGATTGGGGTGGTAA
This sequence comes from Hyunsoonleella aestuarii, assembly GCF_006148925.1. GTDB lineage: Bacteria > Bacteroidota > Bacteroidia > Flavobacteriales > Flavobacteriaceae > Algibacter_D > Algibacter_D aestuarii. The sequence goes on along the minus strand of NZ_VAWB01000001.1, from coordinate 749,767 downwards.
AGTTCAGTCTCATGATATTTCAGCGAAGGTGGGTACTGGGGTTAAAGAATTATTAGAAAAAGTATTGCTTGAAGCGGAATTATTGGAGCTAAAGGCAAATCCAAATAAACTAGCAGTTGGAACGGTTGTAGAAGCGTTTTTAGATAAAGGTCGTGGATACGTTTCAACAATATTAGTGCAAGCCGGAACTTTGAAAATTGGGGATTATGTGTTAGCAGGTCAGCATAGTGGTAAAGTTAAAGCCATGCATGACGAACGTGGTAATGACATTGCCGAAGCAGGTCCTTCAACACCAGTGTCTATTTTAGGTTTAGATGGTGCACCGCAGGCAGGTGATAAGTTTACAGTATTTGAAGACGAGCGTGAAGCAAAACAAATTGCGACGAAACGCGCACAATTACAACGTGAGCAGTCTGTTAGAACACAGCGCCATATAACACTTGATGAAATTGGTCGTCGTATTGCTCTAGGAGATTTCCAAGAATTGAATATTATCCTTAAAGGTGATGTGGATGGTTCTGTTGAAGCATTAACAGATTCGTTCCAAAAATTATCGACTGAAGAAATTCACGTCAATATTATTCACAAAGGGGTTGGTGCAATTACGGAAAGTGATGTGCTATTAGCAACAGCTTCAGATGCTATTATTATTGGATTTAATGTACGTCCTGTTGGAAATGCAAGAATGATTGCAGATAAAGAAGAGATTGATATTAGAACCTACTCCATTATCTACGATGCTATAAATGATCTTAAAGATGCCATGGAAGGCATGTTGTCTCCAGAAGTAAAAGAAGAGATTTTAGGTACTGCCGAAATTAGAGAAATCTTTAAAGTATCTAAAGTAGGAAGCATTGCAGGATGTATGGTAACTACCGGTAAAATACTTAGATCTTCAGGTGTGCGTTTAATACGTGATGGTGTAGTGGTTTTCACTGGGGAATTAGCTTCGTTAAAACGATTTAAAGATGATGTAAAAGAAGTCGCTAAAGGTTACGATTGTGGTATGCAAGTTAAAAATTATAACGATATTAAGGAAGGCGATATTATTGAAGCCTTCCATGAAGTTGAGGTTAAAAAGAAGTTGAAATAAATAAATTTCAAGATATAGTTAAACAAAAAGCGCTCTTTAAAGGGCGCTTTTTCATTATAATATTTAGCTAATTAAGAAAATATCTTTAGCTTGCTAAGAATTATTACAAACTCAAATTAATATTATGAAAAAAACAATTTTATTGTTGGCCTTACTACTGAGTTTAGGCTTTAGTAATACCGTTTTATCTCAAGAAGCTATGATTGGAGAGATTAAAATGTTTGCCGGTAATTTTGCGCCAAGAGGTTGGGCGTTTTGTGAGGGACAGCTGTTGCCTATTAGTCAAAACAGTGCGTTATTCTCTATTTTAGGCACTACCTATGGTGGCGATGGTAGAACAACTTTTGTCTTACCAGATTTAAGAGGAAGAGCTCCTGTGCATGCTGGGAAAAGTCCTTATCTAAATGAAGTTAGACTAGGGCAAATGGGTGGCGCTGAAGCTCTGGAACTTCGAATAGTTAACGTTTTAAAAGAAGGTACAGATGGCACTTATCAAACATATTCGGTTAAAACTAGTAATTCTGAAATCTACACAAGAAGTCCTTATTTAGGTGTTAAGTATATAATTGCTTTGGTTGGAATTTATCCTTCAAAAAGTTGAAGAATAAATTTGGAGACGTTAAAACAAAGTGACCATAATGGTCGCTTTGTTTTATAGCAATTCTAGTTAATTTTTTTCCTTTTTAGGTTTAAATATAAAAGCACTTGGAAATTCTCGTTTTATCCTTTTCAATGCTCTATCTGCTTCCAATCGTGTTCTAAAACTACCTGCCCAGATTTTAAAATTCGGCGTTTCGTAAACAATTTTCGGAGCCCAATCATTAAAAGTATTATTAAAATTCAATTTTGCAGCTTCAGCGTCATTGCGGTTTCCCGAATAAATCTGAATTTTATAGTAATTACTACTTTCCTTATTTATCTCGCGTTTTAACTTTAATAAAGTAGCTATGTCTTCATCTTGATTAACCGAAACTGAGCCTTCTTGTCCAAAAGTAGAATTTAGAGCAATTAATGAAATGATTACTGCCAAAAAGTTAGTTTTTAAATGGGATAACTTCATGTTTTTTTTTGTTTGTACAAATGTATACGATATTAACTTAAATGTGGACTTTTTTATTATTTAGAATCCCTCTAAATTACCAATTAACAGTTCTCTAACATTTCTCAAATCGAGTTTTAATATTACTTTTGCCAGAGATTTTATAACTGCGTTTTGTCATATATTAGTATGAAAAAACCATACCAAAGTTTAGAAGTTAATTTAACCAACAATATGATACAGGTAAATTACCGAAAATTAGGCAATAACATTCTTCGTTTGAGCTTAATCGTTTTATTAGCGTTTACTACTTCTCTTTCGGCTCAGGAAGGGGATCCAGCAAAAGGAAAATCATTATTCAATGCCAACTGTGCTGCTTGTCATAAACTAGATAAGAAAATGACTGGTCCTGCATTGCGTAATGTTGAGGCCAGATTAGCCGATGAAGAAGGCTTAGATAAAGAATGGCTTTATACTTGGATAAAAAATAGCGCTGGCATGATTAAATCTGGTGATGCTTACGCCAATAAAATTTATAATGAGTATGGTGGTGCTGCCATGACTGCATTTCCGCAATTATCAAATGAAGATATTGACAATATTTTAGCGTATACCGCCGAAGAAAAGAAAGCAACAGAAGTTGCTGGTGGTTCTGGCGCACCAGTTAATCAATCTGCTTCATCATCAAATGGTATTTCAAATGAAATCATTTTAGGAGCGTTAGCCATTTTATTCATCTTATTAGCTACTGGATTATATTTAGTTAATAAAACATTACGTCGTTTTGCATCGGCTCAAAATATTGATTTGCCAGAGTCTTCAGGTAGAACACCGCTTTGGAGAGCTTTTGTTCAAAATCAATTTTTAATGTTGGTTACGGCTATATTCTTTTTATTAGCCAGTGCTTATTTTGCTTATGGTTATTTCATGCAAATTGGAATAGATCAAGGTTACGAGCCTGTACAACCTATTCATTATTCACACAAAATCCACGCTGGCGATAATGGCATTGATTGTAAATACTGTCACTCTTCAGCTAGAGTGAGTAAACATTCAGGAATTCCTTCTTTGAATGTTTGTATGAATTGTCATAAATCAATTTACGAAGTGGCTCCAGAAACTGCCACAGAAGAATACTCAAAAGAGTTTTATGATGGTGAAATCAAGAAATTATACAAAGCTGTTGGTTGGGATGATGCGGAACAAAAGTATACAGGTGAAACACAACCTGTAAAATGGGTTCGTATTCATAATCTTCCAGATTTTGTTTACTTCAATCACTCGCAACACGTTACTGTTGCTGGTGTTGAATGCCAAACGTGTCATGGTCCAGTTGAAGAAATGGAAATTATGTATCAACACGCGCCTTTAACGATGGGTTGGTGTATAGAATGTCATAGAACAACAAATGTAAAAGTTCAGGATAATGCTTACTATGAGAAAATACATGAAGAATTATCTAAGAAATATGGTGTAGATAATTTAACAGCTGCTCAAATGGGTGGATTGGAATGTGGTAAGTGTCATTATTAAAAGAATAAGAATGTCACACTGAGCGCGGTCGAAGTGCTCTACATGTGAAAATATTAATAAGAAGTAATTCAATTATATAATATGTCATCAAACAAGAAATACTGGAAAAGTGTTGAAGAGCTAAACGAAAACAGCTCTATTGTTGAGACGCTAAAACAAAACGAGTTTGTTAGTGAGATTCCTACTGATGAATTTTTAGGAGATAAAGAGACTTTAGAGTCATCTTCAACAACTCGTCGCGATTTCTTAAAATATGTAGGTTTTAGTACAGCCGCAGCATCGCTTGCAGCTTGTGAAGGACCTGTGAAAAAATCAATACCATACGTAGTGCAGCCAACGGAAATTATTCCTGGTGTTGCTAACTATTATGCGACTACAATTGCCGATGGTTTCGATTTTGCTAGTGTTTTAGTAAAAACGCGTGAAGGTCGTCCAATTAAAATTGAAAACAATACTATGGCAGCTACTAATGGTAGTGCTAATGCCAGAGTTAATGCTTCAGTTTTAGGTTTGTATGATAGCTTAAGAGTTCAAGGACCTAAAAAAGGTGGCGAGTCTATTTCTTGGAGTGATTTTGATAGTGAAACAACAAAGACATTAACAGATGTTGCTGCTGCAAATAGAGATATTGTATTATTAACTCAAACTTTTGCAAGTCCATCAACTAGTAAGTTAGTAGCTGAATTTTCTGAAAAATATGGAAATGTACGTCACGTTGTTTACGATGCTGTTTCAGAATCTGCTGCTTTGGATGCTTTTCAAGCAAAATATGGAGAACGCGGTTTAATAAATTACGATTTTTCTAAAGCCATGACCATTGTTTCTGTAGGAGCAGATTTCTTAGGAGATTGGCAAGGAGGTGGATTTGATTCTGGATACTCAAAAAATAGAGTGCCGGATCATGGTAAAATGTCAAGACATATTCAGTTTGAATCAAACATGTCTTTAACAGGTGCTAATGCAGATAAGCGTGTGCCTTTAAAACCAAGTGAACAAAAATTAGCTTTAGCTAAACTATATAGCTTAGTTGTTGGTGGTGCTGTTTCTGGAAGTTTACCAGAACACATTGAAACCGCAATTAAAAATGCTGCTTCTCAACTTAAAAAAGCAGGAAGTAAAGGTGTTGTAGTTACAGGGATTCAAGATGTAAATGCTCAAACAGTAGCTTTAGAAATTAACGAAGCTTTAGGTAGTAAAGCTTTTGATTCTGCTTCACCAATTAAGACAAGACAAGGTAGTGATAAAGCAGTAGCCCAATTAGTGGCTGATATGAATGCTGGTAAAGTTGGAGCCCTTATAATGAGTGGTGTAAACCCGGTATATTCTTTACCAAATGCTTCTGAATTTGCAGAAGGATTAAAGAAAGTGGATTTATCGGTTGCATTTTCACTGAAATCTGATGAGACATCATCTTTAACAGATTATATTGCTGCTGCACCACATTATTTAGAATCATGGGGAGATGTTGAGTTGAAAAAAGGACATTATGCCTTAACACAGCCAACTATTCGCCCTTTATTTGATACAAGACAATTCCAAGAAGCTTTATTAAAATGGACAGGAAACGATCTTTCTTACCACGATTACATTAAAGAAGCTTGGGGAACAGCTATTTTAGGAGAAAGTTCTTTCAACAAAGCTTTACACGATGGTGTTTACGTTGGAAGTATTGATACTGAAATAGAAGAAACTTCAATTGTTTCTGAAGAGGAAGAAGTAACTGAAACGCCTTCTGGAAATGCGGCAAGAGCTTTAGCGGCATCTGCTAAATCTGAAGGTTTAGAATTAACATTATACACCAAAGTAGGTATGGGTGATGGGCAACAAGCCAATAACCCATGGTTACAAGAGTTTCCAGACCCAATTACAAGAACATCTTGGGATAATTATTTAACAGTGTCTAAGTCTGATGCTGAAGCTTTAGGCTTAACAAACACGCATGTTGCTAATGGCGCTTTAAATAGTAATTATGCCAATGTTACTGTAAATGCTGTAACTATTACTGTTCCAGTAATTATCCAACCAGGACAAGCTAAAGGATCTGTTGGTCTAGCATTAGGATATGGTAGGACAAATGGATTAAAAGAAGAGATGCAAACAGGTGTTAATGCCTATGCATTATATCAAGGATTCAATAATGTTCAAAATGTTACTGTAGAATCTGCTGGAGGAGAACATGAATTTGCTTCAGTACAGTTGCATAATACTTTGATGGGTCGTGGTGATATTATCAAAGAAACGACATTAGAGATATTTAATACTTACGATAGAGAAGATAAGAAGCATGGTTGGAACAAGATTCCAGTTGTTTCTTTAAATCACGAAGAGACTCCGGTAACTTCTCCAGAAGTTGATTTATGGGATGAGTTTGATCGTTCGATTGGTCATCACTTCAACTTATCTATTGACTTAAATGCTTGTACGGGATGTGGGGCTTGTGTTATTGCTTGTCACGCTGAAAATAATGTGCCTGTAGTTGGTAAAACCGAAGTACGCCGTAGCCGTGATATGCATTGGTTACGAATAGATAGATATTATTCATCTGAAGAATCGTTTGAAGGGGACAATGAGAAAAAAGATAATATTTCTGGTTTAGGAAGCTCGTTAAGTGAGTTTGGTGAAATGGAAGGCGCTTCTGAGAATCCTCAAGTAGCATTCCAACCAGTAATGTGTCAGCATTGTAATCACGCACCGTGTGAAACAGTTTGTCCTGTGGCAGCAACTTCTCATGGTCGTCAAGGTCAAAACCATATGGCTTACAACCGTTGTGTTGGTACGAGATATTGCGCAAACAACTGTCCTTATAAAGTTCGTCGTTTTAACTGGTTCTTATACAATGGTAATGATGAGTTCGATTATTATATGAATGATGATTTAGGGCGCATGGTATTAAACCCAGATGTTGTAGTACGTTCTCGTGGTGTGATGGAGAAATGTTCTATGTGTATTCAAAAAACACAAAAAACTATTCTTGACGCTAAACGTGATGGACGCGCTATTAAGGATGGTGATTTCCAAACGGCTTGTTCTGCTGCATGTAGTAACGGCGCAATGACTTTTGGAGATATTAATGATAAGGAAAGTAAAGTTGCAAAACTTAAAGAAGATAATCGTATGTATCACTTGTTAGAGAGCGTTGGAACAAAACCAAACGTTATTTATCAAACAAAAGTGAGAAATACAACTGAAGTATAAATCTAATTAAAGAATCAATTATATAATTATGGCGTCTCATTACGAAGCACCTATTAGAAGACCTTTAGTTACAGGCGAAAAGTCGTACCACGATGTTACAGTGGATGTAGCAAAACCTGTAGAAGGAAAAGCCAATAAGCAATGGTGGATAGTTTTTGGTATCTCACTTGCTGCTTTTCTTTGGGGAATTGGATGTATTATTTATACAATATCTACAGGAATTGGAACTTGGGGTTTAAATAAAACTGTAGGTTGGGCTTGGGATATTACTAACTTCGTTTGGTGGGTTGGTATTGGTCACGCAGGAACACTTATTTCTGCAGTACTTTTATTATTCCGTCAAAAATGGAGAATGGCAATTAACCGTTCTGCTGAAGCAATGACCATTTTCTCGGTTGTTCAAGCTGGTTTATTCCCTATTATTCACATGGGCCGACCATGGTTAGGGTATTGGGTATTACCTATTCCAAATCAATTTGGTTCTTTATGGGTTAACTTTAACTCACCATTACTTTGGGATGTATTTGCAATTTCAACATATTTATCTGTATCATTAGTATTCTGGTGGACTGGTTTATTGCCTGATTTTGCCATGTTACGTGATAGAGCTATAAAACCTTTCCAAAAGAAAATATATTCATTATTAAGCTTTGGATGGTCTGGTCGAGCAAAAGATTGGCAACGTTTTGAGGAAGTATCTTTAGTGCTTGCTGGTTTAGCAACACCTTTGGTGCTTTCGGTACATACTATTGTATCGTTTGACTTCGCAACTTCGGTAATTCCAGGATGGCATACCACTATATTTCCTCCTTACTTTGTTGCAGGAGCGGTATTCTCAGGATTTGCGATGGTAAACACACTACTTATTATTATGAGAAAAGTATGTAACCTAGAAGATTACATTACTGTGCAACACATCGAATTAATGAACATAGTAATTATGATTACTGGTTCTATAGTTGGAGTGGCTTATATTACAGAGTTATTTATTGCATGGTATTCTGGAGTAGAGTACGAACAGTATGCCTTCTTAAACAGGGCTACTGGACCTTACTGGTGGGCCTATTGGGCGATGATGACATGTAACGTGTTTTCTCCTCAATTTATGTGGTTCAAAAAATTAAGAACAAGTATCATGTTCTCTTTCTTAATATCAATTGTTGTAAACATAGGTATGTGGTTTGAACGTTTTGTTATTATTGTAACCTCGTTACATAGAGATTACTTACCATCATCTTGGACGATGTTCTCGCCAACATTTGTAGATATTGGAATTTTTATTGGAACTATTGGATTTTTCTTTGTACTATTTTTACTATACTCTAGAACATTCCCTGTTATAGCTCAAGCCGAGGTGAAAACGATTTTGAAATCGTCTGGAGAGCGCTACAAGAAAATTAGAGAAGCAGGAGACAGTTTGGTAGGTACGGGTACTGATGAAAGAACCTCTGGTAAGAAAGTTAATAAATCAAAAAAATAAAAGTAGCATATGGAAGCTTCAAAAGTAATTCACGCTATTTATACTGATGATGATGTATTGATGTCTGCTGTAAAAACAGTTAAGGCGGATAGACATCATATCGAAGAAATATACACACCATTTCCAGTTCATGGACTAGATAAAGCGATGGGATTAGAGCCAACACGTATTGCTATCACAGCATTTATGTATGGGTTGGTTGGACTTACGGTTGCAATAGTAATGATGAACTTTATAATGATTGAAGATTGGCCACAAAACATAGGTGGCAAGCCAAGTTTTAGTTATATAGAAAACATGCCGGCTTTTGTACCTATCATGTTTGAGTTAACGGTCTTTTTTGCTGCGCATTTAATGGTAATCACTTTTTATTTAAGAAGTAGAATGTGGCCATTTAAAAAAGCAGAAAATCCAGATCCAAGAACAACAGATGATCATTTTTTAATGGAAATTGCAGTTCATGGAAATGAGAAAGAGCTTCAAAGTTTATTAAAAGAAACAGGAGCAGTTGAAATTAATTTAGTTGATAAAGCCCATTAATAAATAATATGAAAAGCTTAATTAAGATATTAGTAATAGCAGTCGTTTTTGTAGGTGTGTCATGTAATAAGAGTACAGCACCAAACTATCAATTCATGCCAAATATGTATGAATCTGTTGGTTACGAGACATATGGAGAAGCTGCATTCAGAAATGGAGTGGAAGCACAATTACCTGCTGAAGGATCTATTCCTAGAGGATATGTTCCTTTCGATATTGAGAATTCAACTGAAGGTTATGCGTTGGCGAAAGCAACGTTAACGAATCCATTGGATTCAACACAAGTGGATTTAGCTAGAGGTAAAGAGTTGTATGATATTTACTGCGGTATTTGTCATGGTAATAAAGGAAAAGGCCAAGGTAATTTGGTTAAAAGAGAAAAAATACTCGGGATACCAAGTTATGATGATGTGGGTAGAGCAATTAATGAAGGAAGTATTTACCATACTATTTATTACGGTAAAAATGCAATGGGTTCTTATGCGAACCAATTAAATGAAGAGGAACGTTGGCAAGTGGTGTCATACGTTTTAAAGTTGAAAACCGATTTAGAAAAGTAAGAAGATAAGATTATATAGATATGTACACATTTTCAAATAGATTAAAGACATTTTCTATCATTCTAATGGTTTTAGGATTGTTAGGTGTTGGATATGGTTTTATGTCATCTCATAAATCTTTAGACGAAGTAAAAACGATGCTTGCTGAAGAAGCTTCACATCATGGTGGAGGACATTCAGAAGAAGCTTCACATACTGTTGACGATTCTCATGATACGCAAGTGGTGGAAGCTTCACATAGCGGCGAAGCTCATGGAGAAGATGCACATCACGGTGATGCGCATGCTGAACATGTTATGCACCAAATTCATAACAGACCTTATGCAGCACTTTATGTTGCGGCTTTCTTTTTTATGATGATTGCATTAGGTGTTCTAGCGTTTTATGCGATTCAAATTGCTTCTCAAGCAGGTTGGTCTCCTGTATTGTTTAGAGTTATGGAAGGGATAACAGCATACTTGTTGCCAGGAGCCTTAATTGTTGTGGCTGTAGCTATTTTTGCTGGCGATCACCTTTTCGTTTGGATGAATCCAGACATGGTAAATCCAGAAAGTGATCATTATGATGCTTTGGTAGCGGGAAAATCAGCCTGGTTAAATAAAACTGGTTTTGTAATTCGTGCACTTGTTTTTATTGGAGGATGGAGTTTGTATAGATATTTTGCTCGTAAATTTTCGATTGCTCAAGATACAGCCAAGGACAATAAAAACTTTAAAAAGTCATTCCGTATAGCTGCTGGATTCTTAGTATTCTTTATTTATACAGAATCTATGATGTCTTGGGATTGGATTATGAGTGTAGACCCACATTGGTTCTCTACATTATTCGGTTGGTACGTGTTTGCAAGTATGTTTGTAAGTGGTATTACAGTTATTGCCTTAATTACGTTGTACTTAAAATCGAAAGGACAATTAGAATTTGTTAATGAAAATCATTTGCATGATGTGGCGAAGTTTATGTTTGCATTCAGTATTTTCTGGACATATTTATGGTTCTCTCAGTTCATGCTTATTTGGTATTCCAACATACCAGAGGAAGTTACCTATTTTGTAACACGCTTTGCAGATTACAAATTGCCATTCTTAGGTATGGTAGTTATGAATTTTGTATTCCCAATATTGATGTTAATGAATGCAGATTATAAGCGTATCCCTTGGTTTGTTGTTATGACTGGACTTGTAATTTTATTTGGACATTATATTGATATTTTCAATATGATTATGCCTGCAACAGTTGGTGATAGATGGTTTATTGGAATTCCAGAAATAAGTTCAATATTGCTATTTGCTGGGTTATTCATATTTATAGTATTTACGGCATTATCAAAAGCTCCTTTGCTTGTTAAGAGATATCCTTTTAGAAAGGAAAGTGAAGAATTTCATTATTAATTAGATATAAATAAAGACGAACGATAACAATGACTGCTTTATTAACAATTATAGTTTTAGTATTTATTTTAGTTGCCATTTGGCAAATGGTTAAAATTTTCGATTTAGCTCAAGCTAAAAATGAAAATGATAACCCAGGTGTAGCAACCGATAAAGATAATAGCATCAATGGTTACTTAATGATGGGCTTTTTAGCTTTCATATATGTAATTACCATTGTGTCTTTTGTAAAATGGGGAGATTTACCATTGGTATCTAATTCTGCTTCAGAGCACGGACCAACTATTGATAATTTAATGATTATCTCTATGATAATCATCTTCTTTGTTCAAACCGTTACCCAGTTTTTATTACATTATTTTGCTTTTAAATACAAAGGTGAAAAGGGTAAAAAGGCATTATTCTTTGCTGATAATAATAAATTAGAAGCTATTTGGACAATTATTCCTGTAATTGTTTTGGCTGGTTTAATTATATACGGATTAAATACCTGGATTAACATAATGGGTGTTGATGAAAGCGATGATCCTTTGGTGGTTGAATTATATGCACAACAATTTAACTGGAAAGCCAGATATGGTGGCGCAGATAATACCTTAGGTAAAGCAAATGTTCGTTTAATCGATATTGATCGTGCTAACATTTTGGGTTTAGATGAGTCAGATCCTAACGCTCAAGATGATGTAATTACGACGGAGTTACATTTACCTGTTGGAAGACCAGTTTTATTTAAAATGCGCTCTCAAGATGTTTTACACTCGGCATACATGCCTCACTTTAGAGCACAAATGAACTGTGTTCCAGGTATGATTACTCAATTTGGTTTTACACCAACGGTTACAACAGCAGACATGCGTCAAACATCTCAAATGATAGAGAAGGTAGCCAATATTAATAAAATTAGAGTTGAAAATAGTAAGCCTTTAATAGCTCAAGGAGAAGAACCTTTAGAACGCTATGAATTTGATTACTTATTGCTATGTAATAAAATTTGTGGTAAGTCTCACTACAATATGCAAATGAAAATTGTAGTGGAAACTCAAGAAGAATATGATGCTTGGATGAAAGAGCAAAAGGAATTCAAGAACTCTCTAGTAAACTAATTAAAAAAAGATAAACACGATATAAGATTATGTCAGCACACGCAGATAACCACGCTCACGACGACGATCACGGACATCATCATAAAGAAACATTTGTGACTAAATATATATTTAGTCAAGACCATAAAATGATTGCTAAGCAGTACCTAATTACAGGAACTATCATGGGCGTTATTGGGGTTTTAATGTCTATGATGATGAGAATGCAAATAGCATGGCCAGAAGAGCCTAATGTTATCTTTGAGGCATTATTAGGCAAATGGGCACCAGACGGTGTTATGGACGCAGATATTTATTTAGCTTTAGTTACCATACATGGTACTATTATGGTATTTTTCGTATTAACTGCAGGGTTAAGTGGTACATTTAGTAACTTATTAATTCCATTACAAATTGGTGCACGAGATATGGCATCAGGTTTCTTAAACATGGTATCTTACTGGTTATTCTTCTTATCAAGTGTAATCATGGTTATTTCTTTGTTTGTTGAAGCTGGACCAGCAGCAGCAGGTTGGACTATTTATCCTCCATTAAGTGCTTTGCCAATGGCTCAAGCCGGATCTGGTATGGGAATGACGTTATGGTTAGTCTCTATGGCTATTTTCATTGCTTCATCATTATTAGGTTCACTAAACTATATAGTAACAGTAATAAACTTGCGTACTAAAGGAATGTCTATGACAAGGCTACCATTAACTATATGGTGTTTTTTTATTACTGCGGTAATAGGTGTTATTTCATTCCCAGTATTATTATCTGCAGCGTTATTATTAATCATGGACAGAAGTTTTGGAACATCATTCTTCCTGTCTGATATATTTATTCAAGGTGAAGTATTACATTATCAAGGAGGTTCACCTGTATTATTTGAACACTTGTTTTGGTTTTTGGGTCACCCAGAAGTATATATTGTAATTTTACCAGCAATGGGACTGGTGTCAGAAATAATGGCATCCAATTCGCGTAAACCTATTTTTGGTTATCGAGCTATGATTGCTTCAATACTTGCAATTGCATTTTTATCAACTATTGTTTGGGGTCACCATATGTTTATATCTGGTATGAACCCATTTTTAGGGTCTGTATTTACTTTTACGACCTTGTTAATTGCAATTCCATCAGCGGTCAAGGCATTCAACTGGATTACAACACTCTGGAAAGGTAATTTACAGATGAATCCGGCTATGCTATTTTCAATTGGATTTGTCTCAACGTTCATAACAGGAGGATTGACAGGTATTATTCTTGGAGATTCTGCATTAGATATTAATGTTCACGATACTTATTTTGTAGTAGCGCATTTCCATTTAGTAATGGGTATATCTGCCTTGTATGGTATGTTTGCTGGTATTTATCACTGGTATCCTAAAATGTTTGGTAGAATGCTTAATAAGAATTTAGGATATATTCACTTCTGGGTAACAGCTGTTTGTGCTTATGGGGTATTCTTCCCAATGCATTTTATTGGAATGGCAGGTTTACCGAGACGCTATTATACAAATAGTAATTTCCCATTATTTGATGACTTAGCTAATGTAAATGTTATAATTACCATATTTGCTTTAGTAGGGGGGGTTGTTCAAATATTATATTTATACAATTTTTTTGCTAGTATTTTCTATGGAAAGAAAACAGTACAAAACCCTTGGAAATCTACAACTTTAGAATGGACTGCGCCAATCAAACATATTCATGGTAATTGGGAAGGGGAAATTCCTCATGTACACCGTTGGCCTTACGATTATAGTAAACCGGGACATGATGTAGATTTTGTTCCTCAAAATATTCCACTTAAAGACGGAGAGGAAGAATTACAACATTAAATAGAATATTTCATAATATGTGTTAAAAGCTCGCTAATATTAGCGAGCTTTTATCGTTAAAGCGATATTTTTTTTCGATGAAATACAAAAAAACTTAAAATAATACGATGAAATACGAAAAAATCAGTTAAATTGCGTTCGTAAAAACTGATATTGAATTTTAGATAGAACAATTTAGTCTAGGAGTGATTCAGTTTATTAAAGAGATTATTAATAATAATATTCTAAACCAAATCCAGTCATGAACGCAAAACCCTTATTAAGGAACCTGCTAAACATAGTATCCTTTATTTTGTTATTATTTTGGACTACCACGTATGTTTCTGCTCAATGCCCTACAATTACAAACTCAAATCCACCACCAATATGTGATGCTTCGGGACTTACTTTTGGTGATTTAGATGCTTTTGCAACGGATGGAGGAGATGGTATAGTTTGGTATAATTCCGCTACAGGTGGAACATCTTATTTTGATACAGAATTAGTGGCAGAGGGTACCTACTACGCCGATAATAATTCTGAAAACTGTATTTCGAGACCATCGTTAACAGTTTCTTTTTCCGTAAGTCCATCCAATCAAAACTTAGATAGGCTTTATTGTAGTAATGAAAATGCAACCATTCAAACCTATATAAATGATGTATTACAACCGTTTATTCCTTCCGGGGGTTCGGTTGAAGTTTATAATGATTCGGAGTTATCAGATGAGGCAAATACGACTGATACCATTGTGGTTGGAGCATTTAGCTATTATATTGTTTTTATTGATAATGTAGGATGCGAAAGCCAAATTGAAGTTGGTAATGTTGGATTATTTAATTCTCCACCAGATCCAACACCTGCTAGTCCTCAATTACTATGTTCAGCTTCAAGTCCAACTATTGGGAATCTCGATCCAGGAACAACGGCGAGTTTTAGTTGGTATGTAGATTTAGACATATTTGGGAACCCAGTACAACCTGCTCTATCACCATCTACACCGTTGGTTAATGGAAACACCTATTACGTTCAGGTAGATGACTTCTTTTGTGATAGTAATCCAATACCTGTAACAGTTAATATTGATATTCCAGTAGATCCAGGAACACCGACTAGTTTGGAATATTGTGAAGATAGTATCCCAACATCAGATTTTGATTTGTTTACTCTTTTAGGAGGAACGCCTGATACATCGGGAACTTGGACAGGACCAACTACTACCTCTAATGGACATATTGGTACTGTAAATATTTCAGCTTTAACAGCGCCAAGTACAAATGTTTATACCTATACAGTGCCAAGTAATGGTGTTTGTCCAGATGGTGTTTCAGCTGTAACTATAACGTTATTTGAGATTCTTAATTCTGGAATACCTTCATCGGCAAATCCTGCTAGTTATTGTGAAGCGGACTTACCTAGTGCATTCGATTTGTTTAGTTTGTTAGATAATGAAGATCCAAATGGTCTATGGACACAAGGTACTTCTAGTGCAGATCCTCCAGTGGCTTCACCATTTAATTTAGTTGGTCTTACACCAGGTACATACAGCTTTACATATACTCAGAATATGTTACCAAGTCCATGCGTTGAAGAATCTACTACCGTGCAAGTTACTGTACTTCAAGATCCAAATGCGGGTAATGCTATTAATCAGGTATTTTGTGAAAATGATATTGTTGCCAATTCACCGTTCGATTTATTCAACGCGCTAGACGGTTCTCAAGACAATAACTCTGGTACGTGGACAGACTCAAGTAACAACACAATTTCAAACACACTAGACATTACAGGTTTTACTGTGGCGGGAAGCCCTTATACTTTTAATTATACCATTGATAATGGAACTTGTACAGATACAGAACCAATTACAATTACTATTGAACCAGCTCCCGAATCGGGAACTCCAAATGCACCACTTGAATTTTGTGCTTCGGAATTAACAGCAGGTCAAACAGTTGATTTATTTGACTTATTAGAAGGCGAAGATCAAACAGGTACATGGAATGATGATAATGGTTCATCAGCTTTAACCGGTAACACTCTTACAGTAGACGGTTTAGGTGATGGAACTTATAATTTCACATTCGATGTAGATGCAGTAGGTTCGTGTGATGACGTTTTAGTAACAGTTACTGTTATTATAAACGATCCACCACCTCCAACGGCTTCTCCTACCCAATCATTTTGTGATGCTGGAACCGTTGGAGATATTACGGTTACTGGAACAAATATACAGTGGTACGAACAGGCAACAGGAGGAACACCTATATCTGGAACTATCGATTTAACAGACGGTGGTATGTATTATGCAACTCAAACTGACCCAACAACAGGTTGTGAATCTTCAATTAGGACTTTAGTATCAGCATCAGTAAATCAAACACCAGTGGCTGGAAATGTAGGATCGCCCGTTACCGAATGCAACAACAATAACAGTATCGATTTATTTTCAACTTTAGATGGGACTCAAGATTCTGGAGGTGTTTGGCAAGACACTGATGGTACAGGAGCAGTCTCTGGTAATAGCTTAGACGGCACCATACTTTCAGCAGGCACTTATAATTTCACTTATTTTATTGCGGCTACGGCTCCATGTGTTGATGCTAGTGTTAACGTAAGCATAACTATTGAAGAATCATTAAATCCGGGAACACCGGCCTCAATCAATATTTGTGAAGATAGTGGGACTACAGATTTATTTCCTCTACTAGGAGGTGCAGATACTGGTGGAACATGGTCACCTGCTTTAACAAGTGGAACAGGTGTTTTTGATCCAACCGTAGATGCTTCAGGTACTTACACCTATACATTATCCAATGTATGTGGCGATGTAAGTAGTAATGTTGCAGTATCTGTTACTCAGGTTGCTAATGCAGGATCAGATAATTCTGTTACTGTATGTGTTGCAGATGGACCAACCGATTTATTTGGCTTTTTAGGAGGTGCTCAAACAGGCGGAACTTGGTCTCCAGCTTTAGCTAGTGGAACAGGTGTTTTTGATCCTTTGGTTGATATAGCAGGAGATTACACCTATACTATTGCACCAACTGCACCTTGTACAAGTGGAGCAAGTGCAACTATTACTGCAACTATAGGTGATAGCCCACCACCAACGGTTGTTAATCCGAACCCATCATATTGTTTAGTAGACAACCCAACCGTAGCTGATTTAGATATGAATTTAACTGCTACAGGTATGATTACTTGGTACACGGATGCAACATTAACAATTACATTAAATCCAGCAGATAATTTAATTGATGGAGAAGATTATTTTGCTACACAAACTGGTACAAGTGGATGTCCGTCTTCTGTAAGTGTTCAGGTAGATGTTAGTATTAATGATACGGCAACACCATCCTTGAGCGATCCATCTGAAACCTATTGTATTAATGATGGTCCAACAATTAATGACCTAAACTTAAATATTGTAGAATATGATGCATCATCTAATAATATTGTGTGGTATGATGCCCTTACAGGAGGTAATGTTGTTAATGACCCCGATTTACTATCCAATAATACGACCTATTATGCGGCTTTAGTTAATCCTATTACAGGATGCGAAAGCAGTATTCGTTTGGAGGTAATACCTGATTTATCAGATTGTGGAGAATTAGTAATACCTGATGGATTTTCACCAAACGGTGATGGAACTAATGACACTTTTGATGTGGATAATTTAGATGTTCTATTTCCTGATTTTGTGATGGAAATATATAATCGCTACGGAAATTTGGTGTATAAAGGTAATGCCAGTACCGCAAGATTTGATGGAAAATCGAATCAATCCGGGACTTTTGGTCAAGGAGATTTGCCAGTTGGTGTTTACTTTTATGTATTCAATTTTAACGATGGAGTCAAGAAACCTATTCAAGGAAGGTTATACTTAAGTAGATAATTAGATAAAGCGAAATTTAGAAAAGATGAAAAATTTAAATATATATCATAAAATAATTGCTTTGTTTAGTATCGCTTTAGTGTCTTTACAGAGCTTTGGGCAACAAGACCCGCAGTTTACACAGTATATGTACAATATGAGTGTGATTAATCCAGCCTATGCAACCGCAGACGAAGGGATGCTAAATTTAGGTGGATTATATAGAACACAATGGGTAGGCATAGAAGGTGCACCTAAAACAGGAACATTCTTTGCACACACGCCTATCAATCAAAAAATAGAAGCTGGTATTTCATTTACAAATGATAATATAGGAGATGTAGTTACAGAGAATAATATATATGCAGATTTTGCATACGTGTTACCTGCAGGAGCAGATGGTAAAATATCTTTCGGACTAAAAGCAGGTTTTACCTTCTTTAACACAAATTTTAATGGTTTTGTATTACAATCAGGAAATACATCAACAGATATAGCCTTTAATGATAACATCAGTAAAACATTTCCAAATATTGGTATTGGAGCATTCTACTTTACAGATAGGTATTATCTAGGTCTGTCTGCTCCAAATATGTTAACTACAAAACATATTGAAACGGAGAATGGAATTAAATCAACCGGTGTACAAAGTGTTCATTATTTTTTAACAGGTGGATATGTTTTCGACATTAATGAAAATTTAAAATTGAAACCAGCATTTATGGCAAAAGCTGTAAGTGGAGCCCCTTTAGCATTAGATATAACAGCAAACGTTTTAATTAATGAAAAACTTGAAGCTGGTTTAGGCTATCGTTTAGATGATGCCATAAGTGCTTTAGTAAATTTTAGAGTTGCTCCAGATTTAAGGATTGGTTATGCCTACGATTTTACAACCTCTAACTTAGGAGATTTCAATTCTGGATCTCACGAAATATTTATTTTGTTTGATGTCGATTTATTCGGTCTCAAAAGTGGTTACGATCGTTCACCTAGATTCTTCTAAAATTAAAGACTATAAAGATGAAAAAACACATATACATACTTGCAAGCCTTTTATTAGTTAGTGGAATCACGCTAGCTCAGAAAGGAAATTTAAAAAGAGCACATAAACTTTTCGAGCTGAAAGCTTATGCAGAGGCAGCTGAAATTTATGAAACAAAAAACCGATCAAAAACAGTGCTTCAAAACTTAGCAGATAGTTATTACTACAATGCAAATATGAGTAATGCTGCTACTACTTATAAAGAATTATTTACTAATTATTCAGATTCTTTAGATGTTGATTTACGATTTAGATATGCCCAGGCTTTAATGGGTTCGAAAAATTATAAAGAAGCCGATGTTCAACTAAGTAAATATTTTGGTGAAAATTTTGATACAGAGTCGTTTATTGAATTAAATGAAAAAACAACACCCCATGTATTTAAGCTTTCTGCCCTAGATAATGCAAATTCAAGTAGTGATTTTGGATTATCTTTTTACGGAGACGATAAAGTAGCTTTTGCTTCGGCAAGAAATAATGAAAACCCAACTTACAGTTGGAATAATTTGCCGTATCTGGATTTATATAAAGCAACCTTAACTAGTGATGGAAAAATTGAAAATATCACACCATTTTCAGATGAAATAAATACAGATTCGCATGAAAGTAACGTTACTTTTAGTAAAGATGGTAAGACTATGTATTTTAATAGAACCAATAAGTCACGTATTAAATCAGATGGAGAAAGAATTGCTCATGTTAAAATATTTAAAGCTGAATTTGTTGAAAATAAATGGACAAATGTAAAAGCATTACCATTTAACTCTAATGCATACAGTACCGAGCATCCTAGTTTAAGTAAAGATGGAAAGACACTTTATTTTGCAAGTGATATGCCTGGTACATTGGGTAGTTTCGATATCTATAAAGTGGCTATTAATGAAGATGGAACCTTTGGAGAACCTGAAAATTTAGGAGATAAAATCAACACATCACAACGGGAACAATTCCCATATATTAGTGATTTTGACGTGTTATATTTTTCATCAATTGGCCATCAAGGATATGGTGGTTTGGATGTATTTAGAAGTAATAAAGTAAATAACTCTTTTGATAAACCGGTAAACCTTGGCAGTTCAATAAATAGCAATCTTGACGATTTTGCTTATGTAATAAAAGAAAGCAAAAACAAAGGTTATTTGTCTTCTAATAGAAGTGGACGCGATAGATTGTATGGATTGTCGAGAGAAGAAAATATCTTAACTAAATATTTAGTTGAGGGTCTTGTGCAGGATAAAAACAGCAAAGAATTATTGCCTAATGCTTTAGTGACGCTTTTGGATGACACGGGAAGAGTGCTCCAAGATTCTATTGTTGGAGAAAAAGCTGATTATTTGTTTAAAATAGAACCAAATAAAAAATACACAATTCGTGGTACTCGAAAAGCCTATATTCCTCAAGATGTAGAATTTTCAACTGATAGCAATGGTAAGGTAAGTCACAATATTTATTTGTCTTTAGAATCTTTTGCAGATGCAGAAGAACGTGTTAAGGAAAACGAAAAAGGTGATGTGCAAGTAGAATTAGATAAAATCTATTTTGATTTTGATAGGTCTAAAATTCGTGAAGATGCTTCAATTACGCTGAACGTATTAGTAGATTTAATGAAAAAATATCCATCTATGGAAGTTGAAGTTTCAGCACATACAGATGCACGTGGTAAAGATCAATATAACTTAGAGCTGTCAAAAAGACGTGCAGCTTCAACCTTGGAATATTTGGTAAGTCAAGGTATTGATAGAAGTAGACTAAGAAGTATTGGCTACGGTGAAATGCAACCACTTAACGAGTGCACGAAACCAGGAATTTGTACAAAAGAAGAATACGAAATTAACAGACGTTGTGAGTTTACGATTCTAAATTAAAAACAATCAAATTAAATATTAAGAAGCCTTTCCTATTTGGAAAGGCTTTTTTTGTTGAAAATTGTAACGAATTCTTCCGTAAAACGTCTTATTATAGTTTGAACCACTAAAAACACTTTCAATGAATAAACTAACTATTACCAACTTGTCAAAAACTTATCCAAACGGTGTAAAAGCATTAGATAATGTATCTATTGAAATTGAAAACGGAATTTTCGGGCTTTTAGGTCCAAACGGAGCAGGAAAGTCTTCTTTAATGCGAACCTTAGCTACGCTTCAAGAAGCAGATTCTGGTTCTATTACTTTAGGTGAAATCGATGTAATAAACCAACCAGCAGAATTACGCAAAGTATTAGGTTATTTGCCGCAAGAGTTTGGTGTTTATCCCAGAATTACGGCCAAACAATTATTAGACCATATGGCAATTTTAAAAGGGATAGTTAAAAAATCTCAAAGAAAAGAGTTGGTTAATTATTTGCTGGACAAGGTAAATTTATACGATAAGAGAAACAAAAGTGTAAAGAGTTTTTCTGGCGGAATGAAACAACGAGTGGGAATCGCTCAAGCTCTTATTGGCGCACCGAGATTGATTATTGTAGATGAACCAACAGCAGGGTTAGATCCTAGCGAAAGAAACAGATTTTATAATTTATTAGCAGATGTTGGTAAAGACGTTATTGTAATACTTTCTACGCATATCGTTGATGATGTTAGAGAGCTATGCACAAAAATGGCGATTATGAATTTGGGACAAATTGTTTATCAAGGGTCACCTCAAAAAGCTATTGAGGAATTAAATGGTAGGGTTTATAGAAAATTGGTTGAACGTGATGAACTTAAGACTTACCAAAGCACTTACGATATTATATCGAATAAAATGTCTGGAGGGAAACCTTTAATTCATGTATTGAGTGAGTCACATCCAGAAAACGGTTTTGAATTGGTAACACCAAATTTAGAAGATGTATTCTTTTCGAGAATAAATACATCAAACGTTCTTGTTTAACCTATTCAAACTTATATCATGTTTAAAACATTCTTTTTTTCAGAATTAAAGTACACTTTAAAACAGCCCATGGTTTATATCTTCTTGGGTGTTTTTAGTTTATTGGTTTTTTTCGCCATAGTTAGTGATAATGTTAGAATAGGTGAGTCTGTAGGAAACGTTTATAAAAACGCACCGCATGTGATTACGATCTACATCAGCATCATGACTATTTTTGGGTTATTAGTTGCTACGGCCTTTTTTAATAACGCTGCGCTTAGAGATTTTAATAATAATTTTAATGAAATAATTTTCAGTACGCCATTAAGTAAGTTTGGCTACTTTTTTGGGAAGTTTTTTGGTGCTCTGTTATTGGCGACTATCCCATTACTTGGAGTTTATCTTGGTGTTTTAGTTGGAACAGCAATGGCTCCAGCTTTTGGATGGATAGATGCCGAACGATTTGGAAGCTTCTACTTAGAGACTTTCGTAAATAATTATTTAATTTTTGTTTTGCCTAATATGTTTTTAGTTGGGGCTATTATTTATGCTATTGCAAATAAATGGCGAAGCACTGTAATTTCTTTTGCAGGCACATTAATTATAATTGTAGCTTATATTATTTCGGGGACTTTAATGTCGGATGTTGATAATGAAACTTTAGCAGCACTAACAGATATTTTTGGGAGCAGAACATATAGTATTCATACGCAGTATTACACTCCAATAGAGAAGAACACCATTAGTCCTACATTCGAAGGATTAATTTTATGGAATAGGCTTATTTGGGTTTTTGTTGGACTTGCCATTCTACTTTTATCTTATTTCAGTTTTTCATTTCAAGAAAAGAATAAAAAAATTAAGGAAGATAAGAAAGATTTACAAGGTGTAAATAAGGCTTTTGCTTTACCAGAACTAGATTTTCAATATGATAAAAAGACAAATTGGCTACAGTTTAAAAGTTTTTTCTATGTTAATTTTTTGAGTATTGTAAAAAGCGTAACCTTTAAGATATTATTTATTTTTAGTGCCATAATTCTTATTTCAAATTTAATAGGTGGCTTCGAATATTTTGGTTTACAATCCTACCCTTTAACGTATAAGATTATCGATCTTATAAATAATGCTTCGGGTATTTTTGTTGTAATTATTTTAGTGTTTTTTAGTGGAGAACTTATTTGGAGGGATAGAGACTATAAGATTAACGAAGTAATAGATGCTACGCCTCACCAATCACTTATATCATTGTCTGCTAAAGCTTTATCCTTGGTTGGAGTTACTACTATTTTACATGTGTTTTTTGTTTTTTGTGGAATAATTTACCAGTTACTTAATGGGTACACACGACTTGAATTAGATGTTTATTTTCTAGATTTTATTTATTCTAATTTAATACTTTATATTGTTTGGAGTGGTGTTATGATCATGTTTCAAGTAGTACTTAATAATAAGTACATTGGTTACTTTGTGTCAATAGCCGTCATTTTCATTTGGGAAATTGTTTTGGCCATTTTAGATATTCAAAGTAATATGGTTGAAATAGGGGCTGGTCCCTCATTGCAATATTCAGATATGAATGGGTTCGGTCCAGGACTCAAGAGTGCAACGTGGTTTAATTTGTATTGGGTCTTGTTTTCCATTATTTGTTTACTTATTGCAGGGGCGTTATGGAATAGAGGTGTTTTAGGTTCTTTAAAAGAAAAAATTATAATTGCTAAGCGAGAAGTTTCAAGAGGTTATAAACTATTAATTATTGTCTTTACCGTGGCTTGGATTGCTGTTGCTGGAGTTGTGTATTATAATACGCAGGTTTTAAACACCTATAGAACATCCGATGAACAAGAAGTTTTCGCTTCTAATTTTGAGAAGAAATATAAGCAATATGAAAATGTAAAGCTTCCAAAAGTAACTGATGCTAAGTATTTTATAGATATTTTTCCAGAGGACAGAAACGTATTTGTAAATTCTAAAATTCAATTGACTAATGAGAATAATACAATAATTGATTCACTTCATTTTGTAATAAGTGAAACTTGGGAGCAGGATATTAAAATCCCTAATTCAAAACTGGTTTTAAAGGATGAGGAGTTTGGTTATCTTATCTATAAGCTTAAAAATCCATTACAGCCAGCAGCAAGTATAGAAATTGAAGTTGATGCAAAGTTTATAACAGAAGGTTTTACAAACGGAAGGGGAAGCACCAACGTAATTAAGAACGGAACTTTTTTAAACAACTTCGACATATTACCAAGTTTGGGATATAATTCCAGTTTAGAACTTAGTGATAAAAATACCAGAAGAAAATACGGGTTAAAGCCAAAGGATAGAATGCCAGAGTTAGAAGCTGATTGTTCTGATAAATGTATGGCAAATTATCTATCTGATGGGCTTTCCGATTATATAAATGTTGAAACCGTTGTTTCTACTTCGGAAGACCAAATAGCAATTGCTCCAGGTTCCTTAAAAAAACAATGGAAAGAAAATAGGAGGAATTATTATTTATATAAATCAGATCATCCCTCATTAAATTTCTATTCATTTATTTCTGCTAAATATGAAATTGCCAAACGTAAATGGAATGGTATAGATATAGAAGTTTATTATGACGAAAAGCACTCCAAGAATATTGAAATGATGCTAGATGCGGTTGAACGTTCATTAAAATATTACACTGAGAATTTTGGCCCTTATTATCACAAACAATGTAGAATAATAGAATTTCCGCGTTATGCCACATTCGCACAGGCATTTCCTGGTACTATGCCATATTCAGAAGGGTTTGGTTTTATAACTAATCTTGAAGACGAAGACGGTAACAATGTTATTGATGCAGTGATAGCACATGAGATGGCGCACCAGTGGTGGGCACATCAAGTTATCGGAGCGAATATGCAAGGAGGTACTTTAATGAGTGAAAGTTTTTCAGAATATTCCGCACTAATGACCATGAAAGAAATATCTAAGACTCCTATGAAAATGAGAGAGTTTCTTAAGTATGACCATGATCGTTATTTAAGAGGAAGAAGTGCCGAAGTAGATAACGAGTTACCACTATATAAAGTAGAGAATCAAGGACATATTCATTACGGAAAAGGAAGTGTTATTTTATATGCACTTCAAGATTATATAGGAGAGGACAAGGTAAATACAGCTATGAGAGATTTTCTTGATGAATATAAATATATGAAGCCACCTTATCCGACATCTTTAGATTTCTTGAGACATTTAGAACCTCAAGTTCCAGATTCTTTGAATTACTTAATAAAAGATTGGTTTAAAGAAATAACGCTTTATGATAATAGATTAAAAGAAGCACGTTATAAGAAATTAGACAATGGGAAATATGAAGTTACAATGGATTTAGAATCGTATAAAGTGAAAGCCGATTCCATTGGAAATGAAACCAAAGTAGCTATAAACGACTGGATAGACATAGGTCTGTTTTCTGATACCAATGAAGAAAAATTGTTCTTTGAAAAACGCGTGAAAATAAATAAACCTAATATGACCTTTACAATAGAAGTCGATTCGTTGCCAAGAAAGGCTGCCATAGATCCAAGACATCTTTTAATAGATCGAGTTTACGAAGATAATATAAAGACAGTTTCATCTGAATAATAACAAAAAGCCTTTCTAAATCAGAAGGGCTTTTTTTATGCTGAATTTATTTCAGTATGTTTATATTTGCTCATATAGTATTTTTTGTAAGTCACTCTAATTAGAGAATTTACTTAAATTGAAACTAAATGTCACCCTGAGCACAGTCGAAGGGTTTTTAACAAAAAGAGATTCTTGCTTTTGCAGGAAATTAAAATGAACGAAAACCTAGACCCAACAAACGAAAATTTTTCTCCTGAAGAAATTGATGTAGAAAAGAAATTAAGACCCTTATCTTTTGATGATTTTACGGGACAAGATCAGGTTTTAGAAAATCTTCAGGTCTTTGTTCAAGCAGCAAATTTAAGAACAGAGGCGTTAGATCACACTTTATTTCATGGGCCTCCAGGTCTAGGAAAAACTACATTGGCACACATTCTTGCAAATGAGTTAAGTGTTGGTATAAAAGTAACATCTGGACCTGTTTTAGATAAACCAGGAGATTTGGCAGGGTTACTAACAAATCTTGAGGAGCGTGATGTTTTGTTTATCGACGAAATTCACAGGCTAAGTCCCATTGTAGAAGAGTATTTATATTCAGCTATGGAGGACTACAAGATTGATATCATGATTGAGTCTGGACCAAATGCGCGAACGGTTCAAATTAACTTAAGCCCATTCACGCTGGTAGGTGCTACTACACGTTCAGGATTGCTAACATCTCCAATGCGAGCTCGTTTTGGTATTCAAAGTAGATTACAATATTATAAAACCGATTTGCTAACAACCATTGTACAACGAAGTGCTATGATTTTAGATGTGCCCATTTCTATGGAAGCTGCAGTCGAAATTGCAGGTCGAAGCAGAGGAACGCCTAGAATAGCCAATGCTTTGTTACGTCGTGTTCGTGATTTCGCTCAAATTAAAGGCAATGGTACTATTGATATAAAGATTGCAAAATTTGCACTAGAGGCATTAAATGTAGACGCTCATGGTTTGGATGAAATGGACAACAAAATTCTATCAACCATTATTGATAAATTTAAGGGAGGCCCTGTGGGAATTACCACCATCGCTACAGCAGTAAGCGAAAGCCCCGAAACAATTGAAGAAGTATACGAGCCTTTTCTTATCCAACAAGGGTTTATTATGCGTACCCCTCGTGGTCGTGAAGTTACAGAACAGGCTTATAAACATTTAGGTAAAATAAAAGGAAATATTCAAGGCGGGTTATTTTGACAATTAGGGTAATTCTGAACTAGTTTCAGAATCTCAACATGATTAACAATAAATTAAAATACACACAACTCATCAAAACCGAAGCCAAACGCCTCGGTTTTTTGTCATGTGGAATTAGTAAGGCTGACTTTTTAGAAGAAGAAGCGCCTCGATTGGAAAAGTGGTTAAACCAAAATATGCATGGTGAAATGCGCTATATGGAAAACCATTTTGACAAACGATTGGATCCCACAAAACTGGTGGAAGGCTCAAAAAGCGTCGTGTCTTTATTGTTAAACTATTACCCCAATCAAGAGCAAACAGCTAATAGCTATAAACTATCTAAGTATGCCTTTGGAACAGATTATCATTTCGTTATTAAAGATAAACTTAAATCGCTGTTGTATTTCATTCAGGATGAAATAGGAGAAGTTCAGGGTCGTGCTTTTGTAGATTCTGCACCGGTTTTGGATAAAGCTTGGGCGGCAAAATCGGGGTTAGGCTGGATTGGTAAGCACTCTAACTTATTAACCCAACAGGTAGGTTCATTTTATTTTATTGCTGAATTGATTATTGATTTAGAACTGGAATATGACGCCCAAGTAACAGACCATTGTGGCACCTGTACCGCATGTATTGATGCATGTCCAACAGAGGCTATTACGGAACCTTATGTGGTTGATGGCAGTAAATGCATCTCATATTATACCATCGAACTTAAAGAAAATATTCCAACAGAATTCAAAGGAAAATTTGATGACTGGATGTTTGGTTGCGATGTGTGTCAAGATGTATGCCCCTGGAATCGTTTTTCAAAAGGACATTCAGAACCATTATTCAATCCACATCCAGAATTACTATCCATGTCTAAAAAAGATTGGGAAGAGATTACCGAGGAAACTTTCAGAAAAGTATTTAAAAAATCTGCAGTGAAACGTACAAAGTTTTCTGGATTAAAAAGAAACATCAATTTTTTAAAAGAGTAGTTGTTTCCTTAATAGGATTGCTATATTTGTTAGTCTATATAATTTAATCCATATGAGCGAAGAAAGTAAACGAAGAGAGGCCCTTATATATCACGCAAAACCAACTCCCGGTAAAATAAAAGTAGTTCCGACAAAAAAATATGCAAGTCAGAGAGATCTTTCTTTAGCATATTCTCCAGGTGTCGCTGAACCTTGCTTGGAGATTGAGAAGGACAAGGATCAAGTATATCGCTATACTTCAAAAGGAAACTTAGTTGCAGTTATTTCTAATGGTACTGCCGTTTTAGGCTTAGGTAATATTGGACCAGAAGCCTCAAAACCGGTAATGGAAGGTAAAGGATTGTTGTTTAAAATTTTTGCAGATATCGATGTTTTTGATATTGAGGTTGATACTGAAAACGTCGATGAATTTATTGAAACCGTAAAAAATATTGCGCCTACTTTTGGTGGAATTAACTTAGAAGACATTAAAGCACCAGAGGCTTTTGAAATTGAAAGACGTTTAAAAGAAGAACTGGATATTCCAGTAATGCATGACGACCAGCATGGTACTGCAATTATTTCTGCGGCTGCCTTATTGAATGCTGTAGAATTAGCAGAGAAAAAACTTGATGAAGTAAAAATAGTCATTAGTGGCGCTGGAGCTGCTGCTATTTCGTGTTCAAGATTGTATCAATCTTGTGGGGCCAAAATTGAAAACATGGTCATGTTGGATAGTAAGGGGGTTATAAGAAAAGATAGAGATACTCTAACTTCTGAAAAAGCCGAGTTTGCGACTGATAGAAAAATTGATACTCTTGAGGAGGCTATGAAAGATGCCGATGTTTTTATCGGTTTGTCTATGGCAGATATTGTGACTCCAGAAATGTTATTGTCTATGGCAGATAACCCTATTGTTTTTGCAATGGCTAACCCAAATCCTGAAATAAAATATGATCTAGCAATTGCAACGCGGAAGGATATTATTATGGCGACAGGACGAAGTGATCATCCTAATCAAGTAAATAATGTGCTTGGTTTTCCATTTATTTTTAGGGGAGCACTTGATGTTCGTGCCACAAAGATTAATGAGGAAATGAAAATGGCTGCAGTAAAATCTTTAGCAAACTTAGCGAAAGAGCCAGTGCCAGAACAGGTGAATATAGCCTATGGAGAAACCAAATTAACTTTTGGTAAAGAGTATATAATCCCAAAGCCATTTGACCCTAGGTTAATTGCCGAGGTGCCTCCAGCCGTTGCAAAAGCAGCAATTGAAAGCGGAGTGGCGAAACGTACCATTCCAGATTGGGACAAGTATCAAGATACGCTAAGAGAACGATTGGGTTCAGATAATAAATTAGTTAGGTTATTATTAAATCGCGCTAAGTTGGACCCCAAACGTGTTGTATTTGCAGAAGCGGATCAGTTAGATGTATTAAAGGCAGCTCAAATTGTTTATGAAGAAGGGGTCGCGATGCCTATTTTATTGGGACGTAAAGAAACAATAGAATCATTAATGAAGGAGATCGAATTCGAGGGAGATATTTCTATTATCGATCCGAAAACGGAAGAAGAAAACGAAAGAAAGAATAAGTATGCCAAAGTATATTGGGAACAACGTAAGCGAAGAGGAGTAACGTATTATGCGGCTCAACGCTTAATGCGCGAGAGAAATTATTTTGCTGCAATGATGGTTAATGAAGGGGATGCCGATGCATTAATATCGGGGTATTCGAGAAATTATCCGTCGGTGGTAAAACCAATGTTGGAATTAATTGGGATGAGACATGGCGTTAGTAGAATTGCCACAACCAACATTATGATGACAAAAAGAGGACCTTTATTTTTAAGTGATACCTCAATTAATATTGAACCTAATGGTAAAGTTTTAGCGAAAATAGCACAAATGACTTCACATGTTGTTAAAATGTTTGGTATGGAACCAGTAATAGCCATGACATCTTATTCTAATTTTGGGTCATCGGATCATATAAACGCTTCTAAGGTAAGGGAGGCTGTAGCGTATTTGCATCGTCATTATCCAAATATGGTTGTAGATGGCGAGCTACAAACAGATTTTGCTCTAAATGATGAGATGCTGCGCAACAGATTTCCATTTTCAAAATTGGTTGGGAGAAAGGTTAATACGCTTATTTTTCCAAACTTAGACTCTGCGAATATTACATATAAATTATTGAAAGAATTACACGAAGCAGATTCCATTGGTCCCGTAATGATGGGAATGAAAAAACCAGCACATATTCTTCAATTAGGAGCAAGTGTTGACGAAATTGTAAATATGACCGCTATTGCAGTAATAGATGCGCAACAAACAGAGTTAAGAGAATTGGAAAATGCAAAGAAGTAATGACTAAATGTGAATAATTTTATTACATTTGGTGGGTCAACGAATCACAATTCATGATAACTCATATTCAAGGGAAACTTACTGAAAAGAATCCAACGCATGTTGTTATAGACTGTAATGGTGTAGGTTATCAACTCAATATATCATTACATACATTCTCTCAAATTCCAGAAGGCGAAAATTTAAAACTGTTTACGCATCTTCAAATAAAAGAAGATTCTCATACATTATATGGGTTTTCATCATTATCAGAACGGGAAATATTTAGATTATTAATTTCTGTAAGCGGTATAGGTGCTAGTATTGCGCGAACAATGTTATCATCTTTAACTCCAAAACAGATACGAGAAGGAATTGCAAGTGGCGATGTTCATCTAATACAATCTGTTAAGGGAATTGGTGTTAAAACTGCACAGCGTGTTATTTTGGACTTAAAAGATAAAATTTTGAAGATATATGATATTGATGAAGTTTCTGTTTCTAAAGGCAATACCAACAAAGATGAAGCGTTATCTGCTTTAGAAGTGCTTGGTTTTGGAAAAAAACAGGCAGAACGTGTTGTGGATAAAATTATGATAGCTCAACCAGATGCAAATGTTGAAACTATTATAAAGGAAGCCTTAAAAAACTTGTAGCATATTTTGAACCAAACTAACCAAACACTGAATAAAATAACTAAACATCTTCTTCTCATAGTAATTTTGCTGTGTGGTTCTTTGGTGACATGGGGGCAACAAACACCTCAAGATTCAACTAAAACAGGGTTTAGTTTAGGGAGTATAAAAACGCCTAACCCAAATAGTATTGAGTCTAAATATACCTATGATGCTTTAACCGATCGATATATTTATACAGAGAAAGTTGGAAACTTCGATATCAACTACCCGGTTATATTAACACCGAAAGAATATTTTGAACTTGTTGCAAAGCAAAACCTGAAAGATTATTATAAGGATAAGATTGATGCTTTTGATGGTAAAAAAGATGGTGCCGAAGATGCCCAAAAAAATTTACTACCAGAGTTTTATGTTAACTCAAATTTCTTTGAAACAATATTTGGAGGTAACACGATAGAGGTGATACCGCAAGGTTCTGTTGAAATGGACTTAGGGATTCTTTTTTCCCAGCAAGATAACCCCACGTTTTCGCCAAGGAACAGGAGTAATTTTACTTTCGATTTTGATCAAAGAATTAGTTTAAGTTTACTCGGTAAAGTCGGAACGCGTTTACAAGTAACAGCTAACTATGATACCCAATCGACTTTTGATTTTCAGAATTTGGTAAAGTTGGAATACACACCAACTGAGGATGATATTATTCAAAAAATAGAAGTAGGTAATGTAAACATGCCGCTTAACAGTTCTTTAATTACAGGGGCGCAAAGTTTATTTGGTGTAAAAGCGCAACTTCAGTTTGGGCGAACTACTGTAACGGGCGTGTTTTCTGAACAAAAATCCCAATCGACATCTGTGGTTTCTCAAGGAGGAGGAACCTTAGAAGAGTTTGATCTTTTTATTAGGGATTATGACGAAAATAGACACTTCTTTTTGGCGCAGTATTTTAGGGATAATTACGATAAAGCTTTAGCAACCTATCCATATTTAGATACTAAGGGCTTACAAATCACTAGAATTGAGGTTTGGACAACCAATAGAAGTAACAGGACCGAGAATGTTAGAAATATTGTAGCCCTTCAAGATTTAGGAGAAGGTGATCGTATTGGATTGCAAACACCCCCTACCAACTTTGTAAACGTAGGCCCAAATGCATTTCCAGATAATGGTAACAATGACTTTGACGTCAATACGATTGGACCAACGGGTTTAATAACTGATGCTGTTAGGGATGTAGCTACTGTAGATCAAGCTATTACTGTTCCTAATACAAATGAAGGTTTTGATTATGCCAAACTCGAAAATGCGCGTAAACTTATTCAAGGGCAAGAATATATTTTAAATACTGAATTAGGTTATATATCGTTAAACCAGCGTTTAAATAACGATGAGGTTTTAGCAGTAGCTTTTCAGTTTACAGTAGCAGGACAAGTCTATCAAGTAGGAGAATTTGCGAACGATGGGGTTAACGCTACCGATGTTACTACCAATAATCAAGGACAGGTAACACAGGTTGTTAATTCTAACCTTGTCGTAAAAATGCTGAAAAGTAGTGTAACTGCTGTTGATTTGCCAGTATGGGATTTAATGATGAAAAACATCTACGATACAGGTGCTTTTAATTTAAGTCAAGACGATTTTAAATTGAATATTTTTTACAACGAAGCGTCTCCTTTAAATTTTATTACACCGGTTGGGTCAACACCTTTCCCAACTCCAGCACCAAACGAAAAAGGCATTCAAGAATCCCCTCTATTAAGAGTTTTTAATTTAGATAAATTAAACTTTAATAATGACCCACAAATTAATGGAGACGGTTTCTTTGATTTTGTTCCTGGAATCACTGTATTGCCTCAAAATGGGAAAATAATTTTTCCGAGCGCTGAACCTTTTGGAGAATTTTTATTCAACAAATTGGCTATAAATGCAGGTGAAGATTACGATGTAAAAAGTACATATAACGAGAATCAATCGAAGTATGTTTACGATATTCTTTATAAGAGTACAAAAACAGCAGCACTCGAGGAGGTAGAGAAAAATAAGTTTAAGTTAAAAGGACGCTATAAATCTAGCGGAGGCGACGGTATTCCATTAGGAGCGTTTAATGTACCAAGAGGATCGGTTCGTGTTACTGCCGGTGGACGTGTTTTAGTAGAAGGTATAGATTATACCGTTAATTACCAATTAGGGCGGGTACAAATCTTAGATGAAGCCTTAAAAGCCTCGAACACACCAATTAATGTTTCAACGGAAAATAACGCTGTTTTTGGTCAGCAAACAAGACGATTTACGGGATTCAATGTTGAGCATAAGTTTAACGAGAATTTTGTTCTTGGAGCAACACTTTTAAACCTTAACGAAAGACCTATAACTCAAAAAGCGAATTATGGGTCTGAACCAATAAACAATACTATTTTCGGATTTAATGGTAATTATGCTACTCAAGTTCCTTTTTTAACACGTTTAGCTAATAAATTACCAAATATTGATACAGACGTTGAATCTAACATATCTGTTAGGGGGGAGTTTGCATATTTAGCTCCTGGAGCTCCAAAGGGAACCAATTTAAACGGCGAAGCCACTTCTTATATTGATGATTTTGAAGGTTCTCAAAACGCTATAGATTTAAAAGCGCAACAGTCTTGGTTTTTGTCTAGTAGACCTTTACAGATTGACGGGACAGATGTTTTTGATGTTAATGGTCCAACCAACGGATATGATAGAGCATTACTTAACTGGTACAATATTGATCCAATTTTTTACAGTAGCCAACGACCAGATGATATAAATGATGATGACTTATCTGATTTGTTTACCAGTCGTATTTTTATAAATGAATTATTCCCTAATAGAGATTTAGTTCAAGGTCAAAACTCAGTGCTTTTTAGTTTAGATTTGGCTTACTATCCAGATGAAAGAGGACCTTATAATTTTGAACCACTAAGTTCCTCTGACGCAAATAATGATGGAAGATTAGATAACCCCAATGACTCATGGGCAGGTATAACGCGTCAATTAACATCCACTGATTTAGAACAAGCCAATGTGGAATATATTGAGTTTTGGTTACAAGATCCTTTTCAGGAAAACCCAACTAATCCAGGAGGTAAACTAGTTTTTAATTTAGGTAATGTATCCGAAGATGTCGTTCGAGATGGTAGAAAGCTTTATGAAAATGGATTGCCAGAAGACGGTGATGTAAGTTTGTTGTTACCTACAGATTATGGAACTGTTGTGCCACAAAATCAATCACTTATTTATGCTTTTGATACTACAGGGCAAGAACGTGATAACCAAGATGTCGGTTATGATGGTTACGACGATGCCGAGGAAACAGCAGCCTTTGGTACCGATTTTGGTCCAGACCCAGCAAACGATAATTACACATACTTCTTAAACGCATCTGGAGATATTTTTGAACGCTACAAACAGTATAACGGCGTTCAAGGGAATACACCAGATACGTTTTCAAATACAGATAGAGGTGCTAATACACAACCAGATGTAGAGGATATCAATCGTGATAATACAATGAATACGATTGATAGTTATTTTGAATATGAGTTAGAACTTACACCTCAAAATTTACCTGAAGATCAAGCAGGTTTTGAAAACTTGCCAGATTCAAACCCTTTAAAGGAATTTTTAACCGATATTAAAATTCAACCACGTTCGCTTCCAAATGGAGAATCAGTAAATGTAAGATGGTTTCAAGTAAGAATTCCTGTTAATGTGCCGTTGGATAGATTTGATGACCCAGCCTTTCCAGAGTACAAACGTTATGGTGGGATTACAGATTTTAGATCCATTCGTTTTGCACGTGTTTACCTTAAAGAGTTTACGGAAAAAACAGTATTCCGTTTTGGAACTTTAGATTTAGTTCGAAGTGATTGGAGACGGTACACACAAGCTCTGGATAAAAATGATGCTACTCCTGATGATCCTCAAACCGAATTTTCGGTAGGGATAATAGGAACCATTGAAAATGAAGGAAGTTATCAAAGACCTCCAGGTATTGAACCGGAGGAATTATTTAACAACAATACTGTTGTTGAACAAAACGAACAATCACTGGTTGTTAACGTTTGTAATTTAGAAGCTCGCGATTCTAAAGCAGTATTTAAAAATATAAATATTGATATGCGCCAGTATAAACGTATGAGAATGTTTATGCATGCTGAAGCTGGCGATGCTGGTAACCTAACAAGTGACGAATTGGTTGGATTTATTCGTATGGGTAATGACCTAACAGAGAATTATTACCAAATTGAAATTCCACTTCAAGTATCATCTGGAATATCTAGAGAAGAATTATGGCCAGAAGAAAATGAAATTAATTTACCAATAGAGGTTTTAGGTAAAATTAAGGCTCAAGGAATTTCAGATATGACCTTAACTAACGAAGATCCAACTTTTTATGATGTAGTTAATGGAGAAATTATTCCTGTGCCTAATGATGAGTTTTCAGATTATGTTGCAGGACAGCACCGTGTTGGAATTAGAGGTAATCCTAACTTCGGGGATATTAGAACCCTAATGGTAGGTGTAAAAAATAGATCTAATAGTAATGATGTTTGTGCAGAAGTTTGGTTTAATGAACTGCGTTTATCAGATTTAGATAACGAAGGTGGTTGGGCTGCAGTAGTTAGTATGGATGCTAACATTGCCGATTTCATGAATATAAGCGCAACAGGTAGAAGAAGTACATCTGGTTTTGGTTCGCTAGAACAAGGACCAAGTCAACGTAGTTTGGAAGATGTGGCTCAATATGATGTAGTTACTAACATTAATGTTGGGCAGTTACTACCAAAAAAATGGGGTATCCAATTACCATTTAATTATGCACAGAGTGAAGAGTTAATCACTCCAAAGTACGATCAGTTTTATAAAGATTTAACCTTAGATTCAAGATTAGACGCTGCCAATTCTAATGAAGAGCGTGAAAGAATAAAGGAGCAATCCGAAGACTATACAAAAAGACAAAGCATCAATTTTATTGGTGTTAGAAAAATTAGAACAACTGATGCTACTCCAAGATTCTATGATGTTGAAAACCTAACCGTAAACTATTCATACAACAAAGTAGAACACCGCGATTTTGAAATTGAAAATTCGCTTAATCAAACAATACGAGCTGGGGTTAATTATGCATTTAACTTTAATCCTGTAAAAGTAGAACCATTTAAAAATAATGATTCGCTCTTTAGAGGTAAATACTGGAAAATATTGAAAGATTTTAATTTCAATCTGTTGCCAACGAGTATTGCGGTTAATTCAGATATTAATAGACAATTTAATAAGCAAAAATTTAGAGAAATAGATTTGGGGGGTGGTAATATTGGAATTGAGGAACTATTTAGAAGAAACTATACTTTCGATTTTCAGTATACAATTAATTATAACTTAACAGACGCTTTACAGTTAAACTTTACAGCTGCAAACAATAATATTGTTCGAAATTATTTTAAGGATAATATAATTAACGGCGAACAAGATGCAACACTTAATGTTTGGGATGGTTTCTTGGATGTGGGTGACCCAAATAGGCAAACACAGCAACTAGGGATTACCTATCAATTACCATTTAGTAAAATTCCAACCTTTAGTTTTTTGGACGCAACATATCAATATAGTGGCGATTTCCAATGGCAAAAAGGTTCGGATTTATTCGGAGATTTAGAATTGGATGGACAAACATATGATTTAGGAAACACCATACAGAATGCCAATACCCACAACTTAAATTCATCTTTAGACATGAACAAGTTGTATCGATATATAGGATTAATAAAAAAACCAATAAGAGGTGCCAGAACAAGAAGAGCTGCTCCAGGACCTCCAGGAGCTAATAATCAAGATGCTAATAATCAACAAAAAAATAAAACCAAGTCTGGTGCAAAAATATTAAATGCAGGAATAGATATTTTAACTAGTATTAAAAGGGTTCAAGTAAACTATTCAGAAAATAATGGATCATTCCTTCCAGGATATTTGCAAACGCCAGGTTTTATTGGAACCCTTAAGCCTACATTAGGATATACTTTTGGAAGTCAAAGTGATATTAGATTTTTAGCCGCCAGAAGAGGCTGGTTAACGGTGTTCCCAGAGTTTAATCAGCAATACACCGAAACACAAACAAGACAATTAGATTTATCTGCAAATCTCGAACCTGTTAGAGACTTAAAGATTGATATTGTTGGTAATAGGACTTATTTCGAGAATTATACCGAAAACTATAGGGTGAATGATGTAAATGGCCAACTAGAATATGAATCTTTAACCCCTAATACCTTCGGTAATTTTAATATATCTACTGTTTTAATTAAAACAGCTTTTGGTAAGAGTGATGAAAACACTTCTGATGCATTTAACGATTTTAGAGACAACAGACTTACAATTGCGAGAAGGTTGGCTCAACAAAATGGTTCGGATGTTAACGATGTGGACCCAGATGGATTCCCAAGAGGCTATGGTAAAAATAGTCAAGCAGTTTTACTTCCTGCATTTTTAGCAGCCTACTCTGGTCAAGATGCAAGTAAAGTTAAGACAACAGCTTTTAGAGATGTTCCAATTCCTAACTGGGATTTGAAGTACACAGGTTTCATGAAGTTTAATTGGTTTAAAAAACGCTTTAGAAGATTTTCTGTAACACATGGTTATCGTTCAAGTTATACCATTAATCAGTTTCAGTCAAATTTAGATTATGTTAGACCAGATTTTAGTTTAGATTATGACAGTCAAGCACCAGAGACTAAAGATCAATCGGGTAATTACAAAAACGAAACACTTTTCAGTAATATCAATTTAACCGAAATGTTTAGTCCTTTGGTTAGGATAGATATGGAAATGAAGAACTCCATTAAAATACTAGCAGAAATTAAGAAAGACAGATTGCTTTCCCTTAGTTTTGATAATAACTTGATGACAGAAATACAAGGAAATGAATATGTTTTAGGTCTGGGTTATAGAATAAAAGATGTTCGAATTAAATCTCAGTTAGCGGGTCCAAGAAAACGTATTGTGAGTGATTTAAATATGAAGGCAGATATTTCTATTCGAGATAATAAAACGATTATTAGATATTTAGACCTTGAAAATAATCAGGTAACCTCTGGCCAGACAATTTGGGGATTGAAATACTCGGCAGATTATGCTTTCAGCAAGAACTTAACGGCTATCTTCTATTTTGATTATGCGTTTTCAGAATATGCTATCTCTACAGCATTCCCTCAAACAACGATACGTTCTGGTTTTACCCTTAGATATAATTTCGGAAATTAATAAATAAGTATTTGAAATTATATTTTGAATAAATACATTTGTTGAAATTAAAAAACAAGCATAATGAACATACCATCGGAATTAAAATATACAAAAGATCATGAATGGGTTCTAATAGATGGCGATATTGCTACTATTGGAATTACTGATTTTGCTCAAGGAGAACTTGGAGATATCGTATATGTTGAGGTTGAAACTGTCGATGAGACTTTAGATGCTGAAGAAATATTTGGTACGGTTGAGGCAGTAAAAACAGTGTCCGATTTATTTTTACCAATGTCAGGAGAAATTATCGAATTCAATGAATCTTTAGAAGATGAACCAGAAAAGGTAAACACAGATCCTTATGGAGATGGTTGGATGATAAAACTTAAATGTTCAGATTTATCTCAGGTAGAAACCCTTTTGTCTGCCGATGATTATAAAGCACTAGTTGGTGTTTAAAAAATATGCCTTATTTATTTCCGTTTTTTATACGATTGCTTTAGCTTGCCTAAGTTTAATTGAATTAGGTGAATTACCAGATTTAGGGACATCTTTTGGTGATAAAATATTTCATTTTTTAGCTTATTTTGTTTTACCATTATTATGGTTCAATGCACTTTTTAATCGATTTAAATTTACAAAAACGAAGGCTATTGTTTGTGCTGGATTGGTTTCTTTTGTAATTGGTGTAATCATTGAATTTATTCAAGGCAATCTTACAGACACAAGAGTTTCAGATATTTATGATGTTGGTGCTAACACAATTGGTATTATTGTTGCTGTAATTGTATTAGTAATTTATAAAATAAAAGACGTTAAATTAATATAATCACTTGCTTTTTTGACAAATAAATGGTTATTTTAGCAATCCTGATAAAACAATAAGATTATGGAACCGAAGAAAAATTCTCAAGCTAA
Organism: Hyunsoonleella aestuarii; assembly: GCF_006148925.1. Taxonomy (GTDB): domain Bacteria; phylum Bacteroidota; class Bacteroidia; order Flavobacteriales; family Flavobacteriaceae; genus Algibacter_D; species Algibacter_D aestuarii. The sequence continues at coordinate 711,316 of NZ_VAWB01000001.1, read as the reverse complement.
TGTTGGACGTAATAGTTCACTCTATTTCGCAATTGGTTTAGCTTTAATGTTGTTTTTAACAAATTATGCGATCAATTACAAAACTTATGATAAGTCAAATATAGATATTGGACAGTTGAATTTAGATGAATTAGATGATGAAGAAATTCCAATCACAGAACAAATTCAAACACCTCCGCCTCCTCCGCCTCCACCTGCAGCTCCAGAAGTTATTGAGATTGTAGAAGATGAAGAAGAAGTAGAAGAAACCGTAATTGAATCGACTGAGACTGATCAAGAAGAAGAAATTGTTGAGGTTGAAGAAGTAGAAGTAGAAGAAGTAGAGGAAGATATAGAAGTTCCTTTCGCAGTAATTGAAAATGTACCAATTTTCCCAGGATGTGAAAATAAAAGTGGTAACAATGCAAAAAAAGCTTGTATGTCTGAAAAGATTTCGAAGTTTGTTAATAAAAAATTTAATACAGAACTAGCAAGTGATTTAGGATTATCAGGAAGACAGCGTATAAACGTAATCTTTAAGATTAATAAAAATGGAGATATAACAGGCGTTCGTGCTAGAGCACCACACCCTGGACTGGAAAAAGAAGCAGCTAGAGTAATTAACTTGTTGCCAAAAATGAAACCAGGAAAGCAACGTGGTAAAGCAGTAACTGTGCCATATTCATTACCTATTATTTTCCAAGTACAAGATTAAGCAGTAACCTTTTTAATAAGGAGAACTCTAATAATTTAAAATCCCGTTACAATATTTGTAACGGGATTTCTTTTTGGTATGCTTATTGTGATTTTATCAAAATATTAACATTTAAACTATAATTATTATGAGCACTTCTAAGAAGTCTCGCGAACTCATTCGCCAAAATGAGCAAATCGCGAAAAAGCCACAAAAGCATGATGCGAATTTACAAAAAAACTCAACCCTGTATTTTCAAATCGGCTTAATTGTCTGTTTGTTGTTTATCTATGGGTTATTTGAGATGAATTTTGCAACGACTATTCCAAAGTACATGGAGTTACCACCATTAATTGAACCCGAATATGTTGATGTTCTAAATATTAAACCCATTAAACCCACTTTTGAAGAGTCGATAGAACAAAAAAAGAGTAAAGAGTCTAAGGATTTTGAAGTTGTTCCGAATGACACCGAGCTTAATCCTGTATTACCAACAATTGATGATCCTGTGATAGATGATAACCCACCAATTGATCCAGATGATATTGTAGTGATTGATGTTCCTGACGATGCACCAGTGCCATTTATAAGTATTCAAGATGCACCAATTTATCCTGGTTGTGAAAAATACAAGGATAACGATGATAGAAAAAAATGTATGTCTGAAAAAATTTCTAAGCTTATTTTAAGAAAATTCGATACAAGTATTGGAAGCGACTATGGATTGAGCGGGAGGCAAAGAATTGACGTTCAGTTTGAAATTGACAAGACAGGAGAGGTTACAAACATTAAATCACGTTCACCACATCCTAAGTTAGATGACGAGGCAGAACGTGTTGTCAATAAAATACCCAAAATGACTCCAGGAAAGCAACACGATAAAAACGTAGGTGTAATTTATACATTGCCCATTGTTTTTCAAGTTGATTATTAAAATTAAGTAAACTATTTAGTCATAGAAACCGTTATTGAAATAAAACGATAGCGGTTTTTTTAATGGTAACTTTGCTAAAATATAGTATCTTTCGCCTTAAAATCAACGCCTAACAAAATAACATGAAGCGATTAATTGTTCTACTCCTACTTTTAGTTCAATACACAACCTCCTCACAAACTTCTTCGTTTAATGAAAAACCTCCAGTTTTTTCAGATTGCGAAAATACAGCTATAGATTCACTGCAAAAATGCTTTGATAAAAATGTGTTTAAGCGTATCTATGAAAACTTTAAAGTGCCTCAAAAAGCTTTAGATGAAAGTTACAAAGGAGAGGTTGTAGTGCTATTTGAAGTAGATACAGCAGGTATTTTTCGGGTAATTTATGTGGATGCTATTTATAACGAATTAAAAGAAGAAACAAAACGTGTATTTTCAATATTTCCAAAAGTAAAACCTGCCACTTATAATGGACGATCTACGTATAAGCAATATTCCATGCCAATTAAAATACCATTGGTTAATCAGGAAGCGGTTTCTCAAGATTTAGTGAAGGAGAACGAAATTTCAAAGCTAGAACAAAAAGCAAAACAAGAATTCGATAGTGTTAATACTACTTTGGTTCCGTTTGATAATAAAAGATATTCTAGTCAATTAAATATTCCTTTCACGCATGGTGATTATGCGCGATTCGATAGGAATATTAACCTAATTGGAACCAATACCCATACAGCATCTAAACCCTTTGTATATGAAGACGTATCAAAATATTACGATTTTAAGGCTGAAAAGGAAAAGCTAAAACGAGAAACCAATACTTGGGCTGGAAAAAAACTTTGGAATGAACATTTAGTGCAATTACAAGGAAAGGATTATTGGTTCACCATAGATCCTATTTTCGATTTACAAGTAGGGAAAGATACCGAAGCAGAATTCAACTCTACATACAATAATACAAGAGGTTTTTTGGTTCAAGGAGGTCTAGGTAAAAATTTTAATTTTTATACCTCGGTTTTTGAGAGTCAAGGTCGATTTGCACAATATGTTAATCAATATGCCGAAAGCTTAAAAGCTTTTGGGCCAGATCCGGCCATTATTCCAGGACGCGGTATTGCAAAACGTTTTAAAAGTGATTCTTACGATTATCCAGTAGCAGAGGCTTATTTATCGTATAGTCCTGCAAAGTTTATAAACATTCAGTTTGGGCATGGTAAAAACTTTATTGGAGATGGTTATCGTTCTTTATTCTTGAGTGATGTGTCTAGTCCGAGACCGTTTTTAAAGTTAAATACGAAGTTTTGGAAAATAAAATATACCAATACTTGGATGTGGCTTAGAGATGTTAGACCAGAGGTAACTGAAGATGGCGCCTTTTTAACGAAGTACATGGCGAATCATTATTTAAGTTGGAATGTATCGAAACGATTAAATTTAGGATTCTTTGAATCTGTTTTGTGGACCAACTCTAACGAGCGTGGTTTCGATATTAACTATTTAAACCCAGTTATTTTTTATCGAGCAATTGAATTTGAAACAGGCCAAGGAGCAGGAAATGCTATTTTGGGAGCTTCGGCTAAATATAAATTCAAAGATAATATATATGCCTACAGTCAATTTATTTTGGACGAATTTTCACTTAATGATATTAAAGGGGGTGAAAAAAGTTGGAAAAATAAATATGGTTATCAATTAGGAGTAAAATATTATAATGCGTTTAAAGTAAATAACCTTTTATTGCAATTGGAGTATAATCGTGTGCGTCCTTATACCTATTCTCACAATACCATTGTATTAAATTATGCGCATAACAACCAATCTATGGCGCATTTATGGGGTGCTAATTTTAGTGAAGTGGTGTTGATAGGAAGATATCATTATAACCGATGGTTTGCAGATGCTAGAATTATTTTTGGAACGCGCGGGTTAGATTTTAATAACGGCACTGATAATTTTAGTTATGGTGGTGATATATACCGAAATTATAATGAAAGACCTTTTGATACCGGTGTAGAGGTAGCGCAAGGGATTAAGACAAATACTTTTTATGGGAATTTACAAGCAGGTTATTTAATTAACCCTGCATCCAACCTTAAAATATTTACCGACATTACATTTAGAAATTTTAACCCAGATGTTACATCAGCTTCAACGTTTAAAAGTGATACTTTATGGTTTAATTTTGGCATTAGAACCGACTTATTTAATTGGTATTTTGACTTTTGATAACAAAAAGCGTATGCTGAACTCGTTTCAGCATCTAACACTTTCTTAATTACTTTAATTCAAACTCTTATAAACCGTTCTTCTAAATTTTTCAGAATTAATAAAACCCCAACTGTAACCCAAATCATCATAAGTTTTTGATAGGGATGTATCAGCGGCTACTTCATCTTCAGTTTTACCTTTTTTAATTTCAGTTAATACCTTCCCTCTCAAATCTTGAAGCATTGTTAAAAAAGTTAAGTATTCTTTTTTATTTGAAATATTTCCGTGTCCCGGTATAATTTTAGTTTCTTCGTCAATTAACATTAATATCTTTTTTACAGCACCTATGTAGCCATCAATACTTCCACCAGAATTTAAATCGATGTAAGGATAACGGTTATGGAAGAAAACATCTCCTGTATGCAATACATTACTTTCTGTAAAATAGAGCATAATATCACCATCTGTATGGGCATTATCGAAATGTATGGCCATAACCTGCTCACCGTTAATGTAGAGACTTAATTTATCATTAAAAGTGATAGTAGGTAAAGCATTATTACCCTGCTTTGCATTGTTTTTTATGCGGTTATATACATTATCGTGTGCAATAATATTGGCCCCAAGGTTTGAAATATTTTCATTACCACCAGTATGGTCTCCATGGTGATGGGTGTTCGCTAAAAAAGATATGGGTTTATCGCTTAGTGCTTTTATGGCATCATGTATTTTGGGAATTAATGGTGCAAATTGGCTGTCAATCATAAACACCCCATCTCTGCCAATCGATATGCCTATGTTACCACCTCTACCTTCTAGCATAAAAATTGTTTCAGTAAGTTGATGTGTTTTTATAATTACCTCATTTTTTTGAGCACAGCTTGAGATTATTAAACCTAATGTTAGAAACAGTGAAAGTGTTTTATGGCATTGCATAACGAATGGTATTCAAGGTTATATTTAATAAAAATACGACTTTTTATTTCAGAATCTAGAATAAAATTACACCTGAAAACCATTGCTCAAAATGCTGTAATAAAGTATCTTTGCACTCGCAATTGGAAAGCGATCAAGCAAATAGAACATTGAGTTATTCAAAATCTTCATTAGCAATACCATCAGTGATTTCAGATTTTAAGGAAATCACTAAAATGCGACTCGCTCTTAGTGTTGTTTTTTCATCATTAGCAGGATATTTATTGGGCGTAGAAACCATAGATTTTAAAACACTATTGTTGCTAGGTCTTGGAGGTTATTTTATGGTAGGAGCGTCAAATGCTTTTAACCAGATTATTGAAAAAGATTTAGATGCATTGATGAGTCGCACTAAGAACAGGCCAATTCCTGCAGGTCGTATGTCTATTAAAACGGCATTTATTATTGCAACAGTATTTACGCTTTTAGGGATTATTATTCTTTACAACATCAATAAGCAAACCGCTATGTTTGGTGCTATTTCAATATTCCTTTACACTTGCGTTTATACCCCGTTAAAAACAAAAACACCGCTGGCTGTTTTTGTTGGAGCCATTCCTGGAGCCATTCCCTTTATGCTTGGTTGGGTAGCTGCAACTGATGATTTTGGCATTGAGCCTGGAACTCTGTTTGCATTGCAATTCTTTTGGCAATTTCCTCATTTTTGGGCCATTGGTTGGTTTTTATTTGAAGATTACAAAAAAGGCGGATTCTTTATGCTACCTACTGGAAAGCAAGATAAAGGAACAGCTGTTCAAACCATTATGTATACTATTTGGACGTTAATCGTTTCTGTAATTCCAGTTTTTGGTTTTACTGGAAAGTTAGAGTTATCGATTGTATCAGGGGTTGTTGTTTTACTTTTAGGGTTGTGGATGTTGTATTATGCCATAAGATTATTTAGGTTAATGACCGAAAAAGCGGCAAAGCAATTAATGCTGGTGAGTGTGTCCTATATTTCACTAGTTCAAATCGTATATGTAATAGATAAATTTATTAGGTAATAGTTTATGGATTTAACTCAAGGTACATCAGAGGAAAAGAATAGCAGAGCAAAAAAGATGATGCTTTGGTTCGGGATTATTTCATTAATAATGTCGTTTGCAGGATGGACTAGTGCGTATATCGTAAGTAAATCGAGACCAGATTGGTTAAAGGATTTTGATTTACCTAACGCATTTTTGATTAGCCTATTAATTATAGTAATAAGTAGTTTTACATTTATACTTGCTGGAAAAGCTTTGAAAAACAATAATAGAAGTCAGGCTTCAGCCTTTTTATTAGTAACACTTTTATTAGGATTAGCATTTATTTATAATCAGTTTTTAGGATTTAATGAAATAATTGGTGATGGTTATCATTTTACTGGACCGACTAGTAATATAACGATGACTTTTATATTTGTAATCGCATTTATGCATATTCTGCATGTTGCAGTGGGCTTAATTTGTTTATTGGTAGTAATTTATAATCATTTTAAACAAAAGTATACACCTTCTAGTATGCTGGGGTTTGAACTGGCAGCTACCTTTTGGCATTTTCTAGATGCCCTTTGGGTATTACTCTTTTTATTTTTATATTTTTTTAGATAGTTTTTATTGTTTTTTATACGTCTGAAGTAACATCTTAATGCACTTTTATTTAGAGTCTCTATAATTTACAGCAGGATGTTTCTTTAGATAAATAAAATGATTATTTTTGTGCAACTTTTAAATAACAACCATTATATATGAGTACAACAGTTGTAAATACTGGAACAGAAGGAAAAACTTGGGGAGGGGGAAATAAACCTCTTAATGCAAGTTATGGTAAAATGATGATGTGGTTTTTCATCGTATCGGATGCTTTAACTTTCTCAGGGTTTTTAGCAGCCTATGGCTTTTCAAGATTTAAGTTTATAGATTCATGGCCAATTGCAGATGAGGTATTTACACACGTACCTTTTTTACATGGACAGGAGCTACCAATGATTTATGTAGCTTTTATGACATTTATACTTATTATGTCGTCGGTTACTATGGTATTAGCGGTTGATGCTGGACATCACTTAAACAAAGCTAAAGTTACCTTGTATATGTTTTTAACCATTATTGGAGGCTTAATTTTCGTTGGATCTCAAGCATGGGAATGGGCTACATTTATAAAAGGTGATTTTGGAGCTGTACAAACCAAAGGTGGCAATATTTTGCAATTTGTTGATAATGAAGGTCATAGAGTGGCGTTAAGAGATTTTGTTACTGCTGATGCTCATGCAGATAGAACACAACACCAGCGTAAAAGTGGTTTATGGTTTGTTTCAGAAGGCACATTACCAACTTACACCATAGACGAGGTGGTTCATGGTTTAGAATCTCATGAAAATGTTTTGGTTAGAACACAAACATTAACTGAAGAAGGAGAGAAAACAGTATTATCGAGACAAGAGTCTTTAAAACAAATTAAAGAAAACGGGAAACTGGTTGTAGAAGGTGCTAATTTACAAGTAAATGAATATGGTTCACCATTATTTGCAGACTTCTTTTTCTTTATAACTGGTTTTCACGGTTTTCACGTATTTTCAGGTGTAGTTATTAATATCATTATTTTCTTTAATGTTATTTTAGGGACCTATGAAAGACGTAAAAGTTACGAAATGGTTGAAAAAGTCGGTTTATACTGGCACTTTGTAGATTTGGTTTGGGTATTTGTATTTACATTCTTCTACCTAGTTTAATAAGATAATTATATTTATAAAATGGCACACGCACATAAATTAGAAATATTTAGAGGTTTAGTAAAATTTAAATCAAATACTCAAAAAATTTGGGGGGTTTTAATCTTTCTTACTATTGTAACAGCTATCGAGGTAGTTTTAGGTATTTATAAACCAGAAGGTTTATTGGCTAAGTTTTTAGGCATGAAAATCTTAAACTGGATATTTATTATTCTTACAATTGTTAAGGCCTATTACATTACTTGGGATTTCATGCACATGCGAGATGAAACAAAAGCGTTAAGACGTATGGTTGTCTGGACGGCTATATTCTTAATTCTTTATTTGATATTTATATTGTTACAAGAAGGCGGATACGTTTTTGATGTTTATAAAGACGGGTTTGTAAAAAGAGATTTTTAATAAATTTTCAGAGGTAGCTTTATAAGCTGAATGATTTGTTAAATAGATACGATTAGGCGGTTATTAAACCGCCTTTTTTTAATTTTGCGTCATATTAAATTTGAAAAGAAACGCACCTTTTGAATGAATTATAAGAAAGTAAGTAGATATATTGTTTTAGGGATTTTATTCTTTCTTCCAGTCACTTTTTTATTGTTTTTATATCCTGCCACACACAATTATGAGCCTTTGGATATAGTCAATGACAAGGTTAAAGAAATTGATACTTTTAATTCGGCTTCTAAAGACAAGATTCTATTAAAAGAACACATTTCTGTTGTTGGTTTTTTTGGTAAAAACCCAATTTCCAAATCTATCACTGCCTTAAATTTAAAGGAGCTGATTTACGATAAATTTAAAGGCTTTAAACGTTTTCAAATTGTTATTGTTATGCCACAAGGGACGGAAGAAGCTGTAGGAGAACTTAAAGGTGAAATTAGCTCATACGAAGATATTAGATTTTGGCACTTTGTTTTCGGAACAGATAAAGAAGTAAAAAGGGTCTTTTACAGCTTAAAAAGTAAAAATAGTTTAGCAGAGGATTTAAGCTCGGATATGGTTTTTATTATTGATAAAGACTTGAATCAAAGAGGTCGAATTGATGATAGAACAGACAATGAAATTGAAAAGAATAAACCAATATATCCTTTATTAAGTTATAATTGTATTGAAGTTTCGGAAATTAAAAATAAAATGAGTGACGACTTACGCATAATTTTTACGGAGTATCGTCAAAAACGTAAAGGGGAGTTTAATTCTGACATTAGAAGAGCTAGCGATTTAAAATCTGAAAGTAATGAGTAAGAAAACGAATTATTCATATATCGGTGTATCATTCATAATTTTAGTTTTTGGAATCATTTTCATTCCAAGAATTATAGATAGGATATCTAATGATGATATTTCTCGTCAAGAGAGTAGAACCGATTTTGCTGATAATAATAAAACTGAATCCACTGATTTAATTTTTATAGAAAATAACGGTGAAAAACGAAAAGTTCCAACTTTCAGCTTTACAAATCAAGATGGTAAAACTATAACTAATCAGGATTATATAGGTAAAGTTTATCTCGTAGAATTCTTTTTTACCACCTGCCCAACTATCTGCCCAAAAATGAATGCTAACTTGGTTCAAATTGAAAGTACGTTTCAGGGTTTAGATAATTTTGGGGTGGCATCTTTTACTATAAATCCAGAGTACGACACTCCAGAAATTCTAAAAAATTATGCAGAACACTACGGAATTTCAAATCCTAATTGGCATTTTTTAACTGGTGAACAAGAGGATATATATAAACTAGCAAACGAAGGGTTTTATATTTATACAGCAGAAAATAAAGATGTGGAAGGCGGTTTTGAGCATTCTGGAAATTTCGCTTTAATAGATAAAAATGGCTTTATTCGTTCAAGAAAGGATGAATTCGGAAACCCGATAATATATTACAGAGGTATTGTTTCTGAAGAAGAACGTGTGACGGACGAGGGAGTGAAAGAACAAATATCGGCCTTAAAAGAGGATATTAAAATATTGCTTAATGAGTGATTCTAAACAAATACTAAACGAAAAGAAGTATAACAAATTAATTGTTGTTTTATCTGTAGTTATACCTATTGTTGTAGCGGCCTTATTTGGAATAAAAATTCCAAATGTTGAGCCTCTAAGCTTTTTGCCACCAATTTATGCAACAATAAATGGCTTAACAGCTGTTATTTTGGTTCTTGCCTTCATAGCTATTAAGAACAAAAAAATTGTATTGCATGAGAATTTAATGACCACTGCCATTTGGTGTTCCGCCTTGTTTTTAATTATGTATGTTGCTTATCACATGACGAGTGATTCTACAAAGTTTGGTGGAGAGGGTGCTGTAAAATATATTTATTACTTCATATTACTAACACATATTGCGTTGTCCATAGCGGTAATACCCTTTGTCTTGATTACTTATGTTAGAGCTATCACGAACAATATTGAAAAGCATAAAAAAATAGCAAAAATCACTTTTCCGCTTTGGCTTTATGTGGCGGTTACAGGTGTTATTGTTTATATTATGATTTCACCTTATTATTAATGAAACTTAAGATAATCTTATTTCTATGCTTTTATCTCTTTATATTAGAGACTAATGCTCAATGCGCTATGTGTCGAGCAGTTTTAGAGAGTGAGGGTAATGAAACTGCGGCGGAAGGCATAAACGATGGTATAGTTTATCTTATGTTCATACCATATCTTCTTGTTGGTGGTATTGGGTTTATTATTTATAAAAAATATAGTAAGTTCAATAAGAAAAAAAGCTAGATTACTTTTGTAACTTTCTAGAGTGTTTAATGTCTTATTAATAAGACCAGGAATTTATTAATTAAAACAGCCATGTTAGAAATTCGTGATTTGCAAAAGTCTTATCCAATTGGAGGAACAAGCCTACATGTTTTAAAAGGAATCAATTTATCTATTAAAGATGGAGAAATGGTTGCGATTATGGGGTCTTCTGGTTCTGGAAAATCCACTTTATTAAACATTATAGGAATGTTAGACGAGTTAGATTCTGGAGAATATATACTTGACGGGCTACCTATTAAAAACCTTACAGAGAAGAAGGCTGCTCTATACCGAAATAAATTTCTTGGATTTATCTTTCAATCTTTCAATCTTATAAATTATAAGAATGCTCTGGAGAATGTAGCACTTCCTTTGTATTATCAAGGAATGAGCCGTAAAGACCGTCAAGAAAAAGCACTATTTCATTTAGGGAAGGTTGGTTTAGCAGATTGGGCGAAGCATTTACCAAAAGAACTTTCTGGAGGACAAAATCAACGTGTTGCTATTGCCAGAGCTTTAGCGGCAAATCCTAAATTATTGTTGGCTGATGAGCCGACTGGTGCTCTAGATACAACTACATCATATGAGATAATGGCATTCATACAACAATTGAATGATGAAGGAAAAACAATTTTAATGGTAACTCACGAAGAAGATATTGCCAATATGTGCAAGCGTATTGTAAGATTGAAAGATGGGGTAATAATGGAAGATACAAAAGTAATTCAAGTACGAGCAGACCAATATGTTTGATCTAGACCTTTGGCGAGAAATATTTCAAAGTATTAATAAGAACAAAACAAGAGCTGCGCTTTCTGGTTTTACGGTGGCATTTGCCATTATGTTGTTTACCATACTTTTTGGAATTGCCAATGGACTAGAAAATACTTTTGAAAAGTTTTTTTTAACTACGGCCGACAATGCCTTGACTATAAGATCTGGAACAACTTCAAAACCATATAAAGGCCTTCAAATAGGCCGACTAATAACATACGCTAATAAAGATTTAGATTATTTAAAAAAAGAGTTTGGTGATAAAATTCAATATATAACGCCTAAATTATCTAGAACCTATCAACTAAAATATAAAAAGAGAAAAGGAGAGTATACCATTACTGGTGTGTCTCCAGATCATCAATATTTAGAAAAAGCAGTTATTATTAAAGGACGCTTTATAAACGAGCGAGATGTAAAAAATAAAGATAAAGTTATTGCTATTGGTCGCCTTGTAGAGAAAGATTTGTTTGTTAAAGAATCTGCTCTAGGTAAATATATAGATTTAGAAGGTGTGGTTTATAAAGTTGTTGGTGTGTTTTCAGATAATGGAGGCGACGAGCAAGAGCGTACCATTTATACAGGTTATACAACTATACAAAGGTTGTATTTAGCTACAGACGAGATAGGAAGTATCACCATTGGTTATAATCCGAACATGAGTGCAGATCAAGCATTGGTTTTAGTCCAAGAGATTACTGCAAAGTTAAAAAGCAGATACGATGTTGCTCCTAATGACCAACGAGCAGTAAGAATAGGAAATAGGATTTTACAAGAAAAAAAGCGCTTAGATAACATGACTACCGGACTTGGAATATTAATTCCCATTATTGGTTTTGGTACACTTATAGCTGGTATTTTAGGTATAAGTAATATCATGATTTTTATTGTAAAGGAAAGAACAAAAGAAATTGGTATTCGTAAAGCTTTAGGTGCTTCACCTAGATCGATAGTTTCTATTATTTTATTAGAATCTATCTTAATTACAGCCTTTGCAGGTTATGTTGGTTTGCTTATTGGTGTTGGTGTTTTAGAAGCTATAGGTTCTAGTATAGAACGTTACTGGATTACCAATCCAAGTGTTAAACCCTCAATTGTTTATACAGCGACAATTGTTTTAGTAATTGCTGGAGCTATTGCAGGATTTTTACCAGCAAAAAAGGCATCAAAAATTAAACCTATTGTGGCATTAAGAAATGGGTAAATGATAAAGTTTTTATTAGAAAAAGATACCTGGCAAGAAGTTTTCGATAGCCTTAGTAAAAATAAACTCCGGTCTATTTTAACTATGGTTGGCGTTTGGTGGGGTATTCTTTTACTAATTAGCTTGCTAGGATCTGCAAAAGGGATTGAAAACAATTTTAATAGAATGTTTGAAAATTTCGCCACCAATAGTTTATTTATTTTTAGCGGTAGAACTACAATGCCATTTAAAGGTTATCAAGAAGGCAGACCAGTACCTCTAAGTTTAAATGATGTAGAAAAAATTAAAGAGAATATTAAAGGTGTTGAAGAAGTTCTCCCAAGTCATTTTTTCAATATTACTCTAAATAGAAAATCTTTAGCTGCAAGTTTTGGTGGAAGAGGCGAATTCCCTTTAATAGATGTACTAGCAAAAAAAGATTTATTGTGGGGAAGATACATTAATCAAAATGATATTGATGAACGCAAAAAGGTGGCGGTGATATCTGAGGACGCCTACAAACAATTATTTGAAAAAGATGAATATCCCATTGGTGAAATGATTTATGGGGAAAATGTAAGTTTTACTGTAATTGGCGTTTATAAAGTAGTAAGATTTGGAGGCCCTCCAATAGATATTGATATACCTTTCACAACGTCGCAACAGATTTATAATCGAGGAAATAAAATCGATTTAATGATGATTACTGGAGATCCTAGTTTCGAAATTAATCAGATAAATGCCGATGTAAAACTCCTGCTAAAAAATATTCATAATATTCATCCTGATGACAATAGAGCCCTAAACGGCTTTAATCTTGGCGATCAATTTGAACAACTTACGGGCTTTTTAACTGGCATGCAGTTTTTAACTTGGTTTGTAGGTATAGCAACCTTAATAGCAGGGGTGTTTGCTATTGGTGGTATATTATTAATATCAGTTAAAGAACGCACAAAAGAAATTGGTGTTAGACGTGCATTAGGCGCTACGCCGTTCTTAATTAAACGTCAAATCATTATTGAGTCGGTAGCCATTTCGCTAATTGCAGGGGTTTTAGGTATAATAAGTGGCGGAATAATATTAATGTTGGTTAATAAACTTGCAGGTATTGGTGAAGATGCCTTTATGCGAAATCCATCTGTATCTATAGGGATTGTGTTTTTCGCCTTATTAATTGTAACATCGCTAGGCACATTAATAGGACTAATTCCAGCATTTAAGGCTACGAGTGTAAAGCCAATTGATGCATTACGTGAAGAATAAATAAAGTAAGTAGTATATAAAATGAAGAAATTTTTAAAAATCAGTTTTATCGTTGTTGTTGTGGTATTATTTTTAATGGTACTTAAGTATTTCTACGATTCAAATATTAAATCAGTTGTAGATTATGATGTTGAAGAGCCTTTTCGAACTTCAATAAATACTAAAATAATTGCTACAGGTAGTTTGAAGCCTGAAGAGGAAATTGAATTAAAACCTCAAATTTCTGGAATTGTCGATGAGATTACTGTTGAAGAAGGAGATTTAGTTGAAAAAGGAGACTTAATTGCTAAGATTAGGGTTGTGCCTAACGAACAATCATTAGCTAGTGCTAATAGTAGATTAAATGCTGCTAGATTATCTTATGATAATGCCAATACATTGTATAAAAGAAACAAGGTGCTTTTCGATAAAGGCGTTATTTCGAAACAAGATTTTGAAAACAGTGAGCTCTCTTTTAATCAAGCGAAAGAATCATTAAGGCAAGCTCAAAATGATTATCAAATAATCAAGAAAGGATCTTTATCTGGTGGTAATTCAGCCAATACAAGTATTACGGCTCAGATATCAGGAACAGTTTTGGAGATTCCTATTAGAGAGGGAGATCAAGTTATTCAGAGTAATAATTTTAACGCTGGAACCACCATAGCGACAATTGCCAACATGAGTAAAATGATTTTTGAAGGGACTGTAGACGAATCGGAGGTAGGTAAACTCATTGAAGGAGATTCAATAGATGTCGTTATAGGTGCGCTAGACGAAAAAAAGCTTCCCTCAAAATTAGTGTTTATTGCCCCAAAGGGGATTTCCGATAATGCCGGTGCAGTTCAGTTTACTATAAAGGCAGATGTAAAAGTAGAGGTTAATACAAATATTAGAGCGGGTTACAGTGCTAATGCCGAAATTGATATAGAAAGTAAAGATGATCTTTTTTGTATTAAAGAATCTCTTGTGCGCTTTGATCGTATTACCGAGAAGCCTTATGTAGAAATTCAAGAAGAAAACAACACTTTTAAAAAACAGGATGTTACTCTTGGTCTGTCAGATGGAATTAATGTTGAAATTCTTGAAGGCATTAATGAAGGCGATAAAATTAAAGTTTGGAATAAAGTGTCAAAAGAAAATTAGATAGCAATGACTACCAAAGAACTAAAAAAATATTTAATTCTTTTTGCATGCTTTACAACAATAGTATCGTTTTCACAGCAAAAAAAATGGACGCTTAGAGAGTGTGTAGATTATGCTTTAGAGCATAACATCTCCGTACAACAATCTATATTAGACCAAAACTTAGCTGATATAGATGAAGATCAAGCATTATATAATTTCTTACCAAATTTAAATGCAAATTCTTCTTTTAACATAAATACAGGTGCAAATATTAACCCTGCAACCAATCAGTTTGAAAATTCTACATTCGAATCTGCTTCTGGCGGTATAAGTTCTGGAGTTAATATTTTTTCAGGACTTAAAAATTGGAAGGTTTTACAACGCGCTAGGTTAAATAAAGTGGCAGCTCAATATAGATTAGATAAAATTAAAGATGATATCTCACTATTTGTTGCGAATTCTTTTTTACAGATTTTGGCGAATAAAGAGCGTATTAAGGTTTTAAAAACTCAAAACTACATTACAGCCTTGAATATTGAAAATACAAAAACGCTAGTGGAGTCTGGAGTATTACCCGAAGGCGATCTTTTAGAGCTAAATGCAACTAACGCCTCTCAGCTTCAACAAATTATCCAAGCCGAAAACGACTTGTTTATTTCGCAATTAGGGTTGGCTCAAACCTTACAGTTACAAGAGTATGAAACCTTTGATGTGGTTGATGTAGATTATAATTTAATTGCTGAAACTATTTTGGAAAAGTCTCCAACAGAAATTGCAAATAAAGCCAAAGAAGAGGTTAACGATATTAAGATAGCTCAGGCTAATTTAGATTTAGCTGTTAAGGACTTAGAAGTAACAAAGGCAGATTATTATCCTACTTTGTCTGGTTTTTTAAGTTATAACACAAGATGGTCGAGTTCACAGACCAATCCTTTTACTGGAGAAGAAATTAATTTTATCGATCAACTTTATTTGTTTGATGGTACCGCAATTGGATTACAATTGAATGTCCCAATATTTAATAGGTTTAATACACGGAATAGTGTAAGACGAAGTAATATAAACATTCAAAGGTTGGAGTTTGATAAAAAACAGGCTGAACTCGATTTAGAATCTACAGTATATCAAGCATATAATGACGCTAAAAATGCAAAGAAATCTTATGAAGCAGCATTAAAAGTTGTTGAAGCTAGAGAATTGGCGTTTAATTATGCGCAAGATCGTTATGATGTGGGACTTTCAAATGCCTTCGACTTAAACCAATCGCGTGGACAATTAGATAATGCACAATCCGATGTAATTAGAACAAAGTTTGACTATCTTTTCAGTCTAAAGGTTTTGGAGTTTTATTTCGGAGTCTCAACATTCAATTAAATAAACAAATTATTGTGGCACATATACTTAATATAGAAACAGCAACGACCAATTGTTCGGTATCGATATCTAGAAATGGTGAATGTATAGCTTTAAAAGAGGATTATGATAAAAAATATTCTCATGCAGAGCGTTTACATGTGTATGTTGATGATGTTTTAAAAGAAGCCAATCTTAACTCCCAAGATTTAGATGCCATAGCAGTAAGTAAAGGTCCAGGGTCTTATACAGGTTTAAGAATAGGAGTTTCAGCAGCCAAAGGACTTTGTTTTGCACTTAATATTCCTTTAATTTCTGTTTCTACTTTAGAAGCTTTAGCTTATCAGGTTGATTGTGAAGATGGAACTATTGTTTCTATGTTAGATGCAAGGAGAATGGAAGTGTATTCGGCGGTGTTTGATGCAAAACACAATCAAATTAGAGAGACACAAGCACAAGTTTTAGATGAAGATGCTTTTAAGCATTATTTAGACCAAGGCAAGGTCTATTTTATTGGTAACGGCGTCGAAAAAACTAAAGAATTAATTAATCATTCAAATGCTATATTTATTGAAAACAAATTACCATCTGCCAAGGAGATGTGTAGTTTAGGATTTAGTAAATATAAAATAAGCGACACCGAAGATGTCGCCTATTTTGAACCTTATTATTTGAAAGATTTTGTGGCTATAAAGCCGAAAACTTCTTAACCTTTCTTTTGAATTTCAACTTGATGTGGGTAAGGGATTTCAATACCAGCCTTGTCAAGAGCTTCTTTCACGTCTTCCGTTATTCCGAAGTAAACATCCCAATAATCGCCTGCAGTACTCCATGGTCTAACCGCAAAATTTATTGAGCTATCAGCTAGTTCAGATACATTTACTGTTGGAGCTGGTTCCCTTAGCACTTTTGGATGAGCGGTCAGTACATTCATTAAAACTTCTTTTGTTTTCTTAATGTCTGAATCATAACCTACACCAAAAACCAAATCAACACGACGTGTTCCTTCAGTAGTATAGTTAATTATATTTCCGTTTGATAACGAACCATTAGGAATAATTATTTCTCTATTAGATAATCCTGTTAGTTTTGTAGTAAAGATTTCAATTTCTTTTACAACTCCTACTTCACCCTGAGCTTCAATTAAGTCACCAATTTTAAACGGCTTGAAAATCATAATTAAAACGCCTCCTGCAAAATTTCCCAAAGAACCTTGTAGAGCTAAACCTATAGCTAAACCAGCTGCTGCAAGTATGGCGGCAAAAGAGGTGGTTTCCACGCCAAGTTTGGCAAGAATGGCTAGGATTAATAATATTTTTAAAATCCAACCAAGTAAGTTTAATAAAAACTTTTGTAAACTTTCATCGTATTCGGCTTTAGTCATAATACGTTTTGTGCCATTAAGTAATTTTTTAATTACCCAAGAACCAATAATCCAGATAATAATGGCTCCAATAATTTTAAGACCATATTCTGTGGCTAAGCCAATCCATTTTTCTGTGTCAATGTTTTCCCAATTCATAATTTTTTTGAATTAATTAGTTAAGTAAAATTAAAGAGTAAATATTAAATTTAAATTATTAAAATGATAATAATCTATCATCAATTTTTTACAAAAAGCAAATAATTAAAGCTACAATAGCAGGAACTGCTTGCACATAGAATAGTTTAATTTGCTTTGTTGAGTAAGACCCATAAATGCCTGCTAAAGTCACACAAATAAGAAAAAATATTGTAGTTTTCATGTCATTTTGAACTATTGAAAAGATTAGTCCAGCAGCTAAAAAACCATTATATAGCCCTTGATTAGCTGCAATTACTTTAGTTTCCTCTGCAAATTCTTTAGATTTTAGACTAAAAGTTTTTATACCCTTCGGTTTAGTCCAAAGGAACATTTCTAATATTAGAAAGTAAAAGTGTTCCAGAGCTACAAGAGCTATTAAGATTATTGTTAAAGAACTCATTCTAATAATAGTTTTATAGCTTTACCAACTTCTGAAACGGGGAGCTTACAGGCTTTATTGACACATACATAAATAAGGGTACTTTCTGGATTATATCTGTTTTCTAAAAGCGGCATATTGTTTTCATTGGTGCTACCAGCAATAAGCTTATTAGGGATATAGGTTTTATTTAAAGTTTCAATTTTATCCTTGGCTTTTTCGCCTACAATGGCTACTTCGTAATAGGGCTGGGCATAGTTTAGCATAAGGTCTAACCAATTAGAATACCCAGATGGATATTCCTGCATTTCTGGTTTTACATTATTAAGCATGGTCATAGCAGTTTTACTGAAATGAGAATTATCAAAATAATGTGATAGTTTGAATAAGTTTTTTGCCATAATGGAATTACTCGCTGGAATAACATTATCGCGATACTCGATGCTTCTAGATACTAACGAGTCATCTTCATTAGAGGTAAAGAAAAACATTTTGCTGCTTTCATCATAGAAATGATCAAAGGTGTAATTCGCTAAGTCTCTGGCCGTATTTAACCACTTTTCATTTAAAGTAGTTTCATAAAGACTAATAAAAGCGTCAATTGTGGCTGCGTAGTCTTCTAAGTAGCCATTAATAGTGCTTTTACCATTTTTATAGGTGTGGTAGAGTCCACCATCTTCTCTTAACTGATTGCCAATTATAAATTCAGCATTTTGTATTGCCGAATTCAAATAATTTTTATTTTCTAAAACTCTGTAAGCATCATTATAGCCTTTTAGCATAAGGGCATTCCATGAAGTTAGGGTTTTATCATCTAACCTTGGTTTGTCTTTTTTATCACGCTCTTTTAAAAGCATGTTTTTCCATTTAGAGACTTTTTCGGTTAGTGTTTCAAGAGTTATATCATGTTTTTTGATAATGGATTCATCATCATCTTTTCTAATTAAAACATAATGGCCTTTTTCCCAAAGCCCATAGTTGTTAATATTGAAATAATCTGAAAACAAATAAAAATCATCACCTATAACTAGCTGGAGTTCCTCTTTATTCCAAACATAGTAAGCGCCTTCTTCTAATTCTCCTTCTGGTGAGTTACTGTCGGCATCAAGCGATGAGAAAAATGCGCCATTTGCTAGAGTCATTTCATTTTTAATGTACTCAAGGGTCTCGGTTATAACATTTTTATATAATTCGTTTTTTGTGATTAGGTAAGCATCCGCATATAGACTAACTAACTGACCATTATCGTAAAGCATTTTTTCGAAATGAGGGATGTGCCAAACAGGATCTACAGAGTATCTCGAAAATCCGCCTCCAACTTGATCGAAAATACCACCATATGCCATTTTCTTTAGCGTTAAGTTAACAAACTCTTGAAGTTTTTTATCATTGGTTTGATATGCATATCGCAACAAGAAATGGTAGTTATTTGGCATCATAAACTTAGGGGCTCTATTTAAGCCACCATCACGATTATCGAATTGTTTAGACCAATTTTTTATAGCTTCATCTATATAGTCTTTCTCAAAAACGGGTTCATTTGTGTTTAATTGAACCACATCGAGTGCTTTTATACCTTGTTCTAATTTTTGTGCATATTCACGGAGTTTTTCAGGTTTTTCATTGTATAATTTTGAAATCTGTTCTAGAGCGCTTAACCATTGTTCTTTCTTAAAATAAGTACCTCCCCAAACCGGACGTCCATCTGGTAGTGCCACAACGTTTAATGGCCAACCACCACTTCCGTTCATCAGCTGAACAGCATTCATGTAAACTTGATCCACATCTGGACGCTCTTCTCTGTCGACTTTAATATTTATAAAGTTTTTGTTCATTATTTGGGCTACTAAGCTATCTTCAAAACTTTCATGTTCCATAACGTGACACCAATGGCATGCCGAATAACCAACACTTATAAGAATCAATTTATTTTCTGTTTTTGCTTTGTCTAAGGTGCTTTTATTCCAAGGGTTCCAATCTACTGGATTATGCGCATGCTGTAATAAATAAGGACTTGTTTCATTTATTAATGCGTTCGTGTATTTATGCTCCATAGGTTCATTATTCTGACCTTTACAGCCCATTATTAAAATAACAAATACTAATAATTGTAGATACTTCATAAATCAAAGTTAGCAAAATTAAGGCATAAAAAAAGTGTTCATTAATTGAACACTTTTCTTTTATTGTCTATGTTAAAGAGGTTGTTCATTACAACAATCGAACAAGATTTTGCTAGTTTTTAGGTTCAGCTTCCTGATTTTGTAACGCTTGTTTTTGTCTTAAAAGCTCATTTTTACTAATGTTAACTAAGTTAAAATTAGGAGCAGTTTTTAGTGTAGCATCCAATATATCTACAGCTGCATCAATATTAACTTTTGGGTCCTTGTTATATTCTAAAAGGGCATTTAAATACATGAAAGCAGATTTTAACGGTACTTGATAAGGAGTTTGCGTCTCATAAAAAGCTTTCTTTTCTTCCGCATTTGCATTTGCTAAACCATAAGTAATATGTTTATTAGCTTCGTCTAATTTTTTTAGTTGTAAATTAATTTCCGCTAATTCATAAGCTATAAGGGCATTAGGTTTTCTTTTAAACATTTCTTCAAACTGTAAAACGGCCAATTTAGGTTGATTAACGGCTTTAAGTGCCACAGCTTTAACCTCTACTGCAATATCAGAATCATCAATAATTCTATCTATACCTATCGTATTTAAGGCTTGTAAATTTAAACCTTCGCTCATATAAATATATGCTAAAGTGTCTTTTCTAGCTTGGGAAGGGGCAATTACGTTTAAATGTGTCATGGCGTTTATTATACCTTGCACATCACCTTGAGCTTTCATTTCCTTGTAATAAGCCTCGAAGTGTTTTAAAAGACCATCATTGCTTTGTGCATTTAGTTGCAAGCCAACTACTAATAATATCAGCGTCAAAATTCGTTTCATTTTTATTATTTTAAAATTTTGCTAAAACTAAAAAAAAATAGCAGTTTAACTCTTAAAAGAATGCTAATATTTTTTAAGTCGTTTTTAGTGTATTCAATAGTATTCTATTGCTTTTAAGTATTTGTATGTCAGGATAATGGTTTGCTGAAATTGTTTTCCTTTTAGGAAATCTAAAAAAAAAAAACTATATTTAAGATAACTAAATTTTTAGACATGGGTATAAAAAGTTTTCAAGGTTCAAGACGGCAGCAAGCAAACACGAGTGATGATACGCCTTTAAAGGTTAGTGATTATATGACAACTACTTTAATAACCTTTACACCAGATCAAACTATTGAGAGCGTCATGCAAAAGCTTATTAAGAATAGAATTTCTGGTGGTCCTGTAGTAAATGAAAAAAATGAATTAATTGGTATTATTTCTGAAGGCGATTGCATTAAACAAATTAGTGAAAGCCGTTATTATAATATGCCTATGCAAGATAAAACCATTGAGAAACATATGGCCACTAATGTAGAAACTATTGATGGTAATATGAATATTTTTGATGCCGCCAGTAAATTTATTCAAGCAAAACGGCGGCGATTTCCCATTGTTGAAAATGGTAAATTGGTAGGGCAAATAAGCCAGAAAGATGTGCTTAAAGCGGCAATGAAATTAAAGGGTCAGACCTGGAAATAATTTGTAGTTAGTTTTTTAACTTTCGCGTTTCACCAAGGCGTAATAATCTCCATCTAAAGGGAGGTATCCTTGATCGTAAACAAAGTAATAGATTGTACCAGCTTTAGTTCTGTAAATGCTGGTAAAATAATTAAAGTCGAAACCCGCTTCGATAAGTCTTGCTCTTGAAATTTTAGTTTTTTGATTTGGATTTAATATTTCTAGAATTCTATAATTTTTACGTAACCTATTATTTGTATTTCGTATAAGGTTTTTACTATCCTTATTAACTTTATTGTTATATGCATTTCGGCAACCATCGCTACAGAATTTTTTATCAATTCTACCCACAATTTTATCGCCACATTCTAAACATTGTTTATCCATAATTTTGTTGTTTTAATTCATACCAATTAATCATTTCATTTTCATAAGGAAACTGCTCCATATACTTTAGACCTATTTTTTGCAAGACTTTATTAGAAGCAATATTGTCAATTTCGGCTGCACCACAAATGGTTTTAATGTCTAAATCTTTAAACCCAAAATCTAAAACTGCTTTTGAAGATTCTGTAGCATAACCTTTTCCCCAGTATCTTGGGATAAATCGATAACCAATATCATAAAAGTCTCTTTTGTCTCCTAAAGTTTCCATGTCTCCAGTATTAAATTTAATACCAGACCAACCAATGAACTCTCCAGAAGGTTTTTCTATGGCTGCAAAACGACCGATACCTCTTTCTTGGTATTGACTAATGACACTTTCGAGAATCTTAACCGACTCCTCTAAAGTTTTCACAGGTTTTTTGCCCAAGTAAGCATGAACTTCTGGGTTAGAGTCTAGTTCGAACATCCCATCTAAATCCGATAAGCGTAATTCTCTCAAAATAAGACGTTCTGTTTCAATATAAAATGTCATTCTTTTATTGTTATTAAAACCAAATTGTCAATTAAATCATTCATGCTTAAAACTGAGGAGGCATAATCGCAATTAAACTGTAATGCAGCTGCAATTTTTTTGCCAGGATAGTAGATAAATATGGAATTAAAACCAGGCATAAATCCTGTATGACCATAAGCTTGCCCTAATTTGGATTCATAAATAAAACTCCCCATGCCATAGGAGCTTTTATTTTCAACGTTAGTGCCATTTGGATTTGGAGTGGTTATATGCTTTAAAGTAGATTTTGAAAAAAGGCTACCCTCGTAATATAATTTTACCCACTTTGCCAAATCTGAAGTTGTTGAAGCCATACCACCCCCAGTCCATTCCAATTGAGGATTAATAAAATATTCGCCATTCTCGACTGTTTTTCTTGGAGCATAAAATGTTTCAGGTAATTTGGAATATCCCGTTGCTAAATTTGGAATTGATCTTGTTAATGAAGGATGAGTGTTAGAGAGCTCATGCGGATTTAACAATTTAGATTTCACCATATCGTAATAGTTATTTGATGTTACCTTTTCAATGAGCATGCCTAGCAGGATGTAATTTGTGTCTGAATACGACCAAGACTTTCCAGCTTCATGAACAGGGTCATCGCCGAAAATAAAGGATAGTCTGTCTTTGTAGGTCCATATTTTGTTAGGGTTTTTGTGTAATGTTTTCCACACTTCTGTTTTCAATACATATCTTGGTAGACCACTTGTGTGTTGAAGTAACATTTCTACAGTAATGTCCTTCATGTTAGGCAGTTTATGTAACCAAACCACCTCTGGAAAATAAGAAGTATATTTTTCTTTTAAATTTACGGTGCCTTTATCCACCAATTGCATTATAAGGGCAGCGGCATAAGTTTTTCCAATACTACCAGAAAATAGGGTATTGGTTTTAGAAAGGGGAATTTTATTCTCAATATCCGAAAACCCTGCTGCATAATCTTCTGAAGTGCCATTTTCATAAATTATGGAAAAGCACAGCCCAGGGATATTGTTTTCAGCAAGTGTTTTGTTAAGTGTTTCAAGAAGTTGTTTGTGTCGTTTTGTCTTTTGCGCAAATATTGATGTGTTTATGAATAAACATAATAAAATTCCAAGTGAGCAATAGTTTAAATTTTTCATAAGTAATATTTTGATTACCATTTACCGGCATATTTTAAATCTATTTGCGATTTTTCTTGTAAGTATAAATATTGATATCTTAAAATTTGCCGTATGTGTAAATAATCATGAGCTAGCCAATTGGTTAGAAATAATTTGGCAGACATATCACCAAATTTAGAGTGCTTAAATGTGTTCGCCCATTTGGCTTGTTGTAAACCTTTTAACCATGTAATAGATTTGTCTCGTTCGCTTAAAAAAGAGTTGAGAGACTTATTATAGTTTTTAGATATATAATCACGTTGTAAAACCCAACCCTCGGGGTCTATAGGACTCATTTCTTCTGAAGGTGTTTCTAACACGTGTTGAGTTCTCGAGCGAAAATCTTCAACTTCCTCATCTAATAAATGGGCAACAATTTCGAGTAAGCACCATTTTTCTGGTTTTGGACGCCATAGTAATTCTTCTTCAATTTTTGTTTCGAGAAGATTTTTGAATATAGAGCGATTGGATTCAAGTTGAGCTATAATAGATTGAACTGTCATAAAAGTTTTAATAGAGCTCTCAATATATAAAGAATTTTATTCGTTTACAAACGACTACAAACATTTACAAACGATTTTAAATAAGTAACAACCGAATATAATTTAAATCAGATCACATATTTGCAGTGTCGAGACATACAAACTCGATAGTATTAACTGTTTAACGATAAAATTTAAAATTATGAACACACTTAGAAACAAAGTACAGTTGATTGGTAACTTAGGAAACGATCCAGAAATCATCAATCTAGAATCAGGCAAAACATTAGCCAAATTTAACATTGCTACAAATGAAAGTTACACCAATAACAAAGGCGAGAAGATTACTGATACGCAATGGCACAATGTTGTGGCTTGGGGTAAAACAGCTCAAATAATTGAGAAGTATGTTGCCAAGGGAAAAGAGGTCGCTATAGAAGGTAAATTGACTTCAAGAAGTTATGATGATAAAGAAGGGAACAAGCGTTACATTACAGAAGTTGTATGCAGCGAATTACTTATGTTAGGAAAATAAACAGATTCTTTTAATAGGCGCGATTTATCCAAATCGCGCCTATTGTTTTTTAATTTACATAGATGAGATTAATATTAAAAGTTTTCAATTAAAAAGATTCGCTTATAAGCCCTATTTTATTTAATTATTCATAATTAGAATTCCACTTACTCTAAAAATCAATAAAACTTTCTCAAGCTTGCTATCCTTAGTCTAAGCTTTAGTATTTTTAGGGCTAATTTCATTAAACTAGAAGATGTCTGTAGAGCCAAAATTAACTAGATTCAATCAAAGTGTTTTATCAAAATATCAGATTTACAATAGTATATTCATGACATTACCTTTTGATGCTGTTACTAAAACAGGAGTTTTACTTCCGTTGTTTCATGAAACATGTAAAAAAGGATTTAACAATGGTGATGATCCAACGACTATTGTTAATATGTTCTTCGAAAAATATCAAGCAAGAAGAAATAAACAAAGTCAAATTAATCTTTTATTTAGATTTATACAATATATAGAACGACAAGTTGTATTGTTTGATGCTATTGAAGATGCGGCTTTTCCTGTTGTAAACAATATGGAAGGGGTTGGTACACTAAGAAACCTAAAGGGTTCTGCAAATTCAGAAGGTAAATTGGAAGAATTAAAAGCGTTTCTAGAAGAATTTAAAGTGCGTATAGTATTAACTGCTCACCCAACTCAATTTTATCCTGGGTCAGTTCTAGGTATAATTACAAACCTTACTGAAGCTATTAAGAATAATGACCTAAATGAAATAAATAATTTGTTTGGTCAGTTAGGTAAAACACCTTTTTTTAAACATAAAAAACCAACGCCTTATCAAGAAGCTAAGAGCTTAATGTGGTATCTTGAGAATGTGTTTTATAAAACATTTGGAGATATCTATAACTACATCCAGACAAACATTTATGATGACGGTAAAAAACATAATGACATCATAAATATTGGATTTTGGCCAGGTGGAGATCGTGATGGAAACCCATTTGTAAAACCAGAAACTACTCTTAAAGTTGCTAAAAAGCTTAAAAAATCTATTCTCAAAAAATATTATCTAGATTTAAAAGACCTAAGAAAGAAACTAACCTTTAGAGGTGTTGAAGAACGCATTATTCGACTTGAAACCATCATGTATGAGTACAGTATCAACTTAAAAACCAAAAAGGCAATTACCCCTAAAGAACTTAGAAAAGAGCTTTTAGATATTAGAGATATTATCGTTGAGCAACATCAATCGCTTTATGTAAGTGAAATTAACAATCTTATAAATAGAGTTCATCTTTTTGATTACAGGTTTGCTTCACTAGATATTAGGCAAGATAGTAGAATTCACCATAGTGTATTTACCACAGTGATAGACCATTTAATCTCAACAGGAAGCTCATCATTTCCTAAAAATTATCACGATTTATCTGAACCAGAGCAAATTGAAATCTTATCAAAAGCAACCGACGATGTTGGAGATTTAGATGCTTTTGAGGATGAAATGGTTAGAAATACTTTAAAAACTATTGCCATTATAAAAGATATTCAAGAAAGTAACGGCGAGCGTGGCGCTAACAGATATATAATTAGTAACAATCAAACGGCATTAAATGTGATGCAGTTATTTGCTATGTTAAAAATGGTTGCTTTTAAGGATAATTTAACTGTGGATGTAGCCCCTTTATTTGAAACAATTCCCGATTTAGAAAATGCTCCTGGTGTTATGGAACAACTGTACCAAAACCCAGAATATATAGCACATTTAAGAGCTAGAGGAAGCAAACAACATATTATGTTAGGCTTTTCTGATGGTACAAAAGATGGTGGATACCTCATGGCGAATTGGGGGATTTATAAAGCAAAAGAATTACTTACAGAGATGTCTAGAAAATATGGAATTACAGTAATATTTTTTGATGGTAGAGGAGGGCCACCAGCACGTGGCGGTGGAAAAACACATAATTTCTACTCATCTTTAGGGCCGACTATTGAAGATAAAGAAGTACAGATAACCATACAAGGACAAACAGTAAGCTCTAATTTTGGTACAAATGATTCTGCTCAATACAATCTAGAACAACTAATTAGTTCTGGAATTAAGAATAGAATTGATGGTGAAAAAAATCGTTTGTCTCATAAAGACAGATTAGTAATGAATGATTTGGCAGAAACCAGCTATCAAACTTATAAAGATTTTAAAAGTCATGCAATGTTTATACCTTATTTGGAACGTATGAGTACTTTAAAATATTACGCCAAAACTAATATTGGGAGTAGACCATCAAAACGTGGCAAATCAGATAAATTAGTGTTTTCAGATTTAAGAGCTATTCCATTTGTGGGGTCTTGGAGTCAGTTAAAACAAAATGTTCCAGGCTTTTATGGAGTTGGTACTGCATTAAAGGTTTATGAAGATAATGGTGAGTGGGAAAAAGTACAGCACCTATATAATAACTCTAAATTTTTCAAGACACTTTTAGAAAATAGTATGATGTCTTTAACTAAATCATTCTTTGACTTAACAAAATATATGTCGAAAGATGAAGAGTTTGGAGAATTTTGGACTATTATTTTTGAAGAATATCTCATTACAAAACGATTATTGTTAAAACTAACTGGTTATTCTGAATTAATGGAGAATGAACCAGCTGGTAAGGCTTCAATTCAAGTTAGAGAGTCCATAGTTTTACCATTATTGACCATACAACAATACGCGCTTAAAAAGGTGCAAGAATTTGAGAAGGCTGGTGTTCCAAATGATGATCCTGAAAAGTTGATTTTTGAAAAAATTGTAACGCGTTCATTATTTGGTAATATAAACGCGAGTAGAAATTCGGCCTAAAACTTCATGAACTAATTTGATTAATTAATTCTTATATTATGTGAGAATTAATTAATCAATTTAGTTTATAATGAAACCACTTCTTTTTTCAGTATTATTCCTTTTGTCTTTTGGTTTTTTAACTGCGCAAGACAATCTTTCAGAAGAAACCAAATCCTTTGTCATTCATGAAAAGGGGTATTATGTACTTCAAAATTTAACCATTCTTGATGGAACTGGTGATTCAGCAAAGTACAATCAAGATGTTATTATTAATGGAGACAAAATTGAATCGGTTGGGGCTGATTTAAAGGTGCCATTTGGAGCTTTGGCTATTAATATGGAAGGCAAAAGTGCTATTCCTGGTTTGGTAATGCTTCATGAACATTTGTTTTATCCTAAAACAACTCCGGACAAGAAATACGGAGTCGACCAAATGACATATTCATTCCCTAAATTATATTTAGCGGGAGGTGTTACCACAATGCGTACGGCAGGAAGTATTATGCCTCAAGCCGATGTTAACATAAAAAATGCAATTTTAAGAGGTGAGCTACCAGGACCCAAAATGGATGTTACTAGTCCGCACTTGGATAGAGAAGGCACTGGCCTTGTTGAATTAGGACCCTTCGATTCGACAGAACAAGCCGTAAAAATGGTAAATTTTTACGCTGATATAGGCGTTACCTCTTTTAAAGTTTATAATTTTATTACTAGGGATGACTTAAAAGCTATTTGTGATGCTGCTCATGCTAGAGGGATGAAGGTAACAGGACATTTGTGTTCCATTACTTATAAGGAAGCTGCAGACCTAGGAATAGATAATTTAGAACATGGTTTTTTTGCAAGCAGTGATTTTATAGCTAACAAAGAGCCTGATGTGTGTGAGCCATTTAAGCAAAGCAAATCACTTTTAAATTTGCCTGTAGACTCAAATAACATGACGGATCTCATTAAACACTTGGTAGAAAAAAACGTAGCTTTAACCTCTACGATTAATGTTTTCGAACCCTACACAAAAAGAGAGGTTGTGCCAGGAGGTGGTTTGATTGCTTTGTTTCCTAAAGCAAAAGAGAAAGTTTATAAAAGATGGGCAAGTAAACAAGGAAGAGATTCTTTAGACTATGAACTTTTTAATAAGTCTAAAATATGGGAAAAAGCATATTATGATGCAGGAGGACTTTTAGTAGCGGGAACAGATCCTACTTATGATGGTAGAATTGTTGCAGGTTATGCTAATATGCGATTAGTTGAGCTTTTTGTTGAAATGGGTTTTAATATTTCTGAAGCAATAAAGATTTGTACACTTAATGGAGCAAAATATTTGGATCAAGAAAAGGCAATTGGAACCATAGAAAATTCAAAAATCGCCGATATTGTTATTCTAAATGAAGACATTAGTAAGAATATCAATGCGATAAGAAGTGCTGAAATTGTTTTTAAAAATGGTATTGGATATAGTTCGAAGAAGTTATTTAAGGCTGCAGAAGGCATAGTAGGAATTAGATAGTTTTTCCCCCATATTAAAAGTTATTTAGTGTCTATTATTACAGGAATAAAAAAAGGGTTTCTTTTAAGAAACCCTTTTCTAAACTATATATTTAATATGGCTAGTGTTCATTCATACGGAAATCTGCGTAAGCATCCATACCGTGTTCATGACCATCTAATCCTTCTAATTCTTCTTTTTCAGAAACTCTAATTCCAATAGTCTTCTTAAGTGTAAAAATTATTAGGAATGATGTTACAATACAAAAAGCTGCGTAACATGCTACACCTATTAATTGTGCAACGAAAGTATGATCTGGGTTAGTAGAAAAAATACCAACAGCAAGTGTTCCCCAAATACCACAAATTAAGTGAACGGCAATAGCGCCAACAGGATCGTCTAATTTAATAGCATCAATAAAAGAAACGGCAAAAACAATTAATGCACCTGCAATAGCACCAATAATAATAGCGCTTTCAGGTGTCATAACATCTGCTCCAGCTGTGATACCTACTAAACCACCTAAGATACCATTTAAGAACATAGTTAAATCTAAATTCTTATATCTTAAGAAAGAAACTAAAGAAGCAACTACACCTCCTGCCGCAGCGGCCAAACATGTTGTAACTAACGTTAATGAAGTTAATTCTGGATCTGCCGAAAGTACTGAACCGCCGTTAAATCCAAACCATCCTAACCAAAGAATTAAAACGCCTGCAGTTGCTAATGGAATATTATGGCCAGGAATTGCTTGTGGTTTACCATCTTTAAATTTACCAATTCTAGAACCTAATAAATAAACAGCAACTAAAGCTGCCCAGCCACCAACGGAATGAACTAATGTTGAACCAGCAAAATCGTAAAATCCTAATTCATCTAAAAATCCGCCACCCCATTTCCATGAACCAGCAATAGGATATACTATTCCTACGTATATTACTGTAAAAATCATAAATGCTCCAATTTTCATACGCTCAGCAACAGCTCCAGATACAATTGTAGCGGCGGTAGCAGCAAACATGCCTTGAAACAAGAAATCTGTCCACCAAGTATAGCCTCCATCTGCATAATCAGGTGTCATGCCGTTTTCAGGAGCTCCAATCCCAGGAACAATAGATCCTATGTACCCGTTAAAATCTCCGGGGTACATTAAATTAAATCCAATTAGGTAGTATAATAGTAACCCAACGGTGATAATGAAAATATTTTTGAATAAAATATTTATCGTGTTTTTTTGTCTTGTTAACCCAATCTCTAAGAATGCAAAACCTGTATGCATAAAGAAAACGAGTGCTGTACAGACCATCATCCATACATTATTAGCTGTAAATAATCCTTCCATCATTAAATTTTATTATATATTATTATTTTAAAGTGTCTCCACCTTTTTCTCCTGTTCTTATTCTGTAACACTCGCTGATATCTGAAACGAATATTTTACCATCTCCGACTTCACCCGTGGCAGCAGACTCTAAAATGGCTTTAATAGTTACGGCTTCAAAATCGTTATTTACCACAATCGATAAATACCTACGTTGTATATCACTTGTGCTATATGAGACACCTCGGTATACATGTCCTTCTTTTTCATTCCCTAAACCAGTTACGTCCCAGTAAGAGAAGAAATTAACCCCAACATCATGCAACGCTTCTTTTACAACGCGATATTTTGATTTTCTAATAATTGCTTCAATTTTTTTCATAATATTTTAGTTTTAATAATTTGCTACTAAAAGTAACAAATTTTAGTAGTTTAGGTGCTTTACATAAAATGAATGCCTTGGGTTTATAAGCAAGGCATTCATTTTGTTTTACTTGAAG
Source organism: Hyunsoonleella aestuarii (assembly GCF_006148925.1). Classification (GTDB taxonomy): domain Bacteria; phylum Bacteroidota; class Bacteroidia; order Flavobacteriales; family Flavobacteriaceae; genus Algibacter_D; species Algibacter_D aestuarii. The sequence goes on along the minus strand of NZ_VAWB01000001.1, from coordinate 680,612 downwards.
TAAACCTTAAACTATATTTAGTTACATTTTAATCTTGAATTTCTCTTTGTCTTTTACCAGGGTATGCTAAAGCACCGTGCTCCGATAAATCAAGACCTTCAATTTCAACTTTTTCCGAAACTCTTAATCCAATAGCTTTCTTAAGTATGAATAAGAATACGAATGATGTACCAGCAGCCCAAGCGGCATATGCTAATGCTCCAATTAATTGAGTAACAAATTGGTCAGATCCACCACCGTTTAATAATCCAATTCCAGTATCACCATCAATTCCCCAAAGACCTATTACAATAGTTCCCCAGAAACCAGCTACACCATGCACAGAAAATGCACCTACAGCATCATCAATCTTAAGCTTTTGCTCAACAAACTCCATGGCGAATACTACAATAATACCGCCTACGAAACCAGCGGCCAACGCACCAACCTCACTCATATTACCACAACCAGCAGTTATGGCAACCAATCCTGCTAAAGCACCATTAAGCGTCATATCTATATTAGGTTTCTTATACTTAACCCATGACAAGAATAACGCACCTAAAGCACCAGCGGATGCAGCTAAGTTAGTCACTAGAACTACCATTGAAGCTCCAGTCGCATCATCACCACCCCAAGCTAATTGAGAACCACCGTTAAATCCGAACCATCCGAACCAAAGGATGAATACACCAAGAGCAGCCAATAGCTTATTGTGACCTGGGATATTAACGGCTTTACCGTCTATATACTTCCCTAAACGTGGTCCTACTAAGGCAGCTGCAACTAAAGCAGCCCAACCACCAACAGCATGAACAATTGAAGAACCAGCGAAATCAATAAAGCCCATTTGAGCTAACCAACCATCACCGTTCCATTGCCATCCACCAGCAATAGGATAAATTATAGCAGTCATTACAACTGAAAAAATAATGTATGTACTATACTTGGTTCTACCTGCAACAGCTCCAGAAACGATTGTAGCAGCAGTAGCGCAGAATACGGTTTGAAAGAATAAATCTGCAGGTGAAGAATCTTCTCCGCCGTACCACATAAATCCATCCCATCCAATCCATCCGCCTGTAGATCCATACATTAATGAGTAACCTACAAACCAGAATACTATTGATCCAACAGCAATGTCTAAAACATTTTTCATTGCTATGTTAACTACGTTTTTAGAACGTGTCATTCCAGATTCCACTAATGTGAATCCAGCCTGCATTAAGAATACCAAGATACCAGAAATAAGCATCCATAACATTCCCATGTCGCCTTCAATTGCGGCGGTGTCTTGAATTATAAGGGGTATGTTTAATAACGACATATTTTATAATTTTAATGGTTAGTAATTAATTTTAAGGAGAATAAAGCAAGTACTTATTTAATAAAAAAGCACTTGCTTTTATTCTTTTTATAATATTATTTTTTAAACAGTATTACTGTTTAGAATGTTACAATTGCAGCTAAAGTAAAAGCAGCAAGATTATCTGAAGCCATGCCATCAGAATCAATATAAGGCATACTATCGCTCCAAGAATCTAATCTAATTTCTGGTTTAATAATTAAGTTTTCTACAGTGTAGCTACCTGTTAAAGTCGTAGCGAATACACTTGGTTCAACAGCATTTGGTGCATCTGAATGCAATGCAAAATACTCACCTCTTAATCCTATTGAGAAACTATCAGATGTCGCTAACTGTGGGTATAAAGCAGCACCGTAGAATCCAGAACCGTCATTGTCATTATAAGCAGCGTTAATTCCTAAAAAGAAAGAATCTGATAAATCAAAACCACCTGTATAGTCAATTTCGAAACCTAAACCATCGTGTTCGCCGCTATCATAATATAAATTAAGATATTGACCGTAAAAACCTAATTGAGCTCCAAGTGCATATTCACCAGTTCCAGAAACATCATTAGTATCCCAAGGGTTAGTAATAGCTAACATTAAACTCCAATCTTCGGATAAAGTAAAATCAGCCTTTAAACCCATGTGTGAAAAAGGACCACTTGAAAATAAATAAGAGCAACTGTAGTTAAAGTTTGCTGCAGGAGCAATTACCTCATACCCTAAAAAAGTATTCCATCTACCAAATGTTAATGTTGTACCTTCAGATACATTCCAATAAACATATGCTTGGTTTACGATACCGTCCACAATATCACTATTAAATGTAGCACCTTCTCCTCTCGGTCCAGTAACTAAATCAAGGACAGCACCTACTTTTCCGCCTTCATAAGAAGCAATAATATTTCCCATCCCTAAAGCAAAACCTGATTGTCCAGCAAAGGCAGTTCCAAACGATACTTCTTCGTTGTCTGGAGCTGTAAGGTAAGTTTGATAATAGGCATCAATACTACCACTAATTGAAAGTTTCTTTTCTGGAGCTTCTTCCTGAGCAAATAACGCTGTTGCTGCAAAAAGCATTGAAAGTGTAATAATTTTTTTCATAATTGTTTTCATTTTAAGTTGTTAATTTTTTAGATCTAAATAATTTTAATTAGTTTTTGTTTTTAAGTTATTAGAATTAGACCTAAATTTTCTTAATGAACGGGTCAAAACTATGAGAAAAAGAATTAACCCCCATAAAAAATAGGGGTATGATGCATACTTTTATTAATATTTTAATTTTAACCCTATTTTTTTAATGGTATTGTTAAAATAAATAGATTTTTTAGCATTTTGACAAACGTTTGGATTGAATTATTGTCAGTATTTTCTAGCTTTTCATGATATTTATTTTAAAAAAATTATAATTCCATATTTTAAATTCACATTTCCTCAAATTATTACGAATTTTAAGCCTTTGAATATTTATTAAAAAATCCTGCTATTATTGATATATACCTATTTTTTTATTCGGTTATCTCGTAAAATCGAAATAATGAATTTACCTCTATTGTAATTCAATTGTTAGTGAGTATCTTAGCTCTTCAACTCAAGTTTTTAAACTAAATTTTGTTGATTATGCTGAAGAAACAAGGACTGTATTTGCCTGAATTTGAACATGAAAATTGCGGAGCAGGATTTATATGTAATCTAAAGGGAGAAAAAACAAATCAAATTATTCATGATGCACTAGAAATTCTTGTAAAATTAGAGCATCGAGGAGGGGTAAGTGCTGATGGTAAAACAGGCGATGGTGCGGGCTTATTAATAGATATTCCACATGATTATTTTAGGCGTGTTAGTGGTTTGCCTATTCCAGCTCCAAGAGAGTATGCAGTAGGTATGGTTTTTTTGCCTAAAGTTAGAAATCAATATAAGTTTTGTAAGGACACTTTTGAAAGAGAAGTTAAGGCGCAAGGTTTAACTGTTATAGGTTGGAGAAAAGTACCTGTAGACTCTACACAATTGGGGGAAATTGCTAAGTCATCGGAACCTAATATTGAGCAACTTTTTATAGGTAAAGGCGAAGATATATCTGAAGCCACATTTAAGGCTAAATTGTATGCTGCTCGTAAAATTACAGAGCACGAGATTAGTAACTCTAAAATTTCTGAAAGCACCTATTTTTACGTACCTAGTTTGTCCACAACAACTATTATATATAAAGGTATTATTATGCCTGAAGATATTGGGCCATATTATACGGATTTACAGGAAATAGATTTAGTGACAAGACTAGCCTTGGTGCATCAGCGTTTCTCAACAAACACAATGCCTACATGGGAATTGGCGCAACCATTCCGTTTTATGTGTCAAAATGGTGAAATAAATACACTTCGTGGTAATGTGAGTAGAATGCGTATTCGTGAAGAGATTATGCGAAGTGATGTGTTTGGTCCTCAAATAGAGAAGTTATTTCCAATAATCTTGCCAGGGAAATCAGATTCTGCATCCATGGATATGGTGGTTGAATTACTTACGCATACGGATAGGTCATTACCAGAAATTATGATGATGATGATTCCTGAGGCATGGGAAAAACATAAGACCATGTCTGATGATAAAAAAGCATTCTACGAATACAACGGTTGCATTATGGAACCTTGGGATGGCCCTGCATCTGTGCCATTTACAGATGGTGATTATATTGGTGCACTTTTAGACAGAAACGGCTTAAGACCTTCAAGATATACAGTTACCAAAAGTGGTAAACTTATTATGTCTTCAGAAATAGGTGTTGTTGATATAGATCCAGAAGATATTGAGAGTCATGGTCGTTTAGAGCCAGGAAAAATGTTCTTGGTTGACATGAATAAGGGGCGCATTATTGAAGATGAAGAAATTAAGAGTAAAATTGTTTCAGAAAGACCATATAAAGAGTGGTTGGATAAAACGCGTTTGCATCTTAGAGACGTGCCTTATACCAACGAAACCTGCCCTATTGAAACTATCGATATAAAAACTAGACAACGTTTATTTAATTATACTTTTGAAGATATTCAAGAAGTTATCACACCTATGGCTGTTGTAGGTAAGGAAGCTTTAGGTTCAATGGGTATAGACACCCCATTAGCTGTATTATCCGATAGACCACAACTTATTTCAAATTATTTCAAACAATTATTTGCCCAAGTAACTAATCCACCTTTGGATGGCATTCGTGAAAAAATTGTAACCGATATTAGTTTAAATCTTGGTAAGGATAGAAACATCTTTAGTATTACAGATAGACAGTGTAGAAAATTAAGAATTCAAAACCCTGTAATATCAAATGCCGATTTAGAAAAAATTAGATCGATTTCAATTGAAAGCTTTAAAGCTGAAACTATTGAAATACTTTATCCTAAAGCAAAAGGTCTTAATGGTCTTGAAGATGCTTTAGAGGATATTATAAAGCAAGTAGAGAAAGCTATTGAAAGAAAAACAAATATTATTATTCTTTCAGATAGAGGGGTTAATCAAGAATTTGCACCAATACCAGCATTATTGGCATGTTCTTATGTAAATCATCAATTAAATCGTTTACGTAAGCGTTCATATTTCGATATTATTATTGAATCTGCAGAACCTCGTGAACCACATCATTTTGCGACACTATTTGGTTATGGTGCAAGTGCCATTAATCCTTACATGGTTAATGAAATTATTAGAATGCAGGTAAAGGAAGGTTTCATTACAGGAATGGATGAACAAAAAGCTGTCGATAATTTCAACGAAGCCATAGGGAAAGGGATATTGAAAATTATGAATAAAATAGGAATCTCTACCTTGCATTCATACAGAGGTTCTCAGATTTTCGAAATCGTTGGTTTCAACTCGCAATTTGTTGAAAAATACTTCCCATACACGGCTTCAAGAATTGAAGGTATAGGATTATACGAAATTGAAAAAGAAATAAATGAGCGTTATAAATATGCTTATCCAGATAATTTAATTGATAAACGATTAGGTTTAAATATTGGAGGTGATTACAGATGGAGACGTAATGGCGAACGCCATTTATTTAATCCAACGACGGTTGCCAAATTGCAGCAAGCGGTTCGATTAAGTGATCAAGCGAGTTACGATGTTTATTCAAAAACTATTAACGAGCAGTCTGAGAACTTAATGACCATTCGTGGGTTGTTTGAATTTGATAATTTAGATCCAATTCCATTAGATGAAGTTGAGCCATGGACAGAAATTGTTAAGCGATTTAAAACTGGAGCGATGTCTTATGGTTCCATCTCTCGTGAAGCACATGAGAATTTAGCCATAGCCATGAACCGAATTGGTGGTAAATCTAATTCAGGTGAAGGAGGAGAAGATAGAAACCGTTTTCATCCAGATGTAAATGGAGATAGCAGAAATTCTGCAATTAAGCAAGTAGCTTCTGGCCGTTTTGGTGTTACCTCACACTATTTAACGAATGCAAAGGAGATACAAATTAAAATGGCTCAAGGAGCAAAACCTGGAGAAGGTGGCCAATTACCAGGTGAGAAAGTTTTACCTTGGATTGCAGCGGCACGTAACTCAACACCATTTGTGGGATTAATTTCACCACCGCCACATCATGATATTTATTCAATTGAGGATTTAGCTCAGTTAATTTTCGATTTAAAAAATGCAAATCGAGATGCACGAGTTAATGTTAAATTAGTATCAGAAGTTGGTGTAGGAACTATTGCTGCTGGTGTTGCAAAAGCAAAAGCAGATGTCGTACTTATTTCTGGATACGATGGAGGAACAGGTGCATCTCCATTAACTTCCTTAAAGCATGCCGGATTACCATGGGAGCTCGGTCTTTCAGAAGCACAACAGACATTAGTTTTAAATAACTTAAGAAGTAGAATTGTTGTAGAATGCGATGGACAGTTAAAAACTGGTCGTGATGTAGCGATTGCTGCACTTTTAGGAGCAGAAGAATTTGGTTTTGCAACAGCACCATTAGTGGCTTCAGGATGTATTATGATGCGTAAATGTCACTTAAACACTTGTCCAGTTGGAGTTGCAACTCAAGACAAGGAGCTGCGTAAAAACTTTAAAGGAACACCAGAGCACGTTATTAATTTCTTCTTTTATATAGCAGAAGAGTTAAGAGGTATCATGGCACAGTTAGGGTTTAGAACGCTTGGTGAAATGGTTGGTCAAACACATAAAATAAATGCTAATAAAGCTATAACACATTATAAAGCAAAAGGATTAGACTTATCAAGTATACTGCATAGACCAAGTGCTTATAATAACTTAATAGTTAAGAATACTGAAAAACAAGACCATAACTTAGAAAATGTTCTCGACTTTACAATTTTAAAAGACTCGCATAGAGCCTTATATAGGAAAGAAAAAATGACTTTAGAGTATCCTATTAAGAATGTAAATAGAACAGTTGGAGCTATAGTTAGTAATGAAATTTCCAAAATTTATGGGCATTTAGGTCTGCCAGAGGACACTTTAAATATAAATTTTAATGGTTCTGCAGGTCAAAGTTTTGGAGCATTTGGAGCACATGGTTTAACATTTACATTGGAAGGAAATACGAATGATTACTTAGGGAAAGGTCTTTCTGGGGCAAAACTAATTGTTAAGAAACCAGCAAAGGCAGATTTTATTGCAGAGGATAATATTATTGTTGGTAATGTTTGCTTATTTGGAGCAGTTCATGGTGAAGCTTATATCAATGGAATTGCTGGAGAACGGTTTGCCGTTCGTAATTCGGGGGCAACTACAGTTGTGGAAGGTGTTGGAGATCATTGTTGTGAGTACATGACTGGTGGACGCGTAGTAGTTCTCGGAAAAACTGGAAGAAATTTTGCTGCAGGTATGAGTGGAGGTATTGCTTATGTATATGATCCAGCAAATAAATTTGTAAACGGATTATGTAATACAGAAACCATAGAATTTGAAGATATATCTACAGAAGATGCATCGGAATTAAAAGGATTCATTGAAAAGCATGTGCTTTATACTAATAGTAAGAAAGGACAAGAGTTATTATCGGCTTGGGAATCAAGTTTGGGTAACTTTATAAAAGTGATGCCTATCGAGTATAAGCGTGCATTAAAACGTTTAGAGACGGAAGAGCCGATGGTAGAAGAATTAACAACAGCATAGTGTTATGGGAAAAGTAACAGGATTTAAAGAATTTGAAAGACAAGATGAAAAATATACGCCTGTAGAAGAGCGTGTAAAACATTATAAAGAATTTACTGTACCATTAAGTGAGTCTGAACTTACTAAGCAAGGGTCACGTTGCATGGATTGTGGTATTCCATTTTGCCATAGTGGTTGCCCACTAGGGAATTTAATACCAGATTTTAACCACATGGTTCACCAAGGAGAATGGCAAAAGGCTTCATGGATTTTACATTCTACAAATAATTTTCCTGAATTTACTGGAAGGTTATGTCCAGCACCATGTGAAAAATCATGTGTATTAGGAATAATTGAAGACCCAGTATCTATCGAGAATATTGAAAAAAATATTGTAGAACGAGCCTTTCAGGAAGGTTGGATTAAACCACAACCTCCAAAAATACGTACTGGTAGAACCATTGCTATTGTAGGTTCTGGTCCTGCAGGATTAGCAGCAGCTCAACAGCTAAATAGAGCGGGACATTCTGTAACAGTTTTTGAAAGAGATGATGAAATAGGAGGATTGCTTCGTTATGGAATTCCTAATTTTAAAATGGAAAAGGAAATTATTGATCGCCGTTTAGCGATTCTTGAAGCAGAGGGTATAACTTTCCAAACAAATGTAAATGTTGGTATTAATTATGATGTTGAAGAATTGAAAGGCTTTGATGCTGTAGTTTTATGTGGTGGTGCAACAGAAAGAAGAAGTTTGCCAACACCAGGTATTGATGCAGAAGGCGTTGTGCAGGCAATGGATTTCTTAACACAACAAACTAAAGTTTTGTTTGGTAAGAAAGTTGAAAACCAAGTGATGGCTACCGATAAAAATGTTATCGTTATAGGAGGTGGAGATACAGGGTCAGACTGTATTGGAACTTCCAATAGACACGGAGCAAAGTCGGTTGTTAATTTCGAAATTATGCCGAAGCCTCCAGGTCACCGTTCGCCACAAACACCGTGGCCGTTTTGGCCATTACAGTTAAAAACGTCTTCTTCGCATGAAGAAGGTGTTGAAAGAAACTGGCTTATAAATACAAAGGAATTTATTAAGGATAAAAACGGAAAATTAACAGGCTTAAAAACGGTTAATGTAGAATGGAAAATGGTACCTGGTCAAAGACCTCAGCTTATTGAAGTTGAAGGAACAGAAAAAACTTGGCCATGTGATTTAGCATTGTTAGCGCTTGGTTTTACTGGTCCAGAAAGCACACTTGCTGAGAAGTTAGGTATTAAAACAGATGCGCGTTCAAATTATAAAGCCGAATACGGTAAATATCAAACAAATATTTCAAACATTTTTACTGCGGGAGATATGCGCCGTGGACAATCTTTAATTGTTTGGGCAATTTCAGAAGGAAGAGAAGCTGCACGTCAAGTAGATATTTATTTAATGGGTAAATCAGATTTACCTTCAAAGGATATTGCTGGTGATTTGGTTGCTATGTAAGAATAGTTTTATTTTAATAAAATAGCGTTCTGTTGAACATTTATTAAAAATAATAAAACACTATTTAATTAAAACACTATATTTGTGTTCACTCATTTTAAAAAATAGATGGCAAGAAGCATTGTATCATTACTTTTATCAACAATTTTTTTGGTGTTTTTAGCAGCGCCTACAATTTTAGTTGCTGTTGATAATTCGATTGATGTTTCTATATTTTATGCTTCTTCAGAAGAAGAAGAAAAGGGAAGTGAAAAAAATAAGGATAAAGAAATTTTATTTTTTGAATTCGATATTAGTGAGTCAGATTTTAATTTAAACGAAACTAATAATTGCTTAGGGTATTACTTCAAAAATTACCCTAAACCGCACCTAAATTTAATTTCACCACCTCCGGAATTAGGCATATTATCATAATGTTTTTCAGGCTTCATTATTAAGCCACTCAAGTATTAATTTAGTTTAGGTTTGTTAAACTTAGACTACAAATTCATTTTTTAATATGTTTAAAACTTTAAAAAACGACTTGCCTGCAAGTATCGTTGTATTTTTTGTCGCATTGCCTTTATGTTTAGGTATTGCATTAGCCAGTGGTGCACCACTATTTTCTGGATTAATTGCTGGTATTGTTGGAGGAATTGTGGTAGGGAGTCTTAGTGGCTCTAATATTGGAGTTAGTGGTCCTGCAGCTGGTCTGGCTGCAATAGTTTTATCTGCTATAGGCACGTTAGGCGGGTATCAAAACTTCTTGGTTGCCGTAGTTTTAGGTGGTGTAATTCAGCTTCTTTTTGGTGTTCTTAAGGCTGGTGTAATTGGTTATTACTTTCCGTCGTCTGTTATTAAAGGGATGTTAACCGGAATAGGAATTATAATTATACTAAAACAAATACCGCATTTTTTCGGTTATGATGCCGAGCCCGAAGGAGCAGATAGCTTTTTTAGCTCATCAAGCGAAAATACACTTACCAATATCTTTAATATTTTTGACAATATCATACTAGGATCTATGATTGTTGGTGTTGTCGGTTTAGGTATTTTAATACTTTGGGAAAAAGTTTTATCGAAGAAACACAAGGTATTCAAATTGGTTCAAGGGCCGTTGGTTGCGGTGGTTGTTGGTATTATATTCTTTGCCGTTACAAGATCCCATGAAACGTTATCTATTTCTCAATCTCATTTGGTAAGTGTTCCTGTTCCAGAGGATACAGCTTCTTTTTTAGCTCAGTTTAGTTTTCCTAATTTCAGTATGATTACAAACTCTGAAGTATGGATTGTTGCTTTCACAATTGCTTTAGTAGCTAGTTTAGAAACTTTACTTTGTGTAGAAGCAACGGATAGACTAGATCCTCATAAGAATGTAACACCTACCAATAGAGAATTATTAGCTCAAGGGACGGGTAATATCCTTTCAGGACTTATTGGAGGTTTACCCATAACACAAGTAATTGTTAGAAGTTCTGCTAATATACAGTCAGGGGGTGTTTCGAAAATGTCTGCCATAATCCATGGGTTTTTCTTATTGATTTCAATAATTATAATTCCAACATTGCTTAATATGATTCCTTTATCTGTTTTAGCAGCTATTTTATTAGTAGTTGGATACAAATTAGCGAAACCTCAATTATTTAAAAAAATGTATGAATTGGGTTGGAAACAGTTTATTCCCTTTGTTGTTACGGTATTAGGGATTGTATTTATTGATCTGCTCTATGGTATTGGACTCGGGTTAGCCGTTGGAATAGTTGTTATCTTACTAAAAAGCTATCAGAACTCTCATTTCTTGCATATCGAAGATAAGAGTAACGGAAAACACAAGATAAAAATGTCTTTAGCAGAAGAAGTAACCTTTTTTAATAAAGGAGCTATTTTAAAAGAATTGGACAACTTGCCAAGAGACACCTATTTGGAAATAGACCTTATTAAAACACGATATCTTGATAACGACATTATAGAAATATTAGAGGACTTTTTATTTAAAGCTAAAGAAAGGGATATAGACATAAAACTTGTCTCTAAACGAGGAATTGTAGAAAACCCCGAAAGTTTTATCAAATTTTTCAACGAAAGACCACAATCGAATTTAAGTTTAAATTAAAAAAATTATGAAGACAAATAAATATAAAATATTAGTGCTTTCAAATAATAATAACGCAACAAGCACTACGTTAGAAAACACAATAAGTTTAGCCAAAATGATTGATGGAGAAATAATGCTTTTGGGGGTTAAGGATCCATTGAAAGTTGTTAAAGAAACCAATCAACTTTCGGCAATGAGAGAAATAAATCATCAATTCACTTTTACAAATAATAGCCTAAAAAGATTGGCAAAATCTGCATCGGAAAAATTTGGTGTAAACATTAACTCAACATTTGTAATCGGGCGCGTAAATGATGAAATAAGTACTTACATTAAAGATTATCAACCAGACGTTATTGTTGTTAAAAGAAGAAAACAAAAAATATTAAACTTAGTTGGTGATACACTTACCGATTTTGTTTTAAAAACCTTTTCTGGTCCTATTTTGGTGACAGACGAGGAAAGCACATTTAAGCATGATAAATCATTGGCACTTGGGGTTCTGAACGGTATTGATAAAACCTCTTCCAGAAGTATTTTTGGAGAGTTATTACCACACACCAATAAGCCTGTTAAAATGTTTAAAATAATAGACTCGAAAAACAGCGAAGAAGGCACTAAACAATCGGATATTGAGGATGCAGTAGAATTTGTTTTCGATCAGAATGATTCTTCAGTAAAGAACCTTTCTAATTACTTAGAAAAGAATGGTATTAATTTATTGTATCTTAATAGGGGGAATTTCAAAAGTAAAAAGAGAAAAAACTTAAATAGTTATATTAGTAAACTGAAAGTCCCCATGCTTTTATCTGCTCAACCAGCAATATAATTTTTAAAATCATTAATTAAAATATCATAATATATGAAAGCACATACTAAAGAAACGCAAGCTGCAATGACACCTGCTTCTGCATTGGATGAATTGAAAGTTGGGAATGAGAGATTTCAAAAAAGCCTTAAAGCAGATAGAAATCTTCTTGGGCAGGTTACAGATACTAGCACAGGGCAATATCCCTTTGCTACAATTTTAAGTTGTATCGACTCAAGGGTGTCTTCAGAATTAATTTTTGATCAGGGTATAGGTGACATTTTCAGTGTGCGTATAGCTGGAAATTTTGTTAATCAGGATATTTTAGGCAGTATGGAATTCGCGTGTAAATTGGCAGGAACAAAATTGATTGTTGTTTTAGGTCACACCAGTTGTGGTGCTGTTAAAGGGGCTTGTGATAATGCCGAACTTGGTAACTTAACTTCCATGTTAGCTAAAATTAAACCAGCAGTTAATGCAATAAAGGAACCAGCAGATGTTAGTCTTAGAAATTCTTCTAATATTGAATTTGTAAACAATATTGCAGAGAAAAATGTAAACTTAACAATTCAAAAAATCTTGGAAGATAGTAGTGTGTTAGCCGAAATGCATGAAAATGGTGAGATTGACATAATTGGTGGTATGTACGATATCAAAACTGGTGCTGTAACGTTTTATGAGTAAGGTATGGCGAACCTTAAAATAATAATATTTTCACTTTTTCTATTCGTTCTGTTAATGCCTTATAAGGGTACTTCACAGGATAGTAATTTTGGTAATTGGTTGATTTACATAGGAAATGTAAAACTCAAGAATAATTGGGATTTCCATAATGAAGTTCAATATAGAAACTATGATGCTGCAGGCGATTTAGAACAGCTATTGCTGCGTACTGGTTTGGGGTATACTTTTAATGAAGGTAAAAACAATGTTTTATTTGGCTACGGCTATATTCTTTCTGAAAACTATTTTGATGACAGTGATGATAAAATATCTGTTAATGAACATAGGATATTCCAGCAATTTATTTCAAAGCAAAAAATTGGACGCACTAAATTGACGCATCGATATCGTTTTGAACAACGGTTTGTAGAAGAAGATTTTAAAATGCGTTTCAGGTATTTTTTAGCAATCAATATCCCTTTTTTCAAATCGAAAAAATTGTATTTTTCGATCTATGATGAGATTTTTTTAAACACAGAAAGTAATGTGTTTGATAGAAATAGACTTTATGCAGGCTTAGGTTATCATCTAACTAGTAAGATACGTTTAGAAGCAGGATATATGAATCAATTTTTTGAAACCTCTGGTAGGGATCAATTAAATATCATTGCTTTCGTGAATCTTTGAAAACACAAGAAAATGTTAAATTGAAAAGCCTATTAGTTATAATAGGCTTTTTTATTTGATATTTATCGACTAAATTAGACTCATAACTAAGAATCTCGATGAAAAATTTGTTTGTAAATATAAAGGGAGATGCTTTTGGAGGTATCACAGCAGGAATTGTAGCATTACCATTGGCTCTTGCTTTTGGGGTGTCTTCTGGCTTAGGCCCAACAGCTGGATTGTACGGAGCTATATTTATTAGTTTTTTTGCAGCACTTTTTGGAGGGACAAGCACTCAAATTTCTGGACCTACAGCTCCTATGACAGCTGTAAGTATGGTGATAATCGCAGGAATTATTGCAACTAATGATGGCGATATTGAAAAGGCACTTCCAGTTATTCTTACAGTTTTTTTGCTGGCAGGTCTAATGCAAATTGGCTTAGGTATTTTAGGGCTAGGAAAGTATATCAGATACATACCATATCCCGTGGTATCAGGTTTTATGACTGCAATTGGTGTCATTATTTTAATAACACAAATTTTGCCGTCTTTAGGATATTATCCAAAGGAAGATGAGGCTTTTGTTGAGCAGTTTAAACCTCAAGCCGAAGAAGTCATACTTGATAATATATTAAAAGACGAAGCTGGCGAAGGTATATTAGTACTCGAGGATTTTAAAGAAACAATACGACGCGCTGAGGCGATTTCGCAAGCAGATATTTTAAAAGAGTCACAGACATTAGCAGCAAAAGATGCATCTGGGGCTTATGGTGCTATTAAAGTGTTACCACGAGCGTTGAAAAGTATTAATTGGTTAGAGTTAATTTTAGCCTTAGGAACAATTTTTATTATTTATGGTTTCAAAAGAATTACAAAAGCAGTTCCTAGTACATTGGTGGCGCTTATTGTTATGTCTGGTATCGCAGTTGGTTTCGGATTAAACTATAGACCAATTGAAGAAATCCCAAGTGGACTTCCATTACCTAATTTGGAAATATTTACAAACTTCAAGTTAAGTAGCATCACACCATATATTTTTACGGCATTAACGTTATCTCTGTTAGGAGCTATTGATTCGTTACTAACGAGTGTAGTTGCTGATAATATGACGAAAACAAAACATAAACCCAATAAAGAATTGGTTGGCCAAGGTATAGGTAATAGTATCGCTGCTGTTTTTGGGGGTATACCTGGAGCCGGCGCAACTATTAGAACTGTTGTGAATATTACTTCTGGAGGAAAAACAAAACTTTCCGGAATGATTGCGGGAATTATGCTTTTAATTATCTTATTAGGTTTAGGTCCTATTGCATCGCAAATTCCAGCAGCAGTTTTGGCAGGAATATTAATAACTGTTGGTATTGGTGTTATGGATTATAAAGGTTTAAGGGCTATACCAAGTTTGCCAAAAGATGTAAAATTTGGGCCTATTAAATTTAGCATGGAAGTATTAATAATGCTTGTTGTGTTATTTCTTTCTACATTTTGGAATTTAGTATACGCGGTTGGTATAGGATTGGTTATTGCCTCTCTTATGTTTATGAAGAAAATAGGCGATTTAACAGCAGAACGATCTGACGTAAAATCATTGCTAAAAGAAAAAGCATGGGCAGATGAGTTGAACTTTCCAGTAAATTTAAAAGAAGAAGTATTTATAAAGCACATTAAAGGCCCTTTGTTTTTTGGGTCAACAAGTGAATTTCAGCAATTGGCTAAACAGATACCAGATACCGCCAAAGCTGTAATTATTAGAATGGGTAGGATGCAATATATGGATCAATCTGGATTATATGCTATGGAGGATGTGTTAGTCGATTTGGAAAAATCTGGAATATCTGTTTTGTTAGTAGGCTTATTAAAACAACCTCGCTATATGATGGAGCGTATTGATATTATCCCCGATTTAATTCCTCCAGAGCACATTTTTGATAGTTTTAAAGATTGTATAAAATGGATTAAGGAGAATATTCGAGATACAGTTTAAACAAAAAATGCGAACCTTAAGATTCGCATTTTTTGTTCATTAAACTTAATTTTAACAATCGTTAAAATTAATTGTCTGCCATTAAAGCAAAAAACTTATCAATATTTGGAAGAATTATAATTCGTGTTCTTCTGTTTCTTGCCATATTTTTACGTGAATCATTTTCAACTAAAGGTTGGTAGCTACTTCTGCCTGCGGCAATCATTTTTTCTGGAGCCACATTAAATTTATTCTGTAATTTTCTAACTACCGATGTCGCTCTTAAAACACTTAAATCCCAGTTGTCAGATATGCTAGCTGTGTTAATAGTTCTAGAATCCGTATGGCCTTCAACCATAACATCCAAGCTAGGTTCAGAATTAATAACATCTGCTAATTTTTGTAATACTTTATCCGCTTTTGAACTTAATCTGTAGCTACCGGTGTTAAACAACATGTTATCGGCAATAGAAATCATAACAACTGTTTCATTGATATTAACAGCGAAGTCTTCATCTTCGTTCATGTTGCTCTCGTTGATTGTTTTTTCAAGATTGTGAGCAACAGCCAGATTCATGGAATCTTTTAACGTTTTTGCTTGACTCAGTTTTTCAGCATCTACATTTTTAAGTGTCTCACGCATTTTAACTTTCGCATCGTTAGAAATTACACCTCCTTCTTTAAGAACTTCTAGCTTCGAGTTGTTTTCTTCCGTAAGGGTTCCTACATTTTCTTTTAAAGACATTATTTTGTTGTTGTAATCGTCAACTCTGGTCTGAATTCTAGCGAATTTAGCTTCTAAATTTTCTTTTTCAACTCTGGTTTTTTGTAGTTCACTTTTAATTTCACCGTTTTCATGTTCCAGTGCTAAATATTTTTTCTTTGAGACGCACGATAAAGTGATGGTTGCTAGTAAAAGCAAAACAGAAATTTTTTTCATAATTATGACTTTAAGTTAATTAGTTAGGTTCATCAACATATACGATCATGGTTTGTTTTTAGATGCTGAAATACAAACAATTTGTTTGTTTTAGTTAATTTTATTCTTTTTCTTAGTTATCAAAAGTATTTAAATATACTCCAAAAGCACATGCAATACGGATTTACAGAAATATTACAACTTATTGGGGCATTAGGTGTCTTCCTTTTCGGGATGAAAGTTATGAGTGACGCACTTTTGTTATTAGCCGGTAATAAAATGCGTTCGATATTAGCTAGAATGACATCAAACAGAGTATTCGGTATTAGTACTGGATTTTTAATTACTTCGGTTATACAGTCATCATCTGCAACAACTCTTATGGTGGTTAGCTTTGCTAATGCTGGTTTGTTAACCCTTGTTGAGTCTATAGGTGTTATAATGGGAGCAAATATTGGCACTACAATAACAGCATGGTTAATAACAATATTAGGCTTTAAAGTAAGTATGAGCACTATTGCTTTACCCTTGGTTGGCTTTGGTTTTGGATTTACCTTTCTTAAAAAAGAACAATTCAAAAACTTAGGAAGCTTTATTATTGGTTTTGCCTTATTATTTATTGGGCTTCAGTTTCTTAAAGAGGCAATGCCAGATATAAAAAACAACCCAGAACTATTAGAATTTTTATCACGCTACACCGATTTAGGCTTTCTCTCTATTCTAATATTCTTACTTATAGGAACACTTTTAACGGTTATAATTCAGTCTTCCAGTGCTACAATGGCACTAACTTTAATTATGACAGCCCAAGGTTGGATTCCTTTTGAAATGGCAGCAGCCATGGTTTTGGGTGAAAATGTAGGGACAACTATTACGGCTAATTTAGCTGCAATTATTGGTAATTTTAAGGCGAAACAAACCGCTCGTGCCCATTTAATTTTTAACCTTATGGGTGTGTTTTGGATGTTGATTTTATTTTATCCCTTCTTAAAAATGGTGAGTTGGTTATCAATGTATCTCGGTTCAGAATCGCCATATATTAGTGCTGCAGCCATTCCTGTAGCAATATCCTTGTTTCATACCACATTTAATATTACAAACACCTTTTTATTGGTATGGTTTGTAAAACCAATCGCTAAATTAGTTGAGTACTTGGTGCCTGTAAAAGTTCAAGATGTTAAAACAATAGACGAACCAAAATTTTTAACAAAGCATGTTTTAGAATACCCTGAAACGGCAATTGCAGCATTAGTAAAAGAGTCTAAATATTTATATAAAAATGCCATTTTTGAAATTGTAGCTCATGCGCTAAACATTCATAGGGCTGATATTATATCAGATATTAAGGTTAAAAAAATAGTGAAGAAATCGAAAGTTTTGTTTGATACGAATGTTAGAGAATTGTATGGCACTAAAGTAAAAAATATTTATGGACAAATAATTAATTATGCTACCAAGGCACAGAGTAGTTTGACATTAAATGAAACTCAAAATAAACAAATATCTGAATTGAAAATAGCTAACAGAAAAATGGTAGAGATTATTCGAGATGTTAAAGAGTTGAGTAGAAATGTGACCTTATACTTAAACTCAGATAATAAATACATACGGAAAGAATATGATAAGATAAGGAACAAAGCAGTTAAGGTATTGCGAACAATTCACCTGTTTAGAACTGAAAAAGAAAATGAAGTCTTTCATAAAAAACTTGTGAAGTTAAAAAGAGAAGCGAAAACAAATATTCATTCTGATAATCTTGAAATTGATGAATTGATTCGAAAGGACTTAATAACAGTTGATATGGCATCTTCACTTTTTAATGATTTTGAGAATGTTAATGATATGATTGATAATTTAATAGACGTTGCAGATTTACTTTATGGAAAAAAAGATATGCTTTTAGATAGTGATTAATTTTGAAAACCTTTATCCATTATAATGAATCCAAATTTAATTGAAGTAGCGCAAGTGTTTTTTAAATTAGGATGTTTTGCTTTTGGTGGTCCGGCGGCTCACATTGCCATGATGGAGGATGAAATCATTGAAAAGCGTAAATGGATGACTAGAGAATATTTCCTCGACCTCATAGGTACTACAAATTTAATCCCTGGGCCAAATTCTACTGAAATGACCATGCATTGTGGTTATGAACGAGCAGGTAAGGCAGGTTTGTTTGTGGCTGGGATTTCATTTATTTTTCCTGCAACTATTATAACAGCAATTTTAGCATATTTATATGTAAAATATGGCAAACTTCCAGAGGTAGAGCCTTTTATGTACGGTATAAAGCCTGCTGTTTTGGCCATTATAGCCTCAGCAATTTTGAAACTTAGTAAAAAAGCATTAAAAAGTACCGAACTTATTATCCTTGGGATATTGGTTTTGGTTGTCAGTTTATTAGGAGTCAATGAAATTGTAGCTTTATTGGCAGCTGGTATTTTAGGAATGCTTTATTTCTACATGAAATCTAAAGCGAGAACAAATCTCAATACATTTTCACCATTACTTTTATTCCTTGGAATTAATACAACTATAGCTAAGATATCAACGTTAAAACTCTTTTTAATTTTTTTAAAAGTGGGTGCAATACTATACGGCAGTGGCTACGTACTTTTTGCTTATTTGGATGCAGAATTAGTGACTCGCGGGTTGTTAACTAGAGCAGAACTTATTGATGCAATCGCAATGGGCCAGTTTACTCCAGGTCCTGTATTATCTACATCAACCTTTATTGGTTATCAACTTAATGGTTTTACAGGCGCATTGGTGGCAACTACTGGGATATTTTTACCATCATTTTTATTTGTTTTAATACTCAATCCGTTTATACCTAGAATGCGAAAGTCGACAATACTGCGCTATTTTCTAGATTCTGTAAATGTTGCAGCAGTTGCAGTTATGTTTGCTGTATTGCTCGTAATGGCAAGAGACACACTTATAGATTGGCAAAGTATTGTAATTGCTTTAATTGCTACGATTTTAATTTTTAGAACCAAAATAGGTCCTATATGGACAATTATTATGGGAGTTTTTTTAGGTTTTATATTAAGTGATTTTATAAAATAAAAAAGCCATCATTTTTAATTAAAATGATGGCTTAGAATTATGATATAAATATAGTTTTTATTCTTCTTTTTGTGAAGGTTTTGTATTTTCTACAACTTCATCTACAACTGTAATTGTTGCAGGTTCAACCGAACTATCAAATGAGTTATGATACTCCTCTAATAAACTCATTGTTGATTTTATTAAATCTTTAGTCTCTAATAATAAACTAAAATACAGCGTTGTATTTTTAGGGCTAGATTCTTCTGTCCTCGTGCGAGAAATTTGTTTCTTAATTTTATCTTTCACAAGTTTATAAACTTCAGTTCTTTCATCTAAAATAGCACCAATTTGTTCAAAAGATTCCGATTTAAATGCAACTCGAGTATCCTCAAATAAAATTTCTAGTTTATCATCTATTTCCTTTAACTCTTTAATTTGACTAAATCTAAGTTTCTTATGATTATTATTAATGTGCTTGTGGCTTACTTTAGTAATATATTCTAAAGATTGTGTCATGTCTTGAAGATAGCCTAAAATATTAATATAAAAATCACTTGCACCAATACTAGACTCATCTAAATTTTTAATAAAATAGAACACATTATCGCGCAAGTCATCAACCTCTTCGGTCAATTTTATAACTTGTTTTTTGCTCTTTTTAAGTAAATCTATATCTTGTTTAGCGAGTCCAACAATTGCATTAGAATAGATTCTATTAGTTCGTTTCACTACATTGGACATGTTATTTGCGCTTTCAAGAATAACACCTTGTAAAGAGCTGCTTTCTGCCTTTTTTAAGCTATCTTCATCAATCACTTTTGAAGATTTGTTTTTATGGGATTTATAGTTTCTGTATAATAAAATAGCAGTTAACAATAGTAATATTGGTGTAATAACAGCTGGATTCCAATTAATTAGAAATACTACAACACCAGCGGCAATAAATGCTCCAATAGCAGTACCAAACCATCCGCCAATAACGTTCAATACACCAGCCACACGATAAACAGCGCTTTCTCTTCCCCATGCGCGGTCAGCCAAAGAAGTACCCATGGCTACCATAAACGTAACGTATGTTGTTGATAAAGGCAACTTCATTGAGGTTGCAATTGCAATTAACACTCCTGCAACCATTAAATTAACAGAGGCACGAATCATGTCGAATGCAGGAGCATCAATACTTTGATCTTTTGTCAAAGTAAACTCTGGTTTTTCAAAACTCTTTTCTATTTTTCCAGTAATCGAGCTAGGTACTATAATAGCAAAGTAATTAGATAATTGGGTTGTTCTTTTTACAATTGTTCTTGAAAGTCTGTTTGGTTCAAATTTTTCATGAGTTTCTCCTTGACGAGATAAGCTTATTTCAGTTTCTGCAACGGTTTTTGCTTTTTTAGACAGCCATAGTGTCAATACCATTATAGCACCAGCTATAAACAATAAGTAAGGCTCAGCAGGTACTTTTTTCTCTAATACTGCCATTGACATTGCAGTGTCCATTCCACCGGCAACCCAAGCTTCATAAGAATGATAGGCTGCCATTGGAACACCAATAAAGTTTACTAAGTCGTTACCAGAAAATGCCAATGCCAATCCAAAAGTTCCAATTGCAATTACAACAAGTAAAACAGTTTTTTTGGTTAGTTTTTCAAATATGAATGAAAATAAGGTCCAGAAAATAAAACTTCCGAGTATTATATAAATTTCATTCCCTTCTAATAAACCTTTTAAATCTTTGTAATAAGGCGTTCCTTTCAGGCCTTTTAAAAAGATAAAATAGGTTATTGCCGTTAAAGCAACACCTCCAAAAACAATTCCAAAGTTTTTAACTTTTTTCTCATAGTTAAATGTGAAGATAAGTCTTGACACCCATTGCACAAGTGCACCGACCGAAAAGGCAATAACTACAGACAGCAAAATACCAGATATAATTTCTAAAGCCTTTTCTGTATTTATGTATGTAGCTAAATCAGCGAAAGTCTCAGAATCAGAATGACTAATTTTAATCAATGACATTACTACTGCCGCACCTAATAAATTAAATACAATAGAAACAGTTGTAGATGTTGGTAAACCAAGTGTGTTAAAGAAATCTAATAACAATATATCTGTTATCATTACAGCCATAAAAATGAGCATAATCTCTCCAAATTGAAATTGAGCAGGAACAAAAATACCTTTTCTTGCAACCTCCATCATTCCGCTAGAAAATACAGCTCCAATAAAAATACCTAAACTGGCTACGATCATTATAGTTCTCAAAGAAATTGCTTTGGATCCAATAGCAGAATTTAAGAAGTTAATAGCATCATTACTAACACCAACAACAATATCAGCAACAGCTAAAACTGTAATGGCAATCAACATTAATAAATAAATATTATCCATAGGATTTAATTGTAAAATGTTTGCAAATATCATTACAATATATAATTAAAATGTTATTTAATTGTTATGTTTTAAAAATGTATATCAAATCCTAGTCTAAAGGTAATGTTATCGTCATTACCGTCTAAGGTTGTATAACTTAAATCACTTTGTACTTTTAGTTTATGCCCCACTAAGAATTTATTTACACCGATGGTATATTGTTCTGTCGGTAAAGCTCCAGTAATACTTTCATAATTTACTGTTGTAAAGCGAGCAGCTATTTCGTAGTTGCTTTTAAATAAATAACCTGCTTGTAAGTTTAGAGCGTTACCTGTTAAAACAATATCGCCAGTTGGTGTTGAGCCATCTATTTCTGTTGCTATTTCATCATCCGCTGTACGTATTGCATATTCACCCATAAATGAAAAGCCATTGTATTTAAACATAGCATCTGCAAAAATAGTTGTTTGATCTGTTTCGTAAATAGATCCATCTGCTCGTATCATATAATCACCTGCAAATCCTCTCTCCCTAACGGCGTCTTGATTGTAGTTATATGTAATACCAAACATTAATTTAGGCTTTAGCTCACGTTTTAAATCAGATTGACTGTAATCACCTTTAGACTTAAAAGTCCCGAATGGTAAAAGTTCTAGACGCGCAGTATATTGCAAACCTCCTTCATTTCCTTCGGTAACATTGCGACCTTCACCTTGTGAAATAGAAAACTTTTCTCGCATTAAAAATTCGCCGCCTAATTTAGTTTTGTGTCGCAATTGAATACCTAAATCGCGGTCTATGTTAAACCTGCTATTTAATAAAGAACGATCTATTAGTTGAAGGTTAGCTGAAGATACAACACGTTCAACGTTTCCTGGTAATTTGGTCTGACCAGCCCAAAGCTCCCAGTTACCAGCAAAGTTCCACATAATAACTGCATCTAGTATATAGCGGGGTGTGTTTCTGTTAAATTCATTTGCGCCTGAAATATCTCTATTCGATAAACCCAACTCTATTTTATATTTAAGTTTGGAGCTATAAGCAAAACCATCAAACTTTAATCTTGCTCTACGAACAATAAAATTATGTTCTGGACTTCCATACTGATTGCCATTATAATCCCAGGATGATACAGATCGAACTTGAAAACGAGGTGCAAATTTAATACTAAAAGAACTGTCTTTTGCAACAAAGTTTATTAAGCCTTTACCAAAAGAAGTGTCGCTAATTTCTTGTGCAGTAACGTTAATAGCAAACAAAAAAAGTGCTACTATAATAATTTTAAATTTCATTAGTATTTTTATTAGTTTTTGTCATTGCAAAGAACTGAAACCAATGTTAACTTAATGTTTCCTAATGATTAATTTTCGAACAAAAAAGACTGCCTTGGCCAAGGCAGTCTATTAGAAATCATGATAATATAGTCGACAAAAACTAATTAATTATATGAAATACTAATTGTTTTGTCTTAAGACAAAGACAAATATCATCTATATAGTTAACCTAAATGTAATCCCAATATTAATTAATCATTAAAAGTTAAATATTTTTAAAAAAATGATTAATAGAATGTTAAAGATTTAATGTTATGGATATGATGTTTAAATCTTAAATCATTGCGCAACCCATATTTAGTATGAAGTAGGCATTAATTGTAGCCTCACGTTTATTAAAGAAGCACCTTGAATTTTCTTAATTCAATCTACTAGGAAGTAAGTTTTAATTGAAATTTAAAAAGATAAAAGTATACAAAGAATGTTACTTTTATTTAGTTTAAAACAAATCGAATATAAAATAAAAAAGCCCAAACTTTTAACAGTTCGGGCTCTTTATATTATTTAATTTGATTACCATTTTTATCGAAAAAATGATATTCTAGATATGTGTAAGCATCTCTCGGTAAAATCTTCACCCATTTTTTATGTTCTAAAAACCATTTAGAACGTATCGATGGAAAACCTTTTGTTAAAAAGGCCGCTATAAAAGGATGTGTGTTTAAAGTCAACTTTTTATAGTCTTTTTTTAATAGTCTCTCAAGATCGTGGTTTATTTTTTGCACCAATCCTATGGGTGCTTCAACCTCAGAACCATTAATACCATTAGGATTCTCCTCTCTGGTTTTAATATTCATTTCGGGACGAACACGTTGTCTTGTTATTTGTATCAATCCAAATTTACTTGGAGGCAAAATTTTATGTTTTGCTCTATCATCTTTCATTTCGTCACGAAGATGATTAAACAATTTCTGCCTATTTTCAGAACTAGTCATGTCAATAAAATCGACTACTATTATACCGCCCATATCACGTAATCGTAATTGGCGAGCCATTTCTGTAGCCGCGATTAAATTAACTTCTAATGCTGTGTCCTCTTGGTTGTTCGCTTTGTTAGATCTGTTGCCGCTGTTTACATCTATAACATGAAGAGCTTCGGTATGTTCTATAACCAAATAAGCACCTTTAGCCATAGAAACGGTTTTGCCAAAAGAGGTTTTTATTTGTCTTTCAATTCCAAATTTTTCAAAAATCGGAACTTTAGACTGATACAATTTAACTATTGATTCTTTTTTGGGTGCAATCTCTTGCACGTAATCTTTAATTTGATAGTAAAGCTCTTCATCATCGACAGTAATTCCAGTAAAGGTATCGTTGAATATATCTCGCAAAATTGACGAGGCCTTATTCATCTCTCCTAATACTTTACTTGGGTGATGCGCTTTGTGTAGCTTTTTACACATTGCCGTCCAACGACTAAGCAAATTTTGTAAATCTTTATCTAGCTCTGCTACTTTTTTGCCTTGAGCTACAGTACGCACAATAATACCAAAACCTTGTGGTGTGATACTTTTAACCAATCGTTTTAATCGATCTTTTTCTTCGCGGTCTTCTATTTTTTGAGAAATAGAGATGCGACTAGAAAAAGGAACTAAAACTATATATCTACCGGCAATAGAAAGCTCTGAACTTATTCTAGGACCTTTAGTTGATATTGGTTCTTTTACTATTTGTACTAATAGCGATTGATTAGATTTTAAGACGTCGACAATTTTGCCGTCTTTCTCAATATCTTTTTCAAATGGGAAGTTTTTTAAAGAAAAATCTTTTAGTTTACCTGTGCTTACACGTTTTGTGAATTTTAAAAGTGAAGGTAATTTTGGCCCTAAATCATGATAATGCAAAAACGCATCTTTTTCATACCCTACATTAACAAATGCAGCATTTAGTCCAGGAACAGCTTTTCGTATTTTGGCTATAAACACATCACCAACTGAAAAGTTATTATCATCTTCATCCTTTTGTAATTCAATAAGTTTTCCATCTTTTAATAAGGCAAAATCAACATGCTCGGAACTAGATCGAATAATCAATTCTTTATCCATTTAGTTAATTTTATTCCATTACACTAGTGTGTAACAGATGGATTATACATTATTTTTTATCACAGGATTTTAATCCGTGGAGTTCAACATACACCAAATAGGTGCTAAAAAATTAATGAACTCATTTCAAAGAACTTGTTGTTTTTAAAACCTAAAAAAGTAGTTAATCTAACTACTTTTTCGATTTATTTTTTCTTTTTGTGACGATTAGCGCGTCTACGTTTCTTACGCTTATGCGTCGCTACCTTATGTCTTTTACGTTTTTTACCACTTGGCATAAATAGTGTCTTTTAAATTAATAATTTATTTTAATGCTTATTTAACGTCTACATTCGTTTTTACACCCTCAACAAAAACTTTTGCAGGCTTAAATGCAGGGATATTATGTGCAGGTATTTTAATAGTAGTGTTTTTAGAAATATTTCTACCTGTTTTTTCAGCTCTAGTTTTAATAATGAAGCTTCCAAAACCTCTTAAGTATACATTATCTCCACCTTCTAAAGAAGTCTTTACTTCTTCCATAAATGTTTCAACAGTTGCTTGAACATCACCTTTTTCAATTCCTAATTTTTCAGAAATTTTTGCTACTAAATCAGCCTTCGTCATTTTTATATTTTGTTTTTTTAGTTACTATAAAGTTTTTTAAAGGGATGCAAATATAGGAATTTAAAATTCAATATTTCAAACCTAATTCATTAAAATTTAAGATTATAAAGGTTTATTTTTGCTCGCATATTAATTTGAATTGATGCAATTTTCAAATATTTTAATTCACTGGTACTCAATTAATAAGCGCGATTTGCCATGGAGGAATACAAAAGACCCTTATGCTATCTGGTTGTCTGAAATTATATTACAACAAACACAAGTAAAACAAGGGTTGCCTTATTACAACGCTTTCCTCGAAAAATATCCAACCGTTTTTGATTTGGCAAATGCTGATGAAAGTGAGGTGTTAAAACTGTGGCAGGGTTTAGGGTATTACTCTAGGGCGCGTAATTTACATAGCACTGCTAAAGGCATTGCAATTAATTTTAAAGGTGATTTTCCAAATAATTATAAAGACTTAATAAAATTAAAAGGTGTAGGTGATTACACAGCTAGCGCCATAGCATCAATTTGTTTTAATGAAGCTGCAGCAGTCGTTGATGGGAATGTTTACAGAGTTTTATCACGCTATTTTGGAGTTGAAACGCCTATTAACTCATCAAAGGGAGCAAAAGAGTTTAAGGGGTTAGCGCAGGAACTCATAGATAAGGAGCGCCCCGCCGAATTTAACCAAGCTATTATGGAGTTTGGTGCGATTCAATGTACACCTAAAACTCCTAATTGTCATATTTGTCCGTTTAATAAGGGGTGCCTTGCTTTTAATAATAAAAGAATTGATGAACTTCCTGTTAAAATTAAATCAGCTAAAGCAAAAAAGAAGTATTTTAACTTCTTGGTATTAATTTCTGAAGACTCAAAGACTTTTTTGCAGAAAAGAGAGGGGCGAGGTATTTGGCAAAATTTATATCAGTTTCCTTTGGTTGAAACAAAAGTAGAAGTTGATTTTGATAGTTTTAAAGAAACAATTGAGAGCCATACTTTCTTAAAGCAAATAGACTATGACTTGTCCTTATATAATGATGCTCCAATTATTCACAAGTTATCACACCAGCATCTCTATACTAAATTTTGGATTTTAAAAGTACAAAAGCTAATTATTGATGAGGCTATTTCGGTAGATGAAATTCAGAGTTTACCAGTCCCAATTTTGATAGGCAATTTTATTGAAAACTTTAATTTCGAGTAGTTTACTTATTACAGTCATATTTTTTTATTAATTTTAAAAAAATGATAAGCAATTAGTTAATTTTGCTTTTTTAAAACAAATTAAATTTATGTCTGGAACATTAAATAAAGTGATGCTAATTGGGCATTTGGGCGACGAAGTAAAGATGCATTATTTTGAAGGGGGAGGTTGCGTAGGAAGGTTTCCTTTAGCTACAAATGAGACCTATACGAATAAGCAAACCAACGAACGTGTTTCTAATACAGAATGGCATAATATTGTAGTTAGAAATAAAGGTGCTGAGATTTGTGAAAAATATTTAACAAAAGGAGATAAAGTTTACGTTGAAGGTCGCTTGAAAACAAGAAAGTGGCAAGATGATAAAGGTAATGACCGCTATTCTACAGAAGTTCAATGTACAGATTTCACCTTTCTTTCAACTAAAAAAGAGAGTGAAGCAAATGCATCAAATAGAGGGAGCGAGACTCCTGTAGTTGAGAAACCGCAAGCAGCTATTGAGCCAGTAGTAGAAGATAATGATGATTTGCCATTCTAGTATAAAATGTGGTTTTCTGCTTGAAAATCTATTTTTGTTTAATTAATACCCATTTATTTGGACCCTGACCCTTCGAGTTTTTTATTCTTAGTCATGGCAGTTGATGTCACAATTGCTGGTGGTTTTGCATTATTGTTTTTATTATTGATTTGTTCGGCATTAATTTCTGGTGCCGAGGTCGCCTTATTTTCTCTAACTAGAACCGACATTGATGAAGGCATGCAAGAAGACCCAAGACGTATTGAAATAATTTCTAAGTTATTAGAACGTCCCAAAAAGTTACTTGCAACCATATTAGTAGCGAACAACTTTATAAACATTGCTATTGTAATTTTATTCGCTTATGTAACGACTAATTTGTTTGATGGTATATCTAACATAGTTCTAAAATTTTTAATAGAGGTTATAATCGTAACCTTTCTCATATTATTGTTTGGTGAGATTCTTCCAAAGATTTACGCCAGTAGAAATAAGCTCAAATTTGTTTCGTTTTTAGCATTTCCTTTAAGAATATTGGATGTTGTTTTATCTCCAATTAGTTTGCCTATGCGCAGTATTTCTTTGGGTATCCATAATAAATTAGGTAAGCAAAAATCCAACATAAGTGTCGATCAATTATCACAAGCATTAGAATTAACTAGTGAGGAAGACACAACAAAAGAAGAGCATAAAATTTTACAAGGAATAGTCTCATTTGGAAATACGGACACCAAACAAGTTATGCGCCCGCGTATTGATATTTTTGCTTTAAATATAGAGCAAAAGTACACCGAGATTATGCCAGATATTATTGCAAACGGATATTCTCGAATTCCAGTTTATGAAGATAATATTGATACCATAAAAGGTATTCTTTATGTGAAAGATTTACTTCCATATATTGATAGAAAACAATTTGATTGGGTAAGTTTATTGCGCGAACCTTTTTTTGTGCCTGAGAATAAAAAGTTAGATGATTTAATGACGGAATTTCAAGAAATGAAGGTTCATTTGGCTGTTGTTGTTGATGAATATGGGGGGACATCTGGTCTTATTTCATTGGAAGATATCATTGAAGAAATAGTAGGTGATATAAGTGATGAGTTTGATGATGAAGACCTCATGTACTCAAAACTAGATGATAATAATTATGTTTTTGAAGGAAAAACAGCTTTAAAAGATTTTTATAAGGTTGTTAGAACAGAAGACGAAGCTATTTTTGAAGACAATAAAGGAGAAGCTGAAACAATTGCTGGGTTTGTTTTAGAAATATCTGGAAGTTTTCCAAAGCTAAACAGTAAAATAAATTTTCAGAATTACGTTTTTACAATTGAAGCTATGGATAAAAAGCGTATTAAGCTTGTAAAATTTACTATAACCTAATGAAATCTAATCTCTATTTAGTTGTATTTATTCTTGCACTTTGTGTTTCATGTGGTGATGATGTTGTGCCAAAACCTAAAGCTTATTTACGTTTAGATTATCCCAAGCCAGATTATTATAAATCTAATATCGATTTACCTTTCACGTTTGAAATTAATAAACTAGCAACAAAAATAAGTTTTAAAAAAGTAAAAGCAACTACTGAAAGTTTTGGAGTTAACATAGAGTATCCATCTTTAAAAGGGACTATTTTTTTAACCTATAAAGCGATTGAAAAGGACGAAAAAAATCTAATTGATTTTTTACGGGACGCTCAAAATTTCACACAGAAGCATACCATTAAAGCCGATGAAATTAAAGAAAAAGAATATAGTAACGATTTAAACAAGGTTTATGGAATGTTATATGAAGTTGGAGGTAATGCCGCTTCACAATCGCAGTTTTATATTACAGATAGTGTTAATCATTTTTTAACAGGCTCTCTTTATTTTTATGCTAAACCTAATTACGATTCAATTCTTCCTGCTGCTCATTATCTAAAGAAAGATATTCAAAATATAATGGAAACTGTTAAGTGGAAATAAAAAAGCTTCTCTTGATGAGAAGCTCTTATTTATTTTTAAAAATCCAATGTCTTACGCTTTTTTAGCACAACATTCTTTTTTACAATCTGCGGCACACACTTTCTTTTCAACCTCAGTTTTATTAGTACAACAAGCTTTTTTGCAATTTGATTTTTCTTCATCTGTTTTTCCAGCGCAACATTCTTTATCACAAGATTTGACTGTAGAAAAAACTTCAACAGTTTGCATGTTACTTACTTTGTAAATATCGGCAACTTTAGTTACTGTGCCTTCTAGCGATGCTGGTGTTACCTTAGCTTCATTGTATTCAACCATGGCTAGTTTTCTTCCAAAATCTACAGTAGCAGATTTAACACCCTCCATTTTTGAGATTTTCTTTTCAATCGTTTTTGCGCAGCCTATTTCACATGTCATACCGTCAATGGTAAATTCAGCTTTTGCATAGGTAGCATTAGGGTCTAATTTTTTTTCAGCACTAGTTTCAACTTCAACAGATTTAATTTCAGGTTTGGCTTCATTTTTACAATTTGTGAGAAATAAAGCTAAAACTATAAAGGGTATAATGTTTATAAATGTCTTCATTATCATTAAGTATTAGGTTCGTCGCAAAATTACTAAATAAAGGTGTTTCTTGCATTCAATTTAACAGTTTGTATTAAACTTTATGAAAGACAATTATGCTAAATGGATTTACTTAATTACTCTTTCAATTATTTGGGGGAGTTCCTTTATACTTATGAAGAAAGTATTGATAGGATTAACACCAATGCAATTAGGGTCATTGCGAATTGTATTTTCTGCAATATTTCTTTTTATAGTAGGATTTAAAAAAATAAAGACTATTGAAGTTAAAGATTGGAAATGGGTTATTTTAACAGGTTTGTTAGGTACTTTTTTTCCTGTGTTCTTTTTTGCCTATGCTCAAACAGAGATTGATAGCTCTGTTGCTTCAATTTTAAACTCATTAGTGCCACTAAACACAATAATAATTGGGTATGTGATTTTTAAAATCATGTCTACTAAAAGCCAGATTATAGGGGTTATTGTTGGATTATTAGGAGCAGTTATGTTAATTTCTAGTGGAGCTACACTTAATGAAAATCAAAATTATTTATATGCTGTTTTTATACTTTTGGCAACCATTTCATATGCCGCAAGTGTTAATATTTTAAAGCGAAATCTGCAAAATATGCACCCACTTACAATAGCTGTTGGTAATTTTTCTGTCATTATTTTACCAGCTATTGGAGTGCTTATCGGGTCTGGTTTTTTTAGTGAAGAAGTGTTAAGTTCTGCAAATCTTAAAGTCTCTTTATTTTATCTTGTTATTTTATCTCTTTTTGGAACCGCCATGGCTAAAGTTTTGTTTAATAAATTAGTGCATGTGGCGACACCGGTTTTTGCTTCTTCTGTAACTTACTTAATGCCAATAGCAGCTATTTTCTGGGGAATTTTGGATGGCGAAACACTCAGCTTGTTGCAGGTTATTGCGAGTATTGTTATTTTAATAGGGGTTTATTTATCACATAAAAGACAATCATAAAAAATCCTGAGATAATTAAATACCTCAGGACTCTTTAATAAGTTAAAATTATTTTCAATTAAAATCAGCGTCACTAACGCCCTCATTAACAGTTACCTTTGTTGTGTTGAAAATAATTGTTTGCGGCCCAGTTTTAATCATTGTATAATATGGAAATTTAACACCGTCTACAGGCGAGTATTTTGAGTAATCGACTAACGTTGTCGTTTCGGTTTCGCCCTTTTTCTCTGTTTTTTCAACTCTTGTTAATAGACCAGTTTCAGCATTATAATATTTAAAAGTCTCCTTGCTATTTTTTTCTATTCTTATTTTATAAACATCATTACCGTCAATAGTTGTTAAACTCTCAAGAGAAACATTAAAAGTGTCATCATAATATAATTCTGGAAACATTACTTTTTTGTTTTTTTGTTCTGTAAGCATTTCGCCTTCAGTTTCTTTCCTTTGTCCTTGCTGTTCCATATAACCTGATTCACCATTAAATTTCTGCTTCATAATAACACCCATGTCTTCAATGCTCATTTCTAAGGATTCTTTATTAGGCATCATTTGTTTTATTACAACTTTTGGAGAAAAAGGAGCGCCTTCAATAGTAACATCAGATATTGAATGCATTGTATTTACTGCCATGGCTTTATCTTTACCTCCAATTGCTGTTATATAATTTTCTATAACTGATTGTGCCGTTACTCCTTCAGGAATAGGCTTTGTAAACTCTGGTTTATCTACAGGATTTGCATATTTGTCGAAATATTTGATAGGGATTCCAATCTTTTCTAGGTTCTCTAGTACATCACTTCCGTTTCCAACTACAACTATACGTGAATTATTTAATTTAAAGTGTTTATTTGCAGCACGCTTCACATCTTCAACAGTAACATTATTTATTTTTTCTAAGTAATTAGTATAGAAATCTTCTGGGAGATCGTTTATTTTTATATTTAAAGCATATTGGGCCATAGTTTGTGGCCTTTCTAGTGCTCTCACAAAACTCCCTACATAACTTGCTTTTACATCTGCAAGAACTTTAGCATCAACATCTTCAGTTCTTATACGTTTAATTTCTTTTAAAATTTCAGTAATAGAACTGTCTGTAACCATATTTCTCACTTTAGCATTTGCTCTAAATCTTGACACATATTTACTTGGGTTTATTCCAGAATAAGAACCATAAGTATAGCCGTGAGCAACTCTTAAATTCTTAAATAAGTATCCCGTAGCACCACCACCTAGAATTTGGTTTGCAATTAATGTGGCATGAAAATCTGGATCACTCATTTTTAATTTGGTATTATTCATAACCGATATGTTTGATTGCACTGCATTTGGCATATCAACAAAATTAATTTGAGTGTATTGTGTATTTGGACTTTCGGCAGGCATTTTAAGTTCAAAAGCGCTATCAGTAATCCATGAACCAAAATAATCTTGTACTTGTTGCTTAATTTTGTTTAATTCAACATCACCAATTATAACTAAATACCCATTTTTAGGATTAAAACTATTCTGATAATATATTTTGACATCTTCAAGTGATACATTCTTTAAACTTTCTTCAGTAATAAATTCTCCACTTGGGTGATGTGTGCCATATGCTAAAGCTAAAGCCATACGACCGGCAACAACATCAACACTTTTCTCGCCAGTTTTTAGACCGTCAATTTGTAAATCTTTCTTTTTATTAAATTCTGCATCATCAAATAACGGATTTATTGCAGCATCAGCCATTAGTTGTAAAATCCGTTCAGAATATTTTGAAAGGCCACTAGCAAAAGCGCCTGAAGCACTAAAACTTAAATTAGCACCAAGAAAATCTACTTCTTCATTAAAATCATCTTTTGTAATTGAAGTTGTGCCGTTACCAAGTAATGAAGCTAAAAGATTAGAAACACCTTTGATTTCGCCTTCAACAGAAGGGGTGTTATCAATCGTTAAATTATAAGACACCCTCGGTAATTTATGATTTTCAACGACCATTACTTTTAGCCCATTACTTAAGGTAAATTCAATAGGCTTTTGCAATTGAATTTTTGAAGCTGGTTTTGGTTCAGGTTGTTTAGATCTGTCTATTTGTGCATTAAGGCCAACAGAAATAAATAAAATACTTATTATTATAATTATTTTAGTTTTCATTTATGAATTTTTTAAATTTAATTTTCTTTTGTTTTAGGTAAATAATCTAATACAACTCTTTGGTTTGGATTCAGATATTTTTTGACAGCATCCTGAATTTCTTCACGTGTTATAGAGCGATAAATATTTATTTCATTATTTATCAAATTAATATCATCATATAATAAGTAATATTTAACCAATGAGTTTGCAATACCTTCAATACTAGCATTTGAATTTACAAATCTATTTTCAAATTTATTTTGAAGTTTTTGATAATCATTTTCAGAGATTAATTCGTTCTGCATTTTTGTAATTTCTTCATCTATTTCAATAAGTAAATCATCAAGTGTTGTGTCTCCAGATGGTAAGCCAAATATCGCATAGATGCTATAATCTTTCTGATTAATATTTAATGCTCCGGCTTGGATTGCCATTTTTTTATCATCTACTATTTTTTTATATAACTTAGATGTTTTTCCATCACTTAAGTATGCAGAAACCATATTTAATATATAGGCCTCTCGTGATTTAAATCCTGGCGTCCTGTAGGCTGCCATAATTCCAGGAATCTGAATATTCGCATCATAAGCCTTTACTCTTTTTGATTCTGTTATTGGTATCTCTTTTGGGAAATTTCGTATTGCTTTTTTACCGGAGGGTATTTCGGAATAGTACTTTTGAACTAATTTTTTTGTTTCAGCAATATCTATGTCGCCAGCTACTACAGCGACCATATTTTCTGGCACATAATACTTGTTAAAATACGCTTGAAATTCTTCAAGAGAAGCTGCGTCAAGGTGTTCCATTTCACCAATATTTTTAAATCGATAAGGATGAACTTTAAATAGGTTTTCTCCTAAGACGAATAAAAATTGGCCGTAGGGACGATTGTCATAAGATGATCTCTTTTCCTCTTTTACAATTTCGTTTTGGGTGTCAACAGATTCTTTGTCAATAATAGGATGTAATAAGCGCTCAGAATCCATCCATAGAGCAAATTCTAGATTGTTAGAAGGGAAAGATTGATAATAGTACGTTCTATCAAGCGAGGTATTCGCATTTCCTTGACCACCACGTGAAGCACGTAATTTATACCATTCTCCTTTTTGAATATTTTTTGTACCTCCAGAGGCTAAAAGATGTTCAAAAAAATGTGCAAAACCAGTACGCTCGGGATTGTTATCTCCTCCTGCGTCTTTACCTCCAACATCAACCATAAAACCAACTGTTACAATTGGTGCAGAATTATCTTGATGCAAAATAACATGTAATCCATTATCTAAGTCTATTTCTTCAAACTTAACTTCTTGGGCAGTAACTACAAAAATAGCTATCACAAAAAAGGCAAAAGTAACTAAGCGTTTTTTCATTTTTTATAGGTTTTAAAAATTGTTAATTAATTTACTATGGGTATATCAACTCAGAGTTTTGTTACAGGTTGCTAAAAATAATAAACGGTTAAGAGAAAAGTGTTAAGGTTACCAGAAAATTAACTTGATATTATTTTAATTCAAGAATTTTCACGAAATTTAAAACAATTAACTCCGCTGTATTATGAAAAATTTATCGCTTCCTATTCGATTTGGTTTAGTTACAAGTGCTGTTTTAATAGCCTATTTTTTAATTTTAGCGTTGTTTAATAAACATACAAATCCTGCTTTTAGCTTTTTTAACGCGGTTATTACTGCTTTCGGAATTTATGAAGTGATTAGGTTGAAAAAACTAGAAAATCAAGATGATTTTTCATATGGTGAAGGTTTTAAAACAGGAATTGTCACAGGATTTATTGCGACACTAATTTTTACATTTTTCTTCCTGTTTTATGCTACCGAAATTAATGTCAGCTTTTTACCAGAGTTACTTCAAACAATTAAGGGCGGGTTTAATGCAGATATTGGCATGGTTACCTTTGTTGTTTTAGTGATGGGGTTAGCAACAACCGTAGTTTGCGTCTTATCTGTA
This sequence comes from Hyunsoonleella aestuarii, assembly GCF_006148925.1. Classification (GTDB taxonomy): domain Bacteria; phylum Bacteroidota; class Bacteroidia; order Flavobacteriales; family Flavobacteriaceae; genus Algibacter_D; species Algibacter_D aestuarii. Next base: position 645,896 of record NZ_VAWB01000001.1, on the reverse strand, counting down.
ATGCAACTTTTTAAAAAGAGCAGAAATATTCTTCAAAATCAATAAGAACATTTGTAGATTAATTAATTAGCAGTATATTTGCACTCATTTTTTGAACAAATTAATTAATAAAAACGTTACGCTATGTACGCAATTGTAGAGATAGCAGGGCATCAATTTAAAGTTGAAAAAGACCAAAAAGTTTTTGTTAACCGTTTACAAACTGAAGAGGGCAAGAAAGTTTCTTTCGATAATGTTCTTTTAGTAGGAGATGGTGACAATGTAACTGTAGGCGCCCCGGCTATAGACGGAGCTCAAGTAGGAGCAAAAGTCTTAAAGCACCTTAAAGGTGATAAAGTGATAGTTTTCAAAAAGAAAAGACGTAAGGGTTACCGCGTAAAAAACGGACACAGACAATCTTTAACCGAAATTGTAATTGAAAGCATTGTTGCAAGTGGAGCTAAAAAAGCTGCACCAAAGAAAGAAGTTAAAAAAGCAGAACCACAAGTTGAGGCACCAAAAGTCGAAACAAAAACAGTTGAAGCTACTCAAGATTTAAGCAAACTAACAGTTGCTGAATTAAAAGATCTTGCAAAAGCTAAAGGTGTTAGTGGAATTTCTTCAATGAAGAAAGCTGATTTAATTGCTGCATTAAGTTAGTATAACAATATAAAATCGAAATAAAATGGCACATAAAAAAGGAGTCGGAAGTTCGAAAAACGGTAGAGAATCAGAATCGAAACGCTTAGGTGTTAAGATATTTGGTGGTCAAGCTGCTATAGCTGGAAATATTATCGTAAGACAAAGAGGAAACACGCATCACCCTGGTGAAAATGTTTATTCTTCTAAAGATCATACCTTACACGCTAGAGTTGACGGTGTTGTAAAGTTTACGAAGAAAAAAGATAATAAATCGTATGTTTCTGTAGAGCCATTTGAGGCTTAAGAAATAGGATTTATTAATAGAATAAATAAGCCCTTTCTGGAAACAGGAAGGGTTTTTTATTTAACTATTTATTGTGATGTCCTATTCCTCTAATTATATACTTTTGATTATCAAATATGTTAAGTTGAATAAAATATTCATTTTTACTTTTCTAATTATAACATCTTTTGGGTCTGCTCAGTCTAAAAAAGTTTACGTTAAATATATTTCAGAAGCAATTACACTTGATGGAGATTTAAATGAACTGTCATGGAAACAAGCAAAAGCAGCCACGGATTTCTGGAATTACTTTCCGTATGATAGTGTTCTTGCAAAGCAGCAACCAGAAATTAAAATGTTGCATGACGCTAATAATTTGTATATCGGAATGAAAGTAAACTCTCCGAGTAATAATTATATTGTACCATCATTACGTCGTGATTTTTCGGCAGGTGGAAATGATAATATTACTTTGATGTTCGATACTTTTAATGATGCAACCAATGCTTTTCTATTTGGAATAAATCCAGAGGGTATAAAACGAGAAATGCTTCTTTCTGGTGGCGGAAATAGGGGAAGTGATTTTGATATGGCTTGGGATACTAAATGGAAAGCCAAAACTGTAAAACACGAAGATTATTACATTAGCGAGTGGATTATACCGTTTGCATCTTTTAAATATAGAGAGGGAGAAACTAAATGGCGCTTCAACAGTTATCATTTCGATACTCAGGGTAATGAAACGAATACTTGGATTAATATACCACGAAATCAGCAGATTTTTAATTTGGCGTTTATGGGAGATATGGTTTTTGAAAAACCTCTAGGAAAATCAAAATCCCCGATTAGTATAATTCCTTATGTTAACAGTCTGGTTGGAAAAGATTATGAAAATGATAATGAGACTAGCGATTTTAAATTTGGTGCAGATGCCAAACTAACAATAGGTAATAGTCTGAATTTAGATTTAACAATTAATCCAGATTTTTCTCAGGTTGAAGTTGATCAACAAGTCGTTAATTTAACCCGGTTCGAGGTTAACCTTCCAGAGCGAAGACAATTCTTCATTGAGAATAGTGATTTGTTTAATGATTTTGGAAATAGTCGTGATTCTAATCCGTTTTTTTCGCGACGCATCGGGATAGCAAAAGATCTTGACGACAACAATATTGAAAACGAAATCATCGCTGGTGTAAGATTAAGCGGTAAGCTAAATAATAACTTAAGAGTTGGGGTTCTTAACATGCAAACTAATGAAGATATTGCTAATGAGATAGCATCTACTAATAATGCTTTAGTTACGTTACAACAGAAGGTTTTTAGTAGATCAAATATAAGTTTCATGTTTATTAATAAGCAAGCGACTAAAGATTATGATTTTATAGAAGAAGGTGAAAACTACAATCGTGTTGTGGGGATAGATTATAGGTTAGCATCCAAGGATAACACTTGGAATGGGAAATATTATTTCCATAAGTCGTTTACTGATGGTGTTGAAGGTAATGATATTTCGGCCGGAGCATCGACCGAATATAGAAGTAGAGATTATATTATTAGATTAAGTGGTTTATGGATTGGTGACAATTTTAATTCAGATTTAGGGTTTATTCGAAGAACAGATATTCTAAAGATTGATCCTCAAATTAGACATAATTTTTGGCCAAAGAATAAAAAACTACAACGGCATAATATTTCTATAACTCCATCATTTATTTGGAGGCCAGAACTTAATTTCGAGAATTCCGATTATACGATAAGAACGGCATGGGAAGGATCTTTTCAAAACACTTCAAATTTTGAATTAGAAATGTTTAACAATTTCATTCGTTTATATGAAGAGTTTGACCCGACTAATAAAGATGAAGCAATTGCCTTGCCTATAGGAGATTATAAATACACAAATTTTAAGCTTCAATATAGGTCCGATAGAAGGAAAGTGTTTTCATATAGCTTTACGCCAACATTTGGAAAGTTTTTTAATGGAGAGTTATATGGCTTTAGCACTAGACTTAACTATCGTATTCAGCCCTTTTTTAATTCCTCAGTTCAGATAAATTATAATCATATCGAACTACCAAATCCTTATCCTAAAGCTGATATTTGGCTTATAGGACCTCGGTTTGAAGTTACTTTTAATAGAAGCTTATTCTGGACAACTTTTATACAGTATAGCAGTCAACGCGATAATTTTGGATTAAATGCGAGATTGCAGTGGCGTTTTGCTCCTCTGTCTGATTTGTTTATTGTTTACAACGACAATTATTTTACCAATAATGTGTTTGCCCCAAGAGTGCGTTCTATTAATTTAAAATTAAATTACTGGTTAAGTATTTAATTAATTTGCTAAAATATCCTTCACAATTTTTAAATGATGCTTTGTGTGAATTTCAAGAAAACGAAGCGTTTGTTTTTTAGATAGCATACCGAAAACATGATGTATAAAATGTGACTTTTTTGGCAATGGTTTTAACATTTCAAGATACTGATGTGCTTGTTGTAATTGATTATTTAAATCGCTAGTATTAATAACTTCCGGCGGCTGTACTATTTTAGGGGCTTTGGCCTTTCCACGGGGGATATACCCTAAAGGGAATAATATGAGCCGCATAAAATTAATGTCACTTTTGTATTTATTTGGGTCAGTTTTAATTAAAACACCAGACACGGCATTCATAACTTTTAAGGTGTGATCCAACTGCCAACCAACATCAGATTTTGATATATTAGAATTTCTCTTGTCTTTAAATGGAATGCTTTCCTCTATTTGGGTAAACAAGTTAGATAATACTTTAATCTTTTCTCCACTCATAATTAGTAATTTTATTTCAAAAGGTATTAATTAAATTCTTAACTTTAGGCTATTGCATTTGCAATTATCAATTATCGTATTTAAATTTTGTGCTTATGTTGCCATTTAGATCAGAAATTAGAAACTCCCCAACACAGGCTACAATTAAGATTTTTTTGAGCGATGAATCTTTAGACGGACGTATTAAAAAGCATTTAAAGCATTTTAAAGAAATAGAGGATATAGAGATTACAGAGAGTATTGGTCGAAATAGAGTTGGTGAAAACATTACGGTATTCTTAAAAGATGGGGTAGATATTAATAAAATGAAGCAATCTATAGACTCTAGTTTATGGTGGTATTTTGAGGAGGATTTGGTGGATGAATAAACAATCTTCTCAAAATTCCTCATCCTTCGGAACTATTCTAAGCGATGTATATTGCCATTAAATAAGATAAAAAATCCCAAACATTACTGTTTGGGATTTTTCTGATATTATTTGGAGCTTAAAACTCTTAAAATCTGTAATTAATATCTGTAGTGTTCAGGTTTGTAAGGGCCTTCTACACTTACTCCAATATACTTTGCTTGGTCTTCTTTAAGCTCAGTAAGCTCAACTCCAATTTTTTCTAAGTGCAATTTTGCTACTTTTTCATCAAGATGTTTTGGAAGCATATATACCTCATTTTGGTAAGCGTCTGCATTGTTCCAAAGTTCAATTTGTGCTAAGGTTTGATTGGTAAATGAGTTACTCATAACAAAACTGGGGTGGCCAGTAGCACATCCTAAATTTACTAGACGGCCTTCTGCCAGAATAATAATATCCTTACCATCAATAGTATATTTGTCAACTTGAGGTTTTATGGTATTTTTAGTATGCCCATAATTATCATTTATCCAAGCCATTTGTATTTCATTGTCGAAATGACCTATATTACAAACGATAGTTTTGTCTTTCATCGCTTTAAAATGTTCAGCGCGAACAATATCTTTATTACCTGTTGTTGTAATTACAATATCACTTTTACCTACGACAGTTTCAAGTTTTTTAACTTCAAAACCATCCATAGCCGCTTGAAGCGCACAAATAGGATCTATTTCTGTTACAGTAACAATACTTCCAGCTCCTTTAAATGAAGCAGCAGTTCCTTTTCCAACATCACCATAACCACAGACTGTTACACGTTTTCCGGCCAACATAATATCGGTTGCACGACGAATTGCATCAACAGCAGATTCTTTACATCCGTATTTGTTATCAAACTTCGATTTCGTCACGGAGTCATTTACATTTATTGCCGGCATTGGTAATGTACCATTTTTAACACGCTCGTATAACCTATGAACACCAGTGGTAGTTTCTTCTGACAATCCATTAATACCAGCAGCTAATTCTGGGTATCTGTCTAAAACCATATTGGTTAAATCACCGCCATCATCAAGAATCATGTTTAATGGTTGTCTATCTTCTCCAAAAAATAAGGTTTGCTCAATACACCAATCGAACTCTTCTTCAGTCATGTCTTTCCATGCATAAACAGCTGTTCCAGCGGCTGCAATCGCAGCTGCAGCTTGATCTTGAGTAGAGAATATGTTACACGAACTCCAAGTTACCTCAGCTCCCAGAGCTTGCAATGTCTCTATTAAAACTGCAGTTTGAATGGTCATATGCAAACAACCTGCAATTCTAGCACCTTTTAATGGTTGTGAGTCTTTATACTCTTCACGCAAACTCATTAACCCTGGCATTTCAGCCTCTGCTAAATCTATTTCTTTTCTTCCCCAATCTGCAAGAGTGATGTCTTTTACTTTATTGGCTACGTAAGGAATTGTTTTTGTATTCATATCAATTTTTCTTTTATTTTTAAACCTAAACTTCGTTGTGATTAGTACTTTAAAATACTTAAATTCGCTTATCAAAAAGCATCAAATTTGTTAGGCGGTGCAAAGGTAATCAATAACTTTCAGAATATTAAATGCCACTTTATAAAACCATTACACCAAATTCACAAACTACTGTTAAAATTTGGAAGATTACAGAGTCCTATAAGGATTTAATGGATAAAGTAGACCTAAAGCCAGTTGCTTTGGAGCGCGTTTTGGGTATGAAAAGTGAATTGCATCAAAGAGGCTTTTTAAGTGTTCGCCACTTGTTACATCAATTTGGTTACACTGATTCCGATTTGTATTATGATGATTATGGCAAACCTCATTTAAGGGATGGTAAACAAATATCGATTACCCATTCTTTTAATTTTGCAGCGGTTATAATAAGTGATTTAATTGTTGGGATTGATATTGAAAAACAAAGAAGTAAGATTGCTATAATTGCCAAGAAATTTATTGAGTATGAGTTTAATTATTTGGATGGTGGGTCAGTTAATTATATCAGGCATTTAACTATTATTTGGTGTGTTAAAGAATCACTGTATAAACTTTTTTGTACACCTGGACTAAGTTTTAAGAAGCATTGTTTAGTAATTCCTTTTGCTGATAATGATCTTGAAACAGTAGCTTGGATTGATTATGAAAGTAAAAAATACCGTTATAATATTCATTTTTTGGAGTTTGATGGTTTTACCTGTGCCTACGCAATTGCTTAATGAGTTCCGTTTATAAAGACATATTAGACTCTAAAGCTAAAAATGAAAAATTATTGGCTGTCTTAATTGATCCGGATAAATTTTCACTTGGAAATGCTTCGAGTTTTATAGAAAAAGTAAACCAGTCGATAGCGACCCATGTTTTTATTGGAGGAAGTATTGTAAGTGAAGGGGAAACAGATGAATTAGTTTCAAAAATAAAAAAGCATACAAATTTACCGATCGTTCTTTTTCCAGGAGATATAAGTCAAATAACTAATAAGGCAGATGCGTTACTTTTCTTGTCTTTAATTTCAGGAAGAAACCCGGACTATTTAATTGGTAAACATGTGGAAGCAGTATCTAAGTTAAAAAGCACAAGACTTGAGATTATTTCGACTGGCTATATATTAATTGAAAGTGGTAAAGAAACGGCTATCGAAAAAGTTACTAATACAAAGCCAATAGCAAGAAAGAATATTCAAAAAATAGTTGATTCATCGATAGCTGGACAACATTTGGGAATGAAATTGATGTATTTAGAAGCTGGTAGTGGCGCAACTGAACCAATTTCAGTAGATATTATAAATAATGTTAAACAGGAATTAAATATTCCATTAATAGTTGGAGGAGGAATAAGAAGTAAAGCAGAATTAGAAAATGCGTTTAATGCGGGTGCAGACATAGTTGTTATTGGTACTGCCTTAGAATTGGATGAATCATTTTTTGATGCATTAAAAAAAGATAAAATATAACAGTTCTTCTCCTTTAAAGAGTGTAAGAGAGACCCATGAAAATATCAGTTGAATTAACTTTAACACCATTGCAAGACGATTTTAAACCTGCAATAATTCATTTTATTACGAAAATGAGATCTTCTAATATGATAGTTTTAGAAAATCCATTAAGCACCCAGGTTTATGGTGATTATGATGAAGTCATGAATGTATTACAAGCAGAAATTAAAGAGGCTTTCGAGTTAATTGAAAATGGCTTAATCTATTTGAAAATTGTTAAATCTGATAGACACGATTATGAACCCCATTTTTGAGTTTTTCTTTGGACAATATCTTGAGTATGAAACCATTGATGTGGTTCTTGAGATTGTGGCTGTATTTTTCGGTTTTCTTTCGGTTTGGTTCTCAAAACAAAACAAGGTTTTAGTTTTTCCAACTGGAATGATTAGTACTATCATCTTTGTATATTTACTTCTAAAATGGCAGCTTTTAGGGGATATGTTGATTAATGCTTATTATTTTATAATGAGTGTATACGGCTGGTATGTTTGGACTAAAAAAGTTGATGAAGAGCATGTTACACCAATATCGAGAACCACTTTAAGCGAAAAAAAAATAAGCGCAGTAATATTTTTTACAACCTTAATTTTCGTTTATTTAGTTTATATTACATTTAATAAATGGACGAGTTGGGTTGCTTATATTGACACCATTACGACAGCAATATTTTTTGTAGGTATGTGGTTAATGGCAAGACGAAAAATTGAAAATTGGATTTTTTGGATAATTGGAGACATTATTTCTGTTCCCTTGTATTTTTATAAAGGATTTACTTTTACTAGTCTTCAATATTTAGGATTTACATTTATTGCCATTTTTGGCTATTTAGCATGGAAGAAAAATATAAACAGAAAACTGCAAACTGTATAAAAGTAGTTTTGTTTGGGCCAGAATCAACAGGAAAGACGACGCTATCTCGTCAATTAGCGCGATATTATAATTCGGTTTGGGTTCCGGAGTATGCCCGTGAATATTTACAAAACAAATGGAATAACGAACGCAAGACATGTGAGCCAAAAGATTTATTGCCAATTGCAGAGGGTCAAATGCGGCTTGAAAACGAATTGAGTAAAAAAACAGATACGGTACTAATTTGCGATACAGATTTACTTGAAACAAAGGTCTACTCAGAAGCATATTATTTGGGAAGTTGCGATCCAATCTTAGAAAAATATGCTCTTGAAAACACATACGATTTATATTTTTTAACTTATATTGATACCCCTTGGGAAGCTGACGATTTAAGAGATAAGCCTTATGAAAGACAACGCATGTTCGATGCTTTTGAGTCAACTTTAAAAGACAACAAAAGACCATACGTTTTACTCAAGGGCAATAAAAATGAACGTTTAGAAACAGCTGTTCATCATATTAATAGGCTTTTAAAACTTTAGTATTGAATTTTACAGATAACGACATAGAGCAAATTCAAAATCATGATTTAACCTTAGAACAGGTTCGTGAACAGATTGAAACTATTAAAAGAGGAATGTCTTTTACTAATTTAACTGAAGCAGCTTCTATTGGAAATGGAATTCTTAGGTTTGATAGTAATGAACAGAATCATTACATTCAAGTATTTGAAGACAAGAGAAATAGTTTGTCCTTAATAAAATTTGTTCCGGCTTCTGGTGCTGCAACAAGAATGTTTAAATTCTTATTTAAATTTTTAGCCGATTTTAATGTATCACGAGATACAATAAATGGTTATATAAATAAAAATAAAGGTTCTGGACTTGCTGTATTTTTTGCGGGACTAGAAAAACTTCCTTTTTTTGAAGAAGTAGTGCATAAAGTGCACAAAGTAGTTCCTAATTTTAATGAGCTTTCTTATGATGAAAAGCGTGTTGAGTTTATAAAAACCATGCTTGATAAAGATCGATTAAACTATAGTGATTTTCCAAAAGGACTACTCCCTTTTCATCGATATAAGTATCATATAGCAACCGCATTTGAAGAGCATTTATATGAGGCTTCTTTATACGCTTCCTCTAATAAAGTAGCTAATGTTCATTTTACCATTTCTCCCAAACATAATAAAGCATTTGACAAAGAATTTAAATACATAGAGGAGGATGTTGAAGAAAATACGCAAGCAGCTTTTAATATTTCATTTTCTAACCAAAGAAAATCAACTGATACCATCGCACTAACTCTTAATAATGAGCCTTATCGCAATTCAAATGGGCAATTACTATTTAGAGCATCAGGTCATGGAGCGTTATTGGATAATCTAAATGGTTTAGACCACGATTTAATTTTTATTAAAAATATAGATAATGTTATTGTTTCTAAACATCATAAAGAATTAGCTAAATATAAAAAGATATTAGCAGGTGTATTAATTGAAGCACAGCAAGATGTTTTTGAATTTTTACATATACTTGATAATGAAGACGTAAAAGACGAAACCTGTAATTTAATAGCTGAGTTTCTAAGAGATCGATTTAATCTAATAATCATTGATAAATTTCAGAAATTTACCGTAAATCAGAAAATAGATTATTTAAAAGATAAGCTTAATCGACCGATTCGAGTTGGCGGTATCGTTAAAAATGAAAAAGAACCTGGTGGAGGGCCTTTTTGGGTAAAGGATAAAGATGGTAATGCGTCCATACAAGTAGTTGAATTTGCTCAAATAGATTTTAGCAGTGAAGATCAAAAACAAATAGTAAGGAATGCCACACATTTCAATCCAACAGATTTTGTTTGTGGTATAAAAAATTATAGGGGTGAATTGTTTGATTTAAAAGAATATGTAGATGTCAATGCAAATTTTGTTACAAATAAGTCAATTTTAGACCAAGAAATTAAAGTGTTAGAGCGACCTGGATTATGGAATGGAAGTATGGCACATTGGAATTCTATTTTTATTGAAGTACCTCTAATGACATTCAATCCTGTGAAAACGGTTAACGATTTATTAAAATCACCACATCAATTCTTGTAATGTTTAATGAAGAAGCATTATTAAAAGAGCTCAATTTTAAGGCTATAAGAAGTTCGGGTAGTGGTGGGCAACATGTTAATAAAGTATCTTCAAAGATTGAGCTTTTGTTTGATTTACGGAATTCACTTGTTCTTGAAGAAGAACAAAAAGAACTTATCTGCAAAAACCTTCGAAATAAATTAACAAAGGAAGGACTCCTTATTTTACAATGCCAAGAAAGTAGAAGTCAGCATAGAAACAAAGACATTGTAATCCATAGGTTTCTCGATTTATTAAAGACAGCTCTCGAAGTTCCAAAAAGTAGAAAGAAAACAAAGGTTCCAAAATCAGTAAAAGAAAAGAGATTACAAAATAAACGTAATTCTTCCGAGAAAAAGGCAAATAGGAAAAAGCTAGATATCGAATAAAATTATTGAAAAAACGTACTCATAATTCGTTATTCGTTCTTACATTTGCAGCGTTCTCAAAAAAGGGGTGCCTAAATCGGCTGAGATCATACCCATTGAACCTAGAACAGGTAATGCTGTTTAGGAAAGCGAACGTCAATAAATGTCCTCAGGACATTTTTAGTGAGTGAGAAAAATGCTTTAGTATTTTTAAAAACTTACAAACGTTCAAAAATTAAGTTTATTAACGACAAAGAATAATGACCTCTTTTTATTCGATTATGATTATTTAATCGATATGAAAAATTTATTTCTTTTTTTAACGGTGCTTGTATTTACTTTAAATGTAAAAGCACAACAAAATGAAGTCCAATTGGATTCTACACGAACAGAAAAGTTAGATGAAGTTTTAGTTAAAGCGGTGCGTGTGGCCTCAGATTCACCAATTACTCATTCAAATGTATCTAAGAAAGATTTAGCCAAACGTAATTTAGGTCAAGATATTCCAATATTGCTAAACTATTTACCTTCTGTTGTCACAACCAGCGATGCCGGTGCAGGAATTGGTTATACTGGTATTCGTGTTCGAGGGGTTAGTCCACAATCAACCAATATTACCATCAACGGTATTCCGTATAATGATGCTGAGTCTTTAGGGACCTTTTGGGTTAATCTAGGCGATTTTGCATCATCGGTCGAAAATTTGCAATTGCAACGAGGAGTTGGAACATCTACCAATGGTTCTGGAGCTTTTGGAGCTAGTTTAAATATATTAACGGACGCTGTTTCTAACGAAGCTTCTGGTGAAATTTCTAATAGCTTTGGAAGTTTTAACACTAGAAAACATACTGTAAAATTTAGCACGGGTTTATTAAATAATCACTTAGAAATATCTGGTCGCTTGTCTCAAATTAATTCTGATGGTTATATTGATAGAGCAACATCTAATTTAAAATCCTATTTTTTACAAGCTGCCTATGTCGATAATAACACTTTAATTAAAGCTCTGGCTTTTGGTGGAGCTGAGGTAACTTATCAATCTTGGTATGGTTTCGACCCTGGGACGATTTCATTTATAGGAGAAAATCCAAATATTGATGATAATAGAAGGTTTAATATTGCAGGAATTAAATTTGATAATTCTGGAAATTTTGAAGACTATTATGATAATCAAGTAGACGATTATAAACAAGATCACTATCAATTACATTGGAATGAGCGTTACAACAATAATTGGTCAACGAATCTTGGTTTAAACTATACCTATGGACGCGGTTTTTTTGAAGAATATGTAGATAATTATTTGTATTCAAATATATATTTCTCTCCAGATGCATCATTCGATTTTTTAGGACTAACGCCAATAAGTGTAAATGGAGAAACGATTGATGCGATGGATTATTTAAGACGTCGTTGGTTGGATAACGACTTTTATGTTGTTAATGCCAGTGCAAATTATAAAAGTGATGTATTCAATATGTCTTTTGGAGCATCATATAGTAATTATAATGGCGATCATTTTGGTGAAGTTATTTGGGCTGAATATGCTAATCAAATTGATAAAGGATATCGGTATTACAATGGAAATGGTAAAAAAACTGACGTCAGCGTGTTTGCAAAATCTACGTATCGTATAAATAATAAAGTGAGTTTGTTCGGCGATTTGCAAATAAGAAATTTAGATTATAAAATTACAGGACAAAACTCAGATGTGGAACCTTTCAATATTGATGAGAACTATAACTTTTTGAATCCTAAGGCTGGGATTACCTATACTTTAAATAATAAAAATAGTTTTTACTTTTCATATGCAAGAGCCAATCGCGAACCAAGTCGGGGGGATTTTGAGAATAATCCGGATATCAAACCTGAACAATTAAACGATTTTGAACTTGGTTGGAGGCATAATAGTCCCAATTTAAGAATAAGTACGAATGCTTATTACATGCTTTATAACGAGCAATTGGTTTTATCAGGAGCATTAGATAATTCGGGTGGACCAATTAGGACTAATAGCGGAAAGAGTTATAGATTAGGGTTGGAGGTTGATGCAGCATTACAACTATCAAAACTATTTGCTATTCAACCCAATTTTACCATAAGTTCAAATAAAAATAAGGACACATTTTTTCAAAGAGATGGTGTTTTACAGAATTTGGGAGAAACAAATATTTCATTCTCTCCAGAATTTGTTGCGGCAAATACTTTAGTTTTTCAACCGAGAAAAAGCTTACAGTTATCTTTTTTAAGCAAATATGTTGGAGAACAATTTATGGGCAATACGGATTCCCAAACCTCAAAATTAGGTAGTTACTTTGTTAACGATTTCAATATAACTTACGAAATTCAAACAAAATCTATTTTTAAATCTATTGTTTTAACTGGATTGGTTAATAATATTTTTGGAGAAACCTATAGTTCTAACGGGTACTACTATACCTTTGATGATGATTTTTCAACCCCAGGAACAATAACCACTATTGAAGGAGCTGGATATTACCCACAAGCAACAACCAATTTCCTAGTTGGTGCAACACTTAAATTTTAAAGATTGAATATTATAAAAAAGCATAGTTGTTTTATTTCAACTATGCTTTTTAATTTGATATTATAAGGGTGTTTCCATTTTTCGTCACTCGGTAATTTCTGAGACCACATTGTAGGCTGCCATCATTCAATGGTTGTCCGGTCACTAGGCTATATTCATTGCCGTCTTCGCAACCACAAGTGGCATTTAAGCCAGAAGGTTGAAGCGAAGAACAAGCACTAAAAACATGGTTTGGGTCGCCAGCATCCCATGCAAAATAATCAGCTCCGGTATAAGCAATAATTACCCCACCATTACCTATGTTATTAATTTTAACTGAGTTGCCAGGAAATTGTAATTCATTATATGTAGGGAAACTTAGATTAATATCCTGATTAACAACGGTGTCAAATAGAAATCTGCAATTTTCATTTTCTTGTCTATTGCTGCTGCAAGAGACAAGGAAAACAATTCCAATAAATATGAATAAATACCTCATATAATCTTTTAAAATTTAAAGTGCAATTTACAACAAAAAGCAAATTGCTTTAAATATTTTGTATATTTGTTGTACAATCTCGTGCGAACGGGATTTTTTTATTTGCTGAATTCTAAGATCGGTTTTTCGATACCTGTTTTCAGCATCTTTTGTTAATTAAACGATGAAGTTATGAGTAAAGTATCGTACTATACACCTGAAGGATTAAAAAAATTACGCGAAGAATTAAAGCAGCTAAAGGACGTAGAACGTGTAAAAGCATCAAAAGCTATTGCAGAAGCCAGAGATAAAGGAGATTTAAGCGAAAATGCTGAATATGATGCTGCTAAAGAGGCTCAAGGGATGCTAGAAATGCGAATTTCAAAACTTGAAGAAGCATTAGCTGGAGCTAGAGTTATTGATGAATCGCAATTAGACAACTCGAAGATATTAGTTTTATCTAAGGTTAAAATAAAAAATCAAACTAATGGTATGGAGATGAGTTATACTTTAGTTGCTGATGGTGAAGCAGATTTAGCTTCAGGCAAAATTTCTGTTAATTCCCCAATAGGAAAAGGTTTATTAGGGAAATCGGTTGGTGATGTTGCAGAAATTCAAGTGCCCAATGGTGTAATGAAATTTGATATTATAGAAATTTCAAGATAAAATTATGGCATCCATTTTTACAAAAATTGTTAAGGGAGAAATACCTTGTTATAAGGTTGCTGAGACGGATGACTTTTTGGCTTTTTTGGATGTTAATCCAAATGCAAAAGGACATACACTTTGTATTCCTAAAAAGGAAGTTGATAAAATTTTTGATTTGGATGAAGCTACCTATAACGGGCTAATGTCATTTTCAAGAAAAGTAGCCATTGCATTAGAAAAAGTAATTCCCTGTAAACGAATTGGAGTAAGTGTGATAGGTTTAGAAGTACCTCACACGCATGTGCATTTAATTCCCTTACAATCAATGGAAGACGCTAGATTTATTAAAAAGGTAAACTTAACTCCAGAAGAATTTCAAGAGATTGCTAAGGCTATTAAGGATAATCTATAGTTCAGCATATAGTATTAAAAATACGATTATAGAAATAGCTAAGGTTATTACACCACCAACTATCCAGGACGATCGCTTTAAATAAGTAGATGCTTTCTTAGGTACAAAAGCTCTTTTTTGATATTCAAAAACACGCTCAATGGCATCGTTCCATTGAACAGGATAAATAGTAGAGTCGCAAGTTTTACAGGTTAGTTCATGAATGACTTCTTTGGTAATAGATTTGTAATATTTATTTTCAACGATTTTTTGTTTAAAAGTTAAGTGCAAACCATCTGTACTGTAACATTCGGGGCAGTTATTTTTCAGGCCTACTTCTTTTATGTTTACCAATCTTTCAGACATAACTAAGTGGCACGTTTTAGACTAATTTGAATGGTGCTGCCTTTGTCTTTTTCAGAATGTAAAACTCTTATTTTTCCATCATGAAAATCTTCTATAATTCGTTTGGTTAATGAAAGACCAAGACCCCATCCTCGCTTTTTTGTAGTATAACCAGGCTCGAAAATTTTATTAAAATTCTTCTTTAAAATACCCTTTCCGGAGTCACTAACATTAATTTTCACGTTGTTTTCTAATTGAGTAATTTCAACAGTAAGTTTGCCCCGTCCTTTCATAGCGTCAATGGCATTTTTAACCAGATTTTCTATGGTCCAACTATAAAGCTGTTTGTTAAGGTTGACTATAATCGCATCATCTGGTATTGAAAGATTAAAATCAATCAGTTTAGATGATCTTGACTTTAAATAATCGTAAGAATCAATCGTTTCTTTAACAATATCGAGTGGTTCTAAATTAGTTGTAGACCCTATTTTACTAAAGCGTTCTGTAATCGTTTGAAGTCTGTCAATATCCTTTTCAATTTCAAAAATATAATTTGGATTTACATTTTCACTTTTTAAAATTTCAGTCCAACCAATTAAAGAAGATAAGGGTGTGCCAATTTGGTGTGCGGTTTCCTTGGCCATACCCGACCATAACTTATTTTGAATGGCATTTTTGTTACTGGTATAGAAAAAATAAATAACCGCACCAAAGAGAAAGATTATGAGTAGTAGTGCTAAGGGATAATATTTTAATTTATTTAATAAAGGCGAGTTTCCATAGTAAATAGTCGATAATACTTCATTATTGTATATAACCTTAATTGGTCTGTATTCGTTTTGAAATTTTAAAATGAGCTTTTTAATATAAATAGAATCCTTTGCTTTTTCTTCTTCTATGTTGTTGGTTTCATAACTCCCATCTTGATTGACTATAATCATTGGAGTTGTCTTGTTGCTTTGCAAAATTTCTATGGGTAATTCGCCTATATCTGTGTTTAAATCGGAAGTTTTATTTAACTCCTTTTGAGCAAAAGACCAATTTTGCATTTTTACACGCTCTTCTTCTTTAAAGTTTTGAAAAAACTCGTAAGTGTTCCATAATATAAGAGAAACAATAACAAAGGATACTACAATCATTATCCATCGAAGAGAATTCTTATACTTTATGAAAATCATTGGCGGTAATTTTTACATGTAATATAATGCAAATCTGTTAATATTATTGTGTAAGTTGTTAGTAAATCGGTTTTTAGTTATATACCATTATAGTTACATTTGTTCAAATTAAACATGGGTATGACTTCATTTGATCCTAAAGCCTTAGCTACGGGAAAATTACACAGTTACTTGTTGTCTGCAGTGGCACCAAGGCCTATTGCTTTTGCAAGTACCATAGATGAAGATGGAAATTCTAATTTATCGCCGTTTAGTTTTTTTAATGTATTTAGTGCTAATCCACCAATTATGATATTTTCTCCTGCGCGTCGTGTGAGAGATAATACTGTTAAGCATACTTTAATAAATGCAGAGGCTACAAAGGAAGTGGTTATAAATGTTGTTAATTACGATTTAGTACATCAAATGTCATTAAGTAGTACTGAATATGACAAAGGTGTAAATGAATTTGAAAAGGCTGGTTTAACAATGTTAAAATCGGATTTAGTAAAACCTTTTCGAGTAGCAGAATCTCCAGTTCAATTTGAATGTAAAGTCAATGAGATTGTTAAATTAGGAACAGAAGGAGGAGCGGGAAATTTAATCATATGCGAAATAGTGAAATTTCATATTAGTAAGGACGTTTTAGATGAAAATGGAGCTATTAATCAAGAGAAGTTAGATTTGGTTTCTCGAGCAGGAGGAAGCTATTATAGTCGTGCAAATAAGGGCTTTTTTGAAATACCAAAGCCATTATCAACACTAGGAATAGGTGTGGATGCTTTGCCAGACCATGTTAAGAATAGTATGATTTTAACTGGAAATGATTTAGGAATGTTAGCAAATGTTGAAGTTTTACCCTCTCAAGAAAGTGTAGAAGCTTTTATTGAAGATGTTGGTGGGAAATACCCGAATATTAAGAATGCGACACATAGAGAAAAACATAAATTAGCTCAAAATTATTTGAGTTTTGGAGATGTAGATAGTGCTTTAAAAATAGTATTAAGTTAGAATTAAATAAATATAAATTATAGTAAATGGAAGTTCAAGGAAGAATTAAAGTGATTGGAGAAACTCAAACGTTTGGTGCTAATGGGTTTAGAAAAAGAGAAATTGTTGTAACTACAGAAGAACAATACCCACAACATATTATGGTCGAGTTTGTTCAAGATAAAACAGATTTATTAAACAATTATCAGGTTGGGCAACAGGTTAAAATAAATATCAATTTAAGAGGTAGAGAATGGGTAAACCCACAAGGTGAAACCAAGTATTTCAACTCTATTCAAGGATGGCGTATTGAAGCACTTCAAAGCGAAGCTGGAGGAGAGAACTTACCACCAGTACCACCAATGGATGCATTTGAGCCAGCGGGTGATTTAAATGAAGATGATCACGACGATTTGCCTTTTTAATTAAATATTTTAAGAAACCAGTAGGTCTTTACATTTTATGTAAAACCTCAACGTAATATTTACGTTGAGGTTTTTTTTGTTTAGAAAATGACTTATTTTTCCAGTATGAAGATTACGAAATCCATCGAAGTTTTTTTTAAACGGTTTATGCCTTCGCCATTTACTATTGCAATTTTGCTAACTCTAATTACAATAGTTTTGGCGCTCATTTTTACTGAACCTAAAGGAGATAGTCTTTATTTATTAGAGATTTTGTCGTTTTGGGAGTCTGGTATTTGGAATAACGCGCTTTTAGTGTTTGCCTACCAGATGATGCTAATTCTTGTACTGGGTCATGTTTTGGTGCTTAGTGTACCTGTTAACAAAATAATTATTGCTTTGTCTAAGAATATTAAAAACACTTCAGATGCAGTAGTTTTGGTAAGTGTTACTACTATGCTCATGGCATTTTTAAATTGGGGTCTAGGGCTAATATTTGGTGCAATTTTGGCTCGTAAAGTTGGAGAACACGCCCAGAAACACAATATTCCTTTAAATTATCCTTTAGTTGGTGCTGCTGGTTACGGTGGTTTAATGGTTTGGCATGGAGGTATTAGTGGGTCTGCTCCAATTAAGGTAGCAGAAAATAATCATATCCAAGATTTGATGGAAGGTGTTTCCGCTACTGAAATACTTAATCAAATACCAAGGAGTATTAATTTTGACGTTACAATTTTTAGTATGAGTAATATATTAATATTTGGAATGTTACTCGTTCTAGTTCCTTTGGTATTAAAAAGACTTAGCAAGGTAACCGAATCTACTAATTTTAATTTAGATGTTTATAAGTTTAACTCAAAACCAGTTGAAGCCATTAATGGAGCTGAAAAACTAGATTTTTCCTCTGTTTTGGGCATAGGTTTTGGAGTGATATTGTTAATTGCTTTTTTCTATCAGTACTGGGGAAATTTAATCTCATTACAAATAACACCTAACATGTTAAATTTTTTCATGCTAGCATTGGGCGTTTTACTTCATAAAAATTTCAATAATTTTTTAAAAGCAGTTCAGGAAGCTATAAAGGGAACTTCTGGAATACTTATACAGTTTCCTTTGTATTTTGGTATTATGGGCATTATGAAATCTTCAGGAATGGTGGTCATGATGTCAGATTTCTTTGTGTCTGTTGCAACAGAATCCACCCTGCCTATTTTTACTTTTTTTAGCGCAGGTTTGGTTAATCTTTTTGTTCCTAGTGGTGGAGGTCAATGGGCAATTCAAGGGCCAATTATAATAGAATCTGCATTGCAATTAGGAGTTCCTCTACCTAAAATTATAATGGCATTAGCATATGGAGATCAAGTAACTAATATGTTACAACCGTTTTGGGCATTGCCGCTTTTAGGTATTACCAAGTTGAAGGCTAAAGAAATTTTACCCTATACTTTAATATTAATGATGCTAGGTATTGTGGTATTCATTTCTGGATTAATACTGTTTTAATGGTTTATTTAACAAAAGAGTTATGGTTCCCAGACTTAGGAGAAGCCACAGATGAAGGGGTGCTGGCAATAGGAGGGGATTTGTCAATTGACCGTTTGTTACTTGCCTATAAAAAAGGCATATTTCCATGGTATGAAACTGGATTTCCTGTTTTATGGTGGTCACCAGATCCTAGATTTGTTTTATTTCCTGAGAAGTTGAAGATTACGAAAAGTATGCATCAGATATTACGAAATAAAAATTATAGTGTAACTTTTAATAAAGCTTTTGAGGATGTTATTACTGAATGTGCCGTTGCAAAACGAAGAGGGCAACGGGGAACATGGATTACGGATGATATGATTAATGCATATATAGAATTACATCATCAGGGTTATGCTAAATCTGTTGAGGTTTGGCAACAAGATAAACTAATTGCAGGACTCTATGGTGTAGATCTTAATAATGGTGTGTTTTGTGGAGAAAGCATGTTCACAAAAGAAAGTAATGCTAGTAAAGTTGGGTTTATATCCTTTGTTCAGAATTCGAATTATAAATTAATAGATTGCCAAGTTTATACTTCTCATCTTGAAAGTTTAGGAGCAGAGGAGATTTCTAGGCAAGATTTTTTAAAATATTTGTACTGACAAATATCATATTTTTTATTATGAATTTTAATAATATTAGTATGATAAATTTGTAATATGCTAACATTAGAACATTTTAAAAAGTTTAAAGCCAAAGCGGAGTTTATAAAAATTCTAAAGGAGCATAAAACTGAAGAGCAAGTTGCTGATTTGCTAAAAACTGTTGATTACGAAATTGAATTAAAGAAACTTCAAGCAGAATTAGTTGATTTACAGCAATGGGTTGCAAAATACAAAAAACGTGTTTGTGTTATTTTTGAAGGGCGAGATGCAGCGGGTAAAGGCAGCTCTATTCGGCGTTTTATTGAGCATTTAAATCCGCGCTCAATGCGGGTTGTTGCTTTAACAAAACCAACAGACGTTGAAAAAGGGCAATGGTATTTTAGGCGCTACATTAAAAAAATGCCAAATCCAGGAGAAATAGTTTTTTTCGATAGAAGCTGGTATAATCGAGCAGTAGTAGAACCTGTAATGGGGTTTTGTAGTGAAGAGGATTACGATAAATTTATGGTTCAAGTTCCAGAGTTTGAACACATGCTTTATGAAG
Source organism: Hyunsoonleella aestuarii (assembly GCF_006148925.1). GTDB lineage: Bacteria > Bacteroidota > Bacteroidia > Flavobacteriales > Flavobacteriaceae > Algibacter_D > Algibacter_D aestuarii. The sequence continues at coordinate 625,872 of NZ_VAWB01000001.1, read as the reverse complement.
ACGGAATTGTTTTAATCAAATTTTGGTTTTCTATTTCTAAAGAAGAACAAATAAAAAGGTTTAATTCTCGCTTAGAAAGTCCTTTAAAGCGCTGGAAATTTAGTCCAGTAGATCAAGAAGGCCAAAAACGTTGGGATGATTATACCTACTATAAAGAACAAATGTTTAGTAAAACACATACTACATTTAGTCCTTGGATTATCATTAAAACTAATATTAAAAAAGAAGCTCGCTTGGAAAGTATGCGCTATGTACTGTCTAAATTTAAATATGAAAATAAGGGAAATTCTGGAACAACACTACTACCAGACCCTAACATTGTGCAGCGTTACCATAGGATGATTAAACAAATTGATTAGATTTTTATGAATAATACTATAACTTCAAAGGATTTAAACAAATTGAATTCTAAAAAAGGAATTGTTCAATTTTTAATAGATGATGATATTTCTGTTTCTAAAGTATTAAGAAATTTAAATTATGAATCACGTCTAAAATCCTTGCAAGAAGAATTAATAAAACTGCAACATTGGGTTGAGGAAAAGAAAGAAAAAATAGTTATCATTTTTGAAGGACGTGATGCGGCAGGAAAAGGTGGTGCAATTAGAAGAATTACACAACACCTAAATCCTAGAGAGTTTAAAGTTGTCGCATTACCAAAGCCTACAATTGAAGAAAAGGGACAATGGTATTTCCAACGATATATAAACCAATTGCCTCGAGAAGGCGAGATTGTTTTTTTTGATAGAAGCTGGTATAATAGAGCTATTGTAGAACCTGTTAATGGGTTCTGTTCTAAAAATGAATATGAGATATTTATGAGCCAAGTAAATCAATTTGAACGTATGATTTCTGAATCGGGTATGAGACTTGTAAAATTTTATTTTTCAATTTCAAAAGACGAACAAGAAAGACGTTTTGAAGATATAAAAACAAGTCCATTGAAAAAATGGAAATACAGTCCAGTAGACCAAAAAGCATTGGAACTATGGGATAATTATACCTACTACAAAAAGAAAATGTTTAAAGTAACCAATACTAAAGTTGCACCTTGGGTTATTATAAAAGCTAATAAGAAGACAAAAGCTAGAGTAGAAGCTATTGAGCACCTTTTAGATATTATGCCTTATAAACCAAAAGATCAAGAGGTGATAGAACATATTGAAATTGAAGAGAAAGAAATTGATTAAACTTCATCATATCTAAAACATTTAACTTCATGGTCGTTAACCATACCTGTAGCTTGCATGTGAGCATAAATTACGGTAGTGCCAACAAATTTAAAACCCCGCTTTTTTAAATCTTTACTAATAGTATCGCTTAACGGGGTGTTAGCGGGGGCTTTTCTGTAATCTTCTAAAGCATTTTTTATAGGTTTGCCATCAATAAACCCCCAAATATATTTGCTAAAACCCCCAAATTCGTCTTGTATTTTCATAAAGGCCTTTGCGTTTGTAATTGTGGCATTCACCTTTAGTTTATTCCTTATTATTCCTGCATCTAGTAATAGGCTATCTATTTTATCTTGCTTGTAATTTGCTATTTTTTTATAATCGAAATTATCAAAGGCTTTTTTGAAATTTTCACGCTTTCTAAGTACAGTTATCCAACTCAAGCCTGCTTGGAAAGTCTCTAGTATCAAAAATTCAAAAAGTGTATCATCATCATAAACAGGAACGCCCCATTCTTCATCATGATAAGCTTCATATAAAGGGTCGCCAAGACACCAGCCACATCTTTTTTTAGTATCCATATTTAATATAGTAAGGTTTAAAGTAAAAGTATGACAAATATCATCTTAATTAAAATGTCAAGATGCTAATTTTGGAGCTTGATATTTTACTTCAAAAAAAACAGCATTATGAATCTAGTTATTGATAAAAGTTTGAAAAAGGCCATGTCTTATCGGGAGTATAAAGATTTGGTTAAACAATTGGTTGAAGAAAATTCTACTACTGGAAATGAAAAAACTGAGGCTTTGGCCAACTACACCAAACTTAACGATAGACGCATGAAGCGCTGGGATAAGACGGTTAAGCTTTCTGATGAAACTAAAGATCGTTTAAAATCCTTTGACGGGAAGACTACATGGTTAGTTTTAACTGAGAGTTGGTGTGGTGATGCAGCACACGTTATTCCTGTATTAAATAAGATAGCCGATTTTACTGGAAATATTGACTTAAAATTGGTGCTTCGAGATGAAAACCCTGAATTAATGGATACTTTCTTAACAGATGGCAACAGGGCGATTCCAAAGCTTATTATGATTGATAACGAAACAAGTGAGATCGTTGATACTTTCGGACCCAGACCAAGTGAAGCGACAAGTTATGTAAATCGTTTTAAAGCTATGAATGGAAAATTAACTCCAGAGTTTAAAGAAGATTTACAACATTGGTACAATAAGGATAAAGGAAAAAATATTATTGAAGATGTTACCGAAATGTTGTGCGAACTAAAACCTAATGTTTGCCAATAAAATAAAAAGTAATTGAGCCAATTTGTGAAGGTTTTGAAGCGTCGGCACTAAATAGTGATTCTTTAGCATATTCCAGGGCGTGTTCAATTAAACATTCGTTTGAAGAATTTGAGGACGTGTTAACGTAAGTGTCGATAACGCTGCCCTTTGCATCAACCGTTATGTTAACTACTATTTTACCGTCATTCTCACACAAATAAACAGGAATTGGGATATGAACTTTTGTTCTGTCTTTTAAGGAGAAACTAATAGTGCTTTTTGCATTGTTTCCATCGTCTTGCTGTTGCTTGAGTAAATCATTTACCTTATCAAAAGAAGATAACTTATCCTTATCTATGGCAGGCTCTATTGGTTCATGCTTTTTCGCTTCATGATTCCTACCATCATTTAAATTATCTGCATTTGATTTAGGGTACTCATAATCTTCGGGAGGAGCAATTGGTTTGTAGGCTTGCGCAAACTGTTTGCTTTGCTTGGTTTCATTAAAAGCGTTGTTGGTTTCTGCTTTACTAGCATTCAATTTTTCTAGAGCTTCGAGGAGTTTAACTTCTTCTTCAGTTAATTCTTCTTCTGGCTCAACTTCATAATAACTTTCAGAAAGAAATTCGCTTTGCTTTTTAAGACTTAAATTAAAGACAGAAAGAATAATCGTTCCAGAAATTAGAAGCGTAATAAGCAGGGCTTTATGTTGATCTGTTAGGCTCAAATCCAATTAAATTAATAGCAATGTTACACGAAAGATACGTAAAAATATAGAAATTAGACTTTTAGAGAGGTTATGAAGCTTTCAATACTAATGGCATCATTCACATTAAAATTACCTATCTTGGTACGTCGTAGCGACGATAAATGAGCTCCAGATTGCAATGCTTTTCCAAAATCGTTGGCTAAAGAACGAATGTAAGTCCCTTTGCTACAAACTACTTTAAAATCAATTTTCAGTCCTTGAATTTTTGTAATTTCAAATGTAGTAATACGAACTATTCTAGGTTTTATCTCAACATCTTGACCAGCTCTCGCAAATTCATATAAGCGCTTGCCATCCTTTTTAATTGCAGAAAAAACAGGAGGGTATTGTTTAATTTCACCAATAAATTGATGGGTTGTGTCTTTAATTAAATCTTTAGTAATGTGTTCAGTTGGATAAGTTTCATCGATTTCTGTTTCTAAGTCAAAAGAAGGTGTAGTACTTCCTAAAACAAATGTGCCAGTGTATTCTTTTATTTGTGCTTGAAACGAATCTATTTGCTTAGTCATTTTGCCAGTGCAAAGTAATAACAAACCAGTTGCCAATGGATCTAGAGTCCCAGCATGACCGACCTTAATTTTTTTTATTTTAAAAGCTTGTTTTATTTCCCAGCGTAGTTTGTTGACAACTTGAAAGGAAGTCCAATTTAAGGGTTTGTCAATTAAAAGTATTTGACCAGATTGATAGTCTTCGGCAGTTTTCATATTAATTTAATAATGAAAATATAATTGCAATAAGACCAACAATAGTGCAATAGATTGCGAAATAAGTTAGTTTACTTTTTTTAACCAGAGCAATCATCCATGTGCAAGCGAACAAACCAGCAATAAATGCCGCTATAAAACCAATTGACAGAGCAGTGAAATTTTGACTTTCCATTGATATATCTCCACTTAAAACATCTTTGGCTATTTTACCAAAAATTAGTGGTACAACCATTAAAAAGGAGAAACGTGCAGCTTTAGTTTTGTCATTTCCTAACAATACAGAGGTTGATATGGTTGCCCCCGATCTTGAAATTCCTGGTAACATGGCAATAGCTTGTGAAATACCAATAAAAAAGGCATTTATATAGGATACTTTTTTATTAGTGTTTTTAGCTTTATCTGCGAAAAACAGTAGGGCGGCAGTAACAATTAACATGCATCCTACTAGTAATATATTACCACCAAATAGAGCTTCTAATTGTTCTTCAAAAAAAAGTCCAACAATAACGGCAGGGATCATTGAAATTCCAATTTTGAAAATAAATTGTAGATCCTCGTTCCATTTTAATTTTAGGGCACCTTTAAAAAGATTAAAAATATCTTTTCTAAAAACAACAATGGTGCTTAAAGCTGTGGCAAAATGCAGAACTACTGTAAAAAGCAAACTTTCTTCTGGTATTGAGTTATCACCAAGAATGGCTTTCCCTAATTCTAAATGACCGCTTGAAGAAACTGGTAAAAACTCGGTAAGTCCTTGAATAATGCCAAGAATAATTGAATCAATAATATCCATCCGGCAAAAATATTAAAATAGACCTAGTAACAATTATTTAATTCAAAAAAATTAAGCTTTAAAAGTTGAGTCTCTAATAATGAGGGTTCCTTTAATTTCTATGGTTTTAATACTTATTGTTTCAGATGGATTGTTAATTTCTTCTATCAAATATTTTACCGCAGTAGTCCCAATTCGCTCGCCTGGTTGGTCTATTGTAGTTAAATTGGGTTCTATTATTGTTGAATGACTGGAATTGCTAAAACCAACTACTGCTATTTCTTCAGGAATTTTTATATTAAACTTTTTTAATGTTTGTATAACACCAATAGCGGCGCTATCGGTTATAGAAAAAATAGCATCTGGTCTATTCTGTATGCTTAATAATAAATTAGTCATACGTTTACCTTGTTTTAAAGAAATATCATCCACACTAATTATTAATTTTTCGTCTATGGGTAGATTATGTTCTTTTAAAGCTCTTATGTAACCAGCATATCGTCTTTCAGAAGTATATGAATATTCGGATTCTTTTATTATTGCTATTCTCTTTTTTCCAATATTTATAAGATGTTCTATAGCATTATAAGCTGATTCTTCTTCATTAGTAACAATTTGAGAACAAGGTATTTTATTGGACGCTTTATCAAAAAGTATTAATGGTATTTTATCGATAATGTTTAAAATACTATCAACACTTCTTGTCATTTTAGATATGGACATTAAAATGCCATCGACATTGAACTGCAATAGGGTGTTGAGCATTTCCGTTTGTTTAATAATATCATTGTTTGATTCTGAAATTATTACTTTATATCCCTGTGCGGAGGCTTCAGCCAAAATACCTCTTAACATAGTATCTGTAAAATAATGGGTGATATTAGGAACTAAAACACCGATAATATTTGTTTTGTGTTGCCTGAATCCTTTTGCGAAAATATTTGGTACATAGTTTAGTTCGGATGCTAATTTTTTCACTTTATCTTTTGTTAAATCACTAATATCTGGATGATCGTTTAGAGCACGAGAAATGGTTGAAGTAGATAATTTTAATTCCTGTGCTAGTTTTTTTAAGGTGGTAACTTCTCTCTTCATAAATAATTTTTAGTAAAAAACAAACGTTCCCGCAATCGTTTGCATACAAATATGATAAAATTATAGCACTTTTATTATGTATTCGATTATAGATTTATCCTAAATTAACTAATTCTTAAACAAAATGAGAAAAACTATTTTAACATTATTATGCCTATTTAGCATTTCTGCAATGTTTTCACAAACGGATATTTCAGGAACTATTAAGGATAATTCAGGTGTCCCAATTACAGGAGCTAATATTCTTATATTAGAAAGTACTTCTGGAGCTACATCAGATTTCGATGGAAATTTTAGTTTCACTACTAGTCTTAGTGGAGCACAAACATTACAGATATCTTATTTAGGGTTTGTAACGCAAGAGCAATCTATAACTTTAGATGGCACTCCTATTATCTTAACTCTTGTTATGCAAGAGGGAGGCAACTCTTTAGATGAGGTCGTTTTAACAGCATCAGCCACTTTTAGATCGCAAAAGGAAACGCCAATGTCTATTAGTTCGCTCAAGCAAAAAGAAATAACAAAACTTTCTGCAAATAGTCAAGCTGATATACTAAGAAGTATTCCTGGTATAACTGCTGAAGGTGGTGGTGGTGAAACGGCTTCAAATGTATTTGTTAGAGGTTTGCCTTCTGGTGGACAGTATGTATTTAATCCGTTACAATATGACGGAATGCCATTAATGAGTACGTTTGGATTAAACTCTTCTGCACATGATGTTTATGCAAGACCAGATATTGGATTTAAAGGTGTTGAATTCGTTCGTGGTGGTGCAGCAGTTCTATATGGTGCTGGATCAGTTGCTGGGATTATTAATTACACAAGTAAAACTGGAGATTCAAATCCAGAAAATATTATAAATGTGGAATGGGCGGACAAAGGTCGTTTAAAAACAGACTTTTACACAGGTGGAAAACTTGGAGGCGAAGATTCTAATACATATTATGCGTTAACTGGTTTTATTAGAAAAGATGACGGGCCTATTGATACAGGTCTACCTACTAAAGGAGTTCAATTTAGAGCCAATATAAAAAAGAAGTTTGAAAATGGATCTTTTACAGTTCATGGACAATTTATTAATGATAATGCACAATTCATTATGCCTTTACCGCTAGACGGAAATAGAAAAAGAATCGCAGGTAATGATGGTGATTCAGTTGAGCAACTGTTGTCAGGTGAGCTGGCAAATACGTCATTTTTAACAGCTGGAGGTGTTTATGAAAGCCCAATAGAAGATGGCGTATCCACACAAGGGGGTTACTTAATGGGTGAATTCAATTACAACTTTTCAGACGATTTAAAATTACGCTCTAAAATAAGATACGCAAATTACAAGCATAACTTTGCTTTATATGTTGGTGGTAATGGAGATAACAACAACCCAATAACATTAAACGAGTATGTAGATAATATTGCTCCTGGGAATTTAGGATTTAGTGCTCAATATCAAGGAAATTCTACTGATATTAATGGCTCTGATTTGGTTGTAGATAATCTACATATTGATAGATTGCGTCCAATGACTGATTATTCTGGAGAAGCATCTTTAACTAAAACACTGGAGGTAACAAATGGAACTCACAATATTACTGGGGGATTCTTTTTAGCAAGAACTGAAGCTGAAGACGTGAACTACCAATATCGTGTTTTATCTGAATTCAACAATAATCCAAGATTGGTAAATTTAAGTTATATTGATGCAGGAGGAAATGATGTTACTTTTTCACAAGGAGGTCTATATAATAGAATAGGTATGACTTCTAACAGATTTTTATCTCAGAATAAATCGGCATTTTATTTAACAGATGAGATGGTTTTTGACAGATGGCGTTTTGATGTTGGATTTAGAATTGAAAATACAAAAGGGACTTTTAATAATGGTAACATAGTTGAGACTCAAATATATGATGATGCTACATTAACACCAGAATTGGCCAACGTTCGTTTTGCTGATGGAAGTTTTACTAGAGCAAATGTAAGTGCTACAGATTGGGCAGTTTCTTTAGCGGGTTTATATAAATTAAATGATAAGGTTAATTTATATGCCAACTTTTCTAAAGGTTTCTTTTTCCCTCAAATAAGAGGTTTCGCTCCTATTGCAACTGGTATTACGGGTAGTAAATATGATTCAGAAAGAATTATACAATTTGAAACAGGAGCTAAGATTGGTACAGAGAAATTAAAAGGGTCTATCGCTGCATATTACGTTGGGTTAAGTGATAGAATTAAAATAGATCAAGGTTTTAGTAATGGAACATTAGTTGATTTGTTTAGATCAGACCAAAGTACAAGAACCATTGGTTTAGAGGCTACTTATGATTGGGTATTTGCAGATAACTTTAGTTTAAGAGGTTCTGCAACCTACCAAGCTCATGAGATTACTAAAAATGAAAGAACCGATTTGGTAGCTAACACAACTACAACAGCCGACGAAGGAAATGAATTAGCAAGACAGCCTAACTTCCTAGGAACATTGGGTGTGTATTTTGATAATAGCAAATTTGATGCCTTATTTTCACTTAACCATACTGGAAGTAAATTTGCAGCAGATAATAATACGGTTGAGTTAGATGCTATTACAATTGGTCGTTTGGGCGCTGGATACATGTTTAATATTGGTGATAATGATAGTGACGATACATTAAGACTTGGATTTTCAATATTCAATTTATTTGATGATGAAGGAGTAACTGAAGGAGATCCTAGAAATATTAATCAGCAAGGAGACGCAGAGTTTTTCTTTGGTAGACCAATTTTACCGAGACGTTTCTTTTTAACAGCTACGTTTAATTTTTAATCATATTTGATTAGTTTGTTTAGTGCTCATCACTTACTGCTAATTGTAAGTGATGAGTTTTTTTAAAAGAATAATAAAATGAAACCATGAGTGAACTATATAAAAAAGCCATTGAAGTTCTTGAAAATAACTGGAGAGGTAGGTTTAGCATACCCTGTGCTAAATTGTATCCTTTTCAATGGTTTTGGGATTCTGGATTAATAGCTATAGGTTTGGCGCATTTCGATATGGAAAAGGCAGAAACCGAAATAAAAACTTTACTTGATTCACAATGGGGAAACGGTTTTATTCCACATATCATTTTTCATTCAGAGAGTGATTCTTACTTTCCAGGGCCAGATTTTCACCGTTCAGACTTACACCCTCAATCCTCAAAAAAATATAACTCAACAGGAATGACTCAACCTCCTGTAACTGGTTTTGTACTCGAAGAGATTTATAGAATAAGTAAGGACAAGAAAGCAACTTTAAAATTCATTGAAAGCACAATTGATAAGGTGTTTTTTAATCATCAGTACTTTTATAATAATCGGGACCCTCATAATGAAGGTTTAGTTTATATCTACCATAATTGGGAATCGGGGACCGATAATTCTCCTATTTGGGATGATATTTGGGACACCATGAACCCTCCAGAATACACATTTGAGAGAAGAGACACGACACATGTAGATCCCTCCCAAAGACCATCTAAAAGAGAGTATGATCATTATTTGTATATTATTGATATAGCCAAAGAGCATAATTATAGTGATGCAAAGATAGCTGAGCTATCTCCATTTTTAGTACAAGATCCTCTCTTTAATGCAATGCTTATTAAGTCTAATGAAAGCTTGATCTATTTATACGAAAAGCTTGGAAAACACGAAAAGGTAAGTCAGCTTAAAAAATGGCAAGAAAAGAGTATTCAATCGTTTAATAGTAAACTGTTTGATGAAGAAATTGGAGCCTACGTGCATTATGATTTGCGTAATGAAAGACCACTTCAGTTCTTATCATCGTCCTCATTTTCTCCATTATTTGCAGGAATTCCTGATGAAGAAAGAGCAAATGCTATGGTAGAGGTTATGTTGAAAAAATTTGGTGGGGAGCACCAGTATTTATGTGCTTCTTTCGATCCAACAAGCGAAAGGTTTAATCCAAAAAAATATTGGCGTGGTCCGGTTTGGATAAACCTTAATTGGATGCTTTATAATGGTTTAAAAAAATATGAAATCAACGATATTGCTCAGCGCGTTAAACAAGATACTATTGATATGTTACAAAATAATGGGTTTTATGAGTATTTCGATTCAAGAAAGGAAATGCATAATAATGGTAAGGCAGGCTATGGAGGAAATAACTTTTCTTGGAGTGCGGCTTTATTGATTGATTTGCTTGAAGGATAAAAAATGCCTGATTTAGATTTTTCAATAAACTATATTTTAGAAGATGATCGGGTTAAATTAATCCCTTTAAAAGTTGAACATGTAAAGTCCTTATTAGACATTTCTGAAGAACCAAACCTCTGGACCTATTTCCTTGAGAAAGGTAATGGAATTGAAAAACTAAAAAAATATGTTTTAAAAACCATCAATAAAAGGAATTTTAAACAGGAATATCCTTTTATAATTTTTGATAAATTAAAAAATAGATATGCAGGAACAACAAGATTCTATGAGTATTCATCAGAATTGAAAACTATAAAACTTGGACATACATGGTTTGGTAATGAGCATAGGGGTACTGGTTTAAATAAGCATTGCAAGTTTGTACTGTTTCAATTTGCATTCGAAACATTACAATTAGAGCGCATAGGCTTTGGAGTACATATAAGAAATGAAGTAAGCATTGCAGCAATGAAAAGTGTGGGGTGCAAAGAAGAAGGTGTTTTACGTAATTATATTCCAGATTTAAAAGGAAATGGAAGAGCAGATATTATTTTGCTAAGCATTTTAAAAAATGAATGGTTTGATAAAGTAAAGACAGAATTAAAGCATAAACTAACTAATATTAAAAATTAAAATTATGAATTGGCTAGATTATAGTATCGTCATATTTTACATTATATTTTTCTTGGGCATGGGCTTCTTTTTTAAGGACAATAAAGATTCCAAGGATTACTTTTTAGGAGGGAAAAGCATGGGCTGGTTCCCATTAAGTTTATCAACCATGGCAACGCAATTGTCGGCTATTAGTTTTATATCTGCGCCGGCATTTGTGGGAATAAAGCTCGGAGGAGGAATGAAATGGTTAACCTTTGAGTTTGCAGTTCCTTTGGCCATGATATTTATTATGATTGTAATTATTCCACCATTATTTCGATCTGGTGTTGTTAGTATATATGAATTCGTAGAAAAACGATTTAGCCCTTCAACACGATTGGTTTTAAGTATTGTTTTTCAATTAAGTCGTGCTTTAGCAACGGGTGTTATGGTATATACAATCGCCATTATTTTACAGGCTGTTTTAGATATAGATTTTGTGTATACAATTTTAATTATTAGTGTTATTACAATTATTTATTCTTGGCAAGGAGGTATGAAAGCGGTTGTCTGGGGAGATGCTATACAAATGATTATTTTATTTGTGGGATTAATTATCTGCTTATATTTTGGGTGGTCACTTTTACAGGAGCACGGTGGTTTAGCCGAAGGATTTAACCCAGATCGTTTAAGAGTCATCGATTTTAATTTAGGTATTGGAGAAGGAAAGGAATATGGTTTTTTACCCATGGTAATAGGTGGATTCTTTTTATATGTATCTTATTATGGTTGTGATCAAACCCAAGCGCAACGCTTGTTATCAGCCAAAAGCGAGAAAACCATTAGGCAACTATTACTTGCTAATGGGCTTTTAAGATTCCCAGTTGTACTAATATATTGTGTTATGGGATTAGTAATAGGAGGCTTAGTAACATTAGCTCCAGATTTTTTACAAGAAATAGCAAATACAACACAAAAGTATTTCCCAGAAGAATTCGCAAAAAATGGTATGAAACCAGATTTAATGATTCCTGTCTTTATTATAAAATATTTACCTCATGGACTTATTGGTATTTTAATGGTTGGAATATTATCTGCTGCAATGTCTTCATTAAGTTCAACGGTTAACTCACTTTCGGCAGTTACCGTTGAAGATTTTTTTAACAGAGGCAAAGAAAAACTATCTGATAAAAAATATATGGTAATTTCAAAAGCATCAGTTGTTTTTTGGGGAGCTGTTTGTATTGCAAGTGCCTTTTTGTTTGGAGGAAGTAAAAGTGCTGTTATTGAGATTATTAATGCTATTGGCTCTGTTTTTTATGGACCAGTATTGGTGACATTTTTTCTAGCATTCTTTTCGAAAAAGGTAAATCATGTTGGAATGAATGCAGGTATAATTCTAGCTGTTTTAATTAACTTGATTTTTTCTAAAACTATTCAAGAACTGTTTGGAATTGACCTAGGAGTTCATATCTTTTGGATATGGTTAAATTTTACAGGAGTATTTATTTCCTTAGTTGTTGCCTATCTAGTTAGTGCTTTAACTAAAAATGTTGAAGTGAAAAAGATTTCTAATTTCAACATAGCTATTAAGAAAGAAGATTTCATGATAAAAGAAGTCTATATTTTAATAATATTTTTTATCGCGATTGTTATTTTTAGTTATTTTATTCCAACCTTATTCGGATAAACCATTTATTAATTTTTAAATGAAACTAGTATTAGCTCCAGATAAGTTTAAAAACTCCTTGACGGGTTTAGAGTTTTGCTCTGCCGTAGAAGAAGGAGTTAAGGCTATTTTACCTGATGCTGAAGTTTTGAAACTACCTTTAGCTGACGGTGGAGATGGAACTATTGAAGTAGTTAATTTTTATTTAAATGGAATTGAAGTGAAGGTTATGGTTAATAATCCTTTCTTTAAACCTATCGAAGCCACATATTTATTTAGTAAAGAATTAAAAATGGCTTTCATTGAAATGGCGGAAGCCTCTGGAGTAAAACTTCTTAAACAAGAACAATTCGATTGTAAAAATGCTACAACTTTTGGAACTGGAGAAATGATTGTTGACGCCATTAACAAAGGGGCTTTAAAAGTTATTCTAGGAATTGGTGGAAGTGCAACGAACGATTGTGGGATTGGTATGGCATCAGCTTTAGGATATCAATTTTTAGATGGAAAAAAGAAAGAAGTAAAACCTATAGGAGCCAATTTATCGAGTATTGAAACGATTGATGTTTCTAATGTGAATTCAAAACTAAAAGATGTTAGTTTTAGCATAGCCTGTGATGTTACAAATCCCTTATATGGAGAAAATGGAGCAGCTCATATTTACAGTGCTCAAAAGGGAGCAACACCAGATGATATTTTATTATTGGATCAAGGTCTTAGAGACTTTTCAAAATTATTAAATGTTGTTTTCAATATTGATTCACAATCTGTTATTGGAGCTGGTGCAGCCGGGGGAATGGGGATTGCCTCTAAAGTATTTTTAGATGGTAATTTAGAACCAGGTATACAATTGATAAAAAACTTAGCAAATTTTGATAATAAAATTCAAAATGCAGATTGGATTATTACTGGGGAAGGAAAGTTAGATAGACAAACTATGTCTGGTAAAACTATACAAGGCGTAGTTCAATCTGCAAACAATAAAAAAATTCAAGTGGCCACATTTTGTGGTGCTATAGATTTAGAAGGGAAGAGTCCAGAAGATTATGGAATTCACTACGCTGATGCGGTAATGAATTATGCTAAAGGGTTAGAAGATGCAATGAAAAATGGATATGATTATGTAAAGGTAATGGCTGGGGTTTTTGCTAGAGAAATATAAATTGAAAATTATATTATGAAGTTATATCCTTTAAGGTTTAATCCAGTTTATAGCTATCGCATTTGGGGTGGGGATAAATTAAAAACGGTTTTAAATAAAAATTACCAAGAAGAGTCTATTGGCGAATCTTGGGAAGTTTCAGATATCAAGGACAATGAAACCAAAGTAGCTGAGGGCTCATTAGAAGGACAGACTTTAAAGCAACTAATAAAGAAATTTAAAGGTGACTTTGTTGGAAATAGTGTTTATAAGAGTTTTGGAAATAATTTCCCTTTATTGATAAAGTTTATTGATGCAAAAACTCCTTTATCAATTCAAGTTCACCCCAGTAATAAATTAGCTAAGCAACGTCATAATTCATTTGGTAAAAACGAAATGTGGTATGTGTTGCAAGCCCAAGAAAATGCTGAATTAATTGTTGGTTTTAGTAAAAAAATAGAAAAGGAAAGTTATCAGGCACATCTTAAGGATTCAACTTTAACTGAAATTCTAAATATTGAAAAAGTTGATAAAGGAGATACATTTTACATTCCAACTGGCAGAGTTCACGCTATTGGAGCAGGGGTGTTACTTGCTGAAATTCAACAAACGTCTAACATAACATATCGAATTTATGATTATGATAGAGTTGATGCCAAAACTGGCGAAAAAAGAGAACTTCATACAGAATTGGCAATGGATGCTATTGATTATAATGCTTACAAGGATTACAGAACAGTATATTCTATATCGGATAACGTTTCAATTAAATTAGTGCACTCCCCATATTTTAACACTAACATTATTAGTATTTCAGAAACAATGGACATGGATTATTCTAAAATAGATAGCTTTGTAATTTATATGTGTGTTGAAGGCAAGTTAGAAGTTGACTATAACAATACGAGTTATAATCTTCAAATGGGTGAAACTTTAGTAATTCCAGCCGTAATCAATCAATTAAAGCTAGTTGGGACTAAAGCAAAACTTTTAGAAATATATTTGTAATTATTTCTTATCAGGATTCAATAAGATGGCATATATCTGAATACCAAAACCAATTAGTACTAATGTAGGTGCTAAACGAATACGTCTCCAAGAAAATATTTCAGGATTAAAAACATTAGGGTCATCACTTCCGCCACCAGACATTAAAATAAAACCAATTGCAATACAAGTGAGTCCTATAAACATCCATTTATAGTTTTTCTTTCCAAAAACAAATGCAGGTCTTGATGCTTCTTTACGTTTTTTTTCTCCCATAATACGCTGTTGCAAAATAATTTAGTGCAAATTAAAATATTTATTTAAAAAATAGTGTTAATAGTTTTTAATAATAAAGCTGATCCGTTTTTAAATTCAAAAAGCGCTGTGTTGCAAAATGTGTACTTATCCAAGTTATTAAAATACCTAATCCAAAAACTAATGCAAAAAGTAATATTACTAAAATCGGCTTATTAAGTAAACCAAGTTCAGGAAATGTTCGATTTAGATAGTATAAAACAAAACTCATGCCTATAAGTGCTAATACGGCACCAATTATGCCAAGTCTTACACTTTTCCATACAAAGGGACGTCTAATAAACTGTTTGGTAGCACCTACCATTTGCATGGTTTTTATAGTGAATCGTTTCGAGTAAACAGCTAGTCTAATGGAGCTGTTAATTAATAAAACAGCTATTAAAGTAAATATGGAACTAATAAAAAGCACCCAGAAACTTATTTTCTTAACGTTATCATTCATTAAATTAACCAAGTCGTTGTCATAAGATACTTCATCAACAAAGTTCTTATTCAGTGCTTCCGTCGAAATCTTTTCAAGCTGCTCGGAATTTACATAATCTGCTTTTAAATGCACATCTATCGAATTCTGAAGCGGATTATAACCTACAAAATCCATGAAATCTTCTCCATTTTCTGCTTTCATAAATTCTGCCGCTTGTTCTTTAGATACATATTCGGTCGATTTCACATAATCAGACATGGCTAAACTTTTTTCAAGTTGTTTGGTCTCAACTTGCTTAGCAGAATCTTTTAAGTAAATAGTAAC
The DNA here is from genome assembly GCF_006148925.1 of Hyunsoonleella aestuarii. Classification (GTDB taxonomy): domain Bacteria; phylum Bacteroidota; class Bacteroidia; order Flavobacteriales; family Flavobacteriaceae; genus Algibacter_D; species Algibacter_D aestuarii. The sequence continues at coordinate 610,450 of NZ_VAWB01000001.1, read as the reverse complement.
AACAACCTGTTCCTTAAAATGGTCAGAAACTTTTTTAGCGTTAAGAACCAAAAGTCCTAACAAACCCAACAAAAACAAGACTAAAGCAATACTTAAAACTACCGAAAAGTATGAAGACACTAATCTGCGTTTTTGGTGTTTTTCAAAGGATGAGCTCATAAAAGTTTGATTATTGAGGTAAAAATAATAAAGTAAATGTAATCTCTCTTGTATTAACTAAAACATTTCAATATTGTTGTGTTTAAGCAAATTTCTTAGGTGGTTTGCTAATAATGTAAACTCCGATAATGACCATAATACAGCTTAATATTTTTATGAGATTAATATCCTGTGCGTATTTATCTTTCATAAAAATGTAAGCATAAATCCCAACCATAATAAAGCTAATTACAGGTTGTAAATAAATATAGCTGCTCGTTACGGATGGAGAAACAAAATTAAGTGCGTAAATATTGAATAAATATGCAAAAAAGGTGGTAAACAAAACAACATACCCAATAACTAGATAAGTACTAGTCGTAAAATATTCAAAATTAGTTTTTGTAAAATCATTTAAAATGAAAGGAGTTACAAACATTAGCCCGAATAAAAACATCCAGCTAATAATAGTTATGGCATTATATTTTTTCATTAAGGGTTTTACAATAACAAGGTAAAGGCCATAGCATGTAGCATTTATAAACACAAATAAATTCCCAAGAAAAGAACTTGTTCCAGCGGAGTTATTTCCATAGAGAATAAGAATTAGCGCTCCTATACCGCCAATTATAATACCTAGGAGTTTGTTTTTGGTAATGGGCTCTTTAAGAATGAAAAAACTAAAAATTAAAACAATAACTGGCGTTACAGTCATAATAATTGAAGCATCCACCGGCGATGTTAAATTAATTCCATGAAAGAAAAACAACATATTTGCTGCTGCCCCAAGCAGCCCACAAAGAGCTATTCTCAAAAAATCTTTTTGTTCAACTTTTTCTTTGATGAACAAAAATTTAATAAACCAAAACAGAATAACACAACATGCTAAACGCATAAAAACAAATGCGTTTGGATTAATTTTTTCCGGCATAATTCCTTTTGCAATAATATAATTGGCGCCGTAAATTAAGTTAGCTCCAAGAAGAGCAACATGAGCCTTGTAAATATTTGAATTCAACAATATGGTTTTAAGATATCAAAAGTAAATTTATATTGTCAAATGCCCTATTTCTTTTAGTAAATAAAAGGTTTTTAAGTTGATTTATAAACCGTAAATTTGCGCTTTTATTAAAAGGGACAAGAACGGATGAGATACAATTTCAACGAAATTGAAGCCAAATGGCAAAAGTATTGGGCGGAGAATCAAACTTTTAAAGCTGAAAATAATAGCGATAAACCAAAATATTATGTTTTAGATATGTTTCCTTATCCAAGTGGGGCAGGTTTACATGTAGGACATCCATTAGGTTATATTGCTTCCGATATTTATGCTCGTTATAAACGTCACCAAGGGTTTAATGTCTTGCATCCTCAAGGGTATGACAGTTTTGGGCTTCCCGCGGAGCAGTATGCGATTCAAACGGGACAGCACCCAGCTATAACGACAGCAGAAAATATAAAAACATACCGCCGCCAGCTAGATCAAATAGGGTTTTCATTCGATTGGTCTCGCGAAGTACGCACGAGTGATCCAAAGTATTATAAATGGACGCAGTGGGTTTTCATTCAATTATTCAATTCTTGGTTTAATAATGATTCGGGTAAAGCTGAAGATATTTCAGAATTAATAAAAGTTTTTGAGACTGAGGGCAATTTTAATGTTAAGGCAGTCTGTGATGATGATGTTGAAGTGTTTATAGCTGAAGATTGGAATAGTTTCACATCAGAAGAGCAACAAAAAATATTACTACAATATAGATTAACCTATTTAGCCGAAACGGAAGTAAACTGGTGCCCTGCATTGGGAACAGTTTTGGCAAATGATGAAATTGTTAATGGTGTATCAGAACGCGGAGGGCATCCTGTAATACGTAAAAAAATGACGCAATGGAGTATGCGTATTTCGGCTTATGCAGAAAGGTTACTTCAAGGTTTAGATACTATTGATTGGACAGATTCTTTAAAAGAAAGCCAACGCAACTGGATTGGAAAATCGGTTGGGGCTTCTGTTACATTTAATGTAAACAACCACGAGGCTTTTATTGACGTTTTTACAACTAGACCTGATACCATTTTTGGAGTGAGTTTTATGACTTTGGCGCCAGAGCACGACCTAGTGTCTAAAATTACAACAACAGAACAAAAATCTGAAGTTGAAGCTTATATAGAGGCTACTGCAAAGCGCAGTGAACGCGATAGAATGGCAGATGTTAAAACCATTACTGGAGCATTTACTGGCGCGTACGCAGAACATCCGTTTACAAAAGAACCGATTCCTATTTGGATTGGCGATTATGTGTTAGCTGGCTATGGAACAGGAGCAGTGATGTCGGTGCCATGTGGTGATCAACGCGATTACGATTTTGCAAAACATTTTGATATTCCAATTCCTAATATTTTTGATGGCGTTGATATTTCGGAAGAAGCCTTTGCTGACAAAGAAAAAACCATCATTGCGAATAGTGATTTCTTAAATGGACTGAATTATAAAAAAGCCACTAAACGTGCCATTTATGAATTAGAACAAATAGGTCAAGGTGAAGGAAAAACCAATTACCGTTTACGCGATGCGGTTTTTAGCCGTCAGCGCTATTGGGGAGAACCATTTCCAGTGTATTATGTGAATGGCTTGCCACAAATGATAGACACCGAACATTTACCAATTGAATTACCAGAAGTAGAAAAATATTTACCAACCGAAACCGGCGAACCGCCTCTAGGAAACGCTACGGTTTGGGCCTGGGACCGCCTCAAGGCGGAAGTAGTCTCAAATAATTTAATCGATAATGAAAATGTTTTTCCATTAGAGTTAAATACCATGCCAGGGTGGGCAGGAAGTTCTCAGTATTTTAATCGATACATGGATCCAAATAATGAAGATGCTATCTTCTCAAAAGAGGCTATTGATTATTGGCAACAAGTAGATTTATACATAGGTGGTTCAGAACATGCTACGGGGCACTTATTGTACTCTCGTTTCTGGCAAAAGTTTATGTTTGATAAAGGTTATGTGAATCATGACGAGTACGCTAAAAAACTGATAAATCAGGGAATGATTTTGGGGACCAGTGCATTTGTTTATCGTGTTGAGGGTGAGAATAAATTCTTGTCTATGGGATTGATTGGTGATTTAGAGGTGCAACCTATTCATGCTGATGTATCTTTTATAAACTCTTCTGATGAACTAGATATTGAAGCTTTTAAAAAATGGCGTCCTGAATTTATGGATGCTGAATTTGTTTTAGAAGAAGGTGTTTACAAGGTTGGTAGAGACGTTGAAAAAATGTCCAAATCCAAATACAACGTAGTAAACCCAGATAATATTTGTGAACGATACGGGGCAGACAGTTTACGCCTTTATGAAATGTTTTTAGGGCCATTAGAGCAGTATAAGCCTTGGAATACAGCTGGTATTACAGGAGTTCATGGTTTCTTAAAGAAATTATGGAAATTGTATTTTGATGACAATGGAGTTAAAGTAACTAATGTAAACCCAACAAAAGATAGCTTAAAAACGCTTCACAAAACCATCAAAAAGGTTCAAGAAGATATAGAGAATTTCTCTTTTAATACATCGGTGTCTACGTTTATGATTGCTGTTAACGAGTTAACATCTCAAAAATGCACATCTAACGAGATATTAGAGCCACTATTAATTTTAATTTCACCTTACGCACCGCATATTTCAGAAGAATTATGGAGCCAGTTAGGAAATAGCGAGTCCATTTCAACAGCACCATTTCCAGAGTTTGATGAAAGTCATTTAGTAGAAAGCACAAAGAATTACCCGATTTCTTTTAATGGTAAAATGCGCTTTACTATGGAATTACCGCTAAATTTGAGTAAAGAAGACATAGAAAAGGCAGTTCTAGATAACGAAAAAACACAGGAGCAATTGGCGGGCAGAGCACCAAAAAAAGTAATCGTTGTTCCGGGAAAGATTGTAAATATAGTTGGTTAATGTCATTCTGAGGAGGAGCGACATGCGAATCTGTTGAAATAAGATTCCGTTTAAAAGTCAGCCACAATTTTTCATTAAAAATTTTGCGTTTATATCACTTTTTAAAATATAAAAATATGAAAAGAATAATTATAATTTTGGCTATGTTTTTAGGTTTTACATGTCAGAATAAGAAAATACAAAAACAAATTGTGGAAATGTCTTGTGGTCAATGTCAGTTTGGACTTACCTCTAAAAAAGGCTGTAATTTAGCAGTTCGAATTAATGGTGACTCTTACTTCGTTGATGGTCCAGATATTGACGATTTTGGTGATGCCCATGATGAAAAAACTGGATTTTGTGAAGTAATTAGAAAAGCTGAGGTAAATGGTAATTTACAAGGAGGGCGATTCAAAGTTAGTTCAGTTGAATTATTAGATTAATCCGATAAAATATGGAAATAATTGGCTTTGCTGCTGCCATTTTAACCACCGGGGCTTTTTTGCCTCAGGTTTATAAAACTTGGAAGACAAAAGACGTATCGGGACTGTCCTTGTCGATGCTATTAATATTTTTTATAGGCATTGTGGGTTGGTTGGTCTATGGTATTTTAATGAAAAGCCCTTCCATGATTTTTGCAAATACTATAACCGCTATTTCTTCGTTTCTGTTGTTATATTTCAAAATGAAATACTCGAAGAAATAATTAAAGCGACTGACAAACTTTCACGCTTAATAAATGGTGCAATTATTGCTATCTTTATTTGAGAAATAAAATTAAAAAACATGTTTGGATATTATATATTAATTGGAGGAATAGCTTTAGTAAGTTGGTTAGTAAGTAATCAACTAAAACGTAAATTCGATAAATACTCAAAAACACAGTTGCGTAATGGAATGAGTGGGCGAGAAATAGCTGAAAAAATGCTTTCAGATCATGGAATATACGATGTTGAGGTTATTTCAACTCCAGGACGTTTAACAGATCATTACAACCCCAAAAATAAAACAGTTAATTTAAGTGAAGCCGTTTATAATCAGCGAAATGCTGCTTCTGCCGCAGTTGCGGCACACGAATGTGGTCATGCAGTTCAACACGCTCAAGCTTACAGTTGGTTACAAATGCGATCTACCTTAGTGCCTATGGTAAGTGTTACTTCTGGTATGTCACAATGGCTAATTATTGGTGGATTAATCTTAGGTGGTGCCGCTGGTTTAGGTTTAGGCTGGTGGGTTGCTGTTTTAGGCGTTGTTTTTATGGGGTTTGCAACTTTATTTAGTTTTATAACCTTACCTGTGGAGTATGATGCGAGTAATCGTGCTTTGGCTTGGTTGAAAAACAAGAATATGGTTTCCCAAGAAGAATATAAAGGTTCCGAAGACGCTTTGAAATGGGCTGCGAGAACGTATTTGGTTGCTGCGATTGGAGCGTTAGCTAACCTATTGTATTGGGCGCTTCAAATTTTTGGTGGACGCGATTAATAAATCAAAGCATTAAGCATTAAAGCTCTGAAGTATTTCAGGGCTTTTTTGTTTCTTTACTCAATCAATTTTGGCATGAATTTCATCGAATATTACCATAAGCATTTAGATAAGTATCAATTGGAAGCACAACGTCTTTTTAAAAAGATGACTTTGTTGAGCGCGCTTCGTTTAATTGTGTTTGTTGCTACGGGGTTTGGTTTTTATATGCTAATCAATTATTGGCAGGTTGCTTTACTGTTTGCTATTACTGGTATTTCGGTATTCATTTATTTATTATCCAAACACACAGACATTAAAGGTAAACATGTATTCCATAAAGCCTTGGTGGCTATTAATAACGATGAAATAGAAATAGCTTCTGGAGATTTTCACGAAAGAGATAAAGGATTGCAATTTCAAGATTCTAATCATTTTTATGCATTAGACATTGATTTGTTTGGTCGTGGTTCTTTTTTTCAGTTTATAAACCGAACAACCATTAAAGATGGAACTGTAGTTTTAGCTGAAGCTTTAAAAGCTAATAATATTGAAGATATAGAACTCAGGCAAGAGGTTATAAAAGAATTGGCATCCAAACCACAATGGCGTCAATATTATATGGCTACTTCTAATTTAGTTGAAGTTGAGACTCCTGCTAAACAGATTATAAATTGGTTGAAGCATCATAAATCATTTTTATCTCCAAAGATGTCCTGGGTGCCTTTGGTGTTTAGTGTTGTTTCTGTAACAGTTTTTGCGCTTACAATTTTAGCGGTGATTACGATGCATGCCTTAATTGGTTATTGGTTACTTCTGGGATTAGCCATAACAGGAATATTTATTAAAAAAATGAACAATTTAGCCTCAAATACCGATAGAGTTCGAGATACTTTTAGACAATATGCCAATTTATTGGATCTTATTGAAAATGAATCGTTTTCGTCTGAGTTGCTCATTGGTAAACAAAAGCAAATACAATTAGGAGACGTAAAAGCATCCACTATTTTTAAACAGTTTGCTAGATCTATGGATGCACTAGATAATCGGAATAATTTAATTGGAGCCATTTTTGGAAACGGACTTTTTTTAACCGATATAAAATACAGTTTTAAAATAGAACAGTGGATTTCAAAATATTCGGATAAAGTATCCGATTGGTTTGAAGTAGTCACTTTTTTCGACGCGTATAATACCTTAGGAAATTATGTGTTTAATCACCCAGACTTTGTTTTTCCTAAGATTGAGAAAAGCGGGACAGTAATAAAAGCTGAAAATCTTGGACATCCCTTATTGGAAAAAACCAAACGAGTAACGAGTGATTTAAACATAAACGAAGAACAATTTTTTATTGTTACAGGTGCTAATATGGCTGGTAAGAGTACGTTTTTAAGAACGGTGTCATTGCATATTGTAATGGCAAATGTAGGCTTGCCAATTTGTGCTAAAAAGAGTAAATATTCGCCAGTTAAATTAATAACAAGTATGCGTACTACAGATTCTTTAACCGATGACAGCTCGTATTTCTTTTCAGAGTTAAAACGACTTAAATATATTGTGGATGCTATTAATGAGGAACCTTATTTTATTGTTTTAGATGAAATTTTGAAAGGCACGAACAGTACCGACAAAGCGATTGGTTCAAGAAAATTTATTGAAAAGCTGGTGGCGTCTAATGCTACTGGAATAATTGCAACACATGATCTAAGTTTGTGTGAGATAGAAAAAGAACTTGATGATGTGAAAAATTATTACTTTGATGCCGAAATTATTAATGATGAACTTCATTTTGATTATAAATTAAAGCAAGGTGTTTGTAAAAACATGAATGCCTCATTTTTACTCAAAAAAATGGATATTGTTTAAAATTTGAATACGTGAAAAAAGAAGACTGTTTTTACTTAGGTAAAATTGTAAAGAAATATAGTTTTAAAGGAGAAGTGCTTGCGAAATTAGACACCGACCAACCTGAGCTATACGAACACCTAGATGCGATTTTTTTGGAGCTAAGAAATAACTTGGTGCCTTTTTTTGTAGAACATTCTCAATTACATAAATCGGAATTATTGCGCATTAAATTTGAGGATGTAGACACAGAAGGAGATGCGGATGCCATAATGAAGAGTGGATTGTATTTACCACTAGATTTATTGCCAAAGCTAGAAGGTGACAAGTTCTATTTTCATGAGGTAATTGGTTTTGAAATTGAGGATGTTAATTTCGGAAAGGTTGGCGTGATTAAAGCTATAAATGATGCTACCGCACAATCACTTTTTGAGATTGATAGAAATGGTGTAGAAATATTAATCCCCATGAATGACGAGTTTATTGTAAAAGTCGATCGAGATAATAAGACTATTGTTGTTGAAACACCTGAGGGATTAATTGATTTATATATAGAAGAATAGTCGTGTCCATAAAACCTTTTAAGTTTAAAGAGTTTACTGTTAAGCAAGATCGATGTGCGATGAAAATAGGTACCGATAGTGTTCTGTTAGGTGCTTGGGCATCTTTAAATATTAATCCTTTTTCAGTTTTGGATATTGGTGCAGGTACTGGTATTTTGTCATTGATGTTAGCCCAAAGATCTCGAGCAGAAATTATTGATGCTGTTGAAATTGATGATAATGCTTTTGAGCAATGTGTTGAGAATTTTGAACAATCTCCGTGGGGAGATAGGCTCTTCTGTTATCACGTTTCTTTAGACGAATTTGTAAATGAGATTGACGATAAATACGACCTCATAATTTCCAATCCGCCTTTTTATAGTGAAGATTACAAAACTGATAACGAGCAACGTGATTTAGCCCGATTTCAAGAAGCGTTGCCTTTTGAGCATCTGTTATATAGCGTTTCAAAATTACTATCTAATGATGGTGTTTTTTCAGCGGTAATTCCTTTTAGTGAAGAAGAAAAATTTTTACAAATAGCATCGCAATTTGAGCTATTTCCAAGCAGAATATTACGCGTAAAAGGACAACCAACTTCAGAAATAAAACGAAGCTTAATTGAGTGTACTTATAATAAAGAAGATGTTGAAACAAATGAATTAATTATTGAAACACAAAGACATCAATACACTCAAGATTACATCTATTTAACGAAAGATTTCTATTTGAAAATGTAGCTAATAAGATCTTTTTAACGGCCTTGTTAAACAGGTTGGACCACCACCACCTTTAATACTGATCTCTTCACCTTTATACGCAGTTACTTCGCATCCCGCTAATTCTAATGATTTTTGAGTTTTTGGATTGCCATTAACCATAATACATTTTCGTGGTGCAATTGCCAATACATTACAACCCATAGATTCAAATTCTTCATCAGGAACTTCAATCAATTCATAACCTCTTTTAATAAGCTCATTTCTAAATTTAATTGGCATAAGAGGAGAATATACAACAGCTAAATCTTTATCTACAGGGCTTAAAATACTCATTAAATGAAAGACATCGTTTTTACCTTTATAATGTGGTAACTCAGCAACAATAACACGCACACCCTTAGGTTCAATAAGTGCTTTGAGTTGAGCGATGCCTTCATGGTTAGTTCTGTACGTATGACCAACCGCTAAAGTTTTTTCATCTAACCAAGCAATGTCTCCTCCTTCTAAAGTTCCTGGGGCTTCAATAATACCTAATATAGGAATACTATGCTCCTTATAAATTTCTAGATGTGATTGCGGTTCATTTATACGTTCGTCTTTTCCCATATAACAAATAATCATACCAAAATTTGTGGCAATGGATGCATCTCTACAATAAATTGAATCAATCTGGACATTTTCATTGATTGGAAATTGCTCAACTTTTACATTATTAGCTAATAGATATTTCTGGAATAGGTAATATTCTGCTAATCCCTTTTTAAAATCTGGACAAGACAAATAATTTAGTTTCTGCCATTGATTTCCTAAATTAACATCTGATATAAAGGCATTTATTGCTGGTTTAATAAATACAGATTCTAGCTTTTTGTATTCTGAATGGTACGTAGTTCCCATTTATTTTTCACGTTTATTCCATTGCATTAAAATATAGAATGGAATCCCAGACATTAATAATAAAAATCCATAGAATACAGTTTCTGAACCAGTACCGTAAATGGCCCAAGTAGAAAAGGCCATACCTAAACCTCCTAATACTAAAGTCTTTACCCAACTGTTTGCGTGAAGCTTTTTTTCAATGATTACTAGAATATAGGCAGCAGCTGTAAACAAATAAGGCATTAAAGCAACAAATACAACCACCTCTACAATTATTTGAAACTGATCTACTAGTCCTTCAGTAAAATTCATAAGCATTACCAGAGAAGACAATACACTGCCAACAACTAAACTTATTACTGGTGCTCCCTTTTTATTTTCCTTTTTAAAAAGCCTAGGAAATAAATTATCTTTTGCCGTTGCCATTGGTAATTGTCCTGTAACTAGAACCCAACCGTTTAAGACCCCTAAACCAGATATTATAACCCCAACAGCAACAAAGTAGCCTCCAAAATCACCAGCTATTAATTTAGCGGCTTCAGCAAAAGGAGCTGCAGAATTTTGTAAGACATTCATTGGTAATATTCCAAACAAAACAATGGTGCTTAATATATAAATTATAGCTGTTAAAATTGTACCTATCATTGTCGCTTTAGGTACTGTTACCTCTGGATTTTCAACATTAGCAGCAGGAATAGTAGCACATTCAATACCTAAAAAGGCATACAAAGTTAAAGCACCAACCACAGGTATCGTAGAAAAATCACTTTCACCAGTTAAGTTGAAAGCTGGGAAATTTTCAAGTTTAAAAACGAAGAAACCTACTATAATTACAAATGCTAATGGTAAAATTTTTAATACTGTTGTTACAACTTGTACTCTACCAGATTCTTTAATTCCTCTTGAATTTACCCATGTAAAAATCCATATTAATGCTAAACCAATACTTACTTGGTATATAGAATGTGTTTCTAAAACCGGAAAAAAGAAACTTAATGCACCTACTATAGCAATAGCAATCCCTCCATTACCAACCCAACATGAAACCCAATATCCCCAAGCCATCAAAAATCCAATAAAATCTCCAAATCCAGCTCTAGCATAAGCGTATGGCCCACCACTTTTGCTAACAATTATTTTACTAAAATTGCTAAATATTTTGGCAAGTATTATTGCTCCAATTGCTGTAAATATCCATCCTAAAAGACTAATGCTTCCATATTTAGCTAAAGCTGCTGGGAGCACAAAAATACCTACACCTATCATGTTTCCAACAACTAATGAAGTTGTTGTAATTAATCCAATTTTTTGTGTCTTAGAATTCATTTAGTGGTTTTAAAAGCGGTAAATATTAATTGAGTAAATTAGGGACGAAAAGCGAATTTACAATTATAATATTTATGATAAAGAAATACACTATTGATTCAGATATTAGAAAAGCTGAAACACTTCCTGCTATTTTTTATAAAGACGAAAATACTTTTGAATCTTTAAAAGAGAATGTGTTTCTTAAATCTTGGCAGTTTATAGGTGATCAAAGTTTGTTGGATGAAACTATGTCTGTTTATCCTTTTATCTTATTAGATAATTATCTATCTGAGCCATTATTATTAACAAGAGATGGGGGTGATAAAATTAATTGTCTTTCAAATGTTTGTACACATCGAGGTAATCTAGTAGTCTTAGAATCTGGAAAAACAAAAAAACTAACCTGTGGTTATCATGGTAGAAGATTTAATCTTAAAGGTGAATTTGAATTTATGCCAGAATTTAAAGAGGTACTTAATTTTCCAAAGCCATGTGATAATTTATATGAATTCCCAATAATAAAATGGGGAAGCTTATTATTTGTTGGGTTAAATCCAATGTTCAATTTTCAACAAGTAATTGATAAAATGAATGAACGCATAGGGTTTCTTCCTTTTGATAATTTTTTATTAGACGAAACATTAAACAAAGACTTTGTTGTAAATGCACATTGGGCTTTGTATTGTGATAATTATTTAGAAGGATTCCACGTACCATTTGTGCATAACGATTTGGATGCTGTACTAGATTATGGCAGTTATAAAACAGAAACTTACGAATATTGTAACCTACAAATTGGATATTCTGATGAAGCAACCAATACGTTCAATTTACCAGAAGACCATATAGATTATGGTAAAAATGTAGCAGCTTATTATTATTGGGTATTCCCTAATATGATGTTTAATTTTTACCCTTGGGGGTTGTCGCTAAATATTGTTCAACCGCTAGGGCTCAATAAAACAAAGGTTTCATTTGTTTCGTATGTTCTTAATACTTCAAAATTAGAACAAGGTGCAGGCAGTGGCTTGGAAAAAGTAGAAAAAGAAGATGAAGAAATTGTAGAGAATGTTCAAAAAGGAGTTAATTCAGCATTCTATAAATCTGGGCGATATTCACCTAAGAGAGAGCAAGGAGTTCATCATTTTCATAGTTTACTTGCACGGTTTCTAAATCTTTAAAATTCTCTAAAAAAAAACTTATTGATTCAGTTGCTTTAGTTAAATTTGAAGAGTTAAAAATATTGAATTATCAAAAAAGTAATGTTTTTATTGATAATCTTATTCTAAATTACATTAAAACCGAGTCTTTATGAAACCAGACTTATTTGAAGCACCAGATTATTACAACCTTGACGAACTGCTAACCGACGAGCATAAATTAGTTAGAGATGCTGCTCGCGAATGGGTAAAACGGGAAGTTTCTCCAATTATAGAAGAATATGCCCAAAAAGCAGAATTTCCAACTCAGATTATAAATGGTTTAGCAGAAATAGGAGCTTTTGGCCCTTATATCCCTATGGAATATGGAGGAGCTGGGTTAGACCAGATTTCTTATGGTTTAATCATGCAAGAGATTGAAAGAGGCGATTCTGGAGTGAGAAGTACAGCCTCGGTGCAGTCGTCGTTGGTAATGTACCCTATTTGGAAGTATGGTAATGAAGAACAACGTCAAAAATACTTACCAAAACTAGCAAGTGGAGAATGGATTGGTTGTTTTGGTTTAACCGAACCAGACCATGGCAGTAACCCAGGAGGCATGGTTACTAACTTTAAAGACAAAGGAGACCACTATTTATTAAATGGCGCTAAAATGTGGATTAGCAATGCGCCTTTTGCACAGGTTGCTATTGTTTGGGCGAAAGATGAAACCGGAAGGATTCATGGGCTTATTGTTGAGCGTGGTATGGAAGGGTTTACAACACCAGAAACACATAACAAATGGTCGTTAAGAGCATCTGCAACAGGAGAGCTTATTTTTGATAATGTTAAAGTTCCAAAAGAAAATTTATTACCTAACAAATCTGGTTTAGGAGCGCCTTTAGGTTGCTTGGATTCGGCAAGGTATGGTATCGCCTGGGGAGCTATTGGCGCTGCTATGGATTGTTATGATACAGCACTTAGATATAGCAAAGAGCGCATGCAATTTGGAAAACCTATAGGACAATTTCAATTGCAACAAAAAAAACTAGCCGAAATGATTACCGAAATCACTAAAGCACAATTATTAACATGGCGTTTAGGTGTGTTACGTAATCATGGGAAAGCAACTTCCGCTCAAATCTCAATGGCAAAACGCAATAATGTGGATATGGCTATCAATATAGCTAGGGAAGCACGACAAATGTTAGGAGGCATGGGAATAACAGGCGAGTATTCGATTATGCGTCATTCTATGAATTTAGAAAGTGTCATCACTTATGAAGGCACTCACGATATTCATTTATTAATTACGGGATTGGATATTACAGGGCTCAATGCCTTCAAGTAATTTTTTTCTTTAACAAGGTTCTAAACTATAACGTTATCGTAGTTTTTCTTATGCTAACATGACTTTTGACAGCTTTTTTCCAAAGTTCGTGTTTTAGTTTTGCTAAAGAATTATTCAACTAAATTCAAGCAAAATGTCATGAAAACATCAAGGAAAGATATTATTCAGTTCACCAATCTGCAACTGGCAGCCTTAGGACAACCAACCTTTAAAGATAAATTAGATAGCAAGGAAAAGTTTTGTGATCCTGAATTTGAAAAAACCACACGACCATTAATAATGGGTCTTAGAGAAAAGTCACGTCTATTGGCAGACCATTTAGCGCCTGCTGACGCTCGAATTCAAAATTTTATAGATCGTTATTTGAAAGATATATCCGTTGATAAATCTTATAAGTTACCAAACAACACTTTGATTCTTTCTAAAAAGGGACAAGCGAGGGAAGCGAGTTTGCCACCAGATGGTAACTCCTTTGAAAGTGATTTAGTAAACTCCAAACGACTAAAACAAGGGATATTAAACAACCCTTTGCATGATAAAAGAACTACGAAAGGAACATTCCATATCGTTGAAGGTCCGTTACCTGTTCCTTTAGACAAAAAAGAAGTGCCAAAAGTAGTTTTGGCTCACTTTATAAATGAAGCTTTTAAGCCATCTGCTGAATTAAACACGCTTCCGTTTACCTCTAATCAAGAAAAGAAAGCCTTAACCATGGTTTCTATGCTTTTAAGACCAGTGGTTTGCCCAGAGGTAAAAGGTGTTATTTCCGAAAAAAGATTAGAAGTGAGATTTTTTGCCCCAGGCTCTTTGGTAAGTAATCTAGATTTTGTTGAAAATATTTTTGGAAATGCAGGAAATCCTAATTTAGCTCATAACGATTCAGCTCTAAACCCAGAGCGCTGGACTGGTCATACAGGTTGTATTATTCTTGCCCCACAATTATTAAAACTTAAAAAGAAAGATGTAGGTCTTCCTCATTTTGACAACGCCACAGATCGCCAGAAAAAGGATGGCATGTGTTGGATAGAAGAAAACGAGCTGTATAATGATGGAGGTGCTTTTAAAATTACTTGCAGAGATGAAAGTGGTGTTGTGGTTACATTAATTGCCGACAACTATTACGGTTACTCTAAAAAGGAAATCAAGACCCAGATTAGCTACTCTGCAAATCTATACGGAATGTTGGAAGAAGAGCATGCTGGTGGCGCCATAGCTTACGCTAGAAGGGTGATGGGCGACACAGTAAATTGTAACGACTACAACCAATATTATGGTTTAGACCATACCTTTGAAGATGTAAAAACCTTGTTAGGAAACCGCATTACCGTGAAACCTGAAAACTACGCAATAGACAATAAATATCCTAACATAGTTTACATACCAGAATCGTCTTATTTCAACACAAACACCAATAGTATAAGTTGGAACTATAAAGGTAAAGAACAAAAACTAAAGTTATCGCCTTTTAAAACTTACGTTCATCCGTCAGGAAACAAACTAAGGTTAGAAAAACATAAATCTATCGACCTATGGCGTATTGTAGAAACCTATCCAGAAGGTGTATTTTGCCATAAACCATGTACCGTTTCTGGTGGAGGGAAATCGGAGATTTCTAAATCTATGCAAAATGCTATAACCTATGGTAGGTTTAACATTCACAACATAGAGGAGGATTTCAAGAAGGCTGATGAAATTATTGAATTTAATTATTCCACAAGATGGAAAGTAAAAGACCCTAATAGACCAAAATCAAGATCATTTTTAAGTGAAAAAAGAACATTAGGATCTGTTGTAAAACTTTTAACACCTTCTGAAGAAAATTCAGATGAGTTCAATGAGTGGTTAGAAAACATCCCGGTACATATTCGCTCGTTAGTGTTATTTGTAAAACGCTTATTTAGACAAGCGCATGGTGCTAACCTCAATTGGAAAGACTTGATGTCTGTGGACATAATAAATGGTGTTAAAGGAACTTCATTATTATATAATAACAATCCTGTTGTAGGTAGCTATGTGCGTATTGGTTTCAACCAAAAAGGGAATTGGATGCTTAATAAGTTGCGTTCTGATTTCTCGGCTAGTGAAAAGATTCAAACTGAAGATGATATTTCAGCATCCATTACACTTCCAAGGAATAAGTTTAAAGATTTAAACCCAGAGTACACAAATCAAAGTGTAAAAGTTCTAACAAACTGTGAGGCTCACCTTTTCCAAAGACCAGATGAAGCGATTGTAAGAGGTTATGATAAGGGTGCAGAATTAGATATTATTTCAGATGGTAGATTCTTGACCAACTATGAAATGTTGACTAAAAAAGATGCTATTGAAATATACGAAGACACAATTAATTTTGACAAGTACACTCAGCCTGTTCAGGATTTTATAAAGGAAATTATAAATAGTGAGGATGAGGATATTCAGTTTGTATTGCCATCTCACCCAAGAATTATCGAAGATGGTTTACCTACCAAAAACCCACGTTATTTAGAACCTAACAGGTTTTATAATGAAACTGAAGCATCTTATATTTCGGATATGGGGGTACGCTTAAAAAGAAAAATCAAGCTCGAGGATCCAGTAATTCATACTGTAAACGCTGTCTTACCAGGTAGAAGAAACAATCCCGTTGATAAAAAAGCAGGTATTAGACCATTGGCGGTATACAACCCGATTCATTATCAGGAAACACCAGAATTGTTTATGGATTTTATTTGTAGTTTAACTGGTAAATCACCGTCCACTACAGGTGCTGGTTCTGAGGGCGCACTTACGAAAGCACCATTTAATATGTTAACACCGACAACAGATTTAAACAATGCTTTATTATCGCATATTCTAACAGAATCAAATGGTTTTAGTACTGCAGCAGGTTATATAGGCGCAGAAAATAAAATAGACCATGATGTGAGTTTATTAATTCCAGAAATTTGGGCTAGAATGGCTCCTGAAGATAGAGATCCTCAAAACTTAATTGCCAATGACTCTTTAGAAAAATTAGAGGACTTTGAATACGAAGGACAAAAAGTGTTAGCAAGTAGATTAGGTTATAGAATTACAAAAAAATTCAACTTACTTTGTTTAAATAGAATTTTTGATGAACCGACAGCTGTATTTAGTGAGCGCATGTTAAAACCAGAACTTCAAGGTATGGATGACTACGTTGACGGTATCAATAATATTGTAGAAGCACAACAAAAAGTAGCTTTAAATTATTTTGAAGATGGTAGTATTGATGCTGCGATTCCACCGTTAAAAATCTTATTGCACATTATGGCCTACGATAACTATGAAGGTAAAGATATTAGCGACCCTGAGTTACGTAAGTTTTTCGATAGAGACTATGTTTTAAATAGTGATTGGTATAAAGACCGGTTGGCTTTAAAACAACAAAAAGACATTGGTTTTTATGATGCTCAAATAGGGTACCTTGAGGATTTTATTGCAAACCCTAACAATAAGGTTTTAGTTTCTGAGATGAATATTAAAGAACGACTAAAAGCTGTAAGGAAATCTTATGAAGATGTTAAGTCTAAAGACTACCTTAAAAGTCTAGAGGGAACTATTGGAGTTGATCCTTTATATAAAAAAGCAAGTTAATCTAGCTATACTTTTTACTCAAATAACAAAAAAATCCAAGTTTATTACTTGGATTTTTTTTAATTACATTTACTTCATGTTTTCATCCAAACAAAGATTAGATCGCGCTTATAAAAAAGCCAAAGTCGTTGATTTTGATGACGACAGCAAGTTTATTCTATTTAGTGATTGTCATCGGGGAGACAATAGTTTTGCTGATGACTTCGCTAACAATAGAAACATCTATTTTCATGCCTTAAAACATTATTATAATCAAGGGTTTCAATATTGCGAATTAGGTGACGGAGACGAATTATGGGAAAATATTTCGTTTGATGCCATTTTAAATGCCCATAAGAACGTTTTTATGCTTATGAAACGCTTTCATCAAGAAAATAGATTACACATGATTTGGGGAAATCATGACATGGTATATCGAAATCAAGATTATGTAGATAAAAATTTGTCAACTTACTTCGATCCAAAAACAGGTGAAGACGTTACTCTTTTTGGTGAAATAAAATATCACGAAGGGATTATTCTGAAACATTGCATGACAGGACAAGAAGTATTTTTAACGCATGGTCATCAAGCCGATTGGTGGAACTTTTTGTTTTGGAAATGGAGCCGTTTTATGGTTAGAATTCTCTGGAAACCTCTAAATGTTATGGGTGTTGCAGACCCAACAAGTCCAGCCAAGAATTATAAAGAGCTAATTAAAGTCGAGCGTCGCACAAAAAAATGGATAAGTGATAATAGGAATTTATTAACTGTAGTAGGTCATACACATAGACCTCGTTTTCCAGAGCCTGGTAATATTGCTTTTTTTAATGATGGAAGTTGCGTGCACCCAAGAAGTATTACGGGCATAGAAATTGAAAACGGTGCTATTTCATTAATTAAATGGCAGATTGCAACGAAGGAAGATGGAACGCTTCAAATTGTTAGAATACTTCTTGAAGGACCAAGAAAGTTAATAAATTATCAAACAGAATAGCTTATTTATAGGGCGTAAACCGAATTGTCGATGGTTGCACCTTTGGCATTCTTCTTTATTAAATTCAATGCCTTTTCCATAGCACCAAAAGTTAAAAATGTTTCGCTGGTAGCTAGTAATTCTCGATCGGATAGTTTTTCAAAAGTAAAATAGGGACTTCCACAATTTGCTTTTTGTCTAACAAAATAATGATCGTTAAAAGCATGTTTTTTAAAATAATGCAGTTTTTTTAAACAAATAATAATCGAATGGTAAGGCTCGCTGGTGAGTATGATGAGATGATTATTAGGTTTGAATAGAAACCGATAGCGTCCAGATTTGTCTTTGTATATTTTGAATTGAGCCATTTAAACTTTAGACCCAAATCCTTTCAAAAAGTCACATGTGTTTAACTCTCAGGCGCAAGTTCTACTTCAAGACCTTCAATATCTGGTGTCATTTGTATTTGACAACCTAAACGGCTATTATCTCGTACATCGAAAGCTTCAGATAACATAGCTTCTTCGTCATCACTCATTTCAGGTAACTCGGTCTCACTTAAAACATAGCATTGGCAAGAAGCACACATAACCATTCCGCCACAAACACCAATAGTTCCTTCTGGAGCAAGTTCGTAGGATCTTACCACCTCCATTAAATTCATTGCCATGTCCGTAGGTGCAATTATATCATGGGTTACACCATCTCTATCAGTAATTTTAATATTTATATCTTGCATTGTTTGAGTTTTGAACTTCTCTATGAAAAGCATGTCATAATTCGTGCCGCAAATTTAAGCTTTCTGAATTATTTATAAATAAGAATGTCTATTATTTTAGTAGGAAATAGGGAATGTATTAAATTTCAATATTAATCACTTGTTCAATCTGAGGTGCATACTTTTTAATAGTCATTTCAACACCAGATTTTAAAGTCATTTGGTTGACACTGCAACCTACGCAAGCTCCTTGCAGTTGGACTTTAACAAGGTTATCGTTTTCTATAGATAATAATGAAATATCGCCGCCATCACTTTGTAAAAATGGACGAATCTCATCTAAGGCTTTTTCAACATTTAATTTTAATTCTTCTGAAGTCATATATTACTTTTTAACTGCCGAGCAACCTGCCATTGTTGTTATTTTAATAGCTTCGGTAGGTGGTAAATCATCGTTACGTCTTACTACCTCTTCAACCACATTTTGGGTTAGCTTTTCAAAGGCTTGCTCCAAATATGTTGCTGTTTGTAGAGCAGCTGGACGTCCAACATCACCAGCTTCTCGAATACTTTGTACAAGTGGTAACTCCCCTAAAAATGGTACGTCTAAATCTTCTGCTAAATTTTTAGCACCTTCTTTCCCAAATATATAATATTTATTCTCTGGAAGTTCTTCTGGAGTAAAATACGCCATGTTTTCTATAATTCCTAAAACAGGAACATTAATGCTGTCCTGTTTAAACATTGCTACACCTTTCTTTGCATCGGCCAAAGCGACATTTTGGGGTGTGCTGACTACGACAGCACCAGTTATAGGAAGCGATTGCATAATACTCAGATGAATATCACCCGTTCCTGGAGGTAAATCAAGGAGCAAGAAGTCGAGTTCGCCCCAATGGGCATCAAAAATCATTTGATTTAAGGCTTTAGCAGCCATAGGGCCTCGCCATACAACAGCTTGATTTGGTTGTGTAAAGAAACCTATTGATAATACTTTTACACCATAATTCTCTATCGGTTTCATTTTAGATTTTCCACCAATATTAACGGCAAGAGGCTTTTCAGCTTCAACGTCAAACATGATAGGAATTGATGGTCCATAAATATCGGCGTCTAAGACACCAACATTAAATCCCATCTTAGCCAAGGTAACTGCAAGGTTGGCTGTAACTGTAGATTTTCCAACACCACCTTTCCCCGAGGCCACGGCAACAATATTTTGGATGCCAGGAATAGGATTCCCTTTTATAATATTTGGTTTTGGCTTAGCAGGAGCATCAACCTTTATATTAACCGTGATTTTTGCCTTCTCGTAAACTTTCTCGTGAATAGTTTTTAAAATATCCACTTCTGTACGCTTTTTGGCTTGTAAACTTGGATTTTTAATGGTAATATCTACAATAACTTCATCAGCGAAAGTTACTACATTTTTAACGGCACCACTTTCAACCATATTTTGTCCTTCACCTGGTACGGTTATAGACTCCAAAGCCTTTAATATATCTTGTTTGTTAAGCTTCATTTCTTTTATTAAGAATCATTCTAAAATGCAAATATATACATTAAAAACATACTAAAGATGATGCTTTAAGAACTTTTGTTTATGTGAATATTAGGATAAATTATTTGGTTAAAGAGGATGTTATTTAGCCAAAATATAACCAGTTCGAACGACAAAGACCTTTAATTTCTGACTTTAGCACATAAATCGCCTCTGAATTTTATAAACACATTCATTCTTAAAATCAATTAAAAGATTAATAAGATGTTTAAGGTAATCTAATTAGTTTTGAAGTGAAAATGGATCCCAAAAAACCTTATCTAAATCTTGAATTTGGTTATTAATAACAACAATACCTTCACTCTCTAAAAGCTGTTGCATTAAATTGGTGCCATCAAAGTGATGTTTCCCCGTTAATAGCCCTTTTCGGTTAACTACTCGGTGAGCAGGAACATCTTTTCCACCAGAGCCATTCATTGCATAACCAACCATACGGGCACTTCTTGAAGCTCCAAGATATTTTGCAATAGCTCCATAACTTGTCACGCGACCATAAGGTATTTGCTTAGCGACTGCATAAACACGGTCAAAGAAATTTAGAGTCTCAGCTTTCATTAAAACTCCTTAATAATTTTAACGAGTGTTAGAATAGAAATAATACCTGTAATACCTCCAATGATGTAATTCATATTCTTTTGAGACGTAAATGCTTTACTCTTAATTTTATCAAAGAAAAAAATATAGATATATAGCATGACGAAAGTTCCCATGGCAGCACCTGAAACATAAGATATAATGCTAGTTTGATCGAATGTAAGCCAACCAATAGATGCCAATGTAATGGTCATATACGCTTGGTATGGAATAGGAAATACATTTATAGCAGAAAGTAAAATACCATGAAAAAACCGACTATGCTTACTTCTTATTTTGGGTTCGACTTGCTGCTTCCGTTCCGATTTGGCAATTAATAAATAATAGACTGTTATTAAAATGAAAATGATTAGTGCTACTTTTTGAAGAATATCGATTATTTCGGGGTGCTTACTCAAGTAGCGAGCAAATATGGCAGCTATATAGGTTTGAAAAAAAACAACTGTACAAACCCCAATTGAAAACATAATACCTCTTGTATGCCCTTCCTTTAAACTTATTTTTGCAGCGGTCATGTTCAATAACCCGGGAGGAATTACCCCAATAAGTGCAAAAAATAACCCCAATATGAAAATAAAAGTGATATTCAATACTATTTAATTTTAAATCTAATATAAGTAATTGGTTTGTTTTGTTCTAAGTATTGCGATTCGTAAAAGGTTTGAATACTCGTAACTTCTTCGGGACTACCTTCTTGTTTGTAAACGTTATGATTGGCATAAAGCACTTCGTGTCCTGCACCATGAAGCAGCCCTAGTGTGTAACCATGCATGAATTCGCTATCGGTTTTTAAATGCAAAATACCATCAGGTCTTAAAATTTGTTTGTAGCGTTTTAAGAACTCAAGATTGGTCATACGATGCTTGGTTCGCTTATATTTTATCTGTGGATCTGGGAAAGTAATCCAGATTTCATTTACTTCATTGGCTGCAAAAGCATGGTCTATCAATTCTATTTGAGTACGCAAAAAGACAACGTTAGGTATATTTTCCTCTAAGGCAGTTTTTGCACCGCGCCAAAAACGTGCTCCTTTAATATCAACACCAATAAAGTTTTTATCTGGGTATTTTTTAGCTAATGCCACAGCATATTCGCCTTTTCCACAACCTAATTCCAGTACAATAGGATTGTCATTTTTAAAAACTTCTTTTCTCCAAGAGCCTTTTAAATTAAAATTGCTACTAACTAATTCCTCTCGAGTTGGTTGAAGGACATTAGCAAAAGTTTCATTTTCTCTAAATCTTCTAAGTTTGTTTTTACTTCCCAAGGCTTATTACCGATTTCTTATTATTCTAAAATTTTGGTAAAATTAAGGAAATATATAAGAGGGTTTATATGCATATCTTTGATTTTACATAAAACCCATATTTTAGTTGTAAACGCATAGTATAGCTTTGGTAAAATTGAATAAAAAAAGAGTTTTGGTTGCACCTCTTAATTGGGGTTTGGGACATGCTACTAGAAGTATTCCTATTATAAAGGCCTTAATAAGTGCTGATTTTGAACCAATAATTGCAAGTGATGGGGCTGCCTTAATGTTATTGCAAAAGGAATTTCCAGAATTAAAATGTTTAGAACTTCGTACTTATAATGTTACATATTCGAAGGAAGGAAAACATTTTAAACTTAAATTACTTAAGGGCTCTCCTAAACTTTTAAAAGCTATAAAGAAAGAAAACAAGTTTACTCAAGAAATTATAGAGAGATATAAAATTTCTGCAGTGATTTCAGATAATAGGTTAGGGGTACGGTCCAAAAAAGTGCCTTCTGTAATAGTAACGCACCAATTGAATGTTTTAAGTGGAAATACAACATGGTTAAGTACAATGATGCATGAACAATTTATTAGAAAGTTTGACGTGTGCTGGGTTCCTGATTACAAAGAAGAGAATAACTTGAGCGGTAAACTTGGACACCCCAAGAGCTTTGTAATTGATACTAAGTACATAGGTGCTTTAAGCCGATTTGAAAAGCAGAAATTACCAATAAAGAATGACTTACTTGTTTTGTTATCAGGTCCAGAACCCCAGCGTACACTTTTGGAAGAAAAACTATTACGAGAGTTGCAAAACTTTACAGGTAAAGTGTGTTTTGTAAAAGGTAAAATGGAAAAGAAACAGATTATTGAAGATCTGGGTAACTTAAGAATTTACAATTTCATGACCTCAAAAGACTTGGAGAAAACAATAAATGAAAGTGCTTTGGTTATTTCTAGGTCTGGCTACACAACAGTTATGGATTTGGCCCAATTAGGTAAAAAGGCTTTTTTTATTCCAACACCTGGCCAATTTGAACAAGAGTATTTAGCAAAAAGGTTGACCCATTTAGGGTTAGTTCCAAGTTGTAGTCAGGAAAAGTTTACCTTAGAAAAATTAAATTATATTCAACATTTTGAAGGATTTAATTACACAAATGGGCAACCAAATTTGAAGGACTTATTCCGCCTTTTCTAATGTGAATGAAAATTCGCTACCAACTCCAAATTGACTTTCTACATAAATTTTTTCGTCATGAGCTTCTATAATATGTTTCACTATAGATAATCCTAAACCAGAGCCGCCTTCGCTACGAGCACCACTTTGATCTACGCGATAAAATCGTTCAAAAAGGCGTGGTAAGTGTGCTTTTTCAATGCCTACACCATTATCAGTAATTCGAACTATTACCTTGTTTTTTATTAGGTTTTCAATGCTAACCTCGGTAGTACCTTTAAGGTTACCATATTTTAAAGAATTTACAATAAGATTAGCAAGCACCTGTTGTATACGCTCTTTATCGGCTTTCACGTAAATTGGATTGCTGTAATCCATATCGAAAGTCAACGTGATTTTATTTTTGCTGGCTCTCATTTCGAACATTTCAAAAACATTCTTAACCAATTCTACAATATCAAAAACTTCCATCTTTAGACTTAAATCACCAACTTCTAGTTTGGTAATCATATCTAAATCTTTAACTATATAGCTCAATCTTTCAACCCCTTTGCTGGCTCTTTTTAAATATTTTTCGCGAATTTTTTCATCATTCATAGCACCGTCCAATAGGGTTAAAATATAGCCTTGAACAGTGAATAATGGTGTTTTTAGTTCGTGCGACACATTTCCAATAAATTCTTTTCTATACTGCTCTCGAACTTTTAGAGTTTCTATCTCAAGTTTTTTGTCACGTGCAAACCTATCTATCTCTTGGGT
Organism: Hyunsoonleella aestuarii; assembly: GCF_006148925.1. Classification (GTDB taxonomy): domain Bacteria; phylum Bacteroidota; class Bacteroidia; order Flavobacteriales; family Flavobacteriaceae; genus Algibacter_D; species Algibacter_D aestuarii. The sequence continues at coordinate 586,509 of NZ_VAWB01000001.1, read as the reverse complement.
TAATGTACCCATGTCTGTAGTTATGGCGCTTTTAGAGAGTGAAGTGGACTCTAATAGTGTTAAATCATCATAAATTTTCTTGACACGTTTATAAATTAAGCGCTCTATTCTCAATTGAATGAGAACAAACGAAACGATATACATTGTTATGGCAAGTAATGCTAGTAGTAACCAATTAACTTCAAAAAAATAATATAAAAAAACACCCATTATGAGTGTTACGCCTAACGTAGAAAAAAGGGCTGTTTTAGCCGCAAAGCGATATGTTCTTTTGAATTTAGGCTGCATTGTAATGCTAATCTACAAACTTATAGCCAACTCCCTTAACCGTTTTAAAACTTTCGTCACCTATTTTTTCTCGTAGTTTTCTAATATGAACATCAATAGTTCTACCTCCAACAATAACTTCATTACCCCAAACTTTATCAAGGATTTCATCTCGTTTAAATACTTTACCTGGTTTTGAAGTTAATAAGGACAGTAATTCAAACTCTTTGCGAGGTAATATTATTTCTTCGCCTTTAAGACTTATTTTGTATTCCTCTCTATCAATAACCAAATTCCCGATTTTGACAGTACTGCTAACAGTGTCTTCTTTAAAGCGTCTTAATAGTGCTTTTACTTTACTAACTAAAACCTTTGGCTTTATTGGTTTTGTGATATAGTCATCAGCACCCGCATCAAAACCGGCTAATTGAGAATAATCTTCACCTCTAGCAGTTAAGAAAGTAACAATGGTATCCTTTAAATCGGGGACTTTTCTAATTTGCTCACAAGCTTCAATACCATCCATTTCTGGCATCATAACATCTAAAATAATTAAATGTGGTAATTCCTTTTTAGCTTTTTTTAACCCTTCACTTCCATTTTCTGCTGTTATAATTTGATAACCTTCGTTAGATAGGTTGTAACCTACTATTTCTAGGATATCAGGTTCATCATCCACTAATAGTATTTTTATGTCTTTTTTATTCATTTTGAGCTAAAAGGTTTTACAAAAGTAAATATAAAGTTTAAAAGGTAAATTGATGAAAATCTTTAATACAAATAACGTTATGGTAACACTACATTAACTTTTAAAGGATTTCATAATATTTTAACCATTTTTTGGTATAACTTTTGTTATTATTTCTTAAATTTAACTTGATAAAATCCTACTATGATAAAAAACTACGTTTTACTTTTATTTATTGCCTCTTTATTCTTTTTGTCGTCAAAAGGATATGCCCAAAATTTTACTGGAAACTTTTCTGAAAATCAAAAGATTGAAGCGCTTTCTATATACCCCAATCCTGTAAGTAACAACAGGCAATATGTTAATATTACTACAAGATTTAATAAAACCAAGCAAATCGAATTTTTCAATGTTATAGGAAAAAAGATTTATGCAACTGTTTTAAATGGCAAAGAACTTAATATTTCCAATTTAGCAAAAGGGGTTTATTTTTTAAAAATCACAGAAAACAACATTACAGAAACTAGAAAATTAGTAATCAAGTAAGGCTAATATTATTACATTGTAAAAAAAACAGCTTAAATGGCTGTTTTTTAGTTTTATATTAAAAAGTATTGTTATTTTTAGAGGGACTAATTTTTTTAAATAATTTATTACAATGAAAAAACTTTACTTTTTACTTTTTACTTTTTTATTTTTCACTTTTTCTTATACTCAAACTTCGGTTTTTATAAATGAAATTCATTACGACGATGCGTCTGGTGACTCTGGTGAAGGAATTGAAATAGCAGGGCCAGCAGGAACAAATTTGGGTACTTATACTTTAACACCTTATAATGGTAATGGAGGTGCAGCATATAGTGTTACTGCTCTTTCTGGCATAATTCCAAATGAGGGTAGCTCTGGTTATGGAACTTTGTGGTTTCCCATTTCTGGACTGCAAAATGGAGCGCCAGATGGTATTGCACTAGATAACAATGGTGTTTTAATTCAATTTTTAAGCTACGAAGGAAGTTTTACGGCTGTGGGTGGATCGGCGGATGGTCAAACTTCAACAGATATTGGAGTTGCTGAAAGCGGCTCTATTGAAGGGGAATCTTTACAATTAACAGGTTCAGGAACTACATACGAAAATTTTGCTTGGAGCAATTCAATGACTTCTACCTACGGAACCATTAATACTGGACAAACATTTGGAGCGGCATCTCCTTCGATTAACATAACATCTCCAACCGATAATGCTGTTTTTGCTCCTGGAACTACCAATGTAAATATTGAATGGTCTACCCAAAATCTAAATGGCGGAGAGACTGTAGATGTTACTGTAAATGGTGTAACAGTTAATAATCAAACTAGCCCGACATCAGTTCCTACGTTAGATGGCTTTACTTATAATGTTACCGTCGAATTAGTTGATGGTGGTGTTATAGCCAGTGACATGATTTCTTTCGATGTCGCTGCATATACTCAAGTTGGCAACATTAATGCCTTAAGGGCTCTGGCTTCTGGAACATATGCAGAATTAACAAGTGAAGCTTTAGTTAGCTATACTAGATCTTCTAGGAATCAAAAATATATTCAAGATGCCACAGGCGGAATCCTTATTGACGACGCCCCAGGAACTATAACAACAACTTTCAATGAGGGTGATGGTATGACTGGATTAAAAGGTGTTCTTACCAATTTTAATCAGTTAATTCAAATTAATCCTGTCGAAGACATTTCGGCTAGTTCTAGTGGTAATACTATTACTCCAGATGTCGTTTCTCTTTCAGTTATTGCCGCTAATTTAAATGATTATGAAAGTAAATTAGTTAGAGTAAATAATGTAACGTTCGCTGACGGCAATGGAATAAATACTTTTTCTTCAGGCACGAATTATGTTATTAATGATGGCACAGCCTCTACGTTTAGAACAAATTTCAGTGAAGCAAATTACATTAATGAATTAATTCCAGATTCTGTAATTGATTTCCTAGCAATTGTTGGTAGTTTCAATGGTGCTGCCCAAGTTACTGCAAGAAGTCTATCTGATTTAACTACTCTATCAACATTAGGGAATTCTATTCAAGGCTTTAGCTTATCACCAAACCCAACCTCATTAGGCTATATTAATATTTTAAGTAGAAGCAATTCTAAAATGGACGTAAAAGTTTACGATATTCTTGGTAAACAAGTTATAAATGAATCATTAGAAAATAATCGATTAGACGTTTCTAAATTGACGTCTGGAGTTTACATTTTAAAAGCATCTCAAGATGATGCTATATCAACTAAGAAACTAGTTATTCAATAAATATAATTTTCTTAAATATTTTAAAAGCGTTGCTTATTGGCAACGCTTTTTTATTTAACTATTTTTGAACTACTATAATTTTATGATAGATACCAAAGCCATATTTAAAATAAAAACTGAAAGCGACTTTAAAAAAATGGCTCTTGAGGTTTTCAAATTTCAGTTTGAAAACAATAAAGTGTATCGGTCATTCTGCGATTTGATAAATAGACATCCAAGCGACGTAAACACCATAAAAGATATTCCGTTTTTACCGATTCAATTTTTTAAAACCCACCAAATTTTGAGTTCTAAAGAAAGGATAGAAAAAACGTTTACAAGTTCGGGAACGACTGGTAGTTTAACGAGTAGCCATCATGTAACCAATTTAGACATATATGAACATAGTTTTGTTACTGGGTTTAAACACTTTTATGGGAATTTTGAAGATTATACCATATTAGCGCTTTTACCATCTTATTTGGAACGCGAGGGGTCTTCGTTAATCTATATGGTTGAAGACTTAATTGAAAAATCGAAAAGTAAAGAAAGCGGTTTTTATTTGAATAATATTTCGGAATTAAAAAGTAACTTGATTAGGCTTGATTTTGAAGAAAAGAAAGTACTTCTTATAGGTGTTTCTTTTGCTTTATTAGATTTGATAGAAGCTCAAAAATTCAATCTTGAAAACACCATTATTATGGAAACTGGTGGGATGAAAGGAAGACGTAAAGAACTTGTTAGGTCTGAGCTCCATATGATATTAAAAGAAGGATTTGGAGTTAAAAATATACATAGTGAATATGGAATGACAGAATTATTAAGTCAAGCCTATTCTAAAGAGAGTGGCGTTTTTAAATGTCCTAATTGGATGAAAGTATTAACCAGAGACACAGAGGATGCTTTAACAATTCAGGAAAATGGACAAACAGGAGGGATTAACATAATTGATTTGGCTAATATTAATTCTTGCTCATTTATTGCAACTCAAGATTTAGGAAAGGTTTATCATGATGGTGCTTTTGAAGTGGTTGGTCGTTTCGACAACTCCGATATTCGTGGATGTAATTTAATGGTGTTGTAAGGTTTTAAAAAACATTACGACTACATAAGTGCTAAGAAAAAGAAAGATTAATTTTTTTAGTTGGTTGGTTAGTTAAAAGCCCGATTTAAAAATCGGGCTTTTCTTCATTTTACAGATAATACAAAGTAGTTCTTTTTACCTCTTTGCAACAATATAAATTTGTTGTTTATAAGGTCTTCTTTAGTAATTTTATAGTCTTCTTTTACCTTTTCTTTATTTATAGAGATTGAATTTTCTTTTAAGGCACGACGTGCTTCTCCGTTTGATTTTAAGAAGCCTCCTTTTTCTGCTAAAGCTGCTATAACGTCTAACCCGTTTTCAACATCATCATGTGTAATCTCTGTTTGTGGAACACCGTCAAAAACATCTAAGAAAGTCTGTTCATTCAGCGCTTTTAAATCTTCGCTTGTTGACTTTCCAAAAAGAATGTTACTAGCCTTAATAGCATTATTTAAGTCTTCTTTAGAATGTACCATGGTTGTGATTTCCTCTGCTAAACGTTTTTGAAGAACTCTTAAGTGTGGCGCTTCATTATGCTCAGAAATTAATGTATTAATAGTGGCTTCATCTAAAAAAGTAAATATTTTAATATACTTTTCTGCGTCCTCATCACTAGAGTTTAACCAATATTGATAAAATTTGTAAGGCGAAGTTCTGTTGGCATCTAACCACACATTACCGCCTTCGGACTTGCCAAATTTAGAACCATCAGATTTTGTAATTAGTGGGCAAGTAATAGCATAGCCTTTTCCATTTCCAATACGTCTAATTAATTCAGTTCCAGTGGTAATATTTCCCCATTGGTCACTTCCTCCCATTTGAATAGAGCAGTCATTGGCTTTGTATAAATGAAGGAAATCGTATCCTTGTACTAATTGATATGTAAATTCAGTAAAGCTCATCCCTTCTGAGGATTCAGATGAAATCCTATTCTTTACAGAGTCCTTAGCCATCATATAATTTACGGTAATATGTTTGCCAACATCTCGAATAAATTCTAGGAATGAAAATTCTTTCATCCAATCATAATTATTAACTAAAATAGCAGCATTATCTGCATGGCTTTCAAAATCTAAAAAGTGCGCTAATTGATTCTTTATGGCCTCTTGGTTGTGTCGTAATGTTTTTTCATCTAATAAATTACGTTCATTAGATTTACCAGAAGGATCTCCAATCATACCAGTAGCACCGCCAACTAAAGCAATGGGCTTGTGACCACATCGTTGGTAATGAGCCAATAACATAATGGGTACTAAATTTCCAATATGTAAAGAATCTGCTGTTGGATCGAACCCTATATAAGCACTGCGCATACTCTCCATTAAATGTGCCTCAGCACCCGGCATTACGGTATGAATCATACCTCTCCACGTCAATTCTTCAACAAAATTCTTTATCATGCTTTATAAAATTTAATAAACTAGGGCAAATATAAAAATACGCTCATAATTACTTATGCATTCTGAATATTTCTTTACATTAGTTATATGATTTTAGTAACAGGTAGTACAGGTTTATTAGGAGGGCATTTAATTTATGAGTTGGTCGCTAAAGGCGAAAAAGTTAGGGCCATTTATAGGAATGAAAGCAAACTTAAAAATGTAAGAAGTGTATTCTCTTGTTATACTGATGATGTAGAAGATTTATTTAATAAAATAGAATGGTTTAAAGCAGATATTTTAGATATACCTGCTTTAACTGAAGCGTTCAAAGACGTTTCTTATGTATACCATTGTGCTGCTTTTGTGTCTTTTGAACCAGATAAGTATCATTTGTTAAGACGCACAAATATTGAAGGTACAGCCAACATTGTTAATATTTGTTTAGCAACTAATATTAAGAAGCTCTGTTATGTAAGCTCTATTGCTACCTTAGGCAAAGAGTTGAATAATAAACCTATTACCGAAACGACTCAATGGAATCCAGATGGTGATAATAATGTTTATGCTATTACCAAATATGGTGCAGAAATGGAAGTTTGGCGCGCCACGCAAGAGGGGTTAGATGTTGTAATAGTGAAGCCAGGAGTAATTATTGGATCAGGTATATGGCGTTATGGATCTGGTAATTTATTTAAAAGAGCTTATAAAGGGATAAAATTTTATACTAATGGAAGCGTTGGGTTAATTGATGTTGCTGATGTTGTGTCTATTATGATAAAGTTAATGAATAGTAATATTAAGAATGAATCATTTCTGCTTGTTGCTGAAAATTGGAATTACAAACAATTTTTAGAAAGTCTTTCATTATCTGTAAAAAGACATCCGCCTAAAAAATTAGCTTCACCAGTACTTTTACAAATAGCTTGGAGATTAGATTGGTTAAAGCATAAAATAACTGGGCAACGCAGACAATTAACAAGGCATTTAGTAAATTCTCTTCAAACTAAAAGAGCTTACAATAATCATAAAGTTAAAGATAGATTAAATTATAATTTTAATTCTATTGAGAGTGCTATTTCAAAGGTTGCGGCAGACTATCTGAAACAGGCTGAATAAGTCCTTTTTCAGGTTTTTTGTTTATCAATTTTCGTCTTAACGAATCGATTTTTTTAAACTGCTTAAGGGAATCTCGAACTTTTAAAGCATTAATAGAATCTTTTTTAGTTTTTTCCTTCAATTCCATTTCCTCCTGCTTTTCAAATAATTCCTTTAATAATTTCAAGCTGTCTCTAACTTTTTTATAGATTTCATCATAATCATCTATATAAAAAGCGTAATAATCACTACTTGAGGCAAATTGGATACTATCAATTTTATGTTTTTTATAAACGTATGTTTCAGGGACAATTTTATTATTTTCTAATACAGCTCTATTAGACCCAGTTGAAGAGGTTAACAATCTAATATCTATTAAAATATTAACCATTTCTTCTTTTGAAAGCAGATTTTCAGGTTTTTCTGGACCTTTAAGTTCATAGCAACTCGCAAGCACAATAAAAACAATGAAAAGAATTGTAAAACGTTTTTTAATCATCTATTAAAAGTTAATCGTTTAGCTACTTTTTTATTAGAAAACTTAAAATTATTATATACTAAATTACCATTTAAAAAGGTGTGTGTAATTCTAGATTTAAAGGTTGTTCCTTCAAATGGAGACCAGCCACATTTATAAAGAATATTTTCCTTTTTTACCGTCCATGGATTATTTAAATCAACTAATACAAAATCAGCATAATACCCTTTTTTAATATACCCTCTTCTTTCGACATCAAACAAAATAGCAGGGTTGTGGCACATCTTTTCAACAATCTTCTCTAATGAAATTTTTTCTTTGTGATACAATTCTAACATGGCAGGAAGCGCATGCTGCACCAATGGCCCACCCGAAGGTGCCTTTGTGTAGTTGTTGCTTTTTTCTTCAAGCGTGTGCGGTGCATGATCTGTTGCTATAACATCAATTCTGTCATCTAATAGTGCTTCGAGTAGTTGTTCCTTGTCTTTTTCAGTTTTAACAGCAGGGTTCCATTTAATATGGGTGCCTTTTTTGTCGTAATCTTTATCTGAAAACCATAAATGATGGATACAAACTTCAGAAGTTATTTTTTTGTCTTTTAAAGGGATTTTATTGCTAAATAAATTCGTTTCCTTTCCAGTAGACAAATGAAAGACATGTAGTCTTGCACCCGTTTTTTTTGCGAGTTCAATAGCTTTTGAAGAGGATAAATAGCAAGCCTCTTCACTTCGAATAATAGGGTGTTTACTAATGGGGATATTTTCGCCATAAGCTTCAATGTGCTCTTGAAGGTTTTTTTTAATGGTATTTTCGTCCTCGCAATGAACGGAGATGACCATATTGGTGCTTTTAAATATTTTCTCAAGAACAACAGGGTCATCAACTAACATGTTTCCTGTTGAGGAGCCTAAAAATAATTTCAAACCAGCAACAGTTTTTGGATCCACTTTTAGTATTTCATCAAGATTATCATTAGTGCCGCCAAACATAAATGAATAATTAGCCCATGAGGTTTTAGATGCTATCTCAAACTTCTCTTCTAATTTTTGGGCAGTTGTTGTTTGAGGGTTGGTATTAGGCATCTCAATAAATGAGGTAATACCTCCTGCAATGGCTGCTCTCGATTCAGTTTTAATATCCGCTTTATGAGTTAATCCAGGTTCTCTAAAGTGTACTTGGTCATCTATTGCGCCAGGTAATAGATGTTTGCCTTCAGCATCTATAACAAGAACATCACCCGATTTAGCGCTTATAGAGCTACTTATTTCTTTTATAAATTCACCTTCAATAAGTATATCACCGCTTATTATCGACCCTTCGTTTACAATATTTGCATTTTTTATAAGTGTGGTTCTTAGCTTCATTTTTCGTTTACTTTTTAAATACGCTTTTAAGTTTCATTGAAATAACGCCAAAAATAGCTTCAGATATTATACCAGAACTCAATTTAGATTCTCCTTTCGTTCTATCTGTAAAAATAACAGGAACTTCAATAATTTTGAACTTCTTCAAATAAGCTTTAAATTTCATTTCTATTTGAAAAGCGTAGCCTATAAATTTAATTTTATCCAAGTCAAGCGACTCCAATACCATTCGTTTGTAACAAACATAACCAGCTGTAGTATCGTGTATTTTCATTCCAGTAATTAAACGCACATATTTTGAAGCCAAATAGGACATTAACACACGACTCATAGGCCAATTAACAACATTAACTCCAGTGACATAACGTGACCCAATGGCTAAATCTGATCCGTCTATTTTACATGCATTATACAAATGAATTAAATCCTTTGGGTTATGTGAAAAATCGGCATCCATCTCAAAAATGTATTCATAAGAACGCTCTAAACACCATTTAAAACCATGTATGTATGCTGTTCCTAAACCAGATTTCTCCTTACGAATTTCTAAAAAAAGTCTATCACTGTAAGGCTCTTGTAATTCTTTTACTTTTAATGCAGTTAAATCCGGAGAATTATCATCAACAACAAGAACATGGATGTCGTTAGACTCAGAAAATATAGCTTTAATTATCGCTTCGATATTTTCAATTTCGTTGTATGTTGGAATAATGACAACAGAATTCTGCATTTGTCTATATAATTTTGACTAGAAAATTTTTAACAAATGTAAACTATTAGCCGATTATTTATTTTAAATATTCCTTAATAATTGGGTAATAATTAAATATTTATAATAATTTTATCCTATGATTCGTGCTGTCTCCTCAAATGAATTCTTTACCATATTAATAATTGCCAGTTTACTTATAGTTGCCATGGCAAAATTACTGTCTCCGAAGCGATTTAGTGATTTTGTATTCGTTTTTGGGCGATCTAAATATCTTAAAATTTACGCTCGAGAACAGAAGTTTTTTGATAGGTTTGATGCCTTATTATTTACCAACTTAGTTATTTCTTCTGCAATTTTTATTTTTATTCTTTATCAGTACTTAACTGGTACTTCTGGAATTTCAATAAACTTATTATTCAAACTGGCGTTTGGGATAGGTGCGTATTTATTAATAAAAGTTCTTATAGAAAGGCTCATTGGTAGTTTATTTGAAATCGATAAATTAATAGATGAATATTTGTTTCAAAAAATTACTTACAAGAATTATTTAGGTCTAATATTACTTATAGTAAACGCTTTTTTAATTTTTACTTTGGTGCCATCGCTTGCTTTATTTTATGTTATTGGAGGAGCATTGTTATTGGTTAATATTATCGGGTTAATTACTTCATTTAAAACGCATCAAAGTTTAATAAAAAATAACATTTTCTATTTTATTTTGTATCTTTGCGCTCTCGAAATCGCACCTTATATTGTTTTATATAAGGTTTTTGTTTCGAATTAATTGAACAAAACTACTTGCTATTTATGAAAGTGAAAACGATTTTGGTTTCTCAACCGGAACCTAAAATAGAAAATTCTCCTTATTTCGACCTACAAGAAAAGCAAAAGGTTAAGATTGATTTTAGACCCTTTATTCATGTCGAAGGTGTTTCTGCAAAAGAAATTAGACACCAAAAAATCGATTTGAATAACTATACTGCCATTATTCTTACAAGTAGAAATGCAGTAGATCATTTTTTTAGAATCGCCGAAGAAATGCGTTTTAAAGTACCGGATACCATGAAGTACTTTTGTCAGTCTGAAGCTGTAGCGTATTATTTACAAAAATATGTGGTTTATAGAAAACGTAAAATATATGTTGGTAAGCGTACTTTTGCTGAACTTTCACCACTTATTAAAAAGTATAAAGACGAAAAATTCTTATTACCAAATACTGATAAGGTTAAGCCTCTGGTGCCACAAACATTAGATGCTTTGGGCGTTGATTGGAAACAGGCTACTTTTTACAAGACGGTTGTTAGTGATTTGTCTGATTTAGCGGATGTTTATTATGATGTATTAGTGTTCTTTAGTCCATCTGGGATAGAATCGTTATTTAAAAACTTCCCGAATTTTAAACAAAATGAAACACGCATTGCCGTGTTTGGAAATACAACTATAAAGGCTGTTGAAGAAAAAGGTCTGCGAGTAGATATTGCTGCACCAACGCCAGAAACACCATCAATGACCATGGCGTTACAGAAGTATATAGATAAAGTAAATAAAGGGAAATAGTTTAATTCCTTCAAATAAAAAAAGCGATTTCGAAATAACGAAATCGCTTTTTTTATTTGAATTAGTCTATAATTTTAATTAAAATACTAGAATGCATAACGTTGTGGACCACCTCTTCGAATTTCTTCCGTGCAATGAGCTTCATATTTTTTGAAGTTTTCTCTAAATGCATTCGTTAATTTAAAAGCTGTGGTGTAATAAGCTTCGTCATCATTCCATGTAGCTCTCGGACTTAAAACACTTGTTGGAACTCCAGGGCAGGTTCTGGGTTGTGCTACTCCAAATACTGAATGGATGTGATAATCGTCATAATTATATAAACCTAAATCACCATTTAGTACAGCATTAATCATGGCGCGTGTATACTTTAACTCCATGCGCTTACCAATGCCGTAAGGACCACCAGTCCATCCTGTATTAATCAGCCATACGTTTACACCCGCTTCAATCATTTTTTGGCTTAACATTTCTGCATACTTTCCAGGGTGCAGAGGCATAAATGGAGCGCCAAAACATGCTGAAAAAGATGGTTGAGGTTCTTTAACATCGGCTTCAGTACCTGCAACCTTGGCGGTATATCCTGAAATAAAGTGATATGCAGCTTGACTGGGAGTCAACTTTGAAATAGGAGGAATAACGCCAAAGGCGTCAGCTGTTAAAAAGAATATATTCTTTGGGTTTTTACCTGTAGACGGTACTTTTATATTTTCAATGTGGTCAATAGGGTAGCTTACTCTAGTGTTTTGCGTGATAGAAGTGTCTTCAAAATCTACGTGACCTTCAGAATCTAAAATAACATTTTCTAGGATAGCACCTTTTTTAATGGCATCGTAAATTTCTGGTTCCTTGTCTCTTGAAAGATTGATTACTTTGGCATAGCAACCCCCTTCAAAATTAAAAACCGAATTTTCATTAGTCCATCCATGTTCGTCATCACCAATTAAGCTTCTATTAGGATCTGTAGAAAGCGTTGTTTTTCCTGTTCCAGAAAGTCCAAAGAAAATTGCTGTATCACCATCTTTACCCACATTAGCACTGCAGTGCATGGGTAAAGTGTTTTTTTCGACAGGAAGAATGAAATTTAATGCTGAAAAAATACCTTTTTTAATTTCGCCAGTGTAACCAGTACCTCCAATTAAAGCAATTTTTTTTGTAAAATTTAGAATGGCAAAATTATGCTGTCTTGTTCCATCTAATTCTGGATTAGCCATAAAACCTGGAGCGTTAACAACAAGCCAATCAGTTTCAAAATTTTCTAATTCTTCTTCGGTGGGTCTTAAAAACATGTTGTAAGCAAATTGATTACTCCAAGCATATTCGTTAATTACTCGAATGTTTAATTTATAGTTATCATCTGCACACGCATAACTATCACGAACAAATATTTCTTTGTTAGATAAATAATCTACAACCTTTTGGTAAAGCTTGTCAAATCTTGTAGCTTCAAATGGAATGTTAATATCACCCCACCAAACATGATTTTTAGTAATATCATCTTTTACAATAAATCGGTCTTTGGGAGAGCGCCCAGTAAACTCGCCTGTATTAACTGCTAAAGCACCCGATGATGCTTCTACACCTTGCCCTTTCTCAATGGTGATGTTGTGTAATTCTTCTGGGGATAATTGATAATTAATTTTTGCATTTTTAATTCCGTAATTTTCCAACGAAATCGTTTTCGTAAGTTGGCCGTAATTTTCCATACTTTTGATTATAAATTATTTATCATGCAAAATTAATACTATTATTTTAATACATTCATTATTTATAATCATTTTTAGAGGTGTTTTTTAAGAAATTCATAAACATAATTAGCCATGCAAATATTAATAACGCTCCACCTATGGGTGTTATGAATCCTATGGATTTAAAGTCGAAACTTGTTAATGTATTTGTTGATAGACCGTATATAGATCCAGAGAAAAACAACACACCAATTAGAATTAAGTAAAACATTGTTTTTTTAGTCTTTTGATGAATTAATACTGTGCTTCCAACAAATAGTAATAAAATTGCATGATACATTTGATAACGCACACCAGTTTCGAATGTTTGTTGAGCTTCAAATGAAATTAATGGCTTTAATGCATGAGCTCCAAAGGCACCAATAATTATTCCTAGAAACCCAAAAATTGATCCAGTAATTAATATTATTTTGTTCATATTTCCATAAATTATTCGTAATAAATCCTTTTTTTATTTATTAAATTCGTAAAATTGAAAGCAGATTGGATTGCTTAATTACTTAAAACAAAATTACTCAACTAAACTCGAAATGCGAAAAATTTTAATTATAGGTTTTGGAAAATCATCCTCATATCTTTTAAAATATTTAATGGAAAAGTCGACTTCTGAGAATCTTTTTATTACTGTAGGAGATTTAAATATCGACAATGCTAAGATGTTAATCGGTAATCATAAAAATGCAGAATGTTTAAAGTTGGATGTGTTTGATGCTAGTTCAAGATCTGAAGCTATTAAAAGAACAGATATTGTAGTTTCCATGCTTCCTGCTCGCTTTCATATTGAAGTAGCAAAAGATTGTTTAGCTTATGGGAAAAACATGGTAACAGCATCTTATGTTAGTAAGGAAATGCAAGCCTTGGATGAAGAAGCTAGATCTAAAGGACTTATTTTAATGAATGAAATAGGTGTAGATCCAGGCATAGATCATATGAGTGCTATGCAGGTTTTAGATAGTATTCGTGATAAAGGTGGTAACATTATTTTGTTTGAATCTTTTACAGGAGGACTTGTAGCTCCAGAAAGCGATACTAACCTTTGGAATTATAAATTTACTTGGAATCCCAGAAATGTTGTTACAGCAGGACAGGGTGGAGCTGCTAAATTTTTACAGGAAGGTACTTATAAATATATTCCTTATCACAGATTATTTAGGCGAACGGAGTTTTTAGATATTGAAGGTTTTGGTCGTTTTGAAGCTTATGCCAATAGAGATTCATTGAAATATCAAAGTGTATATGGATTAGATAATGTCAAAACTTTATATCGTGGAACCATGAGACGTGTTGGTTTTAGTCGCGCTTGGAATATTTTTGTTATTCTAGGAATGACTGATGATAGTTACACGATTGATGACAGCGAAAATATGAGCTATCGCGACTTTGTAAATGCATTTTTGCCATACAGTCATACAGATTCGGTAGAACTCAAGTTAAGACATGCGCTTAAAATAGATCAAGATGATATTGTTTGGGATAAACTTGAAGAACTTGACATTTTTAATCCAAATAAACGCGTAGAATTAAAATGTGCTACACCGGCTCAAATTCTTCAAAAAATCTTAATGGACAGTTGGACACTTAATCAAGATGATAAAGACATGATAGTCATGTACCATAAATTTGGATACGAGCTACATGGTAAAAAATATCAGATTGATTCGAATATGGTTGTTCTCGGAGAAAACCAAACCTATACAGCTATGGCTAAAACAGTTGGTTTGCCGGTTGCTATTGCGACTTTGGCTATATTAAATAAAGAGATTACTACACCTGGTGTTCAAATACCAATTACAAATGAGGTTTATGAGCCGATTTTGAAAGAACTTCAAACTTTTGGGATTTCATTTAATGAAAAAGAGGTGCCTTATTTGGGGTATAATCCTTTGAATAATTAGATCAATATTTTGCTTTCAATATAATTATTGCCATTTTTTATAAGTTAATATTTCAATTTCGGGTTAAATAACTATTTTTAGTTTCAAATTAAAATAGTAATGAAGAGAAAATCCAAAACAATAACTATAGATGGTATTGATAAGAAAATCCTTAGAACCTTAATGGCCGATGCGAGAACTCCAATTTTAGAGATAGCTCGTAATGTTGGTATTTCTGGTGCGGCAATACATCAAAGATTACGGAAACTAGAAAAGTCTGGGTTAATTTCGGGTTCAAAGTTTATTGTAGAACCAAAAGTATTAGGTTTTAATACTATGGCGTTTGTTGGTGTTTATTTTGATAAGGCAGCCGATGCACCGTTAATTATTAAATTACTAAAGCGTGTTCCAGAAGTTTTAGAATGCCACTATACAACAGGTAATTGGAACGTATTTTTAAAAGTTTTATGCCGAAATAATGATCATCTCATGCAATTATTAAACACACTTCAAGGTATTACGGGTGTGGCAAGAACAGAAACATTTATTTCTTTGGATCAGCAAATAGAACGACAAATTAAGATTTAGGTAATTTAAAATCTTCTGGCTTAAAACCATTGTTGAATTTTATTTCACTAAAAATGTATTGTCCATTTAATTGATATTCACCTTTTTCATTTGGCGCATAAGATTTTCTAACCGTAGAAATATAAACTCCATCAACCTTTTCATACTCTAATGTCATTTTTAAAATGGGATCGTTAATGCCCCAATCTGGTAAAGAAAAATAAAACCAATCTACTAAATGGGTCTCTGGATTAAAATATAAAATATATTTATCATTTTTTTCTTTCTTAGTAATACTCGCATCATATTTTAAACTTACTTTATCATATTGGATGTTGTTCACTTTTTCAGTTCCTAAATGTTTATAATTTGTTCCAGGATCCTTTAGTTTATACATCATGGTAAACCAATAAAAGTTTACTTTGCGTAAAAAAATAGTACCTTCAATAGCCTTTTCATCCTTTATTTCTTTACCGTTTAAAGCCAATGCTGGCTCTCCATGAACTAAAGATTGTACAGCGATTCCAGCTTGTTTTGGTAGCACATTTCTTTCATGGTGTTTGTATTCTCCCCAAGAGTGCTCGCCATGGAAAATATGACGCTCTAAAGACACATCTTTTCCCGCATCAAAATTGTCATATAAATAACTAAATTGGACATCTTTCTTCGATGCTAAGTGCTTATATCCACCATTCTCCTTTAACAAGGCATCAATAATTTCTAATGATTTTTCATCACCTTTTTGTGCATTAATTTCAGTGGAAAAAAGAAATGTTGTAGTAATAATTAGGGCTACCGCCTTTATGGTAGCATTTTTTAAAGATAGTTTCATAACTGGTCGATTGAATAAAGATGTTTTTAACTATTTACTTTGTATGAAAAAAAGCTTATTCCTTACAGTCTAAAAAAAATTAAAAAGAATTTTACATCTTCATCAACCAAGAACGAACATCTACTTCTTTCTTAATAATATCTCGAAGGTCTTCAATTTTCACGCGTTCTTGTTCCATAGAGTCTCTATGACGAATGGTAACCGTATGGTCTTCTAAAGTATTATGGTCTACCGTAATACAAAAAGGTGTACCATTGGCATCTTGTCTTCGGTAACGTCTTCCAACAGCATCCTTTTCATCATACACAACGTTGAAATCCCATTTAAGTTCTTCAATAATTTTACGAGCAATTTCTGGTAAACCATCTTTTTTAACAAGAGGTAAAACAGCTGCTTTAATTGGAGCAAGTACACTTGGTAATTTTAAAACAGTTCTTGTTGTGCCATTTTCTAAAGCTTCGTCTTGAAGTGAATTTGAAAAAACGGCTAAAAACATACGATCTAAACCAATGGAAGTTTCTAAAACGTAAGGAGTATAGCTTGCATTATCTTCGTGATCGAAATATTGCAGTTTCTTACCAGAATATTCCTCATGCGCTTTTAAATCGAAATCTGTTCTAGAGTGAATACCTTCTAGTTCTTTGAATCCGAAAGGGAATTTAAATTCAATATCGGCAGCGGCATCGGCATAATGAGCTAATTTTTCATGGTCATGAAAACGGTAATTGTCTTCACCCATACCAAGCGATAAATGCCATTTAAGTCTGGTTTCTTTCCAATGCTCATACCATTTTTGTTGTGTACCTGGTTTAATAAAGAATTGCATTTCCATTTGTTCAAACTCACGCATTCTAAAAATAAATTGTCTTGCAACGATTTCATTTCTAAAAGCTTTACCCGTTTGTGCAATCCCAAAAGGGATTTTCATCCGTCCTGTTTTTTGAACATTTAAAAAGTTAACGAATATACCTTGAGCAGTTTCAGGTCTCAAGTATAAATCCATAGCACTGTCAGCAGAAGCGCCTAGTTTTGTTCCAAACATAAGGTTAAACTGCTTAACATCTGTCCAGTTTTTACTTCCTGTTAATGGATCGGCAATTGCTAATTCTTCAATAAGTGCTTTCACATCAGCTAAATCTTCATTTTCTAAAGATTTTGCCATTCTAGAAAGGGTATGATTTATTTTTTCTTGATAACCTAAAACACGTCCATTAGTAGATAAGAATTCCTCTTTATTAAAAGCATCACCAAAACGTTTCGCTGCTTTATTAACTTCCTTATCAATTTTGGCTTCAATTTTCGCGCAATAGTCTTCTATTAAAACATCGGCTCTATAGCGTTTTTTAGAATCTTTATTATCAATTAAAGGATCGTTAAAAGCATCAACATGTCCTGACGCTTTCCATGTGGTTGGATGCATAAAAATAGCAGCGTCAATACCAACTATATTTTCATTCATCTGTACCATGGCTTTCCACCAATAGTCGCGTATATTCTTTTTTAATTCTGCTCCGTTTTGAGCGTAGTCGTAAACTGCACTTAAACCGTCATAAATTTCGCTGCTTTGGAATACGTATCCGTACTCTTTTGCATGCGATATTACCTTCTTAAATTGATCGTCTTGATTTGCCATAAGTGCAAAAATAAAAAACCACCCGAAACTAAAAGCCTTGTTCGTTAAAAATTAGTGCTTGAATGTGTTATTTTTTATTTATGTTTACAAAGCTGTACCTTATCAAACTATGCTGCAATCTTTGGTTAATTTATTCTTTCCTAAAATATGTTATGCTTGTCTTAATTTGTTGGAGGATAATCAAGATACAATTTGTCTTTATTGTAGACACGATTTACCAGTCACCAATTTTCATTTTAACAATGATAATAATGTTTTAAAGGTTTTTTATGGACGAGTTAAAGTTGAACATGCGACAGCCTTATTTAGGTTTGAAAAAAAAAGTACTGTTCAACAGCTTATACATGGTCTTAAATATAAGGGTTACGAAAAAATTGGTTATGTTTTAGGTAATTGGTTAGGAGGTGAGTTACAAACTATAGAAGACTACAAAGATGTACATTTGGTTATTCCAGTTCCACTTCATAAAAAGAAACTTAAGAAAAGAGGATATAATCAGGTTTCAAAATTCGGAAAACAAATAGCCGAGTCTTTAGATGTTCCATATGTTGATAATGTTCTATTAAAGATTACAAATACGAAGTCACAGGTAAGTAAAAAACGTTTTGCACGGTGGAATGAAAGTGATGAGGTTTTTACCCTTCAAAATATAAACCTAATTGAAAACAAGCATATTCTTCTTGTAGATGACATTATTACCACAGGAGCTACCTTAGAAGCTTGTGTAAATATCTTAAATCAAGCTACGGATGTTAAAGTTAGTATTGCTGTTATTGCAATAGCCTAAAGAGTTGCTCGTTATATCTGTAAAATTATGTAGGTTTCTTCTGTGAAGAACCAAATTTTGCTTTAAAAAAAACACAAAATTTTGTTCCACTTCAGTTACCGCTTTGTTAGTACATGATTTTTTTCATTCTGTTTTTAAGAATTTCAGAACAAAAAAAATCATGTACTTTTGCTGGAAATTTAAAATTGTTGATGCGTAAGATCCTTTCAAATTTTATTTTAGCTTTTATAATAGGACTCATTTTTATTAATTGTGCTAACCGTGGCACACCAGAAGGAGGACCAAAAGATGAAACACCACCTGAGATAGTAAAATCTGAACCAGAAAACTATTCCATAAATTTTAATGGTAATGAAATAAAAATAACCTTCAATGAATTTGTTAAGTTAAAGGATATACAAAAGCAACTTATTATTTCTCCCCCAATGGTTACTCAACCAGAAATAAAGCCAATCGGAAGTGCTAGTAGAGAAATAACCATTAAAATTTACGATACGCTGCAACCCAATACAACGTATGCTTTTAATTTTGGGAATAGTATTCAAGATAACAATGAAGGGAATCCATTCTCTTATTATAGATATGTTTTTTCAACAGGTGATTATATAGATTCTCTTAAGGTGAAAGGAAATATTGTTGATGCTATAAAACGAGAGCCTGAGACTTTTGTTTCTGTGGCTTTATATGAAGTAGATTCTACGTTTAGAGATTCTATTGTTTACAAAGAAACACCTAAGTACATTACAAATACGCTGGATAGTTTAACCACTTTTACCATTGAAAATGTTAAAGAAGGGAAGTATTTGTTGGTAGCGTTAAAGGATTCAAATGGTGATAATAAATTTCAGCAAAAGACGGATCAAATAGGGTATTATGATGAACTTATATATGTTCCAACGAAAGATTCTTTGCATACATTAAAGCTTTTTAAAGAAGATTTAGATTTTAAAGCTGTGAGACCAAAATTAATCTCTGGAGAGAAGATTGTTTTTGGGTATGAAGGTGACTATAAAGACATGAAAATAGAATTACTATCTGAAGTGTCAGAAGATTTTACTTATAGTATAACAAAGGATAAAGAAACCGATTCCCTTTATTATTGGTATGCACCAAGACAAGAGGTAGATTCATTAATTTTTAAAGTCTCGCATCCAACTTTTGAAAAAGAGTTTACGGCCAGAATTAGCGAACAAAAGAGAGACTCTCTTATGCTCACGCCTTCACCATCTGGGAATATAGGCTATGATGAACCTTTTAGAATCTTTGGAAGTACGCCTTTTAAGAATATTGATGCTTCCAAAATCACCATTTTAGATAAAGATTCAACAAAAGTTGCTTTTAATTCAAAACTTGATAGTATTTTCAACACGTTTATTTTAGATTTTGAAAAGACCGAAGCGAATAAGTATAATATTGAAATACTGCCTGAGGCTTTTACTGGCTTTTTTGATGTAAAGAATGATTCATTAAACTATTCTGTTAGCACAAAGAGAATATCTGATTTTGGATATATACGTTTTAACATGGTTAATGCAGTCTACCCTCTAATTGTTCAATTAACAGATGCTAAGGGAGAGGTGAAAGATGAGCGTTATGCTACCGAAAATAAACCCCTAGATTTTTTAAATGTAAATCCCGGTAAATATTTTGTGCGGGTAATTTTTGATTCAAACGGAAATAAAAAATATGATACGGGTAACTTCCTAAAAAAAATTCAACCTGAACGGGTAAGTCATTTTGAAATGTCTGAAGAAGTTCGAGCAGATTGGGGGCTCATAGAAACACTTCAGTTTATTCGATAGTAAAACTATCTCTATCTTCTAAAAACTTAAGCTTATTTCTATAAGCATGAATATGGCTTTTCTCTAAAGTAACAGTTTCAGTATGTCCTTTGTTTGGTTTAAATGAAGTTATGCAATTCCCTAAAACATCGTAGACTGCGGAATGACCAGAATATTCGCTATTCATTCCATCTAAACCTACTCGATTAACACCTATGCAATAACTCATGTTTTCTATAGCACGCGCCTTTAATAAAGTGTCCCATGCTGAAATTCTAGGTTTAGGCCAATTGGCTACGTATAATAAAACGTCATAATCTGCTACATTTCGTGTCCAAACAGGGAATCGTAAGTCATAACAAATTAAAGGGCGTATTTTCCATCCTTTGTAGGTAATAATCACCTTTTTTGAACCAGCAGTGTAAATTTTGTCTTCGCCTACAAGAGTAAAGGTATGTCGCTTATCGTATGTTGATATATACCCCGATGGTTCAACAAAAAGTAGTCTATTGTAATACTTGCTGTTTTCTTTTATGACTAAACTACCAGTAATTACAGCTTTGGTTTTCACAGCTTGTTCATGCATCCAAATAACAGTCTTTCCATTCATAGTCTCTGCAACTTTGGAAGCGTTCATGGTGAATCCAGTTGCAAACATTTCTGGAAGGACAATTATGTCGACAACATCATCAATGTTGTCAATCTCTTTGGAGAAATTTATACGGTTTTGCTCTGGGTTTTCCCAAACTAAACCCGATTGAATTAGTGCTATTTTAAGCTGCTCCTGCATATATTGATTATACTTTTTTGAGTCTATTTTTTTTATCACAAGATTTTTCATATTTCTCTAGCCTATAGCTTCATTTTCTTGTGACAATTTGCTTTATCACCTTAAAAATTTTTATCTTTTTTTACTTTATATGCAGTATTGTTAAAAATTACGTCTTGTGAGTTATTTAACAATCCTACATTAAAAAAAACTAATATGAAAACTCTAATATTTTTGTTTTATAATTTTACGATTATGTGTAGGAAACAAAAACATCTCTAAAGTTAGTTAAATATTGCATAAAATTTCGGCAGCTTGTTTTAAAGTGTCATCTTTTTTAGAGAAACAAAATCGCAATACCTTATTATCTAAATTGTTCTCATTAAATACAGATAAAGGAATAGATGCAAGTCTCGATTTTATAGTTAGTCGTTTGGCATAATAAAGATCGTACTCTTCAGTGATTTCAGAATAATCTAGTATTTGAAAATAGGTGCCTTTCGATGGTTTAAAATTAAATTTAGAATCTTTAATTAGGTTTAAAAACAAATCTCTTTTCTTCTGGTAGAATTCTGAAAGTCTCAAATAATGTTTTGGTTCTTGCAAGTAATCGGCAATGCCCTTTTGGGTGGGATGATGCACACAGAACACATTAAATTGATGTATTTGCATGAACATGTCCATAAGTTCTTTTGGTGCACAGCAATACCCAACGCGCCATCCCGTATTATGAAACGTTTTACAGAATGACGCAACAACAAAACTTCTAGATTTTAAATCTGGGAATAAGCAAACGCTTTGATGTTTTTCATCATCATAAATCATATGTTCATAAACTTCGTCACTCAATACAACAATGTTGGTGTCTTTAGTGATGCTTTGTAACTGGAGCATATCATTTTGTGAAAACACCATGCCCGATGGATTATGCGGTGTATTAATGATAATCATTTTGGTGTTCCCGTTTACCTGATGTTTAACGTTATTCCAATCAATTGAAAAATTTGGTGTTTCAAGTTGAATGGGAATTACTTTGCCTCCATTGAGTTCTATGGAAGGTTGATAGCTGTCGTATGCGGGCTTAAAAATAATGACTTCATCTTTTGGTTTTACGAATGTGTTTATTATGGTGAAAATAGCTTGGGTTGCACCAGCGGTTATGGTAATTTCATTTTCTGGATGATAACTAGATTGATAAAGTATTTCCATTTTCTTAGATATGGCTTCACGTAATTCTAAATTACCAGCCATTGGTGCATATTGATTATAACCAGAATTCATAGCATTGTTTACCAAATCAATAAGCTTTTGATCACTGCCAAAATCAGGGAACCCTTGCGACAAATTTATAGCGTTGTGCTTTTTAGCCAACTTACTCATTGTTGAAAAAATGGTAGTGCCTACATTGGGAAGTTTAGAATTATGCTGCATAAACGTAAAGATACAGACTTCTAATAAAATTTACACTCCTAATTTATTAAGCAATTCTTGTTTGTAAGTCCTGCCAATGGGAATTTTATTTGTCTTTATAAAAAGCGTGTTTCCCGAAATCTTGTCCACAAATTTACTATTAACAATAAAGGATTTATGCACTTGAATAAATTGGCTTTCGGGGAGTTTTAAAGTCCAATTTTTTAAAGAATCAATATATGACAGCCTTTGATCTTCCGTGGCAACAGTAATATAATTTCTATCTGATTCAATATATAAAATACTGTTTAATACTATTTTATGGTGTGTTTTATCTACGTTTAAAAAAATGGTTTCATCATTTTCTTCTATTGGATTTTTTGATGGCTCTAGTCTGTTCTTAGTTTTGTTAATGGCCTTTAAAAATCGATCAAACGAAAATGGTTTTACCAAATAATCTACAATGGTATCTAGCTCAAAACTATTTACTGCATATTCGGGATATGCGGTAGTCATAATAATTGCAGGAGGATTTTTAATGCTCCTAATAAAATCTAATCCAGACATATCAGGTAAATTAATATCTAAAAAAACGATGTCTACGGTGTTGTTATTCAGGAATGCGTTAGCTTCAATAGCGGCTTTAAAAGTGGCGATTAATTTTATACTAGGTATTTTCGCAATAAAACTTTTTAGAATTTTTTGCGCAGGAATTTCATCTTCAACTATAATACAATTCATGTGCTATTTCAAATTAAGTTTAAGGGTCACTTTAAATAGATCTGTTTTATTTATGTTCAAAGTATAAGCGTCTTTATAAATAAGTTCTAATCTTTTTTCTAAGTTTTGTAAACCAATTTTCAGATCTGAAGAGTTTACTTTTTCATTGTCAAAATTGTTTATGCAAGTAAAATTTAAAACACCATTTATTACTTCAATATGTATATTAACAGTACTGTTGATAGTGCTATGCTTAAATGCATTTTCAATGATTGTGATTAAAAGTAATGGAGCGATATAATGCTGTATGGTATCTATGGTTTTAGAATAATTAATTTGCTTTATACCTTCTGTTCTTATTTTTTGAAACTTTATGTAATTATCTATAAAATGAATCTCTTTTTCTAGTGAAATTGTTTTCTCATTACTTTCATACAAAACATGTTTTAAATTTTCTGAAAGCATGAGAACGAGCTCTGGGGTTTCCTTGGGTTTTTCTAATGCGTATGAATAAATAGTGTTCAAATTATTGAATAGCACATGTGGATTTATTTGAGATTTTAAAAATTTCAATTCCATTTCGGTATGCTGCTTTTTAATGGTTTCTACTTCTTCTTGTTTGTCAATAAAACGATACAATATCCATACAAAAGAAAAGAATATAAGCGGGACCAAAGATTGCCACAAATAATCACTTAGGCATTTAAAAACGGTGCATCCACATTGGGCAAATGAATAGCAATAAAGTTGTGTTGCTAAAAATGAAATGGCTGCAAAAACGAAAACGTAAAGTATATATAGTTTCTTTCTAACAAAAAAAGGCAGTAGTAAAAAGTTATTAATGTAAACGATAACTACTAGAAGTACTAGGTATTGAAGAAAAGGATTTTCTTTCCAGTAGAAGTCTGAAAACAAAAACAATGATACAAAAACAAAGAGCATCCAGAATAGAATGTGAACCAATGCTTGCGAAATATGTTTATTGATAATGCGCATATCGTTTTTGAAAATTAACTAGAAAAGCTTTAATCATCAAAATATATGTACAAAATTCATGTTTGTAGATACGAACAGCTTAATTATGCCTGTGTTAATGTAAAATGTGACATTATTTTTAAGATAAACTGTTGTTTAAATTTTTAATTGACTTTAATTCAACATTAAGTTCTTGAAATAGCGTTGCAATGCTACTTAGTTTTAATTCATCAGCATCATATTCTTGAGTATTAATACAACAAGTGAATTCCCATAGTTCTAAAACGCTTTCTTTTTTAACGTCATATGGGTTATAAAACCTATTATCGCTCCTCAGTGTTAGTGTTTCGTTATCTTTTATATAAACGCGTTTATATACTAATCCGTCATCCTTAGTTAGCACAATATAGGTACGGCCATTTTTTACCTCATTAATGTCATCTATAAATTTTGCTACAACAAAAGAGCCGTCTTTTACGGGTAACATAGAATCGCCACTAATAGGGAAAGCTCGATGTGTTCCTGTAGGTAAAAAAGGGAGCTTTATTTTTTGAAGTTGCTCTATATATTCAGGGTCTTCATAACCTTGCAAATACCCTGCTGATGCTTTTGTAGGTATAATTTCTATTAAATCTTCATTGGCTTCATTTACCGTTATAGGAAACAGTACACGCTTATTACCTACTTCAATAAAGGAAGTGTCTGTAGCTTTTCTTAAGTCATTCTTTACTAAAATATCTATAGGGATATCAAAGTAGTTTGAGAGTTCTATCAAGCGGTCAATTGGTGGTTCTGAGCGTCCTTCTTCATACGATCCTACCATAGAACGTGACCATCCTAGTTCGTCTGCAAATCGCTCTTGCGAAAACCGCTTAAGCCCTCGTAAATGCTTAATGTTGGATTGAATATACTTCACCTGAAATTAATTTTAACACTATTTACTACAAATATAAGCAATAAAAACTACAAATAGTAGCTAATTTTGTTAATCCTATGTATTTGAATTGTCACACATATTACAGCTTACGCTATGGTACTATTAAGCCCGAAAAATTGCTTGCTATTGCCTCAAAAAACGGTGTACAAACATTAGCATTAACCGATATTAATAATACATCGGCGTGTTTGGATTTTGTGCGACTTTCTAAAAAGTATGATGTAAAACCTGTATTGGGTATCGATTTTAGAAATGGAGCAGAACAGCAATTTGTATTGCTTGCAAAAAACAATGAGGGATTTCAGAATATAAATGCTTATTTATCAAGGTTTCTACACAATAATAACTTAAAAATACCTGGAAGAGCACCTGAATTAGAGCATACCTATGTTGTTTATTCGTATCAAAAAGATAGTGACTTTAATTTAAAAGAAAATGAATTTTTAGGAATTAAACCTAAAGATCTCAATACGCTTAAATTTTCCAAATGGAATAACTTCCGAAGTAAATTAGTGGTACTAAAAACAGTTTCTTTTGAAACAAAAAAGGATTTTAATACCCACCGTTTGTTGCGTGCTATTGATAACAATACGTTATTGAGTAAACTTCCAAAGAGTGAAGAAGGTAAACCTACAGATAGTATGCTGCCTTACCATGAGCTGTGTGAAATTTATGAGGAATTTCCTGAGATTTTGGGTAATACTTCTGCCATTTTAAACGATTGCAATATTGCATTCGATTTTTCGCAAGAAACTCCAAACAATCAAAAAGCGTTTACCCAGAATGAAGATTCCGATTATAAATTACTGAAGACCTTGACTTATAAAGGATTGCCATACCGCTATGACAAACCTAATAAAGCTATTTATAATCGTATAGAAAAAGAATTAAAAATTATTAAGAGTCAAAATTTTGTGTCTTACTTTTTAATTAACCATCATATTTTAGAATACGCTCGAGGCAAAGGTTATTATTATGTTGGTCGTGGTAGTGGCGCTAATAGTATTGTAGCCTATTTATTGAGAATTACAGATGTAGATCCTATAGAATTAGACTTGTATTTTGAGCGTTTTATTAACCTTTACCGGAAAAACCCTCCCGATTTTGATATTGATTTTTCATGGACTGATAGGGATGATATTACCGATTTTATTTTTAAAACCTTTAAGAATACAGGGCTTTTAGCGGTTTATAATACCTTTAAATTTAGAGCATCAGTACGCGAGTTAGGGAAAGTTTTTGGATTGCCAAAAGCTGAAATGGACGTGCTTACCCGAGGGCGTTATAATATTAACGATTTAGATAAACTGTCTCGCCTTGTCTTAACCTATAGTAAATACATTCAAGGGTTTCCCAATTACCTGGGCATACATGCAAGCGGTATTATTATTTCGGAAAACCCCATTCATTATTATACTGCCACTTTTTTGCCTCCCAAAGGCTATGCCACTACACATTTTGACATGGTAGTTGCAGAGGATATTGGGCTTTATAAATTCGATATCCTCAGCCAGCGTGGTTTGGGAAAAATTAAAGATGCCGTTAAGATTGTGGCCTATAACCATCCTAAAAAACCACCTATTGATATTCACGATATCAAACGGTTTAAAGAAGATAAACGCATCAAATATTTATTGCGAAACGCTAAAGCTATTGGCTGTTTTTATGTAGAATCTCCTGCAATGCGTATGCTTCTTAAAAAATTACAAGTAGATGATTATTTAGGGTTGGTAGCTGCAAGTTCTATTATTCGTCCTGGTGTTTCAAAATCTGGAATGATGCGCGAATATATTTTAAGGCATCGCTACCCAGAGCGTATTAAAAAAGCACATCCGGTGTTGCTTAATATCATGCCAGAAACTTATGGTGTTATGGTATATCAAGAAGATGTAATTAAAGTTGCCCATATTTTTGGAGGCTTGGATTTAGGTCAGGCCGACAAACTGCGCCGTGGTATGTCGGGTAAATTCCGTTCGCGCAGTGAGTTTTTGGCCGTAAAGCAACAGTTTTTTGATAATTGTAAAAAAAGCGGAAAATCCGAAGCACTTACTGCAGAAGTGTGGCGACAAACCGAAAGTTTTGCTGGCTATGCCTTTGCTAAAGGGCATTCGGCATCTTATGCTGTGGAAAGCTACCAAAGCCTTTTTTTAAAGGCCTACTATCCGTTGGAATATATGGTGGCGACCATCAATAATTTTGGTGGATTTTACAGAACCGAACTCTATGTACACGAGGCCAGAATGCATGGTGGTATTATAGAAGCACCGTGTATTAACACTAGTTTCAATCAAGCGATTATTATAGGTAAAACCATTTACTTAGGTTTTATGTTTTTACATGCTTTAGAAGCTAAAACCATCAAGAATTTAATTGAAGAACGTCAGCAAAAAGGAGCATTTAAAAACCTAGATGATTTTATAGACCGCGTACCTATTTCAATTGAACAAATTTCAATTCTTATAAAAATTGATGCTTTTAGATTTACGTATGTTAATAAACGAGAGTTGCTTTGGGAAGCGCATTTAAAGATAAGTAAAACTAGCTTTGAAACACATGTTAATACGCTTTTTAAAACGGAAAAAATAAACTACGAAACTCCCGAACTGCCTAGCAGTACCTTGGAAAACGCTTTTGATGAAATAGAACTATTAGGATTTTCGTTGTGCAACCCTTTTAAGCTTTTGGAAAAGTCACTCGAGATTAAATTAACAGCTAATGATTTACCTAATTATATTGGAAAGGTAGTATCTATTAAAGGGTATTTAATTACTACAAAGAACACCTCCACTTCTAATGGTAAACAAATGCACTTTGGAACATTCTTAGATTACGAGGGTTATTTTATTGATACCGTTCATTTTCCACCTGTAGCTAGTAAATTTCCATTTAGAGGAAAGGGTGTTTATAGTATTACGGGAAAGGTACTAGAAGAATTCGATTGTATTAATATTGAAGTGTTATCCATGTATAAATGTGCGGTTATTGAAGACCCTAGATATGCAGACAATAATAAAGTGTTAGTTTCATAATGATAGATAATAGAGCCATTGTACATATGGATTTAGATACATTTTTTGTGTCTTGCGAGCGTTTGCTTGATAGTAGGTTAATTGGCAAACCTGTACTTATTGGTGGTACTTCAGATAGGGGTGTTGTAGCTTCTTGTAGTTACGAAGCTAGAAGGTTTGGGGTGCATTCAGCTATGCCTATGCGTATGGCAAAAATCCTATGTCCTGAAGCTATTGTACTTCGTGGAAATTCTGGGATTTATAGCAATTTTTCAAAAGATGTTACCGATGTAATCAAAGAAAGTGTTCCGCTTTATGAAAAAACATCTATTGATGAGTTTTATATAGATTTAACAGGTATGGATAAGTTTTTTGGATGTCATAAATTGGCTTCCGAATTACGCCAACGTATTATAAAAGAAACGGGACTACCTATTTCTTTTGGATTATCTATTAATAAAACTGTTTCCAAAATTGCTACAGGCGAAGCCAAACCAAATAATCAAATAAGGATATTAAAGGGTGCCGAAAAACCATTTTTAGGACCGCTTTCGGTAAAAAAAATTCCTATGGTGGGTAATGTTACGTACAAATCTTTATGCGATTTAGGTATTAAACGTATAAAGACGGTTCAGGAAATGCCTATGCAGCTTATGCATCGGGTATTAGGAAAAAACGGTTTAAGTATTTGGAAAAAAGCTAATGGTATAGATAACAGCCCTGTAGTGCAATATCATGAACGTAAATCCATTTCAACAGAGCGGACGTTTAATAAAGATACTACTGATGTTACCAAACTAAGAGGTATTATTATTGCTATGGCCGAAAATCTAGCATATCAATTACGTCGTGGTAATAAGTTAACTGCTTGTATTACTTTTAAAATTAGGTATTCCGATTTTCAAACTTACACCCAACAACAGCGTATTCCATATAGCGCTATGGATCATAATATTATTCCTGTGGTTTTAGATTTGTTTCAAAAGTTATATAGTAGGCGTTTATTAGTGCGACTTATTGGCGTAAAGTTTAGTCATTTGGTAGAAGGCGGACATCAAATAAATTTATTCGAAGACAATGAAAAACATTTACATTTAAGTACAGCTATAGATAAAATGCGAGAACGCTATGGTGATAGAGCGGTAATTAATGCAGCAGGAATGGAAGCTAAAAGTATTAGTCGATGGAACCCTTTTACTGGAGAGCCGCCACCACTTTTAGCTAATAGACGACAATAATTTAAAAAATATCAATCGCCTTTACAATAGAATTACCAACACGTTTATAAGTAACCTTTGTCCCATTAGCACAGAAGTAATACACATCTCTAGCTTTTTGTTCTTTTGCTGAAAGTAAAATAACATCCTCAACTGAGCAATTATGGTCTTTGGCAACTTTCTTTTTTACATGGCCAATCGTAGCGCGTCCTTTTTTTAGTTGCGCTTGTATTTTCCTGTTTAATTGAGGTTCTTCAAAGTTGGTAGGAACATTACAGGAATTAGATTTTAATGGTTCTATATTCTTAACTTTTGCACTGTCCACTAAAGTAAGCGGTTGCATGTCTATGTATTCCCACGTATAATCGGCTTTAAGTAATACGCGTCTACCATCGTCAGTTTTTACAATATAATTGTTTTGTGTGAAGCCTAAAGTAATAATAAAGAAGAATAAAAGGGACAAATAGGTTTTCATAGCAACTATTTTAAAATTGAATTCAAAAATACAATTTTAATCCTCAATAAATTCTAAAATATCTCCAGGTTGACAATCTAACGCTTTACAAATAGCTTCCAAAGTTGAAAAACGAACTGCCTTTGCTTTACCCGACTTTAAAATAGACATGTTAGCGGTGGTAATGCCAATAATTTCTGCTAGTTCTTTGCTTTTCATGTTACGCTTGGTAAGCATGATGTCTAGGTTTACTATAATTGGCATACTATATAGTTAGTTTGTTTTCTTCTTCAGTTTCCTTTGCGCGTTTAAAGATATCGCCTAGAATATAAAACGCTAACCCCGCTGGGATTAAAAATGTAAACTCTGCTTTGAGTTCGTTAAAAAAGTTAAAAGTAGAATTGTTTGTTAAAGCCAAAAGAAACCGTAACACTAAAACATTAACGGTGTACCAAATAAAAATGTTTCCTATCTTTTTAAAATACTTGATGTTCTTATGACTAAAATAATTTCCTTTTTCAATTTCCTTAAGAATGGATAAAAAATAAGAAAAACCATATATAAGGTAACCTCTCCAAAAAAACAATCCAGCACTTATGGCATAATAACTCCATTGAATAGCATTTTGAGATGTAAACCAAGTGTTGCTTTTATTGGCAGTTTTTGCCCAATTTTGAAATTCTTTAAATTGATCAAAATCGAACTGATTAATATCACTAATTAAAATTGAAGCGGAAGAGAGTAGAATTCCCCACGTGATAAAGGCTAAAATATTAGCGTTGTCTTTCATTTAATTATTGTTTAACGATAACAAATATATAAAAATTATTGAAAAACAATAATTCTTTAATTAAAATTATTTTACATCCCTAATCCCGGACTCATTATTTATATTTGTTTTTGGATGAAAGACTTACCAAAAAAATTACAGCAAAAACTAGAGGAGCGTAAGGCGAGTAATGCTTTGCGGAAGCTCGATAATCAAAACGGGTTAATAGATTTTTCATCAAATGATTATTTAGGTTTTGCAAAATCTAAAACCATATTTCAGAATTCTCACGATTATTTAGTCGGACACAATATTATTCAAAATGGTTCAACAGGGTCGCGCTTACTTTCTGGAAATAATCAATTATACAACATTATAGAGTCTATGCTTGCCAGTTTTCATAATAGTGAGACCGCGTTAGTATATAATTCTGGTTACGACGCTAACGTTGGTTTTTTTTCGAGCATTCCGCAACGCAATGATATCATTCTATATGACGAATTTATACATGCATCCATAAGAGATGGTATAAAAATGAGCAATGCCAAAGCTTATAAATTCAAGCATAATAACCTAAATGATCTAGAACAAAAATGTCAGACTGAGCGGAGTCGAAGTCCTGATGAAATCGATATATATATCGTCACAGAATCTGTCTTTTCTATGGATGGAGATTCTCCCAATTTACTAGAACTTTCAAAATTATGCCAAAGGTTCGGAGCGCATTTAGTAGTGGACGAAGCCCATGCTACTGGAGTTTTTGGTAAACAAGGAGTGGGGATGATTCAAGATTTAGGGTTAGAGAATGATGTTTTTGCTCGCATCATAACATTCGGGAAGGCCATGGGGTGTCATGGAGCAGTTGTTTTTGGTAGTGAAAAGTTAAAACAATTTTTAATAAATTTTTCGCGTAGTTTGATTTATACTACGGGATTGCCTCCACATAGTTTAGCAACTATTCATGCTGCTTATCACGAATTAATTTCTACAAGTAATATTTATAAACTAAAAGGAAATATAGATTTTTTTAGAGATGAAATTATTATAAATGGATTTCAAGATATTTTTATTGAATCGTATTCTGCCATACATTGTTGTATTATTCCTGGTAACGAGAGGGTTAAATTGATTGCCAAAAAACTCCAAGACTATGGATTTGATGTTAAACCCATTTTATCACCGACTATTTCTGAAGGTTCTGAACGTTTGCGTTTTTGCTTACATAGCTATAATTCTAAAAAAGAAATGTCAGAAGTTTTAAGGTTGTTAAGTACTTTTGTTTAAATTTCACATCAATGATAGATAATTATACAATACTCGCTACTTTTCCCTATTCAACAGAGGCGCAGGTCACAAAAGCGAAGCTTGAAGCGGAAGGAATTCGTGTGATGTTATTGGATGAAAAAACGGTTGATTCCGACCCTTTAATCAGTCAAGCCATTGGAGGTGTAAAATTATTGATTCATAACGACAATGTGAAGGAGGCCATAAAGATTTACAATCATATAAGAGCTTATGAAAAGGATAAAAATGGGAATGCTATAGTTTGTAAAAATTGTGAATCAACAAAAATATTGGTTGCAGAACCTTCAAGAAAAAATATATTTTATATGCTCTTTCCCTTTTTTGAAAAAAACAAGTATCGGTGTAACGTTTGTAATACTACTTTTTAATGAACACTTATTTCATTACAGGAATTTCAACCGATGTTGGCAAGACAATAGTTTCTGCCATTCTAACTGAGGCATTATATGCCGATTACTGGAAACCTGTGCAAGCCGGAGAACTAGATAATTGTGACACAAAGAAAGTAGAACGATTAATTTCTAATTCTATATCGAAGTTTCATAAAAATGCTTACGCATTAAATACACCGATGAGTCCACATGGAGCAGCAGCTATTGATGGTATTCATATTGAACTTCAAAAAATAAAAGTACCAAGTACAAATAATCATTTAGTTATTGAAGGAGCAGGCGGTCTTTTAGTGCCATTGAATAATACCGACACTGTTTTAGATTTAATAAAACCCAATTATAAAGTTATAGTGGTTTCAAGACATTATTTAGGAAGTATAAACCACACACTATTAACCATTAAGGTATTAAAGGATAGAGGTTTTGATGTGTCCATAATTTATACTGGAAATGAGCATAAATCGACTGAGGATATTATCAAAAAAATGACTGGGGTTCCGGTAATAGGGAGAGTTGAAGAAGAACCTTATTTCGACAAAAATGTGGTTCAAGAGTATGCAGAAATGTTTAAAGAGAAGTTATGAGTCTAAAAGAACGCGATAAAAAACACCTTTGGCATCCATTAAGGCAACATCATTTGAATCCTGAGAGTATAGCAATTACAAAGGCAAAAGATTGTATTTTAACCGATGAAGATGGTAATGAATATATAGATGCCATCTCATCTTGGTATACTTGTATGTATGGACATTGCAATGATTATATTGTTGAGGCAACGTATAGGCAAATGCAACAATTGGATCATGTAATGTTTAGCGATTTCACACATGAACCTGCAGTAAAACTCTCAGAAGAACTCATTAAAATATTACCTCATAATCAAAACAAAATTTATTTTAATGATAACGGATCTACTGCCGTTGAGGCCGGCATTAAAATGGCATTGCAATACTATTTTAATAAAGGAGAAAAACGAACTTTGTTTATGGCTTTTGAAAACGGATTTCACGGAGATACTTTCGGAGCTATGAGCGTTTCTGGGTTGTCTGTATATAATGGTCCTTTCGAAGATTTTCTTATTGATGTAAAGCGTATTCCAACTCCAGATGGTAAAAATCATCATGAAATTTTGAAAATCCTTGAAACATTTACTTCTAATTATAAAATAGCAGGTTTTATTTATGAGCCTTTAATTCAGGGTGCTGCAGGCATGAAAACTCATGATGCTAAAGGATTGAATAAAATCTTAGATTTTTTTAAAAGTCACGATATCTTAACTATAGCAGATGAGGTCATGACTGGCTTTGGAAAAACGGGCAAATACTTTGCTTCAGATTATATTGAAACTAAGCCGGATATTATGTGTTTTAGTAAAGCGCTTACAGCAGGATTATTGCCAATGGCAATCACATCTTGTACCCAAGATATTTACAAAGGTTTTTTAAGTGATAATGTAGGTGATGGGTTTTTTCATTGTCACACCTATTCGGCAAATCCAGTGGCATGTGCCACAGCCATTGCCGGAATAGAGTTATTAACCTCTAAAGAAATTCAATCGAATATAAAAAGGATTGAGAAATCACATGAATTATTTAGAATGAAAGTTAATCATCACTCAAATGTAAAATCGACAAGACATTTAGGAGTGATTTTTGCCTTAGATCTTAATATAGCAATGGCACGATATGGCGATTTAAGAGATAAACTTTTAAAATTCTTTATGGATAGAGGTGTTTTTTTGCGACCACTCGGGAATACCATTTATATTCAAGTGCCATATGTAATTTCAGAAGAGCAACTTCAGAAAGTCTATAAAGTAATTGAAGAAGCTTTAGAAATAGTATAAATTTGCCACCAAACTAAACTTTTGAATAAACCAATTTCAATAACAGCGGTTTCGTCAATCTCTCCATTAGGAAAATCTTTTGAAGAGGCTTGTGAAAGCTACAAAAACGATAAACACTGTATAAGTACTTCATTATTCAATAGTGAGTCTGTTTTTATAGCCAAAATTCCAAATGAGGCAAAAGCTGAGATTAACGTTTTTAGGCAATCAGATAATAAATACAAATCACTAGATCTTAGCGTTCTTTATGCTCTTTACGCTTCTAGAAAAGCAGTTAAAAAAGCTAATTGGCATAGTTCTGATAATTTCGGTATTAACATAGGGTCTTCACGTGGAGCAACATCTCTTTTTGAAAAATATCACGAAGGGTTTCTTAAAAATAATAAAGCTAAAACGTTAAGTTCCCCGACAACCACATTAGGTAATATTTCATCCTGGGTAGCACATGATTTGCAGACACTAGGACCAGAAATAAGTCATTCTATTACCTGTTCTACAGCATTGCATGCCATGTTAAATGGTATTGCATGGATTAATTCTGGTATGAGTGATAAATTTTTAGTTGGTGGTAGTGAGGCACCATTAACACCATTTACGATCGCTCAAATGCAAGCTTTAAAGATTTATTCAAAAGAAAAGGGGGATTATCCTTGCCACGCTTTAGACCTCCAAAAGTCAAAAAACACTATGGTTTTAGGAGAAGGAGCATCAATGGTTTGTTTGGAAGCGGGTAAGAAAGACAGTGCGTTGGCAATAATTAAAGGCCATGGTTATGCTACTGAGATTTTGGAGCATAATATCTCTATTTCAAGAGATGCACAGTGTTTTCAAAAATCAATGAAAATGGCATTGAGAAATACAAATCCAGATGACGTTGATGTTGTTGTTATGCATGCTCCTGGAACTATTAAAGGTGATATTTCAGAATTCAAAGCAATTGAAACTGTTTTTAAAAATAAGGTACCTGCGGTTACTTCAAATAAATGGAAAGTTGGTCATACTTTTGGGGCTTCAGGTGCGCTTAGCATCGAGCTTGCAGTTTTAATGTTACAACAACAAGTTTTTGTTGGTATTCCATATTTGAAAGATCAAAAAGAGCCTAAAAAAATTCATACTATTCTAGTGAATGCAGTTGGATTTGGCGGAAATGCGGTTTCTATATTATTGACTAAAAACTAAAGGAATATCCTCTATAATTACTATTTTTGATTTTAACTAACTAGCAGATTTATGAGTGAGACCAAACACAATTGGACTAAAGAAGAAATTCTAGAAATATATAATAAACCTTTAATGGAGTTGCTTTACGAGGCTGCTTCTATTCATCGTTTACATCACGACCCAAATACGGTTCAAGTCTCTACATTGTTGTCTATAAAAACGGGAGGTTGTCCGGAAGATTGCGGTTATTGTCCTCAGGCAGCACGTTATCATACCGATATAGAGGGCAATGATTTAATGACGGTTCAACAAGTTAAAGCGCAAGCACTTCGAGCAAAGTCTAGTGGGAGTTCACGTGTATGTATGGGTGCAGCATGGCGGAATGTGAAAGATGGCGAAGAGTTTGATCAAGTTTTAGAAATGGTGCGTACCATTAATAAATTAGATATGGAAGTATGTTGTACATTGGGGATGATAACTGAAAACCAAGCACAACGTCTAGCCGAAGCAGGTTTATACGCATACAACCATAATTTAGATTCCTCTGAAGAATATTATAAAGAAGTTATTTCTACACGCGGTTTTGAAGACCGTCTAGAAACCATTGATAATGTGCGTAAAACAAACGTAACGGTTTGTAGTGGTGGTATTATTGGTATGGGTGAAAAGACCGAAGATAGAGCAGGTATGTTAGTCGCGTTATCGACCTTGAATCCGCAACCAGAATCGGTACCTATAAATGCTTTGGTTGCCGTTGAAGGAACACCTCTTGAAGACCAAGAGCCGGTTTCTATTTGGGATATGATTCGAATGGTAGCAACCACAAGAATTGTAATGCCGGAAACTCAGGTGCGATTAAGTGCGGGAAGAACTCAAATGACAAGAGAAGGGCAAGCGATGTGTTTCTTTGCTGGAGCAAACTCTATTTTTGCTGGCGATAAATTATTAACCACTCCAAATCCAGATGTAAACGAAGACATGAAAATGTTTGAGTTGTTAGGATTGAACCCTCAAAAGCCATTCATTAAGAAAATGCAACCACAAACGGTTGAAGCACAAAATTCGCAATATCAAGCTTTAGGAGAGAAACCAAAATGGACACGACCAGAACATTCCATTGAGCGCAACGAAGTGGCAAAAGAAAAAGCGAAAGCTGTCAAATAAATTTATTAAATAGTACATAATAACATAAAAAAACTCCGATACTAAGTATCGGAGTTTTTTTGTAAAGTATAAAAATGTATTTTTTATTCTTCTTCGTTTGAAGCTTCAACTTCAGCTTCCTCTGTTTCTTCAACAACAGGAGCAGCAGCAGCGATTCTTGCTTCGTTAACTGCTTTTTCAGCTGCTAGTGCATCAGCTTTAGCTTTAGCTTCAGCATCAGATAAGCCATCAGCTTTAGCTTGTACTTTTGCTACTTTTTCTTCTAACCAAGCATTAAATTTCTCTTCAGCTTGCTCTTCAGTTAAAGCACCTTTCTTAACACCTCCTGCTAGGTGATTCTTTAATAAAGCACCTTTGTAAGATAATAAGTTTTTAGCTGTGTCAGTTGGTTGTGCACCATTCTGTAGCCATTTTACAGTACCATCAACGTTTAATTCAACTGTTGCTGGATTTGTGTTTGGATTGTAAGCACCTAATTTTTCTAAGTATTTACCATCTCTTTTGGAACGTGCATCTGCTGCAACGATCCAATAGTAAGGTTTCCCTTTTTTACCGTGTCTTTGTAATCTGATTTTTACTGGCATAATAATTAATTATTTGAGGTTCTCGACCTCGGTTATTAATGAGGGCGCAAAGATAATTTATTATTTCTTAATTACCAGTATTTTAATTAAAATAATAAGCAAACCGGTTCTGGTATTTTTGCGTCATGCATAAACTTTAATTTCCCAGAAGAAGAATCAATACTAAAAACGGAGATATTATGGCTCCATCTATTGGCTACAAGTAAAAATTTTCCAGTTGGGTCTAGTGTAAAATTTCTTGGCCAATTCCCTTCAACGGATATGTTTTGAATTTTGGTTATTGTACCATTGTTGTTATCTCTTTCAAAAACAGCAATAGTATTTTCTCCTCTATTAGATGCATATAAAAAACGTTCGTCTTTAGATAAATGAATATCGGCGCAAGAATTCTTTCCTTCATAGTTTTCATCTAGTGTAGAATCAGTATCAATCTGTTTAAATCCAGTATCTGTTCTTTCTATTGAGGTAATAGAACCGCCATATTCATTAATAATATATATAAACTTGCCATCCTTAGAAATTTCAAAATGTCTAGGTCCTGGATTACCTTCTATATTTATAATGGATTTTGATTCTAATTGATAAGCATTATCAACAAGTTTATATTGGTAAAATCTATTTCTTCCTAAATCTGAAACGAATAAGTCGTCTTTATAAAACTTTGCAGAATGTGCATGTGCTGGTTTTTCATCCGCTTCGTTATGATCAAAAACTTGGGATGCTTCACTTATAGAGCCATCTTCAAGAATCTTATAGATTCCTATATTACCTCCCATGTAGTTAGAGACAACAACCTTAGTGCCATCCGTATTAAGCGATACATGACAGGGTGCGCCGCCATGAGTCGTTACTGTATTCAATAATTCAAGAGTTCCAGATTTTTGAATTTTAAAAGCTGAAATGGTTTCATTACTTTCTCCAACAGAATATAAATACTTTTTATTATGAGAATATGTTATAAAAGAAGGGTTCTCGGTAGATGTAGACAGCTGCAAGTTAGTTAAATCACCTGTCTCTGTATTGAAATCAAGTTTATATATGCCTTCACTGTCGCCATTGGTATACGTGCCAACATATAATGGGATGGTTTGGGCTTTACAATTAAAAAGAGCTATTACTGGTACTAAAAAATAGAATTTAAATTTCATCGACAAGTTTTTATTAATTTTATAAATGTATAATAAATTTAAGTATAACGTTATACAGTCTTAAAGACTTTTTTGTTTACAACTCTTAATAACTCCTTTTTAAAAAAGTACAAATTCTACCTATTTTTATATGCTCGTTATTTCCGAATCAACGACTAAGCAAATCAACGACTAAACGTTAAGCATGTATTTAATCTTCGATACCGAAACTACTGGATTACCAAAACGCTGGGACGCGCCCATTACAGATACCGATAATTGGCCAAGGTGTATTCAAATTGCATGGCAATTACATGATGCCATGGGTAATTGTATTGACCATCAAGATTATTTAGTGAAACCTGAAGGATATAATATTCCTTATGACGCCGAAAAGATTCATGGTATTTCTACAGAATTGGCGGAGGAAAAAGGAATGCCACTAGCTGAAGTTCTAGAAAAGTTCAATGAAGTTTTAGAAAAAACCAAGTTTGTCGTTGGGCAAAACGTAAAGTTCGATTTGAATATTATGGGAGCTGAATTTGTTCGTAAAGACTTATCAAATCAACTGCAAGAACTTCCTGTTCTGGATACATGTACAGAGCATACAGCAAGTTTATGTCAAATTCCTGGTGGGCGTTATGGTAAATTTAAATTACCAACACTTACGGAGTTGCATGAGTTTTTATTTAACAAACCATTTGCTGAAGCGCACAACGCCACTGCTGACGTAGAAGCTACTACAAGATGCTTTTTGGAATTAATTCGTTTAGAAGAATATACAAAGGAAGAGTTAGACGTTCAACCAGATTATTTCGAGAATTTTAAAAAAGAGAATCCTGATGTTATTCCGTTAATAGGATTAAAGCATATTAATCTGAAAAGAGAAAGTGCTAAAATTCGGGAGCGTTTAGAAAAAGTTGAATCTGGAATTTCATCAGAAGATATTCAACAAAACGTATCAGATTTAGCTGATGTAAGCTTTGTGCATCTGCATAATCATTCGCAGTTTTCGGTATTACAGTCTACTATGAGTGTGTCCGACCTAGTGAGTGCAGCGGCAAAATATAACATGCCAGCGGTTGCCTTAACGGATCATGCGAATATGATGGGCGCATTTCATTTTGTAAATGCCGTAAATAAATATAATAGTTCCATTGAAGATAAATTAGCAAAGGCGCTTGCAAATGGGGAAACTTTAGAGGTAAAACCTGTAAAACCCATCGTGGGTTGTGAGTTTTTTGTATGTGAAGACCATACTGATAAAACTAGAAAAGATAATGGATATCAAATAGTACTGCTCGCTAAAAATAAGAACGGCTATCATAATCTCGCAAAGTTATCTTCTCATGCGTTTGTTGATGGATTTTATTATCTACCTAGAATTGATAAAAAATTAATTTTGCAGTACAAGGAAGACTTAATTGTACTAACTGGAAATTTATACGGAGAAGTCCCGAGTAAAGTTTTAAACATTGGTGAAAATCAAGCAGAGGAAGCTTTGCTTTGGTGGAAAGAAGCGTTTGGAGATGATTTGTACATGGAGTTAATGCGTCATAATCAAGAGGATGAAAATCGTGTCAATCCAACGTTAATAAAACTCGCCAAGAAGTATGATGTAAAGTTGGTAGCGACAAATAACACCTACTACCAAAATCAAGAAGATGCTAATGCACACGACATTTTGTTATGTGTAAAAGATGGTGAAAAGCAAGCAACACCCATAGGTAGAGGTCGCGGGTATCGTTACGGATTGCCAAATCAAGAATATTATTTTAAGTCATCTGAAGCTATGAAAAAATTGTTTCAGGATGTTCCAGAAGCCATTTTAAATGTGCAAGAAGTGGTTGATAAAGTTGAAGCATTTCAATTAGCTCGTGATGTCCTTTTACCTGCTTTTGATATCCCAGATGAATTTAAACATGAAGAAGATTTAGTCGATGGTGGTAAGCGTGGAGAAAATGCCTATTTACGACATTTGGTGTATGAAGGTGCCAAAAAACGTTATGGTGAATCACTTCGCGAAGAAATAACAGATCGCCTCGATTTCGAATTAAGCGTTATAAAAAATACGGGTTATCCAGGGTATTTCCTTATTGTTGAAGACTTCATCCGAGAAGCACGAAATATGGATGTGTCGGTTGGACCTGGTCGTGGTTCTGCGGCAGGTTCGGTAGCTGCATATTGTTTATGGATTACTAATATAGACCCGCTTAAGTATGATTTGCTTTTTGAGCGTTTCTTAAATCCAGATCGAATTAGTATGCCAGATATCGACATCGATTTTGATGATGAGGGTAGAAGTCGTGTGATGGATTATGTAATTGAGAAGTACGGTGCCAACCAAGTAGCACAGATTATTACCTATGGCACGATGGCGGCAAAGTCGTCTATTCGTGATACTGCACGTGTATTGGATTTGCCATTGTTTGATGCTGATAGAATCGCAAAATTAATTCCTAATATGTCTAAGCTAAATAAGATTTTTGGTTTAGATGAAAAGGAACTCGGCAAGAAATTTAGAGCTGAAGATTTAGAAAAGGTCAATCAGCTTTTAAATATTTCTGATGGTAGCGATTTAGAAGCCGAAACCGTAAATACAGCGCGGGCACTTGAAGGTTCGGTTAGAAATACGGGGATTCATGCTTGTGGGGTGATTATCACGCCAGATGATATTACCAAATTTGTCCCTGTAGCTACTGCTAAAGATTCTGATTTGTATGTAACACAATTTGACAATTCTGTAGTGGAAGATGCGGGGTTGTTGAAGATGGACTTCTTAGGGTTAAAAACGCTGACCTTAATTAAAGACACCGTTAAAATCGTAAAAGCAAAACATGATATTCAACTTGATCCTGAGAGCTTTCCTTTAGATGATGAAAGGACCTATGAGTTATTCCAAAGAGGTGAAACGGTGGGCGTATTTCAGTACGAATCTCCAGGGATGCAAAAACATCTTCGCGATTTAAAACCTACAGTGTTCGAAGATTTAATTGCAATGAACGCATTGTATCGTCCGGGACCCATGGAATATATTCCAAGTTTCGTTCGCAGAAAACATGGTGACGAAGACATTGAGTACGATTTACTGGCTATGGAAGAGTACCTTAAGGAAACTTATGGTATTACTGTGTATCAGGAGCAGGTGATGTTGTTATCTCAAAAGCTAGCAGATTTTACCAAAGGTGAAGCTGACGTACTCCGCAAAGCGATGGGTAAAAAGCAGATTGCGGTACTTGATAAAATGAAACCAAAATTCATTGAGCAGGCTAGTGCCAATGGTCATGACGCGAAAATTTTGGAAAAAGTTTGGAAAGATTGGGAAGCATTTGCCAGTTATGCCTTTAATAAGTCTCACTCCACTTGTTATGCATGGATAGCTTACCAAACGGCCTATTTAAAGGCGCATTATCCTGCTGAATATATGGCTGCGGTACTATCTAATAATATGAACGATATCAAACAGGTGACCTTCTTCATGGAAGAGTGTAAACGTATGAAGTTGGACGTATTGGGGCCAGATGTTAATGAGAGTTATTATAAATTTTCAGTAAATAAAGATGGTGCCGTTCGTTTTGGTATGGGAGCCATTAAGGGAGTAGGTCATGGCGCAGTAATAACTATTGTAGAGAATCGTAAAAAAGATGGGTATTATAAATCAATTTTCGATTTTGCAAAGCGTATTGATTTGAGAGCTGCAAATAAAAAGGCATTTGAAAACTTAGCATTGGCAGGTGGTTTTGATGGCTTGGGAAAGACCCATCGTGCCCAGTATTTTCATGATGATGGTGATGGCATAACCTTTTTAGAAAAAGCTATAAAATTTGCACATAAGTATCAGGAAAATGAAAACTCTGCTCAAGTTAGTCTGTTTGGTGATGCCAGTGATGTGCAAATAGCAGAGCCTCAGGTGCCTCCTTGCGAAGAGTGGGGTACTATGGAAAAGTTAAGTAAAGAACGCGAGGTCGTTGGTGTTTATATTTCTGGGCATCCATTGGATGACTTCAAAACAGAGATGCGTACGTTTTGCAATGCTAATGTTGGAATTTTTAATAATCTGGAGCCTTATGTTAACCGTGAGTTGGTTTTTGGAGGTGTTGTTACAGATGTACAACACCGTGTGAGTAAACAGGGTAAAGGTTGGGCGTTGTTTACTATTGAGGACTATACCGATAGTTACGAGTTCAGAATTTTTGGAGAAGAATATTTAAAGTTCAGGCATTTTTTATTGCAGAATAGTTTTGTGTTTGTAAAAACATTTGTTCGAGAGGGCTGGATTAATAAAGATACTGGCAAGAGAAGCGACCCTAGATTACAGTTTAATAATTTTCAGTTACTGCATGATGTTATGGAAAATTATACTAAAAAACTGTCTATTCAAGTAGATATTAAAGATTTAAAAGAAGATCGAATAGAATCGCTCAAAGACTTATTGAGAATGCATCCAGGAAATCAAATGCTTAATTTTGTTGTTTATGATACTAAAGAAAAGATTAAGTTAACGATGCCTAGTCGAAAACAGAAAGTTAAGGTTTGTCAGGAGCTGTTAAATGAATTGGAAGATCAAGATATTAGGTTTAAACTGAATTAAATATTGAAAAAATTAGCCGAATAGAATTTTTTGTGATAGTTCTATTCGGCTGAATCATTATTCATTAGATTTTATTTCCAAGTAACTATCTCATTGAGAGGTCTTCTTGATTTCGGATGCCCTGGTTCTTCTTTTCTATATCCAAAAGCAACCATATAGGATAGGCCATA
This sequence comes from Hyunsoonleella aestuarii, assembly GCF_006148925.1. GTDB lineage: Bacteria > Bacteroidota > Bacteroidia > Flavobacteriales > Flavobacteriaceae > Algibacter_D > Algibacter_D aestuarii. The sequence continues at coordinate 543,789 of NZ_VAWB01000001.1, read as the reverse complement.
TTTTTCAGTGTCAATACCAAACTTATCGCGTAGTAAGGCTTCTGCTTTTTCATGATGAAACCCTTCAATAGGACAGCTGTCAATTCCGTTTAAGGCTGCAGCAGTCATCATGTTAGCCAAGGCAATATAAGTTTGTTTTGATGCCCAATCGAAAAGTTTTTTGTCAGTGTCTAAATCAAAATCACGCTCTTGAAATTCACGATAAAATTTAGAATACATTTCAATAACATCTTCAGGAAATTGCTTTACATCTTTCATTATGTTCATGATGTATTCAGAATCCCATTTAGTCATGGGTGCTTTCATGCTAAGCCCCAGAATGAAATGACTAGCAGTATCCAATTTTAAAGGTGCTCCCCATGCTACCGGTTTTAGTAATTCCCGTAATTCTTTATCTTGAACAACTACAAAATGCCAAGGTTCAAACCCAAAGGAACTGGGTGATAGATTTGCGGTTTCAAGGATAAAATTAATGGTGTCATCAGATAGCTTTTTACTCGCATCAAATTCTTTTGTCGCGTGTCTATAATTAAACGCATTGATGATGTCTTTTTGTGCAATATTCGGAGTATTCATTTTGTTATTTTTAAACTATATTTTTTATAGTTGCAAACTTAAGTATAGTATTTTATATTTGCAATAACGGTCAAAAATGATAGTTTAAATATTAACGGAGAATTATGCATAAATTTAAAGGTAAAGAATATCCCTGTTGTACGAGTTTAACCATGGGTATTATTGGCGGGAAATGGAAGACAGTTATTTTGTACCATCTTATGGAAGGGACATTAAGATATAATGAATTAAGGAAGGAAATACCATCTGTTACCGAACGAACGCTGAGTTTACAATTAAAAAATTTAGAAACCGATGGTGTTATTAAACGAAAAGTATATACCTCTAAACCGCCCTTGAAAGTTGAATACTCCTTAACTGAATTTGGAAAAACGTTGATTCCATTGATAAAATCGATAGCAGATTGGGGAGATTATGCTGTTAAAAATCATTAAAAATAGTAGTGAGTTTTATAGCTTAAACTATTCAATAATTTACTAGAATAAATGTAAAACCCGAAGTTATTGTTATTGAGAATGTATTATTTTATCTTACATTTACATTCCCTTTTATAATTACAATTTGATATCACCAACAACCATAGACCAAGTATTTGAAACCGCCAGAGTGGAGGAGGTTATAGGTGATTTTGTAAATCTAAAAAAGGCCGGAAGTAACTTTAAAGGATTAAGTCCTTTTAGTGATGAACGTTCGCCTAGTTTCATGGTATCTCCCGTAAAACAAATATGGAAAGATTTTTCAAGCGGTAAAGGTGGGAATGTTGTGGCTTTTTTAATGGAGCACGAGCATTTTACTTATCCAGAGGCGATAAAATACCTAGCTAAAAAGTATAATATTGAAGTTGAAGAAACCGTGCAGTCTGATGCACAAAAAGAGAAAGCAAATGAGCGCGAGAGTTTATACTTGGTAAGTGAGTTTGCTAATAAGTATTTTCAAAATATTTTACATAAAACCGATCAAGGAAAATCTATAGGTTTAAGCTATTTTAAAGAAAGAGGTTTTACCGAAGAAACGATAAAGAAATTTGACTTGGGTTACGCGCTTAATGAGTGGCAAGCCTTTACAGATGAAGCTTTAAAAAAGGGCTATAACATAGATTTTTTGTCTAAAACAGGTCTTACTATTGTAAAAGAACAGAAACGATTTGATCGTTTCAAAGGAAGAGTCATGTTTCCGATTAAAAGCATGAGTGGACGTGTACTTGGTTTTGGTGGACGAATTCTTATTACAGATAAGAAAGCTGCTAAATATGTGAACTCTCCAGAAAGCGATATTTACCATAAAAGTAAAGTTCTATATGGTATTTATAATGCTAAGCAAAGTATTGCTAAAGAAGACAATTGTTATTTAGTTGAAGGTTATACAGATGTAATTCAGTTTCATCAAACAGGTATAAAGAATGTAGTATCTTCTTCTGGAACTGCATTGACTTCGGAGCAAATAAGATTAATAAACAGACTTACAAAAAACATTACTGTGCTTTTCGATGGTGATGCTGCAGGAATGAGAGCATCCTTACGCGGGATTGATTTAATTTTGGAGCAGGGTATGAATGTTAAAGTTTGTACGTTTCCAGAAGGTGAAGACCCCGATAGTTTTGCAAAGCAAAATACATTAGAAGAACTCTCATTGTATCTTGATGAGAATGCTAGGGATTTTATTCAGTTTAAAGCATCCGTTTTGTCCGAGGATTCGAAAAATGATCCCATAAAAAAAGCAGAGACCATTAGAGATATTGTAAATAGTATTTCGAAAATTCCAGATCGTATTAAAACTGAAATTTATATCCAAGAGTGTGCTCGAATAATGGATATTAGCGAAGAAGTGCTTTTTACCACTTTAGCTCAGATTAATAAAAAGGAATCTCAAGAGGATAATAAACAATTTAAAAAAAATCAAAAAGTTTTTGAGGTTATTAAGCATCAACAACCAGTTAAGAAGATTGATGTTCAATACGTTTTAGAACGCAAAATAATAGAAGTCTTATTACTCTATGGTAATAAGGTTGAAGATTTTGAAGATTTAGTTTTAAAAGAAAATGATGTAGGAGAACTTGTTTTAGAACCCGTTATTCAACAAGCAAAGGTTTTTGAGAAAATATTTTTAGATCTTCAAGATGATGAAATGGAGTTTACAAACGAGAAGTTTAAGACCCTCTATTATACACTTATTGATACACTAAACCAGAACTCTGACTTCGAATTAAAAAACTTTGTAAATTCTGTAAACCAAAATATGGCTAACGAAATTACAAATATCTTAATGGAAGATGAGCGTTATGCCTTAGATAATTGGGAGCGCATGAATATTTTCCCTAAGGGGAAAAATCAAACTGTCGCGCAATTGGTGAGTGAAACTATTTTAAGTCTTCGTTGCTTTTTAATAGACCAAAAAGTTAAGGAGTTTCAACAAGAGACCATGCAATCAAAGAACGAATCAAATAGAAATATTCTCGAGGAAGTAAAAGATTACTCGAGTTTAAAAATGCTGCTTTCCAGAAAACTGAGCCGAGTATTATAACTCGGCTGTTCTAAGTTTTGCTTGATTAACTAAATCAACTAGATTTGTCACTTTCAGCTTTCGCATTAAGCGAGCTTTATAAGTACTAACGGTTTTTTCGTTAATATCTAACTCTTTAGAAATTTCCTTGTTTTTTCTTCCAATCGTTAAAAGTTTTAAAACTTCAGCTTCTCTAGTAGATAATTTTTTGTAAAATCTACCAGATCTGTTAGACTTTGTTCCAAAAGCCAATTGTTGTGTTATTTCGTTACTTAAATAAATACCACCTTCACTTACCTTCATAATGGCTTCGCTAATGGTAATAATGTTAACAGTTTTAGAAACATAACCAGAAGCACCAGCTTTTATCGCATTAACGGCATAAACCTCTTCTGGTTCTCCGCTAAAAATGATGGTTTTAATGTCTGGATAATCTGTTTTTAAATGTCTTAAAACCGTAAGCCCGTTTAAATTAGGAAAATTAACTTCGGTTAAAATAATATCTACTGGATTGCTTTTTATAAAATCCAAAATGGCTTGGCCATCATCAACACTTCCCACTATTTCAACGTTGGAAGAGGCCGAAAATAAGAGCTCGAGCCCTTTTCTAATAATTGGGTGATTGTCTGCTATTAATAATTTTATCATATTGTTTAAGCTTTTTAATCTTATTCATTTGAGAGGCTGACTAAGATTGAGAGAATTGCAAGCTAAATGGTAAATATAGGGAAATTATGATAATATAGCAATAATTACTTGAGATTGTTAGGGATTTCACAAATAGGAATAGGAACCATTTTGTGCTTGTTACTTGTGTTAAATCGTTTATAAATTTTGAACACATCTTTTTCACGCCCATGGAAGTCACTCTCAGTTTTTCCCTTATCGTCCATAGCCATTGCCCACTCAAGTTCTGGGTAGGAGGCACCTATTTGATCTTCATCTGTTCTATCATCTCCCCAGAGTCCATCGGTTGGAGGCGCATCAATTATTTCTTTATTTATATTTAAATATTTTGCTATGGAATATACTTCAGTTTTTAGTAAATCGGCAATTGGGCTAACGTCAACACCTCCATCACCATATTTTGTATAAAAACCAATACCAAAATCCTCCACTTTATTTCCAGTACCAGCAACAAGCAGTTTATCCAATGCTGCAAAATAGTAAAGAGAAGTCATTCTTAAACGTGCTCTAGTATTGGCTAAAGACATAAATCGGTCTTCTTCATTTTCTACATTTGGTAATGCGTCAATTAAACAATCAAATACAGGTGTTAGATTTACTTCTGTCATCGTTACAGCATTAAACTTAGTTTGCAGCCATTTTATGTGATTCATAGCTCTACTTACTTGTGATTCTGCTTGATGAATAGGCATTTCTAAACATAGTAAAGGGAAACCCGTCATAGCACAAAGAGTTGATGTTACTGCGGAATCAATACCACCTGAAACACCAATAACGAATCCTTTCATTCCTGCATCTTTAACATAGTCTTTAAGCCATTTAACAATGTGGTCTACTACTTTTTCTGTTTGCATATTAACGGTATTTTTAATCTAAGAATAGTACATTTGCAAACAAAAATAAACCATACACTTAATTAATAAAAATTTATGCGTATTAAGTTTTTTATGAGGTATTTAAATGTTCTTCCCTTAATGCTATTACTGTTTTTTTCTTGTAAAGAAGAGCGTAGATTAGAGCAGGAAATTGCCAATATTAATACCGATATTTCCATTGAGCGATTCGATAAATTTTTTGCAAGTGCAACTGCAGATGATTTACCGAAGCTAAAGCGAGCATATCCTTTTATGTTTTCTGCAAAGTATGGTGATTCTTTTTGGATTGATAAAATGAAGGATACTTTGCAAATCCAATTGTTAAGGGAAGTAGACAAAAAGTTTAATAATTTAGACGATGTTGAAGGAGAAATAGAGTCACTTTTTAATCACCTTAAATATTATTTTCCAGAGTTTATTCCTCCTCGCATTATTACAACTACCTCGATGGTAGATTATAGGAATAAAGTAATAGTAACAGATACCATTGCATTAATTTCTCTTGACACGTATTTGGGTAGTGACCACGAATTTTATGATGGTATTCAAAAGTATATTGTTGCGAACTTAAGAAAGGAACAAGTAGTTGTTGATTTGGCAACAGAATATGCTGCAAAATATATTTATCAACCAAAAAAGAAAACCCTTCTTGATGAAATGATATTTTTTGGAAAGCAACTTTATTTCAAGGATGTCGTAATTCCGTTTGTTGAAGAAGAAGAGCGTATTGGTTATAACAAAGAACAGTTTGATTGGGCTCGAGCTAACGAAAGTTATATATGGCGTTATTTTGTTGAACGGGAATTATTGTTTAGCACAGACTCAAAATTACCAGGAAGATTTATAAATCCAGCACCATTTTCTAAATTTTATTTAGAAGAAATTGATAGTGAATCGCCAGGGCAACTAGGACAATACATCGGCTGGCAAATAGTAAGAGCATACATGGAACAGAACGATGTGTCGCTTAAAGAAATGCTTATAAAAAGCGCTGAAGAAATATTTAATAACTCAAAGTTTAAACCACGAAAATAATGTCAAACAATATAAAATCTAAAATAGAATTGAACGTTGAGCTTGATGCGAATCGCATACCAGAAAAGTTGCGATGGACGGCTGAGGATGGAGGAATTAGTGATGAAGAAGCTAAGGCAATGATGTTAGCTGTTTGGGATGCTAAGGCTAAAGAAACGTTACGTATCGACTTGTGGACAAAGGATATGCCTGTTGATGAAATGAAACAATTTTTTCATCAAACCTTGGTAGCAATGAGTGATACATTCAATCGGGCAACTCAAGATGAAAAAATGACTGCCACTATGAAAGATTTTTGTGATTATTTTGCTGAGAAATTAGAGTTGAAAAAGTAATTTATAAACTACTTTTTTTGGCATTGTTAATTTCTTTTTGAAGGTGGTCTAAATATAGAATTCCGTTTAGATGATCTATCTCATGTTGAAATACAACAGCAGTAAAACCCTTAACCTTTTCCGCTGCAAGCTCCCCATCAATAGTGTGATATTCAATAGAAATTTCTTGTGATCGACTATTAAGGGTTTCACTTCTATCTGGAATAGATAAACAGCCTTCTATTACCGTTTGTGTTTGAGTAGAATATTTAACAATCTTAGGGTTCAAGTATACCTCAAAAGGTAAATTTTCTTTGTCAAAACGCTGTACCCAAATAATATTTTTTAAAACGCCAACTTGCGGTGCTGCGATACCAACCCCCATAGACATGCTATCTCTTACCGTTGCGTAAAGACGCTTTACAAAATTCCTAAGAACGATATTGCCTGGTTCAGGTTTAATGTAAGTACTTTTAGTTCTTAATAGTAGTGAATCACTTTTATTAGTAATCTTAAACACACGCAATGGTGTTAAGCTGTCAGCATCCATGATTAGTTTTTTTTCTTCAGAAGAAAAAAAATCATTTTTTAAGTGTTTCGAGCCAGAACAATTTAAAATTAATAAAACAAGAATTAGTGTAAAGTATGTGCTTTTCATATATGTATTACAAACGAGCGTTTTTCAAAATATAGACTACCAAATAATCTAAGGTCACCATTCATTAATCCGGTTGGAGTCTAATTTAATAAATATAAATAGTAAAATAGTAAATGCCCAAAGTCCAGAACCACCATAACTAAACATAGGTAACGGAATACCAATGGTAGGTATTAAACCCATAACCATTCCTATATTTATCAAGAAATGCATAAATATTATGGAAGCAACACCATAACCATAGACACGACTAAATTGCGATTTTTGTAATTCTGCTAAATGTAAGACACGAATAATAAGTAATACAAATACAATAACGACCATAGAACTACCAAGGAATCCCCATTCTTCTCCCACGGTGCTGAAAATATAATCTGTATGTTGTTCTGGCACAAATTTTCCAGTGGTTCTAGTGCCTTCTAAAAAACCCCTTCCTGTAAAGCCCCCCGAGCTTATGGCCTTTTCGGATTCATTAAGATTATAAGCAAATGTTTTTTTCATCTGCTCTAATTTTACTGGGTCTTTTTCCAAACGCAACCATAGACTTATGCGTTCTTGCTGATGTGGTTGCAAGATACTCTGATAGAAAAATTTAATACCCACCGATAATCCGACACAAACAAATAGCATAAAAAGAGATTGTAAAATTGGTGGTTTCTTTTTACTCAAAAAATGATATGCTACTATTAGAATAACTGTAAGTATGGAAGTGATTGTAGCTCCAAATTTTAATGAAAACACTGATAGTAGTGTGGCTAATACTGCTAAATTCAAATATATTTTAGGAAGCCCTTCCCTATACAACACAAAAAAGAATGCTCCATAAACAACTGTGCTACCTGTATCATTTTGCAAGAGCACCAATATAGCAGGAATGGCTATAATTATAAACGTTTGAATTTGATCTTTTAACCGCTTAATATCGCTGTTTAAGTCGCTCACATATTTTGCTACGGCCAAAGCTGTGGCTGCCTTTGCAAATTCACTGGGTTGTAGTGTCATGCCGCCAATGGCATACCATGAGGTGGCACCATTTACATTTTTCCCAAATAAGAACAAGCCAACCAAAGATAGCATGGAAACGATATAAATAATACTTGAGAAGCGTTCGTAAAACTTTGCTTCAATGGACAGAATAATAACAATTAAACCAAGCGTAAGGAGGATGAATATTAATTGCTTACTGTAGGGCTGCGAGAAATTAAAATAATCAATGGTCTCACCGGTGTTAGATGCCGATAAAATATTTAACCACCCGAAGCCAACCAATAAAAAAAATAGGATAATGGTAATCCAGTCGAACTTAAAATATTTATTAGTTTCTCTAACCATTAACCTTTACTTTACTAATTTTCTTCAATTGTTTTTTAAGTCGAATATATTCTGCCTCATCAACTGCTTGTATGGTTGTCTCACCATTTATTTTAAAAGGTTGCCCTGACTGCGGTTTAGCATACTCATCCTCTAAACTATGTCTTAAAATCCATTCTTCAAGATCTGTTCTGGAAATATGCCCCTTTATATATTTTTCAATAATTAAACTAGCAATTTTACCCGCGAATCTACTTCCCCAATAACCGTTTTCAACAAAAACAGCAAGTGCAATTTTTGGATTGTCCTTTGGTGCGAAAGCTACAAATATGGAGTGGTCAGTAAGTTGCGTTTTTACACCATCAATTTTTGCAAAATTTTCGGCCGTTCCAGTTTTACCGCAAATATCGATGTCTTTAACACGAAGCATTGAAGCGGTTCCCTTATTATAAACATCAAACATACCTTGTACTATAGGCTCAAAATAACGATTGTCAATTGTCGTTTGTTTTGGTGTCGTATAATTTTCATTAATTGTTTCTCCTTCTATGTGTTTTATAATATGGGGGGTGTAAAAAAAGCCTCTATTACTTATCGCAGCTACCATGTTCGCTAATTGAATTGGAGTCGCTTCAACCTCACCTTGTCCAATGGCGTTAGATATGTTATAAGTTGCTGCCCATCGGTTTTTGCCATACCATTTATCATAAAAAGCGCCATCTGGAATGCGTCCTTTGTTACCTATTTTTAAGTCATAGCCTAAATAGTTTCCTAACCCAAAACTCTTTACATGATTACTCCATGCATTCATTCCATCATAAGGTTTGTCATACTTTTCAATAATGCGTCTGTAAACATTGGCAAAGTAGGCGTTACACGATTGTGCAATACCATCAGTCATACTTAACGGACTTTTATGGTGGTGGCAACCTGTTAGTCTTCTACTTCCTAAATAATAACCCATTCTACAACTAAACCTATCTTGTGTGGTTACAACTTCCTCTTGTAAACCAATTAGGGCGTTCAAAACTTTAAACGGCGAACCTGGAGGGTATTGAGCTTTTAGACTTCTATCAAATAATGGTTTAGCAATGGTGTCATTATATAGCTTTGTGAAGTTTCTTGAACGTTCTCTACCTACCAAAATGTTAGGATTATAAGAAGGGGCAGATACCATAGTAAGTATTTCACCGCTACTCGGTTCAATAGCGATTATACCGCCTCGTTTGTTTTGCATAAGAAGCTCTCCGTAGGCTTGGAGTGTGGCATCAATAGTTATAGTGATATCCTTACCTTGCTCTGGGATGGTATCGAACTTTCCTTCCTTATAAGGACCAATATTTCGGTTAAATCTATCTTTTTGAATAAACTTAATGCCTTTAACGCCACGCAAGGTATTTTCATAGGAAGCTTCAACACCTTGCTTACCAATAAGGTCGCCCATTCTGTAATAAGGGTCTTTATTTATTATAGCGTTATTAACTTCTCCAATATCACCTAAAACATTGGCTCCAATTGAGGTTTCATAGTTTCTTAAAGACCGCTTTTGAATATAAAACCCTTCATATTTTCTCATTTTTTCCTGTAGAACAGCATAATCTTCTTTGGATAAATGCGAAACAAAAACTGATGGTAGTCTAGGTGAATATCGATAACACTTATTATAGGTTTTAATAAACTTTTCCTTATCTATTTTTAGTAAGGCACAAAACTCAATTGTATCTAAAGGTTCAACTTCTCGCGGGATTACCATAACATCATAAGATGGCTGATTTGCTACAAGTAGTTCCCCATTTCTATCGTATACAAAACCCCGTTTTGGATAATCGTAAACCTTTCTTATGGCATTATCCTCATATAAGTTGTGCGTGCTAGATGTATATACTTGCAGATAAAATAATCGCGCAATAAATACAAGTCCAGCAACAATTACCGATAAGAATAAGAGAAATTTTCTCATTTGCTTTCTCGACTAAAAATAATAGTGATTAATACACAAAGTATGATTGTAAATATACTAGAGAATAACGTTTTTTGAAAGACTAAAAGTATTCGAGAAATGCTAAATATTTCTAAAGAAAATAATATTAAATGATGAAGCGCAGTCATCAAAACAATATAAGTGAATTTCGATCCAAATTCTACAGCATTGAATTTCATTGTTTGATGCTCATATTGCATGCCAAAAGAGAATTTTAAAATTACTGGTCTTGCATAAGCAATGCATAAGGAAGATGCTGCATTAATACCTCCTGAATCTAAAAACATATCAATCGTTAAACCTATTAAAAAACTCAAGAAAATGAATAACATTCTATTATTTTTTAAAGGATATAAAATGACAAATAAAATATAAATATACGGGTTAATATACCCGAGAAAATTAATGTGATTACAAATTAAAACCTGTGCTAAAACAAGTACAATAAACCGCATTATATTTATTGAAATAACATTATTCATTCGATAAATTTGTTATTTCAGGTTTATCTCGATTTTCTATAATGTAAACGTGTTCAATATTTGTCATATCATTAAACAATTTCACATTTATTTCATAATAGTTTTCGGCAGTATCTAGTTGAAAATCTTCTACAGCTCCAATCAATATCCCTTTTGGAAAGATAGATGAACGACCAGATGTAATGATCGTGTCTCCTTTTTTTAAATTGGTTCCTGCTATTTTTGGAATATCTATTAACTGTACCAATTCTGGTGAATTTGAGTCCCATTTTAGAGTTCCAAAATGGTTTGTCTTTTTAAGTTGTGCACTAATTTGGCTTGTCGTGTTAAGTACAGAAATTACAGTCGCATAATTGTCACTAGTTTTATCGATAATACCAATAATTCCCTTTGAGCTAACCACGCCAAAATCTTGTTTAATGCTGTCGTTTCTTCCCTTGTTAAGGGTTAATAAGTTATCAGATAGTGAGTAGCTACTTTTTATAATGTTGGCAGTAGTAAACTTATATAGGCTACCATATTTTGAACTATCAAGGTAAACAGAATCTGCTGCTTTTTCTGAATCATACAAAAGTGTTCTTAGTTTTTTGTTTTCTTCAGCTAACAGTTGATTTTGCGATTTTAAATTAAAATATGAGCTTATATTATTTATTGAATTATATATACCACCCGTTAAAAAATTAGCAGAGTTTATAAACTTACTTTTATGATAGGAATGTGATTGAATGGTGAATAATATCGATAAAGAAAACAGCAACAAGAACAACAAAAAGGTTTTGTTTCTTATTATAAAGTTTATAATCTGTTGCATGAATTAGACCTATTTACGTCTTTATTTTATCAATACACTTTTATATTTAGGTAAATTTTTAAGTGTTATCCCTGTACCGCGCACTACTGCCCGTAATGGATCTTCAGCAATATAAACTGGTAAATCTGTTTTTTGAGATAAACGTTTATCTAAACCTCTAAGCATAGAACCACCACCGGCTAAATAGATACCTGTATTATAAATATCGGCAGCTAATTCTGGAGGGGTTTGAGAAAGGGTTTCCATAACCGCATCTTCAATACGAAGGATAGATTTATCTAGTGCTTTTGCAATTTCTCTATATGAAATGGATACTTGCTTAGGCTTTCCAGTTAATAAATCTCGCCCCTGTACACTCATATCTTCAGGAGGTAACTCTAAATCTTCAGTGGCTGCACCAATTTGAATTTTAATTTTTTCTGCAGTCCGTTCGCCCACGTATAAATTGTGTTGAGTTCGCATATAATACACAATATCGTTTGTAAAGACGTCACCAGCAATTTTTACAGACTTATCACAAACTATTCCACCTAACGCAATTACAGCAATTTCGGTTGTGCCACCGCCTATATCAACAACCATATTTCCTTTTGGTTGCATAATATCTACTCCAATACCAATAGCAGCAGCCATCGGTTCGTGTATCAAATAAACTTCCTTACCATTAACACGTTCGGCACTTTCTTTTACAGCACGCATTTCAACCTCGGTTATTCCAGAAGGAATACAAATAACCATTCTTAATGCAGGAGTGAAAAATTTCTTTTTTAACGAAGGAATGTTTTTAATAAACATACTTATCATTTGTTCAGACGCATCAAAATCGGCGATAACACCATCCTTTAAGGGACGAATAGTTTTAATGTTCTCATGAGTCTTTCCTTGCATTAAACTTGCTTCTTGACCAACCGCAATAATTTTACCAGTGGCTCTATTTCTAGCGACAATTGAAGGTGCATCTACAACAACTTTGTCGTTATGAATAATAAGTGTATTTGCAGTACCTAAATCTATTGCAATATCTTCGGTTAGGAAGTCAAAAAAGCCCATATATTGTTTGTGGTTTAAGTGGGTTAAAAACTAATGTTGTAAATGTAATAAAAGTTGATAAATATCTGCGTTATTAATAGTACAGATATTTAACAAAATTCATTATAAATTTATACGTTTAAATATTCTATTTGGATGGCTTAAATGAATTAAAAAAGCTAATAGCTTTTTTAATGTTTAAAATGACGCGTTCCAGTCATAACCATAGCTACATCATTTTCATTACAGTAATCAATGCTTAGTTGATCTTTGATAGAGCCTCCTGGCTGAATCACAGCTTTAATTCCTGCATTTTTGGCAATCTCAACACAATCTGGAAATGGAAAAAATGCATCACTTGCCATAGCTGCTCCATTTAAATCGAATTTAAAAGTTCCTGCTTTATGAATTGCTTGCTCTAAGGCATCAACACGACTTGTTTGTCCTGTTCCACTAGCACATAATTGTTTGTTTTTAGCTAAAACGATAGTATTCGATTTGGTGTGCTTACATATTTTAGAGGCAAATAATAAATCTTCTATTTGAGCAATTGATGGTTCAATATTGGTGACTGTTTTCAAATCCTCGGCTTTATCTGTAACGTTATTTCTATCTTGTACTAAAACACCATTTAGACAACTTCTTACATTTGTTGAAGGCATGTCTACGTCATGGATTTTTAATAAAATACGATTCTTTTTTCCTTTTAAAATGCCTAAAGCCTGAGGTGCAAATGAAGGAGCAATAACAACTTCACAGAACAACTTATGAATTTCTTCTGCAGTAGCCAGGTCAATTTCAGTATTACTAATTAAAACGCCACCAAAGGCCGAGACAGGGTCGCCAGCTAAAGCGTCAACATAAGCTTGATGCAGGTTGTCTCGTTGTGCAAGTCCACATGCATTGTTGTGTTTTAAAATAGCAAAGGTTGGTCCATCATTTTTAAATTCTAGCATCAAGTTTACTGCGGCATCAACATCTAAAAGATTGTTATAGCTTAGCTCTTTTCCATGAAGTTTAGTGAATAGCTCCTCAAAATTTCCGAAGAAAAACCCTTTTTGATGTGGGTTTTCACCATAGCGTAATGCTTTGCCATTAGTTTCACTGAGCTTTAAAACAGTTTCTTCGTTATTATGATTAAAATAATTGAAAATAGCTGTGTCATAATGCGACGATACGTTAAATGCTTTCCCTGCAAAACGTTTTCTGTCTTCTTCCGAAATAGTGCCGTTGTATTTAGAAATTAGTTCTAAAAATTCAACATAATCGTCAACAGAAGAAACACAAATAACATCTGCATAGTTTTTCGCCGCTGCTCTAATCAAAGAAATACCACCGATATCGATTTTTTCAATAATATCTTGGCTGCTAGCACCAGAAGCCACGGTTTTTTCAAATGGGTATAAATCAACAATTACCACGTCAATTTGTGGAATTTCATATTCAGCTAATTCGGCAACATCACCATCATGATTTTGTCTGTTTAAAATCCCACCGAATACCTTTGGATGTAAAGTTTTTACGCGACCTCCAAGAATTGAAGGGTAAGAAGTCACATCTTCTACAGGAACAACATGTACCCCTAAATCGTTAATAAATTTTTCTGTACCACCAGTAGAATATATGGTTACACCTTGTTTGTCAAGTTCTTTTATGATAGGTTCTAACCCGTCCTTACTAAATACAGAGATTAATGCCGATTTAATAGTTTTTTCGTTACTCATTATGAATTTGAATTGTGATTAAAATCTTCTTTTTTAAATGAAATTACACCTGTTTTTCAGTGTTTTAAGCTGAAGTTTATAAATAATTGCAAAAGTAGTTATTTCCTTGAAAAAACAAGTACGTAAATCTTAAAAATGGAACTGATTTTTTAACTAAAAAGCAAAGTTGTTAACAGTTATAAAATGGAAGAAACTTTTTCACAAACAAACTCTAATAAACGCTCGTCTTCTGCTGTAAATGGATCAGGAGTGTTGGAGTCGATATCAATTTGACCAATATTTTGACCATTTACAAAAATTGGGACTACAATTTCAGCGTTCACCGTGATACTGCATGCGATATAATTATCTTGAGCAGATACATCTGGTACCACAAAATTTTGATTACTAAGGGCTACTTGTCCGCAAATGCCCTTTCCAAAAGGGATTATGGTGTGGTCTGTAGGCTCTCCAACATAAGGGCCTAATTTTAACTCTTCTTTTTGGCCATTTCTAAAATAAAAACCAACCCAGTTATAATACTCTACGTGTTTTTCTAGGAGTTCGCAAATTTCGAAGAGTCGTTCATCGACTGTTTTTTTAGTATTTGAAACAATGGTTTCAACTTTAGGTTTTAAATTTTCAAAAGGCATAACTTCAAAAGTTTTGGTAAAAGTATTTAAAAAGGTGTAATTTCGATATTAAGATTAACAAATTAATTGAGAGCCCTTTTTTCTAAATACAAGTCGGTTATAAAATTTATACTTACATTTTTGTTGGTGTATATTGCTTTATCTTCCATATATGCACTTTATTTAAAATTTTCAACTGGAACTCACTTCTATCCAGATTATGTCACAAATCTGGTTGCAAGACAAGCTGAATTACTTTTAGATACTTTTGGGTATAATTCGCAAGTAGTACCGCATCCAAATGAACCTTCAATGAAATTAATTTTAAATGGAAAATACATTGCACGGGTAATAGAAGGCTGCAATGCAGTAAGCGTCATAAATTTATTTATAGCCTTTATTATAGCTTTTACTGGAAGACCAAAACAAACATTTATTTATGTGCTTTCTGGGAGTGTTTTAATTTATACTGTTAATTTATTGCGCATTGTTATTTTGTCTATGGGGATGTACCATTATCCATGGCGTAAAGATATTTTGCACACCGTAATTTTTCCAGGTATAATCTATGGGATGGTATTTTTACTTTGGATGTTATGGGTTAATCGGTTTGCAACAATTTATAAAAAGACATGAATAACTACACCAAATATATCGTGTTGTTTTTTTTATTTGGGTTATTGATTTTAATTCGAGTTTTTGAAAATGAATTGTTTTACGATCCGTATTTAGTTTTTTTTCAAAACGATTATCTCTACATTGACAGTCCAAGAAGAGAACTAGCGAAACTTGTTGCATTTACTTGTCTTAGATACTCGCTAAATACAATTATTTCACTTGTCATATTACATCTATTATTTATTGAGAACAGCGTTGTTAAATTCGCTGCCATATTATATGTATTGGCGTTTATTATTTTAATGTTGCTTTATCTTTATTTTGTTGTGAACCCACGTCAAGAAGACTATTATATGTTCTTCAATGTGCGTCGTTTTCTTATTCAGCCTCTTGGCTTATTAGTCTTAATACCGGCATTTTATTACTACAAGATTAGGAGATAAATGTTAAGCCTTTGATAAAATTAAATTGTTCATTTTGAAATTTCGTATTTTTGTATCGTGTTAAAGCAGGTTTTACATAAGGGATTTTCTATTGCAATGGCAATCCTCGTTTTGTTTTCAACGGTTTCTTTTACTGTTGAAAGTCACTTTTGTGGAGATACGTTAGTAGATGTATCTATCTTTTCTGAAGCAGAGAAGTGTGCGATGGAGTCTATGGAAATCTTACAAAAGAAATCCTGCTGCAAAGATAAAGTCAATGTTATTCAAGGTCAAGATGAATTACATGTAGTTTCATTTGAAGACTTAGATTTAGACCAAGATCAGTTATGGTTCACTTTTACACAATCGTATCCTATTCTTTTTGAGAGTTTGTCAAAACAAATTATTCCTCATAAAGACTATGTTCCGCCCAACCTCATTTACGACATACAGATGTTAGATGAGGTTTTCCTAATTTGATTTTATAAAGTTTTGTTCATCTGAATTGATACACATTCCCCAATCAATGTATAATTCAGAAATTTAGGATATTCAAAATTTTATGAATTCAAATAAATCAAAATGAAACATACATATACAATTACTGGCATGACCTGTAATGGATGCAGAACTTATGTTGAGGATGCCTTAAACGCAATTCCAGAGATAAATTGTGTAGAAGTTAATTTAGAGGCTTCTGAAGCCTCTATTGAAATGGCTCAACACATTTCCACGGATAAATTACAAAAAGCACTTTCTAGCAAATATCATATTGCAGAAAAAAATATTTTCAACGTTTCTTCAGAAACTCAAACAACTAAAAAAAGTGAGTTACAACAATTGTTTCCATTATTCTTGATTTTCTTTTTTATAATAGGTTCTTCAATATTATTAAACTATAATCCGTGGAATGGACGGGCATTTATGCTTGATTTTATGGGATTGTTTTATATAGTATTTAGTTTTTTCAAATTTTTAGATCTAAAAGGTTTTCCAGATTCTTTCAGAATGTATGATCCTGTGGCTAAAGTAATTCCATTATATGGCTGGGTTTATCCATTTATAGAGTTAGGTTTAGGAACGCTGTTTTTAATGCGCATTGAAATTACATTGGCGCTAATTGTAACATTAGTCATTTTAGGGATAACTACTATTGGCGTTACTAAAACCTTATTAGGCAAGAAGTCTATTCAATGTGCATGTTTGGGGACTGCTTTAAAACTCCCTATGACAAAGGCCACATTAATTGAAAATACTATTATGATTGTGATGGCAGTTGTCATGCTAATCAAATTACACAACTAAATATCACTTCGTGTGATTCTGCAAGTCAAAGTCACGTGATATTACATAAGATATAAAATGAGAAAAATAATATATATAATATTTATACTTCCAGCCATTTTCTTTTCACAAGAAAGTATTAGCGGCATGATAATAGAAGCGAATAAAGAAAACAAGCATATCGGTTTGGTAGGAGCAAACGTGTATTGGCTCGATACTACCGTTGGAACCGTAACAGATTTAGACGGCAAGTTTAACCTATCCTACAAACCGGAATATGAAAAGCTAGTAGTAAGTTACGTTGGTTTCAAATCTGATACGTTAACGATTAAAAGTCCTGATAAGATGGTACAACATTGGTTGCAGCCAACAAGCGATCTAGAAGAAGTTACCGTTACCTCTAGAAAGCAAGCGACGGCCAAATCGTTTTTAAAAGCACAAAACGTTATTACGGTAAGCAGCGACGAATTATTGAAAGCTGCATGCTGTAACCTTTCCGAAAGTTTTGAAACGAATCCGTCTATCGACGTTAATTTTGCCGATGCAATTACAGGAACGCGTCAAATAAAAATGTTAGGACTTACAAGCCCGTACATTTTAATTGCTACGGAAAATATTCCTTCTATACGAGGTGCTTCACAAACGTATGGTTTGAGCTTCATTCCGGGAACTTGGGTAGAAAGTATCCAAATTACTAAGGGTGCTGGTAGTGTTATTAATGGGTTTGAAAGTATCGCAGGTCAAATAAATACTGAATTGGTAAAGCCTTCAACAGATGATAAGTTATTTGTGAATTTATACGGGGCTACTAACTCACGTTTAGAGTTAAATACGCATTTAAATACTAAGGTGAGCGATAAATGGCATTCAGGATTATTTATTCATGGCAATACCCAGAATGAAAAACATGATGTGAATAATGACGGGTTTTTGGACATGCCTTTGTTTAATCAGATTAATTTAATGAACCGCTGGCAATATACCGATACTCAAAAAGGGTTTGTGAGTTTTATAAATTTGAAATATTTAAATGACGAAAAACAAACTGGCGAATTAGATTTTAACCCAGATACAGATAAATTAACTACAAATTATTGGGGTAGTGAAATTGAAACCGAACGTTATGAGCTTTCGGGTAAGTTTGGTTATGTGAATCCCGAAGTGCCTTGGCAAAGTTTAGGAGTGCAAGCGGCTTTTAGCAGTCATGAACAAGAATCCTATTTTGGTTTGAATGTTTATGATATTAAGCACAACAGTTTGTATGCTAATGCTATTTACAACTCAATAATAGGCGATTCTCGTAATAAAATAAAAACGGGAATAAGTTATACCTACGATCATTATGACGAATTAGTAAATATTACCGACTTTGAAAGAACCGAAAATTCGGTAGGAGCATTTTTTGAATATAGCTATGACAATCTTGAGTTATTAAATCTTACAGCAGGTGTGCGCATAGATAGGCATAATTTGCTAGGAACATTTATTACACCTCGCGTTCATTTAAGGTATTCACCTTGGAGCAAATCAGCTTTTAGAGCATCTTTTGGTAGAGGGAAACGGAGTGCTAATATTTTTACTGAAAATCAGCAGCTTTTTGCCACATCTAGGACTATTGGTATATTAAATTCAGGTGGCGATATTTACGGATTGGATCCAGAAATAGCTTGGAACTATGGGGTTTCTTATTTACAAGGATTTAATTTGTTTGGAAGACAAGCCGACATCACTTTAGATTATTACAAAACTGATTTTAAAAATCAAGTAGTAGTCGATTGGGAGAATCCTCAAGAAATTAATTTTTATAATCTTGAAGGGAAGAGTTACGCGAACAGTTTTCAAGCTGAATTTAATTATAATCCTTTTGAAGGTTTCGATTTACGAATGGCATATAAACTGTACGATGTGAAAACTGACTATAATTCTGGAAGATTAGAGCGCCCTTTAACACCGAGAAACAGGCTGTTTGCCAATGTAGGATATAAAACTAAGGAAAAGGACAATGGAGCACGCTGGAAATTCGATGCAACATTTAACTGGTTGGGAGACCAAAGGTATGCATCAACGACAAGTAACCCAACTCAATACCAATTGCAAGAGCGAACGCCAACGGTATCGACCTTAAATGCGCAAGTTACTAAGGTGTTCTCTAAAAAATTTGAAGTATATTTAGGAGGTGAGAACATAACTAATTTAAGGCAGTCCAACCCCATTTTAGGAGCCGAAGATCCGTTTGGAGCGAATTTTGATAGTACGTTTGTATATGGACCAATTTTTGGCAGTATGTATTATGCAGGATTGCGATTTAAAATAAAATAATATCTTAAAAAATAACAAGACCATGAAAAACTTAATTATCATAACACTATTTTTAATAGGGACAACCACATTTGCTCAGAACAGAAATGCTAAAGCTTCGATGGAAGTGGACGGGGTTTGTGCTATGTGTAAAGCACGAATTGAAAAAGCATGTTTAAATACCAAAGGTGTAAAATTTGCTGAATGGAGTATTGATACCCACGAATTAAAATTGATTTTTGATGAGCGTAAAACAAATTCAGAAATTATAAAGAATCAAGTATTAGCTGCAGGTCATGATGTGCAAGAATTAAAGGCTTCAGATGAAGCCTATGCCGCGGTGCATGCTTGTTGTAAATATCGAGATAAGGATGTGACAGATTCACACCACAAAGAATAATGAATAAGCTTTAAATTATTATACTTATGAAAACAACACCTGAGCATAATGAACGAGTAAGGACTATGAAGTTTTATTCAGTATATCCGCATTATGTAAGTAAAGTTGAAAAAAAAGGTAGAACGAAAGAAGAATTGCATACTGTAATAAATTGGTTAACAGGTTTTGACGATTCTAAAATACAGGAGATGATAGATCGAAAAGCTACGTTTGAAGATTTCTTCGATGAGGCAAACCTTAATCCAAATGCAGAACTCATAAAAGGCGTAATATGTGGTTACAGAATTGAGGAAATTGATAATGAATTAACAAAGAAATGCCGTTACCTCGATAAGTTGATTGACGAATTGGCTAGAGGTAGAAAAATGGAGAAGATTTTGCGCTCAAATTAATTAAGAGTGTAGTTTTAATTAGAGATTTATTTTTTATCATTTCATATTAGAAATACAATACAAAAAAACGCTTTCAAATATTTTTTGAAAGCGTTTTATAAATATTTATGTTAACTTGGTATAATAATAGGTAAGAGTGACATATCTATCCATACCGATTCGGCATTACATCATTCCTGGCATTCCTCCGCCTCCCATTGGAGGCATCGCAGGCGCATCTTCCTTAATGTCGATTAAAGCACACTCTGTTGTTAGAATCATTCCAGCTACAGAAGCTGCATTTTCTAAAGCAATACGTGTTACTTTCTTAGGATCAATAATACCTGCTTTAAGCATATCTACATAGGCTTCAGACTTGGCATCGTAACCAAAGTCTTTTTTGCCTTCTAGAACTTTATTGATAACTACAGAGCCTTCGCCACCTGCATTTTCAACAATGGTTCTTAAAGGAGATTCTATCGCTTTATTTACGATTTGAACCCCAGTAGTTTCATCTAAGTTTTCTGTAGTGATTTTTTCTAAGATAGCTTTTGCTCTAACTAAGGCAACACCACCACCAGCAACAATACCTTCTTCAACTGCTGCTCTAGTTGCATGTAATGCGTCATCAACACGATCTTTCTTTTCTTTCATTTCAACTTCAGAAGCAGCACCAACATATAATACCGCTACACCACCAGCTAATTTAGCTAAACGTTCTTGAAGCTTTTCTTTATCGTAATCACTTGTTGTCGTTTCAATTTGAGCTTTAATTTGATTAACGCGGGCTTTAATAGCATCTGCATCTCCAGCTCCATTTACAATAGTTGTATTGTCTTTGTCAACAGTTACAGTTTCTGCACTGCCTAACATTGATAAATCTGCGTTTTCTAAAGTAAAACCTCTTTCCTCCGAAATTACAGTGCCTCCAGTTAAGATAGCAATATCTTCAAGCATAGCTTTACGTCTGTCGCCAAAACCTGGAGCCTTAACTGCAGCAATTTTTAAACCGCCTCGTAATTTGTTAACTACTAAAGTAGCTAATGCTTGACCATCAACGTCTTCAGCAATAATTAATAAAGGACGACCAGATTGTGCAACCGGCTCTAATATTGGAAGAATTTCTTGTAAATTAGAAATCTTTTTATCAAACAATAAAATATACGGATTCTCTAAATCAGCAACCATTTTATCAGAATCGGTAACAAAATAAGGCGATAAATAACCTCTGTCAAACTGCATACCTTCTACAACATCAACATAAGTATCCATACCTTTAGCTTCCTCAACAGTAATAACTCCTTCTTTTCCTACTTTTTCAAAAGCTTGAGCGATTAACTCACCAATAGTATCGTCATTGTTGGCAGAAATTGCAGCTACTTGTTTTATTTTTTCTGAAGAGTTACCTACTTTTTGAGCTTGTTCTTCGAGGTCTGCAGTAATAGCTTCTACCGCCTTGTCAATACCGCGTTTTAAATCCATTGGATTAGCTCCAGATGCTACATTTTTTAGGCCTTCCTTTACAATTGCCTGAGCTAAAACTGTAGCTGTAGTAGTTCCATCTCCTGCTAGATCATTGGTTTTACTAGCAACTTCTTTTACCATTTGAGCACCCATGTTCTCATGAGCATCATCTAGTTCAATTTCTTTAGCCACTGATACACCATCTTTAGTTACTTGAGGTGCGCCAAAACTTTTACTAATAATCACATTACGCCCTTTTGGACCTAATGTTACCTTTACTGCATTTGCTAATGCATCTACACCACGCTTTAAACCGTCACGTGCATCAATATCGAATTTTATATCTTTTGCCATTTTAATTATATTTTGACATTCCCAAAAGAAGGGAATCTATTTAATTTTTAGTTTAATTTTTATTATGCTTCCTGCATGCACAGAAATGAAAGTTTGTATTAAATTATTGCAAGAATATCGCTTTCCCGCATTATTAGGTAATCGTTACCTTCTAATTTTAATTCAGTACCAGCATACTTTCCATATAAAACAGTATCACCAACTTGTACTGTAATAGGCTCGTCTTTTGTGCCTGGTCCAGCCGCTACAACCGTTCCTTTTTGAGGTTTTTCTTTAGCGTTATCTGGAATAATAATTCCTGAAGCTGTTTTTGTTTCAGCAGCAGCGGGTTCAATAAGAACGCGATCTGCTAATGGTTTAATGTTCAATGCCATTGTTATATGTTTTTGGTTTAAAAATTTAATTTAACGCTTAAGCGTTATGCTAAAAATGTGCCAACATTTTTTTACTGACAAACTTTCAGAAACAAAAAATGCCAACTTTAAATAGCTGGCATTTTTTTAAATTATTTATGCACTTTTATTGTGCAGAATCCGTTGCTGTTGACGCTTCAGGCAATGTAGTTGCGGCATTATCTTCAGGAACTGCTGGTAAAGGTTGGGCAGCTGCAGCATCTGGATCTAATGCTTTAGAATCCACATTTTCTGAACCTCTATTTATGGCTACATTAGAAAGTAATATAAGCACTAATAATAGTGTTGCTAGCGTCCAAGTACTTTTATCTAAAAAGTCTGTTGTCTTTTTTACGCCACCTAACTGTTGGGTGCCTCCACCGCCAAAAGATGATGATAACCCGCCCCCTTTAGGATTTTGAACCATAACTACTACTATTAGTAAAAATGCCACTACTACGATGAGGGCTAAAAATATTGTAAACGTACTCATTACTATTTATTTTGTTCTTGTAATTGTTTTACACTCTTAATTTGGTTTGCAAAGAAACTACTTTTTTCTGGATATTTCAAACTTAAAATTTTATAAGATTGAATGGCTTTTTTATAGTTTTTTTGTTCCACATAAATACGTGCTAAAGTCTCTGTCATTAAAGCTTCAGGTTGTATCATTTGGGCTTTGGCTAAATTGCCTTTTGGAGTGTTTTGTTGCGTTGGATTTATCTTAGGGTTTTTAGCAATAAACTTATCAATTAGCTCAAACTTTTTAGCTTTTTCTGATGATGGTGAAGCTTTAGTTGATATGTCTGCTTTAGCTACATTTTTGCTTTCAGTTCTAACTATTGGTTTATATCTAGTTAATTTTAGCCATTCGTTAAATGAATGTGTTTCACTTTTATCAAATTGAAGTGGTGTGCCTAAACCAAGGATGTCTTCCGCTGTTGCTTCTTGAGTTTTTGTTTCTTCAGTTACATTCTCAATAGCTTTCGATTCATCCAATGAGAAGACCATTGTTTTTTGAGTTCGACGTTCTTTTGGTTCGAATAAAGTAGGGTCTAAAACACCTTTAGTTTCCTGAATTTGCTTTTTTAAAGCTTCATCAATGGCAACGCTTTTTTCAACAGAAATATCTTCAACATCTACATTTATATCTTTTAAATGCTCGGTGTTCTGTTTAATGAATTGTGAAATTTCATTCTGAATAAAACTATCGGATGTAATAAAATCAAATAAAATACTTCGATCTGTTGTGTAGGCCGCGGTAGTTTTAAGTTCTTCATTATACTTAATACTACTCTGATTTTTTAAACCTTTTAGGTAAACGGCTCTGGCAGACTGGAAATAGGGATAAGAATCAATAACAGATTTTACGTCTTCAGTCTGTTCGTATGTTATAGACTGTGGATGTTGAAGTATATATGTAAAATCGTTAATATTCATCTTTTATAATCTACCATCGAGCAAGTGTTGCATTAAAAATGTCTTGTGTTAAACGGTCTAAAATCTCTTCGTGGGCTGTTGTTTTTTGCGCACCAATTAGTTGGGCGCTTCCAGGGTAATCGTAGAAAAACGAGAATGACTGATTTTCGAGATCGTCTTCCTCTTTATTCCTATTATAAAAACTAATCCTTACCGAAATTGTTAATCTATTTTGTGCTGCCGTATTTTGAGAAGTTGAGGTGGTTGGTGAAATTCTATATTCTGTAATTTCACCTTCGTAAACTAAATCTGGATTGGATGACGTTAAATTTAAATTAGTTTGATTTTGTATTAAATCTTCAAGCGTGATTTTGAAATCTCTTTCCAAACCAGGTTCAACCAAATTGGCATTATTTTCAAAGCGCGTTACTTGAAATGAGTCAGCTTCAATAGAATTAGGTTGAGTAAAACCATACTGAACTTTGCAATTAACAATTATCACTGTTACTAATAATAAGAAAAGAAAGTATTTTAATTTATTCATTTTTAAATTAAATGCAGTTCTAGATTGATAGCGTTAATTTAGATAACGCCTTGTTATAAATCGTATTGTTTTATTTTTCTATATAACGTCCGTTCACTTATGCCTAATTCTGCTGCTGCTAATTTACGCTTTCCATTGTGACGCTCAAGAGATTTTTTTATTAATTCTAGTTCTTTGTCATGGAGCGACAAGGTTTCTTCTTCTTCAATTTCTTCGGCAAAATGATATTTATCTTGCGTCTCGACTAATTCATCATTGGAAGTTACATGCTCTGGAATAGATAAAACTTCGGTTTCTGTAATAGCTTCTTCAAATTCGTTATTGTCGTCATCGCTGTCGCCATAAATTTTTTGAATTAACCCTTCATGATCCTTCTCGACATCTTTTACATTACCCGTTTTCATGAGTTCCATGGTGAGCTTTTTTAAATCGTTTAAATCACTTTTCATGTCGAAAAGCACTTTATAAAGAATTTCCCGCTCACTGCTAAAATCGCTTTCAGACTTAGATGTTTTTATTACTGCAGGCAAATTAGTTCCTACTGTGGCCGGTAAATAACTTCTTAATGTCTCAGAAGTAATGGTCCTGTTTTGCTCAAGTACTGATAGTTGTTCAGCTATATTTCGCAATTGTCTAATATTACCACTCCATCTATGTTTTAGTAGTAACTGAATGGCATTATCGGTTAATTTAACTGTTGGCATTTTATATTTTAAAGCAAAATCACTTGCGAATTTTCTAAATAGTAGATGGATGTCATCTCGTCTTTCTCGAAGTGGAGGTAAATGTATATCAATGGTGCTTAATCTATAATAAAGATCTTCTCGAAACTTTTCTTTTTCGATGGCTTCAAACATATTTACATTTGTAGCAGCAACGATGCGTACATTAGTTTTTTGAACTTTACTGGAACCAACTTTTATGAATTCACCATTTTCTAAAACGCGTAAAAGCCTTACCTGCGTTGTTAGCGGAAGTTCTCCAACTTCGTCCAGAAAAATAGTCCCTCCATCAGCTACTTCAAAATAACCGTGTCTTGCTTGGGTAGCACCTGTAAAAGCTCCTTTTTCGTGACCAAACAGCTCGCTGTCAATGGTGCCTTCTGGAATGGCGCCACAGTTAACAGCTATGTATTTATTATGCTTTCTGTGAGAAAGTTGATGTATGATTTTTGGAATACTTTCTTTACCTACACCGCTTTCCCCAGTCACCAAAACAGAAATGTCTGTTGGGGCAACTTGAATGGCTTTTTCAATAGCACGATTTAGTGCTGGAGTATTGCCAATGATACCAAAACGTTGTTTAATTGCTTGTACCGATTCCATTTTACATTATAATTTAGTTCTCAATATATTCAGAAATTCCACTTTCATTATTCTCTCCAAGCCATTGCCAATTAAGTTTTAATTTCATTTTGCCTTCTTCAGTAAAATTGATTTCTGCAATTGCTTTTCCTGCTTTTAATTCATTTTCTGTAGTTATACACTGGTATAACATATTAAGCTTATTTTTATTAAGGAGGCCAATTATTTTTCCATATTTAATAGAGCCTCCAAAGTAGTCTGCTGTTACAAGATTTTCGTCTTGCTTGTAATTAAATTGTGTATCGGAATTCGCTTTACCATTTCTGGAATTCACTAAAAGGGAAAAATTTCTATTATTTAAGTTGAATTCTGACATGTTTATTTAATAATTTTCCGAATATCCAATGGCCTTTCCAATAAGTGTTGCAGTCGTACAATCGTGGGTTTGTACGTTTACATAATCACCTATGTTGTAATGTTCTTTTGGGAAAACAACCACGGTATTTTGTGGTGTTCTACCAGACCACTGCTCTTTTGATTTTTTAGATTCTTTCTCAATTAATACTTCAACAACTGTATTTAAATATTGTTTCGTTCTTTCTCCGCTATGTCTTTGTTGCAGTTCAACCATTTCGGCTAGCCTTCTCTTTTTTGTTGGCTCTGGGACATCATCTTCCATTTTACGTTCTGCTAATGTTCCTGGTCGTTCCGAATAAGTAAACATGTAACCAAAATCATATTTTACATATTCCATTAACGATACGGTGTCCTGAAAATCTTCTTCGGTTTCTGTAGGAAATCCAACAATCATATCTTGACTTATGGCACAGTTAGGTATAATGCGACGAATGTTGTCAATTAACTGCATGTATTCCTCACGTGTATGTAAACGATTCATCTCTTTTAATATACGGTCGCTACCGCTTTGAACAGGTAGGTGAATATGGTTACATATATTATTGTATTTAGCCATGGTTTCTATAACATCCATAGTTAAATCTTGAGGATTCGATGTTGAAAAACGAATACGCATTTTTGGTTGAGCTTTTGCGCATAACTCTAGTAGTTTTGCAAAGTTTACCGAAGTCGCTTTTTGAATATCACTGGCTTTTTCGAAATCTTTTTTAAGTCCACCACCATACCATAAATAACTATCAACGTTTTGCCCTAAAAGTGTAATTTCCTTGAAACCTTTACTCCATAAATCGTTAACTTCCTCTATAATACTATGTGGATCGCGACTTCGTTCACGACCTCTAGTAAAAGGTACAACACAAAACGTACACATATTGTCGCATCCGCGTGTTATGGATACAAATGCGGTAACACCATTAGTGTTTAAACGTATTGGTGCGATATCACCATAGGTTTCTTCTTTAGATAGAATAACATTTATAGCATCTCTGCCTTCATCTACTTCGGCAAGTAAATTTGGTAAATCCTTGTAAGCATCTGGACCAACAACAAGGTCAACAATTTTTTCTTCTTCGAGGAACTTGCTTTTTAGGCGTTCTGCCATACAACCCAAAACACCCACTTTCATTTTTGGGTTGCTTTGCCTTTTTACTGATTGGTATTTTTCTAATCGTTTTCTAACGGTTTGTTCTGCTTTATCACGAATGGAACATGTGTTCACCAATACCAAATCGGCCTCCTCTAAATTTTGAGTAGTGTTGAAGCCTTCGTTAGTTAAGATTGAAGCTACAATTTCACTGTCGCTAAAGTTCATAGCACAACCATAACTTTCTATAAAAAGCTTGCGTGTGTTTTCTTTTTTGGGTTCTAAAACTAGCGATTCGCCTTGTTTGTTTTCGTCAATAATCTTTTCCATATTTTGTAATGAACCATGTTGGTCAATAAGTATGCAAAGATACAATTTATTTATGTTTTATGACAAAGTGTCAGTATCGATTTTGCTAGAGTTTTTTAAATTTTTAGATTAATGATAAATTCGTATTTTTAATAAAATTTTATTTTCATGAAATCATTGCTTACTATTTTATTTATAGTATTTTCTTTTAATAGTTTAATTACCCAAAATAATGAGTCCAAAATATTTGAGCTAAAAGGTTCAATCAAGGATTATGATGGTAGTCCAATAAAAGGAGTTCGAATTTTTGTAGACTCTTTAAAAACTAAATCAAAAACAGATAAACACGGGGCCTATAGTGTTAAAATCACAAATGAAGCTAAATTGATTACAGCTTATTCAGAAAAGTATGGATTGATTGATATCGAGTATAACAATGAGGATAGAATTGATTTTATTTTTCCAAAGGATAAAGAAATTATTTCAAAGAAGAGATTTTCAGAAATGGGTTTTGGATATTCAGTTTATAATAACAATTCAATTGACTATTCTAGCTACACGGATATATTTCAACTTTTAAGAACAAAATTTCCCAATGTTAGAGTAATTGGTCAAGAAATTAGGGTAATTGGAGCTGGTAAATCTTTGTCTAATGGTAGTGACTTTTTTATTAAGCCATTATACATAGTTAATGGTACACAAGTTTCAAATATAGCTTCAATAAGCCCTGCTGATATAAAGCATATATCTGTCGAAAGGGTAAATAGTAGTTTATATGGATCTCGAGGAGCTGGAGGTGTAATTAAAATTAAGTTGAAGTAAAGGTTAAATGTTTTTTTGTTCTCAATAAATTTTTAAGAATATGTTAGAATTAATTTTAAACAAAATTGAAAACGCCAAAGAACTTGATTTTGGTGATATTTTCAATAAGTCCATAGAACTATTTAAAAAGGTATGGTTGCAAGGTTTAGTTATGTTGCTTTTAACTTTTGTGCTCATGCTTCCTTTTTATATAATTATGTATTTGCCATTGATTGCAATGGGAATCCTGGATCCAGATGCGCTCAATAATGGAGGAAACTCTGAGTGGGCTTTTTTAGTTCCCTTTTATCTTTTTGTATTAGTATTTGCATTTTTTGCTATGGTAATAGGTTTTGGCTTGAAATCGGCTTTTTATAGAATATGTAAATTAAAAGATTTTGATGAGGCCTCTAAAGACGACTATTTTTACTTTTTCAAAAAACCTTATTTAGGAAAAACAATAAAGCTAGCAGCTATGACTTTTGGGATTTCATTAGTTGCAACTTTGCTATGTGTGCTTCCCATTATATATGTTGCTGTGCCAATTGCATTGATGAATGTTATATATGCTTTTAATGCTGATTTAGAAGCTTCTGATATTGTTAAAGTAGGTTTTAAGTTAGGGAATAAGAAATGGTTGTTGACTTTTGGGCTTATGATTGTTGCTGGAATTTTGGCGCAATTAGTTGGTATGATATTGTGTTTTATTGGTGTGCTTGTTACAGCTTCTTTTGCTTATTTGCCTGCTTATTTTATTTATAAGGAATCTATAGGATTTGAGAATACGGATGCTATTGAGGAAATAGGAACTCAAGTAGAATAAAATTTATTTTAGATTAGAAAAGCCCTTATTTATTGTGATAAATATGGGCTTTTTTTTTTTTTAAATCAATGCGGATAAGGATTTAATTAGGAAGTTAAACTTTTTTTGACATACATTTGTAGCCACAAAGATCCATTTATGGCAAAGAATTTAGTAATTGTTGAGTCACCTGCAAAAGCAAAAACTATAGAAAAATTTTTAGGAAAAGATTTTAAAGTTGAATCTAGTTTCGGTCATATTTCCGACCTTCCTTCAAAGGAACTAGGAGTAGACGTTGACGGTGATTTCAAACCAAAATACGAAGTTTCAAAAGACAAAAAAGCAGTTGTTAAAAAACTTAAAGATTTAGCAAAAAAAGCTGAAATGGTTTGGTTAGCAAGTGATGAGGATCGAGAGGGGGAGGCTATCGCTTGGCATTTGGCAGAAGCCTTAAAATTGGATAAGGATAAAACAAAACGTATTGTATTTCATGAAATTACCAAATCGGCCATTCAAAAGGCAATAGAAAACCCGAGAGGAATTGATTACGATTTAGTAGATGCTCAGCAAGCGCGTCGTGTTTTAGATAGAATAGTTGGATACGAATTGTCTCCAGTGCTTTGGAGAAAGGTAAAAGGAGGACTGTCGGCGGGTCGTGTGCAGTCTGTATCTGTACGTTTAATTGTAGAAAAAGAGCGTGAAATAGAAGCTTTTACTCCAGCCGCTTCCTATAGAATAGACGCGGAATTTTCAAATGAAAATGGACAGACTTTTAAAGCAAAGCTTCCAATGAATTTTTCATCCAAGGAAGGAGCTCAAAAGTTTTTGGAGCAAAACGCATCAGCGTCTTTTAAAGTTGCTAATTTAGAAAAGAAACCAGCAAAAAAATCTCCTGCAGCACCTTTTACAACTTCAACCTTGCAACAGGAGGCTTCACGAAAATTATATTTTTCAGTAAGTAAAACCATGACCATGGCTCAGCGACTGTATGAGTCTGGTTTAATTACTTATATGAGAACCGATAGTGTAAATTTATCGGGCGAAGCAAGAAAAGGAGCAGAGGCAGAAATTAAAAGTTCATTTGGTTCAGAATATAGTAAACCAAGAAATTATAAGGGAAAATCCAAAGGAGCCCAAGAAGCTCACGAAGCGATTAGACCGACTAATTTTGCAGTACATTCTGTAGATATTGATTATGATCAAGCCCGTTTGTATGACTTGATATGGAAGCGTTCTATTGCATCTCAGATGAGTGAAGCACAATTAGAAAGAACTAATGTAAAGATTAGTGCTTCAACACATAGCACTAATTTTAGCGCTAATGGAGAAGTTATTAAATTTGACGGTTTCTTAAAAGTGTACTTAGAAGGAACGGATGATGAGAATGAGGAACAAGAAGGCATGCTTCCTGCGCTAAAAGTTAATGAGAAGCTTCTTAACAACTATATTACAGCAACAGAGCGTTATACTAGACCTCCTGCAAGATATACTGAAGCCTCATTGGTAAAAAAATTGGAAGAATTGGGTATTGGTCGTCCATCTACGTATGCACCGACCATTTCGACTATTCAAAACAGAAACTATATTGAAAAAGGAACTGTTGAAGGTGTAGAAAGAAACTATTCTCAACTAACTTTAAAAGATGGAGTAATTAAAGATGTTACCTTAAGTGAAAAAGTAGGATCTGATAAAGGCAAGCTTGTACCTACAGATATAGGAATGATTGTAACCGACTTTTTAGTGAATCACTTTGATGCTATTTTAGATTATAATTTTACGGCTAAAGTAGAATCAGATTTTGATGATATTGCAGACGGTAAAGAAGATTGGACGAAGATGATGAAATCTTTTTACAAGGAGTTTCATCCAGTTGTAGAAGATGTTAAAGAAAATGCCGATAGAGAGTCTGGAGAACGAATATTAGGAAAAGATCCAAAAACAGGCAAACAAGTTAGTGTGCGTCTAGGAAAGTTTGGTCCAATGGTTCAAATAGGAACGGTTGATGATGATGAGAAACCACAATTTGCAAGTTTAAGTCCAGACCAACAATTAAATACCATTACCTACGAAGAAGCTATGGATTTATTTCAGCTTCCAAAAAAGTTAGGTGATTACGAAGGAGAAGAAGTGCTAGTTAATAATGGACGTTTTGGACCTTATGTGAAATTTGGTAGTGCATTCGTTTCACTTCCTAAAGGAGTAGACCCTTTAAGTGTAGAGTTAGACGAGGCTATTGTTTTAATAAAAGAAAAACAAAAAGCAGATGCACCTATATATATATATAAGGACTTGCCAGTTCAAAAAGGTAAAGGGCGTTTTGGACCATTTATTAAATGGAACAACATGTTTATTAATGTCAATAAGAAATACGATTGGGATAACCTGTCGGATAATGATATAATAGAACTCATTGAAACCAAAATCCAGAAAGAAATAGATAAAGTTATTCATAACTGGGAAGACGAAGGTATTCGTGTAGAAAAAGCTCGTTGGGGAAGGCACAACGTAATTAAAGGCAAGGTAAAGGTAGAGCTTGCTAAAACGGTTGATGTATCAGAAATGACTTTAGAGGAGGCTAAAGCTTTAATTGAGGCAAAGACACCAAAGAAAAAAACTCCAAAGCGTAAAGCGGCTACCAAGAAAAAGTAATTAATAGATTGATATTAAACGGTTTATTCGGCTTTTTTAAAGAAATGCCCAATTAATTACCATTTTATAACTAATTGGACTTAATTTTTACATTAACATCATAGTAAAAATCATTATTTCTTTTGATATTTGTGAGAAACCTCAAAGACCAAACTTGTTAAACATTGTTTTAGCAAATTAATATTATGAACTTTAATTTTCTCTCCCCAGTTTCAGATATGGTTTTGGCTCATAATGAGTTGATTTCACCTCAAGCGTTCGGAAGAAAAATTCGTATTCATTCATCTCAAAACGGTATTCCAGATTTAACTAAAGTTAATATTGCTATTGTTGGTGTTTTAGAAAACAGAAATGATATTAATTATATAGGAGAAGAATTTCAGTTAAATGAAATTAGAAAGTCATTATATGGTCTTTTTCCGGGAAGTTGGGGGACTACTGTAGCAGATTTAGGAGATATTAATAAAGGAGAAACTGTTGAGGATACTTATTTCGCTTTAAAAACTACCATTAACATATTAGTTAAAAAGAACATTATACCCATAATAATTGGTGGTTCACAAGATCTTACTTATGCTAATTATAGGGCTTACGATGATATTATTCCTATGGTGAATATAGTTAATGTAGATTGTAAGTTCGATTTGGGTGATTCTGCGAAACCCATAAAGAATAATAGCTTTGTTGGTAAAATTATTCTTGACGAACCTTACAATCTATTTAATTATGCTACTATAGGTTATCAAACCTATTTTAACTCCCAAGAAGAAATCGATTTAATGGATAAGCTATATTTTGAGGCTTATCGATTGGGACAAGTATCAAATGATGTTACAATAGCAGAGCCAGTTATGCGAGATGCTAACATGGTAAGTATTGATCTAGGTTCTGTTAAAGGATCAGAGCTTAGTTTAAATCAAAAATATTCTCCTAATGGTTTAGATGGAAAAGAAATATGTGCCATTGCTCGTTATGCAGGGATAAGTAATAAGGTAACTTCATTTGGCATATATGAGTATAAGCCATCAAATGATGATGAGATTACATGTATGCTTATGGCTCAAATTATGTGGTACTTTATAGAAGGTATTAATTATAGGGTTAAGGATGATGATTTTTCAGATGAAAATAGCTATCAAAAATTTATTACCTTAGTAGACTCCCAAGAATTAATCTTTTACAAAAGTAATAAGACCGGTAGGTGGTGGATTGAAATCCCTTTTTTAGCAGAATTAAATAATAAATTAAAAAGACATACGTTATTACCATGCATGCATCAGGATTACTTAGATGCTTGTAATAATAAGGTCCCAGACCGTTGGTATAAGGCGTTTCAGAAGAATTGTATTTAACCATTAAAAGTAGCTAAAAGGTTAATTTCATCGATGAAATGTAATTTTTTCACGACGAAATGTAATTTTTTTTACTAAAAAGTTGTTTTTTAAGAAATATATAAATATGTTTACGCTCTCGAAATTGAAGCTTAAATAATTAACCTCGAGTTTTCTATGGATATGAAGAAGTTTATATTATTAACCGCAGTATTAACATTGTTCGCTAGTTGTGGCTCTAAAGATAGGGGTGAGCTAGTTGGTGTTAAAGGAAAAAAGTGGCATCCAGAAAAGCCTTATGGAATGGAACTTGTTCCTGGTGGTGCTTTTATAATGGGTAAAGCAGACGACGATTTAGCTGGTGTGCATGATGCACCTGCAAAAACCGTAACTGTTCGAGCCTTTTATATGGATGAAACTGAAATTACAAATAGTGAGTACCGTCAATTTGTTAATTGGGTAAGAGATTCTATTATTAGAACTAAGCTTGCCATTTTAGCCGATGAGGTTGGTTTAACCCAAGAAGATGAAGGTACAATTGGTGAATTTGCATTTAAAAATGCCGATACTGCTAATATGACTGTTTACGAAAAGTATATTTATAATAATTATACAGGATTAGGACCAACAGGATATGAAGGTTATAAACTTAATAAAGATGTCGATTTAGTATTTGATACTTCAGAGTATATAGATGAGTATTATGCCGAAGTTATGGATACTATGTATTTACCTGAAGAAGAATCATATAATGGACAACGTACTTGGGATGTTTCTAAGTTTAAATTCCAATATACATATATGGACATCCAAAAAGCAGCTAAGGATAGAAGTCTTAGACGTAAAGATGTTCTAATAAAAGAAGAAGTAGAAGTATATCCGGATACAACAACTTGGATTAGAGATTTCGCATATTCTTATAACGAACCAATGCATAATGATTATTTCTGGCACGATGCCTACGGAGAATATCCAGTAGTAGGTGTTACCTGGAAACAAGCAAAAGCATTTTGTCAATGGAGAACATTATGGAAAAATGCCTATCAAAAAGGGAAAAAAGGAGCACACTTTGTAAATTCTTTCAGATTACCATCTGAAGCAGAATGGGAGTATGCTGCCAGAGGAGGTTTACGAGCGGCGACTTTCCCATGGGGTGGTCCTTACGCTAAGAACGACAGAGGTTGTTTTATGGCAAACTTTAAACCAGTTCGTGGTGATTACGCAGCAGATCAAGCTTTATATACTGTTGAAGCAGATTCGTATGAACCAAATGATTACAACTTGTACAATATGGCTGGAAACGTTTCAGAATGGGTGAATGCATCATACGATCCATCATCTTATGAGTATGTTTCTACTGTAAATCCAAGTGTAAACGATAAAGAAAATCAACGTAAAGTAGTGCGCGGAGGATCTTGGAAAGATGTTGCATACTTCTTACAAGTGAGCTCAAGAGACTACGAGTATGCAGATTCTGCAAGAAGTTATATAGGATTCAGAACCGTTCAAGATTATATGGGGACACAAGTAACTAAAAACGGTAAGTAATAAATCAAATCAATAATAAATACTATTAATTAACCTACTTAAGTATTCGTACTTAACATTAAAAATCGAAAATTATGGCACAGTCAAGAGCAAGTAAAAAGTTTATGAATTTAGCTTACGGATTAGGAGCATCAATTGTAATTGTTGGAGCACTATTCAAAATTATTCACTTTGAAATTGGACCTTTAACAGGTAACGTTATGTTAACCATTGGTCTGGTAACCGAAGCAATTATTTTTGCTATTTCAGCATTCGAACCAGTAGACGACGATTTAGATTGGTCGTTAGTTTACCCGGAATTAGCTGGAGGACAAGCTTCAGAAAAAGAAGCAAAAGATCCACAAGGATTATTATCTAAAAAATTAGACGAGTTATTAAAAGACGCTAAAATTGATGGCGAGCTTATGGCAAGTTTAGGAGACAGTATTAAGAATTTTGAAGGTGCTGCTAAAAATATTTCACCTACTGTAGAATCTTTAGAAGCTACTAGAAAATATGGTGAAGAGTTATCTTTAGCTGCAGCTCAAATGGAGTCTTTAAACAGCTTATACAAAGTACAATTAGAAAGTGTAAACAGACAAGCTTCTATTAATGAAGAGTCTGTAGAAAATGCTGCTAAATTGAAAGAGCAAATGCAATCATTAGCATCTAACTTATCATCATTAAATGGTGTTTATGGAGGAATGCTTTCTGCAATGAACAAAAGCTAATTAGGGGTTAACCCAAATTTATATTAATTAACCAAAAACCTAATTAGACATGGCAGGAAATAATCTATCACCAAGGCAGAAAATGATTAATTTGATGTATTTAATATTTATAGCAATGCTTGCTTTAAATATGTCAAAAGAAGTACTATCTGCATTTGGATTAATGAACGAAAAGCTTACAGAATCTAACCAAGCTGCAACAGAGCGTAACACAGCTTTTATTGCAAGTTTAGAACAAAAAGCAATAGACCAGAAAGAGAAATATGAGCCATTAAAACTTAAAGCAAGTCAAATTGAAGATCTTGCAGATAATTTTGATGCGTACTTAGAAGATCTTAAATCTAAGATGTCTGCAACTGTAGATGATCCTACAGATTACGAAATCATGGATAAAGGTGATTATTTGGATGAAAACTTTTTTAAAGGCGACAAATTAAAGCCTGCAGGAGAAGAATTCATGAATCAAATGGCAACTTTTAGAGATGGTGTTTCGGCTGTATTAGCAGACCAAAAAGGAATGGAAGACATCATTAAAGATGTACAAAAGAAGTTCGAAACAGATCCTGTAAAAAGAGGAGCTGGTGAGCAAAAATGGTTAGAATATCACTACAAAGGATTTCCTTTAGTAGCGTCATTAACTAAAATGACACAGCTTCAAGCAGATGTTAAGACTACTGAGTCGGAAGTATTATCGAATATGTTACAAGGTACACTTTCCAGTGAGGTGTCTATGACCAACTATACAACATTGTTAGAAACAACAAAATCTGCATACTTCAATGGAGAAACGTTTGATGGTCAAATTGTACTTGGTAGAAAAGATGCTACTACAAAGCCAAACAGAGTTGAATTAACTTTAGATGGTAGACCTTTAACTAAAGATCAATATACTATTGAAGATGGTAAAGTAAAGTTAAATGTTGGTACAGGAACTCCCGGTGAGCATAAAATTGAAGGAAAATTAATTTTTGCTCAGGATGGTGAGGAAGTTGAAGTTGATGTAAAGCAATCTTTCGCAACGGTTCCTAAACCAAATGCTGCTACGATTTCTGCAGATAAAATGAATGTAGTATATCGTGGTGTTAAAAACCCAATGACAATTTCTTTTGCTGGTATTTCAGATAATAATGTAAATGCTAGAGCTCAAGGCTTAACTAGAGTTAGAGGAAGCAAATACGTTATGGATGCGACAAGAATTCAAGGTAGAGAAGTTACTATTAATGTAACTGGAAAATTACCTGATGGGCAACCAGTAAGTGATAGAGCTACATTCAGAATTAAAGATTTACCAAAACCTACAGGAACTATTAGAGGTGAAGATGGTGCAGTAAAAATGCAGCGTAACAGTCTTGAAATTTCTACTATTGGTGCTAAGTTCGACGATTTCGATTTCGAATTACCATTACGTGTTACAGGATTTAAATTTAAAGTTCCTGGACAACCTACAATAAATGTAAGTGGAAGTAAGTTAGATAGTAGAGCGAAATCTGCTTTACGTAAAGCTAAGCGTGGTTCTGGTGTTCAAATATTTGATATCCAAGCTAAAGCAGGCGGTGTAAGTGTAATACTTAAAAAAGTATCACCTGTATTTGTTGAGCTTACAAATTAAAATTTAGGGACTAATTATTTTAGGCCCAATAAATAAAATTAAAGAAAGATGAATTTTAAAAGTTTTTTAATAACCGTTGTAACTGTTCTTTCAGCAGTAAATACATTTGCTCAAGCAAATATATTAAACGCTAAATCTCCAGAAGAGATAGGTGTTAGAACAGAAGCACAAATAGCTATTGATAACGATCAAGCGTTACCATATGGGTATGTAGACGATAGAGATATTCTTTTCTCTAAAATGACGTGGGAAAAAGTTGTTCTTGATGAACGTGCTAATTTTCCGTTGTACTACCCAATTGATACCAATAATATTGGAAGCGACAGAAGATCGTTATATGATGTGCTTATGAAGAACATTAAAAATGGTAATATTGAAAACATTTACGATGATTCTTATTTCACAACAAAACGTACTTTAAAGGATATTGAAGCAGCCCTTTCTAAGGTTGACACTACCGAGTTAGGTATTGAGCAATTAAATGCTGGGGAAGAATTATCTGGCGAGTATATAGATAGGAGAGACATTACAGCAGCCGATATTACAGAATATCGTGTTAAGGGGCTTTGGTATTTCGATAAGCGTCAAGCCGAAATGAAATACAGACTTTTAGGTATTGCACCAGTGTCTCCAGATGTGAACTTTATTGATGAGGAAGAACCGGATTTAGTTGAGCTATTTTGGGTGTTTTTCCCTGATGCAAGAGATGTTTTGCATGAAGCAAAATCGTTTAATAACGAGAATAGTGCCATCCCGTTTTCTTTCGATCACTTATTGAATTCTAGACGTTTTCATGGGTATGTTTATCAAGAAGAGAATGTACAAGGCGATAGAAAGATTAACGAATATGTTTCTCAAAACGCTCTAATGCAGTTATTGGAGTCTGACAGAATTAAGACTAAAATAAGAGATTTTGAACTTGATATGTGGACGTATTAAACCACATTACATGTAAAATATAAAAATGCTCACTTTATAAGTGAGCATTTTTTTTATAATACATTTTGAAGCCAAAAACCATTTTCTAATTACCTTCGCATCAAGATGCAAGTAGATTACATTATCGTTGGAATAGGTTTGGCAGGAATTAGTTTCTGCGAGGAATTAATTGCGAATAATAAAACCTTTGTGGTTTTTGATGACGCATCTCAAACGTCTTCAACTGTCGCAGGCGGGTTGTATAATCCCGTGGTTCTAAAACGTTTCACTTCTGTATGGAAAAGTAGAGAACAGCTAGAAATTGCTCTGAGAATTTACAATGCCTTAGAAAAAAAGCTAAACGTTAAGTTAGACTATAAAATTCCGTTATATAGAAAATTTGCATCTTTAGAAGAACAAAATAATTGGTTTGCAGCATCAGACAAACCAAGGCTTAGTGAATACCTTTCCGCCAACCTTGTAAAGAATAAGAACAATGCTGTAAATGCGCCTTATGGATTTGGAGAAGTTAAAAGTACAGGTAGAATAGATGTTAAAACATTAATTGATGCTTATAAATCATTCCTATTTCAAAATAATTTATTAATAGAGAATGAATTTCAATACAGAGATTTAATTGTTATTGAGAATGGTTTTCAATATAAAAACTTAGTGTCTCATAATTTAATATTCGCCGAAGGTTTTGGCATGTCTAAAAATCCTTTTTTTAAGGACCTGCCATTAGTGCCTACAAAAGGAGAATTACTTACCATTTATGCCTCACAGTTAAATATTGATTATGTTTTAAAAGGACCCGTATTTTTGATTCCCTTAGAGGAAGATTTGTATTTGGTTGGGGCGACTTACGATTGGAACGATTTATCCAATAAACCTAGTGAAAAAGGAAAAGAAACGCTTTTAACCAAATTAAAAACACTAATAAATTGTCCATTTGAGGTTGTAAATCAATTAGCTGGTGTACGTCCTACCGTGAAAGATCGACGCCCTTTAGTCGGTAAACATCGAGAGATTGATAATATGTACATTCTTAATGGTCTTGGTACACGAGGCGTTATGATAGGGCCTTATGTGGCTTCTCAGCTTTTCAATTTGGTAGAGAATAATATACCGTTGGAAGAAGAAATAGATATAAATCGTTTCTATTAGTATCTCTAATAAAATAGTTTAGCGAGCAGTTACTTTTTGGCTAAAGACTTATCGTAATGCATGAAAAAATTTATCCATATATTTCGAGAAAGCCTTAAAATAATTGGCATAAAAACGATAAGAGTCGCAATAATTGAAATAAATACGATATTTATATTGGCTTCAAAAACAAAAAACGAAATAACAAAAGCGGCTGTGGCGAAAGCAATCCCTACAGGGTAACTTACATACATAGAGCCGTAAAAAAAAGAGGGTTCAATTTTATATTTTGTACCACAATTACCACATGTTTCGTTCATTGCTAAAGCTTCAGATAGAATATATGGATTTTTATTTTTAAACATAGATTCTTCGTGACATTTAGGGCAAGATCCTGTTATAATACTGTATAATTTATTCCCTTTTTTAAACATAATATTTGTGTATTTTTGCCAACGCGCTAAGGCAATGCAAAGTTAGTTTATTCGGCATATATCGTTGGCAATAAAAGTTACATTTCTATGATGAACATCCACAATTTATCAATTTCATTTCAAGGCGAATATTTATTCGAGGATATTACCTTTAAATTGGGTAATGGTGACAGAATTGGGTTAATTGGTAAAAATGGGGCAGGTAAATCTACCATGCTAAAGATCTTGTCTAAAGAAATGGAGGCTGATACAGGACAAATAGCTGCTGACAAAGAATTAAAAATTGGATTTTTAAAGCAGGATATAGATTTTGATTTCGGTCGTACCGTTTTGGAAGAATCTTATGAAGCATTTACCGAAATAAAAGAGGTAGAAGCTCAAATGGAATCTATTAATGAGCAGTTAGCGGAGCGCACGGATTATGAGAGTGATGGCTATCATCAGTTGATGATTGATATCAATGATTTACAACATCAATACGAGATTTTAGGAGGCTATAATTATCAAGGTGATACCGAAAAAATATTACAAGGTTTAGGTTTTAAAAGAGACGATTTTAATATGCTTACCGATACGTTCTCTGGTGGTTGGCGTATGCGAATTGAGTTGGCAAAGTTGCTTTTGCAAAACAATGATATTCTTTTGCTCGATGAGCCAACGAATCACCTGGATATTGAGTCCATTATTTGGCTAGAAAACTTTTTGAAGGGGTATGCAGGTGCTGTTGTAATAGTATCTCACGATAAAATGTTTCTGGATAATGTAACCAATAGAACTATCGAGATATCTCTGGGACGAATTTATGATTATCCAAAACCTTATACCAAATATTTAGTACTTCGAGAAGAATTGAGAACCCAACAATTGGCTTCACAAAAAAATCAGCAAAAGCAAATAGAGCAAACTGAAAAGTTAATTGAAAAGTTTAGAGCCAAAGCTTCTAAAGCAACTATGGCACAGTCTCTTATAAAGAAGTTAGATAAAATTGAACGTATTGAAGTAGATGAAGACGATAATAGTGTTATGACACTTAATTTTCCTATTTCTATAACACCAGGGAAAGTTGTAGTGGAAGCTGAGCGCGTTTCAAAGAATTATGGAGATAATCAAGTGCTTAAGAATATCAATTTATTGATTGAACGCGATAGCAAAACAGCTTTTGTAGGTCAGAATGGTCAAGGGAAATCAACCTTGGCCAAAATAATTGTTGGTGATATTAAATACGATGGTCTACTAAAATTAGGACATAATGTGCAAATTGGTTATTTCGCTCAAAATCAAGCGGAGTATTTGGATGGGAGTAAAACGGTATTAGACACTATGATTGATGCTGCCAATGAATCCAATAGGAGTAAAGTACGTGATATTCTCGGGTCATTTTTATTTAGAGGAGATGAAGTAGATAAATATGTAAGAGTGTTATCTGGGGGTGAACGTAACCGTTTGGCATTAGCAAAACTAATGCTTCAGCCATTTAACGTTTTAATCATGGATGAGCCAACAAATCATTTAGACATTAAATCTAAAAACGTTTTAAAGGAGGCATTATTCAGATTTGAAGGCACTTTAATTCTAGTGTCTCACGACCGTGATTTTCTTCAAGGGTTAACAAATATAGTTTATGAGTTTAAAGACCATAAAATTAAAGAGTATCTGGGTGATATCGATTATTACTTAGATCAGCGGCAAGTTGATAACTTAAGAGAGGTTGAAAAACGAACGGTAGTAAAAAAGGACACTCCAAAGCAAAAGAGTCATCAGTCCTATGAAGACCAAAAGAAATTAAAATCTCTAAATAACAAGTTGAGCAATGTTGAATCTAAAATAAGCCAGTTAGAAAAAGACATAAAAGCCATTGATCTTGAACTTGAAATTAATTATGAAGAAGTAACATCTCAAGATAATTTCTTTGATAATTATCAGAAAAAAAAGACTGAATTGCAGGATTTAATGCAAAAATGGGAGTCCATTCAGCTAGAAATTGAGCAGTTCATCGATTCATAAATGTTAAAATTTTATGTATTTCGTCGAATAAAATAGTTTTTAGTCTGCTTCTAAACTACTTTCGTAGGAGAATTAATCCCAAATTTATTCGATATGAAGACTTTAAAACTTATAATTGCCTGCTTATTTGTATCGGCATATTCCTTTGCTAATATATCCTCTACAGAGAAAGACGCTTTATTAGCACTCTATAATTCTACAAACGGAGATAAGTGGAATGTAACGTGGGATATAACTACAGATGTAAATACTTGGCATGGTATTCAAGTTGAGAATAACGAAATAGTTGAAATTAACCTTCAGTTTAATAATTTACAAGGAACTTTACCTACAGAAATTGGCAACCTTACCAGTTTAAGAAAGATGAACCTAGGGTTCAATAAGCTAACTGGTCAATTACCAACGACACTTCAAAATTTAAAAGAATTAAAATCTTTAGAATTATTTATGAACGGTTTTGAAGGAAATATTCCTTCAGAATTAGGTTCATTAAAGAATTTAGAGTCCTTAAAACTATATAGTAACAGATTATCTGGGACTATTCCAGAATCTTTAATGGAGTTAACAAACCTTAAAGAATTGTTACTTGGTAGTAACTTTTTAACAGGAACTATTCCTAACCAGATTTATGCACTTTCAAAATTGGAAAAGCTGAGTCTTATGGATAATAAAATGGAAGGTGAAATTCCTGTTGAGTTAGCTCAGTTGGAAAACTTACAAGAGTTGCTATTATCTACAAATCAATTTACAGGCGATTTACCTTCGGAATTTATGAGTCTTACCAATTTGAATACAATTATGGTAAGTGATAATAATTTAAATACCGATTTTACAACCTTTTCAGGAAATAACCCACCGGATTTAATCTTCTTGGAATTACAAAATCAGAATGCTACGGCTACAATGGATATTGAGAAAGAGTAAAAAGTAATGTAATAGTTTATCATAAATTAGTTAGTTAGTAAAAAGCAGATAATATTTATTATCTGTTTTTTTATTTTTATACTATGCTAGAACACTTTTTTGTATGTCCATATTGTTGGGAGGAGATATCAATGCTCTTAGATAAATCGGTTAGTAACCAAAATTATATTGAAGATTGTGAAGTGTGTTGCAACCCCATTCAGGTTACAGCACAATTTTTAGATTTAGAACTTACAGCTTTTGAGGCAAACAATATTGAACAGTAAATTTTTTATTTTTTTCCTTGATAAACCTAAAAAGGATTGTATATTTGCAGTCCAATATCGCGGGATAGAGCAGTAGGTAGCTCGTCGGGCTCATAACCCGAAGGTCACTGGTTCGAGTCCAGTTCCCGCTACGAAGAAAACCTCTTGAGAAATCAAGAGGTTTTTTTATGCCAAGATTTACTTCATTTAATTTTTCTATATTTAAGAAAGCTTTATAATCTTCAAATGAAAAAAATCTTACTGCTACTTTTATTTGTTCCTACATTTTTAATTGGTCAATCTAAGCAGGTTAACGATACTGTAAGTTCTAATCAACTAATAAAAAAAGGAGATTTAACATATAAAATTAGTGCAAACAAGCCATTTACTGGAGTTCAGGTTGAAACATTACCTAATGGGGAAGTATCTTCTGAGACGCATTTTGAAAATGGTAGCATAAGTTTGGCAAAAACTTTTAATAACGATGTGATTTACAGTATTGCAGAATATTCACCTGAGAGTATAAATAAATTTACCTTTTATTTTAAGAGTGGGATAAAACGCTTCGAAAGAATTTACGATAAAGCAAGTAGAGTCACTAGTGAAACCACCTGGTA
Organism: Hyunsoonleella aestuarii; assembly: GCF_006148925.1. Taxonomy (GTDB): domain Bacteria; phylum Bacteroidota; class Bacteroidia; order Flavobacteriales; family Flavobacteriaceae; genus Algibacter_D; species Algibacter_D aestuarii. Next base: position 500,778 of record NZ_VAWB01000001.1, on the reverse strand, counting down.
TAGTGATGGAAGTAAAAAAGTCGAAAAGATATATCCTAGCGCTCACCCTATGCCAGGCACTGCGATATCGCTTCCAGATGAAGAATTACTATTGGAAGCAATGGTTTCAAAAGACACGCTTAATCAAGACGACTATTTTGCATACGAAAAAGCAAATAATGAGCCATTTACGGGCGTTGTTACTTTTTCTGGGGAATTGAATTTTAATAGGAGCAAACGAGAAATTTTTATTCCGCACGATAGTTACGTTTCTGCGGTCACATTTGTATCTGGAAAAATTAATGGGCAGTACACAACATGGTTTAAAAAAAATGGTAAGAAGAAATCAGAATTAACCGTTACTGGTGAACGTGCGAGAATAAAAGGAAATGGACCCTATACGCATTGGTATCCAAATGGACAAATAGCAATTACTGGTATTTCAAAAAATGGAAAAAGAAGCGGCAACAGAACCACATGGCACAAAAATGGCCAGATAAAAAGCGAATCTTATTTTGAATTTGGAGAACCAGTTGGTACAGTTATGGCCTGGAATGAAAATGGAGAGAAGTCACTTGAGGTAGTTTATTCTGATGGAATTGAAATTAAAAGAATTGAAAGGGATAAAAATGGAAATATTGTTAAAGAATGGCCAGAAGTAGATGAAGACAACTTTGGTTTAAAAATATTTGTTGATAATTTTATGACTATCCTTAAAACGGAAAACTATGATGCATTGAGGAAATTATTCGCATCAAAAGAGGAATCTGTACCTGTGCTGTTGAAAATTAAAGAAGAGAAGCCTTTCAACGAGATGCTTGAAAGCATAAATGCTAGTTGGGATGAAAACGTATCGGAAAAAATCAATGATATTGAAGACCAATTACGAGAGCATAATCCTGTTGAAATGTTAAGAGAATACAATGTTTTCTATTCCTACAATCTTATTAATGATGATAATTCTAATGAGAAAGTTAGCTGGCCTAAATCAATAAATTACGATATTAGTACAGCAACAATTGTAATTGCCAAAATTGCAATTACACATAAAGTAGTGCCTCTTAAATTAGTATTATCTCTTTGTTACATAAACAATAAATGGTGTTTTATTGCTACTGATTCTGCAAACATCATTCAAGTAACCTATTAACTGTCATGAAAAAAACCTTATTATTAGTAATCTCTTTACTATTTATTGGTAGTAATTTTTTAAGTGCACAAAACCAGAAAGTTAAGATTAAGGAATTGAAGCAAATTAGAATCAATGATGGTATCGACTCGTTAACTTATAACGGCAAACCATTTACAGGTATGGCAGTAGATTATTATGAAAATGACAGCCTTAGATTGAAAGTAACTCTCGTTGAAGGGAAGGCAGAAGGTCTTTCAACTAAATGGCATTTTAACGGGCAGAAGGAGTTAGTGAGTAACTATAAAGATGGAAAGAGAGACGGTACTGAAATAATTTGGTATGATAATGGGCAGAAGGAAAGAGAAGGTTATTATAAGGAAGGGAAGGCAGAAGGTCTTAGGACTAGTTGGCATAATAACGGGCATAAGTTGTCAGAAGCTAACTATAGGGATGGAGAGAAAGAAGGTCTTTCGACTAGTTGGCATCTTAACGGGCAGAAGAAGTCAGAAGAAAACTATAAGGATGGGATTGGTCTTTATACTTTGTGGGATAGTAATGGCCAGAAGAGGCAAGAAGGTAATTTTAAGGATGGGACGCAGGAAGGTCTTTGGACTTGGTGGCATAGTAATGGGCAGAAAGCTTATGAAACTATCTATAAAAATGGAGAACCATTAAGCAGAAAAGCATGGGAGGAAGATGGAAAGGAAATAAATAATTAAAACTCCACCACTTTCAAAAAGTCACATATAAACTCATTTAGGTTCAATAATTGAATGCTTTCCGCTACAAAGAAAACCTCTTGAGAAATCAAGAGGTTTTTTTATGTCTTTCAATCTAGCAATGGCCAATTATGGATAATAATAAGTAAACTTTTCAATTAGCGGTCCGATTTTTTCATACCTTGGTAAAACAAACCTTACAACAAGCCATAAAACCTCCCCCTAAGCCATTATTGTTTTAGTAAACACATTTTACAATATATAAGGCAATAGGTTATTAGCTGTTAATTAAAAATAATGCTTTATGAATAAATTATGTATGATATTAATTGCAAGTAATTTAGTGCTTAATCTTAGTGCCCAAAACAAGAATGCCTTAAAAACTCAATCATTATATGACAGTAAAATTTCCATTCCTTCAAGTCTTACAATAACAAATAAATATATTTGGCTTCCAAAATTAGTCTCACTACCAGCAGTGATATCTTATGACGTCAAGTTTAATGATGAAAGTGGTCCATTTATACCTGTATATTCATATAATAAAGTTAAGTGGGGAAATAATAATCCCTCACCAGACGCATTAAGTTGGTTTTTATCTCCACAAAACAGGAATTTTACCTTTAGAACGGGACTTTTTAAATCTTTTCCAAATGTGCATAGGGGTGAAAACATTAAAATTGAAATTGGAAAGTTGTTTAATGTAACATGTGTTATACATAAAAGCTCAGCGATTTATTATGTTGATGGTAAACCATATGCTAAGGCAATCTATGATGAAGGTGCCGTTCCTAAAGAAGGATATTTTGGTTTTGCTGTTTGGGGCATAGCAAATATAAAAGTTACAAATATAAAATTAGTTTCTCCCTACAGTTCCCATACTGAAAAATCTAATTTTATAAGTTCAAATCTCAATAAACAAGCTAATGAGTTTAAGGTAGACGGAGGTAATGTTCAATTACAAATATATAGTAACGATGAAGTAATGGAATTAAACAAATTACTTTATAAAAAAAGGGACACAACTCTAATAACGGGGAAACTTATTGATTATGATATTGATGAAAAAATAATGATGGAAGTAAATTATAAAGAAGGAGAACCAGACGGAGTAAGTAGAGTATGGTATGAAAATGGACAGCTTCAATTTGAAACAAATATTAAAGAAGGAGAACCAGACGGAGTAAGTAGAGTATGGTTTGAAAATGGGCAATTAGAAAAAGAAGTGAATTCTAAAGAAGGTAAACAAGAAGGTTTATTTAGACAATGGCATAAAAATGGACAATTAAAAGATGAAGGGAATTTTAAAAACAATAAACAGGACGGATTAGGTAGAATGTGGTATGAAAATGGAAAGCTACAGGCAGAACAAAACTATAAAGATGGTATTCAAGAAGGAATATTGAGAAAATGGTATCCAAACGGACAACTTCAAGAAGAATTTAATTTTAAAGATGATAGACAGCATGGTTTGGCAAGAAAATGGTATGAAAATGGTCAAATTAAAGCAAAAACGAACTTTTTAGACGGTAAGCAAGATGGATTATTAACAGACTGGTATGAAGATGGACAGCTTAAAGGAAAGGCTAATTTTCAAAACGGTAAGGCGGAAGGAATTAGTAAGGTATGGTATCTAAATGGTCAATTGGCGAGAGAATTAAACCTTATAGAAGGGGTGAAGGATGGTTTATTTAGAGAATGGTATGAAAATGGCTTTCAAAAAACAGAACAGCCTTTTAAAAAAGGCAAGCCAGAAGGCTTGTGTAAAGAATGGTATGGAAATGGTCAATTGAAACAAGAAGCGAACATTATACAAGGTGTTCAGGATGGGCTAACTAGGGAATGGTATGAAAATGGACAACAAAAAATAGAACAGTTATTTAAAAAAGGTAAGCCAGAAGGATTATATAGAGAATGGTATGTAAATGGTCAGCAAAAAAAGGAACAACTCTTTAGAGAGGGTAAGGTAAATGGTGTAGACAGAGAATGGTTTGAAAATGGACAAATGCAAAAAGAAATGAACTTTTTTGAAAGTATCCCGGAAGGGTTATATAGAGAATGGTTTGAAAATGGACAATTAAAAGTGAAAGTACTATTGAAAAAAGGAGACCCAGAAGGTTTGTCTAAAGAATGGTATGAAAACGGACAGTTAAAAAGGGAAGCAACATTTAAGGACGGCAAACAGGAAGGTGTTGAAAAAGTTTGGAACACAGACGGAAAACTAATCAAGGAAGCTCTTCCACAAACAACAATGTGTTATGTTGAAGGTGAAATACCAACCCTAATCAATACATTTATTTACTCAGGACACAAATATCAATACATGAAAATGAATGTGAGCTGGGATATTGCCGAAAAATTAGCAGAAAAAGAAGGTGGCTATTTAGCTGTCTTTGAGACATTGGAGGAAATGAATTATGTAACAGAAGCAAGTGAAAAGAAAGCAACCTATTGGATAGGTCTTAGTGACTCTGAAAAAGAGGGTCATTGGACTTGGATAAATGGAATAGCACTTAATAAAAATATGGAAGGTTATTTAGAAAAAGGGAATGACCTCGAAAATAGAGATTACGGACATATTATGGGGCGAGGTGGTTTATTATCTAGGCAGATAAGCGGTAGATTGCCTAATGGATGGAAAGGTCAAATGTGTGTTTCAGGATACTTAGTAGAGTTTGATTCTTTCGATTAATATTTTCTGTTATTATCTTAGAATGAACTAAATCTCATTAATTCTTTATTGAATTGGTTCGACAAAATAATATTAGGGGGGAGCCATATTGGACAGTTAAACAAGACCAACTTGTCGAGTTAGTTAGGTTTTAAATTCAATTATTGCAATAAAGTCACTTAAAAATTGGTTCGATAATACAAGGTTTCCCGCTACTAATATGAGAAGCTTCATCGTTCTGGTGAGGCTTTTTTTGTACCTTGTAATATGGTAAAACAAAAACTATTATTATTATCACTTCTATGTTTTTATATAACCTTAGGGCAAAATATTAATAATAAAGATGTTGCAATCGCAAGCTTAGATGATGTTATAGATATAAGAGGTCTTATTTATTATAAAGCAGACTCTTCGTTGGTTACAGGAAAAGTAATTAGATACAATAGGAAAAAGGAATCTAAGCGATATATTATGGTTAGAAAGGGAAAACCTGATAAATTAGGTTGGATTTATGAGAATGAAAAAAAGTACGTAAAACCAGAAGAATCTGCACTTGGGACCATCTTAACAGTTGCAGCAGTCACGACAGGACTAGTTATGGAAGTATCTGGTAATAATATTGATGTGCCCTTTCCTGATAGTAATAATATTAAAAACGACAATAATAGATTAATCGAAAATGAGATAACACCTTTATTAAATTATAACAAAGAAATTTCGGTAAAAGCTAATGATAATATGTTGCAAAGAAATGAAATATCAAAAAATCTTCAGTTAAATGAAAACTCTGATATAATAGAAAAACCGACTGAAGGACCTTATCAAAAAAAACATGAAGATGGCCAAATTGAAATTGAGGGAAACTACATTGATGGATTAATGAATGGTGTTTGGAAAACATATTATTCTAATGGAAAAATTAAGAGCAAAGGAGTTTACATTGATGGAAAGCAAAATGGTATTTGGGAAGAATATTATGAAAATGGTCAATTAAAGCGAAAGGTTAATTATAAAAGTGGAGTTAAAAATAGTTTATGGGTGCAATATCACTCAAATGGTCAAATATGGGGTGAAGGGTATTATAAAGATGGTCGAATGGTTGGCGAATGGAATTATTATTATGAAAACGGGAACCTTATTTTAAGTGAAAACTACGACAACTAATCATTACTTGACCTGATATTGTGCATGTTTAGCATTTTTCAAAAAGTCATTTAAAAGTTCATTTTGGTTTCATATTTCTATGCGTTCCACTAATATTTATAGAGTTAACCGAAATGTTAGCTCTTTTTTTTTTACTCAAAACCTAATGAGCGTTTGCACAATATAAGCACTTTAAGGTTTTTATGTGTCACAAAGTTTAGACTTATAGTTTGCATATACGATTATTATTCATATATTTGGTAAACCAATTTGGTTAACCAGTTTATTTATATTCTATTATGTTCTTGAAAACAAGAAGGGATTTTGTCAAAAAGACGGCTTTGGTTACAGGGGGAATTCCGTTTCTGCAAGCATTTCATCCTTGGTCTGGTTTAGAGGATAACATAAACATTAATAGACTCTCTGTTAATATATTTTCAAAACATCTTCAGTTTTTAGATTATAAAGCTACTGGTGAAATGGCTAACGAATTGGGTTTTGATGGGGTCGATTTAACAGTTCGTCCAAAGGGGCACGTTTTACCCGAATTAGTAAAAATAGATTTACCAAAAGCAATAGAGGCTATAAAAGTGGGTGGTTCTGATTGTAAAATGATGACTACTAGCATTGAGAGCGTTAATAATAAATTAGATGTTGATATTTTAAACACGGCTTCAAAGCATGGTATAAAGTACTATAGAACAAATTGGTTTGAGTATCTTAGAGAGAAGCCTCTTGAGGAATCTATAGAAATCTATAAAAATCAAATAAAAGAATTAAGTGAGTTAAATAAAGAACTTAATATAATAGGGTGTTATCAAAATCATGCAGGTGAAAAAATTGGAGCATCATATTGGGAAATTAAGCAATTGTTAGAATCTACCAATTTAAACTATTTTGGCACCCAATACGATATTAGACATGCTGTTGCAGAAGGAGGGCATTCCTGGGTAAATGGGTTGAAACTTTTAAAAAATAACATCAAAGTAATTGTTTTAAAGGATTTTAAATGGGGTGTGGTAAATGGTAAATGGAAACCCGTTAATGTTCCTATCGGTGAGGGCATGGTGGATTTTGATAGTTATTTTAAATTATTGAAAAAATTCAAGTTAAAACCACCTGTATCACTTCATTTAGAATATGATTTGGGTGGAGCCGAAAAAGGTTTAAGTAAGATTTCGGTAGATAAAAAAGTGGTTTTTAATGCGATGAAAACGGATTTAAACCGTATTCAAAAATTATGGGAATCAGCCTAGTATATTTAACGAATAATGTAAAGTAGTATTCATATTAGAAAAATAGATATTTCATGAGAAAAGCAATTTCCATTTTAACAGTAATTTTTGTTCTGGTTTCTTGTAAACAACAAGAAACCTCAAATACAATTAAAGTTTCTAATATTGAAGCGCTCAACGATGCCATAAAGAATAGTAAAGAAGGAGATCAAATAGTTTTATCGAATGGTATATGGAATAATGTTCAAATTAATTTTTATGGTATAGGTACTGAGGAAGCTCCTATCGTTATTAAAGCTGAAACTCCTGGGAAGGTATTTATTGAAGGTGAATCTAATTTAAAATTTGGCGGAGAATATCTTATTGTTGATGGATTACATTTCAGAAATGGCTACTCTCCAAGTGATGCGGTAGTGGAGTTTCGCATAGATAAGGAAACCACCGCGAATCATTGTTCTTTGATTAATAGCGTTATAGAAGACTTTAATAAAATGAATCGCGATGATTCAGATCGCTGGGTACAATTTTGGGGCAGACATAATACCTTGAATAATTCTTATATCAGGGGTAAAACCAATAGAGGGCCTACGATTCGTGTGGATTTAAAAGGTAACGAACACATTAATAATTACCACCAAATTGTTAATAACCATTTTGGGCCTCGTCCACCAAAAGGTGGTGCAAGCGGAGAAACCATTCAAATTGGTGATAGTTATTCGTCTATGTCTCCAAGTTATACTCTGGTTGCTAATAATCTATTTGAGGAATGTAATGGGGAGGTCGAAATTATTTCAAGTAAAACCAATTTCAACGAATTTAGAAACAATGTGTTCTACAATAGTGAAGGCTCTTTAGTTACAAGGCATGGTAATTATTGCACCATCGATGGTAACTATTTTATTGGTGATGGTAAAAATGAAAATATTGGAGGTATTAGAATTATTAATACGGGGCATTGGGTAACAAACAATTATTTTTATAACCTAAAAGGAAAGAGTTTTAGAAGCCCGTTGGCCGTAATGAATGGTATTCCCAAATCGCCTTTAAACCGTTACAATCAAGTAACAGATGTTGTGGTGGCTTATAACACTTATGTGAATTGTAATTCACCATGGCAATTTGGTGTTGGGCAAAATTTAGGTCAAAAAGATGTGTTGCCTCCTTCGGAAATTCGTTCTGCCAGACCTTTGAGAACCTTGATAGCCAATAATGTGATATATAATGAGATAGGCGATGAATCTCCTGTTCTTGAACATGACAAGGCCGATGGCGTAACCTTTAAGAGTAACGCCATTAACAATCAGGGTGTATCTTTTGAAAATTATGACGATGGTATTAAAAGTGTCAATTTTGAATTAAAGAAAGTTGCTGAAAATATAGTCTTACCGTCTTTAAATATTGATATAGCACCATATCAAGGTTTTGAGTTTGAAAATATTTCAAAAGACCTTTTTGGTAATTCAAGAAATGTAAATAATAGTATTGGTGCGGTGGTTAATGCTGATGCTAATGTGCCTTCTGTTTTAGATAAGTCCAAATATGGGCCTTCATGGTTTACAGATGAAGTTAAAGCTAGGGAATCCGCAATCATTATTGTTGAAATCAATGATAATCTTCAAGAAAAAATTGATAAAGCCGAAAATGGGGATGTTATAGTTTTAGGAAATGGAAAACATGTTATTTCAAACCCTTTAATTATCAATAAAAGTATTACCATAAAAATGAAAGACAAGTCAAAGGCAGTTCTTTTTTACGAAGGGGAAAATAATACACCTTTATTTAAATTACATCCTAAAGGGTTCTTAGCTCTTGAGGGTGTTACTTTAAAAGGAACAGGAAATCAACAGGCATTTGCTACCCTTAAAGAAAATATGTACACTCATTTTGGGTTATCGGTTTCTAATTGTGAAATAAGTGATTTTAACTTCGCTCTTAAAGTTTATAAACAGTCGTTTGCTGAGCGTATCACCTTTAAAAAGACCTCTATTTCCAATTGTGAAAATGGTTTGGAATTGTCAGAAGAAACCAATGATAAAGGCGATTATAACACCGAATATTTAACAATAGACAATTGCCAATTCGATAATGTAAAACAAAATGTTATCGATTACTACCGAGGGGGTTATGACGAATCAACCATTGGAGGGAATCTTACCCTTTCCAAAAGTAATTTTACAAATTGTGGTGTAAAAGAAGCGAACGGCATATTAATAAATACTAGAGGTATTGTTAATGTCGACATTTCGAATAACACATTTAAGAACAATCCTATAAAACTAGTGGCCCTGCTTTGGGGTGCAAAGAATAATTCCCATAATAACAATACCGTTAACAATTCTGGAAAAATAGTTGTTGAAGAAAATCTTAAAATGAAATTGATGTACTAGAAATTATGGCTAAAAAACTGATAACGTTTGGTGAGGTAATGATGCGTTTATCACCTCCAGGGCATGAAAAATTTTCTCAAGCATCATCTTTTGAGCTTGTTTATGGAGGCGGTGAAGCAAATGTTGCTATCTCATGTGCTTATCTAGGTATGAAAGCAGCCCACGTTACGCGCTTTCCAAATAATGCCCTTGGTAAGGCAGCAACACAATTTTTAAGAAGGCATTGGTTAAGCACTGAGCATGTAATTTATGGAGATGATATGATTGGTAAATACTTTTTAGAAAAGGGTGCAGTGCACAGGCCTAGTGAGGTTATATACGAAAGAGAAGGATCTGCATTCTCGCTAATTGAACCTTCTATGGTCAATTGGGTGGATGTTCTAAAGGATGCCGATTGGTTTCATTGGACAGGCATAACACCAGCGATTTCAGAAGGCGCCGCACAGTGTTGTTTCGATGCTATAAAAACAGCTAATAAAATGGGAATTACAGTATCTGGAGATATCAATTCTAGAAGTAACATGTGGAAATATGGAAAGACTATGCAGGAAGTCATTCCTAATTTGGTAGAAAATTGCGATGTTGTGATTACAAGCAGTGATGGAATAAACCAGATGTTTGGATTGGGAGATCCTAATGATAAATTTCAAAGTTTAGCCAAGAAATTAATAGACGTTTACCCTAATATCAAAAAAATTGTTAAGAAAACTAGAAGAACTATAAGCGCTTCACATCACCAAATTCAGGGTAAATTGTGGAATAGAGAAGAATATATAAAAACGGAAATGCTGAATATCACCCATATCATTGACCGTGTGGGTACCGGTGATGCGTTTGCTGCAGGTCTTATTTATGGATTACTGCACTATAATGATAAGCAAGCTATGGATTTTGCTTCTGCAGCATGTGCTTTAAAACATACGGTCCCAGGAGACGTTAATACAGTCTCCCTTGATAATGTATTAAATCTAATGGATGGAGACACCTCTGGAGCTATTAGGAGGTAATTGAACCATGGATAATTTCTATATTCTAAATATTCCAATAAAATAATAATAAAGATTATATAATAAAATGAGAACCAAAGTTACTACATCCATATCGCTTCTATTTTTATTAATTGGCTTCGTTTCGGCTTTTAATGCCTGTAAGAGCAAAGAAAAGAAAACAGAGCCTGTGGAAATACAAAAAGTTGTTTATCCGAGTGATGTTATACCCTTTATGGATAAGTGGCAAATCCTTTTAGGAGATGGTACTCGTTCTGATTCTTTGATTAACTACCAAAAAAAAGGTTTCTTTTATGTTGAAAAAGAAGTAGAAACCAATTGGGTGGTTTATAAGACTCCTAATTCAGGTATTACCTCTCCAAATTCAAGTAATACAAGGACTGAACTAGGAGAAAAAAGGCGATGGATACCAGAAGAAGGAGGAAAACTAACAGGGACATTAAAAGTTAATCATGTGTCAACTACAGGTGATGCTACTGCTCGCTCTTCTTACTCTGTTGTAGTTGGACAAATACATAGTGACGAAGGGCACGAAAATGAGCCTTTAAAAATTTATTACAAGAAATTCCCAGGACACGAAAAAGGATCTGTTTTTTGGAATTATGAAATCAATACAGAAGGGAATAACGATGGTCGGTGGGATTTTTCTACATCTGTTTGGGGACATGATTTTTCTGTATTAGGTACAAGTCCAAATTCTTATCCAGAAGAATCTTCGGATGGCATAACTTTGGGCGAAGAATTCAGTTATGAAGTTAATGTTTATAATGGGGTTATGTCATTGACTTTTACAAGTGAAGGTCATGAAACAAAAAGGTTCACTAAAAACCTGTTAAAATCGGATTTTGCTAAAGCCAGTGCCATTCCAAAACAAGTAGTGGATTGGTATGCATCAAAAAGACGGGTTGGGGTTGAACGTGACAGTGCATATGCTGGAGAGCTTCAATTTTTCAAACAAGGAGCATATAATCAAGCTAATGGAAAATCTACCAAATCAGAAACTTATAATGGAGATATTGCCAAACAATATGAAAATGGAAGTTATGCCGAAGTATGGTTTAAAGATGGATCTTTAGGTCCTGGAACAAGGCCAAACGAAGAGTAATTGTATTTTAGTGGTCTACTAAAAATAATATTATGAACCGGGTAATTTTTATTATGGGTGTTTCTGGAAGTGGAAAAAGTACTATTGGCAGCCGACTGGCCAAAGTATTAAGCACACCATTTTTTGATGGTGATGATTTTCATCCAGAAGCCAATGTTACAAAAATGTCAAATGGGATACCACTTAATGATGAAGATCGTTATGGTTGGTTACAAACCTTGAATAAGTTAGCAAAAGAACAGTTGCAAAAAAATAGTTGTGTTATAGTCTGTTCAGCATTAAAACGAAGTTATCGTAAGATACTGTCAGAAGGTATAATAAGTAACATCAAATGGGTATACCTATCAGGAAGTTTCAATCAAATTAAAGAACGTATTAATAAGCGATCAAATCATTTTATGAGTTCAGAGTTATTACAATCTCAGTTTGATACTTTAGAATGCCCTCAAGATGCTATAATCATTGATATTAGTTTGTCACCGGAAGATATAGTAGAAAAAATTAGAAACGAGATAGAAGTGAAATCGGAGTTTGGATTGTTTGGTTTAGGAGTCATAGGAAAGAGCTTAAGTCGAAATTTAGCTCAAAAAGGATTTAATATTTCCATATTCAACCGTGAAGTAAAGGGTTCTGAAGAGAACGTTGCAATAGATTTTAAGAATACCCACCCAGAGCTGGAAAAATCTCAACCATTTTCTAATATCGAAGCTTTTGTAAACTCTTTGCAAACACCTAGAAGAATTATGCTAATGGTGAATGCGGGTAAGATTACCGATATGGTTATTGATGATTTAATTCCTTATCTGTCCAATGGTGATATTATAATTGATGGCGGAAATTCAAATTATTTAAAGACTAAGGAACGTTACGACTATTTAAAATTAAAGAACATAAATTTTATTGGCGTGGGCGTTTCTGGAGGTGAGGAAGGTGCTCTTAAAGGGCCGTCAATTATGCCTGGTGGAAATAAAGAAACCTATGAGCTGGTAAGGCCTTATCTAGAAGGCATAGCAGCTAAAGATGCTAATGGTCTACCATGTTGTACTTATGTTGGTGAAGAGGGCAGCGGACATTTTGTAAAGATGGTTCATAATGGCATTGAATATGTTGAAATGCAATTGTTGGCTGAAGTTTATGACATTTTTAAAACCAAGGGTAAAAACCCAGATGACATCGCGAATATATTCGAGTCGTGGAAATCTGATGTTGATAGTTACTTATTGGGAATTACAATAGATATATTACGAAAAAAGGATGGTAACGACTGGCTTTTGAATAAAATTGTAGATAAAGCAGGTAACAAGGGTACAGGGAATTGGACCACCATTGCCACCGCACAATTAGGAGCTCCAAGTACTTTAATAGCTTCAGCTTTATTTACTCGTTATACATCATTTTATAAAGAAGAAAGGCTTTATGCTAGTGAAAATTTCGGAATTACCCATTCAGAATTATCCCTTAATTCAGATGATGTTTTAAACGCGTATCAATTTGCCAGAATCATGAATCATTATCAAGGATTAAAGCTCATATCAGAAGCAGGAAAAGCTTATAATTGGACTTTGAATTTAAGCGAAATTGCTAGGATTTGGACAAATGGCTGTATTATAAAGTCTGATTTTGTGGAAGAGTTGATTCCGGTTTTAAAAGAAGATGATAATATATTAACCAATCAATCAATTATTAGTCAGTTAAAAGCATTGAAGCCATCAATAAATAAAGTGGTGGTGGAGTGTGTTTTAAGTGGGCTGCCTGTTGTTTGTTTAAGTGATTCTGTAAACTTCTTAAATGCGTACACAACGTCGAATTCATCGGCGAATATAATACAAGCGCAACGCGATTACTTTGGTGCACACACTTACCAAAGAACAGATGATCCTTCAGGGGATTTTCATCATACCGACTGGAATTAATCACCAACTAAACCACCATATTATGCCAGTAACTGAAACTAAAAAGTCGTTTTTAAAAAAGATAATTGCTTTAGTCTTAGGTTTTGGCCCAGGTATTTTTGCCATTGGTTATACCATTGGCACAGGCAGTGTAACATCCATGATTGTTGCTGGTAGCGAATTTGGTATGCAGTTGCTTTGGGTGCTTTTACTAAGCTGTTTTTTTTCAGGGGTCTTAATGTTTGCCTATGGTAATTATGCTCTGATTACAGGTGAAACTGCGCTTTACGGGTTTAAAAAGCATTTAAAGTTTGGTAAGGTTTTAGCAATTTTAATTATTGTCGGAATCACGTTTGGGCAATGGAACTCCCTAATGGGAATTTTGGGAATTTCATCTAACATCATTTTTGAAATACTGGCTATAAATTTTGAGGGTTTAAGTACATTTAAATATGAGACCGTATTGATAACAGCCATAATAATAATTGTTACTTTTTACTTATTGATGCTGGTTGGCAAGTACACATTTTTCGAAAAGATTTTAGTCATATTTGTTAGCGCAATGGGCTTATCATTTTTATTATCCTTATTTTTTGTACAGCCATTACCAATAGATGTAGTTAAGGGTTTAATACCAACCATTCCAGAAGTTCCTGGAGGCAAAATGTTAGTGGCTGCTTTTGTCGGCACCACTATGGCTGCGGCAACGTTTTTGTCTCGCCCACTTTTTGTAAAAGGAAAGGGGTGGACCATTAAAAATCTTCAGCAACAAAAAAAGGATTCGATAACAGCCGCTATCTTAATATTTGTAATTAGTGGCACTATAATGGCGGTATCATGCGGCGCGTTGTTTCATCAAGGAAAAGTAGTGACCGAGGTTTTGGATATGGCAAATACTTTAGAACCTGTTGCCGGAAAGTGGGCTGTTACCATATTCTTTTTTGGCGCATTAAGTGCAGGTTTATCATCCATATTTCCTTGTTTATTGATAGCACCGCTGTTGGTTGCCGATTATCAATCAGGAATATTGGACACTAATTCGCGTCAGTTTAGAATTATTACGGCCATAGCATGTTTAGTGTCACTAATTGGACCAGTGTTTGGGGCAAATCCAATAGAAGTTCAAATACTATCGCAAGTATTTAATGTGTTTGTTTTGCCAATTGTAGTGCTCGGAATCATACTTATACTAAGCAGTAAAAAGATTATGAAGGACTATAAAACGAGCCTTGGTGTTTATATCGGGATGTATGCTGCACTATTCTTTTCTCTAGTGATTTCATATAATGGAATTTTAGCATTGCTAGATTATTTTTAAGACAATCAAACAGAAATCTGAATAAAGATTATTAGAATAAATAAATTATTAAAAATGAATAAAAAAAATATTACTTCATTAGTACCAGCCTTAAGCATTTGTGCTTTCCTAACATTAATTTGTTGTAAAAATGATACTAAAAAATTAGAAATAAAAGAATTAGAGAAAACCGTTTACCCAAGTGATATTATTCCAATCTTTAATAATTTCAAATTAGTTTTGGGTGACGGGTCCAATATTGGTCAACCATTAAATTATGAACATAAGGATTACTTTTATGCAACAACCGATGACTCTGGAAATTGGGTAGTATATAAGTCACCAAATGGTGGCAATACTCATGGCACATCTAAGAATACTAGAACTGAATTAGCCCAAACAAAAAAATGGTATCCAAATAGTGCTAATGACAAACTAACAGCAACACTTAAAGTAATTAATGTATCAACTTCGGGTGATGCGACAAAAGCGGGGGCATATTCTGTAGTCGTTGGGCAAATTCATAGTGCCGATGGACATGAGAATGAACCACTCAAGATATATTACAAAAAATTTCCGGGACATACTAAAGGTTCCGTTTTTTGGAATTATGAAATCAACACAAAAGGTGATGATAATTCGGGAAGATGGGATTATTCCACTGCAGTCTGGGGCTACGATTTTTCTGTGGTTGGAAATGATAAAACGATTTATCCCGAGGAACCGCAAGAAGGACTTGAAATAGGTGAAGAATTTAGTTATGAAGTGTTTGTTAAAGATGGTATTATGAACTTAAAATTCAAGAGTGATGGCCACGAAGCTAAAACATTTTCAAAAAATTTAATTGTATCAGAATATACAACCAAAGCAGGTATTCCCTTGCAAACACGAGACTTGTACTCTGAAAGCGGTAGAGATGGAATTGAGCGCGAAAATGCTTATGCTGGCGAGGGACTTTTTTTTAAACAAGGTTGTTACAATCAAACCAATGGCGTAACGACGGGTGGTGAAACTTATGGAGGCAATATTGTTAAACAGTATGAAACTGGAAATTATGCCGAAGTTTGGTTTAAAAAAGCAAGTAATTATGTAAGTGATGAGGCTGTATCTAATGAGGGTTATTTTACTAAAAATGATTAAAATTATTAGGAATAAACATGATTAAAAATAAAATAACTGGTAAAAATATACTCATTACAGCAGGTGCTCAGGGTATAGGGGAATCAATAACTAAACACTTTATTGATAGTGGAGCTAATGTTGCAATTCACTATTTTTCTAGTGCAGATACTGCTAACAAATTGAAAGCATATGCTATTAGTAAAGGACAAAAAGCGTTTGTTATAGGTGGTGATTTAACAAAAGAAACAGATGCGAATACCTTGGTAGATAAAACTTTAGAGGCATTGGGTGGTTTAGACGTTCTAATCAATAATGCAGGTTCATTGGTTGCACGTAGAATGTTGAATGAAATGGATACTGAATTCTGGCATAAAGTTATGGATATTAACCTTACTTCTATGATGTTTGTAACTCGAGCTGCATCACCGTATTTAGCAAAAAACGAAAATAGTAGTATTGTTAATTTGGCGTCACTCGCCGGACGTAAAGGGGGGCATCCGGGATCTCTAGTTTATTCAACTAGCAAGGGCGCTATCTTAACGTTTACAAGAGCGCTTTCTTCAGAATTAGGGCCGCAAGGTATAAGAGTTAATGCAGTTGCTCCAGGTCTTATTCTTGGCACTTCATTTCACAACACCCATACAACAAAAGAGTCAGCGGCTGCGACAACGGCAGGTATCCCAATTCAACGAGCTGGTAATGCAGACGATGTTGCTCGAGCTGTTTTATTTCTGGCGTCAGAATACGACGGATTCATTTCAGGCGCGACACTCGACATTAATGGAGGCGTTTACAATATGTAGCTTTTTATTTTTAATACAGCACGAAGCTTACTAATATTAAAAATCTTAAAGGATAATAACTTGTGTAATCTTTCTTTGTTAATAAGCACTTTTGGTTGCTAATTGGTTAGCCATTAATGTATTAAATGGATCTTTAATTGAAATACTTAGATAAAGTATTTGGGGAATAGAATAATATGCATATATTTGGTAAACCAAATTGGTAAACCAATTGTATTATGAGAGTTTCATTAGTCTTTAGCCTTATTCTTTTCTGTAAATTTCAGGTTATGTCCTCTCAAGTTGTTTTAGATGCAGATGGGGCAGGAAATACTTACGAATTAATAAACTCTGTTATGGCACCTGGTTATAATGTCACTGAAGTACCAGATTGTAACCATTCTAGTTTTGGAAGGCATATTGATGAAGTTTACGATAATGATTTAAATGCTAATGTTTTCCGCTTTCAAATGCATGTTACGCCTGACAACGACCGCTGTATAAATGTTGACAGGCAGCGTAATGAAATTAAGGCTTACGATAAGTCTCCAGATAATCTAAAAGGCATTGAAGGAGAAACGGTTGTTTATAAATGGAAATTTAAATTAGATGCAGGGTTTCAGTCGTCTCCTAATTTCACACATATTCACCAGTTAAAATCTGTTGGGGGTCTTTACTCAAGTATGCCTATGTACACATTAACTACCCGCAAAGGAACTCCAGATCAATTGGAGCTGCGTTATGCTGAAACATCCTCACAATCCACTTTAAAAAAAACAGACTTAACACCATTTAGAGGGGTGTGGGTTGAGGTTGTAGAAACCATTAAGTATGGTACTAATGCTAGCCCTAATGCAGGCACATATTCTATTGAGATTAAAAGGGTAAGTGATATGGTTACATTGTTTAGTTATACTAACAACGCCTTGAAAAATTGGCAAACCAATGCCGATTTTGTAAGACCAAAATGGGGAATTTATAGAAGCTTGCTTAATGAAATGGATTTAAGAGATGAACAGGTTTTGTTTGCCAATTTTAGCATTGAAGAAACAGGTACGTTATCGATTGATGATTCAAGTCTGAAAAATAAATCGATTAAAGTTGTTCCTAATCCAGCATCCTCTAAAGTTTTAATAATAGAGCTTAAACCGAACAGTTATAATAGAATACAGATTTATAATAGCTTAGGTTCGCTCATGAAAAAATTAAATGTATCTTCTAAGTCTATAGATGTTTCTAATCTAAATTCAGGAATGTACTTTGTCTTTTTTAATAAGGATGCAACCAATGTTGGGGTTGAAAAATTAATAGTCAAATAAACTTAAATAAATTAAACTGAGATGAACAAAATTATTTTTCAGGAAGTGCTTATTTGTAATAAATCAGTAGAAAAGTCAAAAAACATTAATGTTCTTCTTATTGTGTTATTACGCTCTCTGACTTTATTTTTTCATACTACTAATAAAATATCAAGCTATTTAAAATCTGCCTTACTATTAGTTTTAGTTATATCTCTAACGTCTTTTTCATGTAAAGAAAAAGAAAGCAAAGAGAATACGGTAACTTCCAATTCTGGACACCCAAGTTTAATCATAACAAAACAAGGCGTTAAAGACATTAGATCAAATTTAGGTAGTATCCCCATTTTTGATAAAACGTTAGCGACCACTAAAAAAGAAATAGATTCCGAAATTAAAAATGGATTTGATGTGCCAACTCCAAAAGATTATTCTGGAGGTTACACACATGAGACACATAAAAAGAATTATGTACTCATGCAAAAAGCGGGTGTGTTATATCAAATTCTTGAGGATGACACCTATGCTCAATTTGTAAAAGACATGTTGTTTGAGTATGCCAAGAAATATCCAACATGGCCTATTCATCCAAAACCACGTTCTTACGCCAGAGGGAAATTATTTTGGCAATGTTTAAACGATTCTAATTGGTTGGTATATACCAGTCAAGCATATGATTGTATTTATGATTTTTTAAATGAAGAGGAGCGCAATACCCTAGAAACAGATTTATTTAGGCCTTTTGCAGATTATATATCCAAGGAAAACCCCCAATTTTTTAATCGCGTCCATAACCATGCAACTTGGGGTAATTCTGCTGTGGGAATGATGGCGCTTGTCATGGATGATGATGAACTTTTAGACAGAGCTTTAAACGGTGTTAAAGACGTTAATTTTAATCCAAATAAAAAGGACAACGACGGAGGTTATATTAGAAAAGATGGACAAAAAATCGGTTTTTATGCCAATGTAGATGAACCTTTTTCTCCTGATGGCTATTTTACCGAAGGGCCTTATTATCAGCGTTATGCTTCGTACCCATTTTTAATTTTTGCTCAAGCCTTACAAAATAAAAAACCAGAACATAAAGTTTTTGAGTATAAAGACGGTGTGCTTATAAAAAGTATTAATGCCTTATTGAACTTATCTGATTCAGGTGGTGATTTCTTTTTACTAAATGATGCACAAAAAGGTATGTCCTATTTTAATGCATCGTTAATATCTACGGTGGATATTGGCTATCATTTTGGAGGTAATGATCCAGGATTATTAAGTATAGCTAAAATGCAAGATGAAGTTACTCTGGATGATGCTGGTTTAGCGGTTGCTCTTGGTATTAAGGAAGGTAAAGAAAAGCCATTTGTGAAAAAATCAATTGAATTATCTGATGGTGCTAATGGAGACGAAGGAGCTGTAGGGATTTTACGCAGTTATGGGTTGGAGTTGGTATTTAAATATACTGCTCACGGATTGAGTCATGGACATTTTGATAAGCTCTCTTTTGCTTTATTTGAAGATGGGGAGGAAGTGGTTCAAGATTATGGCATGAGTCGTTTCGTGAATATTGAGCAGAAAGGCGGTGGTAATTATTTAAAGGAAAACAAAACTTGGGCAAAGCAAACCATAGCCCATAATACCATTACCCAAAATGAAACCTCACAGTTTAAAGGGAAGTATGATATTGGTAGTAAGCATCATTCAAACAAGTACGTATTTAGCGTTGCCAATGAAAACGTTCAAGTTGCAAGTGCAAAAGAAGAGAATGCGTATCCTGGAACTAAACTTCATAGAACTATGGTTACTATCAAAGATGAAGATTATGAGAATCCATATGTGTTAGATATTATGAGAGTGTCTTCAGAAAACACAAATCAATACGATTTACCATTCTACTTTTTAGGTCATGTCATGCAAACCAATTTTGCATATAACAAATTGAATGTACCAGAAGTTTTAGGAAAGTCTGATGGATATCAGCATTTATTTAAGGAAGCGAGTGCATCTGCTAATGGAGAAAACATTAAGTTAAATTGGTTGTTAAACAACAAGTTTTATACATATTCTGCAATAAATTCAAATAATGACGAGCTTATTTTTGGTAGAATAGGAGCTAATGATCCAGAATATAATCTGCGCAACGAGCAAACATTAATCTTAAGGAAAAAAAATGCAAAAGACGCCTTGTTTGTTTCAGTAATAGAATCACATGGCACCTATTCTCCAGTATCAGAATTAGCAATAAATGCTTATAGTAACATTAAAAACATTTCTGTTCTGTATAATTCAAAAGAATATACTGCTGTTCAAATTGAAACAAAGAATAATAAATCAAAAGTATTTATCATTTCAAACGAAAACAATGATAAAGATGCAGCACATAAATTAACAATAAATAATAAGGAGTATACCTGGCAAGGCACTTATACATTAACAGAAAACGAATAAATTATAAATTATGAATCGATTTAGTGAAAAGTACATCATCACAAAAGAAATGGAATGGGAAGACCTTGGAGGAGGAGTATCAAGGAAGTTTTTAGGTTACGATAACCAAATTATGATGGTAAAAGTGAAATTTGAGAAAGGAGCTCTGGGTTCTCCACATCAACATTTTCACACCCAAGCTACCTATGTAGTTTCAGGAAAATTTGAATTTGAAATTGATGGCGTAAAACAGATTGTAGAAGGAGGAGATGGAGTATATATAGAGCCTAATTTATTGCACAGTGCGGTTTGTATGGAAGAAGGTATGCTAATTGACACATTTAGTCCAGTAAGAGAAGATTTCTTAACTGGTGGCGGTGTATCTTATTTTGGGGATAAACAGACATAAGGAATAAATCTATTAGTCCTAGTTGTTAGGATTTTATTGAGTAGTACTGTTAAAATTGAAATATTATTTGTTTTAACAAAAAAATAACATATATTTGGAAAACCAATTTGGTAAACCAGTTTGGTTTTCCAATAAAACTAAATAAATTAAATGTCTAACTTTTCAAAAATTAATTATTATTATCATGGTGAAAAAATAAAAAAGGACAGGTGCACGCCTATCCTTTTAAAATAATTTACTTCTTTTAGGAGGGAAGTAAAATAAGAGCAAGTAGTCATTTAAGAACAACTCGTCTGTAATTCAAAATTACAAAAATTAAATAGAAGAGCAGGTTGTTTGTGAAGTAATTATGATACTTGAAGTCTTTCAAATTTAAACTAGTATAACTAATACTAGTTATTCTTTACATTTTAAACATAAAAAAACTAATTATGAATTTAAAACACAAACTAACTCTCATTGTAATACTGCTCTTTAGTATTACATTAATTGCACAGAGTGGGAATGTTATTTCGGGTACAATCGTATCAGCTGCAGATAATATGCCTATTCCTGGTGTAAATGTATTGGTGATGAACACATCAAGAGGAACCACTTCAGATTTTGATGGAAACTATCAAATTCAAGCTAGCGAAGGTGAAGTATTGCAATTCACCTATGTTGGTTATAAAACGCAGACGGTCATAATTGCTAATCAAACAACCATAAATATAATTTTATCGGAAGATTTAGCGCAGCTAGACGAAGTGGTAGTTATTGGTTATGGAACACAAAGAAAATCAACGGTAACGGGCTCAATTTCCAAGGTTGTAAATGAGACTTTAGATCAAATTGCTGTATCTCGTGTAGATGATGCTTTAATAGGTCAAGTGTCTGGGGTTAATATTCAAGCGACCAATGCAGAAGCGGGTGGTGCGCCAACAATCAATATTAGAGGTGTTGGTTCCGTTAGTGCCGACACCGGGCCTGCCTTAGTTATCGATGGTATTGTAGTAAGCTCAGAATTTCTTGCAAATATAGATATGAATGATGTGGAGTCCTTCGAAGTTCTCAAAGATGCTGCATCTGCCTCCATTTATGGTAGTGAAGGTGCAAATGGTGTAATTTTAATTACCACTAAAAGTGGAAAAGCCGGTAAAGCTAAGTTTAGCTATCAAACCTATATAGGTTATAAGCAAGCTCATGGAAGTGACGATTATCGAAAAGATCTTAATGATTGGGCTGCCTTAGAACAATC
Source organism: Hyunsoonleella aestuarii (assembly GCF_006148925.1). Lineage (GTDB taxonomy): Bacteria > Bacteroidota > Bacteroidia > Flavobacteriales > Flavobacteriaceae > Algibacter_D > Algibacter_D aestuarii. Next base: position 478,939 of record NZ_VAWB01000001.1, on the reverse strand, counting down.
GGCTACAGGGACACTTTCTGGTGAAACTTTGTATGCGCTAGATTTAGCTAGTATTTCTGGAGTGAACAGAGACTGGCAAGATGTTTTTTTTGATGGAGGGAATGTTATTAGTCATTCGCTTTCAGCAAGAGGAGGTACAGAAAACTCCACATATAGTGCTTCTTTTAGAACATTAGGTGATGAAGGTGTTGTAATTACAGACGATTACAAATTGTATACTGCAAACTTGAAGTTTGATACAAAAATAGGTAAGAAATTAAAATTTGGATTAAGAGCTTCTCCTTCTTACACAAAGCAAAGGAGATTGCCTACATCTATTCATAACCCAACGCGTCAATCACCTTGGTTGCCTATTTATCATACCGAGGAGACACTGGAGTTTATAGATCGTAGTCGATATCCAGATGTTGGTGTAGGAGATTATTTTTGGGAAAACCATTTGGAAAACAGAGATTATGATAATGATGGTAGCAATGAGAGACCTAGAACTTCTGGAGATTCCAACCCGTATCAACAATATGTAGAGCGTCAACACTATGAATTTAACACAAAACTTTTTGGCTCAACTTATTTGAGCTATAAGTTGGCAGATGGATTAACAGCAAAAACGTCTTTGGGAATTACACTGGAGCAACGTAAAAGAGATCGATACGATGGTGTTAATTATCATGCTTCAGGAGCATCAAGGTCGAACTATTTTTTACAGAATAGATATCGCACTAGGTTGGTTTCAGATAATACTTTAAATTATAGCAGAACCTTTGGAGATCATGATATTAATTTATTAGCTGGACTTACGGTACAACAACGAAAAAGTGAAATAAGTGAGGTGAATGCCAATGGTTTTAGTGATGATCGTCTTCCAAATGTTCAAGGAGCTAATCCAGATAATACAACCGTTTTCCAATCGAATATAGAGCGTAAAAAAATAGGTTATTTCGCAAGGATAAATTATGCTTATAAAGACAAATATCTATTTAATGCATCCATTAGACGAGATGGTAGTTCTGTTTTTGGTATAGACTCTAAATGGGGTAACTTCCCTGCTGTATCTGTAGGTTGGAATGTGGCAAAAGAAGATTTTCTATTGTCAAGTGATGTAGTGAGCAATTTAAAATTTAGAGCTAGTTACGGTTTTACTGGTTCAGAGAATTTTAATGTGGGATCAGATGTAGAAAACACATGGCCTTATTTGGCATTATTACAAAACTCAAACGCGGTTGTTGATGGAAGCCTCGTTTCAGGAATTTCTCCTTTAAATATAGCGAATACTTTGTTACAATGGGAGGCGTCAGAAGAACTAACAGTTGGATTAGACTTTGGTTTCTTAAATAATAGAATATCTGGTTCTATTGATTACTACCGAAGAAATAGTGATGAATTACTATTGGAAAACCCAGTTTCTTATATTACAGGATTTAATACTGGTATTGTAAACTTAGGTGAGGTTCAAAATAGAGGAATAGAATTCGAGTTAAGAACAAGAAATATTGCAAATGAGAAATTTAAATGGAACTCAACATTTATAGCTTCTGCAAATCAAAATGAATTATTGAGTTTTGGAGAATCTAATAATGCTTTGATTGAGGATACTTATGGCAGAAATTCTCAATGGATTAATAGAATTGGAGAACCTATTTCTTCTTTCTGGGGCTATGTAGTAGATACAGAAAAATATGATGAGACTAGCTTTAGAACTACCTATGTTGATAATCCTTGGAATAGAATTAATGGTCAAGCAGATGATACTATTGTTGTCGATTTAAATGGTGATGGTATTATTACAGAAGAAGATAAAACAATACTTGGAGACCCTTACCCAGATTTGATTTATAGTTTCACAAACGAATTTCAAATGGGGCAATTCGATCTTTCTTTTATGGTACAAGGTAGCTTAGGGGCTCAGGTAAATAATATTGGTGATCAGTATTTCTATAATTGGTTTGGAAATAGGACTCGAAGTGGAGGAGAAGCTCAAGCAGTTGCAGATGGTTTAGTGCCGCATGAGTCATTTATTCAAGAAAAAGTACTCACTAGTGAGGTGATTGCAAGTGCAGATTATTTCTCGTTGAGAAATTTGAATATTGGATATAATTTTCATGAAGACACACTTGCCAAAATTGGTTTAGAAGGTTTAAGGATTTATGCTAGTGCACAGAACCTTATATATATTACCGCAGATGATTATCATGGTTTTAATCCAGAGCATGATGATAATGGAAATATTAGAGCATTTGGTTCTCAAAGAGCTGGTACGCCTATTTTTAAAACATTTACACTAGGTCTAAACATTGATTTCTAAAAAATAATTATTATGAAATATATAAAATATTTAGTATTCACAGTAATGGCTTTATTAATGGCTTGTGATACGGACGAGTTTTTAAATCCTTTACCTGATACCGTGGTAGTAGAAGAGGCATTTTTTCAAACAGATGCAGATGTACAGACAGGTATTTTGGGAATTTATGATGCCCTTCAAGGGGTAAATGAGAATACCGAAACAAATATCGGTAATTTCAATAGAGGCGTACAGTTTGAGCATCTTTTAACAGAGCATCGTACAGATAATACCAGAAATGCAACTTTAGAAGGTTCAAAATCTGATTTTCATAGATATGTAGTTAATGCAAACAATGTTGAATCTGAAGATTACTATGCATCAATGTACGAGGTTATATTTAGAGCAAATAACATACTTAGATTTATTGATATAGCCGATGAGAGCAATCGCTCTAAATATACTGCAGAGGCTAAATTTTTAAGAGGATATGCTTATTTTAAATTAGTTAGACTTTTTGGCAGTGTACCACTTGTTACGCAAGTTGTAGGTCCAACTGACGCAGAAGCACTTTTTACTAGAGTATCTGTGGAACAAATTTATGCGCAGATTGTTGCAGATTTACAGGAAGCTGCGAACGTATTGGATAATACCTATAAAGGAAGAGCTTCTAGAGCAGCGGCTCAAGGTATTTTGGCAAAGGTATATTTGTCACAACCAAGTCCTGACTATTCAGGAGCAGAGCAATTATGCGAAGCGATTATTAGTAGTAACGAATTTAGTTTACAAGAAAATTTTTCGGATGTATTTTATAATGAATTAAATGACGAGATTATTTTCGCTATTCAATATCAATTTGGTAATACGTTAGAAAGTCAAAGTTTCTCCTCAGAGTTTACTTCATTTTCTCGTCAAGGTAGGGAAGATGGTCAAAACATTGTAAACACTAATCTAGTTGCAGACTTTAGTGCATTTGGAGGTGTTCGTAGTTCACAATCTTTTATTAACCTAGGTAGTTCAATTGAGGTTATAAAGTTTTTACCAGAGGGGTCAGATATAACAGTTTCTCCACCAACTTATGGTGCAAACGCACGTAACGCTGGTAACGATTACATTGCACTGCGTTATGCTGATGTTTTGTTAATGCATGTTGAAGCTACAATAGGATCTGGAAATAGCACATCAGATATTGGTGCCATTGAATCTTTTCAAAAAATAAGAGATAGAGCTTTTCCTGCCACTGCTCCTAATGCTATTTCTAGCATAACTAAAGATGAACTCTTAACGGAAAGACGTGTTGAATTGGCGTTTGAAAACCAACGTTGGTTTGATTTAATTCGATTTGGGGTCGCTAATGATGTGTTGAGTGCTCATGCTAATGAGATGGGTTATATATATTCGGCTAGAGATTTATTATTGCCAATTCCATCAAGAGAAATCAATTTAAGCGATGGGCTGTTGACACAAAACCCTGGGTATTAATATTAAAATAAAAACTATGAAATATAAATTAAACATATTTAGTAAAGCGAAACTGTGGCTAGTAGCATTAGTTATAGCAGGCATTTTTGTAAGTTGTGTTGGCGATGAAATTTTTAGGGATGATTTGCCTGGAGCTAATTCAAAAGAAGATACAGTATTTCCAGGAGCTAATTTTTCCTATGCTTCTTCATCTGATGACTTTAAAATTATTAATTTCACGAACCTTTCTACTGAAGCCTTATCATTTGCATGGGATTTTGGTAATGGAAATACTTCAACTGAAAAAGATCCTTCATTTACCTTTGAAGCAGGAGAAGGGACTTATCCAGTATCTTTAACAGCGACCGATGGAAATGGTATAACTGGAACTACAACCATTGATGTTATTGTTGCTGAAGGACCATTTCAACCAATTATAGTGGAACCAGGTTTTGAAGATGATACATTGCCTGAAGGTGGTGGTGATGGACGAGATTCTTGGAGAAATAATGACTTAGGAGGTGTTATTCAAATTACAGGTAGTCCAGTAACTTTTGGAGATCAAGGTGCTAAGTTGCCTGTTCCAGCGGGAGACCGTATTGGTTACCAAGAAATAACTGTAGACCCTGAAATGAATTACGATTTAAGTTTTTGGTATACCATGTTGGCAAATTCTTCAGATCCAAGGCTAATTGTTTCTGTTTTAGGTGTAACCGAAAATGGCGGAACTTTTACAACGTTGGAAGATGTAGCTAACGGTACTATTGCTTCTGTTACCGTAACTAACGATGATGAACCAGATGTATATGTACAACAGAAATTGTCATTTAACTCAGGAAGTAACAATACGGTAGCAATTTTCTTTACAAACGGTGCTGTTGAAGCAAGATTAGATGATTTCACGATTGACATAGGCGCCGAAGGAGCTGTACCTCCTTCTGTAGGATTTAGTTCTGCTCAAAGTGAAATTAATTATTTAGAATATTCGTTTGCAAATTCATCAACAGGAGCTGTAAGTTATGAGTGGGATTTTGGTGATGGAAATACCTCTACAGAGGAGTCTCCAACACATGTGTATGCAGTGGCCGACATTTATACTGTAAAACTTACAGCGACCAACGAATCAGGTTTATCAAGTACTTTAGAGCAAACTATAGACATTCAAGCTCCAGTTTCGGCAGATTTTACATATCAAGTAGATGATAATGACTATAGAACCTACGCTTTTATGGATGCATCTGTTGGCGCCGTTATGTTATTATGGGAATTTGGTGATGGATTTCAGTTCACTGGAATGAATCCTTCTCATACTTATGCAGAAGATGGAATTTATGATGTTAGTTTAACGGCATACAGTATTACAGGAGCAACGGATGTTGAAACTGCACAAGTTGTAGTTTCTCAAGGATTTGTTGTACAGGTTCTTAATGGTACTTTCGACGAATATACAGTTAACACTGGAGATAATGCAGATGCGTGGGATATGACTCCTAATAGTACTGTTGTAGATAATGACGGTAATACAGTTACAAGCCCTTATAGAGCGCTTTGGAGTAATGGCGCCTTAGATTCTTGGCTTGATACTTTTTATGGTGATAACAGCGAACAAGCAGGCTCTACGAGCGAAGGAAATAATGGTACAAGAGGAGCAAAACTAGATGAACCAGGTCGTCGTTTATATCAAGTAGTTACAGTTCAAGCTGGAGAAACATATACTTTTTCTATTGATGCAAAAGGTGATACTGCGGGATTAACCCCAGAAGTATTCATATTAAATACAGAGATAGCTGATGAAGTTGGAATTAATGCATCTACAAGCGATCCTGCAATTGATGGGTACTATCAAATAGCGGCAACCACTAGTTATGCTACGTATACGTTTGATTTCACAGCATCTACTGGAGAGATAGTTATATATGTGAGAACTGTAGTTGGTTCTGCAAGGTTTGATAATGTTACAATTACTGATGCTAATTAATAATAATGAGTAATATCCGTAAAGAAATATTAATAGCATTGTTAATAGGTTTTATATCTGTAAGTGCTACTTGCCAAAAAAAGGCAAGTGGCATTTCAGAAACGGATGTTAAAGTTGAAAGGAAAAAGAAAAAAAGGAATAAAAAGGTAAAACTTCCCAAAATTGATTTAAGTCATTGGAAAGTGACCTTGCCTGTTACAAATGACAAAGGGAAACCCTTTGAAATTGAGCCTCCCGAAATCTTGGATTTCGCAGCAAATGAAATTGCGAAACCTTATATGTATATTGATTCTACTGCTGGGGCAATTGTATTTCATGCAATGCCAACAGCGTCCAAAACAAGGAATACTAAATACACAAGATCTGAGTTAAGAGAGCAAATGGAGCCAGGAAGTAATAGTGTTAATTGGACTTTTGCACAAGGCGGTAATTTAAAGGCAAAAATTGCTATGGATGAAACCACAAAGGATTCGAAGGGGAAATATCATAGAACAATAATTTTACAGATACATGGGCGATTAACTAATGAACAACGAGATTTAATAGGTGCAGATGATAATAATGCACCACCAATTTTAAAAATATATTGGGATAAAGGAAAAGTTCGTGTAAAGACAAAAGTGCTAAAGAATGTAAATGCTCCAGATGTAGCACTGCTTCATGAAGAGGCATGGGATGATGATAAAGGTTTTAATTTTGAACAAGAAGTAGGCTTTAGAAAGTTTACAATAGAAGTTAAAGTATCTGAAGGTAAAATGGTAGTTGTTCTAAATGGTAATGAATTTAAGGTTTATGAAAATATTCATATGAGAAGATGGGGTGTTTTTGAAAATTATTTTAAAGCTGGTAATTATTTTCAATCTAGGGACGAAGGAGCATATTCAAAAGTAAAGTTTTACGAATTAGAAGTAAGTCATTAATATGATCCTAAATAGTTTGAATATTTTAATAATGAATTATACGAAATTTGCTTTCGTTTTCATTTTTGGTATCGCTTTTATAGGTTGCCAGAGTAGTGAGGATGCCTCAGAGGGTATTCCAGATGAAGTGGTTGTTATTCCTGACAATGACAATGATGACAGCAACTCAAGTGGTGAAATAACCTATAAATTACCAAATATAAATTTGAGTAATTGGAAAGTTACTTTGCCCATTGGAAACCCTTCAGAAGTGGTGCCTCCAGAAATATTAAATTACGCAACAAATGAGACATTAAAAACTTTCATGTATAATGATTCTATTAATGGGGCTTTAGTGTTTTATACCTATCCAGGATCCTCAACTCCAAATTCTTCATATTCAAGAACAGAATTAAGAGAGCAAATTGTCCCTGGAAGTAATAGTACGAATTGGACATTTAGTCAAGGTGGTAATATGAAAGGAGTACTCCAAATGAGTGAAGCCACTAAAGATAGTCAAGGAAAGTATCATAGAGCTATAGTAATGCAAATACATGGTCGCCTTTCCAACGCACAGCGCGATTTAATAGGTGCAAATGATAATAACGCGCCTCCAATGTTAAAGATTTATTGGACTTATGGATATGTTAGAGTAAAGACTAAAGAATTAAAAGATTTGAATGCTTCTGAAACGGACATTTTACGTACTGATGCTTGGGGTGATGATGAAGGTCATACTTTTAATGAATATGTTGGTTTTGACAAGTTTAAATTAGAGGTGAAGGTGGAAGAAGGACGTATGGAAGTTGTACTTAACGATAATGAATCGAAGGTCTATAATGATATTCACATACAAAAATGGAATGTTTTTGAAAATTATTTTAAAGCTGGGAATTATTTGGTCACTAGAGATGAAGGAGCCTCGACAAAAGTTAAATATTACGAATTAGAAATATCGCATTAAATAGTAAATTATAAGAATGATTAATAGATTAGTTTGAGTTAGTTTAGTTGTTAGATTTTACTGGTCAGAAATGGCCAGTAAAGTTTATCCATAATATTATAATTGAATGTTCAATCAGATTTTCTTACATTTAGCCATATTGTTTGGTTAACCAATTTGCACGAGTTATGAGATTAACAATAAAAGGAAATAGATTAATAATTAGAGGAATCATTGTATAGAATTTGCAATAGCAATTATTCAGGTCAATAAATTTTAGTATATGAAATTAGAGGTACGTACTGTAAGTGACAATCAGGAAATCCAAAATTCAATAATCAGGAAGATTAAGGAATTAATAAACTATAAAAACCTTGAACCGGGTGACAAACTTCCTTCAGAAAGAATGTTATCTGATAAATTTGAAGTAAGTAGAAGTAATGTTAGGGAAGCTATACAAAAACTAGAATTTTATGGCATATTAAAATCAATTCCTCAAAGTGGAACTTTTGTTGCAAACATTGGTGTAGTTGCCATGAATGGAATGATTGACGATATTTTAAGATTAGAGTCACCAAGCTTTAAATCATTAGTTGAAACAAGAATTTTATTAGAGCTAAAAACAGTTAGGCTAGCTTCTTTAAGACGTACAAAAGAGGATTTAAAACTAATAAAAGAAGCGTTAGATGCTTATGAAAGGAAAGTAAAATCTGGGGAAGATGCTGTACAAGAAGATTTGTTATTTCATTTAGCCATTGCAAAAGCAAGTGGTAATAGTACCATGAATACTTTCATGCTTACCATAACACCACAGATTATTATCAATTTCGAAAAGTACCATGTTTGCGATAAAAATCAGGCAGTTTTAGGAATAAAGGAACATACTGAAATTTATAAAGCAATTGAGAGCCAAAACCCTGATTTAGCAAAACAGAAAATGAAAGATCATTTTAGTGTTTTATATCAATATTGTTATAACAGTAAATCGGCATAAAATTATTTTAAAAATGAGATTGCACGCTCTCATTTTTTGAATATACATAATTAGGAGGGGAGTGTACTACGCAATATAGTCAGACTATATTCATGTTACATTCAAAATGGTAGATATTACCTTTTCCGGAATGGCAATTGTCAGTTTTAGGACTCCTTATTGTTTAATACTAATAAACGAAACAGATGAAAATTAAGGGCTTACGTTGGTGGATTATTACATTAATTTGTCTTGCCACGGTTATTAATTATATAGATAGAACCGCTTTTGGGGTTATGTGGCCAGAGATGGGCAAAGACCTAGGTATGGATGAGTCAGATTATGCAGTAATGCTTAATGTCTTTATGATAACCTATGCCTTAGGTAAATTTTTGTCAGGTAAATTATATGATATAATTGGGACGCGTTTAGGCTTTACCGTATCTATTGTTGTTTGGTCTGTTGCATCTATATTTCATGCTTTTGCTCGTGGGTTATTTTCTTTAACGCTTTTTAGAGCATTGTTAGGGTTAGGGGAAGCTGGTAACTGGCCAGGGGCTGTTAAAAGTAACGGGGAATGGTTTCCTGTTAATGAACGAGCTATCGCACAGGGCATTTTTAATGCTGGTGCTTCATTGGGAAGTGTAATTGCACCCATATTAATAGCTTTTTTATATGGTCATTTTGGTTGGAGAACAACCTTTATTATTATAGGTGCGGTTGGTTTACTTTGGGTAATTCCGTGGTTATTTATAAACAAAACAACACCAGAATCTCATCCTTGGATTACTGATGAAGAAAGAAATCTTATTATGAACAGTAGAATTGAAGTAATAAAATCTACTGAGGTAAAAAAAGAAAAAGGATTAAGTGTAGCCAAAATATTAAGTTATAAAGAATCTTGGGGTGTGTTAGCGTCTAGATTCTTTATAGAACCTATTTGGTGGCTATTTGTAGGTTGGATGCCTTTATACTTAAATTCTAAATTTGGATTTAGCATAGAAGAAATAGGTTCCACTATTTGGATATCATATTTAGGAGGTATGGCAGGTAGTATCGTTGGAGGCTGGTATTCAGGCAAGTTAATGGAGAGAAAATCGGTCGATGCGGCTAGAAAGATTACAATTGTGATTGGTTGTGTTTTAATTTTCCTCGGATTACTTGGTATCATTTTCTTGGTAACAGAAGAAAACCCTATGACATTTATATATATAGTTAGTGTTGTTCTTTTTGGTTTTCAATTCGCCATTGGGAATATCCAGACCATTTCAAGCGATTTACTAAAAGGCCCATCAGTTGGAACATTGGCAGGATTGGCAGGAACGGTAGCTGCAGTTTCCGTAATTATAATGAATTCGCTAATACCGAAAATAGCATCAGTGTCATATACACCTGCTTTTATAGTAATTGCTGTTTTGGCTCCTATGGCAGTGTTATCAATATTTATGTTGATCAAAAAGATTAAACCAGTTGAGCATAATTAATAAAAAACAAGTATAACGTAAAGAATAAATTTAAAGAATATGAGTAATTCAGAAATAAAAGTAGCAGTTATTACAGGTGCTACTGGTGGTATTGGTTTCCAAGTAGCTAAAAGATTAGGCAAAGATGGATACACTGTAATTTTAAATGGTATCGAAGATGAAGCCGGTGCTAAAAGAGTTGAGGAGCTTATAGCACAAGGAATAAATTCAGAATATTATGGTTTTGATGTTACAAATGAAGATGCTGTAACTTCAAATATTAATAAAATAGGAGAAAAGTATGGTAAAATTGATGTTCTTGTAAACAATGCAGGAGGATTAGGTGGAAGATCTAGGTTTGAAGATATGACCACAGAATTTTACAGATTTGTGATGGCACTTAACTTGGATTCTACATTTTTTGCTTCAAGAGCAGCTATTCCTTTTCTTAAAAAAAGTGATAATGCTTCTATAATAAATTATACATCCAATGCAGGTTGGAATGCTGGTGGACCAGGAGCTGGAATTTATGGAACATCTAAGGCCGCCGTGCATACAATAACTAGGGCATTAGCGAAGGATTTGGCGGAATATGGTATTAGAGTTAATGCTGTATCACCTGGTACAATTGATACTGATTTTCATAAACAAATTAAATCTACCAAACCTGAAGTTTTTGCTTCTTGGAAAAATAATATAATGTTAGGAAGATTAGGACAACCAGAGGAGGTTGCCGGTGTGGTCTCTTTTCTAGCAAGTAAAGATGCCTCATTTATTACCGCAGAAACTATACAAATAGGAGGAGGTCAAGGGTTAGGTATATAATTTAAATTACACACATTTATAGTTATCTAAATAAAAATTGAAGAGATTAGAAGGTAAGTTGGCCGTAGTTACAGGAGGATCTAGGGATATTGGTCGCGCAATTTCTATTAAGTTGGCTGAGGAAGGAGCTAAAGTAGTTGTTAACTATTACAATTCTGAATCTGATGCTATGGAGACTGTAGAGACCATAAAATCCTTAGGAGGAGATGCCATTGCTGTTAAGGCTGATGTTTCTAATCTTGATGAAATTAAGAGTTTAAAAACAAAAGTAATTGCGGCTTTTGGAGATAAAGTGGATATTTTAGTCAATAATGCAGGAGGTCTTTTCGCACGCAAAACACTTCAACAGTTGGATGAGCCATTTTTTGATTTAGTGATGGGTGTTAATTTCAAGTCTACAGTTTTCGTTACGCAGGCATTTGAACCATTAATGGGAAAGGGAGCTTCAATTATAAATCTATCATCCCAAGCAGCTAGAGATGGTGGCGGAGGTGGGTCTTCTTTATACAGTTCTTCTAAGGGATCCGTATCTACTTTTACAAAAGCGATGGCGAAAGAATTAGGACCTAAAGGAATTAGAGTAAATGCTGTGTGTCCGGGGTTAATAGGGACAAAATTCCATGACGATTTCACAAAAGACGAAGTTCGATTTAAAGTAGCTTCTGGCACGCCTTTAAGAAGAGAAGGAAAGCCTGAAGAAGTTGCAGATTTGGTGGCTTATTTAGCTACGGATGAAGCATCATTCATGACAGGAAATAATGTGGATATAAATGGCGGTTTAGTCTTTAGTTGATTTATAATTAATTTAAAAAAATAACCTTATGAAAGTTTCTTAAGGTTATTTTTTTGATCGAAATTGTTTAATTATTTCCCATTCTGAATGGGTTCTGAGTCTGGCATAATTTTGTTAAGAACAAAATAAACTGGACAAAATTTAGTAATTGGACTAATAATTTGAAGTACAGCTACAGCTCCGGCTAAATATAGCCATTGTAAATTAACAGTTGCTGCAAGAATAATACTTAGTCCATAAAGAACACCAACAATAGCATCATGTAATCTAATTTTGGTGTGTGTGTGATTGGTTGCCATAGAAAATAGTTTTAATTATTATCAATATGGATAATTCTTAAAATTACGCAAATCTTTTTAATTTGTTTCAATACATAATTTAAAACAAGTTTTCTAACGTATTATTATCTACGAAATTAGGTAGAGTAACGTTTAAATTAGGCGTTCGTGCCATTTCTCTTTTAATAGCAAATAGAGCTTCTTCATTCCTAGCCCAACTTCTTCTAGAAATACCATTATTAACGTCATAAAATAGCATATTTTTCAAACGTTCTTCGGCTTCAATTGAGCCGTCGAGAACCATTCCAAAACCACCGTTTATAACTTCGCCCCAACCTACACCACCACCGTTGTGAATAGAAACCCATGTTGCGCCTCTAAAGCTATCACCTATAACATTATGTATGGCCATGTCCGCTGTAAATTTGCTCCCATCGTATATGTTTGAAGTTTCACGAAAGGGAGAATCTGTGCCGCTTACATCATGATGATCTCTTCCCAAAACAACCGGTCCAATGTTGCCATCAGCTATTGCATTATTAAAAGCTTGAGCAATTTTAATTCTTCCTTCAGCATCGGCATATAGAATACGGGCTTGAGATCCTACAACCATTTTATTGGATTTTGCATTTTCAATCCAAGTAATGTTGTCTATCATTTGTAATTTTATCTCAATAGGGGCAGTTTTCATGATACTTTTTAGAACATTTGCGGCAATGGCATCAGTCTTGTCTAAATCTTCAGACTTGCCAGAAATGCATACCCATCTGAAAGGGCCAAAACCATAGTCAAAACACATAGGCCCTAATATATCTTGGACATAGGATGGGTATTTAAAGTCAATTTTGTTTGGAGCCATAACACACGCTCCAGCGCGGGATGCTTCTAGTAAAAAAGCATTGCCATAGTCGAAAAAGTATGTGCCTTTTGCTGTATGATTATTTATGGAAGCCGCATGCCTTATTAAAGATTCCTTTACTTTCTCTTTGAAACTTTTTGGATTTTCTCGTATTAGTTTGTTGGCATCATCGAAAGAAACATCGACCGGATAATAGCCTCCTGTCCATGGAATGTGCAAAGAGGTTTGATCGGAACCAAGATGTATAAATATATTTTCTTTATCAAAACGTTCCCATACATCTACTACGTTGCCAATAAATGCAATGGACACTATTTCATTTTCAGCTTGTGCTTTTTTAACACGAATAACCAATTCATCCATATCATTAATTAAAACATCAACCCAGCCTTGTTCATGTCTTTTTATGGCAGCTTTAGGGTTTATCTCCGCGCATACAGTAATACACCCTGCAATATTACCTGCTTTGGGTTGTGCGCCACTCATACCGCCTAATCCAGCAGTTAAAAATATTTTACCTGCGGGATTTTCACCTTTTGTCAGGATTCTTCTAAAGGCATTTAATACTGTAATTGTCGTCCCATGAACAATACCTTGCGGACCAATATACATAAAAGAACCAGCCGTCATTTGTCCGTACTGAGTAACACCCAAGGCATTAAATTTTTCCCAATCATCAGGTTGGGAATAATTTGGAATCATCATACCATTTGTTACGACAACCCGTGGTGCATTTTTTGAAGAAGGAAATAAGCCCATAGGGTGCCCAGAATACATATGCAGCGTTTGTTCATTAGTCATGGTGGCTAAATACTGCATGGTGATGAGGTATTGAGCCCAATTCTGAAAAACACTGCCATTTCCACCATAAGTAATTAACTCTTCGGGGTGTTGGGCAACCGCAGGATCCAGATTGTTTTGAATCATGTGCATAATGGCTGCTGCTTGTAATGAATTTGCAGGATAAGATTCTATTGGTCTAGCATAAAATTTATAATCCGGTTTAAAACGATACATATAAATTCGGCCATAATCTTTTAATTCTTGAGCAAATTCATTAGCCAAAATAGCATGCCATTTTTTTGGGAAGTACCTTAAAGCGTTTCGAATAGCAAGTTGCTTTTCTTCGATAGACAGAATGTCTTTTCTTTTTGGAGCGCTATTAATATTTTTTGGATAAGGCTTTTTTTCTGGTAATTCTTTTGGAATGCCTTCAAGTATTTGTTCTTTAAATGTCATGATTCAATACTTATTTTACTATAAATGACTTGGTTTTAACAAGAGTAATCATTGCTGTAATATCATCCTTCAAAAGTCTGTCCTCTTCAAGTTTTTTTACGTTGTCTCGAATAATTTTATGGTTTTTTTCTTGTAAATCTGAAAACCTATTTGGTCTTCTAAACTCCATAGCTTGGGCAGCGTACATTAGTTCTATTGCTAGAATTTTTTCGATATTTTCCAAAATCTGGTTAAATTTTCTCCCCGAAATACTACCCATGGATACATGATCTTCTTGTCCCAGCGAAGTTGGTATACTATCTGCAGAGGGCGGGAAGCATAAAGATTTGTTCTCGGTAACTAGTGAAGCAGTTGTATATTGAGGTATCATAAATCCTGAATTGAGTCCTCCACCAGTTGTTAGTAAACGAGGTAAACCATATTTTCCTTCAATTAGTAAATAACATCGTCTGTCAGAAATATTTCCCAACTCAGATGCGGCTATTGAAGCATAATCTATTGCCATGGCTAGGGGTTGTCCATGAAAGTTTCCACCAGAAATAGCTTCGGTATCACTTAAAACAATAGGGTTGTCAGTAACCGAATTCATTTCTATTTCAGTTAACCTTTTTAAATGATAATAAGCGTTTCTTGATGCGCCATGCACTTGCGGAATACAACGCATGGAGTAAGGATCTTGCACACGTTCGCAATTTTCATGGGACATTATATTTTGAGAGTTTTTAAAAAGCAAACGCATACGTTTAGAGACTTTCAAGTTCCCCTTAAACGGTCTAATTGTATGAAGTGCTTTTTTAAACGGAGACGCACTACCTTTATATCCTTCAATACTCATGGCACCGGCCACATCTGCTAAGTCGAGCAGATAATTCATTTTATTTAGGCCAACAATTGAATGAGCAAGAATGAATTGTGTACCATTTATTAGGCCCAGTCCTTCCTTAGCTTGCAGTTGTAAAGGTTTTAGGTTATGCTTTTTTAACACCTTCCTAGCCGGAGAAATAGTGTCATTTATCCAAAACTCACCTTCGCCTAATAATGGTAAAAATAAATGAGATAGAGGTGCTAGGTCCCCAGATGCTCCCACCGAACCTTGTTCCGGCACTACAGGTAGTAAATCATTATTAATAAAATATAAAATTCGTTGAATGAGCTCTAATCGTACGCCAGAAAATCCTTGACATAGTGCATGTACTTTACAAATCATCATGATTTTTGATAATTTCTTGTCTATAGGATGACCAACACCAACAGCATGAGTGATTAATAAATTTTCTTGTAATTTATTGGTTTCTTCTGGCGTAATTTGCACATCACATAATGGGCCAAAACCCGTATTTATCCCATAAACAGCTTTATCACGAGTTGCAATGGTTTCAACTTTTTTTCTGGATTCATTAACTCTATTAATAGTTTCTTTAGGAATTAAAGTGCTTAATTTTCCTTCGGCAATTGCAATTGCTTTATTTACAGTTAATTTGTCAAATCCGTATCTAAATGCCATTTTCTTGAATAGTTTGAACTTAACAAAGTTATCTGTATTTTTGATTCAAAGTAAGACTATTTTACTCAATTATTAATAACTATGAGTTATCAATTAGAATTCAGACATTTGCGATACTTTCTAGCTGTTGCAGAAAACTTGCACTTCAGAAAAGCAGCAGAAAAACTTTTCATTTCCCAACCTGGATTAAGTAGACAAATTAAACAAATGGAAGATGATTTGGGAGTGCAATTATTCGAAAGAAATACTAGGAGAGTGAAGCTCACTAAAGTAGGTGTTTATCTTCAGTCTGAAATAAAAAGAAATTTGCAGAATTTGGATCAAATATTAAGTCATGCACAGCTTTTAGAAAAAGGTATTGTTGGTGATTTAAGGTTTGGTTATGTGGGTTCGGCAATGCAAAACATTATACCAAACTCTTTGCTTAAATTTAGAAACGAAAATCCAAAAGCCTTGTTTAGCTTAATGGAGATGGATAATCAAAGACAAATAGATAACATACTTTCGGGAGATATAGATATTGGTTTTGTAAGAATGGAGCGTGTGCCTAAAGGTGTTCATTCAAAAACAGTTCTTACGGAGAATTTCTGTTTGGTTTTACCAAAAAATCATGTAATTTCTAAATACAATTTTAAAGCGTTAAAACAGCTTAAAAATGAATCATTTATTTTGTTTGACCCTAACTATAGTGCGAGTTATTACGAAAAAGTGATGCAGATATTTGATGAATCTGGGTTTACACCTATAGTGACTCACAATACGATTCATGCGACTTCTATTTTTAAGTTAGTTAAAAACAATTTTGGGATATCGATTGTTCCAAAGTCTTTACAATCCGAGAATGAGGATGGTATAAAATTTATTGAATTAAAAAAAATTAGTCAAAAAACAGCTTTGTCTGTTATCTGGAATCAAAAAAATAGAAACCCCATGCTAAAAGAGTTCTTAAAACATTTATAGAAATCTAAATAGGCTGTTAACATACTTTTATTCTGCATTTAAATTCCCTACTTTTGGCATCATTAAAAAAAAACTACAAAAGAATGAAGGCAATTAAATTATTAAGTATTGTATTAGTGGCTACGATTTTTGTATCGTGCAATAAAAAAGCAGTAACTAAAGACGCGTTGAAAACTGAGATTGATTCTGTTAGTTATGCCATTGGTATGGACGTTGGAAGAAATGTACAAATGAGTTTTGATGAAATCAATAACGATTTATTCATGGAAGGTTATTTAAACACACTTGATTCTGCTGATGTTTTAATTGATAAAACTTTAGCTCAAGGACTGGTAAAATCTTACTTTCAAAAGAATCGTGAGAAAATCATGAAGAAGCAACAAGAAGCGGCTGCAAGAAAAGCAGAAGCAGAACACGCCGAAGGTAAATTGGCTAGTGAAACTTTTTTAGAGGAAAACAGTACGAAGGAAGGTGTAGAAACTACAGCAAGTGGTTTACAATATATTGTTCTTAAAGAAGGGGAGGGTGAGAAGCCAACTGCAACATCTAGAGTGAAAGTACATTACCATGGTACCTTAATCGACGGAACTGTTTTTGATAGTTCTGTAGATAGAGGAGAGCCTTCTACTTTTGGTGTTGGACAGGTTATAAAAGGATGGACTGAAGGTTTACAACTTATGAATGTAGGTTCTAAATATAAATTCTTTATTCCACAGGACCTAGCATATGGAGCTACACCTAGAGGTGGTAAAATTAAGCCTTTTGATGCTCTGATTTTTGAAGTAGAATTGTTAGAAATAGAAGAGTAATTAAATTTACTCCACATAAATAATTAAAAAGGCAGGAAGATTTACTTCCTGCTTTTTTAGTTTAAAAAGGTTGTAACTTTGCACTTAAATTAATGAGTTTATGAATCATAAAGCTGGTTTTGTAAATATTATAGGAAATCCTAATGTGGGAAAGTCTACACTAATGAATGCTTTTGTTGGGGAGAAGTTATCCATCATTACCTCTAAGGCACAAACCACTAGACATAGAATCTTAGGGATTGTAAATGGTGATGATTTTCAAGTTGTGCTAAGCGATACTCCTGGAATTATCAAGCCTGCATATGAACTTCAAGAATCTATGATGGGTTTTGTTAAGTCGGCCTTCGAAGATGCCGATGTGCTTATTTATATGGTTGAAATTGGAGAACAAGCATTAAAAGATGAGGCTTTTTTCAAAAAAATAACAAGTTCAAAAATTCCAGTATTACTACTATTAAACAAAATTGATCAATCCAATCAAGAACAATTGGAGGAACAAGTACAGCTTTGGAGTGAAAAAGTACCTAATGCCGAAATTTTTCCGGTTTCAGCTTTGCAAGGATTTAATGTTAAGGAAGTTTTTAATCGTATAATCGATTTATTGCCACAATCTCCACCCTTCTATCCCAAAGATCAATTAACGGATAAGCCAGAGCGTTTTTTTATTAACGAAACTATTAGGGAGAAAATCTTGCTTCATTATAAAAAAGAAATTCCTTATGCAGTTGAAGTAGATACCGAAGAGTTTTTTGAAGAAGAAAAAATTATTAGAGTACGATCTGTTATTATGGTAGAGCGCGAAACTCAAAAAGGTATCATTATTGGGCATAAAGGAAGTGCACTTAAACGAGTAGGTGTAGAGGCTAGAAAAGATTTAGAACAGTTCTTCGGAAAACAAATTCATTTGGAGTTATATGTGAAGGTCAACAAGAACTGGCGAAGTAATCAGAAGCAGTTAAAACGTTTTGGTTACAATTAAATAATATTATTTAATCCACCTCATAATTCAACTTCATAGTAATTGAGGCTGTTTTTTCTTTTGATGCTGTATTATAAGTTCCGCCCCAAGAATAGCTTTCGTTAGAGTTTTGGCCAGTAATTTGGAAGATTCCCATTTTTGCAGAAATAAGATCGTGTAATTTCGCGCCAGAATTTTCAGCAATTTTTTCGGCTCTCGCATGTGCATCAGCGGTGGCTTTAGAAATCATTTCAATTTTAAGATCGGCTAATTTTGTATAATAGTATCTTGGAGGTTGTGAATAGAATTGAATTCCTTTATTTAAAAGTTCCGTAATCTCCCTAGAAATTGTTTCTACTTTTTCAACTTCTTTGGATTCCACCTTTAAAGATTGCGTTAACACATAGCCTAAAAAGTCTTCGCCTATATAATTGCCGTCATTACTGTATCGAGCTTTGTTATTTTCTCTGCTTTTTACAGCATTAAATACAATTTTATTTTCATCAATGCCTTTATTAAGTAAATATGCCGTAATTATGCTCTTATCTTTTTCTAAGCCTAAACATGCATCTTGAAGGTTTGAGCTAGTTTTAGAAAACGAGCCTTCCCAAACTATTAAATCTGATGTGAAATCTGCTTTTCCTAAACCCGTAACAGAAATAATTCCCTGAGGGTTGTTTCTATTTATCACAGCATGTCCTAATAAATAAGCAGCAATTACTATTGAAATACCAAAGATTATGGCACTAATGTTTTTTTTCATGGATGTATGTTTTTAAATGGGATTATAATTTATATACGAGCAATTTAACTTTTTAGAGTTTTATTCATGAAATCTCTTAACATAAACATGTCTTTCTTACTCGTATCTCTTCCAATTCTACCTGCAAAATAAAGAACAAACCAAATTAAAATCATTAAAAACATAATACTTAATTGTACTGCAAATTCAGTATTTAACCTCCAGTTTGTATAGGCCCAAATGCCAAATGCAATAAATAATCCAGCAACCATAAAATGCAAGAACATAAACATGGTCCAAACGGTTGGATTTGGTCCATATAATCCATGAAGCAAGCTAGAGCCTTCTTCAGCATAATCTATTTCCAAATGTAGTTGTGGTGACCAGAAGTGTTGTTTTTCTTTTGGAAATTTAATAAAAATATGATTGTCGACTCGCGTTGTAATAAATTCAGACTTATCATTTCTAGTAGCCTCAAATCGTTTCAATATGGATTCGTTATTCTCGTTTATTTCCATTTTAAATCGTGGTCTTAAAACAATGTCATTTTTAGTGGTCATGGGGTAATTGTTTACGTCTATTAAATTACTATTTTTTGTTCATATTTTAAACTTTATCAATCTTTACTTAAAAAAGGTTTTGCATCGTGTATATTTCCTATTTTTGCAAAATATTTGAAATAGTTTAATGGTTAAGTGATTTAACCACTTTAGCTTCAAGTAAATTAATTAATTATGAGCAATATTGTAGCCATTGTAGGTAGACCAAACGTTGGAAAATCAACTTTTTTTAATAGGTTGATTCAAAGACGAGAAGCCATTGTTGATGCCGTAAGTGGTGTAACAAGAGATAGGCATTATGGTAAAAGTGATTGGAATGGTAAAGAGTTTTCTCTTATTGATACAGGGGGCTATGTTCTAGGGAGTGATGATGTTTTTGAGGCAGAAATTGACAAACAAGTCGAGCTAGCTATAGATGAGGCTGACGCTATTATTTTTATGGTGGATGTTGAAACTGGGGTTACTGGCATGGACGAGGATGTTGCCAATTTACTGCGAAAGGTTAGTAAACCCGTGTTTTTAGTTGTTAATAAAGTTGATAATGGAAAGCGAGCCGAGGATGCTGTTGAGTTTTATGCTTTAGGCTTAGGAGAATACTTTACTATTGCCAGTATAAATGGAAGTGGTACGGGCGAGTTATTAGATGCCTTGGTAGACGCTTTGCCAGAAAAGGAAGATGTAATTGAAGAAGACTTGCCTCGTTTTGCCGTGGTTGGTCGTCCAAACGCTGGAAAGTCCTCTTTTATTAATGCTTTAATTGGTGAAGAAAGATATATTGTAACTGATATTGCGGGTACTACAAGAGACTCCATTGATACAAAATACAATCGTTTTGGTTTTGAATTTAATTTGGTTGACACAGCAGGAATTAGACGAAAATCTAAAGTAAAGGAGAATTTAGAGTTTTACTCTGTAATGAGAAGCGTTAGAGCTATAGAACATGCTGATGTTTGTCTGTTGGTTTTAGACGCCAACCGCGGTTTTGATGGTCAAGTGCAGAATATTTTTTGGTTAGCCGAACGCAATAGAAAAGGGATTGTAGTTTTAGTGAACAAATGGGATTTAGTTGAAAAAGATCATAAGTCGGTAAAAGAATATGAAAAAGCTATAAAAAAACAAATGGAACCTTTTACAGATGTTCCAGTTATTTTTATTTCGGCACTGACAAAACAACGTATTTTTAAAGCTATTGAAACCGCTGTTGAGGTTTATAAAAACCGCACTAAAAAAATAAAAACAAGTCAGTTAAACGATGTGTTGCTGCCAATAATTGAAAACTATCCACCACCAGCATTTAAGGGTAAATTTGTAAAAATTAAGTATATCATGCAATTGCCAACACCACAACCGCAGTTTGCCTTTTTCTGTAATTTGCCACAGTATATCAAAGACCCTTATAAACGCTTTTTAGAGAACAAACTTCGCGAACATTTTAACTTTAATGGCGTTCCAGTTAGTGTTTATATGAGGAAGAAATAGAGTTGTTTTGGTAAAGGAAATAAAATAATATGACTATTTTTATTACCAACTTCCTCCAGCGCCACCACCGGAGAAGCCACCACCACCAAAGCCTCCTCCAAAACCACCGCCAGAAGACCAGCCACGACCAGAACTACTTCCCCAACCACTACTGGATGAACGCCCCATGTTACTTAATATAATAGCATCCAAAATACTAGTGCCATTGGTTCTTTTTCCTCTATTCCCGCCTTTTCCACCTCCACGTTTACCTTTAGAAAGGGATATTATAATAATAATAAAAATGATAATAAAGATTAAAAAGAGACCCGCAGGGAAATCATTTTCTTTAGATTTTCGGGAGACTTGATATTCTCCATTTAAAACTTTAAAAATAGCATCACTTCCTTTGTCTAATCCGCTATAATAGTTTCCTTTTTTAAATTCGGGAATAATTATATTTCTAATCAGTTCACCTGTAATACCTGCTGTTAATTTATGTTCAACACCATAACCAGGGGAAATCCATATTTTTCTATCTTTTTTTGCAAGCAAAATAAAAACGCCATTATCCTCTTTTTCTTGCCCAACGCCCCATTCATGTGCCCATCGAGGGGCTAATAAACCAATGTTTTCGCCATTTGTAGTATTAATAATAGCCACAACAATTTGAGTAGCTGTTGTATCTGAATACTTAATAAGTTTTCTTTCTAAATTGTCTTTTTGTAAAGAATGCAAAAGATTAACATAGTCATAAACACTAGTTTGAAATTTAGGTTTTTTTGGAACATCGAATTGTCCAAAAACGGATAAGTTAAATCCAAAGCTTAGTAAAATAAAAAGAAGTGTAAGTTTTATTTTTTGCATTAGCCTTTAGAAATTTCGTCGGAGAGCTCGTTATCATCTGTGGTTGTATAGGGAAAATATTTTTTTAGTTGTCGTCCAGACATCAAAATACCATCTACTAAGCCTTGTTTAAAATTACCTTTTTTAAAATGAGATTGAATCATATTCTTGGTGCTTTCCCAAAAACCTTCAGAAATAACATCATTGATTCCTTTGTCGCCATAAATCACGAATGATTTATCTTCAACAGCGACGTAAATTAACACACCATTCTGGGATTTTGTGTTTTCCATTTTAAGGAAATAAAAAACCTCTAATGCTCTGTTTGTCGCATCACCGTTTGCAGTGGTTTCAATATGCACTCTTATTTCGCCAGAAGTGTTTTGCTCTGCTTTACGAATAGCTCCAACAATTTCCTGTTCTTCTAACGTAGATAGGAAATCTTCAATTTTAGACATTTTATTCTAGTTGTTAAAATTCATTTCTTCAACTTCAACAGGTTTGTCTGCTCCTGATTCAGCATCGAAATATGGCTTTTCATCAAAGTTTAAAATACCTGCAAGAATATTGCCTGGAAATTGTCTAACATGATTGTTGTACGGCCTTACAGATTCGTTAAATCTTGTTCTAGCTGTTTGTATCGTATTTTCGGTACTAGTTAATTCATCCTGTAATTTTAAAAAATTCTGATTGGCCTTAAGTTCGGGATACCTTTCAACTGTAACTAATAAACTTTTCAGAGCACCACTTAGTCCTCCTTGAACTTGATTATATTGAGCTAATTGTTCAGTAGTAACTTTTGAAGGATCAATAGTAATAGAGGTTGCTTTTGCACGGGCATTTATAACAGCTTCCAAAGTGCTCTTTTCAAAATTAGCAGCACTTTTTACCGTATTTACTAGATTACCAATCAAATCATTTCTACGTTGATAGGAGGTTTGTACATTTCCCCATCCTTCTTTAACAGCTTCATCTAATTTAACAGCTGTATTATTGAACCCTTTAGTCCAAGAATAACTTCCTACAACTAATATTCCGATAATAATCCATGGTAAAAATTTCTTCATGATATAGTATTTAAAGATGTTTTTGTTTTAATTGTAAGACACAAAAATTTAATAATTGTTACTAAAATTAAGTGTTTTTTACAAAAAAATGAATGTGATATAACTCTAAAGATGTTCCTTTATCTTGATAAGTTGACCCTTAATACCCTCTAGTTTACTTATAATTTCAAAATTATTGAGCGCTTGCTTCTTTTCTTCTTTTAATTGGGTTTTGGCACCTTCTAGAGTAAACCCTCTTTCTTTTACCAAGTGGTAAATGAATTTAAGGTTTTTTACATCTTCTGGGGTAAATTTTCGATTCCCTTTAGCATTTTTCTTCGGTTTTAATACATCAAACTCTTTTTCCCAAAACCGAATTAAAGAAGTTTTAACACAAAATGCTTTGGCTACCTCGCCAATGCCATAATATCGTTTATCTGGGAGTTCAATATACATTAATCTAAAGATTGATTTTCCACTGATGCGTCCTCTAAAAGTTCTGCAAATTCCTCGGCTGTTAAACTGCCGTAATAAAAGTTTATTGGGTTAATACGCTGCCCATCTTTAAAAATCTCATAATGTAAATGAGGTGCTTGAGAACGACCTGTACTACCAACAAAGCCTATTAAGTCGCCACGCTTCACTCTTTGGTTTTTCTTTACATTGTACTTATATAAATGGGCATAAAGACTCACATAACCGTAGCCATGATCAATTCTAATATGACGGCCATAGCCAGTTGCACCCGCATCTGCACGCGTTACAATACCATCTCCAGAGGCGTAAACAGGTGTGCCTCTAGGTGCTGTAAAATCCATACCCCAATGCATTTTTCTAGCTTTGGTAAAAGGATCAGATCGCATACCATAACCAGATGCCATTCTCGATAAATCTTTATTATTTACAGGCTGAATAGCCGGAATGGCAGCCAATAACTTTTCTTTTTCTTCAGCTAGTTTGGCAATTTCGTCTAACGAGCGAGATTGCACGACAATTTGTTTCTGAAGTATATCCAAGCGTTTACTACTTTCAACAATTAATTTAGAATTGTCGTAACCTTCTAAATCTTTGTATCTATTTATACCACCAAAACCAGCCTTTCGTTGTTCTTCAGGAATAGGGTTTGCTTCAAAATAAACACGGTAAATATTATTGTCTCGGTCTTCAATATTTTCCAAAACAGCTTCGGCATGATCCATTTTTTTATTAAGCAGACTGTATTGAAGTTGCATATTCTGCAACTCACGTTTTAAAGCTTTTTCTTTGGGAGATTCGATATACTGACTGGAGATAAAAACAAATACAAAACCAAATAAAGCAGAGGCAATAATAAACATAGAGGCATACTTTAAGGTAGTCCTTTTTTTGCGCTCTATTTTTCTGTAAGAAAGCGATTCTGGATCGTAATAATATTTTACCTTACTCATTACCTAATTTATGCTATTTTTGCATCTAAATTCAGACAGGTTAACGCTGCATTATACATGCAAACGAACAAACCTACAAAATATTTTTAGCAAAACTAAATCATAAAGTTCAAATATAGTGTTAGCTAGTCGGAATTTTAGAAATAGATTAACAGAGATAAAATAAATGAGCTTCAGTTTAAAAATTAAACATTTTAGAAGCAACTTTTTAATAATACATGAAGTCACAAGAAATTCGATCAAAGTTTTTACGCTTTTTTGAAGATAAAAAACATAGTATTGTAGCATCTGCTCCTATGGTGTTGAAAGACGACCCAACTTTAATGTTTGTCAATTCGGGTATGGCACCTTTTAAGGAATATTTTTTGGGAAATGCAGTCCCTAAAAATAATCGAATAGCCGATTCTCAGAAGTGTTTACGTGTTTCTGGAAAACATAATGATTTAGAAGAAGTGGGTTATGATACTTATCATCACACCCTATTCGAGATGCTAGGTAATTGGAGTTTCGGTGATTACTTTAAAAAAGAGGCGATTGCTTGGGCTTGGGAATTACTAACTGAAGTTTATGCTATTGATGAAGATATTCTATACGTTACTGTATTTGAAGGTGATGAAGAAGACGGGACAGAAATGGACACCGAAGCTTATAATTTCTGGAGAGAACATATTTCTGAAGACCGCATATTAAAAGGTGATAAAAAGGATAATTTTTGGGAAATGGGTGACCAAGGACCATGTGGGCCATGTAGTGAAATCCATGTAGATATTCGTTCTGCCGAAGAGAAAGCCAAAATTTCTGGTAAGGAATTGGTTAACAAAGATCATCCACAGGTTGTGGAGATTTGGAATTTAGTATTCATGCAATACAATAGAAAAGCCAATGGAACTCTAGAGATTTTACCGAATAAACACATCGATACAGGTATGGGATTTGAACGATTGTGTATGGTTTTACAAGGCGTTCAGTCTAATTACGATACCGATGTTTTTTCACCTTTAATTAGAGAAATAGAGACCATTACTGGCAAAAATTATGGGGGAAATGAAAAGGCGGATGTTGCTATTCGTGTCATTTCCGATCATGTTCGAGCTGTGGCATTTTCTATTGCCGATGGCCAATTGCCAAGTAATACAGGTGCTGGTTATGTAATTCGAAGAATACTGCGTCGTGCCGTACGTTATGGTTTTACTTTTTTAAATAAAAAAGAACCATTTATATATCGATTGGTTGATGTGTTAAGTAAAAGAATGGGAACAGCCTTTCCTGAACTTAAAGAGCAAAAGCAACTTATTGAAAATGTAATAAAAGAAGAGGAACAATCTTTTTTAAGAACCCTGGAGCAAGGATTGGTGCTATTAAATAGAATTGTTGAAGAAAGTAATGGAGATACAATTTCTGGAGAAAAAGCCTTCGAATTGTATGATACGTATGGGTTCCCTATAGATTTAACGGCTTTAATTCTTTCTGAAAAGAATTTAAAGCTAGACGAAAAAGGTTTTAATGAAGAATTACAAAAGCAAAAAAATCGTTCGAGAGCTGCAAGTGAAATGTCTACTGATGATTGGACGATTCTTACTGATGATGCCGAAGAGGAGTTTGTTGGTTATGACACTTTAGAAGCAAATGTGAAATTAACGCGTTATAGAAAAGTTACTTCGAAAAAGGAAGGAGACATGTATCAGTTAGTTTTCAATTTAACACCTTTTTATCCAGAAGGAGGTGGACAGGTTGGAGATAAAGGTTATTTGGAAGATACGCACGGTGACGTAGTTTATATTTTAGATACTAAGAAAGAAAACAATGTCATTATACATTTTACCAAAAATTTACCAGAACATCTAAATGAAACATTTAAAGCAGTTGTTGATGCTAAGCAACGCAGCAGAACGGAATGTAACCATACAGCTACCCATTTATTGCATCAGGCACTGAGAGAAGTTTTAGGGACACACGTTGAGCAAAAAGGCAGTGCGGTACATTCTAAATATTTACGTTTCGATTTTTCCCATTTTTCAAAAATGACGGTTGAAGAGTTAAGAGATGTTGAGAATTTTGTAAATAGACGAATTGAAGGTAAACTGCCATTAGAAGAAATGCGAAATGTACCAAAAGAAGAAGCCATTGCAGCTGGAGCGATGAGTTTGTTTGGCGAAAAGTATGGAGATACAGTTCGTGCTATAAAATTTGGAAAATCTATTGAACTATGCGGAGGTACCCACGTTAAGAATACATCAGATATTTGGCACTTTAAAATAGTGTCTGAAGGCGCAGTTGCAGCTGGAATTAGGCGTATTGAAGCCATTACGAACGATGCTGTTAAAGATTTTTATTTTGAGAATAACAGAGCATATTTCGAAATGAAAGATTTGCTTAATAATGCTAAAGAACCTGTGAAAGCCTTACAAGTTTTACAAGAAGAGAATAGTAATCTTAAAAAACAAATTGAGACTTTATTAAAGGATAAAGCAAAGAATATTAAAAGCGTGCTTAAAAATGAATTAACCGAGATTAATGGTATTCAGTTTTTGGCTAAAAAGTTAGATTTAGATGCTGGAGGTTTAAAAAATATCGCTTTTGATCTTGGTAGCCAATTTGATAATTTGTTTTTATTATTTGGTACAGTTCAAGATGGTAAAGCATTGTTATCTTGTTATATATCAAAAGAACTTGTCTCAAATAAAGGGTTAAATGCTGGAAAAGTAGTAAGAGAATTAGGTAAGTACATCCAAGGAGGTGGTGGTGGACAACCATTTTTCGCAACGGCGGGTGGAAAAAATCCTGATGGTATAGATGAGGCTTTAACTAAAGCCAGAGATTATTTGATCTAAGGTTGTTTTATTCCGAGCATTCTTTTGAATGTATTCAGTTCGCATCTATAAAATTTAAGCCATTTCTTTTTTATCGAATTGTATTTGGTTTTTTTCTCTTTCATATTTTATATGGTTATAAAATGTAAGTCTTTAGGATTGCAAAAATGTTACAGAAATAATTCAAATGGATCTTCAAACTAAGATTAATTTTCACGAACAGTCTAATAATCAAATAGATTATAATTCTAATGTGCTATTGATTGGGTCTTGTTTTTCTGAAAACATAGGAAATAAATTAGAATATTTTAAATTCAGGAATTTTCAAAACCCGTTTGGAATACTGTTTCATCCATTTGCAATAGAATGTCTTATTGAAAATGCTGTTTTTAACAGAAATTTCAGCGAAAAGGATGTTTTTATTTTTAATGAAATTTGGCATTGTTTCGATGCACATTCAAAATTAAGTAGTCCTTCAAAAAAAAAATTAGTTGATACTTTAAACAATAATATTGATTTAACGCATCAACTTATAAATAAATCCACACAGATTATTGTTACTTTGGGTACAGCTTGGGTTTATCGAAATATAAACACAAATCAAATAGTCGCGAATTGTCATAAAGTTCCACAACAACAGTTTATAAAAGAGTTGTTGGAAGTTAATACGATTCATCAATCATTGACTAATATCGTTGAATTAATAAGAAGCATTAATCAGTACACTTCAATAATTTTTACCGTTTCACCTGTTAGACATTTAAAGGATGGTTTTATTGAGAACACACAAAGTAAATCGCATTTAATTTGTGCTATTCATCAGTTGTTATCAAACTCAGAAGAGTCTAGGAATCTTAACTACTTCCCTTCCTATGAAATAATGATGGATGAACTGCGCGATTATCGTTTTTATGCAGAAGACATGATTCATCCGAACCGA
Organism: Hyunsoonleella aestuarii; assembly: GCF_006148925.1. Taxonomy (GTDB): domain Bacteria; phylum Bacteroidota; class Bacteroidia; order Flavobacteriales; family Flavobacteriaceae; genus Algibacter_D; species Algibacter_D aestuarii. The sequence continues at coordinate 450,887 of NZ_VAWB01000001.1, read as the reverse complement.
ACAGCTATAAACTACATTTGGGAAAAGTTTCAAAGTGTATGGATATCTAAAGATGCTTCAATAACGATGGACAGAGTTGATGCCATTCAAAAAGGACTTCAGCATAAACCATTCAATCCGCAATCTCAGTCTCATCAAGTATTTCTTCAAAAATTAGAAGCTCTAAAAGAACAACTTCAATCTCAATTTCCACATATCGTATTTTAAATATACGTAATTCATCGTATTGATTTTATTTTCATTTAATTGCAAATTTGTGAAGCTATTAATGTTAAACAAAAATCAACAATGAGAAATTTAAAATTATTTGTTTTTCTATTAGCGGGTACGCTAATGTTAAACGCCCAAAAGGCTGAGACTGCTAATTTCAGTTATAATATTGAGGGTAAAGTAGAGAAAATGACACTCACAACTTCTGGTGTTATGTTAATTATGCATGGAAAAGGGTTAGCAGGAGTAAAGCCAGGTCAAGATGGGCTAGTCTTTAATTTTGATGACTATGGCAAGGTTAAAGAAGAAGAAGTGTTTATTGTGCCTAATACACCATATGTAATGGTGGGTCAAGCAGGTTTTGGTGGTATCGCCGCAAAGCAGAGTGTAATAGATGTAGTGTCGGGTAAACGTTTATTTGATACAAAAGCGAACGGCTGGAAAGCAGCTGGTAGACCAACCTTAATAATGCCAGAAAACAAACTTATAGTTTCTGGACAGCGTACTGCAAAAGAAAAATACACGCAGGCAGTTGGCATTTATGACATGAGTACAGGTAATGAGGTAAAGTTATTTAAATTAAAAGGAACGAACTCACTTACAGGAAGACCTTCCATTATAGATGGCGGTGTAATATTGCCAACATTTAAAGGAGTTTATAGAATTGATATGAATACAGGGTCAGAAAGTTGGGTGGTAGATTTAAAAAATGTTGCCTATGTTATTCCAGATAATGATGGTAAATCAATGTTTGCTGTTCAAGGAAAAGGAAATAATCACGTAATTCACAAAATAAGTGCTTCGGGGGCTCAAATGTGGGGCGAAGGGAAAAAACTTAAAGGAGTTGTTTCAAACTTTGAAGTAACACCAAAAGGATTAGCTATTGTTAGTGATGTTGCAGATACAGGCAAAAAGGGATTGGCAAAATTGGCAGCAGCTAAAGCACAAAGTAACATATCATTTTTATCTGCGAGTACTGGTGAGGATTTATGGGAAAGCGCCCCTAAAACAAAAGGGTATGTTCAACATTTCTATATAATGGATGACGGTATATTATTTGGAATTGGAGAAGGCGGGATTAATAAAATATCTTATGAAGGGCAGCCTTTATTTAAAAAACCTCTTAAAACAGGTGAAAATATTCATACTATGGCTCTAACAAAACAGGGTATGATTTATATAACTGACAGCGATGCCAATATTGTTAATCTAGATACGGGCGAGTCAATTTGGAATAAGCCAATAAAATATAAACGTGCAAAAGCAGTGACTAGTGTTTATGATGAAGCACATTCTAGATATTTAATTAGTACTGGTGAAGAAATGATTGCTATTGATGAGAACAACGGAGATATTAGCACTTTGGCTACTTACGATTTCGATGAAAAAGAAAACCCAACCAGTCTTGAAATAAGAGATGGTGGATTATTATTATCATCAGATCAAAATATGATGATGTTGGATTTTGATGGTAGTGAAAAATTTCATGAATATTTTAGATCTCCAGGTAAAAGTGCATTTGCAGTGGTGGCTTTAAGTGCCTTGGCATTAGCATCTACAGCAGCGATGGCTGATGCAAGCTTTCAAGCAGGTGCCAACAGAAACTATTTAGGTCAATACAATCAGTATGGTGCTCAAAAACAGAGGGAAGCGGATGCTTTTGCAGCAATAGCTACGGCGTCATTCAATGAAATGGCTAAGCGATTTAATGCTACCGCCGCAACTGAAAATGCACAGTTTATTTTAACCAAATTAGATGATGGCGTTGGCTTGGTAAAAGTTAATAAGGATAGTGGTATTGCAGAGAAAGAAATTATTTTAAAAGATAAAAAGCCAACATACGAGGTAGATGAATTAGGAGGGTATTTATATTACCTAGCAAATAACTCTACAATCTATGCATACGATCTTAAAAAATAAATCTTGTTGTTGAGATTTGTTTGATTGGGCGCAGTAAATTTTTATTGCGCTTAATCTTTTTTTCTTGTCACTTTATCGAAAAATTAGAAAATAACTGTCTTTAATTTGTAAATTAAGCATGCTATTAATCAGTTCATATAGAAACACCAATCGCAAGCTACAAATTTAGTTTGGATTGGTGTTTTTTCGTTTAAGATGTTAAATGCACTAATTTACTCTTTTAAATAGTGAAATACCTTGTTATGATAACTTTTGATTTTTTTAGTTTATTTATTGTGTTGTTCTTAATTGTAATTCTCATTTTTATCACCAAAATAGTGATAAGTTTATTTTTAAATAAAGAGAAAAGCTTTCAGTATAATTTAAAGTTGTCAAATCAAATCTCTGATGAAATAAATAGGCGTTACCTTTTAAACAATAAAGTTAAGTTGGTGGATGATTTCAATTCATCGGGTATCGAGATACTAATGGCTGTTAATAAAGAAATGTTTTCCATTCAAAATCTTATATTTGAGAAACGCTACTAATTAATAATCATGAAAAAAGGTTTACTTGCGACCTTGCTATTTGCTTTTAGTCTATGTTGTTTTTCTCAAGACAACTCTAAAATAATAGATAGTTTAAAGCATATAATTTTTAATAAACCATCAGACTCCATAAAAATCAAGGCTTTTAGTGACCTATGTTGGTATTATCGAAATGTTTCAACGGATTCTGCTTTAAATTACGGAGACAAAGCCCTGCAGCTTTCGAAAAATACAATGAACTTGTCTGGTGAAGCGCAGGCTTACAATGATATTGGCATTATTCATTACGGATTAGCAGATTATGATAGTGCTATAAAGAGTTACCAAAAAGCTTTAGATATAAGATTTAAGTTAAAGGATAGTTTAGGTGTCGCAGCACTTTATAATAAAATTGGGTTAGTACATCAAAACACTTTTAAAATGGATTCTGCCTTATTTTATGCTACCAAGGCATTAAGAGTATATGAAGATAAGAATAGACCAAGATACGTAGCTTTAATTAAAAATAATATTGCCAATATTTATAAAGGTTTAAAACAGTATGATAAAGCTCTTCATCTGCACTTAGACATGGCAAGGGTAAATGAAAATAATAAAGATTTTTTAGCACTTACCAAATCGTATAACAATATTGCAAATGCCTATCTTTTCTTAAACGACACGGTTAAAAGTGTTGACTTTTATCAAAAGAGTATCGATTTGGCAGAAACGTATAATTACAAAAGGGAATTAGCGGCACTGTATAATAATTATGGAAATGTTCTATTAGGTCAAAAGCAATATGATAAAGCAGTTGATTTAAATACTAGATCTCTAAAATTGAGGGAGGAATTAAAGGATAATTTTGGTGTATCTAGTACGTCACTTCACTTAGCGGGATTGTATCTTAACTTAAAAGACTTGCCTAAAGCGAAAGGTTATTTGTATTCTGGTATGAGACTAGCTGAATCTTTTGACGGTAATGAGCTTAAATTAGATGCCTATGATAAAATGTCATCCTATTATGCATATCAACTTAAGCCCGATAGTGTTATTTATTATAAAGAATTATTTAAAGCACTCAAGGATACTATTTTTAGTAAACAGGTAATTAAAGAAGTTGCAGAGGTTCAAGAGAAATATAATACAGCAGAACGTGAAAAGAAAATCCTTAGTCAAAGAGCAGATATTGCAGAGAAAGAATTAGATATCAATAAGAAAAACACACAACTTCTTGGATTGGTTTTAGCTATTATACTGTTGTCTTCATTGGCATACTTAATTTACTATCAACAACAATTAAAAAATAAGCGATTAAAAAAGGAAAGTGAACTTAAGGAAGCCTTGGTGAAAATAGAAACCCAAAACCGTCTTCAAGAACAGCGCTTAAATATTTCGAGAGATCTTCACGATAATATAGGAGCACAACTCACGTTTGTAATTTCATCCATCGAAAATTTACAATATGGATTTAAAATAAAAGATTATAAAGTTACCGAGAAGCTTAAAAGGATAAGCGATTTTACAAGAGAAACTATTCATGAGTTACGCGATACGATATGGGCAATGAATAAAAATGATATTACCCTTGAGGATTTGCAAATTAGGATTTCAAATTTTGTGAAAAAAGCTAATGCGTATTCTGAAAAAACCAAATTCGAATTTAGGGTTGAAGAAGGACTTAAAAGCGACATAAAATTTTCCTCTGTAACAGGAATGAGTATTTATCGCGTTATTCAAGAGGCTACAAATAATGCGTTTAAATACGCTGAGGCCAAAAAAGTCTCGGTAAAGATTAATCAGGTTTCAACGGGAATTTTAGTGAATATTGAAGATGATGGAAAGGGTTTTGATACCGAATTGGTTATTAAAGGAAATGGTTTAAATAACATGAGAAAGCGCGCTGAAATCATTGAAGCCGATTTTAAAATTGAAAGTGAAGCTAATAAGGGTACAAGGGTTATACTTGCAGTTTCATTATAAATACGATGCTTTACGCCTTGCAGATCTGTATAAAAGGTAACTTTAATAGGATATAATTAGAAGTATGGTTACAAAAATAGTAGTAGTAGACGATAATACATTTTTAATCCGAACGGTTGAAGAAAAGCTTTCTTTCTTTGATGATGTAAGTGTGAAGTTTTCAGCAATGAATGGTAAAGATTTAATTGAGAAGCTCGATGCCGATCATAATTTAGACCTTATTTTAATGGATATAGAAATGCCAAAATTAAATGGTATAAAGGCTACCGAAATTATCAAACAAAAATACCCTCAAATAAAAATTATTATGCTTACTGTTTTTGATGACGATGAGAATATTTTCAATGCTATTAAAGCTGGTGCAGATGGTTACTTGGTGAAAGAGGTTAACCCAAAAGACCTATATAACGGAATAAATGAAACTCTTGAAGGAGGTGCTGCTATGACGCCTTCAATTGCAATGAAAACCTTAAAATTGCTAAGAAATCCACTTGCCATAAAAAGTATGGATGAGCAGGAATCTATTAAGCTAACACCACGAGAAATAGATGTTTTGGAGCAGCTTAGTAAAGGACTGAGCTATAGTTTAATAGCAGAGAACTTATTCCTTTCAGTAGGAACAATAAGAAAGCATATTGAAAATATTTATAAAAAATTACAAGTGCACAATAAGTTAGAGGCAGTGCAAAAGGCGAGAAAAAATAATTTAATATAATATTAGGATAACATAAGTATAAACTACATCGAGGAATTATAGGTTTATATTTGTATAGCTATTAATCGAGACAATTACTCTGGTTAGCTTGTTATGTCGAAGGAATCCAATGTTTTTTTATCTCAATTCGAAAATAATAACCTTTTAGATTTTCTAATTAAGTACTTGCGAAACTTTATTTATGTTGTTTTAACCTGAGTTTGACGTAAAAAATGGGATAATATACTGAAAATAAAATACTTATGTTTTAGTATCAGTTTAATTGCAGCCGGAACCTATAGAAAATTCAATGTGGCTTATTAGTGATTTAATTATGCGATATTTTGTCATTTAAACTTGTCCAACTTCCTCCGTTTATTGCTTCGATACCATTATTTTTTAAAATGTTTGCAGCATTACCAGAACGAACACCACTTACGCAACACGTAATTATAGGTTTGTTAAGTTTTTTAACCTCGCCAATTTTAGATTTAATAGTTTGTAGTGGAATGTTTATAGAATTGGCAATTGCCCCTTGATTGTATTCTTTAACAGTACGAACATCTATTATAACGGCTCCCTTCGATTGAAAATCTTTAATCTTACTATTTTTGTTTCCGAATAATAAATCTAATAACCTCATATTTTAATTTTCTGCAAATTAGTTTAAATATTTTAATGGTTTTGTAACAAAGGTGGCATCGTGGTTCATTAAAATTTTGTGTATATTCAAATTTTGTAACATCAAATAAAATGGAGTCATACGTAACACAAAAGATTATAAATAATGTTGGATATATTGAGTTTTATCACCCAGATCATAATGCTATGCCAGGTGATAATCTTAAAAAATTAGAACAGACAATTATCGATGCAGGTAATAATAACCAAATTAAGGTTATTGTATTGAAGAGTGGAGGAGATAGGACATTTTGTGCTGGAGCGAGTTTTAAAGAGATGGTGGCTGTAAAAAATGAAGATGAAGGTAAACACTTTTTTCTAGGTTTTGCTAATTTAATTAATGTCATGAGAAAGTGTCCAAAGCTCATTATCGGCCGTATTCAAGGAAAAGCAGTTGGCGGGGGTGTTGGATTAGTAGCGGCGACTGACTTTTGTTTGGCAACTAAATTTGCCTCTATAAAACTTAGTGAATTAAGCATAGGTATTGGCCCATTTGTTATTGAGCCTGCTATTTCCAAGAAAATAGGAAAAACTACCTTGTCTCAATTGGCTATTGATGCCGAATCATTTTTTTCATCAGAGTTTGCTAAAGAAAAAGGTTTATACGCTAGTGTGTATGATTCCGTTGAGGCCTTAGATTATGCCGTAAAAACCTTAGCAGAAAAACTGACCAGGTATAATATAGAGGCATTAAAAGAAATGAAAAAGGTGTTTTGGGAGGGCACAGAACATTGGGATGCATTACTCGAAGCGCGTGCTGGAATTAGTGGTAAGCTTGTTTTAAGCGATTTTACCAAACAGGCATTAAAACGTTTTAGTGACTAAGATTATACTTTTGTTTTGCCTTGAATAATATGTAACCCATCATCAATTAATTGTCCTACTTCTGGACGATTTTGCTTTACAGTTTCTAAATGATTTAAAATGCGTTCGCATAAAACTGTTTCGTTTCCGTCATGTGCTAATTCGTAAAGCTCAACTGCTAAAAGCCAATCATTTGGGTGCTTTTCAATGAGCTCTTCTAAAACTTTTGTTCTAGAAATTGTTCTGTTTTTATGCTCTCTGTAATCTCTTACTTGTTGATAGAAAGTTTCCAATTCAAGTCGCTTATCAGATTTTTTAATATGAATTGTTTTTGTAGAAGGGACATGGTTAATTAAGTTAAAACTATTTAAATCTGCAGGCCCAGAAAAAGCAGAAATAATTTCTTTGCCAACGGCCATATCGTAAGTTCCCCATTCTGGCTTAAACAGTATGTTGTCTTTATGTGTAACAGAACAGTTTTTAAAACTTATAAGTATAATTTTCCCTTGAAGGTTTCTTTTACCGGTAATAATTTCTCCAGACACTTTTATACCACCTTCAAATTGAAGAGTTATATTTTGTTCTTCATAAATGTTATAGGCGGCTAAGTCTCTTGGACTCATATCTTCTATGGCTATATTAATGCCTTTAAGTTTTCCAATAGGTGACCCAAAACCTTTGTCGTGTGTCTCTGCACCATGCCCTACGAGTTCTTTCTCTCTGTAAGAGAGTGCGCTTTTTCCTGTGGTTTGAATATATATGGGCTTGCCATTACTTTCAATAACATCTACAAACACGCCAGATATTTGCAGCCCAGTAGTTAATTCAACTGTTCCTAAGGCTTTAGAGTTTATAAGCTTCTTGACTCCAGAAAGTCCGCCACATCTTAAAGCCATAGTATTAGCAAACTCTTCAAGTACTAAACTTAAGTGTGCAAAATCTGGTGTTACAAACAACTGTGGTTGAGGTTTAGTAATGTCAAAATCTTTAAATGTAGCATCAATGTTGTATGGTAGTTTTTCTACTTCTTTAGTCATACACCAAGCACTTTCACCAATAGAAGATAATAAACCTGCTCCGTATATTTTAGGGTTTTCAATACTTCCAATTAGACCATATTCAACGGTCCACCAATGTAAATTTCTAATTAATGCCATTTCACTTGGTTCTCCCATATTTTGCTGTAAATGTTCTACTTTTTTTTCTGCAGCAATAATGTCATCTTTTTTAGTGTTTGGAGCTTCTTTAATTATCGATAGATGTCTTACGGCTTCATACAATTCATAATCTTTTGCCGATGAGATAGCTTTACAGCCAACTTCACCAAAACGCCTTAAATATTCAGCATATTCTGGATTTGCTATTATTGGGGCATGTCCAGCACCTTCATGAATAATATCTGGTGCAGGGGTGTATTCGATGTGTTCTAATTGTCTGATATCACTTGCAATTACAAGAACATTATAAGCTTGAAATTCCATAAAAGCGTTCGGAGGAATAAACCCGTCCACAGCAACCGCTGCCCAACCTATATCCTTTAAAATGCGGTTCATACCATACATGTTGGGAATGCTGTCAATTGAAATACCGGTTTGTCTTAAACCTGCTAAATAAGATCTGTGCGCAACTTTGCTTAAGAAATCTACATTTTTCCGCATAACATAGCGCCATACAGCTTGATCTATAGCAGAATAATCAGCGTAGTTTTGTGGCTTTATGAATTGCTTCAAGTGTTTAGGAAGCTTACTTAATATTTCGTTAGACTCAAAAGTATCAGACATTATTACTTTGATTAATGAATTAATGTAAAAATACGAATTCTTTAATATTTATCCATTTATTTAATTTTTTTTAAGAATATCATAATTCTGTTAATAAACATTCTTAATCAAAGATTTCCATATATTTATAAAACTAAATAAAAGTAATTAAGCATGTATACAAGACGAATATTCCCAGTAAGAGGTGTTATTAGATGGACACGACGCTATATATTTTTGTTTCTATTCTTAGGCTTAGTTCCGGTTGTTTTATTTGATGTTGTTGGATTAAAATGGTTGCACGTGCCATGGCTACCTTTAGGGGCGTTAGCAACTGCAGTTGCCTTTATCGTTGGATTTAAGAATAATGCATCTTATGATAGGTTATGGGAGGCTCGTAAAATCTGGGGAGGTATTGTAAATGCTTCTCGTTCATGGACAATTATGGTTAAGGATTTTATAACGAATGATCATGCAAAAAAAATAAGAACTGAAGTTGAACTACAAGGGATTAAGAGGGAATTGGTGCATAGGCATGTAGCATGGTTAACAGCATTAAGATATCAACTGCGGAAGGACAAGCCATGGGAGATGCATTTAAAAGAAAAGAAGTCCAATAAAGAATTTAGAGAAGCTCATTATAGGGTTTGCGAAGATGAACTTTCAATTGAAAATGAAATAAAACCATATTTACCAGATGAAGATTATAAGGCTATTTTTTCCAAAGGGAATCAGGCCTCTCAAATTTTGGGAATTCAATCTAGACGCTTAAAAGAATTAATGGTGGATGGTTTAATTGAAGATTTCAGGCATATGGAAATGGCAAATATGCTTGTGGAATTCTATACCTTACAAGGTAAAAGTGAACGAATAAAAAACTTTCCTTATCCCAGACAGTTTGCAACGTTAAATTATCTTTTTGTTTGGATTTTCATAATTCTTTTACCCTTTGGAATCATGGAAGGATTTGAGACTATTGGAGATCATATTTTAGAAGATTTAGCCTCTCATGAATCTAGAACATCTTTTGGCCATATGGTTCAAGAGTTTATAGCTAAACATTTTGTTTGGTTTTCTATACCCTTTAGTGCTTTAATTTCGTGGGTATTCCATACTATGGAGGCGATTGGAGAAAATACTGAAAATCCATTTGAGGGAGGTCCAAACGACGTACCAATAACCGATATGAGTCGTGGTATTGAAATAGATATTCGGCAGCTTATAGATGATACAGATATTCCAGAACCCTATGTTTGGAAGAACGATATTGTAATGTAGTAAAACAAAAAAGCGATTCATTTTGAATCGCTTTTTTAATTTATTGTGGTGCACCTGGCGGGTACTTTGTCATTATTTCTGCAACAAATTCTTTAATTCTAGCTTCTTTCTTTTCTATGTTTCTACTTAAATATCCCGTTCCCATACCTTGCCAAACAAGTTCTTTCTTTTTAGCATCAATAAGGTCAATGTATAGTGTCCCCTGAGTACTTGTTGAAACCGTTGGTTGATTCCATCCCCAGCCCCAGCCGGGACCAAAGCCTCCCCAAGGACCCCAACCGCCCCAACCCCAGGCACCCATGCCCCAAGAGTTGTTGTAAACATCTACACGTTGTTGAGATTTAGTAAAAAGACTAACCAATAAATCCGGTTCTTGAGATTTAGTATAACCTTTTGCAAGTAATTCTGCCTCAATGGCTCGTAAAATTCGACGTTTATCTAAGTCGCTAATTTCGGCTTTGTCAATACCGGTTTTAAAGAATGCAAATGTATTGTATTCACTAAAGTTTGCACCTTTATTATAGTCTGCTGCAACTCTAATTGAGCTACAAGATGTCAATATTACTATTAAAAGTAAAAGTGATAAAGTTTTAAATAATCCATTCATAATGCAATTTTTTATGGTTATAATAGTTTAAAAGCTTTAGTAAATGGTTCTTGACATAAAGATAATTAATTTACAGAAACTTTCTTTTTATCTTGTATAATCATCAAGAATCATACCAAGTATTGAGCGAAAAATGGGTGGAAAATGTTATTTTTTGATTGAATTTGTTCGTTTATCATAACCATATGGGCAATGCCTGCAGCCACTTTCACAACAATAACCTCTTTTCAAATGATATTGCTCCGTGAAACAACGATATCCTTCGGGAGTTAGATAATAGTCACCTTCCTCAATGGGGATGTTTTTTTTCATAACATGCAAAGTTAATATAATTTGGACTGATTTTTGAAATTATAGTAGTATGATAATTATTTCAAAATATTTAATTCCAAAAGGCTATAATGGCTTAACATTGTTTCCATTTGTACTTTTAAGATTGAAGATATTAAAAGGTGATAGTGTATTTTTAAATCATGAAAGAATACATCTTAGGCAGCAATTGGAACTATTGGTTTTACTATTTTACATTATTTATTTTTTTGAGTTTATATTTAGAATTATTCAGTTTAAAAATTGGGAATTGGCATATAGAAACATTTCTTTTGAACGAGAATGTTATGCAAATGAATCCGACTTAGGGTATTTGAAACATCGAAAGTTTTGGAGTTTTTTGAAGTATATTCGCAGACATGATGTTTAAGCTTGAAAATAGTGTTAATCAATACATAAACTTACCTAGAGAACTCGGGGTAGGCTTGTTTATAAAGCGCGAGGATGAAATACATTCTTTTGTGTCTGGTAATAAATATAGAAAGCTAAAATACAATTTAATGGAGGCGCAAAAAGGAGGATTTGGAACCTTATTGACTTTTGGAGGCGCCTATTCAAATCATATTGCTGCAGTGGCTTCAGCTGGAAAACAGATTGGTATTAAAACTATTGGTGTTATAAGGGGAAATGAGTTATTGGGGAAGAAACGTAAGAATGCAACACTTAGTTTTGCAAAGCAATGTGGTATGCGATTTAAATACGTCTCACGCGAAGATTATAGAAATAAAACAAATGATTTATTTATTGAAAACCTTAGGAATGAATTTGGTGCTTTTTATTTAATTCCAGAAGGTGGTACAAACGAATTGGCAATTAAAGGTTGTGAAGAAATTTTAAACGAAGAGGATGGTTATTTCGATTACATCTGTTGTTCGGTTGGAACAGGAGGCACGATCTCTGGACTTATAAATTGTTCAAAACCTAGTCAACAAGTTTTAGGTTTTCCCGCGTTAAAAGGTTCTTTTTTAAATGAAGATATTAGTAAATTTGTTACGAAACCAAACTGGAAGCTAATATCAGATTATCATTTTGGGGGATATGCCAAAATAAATGAAGATTTGGTCTCGTTTATAAATAAGTTTAAGGCATTATACGGTATTCCTTTTGATCCTATTTACACAGGAAAAATGATGTATGGTGTTTTCGATTTAATTAAAAAAAAATATTTTCCAAAAGGTTCAAAAATATTGATCATACATACCGGTGGATTACAGGGTATTTCTGGTATGAACACCGTTTTGAAGAATAAAGGTTTATCATTAATTGATATATAGATGAAACGAATAATCGTTATAGTTTTAATAAGTTTTTTTCTGTTTAGTTGTGGCTCAAAGAAAAATGTCATTACCAAGAAGCAGAAATCGGAGCCTATTATTGAGCGCAAAGAACCAGTTTTAGCTGAAACACCTCCAGAAAAGTCAGAAATTGGTAAAGAGACTTCAAAAGTTTATGCAAATTCAACTGAGAAGTATATAGATACTTACAAAAAAATTGCCCAGAATGAAATGAAGCTTTATGGGATACCGGCAAGTATAACCTTGGCTCAAGGGATTTTAGAATCTGGTTCTGGAAAAGGTAGATTATCGTTAAAAGCTAATAATCACTTTGGTATAAAATGTCATGATTGGACTGGAAAAAAAATATACCATGATGATGATGAGAAAGGAGAATGTTTTCGAAAATATAACGATGCTAAATATTCCTTTAGGGATCATTCATTGTTTTTATCTGAAAGAAAGCGCTATGCTTTTCTATTTGATTTAAAGAAGTACGATTACAAAGGGTGGGCTAAAGGATTAAAATCTGCTGGATATGCAACGGATAGAAAGTACCCACAAAAGCTTATAAGTTTAATAGAACGTTATAAGCTTTATGAGTATGATAGGCCGCTGTTAGGTATAGAAAACAATAATATTACTGAAGAAGCTTCAATTAAATTACTATACACCGTCTCTAAAGGAGATACATTATACTCGATTTCTAAAAGGTATAACACAACGGTAGAAGAACTTCAAAAAATAAATGGATTAAAGGGAAATGACTTAGATATCGGTCAAGTTTTATTAGTTCAGAAATAACAAAAAAATTCATGATTTATCAAAGAAGTAGTGCCTTGTTTGAAGAGGCAGAAAAAGTAATTCCCGGTGGTGTAAACTCGCCCGTGAGAGCTTTTAAAGGGGTAGGAGGAACTCCCATTTTTGTAAAAGAAGCTAAAGGAGCATATTTGTATGATGAAGATGGTAATAGACTAATCGATTTCATAAACTCTTGGGGGCCTATGATTTTAGGTCATGCTTTTGAGCCCGTTGTAGAAGCGGTAATTAATAAAGCAAAAAAAGGAACTTCATTTGGAATGCCTACTGAAATTGAAACCAAAATTGCAGAATTGGCAGTTTCTATGGTTCCAAATATTGATAAAATTAGATTTGTTAATTCAGGAACTGAAGCTTGCATGAGTGCTGTAAGGTTGGCACGTGGATTTACAGGAAAAGATAAAATCATCAAATTTAAAGGATGTTATCATGGTCATAGTGATTCTTTCTTAATTCAAGCGGGGAGTGGTGCTAGTACTTTCGGTGTACCTAACAGCCCTGGAGTAACTCAAGGTACCGCTAAGGATACTTTGCTAGCTTCATACAATGATATTGAAGGTGTTCGGAAATTAGTGGCTTCTGATCAAAATGAGATTGCTTGTATTATTATTGAACCAGTTGCAGGGAATATGGGATGTATACCACCACATGATAGATTCTTGCAAGCATTAAGAGCTATTTGTGATGAAAACGATATTCTATTGATTTTTGATGAGGTAATGACAGGCTTTAGATTGGCTAAAGGTGGAGCTCAAGAATTGTTTAATATTAATGCCGACATTATCTGTTTTGGAAAAGTAATAGGAGGTGGTCTGCCTGTTGGAGCCTTTGCTGCACGAAATGAAATTATGAATCATTTAGCGCCTTTGGGACCAGTATATCAGGCAGGAACTTTAAGTGGTAATCCATTGGCTATGGCAGCTGGTTTAGCGATGTTAAATGAACTAAATAATGATGAAAGCGTCTTTAATCGTTTGGCTGAAAAAACGACGTATTTACATGACGGTATTTCGAAAGTTTTAGCAGAGAATAATATAATTCACACCATTAATAGAGTGGGGTCAATGATTTCTGTGCATTTTGATGAAGGTAAAGTTGTGGATTTTGATACAGCAGCCAAAGGCAATAACGATAGGTTTAAAAAATTCTTTCATGGAATGCTTAACCAAGGTATTTATATAGCGCCAAGTGCTTTTGAAACTTGGTTTATAACTGATGCTTTGACCTACGGAGATTTAGATTTTACCATTGAAGCGGTAAATCAAGTTGCAAAAACCTTATGAAAAAAAGAGACACATTTCAAACGAAAAGCGTCTCTTAAACAAACTATAATAATCAAACTAAACTAAACCAATCTATTCTTGTTCTTTCTTTTTGTGTGATTTTTTCATGCCTTTGCCCTTTGAGCGTGCTCTTGCTCGAGCTTTTTCCCATTTAACAAATTGTTCTTCATTTAAAATCTCTTTCATTTTTGCTTTCATAGCAATTTGATAATCTAATTTAGCATTAGCCATTTTTAATCGCTCTTCCTTAGTAGGCTTTTGAGCTTTACCACTTTCTTTTTTTGCTTTACGACTTTCCATGTGAGCTTTTCTTTTTGTCGCGTTTGCTAAATTGATGTCATAAATTTCTTTTTGCTGAGATTCGTCTAAATCTAAATGAAGTGTCATTTTTTTTGTTTTAAGATTAGCGATTTCCTCGGCACTTAAATTTTTCATCATTTCTCCTCTCTTATGGCCATCTCTTTTCGGTTCTTGGGCCCCAACATGAATAGCCAATAAAGCTAAGGTTATTAAAACGAGTTTTTTCATTTCTATAACTTTTTTGTTCAAGCTTTTGACTAAGAAAAAATAGAAAGGTTTAACGCTAATTGAGTTTTAACCTAGTATTAACATCTTTGAGAGGTTAAGTAAGTTCTGAAAAGTTATTTTAATATAGGGATTTGAACGCTTAGGCCTGTTTGAAAATCTGGAGCGTTATTAACTGAAAAATCTTCTTTGAAATAAAGAGATAGTTTAAATTTTGGATGGCCATAAGTATAGATAAATGTCCAATCGGAAAGTGGATTATATAAAGTTTGTACACCATTTTGCCAACCACCATTTATTTCTTGCCAAAGCCCACGTAAATGATAGTAGCCAGCTTCTTCTTTTTTACCATATCTAGATTGAATGTGGAAATTTACACTAAAGGCATGATAATTTTTTTGCTCGGTGTATTTTGTGAATTCAACATCACTTTGCAAGCTAGCTAAGTATTTGTTTGTTCCTAAATCAATAAGGTCGTCTCTAAAGTTTGCAAAGTTTTTTCTTAATAAACTAGCTCCTAGGCCAATATTAAACTCATTGCCGCTTTTTAAAACAATGTGCTTTACTGCATTTGTAGAAATTCCAATATCTATTGAGGCGTTATATTTAGTTGTATTTATACCAACATGACTTCCTATGTTAAAGAATAGGTTTCTGGTTTCATTAAATTTAAGGGTTGGGTAGTAGAAATGATTTAGTTCTATACCGCCAATTAAGAAATCGTTGTTGTCTAGTTTAAGCGTTCTTCCGTTTCTATCGTTATACTCAAAATTTACTTGGTTGAGTCCATAAAATCGCCTTCCATAAGGGTCTTCGCCGCCAGCAATATTGCTGTGAAACCATTCAATGCTTTCATCTCCGGTAAAAAAGGAAAACGGATATTTTCCTCTAGTTATTAAGTATGATCTTAATGTAATACCTAATTCATGTTTTTTAGCCAAGGGAATATTCAGGTTTAACCTAAATTCTTTTATTACGGCATCAATTACAATATTTAAATAATCGGCAGGAGTGGTTTCCTGGTCAATAAAATTAAAACGACGGTCATGCCAAATAGTATTGCTGAATTCTTCTCTAATAGCATGGTCTTTTGGATAATAAGATTCCACAAATGGATGGAAGTTATTTCCGCTAGCATGGTCTAGTGAAAGCAACGATTGGTTTGGTGGTTCGATTTTGAAATTGTTATTTATTCTTGCGCTAAAAATACCGAAATGATGTGTAGCTAAAATGCTGGGTTTATCAATACCATTTTTAAAAGACAGGCTGTCTTTTTGTTGCCCCATTAATAGAAAGCTAAATAGGTAGGTGACTATGAAAATCGATTTCTTGAGCATTGTTCAAAAATAGATAAAGTTTGAATAATAAATAATTATGTGCCCGATAGTTCTTTTTGAGCTTTTTTTATAAGATCTAAAGTTATTTTGTATAGGTTTTCACTTTTCATTTTACCTTTCAACCAACTGTAAAAACTAATAACAAAAATGTCCTCTCGATATGTTTCTTTCCAGTTAAAAGCATTTTCAACAGTCTCTCTAAATTTTGTAGAATTGGCTTGTTCGGGATTTTTATAGTATGTCTCTACAAAGCCTAAGTAGGTTAATACCCGTTGTTGGTTGATGTCTTTTAAATAAGACGTATAAGATCTTTTAAAACTAAGTAATCGTGATTCCACTAAATCTATATTATTTAAATCAATATGAAGTAATATTTCTATCAAATTCTTTTTTATTACCCATTCTTTGCCTGCTTTTTCTGTATACCATTTATCGGTATGGTAAAATTTTGAAAAGATTTGATGGGCATTTTTTAAATCCCCTTTTTGAAAATTAAGCATGATTAAAGCTAGACGAATATCCAATGCTGCCTCTATATCTATATGTCTTTCTGTGTCTATAGCTTTTAAAGTATGAATAGCAGCGGTTTGGTTGTTGCTATAATTTAAGTTTAAGGCGAGTAATAATTTGTGTTTAAGGTTAAAAGAAGTGTAATGTTTTTTCTTCTGATTTAACATGTATTCATGCATAAGCGCAAGATACTTTTGTGAATCGTTAAACTTTTTATTACGGAATAATGCATTTGCAATAGTATATAAGATTTGGATATGATAATAAAGCTGTTTATTTCTGTGTTTGTG
The DNA here is from genome assembly GCF_006148925.1 of Hyunsoonleella aestuarii. Classification (GTDB taxonomy): domain Bacteria; phylum Bacteroidota; class Bacteroidia; order Flavobacteriales; family Flavobacteriaceae; genus Algibacter_D; species Algibacter_D aestuarii. The sequence goes on along the minus strand of NZ_VAWB01000001.1, from coordinate 434,076 downwards.
TTTTAAGATTGTATGATAAGCATTAATTAAAAAAGGCTCAATTTTTAAATAATCTTTAGTTGCAAAAGCACTTATATTTACAATGATTATTAGTTGATATAAGGATTTAAATGACAGAGAATCACTTAGACTAATATTGTGTGCGTTAAGTGTTTTGTTAACTATGGTTTCTAAATCTAGAGTTTTTCCTTTATGTGTATAGCTATTTAAGGTTTTTTTAATTTGTGCATAAACAATATTAAGCTGGTCTTCTAAATGATGATTTTTTTGATTGTCTTTAAATTTTAAAACAAGTTTATCTAAGTCTAGAGAAGGAATGGTATAGGCGTATTGGATTTTGGTATGATATATTTCATTTAAAAGTGTAAATAAAAAATATTCTTTAGCTAATGTTTCTGCTTTATCTAATATTTTATAAGCTATTTGATGTTGTTTATTTTCTAAGCAGTTTCGTGAGGCAACAATGTATTTTATAATTTGCATATCAATAGCCTTTTCTTCTTGTAGCCTGTTGTTTGCTATAAAATCTATAATGGATTTGAACAATCGCTTTCTTAGAGCGTGGTACGCATCTTTTTTATGTGTACCATAAAGTTTAAAGCAGAGCTCTTTTGAGTTTAGTTCATTTTTTATAAGATGTTTAAACAAATCTGTGTTTTTAGCATTTTTACGTTTGTTCTTCTTTTCTAAATATTGAATGAATTGATGTTGTTCTTTAGTCGAAAATGTAGAAACGAGATGTTTTAAATTATTCATTTAATCGTCATTAAATAATTATTAATTACAATAAATATAAAATTAATTCGGTAATTTATATAAATTATATCGTCAGTAATATATATATAATGTTTTTTTAATAGACTACATATTTTGCACTTTTGTCTTATAATCATTAAAACAATTATTATGAATTATCAAACAACAGTTTCAATTGATGAAAAATCTAAAGAGACAAAAATTAAAAAGGAAGCTAAGATTTATGATCAAAAGCCAACAGCTGCATTTATAGGAGCTTCATGGTCTGCATTATTGATAGGAATGACTTCATATTGTATAGGCTTATGGAATGCCGATATGATGCTAAACGAAAAAGGATATTATTTTACCATTCTTTTATTTGGATTGTTCTCGGTTATTTCGGTTCAAAAGGCAGTTAGAGATAAGTTAGAAGACATTCCGGTTACCGAGATTTATTATAGTATTAGCTGGTTTACTACAGCAGCATCAATAACACTTCTAGTTATTGGGTTATGGAACGCAGATTTGCTGTTAAGCGAAAAAGGATTTTATGGTATGTCTTTTTTGTTAAGTATATTTTCTGCAATCGCTGTTCAAAAAAACACAAGAGATGTACAGTATATTGATAGAAATATAAGTGATGAAAAATAAGATTCTAGCACATAAATCAAAACAAAACATTTAAACGATTGTTTTGATGATTGGTTGATTAACCCAAAACCTCATGGTTTTATAAATTGTGAGGTTTTAAAATATTTCTTCATTTATTGTATCTTAGTGTGCTAACGGTTTTTAATATGTCTTATTGGATGTACATTACTATTATTGTTTTAATTATTTATGTGATAATTAGTGTTGCGATATATTATTTACAAGACTACATGTTATTTAAACCAGAAAAGCTTTCAAAGGATTTTCAGTTTAACTATGCTAATCAAGATTTCGAAGAGCATAATCTTGAGACAAGAGACGGTGCGGTTATAAATGGTATTCTTTTTAAACCAAAAAAGAAATCCCAAGGAATTGTTTTATATCTCAAAGGAAATTCTAAAAGTATAAAAGGTTGGGGAAAGTTTGCCGTAGATTTTACTAGACATGGCTATAATGTACTAATGGTAGATTATAGAGGTTTTGGTAAAAGTACAGGAAGGCGTTCTCAAAAGGCCATAAAGCGAGATTTACAAGTTGTGTATAATAAAATAAAAGAAAAGACAACAGAAGATAGAATAGTGCTGTACGGGCGTTCTTTAGGATCTGGTTTTGCTGCAAAGTTAGCATCCATGAACAGCCCTAAAATGCTAATATTAGATGCTCCTTATTACAGTTTAACAAAAGTTACGGCACGCTATGCGCCGTTTATGCCATTGTCATTACTTATTAAATATCCATTGCCGACTTATAAATGGTTAAAATATGTTCAATGTCCTATTCATATTATTCACGGTACTAATGATAATTTAATTCCATATAAGACCAGTGTAAAATTATCTAAAGTCAACCCTAAACGGACTAAACTGCATACTGTAATTGGAGGTGGACACAAAAATTTAAACAATTTTGAGTCCTATCACGAAATGATTCATGATATACTCAATTTAAACCCAGAACCAATAGATTTAACCACAACAAGTATTCATGTTAAACATTCGTCGAAGCCGAGTAGGGCAAAAGCTTAACACAATTGGTGTTTTATTATTAGGTATTTATATTTTTTTAGGATTCTTTTTATATGCGTTTCAAGACAGGATGATTTTTTTTCCTACTGAATTACCTCAAGATTATGAGTATAAGTTTTCTTATCCATTTGAAGAGATATTTTTAAAAACAGATTCAAATACAACTATAAATGCACTACATTTTAAAAATGACTCTCCTAAAGGAGTTGTGCTTTATTTTCATGGAAATGCAGGAGATTTATCTCGTTGGGGACATGTAAGTGAAAATTTTATGGCTAAAGGTTACGATGTATTAGTTATGGATTATCGAACTTATGGTAAAAGCAAGGGAAATTTAACTCAAGAATCATTTTATACCGATGCCCAATATTGTTTCGATTATTTAAAAAATAAATACAATGAGCATGATATAAGCGTTTATGGCCGATCTCTAGGGTCTGGGATTGCAACTTTTATTGCTTCTGTTAACAACCCAAAGCAGATTATTTTAGAAACACCTTATTATAGTGTAGCCGAGGTTGCTCAAAATAGATTCCCCATATTTCCAGTTAAATCTTTACTTAAGCATCAATTTCTTTCAAATGAGTTTATAGTAAATGTCACATGCCCTATAACCATGTTTCATGGCACATTAGATTATGTTATCCCAATCGGGTCTGCTTTAAGACTATATGAAGAAGCACCAAAAACTAATACTAAGTTTGTGAAAATAGAAAATGGGAATCACAATGATTTATCAGATTTTGACTTGTATCAAGACCAAATTGAAATACTTTTTCCTTAGTAATTCTTAAAAACCTTAACACTCTCATCAATATTATCTTAAGGAAGTTATAAAAAAGCATTTTTTAGTGTTAAACATTTCTAAAAATTGGTAACAATATTCCTGATTAACCGTCAATTTGTAAAGAAATTAAATCACACTATTATGATACGATTATCAATTATTTTAAGTTTATTTTTAACAGCTAGTGCTTCGGCAACTATAAATAATATTGCCTCAGACTATAACACTTTCCCGGACTACAACATATCTTGCACTTTCATTGATGCGGGTTGTGAATTACTAAATGACGATTTTGATTTAGTAGAAGTAGAAGAGGAGGTTATGATACCTTTTAATACTCTATCATATTTGCCTAAAGGGTTTAATCCTTTAAAGGGCAAGGATGATTTGGATTGGAGTAAAATTGAATTAATTGATGTTATGGAAGAGGTTGATCTATTAATTGATACAAAAGCGTATTTGCCAAAAAACTTTAATCCATTAAAAGGATTGCATGATATAAATTGGAATGATTTTGACCTCATTGAAATTGAGGAAGAACTTGAATTAAATTTTAATATAGAAGATTATTTACCTAATAATTTTTGCTCATATCAAGGTATGGCTTAATAGGTAATTTAGTTAAGTTGTTAGTTAGTTTAGTTAGTTAAATCCGGTAATACAATTACCGGATTTTTTTAGTTTAATAAAGTTATTGATTGGAGTAATTTAAAAAATTGTAATTTAGAAATTATGCAACCCAACCAACTTAAAATGAAAACACGAACTAAGAAAAATCTAACCAAAAAAATTGGATTAACAGTTGTCTTCCTAATAGGTGTTTATTTTTACTAATGCCTTACGATATTTTATTTTTACTGAAGAAGCATATGCCGCATATTTTTGGCCAAGAGTTAATTGGGTCTTTCCTCACGTGGTATGTGTTATAATAGCTCTACTCGCTGGGCCTTTTCAGTTTTCAAATAGATTACGAGCAAAATATTTAAAGTGGCATAAAAGGAGTAGATATCTATATTTAATTGCTATTTTATTTGGTGCCATTGCTGGAATTGGTCTTTCATTGACATCTCAAGTAAATTTAACTTATAAATTCGGACTCTTTTTCTTAGCAATTGCTTGGTTGTTAAACAGTGGAATGGCTTTGATCTGTATTTTAAAGCGTAAAATAGAACAGCATAGAGAATGGATGATAAGAAGTTATGTAGTTACTTTTGCTTTTGTGTTTTTTAGATTGTTTGCTGATATTTTTACTACTATGAAATTGCTGAAAGAGCAGACATCAATGGCCTTATGAGTTGGTCATGTTGGGCTGTTCCCCTTTTATTTACAGAAGTTGTTTTACAGTATAAAAGAACATTAAGTTAGTAAAAAAAGAATCGTTTTTTATTAACGAATTTTTTTTATTCAATTTTTTAAAGGTGGTCTAAACTTTAAACTACCTCCACAAATAAACCTTCATCGGTTTTTTCAACTTTTGCAAGGTTATTTTTGGTGAGCTCTTTAATTGTTTTATCCCATTTTTTGTTAGATAATCCAGATTGAGATTTCAAAACATTCAACCCTAAACGCTGTTCTTTCTTAAGTAAATTTAATAACGCTCTTCCTTCATCACTAATTGCTGGAGCTTTTTTCTCAGGACGCATTTGAGGAAAGAATAGAACCTCTTGTATCGATTGATTATTGGTTAAAAACATAATAAGTCTATCCATACCAATTCCCATTCCACTAGTAGGAGGCATGCCATATTCTAAAGCACGTAAAAAGTCATGGTCTATAAATTCGGTAGCTTCATCATCGCCTTTTGCGGCAAGTTTAAGTTGATGCTCAAAACGCTCACGTTGGTCTATTGGGTCGTTTAATTCTGAATAAGCATTGGCTATTTCTTTACCACAAACCATTAATTCAAAACGCTCCGTTAGTTCAGGATTATCACGGTGTTCTTTGCACAAAGGACTCATCTCTTTAGGATAGTCTGTGATAAATGTAGGTTGTATATAATTGCCTTCACATTTTTCACCAAAAATCTCATCTATCAGTTTGCCTTTGCCCATGGTTTCATCGACTTCAACACCTAAATCTTTGGCAGCTTGTCTTATCTCATCTTCATTTTTACCAGTAATATCAAATCCAGTAAAATGCTTAATGGAGGCGGCCATAGTGACACGGGCATAAGGCGCTTTAAAATCAATTTCATGAGATCCAAAAGTAGCTTTTGTTGTCCCATTGACTGCAATGGCGCAATGCTCTAACAGTCGCTCGCAGAAATTCATCATCCAATTGTAGTCTTTGTAAGCTACATATATTTCCATAGCCGTAAATTCAGGGTTATGAGTTCTATCCATCCCTTCATTTCTAAAGTTTTTTGAAAACTCATATACACCATCAAATCCACCAACAATTAATCGCTTTAGATAGAGTTCGTTTGCAATTCTCATATACAAAGGTATGTCTAAAGCGTTATGATGCGTTATGAATGGGCGTGCTGCGGCACCTCCAGGAATAGGTTGCAGAACGGGTGTTTCAACTTCAAAATACCCAGCATCATTAAAAAATTGACGCATCGCATTAAAAAGTTTGGTTCGTTTAACAAACACTTCTTTTACCTGAGGGTTAACAACTAAATCGGCATAACGTTGTCTATACCGTTGCTCTGGATCTGTAAAAGCATCATATACTACTCCATCTTTTTCCTTTGGTAGAGGAAGTGGTTTAATTGCTTTACTTAACACTTTAAAGTCCTTTACTTTTATTGTTTTTTCACCAACTTGTGTGGTAAAAAGCTCCCCTTCTATCCCAATAAAATCGCCAAAGTCCAGGAGTTTTTTAAAAATATCGTTATATTTAGTTTTATCTTCTCCAGGGCAAATTTCATCACGATTAAAATAGACTTGTATTTTTCCTTCAGCATCCTGTAATTGTGCAAAACTTGCTTTACCTTGTATTTTTACCATCATCAATCTTCCAGCAACAACTACTTGTTTTCCTTCTACATATTGTTCTTTAACCTGTCTGGAATTATGACTTACAGGATACAAGTCTGCAGGATAGGGATTGATTCCTAACTTGCGTAATTTTTCTAACTTCTCTCTTCTAACCAGTTCTTGTTCTGATAATTGCGACATATTCTAAATTCTGAATGTAATTTTAATGCGCAAAGATAATCATTTGAATTGCTATTTGCGCTTATTGATTTAGGATTTTTGGCAGCTTCATTTATCCTTAATTGTAACAAATGATTTATTTTTACGTCAAACATGTAATCATCAATCATTAAAAAATCACTATGAGTTTTTGGAGAGTTTTACTGTCTATTATTTGTCCACCTTTAGCTGTTATAGATAAAGGTTGTGGCTCTATTTTAATTGTCTTCTTGCTATGGCTTTGTGGCTGGGTCCCAGGTGTTATTGCAGCTTTAGTCATCCTTAATAATCCAAAGAGTTAAACCATAAAAATATCGTAATTTTGCAGCTTATGAATAAGCAAATTGAACTGCAAGATTTAGGTTTAAAAGACTACAAAGAAACCTGGGATTACCAAGAGCATTTGTTCAAGGGTATCGTGGATGTCAAAATAATGAATAGACGTGAGGATGCTGGTTTGAAAACTAGTAATTATTTCTTATTCGTAGAACATCCGCACGTCTATACTTTAGGGAAGAGCGGTGATATTTCAAACCTTTTGGTTAATGAAGATCAATTAAAGGCTAAAGATGCAACATTTTATAAAGTTAATCGAGGGGGTGATATCACATATCATGGTCCTGGACAAATAGTTGGTTACCCAATCTTAGATCTTGATAATTTTTTTACTGATATTCATAAATATCTTCGATTTCTCGAGGAAATGATTATTCTCACTTTAGCAGAATATGGTTTAAAAGCTGAACGTAGTGAAGGAGAAACAGGTGTTTGGCTTGATGTTGGAACACCATTCGCGAGAAAAATATGTGCTATGGGAGTGCGTGCAAGTAGATGGGTGACAATGCATGGGTTTGCGTTAAACGTTAATGCCAATTTGGGTTATTTTGATTTAATGATTCCATGCGGAATCAAGGGTAAAGCCGTTACTTCTCTTAATGTCGAGCTTGGAGTTAAACATGTTGATGAGTCTGAGGTTAAAGAGAAATTATTGAAACATTTTAAAACACTTTTTGAGGCAGATTTTTTAAAACGTTAATCTTAATACTTCTCAGGTACAAACGTTTGATAATTCATTGGGGGTCGAACATAAGCCTTATAATCTGGTAAGTCTGGAAGCTCAATAGGCTTAATATTCATTTTTTCGTATGGTATTTGACTTAAAACATGACTAATACAATTTAGACGGGCTTTTTTCTTGTTATCAGCATTTACTACATACCATGGTACCTGTTTCGTGTCGGTATGGGCAAACATGTTGTCTTTTGCTTTGGAATATTCCAGCCATCTCGAGCGTGATTCTAAATCCATAGGGCTAAACTTCCAACGTTTAAGTGGATTGCTTATCCTGTTTTTAAAACGCTCTTCTTGTTCTTCATCACTTACAGAAAACCAATATTTTAGAACAATAATTCCAGAACGAACTAGCATGCGCTCAAACTCCGGACATGAGCGTAAAAATTCATTATATTCTTCTTCGGTGCAAAACCCCATAACTTTTTCTACGCCAGCTCTATTGTACCAGCTTCTGTCGAAAAGTACAATTTCTCCTGCCGCCGGTAAAAAGTGTACATAACGTTGAAAATACCATTGTGATTTTTCTTTTTCGGTAGGAATACCTAATGCAACAACTTTGCAAATTCGAGGATTTAAAGGCTCAGTAAAACGTTTAATCGTGCCACCTTTCCCAGAGGCATCTCTACCTTCAAAAATAATAACAACTTTTAATCCCTTTTTTTTAACCCATTCTTGAAGATGCACCAATTCCGTATGTAATTTTTTTAGTTCTTCTTCGTAATCAAAAGATTTGTTTTTAGACATAATGATATCGCTATGTTGTAGTAGATTACAAGTTAATAAAATTATAAAAGGTATTGAGCTTGAGCAGATCTAAATATTGAAATGTTTGAATCATATACTCGTGCAAAATGTATTTATTTTCTATAAAGAAAATATTCGTTTACCAAAGTAATATATTTTTGCTTAGCTTCTTTTTGAGAGATATTTTCAACTTGAAATAGTGCATTTGTTTTAAATGCATTTATAATGGGTTCCTTACTTTTAGGCTTGCGGTAATTGTTGGTAGCTTTTTTATAATAGGCATAGAGTTTCAATAAGGTGTCTGCAGGAAACGGGTCATGATAAGCATTAACACGATCCACAGCTTCCTTAAATTCTATGTCTAATTTTTTACCCATTGGTTTCGGCAATTACACTTTCGCCACCTTTTACTTTTTGATTAAGTTGTACCTTAATTTTGGTGTCTAAAGGTAGAAATAAATCGACTCTTGAACCAAATTTTATAAACCCAGAATCATCTCCTTGTGTAGCTTGATCATTTTGTTTTGCATAATTAACAATACGTTTTGCTAATGCGCCTGCAATCTGTCTATATAAAACTTTTCCGTAAGATTTATTTTCTACGACAACAGTAGTGCGTTCATTTTCCTCACTTGCTTTAGGGTGCCATGCAACCAAATATTTTCCAGGATGATATTTGCTGAATATAACATTTCCACCAATAGGATAACGGGTTACATGAACGTTTAAGGGAGACATAAAAACACTAACTTGTAAGCGTTTGTCCTTAAAATATTCTTTCTCAAAAACTTCTTCAATTACTACAACTTTTCCATCAACAGGGGAGACAACATGATTTTCATTAAAGGAGGTATGACGCTTTGGATTTCTAAAAAACTGTAAAATAAGTATTAAAAATACCAGCAGTATAGTCATAACTAATACTTGAAGCCACTGGATGTTTATAAATTTATCAGCAAGTAAAAACCCAGCTAAAACCATTACAAACGATACTAAAATAATTTTATGTCCTTCTTTATGAAACATATTTGAGTATTCTTAGAAATAAATAAATAAATGGTGCTGCAAAAATAATACTATCTAGTCTATCTAACAATCCACCATGACCAGGCATAATAATACCACTGTCTTTTACACTGGCTTGTCGCTTAAATTTAGATTCTATTAAATCTCCTAAAGTGCCAAAAACACTTATAATTATGCTTAATATTAACCAGTTTGTGAAATTTAGTGTTTGGGTAAAGTTAGCTATAAAATAACTAGCTAAACAAGAGAAAAATAAACCGCCTAAAAAACCTTCTACAGTCTTTTTTGGTGAAATTTTCTCAAATAGTTTCTGCTTTCCAAAATTCTTGCCCACAAAATAGGCGAAGGAATCATTAACCCAAACTAATATAAAGGCACCTAGCAAAACACTAGGGTCGTAGACGTCAAAATAATTTGCAATGAGTATTAAGAAAACAAAACCACTAGATACATAAAAGGTGGTAAGAATAAATCGCTTAGAGGCGAAAAGTGGAATTTTTTTCTCAGAAAACAAGTCTTTTATCAAAAACAGTTCTACAAAAATAGTTAATACCATAAGTATTTGAGTAGCCTCATTAAAACCTTTGTCGGACTCTAAGACGAGTTGCCAATAACCAAAAACAGCATAAAGTATAACAAAAATGATAAAAGGAATAAAGCTTTTAAGTTGTATTAGCTTTTTGAATTCTACCAAACAAATAATTCCAAACACGAAAAATAAAAGTAATGAGGCATGTTCAAAATTAAGGCAAACTATTAAAAGTGATATATAAAGTAAACCTGAGAGCCCCCGAATAAGAATTTCTTTCATTCTACAAATCTTCTAATAGCAGTAGATAAAGGTTTTTAGCACTACTACCATAACTTAGGAAGTCTTTCTCGTCACCAGATTTAAAATGCTTTATGGTAGTAATATTTGTGGGTATTTTTTTTCTGTTTTTAGATTTGATACCTCGTAAGCCCTCACCAATACTCTCTACAATTTGACTAGTTGTAGCAAATACTATAAAATTAAGCGGTAATTCGGTTAATTTCTTCTCGTATATCTGTCTCGATGAAATTAATAAAGACCCATCATTTGCTATTAAATTCTCGCACGTAGTTAAAAAGAATGAAGATTCACTTGCTCTGTTGGTTGTTTTTAAATTGGAATTACCAAATTTGCTTTCTAAATGCTGGTCTATTATAAGAACTTTCTTGTCTTGCCAATCATTTTCATCGATAATACTCTGCAGGTTTTGAAAAATCTCATTTAAGTCTTCACAATACAAGAATTTGCCTCCATTAGCTTTAAAGTTTATGGTAAACCTTTCGTCTATTGGTAATTTAATTTCTGGCATGTATTTGCCTCTGTCATTGGACTTTAATTCCTCATCTTTATCTTCAGATTTGAAACCAAAAATTTTTCTAAAAAGACTCATTTAGATACTGCTATTAACTCTAATTAATTTGGGGTTTATCAAATATAAAAAATCTTAAACTAACCAAACGGTTAATTTAAGATTTTTACTAAAAGCTTAACAAATGTATGTTTTTCAACCTATTTGTCTAAAATTTCTCTCTCTTCTTTTTCGAAAGCTCTTTTACCAAATATTTTTTCTAGATTGTCTTTAAAAATAACTTCTTTTTCAAGCAACACTTCTGCAAGTTCCGTGAGTTTATCCTTATTGTCTTCAAGAAGTTTAACAGCTCTTTCGTATTGCTTTTCAATGATGTCCGAAATCTCTCTGTCTATTAATTCAGCAGTTTGCTCGCTGTAAGGCTTATTAAAACCAAATTCATTCTGACCAGAAGAATCATAATAAGTTAAGTTGCCAATTTTATCGCTTAACCCATAAATGGTTACCATGGCTCGAGCTTGTTTAGTCACTTTTTCTAAGTCGCTTAGTGCGCCAGTCGATATTTTATTGAAAATAACTTGTTCGGCAGCACGACCACCTAAAGCAGCACACATCTCGTCAAGCATTTGTTCTGGTCTCACAATTAAACGCTCTTCTGGTAAATACCATGCGGCACCTAAAGATCTTCCTCTTGGTACAATAGTTACTTTTACCAAAGGTGCAGCATGTTCTAGCATCCAGCTTACGGTGGCATGCCCAGCTTCATGAAAAGCCACTGCTTTTTTCTCGCTAGGTGTAATTATTTTGTTTTTCTTTTCTAAACCTCCAATAATTCTATCAACTGCATCTAGAAAATCTTGTTTATCGACTTCTTTTTTACCATTTCTAGCGGCAATTAATGCAGCTTCATTACAAACATTGGCAATATCTGCACCAGAAAATCCTGGGGTTTGTTTAGAGAGGAAATCGGTATCTAAATCTTTAGCCTTTTTTAGTGGACGTAAGTGCACTTCAAAAATTTCTTTTCTTTCACGAACATCTGGAAGGTCTACAAAAATTTGTCTATCAAATCTTCCTGCACGCATTAAAGCTTTATCAAGAATATCGGCCCTATTTGTTGCTGCAAGTACAATAACGTTGGCGTTAGTGCCAAAACCATCCATCTCAGTTAAAAGTTGGTTTAATGTATTTTCCCGCTCATCGTTACTTCCAGACATAGCATTCTTGCCTCTCGCACGACCAATCGCATCTATTTCATCAATAAAAATGATTGAAGGGGATTTTTCCTTTGCTTGTTTAAATAAGTCGCGAACTCTCGACGCTCCAACACCAACAAACATTTCAACAAAATCTGATCCAGATAATGAAAAGAATGGTACTTTGGCCTCACCAGCAACGGCTCTAGCTAATAAGGTTTTTCCTGTTCCTGGAGGTCCTACAAGTAAGGCGCCCTTCGGAATTTTTCCACCAAGTGTTGTATATTTTTCCGGGAACTTTAAGAAGTCTACAATTTCTTGAACTTCTTCTTTAGCACCTTCTAATCCAGCAACATCCTTAAAAGTAGTTTTAACTTCTGTGTTTTGATCAAATAACTTTGCTTTAGATTTTCCGATATTGAATATTTGCCCGCCAGCACCCCCACCAGCGCCACCAGACATTCTACGCATAATAAAAATCCACACGCCAATAAGAAGTACAAAAGGAAGAATGCCTAAAAGAAAATCACCAAGGAAATTTTCTTCAGTTATATAAATAGGTTCTAAATCTAAATTATTCTCTTTAATAATATCATTTAATTCTTTTTGGAAGATTTCCAATTCCCCAAACTCAAATTTATAATTTGGTAATCGTGTAGCAGTAGGAATTAATGTAGTTGGTTTCGAATTTTTATGAATTTCTTTTGAAACCGCATCCTTTGTTAAATATACTTTAGCCACACGTTTGTTAACTATCTCAACTTTATCAACATCACCATCTTCAACAAATTGAAAAAACTGAGTTGGATTTGTTTCTTTTCCTTCTTGAAAGCCACTATTACTGAAGAGTGAAGTGCCTAAAAAGATTGTTATTATAATACCATAAATCCAGTATGGACTAAATTTTGGTTTTTTATCTTTTATATTTTTCTTTTCGTTTGCCATGTTTTTTTAGTAACTCGTTTCTATTACTGTTGTTTTTGCATCTCCCCAAAGGCTTTCAATGTCGTAATATTCTCTTATATGTTTTTGAAAAACATGCACCACTACATTTACATAATCAATTAAAACCCATTCGGCATTATCTAATCCTTCGGTATGCCAAGGGTTGTCTTTAAGTTCTTTGCTGACTTTTTTCTGTACAGAATTAACTATGGCGTTTACTTGTGTATTTGAAGTACCTTCACAAACAATAAAGTAATCGCAAACCGTGTTTTCAATATCTCTTAAATCTAAAATACTTATTTCTTTTCCTTTAACATCTTCAATGCCACTTATTATTACAGATATTAGTTGGTCTGCGCTTATTTTTTCTTTCGCCATTAATAATATTTAATTTATGCAAAGTTATTATTTTTTTAGTTCTTTATACTTTAAAATAATCATAAGATTTACTAACTTTTAATAACCTCTAAATGCGTATAATCAAACTTGATGCCATCGATTCTACAAATAACTATCTTCGAGAATTGAGTGCGTTGGAAAGCTTGTTAGATTATACAGTTGTAGTTGCAGAAAAACAGACTCAAGGAAGAGGTCAAATGGGTGCTGTTTGGGACTCTGAACCTTCTAAAAACCTTACGTTTAGTGTCTTTAAGAATATTTCAGGATTGAATTTAGAAGCCTCATATAGCATAAGTATGATAACTGCTTTAGCAATATTGAAGTCTTTACAAGATCTTGCAATTCCTAAATTAAGTATTAAATGGCCTAACGACATTTTGTCAGAAGACAAGAAAATTTGTGGCATATTGATAGAAAATGTCATAAAAGAAGCCAGTCTTAATGCATCAATCTTAGGTGTCGGGTTAAATGTAAATCAAAGAGTATTTAAAAATTTACCGCGTGCTTCGTCGTTAAAATTACTTTCTGGGAAAAATTATATTCTAGATGAAGTTTTAATATCAATTGTAGAAAACCTGAAACAATATTTTCATATTTATGAAACAGGAAATTTCGATGTATTAAAAGAGGCTTATGTAGCCAATTTGTTTAGAATAAATAAGCCTTCAACATTTAAAGATCAAAGCGGGCTTATGTTTTCAGGATTTATTTCTGGGATTTCCAATACGGGAAACCTACAGGTCTTAATAGAGGATAATATTACCAAAGAATTCGATCTAAAGGAAATTACACTAATGTATTAAACTGCCTTGGGGATACTGGTAACAAGTGTTTCAATAAACTTTTTTATTGGGCCTTTTATCATCATTGACATCATTGGATTAAACTCACCTGTAAATTCTAATTGAACTTCGCTAGAAGATGCATCAATATCTTTAATATTACCAACTAATGAAAAGTCTATTTTTCCTCCTGCCGCACCAAGTATTATTTTATTAGGAGGAATAACTTCTTTCTTCTGAAGAATGATTTCAGGCATACCTTTAAGCGCAAACAAAAATTTATCTTCTTCTAAAACTTCAAACTTACTTATGTTTTCTGGCATTAGGGATTCAAAGTTCTTTATGTCAGCTAAAAAATCAAAAACTTCTTGAGAGGATTTACTAACTGTAATGTTTGGTGATTCTAAATTCATTTATGCTGTAATTTTTTTTGTAAAGTTGTTTTAAATTATTTTCAATAAACAACGTTACTTTTACATATCAATTAGCGTTCCATTCACTCGGATTGGAATTCCAATCAGATAAAGTTTTTAATTCTTTTTCTGTAATATAGTTTGTGTCAACTGCTTGCTCTAGAAGGCTTTCGTAATTTCCTAGCGTTTGAAGTTTTACCTCTTGCTTTTCAAAATTTTCTTTTGCAACATCAAAGCCATATGTAAAAATAGCAATCATGCCTTTCACATTCACACCAGCTTCACGAAGTGCTTTTACAGCGTTTAAACTGCTTTTACCTGTGCTTATTAAATCTTCAACCACAACCACGTTTTGACCGCTTTCAATAAAACCTTCAATTTGGTTTTTGCGTCCATGTCCTTTAGCATCTGGTCGCACATAAATAAAGGGTAGGCCAAGATACTCGGCAACCAACATGCCTATGCCAATCGCTCCAGTAGCTACTCCAGCAATGACGTCTGGTTTGCCGTATTGTTTCTCAATTTGCTTTCCCATAGTTTCGCGAATATAATTGCGAATGGGGGGAAATGACAAAATGATACGGTTGTCGCAGTATATCGGTGATTTCCAGCCTGATGCCCATGTAAAAGGGTCTTGTGGGCTTAATTTTATTGCATTAATTTGTAATAAGATTTCGGCTGTTTTTCTAGCGGTATGTTTGTTGAAAATCATAGTTGCAAAATTACATATAAATTTAGTTCTACATAATCTTAAAAACTGAATTAAAATATTTTTTTCAACAATGTTAAGGTTGTGACTAAAAATGATATTTTTACCATTTGGTAACTAATTTAATATGTATCAAATATTCGTTGGAGATAAGCCTGTAGTGCTTACAGATAAGGTAGAGTTAGAGCGTGGTTTTAAGAATTATTTGTTGGATACCGCAAACATGGCGAAAGTTATCAAACGACTTAATTCAAAAGATTTAACTGAAGTTCGCTTAATTTATAAAAACAAAGATAAGTTACTTAAAAAGTTTTTGAAAAAGCTGCCTAATGTGATTGCTGGAGGAGGAAAAGTTTATAATAGCGATGGAGATATTCTTTTTATCTATAGAAACGATAAATGGGATTTACCAAAAGGAAAGACAGAGCGAAAAGAGACTATAGAAGAAACTTCTATTAGAGAAGTAGAAGAAGAAACAGGTGTTGAAGGTTTGGAAATTACAAAGCCACTTCAAACAACATATCATATTTTTAAGCGCAACGGGCGTTACAAAATTAAGATTACTTATTGGTTCGAAATGAAAACTAATTACGATGGTAAATTAATTGCTCAGGAGAAAGAAGGTATTACTAAAGTTGCTTGGTTAAATAAAATGGAAGCAGAGAAAGCTTTGAAAAATTCTTATGCGAATATAAAGTTATTAGTTTAAATTACTTGATTCTATAAATCGGATATAGTAGATGAGCTCGTTCATAATTTTCACTTTGCTTGTGCAGCCAATTTAGTTGGGCATACCAGTTATTTCTAAATTCTGCTATATTTTTTTTTCTGTGTTTAAATTCTGCTTTTAATTCTGGGTTTTGATTTAGTAATTCCAATGCTTTATCCTCCCATACATAAGGTGAAAATCCTTCTTTTTGTTGTAAAATAGTATCGAAAAAATTCCAACTGAAAAAGGAGTCTGCTGCTTGAGGCTCTAAGGTTTCTAATAGGTATCTAACAGAAGGTTGGCTGGTGGGAATTACATAATCGCCCTTTCTAAAGTTTAAATCATTAGTTGATGTTGAAATTGAAATATTGTAATGTGGATAATGGCCTTCATATGCTTGCGTTGTCGTCTCAAAATATTCAATTTTATATCTTTCAACGGAAATAACTGAATCCTTTTCAATTTTAGTCATTTGAACTTCATTCAATTTCAATAAATCAATAATGTTATGCCATCCTTGAGGAATAATATAAGCTGAAGGAATCCTGATTTCTATGCTTGGGTTATAATAATTTTGATAGATAACTTTTTTTGTAAATGGTTTTGTACGATCATATTTTAATCTTTTGAACCCTGTAACTTCGCTATCAATAAATTCCCCTTCATAACCTTTAAAATTTAGTACCGTAGTTTTTGTAGTGTCTATAACCCAGTTAATTGGATAAATGTTACCGGCTTTAAAGTTTTTATTTGCTTGTGTTCTTAGTGCTAAAATTTTACTTCCATCTTCTTCGGTAATTTCCAACATGCTCTTCATTAATTCATAAGTACCTTCAACTCGCTTTTTATATGGTTTAAGCATGTGTGTTTCCACCATCATGCCTATGGTGTTAAACAAAGTTGTGTATCCGGTTGAATATCTCGGCGAATCAATAAATTGCGAAAACCCATTCTCAGGAACAGTATTAAAAACATTAACATAAGGGGTTATGTCCCAGCTTTTATTATTCAATTTTTGCTCAAGTTTAGGCATCATTTCAATATGCAAATAGTTTCCTAATTCATGACCAAGTTTATTGTGTTGTGTGAATAAATGAGTTAGCGTGTATTGATAATCGGCACCATTACTCACGTGATTATCTATAAAAACATCTGGTTTGACCAAGTGAAATATTTGCGCAAAAGCTCTGGCGTTTTTGGTGTCCGCTTTTATAAAGTCTCTGTTAAGGTCGTAATTTCTCGAATTTCCACGAAAACCATAAAATTTTGGTCCATTTTGATTAGTTCTTGAAGTTGAATTTCTATTTAAACTTCCACCAACATTGTAAATGGGTATGGTAACCAATACAGTGTTTTTTAGAGATTCAATTTTGCCATTTACTAAATCTCTAAATAGTATCATGGTGGCATCTATGCCATCAGACTCTCCGGGATGAATACCATTATTAATAAGTAGAATGCGTTTGTTGCTTTCTCTAATTTTTGAAAAATTAAATTCTTTATCTTTATTTAAAGTAATTACGTGTAGTGGTTTTCCAGAATCGGTTTCACCAAGACTGTCAATTGAAACTTGGGGACAGGCTTCGGCTAAATTTTTATAAAACTGAATGGTTTCTTGATAGGTGGCAGTTTCTAAACCTTCAGATTTTTCAAAATGAGTTTGAAAATTAAAATTAGGTTTTTCGCTAGGAGCGTTACAAGAAACTAACAATAACAAAAAAAAATAAAAGATCTTCATATTTTAGAATTTTTATAAATCTACAATTATATTCTATTAACATTCAAACGTTATAGCTAAGCAATTTTTAAATTATCTTTAGAGTACTTGTGCTTCACGATTTTAACCTTAAATTTGCTGCTTCAAAAAATAAACCATGACTGAATTTATTAGAAAACGAACTGCAAACTTGAAAAATGATATTTTAAGTGGAATCACTGTGGCATTGGCATTGGTGCCAGAAGCTGTGGCTTTTGCTTTCGTAGCAGGTGTAGATCCTTTAGTTGGATTGTACGCTGCTTTCATGATTGGTTTGATTACTTCGATTTTCGGAGGTAGACCAGGTATGATTAGTGGTGCAACTGGAGCACTAGCAGTTGTAATGGTTAGTTTGGTAGCCGAAGGAAATGCGATGGGAGTTGAAGGTGAAAATCTTGGGTTGTATTATTTGTTTGCTACTGTAATACTTATGGGAGGAATCCAAATGTTGGCAGGTGTATTAAAGCTTGGTAAATTTGTTAGGTTAATCCCGCACCCAGTAATGATGGGATTTGTAAATGGGTTAGCGATAGTGATATTTTTGTCTCAATTAGGCATGTTTAAGGATGCTAATGGGGCATGGTTTTCAGGGAATCCACTTTGGATTATGGTTGCTTTAGTGGCACTAACTATGGGGATTATGTTCGGTTTGCCTAAACTAACTAAGAAATTACCTGAGGCTTTAATAGCGATTCTAGTGGTTTCGGCTATTGTGATTTTCGGGAATTTAGATGTAGCCACTGTTGGAAGTTTCATTAAAGATGGTGGTGGAGAAGGATTAAAAGGCGGGCTCCCACAATTTCAAACAGATATTTTTAGTAAGGTGCCTTTTAACTTTCAAACGCTTTGGTTTATTGGTCCTTATGCAATGATTCTAGCAGCAATTGGATTAATAGAATCTTTAATGACACTAAATTTAATAGATGAATTAACCGAAACGAGAGGAAATGCAAACAAGGAATGTATGGCTCAAGGTGGAGCAAATATCATTACTGGTTTATTTGGAGGTATGGGTGGTTGTGCAATGATTGGACAATCATTAATCAATATTAAATCTGGAGGAAGAACGCGAGTATCTGGTGTTGTGGCAGCAGTGTTATTATTAATGTTTATTCTTTTTGCTTCTACCTACATTGAGCAAATTCCTATCGCCGCTTTGGTGGGAGTAATGTTTATGGTTGTGATTGGAACTTTTGCATGGAGTAGTTTTAGAATTCTAAACAAGATTCCATTTAGTGATGTTATTGTGTTAGTTACAGTTTCTTCTTTAACGGTAATTTTTGATTTAGCTATTGCAGTAATAGCGGGTGTAATTATTAGCGCTTTAGTGTTTTCATGGGAAAATGCAAAACGGATTAGAGCAAGAAAGCGTATGCGCGAAGATGGAACTAAGGTTTATGAAATTTGGGGGCCTTTATTTTTTGGGTCTATAATTGCTTTTAATGAAAAGTTTGATGTTAAAAATGATCCAGATAAAGTAGAAGTTGATTTTGTAGAGTCTCGTATAAGCGATCATTCTGCGATTGAAGCCATATTTAATCTAGTGAATAAGTATGAAGCTGCAGGGAAGCAAATTAAGCTGAAACATTTAAGTGAAGACTGCAAAATATTATTATACAAGTCAAGTCCGAAGTTTAGAGAGGTTATTGTTGAAGATATAGACGACCCACGGTATCATTTAGCAGAAAACCCTGAAGCTTTCACTAAAGGGTTGTCCGAATATACTCTTTAACAGGTTTTGTTAAAGTGTTAGGATTATTTAACTCGAACGCTATTAGGTACTAATTTGGTGTAATCTCCATTATTTCTAATAACATCACGTACTATAGAAGAAGCTATATAAGAGGTTTGTGCGGATGTTAAAAGGAAAACAGTTTCAATAGGCGCGAGATCTCTATTGGTATGGGCAATGGCTTTTTCAAACTCAAAATCGGCAGGGTTTCTTAAACCACGTAAAATAAATTCAACATCTATTTCTTTACAAAAATCTACAGTAAGCCCTTCGTATGTTACGACTTTAACTTTGGGTTCATTAGCGAAAGCTTTTTCAATGAAAACTTTACGTTCTTCGACAGAAAACATATATTTTTTGCTGGCATTCACACCAATGGCAACAATAATCTCGTCAAAAAGTGTGATACCTCTTTTAATAATATCGTAGTGCCCTAAGGTTAGTGGGTCAAAGGAGCCAGGAAATAATGCGCGTTTCATAATTTAAAAGTACAATTTTTATTTCAAAGCCTCTTGTATGGCATTATCAAATAAGTCACTTAAACTTATTCCTGCTGCTCCGGCTTGTTGAGGTAAAATACTTTCTCGTGTAAGCCCAGGAACTGTGTTCATTTCTAGTAAATGAGGGTCTCCATCTTTAAAAATAAATTCGCTTCTGGAGAAGCCTTTCATTTTTAGAATCTCATATACTTTTTTCGCTTCGGTGTTTACTTTCTCTTCTTGCTCTTTAGTTAGTCTAGCAGGTGTTATTTCTTGAGATTTTCCCAAGTATTTGGCTTCATAATCAAAAAAATCGTTTTCAGAAACTATTTCAGTAATTGGTAATACTTTGGTTTCGCCTTTATAAGTAATCACGCCAACTGAAACTTCGGTGCCATCAAGGAACGATTCTATTATAATTTCATCGTCTTCTTTAAAAGCTGTTTCAATAGCGTCTTTCAAGTTTTCTTTCTCATGAACTTTTGTAACACCAAAACTGCTACCTGCTTTATTGGCTTTTACAAAACAGGGTAAACCTACTTTGCTAATAATGTCATCTTTATTAACAGCATCACCAAGATTAATATAAAAAGATCTTGCTGTTTTTATGCCATAAGGTTTTAAAACACTAAGGCAATCACGCTTATTAAAAGTTAAAGCTGCTTGGTACATGTCACAGCTTGTGTGTGGCATGCCTATTAACTCAAAGTAACCTTGCATAAAGCCATCTTCTCCTGGGGAACCATGAATGGCATTGAATACGCAGTCAAAATCGATAACTTGATCTGCTACAGTAACCGAAAAGTCATTTTTGTTAACTGGGAATTCCTTATTCTTAGCATCAACATACACCCACTTATCCTTAAAAATATGAATGCGATAAGGATTGTATTTGGAGGTGTCTAAAGTCTCAAAAACCACATTTCCACTTTTCAAAGAGATCTGATATTCACTTGAATATCCTCCCATAATGATTGCAATATTTTTTTTCATAAATAAAAGTTCACTTCAATTTAGATTAAGTGAAAATCTTTTCCCAAAACAAGATGCGTCTAAATCAACAATAAAAACGTATCTATATTAGTTATAGCTAAAATATCATATAAATGGCAAAAGAAAAAACAGTTCGGTTTTTATATATTTGCCTAATTGAAAATTCTATAAATGAGCATTGTCAAATTTCTTTCCAGTAAGGTTTTTTTAAAGCAGTTAGCATTGGCAGTCGTCGCCCTAGTCGTTTTATGTTTTATTATTTTAAAATGGCTAAAGGTATCTACTAATCACGGCGATTTTGAAACTGTACCAGACCTTTCGGGGAAGTCCATAAATGTGGCGCAAGTGGAATTGAATGATAACAATTTGGTGATGCAAATTCAGGATTCAGCTAATTATAATCCAAATTACCCCAAGTTTTCTGTTATAGAGCAAGAGCCGATAGCTGGAACAAAAGTAAAGGAGAACAGGAAAATATACCTTACCTTAAATCCTTCTGGTTACAGAAAAATATTGGTGCCTAACTTAGAAGATAAAACGTTTAGGTTAGCAAAAAGCACCTTAGAAGCTCTAGAATTCAAAATAGGAAAGATATCCTATATCGATAACATAGGTAAGGATATTGTGTTAGGTATGAAGCACAAAGGGAATACCATTAAAGAAGGAGACCAATTACCAAAAACGTCTGTTATCGATTTAGTTCTTGGCAACGGTAATAGACCCTAGGTATGGAAGATTATACACAACAATTACCTGATGAGGATAATCTTTATGAGCATTTTGCGTTTACTGTAGACAAAGGGCAAACGCCACTTCGTATAGATAAATATTTAATGAATTTTGTTGAAAACGCGACTAGAAATAAAATTCAAGCGGCTGCAAAAAACGGAAGTGTTTTTGTAAATGATGTTCCTGTAAAATCGAATTATAAGGTTAAACCTAATGATAAAATTCGCGTGCTTTTTGCGCATCCGCCGCATGAAAACTTATTGGTAGGTGAAGATATTCCCATTGATGTGGTTTATGAAGATGATGAGTTACTTGTAGTTAACAAACCAGCGGGTATGGTGGTTCATCCTGGACATGGTAATTATTCGGGGACATTAATAAATGCACTAATTCACATATTCGATAATTTAC
Source organism: Hyunsoonleella aestuarii (assembly GCF_006148925.1). Classification (GTDB taxonomy): domain Bacteria; phylum Bacteroidota; class Bacteroidia; order Flavobacteriales; family Flavobacteriaceae; genus Algibacter_D; species Algibacter_D aestuarii. Next base: position 412,298 of record NZ_VAWB01000001.1, on the reverse strand, counting down.
CGAATAATTCTAGTGAACGCCCGGGTTTAGTGCACCGAATAGACAAAGATACCAGCGGACTTTTAGTAGTAGCTAAAACCGAACAAGCCATGACCCATTTGTCTTTGCAATTTGCTGAAAAAAGCAGCGAACGCGAATACGTTGCTATAGTTTGGGGTAATGTTGAAGAAGATGAAGGCACTATTCAAGGTAATATAGGACGCCACCCGAAAAATAGACTGCAAAACACGGTGTTTTTGGATGATGAAGCAGATAAAGGAAAACCAGCCGTAACACATTATAAAGTTTTAGAACGCCTTGGCTACGTAACGTTGGTGTCTTGCAAACTAGAAACGGGACGGACCCACCAAATACGTGTTCACATGAAGCACATTGGGCACACCTTATTTAATGATGAGCGTTATGGTGGTGAAAAAATACTGAAGGGAACTACATTCACAAAATATAAGCAGTTTGTTGAAAATTGTTTTAAAGCATTACCGAGGCAAGCGCTGCACGCCAAAACCTTAGGCTTTAAACATCCTAAAACAGGTGAGTTTTTAAAGTTTGATACCGTTATTCCAGAGGATATGCAGCTGTGTATTGAAAAGTGGCGTGGGTATACTAAGCATCAAGAGCTATAAATTTTCAAGGCGAGAATTGTTTATAATTATCGAAAATTTTTTTAAGTATATGACCATCATATACATTGTTAAGTTCAGAGTTATTGTTCTCCTTTGAAATGTTCAAATAATGCTAAGCTACGAACAAGATACATAATATTATTATTGTTAGTTGTTTCGTCCTTATTAGCACTAAAAAAAGCAATTACTAATCTTTTTTCTGGCGAAATATAAAGGCCTTGACCACCAAGTCCAAATTTTGCAAAGTCACCATCTTCAAAAACTACATCCCAATGATAACTTTGAAAAAGAGGTTCTTGGTCTTGATAAATTTTTAGCCACAATCTTTGACCTGTTCCGTCTTGTGAACTAAATAATTCTTTATCTCCTTTATTAATTTGACTAAGGTATCTTTCTGAAGCTATTTTAGTGGTAGCATCATCAGTAAAAGCTAATCCGTACCTTGCAAGGTCTCTTAAACGCATTAGCATTGTACCGTAGCTACCTGCCACACCCGAGCTAGATAACGTAGTTCTTGCATCATCCTCGGCCCCTATTTTTGACCAAATATATTCTTGTACTAATTCATGAAATGGCTTGGAAGATGCTCTTTCAGCTATAGTTGCCAAAATCACAGAATTAGCTGAGGTATAATCATAGATTTGTCCTTGACTTTCATAAGCCCCTGCATTAGCTACTAGTTCCATAAGGTTTTCTTCAAAAGCAGATTTTGGTTCTGGGAATAAAGCAGAATGTTGAAGCAGCTGGTAAAAACAATGATTCGGATCAGTAAATGAAACCCTGTCTTTTACATGCTCTCGGCAATTCGTTCCGGATGCCATTCTTAGCAAATTCTCAATGGACACATTTTCCAATGGTTTGTCCTTAAACTCTGGAAGGAATTTTCCAATAGTATCTTGTTCATTTACTATTCCTTCATCTGCTAGGTTTCCAATTACCGTTCCAATAAAAGATTTACTAACCGACCCTAGAAAATGTCTGTCCGTAGGTTCCATATCAGGGTACTTTTCATATATAATTTCGCCTTTGTGCAGAACAATTATACCATTAATTTGTTTTTCATTACATATTTCATTGAGAGAAGTTTCTTTTTTAAAGAAAGTGGTTGTGAGGAGTTCTTGACCCAGAGTATTACTTGAGTTTTTTGGAAGCTCTTTTGTTTTCGTAGCTCCTTTTTCAATTAAAATAGTTGGAATATAGTTTTCTAAATGTCGGAAAATCTCAGTGCTATGGGGCCCTCTTCCTTCTATCCATTCTGGAGAAGTAAAACTTACTTTCTGTTCATTTGGTACAGGCACTTTTCTTGACTCTACAGCTAATCTTATTTTATCTTCTAAGGCAAGCTCTTTGACTTGTTGTTTGCATCCAATTAATAGAAACAAACTGAAAAATATAATTGCATCCAATAGTATTCTATTGTTGTTTGACATGTTTAATTATTTAATTGAATCTAAATATAAAAATAAAGTTGCGTTTCAATGAGCTTTATCGATTGTTAAACGATATTGGCAATTTTTTTTACACTATTATACACATCAATTCCATTTATAATGTCATTAAAAATAATTGTAATCTAAAATTTAAAAAGTAGAGTAGGAGTTGTAAATTTGAATAATCCAAAAAATCACACGGTATGAAACTCGTAATTTCTCCAGCTAAATCTTTAGATTTTGAAACCCCATTACCTTTTACTAGTTACAGCGAACCTCAATTTTTAAAACAATCGGAGCGCTTAAATAAGTTGCTTAAAAAGAAATCTGCTAGAAGCTTATCGAAACTCATGAGCATTTCTGATGCTTTGGGACAATTAAATTATGAACGCAACCAGTCTTGGGAGTTACCATTTACCAAAGACAATGCACGTCCTGCAGTTTATGCGTTTAATGGAGATGTATATCGTGGTCTTGATGCCTACACCATATCAGAAGATAAATTAGACAATCTACAAAATACGGTACGCATCCTTTCGGGTTTATATGGGGTGCTTAAGCCAACCGATTTAATTCAACCTTATCGTTTAGAAATGGGAACCAAAATGCCTGTTGGCGTTAAAAAGAATCTTTACGAATTTTGGAAAAAGGATGTTACAAAAGCCTTAAACGACGAACTTGAAGATGATGAGCTATTCTTAAACCTTGCTAGTAATGAGTATTTTAAGGTCATAGATGTTAAAACTTTAAAAGTGCCTGTAGTTACAGCCAATTTTAAAGATTTTAAAAATGGCGAGTACAAAATGATTTCGTTTTTTGCTAAGGCGGCACGTGGTATGATGGCGCGCTATGTTGTTGATACCAATGCCAAAACCATCGATGATTTAAAAGGATTCAATTATGACGGCTATGGGTTTAGTGAGCCTATGTCTACCGAAACCGAACTCGTATTTATAAGATAGTAATCATGTATTTCTACTTTATTATAGCGCTTCAGGCTTATTGTCTTTATCATCTTTACACTCATAGAAATGCCTTCTATTGGTGGCTTTTAATTTTGTTTTTACCTTTAGTAGGTTGTGTTATTTATATAATTACTCAAGTTTATAATAAGCGTGATGCAGAAAAAATTACTAGCGACATCACGCACATCATAAATCCTACGAAAAAGATTAAAGATTTAGAGAGGCAACTTGAGTTTTCAGAATCTTATCAAAACAGAGTTAATTTGGCAGATGCTTACTTAGAGAATAAAGACTATAACAATGCCATTCCAAATTATTTAGAATCTATAGAAGGAAATACCCAGAACGATTTTTATGTAATCAAGCAACTTATTGAATGTTATTTCAATATAGAAGACTGTGAAAGCGCGATTTTATATGCTGAAAAAATAATGACGCATCCCGAGTTTAAAAAATCTAGATCTCAATTTTTATATGGTTTAGCCTTAGAAAAAATTGGCAAAATTGACGAAGCTGAAAGAAACCTTAAAGCTATTGATGTTAGGTATTCTTTTTATGATGAGCGTCTTATACTTGCAAAGTTTTTAATGAGTAAAGGTAAATCAGGTGAAGCTAAGGACATACTTAGTGAGGTTTTTGAGGAATCCAAGCACATGACCAAGCCCAACCAACGAATTTATAGGGCTACAATACAGGAAGTAGAAAAACTTCTATCAGAAATTGACTAGGCATTAAACAGCACTATTTAGGATTCACCTTATTTCCAACATTAATTTTCGTTTCGGCGGTTATTTTCTTTTTTACTCTTGGTCGTCGCGCTCCAAATGTGCCACGATTAATCTTCCCTCTTTTAGTTTTTTTATCTCCTTTTCCCATAATAATCTGTAATTTGTTCTCATATAATATACAAAATCTCGAAATTTTAAACAAGTTGTTCATTCATAAACATCCATATGAGCCATTTATAAAAAAAGATACAACCAAACTTATTGTTGGTACTTTACCGCCACCAAGATTTTCAACAGGTGAACTTCTTGAAAAAGATGTTGATTTTTGCTATGGAAGTTATTACAACTCGTTGTGGTTATTCATTGATAAAATTCACAGTTTAGGATTGCGATACGATAATTCGAAAGAAGCCATTGAAGAGCGTAAGGCATTTTTAGTTAAGAGTAAAATTGGTGTTTGCGATATTGTAGAGAGTGCAGAGCGTGAAAAAATGGATGCTTCAGATTTAGGAATGAAACATATAAAACTTCGAAATGTCATAGGATACCTAGAACAATATCCCAATATTAATACGCTCTTGTTTACTGGAGGTAACAGTAAAAATGGACCAGAATATTTCTTTAGAAAGCATTTAAAAAATTACGGTTTAAAATTAGAGGTTCTTTCGAATGAAGTCCCTAGAATCCATCAGTTTACGTTATGTCACACTGAGCGTAGTCGAAGTGTCTCTCGAACAATAAAAACAGTTTCATTAACATCGGGTTCAGGTGCTGCCAATATTTCAATTAGTAAATTGCCGCTTTATAAAAAATTTAAAGCTGCTAACCCTAAGTTCAATACGTTTGATTTTCGTGTAACGCAGTATCGGGAGTTTTTTTAAGAAATGAACAATTCTTGGTTACTGATGATAAGCTGCATTATGTGCCAAGGCATTACCGCAGGTGCTACAATTACCTGCAGATCCCGATCCGCCAGCGCATCCATTACTACATGTATAATGAAATACACCAGCTGCATTAGAACTGGAATTTGTCTGCGGCGTTAGAAATGGTCCAGCAGGAGGCGTACTATTCGGTTTATTATGGAAAGCAGCATTATGTACTAAAAGAGTGCCACAAGTTGTGCAATTTATAGCTGAGTCCGCACCACCAGAACATCCTTTAACACAGGTGTAATGGAAAACTTGTCCAGTTGCGCTTTGTGTCGTTTGAGTGCTCGTGTTATTTTGAGCTGCAGCATTTGGTGTGGATACAGTGTTTTCAGTTTCAGTTTGTTCTATGGTACTTTTTGTTTTCGATTTAGAACTATCATTACAGGAATAAAAGGAAATGACTGAACTTAAAAATAGAACTGCAAGAATATTATAGTATTTCATAAGGAATAATATTAATTGGTCAGTTAGAATGAGCTATTAAGCATCTGACTCTTAACGAATATACATGAATTTTTTCATAGTTGAGTAAAGCATTTAAGCTTCGGCATTAAAAAACACTTTGTAATAATGCATTTTCTTTTCCTCATCGTAGCCACGTTCCAAATATTCTTCTGAAGAATCTGGCGCATCAATATCCAGTTTAATTTGGATGTTAGTGTCTAGCTTAATTTCGGTTTTTATTTTACGTTTCTCCTTATTTAGAACCTTTTCAGCAACGTCAAACTGATTGCGAATTAACAAATTCTGGTCACCTTCAAACTCTTTTTTGTAATCTTCAAAAAGTCTAATGTGTTTTTCTTCTTCAAACACATCTTCTTTAAAACGTTCCACGTTAACTATTTCATTTTCTTTAAAGAAATCAATGGTTTTGGCTAAAAACGTATTTTGTTCATGCATGCCATAGCTTGGTTTTAAAACTTCTGATGAGAAATCTTTACATAGTTCGAGATATTGCTGTGTATGGTTGTTGGCATCATCGGCATATTTAATATTTAAAAATTGATTAATCCAGTATTGCGCATCGTAAGTGTTGTTGTCTATACTCAAAACAATAGGGCCCTCTGTGTCACTTTGATTTAAAATAAGACAGCCTTTGTCTACTTTTTTCGAGCTAATCCCTTTTTGAACCAAGACATCGTAGCTTTTGTTTTCTAAATAGGTTTGAAAGAAGTTTACTTTGTTTTCAATTTTAAAAATACCTAATGCGTTAGTAGTAATGCCTTCATATTCTATCCCTTCAAACATAACGACTAACACGTCACCAGTTTTTATTTGAGCCGAATTAGATTGCTCGTATAAATGGGTAACTATGTGTTTAGAAACTTCAATAAAGGCATCATCCTCTTTAAAGATTTGAGAAGTGTAATTATTTATTTCATTCAATGCAATATTCGCATGATGATTAAAGCGATAACTCTGTACTGCACTACCAAACGGTCGCAGTAAAAATGGCAGCATGAGGTCGTAACTAGCTTCATCAAAATCAACCAAATTTTGCGAAAAGGCATTTTCGGTATCATTAAACTTGTTGCCAACTTTATGGATTATAAATTTAGAAATAGAGGCATTTTTTCTGGAAATCATAGTTCGATTTTTAATGACTGCAATAGTATTAAAATTATCTTAGAGTGCCATAAAAAAACGAGCGCCAAAACAAATGCTTTGACGCTCAAGATTCGAGGACTTGGGTATTATTGTAATGTTGTTAACTGTCCCTGAAACATTATACTCTTATGTAAACGCTTCAAAACAGTGATTACCTGTAAATTTTGTTGTTAAGGTTGAAAATGAATGTAAATAATTGATTAATAGCTGGTTTAAATATATGAATTAGTTACAAATTAGCAAACATGTAACTGCTATATTTTAAACTTAATTTATTTGATACAGAATTATAGAATTGTCCTCACCCTTTGTAACGAATTCTAGATTTCTATCCCGATCAATATTATCGAAATCTATTTCAGAATTCCCATATACAGGAAAATTTGGTATGGCTTTAGTCTGACTATCGTATAAATGAATTTTTTGTGACTGTAAATCGGTTAAGGCAACATAAATTTTATCATTAATATAAAAAAGTTGTGGCGCGGTATAATTTCCATAATCTATTTCAACCGTTTTGTTTCTTATAGATAGTTTGTTTTCAGAGTGTGCTACCATTGTTTTTGAAGAACTGGTAATATGATGATTTGGAGATAGGTTTAAATTTTGAGTAGCCACGTTACCTCTTGAATCTATGGTTACCAGTTTACCATCCTTGGAAGTAGTGGTGAATTTATTATTGTAAAGATAAATTGGTTCCATGGAGAAGTTGTTATTGCTTTTTTGAGTCACTCTATTTTTGCCAGTACGATCTAAAATATGCAGTTTGGAATCTGTTTTTATGGTTATATAGTCCTTGCTACCAATTCTAAAATGTTGCGGTTGGGTATTAATAATACCATTAGCGGACTTAAATTTGAATCCACTAACTATTTTGGCTTTAGTGTTATACATTAAAACATTATTGCCTTGTGTGACTAACAGCCTGTAATTTTTCTTTTTGTCATAATCAAACACTGAAAGCGGTTGGGTTATGTCGTCATTAAATTTACCAGGGAAAGGTGCAACATCTTTGCCATTTCTGTCTAATACATAAACACGATTTGGAGTAGCAAAAACCAACTGAAGCCTACCATTTTTGTAAATGTCAATTTGATTTATTTCACCCAAAATAGGACCGTGTAATTGTTTTTTCCAAAGAATTTCCCCCTTATTTGAAATTAAATACAAATTGTTAGTTATGTCTTGAACTACTATTTCTTTTTGCTTAGTGATGTGGTTTGTGACAAACCGCGGACTATTAAGTAAATCATTTTCTAGTTTAATATTGAATTCTTCAGAAACTGAACGTTCTTCTCTTCTAGATTGCGTTTTGCTAATGACAGCATTTACGTGAGCGAAATTATTATCATAAACAAATTGAAGTCCCGATGCTTTATAATTTTTCAGGTTAATATTTAAGTTTTCAGTAAAATTCTTTTTAATCACATTTTCTAGTGTAGTTGAATTGGTTATGAGCATCAAAGACGAGGCATCACTCAGTTCGTTCTTTACGTCCTTAAAGTAATTGCGTTCGCATAGCGTGGTTTTGTTTTGATAGTTAGCAATAATATTTTGTGTCATTTCCAAATTTGTTGAAAACACAAAAAAATTGTCAAGCAAGCAGTAGTTAGTAAAGTTTGTTGAACTAATTAAGGGTTTAAAAGTATTAGCGAAGAATTCCGAATTACTATAATTATAAATAGTTACTTGGCGGTAAGTGTCTATAATATTTTGTTCGGACAGTAAGGCATCTTTTGTAGCAATGTCATCAATAGAATTTAATACAACAGCTCTATTTTCAGATTCATAAATAACCCCAATTTCAACAATATTATTAAAGAGTGTAGAAGGTTCTACTATAGAATCATTCGCATTAAATTTTGCTAGGTTATCTTGTAAAACCTCAAAATCATCAAATGTAAAACTCATAAACCCATCACTATTAGATGGCGTTACATTTTGAATTTGGTTTTCTTGAGGGATCGTATTTTTAAATATATTTATTAAGCTATGAATTGAATCGTTAGCTTTTGCAATCCCGTTTAAAACTATGGTATTTTGATTAAGCTCGGTATCTAGTGCTATATAATCTGTAAAATCGGCAAGCCTTAGGGAGTTGTCGATAAAAAAGGAATCTATAAGATTGTTGTTAGGCCTTACAATGATAGAAATCGTTTTGTCTCTATCAATGGTACTATAAACTTTTTCAAGACGGCTATTTATTGGTATTTTTTCAAAAGCATTGTCAATTATTTTTTTTGAAGTAGATGCTATAAAGATACTGTCAATAATAGTACTGTAAAAAACAGAGTTTTTTAAAGTAGATTTTATTACCGTTTTATCATCGTATGAAAGAGTTTCCTCTAAATATTCTGCTAAAGAATCTCTTTGGAACAAATCTTTATGATGCTTTGTTATAAGAGAAAAATTGAGACTATCATTTTGTGTATGTCCAATTCCAATTAAAACATCATTTATGGGCTTTAGTAATGATGTAAACCCTAATTTGGAATCGAATGATTTGTAAGCATTAGAATTAGAAAACTTATATAAAAAATCATTGTTATTAAGACCGCTTTTCAAACTTCCTAAATTATTAGTTCTTATAATGATGGATGCGTTTTCAGGAATATAATGAACAATTTCAGATCGATTTGTTTTAACGTCAGAGCAGCTTATAAAGATAATTGCAAATAGGATAAAACAAAGTAGACGCATGGAAAATATTAAGTTTTTACAAACCTAGTATATTTTTAACTCTTTTAAAACTCTAAAGTCAATTGTTCTGGCAGTAATTTAAATGATTTTCTATGGTACTTTGTTATACCGTATTTTCTAATCGCATCTCGGTGCTCTTTGGTAGGATACCCTTTGTTTTGCTTCCAATTATACATTGGGAATTCTTCATGGATTTTATCCATATAAGTATCTCTTGTGGTTTTGGCTAGCACTGATGCTGCAGCGATGCTTAAATATTTAGAGTCTCCCTTAACAATGGTTTCAAATGGAACATTTTTATAGGGTTTAAATTTATTTCCGTCCACAATAATAAATTCTGGGTCAAATTTTAATTGCCCTATCGATTTATGCATTGCCAAAATAGAGGCATTAAGAATATTGATTTTATCAATATCTTCTTGAAAAACATGGGCAATACCAAAACCAAAAGCTTGCTCTTCAATAATGGGTTTTAAAACAAACCGCTTCTTTTCGCTTAATTGTTTTGAATCATTTAATAAATCATTTGCAAAGTTGCCTGGTAATATGACTGCGGCAGCTGTTACGGGACCAGCTAAACAACCGCGGCCAGCTTCATCTGTGCCGCACTCTAGGTGAAGATTGGAATATTTTAAAGAGAGCATTATTATAAAATATTATCAAATCTATAATTTTATGCATAATAATTGCTTTTTATTGTTTAATTTATAATACAATTTATGTGGTTGTTTACCTTTTTTTTTAATCCTTTTTTTGGTTTTTTAAGATAATATTAAGATGTTTGTTACTGACTAACTCAAAATAAATACTCGAAGGCATTCCTTTATTGGGATGATACATAAAGAAAGCCAGTAAAATTTTACTGGCTTTCTTTAATTTAAAATAATTCACTTCACTTAACGTTCAAATAATTACTTTTGTCACCGAAAATAGTTATTCAGTAATATATCAACACATTTTCCTGCTTACAAAGTTGTTTATGGTTCATTTTCAAAATCAAAAAGCATTATAATTGATGAAAAGATTAATTTTCACATCCATATTATTGTGTTTTTTAAATGTTTTATTTGCTCAAACTAGACAACCTAGCCGATTTTCTCAAGATTTTGGTAATACTATTAGTCAAGATTCGCTTAGGAATTCTTCTAGAAAAAGTACAAGCATAAAAAAAATTAAAAATACTGATGCTAAAATAGAAGACTATTTGATTATATCTCATCTTAACGACACTACTTTTGTAGATACAACACTTACAATTCAAAAGGATTATAATTTTAATTATCTACGTCGAGATAATTTTGGGTTGATGCCTTTTTCAAATTTAGGTCAAACCTATAATACTTTAACTTTCGATTTTGAGAATACTATTTTGATGCCAAGCTTTGGTGCGAGAGCAAGACATTTCAATTATATGGAAATTGAAGATATCAACTATTATAGAGTGCCAACACCATTAACTGAACTGTTTTTTAAAACGGCATTTGAACAAGGGCAATTGGCAGATTCATTTTTCACTGTAAATACATCACCACAATTTAATTTTTCGATAGCCTATAAGGGTCTGAGGTCACTTGGTAACTATCAGCATCTATTAACAAGCACTGGCAATTTTAGGTTTACATCAAACTATCAAACTAAAAATAAGCGATACTCAATTAGAGCACATATTGTAACTCAGGATTTGTTGAATCAAGAAAATGGAGGTTTACAAGATGCTAGTGTAGAAGACTTCGAATCTGGAACAGAGGAGTTTCTCGACCGTTCTATATTAGAGGTAAATTTTGAAAATGCCGAAAGTGTTTTAAAAGGAAAGCGTTTTCATTTAGAACATGATTATAAGATAGTTAGAAAAAAAGATTCCTTATCAAAGAATAAGTTGAGTGTAGGTCATATAGTGTCTTTAAAAGATAAGTTTTATGAATATGACCAATCTAGTGCTGTAACTAGTTTTTTTGGTAGTGCAAATAAATCTTCAGGACTTAAGGATAGAGTTACTTTAGAGAACTTATATAATCAACTACAATTAAATTATTCAAATAACCTCGTTGGTGATTTGCAAGTTAATGTAAGTCATAATAATTATAATTATGGGTATAACAGATTAGTTGTTGTTGGTAATACAACGATAACGAATAGGTTAAAGGGTGATATAATCTCAGCTGGGGGGAAGTATTTGAAGCAATTCAACAAATTTAAGCTAGAAGGAGCGCTAGGAGTAAATGTATCGGGAGATTTTGAAGGAAACTTTTTTAATGCTAAGGCAAAATTTAAACTTAATGATGATGTTTTTGTTTCTGCCTCTATAAATCATAGTTCCAAGGCACCAAACTATAACTTCTTATTATATCAAAGTGATTACATAAATTATAACTGGCAAAATAATTTCAATAATACAGAAACGCAGCAATTAGCTTTTCAGATAAAATATAAAAGCTTAGCAGATATAACTGTAGATTATTCTAACATTAATGATTATACGTATTTTAAGTTAGATGATGCTCGTATATCGAACGATAACCCAAATCCAATAAAGCCATTTCAAAATACCGAGTCTATATCCTATTTAAGGGTTAAGTTGGTAAACGAAATTAAATACGGGAAGTTTGCTCTAAACAATACCGTTTTGTATCAAAATGTTCAAGACGATAATAATGTTTTTAATGTTCCAGAGCTTACAACGCGTAACACTTTATATTATGCATCTCATTTGTTTAAAAAAGCGATGTATTTGCAGACAGGAGTAACATTCAATTATTTTACAAGTTATTATATGAATGCTTACAATCCGTTACTGGCTGAGTTTTACGTGCAAACGGATAGAGAGTTTGGGGACTTTCCACGTTTAGATTTCTTTATAAATGCAAAAATTCGCCAAACAAGAATTTATTTAAAAGCAGAGCATTTCAATGCAGCCTTTACAGGTTATGATTATTTTGCAGCACCTAATAATCCATATAGAGATTTTGCCATCCGCTTTGGTATAGTTTGGAATTTCTTTCTTTAATTCGCTCAATTACAGAATTTTTATTAGCTCATTTCCCTATGGTGTCAGTTCTAGGAGTGAGGGATGCAACAAACACATATATCATGTAACGGGTATAATATATAATTATTAGAGCCATAAAAAGGATGTCACTACTATTCCTAACTTGTGGGATTGTTATTTAATTATTTAGATTGATATATTATGTCATTAAGTTTAGGATAATTTGTTATAGAGTATTAATAGAAGTTTAGAGGGGTTTTATTATTGTATTAGCAATAATGATTTAGTGATATTATTAAAAAAAATGAGTTTATAAATAGCAGATA
>NZ_VAWB01000001.1:130000-395000 GCF_006148925.1 Hyunsoonleella aestuarii | reverse complement strand
GGGGGTTTGGCACCTCGATGTCGGCTCGTCACATCCTGGGGCTGGAGAAGGTCCCAAGGGTTGGGCTGTTCGCCCATTAAAGTGGCACGCGAGCTGGGTTCAGAACGTCGTGAGACAGTTCGGTCTCTATCTACAGTGGGCGTTAGAAATTTGAGTGGATCTGACTCTAGTACGAGAGGACCGAGTTGGACAAACCTCTGGTGTATCAGTTGTCGCGCCAGCGGCATTGCTGAGTAGCTACGTTTGGAAGGGATAAGCGCTGAAAGCATATAAGCGCGAAACCCACCACAAGATGAGATTTCTTTAAAGGGTCGTGGAAGATTACCACGTTGATAGGCTATAGGTGTAAAGGCAGTAATGTCATAGCCGAGTAGTACTAATAACCCATAGGCTTATTGTACGCCTGTTTTTTTATAAGAGTACAACACATTATTATTACAAACCATGTTCTTTATTCAATATGTTAAGATATTTGTTTATCCAAAGCGGATAAACGCTGTATGCTAAAGGCTAAATGCCAATAGTAAACAGCTATAACTTAAGGTGGTTATAGCGATGGGGCTCACCTCTTACCATTCCGAACAGAGAAGTTAAGCCCATTAGCGCCGATGGTACTACATTTGTGGAAGAGTAGGTCGTCGCCTTTTTTGAATCCCGATTCTTTTATTAGAATCGGGATTTTTTTTGTTTATGATAGGATGACTACTTATTCAAAAGGTATATCGCAATAGTTGATTTAGCTCCTGACTGATTTTAACTTCAAAAATTTACTCAAAAAATTTACTCAAATTAGTATCTTCAAATTTTAATTTTTAAAAATTAATGTCAGAGAATAAGGAGCTTGATTTAGCATGGCAATTTGTTAACGAAACCAATCGTTCTATTTTTTTAACGGGTAAAGCGGGGACTGGTAAAACAACTTTTTTGCATCGTTTGAAGATGCATAGCTTAAAACGTTTGGTTGTTGTTGCACCTACTGGAGTGGCAGCTATTAATGCTAAAGGTGTTACTATTCATTCATTTTTTCAGATGCCTTTTGGTCCGATTCTACCGGATACCGATTTGAATGCGAGTAAAGGGTTTAATAGAAAATTTAGTAAAACAAAGATTAATATTATTAAGTCGATGAACCTGCTGGTGATTGACGAAATTAGTATGGTACGTGCCGATTTGCTGGATGGTATTGATAGAACCTTGCGCCGTTTTAGAAACAGGAATAAAGTGTTTGGTGGCGTGCAGGTTTTGATGATTGGTGATTTGCAACAGTTATCACCAGTAATAAAGGAACAGGAGTGGAACTTACTGATGCATGTGTATAAAAATGGGTTCTTTTTTAGTAGCCACGCTTTCCAAAACTGCAATGCAATTACAATTGAATTAAAGCATATTTATAGACAGGAAAATCCAAAGTTCATTAAGATCCTCAATGAAATTAGAAATAATACTTTAAGTACCGATGCAGCAGCCGAATTAAACAGGCGCTACATTCCTGATTTTACGCCAGAACCTGATGCAGGTTATATTTCGTTAACTACACATAACAATAAAGCGGAAGCTACCAATAGGGCAGAGTTAGATAAGCTTACAACAAATTCGTATATATATAACGCTGAAGTGGATGGTAAATTTCCAGAGTATTCATACCCTAACAAAGAAAACCTGGAGCTTAAGGTAGATGCTCAAGTAATGTTTGTAAAAAACGACAGTAGCCCTGAGAAACGTTATTTTAATGGTAAGATAGGGAAGGTGATTCATTTGGAGATCGATGAAGTGGTGGTGCATTGTCCTGATGATGAGTTTAATATTGTTGTAACGCCGGAAGTTTGGGAGAATATTACATATTCGGTTGATGCTGAAACAAAAGCAATAACAGAAGAGAAAATAGGTTCGTATACTCAAATACCCTTGCGTTTGGCATGGAGTATTACTATACATAAAAGTCAAGGGCTAACCTTTGGAAAAGCGATAATTGATGCGGCAGGTGCTTTCGCACATGGACAAACATATGTTGCATTGAGTAGATGCAAATCTTTGGAAGGTTTGGTATTGAAAAGTAAAATAAATTCCAACCAGATTATTAGCGATGTCAATGTAACCAGTTTTAATATTCAGAGAGAGGAAAATGCACCTGATGAAAATGTTTTGATGGATTCTCAAAAACAATTTCAGCTTGATATGATTTCCGAAATTTTTGAGTTTTATGAATTTTTATATCCATTGAACCGTATTTTAGATATTTATTACAAGAATAGAACGATAATTGAAGGATCTGTTGAATCAACTTTTTTACCTATTAGAGAATGTATAGCCAATTTATTGAAAATAGCGAATGGTTTTAATACACAATTAAAACAACTTTCCGAAGGTGAAGGTTTGTCAGAAGATAGTGTTGTTATACAAGATCGATTTAAAAAAGCAATTGCCTATTTTAAATCAGAAACAGGAACTAAGATGGTTGAACCTTTAAGAACTTTTGCATTCACTACAGATAACCAAGCAATTGGAAGGGAGATTGCTAAACACTTGGATGGTTTTGAAGACTTATTGAGTGTTAAAATGTTATATTTTAATGGGATGTTCAATGGTTTTAATGCAAATAGTTTTTTAGAATTACGTGCTAAATCTGTATTCTCAGGTAAAGAAAAACCAAAGAAACCTAGAAAGACAATTGTAGATGGAACAAGTAATATTGAACTATTTGAAAAACTTCGAATTTTAAGAAATGATATTGCTGAAAATAAAGATTTGATTCACTATCAAATTTTCGCTCAAAAAACTTTATATGAAATGTGTGAAACGTTACCAACTACCAAACAAGAGTTGCTGAAGCTAAATGGAATGGGTAAAACGCGCGTTGAAAAATATGGGGTAGCTATTTTAAAGGTAATTAGAGCATATTGTGAACAACATGATATTGAAACTTCTTCCGATATGGAGATTTTTGAACTATCAAAACCTAAACGAAAGAAAGGAGATACTAAAAAAGAATCTTTGACCTTGTTCGAATCTGGTAAAACAATTCAAGAAATCTCAGATATTAGAGAATTAAACACGAATACTATAATCGGTCATCTAGCAAGTTTTATACCTTCTGGTAAGGTAAAGATTACAGATTTGATACCAGAGACTCATTATTTAGAGTTGAAAACTTTAATCCCAAAAAAGAAATTCGAGAACTTATCAGATTTGAAGCATCAGTTGGATGAAAAATATAGTTATGGCGAACTACGCTTGGTTTTGGAGGATTTAAATAAAGACTAAAAAAGAATCGTCTAAAAATTTAGACGATTCTGAATTTTACTATTATAATTATATTGTCTTGTTTGGAATTAATTTCTAAGACATTACAATTTTTTATTAATCTCTTAAAATACTTCTTGAGATGACGATTTTTTGGATTTCAGAAGTACCTTCGTATATCTGTGTGATTTTGGCATCACGCATTAGGCGTTCTACATGGTATTCTTTTACAAATCCGTTCCCGCCATGTATTTGTACAGCCTCGACAGTGTGTTCCATAGCTACCTTCGAAGCATAAAGTTTGGCCATGGCACTCGATTTATCGTAATTCTTACCTTCGTCTTTATCCCAAGCCGCTTTCATCACCAAATGTCGAGCTGCTTCAATTTCTGTATACATATCGGCAAGCTTAAAGGCAATGGCTTGATGGTTACATATCTCAGTTCCAAAAGCTTTACGTTCTTTAGAGTATTTCAGTGCCAGTTCGTATGCGCCTTGTGCGATACCCAAAGCTTGAGAAGCAATGCCTATGCGTCCACCAGATAAGGTTTTCATGGCAAATCTAAAACCAGAGCCATTCGCTCCTATTCTATTTTCTTTAGGAACTTTAACGTCGTTAAACTGAAGTGTATGTGTATCACTTCCTCGAATTCCTAATTTGTCCTCTTTGGGTCCGATGTGGAATCCTTCCGTATCACGTTCTACGATAAAGGCGTTAATACCATGAGACCCTTTATCTCGATCAGTTTGGGCAATGACTAAATAAACATCGGCACGACCACCACTGGTTATCCAGTTTTTTGTTCCGTTTAATAGGTAATAATCACCTTTATCAATCGCCGTAGTTTTTTGTGAGGTAGCATCGCTACCTGCTTCAGGTTCACTCAAACAAAAAGCACCTACAAATTCACCAGTAGCTAATTTAGTTAAGTATTTCTGCTTTTGCTCTTCAGATCCATAGGCTTGAAGCCCGTAACAAACTAAAGAATTATTTACAGAAACGATAACTGAAGCAGATGCATCAATTTTTGATAATTCTTCCATAATAAGAACATAGGAAATTGCATCCATTCCGCTACCGCCATATTTAGGGTCTACCATTATGCCCATAAACCCTAAGTCTCCCATTTTTTTAACTAATTCTTTGGGGAACTGTTGTTTATTATCACGTTCAATTACACCTGGGAGTAACTCGGTTTGTGCAAAATCACGAGCAGCATCACGAATCATTATGTGTTCTTCAGATAGACTAAAATCCATAACCTTAAAAAATTATTAATATGATAAAAAATATGTACAAATATAAGTTTTTAATGTGATATGTTTAATGAAAAATACTATTTTTACTTAATATGATAATGAATGAATATAATGTGATAGGAGTGATGTCTGGAACATCTTTAGATGGCTTAGATTTAGTTTATGTATCCTTTAAGTTCGAGGACGTGTGGAAATTCCAAATAAAGACTTCTGAAACTTTAGAGTATGATAAGATCTGGCAAAACACGCTTAAAAATTTGGTAAAATTTAGTCCTTCTGTTTTAAAAGCTATTGATAAAGATTACACAAGGTATTTAGGTAAACAAATTAATAATTTCATTGAAAAGCATCAAATTACCGAACTTGATTTTGTTTCGTCTCATGGTCATACTGCATTACATAAACCAGATGAAGGTATAACCTACCAAATCGGAAATCAATCAAGTCTATGCGAACTTTTAAATAAAGCAGTCGTCTGCAATTTTAGGGTTCAGGATGTTGAACTTGGTGGGCAAGGAGCACCACTAGTTCCTATTGGAGATGAACTATTGTTTAACGAATATAGTTATTGTCTTAATCTTGGAGGGTTTGCTAATATATCTTTTAATAAGAATCGAAAACGATTGGCTTATGATATTTGTCCAGTTAATATTGTGCTTAATCATTATGTTGGAGCATTAGGATTAAATTACGATGATAAAGGGTTTTTAGCTTCGTCTGGTCAGGTTAATGAATCTTTGTTAAATAAATTAAATGCATTGGATTTTTATAATCAAGTATATCCTAAGTCCTTAGGTTTGGAATGGGTTCAAGCAAACATATTTCCAATATGTGATTCATTTAAACTAGAAGTAAAAGATACTTTAAGGACTTTTGTAGAGCATGTAGCAATTCAAATTACGTCTCAAGTTAGTAATAATCAAAATGGAACTGTTCTGATAACTGGAGGAGGCGTGTACAATGATTTTTTGATGAAAAGAATAAAAAGTCTTTCTGAAAGTAAAATAATTTCACCTAGTAAGAATATTATTGAATTTAAGGAAGCCCTAATATTTGCTTTTCTTGGAGTTCTTAGATTAAGAAATGAAATAAATTGTCTTAAAAGTGTTACTGGAGCATCAATAAATCATAGCTCTGGCAATATTTTCTATCCATAAATTTACCCTAAATTTATTTTTGAGCTCCATTAGTTTTTTATATTTGTTAGGTTAATAATTTTTTAAAATTTTAGAATGAATCAGTTATAGCTTCACTTAATTCTTATCTCCGCAAAAAAAGTGTTAATTTAAAATTGAATCAAAAAAGAAATCTAAAAAATGAAAGAATTATTAAAAAAATACGAAAATAAAGATCCAGAAATAGTCTTTAATTGGAAAGACCCGGAAACTGATGCAGAAGGGTGGACGGTAATAAACTCTTTACGCGGCGGTGCAGCTGGAGGAGGCACTAGAATGCGAAAAGGATTGGATTTGAATGAGGTAGTTTCTCTAGCTAAAACTATGGAAATAAAATTTACTGTCTCTGGTCCAGCAATTGGAGGCGCTAAATCGGGTATAAATTTTGATCCCGATGATCCACGTAAAAAAGGTGTACTTGAACGCTGGTATAAGGCTGTTTCTCCATTATTAAAAAGTTACTACGGTACAGGTGGCGATTTAAATGTAGATGAGATACATGAGGTTATCCCAATTACTGAAGAGAGTGGTGTATGGCATCCACAAGAAGGTGTTTTTAATGGTCATTTTAGGCCAACAGAGGCCGATAAAATAAACAGGATTGGTCAGTTACGCCAAGGTGTAATTAAGGTTATTGAGAATCCAGATTATTCTCCAGCGGTATTACGAAAATATACGGTTGCCGATATGATAACAGGTTTTGGTGTTGCAGAAGCAGCTAACCAATATTATAAAATTTACGGTGGATCAATAGAAGGTAAACGGGCTGTCGTTCAGGGATTTGGGAATGTTGGAGCTGCCGCAGCTTTCTATTTATCAAAAATGGGAGCGAAAATAGTTGGGATAATTGATATCGTTGGTGGATTGATTAATGAAGATGGTTTTACGTTTGAAGAGATTACAAACTTGTTTCTTGCAAAAAAAGGTAATACTTTAGTGAGCGATAATTTAATTCCGTTTGAACAGATAAATAAAGAGATTTGGTCTATACAAACGGAAATTTTCGCCCCTTGTGCAGCATCTCGTTTAATTACGATTCATCAAATTGATGAAATGATAGATAGTGGTTTAGAGGTTATTTCATGTGGAGCTAATGTTCCATTTGCTGATAAAGAAATATTTTTTGGCCCTATAATGGAGCATACAGACTATCGAGTGAGTTTGATACCAGATTTTATATCAAACTGTGGCATGGCAAGAGTATTTGCTTATTTCATGGAAAGACGGGTGTTAATGACTGATGAGGCTATTTTTAGTGATACGTCTGATAAAATTAGAGAGGCAATACAGGATGTATATAACAAAAGTAATGCTAAAACAGGAATTAGCGAGACCGCTTTTGAAATTGCCCTTGAACAATTAATTTGAAACAGGACAAACTCAAAAAAGGCCGTCAAAATTTAAACAAAGAAAGACTAATTAACAACAACCGATAACATTTTAATTTATGGAAGCAGCTATTATTTTGGTATTTGTAATGGGCTATTTAGCTATTACCCTTGAGCACAGTATAAAAATTGATAAACTTATTCCAGCACTTGTAATGATGGCTATTTGTTGGGCGCTTATAGCCTTGGGGTTAGATAGTTTTCCACAATGGTTTGACTCTGGTAAGCATGCTTTATTAGAAAGTTTTGGACTCCTGGGTCATGACGAAAAGATGCATCTAATGGAAGAAACTCTTTTACATCATTTAGGAAAAACCTCTGAAATTTTAGTATTTCTTTTAGGAGCAATGACCATTGTTGAAATTATAGACTATTTTGATGGCTTCTCAACGATTAAAGATTTCATTAAGACCAAGAAAAAAACAAAAATATTATGGATTTTTTCTATTCTAGCGTTTATTCTTTCAGCCATAATAGATAACCTGACTGCAACTATTGTTTTAATTTCAATTTTACAGAAAATTGTAAAAGACAGAAATACCCGTATATGGTTTGCTGGCCTAATTATTATAGCAGCGAATGCTGGTGGTGCCTGGTCTCCTATTGGAGATGTTACAACTACAATGTTATGGATTGGTAAAAAAGTAACTACTGGTCATTTAATAGGATACTTATTGCTTCCTTCATTCTTATGTATGGCTGTACCTTCTTTTATAGCATCTTTTTTACCTGCATTTAAAGGCGATTTAGAGATGGAGGAAACTGTGGAGAAATCAAAGTCCAAGTTTAGCGGTACAATGCTTTATTTAGGGCTTAGTGCAATAGTTTTTGTTCCAATTTTTAAGGTGATTACGCATTTACCTCCTTATGTTGGTATGATGTTGTCCTTAGGAGTTGTTGCTATTTTTGCTGAGATATATAGTAGTTCTAAATTTAGTTTGACGGAAATTGATTCAACTGAAAGTGATGCGCATGCTCATCATAGTCCGGTACACTATTCTTTATCTAAAATTGAATTGCCGAGTATATTATTCTTCCTCGGAATTTTAATGGCTGTTGCAGCTTTAGAATCTTTGGGTATTTTATTCGGATTTGCGACTACATTACAAGATAGTATGCCTATGTTAGGAACCGAATTGAATCCATCTGAACCTAATGCGGTATCAGATTTAGTGGTACTCTTATTAGGTGTAGGTTCTGCAGTTATCGATAATGTCCCATTGGTCGCAGCAAGTTTAGGAATGTTTAGTGCAGATATCGATCATGTACTATGGCACTTTATAGCTTATTCGGCTGGAACCGGAGGAAGTATGTTAATTATTGGTTCTGCCGCGGGCGTTGTGGCTATGGGTATGGAAAAGATAGATTTTTTCTGGTACTTAAAAAAGATTTCATGGTTGGCTTTGGCAGGCTTTTTAGTTGGAGCCGTTGCCTTTATGTTTACAAGAACATTATTTTAGTTAATTATTAAATTCAAATATTAAAAACAGAAATGTTAGTGAGTATTCGCTAATATTTCTGTTTTTTTATAAGATTATAACTTGAAATCTATTTTTGTTATACTTTAGCGTCTAAAGCGACGTTATAAAATTGCAATAAATTAAATTATATGCTAAATACATTATTACAAAATTCCCAAGAAGGGGCAGAGGTGCTAACAGATGGCGAATCTGTTGAAAAAACACTTTCAATAATTGAATTAATTAGTAGCGGAGGTGCTGCAGGACAAGTTATAATTGCAGTTCTTTTTTTGTTATTAGTTGGTGCAATCTATATTTATTTTGAACGCATTTTTGCTATAAAAGCGGCTTCAAAAGTAGATGCTAATTTCATGAATCAAATTAAGGATCATGTAAGTAACGGTAAGATTGATTCCGCTCAAGTATTGTGTGCTCAGGTTAATACACCAGTATCTAGATTAATTGGTAAAGGTATTTCTAGAATAGGAAAACCATTGGCCGATATTAACACTGCTATAGAAAATGCAGGCAGATTAGAGATTTATGGTTTAGAGAAGAATGTAAGTATTCTAGCAACAATATCCGGAGCTGCACCTATGATTGGATTTCTTGGTACGGTAATTGGAATGATATTAGCAATATTTGAATTAGCAAATGCGGGAGGGTCAATTCAAATGGATGTCTTAGCCAGCGGTTTATATACTGCAATGACAACAACTGTTGCCGGTTTAATAGTCGGTATTATAGCTTACATCGCTTATAATCATTTAGTAGTAAAGACCGATAAAGTTGTTTATCAAATGGAAGCGAACTCATTAGAGTTTTTAGATCACTTAAACGAACCAACTTAGTATGAACTTTAGAGGAAGAAATAAAGTAACACCTGAGTTCAATATGTCGTCCATGACCGATATTGTATTCCTGCTACTTATCTTTTTTATGATTGCTTCTACATTAGTAACAACCAGTGCTATTGATATTTTATTACCAAAAGCGAGTGGTAAAACTGAAAATAAAAAGTCGGTGGCAGTTAGTATTAAAAAGGATTTGACGTATTACATCGATCAAAAACGAGTTGGAGAGAGTATTTTAGAAAATGAATTATTAGCCGCCCTTTCATCATTAGAAAAGCCAACTATTATTTTAAGAGCGGAAAAATCTGTACCTGTTGAAAATGTTGTAAAGGTTATGGATATAGCAAATAGAAATAAATTTAAAGTTATACTGGCTGTAAAGCCAAAATAGCGAAATGTAACTTAGGTTGAATTCTGGTTTTCATCAGAACTCAATGGTGGCGTATTATAGCGATGAAATATTTTAAGACCAAACACGAAAAGAATTCTGCAAAATTAACAGCACTTATAAGTGTTATTTTGTTGTTATTATTGTTTGTAGTGGGCACAACTTATATGGATCCGCCCGAAGAATATGGAGTTGCAGTAAATTTTGGCAATTCATCATTTGGTAAAGGGAATGTTCAACCTTTGAAACCGGTAAAATCTGAACCGAAGAAAATTGAAGAACCACCTCAACCAGATGTGTCTAAGTCCGAGCCTACCAAAGCCTCAGAAACCAAAGAAGAAGTTTTAACACAAGAAGATAGAGAATCGATTGCCATTAAGAAGCAAAAAGAAGCTGAAGCGAGGGCAAAGGCAATTGCTGATGCTAAAGCTAAAGCGGAAGCAGATAGAATTGCTAAAGAAAAAAGAGAACAAGAGGAGAAGAAAAAGAAATTAGATGCGCTTATTGGAGGTGTAAGTAAATCTGAAGGCAGTGAAACAGGGAGTGAAGGAAATGATGATAGAGCTGGCGATAAGGGTCAATTAGATGGTAATCCATATGCGCCAAGTTATTTTGGTGGTCAAGGAACAGGAAGTGGTGGTGTTGGTTACGGATTAAATGGTAGAGGTAGAGCTTCATATAAAACCATCAAGCAGGATTGCAATGAGCAAGGGACGGTAATTGTAAAGATTATTGTTAATCAAAGCGGTAATGTAATTTCAGCTGAACCTGGGCAAAGAGGAACAACAAATACAGCGCAATGTTTATTAGAACCAGCAAAGAAAATAGCGTTGTCGCATAAATGGCCAGCAGATTCTAAGGCACCAACAAGACAAATAGGTTTTGTGAGCGTGAATTTTCAACTTAGCCAATAGAAATAATGACGTATCAAGATACGCTAAATTGGATGTTTTCTCAACTACCAATGTATCAGCGACAAGGTAAATTGGCATTCAAGAAAGATTTATCTAGTACCGTAAAGTTAGCAAGCCATTTAAACAACCCTGAAAATAAGTTTAAATCAGTCCATATCGCAGGGACTAACGGTAAAGGATCTACCAGCCATATGCTTGCTTCAGTACTTCAGGAAGCAGGTTATAAAGTAGGGTTATATACTTCTCCACATTTAAAAGATTTTAGAGAGCGCATTAAAATAAATGGTAAAGAAATAAGTAAGCAATTTGTAATTGGTTTTATAAAACGGAATAAATCGTTTTTTGAAAAAAATCAATTGTCTTTTTTCGAGATGACTGTTGGAATGGCATTCGACTATTTCTCAAAACAGGAAATCGATATCGCCGTTGTCGAGGTTGGTATGGGCGGACGTTTAGACTCGACCAATATTATCACTCCAAAAGTATCTGTAATAACAAATATAGGATTAGATCATACACAGTTTTTAGGTGATACTTTAGAATTAATCGCTCATGAAAAAGGAGGTATTATAAAACCGAATGTGCCAATTGTAATTGGTGAAACCCAAAAAGAAACATTACCAGTTTTTAAAGATATAGCGCATAAGAACAACTCGAAAATTGTATTTGCAGATAAGAATATAATTAAAGATTATAAATCCGATCTTATTGGGAGTTATCAAATTAAGAATAGTAAAACAGTTGCTCAAGTAATACAAGAACTTCTGTTAATTGGTTATAATATTTCAGAAAAACATTTAAGAGAGGGCTTGAAAAAGGTTATGGAAAATACAAGACTTTTAGGGCGCTGGCAAATACTAAACGATACACCTAAAGTTATATGCGATACCGGGCATAATAGAGAAGGTCTCTGCTATGTAATGGAGCAACTCAGAAATGAGAAGTATAATGATTTACACATTGTTTTTGGTGCGGTAAGCGATAAAGATTTAAATTCAATAGTAGATTTACTTCCTACGCAAGCTACTTATTATTTCTGCAAGCCAGATATTCCAAGAGGTATGGACGTCATGAATTTAAAGCAATATTTTAATGCACATAACTTAAAAGGAGAGGCTTATAAATCAGTTGACGAAGCTTATAAAAGCGCTTTGAAACAGGCTGCTTCTAACGATTTAATATTTGTTGGGGGAAGCACTTTTGTAGTTGCCGAAATTATTTAATTTTTTATTGAAAAAGTTTTTGCAATATTAAAAACTAGGTTATATTTGCAATCCAATTTAGAGGGCGCGTAGCTCAGTTGGTTCAGAGCACTTGGTTTACACCCAAGGGGTCAGGGGTTCGAATCCCTTCGCGCCCACAAATAAATAGAGTCTGCTTTTTAAAGCAGACTTTTTTTATGGAACAAAATGAATTTATTCAGTTTGTGAAATAAATATATGTTCTCAAACTATGTTTGAGCATGCTCTATTTTCAGAATGGAGTGTTTTGTGATATACAATCCCTTCGCAATCACATAAAAATCCAAGTAATTTTATCAGGATTTTTTTATATACCATTTTCTATCCGCTTGATACTAACATTTTTTGCTTATTTTTAGGAAAAATCTCTCGTCTATGAATGGTAGTTCTATAAAAGAAGTCTACAAAGAAATATTTAAATCACACGATAACCCGTCACTCAAACAGCATATTGAAAAAATAATAGAACTGGATGTTTATCTTCCATATAGTTCCACTTTTTTTTGCATTACAAATACTCAAGATTTATCCTTTGAATATATAAGTAAAAATATGACTGCTTGTCTTGGATTAGATAAACAGGAATTGCAAATTAAGGGAATGCGATATTTATGGAGTAGAATGCACCCTGATGATTTAGATAAATGGTTGAAAGCATTAAATGAATTAATGAATTTTACGATAAATGAAATTAGTGTTAATGATAGAAGTAAAATGAGTTATACTTGGAATTATCGATTAAAAAACAGTGAAGATGAATATGTTAATGTAGTACAGAATACAACGCCTCTGGAGTTTGATAGTAAGGATAAGCCCGTGATTGGTTTAGCGCACTATACAGTTTTGTCAGGAAGCCTTGAGATGCAAATCTCTGCTTCGGCTAAATTATTAAATAGTAATAATGAATATGAGACGGTATATTTTAACAATTTCTCACAGAAATTATTAACAGATGGTATAAGTAACAGGGAACGCGATGTTATTCGTCTGTTAGTTTTAAATTATTCCAGTAAGGACATTGCAGAAAAACTAAATATTAGCTCAAACACTGTAGATACGCATCGACGTAATATCCTAAAAAAGTTAAACATATCTTCCACTGGGGAACTTATTGGGATGTTAAAAATGAATAAAAATATCATTTAATTAGATTTTTAGATACGACTCGAAAGAAAATAAACTTTGCATTACATCTTAAAAAAAACCTTGTTTAACGAAAACTGTACGAAAATTATTAAAAATACTCAAATTGAGTATTGTGGTATAAGTAATTAAGTCGCAAATTTACATTGCTATTAATTAATTCTTAGGGAGAATTATAAGAAAATAAAGTCCGTTATGAGAATAACGGGCTTGTTTTTTTAAAATAGATCTAGCACCCGCTCCAAAGCCATGCCTCGAGATCCTTTTATTAAAAGAGTTGAATTTTGAAGGCTAGAGAAGTTGAATTCAGATTTAAAATCATCAAAAGATTTGTACTGTATCCCATTGTTTTTGAACAATTTAGATTTGTTAAAATTCTTTCCAACAAAAATAACTTTATCAATTCTTAGAGATACCGCTAGGGTCGTAATCTCTTGATGCTCTTGTTCTGCATCATCACCCAATTCAAACATATCGCCTAAAATAGCTACTTTCTTTCCAGACTGTTTTTCAAGACTTAGTAAGGCAGCTCTCATACTTGTAGGGTTGGCATTGTAGGCATCCAGAATAATTTGGACACCTTCTTTTTTAATTATTTGAGATCTGTTATTACTTGGTTGGTAACTTTCAATGGCTTGTTTAATGCTTACTTCATTAATTTTGAAATATTGCCCAATAGCAATGGCAATCGCAATATTACCAAAATTATAGTCACCAATTAATTGGCTTTTTATGGTCAAATTATTATACTTAATACTAACAAACGGATTAGCATTTTTAAATTCAATGATAACATCAGATTTTAATGAGCCAAATGAGTAGTGGTTAGCCTTTATTGTTTTCTCTAATTGAATAGGATCATTATTATTGACAAAAACGGTTTTGTCATGCGAGATTAAATAATCATACATTTCGCTTTTACCTTTAATGACACCTTCAATACCGCCGAACCCTTCTAAATGAGCTTTGCCAAAGTTGGTTATGAGTCCGTAATCCGGTTGTACAATATCACATAAAAAGGCAATTTCCTTTTGATGGTTAGCACCCATTTCTACAATCCCAATTTCGGTATCTTTGGTCATTGAAAGTAGTGTTAATGGCACGCCAATATGATTATTTAGATTTCCAACTGTTGCTGTAGTTTGATATTTTTGAGCAAGTACAGCATTAATAAGCTCTTTTGTTGTTGTTTTTCCATTACTTCCAGTAAGGGCAACAATTGGAACCTTTAAAAATTTTCTATGGTAGGTTGCAAGGGTCTGTAGTGTTTCTAAAACGTTTCCAACTAAAATAGTATGTTCATTAATGTTAAATTCAGGCTCGTCAATAATGGCATATTTTGCACCTAATTTCAGAGCTTTTTCGGCATACACATTACCATTAAAATTTCCACCCTTCAAGGCAAAAAACATATCATCTTTATTAATTTTTCGCGTATCTGTTGAAGCAGCGTGACAGCTTAGGTATAAGGAATGTAGATGTTCTATATTCAAAAAAAGTGTTTTAAAAAGTTGAATTAAATGTAATAAAAAAGCCCTAATAGAAATTAGGACTTTTAATTATTTTTTAAACTAAATGTTAGTTTTTAGTTTTGTTTTTTCTTTTTGTTTTAGATCCAACTCTTGACATAGCACATCTAAATCCAATATAGTCTGTTGCCATATCTTCAGGATAATAACGTCTTTGCGCTGGGTCTAACCAGTATTCTCTGTCTTTCCAAGAACCTCCTTTAAATACTCTCACTTGATCGTTAATTAAAGATGTTCTGTTATTACTTTTATCATATTCTCTAATAAGGTTTCCTAAAGAATCTCTTTCAACATTGTGTTTAGGAGAGTTATACATTTTTCTTGTTTCAGAGTCTTCGTCAGACTCATCATCATCATTAAAACTTTCAAAATATCTTGAAGAACGTTTATCTCCATCTCTAAAGTTTATTTCGTTACTTTTATCGAAATTTGTTCTTAAATAAGTTTCATTGTCATCAACTGCTATTTGTAAAATTTCACCAGGTAAGTTTCTTGCGACTAATTTACCAGTAGAAAGCGTGTCATAAACAATATCTTCAGAAGTAACTATTTCAACAGTTCCATCTTCGCTAATAGAGTTTTTTGTATAAACATTACCACGGTAGTAGTTAAAGTCGTTAAACTCATCGTCTACAATAGGTCTGTAAACATCTGCAACCCATTCGGCTACATTACCAGCCATATCATATAGACCGTAATCATTTGGATCATAAGATTTAACAGCATTAGTAATATCTGCACCATCATCAGACCATCCTGCAATTCCACCGTAATCACCTTTACCTTGTTTAAAGTTAGCCATTTGGTCACCTCGAATTCTACGTTTTCCAGCACGCGTGTACTGACCATCCCAAGGATATTTTTTACGACCTCGGTAAACATTATAGCTTCTTATTTCACTTAAACCAAGTGCGGCATATTCCCATTCTGCTTCAGTAGGTAGTCTATATTTTAAAGGAAGAATACCAGACTCTCGTTTAGCATAAATATTAATTGGGTTGCCGTCTGCATCTACTTGAGCATTTCTATTTCTTCCACCTTCTGGGTTTATAACCTCTTCATTACCTCCATAAGTTAAAGTAGGCGCATTAATATAAGTATCAATATTAAAAGTTGCATCTGCCGAAACATCTGTTAAATGAGACCCTCTTTTTGTGTATCCAGCTTTTTGTAAGGACATTTCACCTACACGGTCTGATCTCCAATTAGCAAACTCAACAGCTTGAATCCAACTAACACCAACAACAGGGTATTCTGCATAACCTGGGTGGCGTAAATAGTTTTCGGTCATAATTTCATTAAAACCTAAACGGTTTCTCCAAACTAAAGTATCCGGAAGTGCACCATGATAAATAGCTTTGAAATTTTCATCAGTTGGTGGGTAAACCCTTTTTATCCAATCTAAGTACTCCAAGTACATAACATTTGTTACTTCTGTTTCATCCATGTAGAACGATTGCACGTGTTGTTGGTTTGGAGTGTTATTCCAATCATGCATAACATCATCTTGTACTTTACCCATGGTAAATGTACCTCCTTCAACAAATACTAATCCTGGAGACGTTTCTTGTTCTTCAAAGCGGGTGTTGTATTGGAAACCACCTTCTCTATCGTTAATTTGCCATCCTGTAGCTCTGGAACTATTTTTAGAGCTGGTAGACTTCTTGCAGCTAACTGCTGCTAACGACAACCCTAGTATTAGGAGTGCTCTGAACGTTATTACTTTTTTCATATCCATATTTTTAAGTAAGCTAAAATTCTGTTTTGGTGCTGCAATATAAGAATTAAACCCAAGATTGCAAGCTAATTTGTGCATTTTGACTAAAAAAAAGTGTATTTCACCTTATTTTTTATGCATTTCGTCGATGTTTTTAATGTTTTTGAACGATGATTTGTGTTGTATTAACGTCTATTTTGATAATTTATTATTGTATTTTTGAACTCGTTTCAAAAATTGTTATTTTTTTAATAATATCAGTTGATTAATGACGTTATTCATGCAATGAAAGAGAAAATATTAGTTTTTTTATTATGTTTTGGTTTAATCACCTTTGCTCAACAAAAGAAGTATAATATTGAGTGGAAAGGCATTCAACCTTTATCTACGGGGAGTTACACTTTTAATGTGCCTTCTTTTAATAAAGAAAATTTCAGTTATCATGGTGATCAAGGACTTTTATTTATTGCCCAATGGGCAATAAATAGAGATATAGATGAGTCTTCCGTTAAATTAAGTAATATTAAGTTCGAAGTTATTAACAAAAGTGATTTAGGTGATTTAAAGCCTGATGAAATTGATGACGAACTTAATTACAGTCTTAAAAAGTCAAAAGCTAGAAATAAACGTTATGCTTATTTTCAATTATCACCAATTTTAAAGGAGGCCAATGGAACTTTTAAAAGAGTTGTTTCCTTTCAGATTAATTATTCAAACCAATCTATATCAAGTAAAAGAGGATTGACTAGCAAAAACTTTAATATAGGTAAAACTATATCCAACTCAGTATTGAGTTCTGGTGAATGGTATCGCTTTTACGTGGATACAACAGGAGTTTTTCGATTGTCTAAAAGTTTTTTACAAAGGTTAGGTGTAAATGTAAATGGTGTTGACCCAAGAAACATTAAACTTTACGGTAATGGGGGTCGTATGATACCATATTCTAATGCGATTCCTTATCCTTTTGATGTAGTTGAGAATGCTATAAAATTTGTTGGTGAGGAAGATGGGCTGTTCAACAATGAAGATCATATTTTATTTTATGCTCAGGGTCCTCGGGAGTTTAACGAGGAAAGCAATACCAATATAAATTGTTATACCGATAAAACATATTATTACATTAATGTTAGTTCAGGCCCTGGAAAGCGTATTCAAGCATTTAATCAGCCTACCGGTACCCCTAATTTAATAATTGAAAGCTATCAAGATTATAAATTTCATGAAATAGATGAGTACAATATAGCTACGGTTGGAAGGCGTTGGTTTGGTGACCGATTTGATGTAGAAAGTCAAAAAATATTTGAATTTGATTTTCCAGACATTATAACTACTGAACCCGTTAATGTAAAGGTAGAGGTTGCTGCAACTTCTGATGCTGAAAGCTCAATGCAAATTAGTGTTAATGATATGCCGGTTTCCAATATCAACATGGCGGCAGTAACTGGAACTAATTTAGTTAATGGGGGTGGGTACAATGGTATTTTAAATATCAATTCATCCACAGTAAAAGTTACATTGGATTATGATAATCAAGGAAACCCAAGTGCTCTGGGATATTTGGATTATATTTCGGTTGAAGCTACGCGGGCTTTGAATTTTTTGGATAAACAATTTCAATTTAAAAATAGAGATGTTGCATCTGATTCTGGTATCGCTCAATATAATATTTCAAATGCTTCAAGAATATCAGAAATTTGGGATATAACCGATATTTATAATGTAACTAATTTTGGTAATGTAGATGCCAGTGATAACTTAAGTTTTACAGCCGCTAGGGGAACACTTAAAACCTATGTAGCTGTGACTTCATTAGATTATTTTGAGCCGCAGTTCGATGCTACAACTACTGTTAGAAATCAAAATTTAAAGGGTACCATTTTTAATAATGATCTTGGGGAGTTCCAAGACATAGATTATTTGATAGTATCTCCTAATAATATGTTAGGTGAGGCACAACGATTAGCAGACATAAATAAGAGACAATATGGTCTTAATGTGAAAGTTGTAGGATTAAATGAAATTTATAATGAGTTTAGTACAGGCAATCAAGATATTGGAGCTATTAGAAATTTAGTTAAGTATATTTACGATAATGCTAGTTCTCCAGAAAATAGAATAAAGTACTTGTGTTTATTTGGTGATGGTTCTTTCGATTATAAAGATAGAATCAGAAATAATACGAACATTGTGCCTTCATGGTATTCCTATAATAGTTACAGTCTTGTATTTTCATTTGTATCCGACGATTTTTATGGTATGATGGACACGAATGAAGGAACCATGGTTAACAGTGATAAACTCGATATAGCTGTTGGTAGAATGCTTGTTGATACGCCACAACGTGCAAAGGAAATGGTTGATAAAGTTGAGTTGTACCATGCAAAAGAAGCCTTTGGAAGTTGGAGGAATAATTTTATTGCCGTTTCTGATGACGTAGATGTAGAATGGGAGGAACGCTTGCAAAGAACAACCGATAGCCTTAGTAATGAAGTGGCACGGGAAAAGTCCTTTATTAATGTGTTAAAGCTTCATAGTGATGCTTTTCAACAAAGTTCTAGTGCAGGTGGAGATGCCTATCCCGAGGTTACGGAAGCCATGATAAATGCAATTGATAAGGGAGCATTGGTTGTTAATTATTTTGGTCATGGAGGTGAAGAAGGGTTGGCTGGTGAACGAATTCTTCGAAAACCAGATATTTTAAATTTCCAGAATGTTTGTAAGCTAAATTGTTTTGTAACGGTTACTTGTGAATTCACAAAATTTGATAATCCACTTAGGGAAACTGCAGGAGAACTTACCTACTGGAATAAGGAGGCCGGAGCAATTGGATTAATTACGACTACAAGACAAGTATTTGTGCTATTTGGCACTACATTTAACATTATTTTGGAGCAATATCTATTTTCGTTTAGTGATAATGATCGCTTCAGTGATTTTGAATATCCAACTATGGCAGAAGCCTTAAGGCTTGCAAAAAATGATCCTTCGTTGTCAAGTCAAACTCAAAGGCGTTTAGTTTATTTTATTGGTGATCCAGCAATGAAGTTGGCTATCCCTAAACCAAACATTAGATTAACTGAAATTAATGACGTTCCAATAAACCAATCTACAGATGTGCTGCAAGCATTGGGCTATGCTAAATTAAAAGGAGAAGTTACAGATTTCTCTGGCAATATTTTAAATAATTTTAATGGAATCCTTAGTACCACGATATATGATAAATCAATAGAAAGACAAACTTTAGCTAATGATGGTACGAGAGATTCTAGTGATCAATTAATCAAAATGGACTTTACAACTTTGGGCTCTGTAATTTTTAGAGGTCAAGCTTCAGTAGTTAATGGTCAATTTGAATTTGACTTTATAGTCCCAAGAGATGTATCTATTCCAATAGGGTTTGGTAAAGTAAGCTTTTATGCTAATAATGAAGAATTATTGTTAGATTATACAGGAGCTAGTATAAATACAGTAAGGATAGGTGGATTGAATGAAAATGCTGAAGAAGATAATATAGGTCCAGTAATTTCCTTATTCATGAACGATGAAAACTTTGTTTCTGGAGGAATTACCAATGAATCACCTACACTATTAGCAAAACTAGAAGATAGTAATGGTATTAATACTGCTAGTGGTATAGGTCATGATATTATTGCTATTATAGATGGAGATGAAACCAATCCCTATGTTTTGAATGATTATTATCAAACAGAAGTAGATAGTTATCAAAAAGGAATTGTTAGTTTCCCATTTAGAGATTTAGAACCTGGACTTCATACCTTAACTCTAAAAGCATGGGATGTTTATAATAACTCATCGACATCAGAAATTCAGTTTATTGTATTCGATGAAGATCAAGAATTGGTCATTAACAACGTTTTAAATTACCCGAATCCATTTGTTAATTATACAGAATTTTGGTTTAACCACAATAGTTCAGATGCTTTAGACGTTTCTATACAGATATTCACCGTTTCAGGTAAGCTAGTTAAAACACTAAATGGACAAACCAACGGAGGAGCAAAAGTAACAAGCTCACTATCTCGAGACATGGTTTGGGATGGAAGGGATGATTTTGGTGATAAAATAGGAAAAGGGGTCTATATTTATAAGCTAACGGTAAGATCACCTCTTCTAAATAAAAAAGTTGAAAAAATAGAAAAACTAGTCATTCTTTAACAATAACCGATATTTTTGGTTGGTTCAACGGATTTAGAAATGACTTTTAAAATAAAATATATATTTGCTAAATAAAACTGATTCATGAAGAATAAACTATTAATACTAGCAGTCCTGATTGCTTTTTTGAAAGTTGAAGCACAATCAACTGTTATCATACCAAATGAAAATGACTCAAGAGTTATAACTACAGGTATCCCTTTTGTTTTGATAGCGCCAGATGCACGAGCGGCAGGTATGGGAGATATGGGTGTTGCAACATCTGTAGATGCCTTTTCACAACAATGGAATTCTGCCAAATATGTATTTTCTGAAACAAAATCGGGAATTGGAGTGAGTTATACACCTTACTTGAGCAAATTAGTTAATGATATTTTCTTGGGTAACATTACTTACTTCAATCGTTTAGATGAACGTAGCGCTTTTGCAGCAAGCTTAAAGTATTTTTCATTAGGAGATATTGAGTTTGTTCCAGATGAATTCGCTACACCTTTAATACAAAGACCAAATGAATTAACTATAGACGCCTCATATGCGCTAAGACTTACGGATCAATTCGCCATGTCCGTAGCAATGCGTTATTTAAGATCAGATTTGAGATTACAAGGAGTCGATGGAGACATAACGGCAGCAAGTACTTTTGGCGTCGATATATCTGGATATTATCAAAGTGAAGAAGAGGCTTATAACGATTTTAATGGACGTTGGAGAATGGGATTTGCCATCCAGAATATCGGGCCAAAATTTAAATACGATGAAGGAGGACAAGAAAATTTTCAGCCGACAAATTTACGTTTAGGAGCTGGTTTCGATTTTATTTTCGACGATTATAATAAAGTATCTGTTACAGCAGAGGTGGCGAAACTATTAGTGCCTACTCCCCCGATATTAGGTACGGAGGTTGTTTATAACGATTTAAATGGAAATGGAACTTATGATGGCCCTGCTGATGATGAGCTCATTAGTGAAACTGATAATGTTATTTTTGAAGGGCAATCTCAAGATGTTAATTTCTTATCTGGTATTTTTCAGTCTTTCGGGGATGCACCAGGAGGTTTCAGTGAAGAATTAGAAGAATTTACATGGGCACTGGGTGCTGAATATATGTATCAAGATTCTTTTGCTTTTAGAGCTGGATATTTTAATGAAGCAGAGGAGAAAGGAGCACGAAAATTTTTAGCTTTAGGAGCTGGATTCAAATATAATGTTGTAAATATTGATTTATCGTATTTGTTTTCTGCATCAAAAGTGCAAAGTCCTTTAGAAAACACACTACGTTTCTCACTAACTTTCAATATAGGCGCTGGGGAGTATACAGAATACTAAAATTTAAAGTTATTCTTTAAAACAAAAACTATTGTTCATCGGGCAATAGTTTTTTTGTTTA
This sequence comes from Hyunsoonleella aestuarii, assembly GCF_006148925.1. Taxonomy (GTDB): domain Bacteria; phylum Bacteroidota; class Bacteroidia; order Flavobacteriales; family Flavobacteriaceae; genus Algibacter_D; species Algibacter_D aestuarii. The sequence continues at coordinate 373,128 of NZ_VAWB01000001.1, read as the reverse complement.
AATTTAGTGCACATTTTAAAATGTCTTTAAATTATGAAGGAAGTTAAAATAGAATCCACCTTATTTGTTTATGAATCTATTGATGAACTTTCAGAAGACGTTTTTTTATTAATTCAGAAGGCTATAAAATCTAGAGAAATGGCTTATGCGCCATATTCTGAATTTAAGGTAGGTGCAGCTATTCTTTTAGATAATGGAGAGGTTGTAACAGGTAATAATCAAGAGAACGCCTCATACCCATCCGGATTATGTGCAGAACGCACTGCTATTTATTACGCTGGAGCTAATTATCCAGATGCTAAAATAGTAAGAATGGCAATTTCTGCGAGTTCAAATAATAATATAACAACAAAACCAATACCACCTTGTGGAGCATGTAGACAAGCAATTGCAGAGTATGAAATAAAGCAAAACGTACCCATTGAAATATATTTTATGGGTAAGACAGGAAATGTAATGCGATCCAATTCTTTGAGTGATTTATTACCCTTAGTTTTCGATAAATCTCAACTATAATTTTTACTAATTTTAAAAAGTTTAAAATATTTCTTAATAATAGTATTGAAACCTCAAAAATCTATTTGAAGAGACTGTTTTTTAATATTTTTTTACTTTAAATGTGCTTGCGTTTTTGCAATAACTAACAATGTATTACTTTTGTATTCCGCATAATTAAAACCTAGAAATAGTCAATGCAAAAAATCACAAAAGAGGTTTACCTAAAATGGTACGAAGACATGTTATTCTGGAGAAAGTTTGAAGATAAACTTGCTGCAGTATACATTCAACAAAAAGTAAGAGGATTTCTTCATTTATATAATGGTCAAGAAGCAGTTTTAGCAGGTGCTTTACATGCTATGGATTTGACTAAAGATAAAATGATTACGGCATACCGCAACCACGTTCAACCTATAGGAATGGGTGTGGATCCTAGACGTGTTATGGCTGAGTTATACGGTAAAGTAACAGGGACATCCAAAGGTATGGGAGGCTCGATGCATATTTTTTCGAAAGAACACCGCTTTTATGGTGGTCATGGTATCGTTGGTGGCCAGATTCCTTTAGGAGCAGGTATTGCTTTTGGAGATAAATATCATGGAGTTGACGGGGTTACCTTGTGTTGTTTTGGTGATGGAGCTGCGAGACAAGGATCATTGCACGAAACCTTTAACTTGGCAATGCTTTGGAATTTACCTGTAGTATTCGTTTGTGAAAACAACGGATACGCGATGGGAACATCAGTAGAACGAACAGCAAATCATGATGATATTTGGAAGTTAGGTTTAGGTTATGAAATGCCAAGTGGTCCTGTTGATGGTATGAATCCAGTTAAAGTTGCAGAAGCTTTTGATGAAGCTATTAAAAGAGCAAGAAGTGGCGGCGGACCAACATTTTTAGAATTAAAAACATATCGTTACAGAGGGCATTCAATGTCTGATGCACAGCATTATAGAACGAAGGATGAAGTAGAAGAGTACAAAAAAATAGATCCAATTACTCAGGTTAAGGATGTTATTCTTGAAAAGAAATATGCTACCGAAGAAGAAATAAAAGTAATTGACAAGCGTGTTAAAGCGAGAGTAATTGAATGCGAGAAGTTTGCTGAGGAATCTCCATTCCCAGAAAAACAACAATTATATGATGTTGTTTATGAACAAGAAGATTATCCATTCATCCCACATAAATTATAGAATATGGCAATAGTTGTAAATATGCCGCGTTTGAGCGACACAATGGAAGAAGGAACGGTTGCTGCTTGGTTGAAAAAAGTAGGTGATAAAATTGAAGAAGGAGATATTTTAGCTGAAATTGAAACGGACAAAGCTACTATGGAGTTTGAATCTTTCAATGAAGGGACATTGCTTCATATTGGTGTTCAAGAAGGAGAAACTACAAAAGTAGATGAGCTTTTAGCCATTATTGGTGATGAAGGTGAAGATATTTCAGGTATTTTAAATGGTGCTGGAGCTTCTACAGAAGAAGCCAAAGAAGAGAAAGCAGATGAGGTTGTCACTCCGAGCGCAGTCGAGTCTGAGGAAACTCAAACTGAATCAGCAGAATTTCCAGAAGGCGTTATAGTTGTAACCATGCCACGCTTAAGTGATACCATGGAAGAAGGAACCGTAGCCACTTGGTTGAAGAAAGTTGGTGATACTGTTGAAGAAGGAGATATTTTAGCCGAAATAGAAACGGATAAGGCAACGATGGAATTTGAATCATTCCAGTCGGGTACTTTATTAGAAATCGGATTACAAGAAGGAGAATCTGCTAAAGTAGATGCACTCTTAGCAATCATAGGTCCAGCAGGAACAGATGTTTCTGGAGTAGCTTCAAACTTCTCTGCAACATCTGCGCCGGCTAAAAAAGAAGAAGCACCAAAAGTTAAGGCTGAAGCTCCTAAAGCGGCACCCGCTAAAACGGAAACAAAATCAAAAGCACCATCACCGACTCCAGTCACAGAAAATGGGCGTTTATATGTGTCGCCATTAGCTAAAAAATTGGCTGAGGAAAAAGGCATTAACTTGACTAAAGTTCAAGGATCTGGTGAAAAAGGGCGTATAATAAAACGAGATATTGAAAATTACGAACCAGCAGCTGGAGCAGCTTCAGTTGGTAAATTTGTACCTTCAGGTCAGGAAGATTTTGATGAGGTGCCAAATTCTCAAATGCGTAAAGCTATTGCTAAGTCGTTAACTAAATCTAAATTCTCTGCACCACATTATTATTTGGCAGTTGAATATGATATGGATAATGCGATTGCTTTTAGAACACAGTTCAACTCAATTCCAGATACTAAAATATCATTTAACGACATGGTAGTTAAAGCTTGTGCCTTAGCTTTAAAGCAACATCCACAAGTAAATTCTCAGTGGTTTGATGATAAAATGCGCTTGAATAACCACGTTCATATTGGTGTGGCTGTTGCTGTCCCAGATGGATTGGTTGTACCAGTAGTTCGCTTTGCAAACGAGCAAAACTTACCACAAATCGGTGCTGAGGTCAAAGAATTAGCTGGTAAAGCTAGAAATAAAAAATTAACTCCAGATGAAATGTCTGGAAGCACATTCACGGTTTCTAACTTAGGTATGTTTGGTATCGATTATTTTACATCGATTATCAATCAGCCTAATTCAGCAATTTTATCTGTTGGAGCTATTGTTCAAAAGCCAGTAGTTAAAAATGGAGAAATCGTGGTTGGAAATACCATGAAGTTAACACTTGCTTGCGACCACAGAACGGTTGATGGTGCCACAGGGGCACAATTCCTTCAAACATTAAAAGGATATATTGAGAATCCTGTGACGATGTTAGTTTAAATTATAGATGCCACCCTAAGCTCTGTCGAATAGGCAAAATAAATATCGAAAACCTGTTTCATTTGTTTGAAATAGGTTTTTTATTAATTATTATTTTGCCGTATAGGGCTCTATTATAGAACTTACAGTAAAAATGTTGTCTGCGGTGAATCCACCCATTTTCGGATGCTCCTCTATTAGTGTTTTCATAATAAAGAGTTAAAGATTAATAACCCAAAATTATATGTATCGCGAAGGCGTGAATTCTATTATTGGTTCAAAAAAATTAAAATATCAAACATTTATAAGGGGCTTTTTAATCAATATATTGTTTGGTAAATGTTGAAGGTAATAAACCAAATTCTTCAGAAAAACATTTCGAAAAATAAGCAGGTGTATTAAAACCTGTTTCAAAAGCTACTTGCGAAATATTTCCTTTTTGATTGTATAATAACTTCATAGCACGTTGCAAACGTAACTTTTTAATAAAATTATTTGGGGAACAACCCGTAAGTTTTTTAATATTCCGATTAAGTTGAGATTTACTAAACCCCATTTTTTTACTGAAATCATTCACGTTAAATAGAGGATTATTCCAATGTAATTCAACATACTTCATCAAATTGATTAAGAATAATTCCTCTCTTGGGATTAAAGATCGTATCAACGATTTATCTATTAAAGCATGTTCGTGTTCTTTTCGATATTGTTCCTCGGCTTCAGATGATATAACAATATCTCCTTGAACAATTTCACATAAATAAGTTGATAGGGCTATAGCATCTTGGAACAATTCTTTTTTATCTGTAACAGGCTCTCCCGTGCTAATTCCAATATTTATTTCCTTGTAAGAACTGTCAAAATTAGGGGTTATATATTTAGTGTTATGTTTAATGTTTTGTGCGCAAAGAATAGCATCGTCCATAGTTTTAAAGGAAACGAGATAGCTGTTGCTCTTAAGAAGAACCACCTTTCCATTACATTTACTAATACATTTTCCAACACTTTTATGATAACGTTGATAAAAAAGATCAAACTGATTATTATTCATTCTATGAATATAATTGCTTGATTCAATAACCATTATTGCTCTGAAGGCAGAATCAATAATGTCATTTTCTGATTCAGGATCGTGTAATCTGCCCAAAAACGATTTAACTAAATTGCTGTCTACTTCAATTATTTCGTGTGAAATTAACCCATGTGTATGCAGATGAAGTTCTGTTACAGCATCTTTATTAGGTGCCTCGATTAAACAAAAAGCATTTTCTCTTTCTTCGTCAACCCAATATGTAAGGGCTTTGCAGCTATATTTATCTTGATGAATTAAATCCTTTAAATGCGCTTCGGCAGCATCTTTTAAAGTTACTCCAGGCAAATCGTGCCTATCCATATATATTGGCATAACAGTTTAATTTTCTGTGATTTACACAAGTTATAAAAAATTAACATCATAATCAATAGTGAGAATCGAGTAGTTCTAAGAAGTATCATTGACTAATTTCATATCTTTAGCTTCTTTTAATAAAAAATGAAAAAATTCTTATTTATTTTAAGTGCTTTATGCATTGTTAGCTGTAAAAGCAAAAATGGTACTTTCCAAGATCAAAAAGATTCATCTATTAACGATTTAAGTATTAAAGAATCACAGGTAAGGACGAGTCTAGAGTACTTAGCATCAGATGAGCTTGAAGGAAGGAATACTGGAACGCTTGGTATAGAAAAAGCAGCAATCTTCATTGAGAAGGTATTTCAAGAAAATAATGTTAAGCCATATTTCGAAACTTATAGAGACAGTTTCAATTTAAAGGATATAGTTGGTTATAATGTTGTTGGTTATATAGAAGGGAATGACTCAATCCTTAAAAATGAGTTTGTAATTCTTGGAGCACACTACGATCATATTGGTACAGCGAAAGAAGTAAATGGAGATATCATTGCTAATGGCGCTAATGATGATGCCTCTGGAACCGTTGCTGTTTTAGAGTGGGCAAAGTATTTCTCAAAGACTAAATCTAATAAAAGAAGTATACTATTTACACTTTTTTCTGCAGAAGAAATGGGACTTAAAGGTTCTGGACACCTTGCAAAGCGGCTAAAAAAAGAAGGGATTAATTTATATACAATGATTAATTTCGAAATGATTGGCGTACCAAGAAATGAAAATGAGATTATGGCTTATATCTCTGGTTATGAGAAATCTAATATTACAGAAAAACTAAACACTTATGCTCATTCTGAAATTATAGGTTTTTTCCCTAAAGCGAAGGAGTTTAATTTATTTATGCGATCAGATAATTATCCATTCTACGAGGCATTTAAGGTTCCAGCACATGCCATTTCTACTTTTGATTTTACAAACTTTGATTATTATCATCATGTTGATGATGAAGCGGATAAAATGGATTTTAAGCACATGACTAACTTTATCACTAAAATGATTCCTCCGATTGAAGGAATGGTGAATTCTGCTTCTCAAGAAATTAAAATGAATCATGACTAAAAATATCATTATTACAGGTACTAGCAGAGGAATTGGTTTTGAATTGGTGCAACTATTTTCAAAAGCAGGACATAATGTCTTAGCACTTTCGCGGAATGAAAAACCGATCCAAAGTTTAAAATTAGGGAACGTTACTTGTTTTTCTTTTGATTTAAATGATAACAATGCTTATAAAAAGATTAAAGATTTTGTTAATGAGAAATGGGGGAAGGTTGATATTTTAATTAATAACGCAGGGACGCTTTTAAATAAGCCATTTTCTGAAACTACAATTGGTGATTTTGAAACAGTATATAAAACCAATGTGTATGGCGTTTCAGAACTTACAAGAATAGTATTGCCCTATATGAAAAATGAGAGCCACGTGGTAACAATAAGTTCCATGGGAGGTGTGCAAGGAAGCATGAAATTTCCTGGGTTGGCAGCATATAGTTCTAGTAAAGCTGCCGTTATAACTTTAACCGAACTTTTAGCTGAGGAATATAAAGAGTCAGGGATTTCGTTTAATGTTTTAGCTTTAGGTGCCGTACAAACCGAAATGTTAGAAGAAGCTTTTCCAGGATATAAAGCACCTACGACAGCACTGGAAATGGCAGAGTATATTTTTAATTTCGGTCTTAACGGAAACAAATACTATAACGGCAAGTTGCTTCAAGTTTCAAATTCTACGCCTTAATTTATGAGTAAATATAAATGCATCATTTTCGATTGTGATGGTGTTTTAATAGATAGTGAATCTATTGCTATTGGCGTTTTGGTCGATATGGCTAACGATTTAGGAGCTAATATGAATTTTGAAGAATCGCTTATTGGTTTAAAAGGGAAGTCATTAAATTCTTGCATGCAATTAATTGAAGATAAGATTGGGAAACCTTTACCCATGAATTTTGAGCCAGATTACCGCATTAATACATTTGAGGCTTTTAGGAAAAATATTCAACCCATAAAGGGTATAACAGATGTGCTGAACAAATTACAAATTCCATTTTGCGTGGCTTCTAGTGGTCCAGAAAATAAAATAAGATTAAACCTGGACGTAACGGGTTTATTGCCTCATTTTGAAGGTAATATATTTAGTTGTTATGCCATACAAAAATGGAAACCAGAACCCGAAGTATATTTGTGGGCAGCAGAAACCATGGGTTTTAAACCTCATGAATGTTTAGTCATTGAGGATAGTGTTTCAGGGGTTAAAGGTGCTTTAGCTGGCGGATTTGATGTTTTTGGTTATACCGAACATGATTACAAAAATGAGCTAAACCCTATTGCTACGAAAACATTTAGTAGCATGGATAAACTCTTAGCTATGCTCGATTAAAATTACTTTTGAAAGGCAATCAAAGTTGAAATAGGAGGCACTTTTATAGTGTCATTTATAACTTTTTCACCTTGAAAATCAAAAGCATCTCCTTCAAGGACTAGATTCCAAGAATCTTCTAGTTGATATAAAATTGGGTCTGGATTAGCATTATAAACAACTAAAATACGCTTCCAAGTATCTTCGTTTGCATTATTATTAAGGGTGTAGCTAATAATTCCATTTGCGATTTTTTCAAAATGAAGATTATTAATTACGTCTTCAGCATTTGTCATTCTAAAAGCAGGATGCAACTTTCTAAGAGTTATTAGATTTTTATAATAATTAAAAACATCCAAATATTCGGATTTTCTATTCCAATCAATTTGATTTATTGAATCGGGACTTTTATAAGAATTCTCTATGCCATTTTTTGTTCTTAAGAAATCGCTTCCCGAATGTAAAAAAGAAATGCCTTGTGATGTTAAAACTATAGCATTAGCGAGTTTTTGCATGGCTATAATGTCTTTTTTACTAGTATTAGGATTAGAAAGTTTAAGTTTATCGAAGGCGGTATGGTTGTCGTGGCATGATACATAAGAAACAGATTGCCAAGGTTCTTTTGCCCAAGCTTTATTTGAGTAATTCACCTTTGTAAAAGCAATTTGAGGATGTTTAATAGCTCCAACAATACCAAATTGAATCGAGGTTTCTTCATTTTTTGCACCACTAACAAACCCTTGACTTTCTTTTTCAAAAACAGAACCTTTTAGGCCATCTCTTAATTCATCAGAAAAAGCAGCAATCTTTGAAATTTTAGAAACATTAGCTTTTGTTGCTCGCTGTTTTTTGGGTAAGGGTGAATTGGAGGCTAGCCATCCTTCCCCATATAATAGAATATTAGGGTTTATCTTATAAAGTGATTCCGAAATAGCATTCATAGTTTCAATGTCATGAATACCCATCAAATCGAAACGAAAGCCGTCCATATGATATTCCTTAGCCCAATAAGAAACAGATTCAACAATAAATTTTCTTACCATTGCACGCTCAGACGCTACCTCATTGCCACATGCCGAAGCATCAGAGTATGAACCATCATCCCACTGCCTATAGTAGTAATCCGGAACTTCTAAATTAAAATTAGAGTTCTGTGTTTTGCCTGTATGGTTGTAAACTACGTCCATAATAACCCCAATACCATTATCATGAAGTGATTTTACCATTTGCTTAAACTCCTTAATTCTTAACGCAGCGTCATAAGGATTTGTAGAATAAGAACCTTCAGGCACATTGTAGTTTAAAGGATCATAACCCCAATTATATTGTTCTCGGTCGAGATTAGATTCATCTACTGTAAAGTAATCAAAACTAGGAAGTAAATGAACATGTGTAATTCCTAATTCTTTTAAATGATCCAAACCAGTTTTTAGACCATCAGAAGTTTTGGTGCCTTTTTCAACAACACCGAGAAACTTTCCTTTATTGCGAATTCCAGACGTTTCGTGAATACTAAAATCTCGAATATGCATTTCATAAATAATGGCTTCATTTGGAGATTTTAAATCAGGGCCGGTATCATTTTTCCAATCCATAGGATTAGTCGATTCTAAATCCAATACCATAGCTCTTTTTCCATTTACTCCAACGGCCCTAGCATAAATGCCGGGTGTTTCTTCTTGCCATTCGTAATTTATTTTGGTTTGGTAAGTGTAATAAAGTCCTTTTAAATTTGAGTTGATTTTAATGGTCCAAATACCATCGCTTGTTGAATTTAGGTCGTAAGTATTTATGTGGTTGTTACCATCACCATTTTTATAAAGATGTAATCTGACATTAGTGGCTGTAGGAGACCAAATTTTAAATTCACATAATCCTTCATTGTAGTTTAACCATAAGTCGCTTTTGGTTGGTTGGGTAAATTCTGAAAAAGATTTATAACTAGGTTTTTCTTTACAGCTTTGTAACAACATTAGGCACATAAATATGTAAAGGATTAATTTCATTAACTACGACACTTTATATGGAATGCTTCGATGACATTTAAAGTGGTAACTAATATAACCTAATTTTAAATAAATCAATTTTCAGACAATAACAATTATAGTATTTTTGCTTCTATGCAAAAGCCTCTTTTGGATTTTATACCAAAATCTGCCAGCCCTTTAATTGAAAACCTATTAAAGTATGATGGTCTTATTCTGAAGATAAAAAAGGAACGTAAAACACGTCATGGAGATTATAAGCCTTTATCAAATGGCAAACATCAAATAACGGTTAATTCAAATTTAAACCCATATAGGTTTTTAATTACCCTAATTCATGAGATAGCCCATTTTGAGGCCTATAAGAATTATGGTAGGCTTATAAAGCCACATGGAATGGAATGGAAGCGCACCTTTCAGCATTTAATGCTACCTTTTTTAAACCCAGAAATATTTCCAAACCATTTATTACCATTATTAGCTAAACACTTTATAAACCCTAAGGCTTCTAGCGATACAGATGTTCAATTGGCATTGGCTTTAAAGGATTATGACGAACCTAACGATAAAACCTTTATTTTTGAAGTACCGTTGGGACAAACATTTCGTTTATATAATGGCAAAGTTTTTAAAATGGGAAAGAAGCGCGTTAAGCGTTTTGAATGTGTTGAAGTTAAAACAGGACGATTATATTTATTTAATCCTAATGCAGAAGTAGAACTTATAAATAATGCAAATGAATAAAAATTATTACGCCATTTTAATGGCAGGTGGTGTTGGATCAAGATTTTGGCCAGTGAGTACGGAGGATTTCCCAAAGCAATTTCATGATATGTTGGGAACTGGCGATACCCTAATTCAAAAAACATTTACTAGGCTTACTGATCTAATTCCTGTTGAGAATATTTTTATTTTAACCAATGAACGATACAATGATTTAGTTTTACAGCAACTACCACAGGTTAAACAAAGGCAAGTAGTTTTAGAACCTGCAATGCGAAATACGGCACCTTGTATTTTATATGCATCGTTAAAAATTCAAAAAGAAAACCCTGATGCCGTGATGATTGTAGCTCCAAGCGATCATTGGATTGAAGATGAAAAAACATTTTCAAAAAATGTACAACAGGCATTCGATTTTTGTTCAGAAAATAATGCGCTTATGACGTTAGGTATTCAGCCAACATTTCCAAATACGGGGTATGGCTATATTGAATACGATAAATTTTCCACAAAGGGTATAAAATCTGTTAAACAGTTTAGGGAAAAACCCGATTATGAGATGGCAAAGGAGTTTATTAATCAAGGAAATTTTTTATGGAATGCTGGAATTTTTATGTGGAGTGCAACAACTGTAGTTAATGCTTTTAAGAGTAGTCAGCCAAGGTTATATGAACTATTTGAAAAAGGTATTTCTACTTATAATACTAATTTCGAAAATGATTTTATAAAAGATAATTACCCTAAGGCGGAGAATATTTCTGTGGATTATGCCATTATGGAAAAGTCCACTAATGTGTATGTGGTTGCAGCAGAATTTGATTGGAATGATTTGGGAACATGGGGCAGTTTATATGATAAATTAGACAAGGACGAATCTAAAAATGCAGTTGTTAATTCTAGAACACTAGTTGCTGATGCCTCTGGCAACATGATTCGAACAAATGATGATAAAATTGTAGTAATCGATGGTTTGAGTGATTATATTATTGTGGATAAAGATGAAGTTTTACTTATCTTTCCTAAATCAAAAGAACAAGATATAAAGAAAACGCTCCAAAGTGTTAAAGACAAATTTGGAGAGCAATACGGTTAACAATGACTCAAGAAAGTAAATTCAATTTTTCTGAAGAAGAATCCAAAAAAGAGCAAGCAGTAGAAGCTTCAAAACAAGCTGTTAAAAAAGATGCTCAAGGGTTAATGCAAAGCATTAAAAAATTCTTTAGTGATTTATTGGATTTTCGTGAGGATACCGATAGAGATGCCACCATTCAAGCCATAAAGGGCGATATACCTTTCAAGGGTGCTACGGCTTGGATTTTAATTTGTTCAATTTTTGTTGCATCTGTAGGCCTAAATGCAAATTCTACGGCGGTTGTGATTGGTGCCATGTTGATTTCTCCTCTTATGGGGCCTATTTTAGGGGTTGGACTTTCAATAGCAATTAATGATATAGATACACTCAAACGTTCTTTAATAAACTTAGCCACTATGATAGTGCTTAGTTTATTAACTGCTTTTTTGTTTTTTTGGCTGTTCCCATTAAGTGAAGACACATCAGAACTTTTAGGTCGAGTAAAACCAGATATTCGGGATGTATTAATTGCATTTTTTGGTGGTCTAGCACTTATTATAGCGAGAACAAAAAAGGGGACCATAGCTTCCGTAATTTTTGGTGTTGCTATTGCTACAGCTTTAATGCCTCCCCTCTGTACTGCTGGTTATGGATTAGCAAAAGGAAATTGGATATACTTTGGAGGCGCCATGTATTTATTTACCATTAATACCATATTTATTGCGCTGGCAACTTTTCTAGTTTTAAAGCTTTTAAGATTTCCGATGCTTAAGTATGCGAATTCAAAAAAGCGTCTTTTTATATCAAGAATGGCGACTTTACTAGCAATTATTGTGATGGTACCTGCCGTTTGGACCTTTTTAAATGTTTTAAAGGAGAGCAATTTTAAACGTGATGCGGCCAATTTTGTAAAAGAGGAATTAAAAACATTGCCACATTACGATTATTTAAAAAATAATGCAGTTTATAAGTATTTTGATGATAGCGAATCTGTTATCGAGCTAAGTACTTTTGGTTTAGATGAAATATCGGATGAAACTATTGTTTTATTGCAAAGCAGAATGGCAGACTATTCTGCGTTAGCAGATGTAAAGTTGATTGTAAACCAAAACCGATCAAAGAATCTAGATAACTTTAAATATATGGAGGAGTTGCGAACAAGAGATTCTTTGGATTTGTTAACACAAACTCAAAAAATAGCTTTTCTTGAAAGTAAAGTTTCGCAATTGTCCAAGTTAGAAAAGAATTATATAGAGTTTGAGGAGTTATCTAAAGAGGTAAAGATTAATTATCAGAATATAGAAAGAATTAGTTTTTCAAACGTAATCAGTTCCAATTTCTCAAAAATGGATACTATTTCGGTTTTTGAAGTAAAATGGATTGATTCGCTTACTAAGGATGCTACTAGAAAAGATGAAAGAGATAGGTTGGAGAAGTGGTTTAAGCAAAAGTTAGAATTGGATACCCTCGTTATAAAGCGGGTTAATTAACTATTTTCTTCAATGTACATTCTTCTTACTTTCTTGAATAGGTTGGAAGAATAAACAAAATCGGTAACAATTTTGTTATCGGTTTTAAAAATTGTTTCTTTTGAGCCTTCCCAAGCCTTTAAACCATCTTTTAAGAATACAATTTTCTCCCCTATTTCCATTACGGAATTCATATCGTGAGAGTTAATAACAGTTGTTATTTGATATTCATCTGTAATTTCCTGGATGAGGTTATCTATGACTATGGCAGTATTTGGATCTAAACCGGAGTTTGGTTCATCACAAAATAAATATTTAGGATTATTAACAATAGCTCGTGCAATGGCCACACGCTTCTGCATACCTCCAGAGGCCTCACTTGGCATCTTTTTATGGGCATCAGGAAGATTAACGCGTTTAAGGACAAAATCTGCACGTTCTTCCATTTCAACTTTACTCATTTTAGTAAACATTTGGAGAGGAAACATGACGTTTTCTGCAATGGTCATGGAATCGAACAAAGCGCTTCCTTGAAAAACCATACCAATTTCCGCTCGTAAATTTCGTTTTTCATCTTCAGTTAACTGTGAAAATATTTTACCATCGTATGATATAGAACCTTCTTCATAATCAAATAACCCTAAAAGGCATTTGATAAAAACTGTTTTACCGGAACCACTTTGTCCAATAATGAGGTTCGTTTTACCTTTAGAGAAAGAGGTGCTAATGCCCTTTAAAATATGGGCGTCTCCAAACGATTTATGTAATCCTTTAACCTCTATCATTAGCCTAACATCATATCTGTTAATATATAGTTAAGAAGTATTATGGCAACACTAGTCCAAACGAATGCTGTTGTACTAGCCTTACCAACTTCTAATGCTCCACCTTTCATATAATAACCATGAAAAGATGGTATTGTTGCTAAAATAAAAGCAAAAACAAAAGTCTTTATAAAAGCATAAAAAATATGAAAAGTGTCGAAGTCTGTTTGTATGCCAATTATATAATCGGCTAGAGTAGAATAGCCTCCAAATACGCATGCGGCCATCCCACCAAGAATTCCTAAAAACATACCAATGGCAATCGCAAAAGGGTATAATAGCAGTGCGATTGTTTTAGGAAATACGAGGTAATTAAGTGAATTAATTCCCATAACTTCAAGAGCGTCAATTTGCTCGGTAACGCGCATTGTCCCTATGCTAGAGGTTATAAAAGACCCTACTTTTCCGGCCATAATAATAGATGTGAAAGTAGGTGCAAATTCTAAAATAACAGATTGCCTTGTCGCAAATCCAACAAGGTATTTTGGTATGAGTGGATTGTCAATGTTAAGTGCCGTTTGTATGGTAATAACGCCGCCAACAAAAAATGAAATAAAAGCAATAATACCTAAAGAGCCAATAATTAAATCGTCAATATCTTTTAAGATTAATGTTTTCATCACCGACCATTTTGTTGGTTTACGAAACATTTCGGCAATCATTAAAAAATAGGCGCCAATATTATGAATGTAACTCATATAAAAATTTGTTAGCGCTAAAGTAAAAAAAACTTAGTCTTTATTATCTTAAAAATAAAATTATGATGTTTTAAATTATGTATTTTTGGTTACTAAATTTATCTAAATTATGCTTAAGAAAATTATTATTGTTTTATTGGTAGGTATATCCTGTTTGTCTACAAAGGCTCAAGATGCTTCAAATAAGGCAAACATAGATTCTGCTTATAGTGATGTCCCAAAATTGGTTGTCGGGATTGTGATTGATCAAATGCGTTATGATTATTTAACACGATATTATTCTAAATTTAGTGAAGGTGGATTTAAACGATTAGTGCATGAAGGCTTTAATTGTAAAAACAATCATTTCAATTATATCACAACCAAAACCGGACCAGGTCATGCCTCCATTTTCACGGGAACAACACCCAAATATCATGGGGTAATTGGAAACGATTGGTTTGATAAAACATTAAGTCATAATGTTAATTGTGTTGAAGATAAATCTGTTTTGCCAATAGGAACCGATAGTAAAGATGGTATGAAATCGCCTCACAGACTTTTAACAACAACCTTTGCAGACGAGAATAGGTTATTCACACAAATGAAAGGCAAAACAATTGGTATTTCGTTAAAACATAGAGGCGCCATTTTACCAGCAGGTCATACAGCAAATGCAGCTTTTTGGTGGGATTATGAACATGATGGAAGTGGTAACTGGATTTCAAGCTCTTTTTACATTAATGATTTGCCTCAATGGGTTAAGAATTTTAACGAATCGAATATTGCTGAATCTTATTTTAAGCCATGGAATACATTATATAATATAGACTCTTATACTGAGAGTGGCTCAGATTTAAACAAGTTTGAAGGGGGGTTTAAAGGAAAAGATTCACCAATTTTCCCTTATGATTTAGAAGTGTTGAAAGATCAAAATGAAAATTTCAAAATTATTGCCGAATCGCCCTATGGAAATAGTTTATTAACAGATTTCGCTTTAGAAGCGATTGAAGGAGAACAACTAGGACAAGATCGTTTTACGGATGTACTTACCATAAGTTATTCAAGCACTGATAAAGTTGGTCATAATTTTGGAGTTAATGCTATTGAAACACAAGACACCTATTTGCGGTTGGATTTAGATATAAAAAGATTATTAGAAGCTTTAGATGAAAAGGTTGGAGAAGGACAATACACTGTTTTTTTAACTTCTGACCATGGAGCACCTTATGCTCCAGGTTATTTAAAATCTAAAAAGATACCAGCAGGGTTTTTTGATGCTTCAGCTATGAGAGTTGCATTAAATCAATTTCTATTTGAAAAATATGGTGTTTTAAATTTGATTTTAAGTAGAATAAATAATCAGATATTTCTGGATCATAAGAAGATTAATGATTATAAGATAAACCTAAAACAATTAAAAGAAGAGATCTCTCTTCAATTACTTCAGTACAAGTTAATAGATAAAGTATATGTGACTTCACAAATAAACCAATTCGTTAATACTTCAGGAAACGGTTATTTAGAAACCTTATTGGATAATGGACATCATCAAAAACGTTCAGGGGATATTTTGTTTGTATTCAATCCTTCAGTATTTAAGGATACACCTTGGAATCGAACAGGTACAGACCATCATTCATGGTTGAGTTACGATACTCATGTGCCGCTATTATTTTTTGGAAAAGGGATTAAGCGTGGGCAAACAATAAGAAAAACTGAAATTACAGATATAGCGCCTACCATTTCCGCTCTTTTGGGAATTAGTTTTCCTAATGGTTGTGTTGGTGAACCTTTAGACTTTGTTTTAGATTAGTTTGAAGAGGAAAACAACCTATATTATAGTTTCCATATTTATTATAATTGGTGTTTATGGATATGAACATTTTTTAAAAGAGGAAGAGGTAAATATTGCAATTGAGACAGGCGAAATTGAAAAAAATGACACAAAGTCTTACTTTCTACCTTCAAGTACTACAGGACAGGTTATTCATCACGAAGGTTATTCCCTATCCTATAAAGAGAAATATGAGCAGGCTGAATGGGTAGCTTACGAATTAAAAAAATCTCATCTTTCAAAATCAAAGTATAAGCGTCCTTTTTTTGAGATTGATCTTGCCGTAAAGACTGGTGCGTCTCATTGGCGGAACTATAAAAATTCTGGATTTGATCGTGGGCACTTATGTCCAGCAGGAGATAGAAGATACAGTCAAGAAGCTCATGACGAAACTTTTTTAACGAGTAACATTAGCCCACAAGACCATGATTTTAACGCTGGTGTGTGGAATCGGTTAGAACAAAAGGTAAGATATTGGGCCAGAAAATATGACGGTGTATTTGTTGTAACAGGAGGTGTTTTAAATGGAGAAATGGAAACCATAGGAGATGAATATGTTGCCGTACCAAACCAATTTTATAAAGTACTCTTAGACTACAATTCAGACAATCCTAAAATGATAGGTTTTCTCCTACCAAATAGAGACTCTAGAAAACCATTGTACGAGTTTGTTGTTTCTGTAGATAGTTTAGAAAAGACCACAGGAATTGACTTTTTTCCAAGTTTAGAAGATGCTTTAGAACGTCAGCTTGAAACTTCAAATAGCTACAAATCATGGAGTTTTTACTAATCAACGAAAATATTTGCGCTTAAAATGTTAGATAGCTAACAAATAAGGTCTTTTATGTATCTTATCTTTCCAAAAATTTTAAAATCAAATAGTTATGAAAAGAAAAGTACTTATTGATTCCCCAAATCGAATAGTACAGATTTTAAAAGCTACGTTTATAATAGCTTTATTCATGGGAACTTCAAATGCTCTTTTAGCACAAAATCCTAATGCAAATGAAAATGCTACAGTTTATGGTGGCGAAATTACGTTTATGGATGGTGAAAAATACACTAGCGTTTGTGTAGGGGATGGAGAAGCAGATTATGTACAAGTAGTTCTCGAAAATGCATCTGGTCGAGTAAAGCAATGGATTGTTACTAACGAAGATGGCGATATTCTCGGTTTACCCGATAATCCTTCAGATGTGAATTTTGATGGAGCAGGTGTTGGTATTTGTTACATTTACCACCTTTCTTATAATGGAATTAAACCCTTAGTAGACCCATCAGGTCAAGGTAAGTTCACCAAAAACGTGAATGATATTGTTGGAAGGTTTGATTTATCTGAACCTATTATGGTTGAAAGATTTCTGCAACCTACCCCAGGAGTATTAGAAGGAGGACCTTTTGAATTTTGTGTAAACGATGGTGAACCCGATTACATACCAGAGGGCGCTATTACACTTTCTGGAAATAGTAGTACTAATGAAGCGTGGGTAGTTACAGATTCCGATGGTAATATTTTAGGACTTCCTCCAACGCCTTATGATGTTAATTTTGATGAAGCTCCAGAAGGTGTTTGCTTAGTTTGGCATCTTGGGTATGAAGATAATGTAAGTTTTGATGGCGTTACAAATGCCAATGACTTAATGGGTTGTTTCGAATTATCAAATCCAATTAGCGTTAATAGAATACAACAACCGGAAGGCGGCGATATTGCCTTAGCGGATGGCTCTACGGAGATAGAAATTTGTGCTGGTGACGGTGTTTCAGATTTGTTTGAAGTTACTTTAACCGGAGCAAGTGGCGGACAAGGCGTACAGATGCTATGGGTTATTACCGATGCAGATGCCAATATACTTGCTGTTTCTAATGATAATAGCTTTGATTTAGAAGGTGCTGGTGAAGGTATTTGTTTAATTTGGAATTTAAGCTACGCTGAAAACGTAAGTCTAGAAGGCGTAACAAATGCAGGTCAGTTAATGGGCTGTTACGACTTATCAAACCCAATTACTGTTAACAGAATTCAACAGCCAGAAGGAGGCGACATAGCTTTATCTGATGGATCTACTGCAATAGAGATATGCGCTGGTGATGGTATTTCAGACGCCTTTGATGTTACCCTAACAGGAGCTAGCGGAGGACAAGATGTGCAAATGCTTTGGGTAATTACCGATGCAGATGCAAATATATTAGATACATCTGATACTAATACTTTTGACTTAGAAGGAGCTCCAGAAGGTGTTTGCTTAATTTGGCATCTAAGCTATGCTGAAAATGTAAGTTTAGATGGCGTTACAAATGCTGGAGATTTAATGGGATGCTATGATTTATCTAATCCTATTACTGTAACTAGAATACAACAACCTGAAGGCGGCGATATAGCTTTAGCAGATGGTTCTACTGCAATAGAGATATGTGCTGGTGATGGAAATTCAGACCTATTTGAGATAACCTTAACAGGTGAAAGTGGAGGGCAAGGTGTAAATATGCTTTGGGTAATTACTGATGCAGATGCCAATATATTAGATGTATCTAATGATAATAGCTTTGATTTGGAAGGAGCTGGTGATGGTGTTTGTTTAATATGGCATTTAAGCTATGCTGAAAATGTAAGCTTAGAAGGTGTTACAAATGCAGGAGATTTAATGGGTTGTTATGATTTGTCTAATCCAATTACAGTTACAAGAAATGGTGTTAATGGAGGTACACTAACTGGAGGGACAGATAATACTTTTAACTTTACGGTTGATGATACCGAGGATAAAATTCCAGCTGATGCCATTACATTAGAAGGTAACATCGGAACAAATTCTGCATGGGTTGTAACAAATGAAGATGGAACAATAATTCTTGGTTTACCAGCAAACTATGCCGATGTTGATTTTAATGCTGCTGGGGTAGGCGTATGTAAAATATGGCACTTAAGTTATGAGGACGGATTAATAGGAACTGTCCCACCTGAGGAAGGAGATCATTTAGTCTCTGGTTTAGAAGGCTGTTTTAGCCTTTCAAATCCAATAACAGTTAATAGAACAGCTCCTAGTAGCTCAAAAGTTTCGGTATTTCCAAATCCAGCAAAGAGCTCTGTTAATGTTGACTATTCTGGATTTAATGGGAGCGAGGTTAATATAAGAATATTTAATTTGAGAAGCCTTCAATTGAGCAGCAAAGATTATAGTACTAGAATTAAAAGAGCAAAGCTAAATGTAGAGAATTATGAACAAGGCCTTTACTTTATTAGAGTAACTGATAAAGTAACAGGTGAAAGTTCTATAAAGCGATTAGTTATTGAGTAAATTGCTATTAAAATTTTTAAAAAGGGTTCTAAATTTTATTTAGAACCCTTTTTGTTTAATATACCTTTCCATCTTAAATTCCGTATATATAGACCTTCGGCATCAGTTACAAGAAATTCCATTTTTTCTTTTTTGGCCTTAAAATATCCAGCCATATAATCTTTAAAAAGAATAAACCTACCTTTTTTAAAAGCTAGTTTCAATGCTGAAAGAAGGGTTATTACGAAACCATAACGCATTTTGTACATTGCTTCTCCTTGTAAGTATTTAGAAGCTTTGTTGTAGCTCTGACCAGTGGGTTTTAAATGTTTAACATGGAGCTTTTCATCGGTTAAAAGTTCCCAACCATGATACTTTGCCAGTAATTCATCAACGGTGTCCCATCCCATAGATGGTTTCAGTTTACCAATATCATAAAAGCATTGTTTTCTATATGCTTTCAAAGCCCCGCGAATGTGGTCTTTTCTTGTAAGGTTTTCTAAAATCCAATTTCCGTTTTTTTCAATTAAACAAAAACCGGCGACCATACCTAGTTTTTGGTTCTTATTGAAATGAATAGATATATGTTCCAAATAATTTTTAGGAAAGATTAAATCGGCGTCATATTTACAAATTATATCGTAGTAATTATCCAGTTCATTATAACCTTTGTAGAAAGCATTTATAATTTTTGATCCTGGTAAATGTTGATTTGAAGAGGTTACATTTAGTAAGGAAATCCAAGAATGTCTTGACGAAAAAGCTTCAACAATATCTTGAGTATTATCGGTTGAATTATCATTAACTACAACTAACTTTTTTGGTAATAGCGTTTGATTTACTAATGAATCTAAAGTTCGTCCTATGGAACTTTCTTCGTTATGAGCAGGAATGATAATATAAAAGTCCAATAGATATTAGATTTAAAACGTAAAGTTAAACCCTTTCGGCGTAAACAATATAATATCTTGGTGTAAACCATCTTAAAATGGGGCGAACACCAAACTTTTTTGTTGGGTTGGTCCATTTCTTCCGATCAATAATTTTCCAACCAGACTTCTGCAATAGCCAATCGAATTGCCAATCTTCGAACTCATGATAATGCCTATCTAGCATATCGGTTTTACTTCTATAGGCCGAAGAAAACCAGAGCTTAAGAGGCACACTTGCCACAAGTTTATTTGTTCTTATGGATTTTAAAACAGTAAATGGTGACAGTAAGTGTTCAAAGATTTCAAAGGCTGTTACTGCATCAGCAGTTGACCTTTCTATTTTAGAAGTATCTAAATCCAAATCTTCACCAGCAGTATTTTCGACCCTATAACCATGATCTTGCATTATTGTCGTAAACGGATTTTCAACTCCTAAATCTAAAATGGAATGGTCTTTTGTGACGTGTTTTTCTAAAAATTTAATGGTATGCTTAAAGCGTTTATTGGGGTAGCTTTGCTCGTACATGGTTATTGTTTGTATACAATAGCATTAATGTTCATTCCAGCACCAACGCTAGCGAAAATGATAACATCTCCTTTTTTTATTTCTTGATTCTCTAAAGAATCATTCAAAATCATGTCGTATAATGTTGGTACCGTTGCTACGCTAGAGTTTCCTAATTTACCAATTGTCATTGGCATAATGCCTTCTGGCATTTCTAGGTTGTACAACTCATAAAAACGTTTTACGATGGCCTCATCCATTTTCTCATTCGCTTGATGAATTAATATTTTTTTTACTTCAGAAATATCAACACCACTTTCGTCTAGGCAAGATTTCATTGCTAAAGGCACATTGGTAAGCGCGAATTCGTAAATTTTGCGTCCATACATTTTTATGTAACGACAATTGTCTGTTATTTCTTGGTTGTTGGTTTCACCGAAATAAATAAAATGAGCCTCATCTAATGCAAAGGTTGCAGTGTCATGAGTTATAATACCACCCTCATCGTTGGTTGCTTCTATGATTACGGCTCCAGCACCATCGCTATATATCATAGAATCACGATCATGTGGGTCTATTACGCGTGATAATGTTTCCGCACCTATAACCAAACATTTTTTTGCTAAACCAGCTTTTATAAAAGCATTGGCTTGAATAACACCTTCAACCCAACCAGGGCATCCAAATAATAAATCGTAACCAACACATTTTGGGTTTTTAATGCGTAAAAGGTGTTTTACTCTTGAGGCGATACTCGGTACGGTATCGCTTTGGTTACTACCATGTCTAACATCTCCATAATTATGCGCGACAATTATATAATCGAGCTCTTCACGATCTACTTTTGCTTTTTCAATGGCTTTTTCAGCCGCAAAAGAAGCTATATCCGAGGTGTTTAAATGGTTCTTAGTATAGCGCCTTTCATCTATTCCAGTGATGGCTTTAAACTTTTTTACAATGACTTCGTTTGGTGCGTTTATACTGGAACCATCACTGTTTAGAAATTCGTGATTGTAAAAGTTTTCATTTTTCTCAACAATGGCAGGAATGTAACTACCTGTACCTGTTATCTTAATATTCATAGATTGTAATTGCCATTAATTAATATAAAACCAATATAAATGCTTTTAATTAAATGTTAAAGTGAGTTGGTTTTAATTTACGATGTTCAAAGAGCAATTTATGCTTCAGCATAAGCCTCAATAGGTGTACATGAACAAATTAAATTTCGGTCTCCATAGGCATCATCAACTCGCCTTACGCTTGGCCAAAACTTATTGTTTCTTACATAGTCTAATGGAAACGCAGCCTCTTCACGTGTATACGTGAATTGCCACTCATTTGCCGTTATCATGTTCAATGTATGTGGCGCATTCTTTAAAACATTATTATCATTGTCTTTAGAAACATTATCAATTTCGTTTTTAATTGAAATCATAGCATCACAAAAACGATCCATTTCAGCCTTACTTTCGCTTTCGGTGGGTTCAATCATCATGGTTCCGGCAACGGGAAATGAGACGGTAGGCGCATGGAACCCATAGTCGATAAGGCGTTTTGCTATATCGGTAACTTCAATGCCATGTGCTTTAAAAGGACGACAATCAACAATCATTTCGTGCGCTGCTCTGCCACGCTCACCTGAATACAGGGTGTCAAAACTTCCTTGTAAGCGATGTTTGATATAGTTCGCATTTAAAATAGCTATTTTCGTGGATTCTGTTAAGCCTTTTGCGCCAAGCATCTTTATATAGCCATAGGAAATTAAGCATGCTAAAGCAGAACCAAATGGTGCTCCAGAAATAGCGGTTATGGCATTGTCTCCTCCTGTTTTCACTAAGGGATTACCAGGTAAAAAAGGAACGAGTTGTTTGGCAACACAAATAGGGCCTACACCGGGACCACCACCTCCATGAGGAATAGCAAAGGTTTTATGTAAGTTAAGGTGGCAAACATCCGCGCCAATATTTCCTGGATTGGTTAATCCTACTTGGGCATTCATATTAGCGCCATCCATATAAACCTGTCCACCGTTATCATGAATAATTTGAGTTACTTCTTTAATAGCAGACTCATAAACACCATGAGTTGATGGGTAAGTTACCATTAAGGCAGAAAGATTGCCTTTATGTAATTCGGCTTTTTCTCTTAAATCTTCAACGTCAATATTTCCTTCTTCGGTAGATTTTGTAACAACAACTTTCATGCCCGCCATTACCGCACTTGCAGGATTAGTGCCATGAGCAGAAGACGGAATTAAACATATATTTCTATGATGGTCGCCACGGGATTCATGGTAAGCTTTTATAACCATTAGACCAGCAAATTCTCCTTGAGCACCAGAATTGGGTTGCAAAGACGTAGCTGCAAACCCAGTGATTTCAGTTAATTGATCTTCCAATTCTTTAAGAACTGTTAAGTAACCCTTGGCTTGTTTAAGTGGGGCAAAAGGATGAATGTTTCCCCATTTGAACCAGCTTAGAGGCAGCATTTCTGAAGCGGCATTCAACTTCATCGTACAAGACCCTAAAGAAATCATAGAATGATTTAAGGCTAAATCTTTACGCTCTAAAGATTTTATATAACGCATCAACTCGGTTTCGGAATGATAAGTGTTGAATACTGGGTCGGTTAAAAAATCTGATTGCCTTTGTAAAGGTTCTGAAATATAATTGGCTTCTTCAACCAAAGAAATTATAGTAGTTTCTTTTTCAGCTGCTTCTGCAAAAATTGAAATTAAATAATTGATGTCTCTAATAGAGGTTGTTTCGTTTACTGATAAGGTTACCGTGTCTTTGTTAGGGTAGTGCAGATTAACTTTTTTTTCAGTAGCAACTTTCTTTATTGCTTTAGCATTCGTTTTTATTTGAAGCGTATCAAAGTAAGACGTGTTAACTTGATTATATCCCAAACTCTCTAGAACAACCGCAAGTTTAGCGGTTTTACTATGAACTTTATTAGCAATGAATTTTAAACCTTGAGGCCCATGATAAACACCATACATG
Source organism: Hyunsoonleella aestuarii (assembly GCF_006148925.1). GTDB lineage: Bacteria > Bacteroidota > Bacteroidia > Flavobacteriales > Flavobacteriaceae > Algibacter_D > Algibacter_D aestuarii. The sequence continues at coordinate 349,734 of NZ_VAWB01000001.1, read as the reverse complement.
CTAGCCATAACAGCTAATAATACTTGAGCTGTACAGATATTTGAAGTGGCTTTATCTCTTTTTATGTGTTGCTCTCTGGTTTGTAAGGCCATACGGAGAGCTCTATTACTATTGGCATCTTTGGTTACACCAATAATGCGACCTGGTAGATCTCGTTTGTAAGCTTCCTTGGTAGCGAAGTACGCAGCATGAGGACCACCATAACCCATCGGGATACCAAAACGTTGTGTGGTTCCAACCACAACATCGGCTCCAAATTTCCCTGGTGCTTCTAATTTTACCAAACTTAAAATATCAGCCGCAACGGCTACTTTAATTCTTGAGTTATTTGCTTTGGAAATGAAAGATTTTATGTCTGTAATTTGACCGTCTTTTCCAGGGTATTGTAGAATAGCTCCAAAGAAATCTTCAGAATAAGCAAAAGCTTCTTCTTTACCAATAACAAGCTCGATACCTATTGGAGTTGCTCGAGTTTGAAGCAATGATAATGTTTGTGGTAAAATATTTTCAGATACAAAAAACTTGTTGATGCCTGCTTTTTTCTGATCACGCTCTCTTACTGCGAAAAGTAAACTCATAGCCTCTGCTGCAGCAGTACTTTCATCTAACAGAGAAGCATTAGCAATCTCCATTCCTGTTAGGTCGATTACCATAGTTTGGAAATTCAATAAGGCCTCCAGCCTTCCTTGTGCAATTTCAGCTTGATAAGGTGTATAAGCTGTGTACCATCCTGGGTTTTCTAGAATATTTCTTTGAATTACAGCAGGCATAATAGTTGGATGGTAACCCAAGCCGATATACGTTTTACGCGCTTTGTTCTTCTTCGATAAATCATGAATATGCAATAAATACTCGTGCTCGGTCATTGGGTCATCCAAGTTCAATCCATTTTTTAAACGGATATCGTTTGGTATGGTTTCATAAATAAGCTGATCTAAAGAGTCTAAACCTAAGGTTTTTAGCATAAGTTTTTGGTCTTCTTCTCTCGGACCAATATGACGCAATGCAAAGGCGTTTGTATTCATCTAGCAACGATTTTTTATATAATTCGCAAAAATACGCAATATTTAGTGTGTTTTATTGAGCGAAATGGAAAGTTTTTAACTATTCGCAAACGTTATCAACACTTTAACTACTTTTGTTTTATGCGTTTTTTAAGGAAGCTTTTTAATTTTTACATTAATAGTAGTATTCACGTGGCTTTATCGGTATTTTCATTAGCATGGATTACCTTACTTTCATTCGATTTAAGTTATACAGAATCTGTACTTTATTTTGTGTTTTATGCTTCGATAACTGGCTATAATTTTGTTAAGTATTTTGCAATTGCGAAGTTTCATCATAGACAATTAGCCAATTGGTTAAAATTTATTCAAATATTATCTTTTGTTTGTTTCATTCTCATGTGCTTTTATGCAGCACAATTAACTTTAAAAGCACTTACTTTCATTGTATTATTAATGTTACTAACTTTTTTTTATGCGATTCCGTTTTTTTCAAAATCGCAAACTTTAAGAACGATTGGCGGCTTAAAAGTTTATATCATTGCTTTAGTCTGGGTTAGTGTTACAGTGTTTCTTCCTTTGATTACTTTAGACTATAAGATTAATTTGGATGTTATAATACTTGGGATTCAACGCTTTTTATTGGTTATTGCACTGATGTTGCCATTTGAAATTAGAGATTTGAAGTTTGATTCTAATGAATTGTCTACAATTCCTCAAAAGCTTGGTTTAAAAAAAACAAAGCTTCTTGGTTTGTTGATTCTAATGAGCTTGTTTTTCTTGGAGTTTTTTAAAGATTCAACCGCCGAAAATCACATTCTTGTAATGTTTATTGTAGCCTTAATAACTGGCTTATTAGTGCAATTCAGTAAAGTGGAACAAAATAAATATTATAGTTCTTTTTGGGTCGAAGGAATACCCATATTATGGTTAATGCTAATTTTAATATTTAATTAGCAACTTCTTTCAGAGCTTTTTCGAAATCTCTTTTCATTAAGTCTTTAGATGTTTTGTCCAAACACTCAACATCAGATTTTTTTATTGCTTTTGTAAGCTTCGAGTTATTAGCGGTGTATTTTCTACAAGCTCTGCAGTAGATTAAATGTATGTTAAGTTTTATTTTTTCCCACAAGGTGGCATTATTATATTGTGTTTTATCACAAACATGATTTGCTTCATCACAAGGAATAGTAATTTTAAACTTACTCATAACTAAAACCAATTTTCTTTTAGGCAATCAGCCATTGCAGTTCTTGCTCTATGAATAATTACCCAAAGGTTAGACGCTGTAATATTTAGTTCATTACAAATAACTTCGGTTTCGTAACCTAAAATTGTTTTCATTTTAAAAACGTCTGCTTGTTTTTGCGGAAGTTTACCTAAACAATTATGAATTGCATCTCCTAATTCACTATTTTGTAATGTGTCTTCAGCTGTTTTATCAAATGGATCTGCAACGCGTTCTTCAAGCCAATCCCCTTCAGATTCTGAGTCGGTACTGTAATTTATCCTAACTTCTGCTTTTCCTTTAGTGGAATTAATCTTGCGATAATAATCTATGATTTTGCGCTTTAGGATAGAAATTAACCAAGTACGCTCGCTTGCCTCGCCCTTGAAATTTTTCATAGATTTTAATCCAGCTAAAAAAGTATCTTGGACTAAATCTTGAGCAATTTCTCTATCACTTACACGTGTGATGGTGTAATTGAAAAGATAATCAGAATATAAATCGATCCACTTATTAGGATTAATTTTATGTTCGGGCATTGGTTAGCTCTTTTTTTGAATTTCAAAAATAAGTAAATTTTCTATACTTCAATTAAACCCGCACGTTTTAATAATGCCTCTGGTCTTGGTTTTTGCCCTCTAAAACGTTTATAAAGAGTCATAGGATTATCGGTACCACCTTGGCTTAAAACACACTCTTTAAATTTATTGGCTATAGTCTTGTTGAAAACACCATTTTCTTTAAAATATTCAAAGGCATCGGCATCTAAAACTTCGGCCCATTTGTAGCTGTAATATCCAGAGGAATACCCGCCTTGGAAAATATGTGAGAATGCTGTACTCATGCAAGTTTCTTTGATTTCAGGGTAAAGCGAGGTGTTTTTGAAAACATCAGATTCAAAAGCTTTTACACTTTTTATTACCTCTGGAGACTCGCCAGCATGCCAGCTCATATCTAATAAACCAAAACTTAGTTGTCTTAAAGTTTGCATGCCTTCATGAAAGGTTGCAGAAGCCTTAATTTTATCAATCAAGTCCATTGGTATAACTTCTCCAGTTTCATAATGTTTAGCAAAGAGCTCTAAAGCTTCTTTTTCGTAGCACCAATTTTCCATAACTTGACTTGGTAATTCTACAAAATCCCAATAGACACTTGTCCCAGATAAACTAGGGTAGGTCGTATTTGCTAACATGCCGTGCAGTGCATGCCCAAATTCATGAAAGAGTGTGGTTACCTCATTAAACGTTAATAAAGAAGGTTTTGTTTTTGTAGGTTTTGTGAAATTACATACAATGGAAACATGAGGTCTGCTATTCTCTCCATTCTTGATGTATTGTGGTTTAAAAGAGGTCATCCATGCGCCATTACGTTTTCCAGACCTCGGAAAGAAATCGGCATAAAAAATAGAAATCAATTCGCCTTTTGGATTCGTAACTTTATATGTTAAGACATCCTCATGATATTTATCAATAGTATCAATTTCTTGAAAGTTTAAATCGAATAACTTATTGGCTATTGTAAAAGCGCCGTTAATAACATTTTCAAGCTTGAAATAAGGCTTTAGAAGCTCATCGTCTAAACTAAATAATTTCTGTTTTAATTTTTCTGAATAATAAGAGCCATCCCATTTTTCTAATCTTTCAATATTATCTAGTGTTTTAGCGAAGTTTCCTAAGTTTTTAAATTCACGCTCTGCGGCAGGTTTTGCTTTAAGTAATAATTCGTTTGAAAAATTGAGAACATTTTTTGGGGTCTCTGCCATACGCTCTTCTAAAACAAAATGAGCATGGGTTTTGTAGCCTAAAAGGGTTGCTCGTTCGTGTCTAAGTTTTACTATTTCAAGTACAATATTTTGGTTGTCTAAATCGTCTCCTTTAAATGATTTGCTTCCGGCTGCAAGGGTAATATTTTTTCGTAATTCACGATTATCAGCATAGGTTACAAAAGGAATATAACTTGGGTAGTCTAAAGTAAATAACCAGCCTTCTTTCTTTTTGGATTCTGCAAGTTGCAATGCAGCTTCTTTGGCGCCATCAGGTAGCCCAGATAAATCAGATTCCTTTGTAATGAGCATTTCAAACTTATTAGTTTCAGCTAAAACATTCTCGCCAAATTTTAGTTTTAGTTGACTCAAAATTTTATCAATTTCTCTTAGTTTTTCTTTTTTATCTTGAATTAAATTAGCACCATTGCGAGAAAAACTTTTGTATTTCTTATCTAATAATGTTTGTTGTTCGGTTGTTAGATTTAGTTCATCTTTCGAATTATAAACGGCTTTAACACGTTTAAACAAATCTTCATTCAACGTAATGTCGTTACTAAATTCTGAAAGTAGAGGTGATACTTCTTGTGCTATTTTTTGAATGGTTTCATTCGTTTCGGCAGAATTTAAGTTAAAGAAAATACTTGAGATCCTATCTAATTGTTCTCCAGAAAAATCAAGTGCTTCAATTGTGTTTTGAAATGTTGCTGCTTCTGGACTATTCACTATATCATCAATTTCAGCCTTTGCTTTTGCAATAGCGTTTTTAAATGCAGGTAGAAAATGCTCATCATTAATTTTAGAAAAAGGAGCTGTATTATATGCCGTGTTGAATGGTTCTAATAATGGATTTTTTGTCATTAGTAAGAGGATATGTTAAATTTTAATTGTATTATGCGCGCATAGCATAATTTTATTATATTTGCCGCGATAATTATAGGAGTGACTAACTCAGGAATTATTGTTAATAGCTAAGAATCCTCGAATTTATTCGAGGATTTTTTATTTAAAGATCCTTTGCGGACTCGATAACTTTTATTTTTAAGCCTTCTTTGTAAGCAATAACTTTATCAAGCACACATTTATCACTTGATCCAATTATTTGAGCACCAAGAATTCCTGCATTTTTTGCACCATTAAGGGCTACAGTTGCTACGGGGACCCCACCAGGCATTTGTAAAATAGATAGTATAGAATCCCATCCATCAATAGAATTGCTGCTTTTTACTGGAACGCCAATTACTGGCAGCGGTGATAAGGAAGCAATCATTCCAGGTAGGTGGGCTGCTCCTCCAGCACCAGCAATTATAACAGAAAAACCTCTTGTATGTGCATTTTTGCCATAATCAAATAGTTTTTCAGGTGTGCGGTGTGCAGAAACAATATCAACTTCTACTTCTATATCAAATCCTTTTAAGATGTCTATTGCATCTTGCATAATGGGAAGATCACTTTTACTTCCCATAATAACGCCAACTTTACTCATAATTATTCACTTATTACTTTAATAGCTTTCTTAACTTCTGCCGCAATACGACGCGCTTTATTTAAATCTTCATTTACAATAGTAACATGACCCATTTTTCTAAAAGGTCTTGTGTTTTTTTTACCATAAATATGAGGGGTTACACCATCCATATTCATTATTGTCTCTATGTTTTGATAGACAACATTTCCATGATGCCCTTCGGCGCCAACCAAATTAACCATAATACCACCCACTTTGCTATCTGTACGCCCCAACGGTAAATTCAATATAGCTCTTAGATGCTGTTCAAACTGGGAGGTGTAACTTGCTTCAATAGTTTGGTGACCAGAGTTATGCGGTCTCGGGGCCACTTCATTAACTAAAACGTCTCCATCATGTGTTTGAAACATTTCAACTGCTAATAATCCAACATGATTAAATGCTTTAGAAACTTTTAAAGCAACATTTTGGGCTTTTTCTGCAATTTCATCATCTATTCTTGCAGGGCAAATAACATATTCAACTTGATTTGCTTCAGCGTGAAATTCCATTTCAACTACTGGATATGTTTTTACTTCTCCAACTTCATTTCTAGCCACAATAACTGCCAATTCATTTTTAAAATTAACTAACTCTTCCGCAATACATTCTCCATTCGGTAAACCTTCTAAATCCGAAAGATGTTTTACAACTTTAACGCCATTACCATCATAACCAAATTGAGCAGCTTTCCATACAAATGGAAATTCTAACCCACCATTTTCAATGGCGTCTTCAATTTCAGATAGATAGGCAAAACGAGAAAATGCTGATGTAGGGATTTCATGATCCCTATAAAAAAGTTTCTGCGTTGCTTTATTTTGAATGACTCGTAAATTTCTCGAAGAAGGAAATACTTTTATCCCTCTTTTTTCTAATGTTTCTAGGGCATCAACATTTACATTTTCAATTTCAAAAGTTAAGACATCAACATCTTTTCCAAAGTTAACAACTGTTTCATAATCCATTAAATCACCTATATGAAATTCGTTGCAAGCAATTTTACATGGCGCATCTGCACTAGGCTCTAAAACCGATGTGTGAATATCAAATTTTCGGGTGTTGTATAGTAACATTTTGCCTAATTGCCCACCACCCAGAATTCCAAGCTTAAAATTAGATGAAAAATAGTTCATGAAGACCTGTTTAACTTAAATCAATTAATCTTTTTGCAAAAATACATTTTAATATCATATTACTTTAGAAATCCTAAATCAAAAAATCGGTATTCCTTAATCTATTGATTATCTTTGCATCTTTCAAAACTTTAAGTAAGTGATTAAGCTTCACGATAAAATTTTTAAACCATTTATTTCTGCCGAAGAAATAGAAAAAGCTATTGATAAATTGGTAGCCCAAATTTCCAATGACTTAGGAGATGAAATTCCGGTTTTTATAGGGATTTTGAATGGGTCTTTTATGGTGGTAAGTGATTTTGTGAAAAAATATCCAAAACCTTGTGAAGTAACATTTATTAAGTTAGCTTCTTATGAAGGTGTGAAGTCTTCCGAGGATATTCAACGTTTAATAGGATTAACACAGGATCTTACGGGTCGAACGGTTGTTATTCTTGAAGATATAATAGATACAGGAAAAACACTTGCTGAAGTGCATCGTATTTTTAAAAACGAAAAGGTGAAATCCTTAAAGATTGCGACCTTATTTTATAAACCAGATGCGTATAAGAAAGATTTTAAACTTCATTACATTGGTATAGAAATTCCGAATAAATTTATTGTAGGCTATGGATTGGACTATGATAATTTAGGAAGAGATTTGCCAGAAATTTATCAAATAAAAGAAACGCAACACATGACAAACTTAGTGCTATTTGGACCTCCGGGAGCAGGAAAGGGAACGCAGGCAAATTTTTTAAAAGAAAAATATAATTTAGTTCATATTTCTACCGGAGATGTATTTAGATATAACATAAAAAATGAAACAGCTTTAGGGATGTTAGCCAAATCTTACATGGATAAAGGTGAATTAGTTCCAGACCAAGTAACAATCGACATGCTTAATGCTGAAGTTGAAAAAAATGCCGATGCGAATGGGTTTATTTTCGATGGATTTCCAAGAACAAATGCTCAGGCAGATGCTCTTGATACTTTAATGGATAGTAAGGATTCTCAAATTAATGCTATGATTGCCCTTGAAGTTGATGATGAAATTTTGGTTGAGCGCCTGTTAGAAAGAGGTAAATCGAGTGGAAGGGCGGATGATGCTGACGAATCTATTATAAGAAACAGAATTAAAGAATATTACAATAAAACGGCTATCCTTAAAGACTATTATTCGGCTCAAGACAAATATTATGGTGTCGATGGCGTAGGGAGTATTGAAGATATTACGATTAGGTTAAGCAGCGTTATTGACAAACTTTAGTTTATTCGTTTAGTTGTTTAGAACACTTATTCTCAACTAAACAACACAAAAACAAATAAACATAAAAAATGACTGAAGGGAATTTTGTAGACTACGTAAAGATGTTTGTTAGCTCTGGAAAAGGAGGGCAAGGTTCGGCGCATTTACATCGTGAAAAATATATTGAAAAAGGCGGTCCCGATGGAGGAGATGGCGGTCGAGGAGGGCATATAATAGTTCGCGGTAAATCTAATCTTTGGACACTTCTTCATCTAAAGTTTAAAAAGCATATTCGAGCAGGTCATGGTGAACATGGTAGCAAAAGTAGAAGTACTGGAGCCGATGGAGCAGATGTTTATGTTGATGTACCATTAGGCACTGTTATAAGAGACACCGAAACCAATAATATACTTTTCGAAATTACTGAAGATGGTGAAGAGAAAATCTTAGTTGAAGGCGGTAAAGGAGGATTAGGTAATTGGCATTTTAAAAGTTCGACAAACCAAACACCGCGTTATGCACAACCTGGTTTGCCCATGGAAGAGAAGCATGTTACCATGGAGCTTAAATTGTTAGCTGATGTTGGGTTGGTTGGTTTTCCTAATGCGGGGAAATCTACATTGCTGTCAGTGATTACATCTGCGAAACCAAAAATTGCAGATTACGAGTTTACAACACTAAAACCTAATTTGGGAATTGTAAAGTATCGCGAATTTCAAACCTTTGTCATGGCAGATATTCCAGGTATTATAGAAGGAGCTGCGGAAGGTAAGGGTTTAGGATATTATTTTCTTCGTCATATTGAACGTAATTCGGTATTACTGTTTTTAATTCCTGCGGATGCCGATAATATTAAGAAACAATATGATATTTTGCTGGATGAACTAAGACGCTATAATCCAGAAATGTTGGATAAAGAACGAATAATTGCCATTTCTAAATGTGATATGCTTGATGAAGAGTTGAAAAGTGAGTTGCAGACAGAGTTAGATAACGAATTACCAATTCCGTATTTATTTATATCTTCGGTAGCGCAACAAGGACTGAAAGAATTAAAAGATATGCTTTGGCGTATTTTGAATAATTAAATTTAATTTTTTGTACTTCTTAACCTGATTTGCTTATGAAAGAGCGCATTAAGAGTATTGTAGAAATTAATGATAATAAAGTTAGTAGTAGCTTCGGGTTTTTTATTCAAGCATTAATTTTATTATCTGTTATTACTTTTTCAATTGAAACCATTCCAAACTTAAAACCAAGAACACGTATTGTTCTGAAGGTAATTGAGTGGTTTAGTGTTATTGTTTTTAGTATTGAATATATATTAAGAATTTATGTAGCCGATAGTAAGCCAAAATTTGTTTTTAGTTTTTTTGGGATTATAGACTTACTGGCTATTTTACCATTTTATCTTTCTTTTGGAGTTGATTTAAGATCTTTAAGAGCACTCCGATTTTTAAGGTTATTTAGAATTTTGAAGTTAGTGCGCTATAACAGAGCCATGAATCATTTTACGCGTGCTATAAAATCAGCTAAGGAAGAAATCTTACTTTTCTTATTCATAACTTTGATACTGATTTATTTTTCTGCGGTTGGCATATATTATTTTGAAAATCAAGCACAACCAGAACATTTCACTTCCATATTTGATAGTTTGTGGTGGGCTATAATTACCCTAACAACAGTTGGTTATGGCGATGTTTATCCTATAACAGTAGGAGGGAAAGTTTTTACTTTCTTTATTCTCATGATAGGTTTAGGTATTGTGGCAATTCCAACGGGAATAATCTCATCGGCATTGACAAAGTCAGTTGATAAAAAACAAGATGAATAATTAATTAGTATTGTTTTGGTTTAGCTCATTAAGTAAGCTAGGTTTAAACCAATAAAAAAACCCATGAAATTTAATCTTGGGTTTTTTTATTTAGTAGCGAGAGGGGGGCACGATCCCCCGACCTCCGGGTTATGAATCCGACGCTCTAACCAACTGAGCTACCTCGCCGTAAATTGAGGCTGCAAATATAAAAACAATATTAATGCCTACAAATATTAGTTTAGTAAAATATTATTAAAAATAGTTGTAAAACTTATCAATTAATGTATATATTGAGCATCATATATTTAATGTTTACTTATGGAAGATAAAGTTAAATTTGAAATAGAGTTTCCTATTCATGCTTCACCACAGTTGTTGTATCAGTATATATCGACACCGTCTGGTTTATCTGAGTGGTTTTCAGATAATGTAAATTCAAGGGGCGAATTATTTACTTTTATTTGGGATGATAGTGAAGAACAAGCAAAGTTATTAAGTAAAAAAAGTGGTGAACGTGTTAAATTTAGATGGCTAGAAGATGAAGAAGAAAACCTGTCATGTTATTTTGAAATTCGTATTCAAGTTGATGAAATTACTAAAGATGTATCTCTAATGGTCACTGATTTTGCTGAAGAAGATGAAGTTGATGAGGCTAAAATGCTTTGGGATAATCAAATTTCAGATTTAAAACAGGTATTAGGTTCAGTTTAATTTTATAATACATTTTAAATTATATTTGTCCCGCTAAAACAGCGGGATTTTTTTTATGATAAATTTTAACGGGAATATTCAAGAAAACAAAGAGATTTTATCAATAGAAAATAGAGGATATACCTATGGCGATGCTTTGTTTGAAACGATAAAAGCGGTTCATGGAAAGCTCTTTTTTTGGGAGGACCATTACTTTAGGTTAATGGCTTCCATGCGTATTATGCGTATGGAGATTCCAATGAATTTTACCATGGAATTTCTTGAAGAACAAATTCAGAATACATTAACCGCAAATCAATTAAATAATGCATCTGCACGAATAAAGATACTAGTGCATAGAATTGAAGGCGGATTATATTTGCCAGAATCTAACGATGTTAACTTTGTAATTTCTGCTAAGGCAATTGATTCCGACTATTATTTACATGTTAACGAGAATTATGTTGTTGATCTTTTCAAAGATTATTACGTTTCACCAAGTTTACTGTCTACATTAAAAACTAACAATAAAGTGTTAAATGTTGTTGGTAGTGTTTATGCTAAGGAAAATAACTTGAATAATTGTTTGATTTTAAATACTGATAAAAAAGTTGTTGAAGCACTTAATGGAAATGTTTTTTTGGTAAAGGATAATATTATTAAAACACCGCCTTTAAGTGACGGCTGTTTAAAAGGTGTTATGCGGAAACAAATTATTGAAATTTTAAAACATATTCCTGATTATCAATTTGAGGAAGCATCTATTTCGCCATTTGAACTTCAAAAAGCAGATGAGTTATTTATAACAAATGTTATTGTTGGGATTCAACCTATCACAAATTACAGAAAGAAACAATTTTCCCAAGAAGTATCTAAAGAATTGCTGCAAAAATTGAATGTAAAAGTAAGATTGGGCTAGTTGTAGCTTGGGTTTTCAGGAGCATTGGACCAAATGCTATATTCACCGCCAAGTTCTAGCATTTTTTCTTTCCAAAACGTTTCGTAGTCCTTTTCAATGATGTTCTTTTCATAAATATTTTCAGAAACCAACCATGAGTTTGCTTTTAATTCACTTTCTAATTGGTTAGAATCCCATCCAGAATAACCAAGAAAAAACCTTATATCATTTTCTTTGATAGTCTTCGTAGCAATCAACTCTGAAACTTTTGAAAAATCACCACCCCAAAATATGCCTAATGATATTTCGATACTATTAGGAATCAACTCAGGAACCTTATGAATAAAATATAAATTATCCTGCTCCACAGGTCCACCATTATAAACTTTATAATTAGCTTCTATTTCCGGTACTAAGTCATTAATATTATATTCCAATGGTTTGTTAAGAATAAAACCAATAGATCCATCCGAATTATGATCTGCCAATAAAACAATAGAGCGATTAAACGAAACATCACCGATTATCGCTGGTTCCGCGATTAAAAGATCGCCTTTTTTTGGTTTTGTGGTTATCATTAAATATGAGAAATTAGTAATTAAATCTAAGATTTTTTAATTAAACATGCAACTTCAACATTTATTAAATAAAAAAGCCTTCAAAATATGAAGGCTTTCTAAAATATTTAGGAAGTAAATTAGTTTACTGCGCTTGATAAATCTGAACCAGCTTTAAACTTAACCACTTTTTTAGCCTTTATTTTGATAGTTTCACCAGTTTGAGGGTTTCTTCCTTCTCTTGCAGCTCTTTTAGAAACTGACCAAGAACCGAACCCTACTAAAGAAACTCTATTACCTTTTTGTAAAGCTCCTTCAATTTCAATAAGAGCACACTCTAAAGCTTTTTTTGCAGCAGCTTTAGTAATTCCTGCGTGTTCTGCCATTGCGTCGATTAAATCTGTTTTGTTCATAATATAAATTTTAATTATTAATAAATTGGTTAAACATTTTTGTTAAATCCTCTACAAATTTATACGGATTATGCAACCATGCAAGTAATAGCAAGGGAAATACCCGCTATTGTTGATAACTTCGTCTATTTGTTAATAAAGAAAGAGTCTTTGGTCGATGTTTTCGTGATATCAGTATTAATAAGGGTTTAGCGAACTTTAGCATTAGAATCAAATCGATATCCATTTAAAAGTGCTTGAATATCCATTTTACGTTTTCCTGGAAGTTTAATTTCGGTTAATTTAATGTACCCTTTTGATACTGCAACTCTTAAATCTTTTTTGGTAGCTATAATGCTTCCAGAGGGTAAATCATGTTTCGAAAACTCCTTTTCTGCTCTATAAACTTTAATGTCAAAATGGTCATCACCGTTAATTAAAGTGGTATATGCTGACGGATAGGGACTTAATCCACGAATCTTATTATATATATTGTCGATAGTATCTGTCCAATCAATTCTGCAATTATCTCGATTAAGTTTATATGCTGTTTTTAAATTTCTAGTATCTGGCTGGGGAGTTGTTTTAACTTCACCTTCTTTTATAAGATTAACTGTTTTCAAAACAAGATTACTACCTAATGTCATTAATTTATCATGAAGACTACCAGCATCCTCTTCTTGATCAATTGGTATTTCTTCTTGAAGAATCATTTCTCCAGTGTCAATTTTATCATCTATAAAAAACGTAGTAACTCCTGTTTTTGTTTCACCATTAATAATCGCCCAATTTATTGGAGCAGCACCGCGGTAATTTGGTAGTAATGAGGCATGCAAATTAAATGTACCATACTCCGGCATTTGCCAAACAACCTTTGGCAACATTCTAAAAGCTACAACTATTTGAAGGTTTGCTTTTAAATCTTTTAAAACTTTCAAGAAATCTTCGCTCTTTAAGTTTGTAGGTTGCAAAATGTTTAAGTTTTGTGATTTAGCATATCGCTTTACCTCACTCTCATGTAATTTGCGTCCTCGACCAGCAGGTTTATCTGGTGCAGTAATAACCCCAACAATATTATATTGATTCTCAACCAACACTTTTAAGGTGTTAACTGCAAAATCAGGGGTGCCCATAAATACAATTCTTAAATCGTTCATAAATGACTTAATTTATATGTGTTTGTTTTAGTTAAGCTTATAATATTGTGTTCTAATAACAAAGCAAGTGTATCCATAATCTCTTTTTCTGAATAGTCTAAGTTGGAAACTAGATCTCTTGATGAAAAATCTTTAGTCTCCAATAATTCTATGATACACTTTTTTACAGAATTTATATTGGTTGTCTTGGTGTTTTTTTTCGTTTCTAAACAAACCGAGCATATACCACAAGACTTTATGTTTTCTTCACCAAAATATTTAAGTAATTGAATGCTTTTACAAACAATGTTGTTTTCGGTATAGTCAAGTATGGCTTTAACCTGTTCTTGTTTAAGCTGATTTTGTTGTTCAATTACTGTGGCAATCCGGTTAATAGTTTTATCGTCCTCACGAGGTTGTATGAATGTGATTTGAGCATCGGTCTTTGAAAACTGAAAATCAATAATATTGTCACGTTCTAATTGTTGCAATGTTTTAATAACATCGGATTCCGATGTAGACGCTTTTTCAGCTACTTTATCCATATTTATCTTGGTTTTGTGATCAAAAATACCGCCATAAATACGAAGCATAGACTTAACAATAAGCACCAAATTCTGATGCGTTTCTAAATAATTAAAAAGGGATGCGCTAGATATTATAAACTGTACCGTAACGTTATTTTTAAACTGTTTAGATAGGCTAATAATGCTGTTTCTGTCTAACAATAATAACGTGTTATAGGTTAATACAGATGGAAATTTGTAGGTCTTGCAAAAATCATTAAAGTTAAAGTCGTGTATTGAATAAGGGCCTTCACCATATGAGATTTGGAAATAACTACTTAATTTTCGATACACTTGTTTTACAAATTCCACCGATGGTAAAATTTTTAAAAATTGATTTTTGACTAATACTTCATCACTATTATTTTTCAAGAGAATGGCAAAAGCCTTATTTCCATCTCTTCCTGCTCTACCGGCTTCTTGAAAATAACTTTCTAAGCTTTCGGGTAGATTGATGTGAATAACCGTTTTTACATCTGGTTTGTCAATCCCCATTCCAAAAGCATTTGTAGCAACCATAACCTGAGTTTGATTATTGAGCCATTTGGACATGTTGGTGTCCTTTTCATCGTTTGACAGACCGCCGTGATAAAATGTAGCAGAAATATTTTTTGAATTAAGAAAGGTTGATAAATCGATAGTTAACTTTCTGTTTCTAACATAAATAATAGAGGATGCTTTATATTTTTTTAAGATGATTTCAATGCGATAATATTTATCATTTTCATGAAAAACCATGTAAGCCAGATTTGATCTGTAGAAAGATTGTTTGAAGATCTTTGGTTGAATAAAGTCGAGTTCTTCAGTGATGTCTTTAATAATGTTCCATCTCGCTGATGCTGTTAGAGCAATTACATTTACAGACGGTTGTAGTTGCCTTAAAAGCCTAATGTTTTTATAGGCTGGTCTAAAATCGTTACCCCATTGAGATATGCAATGAGCTTCATCTACAGCTATTAAATTTACAGGCATCTGTCGAATACGGTCTTGCACTAATTCTTGTTGTAAGCGTTCTGGCGATAAGTATAGGAATTTGTAATTTCCATAAATGCAATTATCCAATAACGTATCTAATTCGTTATATGAAATACCACTGGTAAGCGCCATGGCTTTTATACCCTTATCATTAAGTGCTTTAACCTGATCTTTCATTAATGCAACTAATGGCGATATTACAACGCAGATGCCTTCCTTTGCTAATGCCGGTATTTGAAAACATAACGATTTTCCACCGCCAGTAGGAAGTAATGCAAAAGTGTCTTCACCTTCAATAACCGCATTTATTATAGGTTCTTGTTGCGGTCTAAAAGATGTAAACTTCCAATAGCGTTCCAGTATGTTTAAAGGATGTGACAATAGGTCCTAAATATTTTTTAAAATGAAATCGGTACGTTCGGCAATAGTGCCAAAAGGAACCTCAATAACATTATAACCAAACTTTTTATAAGTATCGCTTAAATGGTTATGAATTTTTAAAACTTCATCGAAACTTTCAAATCGGGCGCTATCGGTTTTATAGATAGCTTTCCAAGGGGGGAGAATGAAAACATTGGTGTAAACATGTTCGTTGCATGCGTCTGTAAATAATGCATCATATTTCTGATTAAAAAAATCCATGTAAGCCAAAACATCTGGTATGCCACGATCAAAAAAACATAGTGCTTCATTTAACAAACTTCCTTCTTTAAATTGATTAATTCTGCCTTTTAAAAGTCGCATGTTAAAGTCAAGAGGGTCTTTTGCAAAAACAATGGGATTTGAAATTTGATTCACCGTGTCCACTTCTTTTGTAAGTTCTGAAGTTAAAGATCTAATAACTTCTTCAAAACAATAAAAACCTTTTGTGTTTAAGGCATTAATAACCGAAGTTTTACCTGTGCCTGCACTACCACTAATTACAATCTTTTTCGTTTTCAATTCTGCAATATTTGCCGTAAAAATCGGAATTTAACTGGTATAAAAAAAATAGAAAGGAAACTGTATATTTGTGGCTTAAAATTAGACTATGAGTACTTCTTCAGAATCAGAGGCATTTTACAATAAACTAAGAGCTCAATTGTATGATACAGCTTTATGGCCATCTGAATATCTTTATAAATTTATTGTTTCTACGGACTCGAATAAAATTGAACGAGTGGAATCGCTTTTCAATAATATGGGGGCTGTTATTAATACCAAAGAATCAAAAAACGGTAAGTATACAAGCATTTCCATAAATGTTAAAATGAAAAATCCAGATGCCGTTATAGAAAAGTATAAAGAAGTTACAGAAAAAGTTGAGGGTGTGATAAGCCTTTAGTTTTTTTTTGTATTTTGCGCTAGCATAGCAACTACATGCACAAATATATAACTCTACACATTTATTTTGATAGATAATCTAGAATACAACACAGAGCGTGAGCATTTAATTATTCCCGAGTACGGGCGTCATTTACAAAAAATGATTAATCACGCTAAAAGCAGAGAAACAAAAGACGAACGGAATAAATTAGCTAAGGCGATTATATCTGTAATGGGTAATTTACAACCGCATTTAAGAGATGTTCCAGACTTTCAACATAAACTATGGGATCAGTTATTCATAATGTCAAATTTTGAATTGGATGCCGATTCTCCATACCCCAAACCAACAAAGGAGCTTTTTGAAGAAGCACCAGAGCCTTTAAAATACCCACAAAATCATCCGAAGTATCGTTTTTACGGTAATAACATTAAAACCATGATCGATGTAGCGAATACATGGGAAGATGGCGAACTTAAGGAAGCCTTAACCTATACTATTGCTAATCATATGAAAAAGTGTTTTTTAAACTGGAATAAAGATACTGTTGAGGATGCTGTAATTTTTGGTCATTTATTTGAGCTATCGAATGGAAAAATTGATTTAAGAAATTCAAGTGAAGACCTATCAGAATCATCAAGTTTGATGAGAGTAAAAAGCAAGTACAGCAACAATAAAAAAGGTGGACATAAGAAGAGTTCCAACCGCCAAAGAAAACGCTACTAAAATTTTATGGGAACATTTAAAATTGAAGGAGGCCACCAACTAAAAGGAAGTATTCAACCTCAAGGTGCAAAGAATGAAGCCCTACAGATTTTATGTGCGGTTCTGTTAACCCCAGAAGTTGTTACGATAAACAATATTCCAGATATAATCGATGTTAACAAACTAATAAGCTTATTAAAGAAATTAGGGGTTAAGGTCGAAAAACATGCTCGAGGGAGCTATTCATTTCAAGCAGACGATATTAATTTAGAATATTTAGAGTCTGACCAATTCAAAATAGATGGACGTGGACTTAGAGGGTCGATAATGATAGTTGGGCCTCTATTAGCACGTTTTGGTAAAGGATATATCCCGAAACCAGGAGGAGATAAAATTGGTCGCCGTCGTTTGGATACACATTTTGAAGGGCTTATTAAGCTTGGAGCTAAATTTGGTTACAGCAAGGAAGAGCAATTTTATGGTGTTGAAGCTAAAAGATTAAAAGGGACATACATGCTTCTTGAAGAAGCGTCTGTTACTGGCACCGCAAATATTGTTATGGCGGCTGTTTTAGCAGAAGGACAAACAACTATTTACAACGCAGCTTGCGAACCTTATTTGCAGCAATTATGTAAGATGCTAAATAGAATGGGAGCTAAGATTAGTGGAGTAGGTTCTAATAAACTTATTATAGATGGCGTTGAAAGGTTAGGCGGAACAGACCACAGGTTACTTCCAGATATGATAGAAATTGGGAGTTGGATTGGGCTTGCAGCGATGACTAAAAGTGAGCTTACAATAACCAATGTGTCATGGAACGACTTAGGATTAATACCAGAAACATTTAGAAAACTTGGTATTACTGTTGAAAAACAGGAGGACGATATTCATATTCCCGCACATACTGATGGCTATGAAATACAAAGTTTTATTGATGGTTCTATATTAACTATTTCTGATGCACCATGGCCTGGGTTTACGCCAGATTTGTTGAGTATCATTTTAGTAGTAGCAACTCAAGCCAGAGGTAGTGTTTTAATTCATCAAAAAATGTTTGAAAGCCGCTTATTCTTTGTTGATAAGCTAATTGATATGGGAGCTAAAATCATTTTGTGCGATCCACATCGTGCAACGGTAATTGGGCATGATTATAAATCGACTTTAAAAGCCACTACCATGACATCTCCAGATATTCGTGCTGGGGTGTCATTGTTAATTGCTGCGCTTTCAGCAAAAGGGACTTCCACTATTCAAAACATCGAGCAGATTGATCGTGGTTACGAGCGTATTGCCGAGCGTTTGCGTGCTATTGGGGCTAAGATTGAGCGTCTTGATTAGTTTTTCTTCGTTTTTTTATAATAGTATTTTGTTAATTTAAATAAGGGAAAGGAGAGCCAAATAATTATTAAAATTATTCCACATATTTTTAAGTAAGTATAAAACCCGGATCCCACGCTTCCATCAGCAGCTGAAATAAATTTAGAATTCATGTCTATGTTAAACATAAACATGATAATAAATGCCGCTGGGAATGCTAATACACTTAGAACAATTTGAATTATAATAGTTAGAATGATTTTAGTTTTTATCACTTGATAGTTTTGCTGATTATCTTTAAATATAATAAAAGGAAAAGACTATTCTTACTTTATAAAAATTAAAACAAGCCCGTAATCTCACCATCATCATTTATATCAATATTTTCTGAAGCAGGATGAGCCGGTAGCCCGGGCATACGCATAATATCCCCCGTAATAGGAATTAAAAATCCTGCACCAGCAGCAATTTCAATCTCTCTAACCGTGATGATAAAATCTTTGGGACGGCCTAATAATTTTGGATTGTCTGATAGTGATTTTTGGGTTTTTGCTATACAAACAGGCAAATGATCTAAGCCCAGATTTGTGATTTTTCTTAAATGTGCTTTTGCTTTTGCCGTATAATCAACATATTCAGCACCGTATATTTCTGTGGCAATCGTTGAGATTTTATCCTCCACAGAAGATTCCCATTTGTAAAGAGGTTTGAAATCAGATTTATTTTCTTCAACGATATTAACCACATGCTGAGCCAGTTCAAGCGCGCCTTCGCCACCCTTTGCCCAAACCTCTGCTAAAGCAACACGAATGCCTTTTTCTTTAGCAAACGCTTTTATCAGATTAATCTCTGCATCACTATCTGAAATAAACTTATTAATGGCTATAACTGGTGATACCTTAAACTTAAAAATGTTTTCAAGATGCTTTTCTAAGTTAGGTAATCCTCTTTCTAACGCTTCTAAGTCTGGAGTTGTGAGTGATTTCAAATCGGCTCCTCCATGGTATTTTAAAGCGCGAATGGTAGTGGTAAGCACAACAGCTTTTGGTTTAAGTCCAGCACTTTGGCATTTAATATCAAAGAATTTTTCTGCGCCTAGGTCAAAACCAAATCCAGCTTCGGTAACCGTATATTCAGAATGTGTCATACCCATCAAGGTGGCAATAACGGTATTGGTTCCTTGAGCAATATTAGCAAATGGCCCACCGTGTATTATGGCAGGATTACCCTCAATCGTTTGAACTAAATTGGGTTTAATAGCATCTTTAAGTAAGGCCGTCATAGCGCCTTCAGCTTTTAAATCTTTAGCATAAATAGGTGCTTTATCGAAAGTGTAACCAATGAAAATATTGCCTAATCGTTTTTTTAGGTCGGTGAGGTTTTCGGCTAAACAAAGAATCGCCATTATTTCTGAAGCTGCTGTAATATCAAACCCTGTTTCTCTTGGAACTCCAGATGTTGTTCCACCCAATCCTACAATTATACGCCGTAGCGCTCGGTCGTTTAAATCAACCACCCGCTTCCAACCAATTGTTCGTGGGTCGATACGGAGTGAATTGGTTTTATTTTGAATATTATTATCAATAATTGCAGAAAGTAAATTATGAGCTTTCTCTATGGCAGAAAAATCTCCAGTAAAATGAAGGTTGATGTCCTCCATAGGCAATACTTGTGAATTACCACCTCCTGTAGCACCGCCTTTTATGCCAAAAACAGGCCCCAAAGATGGTTCTCTTAGCACTACAGTTGTTTTTTTATTTAGGCGGTTTAATCCTTCGGATAAGCCAATGGACATAGTTGTTTTTCCTTCGCCTGCCGGCGTTGGAGAAATAGCTGAAACAAGAATAAGATTGCTTTCAAGAGCTTTCTGTTTGTCTATAGCTTTTAATGGTAGCTTAGCTTTATGCTTACCATACATTTCAATATCATCAGAAGGTATTCCAAATTTTTCTGAGATTTCCGATATATGTTTTAGAGTAATGGTTTTGGCTATTTCTAAGTCAGTCATAAGCTATAGAATTATATGAAAAAATTATACTGACTTAAATGTATGAAATTTGTAAATGATGTTATGTAATTTTTATCATTTTCAGAAGAGTTGAGAAGTTATTTAATTTAAAGCCTCTTTATAAACCGACAAACAACGTTCGCGTGCGTATTTATGATCTACTATAGGCTGCGGATAGGTGAGTTCTTGAAAATCTGGAACCCAATTTTTGATGTATTCCAAGTTTTTATCGAACTTTTGAATCTGAGTCGTAGGATTAAAAATTCTAAAGTATGGTGCTGCATCTACACCCGAACCAGCAACCCATTGCCAATTGCCTACATTGCTGGCCATTTCGTAATCGTGCAGTTTTTCTGCAAAGTAAGCTTCGCCCCAGCGCCAGTCAATTAATAAATGTTTGCAGAGAAAACTACCCACTAACATACGCACACGATTATGCATAAAACCTGTTTCGTTTAGCTGGCGCATCCCTGCATCAACAAATGGGTAACCTGTTTTGCCTTCACACCATGCTTTAAATTCGGTTTCATTATTACGCCATTGAATGCGGTCGTATTTCGATTTAAAACTTTCGTTAACGGTATGGGGGAAGTGCCAAAGAATTTGCATGAAAAATTCACGCCAGATGAGTTCTTGCCAAAAAATTTCATTCTTTTCGGAAATAGCTTTTTCAATCATTTCTCGAATACTAACAGTACCAAAGCGTAAATGAGGGCCTAATTTAGAGGTAGTGTCTTGGGCAGGATAATTCCTTGTAGCCTCATAATTTTGAATTAAGCTTGGAGAGATTTTAAAGGGCTCTATGCTTTGATTTGAGGGTTTAAAACCAATATCTGATAGACTTAGATTGGGTAAGTTATTTTCAGAAATAAGGTGATCTAAATATTGTTCTGAAGGATAATTTTTAAGAGTGACCTTTTTAAAAATTTCTTTCCATGTTTTCATATAAGGTGTGTAAACCACATATGGAGAACCATCTGATTTAACAACCTCATCTTTTTCAAAAATGACTTGATCTTTATAAGAATTAAATACTATGTTGTTTTGGCTTAATAAGCTCTTAATTTCTTTATCTCGTTTTATTGCATAAGGTTCATAATCATGATTCGTGTAAACTTCTTTAATTTCATACTTATTAATTAGTTTATTGTAAATGTCAATTGGTTTTCCAAAATACAAGGCCAAGTTATGGTTATGAGCGTTTTGTAAAACATGACGCATATTTTGAAGTGTTTTATGAATGAAAGATACGCGAGCGTCATTTTCTGGAAGTTTATGTAATATTTCAGAATCAAAAATAAAAACGGGTAAAACGGGAAGACCTCCTTTTAAAGCTTCGTAAAAACCAACGTTATCGTGAAGTCTTAAATCTCTACGAAACCAAAAAATATTGATAGGTTGTTTCATACTTTTTCATTGTTTCATATAGATAATGTTCTCAATCAATTCCAATCTTCATTTGAATTACTCTAACAGACATTTTCGGTTAGTATTTACCAAACAATTCCTCTAACTTTTCAGTTCTATAATTAAAAATTTCTTCAAGTTTAGGTTTTACTAAAATAGGATGTACTAACTGACCGAGCAAACCAAAAGGAACTTTATAGTCTATAATATCTTCCATTTCAACCCCGCCATCTATTTCTTTAATAAAATGTTTATGATGCCAAAGTGAATAAGGACCGAAACGTTGTTCATCTACGAAATAATGCTTATCAACAATGTGAGTAATTTCAGTAACCCATTTTGTTTTTATTCCCAGAACAGGTGTTACTATGTATTGAATAATTTGACCAGCGAACATGGGTCTGTCTGCACCAGATAAAATATGAAACCCCATATAATTTGGAGTAATGGTTTTTAAGTTTTTTGGATCAGACAGGAAATCCCATGCTTTATTAATGGTAATGGGTAAATTCTGCTTTTTATGTAACCTGTAAATTTTCATCGTTTAATTATGAATAAGGATGTACATGTTTAATGATGTTGCTATGCATAGCCAAATGAAATAGGGTAGAATCAATAGACTTTTTAATTTCAGTTTTTTTCTATAGTCATATAGCATAATCGTAACGATAGCCGTTAAAGCAATAATAACTAGCAGTCCAATACTTACTAAATGTTGATTAAAAAAGATATAATTCCAAATGACATTAAGAATAAATTGAACTGAAAATAATATAATAATTTTGGTATTGAGAAGTATATTAATGAGATAAGCCATATATATTGAAAAACAAAACATAATGGTTGTCCAAGCCATACCAAAAACCCATCCAGGAGGTGTCCATGGTGCTTTATTTAAGTTCATATACCAATTGGTTTGTGGACCATTATTCATGAGAAGCGTTCCAACATATAAGGCTCCAAAATTTATTACAAGAAAGATGAAAATGTTTTTAAGCAGCTTCATGTTTCATTTCATTGATTTGTTGAGCTATCAATTGAGCCTCAGCATATTTTGCATCACTTTTGCTTCTATTAATGCTTGATAGTTCATGCCATTCTTGCATTAATCTTTTAAATTTTGCTTCTAATTTTTCTCTCTTTGATTTTTTCTTGAAAAAACGGAACATAGGTATTTTTAATTTAAATGTTTAATGATTTTTGAGCTCAATGGGCTGGTAGCAGAAAAATAGTAATCTACCAATTTCCCCTTTGGGTCAATTAAGTATTTTTGAAAATTCCACTTTACAGAAGAATCTTTTACGCCATTATTTGCTTTTTGGGTTAACCATGTGTAAAGTGGGTGTTGATGTTTTCCTTTTACATCAATTTTTTCTGTAATCAAAAAATTCACACCATAATTTACTTCGCAAAATGTTTCAATATCCCTAACATTACCAGGTTCTTGACCACCAAATTGATTACATGGCACTCCAATAATTTCTATATTATCACCGTATTTCCCATGTAGCTGTTGTAATGTTTTATATTGTGGCGTAAAGCCACATTTAGAAGCTACGTTTACAAAAAGTATATGCTTGCCTTTAAATTTAGATAAGTTTATAGGTTTTCCTTGTAGCGAGTTTATACTGATATTATATATTGAATCAACATTCAATTTTTTCTCAGTATACCTATTGCCAGCAGTAGCTATAAATGCTTTTAGCGGATTCATATATTTAAATTTTAAAACTTACAATACCACAATCCATTTCAAGTACTTGTCCCGACATTGAGGATGAGTTTTTGGAAAGCAAAAATTCTGCCATACCTGCAACTTCCTCAGGAGATAAGAATTTTTTCAAAGGGTGACGTTCTGTAATATTTTCAATCATTTTATCGTTTCTTAGTAGCTTTGAGGCCAATTCGGTATCTGTAACCGTAGGGGCAATTGCGTTTATGCGTATTGTTGGTGCTAATTCTGCACCAAGAGATTTTACTAAGCCCTCTATACCCGCTTTAGAAACTGCTATACTCGCATGATATGGCATGCCAAGTTTTGCAGCAACTGTACTAAATAAAACAATAGATGGGTGATCTCCATTTTTTAAGATGGGCAAGTACTTTTGAATGACTTTTACAGCGCCAAGAACATTAATTTCAAAGTCCTCTTTAAAATCATCAATACTTAATCTGGATATGGGTTTTAGATTGATACTTCCTGGACAATATACAAGTCCGTCAGCATTTTTTATCTCTGGTAATTCA
Organism: Hyunsoonleella aestuarii; assembly: GCF_006148925.1. Taxonomy (GTDB): domain Bacteria; phylum Bacteroidota; class Bacteroidia; order Flavobacteriales; family Flavobacteriaceae; genus Algibacter_D; species Algibacter_D aestuarii. The sequence continues at coordinate 325,849 of NZ_VAWB01000001.1, read as the reverse complement.
TTTTGTATAACATCACATTGATGATGAGTTAAATTGTTGTGTGATGTTTCGGGAGTACTTCTACTAATGTTTTTTACATTGTAATTAGGCAAAAGCTTTTCAACTAAAGCTTTTCCAATGCCCTTACTTCCTCCGACTACTATTATTGTTTTCATGGGTTTCAGGGCATTTAGTCTTTATGGCCTGCCCTTCAGCCGTTTTTCTATTTTTTGTTTAATTACAGTTAAACGTTTCATTAAATCCATAATTTCAGGATCTTTGTCTACTTTATAGATGTCGTTTAAGCTTAATATTAAACTCTTTACTTCTCTAGATGATTCGATACGCTCACTTGTTGTTTTAAACGTATGTTTGCGTTGTTCGAATTCTAAAGCTTTGTCAATAATCTCCATATTTCTAATCTTACTATAATTTTAATAAACTGCACTAAAATTCATGCAGTTTTGCAATATAATAAAATATAGAGGATTAGCTATTTTTATGTCGATTTATTAGATAAAATTTAATATTTAACTAAATCTAAATCGCTTTTTTGATAGATTTACTATTATATTAATCGACCTTTTAAACGCTTCTCTACTTTTCTTTTGATAGCTGTTAAGCGTTTCATGATATCCATAATATTATCATCCTTTTTTTTCTTGTAGATTTGATTTAGATCTAAGATTAAGGTTTTAGCTTCTCTTGAAATCATAACTCGATCGCTTGTAGATAAAGATCTCATTTTTCTTTGTTCAAATTCTAACGCTTTATTAATTAACTCTAATTCCATTTTTCTAGCTCTTTAAATAATTTTGTAATTCTGTGATTTTTTCTGAATTATTAAACTCTCCACCATAATAGGCAGTAACCGTCGTTGAGGTATCGTCTTTTATACCTCTGGAGGACACGCATAAATGCTTAGCATCAATTATAACTGCGACATCTTCAGTGTCTAAGATTGATTTTAATTCGTTAGCTATTTGGTTTGTTAATCGCTCCTGCACTTGAGGGCGTTTGGCATAGTATTGTACAATTCTATTAAGCTTTGATAAGCCAATAACCTTTCCAGAAGAAATATACGCGACATGGGCTTTACCTATAATTGGAACAAAATGATGTTCACAATTTGAATAAAACGTAATATTTTTTTCAACCAACATCTGGTTGTATTGGTATTTATTATCAAAAAGTGCAACTTTGGGTTTGTTGGCAGGATTTAATCCAGAGAAAATTTCATCAATGTACATTTTGGCAACGCGATTCGGCGTTCCTTGAAGTGAATCATCTGTTAAATCGAGTCCCATAACGTCCATAATTTCTTCGAACAAGATCGCGATTCGGTGCTTTTTTTCAGTATCACTTAATTTGAACGCATCTGGTTTCATTGGAGTCTCTAAACCCGTGTAAAGATGATCGTCACCAATATCTTCAATTGAAAATCCATTAAGTCTGTGTCCGTTTGTTTTCTTTTCTAATTTTTCTATTTGCATAGCTTCTTTTTTATGTGCTGTTTTAGTATTAACCAAACAAAGCACGTTAGCGTTTTGAGATTTTATTTTGTGTTATTTGTTTTTGTCTGCTACATTTAAAGCGCCCTTTTTGAAAAACTCTTAGTTTTTCATGTTTTGTTGAACGACCTTGAACACGCTTTCGCCACATTTTGAAACTACTTGGTTTCATTTCTCTCCGCATCAATGAAATGACTTCTTGTTCTTTCAAACCAAATTGAAATTTTATGGAATCAAACGTTGTTCTGTCTTCCCATGCCATTTCAATGATTCTATCAATAGACTCAGTAGGTAATTTCATACATACTGAAAATTGTATTGCTCGTCATGTCTTATCTTTTCATTTAACATTTTGTCAAAGAAGCGCTTGTTTTCTTTGAATGTCTTGTTATTCTTAAAGTGTATAAATTTCCCTTGCGCATGAATGCTGGCTCCATTGGTTTTATAAATTACCAACTGATAGTATGGTATTAACCATGTAAAGTTTTGTAAACCCTTATTGATAAAAATTAAAATGCCATTTTTTCTTAATTCTATGTTCGCATAATTAATGTCGGACACTGAATTAAGCACAGACATGAAATTTGGACTAACTTCACCAATTATCATTCGTTTAGAGCCAATTCCTTTCATTTTTAGTGATTCCAATAAGGTGAATGATCTACCCACCAAATCACTTATAATTTGCTTGTGTTCTTTATTGTTATGTGTTGTATTAAGTATCATTTACTTCTTGTGATACTCAAATATACAAAATGTTTAACAAAAAATATAAAAAGTTAAACAAAAATGAATATTTTACTATTAGAAAAATTTATAATAGAAGTTAAGTGTATGATATACAGCATTTAACGGTTTTAAAAACGACTTTTAAGAGTATGTTTTCTTAAAATTCTTTTGCTTTCTTCTAAAACAGTCTTGTCCTTGCGCAGTTTCCAAAGTGTGTTTCCTGCTTTTTTTCTAGTACTTTCTAAATTCACAATCGGTTTTGGATAGTCTTTGCCTAACTTAAAATTATAGAGCTGTTGTTCCATTTCTGTCATTAAATACGGCTGGTGTGCAAAAGGTGTATCTAGTTTTTTAAGCTCCGGCACCCATTTTTTTATGAAATAAGCCTCTGGATCATATTTTAAGCTATTTTTTACTGGATTATAAATACGAAGCATATTAATGCCAGTTTCTCCAGCTTGCATTTGTAGTTGTGGAAAATGTATTCCGGGTTCAAAATCTAAAAACATTTGCGATAAATGCGTAGTTGCTTCTTGCCAAGGTTGCCAAAGATTGTGTGTAAAGAACGATACTACTAAAGCTCTCATTCTAAAATTTAAATATCCAGTTTCATTTAAACATCGCATACAGGCGTCTACCAGAGGATAACCCGTTTGTCCTGTTTTCCAAGCATCTTGATATTTAGAAGAAATACTTTTTTTTAATTTATGAAAACCTTTATTTACACTAGCTTCTTCCATGGTGTGTTCCATTTCAAACTTTTGAATAAAATGGGTTTGCCAACGTAAGCGCGACATAAATGCTTCCAAAGCTTTTTTATGTTTCGATGCTTTTTTTAGATGATAAGCTTCATGATACACTTCTCTAACCGATAAATTTCCCCAGGCTATGTATGGTGAAATTCTACTACAACTTGTTCTTGCTTGCTCTGGCTTAGAGATATTGAACATGTAATTCTGGTAGCGTTGCTCAAAAAACGATTTTAAATATCTAAGACCTGTTGAGCGTCCACCTTTTTGAAATGGTGTAAATTTTTGAGTGTCTAAATTAGGCAAATTGAAGTTTATCTCTAAAAGCTCAATATCCTTTTTCGATATGAGCTGATTTTCTTTTGGAGCAAAACTTAAGGGTTCAATAGCATAATAAGCATCTACCAATTCGTTCCAATTATCTCTATTTTTCAAACCACGCTGTACGCCATTATTAATATTTTCGTGCCAATTAATAAGGTTGTTTTTGCAATATCTTTTAAAATTCTTGTCCCGCTCAAAAGTTACTAATATACCTGTTTCTTGATGTGAGTAGATATCTGAAATATGATAACGCGATTGCAATTGGTTAATTGCGGCGATAATATCAGATTGTACAGCAAGTATTTTAGAATTGTAAGTTTCTAGTGCTGTATTTAAATCAATAATAGATTCTCTTATAAAATTCCAATGACGTTCGCTATAATGCGAATCATTCATTAATAATGGCTCAAAACAATACAGTAGTAGTGTAGCTTTTCCAGTTTTTAAAGCATTATAAATCGCTTCATTATCATGCAAACGTAAATCACGTTTTAGCCAAACAATGTTTATGTGGGGCTTAGTATTCATCTTGATTCGCAATTATATGTTGTGCTCTTTCTTTTATATTTTGTAAATCTTGCTTATCCATTTTATCTAATAAGCTATACATCATTTTCATTCTGAAATTGTTCCCTAGTTGTTCTCTTTTTTCATCTAAAAAATTCCAGTACAAACTATTAAAGGGGCATGCATTCTCTCCTATTTTTTTATTTCTGTTATATGTGCAATCTTCACAATAGTTACTCATTTTGTTAATATATGAACTTGAAGATACATAGGGTTTAGTTGCAATTTTTCCACCATCGGCAAACTGACTCATACCTCTGGTGTTGGTAAGTTGTACCCATTCTATAGCATCTACATAAATGCCCAAATACCAATCATCAACTTCATCAGGATTGGTTTGTGTTAAAAGCGCATAATTTCCAGTAATCATTAACCGTTGAATATGGTGTGCATATCCATTATCTAAAGAATTTGTTATGGCATGTTTTAAGCAATTCATTTTGGTATCACCTGTCCAGAAAAATTCAGTCAACTTATTAGTATTGTTGAGTTCGTTTAAATTTTTATATTCTGGCATAAAGGCCCAATACATACCGCGCATATACTCTCGCCAACCAATAATTTGACGTACAAAACCTTCAATTTGAGAAATATCTATAGCGTCAGCGTGTTTTCGGTAATAGTTCATTACCGTTTTTACTACATCTTTGGGAGAGATCAGTTTAAAATTCATAGCGAAGGATAATCTAGAATGAAACAGATATTCCTGTTCGGTATGCATGGCATCTTGATAGTCTCCAAAATGAATCAATAAGTACTTGCAAAAGTATTTGAGTTGTTCTAAGGCTTGAGCTCGAGAAATAGGGTAGGAGAATGTTTTTGTTTCAAATATACCTATAGTTTTGATTTCAGCATATTTAATATTCTTAACAATTTCAGTAACGTCATTTTTGAATAACTTATAGTTTGGAATTTCAACGTCGCCTTTCCATTTATTTCTGTTGCTTTTATCGTAGTTCCATTTCCCACCTTCTGGTTGGTCAGCAACGATCAAAATATTATGCTTCTTACGCATGTCTCTGTAAAAGTTCTCCATGATATACTGTTTTTTGCCATGAAAGAAGTTTTTTAAATCCTCTCTTTTTGTATAAAAATGTTCCGCAGATACTGCATTTGATTTGATGCTTAATTTGTTACAGAATTTTTGTAGTTGCTCATCCAATCTGTATTCATCAGGAAAGATGTATTCGAAATTTTTTATATGATGTTCTTCTATTAATTTTGAAAGGTTTTCGGTTAAACTATGTGTATTATTTTTATCATTAATTTTGAAGTAGATAACGTTGTGTCTTTCAGATTTTAAATCTTCTGAAAATTGGCGCATTGCGGCAAAAAAGCCAATAACTTTTTGAATATGATGCGTTACGTAATCCGTCTCTTGGCGCATTTCAAAAAGACAATAGGTAATATTAATGTTAGTTTCTTTAAACCACGAATGTTTTATATTGAGTTGATCGCCTAATATTAATCTGAGCGTTTTCATTTAGAATAGAGTTCGTTGCAACCATAAATTCTGAAACTTACCATTTGCATCATAATGCTCAGCTTGTAAATCCACATTGAACTTTCGGTCTCGTGGGTCATTACCAACACCAGCAACGTACATCCAATTTCCATAATTACTGTGAACGTCGTAATCTATAAGCATTGCTTCAAAATACGCAGCGCCAATTCTCCAATCTAATTCCAAATCTTTAGCAAAGAACGACGCCACGTTTTGCCTACCTCTATTGCTCATCCAACCTGTTTCTTTCAGCTCAATCATATTAGCATTTACAAAAGATGAGCGGGTTTCGCCATTAGTCCAATTATCGATTAATGATAGGTCAGTTTTCCACGTATAATCTTTTTTTAAAATACCATCAATCTTAAAAATGGCATTTCCATGGTTTAATGAAATATATTTGAAATAATCTCTCCAAATCAATTCAAAAATTAACCAATATGTAGATTGATTTTTATAATACTCTTGTTCAAACTTCTTAACGTTCCAGTAAATTGTTCGCGCCGAGATGCTGCCATTGGCTAGCCATGGTGAAAGTTTGGAACTAAAATCTGTACCAACCAATCCATTTCTTGTTTTCTTATAGAATCTCAATTTTTTAGATTGAAAGAAATAGTCATCCAAACGATTTAAGGCTGCATTTTCGCCGCCTTTAAATGGGAACGATGAATTTAGATGGGTTTTGAAATCTTCAAAACCTAAATCGTTCAGAGATGGAATTTTAGTATCATTTGAAATCGATTCAATTTTCTTTAGGGCTTTTAGGTGAGCTTGTGGTCTAATTTGGCTAAACTTTTCAACTTTTTCCCTAAAGTTCGTAAATACTTGTGGAATTTGTTCAATCTTTATGTTTATGTCTTCTGGATTATAGAGAAACTGGTCATAAATTTCGTTGAAAGCAGAATCTCCTGAAATGGATGCTTTTACTTTATTTAAAACTGTTTGCTCTTCACTTGTCCATTCTTTTTGAAGATAGATTTGTTTTATACCAAAATCTAGTAGGAATTGATTTATTACGTTTTCAGGTTTATCAAAATATATAAATAATTCAACGTTCAGTGATTTGAGGTTTCTTTTTAAATCTTGAATCGTTTCTATTAAGAATCGAGTTCTATATTTTTCTGTTTTTTTAAAACCAAATTTATCAAGTTTATAATGTTCAGGATTGAAAAAATAAATGGCAATTATGATGTTATGGTTATTACAAGCTTCATGCAAAATATAATTATCATGAACTCTTAAATCGTTTCTAAACCAAACTAACCCTATAGTGTTTTGTTTCTTCTGCATTGTTCACTGCAATATTTAACATGTTCCCAATTTTTTTCCCATTTTTTTCTCCAAGTAAATGGGCGATTACACTTTGTACATGTTTTCTGAGGTAAATGTTGCTTTTTGTGACTCAACTTCAACAAGTTTATTAATCATTCCCGAAAAGATGAATCCGTGGAATGGAAGTACCGCATACCAATACAGTCTACCCCATAGTCCACGAGGTCTAAAAGTTGCGGTTTGTTTTAATTTATTATTCTCAATTTTAAATTCTAACCAAGCCTCTCCTGGTAATCGCATTTCTGCGTAAAGCAGTAATTTATGTTTTGCCTTATCGGCATAAATCACACGCCAAAAGTCTAAGGCGTCTCCAACATTTAATTCTGTTGGGCTTGTGCGACCTCGTCTCAATCCAATACCGCCAAAGAGTTTGTCAATATAACCACGTACGCGCCACAAAAAAGTACCAAAATACCAACCGTTAATTCCACCGATGCTCCAGATTTTTTCAATGGTTTTACCAGAGTCAATAACCCTACGTTCTTTATAATCTTTATAACATCCATACTTTGGAACATTTACATATTTATGCAATCGATTTCTTAATCTACCACTGCTTATCATAGAATCTTTCCAACTAGATACAATACTATTTTGCTCAATTTTTTCAAAAGCCAGTTCAACTGCTTCTTTGTAAGTAATCGGGCTGACTCCTAATATGTCATTAATATTACTTGGTTGTCCAATAATTTGCACGCCCATGCTATCCACTAACGAAGTTGCGAGCTTATATGATGTTGATGTCACGAAATATAACCAGTATGATGATAGTTTTGGTGTCATTACAGGTACCGTCAAAATGTATCGCTTTAGTCCTCTAACTTCTGCAAATTGAAGCAGCATTTCTTTATACGTTATAACTTTAGGACCAAAAACATCATAAGATTTATTGTAAAGTTTTGTGTTTCCTGCGGCTCTAGTTAAAAAAGCTAAAACATCCCTAACAGCTAAAGGTTGTGTTTTAGTATTTAACCATTTTGGAGCAATCATAAAAGGGAGTTTTTCAACTAAATCTCTTATTATTTCAAACGAAGAACTTCCAGAACCAACAATTATCCCTGCTTTGAAAATCGTTAATGCATACTTATCTGAAAACAACTGATTTTCTACGTTTTTTCTAGAGCGAAGGTGTTTAGAAAGTTCATCTTCATTTGTGATACCACTCAAATAAATAACTTGTTCGGCCCCAGTGGTTTCTATATAGTGTTTGAAATTTAGTGCACATCGTTCTTCTAAAGATTCAAAGTCCTTTGAGGAATTAGACATTGAGTGTATTAAGTAATACGCTACGTCTATTTTTTTTGGAATATTATCAAGGGTTTCTGGTTTTAAAAAGTCGGCTTCAATAACATAAACGTTCTCGTCTTCAGAAAAACTTTTATCTGCTCTAAGTCTATCTCTTACAACGCAAACCACCGTGTGACCTTGATTTAATAAGAACGGTATGAGCCGTTTGCCTATATAGCCAGTTGCCCCTGTTACAAGAATTGTCATAATTTTTATTTTATTAATTCCTTTGGTCTTTGATAGCCATACCGTATTCTTTGTTCAGGAATAGCATACCCATCCAATCCATTTATGGCAGCTACTTCTGCTTTAGACAAGTTGATGAATCCATCTTTTTCTATAAGGTAGTCATTAACATATAAACCAACAACTTTACCGATAACCAAAATAGTTTTATTTGCTTTTATATCGTATTCTTCAACAAACTGCATTGCCAATTGAATTGGTGCATTTTTTACAAATGGGGCAGAAAACTCAGGTTTATATTCAGGTTCTAAGTTGGTAACATCAAATTCTGAGATAGCACTATCGTATTTTGCTGATGTATGGTGCGCATCGAGTATTATATTTTTATGTACATGGTTAATTGTATAAAATCCAGTTTCTTTTAAATTTTCATAGGTATTTCTAATAACTGTAGTTGGACGTAAAAAGAATCCTAGCATTGCAGGACTCGAACCAATATGGGTAACAGAACTAAACACTGCAACATTCTCTTTGCCATCTTGTGAAATAGAACCAATTAAATTTGCAGATTTATAACCAGAACAACTATTAATCAAATTGATTTTGTAAAGGTGACTGAGTTGTTGTATGTCTAATTCGCTGAAGTATAGCATGTTATAATAATCTCAAATAATTGTTAATTTTAATATGCTGAGCTTTTAAATCAAACATTAAGTTATAAAGTCCGAAAAAAGTTCTATTTATATAAATGAAATGTTTTGATCCTCGATTTCCATTCATTTTCTTTAAATCGGTACTTTTTGAGTAACGTTCGCCTAATTCAGCAATCTTTCCAAAGAAAGTTTTATCTGAAAAATCAAATGTTTCTTTATGGAAAGGTTGTGTAAATAGGCTTAACATTTCATGGAACATGTCTGTGAAAAACTCCAATTCTTCTTTGTTATCATCCTCTTTTAAAATTTCAAGCTCATATAATTTAGAAACAAAATACGCCTGGTTATTAATGTTTTCCGGTAATGCAAGCTCAAAATAGGGTGAATAAAACTCCATTGGGATAGTCTTCATACACCCAAAATCTAAAGCTATTAATTCTCCTTTTTCAGAAACCAGGAAATTTCCAGGATGTGGATCTGCATGTACTTTTTTCAAATTATGAATTTGGTACATGTAGAAATCCCATAGGGCTTGTCCTAATTTTTGTGCTTTCTGTTGGTCTGTATTATGGGCAGTAAATTCTGAAAGATGTTCACCTTCCATATAATCCATAGTGATGATACGTTCAGAAGATAGTTCTTCATAATACTTTGGAAACTTCAAGTTTGAAATATGGGCGCACGCTTTTGAAACTTCTTTGCTTTGCTCAATCTCTAAGATATAATTGGTCTCCTCAATCAACTTATATTCAACTTCTTTGAAATACTTATCGGAATCTTTTCCTTTGATGTTGAACATACTCATAGCTATGGGCTTCACCATAGCTAAATCTGAAGTGATACTCTCCGCAACTCCTGGATATTGGATTTTCACAGCAAGTTTTTTCCCATTCTTAGTTGCCATATGCACCTGACCGATGCTAGCAGCGTTAACAGAAGTTGCGTTAAAAGTATCAAATAGTTCATAGGGCAGTTTCCCAAAGTATTTTTTAAACGTTTTAATAACAAGTGGAGGCGATAAAGGTGGCACTGAAAATTGAGCTAAAGAAAACTTTTCTACATAAGCTTGCGGTAAAATACTTTTCTCCATACTAAGCATTTGCGCCACTTTAAGGGCACTACCTTTTAATTGTTTTAGTCCGTCGTAAATATCAGTAGCGTTATTTTTGTTTAAGCGTTCTTTCGCTTCAACCTCCGTATTTACAATCTTATCTCCATAATATCTTAAATAATTAACGCCTACTTTAGCACCAGTAGAAACTAGTTTAGTAGCTCGTTGAATTTTAGATGTCGGTATATTATCTATGGTTTTCATTCTTTATTTTTAGTTCATTTGAAACTTTTCTTTGAACAGAAATTTTCCTAAATCTAACACGCTTTTTAAAGGCGTGATATCCAAGACATCGAAAGTTGTATTGACTGATTTTTCAATGAAAATATCTGTTTTCTCGAAGGATACGGATGTATCATCAATCCAAAATTTCATGGTTAATAGTAATTGTAACCAAGCAGATTCCTTTAAAGCATTATCTTGAATTTTTTCTAGTTGCTCTTGTTTAATGTCTAGCATTTGGATACCTAATTCACTCACATACTGTGTAAAGTGTTTTTTTAAGCCAGAAAGCATCTTTAATCCTTTTAGATTTGTTTTATATTTATCTAAAACATGCTTTACATAACTTCTGTTTGCCGTAAGGTTTTCAAAAAAGGTATAGTAAAAACTTAAAAGCTTGTTCCTAGCATCAAATATTTTATAGTCTTCACTTTTATTTAAAGCATTTATCGAATTTGTAAAAAACGATTCAAAAATGCCTTTCTCGATAGCTTCAAATGAAGCGAAATGCTCATAGAATTTAGCTTCTTCAAAATTATTCATTTTGGCAAAAGCAAATACCGTTTTAGGATTAGCATCGTGCTCCAACACATAGTCCATGTACCAGGTGAGAATATCGTTTTTAGAAACTGATTTTTTCTTCGTCATAATAATGATATTTATGGTAAAGGTACAAAATGTTTAATAAAAAATAAAAAAAGTTAAACAAAATATAGTATCAGACTATAAGATTTACTTATAGAAGATTAACAGCGCTGTTCTTCTTTCACTAATTTACAACTAGAAATAGCGTTTAGTGCACCAAAAAAAGGTGCGGCAATGTATAACCTCAAGTATTGAAAATTAACCGTGAAAAGGGCAGGAGCTATAGAGCGAATAGGGTTTATAGATGTTTTTGTCATTGGGCGATCAAACATAGCTTCTAATAATGTAACACCGTCCAAAGCTATACCTGACATAGTGCCCATTTCTTTACTACGGGTAGATACATTAATGATTACTATCTTTAAAAAGAAGGTAAGTAGGAACTCTAGAATAGCCACTTTATAGGCTGGAAAATTTTCGGTAGGGGTCGTTTCCCCTAAAAACTGACTCTCACGAAGTAAAAACCACAATATAAAGGCAGCGGGCACAGCACCTATGGCGTGGGCTAGGAGGTATTTAGGTACCTTATTCTAGTTAAATTTTTGGAGATAGCAAAACCAATTGTAACGCCTGGATTAAAATGTGCTCCAGAAATTTCACCAAAGGCATAAATCATTGGCATAACTATTAGTCCCCAAGTAGCCGCAACTGCAACGTGAATTATACTTCCTCGGGTTATTTCATTTATGGTCATGACACCACATACGCAAAACACCATGACGAAAGTTTAAATTGTTTCAGAAATAAACCGTTTCGTCATATTGTTTATACAAATATACTTAGTCTTATTTTAAGCTTTTGTTAACAATAAAGGTTTTTATAATTACTAAATTTATTGACTTGAAAACTAATCTTAAATAATTATAAAATGAAAAAATTACTATTATGTTTATTTGCATTTACTTTAATCAATTCCTTAAATGCTCAGGTTGATACCCCTGCACCAAGTCCCTTTTCTAAATTGGAGCAAAAAGTTGGTTTAACCGATGTTACACTTGAATATTCTAGACCTGGGGTTAAAGAGCGAAAAGTATTTGGAAGCCTTGTTCCTTTTGGTAAAATATGGAGAACGGGAGCTAATGCCAGAACAAAAATCACATTTAGCACTGACGCAACTATTGATGGACAGACTTTAAAAGCCGGTTCTTACTCTATTTTTACTATTCCAAATACAGATACGTGGGAAGTAATTTTTTACAATGACGGTAAGGAGTTTGGAACACCAAAGGAGTTAGAAGATGCACATGTGGCAGCAAGAACAACTGTAAAAGCATACGCAATGGAATACAGTGTAGAGTCTTTTACTATGGATATTAGTAATTTAAAAAACAGTAGTGCTACTATCGCTATTTTATGGGATAAAACTTATTTAGCTGTTCCGTTTACAGTTCCTACAGATGAAGCTGTATTAGCAAGTATAAACAATGTTATGAGCGGTCCAGGTGTGAATGACTATTTTCAGTCTGCTGTTTATTATTTACAGGAAGGAAAGGATATTAGTAAAGCAAAAGCGTGGATTGATAAGGCTGTAGAAATGACAAAAGATAACCCTCGTTTTTGGGTTTTAAGACAGCAGTCGGTAATTCATGCGAAGGCAGGAAGCAAAGATACGGCTATAGCTGCAGCAAAAGCATCACTTATGCATGCTGAAAAGGCTGGAAATGATGATTACGTAAAAATGAATACGGATTCTCTTAAAGAGTGGGGAGCTATGTAATTTTTAACTTCATAATAAAGTAGAAAAAAAGCGCAACTTTAAAAGTTGCGCTTTTTTTAGTCATTGTCATCCAATATAAAAATCTCTTCTAAGGGTTTTTTAAAAAGTTGAGCAATTTTTAGCGACAATACCGTGGAGGGTACATACTTGTTTTTTTCCATAGCATTTATGGTTTGCCTGCTTACTCCAATTTTTACGGCAAGATCTGCTTGAGTCATGTTATGTATAGCACGCTGCACTTTTATATTATTCTTCATGACTTCTAGATTTATGTTTTAAGAAATTGAAACGAAAAATAAAGAATAGGAGCGGAGTAAACATGTTAAATACTAAAATATCAAAAAATGATAACCCAAAAACGAATAATATTGCTAAAACCAAAATTCCGTAATTCACGACAATAGCCCAAATAAGCGAATCACTTCTTAATTTAGAAATAAATTCATCTTCGATTTTTTCCCTTGAGAAAACTACCAAAAATCCTCCAATAATTATTGCGATAGCAGTTAATTCGTCGATAATGCTATTCTCTATAATTTTGAAGAAGCCTTTTGAACTAGTAAAAATAGCCTCATCGTTATAAACGGCGAGTACTTTGGTTGTTAGAAAGTTTGACTCGTAATCGGTAAGAAGTATAAAAATACCTGCAGTTAGACCAATTCCTAGGATTATCCAACCCAAGGTATTATACTTATGAGGTAATAAATAAGTTGTTTTCATAACTGTTCGATTTAAAATTGATTTTATAAAAGTAAAATAAACTTTACATAATGACAAATAAAAATTACTTAAAGTCATAAAAACATGTCTTATTATGACTTAATATTTTAAATCTATTAGCGAACGAACAAGGTCTAAAGTTTTGATGAGCTGTTCGCTAAACTTAAAGGTCATGACATCACTTTCGGTTTTATTATTTCTTAGGAGGTCGTTAAAATGAAGAATCTCATAGTTGTAGCCATTCGTGTTATAGCCAAAATTTAAGGTTTCCAGATTGCTGTTATCGGGCATCAAAGTTACAGTAGTAGGTGCATGAAATCCACCATTAATTTTGATTATACCTTTTTCGCAATAAAAGATGGCTTCACCCGGAGTATCTTTAATAAGACTGCTCTTTAAAATGGCTTTAGTGGAGTTTTTATATTCAAAAACCATATCACATGAGGAGTCAGCTCCATTTTTAAAGTAAGTAGCTGTTGCGTTAATGTTTTGTGGATTTCCCATAGTGCTTAAAGCACAAAAGATTGGATAGATACCTATGTCTAGCAAGCTTCCACCACCAAGTGATTTATTAAATAGTCTTGATGAATTATCAAATGCTCTAAAAAATCCAAAATCCGTTTCAAGTTTTAATACTTTACCATAAATCTTATCTTTTAAAGCTTTTAAAACATATTCATAATGTGGCAAAAAGTAAGTCCAAAGTGCTTCCATTAAAAGTACATTTTTGGCTTTTGCCTGTTCAATCATTTCATTTACTTCGTTAATGTCCATTGCGAACGGCTTTTCACAAAGTACTGCAAGTCCGTTCTCTAGGCAAAGCAAGGTGTTTTCTTGATGAAGCACATGAGGAGTTGCTATATATACAGCATCAATATTGGGGTCTTTAGCTAATGATTCATAGCTGTCGTAGGCTTTTATAGCATTGTATTTAGAAGCAAAATCATTTGCCTTTTGTTGCGAACGTGATGCAACAGCATAAAGTTTACTGTCATTTAAAGTCACTAAATCTTCTGCAAATTTATGAGCAATATTTCCTAGACCAATAATGCCCCATTTAATGACTTTCTTTGAAGTCGGTTTTGACATGATTTCTATTAAAAAGTTGAATTAAGATAGCAATTAATATAACTAATATACATCCAAACAAATTTAGCCATAAATAAGGCATCCAATCATTCCACCAGCCATAGACTACAACAACCTGGGTGATTAGAGCAGCAGTAAAAACAGCATTTGCTTTAATAAATTTAAAGAAAAATGCTAAAAGAAATATTCCTAATACATTACCATAAAAGATAGAGCCAATAATATTAACAAGTTGTATTAAGTTCTCGGCGAGGTTAGCAAAACATGCAATAATAATTGCGATGATTCCCCAAACTAGTGTGAATATTTTAGTTGCATTTACCATGTGTTTTTCGTCTTTATCTTCCTTTAGATTTCTACCGTATAAATCTATAGACGTTATGGTAGCAAGCGCATTTATTTCTGAAGCAGTTGAAGACATAGCAGCCGATAATATCACAGCAAGCAACAAGCCAATGAGTCCTTTGGGAAGGTTTTTGAGAATAAATGTGATAAACATATAATCTCTATCATTAGTTTGTGTGTCTTTAGCCGATTCTTGATATAAGGTTACTAATTCGGCTTCTTTTTGCTTATAAGTATCACTATTTTTATCGCCACTAAGTTGGCGTAGTTCTTCATTTAGCCTATCATAATTATTCGCATATGAAGAGTCAATGGCTCTTTTAATTAAATATTTAGATTCCGAGCGGTGTGTTTTTTCAATACTATCGAGTACAAATAAATCTTGTCTTAATTTATCATCATCCTTTTTAGAAAGTTCAATACTTAAGGTTTTCTTTTCATTAAAAAGCGCATTCTGTTTTTCTTGAAGATTCTGGTATTGTTGAGAATATTCCGAAGCTAGAACTTTTTCTGTCGAAGAATCTATAAAGTTTAATGGTGCTGGGTTAAATTGATAAAATACAAACACCATAATACCCACTAGTAATATGAAGAATTGCATAGGAACTTTTAATAGACCGTTAAATATAAGTCCCATTTGCATTTCTTTCATGGATCGAGCCGAGAGGTATCGCTGTACTTGACTTTGGTCTGTGCCAAAATATGCTAAGGCGAGAAAGGTACCACCTATTAAACCTGACCATACGGTGTATCTATTTTCTAAATCGAAAGAAAAATCTAAAACCTCCATTCTCCCATTAGCTCCAGCAATATCCAAGGCTTTTGTAAATGAAACGTCGTCTGGAATAAGATTTAGAATAATAAAAAGAGCGGCAAGCATGCCTGCAAATATGACAAACATTTGCTGTTTTTGTGTAACGGTAACGGCTTTTGTTCCCCCAGAAACAGTGTAAATAATAACTAAAATACCAATAACAATATTGAGGTAGGTGATGTTCCATCCCAGAACAACCGACAAAATTATCGCAGGTGCAAATATGGTTATTCCCGCAGCTAAACCCCGCTGTATTAAAAATAGGATGGCTGTAAGACTCCTTGTTTTTAAGTCGAATCTATTTTCTAAAAATTCATATGCCGTATATACTTTCAGTCGATGGTATAATGGAATAAAAACAAGACATATTATAACCATGGCAATAGGAAGGCCAAAGTAAAATTGTACAAAACCCATGCCGTCTGAAAAAGCTTGCCCCGTAGTTGATAAAAATGTTATCGCACTTGCTTGGGTAGCCATTACAGATAATCCAATAGTCCACCACTTTGTTGTGTTGCCGCCTTTTACATAGTCCTGTACACTTTTACTGCCTCTTGTTTTCCATGTGCCATAACCAACAATAGTAAGTAAAGTAACGAGTAAAACAATCCAATCAATCCAATCTAGTGTCTGCATAGTTTAAAACCATTTCATAATTAAATAAAAAACTAAAATGTAAATGGCATTAGCTATTAAAACAATGGAATATAGTTTAAGCCAAGGTTGTTTAGGTTGTTGGTTGTCTGTCATAATTAGTCGTTTATTTTGGCTTCAGCTTTAAATTCATCTTTTCCAAGGGAGAGCATATTAGCAAACAACCGGTATGCACCGGAAACTCCGGCAGGAAATTCTCGAAAAAAGCTTAGACCAGTATAGATATAGTGGCCTTTTCCATATTCTGCAATTAGTAAACTTCCATCTTTTGGAGTATCGTCTTTATCATTCATAGATAAAATAGGAGTAAAAGCATCATCCCATTGATTAGGAAAATACAGTCCTCTTTCTTGAGTCCAACCTTCAAAATCTTTTTGGGTAATTTTGTTTGGGAAATTTAAAACAGGATGTCCAGGGTTTAAAAAACGAACTTCGGCATTTTCTTCTGTAACTCGATCTCTCGACAGTTTTAATTCAAAAGGAGCCAAATCATTTACTTTAACTCGATGACTTGTATTGTATTGCACAATTATGTTGCCTCCTTGGGCAACAAAATCAAATAATTCTTTTTGTTTAAATTTTAAGTCTTCAACCGTATTATAAGCTCTTATTCCAACTACAACAGCATCGAATCTACTTAAAGTTTCAGCATCAATTTCATCTGGTTTTAGAACACGAACATTATAACCAATTTGTTCAAGACTTTCTGGAACAACATCACCTGCACCTTGTATATAGGCTATGTTTTCTCCCTTCTTCTTTATATCTAGACGGACAATTTTACTTTCACTTGGAAGTAAAACCGTTTGAAATGGGATGTGCTCATAGGCTATTTCAATAAGCTCATCGGTATAATCTTTATCATTAATATGAACTATGGGACCAATTATGCCTTCACTTTGGTTTTCCGGAGGAATAATTGTAAATATAAGTGCCTGTTCTTCTCCTTTATTTGCAATATTTACTTTTTGCTGTTTAGGATAAATGTTCCAGTCATCGGGGTGGTAAACTTCAACAGCTCCTTCTAAATTATCTCGTCCTGCTTTAACCATCACGGTGATGTCACGTTGAGAATCATTGTCTAATATGATCACTTTTTCAGTGATTTTGGCGGACACCTCAGGTATAATCTCAAAAGGACGATATAATTCACCCTTATCTGGTTTAGAATAGCGCTGAACAATTGGTTTGGTTATGGTTATGGGAACGTTGTCTATTAGTAAATTAAAGTCTAAGTTAAAGGTTCTTGGCGTCTCAGGTAAACCAATTAGCGCTTCGTTTTCTACCTTATACATACCTAAAGAGCCTTTGTTTGTAAGCCAATAGGGTGTGGTTGGTTTAGCAGAGCTAGGAATTTTTATAACTTCTTTGAACGGGTATTTAATGTTATTTTTTAAAACTATTTCCTTCGAAATATTTAAATCTTCATGGTTGTTTAAACTTACAAGGGTGGTAGGAGTTTCACTTCTATTAAGTGCTTCTATATTTAGATTTATGGTTTCGTTTGGAGTAGCCCAATTTGTCTCGGCAGAAACTTCTAAATAAAGACCAGCACACATTTCAATGATTGAAATAAGCTCTTTAGTCTTCTGAGTTTTCCAATGCTTACTTTCAATATTCTGTAATAATTTGTATGCTTTTAGAAGCTGAGGTACATGTACTGAGGGATTTTTAAAATTGAAATCACCTTCAATCTTCTCAAGAATTTCACCAATGGCCTGTCCCCCTCTAATTCTATTCCAGGAGGTATCAATTCCTGAAAAAATTTGCGTACCCTCGTTTAAAGGCTCTCCTTTTAAAAATTCTATATATTCTTGTTGAGAACCGCGCTGCGCCAAACGACCAAACCCTTGGCATAAATGCTGGCTACTTGCTAATGAAGCCAACTCGTTATTGGATAAGCCTTTTAATGGATAGTAGGTCCCTATGTCTAAACTTCTCATATTACTTTTATCGGCTTTTTCAAAGTTTTCCCGACTCCCATAAAACCACCATCCTGTATTAAAAAAAATGCGTTTTGGTTGCCAGAGACCATATTTCTCTATTTGATTTGTATAGGCTTCGTTACTATTTGATAAATCAAAAGCTTCAAGGCTTAACATAGCTGAACTGGTATGGTGACCATGAGTTCGCCCAGGAGTTCTGTGGTCGAATCTATTAATTATTATATCTGGTTGAAATTTTCTAATAGCCAAGACAACATCGCTTAGTACTTGGTCTTTATTCCAAATTTCCAGAGTTTCTTCAGGGTGTTTAGAAAAGCCAAAGTCGTTGGCTCTAGTAAAAATTTGCTCGCCACCATCAATACGTCGTGCCGCTAGCAACTCTTGGGTTCTAATTACACCTAATAATTCTCTTAATTCTGGACCAATGAGGTTTTGTCCACCATCACCACGCGTCAAAGACAGGTAAGCTGTTCTTGCCTTTACTTTATTGGACATGTAGGCAATTAATCGTGTGTTCTCATCATCTGGATGGGCCGCAACATATAATACTGAACCTAAAAAATTAAGTTTTTGGATAGATTCATATATTTCTGTTGAAGAGGGTGTTTTTGGTTTTTGAGCTTGAATTGAAAGAGTAAATACTAATATAATTAAGTAAAATAGTTGTCTTTTCATTATAACTTTAGTTAGCTAAAAATCAAATATAAAAAAGAAACCAGCACTTCGGCTGGTTTTAATTTTTATTTAACGCTTCTTAAAATGATTATCAAATTTGTTTCATGTCTTTTTGTTTTGGCTCAGAATCTGGTTCGGGAGGAATAATCATTCGTGGTTTTTGATTAAAGAATAATTGTTGAATAGAATCCATCCTTTTCATCATTTGTTCAATTTCTTTATCATTATTTATAAAGCCGTTATGGAAGAAATTATCAGAATGAAATTGTCCTGATGTTGAATCTCTTTCAAAAAAATCATCGAAAAAGGAGTCGTTAAAAAAGGAATGATTGTTAAAGTGCTTTTGAAATTGACTTTTAATGCGATCACTTAATTTTCCATTTGAAGAATAACTGTATGAATAAATAGAGTCATACCGCTTTAAATTCCCAAATTCGCCATATTCTTTATTAACAGTAATATTCTCGTCTGGTTCATTTTCTTTCTCCTTAGTTTCTTGCTTGTTTTGTCCTGAACAATTAAAAAATAAAAGACAAAACAAAGGAAGTAGTTTCAATGTTTTCATCACTAAATATTTTTGAATTACACATACGTTTCGGTAAGAGAAAATTCAAAAAATATACCAAAGAATGGCTAGAATTATTTTGAAATAATGAAATGTCAAATTGACAGAATCACAACCATTTCTTCTTTTTGAAATAATAGAGCATCCCAAGAAAGATAAAAATCATAACACCCCAAATGGCAAAATAACCATATTTGTATTTTATTTCTGGTATGTATTCGAAGTTCATACCGTAAATACCAGCAATGAATGTAAGCGGAATAAAAATTGAAGCCATTATGGTGAGAACTTTCATAACTTCATTCATTCTATTGCTAATCGAAGTCATATACATGTCCATTAAACTCCAAATCATCTCGCGATAGATATCAATGTTTTCTGAAACCTGAATTAAATGATCGTAAATATCACGATAATAGGTGAGCGTTTTTTTATCTATGAGTTGATTGTCATTTTTTTCAATGCGACTTATTACCTCTCTAAGTGGAAATATTGCCCTGCGAACTCTTAATATTTCACGTTTTAAATCTTGAATTTTTTTACTAGTGTCATCATTTACATCTCCAGAAAAAATAGCCGTTTCAAAATCTTCAATTTTATCTCCTAAGATTTCAATTACACTAAAATAGTGGTCAACAATGGCATCGATTAGAACATACAGCAGGTAATCTGATTTCATTTGACGCACGCGACCTTTACCTTGTCTTATTCTGGTTCGTACTGAATCAAAAACATCGCCTTCAGCTTCTTGGAATGAAATCACATAGTTCTCTCCTAATATAAAACTTACTTGCTCCGATACTATATTTTGGTTACCGTCGTAATAGAGCATTTTAAGAACCACAAAAAGGTAGTTTTGGTATTCGTCAATTTTAGGACGTTGGGCAATATTTACAATATCTTCTAAAACTAAGGGGTGCAATTCATAGTGCTTTCCTAAAGCCTCAATGTCTGACACATGATTAAGCCCATTTAAGTTAATCCAGGTAATAGAATCGGTTAGTTTAAACTCGAAACTTTCCTGAATGGACTGTAATACTTTTTCGTAACAGTGATGCATACTGTAGTCGAAAGTTTCAATGGAAAGTTTTTCTTTAGAACGTTCTCCGGTATATACAATACTTCCAGGAGCTTGTCCTAATTTCTTTTTAGACCTATAAACTCGTTTTCTAGTCATTCTGTTATATTACCTAAATATAGGTATTATTTAAACAGCTTCGCCATCATCCTCTTTAACATCGTCAATGGCATCCTTTTCAAGTAAGGTTACAGCTTTTTGTAGCATAAGATTATTCGGATAAGTAACTAAATCGCCATTGTCTAACCTTAAATGCAGTTGAAATGCTCGTATATCCTCTATTATGGCCTCTAATGGGAAATCTTTGTCATGAATACTTATTTTGTCTCCCACTTTATATGGGAAGTTAAAGAACATGATTATTCCAGAGGTCACGTTACTTAATATTGACCAAATTGCAAAAAGAGCAATCCCCAGAATTGCAAATATGGATGAAAAAATTAAAGCAAGATCCTTAAATTCTGCACCAAAAATAAAGGCTTCAATAAGCAAGACTATTAAAAAAAGAGTTACTGTGATATATCGTCGCATGAGCCTAATTCTAGCCTCGTTTATGCCGTTTTTTTTGGCAATTTTGGTAATAGTAAAATGTGTAATAAACCTAATTATCAATATTGAAAAAATTACAATTCCAGATACAATTAGTTCATTTTGAAAGTTGCTTAAAAACATAACTCAGTTCATTAAGTTTATTGCAAAGATACGTTCAAAATGAAAACAATATTAATCTAATTGAAGGGTTTCTCTAAGAACTTCATCTTTATTTTTGTTTTTTTGCCAGTAAGGCGATCTGATAGTATTTATTTTAGTGCCTTTCGTTGCAAGTATTTTGGCATTGGAGCCAAAACCACTTTTAAATGTTTCTTCCCAGTTTAAAATATCATAAGGGAAATTTTTGTTGAAAGTAATAGATAATGTTCTATCTAATTTAGGGTAATTAACAGTGTAAATATTGCCCTTTATTTGTGCATTAGCATCGTATGCTTTGAATGGTACATGTCTTAGCCTTAAATACTCAAAAGAAGGAATCATTTTTAAATTTCCTAATGGCAGGGATTTAGGATCTAAACGGAGTTGCGTCCATAATTCATTTTCTAGAACAGATTTTTTTAAAGTAATATTTTTATCGGCTTCTCCGTCAAAATAGGAATGTGAAGAAATTTCAAAATCTTCTCTATTGTTAAGTTGTGCGTAGACATGACCGCACCACTCCTGCATGGAACTGGAAACTTTTAAAGCATGACTGTTATTTGAAACTGGATAGAATGTACTTTGCATAATGGAATAGGGATACATACCAGTATTGAACTTTTTTGTGGCGTTGTGTTTTAAAATAGGGACATTACTTTTATTCCAATTATCCGCTTTTACTTGAACGTTGGGTAAAAAATCTTCAGTAACATAAATTAAAACCGCTTTGCCTTCTCGAATTTCGCCATAGCGGGCTTGCTCTAATTTATATGAAGATATTTCGGCTTCTCCGTTGTACCAATAGTCCTTGAATTCTTTGGATAGATTTTCCTTATTGGACGTTTTTTTTGCTACGATAGGTTCGCTTGAATGTATAGCAAATAATTCAATCTCTTTTTCTTGTTTGCAAGCGGTTGTCACTATAATAATTCCAGCAATACCCATAAAGATTAATTTGGTATTTATAATTTTTTTCATAACAAGTATTTTGCGATAAAGTTACAAACCTAAATGCCTTCTGCAATGCTGTTTAACGTTTTGTAAACAAGATGTACGGGGAAGCCCATAACATTAAAATATGAGCCTTCAATTTTTGTAACACCTATTTGTCCAATCCAATCTTGAATACCATAGGCGCCTGCTTTGTCAAAAGGCTTAAAGTTTTTAATATAGTACCTAATTTCGTCATCTAACAAAGACTTAAACGTAACTTTTGTTATACTATGAAGTGTTTTTTCGAAGTCGGTTGTTGTAAAGCAAACCGATGTGATGACCTCATGAGTCGCATTGCTTAATGATTTTAAAATATTAAAAGCATCATCTTCACTTGTGGGCTTGCCAACTGCTTTATTGTTATGCCAAACAATGGTATCACTAGTAATTAATATATCATTAGGCTTTAATTCTTCTTTAAAAGAAAAAGCTTTTAGTTGCGCTAAATAATTACTTATTTCAAAGTGCACTAATTTGGGAGGATAATCTTCCTTTAATGGTTTTAGCCTTACTTCAAAATTTAAGCCTAAATTTTTTAACAAATCTTGCCTTCTAGGAGAACCTGAAGCTAAAATAATGTGATAATTCTTAAGGTTTTCGTTTAGCATTAATTAAGTATAATATACTTGTATAAAAGTAACGAGAGCATTCCAAATAACATAATCCATTTATACAAATTCTTAATTAATCCAACTTCTTTATTTGAGTCAGCATTAAAAATTTTAACACTTGTAAATATAAGTGGTGCTATAATAAAGATTAAAAAATAAATTACTAAGCTTAATTGGGTATATAGACTATTTATAACGTATACAATAATACCGACCAAAATAACAATATTTAAAAAAGCTAAAATATATTTAGTGCGCTCACGTCCTAAAACTAAAGGTATGGTTTTCATGCCTGCTTTAAAATCGCCATTTATATCCTCAATATCTTTTGTAATTTCTCTTAATAGATTAAGTAAAAATGCAAATAAAGCATAGTCTAATATTACATTGAAGAAAGTCAATTGCGTTTCTCTGTTTAATGAAGTTAAAGATGGTATTAAATCAAATATTCCAACAAATATTAAGCTTAAAGCAACAAGTGCTGAAACTACTAAATTACCTATTAAAAATGTGCGTTTTAAATAGGTGGCATAAACGTAAAGTAGTATTGAAACAATTACGAACAAAGAAAAAAAAGCGCTTTTGTTCACTAAATGTGATAAGTAAAACCCAACACCTACACCAACTATATTGAACATGATAAAATAGTAGTAAGCACTTTTTTCTGAAATACTTTTACCAACAATTATGCTGTTTGGTTTATTAATAGTGTCGGTTTCTATGTCATTTAAATCATTAATTATATTTCCCGCTGCTGCAATACACAGAGTCGCCAAAATTAGCAATGAAATACCCAAAATATCTAAGCTAGTACTCACCCCAAATGGCTCTAGTAAAGCGTACTTTAGAAGTAATTGCGATAAGGCAATCATTAATAAGTTTTTCCAACGAATGAGGTTTAGGAAATTCAAATAATTATTGTTTTTTCAGAATTTTAGATTGCCAAGGCAGAAGTTCAAACAGCTGATTAGATTTATCAATATTTGACTTAACTAATGTGTAATTTTCTGTTTTTATGGAAGTCTCCCATAATAATTTGTTATCACTAAAATTATGAATGATTAAAAATTCTGTTGATTCGTCCCAGCGTCTATAGGCGTATGTATATTGATTTAAAAGGTCAATACACTCGTAATCACCGTAAACTAGAACAGGGTTTTCTTTCCTAAATTGTATCATTCTTTTATAGTATGATAAGATAGAACCTTCATAATTCAATTGATTCTCAACATTTATTTTAGTGTAATTAGGATTCATTTTTATCCAGGGTTTGCCCGAAGTGAAAGAAGCATTAGAACCTGAGTCCCAATGCATGGGTGTTCTTGCATTATCACGACTTTGCATATGAATGTTCTTCATAACATCATCCATATTTTTACCTTGCTTTTTACCTTCATTATAAGCGTTCAAGGTTTCAATATCGTTATAGTCTTCAATTGAACTGAAAGCTACATTTGTCATTCCAATTTCTTCTCCTTGATAAATGTAAACGGTGCCTCTTAAAGATAGGAGCAATGTTGCTAATAATTTGGCAGATTCGGTACGATAAATGGAATCATTTCCAAATCGGGAAACTATTCTTGAAAAATCATGATTACCTAAAAATATACTTCCCCATCCCTTGTTTTTTAGTTTTTTGTCCCATTGATTAAAGATATTCTTAAACTTCATTAAATCTATTGGAATAGTATCATATTTTCCACCTGGCCCTGCATCAATAAACATGTGGTCAAAATGAAAAATCATGTTTAACTCATTTTCAGATGCGTCAACATATTGCAAGCCATTTTCTAAATTAATTCCTGGTCCTTCACCAACAGTCATAATATCATATTTGCTTAAAACGGTCGCATTCATTTCCTTTAAATACTTGTGTATTTTTGGGCCATTGGCATAATATTTATTTATGACTTCTACATAATTGTCGGTGTCTGCATCTGGGAAGTCAAGTTGCTTCGATATAAGCGAAATAACATCCATTCTAAACCCGTCGACACCTTTTTCAAACCAAAACTTTATAATATCATAAATTTCTTGACGCACTTTTGGGTTTTCCCAATTTAAATCAGGTTGTTTTTTAGAGAAAAAATGCATGTAATACTCGTCAGTATTTGAATTATACTGCCAAACACTACCGCCAAAGAAAGCTTTCCAATTGTTGGGTGGATTACCGTTCTTTCCTGATTTCCAGATGTAATAATCATGATACGGATTCTCTTTAGACTTGCGAGCTTCTTGGAACCAGTAATGTTCATCGGACGTGTGATTTGCAACTAAATCCATAACTAATTTCAAACCTCGTTTATGGATTTCCATTAAAAGCGTATCGAATTCGGTCATGGTTCCAAATTCTTTCATGATGGCTCTATAATTACTTATGTCGTAACCATTATCATCATTAGGAGACTCATAAACTGGACAAAGCCAAATAACATCAATGCCTAACGATTTAATATAATCAAGCTTATTTATAATACCATTAATATCACCAATTCCATCACCATTACTGTCGTTGAATGAGCGCGGATATATTTGGTAAACAACACTTTCTTTCCACCAAGTTTTCTGCATTGAATATGAAAATTATATAAAGATTAATCGTATTTCGCATTAAAATTTCCACTCCACTTGCCTTGAACTTTTAATACTTGTTCAATAACATCACGTACAGCTCCTTTGCCACCTTTTTTATGTGAAACATATTTTGAAATACTTTTAATCTCTGGAACGGCATCTTGTGGACAACATGGTAAGCCAATGCCTTTCATAACAGGGTAATCTGGAATATCGTCACCCATATACAAAGCGTTTTCAGATTTTACGTCTTTTTTATTGAAGTAGTCATCAAGTTGTTCAATTTTATTGTGAGCACCCAGATAAATATCGGTAATTCCTAGACCTTTTAAGCGTAATCGAACACCTTCATTAGATCCACCAGAAATTACACATACGTTATAACCCATATCTATTGCAGTTTTAAGGGCATAGCCATCTTTAATATTCATGGCTCTTAGCATATCGCCAGAAGCTGTAACATGCACAGTACCATCGGTTAGTACACCATCAACATCGAAAATAAAGGTTGTTATATGATTCAAATATTCCTTATAGCTTTTTTCTTCCATGGGTTTGTTGTATTGAACTGGTTAAAAGATTATAGATGTCTTGATGATGCAAGCTCTCTAAACTATTCAAATGTTTTTTTATCGTTTTTTTATCATTGCGTTTTGCTGGACCTGTCTGAGCCATGTATGGCGAGATGTCCTGAACTTTCTTTGCTGTTTCTAAAATAAGGGGTTTTAGTAAATCGAATTCGGCACCTTGGCTTTCGGTTATTTCATGACCAATTCTATATAACTGATTTGTAAAATTATTTACAAATACAGCGGCTAAATGTAACACACGTCGTTGCTCGCTATTCACTTTTTTTAAAGGACTCCCAAGATTAAGCGCTAATTCTTTAAGTATATGATAATCTGATTTGTTGATAGTTTCAATGCATATAGGAACGTTTGCAAAATCCATAGAGGTATCCTTACTGAATGTTTGTAATGGGTAGAAAACACCGCGTTTATGCTTTTTGTCTAAATCATAAACATTCACACTCCCCGATGTATGAACCACAAATTGGTCTTTTAAAGGAAGCTGTTTTGAAAGTTCAGCAATGGCATCGTCACTAACCGCCAAAATATAAATATTGGCAGCTTTTAGATTGTTTAAATCATCAGTAATTTCAACCTTATTTTTGTAAGAGCTTAGTTTTTTTAAACTTCTATTGTACCATTGAGTAACCGAAATATTTTCAGCATTATAAAAAGCTTCAAATAAGTGAGAAGCCACATTTCCTGCACCAAGAAGTATTACTGATACCATAATGCTAAAATAACAACTATTAGCAATTACTAATTAACCTAAGAAGATTATTTATAAAATCAGTATGCCGTTATTTTTTTTAAAACATAAAAACACCGCCTTTAAACGATCTTCTTAATTATTTTTAAAATAAATTTTAATCTCTTAAAACATGTATCTCACCAGTAATCGTGTATGTATTACCGTTATAATCTTAGTAAATTCTACTAAAGTTAATATTGATAAATTCACCAAAATTCCCAAGAGTCTTTGCATTATAAACATGGTTGTTATTATTTTGAGAAATATGTATACATTTGCCAATGTTTATAACTGTATTGGTTTCATTTTGAAGGTCTAAATCATCATTAGTTCCAGTAGGAGGTGCATCATTTAGTGTTCCAAACAAATAAAAACAATTGTTATTACTGTTCTCTACTTGTCCTGAAAAGCTGAGGTAAATATTTCTACCACCCGTTTTCATTTCTTCAAAAGAGGCTTGAATATTGGTTGCTATAAACAAATTTTCACAAGAATTATCATCGAAGCTTTGGGATTGTTTGTATCACCTCGAATGGATGTTAATTATAATCACCAATTATCAATTATTTTTTCAGTCATTTTACTGTTTTTTTCTTTAAACATGCAAATAAGGGCATGGTTTTCTCTTGGGACATCTTTATTTTCAATTTTTAAAGATTTTAATATTTCGGAGGTAGGAATCGTTTCCCTACCTTTTTTAGCTAATCCATTTGCAAAGCATGAAGCAATAGGTTTTCCATGCCTCATGATTTTCTGCTCTACATAAAAATATGTTTCATCAACAAACGACATCTTAGTGTATACTGTTGCTTTTTGAAACATTTTTAAAGGTCTGTAAAATTGAGCATTTATAGCTTGGTTTGGAAAAAACCATTTATTTTTTGTTGCTACTTTAAAGAAATTGGTTCGAACCATATAATCTGCTCTACCCATTTCGAAAACGGTCATAATTGCAGCATGGTTCATTACTGAAATATCAATATCAGTAATCCATACTCTAAAGTTTAGCGAGGAAGTTTCGGAACCTTTAAGTTTTGGTCTGAGTTTAGCTTTTCCTAAAGCACTCAAAAGTTTAATCCATCTCATTAGTTTTTTTAATTAGGTTTAGCGGTTCAGTTTTGATTTCGTATTTCCTTTACCAAACTGAAAACCACAAGGATTTTCAGAAGTAGCCGAGCATAAGCAATTTCTTATAGCCATTATTGAGCTTTATTGTCATAAATAATTGTCTTAGGGTAAAAGCTTTTCCATGCCCAATTATAAGCAATAGTGCTTGAAATCATTTTTCCATTTATATTTTCCACCCATGCGGTTAATCCTAATTTGTCAAAATGAACATTAAACTTAAACCCTTCTAATTCGAAATATATAGGAGAATTCTCTTTAAATAATATATTAAATGGAAAGTATATTGAAGAATTACCAAAATCTATTCCAAGTCCTAATGTCTCAATTTGATGAAATTCTTCATATTTAGGACGACCATCACCAGGTTTCCAGTTATTATAATGCGGTATTTCATCTAAAAATTGAGGAAAAACAGCATTTGATGTATCTTTATTCATGAGTGTTTTGGTATTAGGATATTTATTCTTCCAAAAACCCCAGGTACTTTGAATAGTTGAAATTGATTTTAACTTATTACCACTAAGTTCTCCTAAAATCCCCTTACCAGAAAGTTGATTCCAAACTGTATTGGTTTTTCGATCAACCACTAATAGATTATTTTTATTTAAGCCATATCCAAAATCTAAGCCAGAGTTGTCATCATCATTTTCAAATACTCTTGCAGTTCCTACAATAGGGCACCAAGTTATAGATAAGATATTCGACTCAACTTTGAAGTTGGCTACTTCAAAGGCTGACATGTACTTAAGTGGAATTGCAATTTGGGTGTTTTCTAAAGGAATTCCTATTACCAAATCTAAACTGTCAATTTTAATATCTTCTTCATTAGCGTATGCCAAGTTTTCTAAGGCGTTTTTAACTTCCATGTCAATTTCAAGAGGTTCTCCAAATGGTCTTTGCTGTGCAACTATTTTTATCGTCTTAGAATTATTATCAATTTCTTTAGTTACCTCTTTACGTTCAGTTTCTTTACATGAAATTAAATTGATTATTATCGATAAAAGATATATCCATTTAAAATTACTCATCACAGATTTTTTATTGTTGTAAGCACATCATTTTTTTTCATTAAGTATTACCCAAATATACAAATACTTACAAGTCTTATTTGAGATGTGTACAACAAAAGGTCTGTTTACTTAAGGATAATGATATCTTTGTATGCAATGGATAAAGTAGATATAAACACAAGAGCAGATGTTTTTTTATTGGTGTCATCATTTTATAAAAAAGTGCGAAAGGATATGGTGTTAGGTCCTTTTTTTAATGATGTTATTAAAGACTGGGATGCCCATTTAGAAAGCTTAACAACGTTTTGGGAAACGAGCTTATTTATGGCGCGTAAATTAGAGCATAAATATCAAGGAGATCCTTTAGAAGCCCATATAAAAGCAGATAAAGAGAATAATAACATAATTACCGAGTTACATTTCGGTTTATGGCTAAACTTATGGTTTGAAACAATAGACGAACTTTTTGAAGGCGAATACGCCGATATTGCCAAACGGCGTGCAAGAAAAATGGGAACCTTTTTATATTTAAAAATTTTTAAGGCTAGAATACTGTAATTAGATATAGCCCTTTGCTCAAGAGCCTCAATTTTTATAATACTTTAACATCTTAAAGCAAACATAAATTCCTAAATTTGCACGACCTTAAAATCGGGTTATCATGATGCAAAAAAAACTGTCTAATATTTTCTTTTCCACAAGACTTACTGCTTTTTTATTTATTGCTTTTGCGGCAGCCATGGCAACCGGAACTATTTTGGACGCTGGTCAAGAAACATCGCCTACGCCTTACACCAGAAACTTAATTTATAACGCGTGGTGGTTCGAGGCGATTATGGTGTTTTTCATTATTAATTTCACAGGAAATATTTTTAGGTTTAGACTTTACAAAAAAGAAAAGTGGGCTACTTTTATTTTGCATCTTTCATTTATTTTTATTTTGCTCGGAGCATTTATTACACGTTATGGTAGTTATGAAGGGATGATGGGGATTCGAGAAGGAGCTACCGAAAATGCATTTTTATCTCAAAAAACGTATATAACCGCTCAAATTGTAGGAGACTATGAAATTAATGGGCAATTACAACAGCGTTATTTAGAAAATGAAGTCGATTTTTCACCACGCTTGGATAACGATTTTAAAATTGAGACAGATTACAACAAGCAACCTATTTTAATTGAGTTAGAAAAATTTATTAAAGGTGCAGAAGAAGATATTGTACCTAATGAAAATGGGGAAGAATATCTTAAAATTGTTGAAGCTGGTGGAGGAAGACCTCATAACCATTTCCTGAAAGTTGGTGAAGTACAAAGCATTCATAATATTTTGTTTGCGTTAAATAAACCTACCGAAGGTGCTATAAATATTACCTATTCAAAAGATTCACTTTTAATTAAATCGCCATTTGAAGGAGATTACATGACCATGGCAACAATGGCTCAAGGAAAACTTGTAAAAGATAGTTTGCAGCCATTGGTTTTGCGTTCGCGTTACATTATTGGGAATATGCAAATGGTGTTTCCTAAACCAGTAGTAAAAGGTGTTTTTGATGTGGTTCAAAAATCGCAAATACTTAAGAATGATGAAGATGGTGTTGTCCTAAACGTTACAACTAATGGTGAAACGAAGCAATTAGGATTACTTGGAGGTAAAGGGATGAATAACCCATTTAAACAAGTTAAAATAGGAGGTTTAGATTTTGCTTTACGATACGGGTCTAAAGTATTAGAATTGCCGTTTTCTATTAAGTTAAATGATTTTGAAGCAGAGCGCTACCCAGGTACTGAAAGAGGGTATTCGGCTTATTCTAGTGAGGTTACCGTTATTGATGATGAGGCAGGTGATTTTGATTATAAAATATTTATGAATAATATTTTGGACCATCGCGGGTATCGATTTTTTCAATCAAGCTTCGATCCAGACGAAAAGGGAACCATTCTTTCTGTTAATCATGATTACTGGGGGACACTTATTACTTACATCGGTTACTTTATGCTGTACTTTGGTTTAATGGCTATTCTATTTTCCAAATATTCGCGTTTTGGAGATTTAAAAAATCAATTAGAAAAAGTAAAGAAGAAAAAAGCCAAATTGTTGGCTGTGATATTCTTTTGTTTGGGATTGCAGGGTTTTACACAAGAGCATTTCAGTGATGATGGACATAATCATTCTAGACCTGCCAAAACCCAAATAGATTCTATTTTAAAAGGGAATATAACACCTAAAGAACACGCCGAAGAGTTCGGGCATTTAGTTATTCAGGATTTAAGTGGGCGTATGATGCCTGTGAATACCTATGCTTCAGAGATGTTACGAAAGCTAAGTAAGTATGATACTTATGAAGATTTTAATGCAAATCAAGTATTCTTATCCATTCAAGAAAGTCCGATGCTGTGGTATAATGTGCCAATCATTTATTTGAAGCTTAAAAAAGGGGATTCTATTAGGAAACTTATTGGTGTTAGTAAGGATGAAAAGTATGTAAGACTGGCAGATTTCTTTTCAGATAAGGGAGAATATAAATTAGCACCTTTTTTAGACGAAGCTTACAAGGCACAAGTGCCTAACGGGTTTCAAAAGGAATTTAAAGAAACCGATCAGCGGGTTAATTTATTATACAACACCATTGAAGGGATGTCATTAAAGATTTTCCCAATCCCAAATGATGAAAATAATAAATGGATTTCTAATTACGATTATAGACGCGGTAATTACAAAATTCAAGATTCACTTTATCAAAATTTTATAAAGAATGGTTTTAGAGCTTACCTATACACACTTAATCAAGCCAAACAAACGGGAGATTTTAAAGAAACAGAAAAGCTTTTAGCGGCCTTCAAAAAAACACAACATCGTTATGGTGGTGAAGTTATGTTAAGTGACGACAAGGTTAAAACTGAAGTGCTTTACAACAAATATGACATTTTTAAAAAACTGTTTAGCTGGTATATGTATGCGGGTAGTTTACTGTTTGTACTTCTAATTATCCAGATTTTTAAAGATTCAAATAGGATTTTAAATATTTCGGTAACGACATTTAAGTTCATTATTCTTGGGCTTTTTATACTTCATACCGCAGGATTAATTGTGCGTTGGTACATTTCTGGTCATGCACCTTGGAGTGATGCTTATGAGTCTATGATTTATGTAGCTTGGGCAACGATGTTTTTTGGATTGGCTTTTGGAAGAAAAAGTGATTTAACCATTGCATCAACAGCTTTTGTGACTTCTATGATTTTAATGATAGCACATTGGAATTGGATGGATCCCGCTATTGCGAACTTACAACCCGTTTTAAATAGCTACTGGCTAATGATTCATGTAGCGGTTATTGTAGCGAGTTATGGTCCATTTACCTTAGGAATGATTTTAGGAATTGTGAGTTTACTGCTTATGGTTTTTACAAATAAAAAGAATAGAAATAAAATGTTCTTAAACATCAAGGAACTAACTATAATTAATGAAATGGCGTTAACGGTTGGCTTGGTTATGCTAACTATTGGAAACTTTTTAGGAGGAATGTGGGCTAATGAGAGTTGGGGTCGGTATTGGGGTTGGGACCCTAAAGAAACCTGGGCACTTATAAGTATTATGGTATATGCCTTCGTTATTCACATGCGTTTGGTTCCAGGTTTGCGAAGTCGTTGGTTTTACAACTTAATGTCTATTGTAGCCTTCGCTAGTATTCTAATGACGTATTTTGGTGTAAACTTTTATCTGGCTGGATTACATAGCTATGCCAGTGGGGATCAAATAGTAAGCGTAAAATTTATTAGTATCGCTTGTGCAATAATTGCAGTTCTATCATACTTCGCTTACCGTGGTTATTCTAAATATTATCAGAAATAATTAACTATACTAATTTTTCTAAGGCTCCTGTCTTTCATAATTTTCATTTGTGTTAATTTTGGCTTTTAATAACTAAAAAAAGAACAAATGAAACTTTTCAAAGAATTTAAAGAGTTTGCTGTAAAGGGTAATATGATGGATATGGCCATTGGTATTATAATAGGAGCCGCTTTTAATAAGGTAATTGACGTTTTGGTTAAAAAGGTGTTTTTACCGCCATTATCTTTATTAACCGATGGTGTAAATTTTCAAGACAAACGTATTATTTTAAAAGAAACTATTAATGATGGGTCAGGAGCTGTACTCACGGACGAAGTAGCTATTGGTTATGGTGCGCTTGGAGAAGCTTTTCTAGATTTTATAATTATTGGGCTTACCGTTTTTATAGTGGTTAAATTTATGAATCGATTACGCAATAAAGCTCAAGATACCAAAGACGAAACCGTTGCTACTCCTAAAGATATTGAGTTGCTTACTAAACTGAATGAATTGATGGAAGAACAAAATGCTTTGTTGAAATCTAAGTAATTATGGCGAAAAAAGGACGTGAAAAGAACACTAAGAATAAGGCGAAGCATGCAAGGTTAGTAGCGCAAAAGAAAAACAGGAAAAAGACAGAAGTGGCCGTAAGAAAGGAGCGCTTGAAAAATATTATCAAAAAAATTAAAGAAAATTCTAAATAAGAAAAAATGCTTTTAATTTCGGTTTTATTAAATCAGTAAACCAAACTTAAAACCATGATTCTAACTTGTTAAAAGCAATTTCTTTAAAATCCTTGATGACCATATCTGCTTTACTGTAATCTTGATTTTTTGAGTGAAAGCTGTCGTATCCAATGCAGAATATGTCAGCAGCCTTAGCGGCTTTAATTCCGTTGGTTGAATCTTCAATTACAACACATTCTTCCTTTTTAAATCCAGTGGTTTTTGCGGCTTTAATAAAAATTTCTGGGTGTGGTTTTGATTCCTTTAAGTCACCACCGCTTAGTTTACCACTAAAATATTGGTTCAAATCAAAACGATCAAAAATCTGATTAATGCTCGTCATGGCTGCAGAAGAAGCAACAACTAATTTGAGTTTATTATTGCGATAGTCTTTTATCAAATCTAAAACACCATCAATTAAACCAAGATTAGAGTTACTTTCAAAAAAGTGCTTGTAATGTTTTCGTTTTAAAGCAACTAGGGTTTCTGGTGTTTCTTTTAATTCAAAATGGTCACACAACCGCTTGCAAATGTTTATGGTAGACTGTCCTGTAAATGATTCGTAAAGTTCGGTTGAAACATTAATACCAACTTCATTAAACATATCATAATATGCTTTGTTATGCATAGGTTCACTATCAATAATTACCCCATCCATATCAAAAATAACTGCTTTTAGCATTATGAAAAAATTTTGGCGAAGATAAAATATTACAGAGTCTTAGCCTAAGGTCATTTTGTAGTTTTAAATTAATTGGTCATATTTGCCGCTTCTAATTATTTAAATGACTTCTGATTAACGCCAAGATTCACTCTAGCAAAATATAAACTAAGTACTTCGCGTATCTAGCATGTTCCGTTTTTAACAAATTAAAAATGCAGTCAAATAAAATTCCCTTTAAAAAATTCATTGATTATTTTAAAATAGCAGTTACTGGTAAACAACGAGAATTTACATCAGGGAGCATTAAGCGCGCCATTTTTATGCTTGCAGTTCCCATGATTTTAGAAATGCTAATGGAATCCATTTTTGCACTTGTAGATATCATGTATGTATCTCAAATTAGTGTAAATGCAGTTGCGACAATTGGTTTAACAGAGTCCGTTATTGTTTTAATTTATGCTGTAGCTATTGGTTTAAGTATTGCTGCGACGGCTATTGTTGCGCGTCGTGTAGGCGAAAAGGATTTAAAAGGGGCATCACATGCCGCAGTACAAGTTATTTTTTTAGGTGTTTTAGTAGCGGCAATAGTTAGTGTAATTGGTATAACATATCCTAAAGAACTTTTAAGTTTGATGGGGGCAGAGCCAGATTTAATAAATGAAGGTTATGGTTATACTAAAATTCTTTTAGGCGGAAACATTACTATTATGTTATTATTTTTAATTAATGCCATTTTAAGGGGAACTGGAGAAGCTTCAATATCAATGTGGACCTTGGTTTTGTCTAACGGGCTTAATATAATACTTGACCCAATATTTATTTTTGGTTTTGGACCCATTCCTGCTTATGGAGTCGAAGGCGCTGCAATTGCTACAACAATAGGTAGGGGAACAGCTGTAATTTTTCAATTGGCCATATTATTTCTTGGTTATAGTAAAATAAAAATTGCCGTGAAAGATTTGGTGCTTCAGGTCGGTGTTATGTTCAATTTAATAAAAGTATCTTTAGGTGGTATTGGTCAGTTTTTAATAGGTACTTCATCATGGGTCTTTTTAATGCGTATTATGAGCGAGTTTGGAAGCGAAGTACTAGCAGGTTATACTATCGCTATTCGTGTCATGTTATTTACCTTAATGCCAGCCTGGGGTATGAGTAGTGCTGCTGCATCTTTAGTAGGTCAAAACTTAGGAGCTAAAAAAACTGAACGTGCTGAGAAATCAGTTTGGATAACCTCAAAGTATTGTGCTATTTTTATGGGATTCATCTCAATAATCTATATCGCTTTTGCACCACAAATAATTCAGATATTTAATGATACGCCTAATGTTGTAAAATATGGTAGTTTGTGCTTACGAATTATGACTGCGCCTTTTATATTTTACGGATTTGGTATGATTATGCTTAACGCCTTCAACGGTGCTGGAGACACTAAAACACCCACCTATATCAATTTCGTAAGTTATTGGTTACTGCAATTACCTTTTGCGTATATTGCTGCAATTACCTTAAACTATGGTCCTGTTGGTGTGTTTTGGGCTATTGCATTAGGTGAAGTAGTAATGACTTTTATGGCTCTTATTTGGTTTAAAAAAGGGCATTGGAAAAGGATTCAGGTTTAAAATTAAAAGTTATCAAAACTAATTCAATAATTCATTCTAAAAACAAACACAGATCTGGATACAATTTTGATGCGTTGTGTACAACGTATCCAGATTTGTTAGAGTTTGTAATTGTAAATAAATATAATACAAAGACCATTGATTTTGCAAATCCAAAAGCTGTAAAATCATTAAATACGGCTTTGTTAATTAAGTATTATGGCATAAGGTTTTGGGAGTTTCCAGACACTAATTTATGTCCTCCAATTCCTAGTCGTGTAGATTATATTCATCACATAGCGGATTTATTAAAAGCTTCAGAAACAAAGGGGAATATTAATGTTTTAGATATTGGAACTGGTGCAACTTGCATATATCCCATTTTAGGACATGCTGAATATAACTGGAGATTCGTAGGCACCGATATAGATAAGGAATCTTTAAATTCTGCCGAAAAAATTATAAGAAAGAATAATTTGAATGATTTTATAACCCTAAGATGTCAAAGTAAATTATTGCAAATTTTAAAGGGTGTAATTATGGAAAATGATTCATTTTCTATAACCATGTGTAATCCGCCGTTTTATAAATCTGAGCAAGAAGCCTATGAGGCTACAAAGCGAAAGTTGAAAGGGTTAAAAATCAAGGGAGATAATTTTATTAGAAACTTCTCTGGTACCAGTAAAGAATTATGGTATCAAGGAGGGGAAAAGGCATTTCTTCATAATTACCTATATGAAAGCTCTATATTTAAAACCAAGTGCGGTTGGTTCACATCATTAGTTTCTAAAAAAGATTTATTACAAGGCATGTATTTATCTTTGAATAAACTGGGGGCTACTGATATTAAAACTATTAATATGGGACAAGGCAATAAGGTTTCTCGAATTGTAGCCTGGACCTTTCGCTAAACTTTTTATAATCTGTTATTTAATTTTATTTTTACTAAAATCAATTTTGTAATAAAGGCCTAATAGAATTCTGTGTAAGTCTAATTTTCTTATTTGTCTGTTAAGATAACCAACTTGAATATTAGTAGATTTTGAAACATTTATTCCTAAGCCAGTAAAAAGTCTATTTTCCGAGAAACCTTCATTTTTTTTTGTTTGAACGGTTACAAAAAATTCATTGTGCAGACGAAGAAAAAAAGTTTCGTTAAGTCTTATTTTTGTCCCAAGTCTATATCTTAAACGATTATTTAATACGTTAGTAGAGGGCTGATCCAGGAATCGCTGTTCAACTCTAAATCTATGGTCTACAGGAAGCTTAAATAATTCATGCTTATAACTAATTTGTTCTGTTAGACGATTTTCATAGGTGTGCGGACCACTTTTTTCAAAACCACTATCAATATCTGCATAACCATAAGCTAAAGTGGTTGTAACTTTAGGTGAAATTTTATAGTTTAATCCAACGTTGTATAGAATAAAATTAAAGTTGTCTGCTATTTCGTAATCCCAAGCTAGGATTAAGCTACTAACGCTAATTTTATCTGACAATTTATAATTTCCAGATAAGGCAAACCAAGACCCTAACTCTTCTTCCACTGGCGATTGAGAAAATGATTTATAGGAGCTAAATAAAATTAGTAATAAAACGATGTAATATTTCATCTTTTAATGTTTATTGTGTAAAATCGTAATGCTAATGCGATTTTAAAATGGCCAAATAATAGGAACCAGTATTAATGAAACAATTAGAAACAGAAGTAATAGAGGTGCTCCTACTTTTAAGTAATTCATAAATTTATAACCACCAGCTGTCATTACCATAGCATTTGTTGTTGTGCCAATAGGTGTTAAAAACGCTGTTGAAGCACTTATGGCAACCACAATCATAAAAGGTGCTGGTGATAAATTTAGCGAGGTAGCCGCAAGTATGGCAATAGGTGCCATAAGTACTGCTGTTGCAGAGTTATTAATGACTTGACTGAATGTTGTAGTTAGCAAAAAGATACCCCCTAATAAAACGACAGGGTGGATGCTCCCAAGATAATCTACAAGTGCATTAGCAATTATTTGTGCTGTTCCAGTTTTTTGTAAAGCAATACCCATTGGTATCATAGCAGCAATCATAACCACACTTGTCCAGCTTATACCTTTATATGCTTTATTTATTGGGACACAACCAGTTAATAAAATAATTCCAGCAGAAATTAAAGCGGCAATTGAACCAGGAACAATTTTAAATACCATAAAGATGATCATTAATATTAATGAGCCTAAGGCAATGAATGATTTTGGACTTAATTTTTCAACATTTTTAGCCATTCCTTCTGGACTGCCTATAATAACTAAGTTTTCATGTTGTTTTTTAAGATCTTCTATATTCTCCCATGTTCCTCGTATTAAAAAGGCATCTCCAGCTTTAACAATAATTTCTTTTTCAAGGATAGGTTTTCTATTTCTCGAAGCTGCCAATAATTGAATACCAAAACGTTTAAAATAGTCACCTAGTTTATATTTTCTTCCCACAAGTATGGAATTTGGATTTACAATCACTTCGGTCATACCAACCTCTTGATTTATCAAGTTGTTTTTAAGTTCGTCCGTAATTGGTTCTAAAGGTAATAGTCCAAGTCTGAATGTAATCATTATTCTATTTATGGCTTCGGTATCTCCTTTTACAGTAATAATATCGTGATAAAGGAACTCTGTACTAGGGTCTGGAAATTCTATAAATGTTGGTATTTTTTTCAACAAGTTTGGGTGTCTTCGTCTAATTCGAATAATTGAGATATTATATTTTTTTTCAAATTCCCAAGCTTCAATTTTTGTATTTAGCAATGGAGAAATCGATCTAACACGTAGTCGGTAATAACCATTATCAATTTTATAAGCTTCTATCCAATTGTGAAGTGTAGATTCTATATTTACTGGTTTATTATTCGTTTTGTTTTCTGGTAAAAGTTTATAGCCTATATATCTAAAATAAATAAGAGCAATTACTAATAATGGAATCCCTATTAAGGCGAATTCAAAGAATGAGAACGCTTCAAAACCAGCCTCGGTTAATGCATTACTAGCTATAATATTAGGAGGTGTCCCCGTTAATGTAAGTAGTCCACCTGTGTTGGATCCAAAGGCAACTGGCATGAGCATTTTTGAAGGTAATGTACCTATGCTCCAGGCAGAAGATATAGTTAAAGGCATTAAGGTAGCTACCGTCCCAGTGTTACTTACGAAACCAGAAAGTATACCGCCACCCAATGTAACAATTACTAATAGCTTCGGAACACTTTTGCCAGCCCATTCAACAAACTTTTTCCCCGCCATGGCTGTCCATCCTGTTTGCGCTATTCCTTCGCCAATAATAAATAATGCAGCAATCATAATAACCGTAGGATTGCTAAAACCACTCAATGTTTCTGTAGGGTCTAAAATACCGGTTAGAAACAGACTTATCATCGATATAAGTGCTACGATATCAGGTGTAAACTTTCCCCAAACAAAGAGACCAATTGTTATAATTAATATAATAAGCATTAAATAAATCATAGCGTAATTTTTTTAAATTAAGTTGCTTGTTTAGTGTGGTGTAAAATTATAGTTGAAAGATATTAATAATTATGACGAATGTCATGATTTTTTATAGACCTCAATTTTTCAATTATTGTTATATTTATAAGTGAATAAATGACAAAAGTATTTACGAACACGTTTTCGTAATAGTTACTTTTAGGGTATTATAGATGTTTATTAAATAATTTACCTTTATCATTTGTAGAAATAATTTAAAAAAGCAATTTTTTTATGAAATTAGACATTTTAGCCATAGGCGCCCATCCAGATGATGTCGAATTGGGTTGTGGAGCTACAATAGCAAAAGAGATAGCCAACGGCAAAAAAGTTGGAATTATAGATTTAACTCGCGGCGAACTAGGAACTAGAGGGACTGCCGAAACTAGGGATGAAGAATCATTTAACGCTGCAAAAATTTTGGGCGTAAGTATGCGAACAAATATGGAGTTTGCCGATGGCTTTTTTGTGAACGACAAATTACATCAGTTGGAACTTATTAAAATGATTCGTAAATACAAACCAGAATTGGTGATTTGTAATGCAGTCGATGACAGGCACATTGATCATGGAAAAGGTAGTAAACTGGTCAGTGATGCATGTTTTTTAAGTGGACTTTTAAAAATTGATACTAAAACTGAAAATGATGATGATTGGCAAGAACCATGGCGACCTAAGCAAGTGTTTCATTATATGCAATGGAAAAATTTAACACCAGATTTAGTAGTTGATGTATCTGGGTTTATTGATAAGAAATTAGAAGCTGTTTTGGCTTATAAAACACAGTTTTATGACGCTAATAGCGATGAGCCTGAAACTCCAATTTCTAGTAAAAATTTTATCGATAGTGTGAAATATAGAGCTAATGATTTAGGTCGATTAGTTGGTGTGGCATTCGCTGAAGGATTTACTGTAGAACGGCTAGTTGCTGTAGACAGCTTATTTAATTTAAAGTAGTTATTTATACGAAGTAAAATATTAAAAAAGTCTTTGTAGATAAGATTGAAATCGTTTACATTTGCACACGCATTGCAAAATGCGGTTACACGGTGGTTGTAGCTCAGTTGGTTAGAGCATTGGTTTGTGGTACCAAGGGTCGTGGGTTCGAATCCCATCATCCACCCAAAATAAAGGCCTTTCAAGAAATTGAAAGGCTTTTTTTGTTACAATAATATTATATTAATCTAACTTCACTCGTTCTTCTCGATTAGCTAGTTCCCAAGCTGTATGGAATATTAATCTTGTACGAGTTTCTAAAAACTCGTAATTTATTTTATCTGGAGTATCACTTGGCCTGTGATAATCATCATGGGTGCCATTAAAATAAAATATTACTGGGATATTATTTTTTGCGAAATTATAATGATCTGAGCGGTAGTAAAAACGATTGGGATCGTTATCGTCATTATAAGTGTAATCGAACTCCATGTTAAAATACTTTTTATTGACAGCTTCAGAAATATCATGAAGTTCTTTACTTAATTTGTCAGACCCAATTAAATATAAATAACCGCCTTTATTTTCATGTTTAGGATCAATACGACCAATCATATCAATATTAAGATTTGCAACCGTATTTTTAAGAGGGAAAACAGGATCAACATCAGCATAATAACGCGAACCGAATAAACCAATCTCTTCACCAGTAACATGTAAAAATAAAATAGAACGTTTAGGGCCATTACCTTTTTTCTTTGCCTCTTTAAAAGCTTCGGCTATTTCAATCATCGCTACCGTTCCAGAACCATCATCGTCTGCGCCGTTATTAATAGCACCATTACTGGAAATTCCAATATGATCTAAATGAGAGGAAATCACAATAACTTCATCAGGTTTTTCAACACCTTTTATGAAGGCTAATACATTTTCAGAATCTTGAATATTACTTCTTTCAAAATACGAAGCTGGGATTTCTTGAAAATAGTCATTATCACCTAAAGGAGATGGGACGCCTATCTTTAAATATTGGTTTTTAATAAAGTTTACTGCTTTTTTTTGCCCAGGCTCACCTGTTTTTCTTCCTTCAAATTCATCAGAAGCATAAATAAATAACATGTCTTTGAGTTCACTTGAAGTTATAGTTTTTGAAAAATCGACAACATCATTAAACTTTTTAGAAGGATTCTTGCTTTGCGAAGAACTGCATGAAGCTACAAAGATTAATGTTGAAAATAGTAATAGTGTTCTTTTCATAATAAGATTAAATATTGGTGCTATATTACGAAAATTAAGGTTAAAGAAAGACCTGTTTTAAACTATTTTAACAAAGGGTGTTTGTCGTCAATGAGTATTCTATTGGGTTGGTTTGCAATTTGCCATGCGGTTGCAAATATTAGTTGTGCTCTCTTTTTTAATAGTTTGTAATCTATTTTATCTGGTGTGTCAGTGCTTTCATGGTAGTCTTCATGCTCCCCGTTAAAATAGAAAATTACTGGAATATTATATCTTGCAAAATTATAATGATCTGATCGCGAATAATAATCATTTCTGTCTTTTTCAGAATTAAAGCGATAATCTAGATTAATATTAAGGTAAGCCTTGTTTACTTTTTCTGAAACATAATGAAGCTCTTTACTTAATCTATTTGAGCCAATCAAGTATATATAATCATGGTTGTTTTTATGAGCATCATCAACTCTACCAATCATATCTATATTAAGATTTGTCACCGTATCTTCAAGCGGAAAAACCGGGTTTTTGGTATAAAATTCTGAGCCTTGTTTGCCAATTTCTTCTGCTGTTAAATGAAGAAATAGGATGCTTCTTTTTGGTCCATGACCTGCCATTTTGGCTAGTTTAAAAGCTTGGGCTATTTCCATTATTGCTACGGTTCCAGAACCGTCATCATCTGCGCCATTATTCACATTTCCATTTTCATTTACTCCTAGATGATCTAAATGAGCCGATATGATAATAACCTCTTTTGGTTTTTCCGAGCCTTCTATAAAGGCAAGCACATTTTCCGAAGCTTTAATGCCTTTTGAGAAAAAGGATTCGGGAATAATTTGGTAATAGTTTGAATCATCAAATGGCGAGCCAATTTCCTCGCTTATGTAATAATTCTTTATAAAGTTAGCCGCTAGTTTTTGTCCTAATTCTCCAACTTTTCTACCTTGAAATTCATCTGAAGAGAACTTGTATAAATGGGTGCTCAATTCTTCTTCGGTAATAGTATTAGCATATTTAACAACTTTGATACTATCTACTAATTCTATACTTTCCTTAAGGTTTTGAATTTTTGTTGTGTATTTTTCTGTAGCGCAAGTACCAACAAGCGCAAATAGAGATAGAATAAAAAAGGTTTTCATCTAAAAAAATGATTAACGGTCACATGCTACCAGCAAACAGCAGTCTTCTATTTGGTAAAGAAAATACTTTATGCGTGTTTCACAAAAAATCTCGACAAAAATATTAAAAACGTAATAAAACTATTACTATTCTATTTTCAAATCATCTATCTCCAATTCATCTAGATCTAACGATTCTAATTCTTCAATAGCCTCTTCTTTTGTTTCATTTTCTTTTTTTATCAATTCTTGAGTATCGGTAACTTCAGTTTTATCGAAAATTGATTTGTATATACTAATTGTAATAGCGATTGAGGTTAATAAAAAGGTAAACTGAATAATTTTCTTTACTTGTCCAGCCTTTTTCGATAAATAAAAAGCTGTTAACCCAAATAAAAGTGCTCCAATAGCAGGTATGATAGCTAAATTCGAGACTGGTAATACTGCCAAAACAATCGATAGAATTGATGCCGCTAGGGCCAAAACTGTTAATAATCTTTTCATTTTAATTAATTTCTTAAACCAGAAGCTGATTTTATTTTTAATTCGCCATTTCCAACAGGAATTTTAAATTTTGCGTAAACGAGAATTTTATTTGCATCATCAGTAAGCCATAATAAATTATTGTTATTACCTTGTAAAACATTAGAGCTAGATCCAATAGCTAATTTATAACATGTTTTTTTCCCTAAAGCTGTACTAATGGTTTCCTTTCCTAAATATGTGATTTGAGCTTTAGTTTCTGCTCGATCAAATATTATGGTAAAGGATTTTCGATCCCCATTAATCATACTTTCATAATCAAATAGGCGAATATGATAGAGCGTAGTTACTATATCCTTTGTTCCATAACCTATAGAAATAGTTTTGTTTTCAACATTGTTATTCTTTTTTGTTTGAACAGATTTTACAGTTTTAGTTTTATGGCTAAAGGTATATTTCATGGCCTTATAATAACCACCTTCATTTATATCTCTGTTGTAGAGATAAGGTGTGAGAGTTTTCGGGTTCACATAACTCTCATATAAGTCTCTTATTTTAAAGAAATTGTCCCATTTGCTGTAGGTAGCTGCATTGCATTTTAGACGAAGTAATGTGGCTTTGGAGGTTTTAATTGAGCTTGTTTGCATGGTGACTTGCGCAATATCTGTTAGTATGCCAGACATGTTGTAACTAGCTGTATAGGTTAACTTTTCGTTAGTTCCAATTGCTGTATTTTGCCCATTAGTAAACAGGGTAAAAAGAAAAAGTAGAATGACTGAAAGGCGCATTATAGTTGTTTGAGTTTTATTTTAAAACGTAACTGATAACATTTATTGTGCCGAAAATACAATGCTTTATAATTTTAAACTAATTTTTAAATATTTAAGTTCTCTATTTTTTTGACTGATAAATGTCATATTTTTAACGTATTTGCTTCACTATATTTACTATAATGAATTACTTGATATGAAATCTATTTTGTTGCCTACCGATTTTTCTAAAAACTCAGTGAATGCGATTGAATTTGCTGTGGAATTATTTAGTAATCAAGATTGTGATTTTCACATTCTAAATGTTCAGAAAGCATCCTCTTTTATTTCTGATGATATGATGACTGTTTCTAGTTCTGCCACTATATATAGAACAATTGTGGATGCAGCTATGAAGTCTATAAATAATATTATTTCCAAAGTTGAATCTCGATATAAAAATGAAAGACATAATTTTCATTCATTAATTGATTATGATAATTTTACAGATGCAATAAATCAGGTCTCAGAGAAGCATAATATAGACTTGATTATAATGGGTACTAAGGGGGCTTCTGGACTGGAAAAAGCCCTTTTTGGAAGCAACACGGTTCATGTGATTCAACGGTGCAACAAACCCATTCTAGCTATACCTGATGGGTGTAAATTTTCAGATTTAACTAAAATTGTATTTGCAACCACCAATTTGAAGGCTTTCGTAATTAATGAGCT
This sequence comes from Hyunsoonleella aestuarii, assembly GCF_006148925.1. Lineage (GTDB taxonomy): Bacteria > Bacteroidota > Bacteroidia > Flavobacteriales > Flavobacteriaceae > Algibacter_D > Algibacter_D aestuarii. The sequence continues at coordinate 281,536 of NZ_VAWB01000001.1, read as the reverse complement.
TAAAGTGTTAAAGGAATTTGTAGATGTTTATAATGCACAGCTCTCTATTCTTCATATAGCAGATAAAAACCATGCTACATATAAAACGTTTGATAATAGTGTTTTATATGACACCTATTTTGAAGAAGCAAAACATGATTATATTGACAGTATAAGTCGAGATATGTTTGATGAAATACATGACTATAACATAGCTAATGATACCAAAATGTTAGTTGTAAAAAATAAAAAACATTCTTTTTTAGGTAGGTTGTTTTCCAAGCATGGTCTTGAAACATTAGCTTTTAAGATTGATATTCCTTTTTTGGTTCTTCCAAGTACAGATTAAAGAATACTATACGCGAAGTCTTTTCAATTATGTTTCACAATTCTATAAAGTCATATGTAGTCCTAGTAATTAATAGTTATATTTTTTAGTAAAAGAATAAAACCTAAGAATTTATCACTTAGGTTCTATTCTTTTTAATAGAAAAGTTAATTATTGGCCTTCTTTTATATAGCCCCAGCCCTCTTTCTGTCTGGAGACAATTTCTAAGATGCCATCTGGCACGCTTCTAACACCGTCGATAATGTCTGATTCCGATGCTTTATGACGTTTCATTGTGCCTTCGCAAATAACAAAGTCTACATTGTCCTTTTGAATAAGTTTAGCAATGTCCTCTGCAACTACAGATTTTTCTTTTAGCACCATTTCCATAGCTCCGCTGTACATAACAACTTCAAACTGTGAATTTGGATATGCTGCAGACATTGCTTTTACGTGTCGCACAGTAGACTTATGTACACTAGTGTTATTGCTAGTAACATCAAATACTATTTTAACAGGTTCTTCTTGGGAAAAAGCCATCCCCGTTATAAGACCAACTAATAATAATGTGAAAAAAGTTTTCATAGTCATTATTATTTAATTATTCCCCAGCAAAGATATAGCCACAACCTTTTGCTTGTGCTTTTCCTAGAGCCCATACTCCAGATGGTACTAACTCAATATCTGGGATTATACCAGCAACCCAATCTTTGTAAATTTCTTCTGCATTACCGCCGTTTTTCTCGGCATATTTCCCACTATAAACTTGAAGTGCTAAATTACAAACACAAAAGAGAGCTCCTCTTCCTTGCATTTCTTTTATTCCTCCAGGGCCATTAATTGGGTAGTCACCATCTTGAGGCTCGTGCCACGGATTTCTCAGTGCAAAATCTTTTGTATAATCTTTTACTCCAAAAAATTCACCTAATTTATACTTTGCCCATGTTTCATCATTTAGTGCAAGGGGAATCGCAGAATGACGTAAAACTGACATTGCAGTGATATCGCTGTCCGGTGAATCTGTTGAGTTGTGAGACAAATAGAAAGCCCAATTCCATAGAATTGGTAAACCTGCATGGGGTGTAGAGCCATCATACACTATGCGATGCGTTCCTTTAATTTGGTCAAACCAATTCTCTGTAGCCTTCATACCCTTAGTATCAAAGGCTTTTGTACTTGCGTAAACTGGATTTGCTAGCACAGAAATTGTGCTTGCTGTAGCTCCAAGAGCTAATGCTCCTAGAAACTGTCGTCTTGAATTACTGTCTTTTGTTTTCATAATTTACTTGGTTTTAGTGATATTATATTCTTGTTTATAAAACGCCATTATTGGCTGAAATGGTCCTAGTTTGTGTTGTTCTATAGAGAAATTGTCGGCATAAGGTGGATATGGTGTAGATACGGGCTTTTTCTTTATATCGGGAAAATCTTTTTCAGGATTCGATTTTTGCGGACGCTCATGTATATTTATAAATCCTGCAACATCATAGGCTTCTTCGTCAGTCAATATTGGAGCATCGTATGTTGCAAGTTCAAAAGGCATGTTTCCTTTTATAAATTTAGCAGCAGTAATTACTCGGGTCATACCAGCACCATTATTGAAAGAGTCGTCTCCCCAAAGTGGAGGGTATTCATAACTTAATCCGTCCGGATATAAAACCCCTTGACCATCATGTCCGTGGCAAACAATGCAATGTGTTGTAAAGACTTTTTTGCCATTATCTAGATTAACAGCTCTATTTGGGATTTCCAGTTTTAAAAACCCTTTACCTTTTATTTCTCCATCTTCTGGAGCATATCGGCTTAGCCAATTTAAGTACGCCACAAAAGCTTTCATTTCTTTACTATCTAGTGGCAGAACTTGTCCATTCATACTGCGTTCCATACAACCATTTATGCGTTCTTCGATAGTTCCAATTTTGTTCTCGCGACCACGGAACTGTGGAAACCGTTGAATAATACCGATTAAAGGAGCAGAATAGGGTTTTGTTCCTGATCCAAGGTGGCAATTTCTGCATGACAACCTATTTTTTTGATATATTTTATCGGGATTTTCATTATCAGGGCCAATATATTTGGGTGTATTTTGAAAAAGTTCAAAGCCGTATTTTATAAGTTCATTGTCTTTAGAATCATTTAATCCTGAAACATCATAATTCAAATAATAGATGCTTGGAATTTTGTTTTCTATCTTGAATACGTTTAAATTGATTACATCAAAACAACAAAACATTACAAGGACAGCCAATACCAGTATTGAACCAAAATATATAAACACATACCTTATGAGTTTTTTATATAAATGTGTTGATTCCTTGTTCATGATTTAATAATAAATTAATGAGCGATGTTAAATGCGTAAATCATTTAATAAAGCGTTTAACAATAAATGGTAAACTTCATCTTAGAATTTGAGAGCTGCTATTCAGTTTTTAGCCGCTGAAGCGATGAAAAACATCTTACTTAGGGAGAATAAGTGCTAAATGTTTTACCAAGTTACAAAAAAGTAGCTTTAATTCTTGAAATAATGGTGGTTTAAGTTTTCATTTATTAAAAGTTAGTTGTTGAGTTATTTCTTTATTCCAAATTAATTTCACTCTATTTAAAGGTGATTCAGATGACAATTTTAAATATTTATAATATCGTATATCAACAGTTTTCTGAACCTTCAATATTCGATTATCACAAGCTTCTTTATATGGTTTAAATATTTTTGAAAAACGTTTCTCAAGCTTTAAATAGTCTTCAATTTTAAGGGTTGGTGCATTAGAATCTAATTGAAGTGTATTTAATCCCTTTTCTGAACGTCTTGGATCGTTTCTATATAATAACCATTGTCCAGAATCTACTGCCGCTTTATGATATTGACTCGGGTTTTTCATATCTATCCCGTGAGAATCGCTATGGCAATATGCAATTATTATGGATGGACCATCAAAGCTTTCCGCTTCATTAAACGCCTTTAGTGTTTGGTTATGGTCTGCACCTATAGCAACTGAAGCTACATATATGTTGTCGTATGTCATTGCTAAAAGCCCTAAATCCTTTTTTTGCTTTTGTTTGCCATTAGATGCAAAACTTGCGGTAGCACCAAAAGGCGTTGCTTTTGATGCTTGCGCCCCTGTATTGTCGTAAACTTCGTTGTCTAAAACTAGGATATTTACATTCTCTCCGCTGGCTAACACATGATCTAGCCCGCCATAACCTATATCATATGCCCATCCGTCACCGCCAACAATCCAAACACTTTTTTTAATTAAATTGTCAACTACTGCAAGTAATTGTTTGGCTAAATACGAATTAATTTTTTTAAGCTGCTCTTTCAATATTTCAATTTGTAATCGCTGCTTATTAATTTCAATTTCAGAGGATTGTTTGTTGTTTAAAATGCTGTGTGCTAAATCAAAATTTAATTCAGGTAATAAGGACTTTAAAAGTTGCTTTGCTTTTTGTTCTTGTTTATTAATTGAAACTCTAAAACCTAGTCCAAATTCGGCATTATCTTCAAATAATGAATTTGACCAGGCAGGGCCTTGGCCATTTTCATTTTGAGACCAAGGTGTTGTGGATAAAGTACCTCCAAAAATAGAACTAGCGCCTGTTGCATTTGCAACAAGCATTCTGTCTCCAAAAAGCTGAGACATTAATTTTAAATAAGGTGCTTCACCACAACCTTCAACACCACTTGAATATTTGAATAAGGGTTCTTGTAATTGTTGTTGACTAATTTTTAAAGAGTCAATTTTTGTTCTATCAAATTCTGGAATCGATTCGAAATAAGTCCAATTTGAAATTTCTTCTTTTAGAACCGAATCTTTTTTTACTTGTTTTAACGCCTTTACAGGGCATGCATCCATACAATTATTACAGCCATTACATTGCCTAGGGTTAATTTGAACTGTATAGTTTAATAAATCAAAATCTATGGAAGGGATATGTTTTAATGTCTCGGGCGCTTCATTTAATTTTATGTCATCATAGGCCTTAATTCTTAATGCGCCTTGAGGGCAAGCCATACTACAAGCTCCACATTGCGTACATAAATCAGTATTCCATTGAGGTATGAATTCGTTAATCTTTGGTGTCCCATGCTTTGATGTGTTAGTTGGGTAGGTTCCATCAACCGGTAACGAGCTTACAGGTGTACTTATAATCATTTTACCTAAAAGGTTATTGACGTAGTTGTTTTCAAATTCTGAAACAATAGATTTTTTCGCATATCCATAAGATGTATCCACACTGTAAATGAAATCGTTTAGGTTTGTGTATAAGTCATCTACAGATATATCTCTTTTATTTGCTAAGAAAAAGGCATGTAATTCAGAAATTGAATTTGAATTTAAAACGTTATTTTCTTTAATCTCTTCAAAATTCGCAATCAATAGATTGATGTTTTTTTCAATGATTTGATATTGTTTGTTAGCGGACAAAGATTGCCAAAATGCTTTCGACGTTAGTGAAGTATTAACCAGCAGTGTGCCTCCTGGTTTTAAATTATTTATTGTGCTGTCGTTTTGCGCGAAGAGTGCATTTTGGCAACCTATAAAATCGGCTTGCTTAATTAAATACGGTGCTTTTACAGGCTTATTACTTATACGTAAATGTGCAACATTATAAGAGTTTGATTTTTTATAATTTAATTGGGTATACCCTTGGACAAAAGTGTTAAAATTAGAGCCTATTTGTTTTAAGGTTTTTTTGAAACTTTTAGAGCTATTTTCTTTTTTATCTTGATAGAAAATTGCTTGATAAGTGTTGTTTTGTAGTTTTACATTTTCAGAATAGTTTAAACTTAAATTTTTAACGTCGTCGTTTATGCCAATCGTGAAATTGTTTTTTGGAAATTCTAATTTTAGATTATTGAATATTGCCTGAACCATATTTGGTGTGAACTCTTTAGAAGATAATCCATAACGACCTCCAACTATTTTTGGGAAAACACTTATTTGATTGTTATAAAATGCCTTAGTAATCGAATGAAGAATGTCTAAATACAAAGGTTCACCGCTTGATCCTGGTTCTTTTGTTCTATCAAGTACAGCTATGGATTTTATCGATTCTGGTAATGCTTCAATTAGATGTTTTGTGCTGAAGGGTCTAAACAATCTAACTTTAATGAGTCCGAATTTTTCTCCTTGCTTGTTTAGCTGAAGTATAGTTTCCTCTATAGTTTCAGTAGAAGAAGCCATTGAAATAATAAGTTGTTCCGCATCTGGTTGGCCTTTATATTCAAAAAGATTGTATTGTCTGCCAGTAAGGGTCGCAAATAAATTCATGTGTTTTTGAACTATATCTGGGCAGTTATCATAAAATGGATTTAAGGCTTCCCTGCTTTCAAAAAACACATCTGGTCCTTGAGCAGTTCCTCGTAGAACGGGTTTATTCGGGTTTAAAGCTCTTTTTTTATGCTTAAGGATGTCCTTTGAATCCATCATGAACTGAATTGTTGAATCAGAAACGGTTTCAATTTTAGAAAGCTCATGAGACGTTCTAAATCCATCGAAAAAGTGTACAAAAGGAATTTGAGATTCTAAAGTTGCCGTTTGGGCTATTAAGGCAAAATCTTGAGCTTCTTGAACTGACGCACTGCTCAACATAGCATATCCAGACTGTCTTACAGCCATAATATCACTATGGTCACCAAAAATTGATAGAGCGTGAGTAGCAATGCTCCTAGTTGCGACATGGATTACATTTGGAGTAAGTTCGCCAGCTATCTTATACATATTAGGCAACATTAATAGTAAGCCTTGGGATGCTGTAAATGTTGATGATAATGATCCTGTTTGTAATGAGCCATGCATGGCTCCCGCAACGCCCGCTTCACTTTGCATTTGAAATACTGAAGGAAGATCTCCAAAACAGTTTGAAACATTTTCTGCGCTAAACTGCTCAACAAGTTCACTCATTTCTGAAGCTGGAGTAATAGGGTATATAGGAAAAACTTCATTGGTTTTATAAGCTATATGGGCTACAGCTTCATTTGCAGTTAAAACCTTAAATTTTGAAGTTTTCATTTTGTGGTGTTTTCGTTTATTGAAGAAGAAAACAGCTACTCCATAAGAGTAGCTGTTTTAAAGTTAATTTACTCTTTTACAATTTCTATTTTTACTGGGGTAGGGTTTGAAATCATATCAAACACTGGAGAGAATTTTGCCAGTCTTTCTAATTGTTCGGCAGAAGCGTCCGACTTAACTTTGAGTTGCATTGTGATGCCATTGAAACCTGTTCTTACTTCAGGATCTAAACCTAAAAACCCATGAAGGTCTGCATTTCCCTTAATAGTTGATTGTGCACCTTCTATTTCAATACCGTTTGCTGCTGCGTGGTAGACCATTGCGCCTGTTAAGCAAGAGCTTAATGCATGAAGAACTACTTCTGGAGGTGTTGCTGCTTCATCTTGCCCCAATAAAACTTGAGGGTGACTACATTCCATAGTGAATGTTTCTTCTCTAGTTGAATCTTCTTGACCTGCTCCGTAAAATCCTTTAATGCTTGAAACACAATGCCCACCATCAATCCAGTTGTTCTTGGCTCTAAATTCAAACTTTGCTAATTCTGGTTGCTCTTGAATGTGATTGATAGTGTCTACCAATTGATCTACGTTTACTCCGTTTTTTACATTTGCTGTTGTAATCATGTTTTCTAAATTTTAATTGTTAATTGATTTTTTAAAATGTTTGATATGTTTAATGCATTCCCTGTGCCAAACTATTTAAATAAATGATAATCAACATATTATAATGAAATTTAGAATATAATTCCATAACGATATTTCATAAATAAACGAAATATCGTTATATTTTATACGAAATATCGTTAAGTTAAAGCGGTCGATCTATTTTAAGTGCTTTAATTCTAGACGCTAGGGTAGTGGGTGGTATTTGTAACAATTCTGCAGCTCCATTTTTACCAGATACTTTCCATCTGGTTTTTTTAAGTGCTTTTAAAATATTTGATTTTTCTAGAGCCAGGAATTCTTTTGATGTAAGTATTTTTTCTTGACAAGCTTCCTTTTGAATTTCAGATTTGTCCGAATTATTGGGTATAATGGCCTGCCAATTAATAATTCCATTTTGAGATACAATAACGGCACGCTCTATTAAGTTTTGAAGTTCACGAACATTACCTGGCCAATTATAGGCTTCCAATAGCGCTTTGTCTGAATCTGACAAAGTTACAATGTGCTTATTCAATTTTTTTGAAAATTGCTGAATCATCTCTTGGGCAATTAAGCAAATATCATCACCTCTATCGCGAAGCGCAGGAACTTCTATAGGGAATACATTTAACCGGTAATATAAATCTTCTCTAAATTTGCCTTCTTTAGAAAATTCATATAGATTTCTATGAGTAGCTGCTATTATACGAACATCTACTTTAATAGTCTCTGAGCTTCCAACCGGATCGAATTCACCTTCTTGAATAATTCGAAGTAATTTGGGTTGAAGTTCCAACGGCATTTCACCAATTTCATCAAGGAAAATTGTACCCTTATCTGCAAGTAAGAAACGTCCTTTTCTATCAGCTGCGGCGCCAGTAAATGCCCCTTTTTTATGCCCGAACAATTCACTTTCAATTAAATTAGTGGGTATTGCCCCGCAATTAATTCGAATTAACGGCTTATCGTTGCGATTACTTTCTTTATGGATTGCTCTAGCAACCAGTTCCTTGCCCGTTCCAGTTTCACCATGTATTAAAACGGTGGCATCAGTTTTAGCTACTTGATGTATCAAGTTTATTGCAGATTTCATAAGTTCATCTTCAGCAATAATGCCATAACTGCTGGTAAGCTCCTTAATTTCTTCTTCTAGATATTCTGTTTGTTTAGTTAAAAGATTTATTGTGTCTTCAGCTATTAAACGTTCTTCAATATTTCTTAAAATTAGTGTAAAAAAGGTTTCTTGTTCATTTCCTGATTTGCTGATAGTGCCTTCATTTAAAGTTTCTTTGTCTTGAGAACCAATAACTTTTACAATGTTAGGTAAGTATTTATTTGTTAGACTATCTCTTGTTTTGTTTGAAACGATATTTTCGATTAAATCGGCACTTTCATCATCAAAGAAAAATAAAACATTACGTTGTAATGGGTCGTCATTTTCCAAAATCTTATTCGCAGAAGCATTAGTTAATACAATTTTAAACTTATCATCAAACATTATAATTGCATCCATGGCTCCATTTATTAGGCCGTTCATTTTACTGTTGGAAACCTCAATAATTTGTTTAGACGACGCTAAACTTTCCTGAATAGTATCTAATTCTCGGTGGCGTTTTACCATTACAGCAAGAATACTTTGTGCAAACGCGATACTTTTACTCATTAAGTCTAAAAAATGCTTCCGTTCTATTTTTAAAACATTTGTTTTTTCTACTGTTGCTATCGATGCTGAGCGTGATTCGTTGTCTATTAAGGCATATTCGCCAAAACAATCGCCTTCACTAAGTATGTCGTAAACATGATCTTTTTCAAAAACCTTTACTTTTCCATTAATTATGACATACATCGAATCTCCAACTGATCCTTTTTTAAAAATAGTTTCACCTTTTATATATGATATCTCGGTAGCATTTTTATATAGTTCTTCCATGGATTCTGAAGAAACCCCATTAAAAAAAGGACTATTGGAAAGAATTCGAATATGTTTTTTTGAGTTAGTATCGGACATAAAATTAACCTATAATTAGGCTAAATATATTAATAATTATAAAGCATTTGGTACATTGAATTTTCAAAAGACCATATTTTAAAGATATTTATTTAATTTAGTTGTTTAACAATATTATTTAAATGTCACAGCACAGAGAACTTGTCGCTATTATGTTTACAGATATTGAAGGGTATACCTCTTTAATGCAGAATGACGAAAAAGAAGCGATACTGATTCGAAAAAAGCATAGGAAGATTTTTGATGCTTGCACTAATAAGCATAAGGGAGAGCTTATTCAGTATTTTGGAGATGGCACTTTAAGTACATTTAGAAGCTCTGTAGAGGCTATTAAATGTGGTATTGAAATGCAACTAGCTTTTCAAGAAGAACCTTCAATTCCTGTTAGAATTGGTGTACATGTGGGTGATGTTATTCGAACTGAGGCAGATATAATTGGCGATGCGGTAAATATAGCATCAAGAATAGAGTCATTGGCTGTTGCAGGAAGTATTTTGATTTCTGATAAAGTAAATGACCAAATAAGAAATCAAAAATATTTATCTACTCAATATATTGATGCTGTCGATTTTAAAAATGTAAATAAGGTAATTCCTGTTTTTGCAATTACTAATCAAGGTCTTGTTGTACCAGAGAAGCATACTCTAAAAGGAAAAACAAAACCTAACGATTCTGAAGTATATAAAAGTTATAGAAAAAAAAGCTTTTATGTTTTGGGACTTCTTACTTTGATTATTCTTTTTCTAGCATATTTTATGATGCAGAATAGCGGTGTTGAAATTAAGGAGCCTACTTTAGCTGTTCTTCCTTTTAACAACATGAATAATGATAATAAATCTAACGTATTTACTGATGGAATTACAGAAGATATAATCACGCATCTATCAAAAATTCAACATTTGCAGGTGATTTCAAGAGCATCTGCGATGCATTATAAAAATAGCGATAAGTCTATTCAAGAGATAGCCAAAGAGTTAGATGTTAACTATATACTCGAAGGCAGTGTTAGAGTAAACAATAATCAAGTACGTATTAATGCTAACCTAGTAGATGCAGCAAATAATAAGAATTTATGGGCTGATAATTATGATAATGATTTAGTTCAGATTTTTAAAATACAAAATGATGTCTCTAGAGATATAGCTAATGCATTAAAAATTACTTTAAGTGATAGAGAGGAATCTCGATTAAGTAATGAGCCTACAAACAATCCAGAGGCTTATACTGCTTTTAAGGAAGGTCAAGTTTATTTGCATCAAGGAGGAGGGAAAGTGGAAGAATTAAAGAAAGCAGAAGGCTTATTTAAAAAGGCAATTAACTTAGATCCACAATTTTGTAGAGCTTATGTAGGTGTTGCAGAAACATATTTGGAATATATTTTCTGGGGTAGAGAATCGCCAAAAAAAATGTTGGAGCTAGCCTCTACACCAGCATTAAAGGCATTAGCAATTAATTCTAATGATGGAGGAACTTTTGGAGTTTTAGGAGCAATTAGTTATTATAAATATGAAAAAGAAACCGCTTTATTATATTTAAAAAAAGCCATAGAGATTAACCCTAGTTATGTAAGTGCCTACAATAAACTTGGATGGATCTATTCTTTTGATGGTGATTTGGAAAGAATGGAGGAGAATTTTAATATGGTTCAAAAGCTTGATCCATTATCATCTAAATACATCGGAGATATGGGGCAAGCTTATTACTATCTTCGAGAATTTCAGAAGTCTATTGATAAAATGAATGAATCTCTGAAGAAGTTCCCAAACGATAACATGCTACTTTGGATGAAAGCTTCTAACCTTTCTGGTTTAGGAAGATATCAAGAAGCGATTGATATTTATACCTCACGAAGTGTTGCTTCAAATACCAATTGGATGCTTGGTTATTGCTATGGTATGGTTGGAGAAACGGAGAAGGCAAAAGAGATATTAAATTATCAACTGAATAAAAACAAAATGGTTTATGTGCCACCCGTTATGATTGCAACTATTTACATGGGTTTAGGTGATTTTGATAATGCACTTACTTGGTTAGAAAAGGATTATGAAGTTGGAGGTCAAGGACTATTCTTCTGGGGCTTAAAACAGGATATTAAGTTCGATCCAGTCAAAAATCACCCTCGATTTCAAGCATTGATGAGTAAAATCCCTTGACTGAATAATTAAAAGCAAATTTGAAGAACAAATTATTGTGGTGTAAAAGTCATCGATTAGGTATATTTGATTTTCAATAAAACACCATGCGACACCAAAGGCAATTAGCTGCTATTATGTTTACGGATATCGAAGGATATACTGCTTTGATGCAACATGATGAAAAGCGAGCTACTGCGATAAGAGCAAGACATCGAAATTCTTTTGAAGTCACAACAGAAGCCTTTGGTGGTAAAATTATTCAATATTTTGGAGATGGCACATTAAGTATATTTAAAAGTACTGTTGAGGCGGTATACTGTGCTATTGAAATGCAAAAAGCTTTTTTAGAAGACCCCATGATACCGGTTAGAATTGGTATTCATGTAGGTGATATCATTTATTCTGACGAGGATATCATCGGTGATGCTGTTAACGTTGCTTCCAGAATAGAATCTTGTGCCGTTGCTGGGAGTGTGTTAATTTCTGATAAGGTACACGACCAAATAAGAAGTCATAGAGATATAAAAGTTAAATTTTTAGATGCTTATGAATTAAAGAATGTTGACGATGTAATGCCAATATTTGCTATTTCTAATGATGGATTAATTGTACCCAAAAGTGAAGAAGTAAAAGGGAAACTTAAAGTAATTAAAGACGAACCTAAGCGCTTATTCGACTTTTTCAAAAGCAAAAAAAACATTCATCGGTTAATAACTCTTCTAGCTTTAATTCTTTTCATGATTGCCATAAAATCATTAAAAATAACCACTAATAATTCAGAAAAGGAGTTATCTATCGCAGTTTTGCCTTTTAACAATTTAAGTTCCGATCAAGGCTCAGATTTTTTTAGAGATGGCATTACAGAAGATATACTTACACAGTTATCTAAGTTGAAAGATGTTCGAGTAATTTCTAGAACATCTGTTTGGCAATATAAAGATACAGACAAAACAATTCCTATAATTGCAGATGAGTTAGGAGTGTCTTATATTTTAGATGGTAGTATTAGAAAATACGACAATGATATTCGAATTTCGGCACAATTAATAGATGCAACTGTCGATAGAAATTTATGGGCTGAGAATTATGATAAAACGATTACAGACGTCTTTACGATTCAAACTGAAATTTCTCAAGAAATTGTGGAAGCCTTAGAGCTTAATTTATCTTTTGAAGAGCAAAAACGTTTTTCAGATGTGGCTACTAAAAATATAAATGCTTATAAATTATTTTTAGAAGGAAGAGATGAAGCAGATAAAAGAAATTCTAAAAGTATTGCCAACAGTATTAATTTATTTAAAGAAGCTACAGCCCTAGATCCTGACTATGCTGATGCTTATGCTGAAACGGCGAATTCCATATTTTTAGAAACTTATTACTCTAGAAGAGATCCAAAGGAGGCTTCAAAGACCGCTAGGGAATATTTAGCTAAAGCTGAGGAAATTAATAATAGAGTTCCAAGAATTTATTCGGTAAAGGGTTTTATAGATAATATAGAAGGTAATCATGAAGCTGCTGAAGCTTCATTTCAAAAAGCTATTAGGTTATCGCCAAATGACTTAACAACAAGACATCAATATGCAACCTTTTATTTTTATACTAGGCAATATGAAAAACAACTTGAACAGGCAGAAATTGCATATAGATTGGATCCTTTATCATTTGTTTCTGCCAATAGTTATTCAACTGCTTTAGCATATAATCATAAATACGAAGAAGCGGAACGCATATTGAAGAAAGCTGAGAAACTTGGAAGTGAGAATAATCAGTTCGTAATAAATCGATCATATTTCAGGCTTTATATGGATCAAAGAAGGTACAATGAAGCAATTAATCCTTTAAAAAAAATTGTTAAAGAGGAAAATGTATTCAATAGGTTTTTAGGTTTTTGTTATGCCAAAATAGGAGATACTGTAAATGCTAAAAAAACAATAGACAGGATTAGGGAAGTTGCTCATCCTTATGAGAAAAGTCAGCAACTAGCAGTTGTATATGCAGGACTTCAGGAACGTGATAGTGTACTTTACTACTTGGATACAATTAGAAATAAGCAAACAAAGACTTTAAAAAGAGAGGTTCCAGAATTTTTTGAATTTTTAAAGGATGACTCAGAATTTAACCAAACTCTGAAGTCTCACGGTATTTCAAATGATTAGAATAAATTATAAAAAGCATTTGTAACATTTTTTGAATTTTAACGTCATATAAGTATCAATCAAATAATTACCATCATGAGACAAGACAATCAATTATTAGTAATAACGCATTTAAGTCAGTTAATTTTTATAATAACTGGTTTTGGAAGCTTAATCCTACCATTAATTTTATGGCTAACACAAAAGGATAAGGTTTATAAAATGAACGAACATGGAAAGAATATTGTAAACTTTCAATTAAGTTTAATAATCTATTGTTTACTTTGTATTCCGCTAATTCTTCTATTCGGTTTAGGTATTTTAGGATTTATAGTTTTAGGTGTTATTTCTTTTATTTTTCCTATTATAAATGCGATTCGAGCTAGCAATGGCGAAGTTCCAAAATACCCTTTATCTCTTAATTTTATTAGTTAGTATAGTCTTTATGAGATAAACAAAAAAATGCTCCCCAAACGGTGAGCATTTTTTATTAAGTCATTTGTTATGAGTTATTTCAAAAAATCTAAGACATTTTTCTCAATGCGTTCTTGAATATTGCTAACATTTGCTTTAACAAAAGTTTCTCCTGTGATATTTTCGTATAATTCGATGTAACGTTCAGAAACTGTTTCTATATATTCATCGCTCATAAAAGGTACGGTTTGCCCTTCTAATCCTTGAAAGTTATTCGAGATTAGCCATTGGCGTACAAATTCTTTACTTAATTGTTTTTGTGATTCACCTTTGTCTTGTCTCTCCTGATAGCCTTCTGCATAAAAGTAACGAGATGAATCTGGTGTATGAATTTCATCAATTAAAACGATTTTTCCATCTTTAGTTTTTCCGAATTCATATTTTGTATCCACTAAAATTAATCCTCTGGACGCTGCTATTTCTGAACCACGTTGGAACAATTTACGGGTGTAATCTTCGAGAACAACATAATCTTTCTCTGAGACAATTCCACGCTTCAAAATATCTTCACGAGAAATGTCTTCATCATGATCGCCCATTTCTGCTTTAGTTGCTGGTGTGATGATTGGTTCTGGAAAAGCATCGTTCTCCTTCATGCCTTCTGGCATGGCTGCACCACAAAGTATACGCTTACCTGCTTTATATTCGCGAGCAGCATGACCAGACATATACCCACGAATAACCATTTCTACTTTAAATGGTTCGCATAGATGTCCAACAGCTACATTTGGGTCTGGTGTTGCTGTTAACCAATTAGGTACTAAATCTTCTGTTGCTGCCATCATTTTGGTAGCAATTTGGTTTAATATTTGACCTTTGTACGGTATTCCTTTTGGCATAACGACATCAAACGCTGATAAGCGATCTGTTGCAATCATTACCAATTGCTCATCGTTAATATTATAAACTTCTCTTACTTTTCCTTTATAGAAATTCTTTTGATTTGGAAAGTTGAAATTAGTATCTGTTATAGTATTACTCATTTTTGGTTAATTCGTTTATGAGTTGATTTGTTTATTGTTTTTTTCAAAAGTCTTTACCCCCAATCGTTACGGTATCCTGTTTTGCATTAAAAGCAAAAAAGATACAGTGGAAAGTTTGAAATAGCTTTGAATAAAAATTAGTCTCTGTTTTCTATACTTTTGTAAGCTTCTATTACCTTTTTTACTAATTTGTGTCTTATAACATCTTTGTCATCCAAAAAGACCATGCCAACGCCTTCGACATTCTTTAAAATTAAAAGGGCTTCTTTTAGTCCGGAAATAGTACGTCTAGGTAAATCTATTTGACCAGGATCTCCAGTTAATAAGAATTTGGCGTGTTTACCCATACGTGTTAGAAACATTTTCATTTGTGCATGGGTCGTGTTTTGACCTTCATCCAAAATCACAAACGCATTATCTAATGTTCTTCCACGCATAAACGCTAGTGGAGCAATCTGTATGGTGCCATTTTCTATATAATGAGCTAGTTTCTCCGGAGCAATCATATCGCGTAATGCATCATATAATGGCTGCATATACGGGTCTAACTTTTCTTTTAAATCACCAGGTAAAAAACCCAGGTTCTCACCGGCTTCTACGGCAGGCCTTGTTAAAATAATACGTTTTACTTCCTTGTTTTTTAATGCTTGCACAGCCAATGCAACACCAGTATAGGTTTTTCCTGTTCCTGCAGGACCAATGGCAAATACCATATCATTTTTACGCATTAACTCTACTAGCTTACGCTGATTTGCCGTTTGTGCCTTTATAAGTTTGCCACCAACACCATGTACAATAACTTCACCACTTGCCTTTGAAGTTGTATAATCGTCACTGCTTTGGCTGGTAAGCACACGCTCTATTACATTTTCATCAAGCTTATTATACTTGGCAAAATGTTTTAAAAGCATGGTAATACGGCGGTCGAATTCTTCTAGGAGCTCTTCATCTCCAAAGGCCTTGATTTTATTTCCACGCGCTACAATTTTAAGTTTTGGAAAGTACTTTTTAAGAAGTTCAATGTTTGTGTTTTGGGCTCCAAAAAATTCTTTTGGAGTAATTTCTTCTAATTCGATGATTATTTCATTCAAAGGCGTAAAATTTGTTAAAATGTAGTCCGTTTAGTTAAATAATATAAACAGACCTGTTAGTTGCATTTAGATCTATGTTTTAATAAATAAAGACTTTATAAACCTGTATTTTAGTTTAAAATGTAAAAACAAAAACGAAAATTTATGTAGGTTTGTAAAACAAGTAATATTACTCAAAAATACATAAATTTGGGTGACGAAAAGCTAAAAACATATCAACAATTTTGCCAATGGCGATAATAACATTAACTACCGATTTTGGTGAAAAAGATCACTTTGCTGGCGCAACTAAAGGTGCTATTTATAGTGAACTGCCTGATGTTAGAATTGTTGATATCTCGCACTCAGTTTCATCGTTTAGCATTCCCGAAGCTGCATATATTATCCAAAATGCATACAGTAGTTTTCCGAAAGGCACGATTCATATTATAGGAATTGATTCCGAAATTAATCCAGAAAACAAACATATTGCTATTAAACTCGACGATCATTTCTTTATTTGCGCCAATAATGGTATAATGAGTATGATATGTTCTGAAATTGCTCCTGAAAAAATTGTTGAAATAAATATTCATGATAAAATTCAAACCAGTTTTCCTGTTTTAGACGTTTTTGTTAAAGTGGCATGCCATATTGCTCGTGGTGGTACTTTAGAAATTATTGGAAAGACTATTCATGAAATAAAGCCAATGAAAAATATAGTTCCTTATGTAAATGAGGACAAAACGCAAATAATAGGAAGTATTATTTACATTGATAATTATGGGAATGTTATAACTAATATAAAACGAGGTTTTTTTGAGACCATTCAAAAAGGACGAGAATTTGAGATTTCTGCACGAAACCATAAGTTTAAAAAGGTATTTAATAAGTATAGTGATATTGTAAATTTTGAAATTCCCGAAGAAAAGAGAAATGATGAAGGAAGAGGTTTAGTTGTTTTTAATTCTGGAAATTTTTTAGAGATTGCGGTTTATAAAAGTAATAGTGCTACCGTAGGTAGTGCATCAACACTTATGGGACTAAGTCTTATGGATACTGTAAGCGTAAATTTTGTTAAAAAGAGTGTCGAGGTTTTTACCGAACATCCGTTGAAGCAAGAATTAAAAGAAGATTTATGATTGTACGCATCGTGAAAATGGGGTTTCATGAAAATTCTGTGGATGCTTTTTTAAAAAACTTTGAGGCTAATAAATTTCAAATAAGGGGTTTTAATGGGTGTAATTTTTTAGAGTTATATCGGGACAAACATAATCCAACCGTGTTTTTTACATATAGTTATTGGGATTCTGAAGAAGATTTGCAATGTTACAGAAAGTCAGATTTATTTAAAGCTGTTTGGGCAAAAACAAAACCGCTTTTTAATATTAAACCAGAAGCTTGGAGTTTGGATAAATTAGAAAGTTTAGAATAATAAATTATGCTAAGAAAATTTCCTTTATTTTTTAGCATTCTAGTTGTATCATTTTTTTACTTACAGGTCAGTATATGGATAAAAATTTCAATCAATTAAAAGATATGGAATTATTGAACCGAGGATTATTTAGGGCTGGTCATCTCTGTATCTTAATTTTCGGAATATTAATTGTTGCATTAGGTGCGCACCTAAAATTGTCTAAAACAACATGGATTAATTTAGCTCAAAAATTGGGATCATTAGTTATTTTTGGTGCTACTATTCTGGTTATTTATGGTTTTATTACAGAATTACTAACGAATAATAATGAAAGACCACTAACCCGATTCAGTCTTTATTTAATTCTCTTTGGAGTTTCTACACATGGTTTAATATCTTTGGTTCCAAATAGTAAAAACCCCCATATTGATTTATAAATGTTAGCTATCTTAAAAAAAGAAATAAATTCATTTTTTGCTTCACCAATTGGCTATTTAGTGATTGCTATTTTTTTAGTCTTAAATGGCCTGTTCTTATGGTTGTTTAAAGGAGAATTTAATATTCTAGATTACGGTTTTGCCGATTTATCCTCTTTTTTTCTTCTATCTCCTTGGATTTTAATATTCCTCATTCCTGCTGTTACGATGCGTAGTTTTTCTGATGAAAAAAAGCAAGGAACTCTTGAGCTGTTAATAACCAAACCCATATCGAAAACCCATATTGTTTTGGGTAAGTATTTTGGTGCTTTTGTATTAATTTTAATGGCTTTAATGCCTTCACTAATATATGTTTATTCAGTTTATTATTTAGGTAATCCTATAGGTAATTTAGATTTTGGGAGCACTTTAGGCTCTTACGTTGGATTGTTGTTTTTAGTAGCCTCTTATACTTCTATAGGTGTTTTCAGTTCGACTCTATCGGATAATCAAATTGTCGCTTTTATATCGGCGGTTTTTATTTGTTTCATGTTTTATATTGGCTTTGAGGGTATTTCAGATTTTTTATTAAGTCCGCTTATTGAGCAGCTTGGGATGAGTTTTCATTTTAAAAGCATAAGTCGAGGGGTTATAGATACACGTGATATCATTTACTTTTTATCTGTGACTGTTTTCTTTTTGATGCTTACAAAAATTAATCTTGATAGCGCTAAAAAATGATTTTAACATCCTCTTTTATTGTTTTATTTAGTTTGGTTTTTTTAGCCGTTTGGTTATTCGCAAGAACCATTGATAAGAGGTTGTGGGTTAATCTGTTAATTGGTGTAGTTCTAGCCCCAATTATTTATTTTTATGTGTTTTATCCCTTTATAAATATATTTATTGACTTTCATCATGAAAAGCATTTTGATAGTATAGACTGGAAAGATAAACCTGCATTACGTTACGAAATGAGCAACGAAATAATAGAGGACTCCATATTTATTGGGAAGAAGAAGAATACGGTTGAATCAATGTTAGGTGAAAGTGAATGGTATGGATGGGATGATTCTTTAAAAATGAATTCTGAAAATAAGTGGAATTATAATCTAGGATTTAAACCTGGAGCATTCAATATGAACCAAGAGTGTTTGGAACTGAATTTTAAAAATGATGAGGTAGTGGAGATAAGGCAATATCAACTAGAAAAGAATTTTGAATAGAACGATTAAACATATTAGTATAGCCCTAGCAATTCTTATTGTAGTTAATATTTTGGCAGGGAAAGTTTATCAACGATTTGATTTAACCGAGGATGGACGTTATACGTTAAGTCAATCGGCGCTTGATATAATTGATAGTGTTGATTCACCAATTGATATTGATATTTTTTTAGATGGAGAAAGTTTTCCGTCCGAATTTAGACGTCTCCAGAATGAAGTTAAGCAATTACTTGAGGAGTTTGCTGCAAAAAATAAGAATATCCAATTCAAATTTATTAATCCTTTAAAAGAAGAAGCTACGCGCGAGGGAAACATTCAGCAACTTACACAACGCGGATTAACACCTATGCAGCTAAGTGTTCAGGAAAATGGTAAATCCAGTCATTTGGTTATTTTTCCATGGGCGCTTGCAAGTTATAATGGCGTGACTGTATCTATACCATTAGTGAAAAATAAAATAGGAGTATCGCAACAAGAGCTGGTTACCAATTCTGTTCAGCACTTGGAATATGCCTTCGCAGATGGTTTTAGTAAACTTACCCAATCCAAAAAACGAAAAATAGCTATTTTAAAAGGCAACGGGCAACTCAATGATAAATATATTTTTGACTTTGTGAAAAAATTAGGCTCCTACTATTTTATTGCACCTTTTACTTTAGATAGTGTTTCATCAAGCCCGCAAAAAACGTTCGATAACTTAAAGACATTTGATTTAATAATTTCAGCAAAACCAACAGAAGCTTTTACTGAAAAAGAGAAATTTGTCTTGGACCAATACAATTTGTTTGGAGGTAAAAGTTTGTGGCTTATTGATGCAGTTGCTATGGAGAAAGATAGCTTATACAACGAATCCGGTAAAAGTTTTGCAACCACACGAGATTTGAATTTAACAGATTTTTTCTTTAAATACGGTGCTAGAATAAATCCGGTAATGGTTAATACGCTTTACTCGGCACCCATTACATTGGCAATGGGTAGCGGCAGTAATTCTCAATTTCAACATTTAAAATGGCCTTATTCACCGTTATCTACATCAAGTAATAATCATCCCATAGTTAATAATTTAAATCTTGTAAAATTCGATTTTGCCAATCAAATAGACACTTTAAAAAATGCTATTAGTAAAACGATTCTTTTGGAAAGTGCTCCTTTGAGTAAACTAGATGGGACGCCAAAGGAAATAAGTTTAGATTTGGTAATTAAAGATCCAGACCCTAAATCGTATAATAAAGGAAATCAAACCCTTGCCGTTTTGCTTGAAGGTAAGTTTGAATCAATGTATAAAAACCGTATTAAACCATTTGAACTAAATGACGTTAAAGATATCGGAGTGGAAACACAGATGATTTTAATTGCAGATGGCGATGTTATAAAAAATGATGTCATAGGAAATAAACCTCAAGAATTGGGCTTTGACCGTTGGACTGGACAAACTTATGGCAATAAAGAATTTTTACTGAATGCTGTTAATTATTTATTGGATGATACTGGACTTATAAACATTCGCTCCAAGGAAATTCAAGTGGCATTTTTAAATCAGAATAAAATTGCAAAGGAAAAAACCAAATGGCAAATTATAAATATCGTATTGCCACTGATATTACTTGGGTTTTTCGGTTGGGTTTACACTTACCTTAGAAAGAAAAATTATAGGGGATAAATGTTAATAAGTTTGTTTCCTTTATTAGACTGTATCGAATATATTTGTAGGTAGCATTATTAAAAATAAACACATTATTAATACATGAAATTTATAGTATCAAGTACTTATTTATTAAAACAACTACAGATTTTAGGTGGTGTTATAAATAACTCGAATACCTTACCTATTTTAGATAATTTTTTGTTTGATTTAGACGAGACCGAATTAACAGTTTCTGCGAGTGATTTGGAAACAACAATGTCTTCGACATTAAACGTTGAAAGCGATAGTAAGGGTAGTGTCGCAATACCGGCAAGATTGCTACTTGATACATTAAAAACATTTCCAGAGCAACCTTTAACTTTTGTTGTTGAAGATAATAATACTATTGAAATTAGCTCTAATCATGGTAAGTATGCATTAGCTTATGCTGATGGTAATGAGTTTCCTAATGCTGTATCTCTTGAAGATCCGAGTAAAACTGTTGTTGTTGGGGATGTTTTGGCTACAGCGATTAGTAAAACTATTTTTGCAGCTGGGAATGATGATTTAAGACCAGTGATGAGTGGTGTCTTTTTTCAGTTTTCTACCGAAGGATTAACCTTTGTAGCAACTGATGCTCACAAATTGGTTAAATATACTAGAGAAGACGTGAAAGCTTCCCAAGTGGCAGAATTTATTATGCCTAAAAAACCTTTGAACTTATTAAAAGGTATTTTGGCTGGCAGCGAAGATGATGTTACCATCGAATACAACGATTCGAACGCGAAATTTACTTTTGAAAATTCTGAATTAATTTGCCGGTTAATTGACGGGAAATATCCAAATTATGAAGCAGTTATTCCAAAAGAGAATCCAAATAAGTTAACAATCGCTCGTACACAGTTTTTAAATTCTGTTAAACGTGTTAGTATATTCTCGAATAAAACAACACATCAAATTCGATTAAAAATAGCAGGGGCAGAGTTAAATATTTCTGCAGAAGATATTGATTACAGTAATAAGGCAGAAGAACGTTTAACTTGCGATTATCAAGGAGACGATTTGCAGATTGGTTTCAACTCCCGTTTTTTGACAGAGATGTTGAATAATTTAAGTTCGGATGAGGTACAATTAGAGATGAGTTTACCCAATAGAGCAGGAATATTAACCCCTATCGATGGCCTTGATGAAGGTGAGCAAGTAACAATGCTTGTTATGCCTGTCATGCTAAATAATTAAATTTCTCCTAGGTATTATATAAATGAAAAAGGCGCACAAGTGTGAGCCTTTTTTTATGATAATATACTATCCTCTGCGACGATTTTTGAATTCGTCTAGCATTTTTCTTTTAAAATCTTCTTCAGCAATTTTAAGTAGAATTATTTTTTTGGAAGGAATTACTCCTATTAGTTTCCCTGAAAACGCTAATCTTAATTCATGCATTTTATTTTCGGCGTAATTTAATCTTTTAATCAACTTATTTGCGTCATCATCAGACATGGTTTGAAGGTTGTCTCTTATTTCTTTACGAATCGATCTAATCTCTTTAAATCTTATTTCAGATGTCTCATTTTCATATTCATTATAAATGGGCCAAAACTTTTGAGCCTCTTGTTGCGATAAATCTAATTGCTCTGTAATAAAAGAAACTTTTAAGGCCTTTATGCGCTCTCTATTTTTTTGTGCCGATACATTGAACGTCACTATCAATACTAAAAGAATGAGTAATTTTTTCATTTTATAAATATTTATTCAATCATTAAATCTTCAATGTCAAAATTGTTAAGCAGGTAAGCTTCAATACTTTCATTTTCAAGATTAAGGTCTACAAATTCCTTTTCATTTAGCTCATCATCGTTTAATAATGATCCGATTTCGTAAGGGCTTATACTTTCTGAGATAATATAGTTCTTAACAGATTCAGTATCTAAGTTACCAAACGAAGGTTGAGTTTTGAAAATAGAAAGACTAATTAATAATATAATCGCAGCAGCAATGCTGGAAGTGTATATAAAGTTTTTGGTGCTAAATATAGAAACGACTTGTATTTTCTTTTTACCAAAGACTTTTTCTGAAATTGTGTCTTCTATGTTATTTAAGTATGAATCAGGCACATCAAATCCTGTTTTTTTAGGTAAAGAAGTGTTCTCAATGTCAATTTTGTCTAAAATATTTTTCTCAAGAGAATCAAAGTACCCAGAAGGTGTTTTGAAACCTGTTGATTCGATATTATGTATTTTTTTTGTTTTCATACTACATATAAGACCTCAATTTCACAATTGGGTTTAATTATTAATTAAATATGCTTCAATTTTTTTTACAGCAATGTGATAGGATGCTTTTAATGCGCCTTCACTTGTATCTAGTATATCAGACATGTCTTTATATTTTAAGTCCTCAAAATATTTCATATTAAAAACCAGTTGTTGTTTTTCTGGAAGCGTAGCAATGGCTTTTTGAAGCTTTAACTGAATGACATCACCTTCAAAAAAAACATCGGACGTCAAGTTATTAATAGCTAGTTCCTGTACTTCTTCATTGGTTATTTGTAATCGTTTCGCTTTTTTATTTATAAATGTAATCGACTCATTAGTAGCTATACGATACATCCAAGAATATAATTTACTGTCACCTTTGAAATTATGTATGTTCCTAAAGATTTTGATAAATGTGTTTTGCAGCACATCATCAGTGTCGTCATGAGACTTAACAATATGTCGAATATGCCAATATAAACGTTCTTTATAAGTGCTTATTAATTCCTTAAATGCGGTTTCTTTTTGCGAATCTGACTTAAGTCGCTCTATTAAATAAGTTTCGTCTAGCAAGAATATAGTTTAAGGATTAGACCATTAAATATAACGAAAGTTTAAAGCTAAAAAATTTATCTTTTTCATGTAATTATATAAAAGGCTGATAAATAATAGTTTACATTTAAAAAACACGATAAAATGCATAAAAACACGATAAACTACATATTTTTCTTGTCAGAAGTATTTTTTTATTATATGTTTGTGTCAGAAACCTACTTATGTTGTTAGTTGTCCCCAAATCTAACACTAAACAAAAAAAGGATAGATGCCCAAATCTCTATCCTTTTTTATTTTTTAATAAGTATATTGCTACTATTCGAAGCTCTGCATATCAACAAGTTTTTTGTAAACACCATTTTTTGAAATGAGCTCGTTGTGTTTACCTTGCTCTACAATTTCACCTTTGTTAAGAACCACAATTTCATCAGCGTTTTTTATAGTTGATAATCGATGTGCAATAACAATCGATGTCCTGTTTTTCATCATATTCTCTAAAGCTACCTGAACTAATCGCTCACTTTCGGTATCTAAAGCAGAAGTGGCTTCATCTAAAATCATAATTGGAGGGTTTTTAAGAACAGCTCTAGCAATACTTAAACGCTGTTTTTGTCCGCCTGATAGCTTATTTCCAGAATCACCAATATTGGTGTTAATACCAAGAGGTAAATCTTTAACAAATTCCCATGCATTAGCAATTTTTAGAGCTTCAACGATGCTGTCTTCTGAAGCGTCTTTATCTCCTAAAAGAATATTATTTTTTACAGTGTCATTAAAAAGAATAGAATCTTGAGTAACCAATCCCATTAATCCGCGCAACGACTGTTTTGTTAGGTTTCTAATATCTTCCCCATCTATTTCAATGGCACCTTCATTCACATCATAAAAACGTGTTACTAAATTTGCAATAGTCGATTTCCCGCTACCAGACTGTCCTACCAATGCAACACTTTTTCCCTTAGATATTTTAATAGAAAAGTCTTTAAGAACATAATCATCTTCGTATTTAAAAAAGACTTTACTTAATTCAATATGGTTATTAAAAGTTTCTTTTATAATAGCACTAGGTTTGTCTTCGAGAGGAGATTCTGTATTTAATATTTCTAACACGCGTTCTGCAGCTGCGTTACCTTTCTTTACACTATAACTCGCTTTACTGATTCCTTTTGCTGGTGTTAAAATGTTATAGGCAAGTCCCATATAGGCTATAAATGAACTTCCATCTAATGTGCCATCCACTAATACCATACGACCACCATACCATAATAAAATGGCGATAACAGAGATTCCTAAAAACTCACTAGTTGGAGAAGCTAGATTTTGACGATTTAAAAGTTTATTAGAAAAATTATAGAACCTGCTTGTAGAATCTTGAAACTTTTCATTGAAGATGTTTTCAGCGTTAAAACCCTTTATCACTTTAAGTCCACTAAGAGTTTCTTCTAAAGTAGATAAAAAAGTACCTTGTTCTTCTTGAACCCTGTCCGACTTCCGTTTAAGACTTTTACCAATTCTGGAAATTATAAATCCAGATACGGGAATAAAAATGAAAACAAATATAGTAAGCTTTACACTTATTATAAGCATCATAATTATTGTAAACAAAATAGTAAGCGGTTCGCGAACGATTAACTCTAAAATTGAAAGAAATGAATGTTGGATTTCTAAAACATCTGTTCCGATTCTAGCCATAATGTCTCCTTTACGTTTTTCAGAAAAAAATGAAATAGGAAGCTCAACAGTTTTCTCATAAAGTCGATTTCGCAAATCCTTTAAAACACCATTACGCAAAAAAGTAATGAAATACATCGCCAAGTAATTGAAAATATTTTTAAGTAAAAACAGCACTATTACCAAGCAAATAACCAAAAATAAAGCTTTAGAAGCATCGTCTTGAGCGTATTGATTTACTTGAAATGACAAATAATCCTTGTAGAAATCTTTAAGACTAGATAATCCTTCATAAACTGGTCTAGCAATTACTTTTGTGTTTTCTTTTTCAAATAACACATCGAGCATTGGAATAAGTGCTATAAAAGATAATGCACTAAACAGAGCGTAGAATACATTACTAATAATGTTTAGTATCGCATAACCTTTATAAGGTTTCGCAAACTGAAGTATTTGCTTAAAATAATTCATTAAATAAGCCTCATGTCTTTTAGAATGACTTCAGCCTTGTTATCTAATAATTCTTCAATGTTTTTGAAATCGTTTACTGAGGATAATTTGGTATTTACGCTTACGTAGAATTTTATTTTTGGTTCGGTTCCGCTAGGTCTTAATGCAATTTGACTACCATCTTCTAAATAATAAATAATCACGTTCGACTTTGGAATATCAATTTTGTTTTCTTCGCCTGTAAGCATATTTTTTGAAATGGATAAATCGTAATCTTCCATTTTCACTACTTTCGACCCATTAACTATTTTCAATGGATTTTTACGAGCGTCGGTCATCATCTGTTTTATCTCTTGAGCGCCTTCAATACCTTTTTTAGTAAGCGAGATTAATTTTTCTTTGTAACAGCCATGTTCAACATATAGTTTTATTAATTCATTGTAAAACGAACTTCCTGTAGATTTAGAAATAGCTGCAATTTCGCAAGCTAATAGCGTTGAGGTCACGGCATCTTTATCACGTACAAAATCCCCAACCATAAATCCGAAACTTTCTTCACCACCACCAATAAAATCTAATTCTGGATAGTCCTTTATTAATTTAGCAATCCATTTAAAACCAGTTAAAACAATTTTACTTTCAACGTTATAGGCTGAAGCTAATTTGGTTAGCATTGGTGTTGAAACTATAGTGGAAGCTATGAATTCTTTACCCTTTAACTTATCTTCTCCTTGCCATTGCTTTAACAGAAAATCAGTCATCATTAGCATGGTTTGATTTCCGTTTAAGAGCTGTAATTCATTTTCAGAATTACGAACAGCAACACCTAATCTATCACAATCTGGATCTGTTCCTATTACAATATCTGCATTTACTTCTTCTGCTAATTCTAGTGCCATTTTTAAAGCAGCCGGTTCTTCTGGATTTGGTGAAGCTACAGTTGGGAAATCACCGTTTGGGATTTCTTGCTCTTTAACTATATGCACATTCTTATAGCCAGCACGTTTTAAGGTTTCTGGAACGGCAGTTATAGAGGTTCCGTGAAGCGAAGTAAAAACAATGGTTAAATTATCTTTAGCATCTTGTGAAGCACCAACACATCCATTTTTAACGGACGCATCAATAAAAACATTATCGACTTCTTTTCCAATATAATGGGTTAAAGTGTCGTTAGCTTCAAATTTAATATCTGCATAGTCTAACTCATTAATTCTATTAATTACAGCATTGTCGTGTGGTGGAACTAATTGCCCCCCATCTTGCCAATAAACCTTGTAGCCATTATACTCTGGGGGGTTATGAGAAGCGGTTAAAACAATCCCACAATGACAATTTAAATGTCTAACAGCGAATGATAATTCTGGTGTTGCTCTTAAATCTTCAAATAAATAAACTTCAATATTGTTTGCTGAAAAAACATCAGCCACAATTTTTGCTAAACTTTTACTGTTGTGTCTGCAATCATAAGCTATGGCAACTTTAGGCTTTTCATTAGAGAAGCATTCATGCAGATAATCACTCAAACCTTGCGTGCTTTTACCTAATGTGTATTTATTAATACGATTGGTACCTACACCCATTACACCTCTCATACCTCCAGTACCAAACTCTAAATCTTTGTAAAAACTTTCCTGAATATCTTCTGGGTTGTTTGCAATACTTTCTTTTATTAACTGTTGTGTTTTACTATCAAAAGTAGGGGTTAACCAACTGTTTATGCGTTCTAAAATTTTTGGCTCAATGTAAATCATAATTTGTAAAAAAATAGATAACAAAAGTAATCAATTGTTAAAGAATAATGACAACTAAGGTTCGTTTTGAGGCAAAATAATAATGAAAACGTTTTAGTTAAGATTTATTTTATCCTTTATGAGATAACGTTTTTTGTTTTGTTTGGTGCGTAAAATAATCTCACCCAAAAATCCAGCAACAAAAAACTGAGTTCCGATAATCATGGTTGATAAGGAAATGTAAAATTGTGGACGTTGGGTTATTAGCCTTCCACTTGGATTAAAAAACAGTTTATCAATCCCAAGATAAAGCGCGAAACCAAATCCAACAGCAAACATAAACACACCCAAAGCCCCAAATAAATGCATAGGTCGTTTGCCAAAACGGGATAAAAACCAAATTGTTATTAAATCTAAAAAACCATTAATAAAACGATCCATTCCAAATTTCGTTTCCCCATATTTTCTGGCTTGGTGGAGTACAATTTTTTCTCCAATATTGCTAAACCCTGCATTTTTGGAAAGTACAGGTATGTAACGATGCATTTCTCCGTTTACATCAATATTTTTTACAACATCTTTATTGTAGGCTTTCAATCCGCAATTAAAATCATGCAATTTAACGCCAGAGGTTTTTCGTGCGGCCCAGTTAAATAGTTTTGAGGGTAAATTTTTGGTGATAACCGAATCGTATCGTTTCTTTTTCCATCCAGAAACCATATCAAAACCATCTTTGGTTATCATGCTATACAATTCTGGAATTTCATCTGGGTTGTCCTGTAAATCAGCATCCATAGTAATTACTACATCACCCATCGCAATATCAAAACCAGCATGAAGCGCTTGTGATTTCCCAAAGTTTTTTAAAAATCGAATGCCTTTTATATTATCATTTTTTTCTGATAACTGTATGATAGTTTTCCAAGAATCATCTGTGCTACCATCATCTATAAAGACAATTTCATAAGAAAAATGATTGGTCCGCATCACACTTACAATCCAATCATTTAATTCGTTTAACGATTCGTATTCGTTAAGTAGTGGTATAACTACAGATATATTCATTTTATTATTTGAAAATTGAACATTTCAAAAATACAGAATTTATTCTGTGTCTGGATTTGTTTTTTTTATAAATGCAGCAGATATCAAACCTATAATAGTAATTGGCAGAAGGTAATTAATAACGAGTCTTTGCATTATATTTCCAAAGGAATAGAGATTTTCTTTTTCTATTTTTTTCATAGAATCAGAAATATCTTGATCTGATGTGTTCACACTTTTAAGCATTTCGACAAACTTTTCAATAGTTTTTTCTTTAATGGCTTCAGAAGCTTCAGCGTCAATAAAGTTGAATAATATAAATGTAACTAAGGAGCTAATACCTAAACCAATAATGGCTACAATAAAATAGGATTTAAAAGCATCTTTAAAATTTATATATCCGCTAAAAAGTTGTTTAACTTTAAAAATTGAAATTAACCCAAAAGCAATAGTTCCTATCATTATGGACATAATGTAAAGCGGACTAATAAATAACTCTAAATTAAAAAAATACACCAAAATGGTTAGTAAGGAGAGAGCAATTCCTAGGTAAAGGCCATAATTAGTGGCAATAGATTTTAAAGATTTTCCCATAATATTTTAACGATTTTGGATGTTGATTTGCTAGGATTCAAATATAATAAAACATGACACGGTAAAGTATTATAAAATTTATAAAAAAAAATTGTAGATTTATAAAAATTACTTAAATTTGCAGCTCGAAAATTGAAAAGAATAAAAGCGTTTAGCGATGAAGAAAGGTATACACCCAGAAAATTATAGACTAGTGGCATTTAAAGACATGTCTAATGACGATGTGTTTTTAACAAAGTCTACTGCAAACACAAATGAAACTATTGACGTTGATGGTGTTGAGTACCCATTAGTAAAAATGGAAATCTCTAGAACATCTCATCCATATTATACTGGGAAATCTAAATTGGTTGATACTGCTGGTCGAATTGATAAATTCAAAACTAAATACGCTAAGTTTAAGAAATAAACTAAGTGAAAATATATTTGTAAAAAGCCTTTCTACTATAGAGAGGCTTTTTTATTTTTACCTTTGAAGCGCATTAATGTGAAATTGTTGGTTTTGGATTAGGTGTAAATTTTAAAAATAATATTAATAATGAACTACATCCTTTTTGATGGTCCGTCACGAAATAACTTACTCCCATTTACATATACAAGACCAGTGGCCGATATTCGAGTTGGGATTTTAACCATTCGCGAAAAATGGGAACGTCTTTTAAAGACTACTACAACTACAGTTACCGAAGATTATTTATCTGACAAATATCCCATGGTTGAAATGGAGCATAATGTTATGATTAATGCTTCATATTTGCCTAATTCTGAATTATTTCAGATGGTAAGACATTTAAAAGAGAATCAGGCTATTTTTAAAGAAGAAGATGTAATTGCTTTTTTTACTAAAGAAGCTCAAGAGGATATTAATTTTGATGATTTTGAAGCTTTAGAGTACGAAAATGAAGTTATTAAAATAGAGAATACTTGGGATATTTTCTCAAAAAATGGAGAAGCTTTAAAGGAAGACTTCTATTTAATAACAAAAGATAAAAAGTCTCAGCCTATACCTAAAAGCAACAATGTTATTGTGCCTGAAAATGTTTTTATTGAAAAAGGAGCCAAATTAGAGTTCGTTACTTTAAATGCGTCTAAAGGACCAATTTATATTGGAAAAGATTCTGAGATTATGGAAGGGAGTATTATACGAGGTCCATTTGCATTATGCGATAGCGCTACCGTGAAAATGGGGGCTAAAATATATGGACCAACTACAGTAGGACCTTATAGTAAAGTTGGAGGTGAAATAAATAATTCCGTTTTGTTTGGATATTCAAATAAAGGGCATGATGGGTTTTTGGGTAATTCTGTTTTAGGTGAATGGTGTAATTTAGGCGCAGACACTAATAATTCTAACCTAAAAAATAATTATGCTGAGGTAAGATTATGGAATTATGAGACTGAAGGGTTTGCAAAAACTGGATTGCAATTTTGTGGTCTCATGATGGGAGACCATAGTAAATGTGCTATTAATACCATGTTTAATACTGGTACTGTGGTTGGTGTAAGTGCTAATATTTTTGGAAGTGGATTCCCGAGAAATTTTGTTCCAAGTTATAGCTGGGGAGGTAGTGGCGGATTTACAAATTATACTACGAAAAAGGCATTTGAAGTCGCTAATGTGGTTATGGCAAGACGTGATATTGAACTTTCACAATTAGACAAAAGCATTTTAGAGCATGTTTTTGAAGAAACCAAAAAGTACAGAAGGGCGTAATTTTTAGGCTTTAATCTATCAATTGTAGCTCTATTATTACTAATTAGTATATTTGGAATAGTCAATCCCAAATTTAATGATTAAGTCAGTTTCCCATATTTTATTTCTTTTAGGATATTTATTGTTCTCTCAAAGTAGCGATTATTCTATCACAAATTTAAAAATCAATAATGAGCACCCTCATTTTGGTTTAATGAAACATAGTACTAATAAAATTATATTCACCTCTTATCTCTTGGGTAAAAAGGGAAAAGTTAGGTTGGTCTCCGGAAATCCTATACTTACCATTTATGAAGGTGTAATTTCTAGTTCTGGTGAAATAGAAGCAGTAGAAGCGGTTAAAATTGATGATACTCAAATTATTCCAGCAATAACTAGTGCTGCTATATCGCCAGATGGCAGTAAGTTGTATTTAACAACTATTTATAGTAAAAAAAATAAGCCTAAAGGCGATTTTAAAGCGACGAATTTTCATATTGAAGTAGGAGAGTATCATGAAGAGGTTGGTTGGACTAACTTTAAAGTTTTACCATTTTGTAAACCTAAGTATTCTTATGCACACCCCATGGTTAGCGGTGATGGTAAAACACTTTATTTTACGGCGAATTTAAGGGGAGGTAAAGAAAGTACAAAAGGTGGTTCGGATATTTTTAAAGTTGATATTTTAGACAATAAAACCTTCAGTGAACCAAAAAATTTAGGTAGCAAAGTAAATTCTTATAGTCGTGAAATGTTTCCTTATATAGGTGATGATAATGTTCTTTACTTTGCTTCTAATCGCCCAAACGGCTTTGGAGGGTTCGATATTTATAAGAGTAAAATGAATGACGATGGAACCTTCAGTAAAACTGAAAAACTTCCAAAACCTCTTAATAGTAATAAGGATGATTTTTCTCTAATTATGATGGGAGATTCTGGATATTTCTCTTCCAAAAGAGCAGGAGGTAAAGGGGATGATGATATTTATTTTTTTAAAGCGAATTAAAAGTTTTTTTTACTCTTCTCAAATCCAATAAATTAATAGGGTTGATGCCCAATCCAGAAATATTTTTCCTTGTAAAGCGTACGACTTCATCGTAATATAAAGGCACCATAATAGCGTTTTCCATGGCTAAAGAATCCATTTTGGTGTATAAGTATTTTCTTTTATCAATGTCTGTAATAGTGAATGCTTTATTGTATAAACTATCAAATTGGGCATTCTTAAAATGAAAGTAGTTTGATCCTCCTGGAGCAAAATTCTTACTGTAAAAAATAGATAAGTAATTTTCAGCATCTAAATAGTCTGCAATCCATGAACTTCTGAACATATCAACTTTGCCATTGGACCTTGCTGATCTTAAGGAAGCTTCAGGCATAACATCCACATTAATTTTTAGTCCTGTTTTTTCTAATTCACGCTGGATGTATTCGCAAAAACTAAGATAATTGCTAGTGGTAACTAAATCTATTTCCGGATTTAAAATGCCGCTTTCTTTTTTAAATTGCGCAACTAATTTCTTAGCTTTCTTCGGTTGATATTTAAAGCCAATTGACTTATTGTATCCAGGAAGACCAATAGGTATAAAACCACCATCTGCTGCATTCCCAATCCCATTATTAAGATAAAGAATCATTTTTTTTCTATCGAATCCCAGATTAATAGCTTTTCTTATTAATTCTGATTCTATTTCAGGGGTTTTGGAATCTAAGTAAAATCCTAAATATTCAGTGTTTAGGTAAGGTCCACGAATCATGTTTACAGTTTCCGAGTAAGAACTACTCAGACGTCCATCTGAAGTTAATAATTCATCCTTATAAGATGCATCCAAACCAGATAAAAAATCTATATTTCCTTGAGCAAACTGTAAAAACTCACTTTGCTTATCAGGTAAAAAGGTTAGCGCTACCGCCTCTAAATAGGGCAGTGATTTGCCATTTTCATCTTTTTCAAAATAGTGCTTATTTTTTCTTAAAACCAGTTTGATATTTTCTTCCCAGCGTTTAAATTTAAAAGGGCCAGTTCCTATAGGATGCGATCTAAATTCAGATCCGTAGTGTTCTACTATCTCTTTGGGGACAACAGAACAATATTTCATGGTTAGTAACCCAATGAATGCAGGAAAAGGTTGTTTTAAGGTAATTTCAAATAATGAGTCATTTACAGCTTTGAAGTCGTGTACTTTGTTTAGCACCCAGCTGCCAGGAGCGGCTAATTTTTCATCTCTTAATCGATTAAAACTGTAAACAAAATCATCTGATATTACAATTCGCGTAGAGTCTTTTCCCAATAATGCATGTTTATGAAAGTATACATCGTTTCGAAGTAAAAAAGAGTACGTTATACCATCATCTGAAATAGTCCATTTTTTTGCTATGCTGGGTAATATGTTTAACTCATTATCTAATTGAACTAGACCGTTAAATAGCTGATTACAAACACCATTATCTTGCAATGTTCTTGAAAAAGCAGGATCAAGAGTGTTTATGTTTGCATATTCATTGTATCGAAAAACAAGATGGTCTTTTGACGTTTTATTTCCCTTATAACACCCAAAGAGTATTGCTATTGAAACTATTGTAGTTAAGAATTTATATGTTTTTTTTAAACTCAACGCTTTAGGGGTCATAATGTCCTCAAAAATATCATTTTTTAGACACTAGCTTACTTTTTTGCTAAAATAATGACATAAAAACTCTAAAAGTGACTTCTTTTAAATTAAAGCGTCTAATAATAAATTAAATATTTGTATTGCTATTATTAACAATAACTCTCAAATTAAAATGAAAAAACTTTACTTTCTAGCATGTTCTATGCTATTATGTGCTATAGCGCATGCTCAAATTGTTTGCCCCAATTCCATTAAAACATCGGCAGGAAGCACGCCTTCTACTCCCACATTTGTTTTAAATAATGGACAAGGTTGTACTGCTTGGCCTTCAACAATTACAATTGATGGAACCTCAACGTACAACTTTGTAAGTTGCAGCGGTGTCAATCTTAAATATACTATTGATAGTGGTATCGCACCATCGTCCTATGCAATGACGGTAGATTTTGGTGGAGGAACTACTTGTTCTTATGACGCTGCTGGGGATTTAACAGTTTTATCCTCTAAAGACTTAGCAAAAATAGAAGTCACAGTTTGGCCAAATCCAACTCGTCATTTTCTTAAATTCAGTCTTGGTCAATCAAATAACTTAGAGCGTATTAATATATTCTCTATCTCTGGAAAACTTGTTTTTGATTCACTTGGAAAAACTGAAGTAAATATTTCCAATTTGGCTAATGGTCTTTATATTTTAAGGTTATATGCTTCACAAGGAATTGTAACAAGAAAACTAATAAAAGAATAGTATTAATCAAAGTAATACCAAAAAAAGAGCGTACCTATTCAGAGACGCTCTTTTTTATTAACTTTGCCGATTAAATTGGCATAATGGGCACCAATAAAAAAGTAGCATTTTATACACTCGGATGTAAGCTTAATTTTTCAGAAACATCAACAATCGCTAGAAGTTTTCAAAAAGAAGGTTTTGATCGTGTAGATTTTTCAGAAAAGGCCGATATGTATGTGATAAATACATGCTCTGTAACTGAAAATGCAGATAAGCGCTTTAAAACAATAGTTAAACAAGCACAAAAAGCAAACCCTGAGGCTTTTATTGCTGCTGTTGGATGTTACGCTCAATTAAAACCAGAGGAATTAGCAGATGTTAATGGTGTTGATTTAGTGCTTGGTGCTACAGAAAAATTCAATATTACAGATTATATTAACAATCTAGCAAAGAGCGATTATGGTAAGATACATTCGTGCGAAATAGAGGAAGCGGATTTCTATGTTGGGTCTTATTCAATAGGTGATAGAACGCGCGCATTTTTAAAAGTACAAGACGGTTGTGATTATAAATGCACTTATTGTACCATTCCCTTGGCTAGAGGTATTTCTAGAAGTGACACCATGGATAATGTTTTAAAAAACGCTAAGAAAATTTCTGAACAAAATATTAAGGAAATTGTATTAACGGGAGTTAATATAGGTGACTACGGTAAAGGTGAATTTGGAAATAAAAAGCATGAACATACTTTTTTAGATTTAGTTTCAGAATTGGATAAAGTTGAAGGTATTGAACGATTGAGAATTTCATCTATTGAGCCTAATCTATTAAAAAATGAAACTATTGATTTGGTAGCTAATTCACGCGCTTTTGTGCCACATTTTCATATTCCACTTCAATCTGGTAGTAACGTACTTTTAAAAAGAATGAAACGTCGCTATATGCGAGAACTTTATGTTGACAGAGTTAATAAAATAAAGGAAGTAATGCCACATGCGTGTATTGGTGTTGATGTTATTGTTGGTTTTCCTGGTGAAACAGATGAACACTTCTTAGAAACATATAATTTCTTAAACGAATTAGATATATCCTATTTGCATGTGTTTACATATTCTGAACGTGACAATACAGAAGCCGCAGTTATGGAGGGGGTGGTTCCAAATAATGTTAGGAGTAAGCGAAGTAAAATGTTACGTGGATTATCAGTAAAAAAACGTCGTTCTTTTTATGAAAGTCAGTTGGGAAGCGTAAGAACAGTTTTGTTTGAAAGTGAAAACAAAGAAGGTTATATTCATGGTTTTACCGAAAATTATGTAAAAGTAAAAACACCTTGGAATCCAGCATTGGTTAACACTTTACATGAGGTAGAACTTACCAAAATTAATAGCGACGGCATCGTAAGACTAGAGTTTGTTCGAACTCTTTCTCAATAAAATCCTTTAAATTTCTGTAAATCAACCCTTATTTTGTCCATTTAACTTGTTTTTTGTGTCACTCAGGCTCGTATCAATACTTTTACAGTGAAATAATCATGCCCCAATATGAAAAAATTATTTTACCCTTTAATCCTTTGCGTTTTATTTTTAGTTAGTTGTTCTAATGAGGATATTGATGATGATTCACTTTTAGGAACTTGGACATTATCTGAATGGAATATAACCGATGGCTTCGATATCAATAAAGACGGAATAGTAAGCACTAATTTATTAAGTGAAATTGAATGTTCTTATAGTGAAACGTTACTTTTCGAACCCAACAATATTGTCTCGTTAAATACTACGTTTAATCCCTTATTAGAGATAAAGTTGCTAAATAATTCTACTGATGAATATGACTTTAACGTAGAATGTGATAACGAAGGAGTTATTAGTTTCGCAACATTTTATTCTAAATCAGGAAATGGAGTTACAATTGGAGAAAGTGAAGCATTAATAAACGGTAATAAAATATCCTTGGTGTTTAAAGATAGAATTGAAATCTTTAATGAAGATGGTTCTCAAATAATTGAGACTAAAGATTTAACTTTAGTGTATCAAAAACAATAGTAATTAATCTAAAAACAAAAAAATCCGAAGTAATAAACTTCGGATTTTTTTGTTAATTTTTTTCTAATGATTAGATTCTAACGCCTACAGGAAGCATTCGTTTGTATTTTCGATTACCTCTAACAAACTTAGCAATTTCTGGACTTGTTGGAACAACGCTTAGATTACGCTCTTGAATTTGTTCAAAAACTGCAGCTAAAAATTCCTTTCTAAAACCATCTTCGTCAATAGCTTCTGGAATAATAAGCTTAGTTAGGAAAATTTTTCGTTCTTGAAGCGAATATTCAATTTTTGCTAAATGATTATCAATTTTAATTTCATATTGGCGTAAAAAATCATTATCAACTAATTCTGCAACATCAACCATGGTAAGTATTTTATTTAATTTCTAAGGAGTCGTAAAATAGTGGTTACTATTTCGCTATTTTTGCTGTGCAAAGGTATGAAAAAAAACGTTACCAGAAAAATAACAAGAAGTTAAATGCTTATGAGTCAAGAGGTAATACACGTCTATTTGATGCCGGGTATGGCTGCTAACCCCAGAATCTTTGAACACCTCAAGTTGCCAGAGGGTCAATTTGAATTGCATTGGTTAGAATGGATGATACCCATTGAAAATGAGTTGCTTAGTGATTATGCTTTCAGAATGACAAAAAAAATTGAGCATGAGAATATAGTTCTACTAGGCGTTTCGTTTGGAGGTGTTCTCGTTCAGGAAATGAGTAAATATTTAAAGTTGAGACAATTAATAATTGTTTCGAGTATTAAATCTATGCATGAGCTACCTAAGCATATGTTATTAGCTAAAAAAGTAAAAGCCTATAAATTATTTCCAACCCAATTAACTTATAATGTAGACTTTTTCGCTAAATATGCATTTGGTACTAATATCAAAAAGCGTCTTGATCTTTATAAAAAATATTTATCAATAAATGATTCAAAGTATTTAAGTTGGGCTATAAAGCAAATAGTTTGTTGGAATCAAGATGTACCTATCAAAGGTATTGTACATATTCATGGTGATAATGATTCGGTTTTTCCTATAAAGAATATAAAAGACTGCATCTCAATCGAAGGAGGTTCACATATAATGATTATTAATAAATATCGATGGTTTAATAAGAATTTACCTGAAATTATTTTAAAGAGCTAAATCTTAATTTTAGATTATTTTTTATAACTTTAAACCAAACTTAAAGTAATGAAGATAGCTCAAAAAATTTTGGCGCTTGTGGGATTATTAAGTTTATGTCTCTTATTTATTTATGCCCTACAAGATGCTCCTACCGATGAAAATTTCGAAAAGAAATTAATTAACGATTATAATGTTTATGCGCTTCAAGTTCCAGAGCATTTAGATTTTTCTGGCGAAGCAATGCCTTTAAATAACCCAGATATTTTAGAGCGCATGGATAGGGAGTTACTAGTAAATACCTATTGGCA
The DNA here is from genome assembly GCF_006148925.1 of Hyunsoonleella aestuarii. Lineage (GTDB taxonomy): Bacteria > Bacteroidota > Bacteroidia > Flavobacteriales > Flavobacteriaceae > Algibacter_D > Algibacter_D aestuarii. Next base: position 244,264 of record NZ_VAWB01000001.1, on the reverse strand, counting down.
ATCCAACGGCTTATTGATGTTTAAAAGAGCTAAGAAGTATTTTCCGATAATAGAACCCATTCTTGAAAAATATAATATCCCAAACGATTTCAAATACTTAGCTGTTATTGAAAGTGGTCTAACCAATGCGGTTTCGCCAGCTGGAGCAAGAGGTGTTTGGCAAATCATGAAAACGACTGGTCGTGAAAACGGACTCGAAGTTAATACCAATGTTGATGAACGATATCATCTTGAAAAAGCTACAGAAGTTGCTTGTAAATATTTGTTAAAATCAAAAGAGCAATTAGGTTCATGGACCTTAGCAGCTGCAGCTTATAATGCTGGAAATTCAGGTGTTTCCAGACGCCTAAAGGAACAAAATGTAACGGATTATTACGATTTATTGTTAGGAGAAGAAACAGGCAGGTATCTATTCAGAATAGTTGCCTTAAAAGAGATTCTTAACAACCCAAATAAGTATGGGTTCAATTTTAGAGAAAAAGATTTATACAGTAATGTTCCAACCTATAAAGTTGAGGTAGATACAGCAGTAACAGATTTTACTCAATTTGCTGAAAAATTCGGAATCAATTACAAAATATTAAAACTTCATAACCCTTGGTTAAGAGAGCCACATCTCAATAATAAAACTAGAAAACAGTACTTTATTGATATACCAGAAGAAGGCTATTACGATTTGGCTAGTAAATAGTTATCGGCCACGTCTTTTTTGTGACCTTAGAGACCCTCCGGTCCCGTAATGTTGATTAGGCATTTGAGCACGTTTCATATTATCCTTCATCATTTTTACTTGTTCTGTCAGCATACCTTGTTTATCAAGTTTCTGTGCTTCAGACAGTAATTTTTGTGCTTCTTGTTTTCTTCTTTTCGAAAAAGCTATTCCAGCCAAATTTAGTTTTGCCATCGCCAAATCATGATCCATTGATAGTCCAAGTGAAATGGCTTTTTTAAAGAATTTTTCAGCATCATTCATATTGCTTTGAGAAACCATTATACCATGTAAATAGTTGTAATATCCTTGTTGTTTTCTTACTAATGCCGCTTCTGGATTCTTAATTTTATTAAGCCATTTTTTTGCACCATCAAAATCTTGCTTACGTAACCTTAAAAAAGCCAATAGAATAAATTCATTTTTAAAATAAAGAAATACGAAAATTAAAGACAGAAGAATTAACATAATGCCATTTCCTGTGTACCCTTCAGTAAATTGATATACCGAGTAGGCAATTATGCCTGCCGCTATGATGAGTTTTATGATTTTGTTATACATTTTTGTAAAGTTTAATACCGTAATTATTAAGAGTAAAGCATTGAAAGGTGCTTTCTGTTTAATTTTGACTGCAAAGAAACTAAATTTTTATGAAAAATTGGCATCACTTTGCCTCAAAAGAATGCTTGTAAACCCAAATAAATACTGGTCTTGTAAACTAATTAAAGTGTATGGATTTATTTAAAAATATTTTTTATAAAATGATTTGCAAAGTAATAAAGGCTTTGTATATTTGCCCTCAGTTTTGGAGAAACCCCGAACAAAGTACAAGAAAATTACAATTCAGATATTTAAAGATATAAGATAATGAGTAAAAGAACATTTCAGCCTTCTAAAAGAAAGAGAAGAAATAAACACGGTTTTAGGGAAAGAATGGCTTCTGCTAACGGTAGAAAGGTATTAGCTCGTAGAAGAGCTAAAGGAAGAAAAAGATTATCTGTGTCATCTGAAACAAGACATAAAAAATAATGATTAACAATTGTTGATAATTTAAAGGTGTTACTTAAGTGTAACGCCTTTTTTTATATCTACTGATTACTATTTTTGTAACCGATTATTTAAAATATATAACTAATAAAAATGCCGAAAAATCCAAAATTAAAATCGATTCTAATTATTGGTTCTGGACCTATTGTTATTGGTCAAGCATGTGAGTTTGATTATTCTGGTTCACAATCCTTAAGATCCTTAAGAGAAGATGGAATAGAAACTATTTTAATAAACTCTAATCCTGCAACAATTATGACGGATCCCTCTATGGCAGATCATGTGTATTTGTTACCGTTGAACACAAAATCAATTATCAAAATTTTAAAGGAGCACCCTCAAATTGATGCTGTATTGCCAACAATGGGAGGTCAAACAGCTTTAAATTTATGTATTGAGGCAGATGAAAAAGGAATTTGGAAAGATTTTGGTGTTGAGTTAATAGGTGTCGATATTAACGCCATTAATATCACTGAAGATAGAGAGCAGTTTAGAGAATTAATGGGAAAAATAGGTGTAGGTATGGCACCCCAAGCTACTGCAAACTCTTTTCTAAAAGGAAAAGAGATTGCTCAAGAATTTGGTTTCCCACTATGTATTAGAGCCTCTTACACGCTTGGTGGAGCTGGAGCTGCTATAGTTTATGAGGAAGAAGATTTTGATAAACAATTGCGAAGAGGTTTAGAGATTTCGCCTATTCATGAGGTGATGATTGATAAAGCCATGATGGGTTGGAAAGAGTATGAGTTGGAGTTACTAAGAGATAGAAATGATAATGTGGTTATTATATGTTCTATTGAAAATATGGACCCAATGGGTATTCACACAGGTGACTCTATTACTGTAGCTCCCGCTATGACTTTAAGCGATAGAACGTATCAAAAAATGCGTGATATGGCGATTAAAATGATGCGCAGCATTGGAGATTTTGAGGGAGGTTGTAATGTACAGTTTGCTGTTAGTCCAGATGAAAAAGAGGACATAATTGCAATTGAAATTAACCCACGTGTTTCGCGCTCTTCGGCACTTGCGAGTAAGGCTACGGGTTATCCAATTGCGAAAATTGCAACAAAGTTAGCCATTGGTTATACTTTGGATGAATTAGATAATCAAATCACAAAATCGACTTCAGCATTATTTGAACCAACTTTAGATTATGTTATTGTTAAAATACCCCGTTGGAATTTTGATAAATTCGAAGGTTCAGATAGAACCTTAGGATTACAGATGAAAGCTGTTGGAGAAGTAATGGGTATAGGTCGCTCTTTTCAAGAGGCGCTTCATAAAGCGACACAATCGCTTGAGATTAAAAGAAATGGTTTAGGTGCAGATGGTAAAGGTTATACAGACTATAATACCGTTATTGATAAATTAACAAACGCATCATGGGATCGTGTTTTTGTGATTTATGATGCCATAGCTATGGGTATTCCGTTAAGCCAGATTTACGATATCACGAAAATTGATATGTGGTATTTAAAGCAGTATGAAGAGTTATTTCAATTAGAAAAAGAAATTTCAAATTATACTATTGATACGCTTGACAAAGAATTGTTATTAGAGGCGAAGCAGAAGGGTTATGGAGATAGACAGATTGCTCATATGCTAGGTTGTTTAGAAAGTCAAGTATATAACAAGAGAGACGAATTTAATATTCAGCGTGTATTCAAGTTGGTAGATACATGTGCTGCTGAATTTACGGCGAAAACACCTTATTATTATTCTACTTTTGAGAATATGGTAGAGACCCCATCTGGAGAAAAATATGTACATAACGAAAGCGTTGTAACAGACAGAAAGAAGGTCGTAGTTTTAGGATCTGGACCAAACCGAATTGGGCAAGGAATTGAGTTCGATTATTGTTGTGTTCATGGGGTTTTAGCAGCAGCTGAATGTGGTTATGAAACTATCATGATTAACTGTAATCCTGAAACGGTTTCAACAGATTTCGACACTGCTGATAAATTATATTTCGAGCCAGTTTTCTGGGAGCATATTTATGATATTATACGCCATGAAAACCCGGAAGGAGTTATTGTTCAGCTAGGAGGTCAGACTGCATTGAAACTAGCTGAGAAGTTGACCAAATACGGTATTAAAATTATTGGCACTAGTTTCGAATCTTTAGATTTAGCTGAAGACAGAGGAAGTTTTTCACGTTTATTAAAAGAAAATAATATTCCTTATCCCGAGTTTGGTGTTGCTGAAAATGCTGATGAAGCTTTACAGCTAGCTGATGAACTTAATTTTCCAATCTTAGTACGACCTAGTTATGTATTAGGAGGGCAAGGAATGAAAATTGTTATCAATAAAGAAGAGTTAGTAGAGCACGTTGTTGATTTAATTCGTAAAATCCCTAATAATAAGTTGCTATTAGATCATTATTTAGATGGTGCAATTGAAGCTGAAGCTGATGCTATTTGCGATGCAGATGGTAATGTTTACATTATTGGAATAATGGAGCATATTGAACCTTGTGGTGTGCATTCTGGAGATTCTAACGCGACCTTACCTGCATTTAATTTAGGTGATTTGGTGATGCAGCAAATTATTGATCATACACATACTATAGCAAGAGCATTAAATACAGTTGGGTTAATAAATATTCAGTTTGCAATTAAGGATGATATTGTATACATCATTGAAGCTAATCCAAGAGCATCTAGGACAGTACCTTTTATTGCAAAAGCATATAAGGAGCCGTATGTAAATTATGCGACTAAAGTTATGCTAGGAGAGAAGAAGGTAACAGATTTTGATTTTAACCCTCAATTAGAAGGTTATGCTATTAAACAGCCAGTGTTTTCATTTAATAAATTTCCAAATGTTGATAAACGATTAGGACCAGAAATGAAGAGTACTGGAGAAAGTATCTTATTCATTGATAGCTTAAAGGATGACGAATTTTATGATTTGTATTCCAGACGAAAAATGTATTTGAGTAAATAATAAAAAAAAGCCGCTTTAAGCGGCTTTTTATATCTTTTTAAGCTCAAAAATGAATGAGGGCTAAATGTTTTCGGCCTTTTCTTCTAATAAATCATTTTGATAATGAACACAAATCATTGATAATATTAATGGAAGATATAGTTATTTCTTAGTCAAAGGGTAAACTAATTTTTTATAAATCGCCTGCTTAAGTTAATGTCATTAACAATGATAGAAGCAATATAAAAACCCTTAGGTAAAAAATCAATATTTATAGATGAATTGCTATGTAAAACTTTACTGTGTAATATTTTTGTTCCTATAACATTATAAATTTCAACATCAATATCGTCTATACTTTTAGGCCAGCTTAGATTTAAACGTGATGAGGCCGGGTTAGGATAAATAGAAATATTCGATAAATAATTTAATTCTTGTATGCTTAGAGTGCCCTCCGAAACAACTGTTATAGTGCCAAACATTATACTGCTATGTGGTTCACAAATAAAATCGGTGGTACCGATTTGATTAAATGTGAAACTAAAATTGATGCCGGGGTTACTTGTGGTTGATCCGCTGTCAAAACTTTCTGTACCACCATCAGAAACTACATTATGAGATCCGCTGGCATACCAATTCCACTCTACTGTATCACCAACTTCAATAGTTCTATCGGTATTTGCATTTCCAGAAGCGGTTGGTGTAGAATTAAAACCCCAATCAATTGTTATGGTTTGGGTAGTTTGTGCTTGTGCACCTAAAAAAAATAGTAGAAATAATAGTAATATTGTTTTCATAGTATTAAAGATTTAATTGTTAATAATTATGGGGCATTGATCTAGTCTGACTTGTTCCAGCAAATCATCGTAACCTATTACACGTCCTTTTATTTTTAGTTTAGAGTTTATTTGTATTTTAGTTTCTAAAGAACCTTCGAATGAACAAAAAACTAAGTCTTCAATGGTAAGATTATATTCGCTTAGCTCAGTTATGTACCCAAGGATTTCAAGAGTATTATTTAAAAATTTTTCTTCTGAAGTGCTTAAATTTTTTAGACTAGAGTTACTTATTTCAGTTGCTGTAAGTATGTATTTTGCTTTTTCTAATTTTATATTCCTATGGTCTTGATAAACATATTGGTAGATAGAGACCCCAACAATGAAAATAAAAATTAAAAAAACCCATTTGCGCATGATTGGAGAATATTAGCACATATTTTCAGCTCCAAATTCCAATCAATACATTCTATGTGAAGTTTAATGTATTTAGTGTCGTAATTAATTATGTAACCTTACAATTAAATATCAATTTGTGCATTATGTAGCTTTATAATCTCCAAATAATTTTCAATTTTAAATTCTGAAGATTTAAATTTATTAGTTCGATGTTTGGCTTGTTCTTGTCGGGTAATACTTCTTGCAAAACGTCTAATTGCCTGTTCCGAATCTAACATGATACCTGGTACTTTGGCATTTTTACCATTTTCATCCTTGGCAACCATAGTAAAATATGAAGAGTTACAGTGTTTTGTTTTTCCAGTTTGAATGTTTTCCGATTCTACTCGTAATCCAATAACCATAGAGGTTCGTCCCGTATAATTTACCGAAGCTTTTAAGGTTACTAATTCCCCAACTTCAATAGGGTTTAGAAAATCAACACGATTTACAGAGGCTGTTACACAATAGTTTTGAGAATGTTTTGAAGCGCATGCAAAAGCTATTTGATCCATTAAGTTTAATATATGTCCGCCATGAATTTTTCCACTAAAGTTGGAGTGCGATGGCAGCATGAGTTCAGTTATGGTTACTTGTGATTCTTTAGGGTGTTTGAACATATTAATTTATTTTATTCGCTTTCTTCAGCACGCTTAATAATAGCTTCAGGTAATGATTTTTTTGCTTTTGCGCCCATTTTTTTCAATTTTTCAACACTAGTGATAAGGTTGCCTCTGCCTTCGACCAATTTATTCATGGCAGCAGAATAATCACTTTTAGCTGAATCTAATTTTTTGCCAACACCCGTTAAGTCAATCACCAAACCTTCGAATTTATCGTAAAGCGCTCCGGCTTGACGAGCAATTTCAATAGCGTTACGCTGTTGTTTTTCATTATTCCACATAGTATCAATAGTGCGAAGTGTTGCCAACAGAGTAGAAGGTGTAACAATTACGATATTTTTTTCGAATGCTTTGTTGTAAATAGTATTGTCCTCATTAACCACAATAGCAAAGGCGGGCTCAATTGGAATAAACATCAGAACAAAATCTGGTGACTCAATATCATATAAATCTTGGTAGTTTTTTGCAGAAAGCTGTTCAACATGTTTTCTAATGGAATTTACATGGGCTTTTAAAAACAGAGGTCTATCATCTTCGTCGGCATTTACAAAACGTTCGTAAGCGGTTAAAGATACTTTTGAGTCAATTATCATTTTCTTACCATCTGGTAATTGTAAAACAACATCTGGCATAACACGAGTATTATCATTACGCGTAAAACTTTGTTGCACGAAATACTCTCGGTCTTTCTCTAATCCAGATTTTTCAAGTACACGCTCTAATACCAATTCACCCCAATTTCCTTGCATTTTACTATCACCTTTTAAAGCCCTAGTTAGGTTAGTTGCTTCTTTGGTCATTTGTTGGTTGAGGTCTTTAAGGCCTAAAAGTTGTTCCTTTAAAGCAGAATGCATGCTAATACTTTCTTTTTGAGATGCTTCAACCTTTTTTTCAAAGCCTTGTATTTTTTCTTGAAGGGGATTTAGAATGTTTTTAATGTTTTCTTTATTCTGTTCAGTGAATTTATTTGATTTTTCTTCAAGAATAGTATTTGCTAAAACTTTAAACTCATTTCTTAATTGTTCTTGGCGCTCTTCTAATTCTTTATCGCGTTTAATGTTTAGTTGCTGAAGATTATCGTATTCTGTATTTTTTTGAACCAATTCTAAATTCAAGGCTTCTCGATCGTCTCTAAACTGGTCACGTTCCCTCTCTAAACTTTCAATTGAGTTTTTTAAATCTGAAATTGTTATGTTAAGTTGATTTTCACGCTCTTCCAGAGCACTCTGTTCACTTTTGCTTTTTAGTTTTGCAATAGTTTTACCAATATAAACACCTAGACTACCCGATATAAGGATGGCAAGAATTAGAATAATACTCTCGTTCATTTAAAAAATAAGTTTACTCAAAGATAATTTTTTAAATGAAGTCATGAGCTTAGTTTATTCTCTAATTTTAGAAAAAAAACTATAGTATGGAAGTATTTATTTCAATATTGGCATCTTCCCAAGCACGATTAAATTCTTCTTTTATGTCTTTAGCCTCATCATCTTTACCCTGTGCTAATAAACTGTTGTGCAAGCCCATAAGGGACCACCCATTTTGCCTTAGGTCTTTTAAATCTTCACGATAAATTTTTTCAGCTTCACTATATTTTTTAGCCTTCATTAAAACAGCACCTAAATTTTGTCTTGGCGGAATATGCCAAGTAGAAGGCTCGTTGTAAATTAATAAGTCTTCCATTTCAACGGCCTTTTCTAAATGAGATATAGCGGAATTGAAGTCTTTTTTTGTGGAAGCAATTTCTCCCGCTACAATTTCGTAGGCTAGATTGGCTATAGTAGTTCCGTTATCAAAACCTGAGGCTATGTTTTCTAAATCTGGATCCTTAATTAATGTTTCAATAGCCTCAAGTTCTTCTTGAGCTTCCTTTAGATTATTTTTTCTAGTAAAAGCTACACCTCTGGTGTAATGCCAAATGAGTTTTAAATATTTAATATCGTCATTTGGTTTCGGATAGGTTAAAATATCATTCCATTTTCCAAAACGTGTGTAAGCTAAAAGTGGGGTTGCGGCAAAACTCTGTAAAAAATGAAGTTCTTTCATTTCGCCAACAGGGACTTTTTCAGCCGTCTTTTTTGCTGCTTCAATGGCTATGTCACTATTCCCTAATAGGCTTGACGCCGACCATAGAAAATGAATATTATGAGGGTAATAGCCCAATGGGTACATACCTTGAGCATAGCATTGGGAAATATAATCTTCATCAGCTAAAATAGCCTTTTGATTGGCGATAACAGCATCTTTATATCGACCTACACGAATGTAGATATGTGAAGGCATATGCACTATATGTCCAGCTGCTGGCATCAAACCTCCTAGTTTTTCAGCACTTGGAACTGCAAGATCTGGTTTTGGGAGCTCCACCATGTGAATATAGTAATGATGGGCTCCAGGGTGATTAGGATTTATCTCTATGGCTTTTTCAAGTGCTGCCTTGGCCTCTTTTATATTTGGTGAAGGATTACCATCTTTATCCCAGTAATTCCATGGAACTGTGTTCATTACAGATGCTGCGTACAATGTTTGAATATCTGCATCATTAGGATAATTGGTGACTACCTTTTCCATAGCTTCCATATAAGCCATGTTTAATTCCGACACCTCAGTAGAGTCTTTAGAATATCTGTTTGACAACGCTTGGATTAGGGCTTGTTCTTTTAAAGTGGCTTTTGAAGCCAATTTACTCGCTTTAGCAATTGCTTCGTTATAATTTTTTTTACGTTCTTCATCTGGGAAAGGATCATTTATATTTGGTCCAAGTACAAAGGCTTGACCCCAATAAGCCATTGCTAAATTGGAATCTAACCTTGAAGCTTCCATAAACGAACGATGTGCCTCGGCATGATTAAAAGCATAAGTTAACCGCAAACCTTGGTTAAAGAACTTTTGTGCCAACTCATTCACTGTGCTTACTTTATAACTATGATCGCCTATATTTTCAAAAAGTGGCGCAATTTGTTTTGTGGTATCGACATCAGTAAGTAAAAATTTTGCAGGTGTGCAACTTATAGCATTAGAACCAATTCTTTTGGGGTATTCAAAATCATCCTTATCATTTAGTAGAAGCATAACAATTGAAAATGTTAATAAGGAAAAAAGTAAGAGACTTAGTTTGGTTTTCATGGTTGAACAGTTTTAAGTTAGTCACAACCATAAGTAGCTATGAGAAATAGGTGTTAGAGGCTTTTGCGCTAATTGATTAAAATTAAGAAATATAAATGAAATAATAAATAAACTTATTTTTTTACTTTAAAGCTGCCTGTTTTTTCATCAAAGACTATGAGGTCTTTAGGAAATAAGGATTGAAAAACACCTTTTGAGATTAAATTACATGGTTCATCAGAAATAACATCCTCGTCGGTCATTACAATTAGATTATCACAAAGCTGGATTGCTAAATCAATTTCATGAGATGAAAAGAGAATGGTTTTACCCGTTTCTTTGGTTAATCTTTGAAGTAGTTTTAATGTATAAGCTTTATGATACATATCTAAATGTGTTGTAGGCTCATCTAGAATAATCAAATCTGTATCCTGTGCAAGTGCACGAGCAATCATCACATTTTGTAACTGTCCATCACTGAGTTCAAAACATTTTTTGTCTTTCAAGTGTTCAATATTGACTTGTGTAATCGCTCGATTCGTAATTTCAATGTCTTCTTTTGAAAGATTGCCAATCCAATTGGTGTAAGGTTGCCTGCCCAATGCCACAAGTTCATAAACTGACAAGTTTTTGGACGCTATAGGCTCTGTTAAAACCAGACTCAAGACTCTAGATAATTTTAGCGGAGAAATGTCCCTTAGTACTTTGTTATTGATAAAAATATCACCTTCAATAGGGTTTTGAACCTTAGTTAAGGTTCTTAACAAGGTAGATTTACCGATACCATTAGCGCCTATTAGCCCTACAAGTTGCCCTTTACTTAATTCAATATTGATATTAGATGCAACAACCGTTTTTGATTTTCTTGAAGTATACCCAACGGATAGATTTTGAGTTTTTAAAATAATATATTGGTTTTTACTATCCATTAAAATATCATCTTTCTTTTTCTAACTAATAGCCAAATTACTACAGGTGCACCAACTAAAGACGTAATAGCATTAATTGGTAAGGTGAATTCGCTATTCGGAAGTTGTGAAATACTATCGCAAATTAACATTACTATGGCACCAAATAAGAATACTGCAGGTAATAATATTTTATGGTTTGAGGTGTTGAATACTTGTCGTGTAATATGAGGAATAGCTAACCCAATGAAAGCTATTGGTCCAGTAAATGCCGTTATAGTTCCAGCTAAAAGACTTGTTGCTATAATGATTAAGAATCTACTTTGCTTGATGTTTAGTCCCAAGCTTTTCGCATAATTTTCTCCCAAAAGCAAAGTGTTTAATGATTTTGTAGAGAGTTTAGCTAGTAAGATGCCTATTACATAAATAATAAGTAGTATAGTTATATCCTCCCATGATAAGTTGCCTAAACTACCAAAACCCCAGAAGATGTATTGTTGCAATTGTTCCGCGGACCCAAAATAGGATAATACACTTACAATTGACGCAGTTATGCTGGCAAACATGAGACCAATAATAAGTATAGCCATGGTGTCTCTAACTTTCAAGGATACTGCTAAAACTGCAAGTAAGACTAAAAAACTACCTAAACTAGCGGCAATAACGATACCCCATTTCGATATAAAAAGCGATGACAAAATGCCTCCAATAAGGCCAGATCCTAATATTATAATAGCTACGCCTAGACTTGCCCCAGAACTTATTCCTAGAACAAAAGGACCAGCCAATGGATTTCTAAACAATGTCTGCATTAACAACCCTGAAACCCCCAATCCTGAACCGACAATTATGGCAGTTAGTGCTTTAGGTAATCTATAATTTTGAATGATGAATTGCCAAGTTTCTTGTTCCGAAGCATTTCCGATAAGGGTATTAAAAATATCTTTTAAGGGGATATATACCGAACCTAAACTAATATTTATAAAAAAACAAGTAACTAATATAACTGTAAGAATTATAAAGGAAATACGGTATGTCTTAATATTAGGCAACTATTTCAAAGGTTTTAGGAAATATGGTTCATAATAATTTAATAGTTCTGGATGACAAATTTTGATGATGTCTTTTAAAACTAAATCCGGTCTTGTCATTCCCAACTCGTAATATAAAACACCTCCAGTTGCGCCTGTTGTATTTGTAAAAGTATATATGTTTTTGTTTTGATATGCATCAAAAAGAATATGGTTTTCATTACCATTTTTAAGACTTTGATAACTTGTGTAATTTGAAGGGTTTAACCATATGTCGGCTTCTTTGGCTTTAACAAAAACCGATTCAAAATTTAATTTTAAGCTTCCAGAACCTTCAGTGCTACTCCATAGGTAGTTCACATTGGCATCCTTTAAAAGTTGTGCTTCAATACTGGTTCCATTGGGCAAGTACCATATGTCGTTGTGCATAGCGCCACTTAATACTGTTGGTTTTGATTTTGTGTTTTGAGCTAGTTTTTTTGCCTTTAAATAATCTTCTTCAATTTGGTTAAAAACAGAATCGGCTTCTTTTTCTTTATCATATAAAGCGCCAAAGAATTTAATCCATTCCGCTTTAGCTAAAGGCGAACTTTCCACCCAATCCCCATTAAAAATCACGGGAATTTCAGATTTTTTAATAGTTTCTAAGGAACGGTTTCCACCATCAATACCAAATCCAATAACAACGTCAGGATTCAATTCTAATAGAACTTCGGTATTTAATGCTTCATTTTTACCTAATTCTCTAACCGTGCCGCTATCAATTAGTTGCCTTATAGTTGTGGAAGAAACATAATCTGTTCCAGGAAACCCAACTAGAGTTTGCTCAACATTTAGTAATTCTAACGCCGGAAGGTGAGTTGTTGATGTGCAAATTATATTTTGAACAGGAGTCATTATGATGCCATCATATTCACTCCGTAAAATCGTAGCTTTGGCCGCATCTTCTTTATTAATTAATAAAAATTTGAAGGGTTGTTTGGCATTTGGCCAAGGCATTTTTATCTCTAGAATACTAAAGGTATTAAACTTGGTAATTAAAAATCCCTGAGCATATTTTAATGTAACCTCTTCTTTAACAATTAGAGGTAACTCTTTACTATTTTTTTTGTCTTCTTTACAGGCAAAAGAAATGCTGAAAATAAAAAGTAAGATTAGCTTTTTCAAAATCGAATTTTATTCTTTCAAAAGTAATATTATTTAAAGTTTTAATATAAACATTAAACGGAATGTTTACATTTGCAGCGAAATTTGGTTCTATTCAATTAATATGAATGGATTAAAAGGGAATCTGGTGAGAAACCAGAACTGTTCCCGCAACTGTAAGCTATAAAGCTTCATGTTAACTTCAATGTCACTGTCAATTTGATGGGAAGACCAACATGAAGACGCAAGTCAGGAGACCTGCCATTTTCAAAACAAATAAGTTAAACTTTCGGGATAAAAGTTTGCGTATGATAATCCATGCGATTCTCGAGTAATTATTCATTAAAATGAAAAAAACAAATGTTTTTGGTGTCCTTTGTTTAGGGATATCTATGGTTGGTTTTGCGCAGCAGCAAGTAGATTCAACCAAAGTAGAACAGCTTGATGAAGTTGTAATTTCAGATTCACGATTTGAATTAAAGCGTGAAAATTCCGGTAAAACCGTTATTAAAATTTCTCAACAGGAAATTGAGAGAAATCAAGGCAGAACAATTGGTGATTTAATTAATGCCAAGAGTGGTATTGAAGTTAACGGCAGTCGAAGTGTTGCAGGACAAAACATTTCAAGTTTTGTTAGAGGGGGAAATAACAGGCAGGTGTTGGTACTTATAGATGGTATCCAAATTAATGACCCTTCATTAGTAAATAATGAATTTGATTTACGGTTGATGGATTTAAGCACTATTGAATCTGTTGAGATTGTTAAAGGGGCGGCGAGTACCTTATATGGGAATGCCGCAGCAACGGCGGTAATTAATATTACGACTAAAAAAGCTAGTAAAGATGTGGTTTCGGGAAGCTTTTTAACCGTGATTGGAACGAATCAGACGCAAGATGACTTAAATTACAACGGCGCTAGTTTTACCAATAATGTTTCTATAAATGGAACTTTAAATAAGTTTAGTTATTTAGCTTCCTTCGGAAACCAATTTGTTGATGGACTATCAGCTGCCAAGGCTGAAAACGCAGAGAAAGATTCCTTTTCAAGGTATAATACTAATTTGAAATTAGGTTACGAATTCTGTGATAATTTTGAGATAACTGCTTATGCGAGTTTGGATAAGTTTAAAACTGATATTGATGGTTTCCCTCCACCAACATTTGCTTTTGCCGATACTGATGATAAATATATCTCACAGCAGAAAAGAGTAGGTCTTTCTCCCAAGGTAACGTACAAAAATGGAAGTTTTCAAATAAATGCTGCCTACACAAAAATTGATAGAGAAACCATTTCTGCTTTTGGTTCTACAAATGAAGCGGATAGCTATGTTGTTGATGCCTTTAATAAGTATAACTTTAACGATAAATTTTTTACCATAGTTGGACTAAATTATGGTGATTATAAAAGTTTATTTGTAGAAGAAGAAAGTTTAACAAATACCGATCCTTACTTGAATATAGTTTATGTCTCAAAATCTGGTTTAAATATTAATGCCGGCGGAAGAATAAATAACCATAGTGAATATGGTTCTCATTTTGTATATAACTTAAACCCATCTTATAATGTTTCTGTAAATGAAGGTTATGCTAAAATATTTGGGTCTTATGCAACCTCATTCATTGCCCCAAACTTGTCACAGCTTTTTGGTTTTTTCGGAGCTAATCCAGATTTAGAGCCCGAGGAAAATATTACTATTGAAGGTGGACTCGAGTATAATACCAAAAATGGGTTTCGTGTGAGTGGTCTGTATTTTAATAGAAATGAAGAAAATACTATTGTTTTTGGTAGTGCGTACGAAAATGCTAATACGGATGCTACGGTTCATGGTATTGAGGTTGAGGTGCAACTTTATTTAATTGAAAAGGTATCCGTTTCCACAAACTACACGTTTACGGAAGTAAAAGATGGGGTGCGTTTAAGGATACCTAAACATAAAGCTAATGCGAGTTTAGGATATGATATTTGTGAAAACACTTTTGCTTCTTTAAATTATCAGTTCGTTGGAAGTAGAACAGATACTAATTTTTCAACCTTTACAAATGAAGATTTAAGTGCTTATTCCTTAGTTGATTTATATTTTAGCTATAAAATTATCAATAACAAGTTGAAGCTTTTTGCTAATGTAACAAACTTATTAAATGAAGATTATTTGGAAATACTGGGCTATACTTCTAGAGGAAGAAATGTGAGCTTAGGGTTGAACTTGAATCTGTAAATTCAAAAAATAAATTTAAAAAAGGTTGCTTCAATGTATTTTGAAGTGACTTTTTTATGGAATCAAATCGCAGTACCAAACGCCATATTTCTCATCATCACTTTTACAAATAGGGTCGTCATTAGTTTTTGGCGACTTATATTCACGATATACTTTTTCTCCAATAGAGAATTCAATTGGTTTTTTGAAGATAGGACCATCAAAACAAAAGGTGTGAAACTCGCCATTTTCACCACAAGGATCGACGCCTTTAGGTAAATTTTTAATAAAGTCTTTATCGATTACAGTGCCAACAAAATCTTCATTAAAATATTTTGAGTTGGCACAAACTATTATGGTTTTAAAACCTAAATTTAAAAACTCAGTCAATAGCTCTTTTGTATCTCTTTTCCATAGCGGGTAAATAGTAGATAAATTTTTTGTTGCCAATAGCTTATCTCTATAATCTCTTAAATCTTCTAAGAAAATATCACCAAAGGCGGCATATGTAAAACCTTCTTGTTTTAATCCAGAAACAGTTTTATTCATTATTTTCTCATAAACCGCCATACTTGGCATTTCTGGGAGCTCAATTAAACTAGCAGGAATACCAATAGCATTTGTTTGAGCGACTAAAAGTTCTTTTCTCAAACCATGCATAGAAACGCGATTATAATGTGAATTTACCGTTGTAATTAAATGGTCAACGGAAAAGTGATTATCCTTCAACAGATGATGCAAAGCTAAGGCTGAATCTTTACCAGAGCTCCAGTTGAAGTAGGTTTTGTGATTATTCAAAAACTAATTTATTGACCAATACTTTAGGGATTTTTTTATCGGAGTACATGCCTTTTCTAAATGGAGCAAATTCATTACTGTCTGCATCAACGTCTAAGAAGTTTAAGTTATTAGATTTCGCATTAGACGATTTCCCGGTTGCTATTATTTGCGAAATGGCCTCTGCAAGAAGTGGTTCATCAATATCTCCTAGAACGCCCATATTAGTAAACTGTTCGCCTAGTTCTATATCTGGTGTGAGACCATTAAAATAATCGGTAACACCATTAATATTTATGGTTTTATAAACTAAAGGTTGCATAGCATAAGTATGTGTTGGGTCAGCTCCGTCGCGACCAAAATCTTCAGAATCATATACGGTTCTTGATGCTTGGTATTTTCCTGATGTGTTGGTGCCAATATGCACGACGTTGATGTAAGGATCTAAAGAATTAATAACTAACTCACTGGCAGAAGCACTACTTCTAGTAGCTAGAATGAATACACGATCAAGATTTAAGCTATTTAAACTCATACCATCTTCGTTATCTATATATCTGTTTATTAAAAATTCTGGATCATTATCTTCTATTGCAGTTTGAATCTCGGCATTCCACTCCTCTGTATTATGGACTTGTCCAGTAAACTGACCAGTAATTAAACTTGAAAACAAAATAGCTTTAGAAACAAAACCTCCTGGGTTGTATCGCAGATCAACCACCAAATCATCAATTCCGGAGTTTTTAAAAGATCCAAAGACGTCATTAAGTTGTTGAGAACTTCCAGTAAAACCATTATACATTAAATATCCAATCTTCTTTTCACCAGTTTCAACAACCTTATTAATAAAAATAGGATTTTCAATATATTCTTCTTTAACTAAATCTACAGATTCTGAAGTTTCCTCTATAAAGTCGTCTACAGAAGTGTTGGTTGTTCCATTATTGTTATAAACTCCAAAATTAATAGTGTAACTCGACAGTCTTAGTAAATCGTAATTATTGTCTGTAGATGAGTTGAAAAAGAGTTGTGTCCCATTAATACCGTAAAAAATGTCACCTCGTTTAATACCATTTCTTTCAGCACTTGTTTCAGGTAACACATGAGTTACTACACCATAGCGGTTAGACTCTCCAGACCTTAATGGAGCCAGAAGGTACTCCATGCCATTAGTAGCCGAAATATTCTGGAAAGACTGTTCTAAGGCAATATAATCATCAGTTATCCAACTGAATCGATCAACCGACTGTCTTTGAAAAATAAGACTTTCGAACTGTTCTTCGGGGGATGAAAAGCTATTTAAATACTCTCCATATTCACCATTGGAAGAAAAGCGATCATTTGCAAGATCGGGCACATTATCTTTATATAAGTAGAAAATGTTCATGCCTTTCCATACAAAATCATTTAGTTGACTTGCCGAAATGGCGTTATCATCATTATCTTCAAAGCAGCTTGTAAAAAGTAAACAAGCGACTGTAAAGACTAATAGGGCTTTATAAATTTTCATAGCTTTTTAATTACGTAACACTTAGTCTTTAAAACCCTAAATTTACTTACAATATTGTGCAATAAAAAATTTTTGTAACAAATTAGGATGTTGTTCGTCGTAATATCAAATAGCAAGAATGAAGCTGTTTAACTAAACCCAACCAAAAATGACTCAAAGTGAGTTTTTAAATATTGTAATGCCTTTTAAAGATAAGGTCTTTAGGTTAGCAAAGCGATTATTAGTTTCGACTGAAGAAGCAGAAGACGCCACGCAAGAGGTTCTGTTGAAATTATGGAATAACAAAGCAAAAATTGCTGAATATAAGAATGTTGAAGCATTTTCGATGACGATGACCAAGAATTTTTGTTTTGATAAGTTGAAGTCTAAACAGGCACAAAATTTGAAAATTGTGCATAGTAATTACGAAGACAAACAAACGACTTTGCAAAAGCAAGTTGAATTAAATGACAGTGTTAATTGGGTTGCGAAAATTATAGAAGATTTACCAGAACAACAAAAAATGATAATTCAATTACGAGATATAGAAGAATACGATTTTGACGAGATTGCTAAAATGCTGGATATGAATAATACAGCAGTTCGTGTAAACTTGTCTAGAGCAAGAAAAACAATAAGAGAAAAATTAACTAATACGCATAATTATGGTATTAAATAATATAGAAAAATTACTCGAAAGGTACGAGAACGGAGAAACATCGATTAAAGAAGAGCAAGTGTTGAAAAACTATTTTTCCAGCGACACTGTGGCACCGCATTTAGAAATGTATAAACCTATGTTCAACTATTTTTTGGTAAACCAGCAAGAACAATTTACTAAAGACATTCCATTAAACACTAAACGTAAATTTAATTACAAATGGATTTCGGTTGCGGCAGTAACAGTTCTTATGGTGGGGCTCTATTTTGGTAAATCATTCAATAATGATTTAGGAACTTATAGTGAATCTGAAAAAGAGTTGGCTTATAATGAAGTTGTTAAGTCTTTAGAAATGATTTCAGGTCATTTTAATAAAGGGACTTCAACAGTAGCTTATCTAAACGAAGTGGAAAAAGGAACCTCCGCTTTAGGGTATCTAAATGAAGTAAATAAAGGTACTTCAACATTGGGATATCTAAATGAAATTGATAATTCAACAGGAATAATTTTTAAAAACTAACATGTACTGATCTTTCATCAGTAAAAAAATCAAAAAAAATGAAAACTTTAAATAATTTAAAAACAAGAACAATGAAAAATAGATTAATAGTATTTGTAATGGCAGTTATGTTATTGCCAATAACAGGAATGGCTCAAAAAAGTGTTTTTGAGAAGTACAGTGAAAGTCCAGATGTAACTTATGTAAACATTAAACCTAAAATGTTTCAAATGTTAGCAAAGATGGGTGTTAATATTGACGACCCTGAAGCTAAGTCGTACATGGAAATGGTAAAGAGTATTACTAGTTTTAAAACTATTGTTACAGATAATAAAGGGATTTCATCGGATATATCTAAATGGGTAAAATCACGTTCAAGTTCTTTAGAAGAGTTAATGGAGGTTAAAGATGACGGTACCGAGGTTAAATTTTATGTGCAGGAAGGTAAAGATTCGGACCATGTAAAGGAACTTTTAATTTTTGTAAGCGGCATTGATAAAGCAATGAATGGTAAAGGCGTAGAAATTAATGGTGAGAATCGTAATATAGAAACTGTAGTGGTGTCGCTTACTGGGAACATCGATTTGAATGAAATATCTAAGCTTACCGATAAAATGAATATCCCTGGAGGTCAGCATTTAGATAAAAAGGAATAGTATTTTAAAACATCAATCTTAAAATGAGCAGTTGTGATATGCTGACGAAACAAATCATTCGTCAGCATATTGTAATTGTTAATCAAAAAATAATCAACCAATGAAACCCATATTCAACTACATAACTTTAACGGTTTTAATAATTACAATTTTTACTAGCTGTAACAGTGGTCCAACATTGCAACGCTATTTTGTGGATAGTCAAGAGTCGGCAAATTTTATCTCACAGGATGTTCCACTTTCCATGGTCAAGATAGACGATTCTCAGTTTACTGAAGATCAAAAAGAAGCCTATAATTCTGTAAAGCGATTAAATTTTTTAGGGTACAGAGCAAATGAATCAAACGTTGAAGAACTTGATGCTGAAGTAGCCATTGTAAAAGAAATTTTGAGCGATTCTAAATATCAAGACTTAATGGAATTTAGTGATAAAGGAAACAAAATCGTTGTAAAGTATATAGGTGATGATGATGAAGCAGATGAGGTAATTATCTTCGGAAGTGCGAAGGAACTAGGTTTTGGTGTTGTTAGGATGTTAGGAGACGATATGAGCCCAGATAAAATGGTGACTTTGGTTTCTGCCCTAAAAGATGCTAATGTAGATGAGTCTAATGTTCAGGATATTATGAATTTTTTTAAATAGATTATAATATTAATGTAAAAAGGTTTGCTTAATAGCAAACCTTTTTTATTCTTCATTTCCAGTTGAGTCTTCCTTTTTTTTTACCTTATTCATTGTGTAAACCAGATTACCCACAATAGTTAGAAAAATTATAGTTATCACAGTTAAGACAATAAAATTATTAAGAATGTTCAATACGCCACTTACAAAAATGACAGTGGCAAGTATCCCACAGAGTATTAAAGATTGTTTATCTGTTAACATGCTTAAATTCCTGTATAGTTACTTGGTGTTATTTGTTTTAACTCAGTTTTAATCGCATCAGATACTTCTAGTGTATCTATAAAATTAGAAATAGAATTCTGATTAATTTGTTCGTTGGTTCTAGTTAATCCTTTCAGTGCCTCATAAGGGTTTGGATAACCTTCGCGACGCAAAATGGTTTGGATTGCTTCAGCTACAACAGCCCAATTATTTTCTAAATCTTCAGCAAATTTTCTTTCGTTTAATAAAAGTTTATCTAATCCTTTTAATGTAGATTTAAAACCGATTAAGGTATGTCCAAATGGAACACCAACATTACGCAGAACCGTACTGTCTGTTAAATCACGCTGCAATCTTGAAACTGGAAGTTTCGCCGATAAATGTTCGAAAATGGCATTAGCAATACCTAAGTTTCCTTCAGAATTTTCAAAATCAATTGGGTTTACTTTATGAGGCATCGCAGAACTGCCAACTTCTCCAGCTTTTATTTTTTGTTTAAAATAGTCCATAGACACATAAGTCCAAATGTCTCTGTCTAAATCAATAATAATGGTGTTGATGCGTTTTAAAGTATCAAACAAAGCAGCCATATGGTCGTAATGCTCAATCTGTGTTGTAGGAAACGAATGTTGTAAACCTAATTTTTCTTGAACAAAACTACTTCCAAAAACTTTCCAATCAATATTTGAATAAGCAACATAATGCGCGTTGAAATTTCCAGTAGCACCACCAAATTTTGCAGCACTTGGAATATCGTTTAACAAATTAAATTGTTCTTCTAAACGTACTATAAAAACTTCAATCTCCTTTCCAAGACGTGTAGGAGAAGCTGGCTGTCCGTGGGTTCTAGCCAACATAGAAATAGCTGCCCAATCCTTAGATAAGATTTTTAGTTTTTCTAGAACTGTAAAATATTCTGGAACATAGACATCGTTCATTGCCTCTTTAATACTCAGAGGAATGGCAGTGTTGTTTATATCTTGAGAGGTTAATCCAAAATGGATAAATTCCTTATATTCAGATAAACCTAGAGTATCAAATTGTTCTTTAATAAAATATTCAACCGCTTTAACATCATGATTGGTAACACTTTCAATCTTTTTAATAGCAGAAGCATCCTCTGCTGAAAAATCTTTATAGATTGCTCTTAAATCATTAAAAATGCCATTATCAACCTTCTCCAATTGTGGTAAAGGAATTTCGCAAAGCGCAATAAAATATTCTATTTCAACTAAAACACGGTATTTTATTAAAGCTTCTTCAGAAAAATAAGGGGCTAATTCATTGACTTTGCTTCTATAGCGACCATCTATAGGAGAGATGGCATTTAACGCAGATAACGACATAATTTTGTTTGATTTTTTCAAGTTCCAAAGATAGAAAAGAAAGTTTGAAGCACGAAGTTAGAATACCTAACTTATTACTTTTTAATTTTTTTCAAAATATGTCTTGCACGTGCTTTAAAACCGGAACTCTGCAAGTGGAAATCGCGTTCCAAAATTAAAGCTAGTTCTGGATGTACCCAGTCATATTCTTTCCCAAGTAAAAATAAGGTGTTCATAGAGTATGCTTTAGGTGCAATTTTTTCATCATTAATCATGTAGTCAAAACAGGTTTCTATGATGCGCTCTTTATGTGTTTCCGTTAAAATCAGTTTTATATAATTGTCCGTTTTACTCGTATAAGCCTTTGCAAGAAATTCACATATTTTTGCAATTGGACGAACAGCCGAATCTAAATGAACGTTTTTAATATTTGCTGTAAATGTATCTAAATAAGGTGCTATGATGGTTATATCTTCATTACACATAAACTCAAAAACCCATGTTGCACGAGGTGAAATTTTATCATCTACTCTAAATAGAATATCTAAAAGACTTGGAATTAAATTGGGCTTTTCCTGTAGCATTTTTGAATAATACAAACGCTTTTCTCTGGAATGATTTACATAATTTAATTCGTTATAGAGTTGCTCTGTAGTCAAATGGTTTTCTTATTTTTAAATCTTAAAATAATACCGATGAAAATAATAAAAAAAATCCTCATACTACTTCTCATTGTTCTAGTTGTTGCGCAGTTTTTTGGACCAGAAAAGAATCAAGGTGATTTAGCCACAATTGAAGCTTTTATGAATGAAACAAATCCGCCTGAAAACGTAAAGATTATTTTAAAAGAAACTTGTTTTGACTGTCATAGTGACTTTACGAGATATCCATGGTATTCAAAAATTACACCTGTTAATTATTGGATGGAAGATCATGTTAAGCATGGAAAGAAGCATTTTAATGTATCTAATTGGGAAGGTAATTCTGTAAAGCGAAAAGATCATAAGTTTGAAGAGCTTATAGAAATGGTTGAAGACAAAGAGATGCCCTTAAATAGTTATATTTGGATGCACAAAGAGGCTAATCTTTCTGATGACGACATAAAAGCTGTTATAGACTGGGCAAAAGGTGTTCGAATGAAATATAGTTTGGTAAAGCAGCCAGAATAATTTGATAACCTAAAAAAACGTATCACGTGCTAAAGCAATTTTTGATTATTGGTTTTGTTTGGCCAGAACCAAAAAGTTCTGCTGCAGGTACGAGAATGCTACAATTAATTGAAGTCTTTCGGCTAGAAGGATACAAGGTAGTCTTCGCTAGTCCTTGTTCTAAAAGTGATAACGCATTTAATCTAGAAGCTATAGGAGTTACTCAAGTTTCTATTGAACTGAACAACGCTTCATTTGATGATTATATAAAACAACTCAATCCAGAGATTGTTATGTTCGACCGTTTTATGATGGAAGAACAATTTGGCTGGCGGGTTACAGAGCATTGCCCAAAAGCTTTGAAAATATTAGACACAGAAGACTTACATTGTTTGCGTAAAGGAAGGCAGCAAGCTTATAAAGAAGGTGGCGTTTTTGATAAAACTTATTTGTTAAGTGATGTTGCAAAACGCGAAATAGCCAGTATTTACCGTTGCGATTTGAGTTTGATAATCTCGGAGGCTGAAATGGCAATTTTAAAACAAGAGTTTAAAGTAGACGAATCTTTACTGTTGTATTTACCATTTATGTTGAATTCAATTTCAGATGAAGAAAAAAGTAAACTTCCCAAATTTCAAGAAAGAAATCATTTTTTAACCATTGGTAACTTTTTACACGTACCCAACTATGATGCTGTGTTGTATTTAAAGAATACTATCTGGCCTTTAGTTAGAAGACAATTGCCTTCTTCAGAGTTACATATTTACGGAGCCTATGCGTCCCAGAAAGTGAATCAGTTGCATAATGAAAATGAAGGTTTTATTGTCAAGGGATTCGCTGAAAATGTGGATGACGCAATGCAATCGGCCAAAGTTTGTTTAGCACCTATTCGATTTGGAGCGGGTTTAAAAGGAAAACTTGTCGATGCCACGATAAATGGAACACCGTGTGTTGTATCTTCAATTGCAGCCGAAGGGATATATGGTAATTTGGAAGCCAACGGTTTTATTGAGGATCATCCAGAAGATTTTGCGAATAAAGCCATACAGTTATTCCAAGATGAAAGGTTATGGAATACTAAACAGCAACATGGATTTAAAATTGTCAGTCAACGTTTTAGTAAAGCGAATTTTCAAAAAAAGTTAGTTGAAGGAATCAATCAAATAGGTAATAACCTTACAAGACACCGCCAAAATAACTTCACGGGACAAATGCTACAATATCATAGCTCACAAAGTACTAAGTATATGAGTAAATGGATTGAGGAAAAGAATAAATAGTTCTTTCATGCTATCAAATCCAGCTTCTTTGCTTGGAATTACCAAATAATCCGCCTATCTTTAAGGGGCTAGCAACCAATCAATTAATTTCTAATGACTCAAAAAAAAGTTTGGTCTAGGAGACAATTCTCCAAGGCCATTATCTCTGCCCAAGTATTACTTGCATCTGGCGCCTTGACGTTTCCGATAGCATGTAAAATAGACAAGAAAACTCAACAGAATGCTTTATTGCTCGAATCGGAACTTGAAACATTGAAATATGCTATGGATGAAATTATTCCGAAAAGCATTAAAATGCCTTCAGCATCTGAAGTGGGAGGAATAGATTATATTTTAAATATTCTTGATGAATTACCTGATTTATTGCCTGTGTTTCAAAGTACTGTGAGTAACCTCGAAAATATTAGTTTGGCTAAATCAAATAAAGCCTTTTCCGAAATAGAGAAAGACAATCGGGTAGCAGTTTTAAAATATTTAGAAAAAGATAGCCCTGACTTGTTTGGCGTACTTCGAAATTTCACTTACGAAAGTTATTATACGAGTCCCAAGGTTTATGAATTAATAGGTTACGAGCCACATCCAACGGGTACCATGGGACCTAAAATGGAACCTTTTGATGAAAAATTGTTAGATCGTGTGAAGACAATGTCACCAATGTACATAAAAATCTAGCTGTTATATGAAAAGCGAAGATATAGATGTTTTAGTTATAGGTGCGGGTGCTGCTGGTGCCGCTTTGTCATGGAGTTTGACGGAAAGAGGAGCTAAGGTTGTTTGTTTGGAGCAAGGAGGATGGATTGACCCTTCTACATTTCCTTCTTTGAAACCAGATTATGAAACACATCTTACTAGACCTAGAGACTTTAGTCTAAGTCCCAATATGCGTAAATTAAAAGAAGATTACCCAGTAACTACAGCTGGTGAAAATCCACCTTTTATAATGATGTACAATGCAGTTGGAGGATCTACAATACATTGGCAAGGTATTTTTCCTAGATTTCATCCATCCGATTTTAAAGTTAAAACTTTAGATGGGGTAGCAGATGATTGGCCCATTTCTTATAAAGATTTAGAACCTTACTACGATTTTAATGATAAAATGATTGGGGTTTCGGGGCTTTTGGGAGACCCCGCCAATCCTCCACGTTCGCCAAGACAGACACCACCACTACCAATTGGTAAAATGGGAAACACTTTAGTCAAGGGTTTTGAGAAATTGGGTTGGCACTGGTGGGTGAACGATCAAGGTATTATTTCAAAAGCCTATAAAGATAGATCGCCATGTATGCTTCATGGTAAATGTATGTTTGGTTGCCCTATGGGAGCAAAGGCTACTACAGATCGAACCTATTGGCCATTAGCAATTGAAAAAGGAGCCGAAATACGAACTTGGTCCCGAGTAAAAGAAGTTATGGTAGACAAAAACGGCAAAGCAAAAGGAGCCATTTATTTTGATAAAGAAGGGAACACCCAAGAGGTTAAAGCTAAAGTCGTGGTGGTATGCTGTAACGGTATAGGAACACCACGTTTATTGCTAAATTCTAAATCCAATTTGTTCCCAGATGGTTTGGGTAATAGCAACGGTATGGTTGGTAAAAATTTCATGGTGCATCCAAATTTATTTGTTACAGGTATATTCGAAGAGGTAATGGATAGTCATATAGGACCTATGGGCAGCCCTTTATTTAGTCAGCAATTTTATGAAACAAATGAAAATCGCGATTTCGTTAGAGGTTATATGTTGTATGGAGAACGAACCTTTGGACCATTATCCCAATCGGGAAGTATACCATGGGGAGAAAAACATCACGATTCATTTGGTGAAATATTTCCACACCAAGTAGGGCTCACAGTTTTAGCAGATGATTTACCTGAAGAAACCAATACTGTTACTTTGGATGACACAGAAGTAGATTCCAATGGCATTGCTGCTGCAAAAGTGACCTATTCACTTTCAGAAAATTCTAAAAAAATGTTAGATCATGCTGCCCAAAAGGCAACTGAGGCTCTTGAAGCTGCTGGTGCTAAAAAGGTTGTGGTTCCAGCCCCATCAAATATGGCACATTTAATGGGAACGGCAAGAATGGGAACTAGCGACAAGAATTCTGTTGTTGATGCCACCAATCAAGTACATGGAGTACCTAATTTATTTGTTGTAGATGGTAGTTCATTTACTACGGGTGCTGGTGTTAATCCTACCTCGACCATTATGGCATTGGCGTTGCGAGCAGCGGATAAAATTTGGGAACGAAAAATGGAGTGGTAAAAGCCCTATTTCGAAACATAATCAATAAATCTCTTAATACCAATAGTTGCTTTTTCTGCAATAACGGTTAGATTTTTATTGCTTTCTATGTTTGGCTTGGGATCAATAAAATAAGTTGGGGTATTTTTTGGAACGTAATGCATCAAGCTTGCTGCTGGATAAACTTGCATGGAGGTACCTATAATTATTAGAATATTGGCTGTTTCACAAATGTTGACAGCCTTTTCAATCATGGGTACATCCTCACCAAACCATACAATATGTGGTCTTAATTGATGCCCTTTTTTACAAAGATCCCCGAGAACTAAATCGGTTGTCCAATCTAAAACGTCATTTTTATCAAGAGTACTTCTAACCTTTAACAATTCACCATGTAAATGAATGACATTAGTGCTTCCCGCACGTTCGTGTAAGTCATCGACATTTTGTGTAACAATAGTGACTTGATAATTTTTTTCAAGATAAGCTAAATCAATATGGGCTTGGTTGGGTTCTACCTCAAATAATTGACGGCGTCTTTGGTTATAAAAGTCCAAGACTAATTCTGGATTGGAAGCAAAACCTTGTGGCGTTGCAACTTCCATCACATCATGCCCCTCCCAAAGTCCATTAGCATCCCTAAAGGTTTTTATACCACTTTCGGCACTCATGCCTGCTCCAGTGAGAACAACAATGTGTTTTTTCATATTATTCGTCTAATAAATCGGGACGTCGCTCTTTAGTGCGCTGGTAAGCCTGTTCTTCTCGCCACTTTTCAATTTCAGGAAAATTGCCACTAAAAAGAAGCTCTGGCACTTTCCATCCTTTATATTCTCTTGGTTTGGTATATATTGGAGGAGCTAATAAATTATCTTGAAACGAATCCGTTAGAGCAGAGGTTTCATTACCTAAAACCCCAGGAATTAATCTAATAATAGCATCACACAAAACAGCAGCACCTAATTCGCCTCCAGACAGGACATAATCGCCAATTGAGATTTCTTTAGTAATAAAATGATCACGTACGCGCTGGTCGACGCCTTTGTAATGGCCACAGAGAATTATAATATTTTCTTTCAATGAAATTTGATTAGCAATACTTTGATTCAACGTTTCTCCGTCTGGGGTCATATAAACGATTTCATCATAATCACGATACGATTTTAAAGCTGAAATACATCTGTCAATGGGTTCAATCATCATTACCATACCAGCACCACCTCCAAATTGGGTGTCGTCTATAGATTTATAATTGTCGGTTGTGTAATCTCGTAAATTATGAAAATGAACTTCTACCAAATTTGCCGCTATTGCCCGTTTTAAAATAGAGGCTTCAAATGGACTTTTTAATAACTCTGGCAATACGGTTATGATATCTATACGCATAATGTTCTTTGTGAAATGCAAAGATAATTTAATTGCTTGGTATATTTAAAGACCAAAAAGGATGTATTTATAATAAAAAAGGTTGTTTAATACTGTTAAACAACCTTCAAGAGAATACATTTTGTTTTTTAGGCAGAATTAACATCGTGAGTATATTCCTTTAAATTATTAAAAGTGTATTCTTTACTGTGTTTCATTTTTTGGAATAAGTTTTCATTTACAGATACTGGTATTTTTAAATTTGGAAACTTGATAAGGTAGAAGTCCCCCTCTTTACCAGCGAAGTTGACTTGTAGAGGTCGCTCATTCATAACTTTAAAATTAAAAAATTAAACCATAAAATATTTATAGAATTGTAGTCAAAAAGTATTCCATTGGACATTGAATTCATTAATGGTTACTTGGGTTATAGTTCAAGAAGACTACTACTGTCATATTTTCATAATGTTTAATGTAACTGTCAGTTTACTAGCTCTTTAAAATGAATTTTTGACAGTTATTTGTTAAAGC
This sequence comes from Hyunsoonleella aestuarii, assembly GCF_006148925.1. Lineage (GTDB taxonomy): Bacteria > Bacteroidota > Bacteroidia > Flavobacteriales > Flavobacteriaceae > Algibacter_D > Algibacter_D aestuarii. The sequence goes on along the minus strand of NZ_VAWB01000001.1, from coordinate 216,496 downwards.
TAGCATTAAAAAGAGGTCTTTATAGTAGAATTTTATTTTGGTATTTTATTTGCTATTTACTTGATGAAATAATGTTTAACTTAAATTTTTAATGTCATGAGTAATTTAGTTTCGATACCAAAAAATGGAAGTTTAGCAAAAACAAAAGCGAATGCTATTAAAGGCTTCCCATTTGTGTCCTCATTTTTTGATGATATGTTCTTAGAAGATTTCCCTTCTTTATTTTCTTCAAATTTTAATGCTGGAGTGTCTTTACCTAAAGTAAATATAAAGGAAACGGAAGATTCTTTTCATGTGGAAATGGCAGTGCCGGGTATGAAAAAATCTGATTTTCAGATTAATTTAGATGAAAATGTTTTATCTGTTTCAACAGAATTAGAAGAAGAGAATGAAGTCAATGAGACGGGTTTTACCAGAAGAGAATTTGGATATTCTTCTTTTAGAAGAACTTTTACGCTGCCTGATACTGTTGATGATAACAAAATCCTCGCAGAGTATAATGAAGGTATATTAAGTATAAAGCTTCCAAAAAAGGAAGAGGCAAAGAAAAAACCTGCCAGAACTATTAAAATTTCTTAAAGTATTATAAAAGGCTTACAACACGTTGTAAGCCTTTTTATTTAATGATTAAGCGCCTTTTTGCTTGTTTATTTCGTCTTGCAATTGGCGTCTTACTTTTTGTTCGCGTTCGAGTGCTGTTTTGCGATGTTCGTCAAATTCTTCTTCGATTTCGGCTAATGCTTTTTTAGCACCTCTAGTTACCGAGTTGCTATTCTTAAACTTGTAAATAAATAGAATTAGAAGAGCCAAGAGCACCCCAATAATTGTCCACATAAGCATATTATATCCTGTCTTACTCATTTGCAAGCCAAATAACGCCATGTTATTCTTTTCGGTGTTAGTTTTTTCTAAATCGTTTTGTGTATTCGATAAGTTTGATTTTAAATCTGCAATTTCTTTTGCCTGAGTATCTACTATGGCCTGAGTTTCAGCAAGATTTTTATGAACTGTTTTTAAGGAATCAATAGTATGTCTTCTCAAGGTTAGCAACGTACTAAGCTTTACGGCTTCATAAGCTTGCCCATTTACACCTTTAAAATTACCAGACTTTCTTAATACATACTCGAATTGATTATCTATGGTGCTATTATCTAACGATAATGTTTCTTCTTCTTGATTTGTTTGTGCATTTGATGTTAAAGTAGAGGCAAGTACAAAAACAGCAAGGGTTAAATACTTAAGGTATTTCATTTAGGATTGGTTTATTATGGTTGTTTTCCGTTTACGAATTTATAAAATATTGTTTACTAAATGATGTATGTTCAACAAAAAGCCTCACTTAGTGAGGCTAATTTATATACGAACAAAAATGTTTTTTAGATTTCGCCTATTAATAATATGTGTAACGTCTAACTTTAGCAATATATTTTGCAAGCCTTATAACTTGATGACTATAGCCATATTCGTTATCGTACCATATATATAACACGACGTTTTTCCCATCTGGTCTTATAATCGTTGCTTTGCTATCATAAATAGATGGGGCAGAGGACCCTACAATATCGCTAGAGACAAGTTCATCGCTTAATTCATATTTAATTTGTTCTACCAAATCACCCTCTAGAGCATACTTTTTCATAATGGTATTAATGCCATTTAAAGAGGCTTTCTTTTCTAGTTCTAAATTTAAAATGGCAAGAGATCCATTTGGAACTGGAACACGAATAGCATTTGAGGTAAGTTTACCTTCTAAACTAGGTAGAGCTTTAGATACGGCTTTACCTGCACCTGTTTCTGTAATAACCATATTAAGTCCAGCGGCACGACCACGACGGTATTTACTATGAAAATTGTCAACTAAATTCTGATCATTGGTGTAAGCATGAATAGTTTCTAAATGTCCACTCTTTACGCCAAAAGAATCTTCCATTACCTTTAAAACTGGTGTAATGGCATTAGTTGTGCATGATGCAGCGGAAAATATATTAACGGAATCTGGATTGTTTTCAAAATGATTAACACCATGAACAATATTTGGTACACCTTTTCCTGGAGCAGTTAATAAAACCTTGGTTACTCCTTTAGACTTTAAGTGTCTACTTAAGGCTTTGTTATCTCTAAAAGCACCAGTGTTATCTATAACTAAGGCTTTTTGAATATTGAACTTGGTATAATCAATATCCTCTGGTGCATTTGCAGAAATTACATTTACAGTAGTTCCATTAATAATTAAGGCGTTGTTTTTAGAATCTACAGAAACAGTTCCAGAAAAATCACCATGTACTGAATCGTTACGTAATAATGAGGCTCTTTTTTCAAGAATCTCTTCATTAATTGCGCCTCTGGTTACAATAGCTCTAAGGCGTAATTGACTGCCTTTACCAGTTCTTGCCATAAGTTCGCGAGCAACTAAACGACCAATTCTACCAAACCCGTATAAAATGACATCTTTGGGTTCAATCTTTCCATTTTTATTCGCATCTTTTAGTTTTTGAGCAACAAATGCCGTGGCATTACTATGCTTGTTATCCTCTAAATGATACTCGTAAGTGAGTTTACCAATATCTAATTTGGCAGGTGGAATATCAAGGGTTTTAATGGCTTGAGCAATTTCTACAGAATCAAAAATTGAAATGGGTTTTTGAACAAACTTTCCAGCATAATCGTGCAGGTTTAAAATTTGGCTTACGTTTCTATCAATTAATTGATTTCTGAAAATAACAAGTTCAATAGACCTGTCGTACCACAAGTCACTAACTGTTTTAATAAATTCTACAGTTGCGCGCCTGCGGTCTGCTTGAAATGATAATTCTTTCTCGTAAGTTTTGTTAAAAGACATTCCTTAATGTTTAGTGTGTTGTTTGAAAAATTTTGGCAAAATTACCATATTTCAAACGTTTTCGTAACGTATTTTAACAAAAAAATAACCCTCTTTTTAGAAGGTTATTTTTTAACTAAACTATTAACTTAAAAATTATCTGAAATTGTAACGTTCTTTTTCTCCCTCAGCATTAATTAATTCGATTCTTAAAGGTTCGCTTCGGGACTGATTTCGAATAATATTTTGAGCATCATCAACAGATTTTACTTTTTTATCATTTATAGCTGTAATAATTGTACCCTCCTTAACATTGTTGTTTCTCCAATAATCGGCATATTCATCATCTAATTTCGATATTTTGATACCATATTCTATTTTATACTTCTTTAAATCTTGAGGTTTAAGGTTTTTAACTTGTCCTACTAAAGGAAGCACAAAAGTTTCATTGCGTATTAATTTAACAGGAACCGTTTTTAAAACTCCGTCTCTTGAAAGGGTAACGTTAACAATATCGTTTGGCCGCTTCGTATTAAGGTGACCACTTAAATCTGAAAACTTTGTAATTTTTACATTATCAATTTCTTTGATAATATCTCCTTTTCTCAATCCCGCTTTTTTTGCACCTGAGTCTTCAACTACGCTATCAACATAAAAACCTTGAGTGTCTTCCACGCCAATTTGTTCTGCCGTATTGCTATTTAAAGTACCTCCAGTTATACCTAAAATTCCATTTTGTACGTTTCCATACTCCATAATATCTTCAACAACTTTTCTAGCAATGTTGCTTGGAACTGCAAATGAGTATCCTATATATGAACCTGTTTGAGAGGAGATAGCAGTATTAATTCCAATCAATTCTCCATTTGTATTTATTAAAGCACCTCCGGAGTTCCCAGGATTTACAGCTGCATCAGTTTGTATAAATGAGTGTGTGTTTTTTCCTGTTGGATCCAGATTTCTCGATTTTGCACTAATAATTCCAGCAGTAACTGTTGAAGTCAAATTAAAAGGATTGCCAACAGCCAAAACCCATTCGCCTATTTTAGCTTGGTCTGAGTCTCCAAAAGTCGCGAAAGGAAGGTCTTTATCTGCCTCAATCTTTAAAAGTGCAATGTCGGTTTTAGGATCAGCACCAATAATTTTTGCAGTGAAGGTTTTATTATCGTTAAGTGTTACAGATAATTCTTGGGATTTATCAATAACATGATTATTGGTAATAATATAACCGTCTGGGGAAATAATAACTCCAGAACCTGTTCCAACTTGTGCCCGTTGTTTACGTCTGCCTAAAAATAAATCTTCAAAAGTAAGTTGACCCGTGCTTAATGTTAAGTTTTTTACATGAACGACTGTGTTAATACTGTTCTTTGCTGCTAAAGTAAAATCGGGCGTTTCGTAAGCTTTATATAAAGTATTTGCTGCATTATTTGTTGGAAAGAAAGACGGGGTTGTTTCTTGAGTACTTACAACAATGGGATGTTCTTTTTCAATAAAGAGTTTATAAGTTCCCAAGGTGAAAATACCACCTAACGCCGAAATCAATACTAATGATAAAATCTTCTTCATAATTTTCAGTTTTAAGTTTTCCTAATTAACGATTAAAATTAAATATTTATTGAATGTTTAATTCAACTTTAACGACGATTTAACAATCAAAAAAACAGTTTAATATTCATATATTTGCGCATCATTATGCAGCAAGAATTTTACAAATATCAAGGAACTGGTAACGATTTTGTGATGATAGATAATCGTCAGCAAAAAATCGACAAAAATAATACCAAACTGGTGGCAGCTTTATGTGACAGACGTTTTGGCATAGGTGCTGACGGATTAATATTAATTCAGAATCATGAAAAAGCAGATTTTGAAATGATTTATTTTAATTCTGATGGCAGTCAAAGTTTGTGTGGAAATGGAGGACGTTGTGCCGTAGCTTTTGCAAGAAATTTAGGCATCATTGCCAAAAAAGCGACGTTTGAAGCAATTGATGGTTTGCATTTTGCAACAATTGAAGACGATATTGTAAAACTACAAATGCAAGATGTTAATGCTGTTGAAAAATATGTCAGCCATGTTTTTCTTGATACTGGATCTCCTCATCATGTTGAATTAAGAGAAAATATTGATGATTTTGATATTAAGGCTGAAGGTTCAAAAATTCGCTATGGTGCGCCCTACAATGAAGCTGGAAGTAATGTGAATTTTGTTAAAAAAATAGGTGATGCGACATTTGCTGTGAGAACCTATGAAAGAGGTGTTGAAGATGAGACTTTATCTTGTGGTACTGGTGTTACGGCAGTTGCCATTGCGATGCACACACTTAAAGAAACCACAGATAACTTAATAACTTTGAAAGCACTGGGGGGCGATTTACAAGTCTCTTTTGAAGAAAATAATGGTGTATATTCCAATATTTGGCTTATCGGTCCAGCGAAATTAGTTTTCAAAGGGAGCATATGATTACTTTAAAAGGGGATAATGTTTATTTACGGGCTTTAGAACCTGAGGATTTAGAGTTTATTTACGCGATAGAGAACGATGAATCAATATGGGAAATTAGTAATACACAAACACCATACTCTAAGTTTATCATAAAGCAATACTTAGAAAACGCCCATAAAGATATTTTTGAAGTTAAGCAGCTCCGGCTAGTCATTTCTAGTAATGACAATGAGTCTTTAGGTTTAATTGATATTTTTGATTTCGATTTTAAAAACAAGCGTGCAGGCATTGGTATTTTAATCAAATCTGATAATCGTTATAAAGGGTATGGATTTGAGGCCTTAAAGTTGCTAGTCAGCTACAGTTTTAAAACCTTAGGTTTACATCAGTTGTATTGCAATATTTCAGAAGGTAATGAGGCGAGTATGAGTCTGTTCAAAAAACAAGGTTTTGTAAACGTTGGACTAAAAAAAGATTGGAATTTTAACAATAATGAATATAAAGACGAATATTTGTTTCAGCTAATTAATAATTAAATGTATATCAAAAAAATTCTTCTTGCTATTGTGTTTTTAGGTTTAGGTGTGGCTGCCTATTTTGCCTATTTTGTTTATAGCACCATGTTTACCCCAAATACAGCTTTTAATAATGCCGAAGCCTACATCTATGTGAAATCAACTGATTCCTATACGGAGGTTCGTGAACAGCTAGAGCCACTTTTAAAGCATATAGATAAATTTGATGCTCTTGCAGAACGAAAAAAATATGTTAGCTATGTTAAGGCTGGTCGCTTTGTAGTAAAAAAAGGAATGACTAATAACGAGATTATAAACTCTATTAGGAGTAATAATTTGCCAATAACGGTCTCTTTTAATAATCAAGAATCACTTGAAAAGTTAGCCGGACGCGTTTCAGAACAAATTGAAGCAGACAGTGTTTCCATTCTTAGTGCTATGAAAGACATTTCTTTTCTTACCGAAAACAAATTTAACCAAGCGACAGCTTTAGGGATGTATTTACCTAATAGTTATGAGTTTTTCTGGAATACTTCAGGTGAAGGTTTTAGAGATAGAATGTTAAAAGAATATAATCGTTTTTGGAATGATTCAAGAATTAAAAAATCTGAAGCCATTGGTTTGTCGCCAAATCAAGTGATTGCATTGGCTTCTATTGTATATGAAGAGTCTAAGCAAGCTTCAGAACAGCCAAGAATTGCTGGTGTTTATATGAATCGGTTAAAAATGGGAATGCCACTTCAAGCAGACCCTACCTTAAAATTTGCAGCATATAAACTGCCTCAGTATAAAAATACTGTAATAAAGCGGGTTTTAAATGTGCATAAAGAAATTGATTCTCCATACAATACCTATAAAAATTTAGGTTTACCACCTGGTTTAATTGCTATGCCTGATATTTCGGCAATTGATGCCGTGTTAAATTCTGAAAAGCACAAATACCTTTATTTTGTTGCAGATGCCAAACGACTCGGTTTTCATAAGTTTGCCAAAACATTAACACAACACAATGCGAATGCTAGAGAATATCATCGTTATTTATCTTCACAAGGTATTAATAGGTAATGAAGCAAACATTACTTAAATATATTTTCCTCTTACTATCACTCTTGACTTTCTCGCAATCAAAGTTAGATGCTTTTTTAAAACCATCTGATACGCTGAATATTTCTAGAAGAAATACTGTGGTTATTTCTGAAGCATCATTAGCGACTATTTCTCTAATAGGTTTAAATCAATTATGGTATGCAGATTTTGAGAGGTCTAAATTCCATACGGTAAATGACAATAGTGAATGGTTACAAATGGATAAGGTCGGGCATGCTTTTACGTCTTACCAGTTAGCCAAACATGGAGCACAAGTCCTTAATTGGAGTGGTGTTAAAAAGAGAGATCAATTATTGTACGGTGCAACACTCGGTTTTACATTTTTAGCTGCTGTTGAAGTCCTGGATGCCTATTCACAAGAGTGGGGGTTTTCATGGGGCGATATAGTTTCAAATGGAGCAGGTACAGGTTTGTATATTGGACAAGAATTATTATGGAATGAGCAGCGAATTGCGTTAAAGTTCTCTTTTCACCAAACAAATTTTGCGGATAAAAGACCAGATAAACTCGGTGAATCGTTTTTTGAACAGGTTTTAAAGGACTATAATGGACAAACCTATTGGCTTAGTGCCAATCTTCATTCATTCTTTAAGAAGAGTAAAATTCCTAAATGGCTTAATGTAGCTTTTGGATATGGTGGAGAAGGTATGTTGTATGGTAATGCAGGTTTTGAAACAATTGATAATCAAACAGTTATATTTGATAATCGCTTTAGGCAATTCTACTTTAGTTTAGACTTAAACTTAAGTGCAATTCACACTAATTCAAGGTTTTTAAGGTCAATTTTAGACGTTTTCAATATGATAAAAATACCCTTTCCAACTTTAGAATTTAATAAAAAAGGGTGTGTATTTCATCTATTCTACTATTAAAATTCACATATAATCGATTTATTTTGAGGGTCTAAAAAATATATCTAATTTTGCACGCTCAAATTTCACGTGTTTTTAATATAACAAAACACTGAAGAAATTTAGAAATTATGATAAAGAATATTGCAAGTTACTTAACCCTAGCGCTTACAATTTCTGTTTTATTGTATGCATCGTTTAAAACTAACGAAACGATAGATTTAAGTGAGTATTCAACAAAAGGTCTAGTGTTAAACTATAACATGGATCTTGATGCAAATATTAATGATAATATTGACGCATCAAATGACGCTAACGAAGTATTTTCTCCGTATTTAGGGAAATCTTTTGTAGGATTTAAAGAGGCTTTAGCCTTTAAAGAGTCCAGAGGTGATTACCAATGTGTAAATACTTATGGTTACCTTGGGAAATATCAATTTGGTAAAGGAACTTTAAAGCTTATTGGGATTAATAACCCAAACAAGTTTCTAAAAGATCCGAAACTACAAGAAAAGGCATTTGTTGCAAATGCAAAACGTAACAAATGGATTTTAAGAAGAGACATTAAAAATTTTGTAGGCAAAAAAATTAATGGTGTTCTTGTAACTGAGTCTGGGATTCTTGCGGCGGCACATTTAGCTGGGCCGGGAAGTGTGAAAAAATACCTTAGAAGTTATGGAATGAATAATTTCGCAGACGGTTATGGTACGACAGTGTCTAATTATATGAAGAAATTTTCTGGTTATGATACCTCGTTTTTAAAAGCTGATAGAAAAGCAAAGGCTATTTAGGAATCCTTTAAGCTTTATGAATAATGAATATGGTAGGTCTCTTGTGGAGGTCTACCATATTTTTTTTCCATAAATGTGCTTCTTGGGTTTTAATGTATTCCGATGTTAAGCTAATATCACAAGCCACACATAAACTTGTATTACTACCAAGAGAATTGCTTAAGTCTTCAAGTAATTTGTTATTTCTATATGGAGTCTCAATAAATATTTGCGATTGGTTGTTTTCATACGACAAACGTTCGAGTCTTTTTATTTCCCGTTTTCTTTCCTCTTTATCGATTGGTAAATACCCATTAAACGAAAAATTTTGCCCGTTTAAACCAGAACTCATTATTGCCATAAGAATTGATGACGGTCCAACTAGTGGTACAACTTTAATATTTTGTTTATGTGCTAATTTTACAATATCTGCACCTGGATCGGCAACTCCAGGGCAACCTGCTTCAGACATTAAACCTACATCGATACCATTCTGGCAAGGGTTTAGGAATTCTGGTAACTCAAGTGGGTTGGTGAATTTATTTAAGTGAAATATCTGTAAACTAGATTGAGACTTTCCAGAACTGATTTTTTTTATAAACCGGCGAGCTGTTTTTTCGTTCTCAACAATGTATGTATTAATTTGCTCTACGATTTTTTTAACAGAAATAGGTAGTACTTCAAGAGGTGCATTATCCCCTAAGGTTGTAGGTATTAAATAAAGTTTGCCTGTTGCTTGGTTCATTAAGAATGATGAAAATTGTTAAAGCTTAAATGTACTAATAAATTTAAGATTTCATTGTAAGGCGGTCTGCTATTATAGAACAAGCTTCGTCTAACATTTTATAAACATTTTCAAACCCTTCTTTACCGCCATAATAGGGGTCAGGGACACTATAGTTTTGATCTGGGTAGATTTCGTTTAATATTAGTTTTACTTTGTCTTGGTCGGCATTATGTCTCGCTAAAGCAATAATATTATAAAAGTTAGTCTCATCCATAGCGAAAATGTGATCAAAAATATCGAAATCTGCAACAGAAAACTGTCTGCCTTTTAAATTGGAAATATCGAGTCCGTACTTTTTTGCTACTTTGACAGAGCGCCTATCTGGAGCGTTTCCAATATGATAACTAGCAGTTCCAGAGGAGTCAACTAAAAATTCTGATGCTGGTAATTTAGAGCGTAAAATACCTTCTGCTAATGGTGAACGACAAATGTTGCCCAAACACACCATGAGAATTTTTGTCATCTAAGTAAAGTTTTAAACTGAAAGTTTTTTTGTAATGTCTTCAACGTATTTTCTAAACTGCTTATCTGTAGAAGATAAATTGTCCACAGTTTTGCAGGCGTGTAAAACAGTAGCATGATCACGCTTTCCAATTTGTGATCCAATGCTAGCCAACGATGCTTTTGTTAATTTTTTAGCAAAGAACATAGCTAATTGTCTAGCCTGTACAATATGCCGTTTTCTTGTTTTGGATTGTAGTGTGTCAATATCCATTTGGAAATAATCCGAAACTACTTTCTGAATGTAATCAATCGATACCTCTCGCTTAGTGTTTTTGACAAATTTTTCAACAATTTGTTTAGCGAGTTCTATGGTAATCTCTTTTTTATTGAAAGAAGATTGAGCGATTAATGAGATAATAGCACCTTCTAGCTCTCTAACATTAGTTTTTATGTTTTTTGCAACATAATCAATTATATCGTCAGGCATTTCTACACCATCTCGATATAACTTGTTTTTCAAAATTGAAACTCGTGTCTCAAAATCGGGATGCTGTAATTCAGCAGATAAGCCCCACTTAAAACGTGATAGCAAGCGCTGTTCGATATCCTGCATATCTACTGGAGCTTTGTCACTTGTTAGAATGACTTGCTTTCCGTTTTGATGCAGGTGATTAAATATATGGAAGAAAACGTCTTGAGTGCCAGACTTTCCAGAGAAAAACTGAACATCATCAATAATTAAAACATCTATAATTTGGTAAAAATGAATGAAATCATTTCTATTATTCTTTTTTACAGATTCTATATATTGCTGTGTAAACTTTTCAGCAGAAATATATAAAACAGTCTTTTCTGGAAATTTATCTTTAATGTCAACACCAATAGCGTGCGCTAAATGCGTTTTGCCAAGACCTACACCACCAAATACTAAAAGAGGATTAAAAGAGGTGCCTCCAGGTTTAGCAGCTACCGCTAAACCAGCACTTCTTGCTAAACGGTTTGAATCGCCCTCTAAGAAGTTTTCAAAACTATAATTTGGATTTAATTGAGATTCTATTTTTACGTTTCTTATACCAGGTATAACAAATGGATTACGTAGCTCTGGACTTTTATTATTAAGAGGAATGTCTACGTCTTGAGCTTTTACAGCAGTTCTGTTTGAACTAGGAATCTTTTCGGTAAAAGGTTGCTTATTACCGTAAGTGTTTTCCATCTTAATAACGTAAACAAGCTTTGCTTTTTCACCTAGTTCCTTTGTTAATGAGACTTTCAAGATTTTAACATAATGTTCTTCAAGCCATTCATAGAAAAATTTACTAGGTACTTGAATACTTAATGCATTATCTGAAAGTTTAACCGCTTTAATAGGTTCGAACCAAGTTTTATATGCTTGCGGTTGAATATTATCCTTTATGAATTCAAGACAATTATTCCATACCGTTTGCGCAGTTACACTCATTAATTTTTATTTTCGGGTTTGTTAGTTAGTTATAATAGCATGAGAATTGGCTCCTCAAAATCCCTCTTATTGGGTTGGACAAATATGTGAACAAAATTCTTAAAAAAAAAATGATTTTCTATTGAATTTTAAGAAATTTTTCCTCATGTTTAGCCGCTAGCCGAAACTACAAAAAAATATTCAATAATACCTATGAAAGTCGATGAAATACATATAAGAGTGAGATATGGGGAAACTGACCAAATGGGTGTCGTGTACCATGGTAACTACCCATTATATCTTGAAATGGGAAGAATTGAGTTGCTGCGAAAAATGGGAATTTCATATAAAAAAATGGAAGAAGATGGTATCATGCTTCCGGTAGTTTCTTTGAGTTTAAATTATAAAAAATCAGCGAGTTATGATGATGTAATTAATGTAAAAACTCAACTTAAAAAAGCGCCAACGGTAAAGATAGAATTTGATTATGAAATCACTAATGAATTAGGTGAAATTTTAACTACAGCAAGTACTACTTTAGTTTTTATCGACATGAAAACTAATAAGCCAACACGACCACCAATTTATATTTTAGAGGCTTTAAAAAATTAAACTATTGTTCTTTTATGTCTACTTCATATAGATAATTGAAAATATCAAATATAGAACATGCATTTTTTTTCCATACAGAAATGGTAATTTGACAGTTTAATTCAAGCTTCTGATTGATAATATTGAGATTTTTCTCTTTAATTATTCGCATTACCTTATTCATGTTTTTATAGTCAAATGAAATAAGATATGTGACATTAATAGTTTTTTCAATGATTTTGGAATTTTCTATTGCTAGTTTAGCTGCAGACCTATAGGCGTTTATCAATCCACCAACGCCTAATTTAACACCTCCAAAGTAGCGCACCACAATAATTAATATATTAGTAAGTTCAAATGATTGTATTTGCCCGTAAATTGGCATGCCTGCAGAATTGTTTGGCTCGCCATCATCATTGGCTCGATATAAGAAGGTTTCAGTGCCAATTTGGTAAGCATAACACCAATGTCTGGCGGAATGATGTTCTTTTTTTAATGCTTCAAGTTTTAACTTAACTTCATCTTCATTGAAAACCGGAAAAGCGTAGCCATAAAATTTACTGTTCTTGTCTTTAAATAAAACAGAGCTTGTAAAATTTTTAATGGTTTTAAAGGTGTCTTTCTCCATTTACTCAAATAAATGTGCTTTGATCTTAAATAGATTAACTACGTCTTCAGTATTTGGATTAATATGCCAAGTTTTAAGATTTAAAGCATGTGCAGATTTAATGTTGTCTTGGTTATCATCAATAAAAAGGCATTCTTCTGGATTTAAATTATTTTCTTTTAAAACAAACTCGAAAATATCCTGGTTAGGTTTTATGAGATGTATTTCATGTGATAGGTAAAAAGCATCGAAGCAGTTTTTAAAATCTTCATAAAAAGAAACATTTTCTTTAATCCAATCGATGTGTAGTTCATTTGTATTACTCAGAAGAAGTAGTTTATACTTTGCAATGGCTTTAAGTTTTTTTAAAAAATCTAATCGATATTTAGGAAAATCTTTTAGCATGTAATTCCAAAGATCTACAAGTTGTTGTCTTGATAATCTTTGAAATTTATTACAATAAAAATCTAAAAAAGTATGAGTAGAAATTAATCCTTGCTCATAAAGACTGTTGTATTTATCCATTTCTAGTGAAATAGCTTCAATGCAAAGTGTTTTGTGAGCTTGTTTTTTAGAACCTTCGATATCTAAATTTATAAATACATTACCAAAGTCGAAAATAATGGTATTAATCATTCTTATAAATTTTCAGAACATCGTCTAAAATTGTTTCTTCAGAAATCAATTTACTTTTTAGTTGTGGTGCTTTAGTGCCATTTTTAAAAGTGACATTTCCAATGAATACTCGAGCCTCGTCCCAAAGATTTTCATCTATAAAGGATTGTAGTGTTTTTGCACCACCTTCAATTATTACGGAGTTAATATGGTTTTTAAACAGTTGTTTGCAAATTTGTTTTGCAATTTGGTTTGAAAAATCAATGTCTTTACTAGTTATTTTAATTGTTTTTGAACTATCGTCAAAGACATTTAGTGATGCATCAAGGTTATCGTTTTTATCAATTACAAATCTTACGGGGTTGTTTCCTTGCCAATCTCTTGAAGTTAAACTTGGGTTATCTTCTAGTACGGTTTTAGTGCCAACTAAAATCGCTTGCTCTTCCGTGCGCCATTTATGAACTAATTGTCTTGAAAACTCATTAGTAATCCAGACGGGTTTTTGTACTTGTTTTGTTAATGGGGCAATAAAACCATCTTTTGTTTCAGCCCATTTTAAAATTATATATGGGCGATGTTCTTTATGGAAAGTTAAAAAACGCTTGTGGTGGTCTTGGCATTCTTTTTCTAATACACCAACAATGACTTCAATACCATTGTTTTTTAGTGTAGCTATGCCTTTTCCTGCTACTTTTTCATTATTATCAATACAGCCAATTACAACTTTTGAAATTTTATGTTTAATAATCAAATCACTACAAGGCGGTGTCTTGCCAAAGTGCGAACAAGGTTCTAAAGTAACATAGAGCGTAGATTTTTTAAGTAAATCTTTGTTTTTAACTTCGTTTATAGCGTTAACTTCGGCATGATTTCCACCATAAGAACTAGTGAAACCTTCGCCTATAATTTTATTTTTGTAAACAATTAAACTCCCAACCATTGGATTAGGTCTGGTAATTCCTAAACCATTTTTTGCTAGTTGAATACATCGTTTTATGTAAGTTTCGTGTTTTGTCAAAGGTTACAGTTTTATTTTGACATGTTCTGTTTTATCAACGTTGTAGGTATATGAAAAACCGAATGTAGAATAAATGATGTCTCCTTTGTATTGGACTTTGACTTTTTTACTAAAAAGACTACCTATTAGACCACCAATGCTTTTGTTGCTAAAAATACTATCAGTTGGAACTTTTGTTTTCAATGGAATTGAAAATTCTTTTTTAGCAGGGACTTTAAATTTTTCGGTCGATATGCTGGCCATTTCATTATCATTTATGAAAACTTTTATTTCATTAGTTTTTAAATTTCCACCAATATCATTTGGATTTATAAACAATGCATTGGCTGTAATTATAACATGTTGAGCGTTGGATTCTAAAACTTTAATGTTTTCAATCCGTTGAAATTCTGGTTTTTCATTGACTGAACAACCAAGTATTGTAATCAATATTGTTGATAAGATTATGAGTCTTTTCATTTCTGTTTTTTTTGATTTGGTGTATATTCACTAATTCAAAATTATCTAGTAAAAGTGAGTAAAGATACTATAGTTATTCGAGAAATTGAACCACAAGATAACGGTCAATTAGAAGCCGTAATTCGTGCTTGCTTTCATGAGTTTAAAATACCACTTGAAGGTACTGCTTATGCTGATGCTGAAACACCAAGAATGTATGAGTCTTATCAAAATGGGAATGAAGTCTATTACGTTTTAGATAATAATGGTGAAATTTTAGGAGGTGGAGGAGTGAAACCTTTAACAAATTTTGAAACAGAAATATGTGAAATTCAGAAAATGTATTTTTCTCCAAAAGTTAGAGGTAAAGGGTTTGGAAAAGAACTTTTCCAATTATGTATGCAAAGTGCCAAAGCCTTGGGTTACAAAAAATGTTATCTCGAATCTGCGTCACAATTAAAAGCGGCAATTCATATTTATGAAAGTTATGGTTTTGAACATTTAAAAGGGGCTTTAGGTAATACGGGACATTATTCTTGCGGCGTATGGATGATAAAAAATTTATGAAGTTAAAGGAAATACAAATTTTATTTCATAACGAATTAGACGCTCTTTTCGGTAAAGAAGAAGTTGATAATTTCTTTTTCATTTTGATTGAGTCCTATTATGGTATAAAAAGATTTCAATTAGCAATGGATACGAGCTTAGGCTTGGAAAATAATGAAGCCATATTATCAGCTTTAAAGTTATTAAAGCAAGAAAAACCAATACAATACATATTAGGACACACAGAATTTTATGGATTACCTTTCAAGGCCAATAAACATGTTTTGATACCAAGACCAGAAACAGAAGAATTAATTTCCTGGATTATTGAAAATACTGATGTTAACGAAAAACTTAAAATTTTAGATATTGGTACTGGAAGTGGTTGTATCGCTGTTTCATTGGCCAAAAATTTACCAAAATGTGAAATTGTTGCCTTAGATATAAGTGCCAATGCTATTAAAGTAGCCGAAGGTAACGCGCAATTAAATAATGTTGAAATTACATTTGTAAAATCTGATATTTTAAATGTTTCGGATATTAGTAACGAACTTATCAACAAGCAATTTGACATTATAGTCTCTAACCCTCCTTATGTTAGAGAGCGGGAAAAAGAACATATGAAACCTAATGTTTTAGATAATGAACCGCATATAGCTTTATTTGTTAAAGACAATAACCCACTTCAGTTTTATGAGGCAATTGTAAACTTTGCTGAGAATAATTTGACTTCAAAGGGATTATTATATTTTGAAATCAATGAGTACCTTGGAGACAAGATGATATTTTTGTTACAGAGGAATGATTTTCAGGAAATAGAATTAAAACAAGATATCTTTAAAAAAGATAGAATGATAAAAGGAATTAAAAGTTAATGACTACTGAACAACAAATAAAAGATCTTCGGCAAGAACTGAGAATGCATAATTATAACTATTATGTACTGGATAATCCCACAATTTCAGATTATGAGTTTGATGTTAAATTAAAAGAACTTCAAGAGCTTGAAATAAAACATCCAGAGTTTTATGATGCCAATTCTCCTACCCAACGTGTTGGTGGAGCAATAACTAAAAACTTTGAGACTGTAAAACACGAGCATCGCATGTATTCTTTGGATAATTCTTATTCTAAAGAAGATTTGGAGGATTGGGAAATCAGAATTAAAAAATTAGTAGATGGAGATATTGAATACACTTGCGAATTAAAATATGATGGAGCATCCATTAGTTTGACCTACGAAAATGGTTTATTAGTTAAAGCAGTTACGAGAGGAGATGGATTTCAGGGAGATAATGTAATATCAAATGTAAAGACTATTAAATCGGTTCCTTTAAAATTGCAAGGTGATTTTCCTCCAAAATTTGACATACGAGGAGAAATTGTATTACCATTTGAGGGTTTTAATAAAATGAATGAAGAACGTTTAAAACTAGGAGAAGATCCTTATAGAAATCCAAGAAATACAGCTTCAGGTAGTTTAAAATTACAAGATAGTTCAGAGGTTGCAAAGCGTCCTTTGGAGTGTTTGTTATACAATCTAACAGGGTCGAGCCTTGGAATAACAACGCAATTTGAAAGTTTAAAAAAAGCTAGAGCTTGGGGTTTTAAAGTGCC
Source organism: Hyunsoonleella aestuarii (assembly GCF_006148925.1). Lineage (GTDB taxonomy): Bacteria > Bacteroidota > Bacteroidia > Flavobacteriales > Flavobacteriaceae > Algibacter_D > Algibacter_D aestuarii. Next base: position 199,886 of record NZ_VAWB01000001.1, on the reverse strand, counting down.
TAGTGCTGCAAAATTGATAAATTCGATTGAAGGTGTTCTAGAGTTTATAGAGTATTGGGATAAAAAACGTCATGATTTGCCTTACGAAACAGATGGGGTCGTTGTAAAGGTAAATAATTTACAACAACAAGAGGAGTTGGGTTATACCGCAAAAGCACCCCGTTGGGCTATGGCTTATAAGTTTAAGGCAGAACAGGTATCGACTAGACTTAATAGTATTACTTATCAGGTAGGTAGAACTGGCGCGATTACTCCAGTTGCCAATTTAGAGCCAATTGAATTGGCTGGTACTACGGTTAAAAGAGCTTCCTTACATAATGCAGATCAGATAGCTAAGTTAGATGTTAGGGAGGGAGATATGGTTTATGTTGAAAAAGGCGGGGAGATTATTCCTAAAATTCTCGGAGTAGATTTAGAACAGCGACCTCTTGATTCTAAAGCAACCATATATATCAACCAATGTCCAGAATGTAAAACAGAACTTGTTAGGCAAGAAGGTGAGGCTCAACATTATTGCCCTAATTATAATGGTTGTAATCCGCAAATAATTGGAAGAATTCAACATTTCATATCTAGAAAAGCAATGGATATTGAAGGATTAGGAGGTGAAACAGTTGCGCTATTAGTAAACGAGGGATTAATTACAAATTATGCTGATTTATATGAACTTACCAAAGAGCAAGTTATTCCTCTGGAGCGTATGGCAGAAAAAAGTGCGGATAATTTAATAGATGGCATAGATAAGTCTAAAAACATTCCTTTTGAACGTGTTTTATTTGCCTTAGGAATTAGGTATGTTGGAGAAACGGTTGCTAAAAAGTTAGTTAAACATTACAAAACTATTGAAGCAATAATTAATGCCTCCATTGAAGATTTGATAAATGTTGATGAAATAGGAGATAGAATTGCGGAAAGTGTTTACGATTTTTTTAGCTCTGAAGAGAATATGACGATAATTAATAGATTAAGGTCGTTTGGTGTGAAATTAGAAATGTCTGCAGAACAACTTAAAGGTCAAACAGATATTCTTAAAGGAGATATTGTTGTAGTTTCAGGAGTATTTGAATCGGTCTCGAGAAATGAGCTAAAGAAACTTATTGAGGATAATGGAGGTAAAGTAAGCAGTTCTATTTCTTCAAAAACCAGCTACATTATAGCTGGGAATAACATGGGGCCGAGTAAAAAGGATAAGGCGGAAAAACTTGGCTTAAGTTTAATTAATGAGCATGAATTCTTACAAAAATTAAAATAAAAACAATTTTTATCGATAAAAAGTAAAATTTTATCGTTTAAATGAAAAATATTTTTATATTTGTTGCTAGAACTGTTAATCTCTAGTAATGAGTAGAACAAAAATATTAATTGGTTTTATCATTCTTTTATGTGTGTTGTTTACCGTATTTGAATTTGGTGAAATACTATGGCTGTCCGAGGTGTCCAGAGGTCTTATTGTTCCATCTATTACGGTTTTATATATAACCAATTATAAGCCTAAGATTTGTTGCTTTGCCTTATTTTTAATTCTTTTTTCTTTAGCAGAAATAGTCTCGATATTATCACTATTACCTGTAGTTGAATCGAAGGTGCCATATTTGCTGATTTATTATACCTGTAATGGGTTGTATGCAACGGCTTATTCTTTTTTAGTTTTTAATATTATTAGGACTTTGAATATTCGAGTAATTGCAAGAAACTTTTACATCCATCTTTTTGTTTTGGCAATTTTAAATAGTTATTTATTGTATGTGTTATTTAAAATAATGAGTCCGTTTATTTTGGACATAGGAGAAATATTCATTGAAATAGCATATAACATTGCAATTTTAATGGTGTTATCGGCATCATTGATTAATTTTATTTATAAGGACACTCAAAAATCATTATTAATGTTTTTAGGTTCGCTTTGTATCGTTTTTTCTGAGGTTATACAACTTGCTTATTTATATATCTCTTCCAAAATTTTATTAGACATTCTTTACACAATTCTTCTTGTGGCCGCCTTTTATTTTTTCTACAAACAAGCAATTTTGAATGAAGAGGAGTCTTCGGTTTTATCCGGAAACGAAGTTTTTAAGTAGAAGTTATTTTAAAAAAGGAATATCTTTTTTTACATTATAGAGAATTATTGCAGCTAAAATAAATGTAACTACCGCAGTTAAGAATAATATTCCTCCGTCATTATTAACTTCTATACCTAGCATGGTAAGGTGCATCATTATAGCTCCGCCAATTATTCCCATAGTCAATAGCGCTCCTAGCCATATTGTTTTGGGTATAAGAATTAATATACCTGAGATAAGCTCTAATAGACCAATTCCAATTCTGCCGTAAGGTTCGAGACCTACCTTTTCGAAAATATATATGCTGTCAGTATGTCCAGTAAATTTAAATCGAAGTGTCTGAATTAAAATAATCGCGACGATAATCCTAAGGAAAAGAAAGGTTTTTTTTTTCATGGTATATAATTTTTAACAATACCTTAGACGAAGAAAATCGAGTTACTTATCAAAAAGTAATGAAATTTTTAAACGATAATTGAAGTGCCATTGGCCGCTTTATTCTTTTGAGTGTCAAAATAAAAGTCAATTTTACCTAAATTAATACCGTAACATCCAACTTGATTTACAAGCATATTTTTGTTTTCCGAATTTTTTACCACGGTCGGTTTAGGTAAAAAAGTATGAGTATGCCCTCCAATAATTAAATCAATATCCTTAGTGCGTGAAGCGAGCTTTAAATCACTCATCTTTTCAGGTCTATTTCTGTAATGATAGCCTAAATGGGATAAACAAATAATTAAGTCGCATTGTTCTTCGTCCTTTAATATTCTTGTCATCTCTTGCGATGTTTCAACAGGGTCTAAATAATTGGTTTCTTTATACATCATCGGGTCAACAAGTCCTGTTAGTTTAATGCCTAAACCAAATACTCCAATTTTAATACCATCTTTTTTAAAAATTTTATAGGGTTTGGTATGCGTGTGCATTATTGTATTTGAAAAATCATAATTTGATGAAATAAATTCAAATTGAGCATGCGGCAACTGTGCAAAAAGACCGTCAATCCCATTATCAAAATCATGATTACCTATAGTTGCAGCATCATACTTCAGTTTGCTCATGAGTTTAAATTCCAACTCACCACCATAATAATTAAAATAAGGGGTGCCTTGAAAAATATCTCCAGCATCGAGTAAAAGGGTATTTGGATTCTCTTTCCTTATGTTTTCCACTAAACTCGCTCTTCTTGATACACCTCCTTTATTAGCGTTACGGCCATCTTCTGGACCAAAGGCGTCAATATGACTATGCACATCGTTAGTATGAAGTATTGTGATTTTTTTTGCTGAATTCAACTCTGCAAAGGACTGCAATCCAATACCTCCAATAGTTAAAGCAGTTGCTCCAGAAACAGTTTTTTGAATAAATTCTCTACGCTTCATTTTTGAATGTTAATTAATTTGAATGAATCTATCATCAATAACTGGGTTAATAGTATCAACCTTTTTAAAATGATCGATTAGAGCATTTCTTATTTTATAATTAAGTACGTAAAGGCTATCATTTGGTTTAAAAAAGGTCATATTATCGCCTCCGTTATATAAAAAATCATTGGTACAAACATAGTAGGTGGTGTCATTATAAATTGGTTTTCCCTTTATTGTGGCTTCAGCAACTTTAAAGTCTTCATCAAGGAGCAATCTTAGTTTAGATATAGGATGCGCTCGCCTAGCCTTGCTTAGATAGTTGACAAGACTATCAATTTGCGCGCCTTTGAGAGCAACAACAACAATGCTATTCTCAAAAGGCATAATTTCATAAGCAGTTCGCAATTTAATTTGCCCCTTTGAAATTATTGAGCGAATACCACCATGATTTAGTAATACAAGATCGATATCTTTTCCTGTTCTTTTTTTAAAGACTGGATAAGTTTCCTCGTAAATGGCATCTGCCATAAAATTACCTATTGCGGTATTTAAACTTCCATCTGTTTTGGAGTAAGTATCGACAGAATAAGCTAAAACACTATCTAAATCTTTTTGAATGTGGTTTCTAAATGGGGCAATATATTTCTCAATTTCATCATCTATTTTAAGGCTATCCGTGATTTCAATTTTACTACCTTCAATTTTTGTAAGATGAAGTTTTTCCTTTTTACAGCTCGTAAAGAATAAAATATATAACAAAAAAAAGAAATGTGTAAACCTCATATATTAAACGAATATTTTGAAAGTACTTTTGTTACCTTTGCGGAAAGCATAAATATAAATGATTTTAAAGGGTTTTAAGGAAAAATCTAATAAAAAGTATTTGAATAAAATACTCTTAAATCGTTATGTTTATGTTGATAATAGTAAGATTAAAAGTTTAGGAGTTATACTTAATATTGATGAAGTTGATGATTTTGAACGCTTTCGCAGTTTAGCTGCCTATATTAATGTACGACCTAATAGATTAAAAGTAATCGCATATTCACCAACTAAAAGTGAAAAACCCAATTTTTGGGAGGTTTGTTTCAATCCAAAAGATATTGGTTGCAGAGGAGCAATAAAAAATATTGAATTACAATCGTTTTTAGATACCCCTTATGATGCCTTAATTAGTTATTATACAAGTGAGGAGTTAGAGCTTAAACTGTTAACCGGCCTATCTAAAGCAAAATTTAAGATTGGAATCTTACAAACAGATTCTAGGCTTAATGATTTAATTATAAAAACAAAAGTGAATGAATTTAATGTATTTAAAAAAGAACTTTTTAAGTACCTAACTATATTAAACAAAATTTGAAATGAGTAAAAAGTTCTTAGGAACCGGAGTTGCATTAGTTACCCCATTTAATGATGATTTGAGTATTGATCATGAGGCTTTAACTAATATTGTTAATTTTAATATTGAAAACGGTACAGATTATTTAGTTATTTGTGGTACAACTGGAGAAAGCGTAACACTTACAAAAGAGGAAAAAAAGGCTGTAATTAAAACGATTACAAAAGCAAATAATGGTCGTGTACCTAATGTATTAGGTATTGGAGGTAATAATACAGCCGATATAATAGAAGAAATAAAGACTACAGATTTAAGTGGTATTGATGCCATTTTATCCGTTTCGCCCTATTATAGCAAGCCAACTCAAGAAGGAATTTACCAGCATTTTAAAGCAATTTCAGAAAAATCACCAATTGACATTATTTTGTATAATGTACCAGGTCGAACTTCAAAAAATATTGAGCCAGAAACTACTATTAGACTTGCCAATGATTTTGATAACGTTATTGCTGTAAAAGAAGCAGGAAACAATGTGTCTCAGTATTTGCAATTACTTAAGAATAAACCCGAAGATTTTTTAATAATTTCTGGAGATGATGATTTAGCCTTAGGTGTTGTATTAGCTGGTGGAGCAGGAGTTATTTCGGTCATAGGTCAGGCGTTTCCAAAAGAGTTTTCTCAAATGATACGTTTAGGGTTAGAAGGAAATGCCAAAGCGTCTTATGATGTTCATTTTAAGTTAATGGATGTTATAGATTATATCTTTGAAGAAAATAATCCGGCTGGTATAAAAGCTGTTTTTAATGCACTCAACTTGTGTAAGGATACGGTAAGGTTGCCTCTTGTTTCTGCATCCATACAATTAAAAGAAAAGATAGCACGTTTTATAAGTGATTTTAACTAATGTTAAATATTACTTAAACCTTGTGTTTGCAGTATTTCAACAATTATTTTAGCATCAAAATTATATTTTTAAAATCCATATTAATAACTTAATTTTGCATCCTGTTTTAAATTTATGAGAAAACCTCTTTACATATTATTGTCGTTCATCGTGTTAACGTCTTGTAGTGAATATCAAAAAGCTTTAAAGGCCGAAGGAGACGATGCTGTTAAGAAGAAATTTGAAATGGGAGAAAGTCTTTACAACGAAGGTAAATATGATAAGGCCAATAGGCTTTTTGCTCAAATTGTACCTAATTATAGAGGGAAACCTCAAGCACAAAAATTAATGTATTTGTATTCTAATTCATTTTACGAAATGAAGGATTACTACGTCGCTGCTTATCAATTTGAACGTTTTGCTTCAAGTTATCCAAAAAGTGAAAAATTAGAGGAAGCGTCATTTTTGAGCGCTAAAAGTTACTACATGTTATCCCCAGTTTATTCAAAGGATCAAAAAGAAACAAAAGAGGCGATTGAAAAATTACAAACCTTTATTAATTTGTTTCCAGAATCTGGATATCTAAAGGAGGCAAGTGATTTAGTCCAAGAATTAGATTTTAAATTAGAAAAAAAGGCCTATAGTATTGCGAAACAATATAATCACATATCAGATTACCCTGCATCTATAAAGTCTTTTGAAAATTTTATATTCGAGTTTCCTGGATCTTCCTTACGTGAAGATGCCTTATTTTATAAATTGGATTCTTCTTTCAAACTTGCAGTTAATAGTGTTGAGAGCAAAAAAGAAGAAAGACTCTTGGAAGCAAAAAAGACTTGTACTACTTTTATAAATACTTACACGAATTCTGAGCATATTGAAGAAGTAAATAATATGGCTTTAGAGATAGATAATGAATTAAAAAATTATAGCAATAAAAGCTAAACATATGAAAATAGATTTAAAGAAAACCACTGCTCCTGTTAATACAGTAACTTACGACAGAAACCAAGTTGACGAACTAACTGATAATATCTATGAGTCCATTTCAATTATTTCTAGACGTGCAGAACAAATTAATACTGACATTAAAAAAGAGCTAATTGATAAGTTAGAAGAGTTCGCTACTTATAATGATAGTTTAGAAGAAATTTTTGAAAATAAAGAACAAATTGAAGTTTCTAAGTTTTACGAAAAATTACCTAAGCCTCATGCTTTAGCTGTTCAAGAATGGCTAACAGATAAAATTTATTACAGAAATACTGAGGAAGATTCTCAGGAATAATATTTATGAGTTTACTAAGCGGCAAAAATATACTTTTAGGCATTAGTGCTGGTATAGCCGCTTATAAAACCGCTTCATTAGTTAGACTTTTTATAAAATCGGGCGCCAATGTAAAAGTTGTAATGACGCCATCTTCAAAAGATTTTATAACACCTTTAACCTTATCAACATTATCTAAAAATCCGGTTTATTCATCATTTACCAATGAGGAAGATGATAACGCTGTTTGGAATAATCATGTCGATTTAGGGCTTTGGGCAGATTATTTTATAATTGCTCCTGCCACAGCCAACACATTATCTAAAATGGCTAATGGTACATGCGATAATTTGCTTTTAGCTACCTATTTATCTGCAAAATGCCCTGTTTATTTTGCTCCAGCCATGGACTTAGATATGTACAAACATGAAAGTACATTTAATTCTTTTGAGGCCTTAAAAGGCTATGGCAACATAATGATTCCAGCTACTTCGGGTGAACTGGCTAGTGGGCTTGTTGGAGAAGGTAGAATGGCAGAGCCAGAAGATATTGTCTCTTTTATTGAAGATGATATTTTGGAAAAATTACCGCTTCGTGGAAAGCGAGTTCTCATAACTGCTGGACCAACTTATGAGGCTATTGATCCTGTAAGATTTATAGGGAATCACTCAAGTGGTAAAATGGGCTTTGAAATTGCTAAAGCTTCTGCTAATCTTGGTGCTGAGGTTTTTCTAGTTACTGGACCAACACATCAAAAAGTTTCTCATAAACTAATAGCGATATTGCCCGTTGTAAATGCTCAAGAAATGTATGAGGAAACACATAAGCATTTTAGTAATGTTGACGTTGCTATTCTATCTGCTGCGGTTGCAGATTTTAGACCAAAAGAAGTCGCTTCACAGAAAATAAAAAAGAATAAAACGACGTTAACTTTAGAATTGGAAAAGACTGAAGACATTTTGGCGTCGCTTGGTTCTCTTAAGAAACATCAGTATTTAGTAGGTTTTGCCTTGGAGACTAATAATGAAATTGAAAACGCAAAAGGCAAACTAAAAAAGAAGAATTTAAATTTAATTGTTTTAAATTCGTTGAACGACAAAGGCGCTGGCTTTAAAACCAATACAAATAAGGTCACTTTTATTAATGATAAATATGATATTACGACGTTTGATTTAAAAACAAAAACTGAGGTCGCTCAAGATTTATTAAATTACATCCTAAAATATATTCATGCGTAACATATTATACATTCTTTTATTTTGTCTAGGTTTGGGTGGTTTTTCGCAAGAATTGAATTGCAATGTTGTTGTAAATGCTCAACAAACAGGAAATGAAAACCTTTCTATTTTTAAAAATCTTGAAAAGCAGATAACGGAGTTTGTTAATAATACTAAATGGACTAATAAGGTTTTTGAACCTCAAGAATTAATAGATTGCAGTATGGTTATTACCATCACTAATTATAGTGGTGAGTCGTTTCAAGGCTCTATTCAGGTACAATCCTCTAGGCCTGTTTTCGGTTCATCTTTTAATACACCAATTTATAATTTTAACGATAGAGATTTCTCTTTTAGATACTTAGAGTTTCAAAATATAATTTATAATCCAACGCAGTATGCATCTAATTTAATTTCTGTACTGGCGTTTCATGTAAATATTATTTTAGCGTTAGATGCTGATTCCTTTGCCCAAAACGGGGGAGATATCTATTATAAACAGGCTCAAACAATTTTAAATTATTCTCAACAGGAAAATTTTAAGGGCTGGAAATTAGAAGACGGACTCCAAAGTAGGTTCACATTTATAGATAATGTACTATCTCCAACTTTTGCAGCTTATAGAGATGTTATGTACACCTATCATAGAGAAGGCTTAGATGTTATGAGTGATAACGCTAAAAAAGGTAAAGAGCAAATAGCATCCACTCTTAAAAAGTTTGAAGCTATGAATAGTAGGCGTCCAAATTCTTTTCTGCTCCGTACTTTTTTTGATGCTAAGGCTGAAGAGATTGAACAAATCTTTACAGATGGTCCTAATGTAAATATTGCCAGTGTTAAAGAGACACTTCAAAAAGTTGCACCAATGCATTCGAGTAAATGGCGCAATATTAAGTTCTAAGAAATCTTTCTTTTAATATTCATTTTACTATATTTAATTTTCATCTAATTGTAATTATAGTGCTAACATCTTTATCTATAAAAAACTATGCTTTAATTGATAATCTACATGTAGATTTTAATAATGGTTTTTCTATTATTACAGGTGAAACTGGTGCAGGAAAATCAATATTACTAGGTGGTTTGTCACTAATATTAGGCAAACGGGCAGATTTAAGTTCTTTAAAAGATGATTCAAAAAAGTGCATCATAGAAGCAGTTTTTAATGTTTCCAATTATAATCTTAGGTCGATTTTTGAGGTCGAAGATTTAGACTATGATGAGCAAACTATAATTAGAAGAGAAATACTTCCATCCGGAAAGTCTAGAGCCTTTGTAAATGATTCGCCAGTTAATTTAAGTAATTTACAAGTTTTAGGTGAGAAACTTGTTGACATACATTCGCAGCATCAAACCTTGCAAATTATTAGTAACGATTTTCAATTTCAAGTAATTGATGCCCTAGCCAATAACCAAAAAGAACGAGATAATTATGCTTTAGAGCTAAGGCAATATAAGAAACTTAATAAGGAATTAAATGAGCTTCTTAGTTTTCAGTCTAATGCCATCAAAGAACACGATTACAATTCATTTTTGTTAAATGAATTAGTAGAAGCGAATTTAGTTGAAGGTGAGCATGAAATATTAGAACAGGAGTATGAAACTTTAAATAATATTGAAGATATAAAAGAACGCCTTGCAGAATCATACCATGTGTTAAGTGACGAGCAAGTTGGTATAATAACTAATCTTACCTTGCTTAAAAATAATTTTCAGAAGCTAAGTAGTATGTCTTCAAAATATGAAGAACTTCATAATAGGATTAATAGTAGTTTAATTGATTTGGATGATTTATTGAGTGAGATTGATGAATCACAGAATAATTTAGAGGCCGATCCACAGCGTTTGGATGAGGTGAATGCAAAATTACAGCTACTTAATAATTTAATGTTAAAGCATACATCTAGTTCGGTTTCAGAATTGATTTCAATTCGTGATTCGTTATCTGAAAAAGTATCAGTTACTGAAAATTTAGATGAAACCATAAAAGAAAAGCGCGAAGCTATTTCTGGAAAGCAGCAGATATTGGATGAAATATCTAAAGAAATCCATAACAAAAGATCGCTAGCCATTCCAAAGTTAAAAAGGGAATTAGAAGATATTTTAATCGAATTAGGTATGCCAAATGCCCAATTTAAAATTGAAATTAATCTAGGAGATGATTATTTTTCTAATGGCAAAGATGAATTAACGTTTTTGTTTACAGCAAACAAAGGGGGTAGTTTTAATGAATTAAAAAAAGCGGCCTCTGGAGGTGAATTGTCCAGGATAATGTTGGCTATTAAGTCAATTTTATCAAATTATATACAATTGCCAACCATAATGTTCGATGAGATAGATACAGGTGTATCAGGAGAAATTTCAAATAAAATGGGAGATATTATGTTGCAGATGAGCAAAACAATGCAAGTGTTCTCCATAACACACTTGCCTCAAATTGCAGCCAAGGGGCATTCGCATTTCAGAGTTTATAAAGAAGACATAGCTGGCGTCACTTCAACTAAGCTTTTAAAACTTAATCATGATGAGCGGGTTGTTGAAATTGCTCAAATGTTAGGAGGAATGAATATATCATCATCAGCAATGGCTCATGCCAAGGAATTGCTGAATTAATTGCTATCTTTGAGCCGTAATTAAACTAATAACTAATCAATATAAAGTACAGGATATGTATAACTTATTAAAAGGTAAAAAAGGAATTATTTTTGGGGCATTAGATTCAAATTCAATAGCTTGGAAAACTGCTGAGCGCGTGCATGACGAGGGCGGACAATTTGTGTTGACAAATGCACCAGTTGCCATGAGGATGGGACAAATAAATGAGTTGGCTGAAAAAACAGGTTCTCAAATTATAGGCGCCGATGCTACCTCTTTAGAAGATTTACAAAATCTAATTGATCAATCTATGGAGATTCTTGGTGGTAAATTAGATTTTGTATTGCACTCTATAGGTATGTCAATTAATGTTAGAAAAGGCAAACATTATACAGACCAAAATTACGATTGGACTCAAAAGGGTACTGATGTGTCTGCGATGTCTTTTCATAAACTAATGCAAACATTGTACAAATCTGATGCTATGAACGAATGGGGAAGCATAGTCGCTTTAACCTATATGGCAGCACAACGCGTATTTCCAGATTATAACGATATGGCCGATAATAAAGCGTATTTAGAAAGTATAGCCCGAAGCTTTGGTTATTTCTTTGGGAGAGATAAAAAAGTACGGGTGAATACAATTTCTCAATCTCCAACACCAACAACTGCTGGTAGTGGCGTTAAGGGATTTGATGGCTTTATTGCATACGCAGAAAAAATGTCTCCACTTGGGAATGCTACAGCAATGGATTGTGCTAATTATACCGTGTCATTGTTTAGTGATTTAACGAAGCGTGTTACTTTACAGAATTTATTTAATGATGGTGGATTTAGTAATATGGGAGTGAGTGATGCCGTAATGAGTACCTTTGTTGGTGAGGAATAATCATAAAAATATATATTGAAAAAAGCCACCTTTAAAACGGTGGCTTTTTTGTTACATTTGTTATATGCAGTTAGATTTTTCTTTTATCATTCCAGTATATAATCGTCCGAACGAAATAAAGGAGCTGTTGCATAGTTTTTGTGCTTTGGATACATCCACAGCTTTTGAGGTTGTAATAGTAGAAGATGGCTCCAGCATATCATCTCAAGAGGTTGTGGAAGACTTCAATGAAAAACTAAATATCTCATATTATTTCAAGGAAAATTCGGGTCCTGGAGATTCAAGAAACTATGGGATGAGAAAAGCTAAAGGCAATTATTTTATAATTTTAGATTCCGATTGCATTTTACCAGAAAATTATTTATACGAAGTAGAGAAAAGTTTAAAAGTAGGTTATGTCGATTGCTTTGGAGGACCTGATGCAGCACATGAATCATTCACTAATTTACAAAAGGCAATAAATTTTTCTATGACTTCTATAATTTCCACTGGAGGAATTAGAGGGAGTGAAAAAGGCGTTGATAGATTTCAGCCAAGAAGCTTCAATATGGGAATTTCAAAAAAAGCTTTTATAGCATCAAATGGATTTGGTCGAATTCACCCAGGAGAGGATCCCGATTTATCTATTAGACTTTGGGATTTGGGGTTTGAGACTAAATTAATTCCTAATGCTTACGTGTATCATAAAAGAAGAATTTCATGGAAAAAATTCTATAATCAGGTACATAAATTTGGATTGGTACGCCCCATTTTAAATAACTGGCATCCAGCAACTAAAAAAATAACCTATTGGTTTCCAACAGTGTTTGTTTTAGCCTTAATGTGTTCAATCGGGTTATGGTTTTTTGGTTATAAATGGTTTCTTATTGTTTATGCGTTTTATTTTCTCTTTGCATTTATTTTAGCCATGATTTCAACTAAAAGTATTGCTGTTTCAATACTTGCACTTGTCTCAATTTCTATTCAATTTTTTGGTTATGGTTTAGGGTTCTTAAAATCTTGGCTAATATTAAATATTTTTAAAAGAAGTCCGGAAAACTATTTTCCTACTTTGTTTTTTAAACACATATGATAAGTAGATTGAGAAAACAAATATTGTCCTTGATAGAAAGCAGAAAGATTAATGTTTTTTTACTTTTTCTGCTAATGTCTTTTTCAATTTTAATGTTTACTAAGTTGTCAAAGAATTATACCAATACCTTAGCTTTTAAAATTGAAAAAATAAATGTACCAGAAGAAAAGGTGATTTTAAATAATTCAGATTCAATTGTGAATGTGACATTAAAGACACATGGTTTTAAATGGTTTAAATATTATCTGGGCAGACCTACACTAACTGTTGATTTCTCCAAAGATGTAGCAGAAAATAATGCTGTTTTTATTTGTGATAATTCAAATTTAGAATTCATTGCGAATAGAGCTTTGACAAATCAGGTGGAGTTAATTAAGGTGAGTCCAAAACGATTAGAGTTTAATTTTGATGTTAATCTGGTAAAAAAGGTGCCAGTAGTTCTAAAATCTAACATTATATTTACCCAAGGCTTCAATATTTCAGAATCTTATAAATTACAACCAGATTCTATTAAAGTAATTGGCCCTCATTCAATAGCAAAAAAGATTGAATATGTTGAAACGGAAGCTGTTAATTTAGAAGATGTAAAAACAAACATTAATAGAAAAGTCAGTTTAAAGAAATTAGACAATGAGCTTAAACTTTCAACTCAGTCAATAACTTTAACTGCTGAAGTTGAAAAATTTACAGAAGGTACTTTAAAAATACCTGTTACTATTTCTAATGTGCCAGAAGGCATATCACTAAAATATTTTCCTAAAGAGGTTAATATTTCTTTTTATACAAGTCTTGCAAGATTTAATCAGGTAAAGGCAAAAGATTTTAGGGTGGTTTGCGATTATAGTAAGGTCACGGAAAACCAATCATTTTTTATTCCCGAACTTGTAAAGCGATCAACACTTGTTAAAACTGCAAAGTTGAACCAGCAGCGCATAGAATTTATAATTTTAGAATGACAATTATTGGATTAACAGGAGGTATAGGAAGTGGTAAAACCACAGTGGCCAAAATTTTTAAATCGTTGGGTGTTCCTGTTTATATAGCAGACAAAGAGGCTAAAAAGCTTATGCGAAGATCCAAGGTCATTAAGCGGGAATTAGTGGAATTGTTTGGGGATAATGCTTACGTAAATGGTAAATTGAACAAGCCTTTTATCGCAAAAATAATATTTAATGATAAGGCATATCTGGAAGAGATGAATGCCATAGTACATCCTAAAGTGGCTAAACATTTCAATAAATGGCTACTCAAGCAAAAGGCATCTTATGTTATAAAGGAAGTTGCTATACTGTTTGAAAATGGCGGTCATAAAAATTGTGATTTGGTCATTACTGTAACTGCTCCAAAAGCTATTAAAATGGAACGACTTTTAAAACGTGATGACACGACAATAGAAAAAATTCAGGCCATTATGGACAACCAATGGAGCGATGCTAAAAAGATTGAATTATCAGATTATGTTATAGAAAACATAGATATAGATAATACTATTTCACAGGTGGAAAAATTACACTATAGTATACTTGACAGACTTAACTAATTACAATTTTAACATTTTTGTTAATGTAAGGTTAAATGATAAGTTCCCTAAATGTTAAAATGTTAATTTTGAATGATGAGCAAGAGAATTTTTATCCTATTGGTTCTTTTAATGAGTTTATCACTTATAGGTATCATTTTCGTGCAGGCTTATTATATTAAAGATGCCGTGAATAATGAAAAGGAGCGGTTTACTTTCAACGTAAAAAAGTCTTTAACTTATGTTTCTAATCAGATTGAAAAAGATGAATTAGCAACATATTTTAAAAAGTACCAAACATTGGTTAATGAAAAGAAGGAAGCAGATTCGGTTTCTGTAGCTCAACTTTTTATTTATCAGCAAAATAATGATACGAAGCAAACACTTATTTATAAAAGTGGAGTTTTAGAAGAGAACTATAAATTATCTTCCTCGCTCTTTGACATTGGTTTAGATAGTATTAATATAAAGAATATCATCGGTAGTTCTAACACCGAAATTTATAATAATGTGGAGTTTTCTGAGAAGGACTTAGATAAAGCCCCTATAGTAAATATTATAAATAACGGAAGTTTGAATGAAGCTCAAAAATTAAGTTTTGAGAGGGATTTTAAAGCTATTTCAAAAAGAACACCTGTACATAAGAGGGTTTCAACAGAAGAGATAGATTTCTTACTTTCAAAAAAATTGAAAGAAAATGATATAGATATAGATTTTGAGTTTGCTATTTATGGTAACGACCTGGCGACAAAGGTACATAGCGAAGATTTTGAATACGACAAAGCTTCAACTTTTAGTGTACCTATGTTTTATGATGAAAATAACATTAGTAATTATAAGTTGCTTGTTAATTTTCCCGAGGACAGTAAATTTATATTATCATCTATATTAGGGATGATTTTATTATCGGTTATTTTTACATCAATTATTGTAATAGCATATTCTAGTGCGCTGTTTCAGTTAATAAAGCAAAGAAAAATATCACAAATTAAAACCGACTTTATTAATAATATGACGCATGAATTTAAAACGCCTATAGCTACGATTAATCTGGCTTTGGATGCTATAAAAAATCCAAAAATTATTGATGATAAGGATAAGGTAGTGCGATATCTTAATATGATAAAAGATGAAAATAAACGAATGCATGCTCAGGTAGAAAATGTATTAAGGATATCTAAACTAGAAAAGAACGAATTAAATATTAGTAAGGATAGAGTTAAATTACACGACTTAATCCTTGATGCTATAACACATGTTGAACTTATTGTTGAAGATAGACAGGGTTACATAAAAACGTTTTTAAACGCAAGTAAATCTTCAATATTGGCTAATGAAACTCACTTTACAAATGTGATAGTAAATATTTTAGATAATGCAATAAAATATTCTCCAGATGCGCCTAAAATAGAGGTGTCAACAGAAAATATTGGAACTAATATTTTATTAAAGATAAAAGATTACGGTAGCGGGATGAGTAAAGCTGCTTCTAAGCGTGTGTTCGAAAAATTTTATAGAGAGCATACTGGAAATATACATAACGTAAAGGGGCATGGATTAGGATTAGCTTATGTAAAACGAATTGTAGATGACCATCAAGGCTATGTGTCTGTGGAAAGTGAAAAAGATAAAGGAAGTACTTTTACCATAAAGCTTCCAATAATAACATAAAAAATGGAAGAAATAAACAAGAAAATTTTACTAGTTGAGGATGATCCAAATTTTGGAACAGTTCTTAAAGACTATCTAATGATGAACGATTACGATGTGGTTCATGCGAAAAATGGAATGGAAGGTTTCGAGAAATTTAAAAAAGATGATTTTGATTTATGTATACTCGATGTAATGATGCCATATAAAGATGGATTTACATTAGCAAAAGAAATACGTGAAAAAAATACGGATGTACCTATTGTGTTCTTAACTGCTAAGGCCATGAAAGAAGATGTGTTAAAAGGTTATAAAGTAGGAGCAGATGATTATTTAAATAAGCCTTTTGATAGTGAAGTCTTACTCATGAAGATTAAGGCAATCATACAAAGAAAGGCTACTGAAACGATTTCTGATAGTAAGCAGTTTGAGTTCAAAATAGGCGGTTTCGATTTGAATTCTAAACTTCGCTTTTTACGTTTCAAAGGAGGGGATCCAATCAAATTATCGCCAAAAGAGAATGAGTTACTTCGTTTACTTGCGCTTCATGAAAACGATTTAATGCCGCGCGAACTTGCATTAACAAAAATTTGGCGAG
The DNA here is from genome assembly GCF_006148925.1 of Hyunsoonleella aestuarii. Classification (GTDB taxonomy): domain Bacteria; phylum Bacteroidota; class Bacteroidia; order Flavobacteriales; family Flavobacteriaceae; genus Algibacter_D; species Algibacter_D aestuarii. The sequence goes on along the minus strand of NZ_VAWB01000001.1, from coordinate 183,433 downwards.
ATGATAATTACTTTACATCTCGTAGTATGGATGTTTATATAGCTAAACTTCGAAAATATCTTAAACTAGATGAAAAAGTAGAAATACTTAATATTCATGGTGAAGGTTTTAGATTAGTAATAAACCAATAAAAAAAAGCAGCTTTTTTAGCTGCTTTTTTCATGAATTACTAAGAGAGTTGTTGGATTACTTAATTTGCCATAATCTCCACCAAGGTGTTCCAGGTGAGTCATGATGTTCATAATGATATCCAAAAAAATAGCAACTTATAAATGCCAGAATGTGATTTTTTTTAAGAGAACCTGAATTGTGTTTATTCTTATGTTTATCGTGTCCCCCTTTATGAGGTATGTAGGTGCCAAAATAAAATAACTGAAAAGTAGAAAGTATTCCTGGTAAAATCCAAAACAGTATTAAATTTTCTAAAGGGAATATTAATCGTAATAGTTGTAAGCTTAAAGTCATAAGGATTAGTTGCTTTACCGTGACATATTTTTTTATGAATTCCCAATACCATAACGATAAATTACCAGATTCATGATAGTCTGGGTCCTCTTCTGTAGCAACAAACCTATGGTGTTCATGATGTTTTTTTAGAAGTCTGTCATAAAAGTTAAAAGCGAATAATAATGATGTAATCCAACCTATAAACGCATTAATTGTTTTGTTTTTCGAAACACTTCCATGCATCGCATCATGCGCTGTAATAAAAAGTCCAGTATATAGATGAGTTTGCCATAAAATAGCTATGTAAACCAAAGGCATGGTATAGCTAATGTTCCAATCTAACAGAAAATATAGACTAATAAACCATAGAAAAATCAATAAAATACTTATTATTGTTCCTGTAGGGTCTATATGCTTGTATAGCGCTTTGTTGGAGTTCATGATTAGTTTGTTTATTTTGTTTAACAAATATAGTAAAAAATTAAACAAAATAAAATTTAATCTATCAGTTGCAATCTTTTTCGATAAAAAGAAATAGAGAATATCTTGAGGACTGATTTATTGTGATATTAAAAGGGAATTCTGCTATATTCTTTTGCTAAGCCAATCTTTGAATTCGTAAAAATTTTGGGGTGCTACACCGTGGCCTACGGGAAATTCAGAATAGTGATGCTTAATATTTAAGCTTTTAAGAAAGTTTGGCGTTTGTCTTGCCCAATCCACTGGAATTACTTGGTCAACACTACCATGAGAACAATAAAAATCTAAATGCTGGTAGTCTTCTTTACTTTTATTTTTAGGTAATATATCGTGGTTTACATAACCGCTAAGAGCCACAATATTTTTAACTTTATTAGGATAAGAGAGTGCTACAGCATAACTTAAGATACTTCCTTGACTAAAACCCAACAAAGTGACATTATCTTTGTTTACCGGATAATTGGCCGTAACTTCATCTATAAACGTTGATATTAAATCGCAAGACATTTTGGCTTGTTTGTTATCGTTCCATTTGCGCTGTTCAGCATCAAAGTTTATTGCATACCAAGCATTCCCATAAGGTTGCATCGGGTATGGTGCTCTAGCTGAAATAATAAATAGTTCTTCTGGTAATTCACTAGCAAAGGAGAATAAATCATTTTCATCACTACCATAACCATGAAGCATGATTAAAAGTGGTGCGTTTTCAGAAAGGCTTGACGCTCTATTTATATGATATAAGGAAAGATTATTACTATGCATACAAGTTATCTACCTATTCCAGAAAACCATTTTTGGAATTGTTCACCTAGCAAAGGAACAGTTTGGACTTTGCCTCCAATAGCACCTATTAAACCGTATATGAAAAGTACGCTAAAAAAGATGTAGAAGCCAGAACTTACACTCCAACTATCAAAAGCGCTTGCAACAAAACCTAATAAATGAAACATAAGCCATAACCCAATAGATTGCCTTATGTGAAAACTAGTAAAGGGATTTTTCTTATCGTTATTCATAAAATAGGCAATAATAATTCCTATAATTGCCAGATAACTTACAATAGCTAGACCTTTGCCTTCAGCTATATCTTGGTTTGTCATAATGCTTAGTTTATTATAACTTTATTATTTGAAATAATACCATAGACCTTACCTTTTAAAGTAACCCCTTCAAATATGGCATTTTTAGATCTCGACTGTATATTTTCTCTTGTAAAGGTATATTTAGTTTCAGGATTGAAAAGTGATATATCAGCCTTGTTTCCTATATTAATCGATGTGTTTTCAACTCCAAATCGGGATTTTCCTTTAGTTAGTAAATCAATGGTCTTTTTTGTTGTAAAAATATTTTGCAAAGCACCAAATGCACTTTCTAAACCTATACTACCATAATCGGCATGATCAAATTCTATTTTTTTGAATTCAATATCAATAGGATTATGGTCACTAGTAACTATATCGATAGTGCCATCTTTTAGGCCTGCAACTAATGCATCAGTATCCTCCTTTGTTCTTAAAGGTGGTAGTACTTTATAATTTGTATTGAAATCTGCGAGGACATCATCAGTGAAGTACAGATTATGAATGGCAACACTACAGCTCACGTCAAGCTTTTTCTTTTTAGCTTCTCTTATTAATTCAACTGATTTTGCTGTAGATATAGTAGGAATATGTAATTTACCACCAGTATATTCCAATAAAAATAAATCCCTTGTAACTTGCAACTCTTCAGCTAAAGCTGGGTTTCCTTTTAGCCCAAGTTTGGTGCTAGTAATATGCTCATTAACAACGCCTTTTCCAGAAATTTTATTTTCTTGAGGAAAGGAACAAACCAATCCTCTAAAACTACTTGCGTATTGCAAGGCAATTTTCATGAGATTAGGATTTGTAATGGGTTTTTTATAATCATAAAATGCTACTGCCCCAGCATTCGACATGTCATATAGCTCAGCTAAGTCTGTTCCAGAGCTTGTTTTTGTAAGTGCACCAATAGGAAGCAAATTAACTGCATTTTTTGCGGCTTTAGAATTTACAAAAGCCACATCTGCATTGGTGTCAATAACTGGATTGGTGTTGGCATTCATGGCAACCGTTGTAAAACCAGACTTGGCAGCTGCTTTCAGACCATTTTCAATAGTTTCACGTTCTTCATAGCCCGGTTCACCAAAACACACAGAGCTATCAAACCATCCTTGTGAAACATGCAGATTCTCTAAACGTAATTCTTTATAATTCCTGGGATTGTTGAGATTATTGCCAATTTGAGTAATCGTACCATTTTCAATTAATAAGTCTTGTGTTGTATTATGAAACTCACTACTTGAATCTATTATGGTAGCAGATTTTATAAGTATGTTCATTTAAAATATTTTAAGATGAGCATTTCAATAATCAATAACGCTAGCGCAAAAATAACAAACCATTTCCACAAGGCATTAATTTTTGTATCACTTTTTATTGTGTTGAATACATCTGTGATAGAATTATCAATTGAAATATTTTCAATTTGGGATAAGTCTCGATAAACTAATCTGCTCTCATGCCTCTTATAATTATAACTTACATGCATTATAGAATTATCTTTATTGTTAACTGAATAAATGCCAGAAACGTCTGGTGTTTCAGAAGTTTTAACTACTATCTTATTACTAAACTGTTGTTGTAATGGTAGAAGGTTAATGTCATTATTTACCAAAGTTAATATTTCATCTTGTTGCAAATCTGTTATAACATCAAAACTATTAGTATTGCCAATAGAGAAATACAATTGTGGCTTTTTAAGACTAAATTTTCCAACGTTGAAAAGAGTAGGGACAATTAAAGGAGAGCTTTTAAAATTTGAGTTCTCTTCATTAAGTGGCGCTGAAAAAACAAAAGCATTTGAATTTTGACTTAAAAAAGGAGCTCCATTTTCGTATTGCAAAATAGATGAAGAATTATTTGAAACTAGGGCGAAATGATTATTTACTTTTGGGTATTGAAAATTACTCACCTGTTTTTCGAATACGCCATTACTGTATAAAGGATGAGAATAATTTATAGTTGTAATGCGCTTTTCTATATTTAGATAGTCATTTATAACCATATTATAATTAGACAACAAAGTGTTGTATGATTGCTGCGAAATATTAGAAGAAGGAACTACTACTATCACACCACCGTCATTTGTAAAGGATTTTAAAGCCGAAGCTAAAGCACTTGGGATATTATCTAATTCATTTAAGATAATTAAACTTTGATTGCTTATATCGTTATAGCTTAAGTTATTTATATTGGCTGAAGCATATTTGAAATCATTATCTGTAAATATGCGTTTTAAGAACATATCGTCCGCTTGATTTATTGCAAGAACATTTGTTTTTTCTGGTTTGTTGATGTTAAAAAAAAGTTTATCGTCAAAGGTCAAATTAGCATCATCTATTGTAATTTTTCCAAGTATAACAGTATTAATTGGTAAGGAAAAAGTCGCGCTTCCAGTTTTGTCTACGGAGATGCTAGTTTTGGCTATTAAATTGTTATTGTTGAATAAAGAAATAGGAATATTGTCTTGATAAGCGCCATTGTTTCTTAATGTTACTGTTAGTTCTATTGCAGCAGCTGAAGAAGTCGATATGTATGCACTATCAATAGAAATATTATTAGTGTTAACTGGTTCAAGTTTCACTAAATGTAAATTATTTAATGAGTCATTTACTTCTATGAAATCGAATTCATCTTCCTGAAAATCAGATATAAATACAATGTTATTTTTAATGGTTTGATTCTTGCTGAGTAGGGTTTTGCATTTTAATAAAGCTGATCGCGCCGATAACTCGTTTGCACTATAATTTAATTGAAGTAACTCGTTTTTTATTGCTTTTATGGTCGTTTGTTTAAATACCTTATCATTAGTAACAATTGACATATCTTCGTCTTCAGGAACACTAACAATAATGTCTTGAATAGCACGCTTAAAAAGTTCTCCTTTGTTACCCTTTGCTTGCATACTAAAGGAATTGTCTAAGTAAATTACCGTTTCAATTTTCTGATTTAATGTTTCAGATTTTGAAGTAAAAGGCTGCGCAAAGGCTAAAATTATGGCAGCAAAAAGCAATAATCGTGTGAATAAAATCAACCATTTTTTTATTTGGGAACTTTTTCTGGTTTGTAAAGTAGCCTCTTTTAAAAAGGCAACATTTGTGAATGTAACTTTTTTAAATTTTCTAAGTTGAAAAAGATGAACAATAATTGGGATGAGCAGTAAAAAAAGAGTGTAAAGAAGTTCGGGGTGTTTAAACTGCATGGTATAATTAGATTGTTCAAACCTACATAATTTTTTTCATTTTTTTAATAAAACATTAAAATGAAAACGAAGTAATTAACAAAAGAAAATATAATCTACCGTGGGTTTTAAATGTAAAATATTCATATAGTTTATGATACTTTTTTGTGCCTTTTTATTAGCAACAGTAATTATACTCTGGGCATTTTTAATGGTTTTGAGTTTACTAAATGGTTCAAGTGTTACCCCATAAATATCTCGACCTATTTTATTGGGATTATCACAGATCCAACGAAAGGTTATGTTTTTTTCTACCAAAGTCTTAGCAGTTATTTTTCCCTTTTTTCCAGCCCCCCATATTACAAGCGTTTTATTTTCATTATAATCAATAGCAATGAAATTATTAATCTTCAAATTAATGAAATGATTTTCGGCATAGTTAGAATCTGTTCTGGATGATCTTGTTGGGTAATCACGCCAAAAATGAATAACCTTATTACAAGGAATACATTTGTATTTATGTTTATAAAAGCGAAATGTTAAATCGTAATCTTCGGGGTATATGTTTGGATTAAACGCATCACTGGCAACTAAATCTTCGCGATGAATCATCCAGCATGGTGATGGTATAACACATTCTTTGTAAACTTCAGAATAGTTATGCCCTGTTTCTGTTAATTTATTAAGCCATGTCTCATAGCTTTTATATCCGTCACCAATACCTGCTTTAGAAAAATAACGCACTTGTCCCACCGCAATATGCTGCTTGCCATATTTAGACAGATTGTTAACTAGAACATCTAGTTTTTTTGGGTGCATTATGTCATCACTATCCATTCTTGTTATCAAGCTCCCGTTAGAATTTTTAAATGCTAGTCTTAAGGCATCAATAATGCCTTTTCCATTGTTAATTAGAAGTTTAATTCTTTGGTCTTGCTTAGCAAAATTTTCAACTAGATTGTAACTTCCATCTGAAGAATTATCATCTACAATCAATAATTCCCAATTAGTATAAGTTTGGTTAATAATCGAATTAAGGCATTCTTCCAAAAACAGTTCTGTATCCTTAAATGGTGTTAATATACTTACAAGAGGCTTAGGCATGCTGCGAATTTAACATAACCTTATGAAAATAAGGTGTTACATAATCTTATTTTTGGCGTCAGCTTAGAAAATATTAAATACACTTTATGAATACTAGAATATTTGGTGCCTTTTTAATAGGTGCTTTACTTACCAGTTGTAGTTCTACAAAAAATTCAGCCAACGATTTAGCAATCAGCAATCCTATTGAAAGCGCTATCCATTTAGATAAGGTTTCAGATGATAAGGCTCCTGTTGAAATTAATCCAGGGCGATTTACTACAGAAACAGTGACTTACAGATTGCCAAAAGTAATACAAGGAACTTATGCTGTGAGCAGTTTTGGAAGGTATATAGATGATTTTAAGGCTTTTGATTACGAGGGTAATGAAATGCCAGCAACCAAGATTGATGATAATTCTTGGACTATAAATAATGCTAAAAAGCTGGACAAAATCACCTACCTAGTAAATGATACTTACGATATTGAAATAAATGGAGGTATTGGTAAAGATGTACCTTTTTCTCCAGGAGGAACTAATATAGAACCAGAGAACTATGTATTAAATTTACATGGATTCATAGGTTATTTCGACTCGTTAAAAAACAATCAGTACAAATTAGATGTAACTGGTTCTGCTGATTATATACGTACTTCGGCATTACAAAATGTTTCTTCAAAAGTAAGTGAAGATGGAAAAACAATAACAACTTCATATTTTGCTAATAGGTATTTTGAAATTACCGATAATCCTATGATGTTTGGTAACCTTGATGTTGAAGAATTTCAAGTTGGCAACATAAAAATAGTATTAAGCGTTTATTCGCCTAATAACGTGCATTCAGCTAAATCTTTAAAGGAAACTTTCTTTAAAATGATGCAAGCCCAAAAGACATATATGGGAGATATAGATAGTACGCCACGATATGATATTTATGTGTATTTATCTGAAGGTAAAGAAGATTCTCCTAAAGGGTTTGGTGCCTTAGAGCATCATACATCTACTGTAGTAGTTATGCCTGAAGCGGCTCCAGCAGACGCTATGGCTCAAAGTATGATTGACATTGTATCACATGAATTTTTTCACATCGTAACACCATTAAGTGTCCATTCTGAAGATGTACATTATTTTGATTATAACAATCCTACGTTTTCAAAGCATTTATGGATGTACGAAGGTGTTACCGAGTATTTCGCAACCTTGTTTCAAGTTAATCAAGGACTTGTTGAAGAATCTGAATTTTATAATAAGATAATGGGCAAAATTCAGGCAGCCGCAAAAATGAACGATGCCATGAGTTTTACCATAATGAGTGAAAATGTTCTTAAGCAACCTTATAAAGATCAATACTTAAATGTCTATCAAAAAGGGGCTTTAATAGGAATGTGTGTTGATATTTTAATGCGCGAATCTAGTGATGGAAATAGAGGGATTTTATCTCTTATGAAAGAACTTTCTAATAAATATGGAAAGAACAAGCCGTTTGAAGACGATAAGTTAATTGATGAAATTGTAGAGATGACTTATCCTTCCTTAAGAGATTTTTTTGATAACCATGTCATAGGAGATATACCAATTAATTATAATGATTTCTTTAATAAAGTTGGATTAGAAATTGGAGAAGGAAAAGTAGAAACAAACTATATTCTAATGGATGGCGCGCCTATTATTAGTGGTGATGGACAAAAAGGAACAATCTTTTTTACCGAAAAGGTTTTAGAAAATAGTTTTTGGGCAGAACAAGGTGTAAAACCGAATGATGTGATAAAAAAAATAGACGGATCAGATTTAACTCTAGCAAATGCCAACGAATTACTTCAACAAGTTTTTTTATGGCAACCAGGTAAAGAGGTAGAAGTTGTTTTAGAACGGGATGGAGAAGAAGTTCTAATAAAAACGACAACAACAAAAACGTATACCAATGGAAAAGGTATCATGGAAAAGGCAGATGCTACAGATTCTCAAAAAGCCTTACGTGAAGCTTGGTTAAGAGGGTAACTGAAATTTTATAAAACAGATAAAAGCCACACTTGTTTTTAAACAAGAGTGGCTTTTTTAGTATTTAGCAGATTTTCCCTTGCTTAAAGATTCATTAATAAAAGTTCTTAAATCTTCATTGGCAGAAATTAAATCTTCGTTCCTTAAGTACATCATATGACCACTTCTATAGCCTTTAAAAGTAAAACGATCTTTCATTTTACCACTGGGGTCAATTTGCCACATGGTATATTTAGCTGCAAAATATGTAGTAGCACCGTCATAGTATCCAGATTGAATTAATACTTTTAAATAAGGGTTTTGTGCCATGGCTTGCCGCAAGCCTTCACGTGTGTTATCGTTTCTTCTATCCCAAGGCTCTTGACTAACCAAAACATTATACTTTACATCTGTCTTAAAATTTAGATGCATTCTTATATAGTAATTAATAGCTGGTGTAAAAGAATGATACCATGAAGTTAATTCTGCTGAATAGTCGGGATTATTACCAGATTCTCTTTTATCAATTCCTAAATATCTAGAATCTAATCGGCCAATTATATGGCCAGACTTATCCCTAAGTAACTCTTTCCAGAAAAAACTTGTAGGAATGTCTAAATTATTCTGAAGAATAGCTTTTTCACTTAATCCAGAATAGTAAGACACTTTTTTAGCTATTTTTTGTTTTTCACTTTCAGCAATAAAGCCTCCTTTGGCTAGAGCAGGCATGAAGGTGTTGATTGCATAATTCTCAACTTCAGGCAAAACTTCTAATAAATCCTTTTTTTGCAAAGCAGAAGGAAGCGCTTTTTGATACCATGCTGCTGCCGTATAGTAAGGTAAGTTTAATGAAGAGTAAACAGTTTGACCTGTGTTATATAATTTATAATCGGCTGGAGATACCAAAATCACTCCGTTTAAGTACATCCATTGTTTGTTCTGTAATTCATTGGCTAAGCCCATAACACGTGTCCCGCCATAACTTTCTCCAATGATATATTTAGGCGATTCCCATCTGTTTTTTCTAGAAACAAAAGTGTTAATCCATTCAGCTAAATATTTAATATCTGCATTAATACCAAAAAAGGTTTCTCTTTCTGGGAGTTTACCCTCTTTATCTTTAACCATCCTTGAGTAACCCGTATTCACAGGATTAACGTAGACAATATCTGCAACATCAAGAATTGAATTTGGATTATTTTTTATACCATATGGTTGTACAGGATAACCTTCTTCATCTATCTTTAAAATTCTTGGACCTGTATAAGCTATATGCATCCAGACAGATGCCGAACCTGGACCTCCATTGAAAGAAATAATCAATGGTCTATTGGCTCTATCTTTAACATTATTACGCTCGTAATATGTGTAAAATAAAGTGGCAATTGGCACTCCTTTTTTATCCCAGACAGGTTGTGTTCCTGTAGTTGCTGAATATGAAATACTAACTCCCTTAATGATTGTATTATGATTAGTAACAACCATAGTGTCTAAAGGAATCATTAAATTTTGAGAAGTGATAATGAAGGTAACAAAAGAAAATATAAAAACTAAATAATATTTCATAAAGTGCTTATTACGATTGATTGTTTAAATATAAAGAAAACAAACTTAAAACCCTTCAAAAACGCCAAGGCCAAATAGCGCATAGTCGTATTTAACAGGGTCCAAAGGGTCTAGATTTCTAAGATTAATATCCAGTTCTTTAAGAGCTTTCGCATCATTCTGTTTTCTTTTTAGTAATCCTAGTTTTCTGGCAACATTACCTGAATGTACATCCAATGGGCATGATAACTGGGAAGGGGATATGCTCTTCCAAATTCCAAAGTCAACACCCGCATTGTCATTTCGTATAAACCATCTCAGCATCATATTCAACCTTTTGGCTGCTGAATTTTTTAGTGGGTCGCTAACATGTTTTTGAGTTCTAGTAACATGTTCAATTTCAAAGAAAATTCGTTTGAATTCTGAAATAGATTTTTGAAGTGAATCTTTTTCTACAAATTTTGAAAATACAGCTTCAAGACCATTATGATTTTCATAAATATTTCTCAAACACTTAATAAACTGAATACAATCATCACCATTAAAAGTTCGATGAACAAAAGATTTTAGTTTTTCTAAATCGGTTTCCTTGTGATTTAATACAAAATCATATGGAGCATTATCAAGCAGGAGCATAAGTCGATTTGCATTATTAATAATACTTTTGCGATTCCCCCAAGAAATAGTGGCAGTTAAAAACCCAGAAATTTCAATGTCCTCTTTTTTAGTAAATGTATGCGGGATTTGAATGGGGTCACTTTCAATAAATTTAGGATTGTTATACTGTGAAACCTTGAGATCGAGAAATTCTTTGAGATCTTTTTGATTCAAAATAAAAAAATTACTCGTTTACTATTTTTCCATCTACCATCACCAATTTTCTATCAGCCATATTTGCTAAATCTTCATTGTGGGTAACAATCACAAAAGTTTGCCCAAATTCATCTCGGAGCTTAAAAAACAAGCTGTGAAGATTTTCGGCTGATGCACTATCTAAATTGCCAGAAGGTTCATCTGCAAAAATTAAATCTGGATTATTTATTAGTGCTCTAGCTACTGCCACCCGCTGTTGTTCCCCACCAGATAATTCATTGGGTTTATGTTCGTGGCGATGAGATAACCCCAGAAAATCTAAAAGCTCCTTAGCACGTTTTTCAGCTTCATTTTTTTTTGTGCCTTTTATGAAAGCAGGTAAGCAAACATTTTCTAATGCGGTAAATTCTGGTAGTAATTGGTGAAATTGAAATATAAAACCGATGTGCTCATTCCTAAATTTGGCAAGAGCCTTATCATTTAACGATTTTATTTCTGTCTTATTTATGATTAAGCTATAATCTTCTTTTTTTGAAGCTTTATCTAAAGTGCCTAGTATCTGCAATAGTGTAGTTTTTCCTGCACCTGAAGCTCCTACAATTGAAACGACTTCGCCTTTTTTTACGTGTATATCTACGCCTTTAAGTACTTGTAAATCATCAAAATATTTATGTATGTTTTTTGCTTCAATCATGTCATGAAAATATTGATGGTGAATTTACTATTTTCTGTTGTGACCTACAATTAAGAAACCTTTTTATTGGAAAGTCGACTTTTAACTTTATATTTATTCAAAAGGAAGAAATTAAATACGTTATGCCATATAAGAATTTGGAAGAATACAATATTGAAGTAACAAAGGATATTAAGGAACGCTATAAAAATATTATTGAAGATTTAGGTGAAGATACTAGCCGTGACGGTTTAATAAAAACCCCAGAACGTGCTGCCAAAGCTATGCAGTTTTTAACCCAAGGTTATGATCAAGATCCAGTTGAAATTTTAACGGGTGCTATGTTTAAAGAGTCTTATAATGAAATGGTAATTGTTAAAGACATAGAATTATATTCACTTTGTGAACATCATATTTTACCATTTTTTGGAAAAGTACATATCGCATACATTCCTAATGGATATATAGTTGGGTTGAGCAAGCTCCCTAGAATTGTAGATGTTTTTGCAAGACGTTTACAAGTGCAAGAACGATTGACTGAGCAAATTTTGGATTGTATAAATAATACACTTAAACCACAAGGTGTAGCAGTAGTTATTGAAGCGTCTCATATGTGTATGATGATGCGCGGTGTTCAAAAACAAAATTCCATCACAACCACTTCTGGTTTTCGAGGACAGTTTGAAAAAATTGAAACCAGAAACGAATTTTTAAAATTAATAGGGAAGTAATATTGGCACATTTCTTGTTCTTATTTCATCAAAAGTTTAAATGAATAAATATAAAATATTAGCCTTAGGGTTACTTTTTGATACCATAGGCTATATCTCTTTTATTATTCCTGGAATTGGTGAATTTTCAGATATTGTTTGGGCGCCGCTTTCAGGATGGATAATGACTAAATTATATAAAGGAAAGCCCGGTAATATAGCAGGTGTTATTTCTTTTATTGAAGAAGTGATGCCTGGTTTAGATGTTATTCCAACCTTTACCTTAATGTGGCTTTATACTTATGTTTTCAGTGGTAAAAAAAATAAGGTTGCCTAAGAAGTACTTTTCTTAGTGCTTTATGGTTAACTTTTTAGACAACCTTTTTCTTCTTATAAATTATAAGTAATCCCTATACTTATATTTCTACCCATATTAAATATACCATCCGGTTTTAGTCGTGACAAATGATTAATATAAGTCTCATTCGTTAAGTTAGTAGCTGAAACATACATATTCAATTCGTTTTTAAATAAGGATATACTTCCACCAAAACCAATGCTTAAAAGATTGAAGCTGTCGGTTGGGGTTTCAAAAGCACTTACATTATCTTGGTTAAATGTGGAACGTAATCTAACAAACGCATAGCCTTTCTTAAACCAATTGGTGTTAAACTCAGCTCTTAAAGTATTGGTCAATGAGTTTGCTGGAATTAAAGGTAAATAATCATGGTTATCTTGTTTGCCAGTCACTGTCTCAAAACTAGATTCTAGATGCAACCAATCCAGAGGATGGGGGTGTAAATGAAATCCAAATTCTCCACCATACAGTTTAGCATCGTCTTGCAAATAAAGAAAAACAGGGTCTTCGTCTATAAATTCGCCGTTAGGACTTAAATAAATATAATTGTTGATGATGTTATAAAATCCGTTCGCAAAAATTTCGATATGCTCGTTTTTGTATTCAAGAGCAACATCTGTTTGGAAGTTTTGTTCACTTTTTAAATCGGCATTACCAATCTCATAACGATTGGTTCCTTCGTGTGAGCCATCTGAAGCTAACTCAGCTAAATTTGGGCCACGAAATCCAGAAGCAAGATTTACTCGTGCAATAATATTATTACCAAGGTTAGTCTTTACCCCTAAGGCTCCATTAAAGCTGTTAAAACTTCTGTTAAGTCCAGATGCTATATCTATGCTACGATTGTCAAATCTTGCACCTAACTGAATGTCGGCGTTTTCAAAATGAATATGTGACGTTGCTAAGATTCCAATGTCATTAGTTACTGCATCTGGAATGAGCTGCTCTTCCCCATAGTTAGTGTTGGATTGCGTCATACCTTGGACACCTAAAATGGTTTCAAATTTCCCTAATTCAGGAAGATGATATTTTACATCATAATTCAATGTTTTTAGTTTCATATGTAGCGCTGCTTCTAGAACTTCGTCATCATCGTGTTCTTCGTCATGCTCTTCATCTTCGTCATGCATATCATCATCATCATCATCATCATGGTCTTCTTCATCATGGTGATGGTGGTCTTCAAATTCTTTCCTATCATTATAAATTAAACCTATATTAATATCCAATTTCGAATCTTTGAAGAACACAGTAGATTTTGAACTTAAAATATGATTGGTAATGTCTTGATAGGGAAGTAGAGGAGCTTTATTGGTAGATTGCTCGCCTAGTTCTTCTGGAATCCCAAGTTTTGATAGATTAAGGTTATAACGTAATTCAGTTTTAAAATTGGTGATTTGATAGCCTAAGCCTACTTTTATGTCCTGTTCTCTAAATCTTGTATTGGTTACTCGGTAGCTGTCTGTATTATAATCGGAGTGCTCGCTGGTACTTCCTCTAAACAAAAATTTAAAGTTTTCAGTAGATTTTTGAACGCCAATATTGCTATTATAACCTTTCGTGTTTGTAAAATAATTGAATGATGCATCTGCAGTTGCTGTGTTTTTATTAGCAAATTTCTCTGGATTTAGATATAACACACCGCCAAGAGCATCGCTTCCATACAACAGAGAAGCTGGGCCTTTTATGACCTCTACACTTTCAAGACCGTTAGAACTTAAACCTAGGCCATGTTCGTCACCATATTGCTGGTTTTCTAAACGAACACCTTGTGTATAAACTAAAACACGATTGCTACTTAAACCTCGGATTACAGGTTTACCTATACCTAAGCCTGTTGTAACACTTTCTACTCCGGCAAAATTTGTAATACCATCGGCTAAATTTATTGCACCTTGAGAATTTAAGTTAGCAATAGATTCCTGTTCGACTTTCATCACGTTTTCACTCTGTAATTTATGAAAAGGTGTTGAAATGATAACACCTTCAATTTCAATTGCTGAAGGTGATAATTCAATACTAATAGCATCAGAATAAGGAATTTGAAATGATAAGGATTTTGTTTCAAAACCAAGAACCGATACAATCATTTTATAGTTGCCTTCTGGTAAACCACTGAAGTTGAACGTACCTAATTCATCTGTAGCCCCTCCAAGCTCTAATTCGGGAAAATATACATGAGCACCAAAAATGGGTTGATTAGTTTCTTTATTTTTAATTTCTCCTTGTAAAAAATTTTGTGAAAATAATGGAAGTACTGCCAATAATAGCAATACATTAATTAATGATTTCATAATGGGATTTTATTAATTTAATTTAAAAGTTGTTAGATTATATCTAACATTTAATTCTATATTAAATTAACTTGAGGAGGGCCACGGAGCGAAAAATGTAAACGTTGGTAATCACTTAGAAATAAATATTGAGATACTATTTCTTTATATTCTTCTTGAAGGACTAAAAAGTCTGTATTGCCTTTCGAAATGGTAAAATTTTTGTTTAGCTGAAATTTATAGAATTCACAGTCTAAATCTACTTCGTGAAAATGTGTTGTTTCATCACCATTACATACTTTATGTTCATGGTGTGAGAAGGTATGTACAAACTTATCGACAGATGGAGCAAATAAAGCTAATACTATTATAAGGGCTAAAAACTTAAAAGCGATATGTTGTCTAAGTACTTGCATTAATCTAGAAATCGTTTAAAGCCAATTCTTCGGAGCATTTTCTTTTCGAAATTCCAAAAAAACTTGTATTGCCCAAATATCCAGCCAAAAAACACGAGAAGAAATTGATAAACAATAAATAGTAATAGAATTCTAATGACCCAATAGCTAATACTACCAAGTGTTTCTGAAGAAATATTGATAAAATTTAAAATAGGCTTACCAATATATGAAGCGGTAGAGCCTGTAACGGCAAAAACAACTAGAATAACTACAATTTGCCAATTGTTATCAATACCCCAACGTTCCTTCAGTTTGTTCACTTTTCAATTTTGAAAGCAAAAATAACTAAAATTGATTTAAATTCTGGGAAGAAAAGGCCCTAATCTTTGATTATAGGTTAGCTGAAAATATATAAAATAGTTATAAAGCAGGTAATTAACTTCGTAACCGTAATCTATATTTTGTTGATAATCAATTTGAAGTTCATAAAGATTAGGATTAAATCTTTGAGGTTGAAGTACACGTTGGTTCCATTCTATGACTAACAATTGATTTCTATTTTCCAAAAACTGTTGCGAATAGTACCCTCTGGGTCTTGCGCTACTTTGCAACCAGAAGTTAAATCCAGGCTCAATAATAATAATCTCATACTCTAACTCTTCGTTAGCGATAGTAACTGTGTCATTTTGCTTAATACGGTTAGGGTGTTCTTCTTTTTTATTTACGGTTGTTTTTGGGCTATTACAATTAAACATGAATATACCAACAATAAGCGCTAGGTAGTATAAGTTTTTCATAGTCTAAAATTTTTATTACGTCTCGATATTATCTTAAGCATACTTCATTTAAAATTTAGAATGAGTTAAAACTTGATTTTAATGCGGGATAGATATGCTTTTGACTAAAGTTACAAAAAATCATTCCTCAGTGTTGTCCTATATAGTTTATTTAACAAAAAAGCCGAACAATAAGTTCGGCTTTTTTTACCGTTTATTAACTTGACTAGTTATTTACCACCAAATAATCCGCCAAGTAAACCTCCTAGGCCACCTTTCTTTTTATTTCCGCCTAAAACCATACCAGCCACATCATCGATTACACTTCCGTCTCCATCTGCGTCTAATATAGATTCTAAAAAGCTTTGCTCTTGTTGAGGAGAGTTTCCTTTTAATAAGCCTCCTAGCAAGCCTTCTAATCCACTTGGACTACTTACGTTTTGTTGTCTTGTTTGTTTTCCAAGAACACCCAATAGAATAGGAGCAGCAACTTTAAGTATTTGAGCCACAGAACCTGCATCCATTCCAGCTTTAGCACCTAAGGTATTTTGAACGTTTTGCTGTTTATTTCCAAGGACATGCCCTAAAATTTTTCCACCATCATCCAATACATTTGAGTCGACACCGCCACTAAATAAACCACCTAGATTATCTAAAATACTTCCATCGTGTTTGCTATTAAGTGCTCCTAGTAAACCTTCTGCACCTTGAGGTGTTGAAGCATTTCGTTTCATGGCTTGCATTAATACTGGCAATGCCATGGTTAAAACATCTTGTGTTTTATTTTGAGGCTGTTTGGTTTGACCCGCAACACCACTTATTATGGTTTTTCCTAAGTCGCTGTTTAATAAATCTAAAATTCCTGACATAATTGTTTTTAATTTTAAAGAGGTTAAATAAAGGGGTAAATAAGGTACAAAAAAAGTCCTAACGTCAATAGTTAGGACTCAATTATAACTAAAAAGTCACATTTTAATTTTTTATCCCAAAATACTAATAATTTGAGAGGCTAATTCCGTACCAATTCTATCTTGTGCTTCATTAGTTGCAGCTCCAGTATGAGGTGTTAACGATAATGAAGCATTCATTAGTAATTGAATTTCAGGTTTTGGCTCTTTTTCAAAAACATCTAAAGCGGCTCTAGCAACTTTACCGCTTTCTATGGCATTCACTAATGCAACTTCATTAACAACACCACCTCGTGCAGCATTTGCTAAAATAACACCATCTTTCATCATGTTAAATTCTGCTTCATCAATAACATATTCCTTTTGAGCAGGAACGTGAAGGGTAATAAAATCTGATTGCTTTAAAACCTCTTCTTTGGAGATGGTTTCAATATCGAAGCTTAATGTCTGACCATCAAAAAAGTCTAATTCTAAATTAGCTTTTTCCAAAAATGGATCAAATGCAACTACCTTCATACCAGCACCAAGAGCCACTTTTGCTGTGGCCTGACCAATTCGGCCAAAACCTAAAACACCTAAAGTTTTCCCTTTTAGTTCGGTTCCTTTAGCGTAAGCTTTCTTTAGACCTTTAAAATTACTGTCTCCTTCTAAAGGCATTTCTCTATTCGAGCTATGTAAAAAACGCGCTAAACCATATAAATGACCAAACACTAATTCTGCTACAGAGTGAGAAGATGCAGCCGGTGTATTAATAACGCTTAAACCTTTTTCACGTGCGTACTCAACATCAATATTATCCATGCCAACGCCGCCACGCCCGATGATTTTTAACCCTGGACAAGCATCAATTAAATCTTTACGAACAGTTGTTGCACTTCTTACCAAAAGAACTGCAATATCTTTTTCATTGATGTAGTTTATTAATTGTTCTTGTGCTACGGTTGTTGTAATTACTTCGTAACCTCCTTTTTCTAAAGCATCAATACCGCTTTGAGAAATTCCATCGTTTGCTAATACTTTCATTTTATTTTTGTTTGTCATTGCTAAGAAGTATGACGTGGTAATCTTATTATGAGATTCCTACACTTCACTTGGAATGACCTTTAGTTTATTTATGCTTTACTTTCTAATTCACTCATTACTTCTACCAATACTTTTACGCTGTCAATAGGCATAGCATTGTACATAGAAGCTCTATATCCACCAACACTACGATGACCATTTACACCACTAATACCTGCTTCTTTAAGCATGGTTTCAAAAGTGTCTTTTAAATTTTCATTTTCTAATGTAAATGTAGCGTTCATGTTTGAGCGATCAGATTTTGCTGAAAATCCTTTAAATAAAGGGTTCAAATCAATTTCAGAATACATTAATCGAGCTTTCTTTTCATTTTCCTTTTCAATGGCAGCAATACCGCCTAAGTTCTTTAACCATTCTAAAGTTAGCATAGAAGTGTAAACAGGAAAAACTGGTGGAGTATTAAACATACTTCCTTTGTCTATGTGTACTTTGTAGTCCATCATCGAAGGAATCTTACGAGATACTTTTCCTAAGATATCTTCTTTAACTACAACAAGAGTAGTTCCTGAAGGTCCCATATTTTTTTGAGCACCAGCATAAATAATTCCAAATTGAGAAAAATCTAAAGTCCTAGAGAATATATCGCTACTCATATCACACACCATAGGTACTGGTGAATTCGGAAATGATTTTATTTGAGTACCATAAATGGTGTTGTTTGAAGTACAGTGAAAATAATCATAATCCTCAGGGATTTCATAACCCTTAGGAATGTAATTATAATTTGCATCCTTTGAAGATCCAACTTCGTAAATGTCGTCATAAATTTTCGCTTCTTTAATGGCTTTTGCTGCCCAAGCTCCAGAATTTAAATATCCAGCTCTCTTCTCTAATAAATTAAGAGCAACCATTAAAAACTGAGTGCTTGCACCACCTTGCAAAAATAAAGCTTTATAACCTTTGCCTTCTAAACCGAGTAATTCTAAAGCCAAAGATCTAGCTTTCTCCATTATATCAACAAAAGCTTTGCTTCTATGAGAAATTTCAATTAGAGATAAGCCGCTATCGTCTAAGTCGACAACAGCTTGAGAAGCTTTTATTAATACCTCTGGGGGTAATATAGATGGTCCTGCACTAAAGTTATGTTTCTTCATTTTGTAGTAAAATTTAAAGATGCAAAGTTCCTAATTAATTAAGTATTTTTTGTTAAGAATTCAATAATTTTTTGGTCAAATTGATAATAAAAATTTAATAGAATCGACACTATCCGCATAATCCCAAAGTTGCGGTTTTTGCGTGTTTCCAAATGGGATTTCACTTTCTATAAAACCTTTAGAAACAATACACTGAATTTGTTCTTTATCAGCTTGAATTTTTTCTTTCAATTCATCCAAATTATCGTAGTGTTCATAAAAAACGGTAGCAATTGGTGATGAATAACTTTCGTCTTCTTTAATCATAAAGAATCCATTTTCAAGCATATCAAATTCACTCATTAAGTATACCGCTTTATTATAGTCATAATTATTGGCGTACTTCGCTTTTTCAATAATAGGATGCCAGTGATACATGGCTTCAAAAAAGGCATCGAATTTATAATCTTTTGGAACAAAAAGTTTGGAAACATTTCTGCAGCCTAAACCGTAATATCTAAAAATATCTTCCGAAAGGTTTTTTAAATCTTTATGAGTTTCATTTCCAGTGAGAACAGCTACAGAGTTTCTGCTCTTTCTTATTATAGAAGGCTTTCCTTTAAAATAATATTCAAAATAGCGAGCTGTATTATTACTGCCTGTTGCAATGACTGCATCGAAGTTTTCAACTTTTTCAGCAGTAAACTTTATTTTTCCTTTAAACTGAGGTTCTACATGCTCTAGATATTTTGATAAATATGGCAGTACGTGTTTGTCGTTTGAAGATTGCTTAACCAAAACATGATGCCCTGAGATTAAAACCGATAAATAATCATGAAATCCAACTAAAGGAATATTGCCAGCCATGATAATGGCTACTAATTTTGAGTCTATAATTGCAAAATTATAAGCTCCGAGCCAAGTGTCTATGTTCTCTTTATTCAAAGTATCTGCCCAAGATTTTAAAGCGAATTGAATATTCTCTTGGGTAAACCATCCATTGTGTTCTTCGGCTATTTTTAGTTGATGTTTAAAGCCATTGAAGAAGATGTCATTATGTTCAACTTTATCATTTTTTTGGATGACTTCATTAGAGAATTGCCGTAAAAAATCTCCTAATTTTATAAAAGCATCAATTCTTTCTTGTAATTGCATCCGTAATTTGGTTATGAATGGTTTTGGCTTTATTTTTGCGACTGCAAAGTTAGAAAGAAAAATACGCTATGGCAATTATTATAACAGACGAATGTATAAATTGTGGTGCTTGTGAACCAGAGTGCCCAAATACTGCAATATATGAAGGTGCCGATGATTGGCGCTATAAAGATGGAACTAGTTTAGAAGGAACAGTTGTCTTAACAAATGGAAACGAAGTAGATGCAGAAGAAGCCCAAGAACCAATAAGTGACGAGCTTTATTATATTGTACCAGATAAATGTACGGAATGTAAGGGTTTTCATGACGAACCCCAATGTGCCGCTGTTTGTCCTGTAGATTGTTGTGTACCAGATGAGGATGTTGTTGAAACAGAAGAAGAACTTTTAGCTAAACAACGATTTATGCACCCAGAAGGGTAGTCTACTTTATTTAAGATATACAAATCCCAGGCCAAGGCTCGGGATTTTTTTTGTTTAAAAAATGCAATTCATCATAAATATTTTACAGTTCAGTCATTTGAAATTTTTGTCTTAAAACTTCTGTTGCACATTTGCTTCATCAAAAATTGAACAGACAAAAATCTAAGAAATGAAAAATCAATTACTAATTATCTTTGTTTTAACCTCTAGTTGGATAGGTGCTCAAACCGTAATCTCAGGAACTGTTACCAACACCAAAAATGAGTTAATTATAGGAGCTAATGTTTATTTGGAAGGCACTTACGATGGAGGGACAACTGATGAAAATGGCCAATTTTCCTTTAAAACTGATGAAACGGGAAGTCAAATACTACTAGTTTCTTTTCTGTCGTATGAAACTTTTACAATGGCAGGAGATGTGACTTTTATGACTGATTTAAAGATTAAACTTCGTGAAGACGTTAATACTTTAGATGCTGTTGTGTTATCAGCAGGAACATTTCAAGCAGGAGATAATAGTAAGGTAAATGTTTTAAAACCTTTAGATGTTGTAACAACTGCAAGTGCATTAGGCGATTTTGTAGGAGCGTTGCAAACCTTGCCAGGAACAACTACAGTAGCCGAAGATGGTCGTTTGTTTGTAAGAGGAGGAGACGCTAATGAAACCCAAATTTTTATAGATGGAATCCGTGTATTTACACCTTATTCTCCAACCACCAATAATGCACCTACCAGAGGGCGTTATTCTCCATTTCTATTTGATGGGATAACGTTTTCTACTGGAGGCTATTCCGCTGAATTTGGGCAAGCCCTTTCAAGTGTTTTGTTACTTAATACGATTGATGAACCAGATCAGGAAAAAACAGATATCGGTATTATGAGTGTTGGTGCTACTTTAGGAAATACGCAAAAATGGGAGAAAAGCTCTGTGAGTGTAAATGCATCCTACATAAATTTAGCACCTTACAATTCCATTTTTACTAATAGAAATGATTGGATAGAACCTTTTGAAACAGCATCTGGAGAGGCTGTTTTTAGAAAAAAAACCAATACTGGTTTAATAAAACTCTACGGTGCTTTTGACGCAACAAATTTTGAATTGATTCAAGAAGATATTAATAATGAAGATGGTCTTTATTTTAAGCTAAATAATAACAATCTCTATTTTAACGGGTCATATCAAGGCGTTTTAAATGATAACTGGTCTGTTATGGGAGGGTTTAGTTATACTCATGCTAAAAATAAGTTTAATGTTGGAGATCTTGCGATAAAAGACACAGAAAATTCCGTTCATACGAAGTTAAAGTTTAAGAATCGTGTTAGTAATAGATTCAAATTATATTTTGGAGCAGAATATTTTGCAACAGATTTTCAAGAAAATTTTAACGACTTAACAATTACCGATGCTAAGTATGGTTATAACAATAATATTGCGGCTGTTTTTGCTGAAGCAGATATTTTTATCTCAAAAAGTTTAGCATTCAAGACGGGTGTAAGAGGTGAATATAGCGAATTATTTAAAGCGTTTAATTTAGCCCCAAGGTTTTCGTTGGCATATAAGACTTCAGAAAAAAGTCAAATATCATTAGCTTATGGTAATTTCTACCAAAACCCTTCGAGTAATGTTTTAAAATTCAATCAAGATTTAAAATCGCAAAACACATCACATTACATTTTTAATTATCAGTATAATCAGGATCGAAAAATATTTAGAGCCGAAGCTTATTATAAAAAGTATGACAATCTTGTAAAGTTTAGTGACGAATTTCCAGATTTTAATAGCACGTTTAGTAATGACGGGACTGGCTATGCAATGGGTATCGACTTCTTTTGGCGGGATAGTAAAAGCATTAAAAATGTTGACTATTGGGTGAGTTATTCATTGTTGGATACAAAGCGAGAATACAATAACTTCCCTGAAAAAGCTCAACCTAATTTTGCTAATCCTCATAACTTATCTGTAGTAGGAAAATATTGGATAAACAATTGGCGCAGTCAAGTTGGTTTTAGTTATGCTTATGCTTCTGGTCGTACCTATACAAACCCATATGAAGAGGGTTTTTTGAACAGTAAAACTAAAAGCTTTAATAGTTTAAGTGTCAATTGGTCTTACTTATTAAGCCCTCAAAAGATTTTGTATGCTTCAATAAATAACGTTTTAGGTTTTAAGAATGTTAATGGTTATCAGTATGCCAATTCTCCTAATATGAATGGAAACTTTGACAGGCGTGCCTTAAGACCTGCCACAGATCAATTCTTCTTTGTAGGTTTCTTTTGGACTATTAGTGAAGATAAGAAGAGCAATCAACTGGATAATTTATAATAAAAATCAGCTTCTTTTTTTTAGATGTAATAGTCTTGTGGATCACATGACAATTATCATAGTTATTTATCCTGATTTCTAATAATTTTAATGTATAAATATTAGAGTCATGATACCAAAAAAGAACCCAGAGATTGAGATAGGTCGCAATAGCAGTCTCTATTTTGCAATAGGTTTGAATGTCATGTTGTTTCTTTCCTGGCAAGCACTAGAGCATAAGACCTATGAAAAGAGTGATATTGCAATGGATATTTTAAATGTAGAGGCCGAAGCTGATGAAGAAATACCCATTATAAATGTTAATACCCCGCCACCACCTCCGCCACCAGCGGTTGTAAGTGAGTCCATAGAAATTGTAGAGGATATTGAAGAGGTTGAGGAAACCATTATTGAAAGTACAGAAATAGCGCAAGATGATGCTATTAAGGAAGTAGTTGCTGTAAGCGATGTAGAAGTTGAAGAAGTAGAGGAAGAGGTAGAAGTTGCCTTTGCAGTTATTGAAGATGTACCTGTTTTTCCTGGTTGTGAAGGAAAATCTAGAAGTGAAAAAAAAGCATGTTTTCAAGAAAAAATTCAAGCTCACGTACTTAAGAATTTTAACTATCCACAAACAGCTTTAGATTTGCAATTGCAAGGACGGGTTTCTGTAATATTTGTTATTGATACAAAAGGGCATGTTACAGGTATCCGATCGAGAGGACCAGATAAAATATTAGAAAGAGAAGCTGAACGTATTATAGGCTTATTGCCCAAAATGAAACCTGGTAAGCAACGAGGAAGACCAGTTAAAGTGGCTTATGCTGTGCCTATATTCTTTAAGTTTCATGAAGGCTAGCATTAAGATTTTAAAAGCAATAATAAAGTCAAGTAATCTATTAATTACTTGACTTTATTTATTTTTATAACATTTCATCTTCAAAATATAACAGTTGGGTAATATGATTTTTAAAATGTTATGTTTCATGAAGATATTTGCATCATAATTTAAAATAAATAATCATGAAACATTTAATTATCATTGTAACACTTTTATTTTCTGGATTGGTAAGCGCTCAGTCTAATTATGAAAAGGGTATGCAAAAAGCTTTCGAGCTTTGGGGTAGCAATCCAATTGAAGCAGCTAATTTATTTGAACGTATTGCCAATGCTGAAAACGATAATTGGTTGCCTGCTTACTATGCTGCACAAGTAAATATCACATCAAGTTTTGGAGAAAAAGATGAACAAAAGCTAAGTGCTCAATTAAAAAAAGCCCAGGACTTAATTAACGACGCTACTGCAATTAGTCAAGACAATGCCGAAATTTTAGTGCTACAAGCCTTATTGCATACCGCTTGGGTGGCCTATGATGGAGCTACTTACGGGATGACATTGTCGCCTAAAGTGGTTGAGCTATATACAAAAGCCAAAGCACTTGCACCAGATAATCCTAGAGTTGTTTATTGCAACGCCGAATGGAATATGGGAAGTGCTCGCTTTTTTGGACAAGATGTCACACCATATTGTAAAGATTTAGAAAAAGCCGTAGAACTTTTTGCTAACTTTAAACCAGAAACACCTTTTCATCCTAATTGGGGAAAAGATCGTACCATTATGATATTGGAATCTTGCGGGAAGTAATCAACTAAATTAAACTCATGCGTAATTCAATTAAAAAAATTGTTATCACTGTTGTTATTGGAATATTTGTCTTTGTAATAGGCAATTTACTTTCCGATGGATTTCAATTCAATAGTGCTAAAGAGTTATTAATTGAAATGGGCTTTTATCAGTTATATTCTTTTGTACTTGGTTATTCCAATATGTATTTTTTTGATTATTTGGAGAAGCGTCATTGGAGAAAAAATGATACTGCAAAGCGAATTTTAATAGGTGTTTTAGGATGTGTTGGTATTACCCTTGTTGGTTTATTCATGTTGAGGGCATTCACTTCTGTAGTTTATTTTGGAAGCACTTTTGAAGGTTTCTTAGCTCAGGAAAAGTTTGAAAACTATCAATTTGGATTATGGATTACACTATCAATAGTAAGTGTTTTCTATGTTATTTACTTTTATAATAAGTATCAACAAAATAAAATAAAAGAACAGAAAGTAATTGCAGGTACTGCCAGCGCCAAGTTTGATGCCTTAAAAAACCAGCTAGATCCACATTTTCTATTTAATAGTCTAAATGTTTTAACAAGCTTAATTGAGGAAAATCCAGAAAATGCTCAACAGTTTACAACATCGTTATCTAAAGTTTATCGTTATGTTTTAGAACAAAAAAGCAAAGAATTGGTAACAGTTGATGAAGAATTACAATTTGCAAAAACATACATGTCACTATTAAAGATGAGGTTTGAAGATAGCATCGTTTTTAGTATGCCCGCAAAAGCCCAAAACCCAGAAAGTAGAGTTGTGCCATTATCGTTACAACTTTTGTTAGAGAATGCTGTGAAACACAATATGGTAACATCAAATAAACCTTTACAAATAAAAATTTATGAAGATGATAATTTTCTGGTTGTAGAAAATAATTTGCAACCAAAGCAAATAGTTAAAAAAAGTAGCGGTGTTGGTTTAAGCAATATTATGGAGCGCTATAGGCTATTAACGGATAGAAAAATGGACATAAGTAAATCCGTTAATAAGTTTATGGTAGCTATACCTATGCTGACAAAACAAGTATCATTTATGAGAACACAATCACCAACAATAATGGATGATAGTTATTTACGTGCACGCAGTTATGTAGATGAACTAAAAGGATTTTATTACAGCCTTATTTCCTATTGCTTAGTAATACCATTTTTAATATTTATTAATTACAAAACTTCGTGGCATTTTCAATGGTTTTGGTTTCCAATGTTTGGTTGGGCCCTAGGTTTGGCTATTCAAGCATTTAGAGTATTTGTAAACGATGGAGCTTTTGGTAGAAACTGGGAAAAGCGAAAAATAGAACAATTTATGCGTGACGAAGATGACAAACGTTGGAATTAACAATTAGAAATTATGGAAAAATTACCTATTACAAAAATAGATAGTAAATATGAAAGAGCCCGAAAAAGGGTAGAGGATATAAAGGGATTTTATTACAATCTTGTAACCTATTGTTTGGTTATTCCTTTATTGACATTTATAAATTATAAAACATCATGGGGGTTTCAATGGTTTTGGTTCCCATTAGGAGGCTGGGGTATAGGTCTAGGTCTGCATGCTTATCAAGTATTTGTGCATGATGGCTTTTTAGGACGCCGATGGGAAGAACGTAAGTTACAAGAATTTATGGACCAGGAAGAAAATGACCAGCGTTGGAGATAAAAGGAAATTATGGAAGATTTAAATTATAATAATGAATCGAGTGATTATATTAAAGAGCGAGCTTATAAACGTGCTCAAAAGCGACTCAAAGAAATAAAAGGCTTCTATTGGCATGCCTTCTGGTATGCCGTGGTTAACATCTTTATAATTGTTATGATTGTTTCGAATTCAGATGGCAATATCTGGCATTTTGGAACCTATTCAACACCATTGTTTTGGGGTATAGGTCTAGGTTTTCATGCCTTAGGTGTTTTTGGGAAAAACCTCTTTTTCAGCAAGTCTTGGGAAGAAAGAAAGATGAGAGAGTATATGGAAAAAGATAGAAGCGATAAAGATAACTTTAGATTCGAGTAGTTTTTTTACCCCTAATTTTTTAATATTAAACAATGAATGTAATAATTATAGAAGACGAAAAACCATCAGCACGACGATTACAAAGAATGCTTGAGAGTTTAGAAATGAAAACGCAAGTTATGTTGCATTCTGTCGAAGAATCTATACAATGGTTTCAAAATAATGAACATCCAGATTTAATTTTCCTAGATATTCAATTGAGTGATGGGTTATCTTTCGAAATTTTCGAGGCCATTGAAATAAAAAGTGCCGTTATTTTTACCACAGCTTATGACGAGTATGCTTTGCAAGCCTTTAAGCTAAACAGTATAGATTATTTACTTAAGCCAATAGATAAAGAAGAATTAGATGTTGCAGTTAAAAAATACAAAGACCGATTACCGAAAAATCATGCGGTAACACTCGATTTTAATGAGATTAAAAAGCTTCTCGTAAACCCAATAGATCGCGAATACAAAAAGCGGTTCTCAGTTAAGGTGGGTCAACATTTAAAACTGATTAATATAGATGATATTGAATGTTTTTACAGTGAAAACAAGGGGACCTATTTGCATACAAATGAAGGGAGAAACTACCTTTTAGATACAACTTTAGAACTTTTAGAAGATGAACTTGAACCGCAAAATTTTTTCCGTATAAACCGAAAATTCTTTGTAAATATTAATGCCATTAAAGATATGGTTAGCTATACTAATTCCAGATTGCAAATAAAATTAAACTCATATAACGATCAAGATGTTATTGTGGCTCGCGAAAGAGTTAAAGATTTTAAAAATTGGTTGGAATAATTTAAGTTTTTACTTTTTTAAGTAATCTAAATACAATTTATCCTAGATTAGTTCTCAATCCTATTATCATCAAAGGCAGAAGGCAATAACTTAGGTATAAACTTAACCACTAAAGGGAGCAATAAGGCACCCCCAGGTAATATAAAAATAGCCAAACTTGGTATAGATTTAAAAATATCTAACAGTTGCTCTTGTACTTTTTTTTGTTCTTCAAGGGTTAAATCTCGTCTTGTGGATTGAGAAAGTAAAATTAATAGTTCTTTACTGTCTTTTAATTCTCTATATAGCCGTTTACTGTTTCTGGTTATCAGTTTGATTACCATTTTACTGGAGTTATTATAAAAACTCTGTACAATATTTTTCGAGCTAAGTAATGCAATATTGTCTTTATTAGTAGTGTAAAATGTATTAACGGTTTCAATAGATGTTTTAATTCTATCTGTATCTAAACTTAAATCATTACCCAATTTTTCAATAAATTCTTGCTCGTCTGTATCAATTTTTCTGTCCCCCCAAGTAGCCATACATGACAAATCTAGAAGGTAATACTTTTCTAAATTTGAATTTATTAAGCTTAATGCCGTTTTGTAATCAACTTGCTCGTTGTTTTGAAAACGAAGAGAAGACTCAAAGAGTTTTATTAAACTTTCATCGTAAGTGTTTTTTGTAGTCTTAGCGTTAAGTACATCTAGTGAAATGGATTCGATTGCTTTTTCTAAATCTTTAATATATTCAATGGAAATAGCATCACTTTCTAAAAACTTTTTGAAAGCTAGAATATCAACAAACAACAAGGCGTTTATAATAAAGTAGTTGAAGTTTTTTGTAATAACATTATCATCAATTTGGATGCGCTTATGTATTATTTTTTCTAGCTGCTCACTCGACTTTTTAGCACCTAAAATGTCTTTAAAAAAAGAGGTTTTAAGTTCATTAATAGCCTTGTAGAAATTTATAACACAATCGGTAAAAGGAATTTTAGAATTCGAATTAACATGAACATATAATAATGACATACAGAGATTTGTTTTCGATCTTTCTTCTTCTGTAAAATCTTTACTGTCTATTCTTTTTGACAATATTTTAACATTACTACCATAAATAAAACCGCATAATCTTAATCCATTGTAAAAATCATCTTCAGTCAGTTTAAAAAGCATTTTATCTTTAGAAACCTCTTGAAGTAATTTTTTTACCCAACCCGACGCTGATGGATTCATAGAGTTAATTTATTAAAGGTAAAATTAAGAAGTTTTACTTAAACTAAAGTGTTTAGCTAGGCTAGAATAAAAATAGTTTTGCTCGTATAAATTTGACAGCGATTTATAAGAATTCAATTAAGACGTTTTAACGTCTACGTTGTCCAGAGAATTCCATAGCTTCTCCTTTTCCAAAACTGTAACTAATACCAAAGGTTATAAAACGACCACGTTGCCGGCTGCTAAATAAGAAAAAGTCTGGTTGATTGGTTGTTGTTTTATCAATTCTAGAAGCAAATAGGTCGCGTACACTTAAGTTTAAAATGGTCTTACCTTTTAATATTTTTTTACGAATACCAATATCTGCAAATATATTTTCTCCAACTTCATTTTGTACTGTTATGAATTTTGAACGGTAATCTCCTGAGATTTCCAAATCGATATCACTTGGTAGTTTAAACTTAGAAGTTAATTGAGTTGTCCAACGCTCACCTTTAAAGTCAAAAGAAGTGCCTTCAAATTCACCTTTTCTATTAAAAAAGTTAATATTAAAATCACCAGTTAAAGAAAACCAGTTTGTTGGTGCGTACTTGCCATTCATTTCAAATCCTGTAGTGCTATTAGTTCCTACATTTTCAGGTCGTCTTGTACTAATGTTATTTTCAAAGGTGGCAATACGTTCAACAACATCAACGGTATAACGGTTGTATAAACTAAAATTTAAAGATGCCTTTCCAATTTTGTGAATACTTGTAAGTTCGTATGAGTTCGTGTACTCTGGCAGTAAATCTGGATTACCAGTGGTAATACTAAAGTTATTTCGAATATTTGAAAAAGGGTTTAATTCTCTTAAACCTGGTCTTCTAATGCGTCTTGAATATCCTGCTTGGAGCGAGAAATTATCGTTAATCTTATAGGACGTATGGGCACTAGGAAATAGATTGGTATAATTGTTAGTATTACGTTCGTTAGTGGTCTCCAATAAAGTTTCCAGATTGGTGTCTTCTAACCTAAGTCCTAGTTTTAATCCCCATATATCACCTTCGTAAGCTACGGTGGTGTAAATACCTAAAACACGTTGATCGAAATCAAATATATTTGTAAAATCTGGATTGTTAACCCATACGCTATTTATTAAATCGCTTACAGCAAAATCATTAGATACATCATTAATAACATATTGAGATCCAGTTTCTATGGTGTATTTTTCTAAAAAAGGATGCGTGTAATCTAATTTAAACGTATAATCAGCCAAGGTATAATCGGTTCTAGTTCTTTGCTGAAAATCATCACTTGTTCCTGTTATGGTCCTATTCTGAAATTCTGAAGATTCGTCCTTTCTAAACGAACTACCTAAAGCACTAAATAATAAGTTTTGGTCTTTATGTCGTTTAAAATCTTTCTTGTATTGCAATTCATAACGAATTTTCGGGTTTTTAGCTTCAGTTATTTCATCGCGTCGCCAACTATCTGTTAAAGTATTGGAATCATCTAATTGAATAAAGTAAGTTTCAGAATTCCTATCTTCAACTTCAAAGGCATAAGAACCCGTTAAGGTGAATATATTTCTTTCATTTAAATGATAATCAGCACCAAGAAGAAAGTTACTGAATTTTTCATCGAAAATACTTTCACCTTCACTTTTTATAGTTGTATTATTCGTCAAGTCTTGATTAATAGACTCAAGATAATCAGGAAAACGACGAATACCAATACCTATCTGACTAAATAAATTGAATTTTTCGGTTCGCTTATTTAAGCTTAAACCAAAGCTGTTACTTTTGGGATCACCAACGTTTAAGGTTGCAGATCCATTTAGTCCTTTTTTTTCAGATTTTTTTAAAACGATATTAATTATTCCAGAGGTCCCTTCTGCATCGTATTTAGCCGATGGATTAGTAATAACTTCAATTTTTTCTATCATATCAGCAGTAATACTACCCAATGCGTTATTTTCAGCACTAGCCAAAACAGAAGGTTTACCATTAATAAGTATTTGAACACCTTGGCTACCGCGAAGGCTGATCTCACCTTCAATATTTACATTTACTGAAGGAACATTATTCAAAATTTCCATAGCGCTGGCGCCAGTGGAGCTTAAATCTTTTCCAACATTAAAAACACGTTTGTCTAATTTAAATTCTGTACGTGATGTTTCTGCGCGCACTAAAACTTCATTTAACGATTGAATATCCTCATTTAGAACAATGGTTTTTAAATCAATTTTGTTTTTTGTAAAATCTAAATTGTTTAGGGTTAAAGAGGTGTAACCCATAAAGCTTATTTCTAAATAGATGTTGTGGTTATCTGTTTTTATGTTGAATGTTCCATCTGCGGCGGTTATAGTGCCACTTATAGCTTCATTCGAAGTTTTATCAATAAGGGCAATAGTGGCATATTCAATAGGCAATTTATAAGTACTTTCAATGATTTTTCCAATAATTTTAACACTCTTGTTTTGTGCTAGAATAGAACCTGTCAAAAAGAAAAACAGAAATATTAAAACAATTGATTTATTCATTTGTGATTAAATACATTTAGACTCTTGGGTAAAATTAGGGTTTAAGATTGCCTTAAATTTATTTTTTCTATTTAAAAATTTGATAAGAGTATCAATTTTTCTTTTTGGAATTGCTAGCCTTTGCAAACGGATTAAAAGCAAGGCATAAATCGATCCAATAGGACAAATGGATATCCATATCGAAACCGTTTGGAGTAACAAAAATATAACCACGCATAGGTCTTCCTGTAAAGTCCATGGGAAGACATTCCCGTTTTTTTAGTTCTTCTAAATAAACTTGTTCTCCAACACGAGCCATAAGGAGACTGTCACCATATTTTTTATCGATATGAATCCCACATAGCATTTTATTATCAACTTTAAAACATAATCCTCCCATCATTTTAAGCTCTGTAAAGCTTACTTTTTTATCTCGTAATTGTTGCCTAATACGGTCTGCAAGAAATTCGTCGTATGCCATAAAGCTATTTTTTAAGTTTATCGATTGTCTTTCTTATTAAATTATAAAGAAAAGCGTTGGTTTTAGCATAATGGAAGGATATAATACAAACTACTACCATAAATAAAATGGCACCACCAATAGCCTC
This sequence comes from Hyunsoonleella aestuarii, assembly GCF_006148925.1. Lineage (GTDB taxonomy): Bacteria > Bacteroidota > Bacteroidia > Flavobacteriales > Flavobacteriaceae > Algibacter_D > Algibacter_D aestuarii. Next base: position 151,926 of record NZ_VAWB01000001.1, on the reverse strand, counting down.
ATAAGGGTCTAAAGATTTGTTTAAAAATCGTTTTATTCCATATCCTGTAAAACTTCCATAAAGTAGAATAAAATGAATGACATATATAGATAAAGTTTTTTCTCCAATTCGCGCTATTATAGATTGTTTTAAAAAGTGCTCTAAGGAATAAAACACACCAAATAGGATAAGTACATTACCAAGTCTTGTAAATAGGTAATTATAATCAGCGCTTCGCTTTAGTAATTCAATATCTGTGATGCCATATAATTCTATAAGTATCCATGATGAGTGATATATAAGGACATAACCAATAACGAAAAAAGTAATAATTGTTGATACTTTAAATTTATTACGATGCACGTGCCTAAAGAAAACGGTCGATAAAAAAGCTCCAAACGCAGAATAACCAAACCAAGGTAAAATAGTAAATACCGAACCATTCGATTTGCTCATGTAGTTACCAATTATGGGAGTTATAGAATCTAAATTCAGATTTCTATAAAGAGGCTCACTAACAAAACATAAACAGCCAAGAGTGAAGAGTACAATTGAAAAAATATAACTATGTTTTTTAAAAACTAGATGTAAGCCCACTAGTAATATCAATGACAATCCAATACATTGTAACACGTCAATAACAAAAAAATAAGAACTGAAGTAACCAGATAACCAACTAAAAACATTAATTCTTAAACTGTAACCAATCACTATTAAAAGAAGTCCTCGAAATAATCCTTTTTTAATTCTGGGCTTCTCGTCACCTTTAGCATAAGCACGCAATAACAGATAAGCGAAAACTAGTCCCGAAATCGTAAAAAATACAGGTGCAGTAATTCCTCTAAAATATACCCAAATATTATATATGGTATTTCCTTTGTCTCTGTAAATTGGATTTAAAAGGGTGTCAATAAAATGCCCTTGAAGCATCATGAGAATCGCGAAGGCTCTAACAGCATCAATAAAATATAATCTATTTGGCTTAGGCATAACTGTATTAAACAACTATAAATATACTTTTAATTAATTGAAACAAAATGTATCGAAAGTCATATATTTAGAAAATTATAGATAATTTATGGAAGAACTTGTTAAGGCTTTTTCAGATTACGCATGGGGATTACCATTGGTGATTTTATTAATTGGAGGTGGAGTTTATCTATTAATTTTATCTAGGTTTTTGCCCTTTCGGTATTTATCTCATGCTGTTCATGTTTTAAGAGGGAAGTACGATGACCCCAACGATCCCGGACAAATCTCGCATTTTAAAGCCTTAACAACGGCTTTGTCTTCAACAATCGGTATGGGGAATATTGCGGGAGTGGCTGTTGCTATTTCTGTTGGCGGACCCGGAGCCATGTTTTGGATGTGGGTAAGTGCGATTGTTGGTATGTCGACTAAATTTTTTACTTCAACATTAGCCATCATGTATCGAGGGAAAGATAGCGCTGGAGAATTACAAGGTGGTCCAATGTATTTTATTGTTGAAGGTTTAGGTAAATCATGGAAGCCTTTAGCAATTATGTTCAGTTTATTTGGAATGATTGGAGCGTTGCCTGTTGTTAATGTTAACCAGTTAACACAAGCTGTAAATGATATTATACTTATTCCTAATGGTGTAGATGTTGGCTTTAAGTCGAATCTTATTTTGGCTATTTTTTTAGTTGTCATTACTTCTATAATTATTCTTGGTGGATTAAATCGTATAAGCAATGCTGCCTCTAAAATGGTACCTACTATGGTGCTTTTATATTTCGTCTCAGTGGTGTTTATTTTGATTTCTAATTATGAATTAGTGCCTAAGTATTTTTATTTGATATTTACAGATGCCTTTTCTGCCGTAAGTTATAAAGGCGATTCATTTATGGGAGGTGTACTCGGAGCGTTAATTCTATTAGGAATTAGGCGTGGTGCTTTTTCGAATGAAGCGGGTATAGGAACGGCACCTATGGCACATGGTGCTGCAAAAACAGACGAGCCGGTGCGTGAAGGTTTAGTTGCTATGCTTGGACCAGCTATAGACACTCTAATTGTTTGTACCCTTACAGCATTAGCAATTTTAGTTACTGGTGTTTGGGAAACAACTTCAGATAACGGAGTTAGTTTAACAGCTTCAGCATTTAATCATACCATGCCCTTTTATGGCAGATATTTGCTCATGGTGTGTGTGGCTATTTTTAGCATTTCGTCGCTTTTTTCATATTCTTATTATGGCACAAAATGTATGTCTTTTTTATTAGGTGCTGATAGAAAGCATTATTACAATTACATTTATATATTGAGTATTATTTTAGCAGTAATGACGCCGTTTAATATGATGCTAAATTTAATTGATGGGGCATTTGCGTTAATGGCCATACCAACCATGTTAGCTACCCTAATTATGGCTCCAAGAGTTACTAAGGAAATTAAAGCATATTTTAAACGTATTAAAACTGAAGACTAATGAAAGAAAATAAAAAAGAAAATGCCAAGGTATATTGGAAAGAGAATATTAGGTATGTTCTTATCTTATTATCTATTTGGTTTGCTGTATCCTATGGTGCTGGAATTTTGTTTAAAGATGTACTTAATAATTTTAAAATAGGAGGATTTAAAGTTGGATTTTGGTTCGCACAACAAGGTTCTATGTACGTGTTTGTTATTCTAATTTTCGTTTATGTAAGACTAATGAATAAGCTTGATAAAAAATATGGATATGATGCATAGTTTATTAATTGAAGGTATTGGTGTTCAAAATTGGACATACATTCTAGTTGGTTTAACCTTTGCACTTTATATTGGAATAGCGATTTGGTCTAGAGCGAGTTCTACAAAGGAGTTCTATGTTGCAGGAGGAGGCGTATCTCCATTAGCAAATGGCATGGCGACAGCGGCAGACTGGATGAGTGCGGCCTCGTTTATTTCGATGGCAGGAATTATATCTTTTGCTGGTTATGATGGTGCAGTATACCTTATGGGTTGGACCGGAGGCTACGTGTTACTCGCCTTACTACTGGCGCCATATCTGCGCAAATTTGGAAAGTTTACCGTTCCAGATTTTATAGGTGATCGTTATTATTCTAAAACGGCCCGTATAGTGGCCGTATTTTGTGCTTTGTTAGTTTCTTTTACTTATGTGGCAGGTCAAATGCGAGGCGTTGGGATCGTTTTTTCGCGATTCCTTGAGGTTGATATTAATACTGGCGTTATAATAGGAATGTTAATAGTTTTGTTTTATGCGGTTCTTGGAGGTATGAAAGGTATTACCTATACGCAGGTAGCACAGTATTGTGTGCTAATTTTTGCATTTATGGTGCCCGCTATTTTTATTTCTATTCAAATAACAGGCAATCCTATTCCTCAATTTGGATTTGGAGGTGAGTTAGCCGATGAATCTGGAACTTACTTGTTAGATAAATTAGATGGTATGAGTACCGAACTGGGTTTTGCAGAATATACCGAAGGATCTAAATCATTAATAGATATTTTTGCTATAACCTTGGCTTTAATGGTCGGAACCGCCGGATTGCCGCATGTTATCGTTCGGTTTTTTACTGTGAAACGAGTTAAAGATGCTAGGAAATCTGCAGGTATTGCCTTGTTACTAATTGTATTGTTGTATTCCACAGCACCTGCAGTAGCTGTTTTTGCAAGAACAAATATGATTGAAACAGTTTCCAATCAACCTTACCATGATGTTCCAGATTGGTTTAAAAAATGGGAAACTACGGGGTTAATAACTTTTACTGATAAAAATAACGATGGACTTATACAATATTTAGCAGATAAAAATGAAAATGAATTAGTAATAGACAGAGATATCATGGTACTAGCAAATCCAGAAATAGCAAAACTACCTAATTGGGTTATTGCATTAGTAGCAGCTGGAGGATTAGCGGCAGCTTTGTCCACGGCAGCGGGTTTGTTATTGGTAATTTCTTCTTCGGTTTCACATGATTTGGTGAAGAAGATAATCAATCCTAAAATCTCGGAAAAAGGAGAATTGGTAGCTGCACGTCTGTCTGCAATTGGAGCTGTATGTGTGGCAGGCTATTTTGGAATTAACCCACCAGGATTTGTGGCAGCTGTTGTTGCACTAGCCTTTGGATTGGCCGCAGCATCGTTTTTCCCCGCTATTATCTTAGGTATTTTTTATAAGCGTATGAATAAAGAAGGAGCCATTGCGGGTATGGTAGTTGGTATTATAGCTATGTTGCTTTATATGATTAAATATAAACTTGGGTGGTTTGATGAGGTTCTTCCGGATAAAAGTGAATGGTGGTTTGGTATTTCTCCAGAAGGGTTTGGTAGCATCGCAATGTGTTTAAATTTTATTGTTTCAATTGTAATTATGAGTTTTACCCCATCTCCACCAGAGGATGTACAAGAGATTGTTGAGAATATAAGAATACCAAGTGCTGTTGGAGAAGCAAATAGCCATTAACTTAATTAATGGCTATTAAATATTGAGAAATGAGATTGTTTATAAGATAAAAGATAAACTCAAAATGAGTTGATCAGGCCTTGTATCAAGCCTATCTTCTATGGTTATATTGTTGTTTATAAAAGTAGCTTCGTTTTTATTAAAACCTCTTTCGTAACGTAAGTCTATACCAATACGATTTATATTAAGAGCGATCCCAAAGTTAAGCCCAACAGTAAAATCGTTTTCAATATTATTTATAGAAATACCTTCGTATTCCGAATCCAGAATATATTGAAATGCTGGACCTGCAAAAACACTTATAGGTCCAAGCACTTTAAACCCAATTAAAAGAGGTAAGTCAAGCTTTTCCATCTTAAAAGTATCATTGGTATAATCACTTTTTGTACTGGTAAAAACAAACTCAGGTTTTAAATAAACTTTATTACCAATTTTACCAAATATGCCAACATGATACCCAATGTTTCTATCCGGGTTTTCAGCATTACTGCTTATGGCTTCAAAATACTTACCATTCGCATTATAATTTAAGCCTCCTTTAAATCCGAAGCCCGTTGCGGTTTGCGCTTTAACAGAATTTGTCATTAATAGCGCAAAAAGTGAGGCTAAAAAATAACATTTAATAAATCCACGCTTACTTGGTTGGTAGTTGTGAAGTTTTTTCAAAATGTTCATAATATTCGTTTTAAGATTTGATATCTGTAATCAAAAACGCTGCCAAACGTTAAATATTTTAACAAACATCGCAAATAAAAAAATGGTTTTGCAAAATACATTCGCAAAACCATTGTGGTATAGTTCATGTAAAGTTAATTACTTTCTTGAAATTACTTTTTTAACTTTTTCAATAATAGCATTACTGTTCAATCCATATTTTGCCATAAGTTGTGCAGGTGTTCCAGATTCGCCAAAAGTATCGTTGGTCGCAATAAATTCTTGCGGCGCTGGCTTGTTTAAAGCTAATGTTCTTGCCACACTTTCACCAAGACCGCCAAGATAATTATGTTCTTCAGCAGTTACAATGCAACCTGTTTTTGAAACTGAATTTAAGATAGCTTCTTCATCTAAAGGTTTGATAGTATGAATATTTATTACTTCAGCGGAAATGCCTTTTTCATTTAATGCTTTAGATGCTTCCAATGCCTCCCAAACTAAATGACCTGTCGCTACAATGGTTACATCATTTCCTTCAGTTAACTGAATGGCTTTTCCAATTTCAAACTTTTGATCTGCAGGCGTAAAAATTGGAACTGATGGTCTTCCAAAGCGCAAATAAACAGGTCCATTATGTTCCGCTATAGCTATGGTTGCAGCTTTAGTCTGATTAAAATCACAAGGATTTATAACAGTCATTCCAGGTAACATCTTCATTAATCCTATATCTTCCAGAATTTGGTGTGTTGCACCATCTTCACCTAAAGTTAAACCTGCATGAGAAGCACATATTTTTACATTTTTCCCAGAATAAGCAATAGATTGACGAATTTGATCGTAAACACGACCTGTAGAAAAGTTTGCAAAGGTGCCAGTAAATGGAATTTTTCCACCAATTGTTAGTCCAGCAGCAATGCCCATCATGTTAGCTTCAGCAATACCAACTTGAAAGAAACGTTCTGGGTTTTCTTCAATGAACTTATCCATTTTTAAAGATCCTATTAAGTCAGCACAAAGTGCTACTACATTAGGATTTGTTCTTCCTAGTTCGGCTAAGCCTGCTCCAAAACCACTTCTTGTATCCTTCTTTTCTGTGTATGTATATATTTTCATTTTTTGTTTAAGTAAGTGGTTAGTAGTCTCCTAAAGTTTCTGTGTTTTGTTCAAGTCCAATTGCCAATTGTTCGTCATTTGGTGCCTTACCATGCCACGCGTGAGTATGCATCATAAAGTCAACACCATTACCCATTACTGTTTTTAGTAATACGCATACAGGTTTTCCTTGACCGGTATTGGATTTTGCTTCGGCCATTCCATTTAAAATAGCTTCTAAATTATTTCCTTCTTCAATCTCTAAAACAGTCCATCCAAAGGCTTCAAATTTACCTTTTATACTGCCCATTGGTAAAACATCATCAGTGGAGCCATCAATTTGTTGACCATTTAAATCGATAGTTGAAATTAGATTGTCCACTTTCTTTGCAGAAGCATACATAATCGCTTCCCAGTTTTGACCTTCTTGTAATTCGCCATCACCGTGCAATGAATAAATTATATGACCATCTCCATTCAGTTTTTTTGCTTGAGCAGCACCAATAGCAACAGACATACCCTGACCTAAAGAACCCGATGCAATTCTTACTCCAGGTAAACCTTCATGAGTTGTTGGATGCCCTTGTAGGCGTGAATCAATAAGTCTAAATGTGTTTAATTCTTCTACAGGAAAATATCCAGATCTTGCCAAAACACTATAAAAAACTGGAGAAATATGACCATTTGATAAAAAGAAAAGGTCTTCACCAATACCATTCATATCAAAACTGTCATTTCTGTCCATAATCTCGTTATACAAGGCCACAAAAAATTCTGCACAACCTAGGGAACCTCCTGGGTGGCCAGAATTAACTTTGTGAACCATTCGTAAAATATCTCTACGAACTTGGGTAGTTAAATCTTCTAATTGTTTAATGTTTGGCATGTTTTAAATCTTAAATTTTCAGCCACAAAAGTAAAGTTTTAAATAGACTTTTAGAAAGAGTTTTTTGGCATTTATTAACGATTTATAACCTTTTGCTAACAATTTTGATTTTATTAAGAAGTACATCACATATAGTTAATTATATTTGCCACCGATGATTTTTGTATATGATATTTGAATTAAAAGGGACAGATCCGAAAAGTAAGGCCAGAGCTGGAAGTATTACCACAGATCATGGTGTTATTGAAACACCAATATTTATGCCAGTAGGCACCGTAGCTACTGTTAAAGGGGTACATCAAAGAGAACTTAAAAGCGATATTAATCCCGATATAATTCTTGGGAATACGTACCACTTATATTTAAAACCTCAAACTAATATTTTAGAGAAAGCAGGTGGACTTCACAAATTCATGAATTGGGATAGAAATATTTTGACTGATTCGGGAGGTTATCAGGTGTATTCTTTATCAGCAAATAGAAAGATAAAAGAGGAAGGTGTGAAGTTTAAATCTCATATTGATGGAAGTTATCATGTTTTTACACCAGAAAATGTGATGGAAATACAGCGGAGCATTGGAGCTGATATTATTATGGCTTTTGATGAATGCACGCCATATCCTTGTGATTATAATTATGCCAAAAGGTCGATGCATATGACGCATCGGTGGTTGGATAGATGTATTAATCATCTTGAAAAAACACCATTAAAATACAATTATAACCAAACATTTTTTCCGATTGTTCAAGGAAGTACTTATAAAGATTTACGTCAACAATCAGCTGAATATATAGCTAATGCAGGAGCCTTAGGTAATGCTATTGGAGGTTTATCTGTGGGTGAACCTGCGGAAGAAATGTATGCGATGACCGATGTGGTATGTAATATTTTACCAGAGGATAAACCAAGGTATTTAATGGGAGTGGGAACACCAATCAATATTTTAGAAAATATTTCGTTAGGTATTGATATGTTTGACTGTGTGATGCCCACAAGAAATGCAAGAAATGGGATGCTGTTTACTGCACATGGAACCATAAACATTAAAAACTTGAAATGGGCTGATGATTTTTCACCTGTGGACGAAATGGGTATTACGTTTGTTGATACAGATTATAGTAAAGCCTATTTACGTCACCTTTTTACTGTAAATGAAAGACTAGGCGGGCAGATAGCAACCATTCATAATTTAGGATTTTACCTTTGGTTGGTTCGGGAAGCAAGAAAGCATATATTAGCTGGAGACTTTAGATCTTGGAAGGACAAAATGGTTAAACAAATGGATAAACGTTTATAAGTGAAGATATTAGATTGGTACATACTTAAACGCTATCTGTTCACATTTTTTATGATGTTGTTACTGTTTATTCCAATTGGGATTACAGTCCATCTCGCCGAGAAAATTGGAAAAATTTTAGAAAATGAAGTTCCTTTTGGAGAGGTAATGCTTTATTTTTTAGATTTTACCATTTATTTTGCACATTTACTTTTTCCTTTATTTCTTTTTTTATCGGTTATTTGGTTCACATCAAAGTTTGCAAACAACACTGAAGTTATCGCTTTTTTAAGTTCGGGTGTATCTTTTTCACGTTTCCTTAGACCTTATATGATAGGTGCTTTTTTTGTGTCTATTTTAGCCATTGTATTGGGCTTATATTTAGCGCCAAAGGCAAGCCAAGGATTTAACGATTTTAGTTATAAATATTTAAAACGAGGAAGGAGCGCCGTTGAAAATAAAAATGTCTACCGTCAAATTAATGATAATGACTTTATTTATGTAAGTAGTTTTGATATTAAGAATAATCAAGGGAGTAATTTCACATTGGAGCATATTGTAGATAATAAATTAGTATACAAGATTAATGCCACCAGTATTCGATATATTGAAAAAGATACCACTTACCGTTTAACTAATTATTCAAAAAGAATCGTAGGTGAGATTGAAGATGAGATAGAAGTACTTCGAAGAAAAGATACTTTGTTTTCATTTGATGTAGATGATTTAACTCCAGTAATTTATATAGCTGAAACTTTAGGATATGGAGAATTGAATGACTTCATTAAAAAAGAAGAGTTGCGCGGTTCATCAAATATAGGACGTTATAAGTTGGTCAAATACCGTAAATGGAGTTTACCAGTTTCTATTTTTATACTAACTATTATAGCAGTTGCTGTTTCTTCAATTAAAAGACGTGGGGGTATGGGAGTCAATTTAGCTGTTGGCATTTGCATCGCGATGGTATTTGTTTTTTTCGATAAGGTATTTGGTGTTATGGCAGAACAGTCCGACTTTCCACCAATTATAGCTGTTTGGTTTCCTAATATCATTTTTGGTATTTTAGCTTCATACCTCTTATATAATGCCAAACGCTAAGATTAGAAATTATTTACACTTACATTTTTTAGTATTCATTGCAGGATTCACGGCCATTTTAGGTGAACTTATTTCAATAAAGGCTGTGCCACTAGTCTGGTTTCGTATGGTAATGGCAGCAATTTTGATGTTAGGGTATATTAAAATTGCTGGAGTAAAATTAAAGGCTTCTCCAAAAGCAATTCTTAGATTTTCCATTGCAGGTGTCATTATAGCCTTGCACTGGATTACATTTTTTGGTGCCATAGATGTCGCAAATATTTCTATCGCACTAGCCATGTTTTCAACAGGTGCATTTTTTGCTTCATTTTTAGAGCCAATTATTCACAAACGAAGCATAATTTGGTATGAGATTATTTTTGGTGTTTTTGTAATTATAGGGGTGTTTATTATCACCCAAAGCGAAATAAAGTTTTTACTAGGGATTATTTTGGGAATTTCATCTGCTTTTTTATCATCATTATTTGCCGTTTTAAATGGCAAGTTTTTAAGACAGCATACAGCAACAGTTATTTCTTTTTACGAGTTTTTAAGTGGTGTCTTATTTATATCGCTTTACATTGCTATTTTTGGTGAAGGTTTTACTATAGATTTTTTTGAAATAAGCATGTCCGATTACGGATATCTCTTTATTTTGGCATCTGTTTGTACAGCTTACGCCTTTATCGCATCAATTTATGTTATGAAGCTTGTAAGTCCATATACAGTTGTTCTAACCTATAATTTGGAGCCTGTTTATGGAATAATAATGGCAATTCTATTGTTTCCAGAGAAAGAGAAAATGAGTAACTCGTTTTACATTGGAGCATTAATTATTATTTCTACAGTACTTTTAAATGGGATTATAAAAAACACATCTGCTGTAAAAAGAAAGAATACATAAACGTTAAACCTAATTAAAGTTTTTATATTTGTATGCTAACTAAAATCAAAAATTCTTATGGAATATTTAGAATTTGAACTTCCAATAAAAGAGCTTGAAGACCAGCTTCAAAAATGCAAAATAATAGGAGAAGAGAGTGAAGTAGATGTTACTGAAACCTGTGCTCAAATAGAGAAAAAACTTTCGGCAGCCAAAAAGGATATATACAAAAACTTAACACCATGGCAACGTGTTCAATTATCTAGGCATCCAAACAGGCCGTATACGTTAGATTATATTAGAGCTATTTGCGGCGATACTTTTTTAGAACTTCATGGAGACCGAAGTTTTAAGGATGATAAGGCTATGATTGGTGGTTTAGGAAAGATAGGCGACCAAAGTTTCATGTTTATTGGACAACAAAAAGGTTATAATACCAAAACAAGACAATATAGAAATTTTGGTATGGCTAATCCAGAAGGTTACAGAAAAGCATTGAGGCTTATGAAGTCTGCCGAAAAGTTTGGAATCCCTGTGGTGACCATTTTAGATACGCCTGGAGCTTATCCAGGTTTAGAAGCTGAAGAACGCGGACAAGGAGAAGCAATTGCTAGGAATATTCTTGAGATGACTCGCCTAAAAGTACCAATTGTAACTGTGGTTATTGGAGAAGGAGCTTCGGGAGGTGCTTTAGGTATTGGGGTTGGAGATAAGGTTTTAATGCTGGAAAACACTTGGTATTCTGTTATTTCACCAGAATCGTGTTCATCTATTCTGTGGCGTAGTTGGGAATATAAAGAGCAAGCGGCAGAGGCATTAAAGTTAACAGCTTCTGATATGAAAAAACTTAAACTTGTAGACGAAATTATAAAAGAGCCTGCAGGCGGAGCACATAGAGATCGAGAAAAAACTTTTAAATTAGTCAGTAATGCGATTGTTAAATCTTTTGAGGACTTTAAAAACTTATCACCAGAAGATTTAGTATCAAATCGTATGAATAAATATTTAGAAATGGGAGTCTTTAAGGGTTAATTCATTTAAAATCATATCATAGTAAAATCTGAAGTTTATAGCTTCAGATTTTTTTATGGTTATTGACAATATTATTAAGTTATTAACAGTTAAATTGTTAACTCTTGGTTGACAATAGAAAATCGATATTAACATTGAAAATATTTCTTTTTAATTACTTTCGTAGATATGAAACAACCTAACCAAATTCAAGGCTATAAAGTCGATAAAAGTACCATTATAAATTTAGAGAAAGGTAAAATACCACCTCAAGCACTTGATTTAGAGGAGGTTGTGTTGGGCGCAATGATGATTGATAAAAAGGGGGTTGACGAAGTTATCGATATTTTAAGCCCAGAAGCGTTTTATAAAGAAGCACATCAGCATATATTTGAAGCTGTTTTTCAACTGTTTGAAAACAGCGAACCTATTGACTTATTAACTGTTTCGAGTCAATTAAAGAAGAATGCTAAGCTAGAAATGGTCGGTGGTGATTTTTATCTTATTTCCCTCACTCAAAAAGTATCTTCATCTGCACATATCGAGTTTCATGCGCGCATTATTTTGCAAAAATTTATTCAACGCAGTTTAATTAAAATCTCAAGCGAAATCATTGAAGATTCCTACGATGAAACGAAGGATGTATTCGATTTATTAGACAAAGCAGAAGCCAAACTTTATGAAGTAACCCAAGGGAATATTAAGAAATCGAGTGAGACAGCTCAAGATTTAGTTATTCAGGCGAAAAAAAAGATTGAAGAAATTTCTAATAAAGAAGGTTTAAGCGGTATTCCAACCGGATTTAACAAGCTTGATAAATTAACTTCAGGATGGCAGCCATCCGATTTAATTATTGTAGCCGCTCGTCCTGGTATGGGTAAAACGGCATTAACACTTTCGATGGCAAGAAACATTGCAGTAGATCAAAATATACCAGTTGCATTTTTCTCTTTAGAGATGGCATCAGTGCAATTAATTACTCGATTAATTTCAAGCGAAACCGGATTGTCTTCGGAAAAACTTAGAACTGGTAAATTAGAGAAGCATGAGTGGGAGCAACTTAATGTAAAAGTTAAAGGCTTAGAAAAAGCACCTCTTTTTATTGATGATACGCCGTCTTTATCTATTTTTGATTTACGAGCTAAGGCGAGACGTTTGTCATCACAACATGGCATAAAGCTTATAATGATTGATTACTTGCAATTAATGACAGGTGGTAGCAGTCATTCAGGAAACAGGGAGCAAGAAATATCGATGATTTCAAGAAACTTAAAAGCCTTAGCTAAGGAGTTGAATGTTCCTGTAATAGCCTTGTCACAGCTATCTCGTGCGGTTGAAACACGTGGAGGAAGTAAGCGTCCGTTATTATCAGATTTACGTGAATCTGGAGCAATTGAACAAGATGCTGATATTGTGAGTTTTATATACAGACCAGAATATTATAAAATTGATGAGTGGGATGATGATGAACGATCACCTACAGAAGGGCAAGCGGAATTTATTGTAGCTAAACATAGAAATGGTGGGTTAGATAATATTCGTTTAAAGTTTATTGGCCATCTCGGGAAGTTTGACAATTTGGATGATTTTGATTCGCCTTTTGAGTTTCATTCTAAAATGAATGCTGCGGCTAATGATGATACTTTTAAAGCAGATACTTTTAAAGCAAGTCCGGATGAAGCTTTTGGAAGCTCTTTTAATGATGATAATGATGATGTTCCTTTTTAAAGTCTTAAGTAATTGAATATATAATAACTCTGAATCCAGATTTTAAGTCTGGATTTTTTGTATCGATATAATTTAAACTCATGTTAAACATCAGTAAATAAAAGTATTTTTTGAGTATCTTTCGATCTATGAAGAAGACATTTTCCATTCTATTATTTTTCTTTTTGTCGGTTAATGTTTTTGCATCCTACATATTACTTCCTATGGATGTAAAGAGCCAGAAGAATCATTTAAAGGCCTATGGTATTACCTATTGGACACTAAATAAACAATTAAAAGTCAAGTGGTTACTAAACTATCGGGGTGGGTCATTTTTGTTACCCGATATCGAAGAGATTCAAAGGGAATGTCAAATTCGTGGCGTATCGTTCGAAGTAATTTCCAATGCGCATGCAGAAAGCATTTTAGAAGATATTAGTAGTCCTAGTCAAAATATGGAGGCAGTAGTTCTAGAGAAAGCTCCAAAAATTGCAGTTTACACACCAAACGGTAATTTACCATGGGATGATGCAGTAACAATGGTTTTGCAATATGCCGAAATCCCGTATGAAACTGTTTACGACGAAGAAGTACTTAATGATGGACTTTTATTATATGATTGGCTGCATTTACATCATGAGGATTTTACGGGGCAGTATGGTAAATTTTATGGAGCATATAGAGCAACATCGTGGTATATTCAAGAAAAAAAAGAAGCTGAAGCCCTAGCAACTAAGCTAGGGTATAATAAAGTATCTCAGGAAAAGTTGGATGTTGCTTTAAAAATTCGTGACTATGTTGTAGGTGGCGGGTTTATGTTTGCCATGTGCAGCGCCACAGATAGTTTCGATATTGCATTATCAGCAGAGGGTATAGATATTTGCGAGCCCATGTTTGATGGTGATGGTAGTGATCCTGGTTACCAAAATAAAATCGACTATAGTAGAACGTTTGCATTCAAGGATTATATATTGGAACGAAGCCCAATTATATATGAGTTCTCGTCAATAGATATGACTAGAAAGCGTAGAATTCCAAAAACAACAGATTATTTTTCTTTAATGGAGTTTTCGGCAAAATGGGATCCTATTCCAACCATGTTATGTCAAAATCATACAGCTTTGGTAAAAGGTTTTATGGGGCAAACAACATCTTTTACGAGAGACGAAATAAAGTCTAATGTATTAATAATGGGTGAGAACAAGGCTAATGGAGAAGCCAAATACATTCATGGCATAAAAGGCAAAGGCTTTTTTACTTTTTATGGCGGGCATGATCCTGAGGATTATCAGCATAGAGTGGGAGATTCAAAAACGGAATTAGATTTGCATCCCACTTCACCAGGATATCGCTTAATACTTAATAATGTTCTTTTTCCAGCAGCTCGAAAAAAGAAACAAAAAACTTAAACTAGCATTATTCTGCTACTACAACGCGTTGAAAGGTATAAACAAAACCATCCGCGCCAGACCCCATGGTCGTCTCGTTTTGGTCTATCACTAGCACGTTTTGAGAATCTAAATAAATTTCACCAAAGTCTTGATTGTCGATTATTAAAATCTCTTTTGTATCAAAAGCGGTAGTTTCATATGAATAAACACCTGAATTTAAACCATCTTGCTTAGTGTCATCCGTATTATTATTTTCAACGGTTATTTCGTTATTATCCTCATCAAACGACCAGATAACAGTATCTAATTCAAATTGATTGTCAACACCAGCAATACCGCCAGTAACCCTTGCTAGATGCCAGAAGCTTCTAAAAGTCTGATATTGGGCACTATTTGATTCGTCATCTAGAGAACAACTGCTAAATAACATTAAAAATGTTATTGCGATAACTATTTTATTTTTCATGTTATACAGTTTGCTTTATTTTAAAGATGTTTGAACTTTATGATGGTTGCGTAAAATTCATAAAAGAATTAGAATCAATAAAGTTACATATGTTTATCTTATTTTTGATTGTACTACTTAATTGAATAGATATGAAATTCTACCAAAAACAAATTAAATTAGATCCATACATAAGAGGGTTTCATTTAATAACCGATTGCATTTTAAAGGCTATTCCTGAAATTAAAGAAATAAAAATAGGGCAGCTACAAGTATTTATAAAACATACATCTGCGAGTTTAACTATTAATGAAAATGCTGATTGTACAGTAAGATTGGATTTTGAAAGTTACTTTAATAAAATGGTTCCAGAAAACGCACCATATTATAAGCATACATATGAAGGGTCTGATGATATGCCAGCACATATAAAAGCATCACTATTAGGAGCTTCAATTCAAATACCAATATCTAATGGTAAATTAAACTTAGGGATTTGGCAAGGAGTTTACCTATGCGAACACCGCAATAATGGTGGTTCTCGAGGTTTAGTTGTAACTGCTTTTGGAGATTAAATTAGTTAAACCTGATACATATAGCATATTATTTAATAAGGTTTTGATAACTAGGTAATTGCACTAATAATAAGAGTTGTGGTAAAACCTGTAAATGCTAGAAGAGTGGTCATTACTGTCCAAGATTTAAAGGTTTGTTTTTCGGTCAACCCTAAATATTGGCTCACTAACCAAAAACCACTGTCATTTACATGTGATAAAATGGCGGCCCCTGAAGCAATTGCAATTACAATGGTGGCTAACTCTAAATTGCTATAATCCCCTAAAACTAGAATTGGTGAGACTAATCCTGCAGCTGTTATCATTGCTACAGTAGTAGATCCTTGTATAATTCTTATTATTGCAGCGGTTATAAACGCAAAAACTATTGTAGGCAAGCCTAAGTTAGTCATAAGTTCTGCAATAGCCAATCCTGCGCCCGAATCTACAAGTACCTGTTTAAAAACACCTCCTGCTCCAGTTAATAGTATGATTGTACCTGCTGGAGCTAGAGATTTTGAAGATATTTTAAGAAGCTCATCTTTTGAATAATTTTTTCGAATACCTAAAAAATACCACGCAAGTAAATTAGCTATTATCAAAGCAATAAAAGGATGACCTAAGAATTTAAAAACGGTTGTAAGAGTTGCATTTTGTTCTGTAAAAGCAGGAAATGCATTAATAGATGTATTTAAAAGAATTAAGGCAATAGGAATGAATATTATCGATAAAACTATAGCCACAGGTGGTAAATCTATATCGCTTTCAATGGGATTATTCAATTTGGGAGCTTCTATATGAATTCTTTTAGATATGAATTTACCAAATATTAAGCCGCTAATAATAACAGTAGGAATACCACATATGAAGCCAACTAAAATCACCCAACCCAAAGGAACATTTATTATGTCGGCAACTGCAACAGGTCCAGGAGTAGGAGGTATAAACGCATGTGTAGTTCCTAAACCTGCCAATAATGGAATGGCATAAAGTAGTAATGACTTTTTAGTTTTTCTCTGAAGCGCATAAATTACGGGTACTAAAATGATAAAAGCGACATCGAAAAAAACAGGAATGGCAATTATAAAACCAGATAGCATTAATGCAGACGGTGAGCGATTAATTCCAAATTTTTTTATCATAAAGTTTACTATAGCAACAGTACCATTAGAATGTTCTAAGATTGCTCCCAAAATTGCTCCCAAGCCAACAACAGTGGCTACGAAACCAAGTGTTCCAGCCATACCATTTTGAATGGTATTAATAACATCATGAGCATTTAGACCAGCAAGTAAACCAACAACAATACTTGCAATCAATAAAGAAATAAAAGCATGAATTCTAAAATAGAGAACAAGGATCAGGAGTAAAGCGATTCCAACTATAACAGATAGTATAAGAGATGTTGTCATAACACATTAATTATTATTTTTCAAAGCTAAAATGAATCTAAGTTATTTAATTTAGAATTGTGCCTGATTATTTATAGTAGGGCAATTAAAGGGAAATAATTAACATAAAAAAATCCGACTCTTTCGAATCGGATTTTATTAAGCGAATAATATGTTTTACAATAGGCTAAGCGCCTTATTTTACTTTATCTACAACTGCTTTAAAAGCATTTGGGTTATTCATAGCTAAATCTGCTAAAACCTTACGGTTTAATTCAATGTCATTAGCTTTTAATTTCCCCATAAATTGAGAATAAGATAAACCATGTTCTCTGGCACCTGCGTTGATACGCGTGATCCATAAAGCACGGAATGTTCTTTTTTTGTTTCTACGGTCTCTGTACGAATATTGCATCGCCTTATCAACCGCATTTTTTGCTACTGTCCAAACGTTTTTACGTCTTCCAAAGTAACCTTTTGCTTGTTTTAGAACCTTTTTTCTTCTGGCTCTTTTTGCTACAGAATTTACTGATCTTGGCATAATTTTAATTGTTTTTTGTAGTAGGCGGCCGAAAATCGACACTTGCTAAATTGTTTTGCCTAACTCCAGGGTTTATAAATTGTTTTAACCGATTAAAACATGTGTTACTTTAAACGCAACATAGTTTTAATATTGTCTTCGTCAGCCTTATGCACTAATGTGTCATGAGTTAACGCAAGCTTACGCTTTTTGGACTTCTTTGTTAAGATGTGACTCTTAAAAGCGTGCTTTCTTTTAATTTTACCAGTACCTGTTAACTTAAAGCGTTTTTTGGCACTAGATTTTGTTTTCATTTTAGGCATTTCTTTTCCTAGTTTTAATTACTTCGCTTAATTATTTTTCTGCTGAATTCGATTCAGCATCTTATTATTTATAACTTAATTATTCTCGTTAATTTACTTCTTTGGTGCAATAAACATGGTCATGCGTTTACCTTCAAGTCTTGGCATTTGTTCAACTTTACCAAACTCTTCAAGGTCTTGAGCTAAACGTAACAATAAAATATGTCCTTGCTCTTTAAATATAATCGAACGTCCTTTAAAAAACACAAAAGCTTTAAGTTTTGCACCTTCTTTTAAGAACTTTTCGGCATGCTTCTTTTTGAAATCATAATCATGGTCATCTGTTTGTGGACCAAAACGAATTTCTTTAATAATAACTTTAGTAGCCTTAGCTTTTAAAGCCTTATCACGTTTCTTTTGTTCATAAAGAAACTTTTTGTAATCCATAATTTTACAAACAGGAGGAGCTGCATTAGGCGAAATTTCAACAAGATCTAAACCTTGTTCATCTGCCATTTTTATAGCATCTCTTGTTGAGTACACACCCATTTCAACGTTATCACCTACAAGGCGAACATTTGGAGCTGTAATCTTAGAGTTAATCTTGTGTTTATCCTCTTGTGAAACCCTTCTGGGTTGTTGTCTTCTACGAATTGCTATGGTTTCTTTTTTTTAAATTAAACTTATTTATTCTTAAAACGATTTAAGCGTTTTCTTTATATCTTCTTTTATTATTTCAGAGAAAGCTTCTACAGAAATCATTCCTAAATCTGCTCCACCATGCTGACGCACACTGATTTTACCTTCTTTTTCTTCTTGCTCCCCAATAATGAGCATATAAGGGTGTTTTTGCATCTCGGCTTCCCGAATTTTCTTCCCTATAGTCTCGTTTCTATGGTCTACAAGGGCGCGAATTTCGTCATTTTCTAGCAAATTTAAAACTTTTTCAGAGTATTTTTCATATTTCTCACTAATTGACAAAATTATTGCCTGAGTAGGCATTAACCAAAGAGGAAAATTACCTCCGGTATGTTCAAGTAATAAAGCGACAAAACGTTCCATACTACCAAAAGGAGCACGGTGTATCATTATTGGTCTGTGTAATTCATTATCACTACCCTTATAAGTTAAATCAAACCGCTCTGGTAATGTGTAATCTACTTGAATAGTTCCCAATTGCCATTGTCTTCCCAAGGCATCTTTCACCATAAAGTCTAGTTTCGGTCCATAAAAAGCGGCTTCACCGGTTTCAATCACAAAATCTAAACCTTTATCTTCGGCAGCATTTATAATAGCTTGTTCCGCTTTTTCCCAATTCTCTACATCACCAATATATTTGTCAGGATTTTCGGGATCCCTTACAGAAACCTGAGCAGTAAAGTTCTCAAAACCTAAAGAGCCAAATACATATAGAACTAAATCTATAACATCTTTAAATTCTTTATCTAATTGTTCTGGAGCACAAAACAAGTGAGCGTCATCTTGAGTAAATCCTCTAACGCGAGTTAAGCCATGGAGTTCGCCACTTTGTTCGTATCTATAAACGGTACCAAATTCAGCAAAGCGTTTAGGTAAGTCTTTATAACTCCATTGTGATGCTTTATAGATTTCACAATGATGCGGACAATTCATAGGTTTCAATAAGAACTCTTCATCATCTTTGGGTGTAGTAATAGGTTGAAAACTATCCTCACCATATTTGGCATAATGTCCAGAAGTAACATATAAGTCTTTATGGCCAATGTGAGGGGTCACTACCATTTCATACCCAGCTTTTTTTTGTGCGGCTTTCAAAAAGTTTTCTAAGCGCTCACGTAAAGCAGCACCTTTGGGTAACCACAATGGTAGTCCTTGTCCAACTTTTTGAGAAAAAGTAAATAACTCTAGTTCTTTACCAAGCTTTCTATGGTCACGTTTTTTAGCCTCTTCCAATAAATGTAAGTATTCAGTAAGCTCCTTTTGCTTAGGAAAAGAAATCCCGTAAATACGTGTTAGTTGGGGATTGTTTTCATCACCTCGCCAATATGCGCCGGCAGCACTCATTACTTTAACTGATTTTATAATGCCAGTATTAGGGATATGCCCACCACGACATAAATCCGTAAACGTACTATGGTCGCAAAACGTAATCGTACCATCTTCAAGATTCTCAATCAATTCTGTTTTATACTCATTATCCTTATATAAATCTAAAGCCTCGGCCTTAGAAACAGATCTCATTTTAAAATCATGCTTACCACGAGCAATCTCTAACATTTTATCTTCTATACTCTTAAAGTCTTTTTCAGAAACAATTTGCTCTCCAAAATCGACATCGTAGTAAAATCCATTTTCAATTGCTGGACCAATGGTAAGTTTAGCTCCAGGATACAATTCTTCGAGCGCTTGCGCCAATACGTGTGCCGAAGAATGCCAAAACGCTTGCTTCCCTTTATCATCTCTCCAGGTATGTAAAACCAGTGAACCATCTGTTGTCAAAGGTGTTACAGTTTCAACAGTAGCACCTTTAAAACTAGCCGAAATAACATTTCTAGCCAAACCTTCACTAATGCTTTTTGCAACATCCATTGGTGTAGCACCTTTTTCAAACGCTTTCACACTGCCATCGGGCAAAGTAATCTGTATCATCAAATCAAATTAAAAATAGGGTGCAAAGATAATAGTATAAACAAATCCACACAATATATATATAGGTATAATTTTTATTAGCTCATTTCCCTATGGTGTCAGTTCTAGGAGTGAGGGATGCAACAAACACATATATCATGTAACGGGTATAATATATAATTATTAGAGCCATAAAAAGGATGTCACTACTATTCCTAACTTGTGGGATTGTTATTTAATTATTTAGATTGATATATTATGTCATTAAGTTTAGGATAATTTGTTATAGAGTATTAATAGAAGTTTAGAGGGGTTTTATTATTGTATTAGCAATAATGATTTAGTGATATTATTAAAAAAAATGAGTTTATAAATAGCAGATATCAAGGCAGTTAATGCGAGGATTAAAGAAAGATAAAAAAAAGGCAAAAAAAGTTATTGTTGAAAGAGAAATAGGTATTATGTTTGCACCCGCAAAAACGGGTTAAGAAGTTTTTGTATTTAGTTCATATACTTGGTAATTTTTAAGAGAGATTGGAGAGATTAGAATTTTTCTAAAAAAAAGATTTAAAAAGTATTGTGGGTAAAAAAAAAGGGTTTTATATTTGCACCCGCTTTGGGAGGAAAGTCTTAAAGTAAAGAAAAAAGAAGTTCATAAACATATTGAATTGACAGCGTAAAATTTTTACTGGAAACGGTAAGAATTAACAAAGAGAATAGACCATTTTGAGTACTAGAGATTCTAATTAGTTGTTAAAAGTTGTTGCATTGTATTTATATATGATAGTGACACACAAAAATTAACGATGAAGAGTTTGATCCTGGCTCAGGATGAACGCTAGCGGCAGGCCTAACACATGCAAGTCGAGGGGTAACAGAGAGTGCTTGCACTTTGCTGACGACCGGCGCACGGGTGCGTAACGCGTATACAATCTACCTTGTACTGGGGGATAGCCTTTAGAAATGAAGATTAACACCCCATAGTATGTCGACCTCGCATGGGGATGACATTAAAGGTTACGGTACAAGATGAGTATGCGTCCTATTAGCTAGATGGTGTGGTAACGGCACACCATGGCAACGATAGGTAGGGGCCCTGAGAGGGGGATCCCCCACACTGGTACTGAGACACGGACCAGACTCCTACGGGAGGCAGCAGTGAGGAATATTGGACAATGGAGGCAACTCTGATCCAGCCATGCCGCGTGCAGGAAGACTGCCCTATGGGTTGTAAACTGCTTTTATACAGGAAGAAACCGCTCTACGTGTAGAGCTCTGACGGTACTGTAAGAATAAGGATCGGCTAACTCCGTGCCAGCAGCCGCGGTAATACGGAGGATCCAAGCGTTATCCGGAATCATTGGGTTTAAAGGGTCCGTAGGTGGATAATTAAGTCAGAGGTGAAAGTTTGCAGCTTAACTGTAAAATTGCCTTTGATACTGGTTATCTTGAATCATTGTGAAGTGGTTAGAATATGTAGTGTAGCGGTGAAATGCATAGATATTACATAGAATACCAATTGCGAAGGCAGATCACTAACAATGTATTGACACTGATGGACGAAAGCGTAGGTAGCGAACGGGATTAGATACCCCGGTAGTCTACGCCGTAAACGATGGATACTAGCTGTTGGGTTTCGGCTCAGTGGCTAAGCGAAAGTGATAAGTATCCCACCTGGGGAGTACGTTCGCAAGAATGAAACTCAAAGGAATTGACGGGGGCCC
>NZ_VAWB01000001.1:0-127500 GCF_006148925.1 Hyunsoonleella aestuarii | reverse complement strand
AAGAAAATGTAGGCATAAGTAACGATAATGCGGGCGAGAAACCCGCACTCCGAAAGACTAAGGTTTCCTCAGCTATGCTAATCAGCTGAGGGTTAGTCGGGACCTAACGCGAACCCGAAAGGGGTAGTGGATGGACAACAGGTTAATATTCCTGTACCCGCTCTCAATAAAAGTGACGGAGGCGTATATTTGGTGCGTGCTGACGGAATAGCACGTTGAAGCGAGTGGTAACACCGCGATAGTACACTAAGGCTTCGGCTGCGGTGATAATCCAGAGAAGCGACTTCCAAGAAAAGCGAGAGAAGCGGCCCGTACCCTAAACCGACACAGGTAGTTGGGATGAGAATTCTAAGGAGCTCGAGAGATTCATGGCTAAGGAATTAGGCAAAATAGACTCGTAACTTCGGGAGAAGAGTCGCCACCCTTCGGGGTGGCCGCAGTGAAAAGGTCCAGGCGACTGTTTATCAAAAACACAGGGCTATGCTAAAACGAAAGTTGATGTATATGGCCTGACACCTGCCCGGTGCTGGAAGGTTAAGTGGAGGGTTTAGCTTCGGCGAAGATCTCAAATGAAGCCCCAGTAAACGGCGGCCGTAACTATAACGGTCCTAAGGTAGCGAAATTCCTTGTCGGGTAAGTTCCGACCTGCACGAATGGTGCAACGATCTGGACACTGTCTCAGCCATGAGCTCGGTGAAATTGTAGTATCGGTGAAGATGCCGATTACCCGCTGTGGGACGAAAAGACCCCGTGCACCTTTACTATAGCTTAGTATTGGTTTTGGATAAGTAATGTGTAGGATAGGTGGGAGACTTTGAAGCGGCGTCGCCAGGCGTTGTGGAGTCATTGTTGAAATACCACCCTTTGCTTATCTAGAGTCTAACTCACTTATGTGAGGACAGTGCTTGGTGGGTAGTTTGACTGGGGTGGTCGCCTCCAAAAGAGTAACGGAGGCTTCTAAAGGTTCCCTCAGCACGCTTGGTAACCGTGCGTAGAGTGCAATGGCATAAGGGAGCTTGACTGAGAGACCTACAAGTCGATCAGGTACGAAAGTAGAGCATAGTGATCCGGTGGTTCCGCATGGAAGGGCCATCGCTCAAAGGATAAAAGGTACGCCGGGGATAACAGGCTGATCTCCCCCAAGAGCTCACATCGACGGGGGGGTTTGGCACCTCGATGTCGGCTCGTCACATCCTGGGGCTGGAGAAGGTCCCAAGGGTTGGGCTGTTCGCCCATTAAAGTGGCACGCGAGCTGGGTTCAGAACGTCGTGAGACAGTTCGGTCTCTATCTACAGTGGGCGTTAGAAATTTGAGTGGATCTGACTCTAGTACGAGAGGACCGAGTTGGACAAACCTCTGGTGTATCAGTTGTCGCGCCAGCGGCATTGCTGAGTAGCTACGTTTGGAAGGGATAAGCGCTGAAAGCATATAAGCGCGAAACCCACCACAAGATGAGATTTCTTTAAAGGGTCGTGGAAGATTACCACGTTGATAGGCTATAGGTGTAAAGGCAGTAATGTCATAGCCGAGTAGTACTAATAACCCATAGGCTTATTGTACGCCTGTTTTTTTATAAGAGTACAACACATTATTATTACAAACCATGTTCTTTATTCAATATGTTAAGATATTTGTTTATCCAAAGCGGATAAACGCTGTATGCTAAAGGCTAAATGCCAATAGTAAACAGCTATAACTTAAGGTGGTTATAGCGATGGGGCTCACCTCTTACCATTCCGAACAGAGAAGTTAAGCCCATTAGCGCCGATGGTACTACATTTGTGGAAGAGTAGGTCGTCGCCTTTTTTGAATCCCGATTCTTTTATTAGAATCGGGATTTTTTTTGTTTACTATTATTTTGAAACGACAAAGGTCTTTAACATGCCTTTTTCTTTTGAATTAGGGATTTCAGAAATTAAGGCATAGTTTCCTGGCTTAAGTTTTGCTTTAAAGTAACCTGTACTTCCTGCTTGAGTGTCATTAACGCCACCAAGAAAGGTTAAACCTTTTGGTTCGGGAGATCTAAAAGCTTTTAAATCGGCTGCATTAATCCAAGCGCTTAATGTATCTATTTGGCTAAAGTCTTCTAGCCTAACCAAATTCACATCATGACCTAGCATAGTTTTATATTTAATCTGGTCTTTAAAATGAACACTAAAAATGTGTTTACCGGACGTAACTGAATCTTTTAAAACAATACCTTCTGTAGAAGAAATAGAAAGATTAATAGTCGATTCAGGTTTTGTTATTGTACTTTTTTCTTCGGTTACTACGACTTCTTTTAACATGCCATAGTATACGTGTGCCATGCCATTTGGCATTCTTATATAACACTCCATGGCATAGATTCCGGGTTCTAGATAAATTGTTGATTCGCCAATTGTATTAGAACTAACTAACCCAACACCTCCTGATTCTTCTAGCTTTGAAAACCACGCAGGAATGTTTTCGAATTCTTTTAAGCCATCTTCAACTTTTCCTTCCAGTAATAGTTCAGTGGCTTTTTTAAAAGGAGGTATTAATTCATTTTTATAATTATCTATTCTAATTCCTGCAGGTAATTTTTCTAGAATAAAAAAATGTACTTCATGAGATTTGTTATGATACCTAAAGGTATTCCATCCATAAGGTATAGAATCGACCATTTGAAATTCCATACCTTCGGTTATAACATCAATAACTTGATTGTTACTAGTTTTAGCATTAAGACTTTCCAGATTCGATTTGCTATCTGACTTACAATTCAAAAATAGAATTGCAAGAAAAACTAGTGGTAGTAAATTAATATATTTATTCATTAAATATTATTTTATTCTACAGTAAAAGTTTTGAACATACCTTTCGCTTTACTATTGGGAACTTCAGAAATGAAAGCATATTTGCCCGATGTAAACGTTGCTTTAAAATAACCAGTACTTCCTGCCGGAGAATCGTTAACTCCTCCAAGAAAAGTAACCCCATTTGGCACCGGTGTTTTCAAACCAAAGGGCGTAGACCAATTCATCCAAGCTTCGAGTTTTTCCAAATTGGCATCATCTGATAGCTTAACCAGATTTACATCGTGGCCAATGAAATGTTCATGTGGGCTTTGATCTGTAAAATGCACAGAGAATATATGTTCACCTTTATTTATGTCTCCTGAAAACTTGATTCCTTCTTCTTTGGAGATGTTTAATTTTATATCTGCAGCAGGAGGCGAATTACCACTATCTTTTTCAGTAACAATTAGAGGTTTTGCCATTCCCATGGAAGTGTGCCATTTACCATTTGGCATTTTCACATAGCATTCCATGATGTAATATCCTGGATCTAATTTTATGGTAGTTATCGAGGTGTTCTTAGGTCCAATAAGCCCAGAGCCACCTGAAAAAACAATTTGACCGAACCATTCTGGCAATTCTCCAAAAGCAGCAAAACCTTCTTCATTGTTTCCTTGATTTATTAAATCCATACCCTTATCAAAAGGCGGAAGAACTTCATTCTTCATATCTCTAATTGTTTTTCCTTCAGGATATTTATCCATTAAGAAAAAGTGAGTTTCGTTAGAAAGGTTGTAGTATTTAAAAGTGTTCCAACCAGAAGGAATGGTATCTGGGCAGATAAACTCCATACTTCGTGTTGTGACTTCTATGTAGTCTGACTCTATTTTTTTTGTAGTTTCACTTGTTAGTTGTGAATTGTTGTTTTCTTTTTTTTCTGATTTACAGTTAAAAACGGATGAAAATACTACAAGAATTAATATAAATGGAGTAATCTTTAAAGTGCTAAATGTTTTCATTTTTAATTTTTAATTATTTTATAAACTTCATTTCCTTTAATTGTTCTTAATTTTAGAGTATATATGCCATTGTTCCGATCGTTTAATTGGATTATGTGCGAGATTTGCCCTGGTTTCAATATAGTTGTATGTATTAATTGACCTTTAATACTATAAATTTCTAATGTGGTATTTTGATTTATTGGGTTTTTGAACTTCAAATTGATGATATCTTTAGTAGGATTTGGATGTGGTAGGGAACTTATTAGGCTATTAAAAGTTACACTAAAGGTAGCTCCTTCCTCAAAATACTTAATTGTTTGAGTGGATAGACCGAAAATACCACCTGTAAAAAAGTCTACTGCTTTTTTTGTTATTGTCTCTTTATTCGTTTCGTATACATATGCAGACTCACTCCAATCAACCCAATCTGGTCCATTTTCTAAACCATCATCCCAAATTTGTGTAAATGACTTTTCAATTTTTCCATCTGGATAGTAACTTAGCAAAGTTTGTTGTACATTTTCATCGCACATGTTATTTTGACAATTCAAGACTAATTTGGTTAGCTTTGGATTAGTATTATTTCTTGTGTAGTTTATTCTTGTTGTAATATTCCAGGCTCCATTCCAATCAAAAACTTCTTCTTTCTCTAAAAGACCATTGTTATAATAGGCCTTATACCTAGATTCATTCAACCAGCTTCCATTATCCCATATTTGATTAATTTGTTCATCAATTAAGCCATTCGATAAGATTGTTTCGTTACGCTCAAATAGAACTAAATTAGTAGACATACTAAAAAAGTCTATTTTTTCTATTACCTCTATCCATCCACTTGAGTTAGTAGTAGTTGTTATCCTCTCTCGTATTACCCAATTATTATTTTCATAATTATAGTCTCTGAAGATAGTGGTCGTTTCGTCAACATATTCATATTCTTCTAAATCTTGATTAACCCAATCGTTACCATTAGGTGATTGAGATAAGCGTGTTAAAATTCTATCGTTTAAATCGTAAGTAAAGCTAAGTTTCCTGTCATTCATCCAATTACCTTCATCATTAAACTGCTCTATGTCTTCAATTTTTAAATTTTGTGAATTATAATCTTTTAAAAACCTAAAATCGTCTATTAGGCCGGTGCCAGTTTCAAATACTCTATTTAGTAGTAAGGTTTCTTTGGTACCTTCATTACCATATGTATACGTTTCTTCATCATCGAGTTCCCAGCGCATTTCTGCTGTTAAATAGGCATAATTTTCTACTTTAGATATTCTTGTGACTGTTTGGGTATAGATAATGGAATTCACAAATAAAGTAAAGAAAATGAGGAATAGATTTTTCATATTTAGGTCGAGAGTTAGGTTAATATTGATTTTAAAATCTTACTAAAAAGACATTACTTGATAATCACGTAGTTTTAGAATATTTGGAGATTCTGTTAAGCTTTGTGCTGTCATAGTAAAACTTTCTTTGGACTTCTTTTTGTGGGTTGCGTTCATTTCCATTAGCAAAGATTCTTCGGCTAATACCTGTATTAAAGCTGGGTCGAAGCCCTTGGGTGTACTTTTATTATTGGTCATGGCGAATATTGAACTAAAATTTATGGGAGCATCTAAAGTGTAATATAATGTAGCCGTATATTGAGGGTCTTCTACTTGTATACCAAAACACTCATATCCTAAAATAGTCTTTGTGCCTATTTCTTTATAACCCATATTTTGGGTCTTTTTATCGGCCTTAGGGTTCGGCATTTTGGTTACCTGTGCCATTTTTTGCCCGTTGCCCTCCATAAACATGATAGTCTTTTTTATTTTAGAGTCCATTACCATTTTAACATCGCCATACGCTTTAGTTTCTTCCATAGACATTTCCATTCCGAAATAATCCTTTGTTTCGGTATTGATGAGATAGTTCATATCAATCTCATCATTTTTGCCTGTCACTATTTTCATTTCAAACTCCCAATTAAAATTATAAGCACTAGGCATATTTGATGTATCTGCGCTACCAGGAGACATAGGATTCATACCAGGTGCTCCAGGGCTATTTTCCGATGATGGTGATTGTGAACCAGAGGTTTGGACTTTAGGTTCGTCGTCTTCGTTTTTACCATCGGTTACGTCATCAATGGTTTTTTCTGTCTTTTCGGTTACAACTTGTTCAGTTTTTTTTAAAACTGCTCTTTCAGCCGCTTGTTCGGATTTCTTTTTCAATTTTTTTAAAAATTGAGCTTCAGCATTAAAGGTTAAACCAAAAGCGAAAAGGGCGTATAAGATATATTTTGCTTTCATGATTAATTAATTTTAGTTTTTCTGCTTGTCTGCTTTATTGTGTTTCCATGGTTCTAAGCCTTTTTCTAATGGAATTATTTTACCTAATGGACCAGGTACTAATGATTGCTCAACAGAATCTGGCAGTTTTACATCTACTGGATTGTAACTGAAAATAAATTTCCCAGTCTGATTTTTATTATTGTTTGAAGCTTGATTATTGGGTGCATTAATATAAAACTCTCTAAGCCTGTCTTCTTTATCGAAAACAATATAGCTTCCATTGTAATCTTTATCGTTGTAACTATACTTAATACACATGCCTCCATTATAATTTACCTCTGTTTTTATGTAAAAGTCATTGTTATCGAAATGTTCTGGTTTATAAATAAATGACAACTCCATAACATAGAAACTTATAGAAATATCTAATTTAGAAAGTGCTTCAAAGGCTTGTAAGTATGGATTTTGTGGAAGTTTGTAAAATTGGGGAATCATTCCTGCCATCATGAATCCCATGGAGCTAGGAGGTAGTATAGACATGCTTTCGTATTGGTTGTCTTCAATATTAAAAGCATAAAATTTCCCTTCGCGATCATGATAAATTGGTTTCGGATTTACTTTCGAGTCTGTTCGCATAGCTATGGTTTCTTTATCGAAGTATGAAGTTTGAACGAGATTGCCATTTTCGTTGTACAAAGACATTACCACATCCATAGTGAAGAAATCTTCTGGCGAATTGATTTCTAATGCTTCAAAATCATCGTCTTCGGTTTTTAAATTTGGGTCGTATGACGAATTATCATAAGTGACATTTTCACTTGTTTTTATACCTTTTTCTTTGGCCCGCTGTTTTAGCTTGTCCATAAGTTGTGCATTGGAGTATTCTATATTACAGAGAATGAGGAATATTAATAGAAGCTTTAGTTGCATAACCTTATGAGTTAAATTAAACGTAATACGTTAAGCTGCTATTAATGGATTTAGAGAAGGATGCTATGTTTAGATAAAAAAGGGAATAACTACTTTAGTTAAATTTCATTATTCCCATTTTTCTCCCGATTAATAGCATCTTTATAGTTTTTCTTTATCGAAAAAGATAGACTTTACAATTTTGTTCTTTAAGGTAATCCTTAAATTATACCGTCCTTTTTTTAAGTGGTCGATACTGAGATAAATTATATTCTTTTTACCATTTTCTTTTTCTAAAACATTTTCATGTGTCATTTTTAAATGGTATTAAGAATTGATTGTGATGTAAAAGTATGTGGAGAATATCTAAACGGATATCAGATATGTAACAAATAATAGAAGATATGTAACAAAACGGTTAATCCTTTGCTATATAAGCGTTGGGCGTGTTGTTATAGGCTTCTTTAAAACATTTAATAAAGTAGGAAACTGTATTAAATCCAACTTGGTAAGCCACTTCTGAAACTGTTAAATCGGATTCCTGAAGTAAGTTTATTGACATTTTTAATCGTTGTGATCTTATAAATTGTGATGTAGACAGACCTGTTAATGCCATTAGTTTTCTATGTAATTGCATTCTACTCATCCCTATTAATTCACTAAAAGATTGGGCATTAAAATTGGGTTCAGACAAATGTTTATCAAAAATAGTTTCAACCTCTGCGAGAAAAGCTTCGTCTAGGTTAGTAACAGCAATATCTTTTGGTTTTAAACTACTATGTTGTGTATATCGCTTTTGAAGGGACTTACTGAAGTTGATTAAATTTTCAACGCGCTTCACTAAAATTTTTGAGTTGAAGGGCTTGGAGATAAAGTCGTCTGCACCTACTTCTAAACCTTTCAATTCATTACTTTCACCTGTTTTTGCAGTTAGTAAAATCACTGGTACGTGACTCGTAAGCGTATCATTTTTAAGCGTGTTGCACAACTCAATACCATCCATTTCCGGCATCATAATATCACTAATAATGAGGTCTGGAACTTTATTTAAAGCTTTTTTCAGACCTTTTTTGCCATTTATGGCTAACAGTACTTTGTATTTTTCTTTTAGAATTGATTTAATATATTGACGCAATTGAAGGTTGTCTTCTACTACAAGAACTATAGGTTTATCTGAATTTAGATTTATCTCCTCTTCTTCTTCAGCAATCTGTTGGGTGTTATTGGCGTAAGTTTCTTTAGTTACTATTTGTGGTTGTTCAATTATTTCTTGTTCTTTAAATGCTTCTTTAGAAATTGGAAGAGTAACAGTAAACTGAAGTTCATCGTCGTTAATGGTATTGGCAATAAGGCTTCCGTTGGTTAAAGTGACAAGTTCCTTTACAAGAGCTAAGCCTATGCCTACACCATCTGCGTTGGAGTTTACTTGGTAAAATCGGGTAAACAGGTTATTAATTTCTTCTGATTTGATGGTATTTCCATTGTTAACAATTGTTATTACTATGTGGGTGTCTTGTAAATTTGTATTAAAGTTTATAAACCCTTTTTCAGGTGTGTATTTTACAGCATTGGCGAGGAGGTTAACTACTATTTTTTCGATTATATCCCTATCGAACCAAACATTGTCAATATTATCAACCTTCACTTTAAACTTTAATTCCTTTTCTTTTATTTGATATTTGAATGCACTAATTAACTGGTGAATTAAATTGGATAAATTACCCTGTTCGACTTGAAGTTTTAAATGGCCTGTTTCTAATTTACTTAAGTCGATTAATTGGTCGACTAAATTAAGAAGGCGTTTCGCGTTTTGGCTTATCAAGGCTAAATCTTCCTTGTTTTCATTCGATAGTTTTTCTTCGGCTAATTGACGCTCTGCAGGTCCAAGAATAAGAGTGAGTGGTGTTCTAAATTCATGAGAAATATTTGTGAATAGTTTGGATTTAAATTCGTCTAAACTTTTAAGTCGTTCTGTTTCGGCATGTTCCAGTTTTAATTTTGTATTTATGTACCATCGCCATTTGAAGTATCTGTAAACAAAAAATACAGTAAGAATGCCTAAAACCACATAGATTATTCTTGCTATTCCCGTGTTATACCAAGCTTTTTTTATGGTGAAGGAAAGTTCTACGGGAGATTCATTCCAAACACCATCATAGTTGCTAGAGATAACTTTAAATGTGTAGTCACCAGGACTTAAATTGCTGTAATTAGCGGTATTGTCATTGCCAGATGAAACCCAGTCATTATCATGGTTTACAAGTTGATATTTATAATTATTAAGATCAGGTTGAGAAAAATGTAGTCCAGAAAAACTAATGCTTATGGTGTTTTGGTCATGATTAAAAACCTTTCCTTCTTCTAGAGGAATTGAACTGTTGAATAATTGTAATTCATTAATAACGGTTCGTGGTTTTTCCTGATTTAAGGTTAATTGCTCTGGTTTAAACCAATTGATGCCATCGAGACCACCAAAATAAATATTGTCGTTATGATCTTTGAAATAAGCTCCAGTATTAAACTCAAACGCTTGTAATCCATCATATTGATCATAATTTGTCAAAGTTGGATTAGAATTTGTTTCTTTAAACATAGTTATGCCTCTATTGGAGCTCAACCATAAGTTATCGTTTTCATCTGGTATAATACCATAGATAACATTATTTGGAAGACCATTATCGGTAGTGTAAACTTTAATTTCAAGCGTATTAGTATTAAACTTTTTTAGACCATTACCATTGGTGCCAACCCATAAAAATTCAGTTTCATGATTATAGTAAAGCGATTTTATTTTGTCTGGGATATCCACAATTCTATTTACTTTTTCTGTTTCAGTATTTAGAACACATAAACCTTTATCTTCAGTACCTATCCAGATGATTCCATTTTTGCCTTCGATAATAGCTCTTATGTTGTTACTAGTTATAGTTGAATTATCATAAGTATCATGAAGGTATCTGCGAGTTATTCCTTCTGTTTTACTAAATCTTAAAAGTCCCTTTCCTCCCGTTCCAAGCCAAATATTACTATTGGAATCTTCACAAATGCTCCATACAGGTGTGGATTGTAATTCTTCTTCTGCCTTTTTATTAAAAGAAATAGGTATTTCTTTTCTATTTAAAATATCTAAGCCTTTGTCTTGATAACCAACCCAAAGTTCATTATTAATATGCTTAAGACTCATTATTCTATTAGACTTCAAATTTGAGTTTTCGGTGTTTAGGGTATTAAAGATGCTATTTTGGTAGTCTATTCTCGTAAGCCCCTTACCTGATGTTCCCACCCAAATAGAATTATTTATAGGGTTTACACTTATTGCTCTGGCAACATCTACATAGACGTTTCTGGGTAATTGGTCGTTGGTAAGGACATTAAATTTTAAAAGATGTTCGTCGTAATAACTTAAGCCACCACCATCTGAACCCACCCAGATATTTCCGGTAAAATCTTCAAATAGGGATAAGTTGTCATTATAATGAAGTGCATAAGGGTTATTACCTTGAACCAAAAAATTTTCAATAATTTTATTTTCAAAATTAATAACGTAAACACCTCTGCCGTAAGTTGCTATCCAAAGGCGGTTATATTTATCAATTAGTGTTGCTTCAATGTTTAAATTATCTGGAATTGGGTAGTTTTTAAAACCAGTAAATTTAGAGAAAGTGCTATCTTTTAGATTTAATAAAAAGAGTCCATGGCTGTATGTACCTACTGCAATAGTTTCATCTGGTAATTTGGCAAGTGTACTATAGTTAATATTCGTTTCTCTTTCTAAAACGATTTTTTTATACCCGAAGTCATCCTTGGAAATGTTTAAAATCACATTGGAACCAGAAATTATTATTTCATTTTCAAGTTCTAGAAAATCATATATAGTTTGAGTACGGTCTTCTTTCTTTAGTAGTTGCGTTGTGTCTTTTGTTTTAGAATTAATTAAAAAGAGCCCATGATTATAAGTGCCTACGTAATAATTAAAATTAGTGTCTTGATACAAATTAGAAACATCAGAGGTATTTTTTACATGTAAAAAATTATCAGTTTTCGAATTGTATTTCTCTAATAAGCCAGAATTAGTAACAATCCACATCGTGTTTGTTTTGTCAATATAAATCTTTCCTAATTTGCTGTAAGTAAGTTTCGTTACATCCTCAAATTGTTTGTTGTAATATTTAAAAGATTTTCCGTCATACTTATTTAAACCATCTTGAGTTGCGAACCACAGATACCCGATACTATCTTGAGCGATACTGACAACACTATTTTGAGACAAACCTTGTTCAACTGTAAGGTTATGAAAAGCAATTTGCTTTTCAGGAGGTGCAATTCGAGATATGTATCCCTTATCTATTTGCGCGGAAAGGGTAATTGTCGTTAAGACAAATATTATGAAGTGAATAGTCTTCAAATTAAAAATATGGTTAATAGCTAATTGTAAAGTTAATAAACTAAAAATAAGTTTGAAATATAAATGCAGTTGTAAGGCTTAATAAGATTTAAGACTAAAGTAGGGTTGATTTAAATTATTTGTTATATTTAATTCCATGAATGTAATTATCCAATCTACCTTAAAAACACTTCAAAAATCTCAATATTTATTAAATAGCTTGTCCGATGAGCAGTTATGTGATGCTTCAGTATCTCCCTATTACTCTAGTATTGGTACTCATATACGCCATATTCTAGATTTTTATAATTGCATTTTTAATGTTTCCTCTGAAAATAAAATAGATTTAACAGCAAGAAGTAGAAATAGGGATGTAGAGTCTCAATGCGATTGTGCTAAAGATTATCTTGAAGGTATTATATTGAAATTGAAGACTTCAACAATTAATTCTAATCAACTATTTTTAGTTACAGATGATTTGGGATTGGGAAAAACAGAAATTCCTTATACTTATGGGGCGTTATTGGCTCAGGCAAACAGCCATACTATACATCATTACGCCATAATAAATTATATTTTTGATAGATTGGGGATTACACTTAACGATTCTAGTTTTGGTTATAATCCAACAACACCAAAGGAAATTGTTCGTAGATAAGCTTAAGCTTTTTTCTTATTAAACATGCTATCCATTATGGTTTTAATACCTTTAAACATCATAATTACGGCCATAGCAGAAATAGCACAACCAATAACTAAAAGTGGTATATAAAGTTTGTTTTCTGGCTGACTAAAGGCAAAGCTAAGCAGTATTGGTCCCATAAATAAACTTAGTAATGCGAATAGCATAGTTTTAATACCCTTAAACAATATTTTTTTATCTGTTCTATTTTCTTGTTTCATTATTGTAATTTTTTATAACGTTTCTAACACTGTTATGCTTATTAAGTAATTTTAACGCTTCAGTTTCTGAAACATTTAATTCATTCATTATCATTTTTACTCCTCTATCAACAAGTTTATTGTTACTAAGTTGCATGTCTACCATTTTATTTCCTCTTACATGACCAATCTGAATCATACTAGAGGTGGTTACCATATTAAGTACTAATTTTTGAGCAGTTCCAGCTTTCATCCTCGAGCTTCCAGTTACAAATTCTGGTCCAACAACAACTTCAACAGGAAATTTAGAGGTTTGAGATAACGGGCTATTTTTATTGCAAGTTATGCAACCGGTAGTAATATTATTTTCGTTGCATGTCTCTAAAGCAGATACAACATAGGGTGTTGTGCCAGATGCTGCTATGCCAACAACGACATCTTCATTAGAAATGTTATATGCTTCAAGGTCTTTCCAACCTTGGGTCACAGAGTCTTCGGCAAATTCTACTGCTTTTCGAATGGCAGTATCACCTCCAGCAATAAGCCCAATAACAAGGTCATGAGATACCCCAAACGTTGGAGGGCATTCCGAAGCATCTAATATTCCAAGCCTACCACTGGTTCCAGCACCTATATAAAATAATCGGCCTCCTTGCTTTAGTTTAATTACAATTTGCTTAACTAGTATTTCAATTTGAGGTAATGCTTTTTCAACCGCTCGTGGAACTGTTTTGTCTTCGTTATTAATGCTTGTGAGCAATTCTGAAACAGACATTTTTTCCAGATGATTGTAATTGGAATCTTGTTCGGTAGTTTTTATGAAACTCATGCGATAAAATTACAAAAATTTAAGCCAGAACTTTGTTGCGTCGTTGATATTATTCAATGAAATAGTTAAATGCATCTGCTTGTGAAACTCTAAAAAATCCTAAAGGGAAATTTTCGGGGTTGGTTGTATTTACACAGTTTCCTCGTATAGTAGCTGGTTGAACTTCAAAAGGGTCGCCACCATCTTCATCATTTTGTTGAAGCAGGATAAACATAAATTCATAAAAACGTTCGGAAACACCATAAATCCTAATGTCTATTTCATCACCAGATTCGAGATCTTCTTCACTGTAAAAACCAAATATCTCATTGCCATTTGTAAATTCATCGTCATAAACTTCTAAGTCAATAGCTCCAGTTTTAACGTTTATAAATTCAAACAAATAATAGTTCTCTTCATCTTCAGGATCTGTATAATAAGCTTTTAACTCAATTTCATCACCAGAGAATCCACCGTTATTTTTTTGTTCAACTCGGGTAATAGATGATACCGATTTTAATGTTTCATTGGCCTGGTAGGTTTCGCCATTATAAGTAACTGATAAATTGTAAGTTTGGTTAATTACAGGATTGAAACTGTTATTCCAATATATACCAGTGTTGCCATCCTCGATAAAATTGTAAATATTGTTACTTCCGTCAGTAATTATAACTGTTGCACCATTAGCTGGTGGAATATCGTTATTAAAAAACGGTGCTGTAAGTGAAAGTTTTATATTTTGCGAGATTCCATTAAAATTTCGAAACCAGTTTATTGAAGCTTCAATTACAAGTTTGGGAGAACTTGAGGGCACATCAACTTCAATAACATCTTCACAACTAGATGTAATAAAGCTTAATAAAATATAAAATATGATGTTTTTATAATTTGCTTTCATCTTATTAAAATTTAAAATTATAAGATACAGAAGGTACTATTCCAAAAATTGAAAGCCTTGTAGCTTCGTTCTGCCCAGTAGTTTCATTTTGTCCAAAACTAATAGATGCCGCATTTCGTCTGTTATAGATGTTATAGATACCAAAAACCCAATTGCTTTGCCATCCTTGTTTTTTATCTGGCTTAGGTGTGTAAGTGGCCGATAAATCAAAGCGATGATAAGCAGGAAGCCGTTCTTCATTTCTTAAACTAAAGTTAGGAATAATGATACCGTTATACTCGTATTGTGCATTTGGATAAGTAGTAGGTCTTCCTGTTTGATATAAAAAATTCGCATTTATAATCCATTTCTTCTTCCACTTATAATTACAAGTCATGGAAATATCGTGTGTTCTATCATAAGGTGTTTTGTACCATTCGCCATTATTAATCCCAGTTTCTGATAATGTACGACCAGGAGTGCGCTGCTCTGAACGCGCAAGTGTATAAGCTAACCAACCTTTAAGGCGTCCTTCATTTTTTTTCAGTAATAGCTCTAAACCATAAGCACGCGATTCGCCGTTTAGAATAATTTGTTCAATAGCATTATTAGCAATTAAATCTGCACCATCAATGTAATCTATTCGGTTTTTAACAGTTTTATAAAACGATTCTGCCTCTAAGGAGTAAAGATTATTTTTAAATGTTTTGAAGTATCCTATTGCAAATTGGTCTAATAGCTGAGGTTTTATATATTTTCCACTTGGTGCCCAAACATCCAGTGGTGTAGGAGAGTTTGTATTTGACAACAAATGCAAATATTGACTCATTCTATTGTAACTTGCCTTTACCGAAGTTCTATAGTTTAACAAATAAGCAATAGACGCTCTGGGTTCTAGATTAAAGAATGATGTTATCACATCATTTCTACTGAATGTTTCTGTATCTATTGGGCTTGCTTTTTCATAGACTTGAAAGTCTTCATTGAAAAGAACAGCCTCGTCATTTTCATAAACATTCAGTTCGTCTTGTCCTAAACGAAGGAAGGAGCTCAATCTCAATCCATAAGACAGAGCTAATTTATCTGAAAGTTGATGTTCAACATCTAAATAACCAGCATTTTCAAAGGCATATTTATCTGTAAGTTTGAATGGGTTAATACCTGAAGTTGGTGTTGTTGGATTAATTTCACCAGGATTAAATTTATAATAGATGCTGTTTACTCCAAATTGCAATTTAAAATTGTTATTGGCATAATACTTAAAATCATATTTGAAATTGAAATTTCTAATTCCCGAAATCCAATCGAACTCTACGAAATTTAGTTTTAAGTCATAATCATAATCAGAATAAATTAAAGATAAGTTAGAAAATAATTTATCTGAAAATAGATGATTCCATCTAAAATTTAGAACACTATTACCGTAGGAATTTTCAAATGTATCTGCAATGCTAAAAAGATCTCGACCAAAATATCCTGAAAGATAAATATTATTATTCTGATTTATTTTATAGCTTAATTTGGTATTCAAATCATAAAACCGTGCAATATTATCTAAATCAAAAAGCGGGAGAAATAAGTGAGCATAGCTAGACCTTCCACCAAATAGAAATGAACCTTTTTCTTTTTTTATTGGACCTTCTACTAATAATCTACTTGAAACAATTCCAATTCCACCATTAGCGTGAAACTCATTACTATTTCCTTCCTTTTGATAAATATCTAAAACAGATGATACACGGCCTCCAAACCGTGCTGGAATACCACCTTTATAAAGTTTCAAGTCTTTAATAGCATCTGGATTGAAAACTGAGAAAAATCCGAACAAATGCGATGAGTTATATATTATGGCCTCGTCAAGCAATATTAAATTCTGATCTACTGCACCACCTCGTACATTAAAACCTGATGCACCCTCACCTGCATTTGTAACTCCAGGGAGCAACGTGATTGCTTTTATAATATCGGCTTCACCTAAAACTACTGGAATATCTTTTATTGTTCCAGTAGTGAGTTTATTCACACTCATTTCAGGTTTTTTAATACTAAGTTTTTCAATGTTTTCTGTAATAACAATTTCATCTAAACTTTCGGTAGATTCCAAAAGCTTATAATCTTTCGTAATGTTTTCAGAAATTGTAATTGTTTCAGAAATTGTAGAATAACCTATATAACTCAAAATTATATTATATGTGCCTTCTGGAACGGATAATGAATAAAAACCATAAGAGTTTGTAATAGTACCTATTTGAAGTTCTGGGAAGTAGATGTTTACTCCAATGAGTGTTTCATTACTTTTGGCTTCTAGTAAGGTACCACTTAGAGTAAACTTTTCTTGAGCAGAGGTGAAATTGAAACTAAGACTCAGCCCAAAAATAAACCATAAAATAAGGTTTTTC
Organism: Hyunsoonleella aestuarii; assembly: GCF_006148925.1. GTDB lineage: Bacteria > Bacteroidota > Bacteroidia > Flavobacteriales > Flavobacteriaceae > Algibacter_D > Algibacter_D aestuarii. The sequence goes on along the minus strand of NZ_VAWB01000001.1, from coordinate 111,208 downwards.
ATCTAATAGCAGTTTTTCTTTTTTTTATAAAAATATAAAAAAAGCCCCTAAAAAGGGGGCTTTTAAAATATAGTTTATATTAATCTTTAGTTTAAGATCGCGTTGAAGGTTTTACTTGGTCGCATCACTTCATTTATAAGTCCTTCGTCCGGTTCGTAATAACCTCCTATGTTTATTTCCTTACCTTGAATGTCATTTAATTCTTTTATAATTAAGGCTTCATTATCTATTAATTGCTTGGCGATAGGAGTAAATTCTTCTTTTAAATCTAGGTCTTTATTTTGATTTGCTAGTTCCTTCGCCCAATACATGGCTAAATAAAAATGACTTCCTCGATTGTCGAGTTCTCCGGCTTTTCTAGAAGGCCCTTTTTTGTTTTCTAAAAGCTTATCTGTTGCATCATCTAATGCCTCACCTAAAACTTTTGCTTTTGGGTTGTTATTAACTTGACTAAAGTGCTCTAAAGAAACAGCTAAAGCTAAAAATTCACCAAGAGAATCCCATCGTAAGTGGTTTTCCTCAAGTAATTGTTGCACATGTTTAGGTGCAGAACCTCCAGCACCTGTTTCAAACAAGCCACCGCCATTCATTAATGGTACGATAGATAACATTTTAGCACTAGTTCCTACTTCAAGAATTGGAAATAAATCGGTTAAATAATCGCGTAGCACATTACCAGAAACAGAAATTGTGTCTTGACCAGCTTTTAATCTTTCACAAGTAAAAATAGTGGCGTCAATTGGCGATAAGATTCTTAAGTCTAACCCAGAAGTATCATGATCTTGTAAATATGTATTTACCTTTTTAATAATTTCTGTATCATGGGCTCTATTTTTGTCTAACCAAAATACTGCAGGAGTTTGAGATGCTCTAGCTCTGGTAACAGCTAATTTTACCCAGTCTTGAATAGGTGCATCTTTCGTTTGACACATTCTCCATATGTCACCAGTTTCAACAGTGTGCTCCATTAACACATTTCCTGAGGCATCAATAACCTTAACAATTCCATTTGATGGAATTTCAAATGTTTTATCGTGAGACCCATATTCTTCAGCTTTTTGAGCCATTAAACCAACATTAGGTACAGTTCCCATTGTTGTAGGGTCAAAGGCACCATTCTTTTTACAAAAGTCTATGGTTGCAGCATAAATACCAGCGTAACTGCTATCTGGGATAACTGCTTTGGTATCTTGTAATTTACCTTCAGCATTCCACATTTGTCCAGATGTTCTTATCATGGCTGGCATAGATGCATCAATTATAACATCACTTGGTACATGTAAATTGGTAATTCCTTTATCAGAATTAACCATAGCCACTGAAGGTCCATTTTTATAAGTCGTTTCAATATCAGCCTCAATCTCTTTGCGTTTATCTTCTGGTATCTCTTGAATGCGTTCTAAAAGATTACCCAAACCAGAATTTACATTAACTCCAATTTCTTTAATCACTTGTCCATGCTTTTCGAACACATCTTTAAAAAAGGCTTTTACTGCATGCCCAAATATAATAGGGTCGCTCACCTTCATCATAGTACCTTTCATGTGTAAAGAAAATAAAACATCCTTTTCTCTCGCATCATTAACTTGGTCTTCTAAAAAGCTAACAAGTGCTTTTTTGCTCATTACTGTGGAGTCAATTATTTCTCCTTTTAACAAAGAGAAACTGTCCTTTAGAGTTGTGGTTGTGCCATTAGAATCGGTATGTTCTATGGTTACACTTGTAGCTTCCGGAATTGTAACCGATTGTTCGTTATGTGCAAAATCCCCCCCAGTCATAGTTGCGACATGGGTTTTAGAATCACTTCTCCAAGCACCCATAGAATGCGGGTTTTTCTTGGCGTAATTCTTTACTGCTTTTGGAGCACGTCTATCACTGTTACCTTCTCGTAGTACTGGATTTACAGCACTTCCTTTTATTTTATCGTAACGAGCTTTTATATCTTTTTCAGAATCATTTTCTGGATTGTTAGGGTAATCTGGTATATTAAATCCTTTTGATTGTAGCTCTTTTATAGCACCTTTCAATTGCGGGATAGAGGCACTAATATTAGGTAATTTTACAATATTAGCTTCTGGTTTTTTTGCTAATTCACCAAGCAACGCTAAATCGTCCGAAACACGTTGGTCATCATTTAAAAAATCTGGAAAAACAGCTAAAATACGAGCAGCTAAGGAAATATCTTTAGTTTCAATATTGATACCTGAAGATTTCACAAAGGCTTTTACAATAGGTAAAAAAGATCGTGTAGCTAAAGCTGGTGCTTCGTCAGTTTTTGTGTAAATAATTTTGGACATTCGTGTCGTTTTTTTGATTTATTACAGTTCAAGAAACCGTAGTTAAAATAAGGTTTCGTTTTTAGCGATGCGAATATACAAAAATTGAGTTTTATAAATGTATTAAACATCAATGAAAATGCTGCACTACGACCGTTTTAGTGTAATTATAAAAATCAGCTTAGTTAATAAGAATTATTTAAAATATATTTTGAGAAGTTTATAAAAAAACAAAAGCCATATCACTGTAGAACTTAATCTGCTTTGATATGGCTTTTTTTGAAATAACTTCCCGTGATCTAATTAGTATTGCTACTAAGCTGGTTTAAATTTTCATCAAACCTTTCGATTCAAGTTTGGTTATCTCAAAGAAGTACTTCGTTGTAATTTTCAATATGCATTGACCTATTACCAAAATACTTCTGTTAACTGCTTTTCTTGATACTTATCACCTTACATTCATTTTCATGTTTGTTCGGTTTTAAGCATTGTTCTCATTATAACTCTCACTTTCGTTTGAATTACTTTTTGAACTTTCATCTGCACTAGCTGCCACCTACTTGCGCATGTGGGGCTTTTTACAAAATCATGGTTTCTTGTTTACACATGCATACACATGGCACATAGACTCCTCAAAAAACAATTTATGTAAAGAACGTTACTTTAGTAGAACTAACTTGTTTTGTCTTTTCAAACGAAACCAACCGAAGTTGTTATTAATTCTTTTGCTAAGATATATTAAGAAACGAATTTTGCAAATTTTTTAATTAGTTAAATATTAACCATTTATGAACTAGAGTTATTAACAAAAGTTAATAAAAAAAGCCTTTGAAATTAATCAAAGGCTTTAATCTATTGTTATCACTGAGTTTAGTGTCTACTTTCTTTTATTCTAGCTTTCTTACCAGTTAAGCCTCTAAAGTAGTAAATTCTTGCTCTACGAACTTTACCACGCTTGTTAACTTCAATTTTTTGTAAAGCAGGTAAGTTAATTGGGAAAATACGTTCTACACCAATTGAACCAGACATTTTTCTGATGGTAAAAGTTTCTGAAGATCCAGAACCTCTTTTTTGAATTACAACACCTCTAAAAAACTGCGTACGTGTTTTGCTACCTTCTTTAATTTCGTAATAAACTGTAATTGTATCACCAGCTCCAAACTCTGGTAAATCTTTTCTTGTTACAAATTCGTCTTGAACAAATTTTACTAAAGATTCCATATCTTTAAATTTAATATTGATTGATTCGAAACAACATTCACGATTCTCGCCAGAGGTTAACCCGAAATTGGGTGCAAAAATAATTATAAATTAATAACCGACAATGTTTTATTTAAGTTTTTTGTGTTTTGTTTCTATTAATTGTATTCCACTAGTATTATGAATAGTAGCATGGTTGATTGGCTTGAGATTCCCGTTGTTGATATGACAAAATGCTGACTTTTTAATAATTATTTCTTGAAACTTATGTCGAACTCAAGTTAAAAAGGTTTTAAAGCCTTTTACTTCTTCCTCGACTTAGCAGTTTGTACTCCTCATAACACTCACTTATAGCATCCAGTATTTGAAGATCGTTGGCGGTTTGAATAAATCCTTTAGAATAATTACACTGACTTACAATTTCATCCAAATCCACACGGTCTACTTGAAGCAAAACGGTAAGCATTTCTCTATCAAATCGTGAGGATAACAAATTTCTAATTTCATCATCCTGTTTCATCTTTTTTAGTTTCCGTAACTCGTTAGGCTTTTTGCCAAACATGCGATAAAGAAAGTCGGCCGGATTAAAAATAGACCCAATTACCTTAGTTAATCCAGATGTTTTACCAGCCTCATAGCCAGTACTAGGTAATCCTGAAATACTATAACGGTAATTGTCATTAATAATAGGGACTTGTTTTATATCTACTTCTAAATATCCTGTAAGTTTTAGTTGATTTACTACCACTTCTTCTAATGCCAATGCTAATTCGGTTAACTCTATAGTAGCATTGCCAAACTTTAACCAATCATTAGTGACACGAACTTTAATAGATTTAAAACCTAAGTATGAAAAGTGTAACGTGTCGTTAGCCTTTGCACGTATTTCGAATTCACCTTTACTATTTGTTGTTGTTCCAATTACTTGATTAAGGTTAACAATGTTAACACTTTCAAGAGGTGTATCATCAGCAGAATTTATTACTGTAGCTAAAACACTTTGTTCATCTTGCGCCATGCAAAATGTAGTGTAGGTAAAAGTTAAAATAAAAATAATCAGGACTCTTTTCATGCAATCAATTTCAAGGCTAAAATACTAAACAAAACGCCATTTATTGGTTCTATGTTTTATTTTGACTTAAAATTAACAAAAAAACATAGAACACTAGCGTCTAGAGCGTCTTGGCCTTGAACTTGCAAAATCTCCTGGGTTTCCTGATCGCCTTGGTTTCGATTTGTTTTCCGAACGTCTACTGTTCTCTCTGTTTCCAGAACTTGTTCTTTTATCAGATCTTCTTCCGCTGCTGCGTCCATCGCGTTTCCCACCACGATTTCTATCACGTCTGCCTCCGCCGCGACCACGGTTTTCGGAAACTTCAACATTTACAAAACGCCCGTTGTGTTTAAAATCGGTAAAGAAATCGAGCACTTTTTGCTGGTTTTCTTTTTCAGTATTAAAGAATGAAAAGCTGTCTTTAACTTCAACTTTAAATACATCATCTTGTCCTAACGTAAGCACTTCCTTCAAAAAGTCTTTTAAACTCATCCAGTCGTAACCATCCTTCTTACCTACATTTATAAAATATCGGGTAGAATTACCACTAAATGCACCACTAGGTTCTCTATCGCTAGAATTTTCCGAGATATTTAAGTTTTTAGATTTTTGGTAGTAATTGTAAAAACGTGTGAACTCTACCGAGAAGAATTTCTTAATCAATTCATCTTTACTGGTATCTTCAAACAAGGTGTTAATACTTGTTAAATACTTATCAATTTCATGATTTACCTCGGTATTATGAATTTTATTCGCTAAGGACATTAATTGCACTTCGCAAATTTCCATACCATCCGGAATATCCTTTTTATCGAATTGCTTTTTAATAATACGCTCAATACTCTTTATTTTTCGAACCTCACTTTTAGATACAATAACCATAGAAACGCCTGTTTTTCCAGCACGACCTGTTCGTCCAGAACGGTGCGTGTAGGTTTCAATTTCATCTGGTAATTGGTAATTAATAACGTGTGTAATATCATCTACATCAATACCACGAGCAGCAACATCTGTCGCAACCAGCATTTGTATTTGCTTATTTCTAAAGGATTTCATGACTAAATCACGCTGATTCTGGCTCAAATCACCATGTAAAGCACCAGCATTATAGCCATCTTCAATAAGGTTTTCGGCAACCTTTTGTGTGTCACGTTTCGTTCTACAAAATACTACCGAAAATATATCTGGATTCGCATCTGCCAAACGTTTAAGTGCTTGGTAACGGTCTCTTGCATTAACCAAATAATATTCGTGAGATACCTGATTGGTACTTTCATTTTTATTACCAACAGTTATCTCTTGCGGATTATGCATGAAGTTTTTAGCAATTGATGCCACTTCACTAGGCATAGTTGCAGAAAATAGCCAAGTACTTTTATCGGCAGGTGTATACGATAGAATATCTGTGATATCTTCCTTAAAGCCCATGTTTAGCATTTCATCAGCCTCGTCCAAAACGGCATATTCAATTTTTGAAATATCGACTAGGCGTCTGCTAATCATATCTTTCATACGTCCAGGTGTTGCTACAATAATTTGAGCACCACGCTTAACCTCTCTGGCTTGTTCTGTAATACTCGAACCACCATAAATGGCAACCACGTTCAATCCTTTACAGTATTTGCCATAAAGTTTCATTTCGTTAGTAATTTGCAAACAAAGTTCTCTAGTTGGCGATAAAATTAAACCTTGAGTAGTTCTGCTGTTTAAATCAATTTTTTGAAGCATAGGAAAACCAAAGGCTGCTGTTTTACCGGTTCCTGTTTGCGCAAGCGCTACTAAGTCGCCTTCGTTATCTAATAAAAGCGGAATGGCTTTATCTTGTACTTCACTTGGTTTTGTAAACCCTAAATCTGTAATAGCCTGTAATAGGTCGTCGTTAAGACCTAAATCTTGGAATGTGTTCATTTTTGTTATGTATGCGATTATGTTATGCAGTGTTACATAAAGAAGTGCATCGACATACTTAACCTAAACTTCTAGTAACACATCCTCACCCTGAGGAATATAAACTCTTCTTATTGAGTTTCAAGGTGCAAAGATACATTATTATTTTAGATTAACGATTTAAGACAAACCAACTAATATTCTTTTGTTATCGCTTGGGATTTGTTATTTCTGGTGATGCGAAGAAGAATCTTTGTACTTCGACTACGCTCAGCAGAACTATCGAGAAGTGGGCGTTATCCTATCGGGTGTGGGTTTTACTACTCAATCTTTTTAAAACTTCATGGAGAAGATGGAACGACTTAGTCAGTCTGTTTAACTCTAGTTTATATCAAAGTATAATTCTAATAAGTTTTAAAAAGGATTTCAAACATTTAGCCTGCGGTGAGCGCAGTTAAACCGCTCAATCCCTAACGCAGGAGTGTTCGCTTGCTAATGATTTGAAGTATGATTTGTTGCTTATTATGAAGGTTCGTTTAATGGGTTGACGCATATGTGCCGTTATTTAATGGCTTATATCAGACGTTAAACGAAGTTAGAAGAATTTTTCACTAAGTTCAATAAACCTTTTTTATTGACCTTCAATGTCACTTATATGATGCTCCAAAGCCTTTACTGATATTTGTATTTCCATAATTAATAATGCCAACGACATAATAAGTAAAACCAAGGCAATACCAAATACCCAAACTGCTATAACATGTTGCTCTATGTAAATTAAAAACATGGTAAGTACACATAGCAATAAACTGCTAATCCCAAAGATTTGCATGGATCGCGTAAGGTATAAACGCTTTTTTATGTTTTCAATCTGTTTAATTAAAACCTGATCTTTCTTTTGTAAATATTTGTCATGCAAGTTTCTAACTACTGTAGCATAAGCTAAAAACCGATTGGTATAGGCAAGCATGATTAATGAAATAGCGGAAAATAAAAGAGCAGGGGTAGTTAGTGTAAGTTGTTCCATATAAAATCAATTTCTTCAAATTTAGATAACTTTTGGTTAGCACAGTAATTAATTTTTGGTAAAAAATCTTACATTAGTGCGATGCAAGAAGATTTTTTACACTACCTCTGGAAGCATAAAAAGATAAACCTTACCGAATTAGAAACAACCGATGGGGAGCCTATTATAATTAAGTTGGTTGGTGAGCATAACCATAATTCGGGTCCAGATTTCTTTAATGCACAATTGCATATTGGAGAACAACTTTGGGCAGGAAATGTGGAGATTCATGTTAAATCATCCTATTGGTTTGTGCATAGTCATGAGCAAGACCAAGCATACGACAATGTTATTCTTCATGTGGTTTGGGAACATGACTCCGATGTTTTTAGGAAAGATAATTCCGCAATTCCAACCTTAGAATTAAAAAACAAGGTATCTGTTGAAGCATTAAGTAACTACCAAAAATTATTTTTAAATTCGAGAAACTGGATAAATTGCCAAAATGATTTTCCAACCATTCATAATTTTATTTTAGAGAATTGGTTAGAACGGTTATTTATAGAACGATTAAATAGAAAAACAGAAGAACTTAATAGTCTTTTGCTGGCTTCAAATAATAATTGGGAAGCAGTGTTGTTTAAAATGATGACAAAAAATTTTGGGTTAAAGATTAACGCCGAGTCCTTTTTTAGTGTAGCTCATTCTTTCGATTTTTCAATAATAAGAAAGCTACAATCAAATCAGTTAGCTCTGGAAGCTTTACTCCTTGGTCAATCTGGGTTGTTAGGTGGTGAGGTTCAGGGGACATATTTTTCTGAGTTAAAAAAAGAATTTGACTTTATTTCAAATAAGTTTCAGCTAAATAATGAGAGTGTTTTACCTATTAAGTTTTTCAGATTACGTCCTTCTAACTTTCCAACAATTCGTCTTTCTCAACTAGCTATGTTATATGGTAGAGAGCATAATTTGTTTTCAAAAATAATGGAGACGAATTCCAAAAACGAATTTTATGAACTTTTTTATGTTTCTACATCAACCTTTTGGGAGTCTCATTATACGTTTAATACGGCTTCTAAAAAGTCGAAAAAAGTTTTGTCCAAAGCATTTATCGATTTGCTGTTAATCAATACTATAATTCCTATCAAATTTGCTTACGCTAAATTTCAAGGGAAACATAATGATGAACAAATTATTAAGCTAGTTAATGAGATTTTTGCTGAGAAAAACAGTATTATAAATAAATTTAATAGCTTAAAGAAAGTAGCAACTTCAGCGTTGCATTCACAAGGTTTATTGCAGCTAAAGAATGCGTATTGCAATAAAAATAAGTGCTTACAATGTGCTGTTGGAAATTCGCTTTTAAATAGGAAATGATTAACTTGCAGCATGAACATTTTTTATAAACCATTACTCTATTTTCAGAAGCATGGATACTATGTTTGCCAAAGAATAGCAGACAGATTGGGTATTCGAGCCAAAGTGGTTAGAACAACATTTATGTATTTAACCTTTGTTACTGTTGGTTTTGGTTTTGCGTTATATTTGTTCCTTGCATTTTGGATGCGAATTAAAGATTTAATTTATACCAAGCGTTCTTCCGTTTTCGATTTATAACTATATATGAGCAATACATTAATTCGATTTTTTAGAACTAAAATTTACACAGCCATTTTTCTTTTGGTTGTTATTTTATTTATAGGGGTAATTGGTTACATGACAATTTCCGGTTATTCATGGATTGATGCTCTTTATATGACAGTAATTACCATGACTACTGTTGGTTTTGGTGAAGTATTGCCGTTGGATTATCAGTCTAAAGTTTTTACCATATTTTTAATTTTGGCTAGTGTGGTAATTGTGGGGTATGCCTTGTCTGTAATTACAGAGTATATTTTAAGTAAAAATGATATTGAAGAATTAAAACATAAAAAGATGCAAAAAAAGATCGACAGTTTTAAAAATCATGTGGTTATTTGTGGGTACGGAAGAAATGGCAAACAAGCTGCTAGAAAGTTAGATGCATATGACCGTCCTTTTGTGGTTATTGAAAAAAATAAAGAAGTAGAAAGTAGATTGCAGCTTGATGGAGTTGCCTATGTAATAGGAAACGCTAATGAAGATGAAGTTCTTCTTCAAGCCGGAGTAGATAGAGCATCATGCTTTATTTCTGCACTACCCAATGATGCCGATAATTTATTTGTGGTACTATCAACACGCCAGATTAACAAAAACATTAATATTATAAGTAGAGCTTCACAAGAATCGTCATACGATAAATTAAAATTTGCAGGAGCCAATAATGTTATTTTACCCGATAAAATAGGTGGTGATCACATGGCATCTTTGGTTGTTATACCCGGACTTATGGAGTTTATAGATAATCTTTCCATTGTTGGAAAATCGAATATAAATATAGAAGAGGTTGCTGTGGAAAAGTTATTTAAGAATAATGGGAAGCGTACAATTCGAGATCTTGATCTGAGAAAAAAAACAGGATGTACAGTAATTGGTTATAAAGATGAAAATGGTGAATACACCGTTAATCCAGAGCCAGATTTAAACCTTGCACCTAGTTCTAGAATTATTGTATTAGGCAAGCCAGAACAAATTGAAGACCTAAATTCCGAGTACGATATAGAATAGAGAATTCTTCTTATTTAACGCTTTTGTTTTAAATAATCAATTATTTTTAGCATCTTGCTGGCATTAATAGCAATTTTTCAATAAACACTAATCAATTTAAAATCTTATGAAGAGATATCTTCTTTCAATTTTCACTTTAATATTCCCATTAATTACGTTAGCTCAAGAAACAGTAGAAAAAGGTTTAGACCAAAGGATAGACGAAGGTTTTCAACCCGTATCAGATTTTTTTAGTAATGTAATATTTTTTAATGTTTGGAAAGATCCAGATATTCCATTCGTGTTAATTCTTTTAGTTGGTAGTGCAGCTTTTTTTACATTATATTTTGGGTTTCCAAATATTAGATATTTTGGTAAAGCAATAAATACGGTTAGAGGTAAATATGACGAGATTGAAGGGGGGCACCAAGCTTCCGAAACATCAATGACAATTGATGGTGATATTCGTGATACCATTAGAGATGAAAGTAAAGAAGGAGAAGTTTCTCATTTCCAAGCTTTGGCAACAGCAGTGTCAGGAACAGTTGGTAATGGAAACATTGCTGGTGTTGCATTGGCTATCGCACTTGGTGGCCCGGGAGCAACTTTTTGGATGATTATTTGTGGTTTGCTTGGTATGTCAACAAAATTTGTTGAGTGTACTTTAGGGGTTCAGTATAGAGATGTTGATGAAGAAGGTACAGTTTATGGTGGACCAATGTACTATATTTCAAAGGGACTTAAAGATCGTGGTTTCACAAATTTGGGTAAAATTGCTGCGGTTTTCTTTGCTATTTTTTGTATTGGAGGGTCTTTCGGCGGAGGTAATGCGGCACAGTCTAATCAGGCTACCGTGGTTCTTAAGGAGTTAATGGGATTGGAAAGCACAAGTGCTGGAGCTATTATTGGTTTGTTAATGGCTATTTTGGTAGGCATAATAATTATCGGTGGAATTAAGCGAATTGCAGCTGTAACAGAAAAAGTAGTGCCTTTTATGGCGGTCCTTTATATAGTAGCTTGTTTATACATTATTTTTAGCAATTCTGGTTTAATAGATGATGCTATTAGTTTAATTATTACTGAAGCTTTTAATCCAAGAGCTATTGGAGTAGGTGGAGTCATTGGAGTGTTGTTAGTTGGTTTTAAAAGAGCGGCTTTCTCAAACGAAGCAGGAGCAGGTTCAGCTTCTATTGCGCATTCAGCTGTGAAAACAAAGTATTCTGCTTCTGAAGGTTTAGTAGCTTTATTAGAGCCTTTTATAGATACGGTTGTTATTTGTACAATGACTGCTTTAGTAATCATTATTTTTAATTTTGGTGGTGCGTTTGAATATGGTGGTGATGGTTTGGGTGCTGTTATGATTGATGGTGTTTCATATGAAGGTGCAGGAATTACATCCAAAGCATTTGCGCAATACATACCTTATTCTAATGTGTTTTTAACTATCGCGGTTGTTCTTTTTGCAGTGTCTACTATGATTTCTTGGTCTTACTATGGGTTGCAATCTTGGAAGTTTTTGTTTGGAAGAGGAAAGACTGCAGACATGACATACAAATTATTGTTTTTACTTTTTGTCGTTATTGGCGCTGCCGCAAGTATGAAGTCTATTTGGGATTTCTCAGACGCTATGATTTTTGCAATGGTATTCCCTAATATGATAGGATTATATTTCTTATTTCCAGTTGTTAAAAAACAACTTAAAAGGTATCTTGAAGCAATAAAAGAAGCTAAGGCATAAAATATTTAAATTTATGAAATCCCATTTCACGTTTTATAAAGAGCAGCGGAATGGGATTTTTTTATTGGTCGTTCTCATAATTATATTTCAGAGTATTTACTTTTTTATTGATTTTTCTTCTGAAAATGTTCATGTCGATACTAAACAATTAGTGCAATACAAAAAAGAGATGGATTCTCTAAGAATTGTGGCTTTGGAAGAAAGAAAACCGAAAATATATCCGTTTAATCCAAACTATATTAATGATTTTAAAGGTTCCAATCTAGGTATGTCGAATGAAGAAATTGATAGATTGCTGGAATTTAGAAAGCAAAATAAATGGATTAATTCTACTGCTCAATTTCAGCACGTTACTCAAGTTTCAGATTCGCTTTTAAAAGCTATTTCACCTTATTTTAAATTTCCTGAATGGGTAACAAATCCTAAGCCTTCTGTTTCAGAAACTAGTTATGCCAATTCACCAAAAACTTACGAGCAGAAGCAAGATTTAAACACTGCCACGGTAAAACAGCTTCAAAAGTTACATGGAATTGGAGCATATTATTCCAATAAAATAGTCAATTTTAGAAATAAATTTGAAGGCGGATTTATTGCCGATATACAGCTTCAAGATATATACGGTTTAACACCAGAGGTTATTGAAAAAATTACTGAGCAATTCACTGTAAAAACACCAAGGAAAATAAATAAACTTAATTTAAACACGGTAACTAGTGATGAGTTGGTAACAATTCAACATATAGATTACGATTTGGCGCATAATATTATTGAACAGCGACAACTGCGTGAAGGATATAAATCCTTAGATGAATTAACAAAAGTTAAAGCCTTTCCAATAAATAAATTAGAGATAATTAAATTATATTTGCATCTTGAAAAAGAAAAATAGATGAATAGCATTTACTTCACCGAAGAGCATAATCTTTTTAGAAAAAGTCTTCAACATTTTTTAAAAAAGGAAGTTGTTCCACACATTGATACTTGGGAAAAAACTGGTGAAATAGACCGGTTTATTTGGAAAGAGTTTGGTGAGATGGGTTTTTTTGGAATGAATTATCCTGAAGCCTATGGTGGAATGGATTTAGATTTATTTTACACTATAATTCTACTTGAGGAACTTCAAAAGATTAATTCTGGTGGATTCGCTGCGGCTATATGGGCACATGTATATTTAGCAATGACTCATCTTAATGCAGAGGGTAATGACGATATAAAAGAGCGCTACTTAGCGCCAAGTATATCTGGAGAAAAAGTTGGTTGTCTTTGTGTTACAGAGCCTTTTGGAGGTAGTGATGTAGCAGGAATGCGAACAACTGCTGCAAAGGATGGAGAAAATTATATTATTAATGGTTCTAAAACGTTTATAACGAATGGAGTAAATAGTGATTATTTGGTAGTTGCGGCAAAAACAAGTCCCGAATTAGGTAACAAAGGCTTAAGTATGTTTGTAATCGATAGAGGAACCAAAGGAGTATCAGCTACAAAATTAGATAAACTTGGTTGGAAAGCATCAGATACTGGTGAGATAGCTTTTGATAATGTAAAGGTACCTGCAACTAATTTATTAGGGGAGGAAGATAAAGGCTTTTCTTATATCGTTCAGCACTTTTCGTTGGAGCGGCTAATTATGGGGGTTAATGCACATGCACGAGCAGAGTTTGCTTTGGAATACGCTCTGCAGTACATGTCGGATCGTGAGGCTTTCGGTAAAAGAATAAATCAATTTCAAGCTTTAAGACATACTATTTCAGACTTGTATGCTGATGTTGAAATTTGTAAGAATTACAATTATGCAGTAACTGCAAGACTTGATAAAGGTGAGTATGTTGTAAAAGAGGCAACAATATCTAAACTTAAATCTACTAAAGTGGCAGATGAAGTTATTTATCAATGCCTTCAATTTTTAGGAGGTTATGGTTATATGGAAGATTACCCAATGGCACGATTATTTAGAGATAGTCGACTTGGACCTATTGGCGGTGGTACTTCTGAAATTTTAAGAGAAATTATCGCAAAAATGGTAATTGATAAAAAAGAATATAAACCGGCAACGTAGGTTTTTAATTATCATTTTGCTAAAAATTCAAAAAAGCATTATCGCTAAAATTGTGATTTTCCTTAGACCATCGCAATTAAGACAAAAAAAATATAGTTTTAAATTCTGAAATATAAATTAGTTTTTATATTTGCACCCGAAAATTCTAAAGGAGAGGAGGTTAAGATACTATGTTAATAATTCCAATTAAAGCAGGAGAAAATATAGATAGGGCTTTAAAACGTTTTAAAAGAAAGTTTGATAAAACAGGAGCAAAGCGTCAATTACAAGCACGTAAGCAGTTTAATAAACCTTCTGTAGAGCGTAGAGCACAAATTCAAAAAGCACAATACGTTCAGAAACTCAGAGATGCAGAAAGCATATAACAAACTGTTATGTTTGAATATAATAGATTCCCACTTAGGTGGGAATTTTTTTTGCATTCAAATCAAATAAAAGATTGTATTTTTAAACAAAAAGAATATAAACGTTTAATAAATCCATCTTATTCAAGTTTGTCGCTCCAGCCATTTACAGATTATCTATTATTAGAAAAGAATTATTCTACATTAACTATTAACGCTTATGAGAATGATTTAAAAGGGTTTTCGTCTTTTTTGGAAGATGAATATGAGACAAAAGATATTAATCAAGTTAATTATTCACAGATTAGAAGCTGGATAGTTTTTTTAGTAGAAAAAGAATTATCGAATAGAAGTATTAATAGAAAAATATCTTCTCTTAATACTTACTATAAATTTCTTTTAAAAACTGGAGATATTGCATTGAATCCGTTAGCAAAGCATAAAGCTTTAAAAACAAGTAAGAAAGTTCAAGTCCCTTTTTCAGAACAAGAAATTAAAACGGTGTTAGATGATCTGGAATTTGATAATAGTTTTGAAGGGGCCAGAGACAGATCGATAATAGAATTATTTTATTCTACTGGAATTCGCCGTATTGAATTGGTCGATTTAAAATTAACGAGTGTCAACTTTCAAAATAAAACGTTAAAAGTACTGGGTAAAAGAAATAAGGAACGAATAGTGCCGTTACTAGAGTCTACAGTAAAATCGATGCAGACCTATTTAAAGTTTAGAGCGGAGTTGAGTAATGTCGAAGATTCGAGTTTTTTATTCCTGACTAAAAAAGGAATTAAAATTTACGAAACTCTTGTTTACAGAATAATAAATGATTATTTTAGTAAAGCATCTTCAAAAGTTAAAAAGAGTCCACATATTTTAAGGCACTCTTTTGCTACACATTTGCTAAACCAAGGTGCCGATTTAAATGCTGTAAAGGAACTACTAGGACATTCAAGTTTAGCTGCTACACAAGTTTACACCCATAATAGTATTGCTGAACTTAAAAAGGTGCATGTAAATGCACATCCAAGAAGTAAAAAATAGTATTGAGAATTATTGTCTAACCAAAAAGTAAAAGTATGAAAGTAAACACGCAGTCAGTTAATTTTAATGCTGACCAAAAACTCTTAGATTTTATTCAAAAACGTATGGATAAATTAGATATGTTCTACGATAAGGTCATAAAATCTGATGTTTATTTAAAAGTTGAAAATACGAGTGATAAAGAGAATAAGGTTTTTGAGGCACGAGTAAGTGTTCCAGGAGATAGTTTGGTTGTAAAAAAACAATGTAAAAGCTTTGAAGAAGGCGCAGATATGGCAGTTTCTTCGCTTGAAAGGCAGCTTAAAAAGAGAAAAGAAAAATTAAGATCATATTTATAGTAAAATTTTTCAAAAAATGTTTTGAATAAAAAAATAAATATATACATTTGCAGTCCGTTAGAAATAGCGGGCTTTTTTTATGCAAAAAAAGTGAATAAAAGCCGATGTAGCTCAGCTGGCTAGAGCAGCTGATTTGTAATCAGCAGGTCGTGGGTTCGAGTCCCTCCATCGGCTCAAGTTCTTTTAAAAAACTGGAATATATTTTTATTGGGGAGATACTCAAGCGGCCAACGAGGACAGACTGTAAATCTGTTGTTTTTAACTTCGCAGGTTCGAATCCTGCTCTCCCCACAAGATAAGATTAAAATTGCGGGAGTAGCTCAGTTGGTAGAGCGTCAGCCTTCCAAGCTGAATGTCGCCGGTTCGAACCCGGTCTCCCGCTCTAAAATTCCTGCGAAGGCAGGAATCTCTTCTTTCAATAATATGCGAACTTTGTTTGTAGAAAGAATAGGAATTAAACACTTTACGCCGGTGTAGCTCAGGGGTAGAGCGTTTCCTTGGTAAGGAAGAGGTCACGGGTTCAAATCCCGTCATTGGCTCTATTTTGAGACAAAAATTAGAATACACTAATATTATTATATAACTAAGATTAAATTATTAAAAAAACATGGCAAAGGCAACTTTCGATCGTTCAAAACCACACTTAAATATAGGTACAATTGGACACGTAGATCACGGTAAAACAACTTTAACTGCTGCTATTACTAAAGTATTAGCTGATGCAGGTTTATCAGAAGCAAAAGATTTCGATCAAATCGATAACGCTCCTGAAGAGAAAGAGAGAGGTATTACAATTAATACATCTCACGTAGAGTATCAAACTCAGAATCGTCATTACGCTCACGTTGACTGTCCAGGTCACGCCGATTACGTAAAGAATATGGTTACTGGTGCTGCTCAAATGGATGGTGCAATTTTAGTTGTTGCTGCAACTGATGGTCCTATGCCACAAACTCGTGAGCATATCTTATTAGGGCGTCAAGTAGGTATTCCTCGTATCGTTGTTTTCTTAAACAAAGTTGATATGGTTGATGATGAAGAGCTTTTAGAACTTGTTGATATGGAGGTTAGAGATTTATTAAACTTCTATGAATACGATGGTGATAACGGACCTGTAATTTCTGGTTCTGCTTTAGGTGCTCTTAACGGTGAGCAAAAATGGGTAGATACTGTAATGGAATTAATGGAAGCATGCGATACATGGATTGAAGAACCAGTTCGTGATATGGATAAGCCATTCTTAATGCCAATAGAAGATGTATTTTCTATTACGGGTCGTGGTACTGTTGCTACTGGTCGTATTGAGACAGGTGTTGCAAACACCGGAGATCCTGTAGAGATTATTGGTATGGGAGCTGAGAAATTAACTTCTACTATTACAGGTATTGAAATGTTCCGTCAAATATTAGATAGAGGTGAAGCTGGAGATAATGCTGGTATCTTATTAAGAGGTATTGAGAAAACTCAAATCTCAAGAGGTATGGTTATCACTAAGCCAGGTTCTGTAACACCGCATGCTAAGTTTAAAGCTGAGGTTTATATCCTTAAGAAAGAAGAAGGTGGACGTCACACGCCTTTCCACAACAACTACCGTCCACAGTTCTACGTTCGTACAACTGACGTAACAGGAAACATTGCGCTTCCTTCAGGAGTTGAAATGGTTATGCCTGGAGATAACTTAACTATTACTGTTGAGTTGATTCAACCAATTGCAATGAACGTAGGTTTACGTTTCGCTATCCGTGAAGGAGGTAGAACAGTTGGTGCTGGTCAGGTAACTGAGATTTTAGACTAAACAATAGTTTAATATAAATATAGACTCAAGGTATTACGCTTTTTAGCGTAATGCCTTTTGACTTATATTTACGGGTTTAGCTCAGTTGGTAGAGCACTGGTCTCCAAAACCAGGTGTCGGGAGTTCGAGTCTCTCAACCCGTGCTAAAAATGTGAGACTAGAAGTTTCTCAAAGTGTGTACACTGAGCATTAAGATTAAGTGTAGATAATAAAATATAATTAAATGGCAGGATTTGTAAATTACGTAAAAGAATCTTTTGGAGAGTTAAAAAACAATGTGACTTGGACCCCGTGGGCAGAAGCGCAACGTTTAACGGTTTTGGTTGCCGTGTTTTCAATTATTTTTTCTCTTGCTATTTGGGGAGTGGATACAGTTTTTAGCAAAATTATAGCACTTTACTTCGATTGGATTAACGGTTAAAAAGAAATTTATGTCAGAAGTAAGTGAAAAAAAGTGGTATGTAGTTAGGGCTGTAAGTGGTCAAGAAAATAAGATTAAAACTTACATCGAAAATGAAATAGCTCGTTTAGGTTTGCAGGATTATGTTGATCAAGTTCTAGTTCCAACCGAGCGTGTTATACAGATTAGAAATGGAAAGAAAATACACAAAGAAAAGGTATTTTTTCCAGGCTATATAATGGTTCAAGCGAATTTAACTGGTGAAGTTCCTCATATAATTAGATCTGTCACCAATGTAATTGGATTTTTAGGAGAAACAAAAGGAGGAGATCCTGTGCCGTTAAGACAGTCTGAAGTAAACAGAATGTTAGGTAAGGTAGATGAATTGTCTGTAGAAGAAAGCGCTAATGTAGCTATTCCTTTTACAAAAGGAGAAACAGTAAAAGTAATAGATGGACCATTTAATGGATTTGATGGAACTATCGAAAAAATAAATGAAGAAAAGCGTAAACTTGAAGTTATGGTCAAGATTTTCGGAAGAAAAACACCGCTAGAATTAAGTTATATGCAAGTTGAAAAAGTATAATAATTGTTACACTATATAAATGGTACGTTGCTTTAGCTTCCAACTAATTAAGAAACGTATCGAACTAAATTATTAAAAATGGCAAAAGAATTAGGTAAAGTAGTTAAGTTACAAGTTCGGGGAGGTGCTGCGAATCCATCGCCACCGGTTGGACCCGCTTTAGGTGCTGCTGGAGTTAACATTATGGAGTTCTGTAAGCAATTTAATGCTAGAACTCAAGATAAACAAGGTAAAGTGTTGCCTGTTGTTATCTCTGTTTACAAAGACAAGTCATTTGACTTTGTAATCAAGACTCCTCCAGCTGCAGTACAATTATTAGAAGCGGCCAAAGTAAAGAAGGGTTCTGGAGAACCAAACCGAAAAAAAGTAGCTAAAGTATCTTGGGATCAGATTAAAACTATTGCAGAAGACAAAATGGTAGATTTAAATGCATTTACTACTGAGTCTGCTATGAAAATGGTTGCTGGTACGGCAAGATCGATGGGAATCACTGTAATAGGGAAATTCCCTTCTTAATCTATTAAAGACATTATAAAATGGCAAGATTAACAAAAAAGCAAAAAGAAGCTTTAGCGAAAATAGAAAAAGGAAAACTTTATTCTGTTGATGAAGCATCAGCATTGATTAAAGATATTACCAATACTAAATTTGACTCTTCGGTTGATTTAGCGGTGCGTTTAGGAGTAGATCCACGTAAAGCTAATCAAATGGTAAGAGGTGTGGTTTCATTACCACACGGTACTGGTAAAGACATGAAAGTATTAGCATTAGTAACACCAGACAAAGAAGCAGAAGCTAAAGAAGCTGGTGCAGATTACGTTGGTTTAGACGAGTACCTTGAAAAAATTAAAGGTGGTTGGACAGATGTTGACGTTATTGTTACTATGCCAAGTGTTATGGGTAAATTAGGTCCATTAGGACGTGTATTAGGCCCTCGTGGTTTAATGCCAAACCCAAAAACTGGTACAGTAACTATGGATGTTGCTAAAGCAGTTAGTGAAGTGAAAGCTGGTAAAATCGATTTTAAAGTTGACAAAACTGGTATTGTTCACGCTGCTATAGGAAAAGCATCCTTTAGTGCTGATAAAATTGCAGGTAATGCAAATGAATTATTACAAACATTAATTAAATTAAAACCGACAACCGCTAAAGGTGTTTATGTAAAAAGCATATTTATGTCTTCTACAATGAGCCCAAGTTTAGCCATTGATCCTAAGATTGGTTAATTAAGTTAAAACTTTTATTATGACAAGAGAAGAAAAATCACAAGTAATTGAGGACTTAACTGCAGAATTAGCCAATAACGCAAATATCTATTTAACAGATATTTCAGGATTAAATGCAGGTACAACCTCAGATTTACGTCGTGCATGTCACAAAGCAAACGTAAGATTAGCAGTTGTTAAAAATACATTATTAGAGAAAGCTATGGAAGCTTCAGACAGAGAGTTTGGAAGCCTTCCAGAAGTTTTAAAAGGTAATACTTCGGTAATGTATTCAGAAACTGGTAATGTTCCAGCCAAAGTTATTAAAGCCTTCAGAAAGAAATCAGAAAAACCTTTACTAAAAGGTGCTTTCATTGAAGAGACTGTTTACATTGGCGACGAGCAATTAGACATGTTAGTAGATATCAAATCTAAAGAAGAATTGATAGGAGATATTGTTGGATTATTACAGTCTCCTGCTAAAAATGTTATTTCTGCACTTAAATCAAGTGGAGGGACATTAGCTGGTATTATTAAAACACTATCTGAAAAAGAAGGATAGAATTAAAAAGTACGCACTTTATTACAATTATATTAAAATTAAAAAATTATTAAAAACGATAGAAAATGGCAGATTTAAAAGATTTCGCAGAACAATTAGTTAACTTAACAGTAAAAGAAGTAAACGAGTTAGCTACTATATTAAAAGATGAGTATGGTATCGAGCCTGCTGCTGCAGCTGTAGCTGTTGCTGCTGGAGGTGCTGCTGCTGGTGGAGAAGAAGCAGAAGCTCAAACTGAATTTGATGTTATTTTAAAAGCAGCTGGTGGTTCTAAATTAGCAGTTGTAAAATTAGTTAAAGAATTAACTGGTTTAGGATTAAAAGAAGCTAAAGGTTTAGTTGACGAAGCACCAAGTGCTATCAAAGAAGCAGTATCTAAAGACGAAGCAGAAGCTTTAAAAGCATCTTTAGAAGAAGCTGGAGCTGAGGTTGAGCTTAAGTAAGCTTAATTACCGCAACAATACAAAGGTTTAGGTTTATCACGCTATAAAGGCGTGATAACACCTAGACCATTTTGCGTATATAATCATATACTCAAATAAATCGAATGAATAACCTTTTTAAGTAGGTTTAATTAAGGTTGTTTTACTAGTGTTTAAGGCACTTTCAAATATTTTTTAATCAAAATTCCGTCCATTGATGTTATCAACACAAGCCGAAAGATTAAATTTCTCTTCTATTGTAAATAGAACCGAATATCCAGATTTCTTAGATATTCAGATTAAATCCTTCCAGGATTTTTTCCAATTAGAAACAAAATCTGAAGAAAGAGGAGATGAAGGTCTTTATAATACCTTCATGGAAAATTTCCCTATTACAGATTCTCGTAATCAATTTGTTTTAGAATTTTTAGATTACTTCGTAGATCCCCCAAGATATGCTATAGATGAATGTATAGAACGAGGACTTACATACAGTGTTCCATTAAAAGCAAGGTTAAAGTTATATTGTACAGATCCTGAACATGAAGATTTTGAAACCATTGTTCAAGATGTGTATTTAGGAACTATTCCTTACATGACACCAAGTGGCACTTTTGTTATCAACGGTGCAGAGCGCGTAGTTGTGTCTCAGTTACACCGTTCACCGGGTGTTTTCTTCGGTCAATCATTCCACGCCAATGGTACTAAATTATATTCTGCCAGAGTAATTCCTTTCAAAGGTTCTTGGATTGAATTTGCCACGGATATTAATCAGGTAATGTATGCATACATTGATAGAAAGAAAAAGTTACCTGTTACTACTTTATTTAGAGCAATAGGTTTTGAGCGTGATAAAGATATCTTAGAGATTTTTGATTTAGCTGAAGAGGTTAAAGTTTCAAAATCGGGATTAAAGAAATATTTAGGAAGAAAATTAGCTGCTCGTGTTTTAAATACATGGCATGAGGATTTTGTTGATGAGGATACTGGAGAGGTTGTTTCTATCGAGCGTAACGAAATCGTGCTTGATCGTGATACCATTCTTGATAAAGAAAACATAGAAGAAATTCTTGAAGCTGGTGTTAAAACAATTCTTTTACATAAAGAAAGTGCAGAACAAGGTGATTATGCAATTATTCACAACACTCTTCAAAAAGATCCAACGAACTCTGAAAAAGAGGCTGTTGAGCATATCTATAGACAACTACGTAATGCAGAACCGCCAGATGAGGAAACTGCACGTGGTATTATAGATAAATTATTCTTCTCAGACCAACGTTACTCTCTTGGAGAAGTAGGTCGATATAGAATGAACAAAAAATTAGGTCTTGATATTGGTATGGATAAGCAGGTGCTTACCAAAGAAGATATCATTACTATTATAAAATATTTAATCGAGCTTATTAACTCTAAAGCAGAGATTGATGATATTGATCACTTATCTAATCGTCGTGTACGTACAGTAGGTGAACAGTTATCATCTCAATTTGGTGTTGGATTAGCACGTATGGCACGTACTATTCGTGAGCGTATGAACGTTCGAGACAACGAGGTGTTTACGCCAATAGATTTAATTAATGCGAAAACATTATCGTCGGTAATTAATTCATTCTTTGGAACAAACCAGTTATCTCAGTTTATGGATCAAACAAATCCATTAGCAGAGATTACTCATAAACGTCGTTTATCAGCGTTAGGACCAGGTGGTCTTTCTCGCGAAAGAGCAGGTTTTGAGGTTCGTGATGTTCACTATACTCATTATGGTCGTTTATGTCCAATTGAAACACCAGAGGGACCAAATATTGGTTTAATATCTTCACTTTCAGTATTTGCCAAAGTGAATTCTATGGGATTCATTGAAACACCTTACAGAAAAGTTGAAGATGGAGTTGTAGATATTAAAAATGCACCAACTTATTTAAGTGCAGAAGAGGAGGAAGAAAAATTAATTGCTCAAGCTACAGTAGAAGTTGATGGTGATGGTAAAATTCTTCATGATAAGGTAATTGCTCGTATGGAAGGTGACTTCCCTGTAATTGATCCTAAAGGATTACATTATACAGACGTTGCACCAAACCAAATTTCATCAATATCTGCATCATTAATTCCATTCTTGGAGCATGATGATGCAAACAGAGCCTTGATGGGATCTAACATGATGCGTCAAGCAGTTCCATTATTATTACCTCAAGCACCAATAGTCGGTACAGGTTTAGAGCGTCAAGTAGCGTCAGATTCAAGAGTCTTAATTAATGCGGAAGGCGATGGAGAAGTGCTTTATGTTGATGCTAATGAAATTAAAATCAAATATGCCCGTACTGAAGATGAGGCTAAAGTAAGTTTTGATAGTGATATTAAAACGTATGAATTAGTTAAATTTAGAAAAACAAACCAGGGAACATCTATCAACCTTAAACCAATTGT
This sequence comes from Hyunsoonleella aestuarii, assembly GCF_006148925.1. Lineage (GTDB taxonomy): Bacteria > Bacteroidota > Bacteroidia > Flavobacteriales > Flavobacteriaceae > Algibacter_D > Algibacter_D aestuarii. The sequence goes on along the minus strand of NZ_VAWB01000001.1, from coordinate 88,249 downwards.
TGTTAAAGGAGATAAAGTAACCAAAGGTCAGGTTTTATGTGAGGGTTATGCAACTCAAAAAGGAGAATTAGCTCTTGGTAGAAATATGAAAGTGGCATTTATGCCATGGAAAGGGTATAACTTTGAGGATGCTATTGTAATTTCTGAAAAAGTTGTTCGTGAAGATATTTTCACATCAATTCACATCGACGAGTATTCTCTCGAAGTGAGAGATACTAAATTAGGTAATGAAGAATTAACTAATGATATTCCTAACGTTTCTGAAGAAGCTACAAAAGATTTAGATGAAAACGGAATGATCCGCGTCGGTGCTGAAGTTAAGCCTGGAGATATTTTAATTGGAAAAATTACACCAAAAGGTGAAAGTGATCCAACACCAGAAGAAAAACTTTTACGCGCTATCTTTGGTGATAAAGCAGGTGATGTAAAAGATGCATCTTTAAAAGCTTCTCCTTCATTGAATGGTGTAGTAATTGAGAAAAAATTATTTGCTAGAGCAGTAAAAGATAAGCGTAAGAGAGCACAAGATAAAGATGATATTTTACAATTAGAGGGTATATATGATGCTAAGTTTGATGCGTTAAAAGATACTTTAATTGAAAAATTATTTGCTATTGTAAACGGTAAAACGGCTCAAGGTATTTTTAATGATTTAGGTGAAGAAGTATTACCAAAAGGTAAAAAGTTCACTCTTAAAATGTTGAACGCTGTTGATGATTATGCGCATTTAGTGTCTGGTAAATGGACAACAGATGACCACACAAATAAATTAGTTGCAGACTTAATTCACAACTATAAAATTAAGGAGAACGATTTACAAGGGTCATTGCGTCGTGAGAAGTTTACTATTTCTGTTGGTGACGAGTTACCAGCTGGAATTATCAAGTTAGCTAAGGTTTATATTGCTAAGAAGCGTAAACTTAAAGTAGGTGATAAAATGGCGGGTCGTCACGGTAACAAAGGTATTGTTGCTCGTATTGTTCGTCAAGAAGATATGCCGTTCTTAGAAGATGGAACTCCTGTTGATATCGTATTGAATCCACTTGGTGTACCATCTCGTATGAATATTGGTCAGATTTATGAAACTGTTCTTGGCTGGGCAGGTCAAAAATTAGGACGTACTTATGCGACGCCGATTTTTGACGGTGCTAATATCGATCAGATTAACACCTTAACTGATGAAGCAGGTATTCCAAGATACGGGCATACTTATTTATACGATGGAGGAACTGGTCAGCGCTTCGATCAGCCAGCAACAGTTGGTGTAATCTACATGTTGAAATTAGGACACATGGTAGATGATAAAATGCACGCACGTTCAATAGGGCCTTACTCATTAATTACGCAACAACCTTTAGGTGGTAAAGCACAGTTTGGTGGACAGCGTTTTGGTGAGATGGAAGTTTGGGCACTTGAGGCTTATGGAGCATCAAGTACCTTACGTGAGATCTTAACTGTAAAATCTGATGATGTTATTGGAAGAGCTAAAACTTACGAAAGTATAGTTAAAGGCGAACCAATGCCAGATCCAGGTTTACCAGAATCTTTCAACGTATTAATGCACGAATTGAAAGGTTTAGGGCTAGACATCAGATTAGAGGAGTAGTTAATTAATTAAATTCATTTCAACCATATATTATGGCAAGAAAACAAGATAAAAATGCAGTTAAGAGATTTAATAAAATCTCCATTGGTTTAGCATCACCAGAGTCTATTTTAGCAGAGTCTAGAGGTGAAGTTTTAAAACCAGAAACTATTAATTATCGAACACACAAACCAGAACGTGATGGTTTGTTCTGTGAGCGTATTTTTGGTCCTGTAAAGGATTACGAGTGTGCTTGTGGTAAGTATAAAAGAATTCGTTACAAGGGTATTGTTTGTGACCGTTGTGGTGTTGAAGTAACTGAAAAGAAAGTACGTCGTGATAGGGTAGGGCACATCAACTTGGTGGTACCTGTAGCACATATCTGGTATTTCCGTTCGTTACCAAACAAAATTGGTTATTTATTAGGATTACCATCTAAGAAATTAGATATGATTATTTACTACGAACGTTATGTAGTAATTCAACCTGGTAATGCTAAAAATGAAGAAGGTGAGCCATTACAAAAGATGGATTTCTTAACAGAAGAAGAATACCTAAACATTTTAGAATCACTTCCGCAGGAGAATCAATATTTAGACGATTCAGATCCTGAAAAGTTTTTAGCTAAGATGGGAGCTGAGTGTTTAATTGAGCTTTTAGCAAGAATTGATTTAGAATCTTTATCATACGAGTTACGCCATAAAGCAAACACTGAAACGTCTAAACAACGTAAAACCGAGGCTTTAAAACGTTTACAAGTTGTTGAAGCATTGCGTGAATCTAATAATAACAGAGAGAATCGTCCGGAGTGGATGATTATGAAAGTTATTCCAATCATTCCGCCAGAATTACGTCCATTGGTACCACTAGATGGTGGTCGTTTTGCAACGTCTGATTTAAATGATTTATATCGTCGTGTAATTATTCGTAACAACCGTCTTAAAAGATTGGTTGAAATCAAGGCTCCAGAAGTAATTTTACGTAATGAAAAACGTATGTTACAAGAGTCTGTGGATTCTTTATTCGATAACACACGTAAGTCATCAGCTGTAAAAACAGATTCTAACAGACCATTAAAATCATTATCTGATTCACTTAAAGGTAAGCAAGGGCGTTTTCGTCAAAACTTACTTGGTAAGCGTGTTGATTATTCTGCGCGTTCTGTGATTGTTGTTGGTCCAGAATTAAAATTATTCGAATGTGGACTGCCTAAAAATATGGCAGCTGAGTTATACAAGCCTTTCGTCATTAGAAAATTAATTGAAAGGGGTATTGTTAAAACAGTAAAATCTGCAAAGAAAATTATAGATAAAAGAGAGCCAGTGGTTTGGGATATCTTGGAAAATGTTCTTAAAGGACATCCAGTATTACTAAACCGTGCGCCTACATTACATAGATTGGGTATACAAGCTTTTCAACCAAAATTAATTGAAGGTAAAGCTATCCAATTACACCCATTAGTGTGTACCGCATTTAATGCCGATTTCGATGGTGACCAAATGGCAGTGCATTTACCGCTTGGACCAGAAGCTATTTTGGAATGTCAATTATTAATGTTGGCATCTCATAATATCTTAAATCCAGCAAATGGATCACCAGTAACGGTTCCTTCTCAAGATATGGTTCTTGGTCTTTATTATATGACTAAGTTGCGTAAGTCTACTCTAGAAGTGCCAATTCTAGGTGAAGGTTTAACATTCTATTCTCCAGAAGAAGTTGAAATTGCTTTCAATGAGAATAGAGTTGATTTGAATGCAGGTATAAAAGTAAGAACTATTGATATAAATGATGATGGTAAATTAGATAGAATGATTGTAGAAACCACAGTTGGTCGTGTACTGTTTAATCAACATGTACCTCAAGCTGCAGGATTTATCAATCAAGTATTAACCAAGAAATCTTTAAGAGATATTATTGGTGATATTCTTAAAGTAACATCTGTTCCAGAAACGGCAGATTTCCTAGATGCAATTAGAACATTAGGATTCAAGTTTGCATTTCAAGGAGGGTTATCGTTTAGTTTAGGTGATATTATCATACCACCAGAAAAACAGGGTATGATTGATAAAGCGAATGGTTTAGTTGATGGTATTACCGGAAACTATAACATGGGACTTATTACTAATAATGAGCGTTATAACCAAGTTATTGATATCTGGACATCTACTAATGCAGAGTTGACAGAATTGTCAATGAAGCGAATTCGTGAAGACCAACAAGGATTTAACTCGGTGTTTATGATGCTTGATTCTGGAGCTCGTGGATCTAAAGAACAGATTCGTCAACTTACAGGTATGCGTGGATTAATGGCGAAACCTAAAAAATCTAACGCAGGTGGTGGAGAGATTATTGAGAATCCAATTCTTTCTAACTTTAAAGAAGGTCTTTCAATTTTAGAATACTTTATCTCTACTCACGGTGCTCGTAAAGGTTTAGCAGATACCGCTCTTAAAACTGCAGATGCGGGTTACTTAACACGTCGTTTAGTTGATGTGTCTCAAGATGTAATAATCAACTCTGTTGATTGTGGTACATTAAGAGGTGTTGAAGTTGAGCCGTTAAAGAAAAACGATGAAGTTGTTGAAAAGTTAGAAGAAAGAATCGTGGGACGTACATCTTTAAATGATGTTTATAACCCATTAACAGATGAGCTTCTTGTTGCTGCCGGACAATTAATTGAAGATGATATTGCGAAATCTATAGAAGATTCTCCAATTGAAAGTGTCGAAGTGCGTTCTGCATTAACTTGTGAAGCTTTGCAAGGTATTTGTGCTAAATGTTACGGTCGTAATTTAGCGACAGGTAAAATGGTTCAACGTGGTGAAGCTGTTGGTGTTGTAGCCGCACAATCTATTGGAGAACCTGGAACACAGTTAACACTTCGTACATTCCACGTAGGTGGTATTGCAGGTAACATTTCAGAAGAAAATAAATTAGCTGTTAAGTTTGATGGTATTGCAGAGATTGAAGATCTAAAAACCGTTAAAGGACAAGATAGCGAAGGCAATGATGTTGATATTGTTATCTCACGAACTTCTGAGCTTAAATTAACAGATAAGAAAACAGGTATAGTTTTAAGTACAAATAATATTCCTTATGGTTCTAGTATTTTTGTTAAGAATGGTCAAGAACTTAAGAAAGGAGATGTTGTTTGTCAATGGGATCCATATAATGGTGTAATTATTTCAGAATTTGCTGGTAAAGTTAGATATGAAAATATTGAGCAAGGAGTTACTTATCAGGTTGAAATAGATGAGCAAACTGGATTCCAAGAAAAGGTTATTTCAGAATCAAGAAATAAGAAACTAATTCCAACACTTCATATCGAAGATGGAAAAGGGGAAACAATGCGTTCGTACAACCTACCTGTAGGAGCTCATTTAATGATTGACGATGGCGATAAGATTAGTGTTGGAAAAATACTAGTTAAGATTCCTCGTAAATCTGCAAAAGCAGGTGATATTACTGGTGGTCTTCCTCGTGTAACAGAATTATTTGAAGCGCGTAATCCTTCTAATCCAGCTGTTGTTAGTGAGATTGATGGTGTGGTTTCATTTGGTAAAATAAAAAGAGGTAATCGTGAGATTATTGTTGAATCTAAGTTAGGTGAAGTTAAGAAGTATTTAGTAAAATTATCTAATCAAATTCTTGTTCAAGAAAATGATTACGTAAAAGCTGGTATGCCTTTATCTGATGGTTCAATTACTCCAAATGATATCTTAAATATTAAAGGACCTTCAGCTGTTCAGCAGTACTTGGTTAATGAAGTACAGGAAGTATATCGTTTACAAGGTGTGAAAATTAACGATAAGCACTTCGAGGTTGTTGTAAGACAAATGATGCGTAAGGTTAGAATCATTGATTCTGGTGATACCATTTTCTTAGAAGATCAATTAGCGCATAAAGCTGATTTCATAAAAGAGAATGATGAAATTTTCGGCATGAAAGTGATCGAAGTAGCTGGAGATTCAGAAAACCTTAAGGCAGGTCAAATTATTACACCACGTGAATTAAGAGATGAAAATTCTATTTTAAGAAGAGAAGATAAGCAACTTGTTGTTGCAAGAGACGCTAAACCAGCTACGGCAACTCCAATACTGCAAGGTATAACAAGAGCATCTCTACAAACAAAATCGTTTATCTCGGCAGCTTCCTTCCAAGAAACAACAAAAGTTCTTAATGAAGCGGCGGTTGCAGGTAAGGTAGATACGCTTGAAGGCTTAAAAGAGAATGTAATAGTTGGACATAGAATACCAGCTGGAACTGGTATGCGAAGCTATAACAACATTATTGTTGGCTCTAAAGAAGAGTTTGATGAAATGATGCAAGTTAAGCAAGAGTTGAATTATAATTAATAATTATTCCTGTTATCGCAGGTATTTATAAAACAAAAGCCTTCTTGTTATATTAACTAGAAGGCTTTTAATATTTAAAAATAAAAGTTATGGCGAACGAAAAGGATAAGCAAAAGCAAGGGCAAATTAATATTGAGTTGGATGAAAAAGTTGCTGAAGGAACATATTCTAACTTGGCAATTATCAATCATTCCGTATCAGAGTTTGTGGTAGATTTCGTGAACATCATGCCTGGTGTTCCAAAAAACAAAGTAAAATCTCGAATCATACTTACACCTCAGCACGCAAAACGTTTGCTAAAAGCACTGGGAGATAATATAACTCGTTTTGAAAATGCTCATGGTGAAATTAAAGATTATGAGCAACCACCAATTCCATTGAATTTTGGTCCAACTGGACAAGCCTAATTGTAATAATGCATAAAAATAAAAATTCCTTTGGAAATTAATTTCTAAAGGAATTTTTTAATCAACACTTATTATTGAACTTAACTAGCTTTTTTCTTATTGTTTAGGTGAAATTTTAATGCTCCAGAGGGACATCGTTTTACTTGGTTAATAATGCTTTCTGTTTTCGTTGCATTATCTAAATTAATCCAAGGAATTACAGTATTACTAAATACATCAGATAATTCTTTTGCACAAACTTCAGACAAAGTACATTGACATGGGTCGTATGTCACAGTAATATCATTATTACTAAATTCTTTGGCATTTATTTCCATGATTAGATCATTTTGGGGTTATGAATCTTGTATAAATCTAAAGACTAAAAAATCAGCTAGTTAAAAAAGTAGTTTAACAGGCTAATAATTTCGATAAATAGATTAACTACAGTTATTCTTAATTAAACTCAGATGTAAAATGGAATTTAATGCTAGGGTACTTTTGCTGTGTCATTTGTAACGAAAATGCAGAATCGGCTAAAAATACCAGTTGGTTTTGCTTGTCTTTGGCTAGAAAGCGTTGTTTAACCCTAACAAACTCTTTATATTCATCTGTTAATACTTCTTCTGGGTCTACCCAGCAAGCTTTAAAAACATTCAAATTCTCGTATGTACATTTTGCTCCGTATTCATGCTCTAATCTATACTGAATGACTTCATATTGCAGTGCTCCAACCGTTCCTATAATTTTTCGGCCATTCAATTCTAAAGTAAAAAGTTGTGCCACACCTTCATCCATTAATTGATCTATACCTTTATAAAGTTGCTTGGATTTTAAAGGATCTGCATTATTAATATATCTAAAGTGTTCTGGAGAGAAACTTGGAATTCCTCTATAATTTATTTGCTCACCCTCTGTTAAAGTGTCTCCAATTTTAAAATTGCCAGTATCGTGAAGTCCTACAATGTCTCCAGGGTAAGATATGTCTACAATTTGTTTTTTCTCTGCGAAAAAGGCATTTGGACTAGAGAATTTCATCTTTTTATTGTTACGAACATGCAGATAAGGTTTGTTTCTTTCAAAGGTTCCTGATACTATTTTAATGAAAGCCAATCGGTCTCTATGATTTGGATCCATATTAGCATGGATTTTAAAAACAAATCCAGTAAATTTGTTCTCATCAGGTTTAATGAGGCGCTCTTCACTTTCTTTTGGTCTTGGTTTTGGGGCAATTTCAACGAAACAGTCTAATAATTCCCTAACACCAAAATTATTTAAAGCTGAGCCAAAAAATACGGGTTGAAGGTTACCATTAAGGTAGTCATCTTTGTTAAATTCGGGATAAACACCTTCAACTAATTCCAAGTTGTCTCTTAATTCGTTAGCAGATTGCTCTCCAATTAGAGTGTCCAAGTCATCTGAACTTAAATCGGAAACGTGTATAGTTTCTTCGATATTTTTTCTACTATCTCCGCTAAATAAATTAATGTTCTTTTCCCAAATATTATAAATACCCTTAAAGTCATACCCCATACCAATAGGAAAACTTAAGGGTGTTACACTAAGTCCTAATTTCTGTTCTACTTCATCAAGCAAATCGAATGCATCTTTACCTTCTCTATCCAGCTTGTTTATAAAAACAATCATTGGAATTTTTCGCATTCTGCAAACTTCAACAAGTTTTTCTGTTTGTTCCTCAACCCCTTTTGCAACATCAATAACAACAATTACGCTATCTACTGCTGTTAGTGTTCTGAAAGTATCTTCTGCAAAATCTTTATGCCCAGGTGTATCTAAAATATTAACTTTTATTCCATTATATTCAAAAGCTAATACAGAGGTTGCAACCGAAATACCACGTTGGCGCTCAATTTCCATAAAATCACTGGTTGCACCCTTTTTTATTTTATTACTTTTTACAGCTCCAGCCTCTTGAATGGCACCACCAAAAAGTAGTAATTTCTCGGTTAGCGTTGTTTTACCTGCATCAGGATGAGAAATAATTCCAAAGGTCCGTCTACGCTGTATTTCTTTTAAAAAACTCATAAGTAATTGTGAAAATCGGTTGCAAAGATAATATTATTAACCTCAATAAAATAAATGTCTTTGAAGGTTTTTAATTTTATTGACTTATTATGTATTTCTAAATTAACTTGGTATTTTTGTTAATCTATGGAAGAAGAAAAAGTAATCTTAGTTAATGAGCTAGATGAAAAAATTGGCTTAATGCCAAAGTTAGAAGCTCATGAAAAAGCTTTGTTGCATCGCGCATTTTCGGTGTTTATATTTAATGATAATAACGAATTAATGTTGCAACAAAGGGCGTTACACAAATACCATTCTCCAGGACTATGGACGAATACATGTTGTAGCCACCAGAGAGACGGTGAAAGCAATATTGATGCAGGGAAAAGGCGTTTGGAAGAAGAAATGGGATTTGTCACGGATTTAACAGAAACCATTTCATTTATCTACAAGGCTCCTTTTGATAATGGTTTAACAGAACATGAGTTGGATCATGTAATGGTGGGAAATTATAATGATGTTCCGGTTATTAATGAAGATGAGGTTGCGGACTGGAAGTGGGTGCCTTTGGCAGATGTTAAAGCCGATATAGAGCAGCATCCAAAAAATTATACAGAATGGTTTAAAATCATTTTCGAAAAATTCTACCAACATATAAATATTAAAATGCATGAATAAAGTTACAGTTAGTAGAAAAGCCCATTTCAATGCAGCGCATAGGCTGTACCGAAAAGATTGGAATGATGAAAAGAATTATGAAGTCTTTGGTAAATGTAATAATCCAAATTTCCATGGTCATAATTATGAACTCATTGTAAGTGTTACTGGTAAAATTGATCAAGAGACTGGGTATGTTATCGATATGAAAATATTGAAAGACATAATTAAAGTAGAAGTTGAAGATGCTTTCGATCATAAAAATTTGAATTTACAGGTTGAAGATTTTAAAGACTTAAACCCAACTGCCGAAAATATTTCTGTTGTTATTTATAATAAAATTAAGCCTAGGCTGGCTAAAAATTTAAAGTTAGAAATAACACTTTATGAAACACCCAGAAATTTTGTAACCTATTCGGGTAATTAATCATGAATCAAAAATTATATCCTTTAAAGTTCGATCCAATCCTGAAGTCTAAAATTTGGGGAGGAGAAAAACTAAAAACTATTTTGAATAAAAAATCTAGTTTAGATAATATTGGTGAAAGCTGGGAGATTAGTGATGTTGAAGGTGATAGATCTGTTGTTTCAAATGGTAATTTGAAAGGGCAATCTTTAAAGAGTTTAATTGAAACTTTTAAAGCAGACTTAATAGGAGAAAATAACTATCGTATTTTTGGAAACAAGTTTCCTTTGCTTATAAAATTTATAGATGCAAGAGAAGACTTGTCTATTCAACTGCATCCTAATGATGAATTAGCTGCAAAAAGACATGATTCTTTTGGTAAAACAGAAATGTGGTATACATTTCAAGCAGATCAAGATTCCAATTTAATAGTAGGTTTTAACCAACATATAACTCCAAAGAAGTATTTGGAACACCTTAGTAATAAAACACTAACAGATATTTTAAATTTTGATCAAGTAAAAAAAGGAGATACTTATTTTATTGAAGTTGGACGTATTCATGCCATAGGAGCAGGAGTTATAGTCGCGGAAATACAACAAACTAGTGATATTACCTATCGTGTTTACGATTGGGATAGGGTGGATAGTGGAGGTAATGAAAGAGAGTTGCATAACGATTTAGCTCTTGATGCCATTGATTTTGAAATGCCAGATAATTTTAGAGTAGATTACGCTAAAACAATTAATCAATCAAACCAGATGGTTAGTTGTCCATATTTTACAACAAACTATATTGATATAAACACCAAATTATCTAAAGAAAACACTTTCGATTCTTTTATTATTTATATCTGTGTTGAAGGTGAAGTAGAGATTTCAACAGATAACTTTTCTGAAATATTAAAACAAGGAGAAACCTTACTACTCCCAGCAAGTATTAAGCATTACGAATTGAATTCCAATAAAGGAAAACTGTTAGAAGTTTATGTTTAAAATAGACGTTTTGTTAACCATAATCAAAACGATAATTGAATAATTTAATTACTTTTGTTTAAACTTTAAAAAAATAAAAAATGGCAAATGTTAGAGACCTAAAGAAAGATATTAATTATGTTTTAGGCGATATTATTGAAGCGGTTTATGTTTGGGAATACTCAAACACAGACAAGGATACAAAAAAGAGTGAAGCCATTATTGATGAGGCTATTGCCACTTTCGATGAGTTAATAACTAAAGCAAACGATAAGAGTGTGGAAAATAAGAAATCGCATTTTAAAGCTATTAGGAATGATCTAGAATCTAAAGGTAGGGCACTGATAGAAAAAATCAATAAATTGGGATAAAATCAAAAATAAAGGGCTTTCATTTGAAAGACCTTTATTTATTATTTTTTATTCGTCTTCTGTTTGTATTCTGTCTAAATGCATTTGAAGTTCTTTACCATATTTTGATGCTTTAACTTTTGGAGTTAGCATTTTGTTTATGGTATCTAAAAACTTAAATCTAGCATCATAAATTTTAGATAAAGCTAAATAAGGCGCCACTTCACTATCATTATTATTTAATGCAAAATTTACGGTTTGTAAATAACGGCTTTTGATAATGCTATTTTGTTTAGCCTCGAAATTGGCAACTGCATTAGAGTCACCGTTTTTTTGAGCTTCAAAACTTTCTTTGATTAAGTCCAGATTTCTATCATTTAGACGGGACATTAAAAGCTGATACTCTTCTATAGTTTTTTGTTGTTCCGATCCATTTATTTTGGCATCAAAAGCAAAATTTTTAAGTGTTGTGTTTATTTCAGTTATCCCTTTATCAGCAAAAAATGAAATTCTGTCTTCTTCATCACTGTTTTTATCTAAATATAAAAAGAACATCTCTGGAGAGTCTATATTACTTGTTAATTCAAGGTTCGAGTTTCCATTAACAATAACTGAGTCTATCGTAATGATTGACGAATCCTGAGCCTTTTTTAAATATACAATCCCTTTTTTTAATCCTTTAATATTAGCTTTTACTAATAAATCTGGTTGTTTCTTTGCACATGAAATAGCAAAAAAGATTGCAAAAAGTAATAATAATTTCTTCATTTTTAATTTTAGGTTTTAAGACCGCAAATATGCTAATTTATATTGAAATATTATCCAGCCGCAGCAACTTTCATTAATTCTGTGCAAATCATAGCGCCATAGGTGCCTACAACATATCCAAATACAGCTAATAAAACACCAACAGTGGCTAATGAAGGGTGAAAAGCAGCAGCAACAACAGGAGCTGAAGCAGCACCACCGATATTGGCTTTACTCCCTACAGCTAAGAAGAAATATGGAGCTTTTATTAGTTTTGCCACTAAAATTAACAGACCAACATGGATTGTCATCCAAACTAAGCCAACTACAATCAATCCGGGATTATCTGCAATTTTAGTAAGATCCATTTTCATACCTATGGTAGCCACTAATACCCAAATAAACACACTTCCTATTTTACTCGCTCCAGCACCTTCGTACTTTCTGAATCTAGTAAAGGATAAAACGATACCGATTGCAGTTGCAATAGTTACCATCCAAAAGAATTGTGAACCGAATGAAGAGAGTGCCGAACTTTTATCACTTACAGCTTCAAAATTCGTTTTTAAAAATTCTGAAATGGTATTTGCTCCATAATGAGCCATTCCCACTACTGTAAAAGCTATACCAAGAATTATCATGTGATCTGATAAACCTGGGTTTCTTTCAATTTTAGAGGCATAAGTTGACACCTTTATTTTTAAAGCTTCTATGGCTGATGTGTCTGCTTTCAGCCACTTATCTATTTGTTCATTCTTTCCAATACCAAGAATTAAAATTGCCATCCATATTTCAGCAACAATAATATCCACTAAAACCATGCTCGCATAGTTTTCAGTATTATATCCGTATATTTCAAGCATAGCAGCTTGATTTGCACCACCACCAATCCAACTTCCAGCTACAGTAGATAATCCTCTCCATACTGCATCAGGACCAATCCCACCTACTGTTTCAGGTGAAACAATCGATATTAATAAAACGGCAATTGGACCTCCGATGATAACGCCTACTGTACCTGTTAAAAACATTATTAACGCTTTAGGGCCAAGATTGAAAACTGCTTTTAAATCGATACTTAATGTTAATAAAACTAATGAAGCTGGCAACAGATACCTACTCGCTACATAATATACTTGAGAAGTATGAGTCGTAATTTTTCCTGATTCTGAAACCGATGTCCATTCTGGAGATATCAACCCCAAGGTTGTTAATACGCCTGGAAGCATATATGCCATAAGAAGTGCAGGGATATATTTGTAGAATTTTTTCCAATATGGATTGTTACTGGTTGAGGTAAAGAAAACAAAGCCTAGAGAAAGCATCAATAATCCAAAAACAATAGTGTCGTTTGTAAAAAAAGGTTGATTATCCATGAATAAAATGTTCGTTTAAAAATCTAATATAGATAAAATAAAAAAACAAATTATTTCACTTTGGCACATGATTTGTTATAATATTAATAATTACAATCATAACAAGAAAGTTTATTGAGTGGTTACTTTAAACTTTTGAATTGTAATCCATATTTTTGGTTGGTTAGTTAAAAAAAGCATCACGTTATTCGTGATGCTTTTTCTATTTTTGATGTTGCTTAATTTTTATTTTGGGCACCAACATTTATTACTCTTGAATAAATTAGAGAAAAAGTCATCAACATCATCACCATCTGTTCTAAATAAAAATATATTTAAACTTAAACTCATTTGCGAAGGCTCAAATGCTTTGATGTCTGCTTGATTTACGCCATATTCAGAGAAATTAAAATCATTCCTTGTAGTGGGAATTTCTTTGGCTGGAAGATTATAACGTAAATCAACCCCAAACCGTTTAAATTCTACTTGAATTCCAAAACTAAAATGCGCTAAATTTTCCTCATAAGGAATAATTGATGCTCCATTTTCATTGTTAGCACCATCTAAAGTTACATCTTGGTTAAAGCTAAAAGTAGGGCCAACATAAATGGCCACCGGATCGAAAACCTTATAGCCGACTAAAATTGGAATATCGACTTTTGAAGTTTTCCATTCTGATGTTTGATTAGGAAAATCGTAATTATTATTTATAGAACCAAAAATTAATTCAGGTCTTACAAAAAAATTACCAAATGAGATATCTAAAAATGCTCCGAAATGAAAATTCAATTCATTATTGGGAGAAAAGATTTCGTTAGGAGCTCCTTGCTGAAAAGAGCCACCAAATGATAAAACATCACCAATATTATACTTGTTAAGTCCTCCTTTGATACCAATTGCAAATTCTTGGGCGTTAATAATAGAACAAAACAAAAAAACGAGTAAAGTTATCTGGAGTTTTTTCATACTTGGGGTCTTGTTTAAAATTCTAAAACTAAATGAGTTGTCCTTACCACTCATAATTTAATCGCTAACATTAAGCTTTTTTTCGTTAAACCAGCATAATTACTTCGTTTACTTATAATTTTTTAATGTTCAGTGTAAAACTAGTTTGTGTTTATAAATTTCACAATATTCTCGATAAGCTCTTCTGATATTTTACGATTAAGTTCATTATAAGATTTTGAATTATCAAGGTCGTTTCCAGTTATTGGAACCAGTACGTGATTCATATTTTTTATAATAGCGATTTGAGAGTTAGGTCTTGCTTCTTTCAATTTTATTGCTTCAGACACTGTTGTTTGTAAGTCTTTATCACCGTTTATAATAAGGATAGGTATTTCTAATTCTTTTATAATCTTAGTAGGTTCATAGCTCATCCAATTCTTCATAAATTCTTGTATATCTTCTCTAAAAACCGATTTAAGGGCAGGGGGATAATCTTTTACTTTTTTGCCTTTTTTAATTGCTTGAAGTATGCGTTTCGTATCGCCATTAAATTGCGGAGCCGTTTTGTTAATCTGTTCTATAATAACATTGTCGATACTTTCTCCAGCACCAGCCAAGGAAATAAATCCATTTGCTCGATTTTTCGCTGCAATCATACCAACTAGACTTCCTTGGCTATGACCTATAACATATATTTTTTTAAATATGTTTTTATTTCTAAAGTAAGTAATCGTAGAAATCGCATCTTCAACAAAATCATCAAATAAAATATTTTCATCAATGATACCAAGTTTTATTTGTTTGACTACCCGTTTGTCATATCTAAAACTCGCAATCCCTTTAGATGATAGTGCTTCTGCTAATTTTTTTAACGAATTATTTTTTAAGAAGTTCTGATTTCCATTTCGGTCAGTAGGACCAGAACCTCCAATAATAATCGCAAGAGAATTATGATCATTTTTATTGGGTAACAGCAATGTACCTTCAACATATTTAGTAATAGTTAATTCTTTCTCAATAAAGGATTCAGTTTGAGAAATCATTGAGGTTGAAAAAATAAATAAAAGAAACAAAAATTTAATCTTCATAAAACAGAAATTTATTTTAATAATTAACCAAATTTACTAATAGAAATAACTAATTAAATTATAATTTATTGCTTTTTTATATTCCTTAAAAATTGGTATTTCATCGATTATAAGGCGTAATACATCGATTAATGTTAAAAAAAAGTGTATTTCATCGA
The DNA here is from genome assembly GCF_006148925.1 of Hyunsoonleella aestuarii. Taxonomy (GTDB): domain Bacteria; phylum Bacteroidota; class Bacteroidia; order Flavobacteriales; family Flavobacteriaceae; genus Algibacter_D; species Algibacter_D aestuarii. The sequence continues at coordinate 73,215 of NZ_VAWB01000001.1, read as the reverse complement.
TTTTATATGTTTTTAATCGTTGTGTGTCATTTATATTTTTACTTTTGATGTGTACTAAATAACATACTTTTTAGTTCAATGGATTAATTAATTAATATTTGCATTATGTTGTTGATATAGAGACCCTAAATCTAACTTCGTAAGTAAAAAGCAAATTAAGAAAGAACCGAGTTTGAGGGAACTCGGTTTTTTTGTGGAATAATTCGAAATGTTAAATTAATCCGTTCTCCAATCTGCTTTTTTGTTTTAGGAAGTTGATGCAGCCAGTTTTCTTGTGTACTTCCTTGCATAAGTAGCAAACTACCATGAGTTAATACTAATTTTGTTCTATGCGTTTTATCTCGTTTATGTTTAAAATGAAAAACCCTGGGTTCACCAAAACTTACCGAAGCTATAATTGGGTTTATACCGAGCTCTTTTTCATTATCTGCATGCCAACCATTACTATCGCTTCCATCTCGATATAAGTTAGCCAGACAACTTGTGAATTCTAATTTAAATTCTTTTTCAATTAAGTTTTTCAGTTGCAATAAATCATTCTCAAATGATTTTGGATGCATTGTAAGACCACTATAAGAATAAGGGTTGCTATTATTTCCAAAGAAAGCGGTTAAACGAGGTTGGTCATAAGTTTTGCCAAAAACAGTAATTTTATCTTGTTGCCATTCCAAATTATTCCTTAAATACTTAAAGTATTTCTCGGCCTCATTCTTATTTAAGAAATTCGGATAGTATATTACATCTCCGTCCCGAAGGTTTAAATTATGGGCTTTCGATAGGCGCATATTTTTTTATTTTCTAAATTAGCATAAATCACCTACTTAATGAAGTTTAATCTCTTTTTATTCACATTGTTTATATGCTATTTGGGTTTTGCTCAATTGCCTAAAGGTTTTGTTTATGCTAACGATATAATTCCAGATTTGGTTGTTGATTTAAGATATTATTCATCCAATAATTTCGTCGGAAAACCAATTGATGGTTACAATAATAAATGTTTAATTTTAACTAAAAACACCACGAGCGCTTTAAAGGTGATTCAAGATGAATTAAGAAAGAAAAACTTAGGATTGAAGGTTTATGATGGTTACAGACCACAAAGAGCTGTTAATCATTTTATTAGTTGGGCAAGAGATTTGAATGATACCATTAACAAATCCAGATTTTATCCAGATGTTGATAAAAAGAATTTATTTAAGGAAGAATATATAGCTTCACGTTCTGGACATACAAAAGGTAGCACAGTTGATTTAACCATCATGAATTTAGATACAATGGAGGATTTAGATATGGGCAGTAACTACGATTTTTTTGGAATGCAGTCTTGGGTTGATTATGAAGATATAACTAACGAACAAAAAGCAAACAGGCAATTATTACAAGATGTCATGCTAAAGAATGGGTTTAGGAATTATCCAAAGGAATGGTGGCATTTTACCCAAAGAAGCGAACTGTTTCCAGATACTTATTTTGATTTTCCCATAGAATAAAAAACCTGTTCTCAAATAGAAAACAGGTTTTAATGTTTTTTGATTGATGATTCTTACTCTTTATTTAAGTTTTTGGTCATATTAAAACCTATTAATAAACTAATACCGGCAGTTAAGAATATGGTTCCAGGATATACTGCATCTCCCAATCTTGTGTATTCATCCAGCAAGGTAGCAATAAATACACCACAACCTATTCCCATTAAAAGAACAGCAATATTTACTAGAATAACTTTCCACATTGGAGCTTTGTTGTTTGCTCCTTTCATAAAAATACTGGCGTCTGCTCCTTTTTCAATAAGTGCTAGTCGTTCTTTGTTGCGTGTAGAAAGATAGAGGTAAACCATTCCGAAAATGGCGGCAAATAGGCTAATAGGTATTAACATTTCCATAATTTTTGTTTTTTAATTGATTAAATTTAATGTGTTCATAGCTTATGACGATATGTTTTTCAATTTGGTTACAGAATTTATTAAAAAAATAATTTTGATAGTGTGTAACCTTAAAAAGCATATTGTCGTCTTAAAATAAAATGACCACCAACGACCAACATTATATTAATTTAGTGCTTGAAGGCGATACACATGCTTTTTCAACATTGGTAGGTCGTTACAAAAATTTAGTGTTTACTTTAGCTCTTAGAATGTTGAAAAATACAGAAGAGGCAGAAGAAGTTGCGCAAGACGCATTCATTAAAGTTTATAAATCTTTGGCCAAGTTTAAGGGTGATTCTAAATTCTCAACATGGATTTATAAAGTTACTTATAACACGTGTTTGGATAGAATAAAGAAAAATAAAAAATATTTTAATAATGTAGCTATAAATGAGTTTACAGAGCATGAAATTAAAACAATTGATAATGCTTTAAATTATTTGGAACAGGAAGAATATAAACAATCCATTAAAGATTGTATCGCGATGTTGCCTTCTGACGATGCGTTTTTGTTAACCTTGTATTATTTTGAAGAGTTATCTTTAGATGAAATTTCAAAAACTATTGGTTTAACGGCAAATAATGTGAAGGTTAAGCTATTTAGAAGTAGAAAAAAATTAGCGCATATATTAAGAGAAAGGTTGGAACCAGAAATAATAGAAAATTATGAAAGACCAGGAAGATAAATATTTGGATGATTTAACTAAGAAAGTTTTTAGAGATGCATCATTAAAAAGTCCGTCTAGTGATTTTATAGACAATGTTATGGCTCGAGTAACTGATTATTCTCAAGCAACCGTTTATAAACCTTTGATTTCAAAATTTACTTGGACTATAATTTTTTTAGGGTTTGGTGCCTTAATAAGTTATATATTGTTTTTTGAAGCACCAACCGAAACATCTAATTGGCTATCAAGCTCGGATAAAATATTGTTTGTAAAGAGCAGTATTTCGGATGTGTTATCAGGTTTTAAAATGTCTAAAACTTTAATGTATGCCATGATGCTTTTAGCACTAATGTCATTTGTACAAGTTTCATTTTTGAAGCATTATTTTAACCGAAGATTGGAATAATGGTTCTTTATTTTCGTGTAAGCCTTGATATTTCGGTTTTGTGATTTGGAAATTCTGAAATGAGTTGAGATCTTTCGGCAAGTTCAAAATCTTTGAAGTCAAATCCAGGAGATACAGTACAACCTATTAGACTATAGCTATCATTTTTTATTACTTCTGCGGCAAACCAATGTTTCGCAGGAACAACGAATTGTGGCACTTCACCTGTTTCAAGGTTATTACCAATTGTTATAACTGAATAAATACCGTCATCAGAAATGATGTGAAGTTTAATAGAAGATCCTTTATAAAAATGCCAAAACTCATCTTGATTAATACGATGAAAAGCTGAAAAAGAATCAGAAGTCAATAAAAAATATATTGCCGTCGAAAAATTTCTATCACCTTGAAAATTATCATTTAAATTATCCTCTGTAATTATGTCGCTGCTTCTATAGGTTTCTTTGAAGTAACCACCTTCTGGATGAGGCCGTAAATCAAGATTATTAATAAGTTTTAATATTTCCTCTTTCATTAGTACCAGCGTTTCTTTTTCTTTTTTGAAGCTTGACTCTTTCTACCTTTCTTATGTTTACTTTTAGGGTTTTTTGATTTATGAATAATAGTTTTAGCTTTAGGATCCATAGAATAGGGGTGGTCCTCAATAACATTAATCTTTAATTTAATTAACTCTTGTATGGATTTAACATAATTCTTTTCATCTGCAGAACAAAAAGAATAAGCTTCTCCCGAATTACCTGCCCTTGCAGTTCGACCAATTCTATGGACATAAGTTTCTGGAATATTTGGAAGATCAAAATTAACAACAGCATCTAATTCGTTAATGTCAATTCCTCTGGCAGCTACATCTGTTGCTATTAGAATATTAACATCGTTATTTTTAAATCTATTTAAGGCCTCTTGCCTTGCTGTCTGACTTTTATCTCCATGGATACTGTCAACTTTATATCCGTTTTTTAATAAGGTTTTTTCAAGCTTATCTACTCCAAATTTGGTGCGTCTAAAAATTATTATACTTCCTCCTATGGTATTCCTTAAAAGGTGTAAACACAATTCAATTTTATTGCGCTTCGGAACATAATAAAGTAGCTGGTTTACCTCTTTAGAAGTTGATGAATTTTGTGCTACTTCAATTCGTTCGGGATTGTTTAAGATGGTGTTGGCGAGATATTCAACCTTATGGGGTATGGTAGCCGAAAACAAAAGAATTTGTTTTTCTCGAGTACATAACCGCTCAATCTTTCTAACATCATCGATAAATCCCATATCAAGCATCAGGTCCGCTTCATCCAAAACTAGTGTTTCTACATAATCAAGATTTACAATGTCTTGTTTATGTAAATCCAATAAGCGTCCAGGAGTAGCAGTTAATATGTCAATTCCTTTTTTTAAAATATTTTTTTGAGGTTCCAATGAGGTGCCTCCATATATTACTGCGGTTCTTAAGTTCGTATAAGTGCTGTAGGTTTTAAAATTTTCCTGAATTTGTATGGCTAGCTCTCGTGTTGGACTAATAATTAAGGCTTTTATGGTTTTTCCTTTTTTTGGGGCATCTTGTTGATCTAATAAAGAATTTAAAATAGGTAATGCGAATGCAGCGGTTTTCCCTGTACCCGTTTGAGCAGAAACAATCACGTCTTTTTTCGCTAAAATATGAGGGATGGTTTTTATTTGAACTTCCGTTGGGGTGTCATATCCAGCTTCGGCAACAGCTCGTCGAATAGTTTTGCGTAGTTGTAGATCTTTAAAAGACATTATTTGGTTTATAACAAAGATACGTTAAAGGCTTATAACATTATTTTAAAAAAGAAATCAGTTTATTTCTTTTTCGCTTTGGTAAAGCGTTATTGTTCATGATTAATTTAATGTGCTCCTGATTTTTTTCTTTACTGTACAATAGGTTAAATAGTTGCCAAGTGCTGATGCTATCTTTTACTCTTTCAACTAACTTCAACGAATCTCCATTTTTAACATAACCTTCTTCCAGTATACGTATATAAGTCCCAGGGTAACCGTGCTCAATGAACTGCTTTACAACTTGTTGCGAGCCAAACTTTATTCCAAGTTTAAAACATGGTTCACGAGGTTGAGTCACTTGAACTAAAGAGGTTCCTATTTCAAAAATATCACCAACGCAAATATCTTTTTCGTTTAAACCTGAAATAGTTAGATTTTCTCCGAACATACCATATTCCCAATCTAAATTGGGGTATAAGTTTTTCCAATAAGAGTATTGATCTGAAGAAAATAGATAACAGGCTTTAAACTCACCTCCATGGACGTTCCTATCAGAAATCTCGTCATTTTGAACACATTGATTCCCAAAAAGTATCCGATGATTTACGGGTTTTTTATAGATTCCGGTTGTTACTTCTTTTCCGTTCCAAGAAATGGTGGTTGGCTTTCCTATGTTGGTTGAAATTATTTTCAAATCTCAGTTTGTTTTTGCTGTAAAGGTGTTTTAAATATCAGACTGGTTAGTAACGAAGGTAGAAGAAAATTTTTCTATATCAAATTTCATCAAAACAAAAAACCACTCTGTTTTTAACAAAGTGGTTTTAGATTTATATAGGATGCTGATTGAATCAGCGTGTCAACTTATTTTATCATATCGTAGCTACGTTTGATAAAGTTTGTAAGTTCTTCACCTTTCAATAAACCTTGCGATAATCGTGCCAAATCTAAGCTTTGGTTAATTAAACGCTCTTGTTTCTTTTTGGTTTTGGTATTTAATATTTCACCAACCAATTCAGAATTTGTGTTTACTACTAAATTGTACATTTCTGGCATGTTGCCCATACCAAACATACCGCCTCCTCCGGTTTGTTGCATCTCTTTCATACGACGCATAAATTCTGGTTGAGTGATAATAAATGGACTTGCATTACTATCCATAGCTTCTAACTGCACCATGAATTTTTCTGAAGGAATGACTTCTTTTAGTAATTCGTCAAGACTTTTCTTTTGGTCTTCATCTAATTTTGAAATAATTGTGTCATCTTTCTTAATTAAGTTGTCAATATGATCACCATCAACACGAGCGAAAGAAATGTTTTCTTTGGTGCTTTCTAGTTTCTGAATTAAATGAGAAACAATTGGAGAATCTAACAACAACACCTCATAATCTTTAGCTTTAGCAGCTTCAATGTAACTGTGTTGCGCATCTTTATCTGAAGCATAAAGAATAACTAATTTATCATCTTTATCGGTTTGTTTTGCTTTAATTTTATTGTATAACTCTTCGTATGTATAGTATTTACCATCTACGGTTGGGTATAATGCAAAAGCATCGGCTTTTTCAAAGAATTTTTCCTCTGAAAGCATACCGTATTCGATAACGATTTTAATATCGTTCCATTTGGCTTCAAAATCTTCACGGCTATTATTGAATAACGATTTTAATTTATCTGCTACTTTTCTGGTTATATAGGATGAAATCTTTTTTACAGCACCATCTGCTTGTAAATAAGATCGAGACACATTTAATGGAATGTCTGGAGAATCTATCACACCACGCAGCATAGTTAAAAATTCTGGAACAATGCCTTCTACATTATCAGTAACAAAAACTTGATTTTGATACAGTTGAATTTTATCCTTTTGAATATTTAAATCGTTCGTCATTTTTGGGAAATATAAAATGCCAGTAAGGTTGAACGGGTAATCTACATTTAAGTGAATATTGAACAACGGTTCTTCAAACTGCATAGGATACAATTCCCTATAGAAATTACTATAATCTTCATCATTTAAATCTGCAGGCTGTTTAGTCCAAGCAGGATTTGGGTTATTGATGATGTCGTCAACAGTTATTTTTCTGTGAGGTTCAGTTGTTTCTTTACCGTCTTTATCTTTTGTAGTTTTTGGTTCGTGTTCTGGATCGTTTATTTCTTTAGTTCCAAACTTAATTGGAATAGGCATAAACTTGTTATATTTATTAAGTAACTCACGAATACGCGATTCTTCAAGGAATTCGGTTGAATCTTCTGCAATGTGAAGAATAATTTCTGTACCTCTTTCAGTTTTTTCTGTAGGTTCTAAAGTGAATTCAGGGGAACCATCGCATGTCCAATGAGCTGCAGGTTCATTAGTATAAGACTTCGTGATAATTTCTACTTTTTCTGCAACCATAAATGCCGAGTAGAAACCTAGACCAAAATGACCAATAATACCAGAGTCTTTTGCAGAATCTTTATACTTATCTAAAAATTCTTCAGCTCCAGAAAAGGCTACTTGGTTAATATATTTTTCAACTTCATCAGCTGTCATTCCAAGACCTTGATCTGTTATATGAAGTTTTTTGTTGTCCTTGTCAATTTTAACCTCAATTTTAGGATTGCCATATTCAACTTTAGCATCGCCAACGTTTGATAGGTGTTTTAACTTCAACGTTGCATCTGTAGCATTACTGATTAACTCACGTAAAAATATTTCGTGGTCGCTATACAAGAATTTTTTAATGAGTGGGAAGATGTTTTCTACCGACACATTAATGTTTCCTTTTGTCATGATATCTGTGTTTATTTAATTTATTATTCTGATTCATGAATAGTCAACAAAAATGCCAAGACTTAAAATGTGACAAACTGACATTTTATTAAAAGTTTAATTCGTAATTTTATATTTCTTATAAAATTCAATTATGTACAATTCGCGAATAATAGGTTTAGGGAAATATTTACCAGATAACGTTGTAACTAACCATGACTTATCAAAAATAATGGATACCAGTGATGAATGGATCCAAGAGCGTACTGGAATTAGAGAACGAAGATGGATTCCAGAAGGTTCAGATGACACATCTGCTGTTATGGGTGCAAAAGCTGCTAAAATTGCTATTGAACGCGCAGGTTTGACCAAAGATGATGTGGATTTTATAATTTTTGCAACTTTAAGTCCAGATTATTATTTCCCTGGATGTGGTGTTCAAATTCAAGATTTACTTGATATGCCTACAATTGGTGCATTAGACATAAGAAATCAATGTACGGGTTTTGTTTATGCAGTTGCAGTAGCCGATCAATTTATTAAAACAGGAATGTATAAAAACATACTTGTAATAGGTGCCGAATATCATTCTGGAGGATTAGAGAAATCTACACGCGGGAGAGGTGTTACTGTTATTTTTGGTGATGGAGCAGGTGCTGCCGTTTTGTCTAGATGTGAAGATAATACCAAGGGCATCTTATCCTCTCATTTACATTCCGAAGGGAAATATGCGGAAGAGCTTGTTGTTGAGGGACCAAGCATTAAACATTGGGTTCCCGAAATATTAGAAGCGAACGATCCTAACGATACTTCTTATTATCCTTATATGAACGGAACATTTGTGTTTAAGCATGCTGTTGTGCGTTTTAGTGAAGCAATAGTTGAAGGATTAAAAGCTAATGGTTTAAATAAAGAAGACATTGATATGTTAATTCCTCATCAAGCAAATCTTAGGATTTCGCAATTTATACAAAGGAAATTTGGGTTGAGAGATGATCAGGTATTTAATAACATTCAAAAATATGGTAATACTACAGCAGCATCTGTTGTAATTGCATTAACTGAAGCATGGGAAGAAGGGAAAATAAAAGAAAATGACACGGTTATATTAGCGGCTTTTGGAAGTGGGTTTACTTGGGGAAGTGTTATTATGAAATGGTAATAAAAATATAAAAACCCGAAACACAGTTTCGGGTTTTTAAGCTATTAATCAACTCCAACTAACACTATTTTGTGAAGTATATTATTATAGACGAAAAAAAATAGATTTTATTTCATTCTTAACAAAATTTAACATTAATAAATCAAAAAACTCGAAATCAATAATTTCGAGTTTTAATTTTTAGTACTCTTTATCATACGAATGTTATTATGTGAAGGTGACTAACTCTTAAATAATTATATCTTCGTTTTTGGTTCGAGTATAATCTTTTAACGTACAATAATATTTTATATTGCGTTAATTATAAAATTTTAACAATTTTAACATTTGAATTTTCGTTTTTTAACAATAGAGTTAAAACAAATCCCTTAAAGATATTCTTTAAGGGATTTTATTTAATAACCTATTAATAATACTAACCATCAACTAAAATAGGCTATTAAAACTTTGTTATAAGAAACCGCCGCCACCAGACTTTTCATTGTTATCACGACGCTTTCTTGATTTAGCTCGGTATTTTCCTCCACCAAATTTATATGATAACCCGACAAAAAATGTTCTAAATTCTGGCACAAACTCCGCGGTTTGACTATAAGGGCGATCACTAGAAATGCCAATTTCTTGTGTATTTAAAACATCATTAAAGTTAAGGCTGAACGTAGCTTTATTGTTTTCTAAGAACGAATAACGCATACCTAGATTTACAAAGTACATAGGATCCATTTCAAAGTTTAAACCAGTATTTTTTCCACGATACATACCAAAAGCAGAGAAGGATAATTTTTTACTTGCTCTAAAATTATTAAAGACTCTAAAATTCCATATTACATTATTTACTTCAACAGATTCAACAATAATGTCGTTTTCTGTCGGATTTAATAAAGTTGGATCTATACGTTCTGCAATTCCCTTTTGAGTTTGTGAATACAGGTCGAAACTCGCATTGAAACTCCACCATTTTGTAGGACGATAGTTACTAGATAACTCAAATCCGTAAGCCGTTGTGTTGTCAAAGTTATCGAAGGTTAAAATAAATCTGTTCGATAATAAATCTGATCGGTCTATCTTAACGGCTCTATTAATTTCATCTTCAATAATTCTATAGAATACCCCACCAGTAATGTTTCCTTTTTTTAATCGTTTCGTGTAATTGGCCTCAATTGAGTTAGTGAATTGTGGTTCAAGTTCTTGATTTCCAAAATTAGAAACTAACGGTGTATTCCACTCTGGTATGGGGTTAACTTGACCGACACTTGGTCTGTCTACACGTCGGCTGTAGCTTAATTGATATGAGTTTTTCTCTGTTGGATTAAATGTGAAAAATAATGAAGGGTATATTTGAAAATAATCATTTTCAAAAGGAAATAAGATTTCATTATTCGTGCTTAAATCTATTTCAATAGCATTAGCATCTACATTAACACTTTCTGCTCTTAAACCTATTTGATAAGACCATTTTTCAAATTTTTTGTTGTAATTGATGTAAGCAGAGTATATATTGCGCTTATAATCATAATCCGTAAGTGTGGGAATATAAATGCCATTTTGATTTCTAACTCTTGCGTCAGATTCATATTCAATTAAATTATCAAAAAGCATAGCTTGGAGACCTAATTCCAATTTAGCCTTATCTGAGATTGGATCCACGTAATCTAAATTTATTGTGGTACGCTCTCTATCCGTTACCGTAAGTTCTATGAAGTTAGGCCTAGTGTTATTGCCAATTTGAATATTGTCTGTGTCAATTTCATTGTCAAAATCATTATAGTCAACTTCTAATTCTAAGTTTCTACCTTCTTTATTAAAGTCTAATTTATAATTAAAGTTATATTGACTTGATCCATTTTCATTCATTGAGTTGGTGAATTGCCTCTGATTGTTTTGCATATTGCTTCTAAATATATAATCAGATCTAAAGTCATTTGAACTATCAAAAGTATTTTGATTGGTAAAAATTGAGATGGTGTTTTTGTCGTTTAAATAATAATCCACTCCAATTTTATACAGATGTGATTTGTTATTATCTAGAATATTTAAGGTTTGAAAGGAGTTGTTCTCAATTTGTGTGATAAGTCCAGTATTAATACCTTTTCTAATGTTATTACCATAGCTTCCGTAAAGATTGATTTTACCATTTCTATAATTCATATTAATAGAACTGTTAAACTTGGCTTCTTTTTGATAACGTAGCCCTACATTTAAGCCACCATTAAACCCAATATTTGTATTCTTGTGAAGAATAATATTTATTAATCCGCTCATCCCTTCAGGATTATATTTTGCGGAGGGATTAGTTATAAGTTCAATCTGTTTAATTGAGGAGGACGGTAATTGGCGCAGCAATTGAGCTGTTGGAATATTAGAAAGTTTGCCATCTACCATTACACGAACGTTTTGGTTTCCTCTTAAGCTTATATCCCCAGTTTGTGCATCTACATTTATAGAAGGAACAGCTGTCATTATTTCGGTGGCTGTTCCCATATTCGCTAAGTCCTTACCAACATTAATAACTTTTCTGTCTACTTTTTGCTGAATAGTTGAGGTTTCGGCTATAACGGTAACTTCCTCCAAGCTTTCAAGCTCTTCTTCTAAATATATATTACCTACATCTACTTTATAGTTTCCTTTACCAATTTTAATTTTCTTAACATAGTTTTTGTAACCAATATACTGTACGTTTAAAACGATATCACCTTCTTCTATTTTGTCAATTATAAAAGAGCCATTATCTAAGGTAATACCTCCAGTTAAGATTTCATCATTAGTATTTTTAATGATTACATTTACATAAGGTAAGGGCTGTTTGAGCTTTGCGTCTAATACTGTTCCAGATATGGAACCAGCTTTGTCAGTTTCAGAATTTGGGTATGTGCTTATTGCGTATGTGTTTATAACGAGCAATAAGAAACACATAAACATAACATGTTTCATTTTGATTGATTGTTTTTTGATTGATTAAATGATGATTTACTTGGTAGACGATTCAATTTATTTATAGTTACAGCCTTTAACACGCATTAACATATTTTTAACAGATGAGAAAAAAAACACTAGTATTTGGGGCTTCACTTAAACCAAATAGATATTCCAATTATGCGATTCAACGTTTAGTTGCTAATAACACAGAAGTTGTTGCTTTTGGTCTTAAAAAAGGCAGTGTAGCAGGTGTAGATATTGATGATAACTTACTCGAATATGATAATATTGATACGGTTACGCTTTATTTAAATAAAAAGCGGCAAACAGCTTATTATGAGTATATCATTTCTTTAAAACCTGGACGCGTTATTTTTAACCCAGGAACAGAGAATCCAGAGTTTTATACCATTTTGAAAGAAAATAATATATTATTCGAAGCTTCATGCACTTTAGTTTTGCTTGCTACGAATCAATATTAACCCCAAAAATGTAAGTAAACCATTTATTATTAATATTTCAAATCCAATTTGATAGCCATTTAATAAATCAACAGAATAAGCATTAATAATAAATGAAAGGATAGGAGCAATAAGAGCTATTATCCATACATATTTATCTTTTAGTTGTGTTTTTGTTAATATGCCAAAGGCAAATAAGCCAAGAAGGGGGCCATAGGTATATCCAGCAGCTTTGAACAACTCCCAAATTACCGATACATCTTTAAAGATAGCTTCAAACATTACAATAACAAAAATTAATAAAACACTTACGCCTATGTGTACCTGCTTTCTAACTTTTTTTTGTGACTCTTTCGGTTTTTTATCAAGCTCAATAATATCAATACAAAATGAAGTTGTTAATGACGTTAAAGCGGAATCGGCACTAGAGTAAGCAGCAGCAATTAAACCTAATAGAAAAAATGAAGATGTGAGTACGCCAATTTCTGGTAACATCGCTATGGTTGGAAACAAGTCATCTTTGGTTGCTGTAACACCATTTTGTGCGGCATATTGAGTAAGTAAAAGTCCTAAAGCTAAGAAAAGGATGTTAACAAAAATTAATATGATACTGAAAGAAACCATGTTTTTCTGAGCTTCTTTTAAGTTTTTACAAGTCAAATTCTTTTGCATCATATCTTGGTCAAGACCAGTCATTGTAATTGTAATGAACATTCCTGCTAAAAAACTTTTAATAAAGTATTGCGCATCATTAACGTCATCAAAAAAGAATACTTTACTCATACTGCTATCTTTAATATTGCTATATATTTCAGATATACTATTTAAATCTAGAGCGGAAGCTAGAAAGAATATAGTTACAACTACCGAAATAAGCATGAAAAGTGTTTGTAAAGTATCTGTAAATATGATGGTTTTAATGCCACCTTTAAATGTATAAAGCCAAATTAAAGCAATCGTTATTATTACTGTTATTGTAAATGGTATTTCGAATTGATCAAAAATAAGTAGCTGAAGCACCTTGGCAACTAAAAAAAGCCGAAACGCAGCACCAACGGTTCTAGAAATTAAAAACGAAATTGAACCAGTCTTATAGCTCGTATTTCCAAATCTATCTTTTAAATAAGTATAAATAGATGTTAGATTTAATTTGTAATAAATGGGTAGCAAAACATAAGCAATAACTAAATACCCAAAAAAGTAACCGAATACGACCTGAAGATAACCAAACTGTTTGGCTTCAACAGCACCAGGAACCGAAATAAAGGTAACACCAGATAAAGATGCACCAATCATTCCAAATGCAACTAAATACCATGGCGCAGTTTTATTTGCCTTGAAAAAAGCTTCATTAGAATCGTCTTTTCCTGTGAAATAAGAAATAAGAATTAGTACGCCAAAATAGGCTACTATTAAAAGTATAATTTGGGTTGCTGCCATAAACTCAATTGAAGTTTTGAAAGTACAAATATTAACTTTCAATTTCCAAATGTACTAAGGGTAATTTGAATGAATTATGTAAAATTAGTTAAATTCATATCGAAATGGTAATTTCGCAAACATGGAATTTTCGTCAAAATTACTTGAAAATGCGGTTAATGAAGTATCTCAGCTACCAGGGATAGGAAAGAGAACTGCTCTTCGTTTGGTGTTGCATTTATTACGTCAACCTAATGAACAAACTGATGCGCTTTCTCAAGCCCTTCAGATGATGCGTAATAATATTAAATTCTGTAAATCTTGTAATAACATTAGTGACTTAGAGGTATGTGAGATTTGTTCGAACCCAAATAGAGATATTGGTTTAATTTGTGTAGTTGAAGATGTTCGTGATGTAATGGCAATAGAAAACACGAGCTCTTTTAGGGGGCTATATCATGTTTTAGGTGGTAAAATTTCTCCAATGGATGGTATTGGTCCACATGATTTAAATATTAAATTGTTAGTTGATAAAGTGAAAGAGGGAAAAGTGAAAGAGTTGATTTTTGCACTAAGTTCTACAATGGAGGGAGATACAACTAATTTTTATATTTATAAACAAATACAAGATTACGACGTTGATATTTCTACAATTGCCAGAGGAGTATCAGTGGGTGATGAATTGGAATATGCGGATGAAATAACACTTGGAAGAAGTATCGTGAATAGAGTTCCATTTGAGGCCTCTTTAAAACTTTAGTTTTTTATAAATTGTATAGCTACCCTTAATGTTATGAAAAATTGTATAGCAATTTTGTTACCACATTATAATAACTGTAATGGCCTACGATTATCATTAAAATCATTAATTAACGAAAGAGAAACTTTTACACTTTTTGTTTATGACGATGGGAGTAATGATTTTAATTGCGTTGAACAAATCATTAATGAGTTTGATAAATATTATCATATTGTTTTAAAGAGGAATGATGTAAACTTGGGAATTACTAAAACATTAAATAAAGGGCTTGAATTTATCTTAAAATGTGATGAATATAAATATGTGGCAAGATTGGATGCGGGTGATATTTTTCTAAACGATAGACTGAAAAAACAAAAGCTTTTTCTTGAAAATCATCAAGACGTATATTTAGTTGGTAGTTGGGTTAGGTTTGTAAACATGAATAGGGAGGTTTTATTCATTTTTAAACCGCCTACTCAACATCAAAAAATAAAAAGAGCAATACACATGTACAATCCATTTATGCATTCTTCCGTGATGTTTAAAATTGAAATAATTCATACAGTTGGTTTATATCCGGAAAATTATCCAGCATTAGAGGATCATGCATATTTTTTTAAAATTATAAAAAAGTTTAAAACGGCAATATTAAATGAAGTATTACTGGAATATGAAATTAATCCAAATGCTATAACCAATGTGATGCGTAACCAACAAACGAAAAGTAGATTGAGTTTGTTATTGAAGGAATATAAGTTTGGTTGGTTTACCTCAATTGGCTTATTAAGGGCTTTGTTAACTTTATTTTTACCCCCAAATTTTTTGACCTTTATGAAAAGACGATTTTTCTACAGATAGCCCTTTTAAATAAATTACATAGAGTATTTAAGTAAAAGTTTAAAGGTTTATTTTAAGTTTAATAAATAATTATGAAACTAAAATTGATTGATATTTGAGATTTTGAATTTATTCTATTAGAATTTTGTGATTTATAATGAAGACGAGAGTATTACATATTTCTGAAACATTTGCAGGTGGAGTTTATCTGTACATTAAGGATATTTGTAAATATACGGAAGAAAACGAAAATGTTCAAAATTTCGTGATTTATAGTGGAAAAAGGAAGGGGACAGATTTTGAAAAATTCCCTAAGGATTTCTCCCAAAATACCAAGTTAATCCAGATTGATATGGAGCGAGAGATTTCGCCCATAAAAGATTTAAGAAGCGTGGTAAGAATTTCAAAATTGATAAAGGAAATTGCTCCCAACGTTATTCATTTACATTCTTCAAAAGGAGGTGTTCTTGGTAGGATTGCTTCCAGAAACTATTCTGGCGCAAAATTATTTTATACACCGAATGGCTATTCTTTTGTGAGAAAAGATATATCTATTTTTAAACGATTAATGTTTAAGCTTATAGAATCGACAGTAAATAAAATATTTGGAGGAATTACAATTGCTTGCGGAGATACAGAGTATGAATATGCAAAAAATATTGGAAAGGCTATACTTATTAGAAATGGAGTAAATCTTGCGGAGATTTCCAAATATTGTGAGGAGAGTAAATCAAGTAAAATAATTATTGGTACTGTTGGTAGATTAAGCCATCAAAAAAACCCTATTTTATTTAACCGAATTGCAAATAAGTTTAAAGAGGTTGATTTTGTTTGGGTTGGTGATGGTAAACTTAAAAATGTTTTTGATTCAGAAAATATATCGGTTACTGGGTGGCTTACAAGAAATGAGGTGCACCAAGAGGTCAATAAGTTTGATGTTTACTTACAAACATCTTTATGGGAGGGTCTTCCATTTTCTATTATTGAAGCGATGGCACTAAAAAAACCTATAGTTGCTAATAATGTTATAGGTAACAAAGATGCTGTTTTTAATGAAAAAAATGGCTACTTATGCGAGAGTCTTCATGATTTTGAAAATGCCATTAGAAAATTAATAACCGACACTTCTATTAAAAAAGAAATGGGAAATCAATCTTTTAAAATTGCGCAAGAATTATTTGATAGAAATAGAAGCCTTAAAGAACTATTTGAAGTCTATTCAAAATAATGACATTCTTTTTTAAGAAAAAGGTTGTAATTTTGAGTTTCAAAGCAATTTTATTACAGTTAATAATTGTATTGTATTTTCAGTTAATTAGTTATTTTTTTATTAATTTTGCAATCGAAATTTAATTAATAGTTATTTTTTTAAGAATATGGCAAATTTTGAGCTTAGGTTACCAAAAATGGGTGAGAGTGTTGCAGAGGCAACAATAACCTCTTGGTTAAAGCAAGTTGGAGATGCAATTGAATTAGATGAACCAATTTTGGAGATAGCTACCGATAAAGTGGATAGCGAAGTGCCTAGTGAAGTAGATGGTGTTTTGAAAGAAATCTTCTTTAATGTTGATGATGTGGTACAAGTGGGCCAAGTCTTGGCTCTTATAGAAATAGAAAGTGAGGATAATAATGCTGTTGAATATTCTAAAGATGAAGATGTTATTCAAGAATCTGTAGTAGAAGAAATTACTGATAAAATTGCCGAAGCTAAAGCTACTGTTTCGTCAATATCTTCAAGTAATGAACGCTTCTATTCTCCATTGGTAAAAAATATTGCTAAAGCAGAAGCTGTTTCTCAAGAGGAACTAGATGCAATAACAGGTACAGGAAAAGATAATAGAGTAACTAAAAATGATATTTTAGATTACATTAAAAACAGGAGTGCGGCTCCAAAACAAGAAATAACTACAACTCAAGTTTCTGCTGCTCCATCTAAACCAATTGAAGTACCTAAGGTTGATAAACCAAAGCCAGTTGTTAATGGCGAAGATGAGATTATTGAAATGACAAGAATGGGTAAACTTGTTGCTCATCATATGGTGCAATCTTTGCAAACTTCGGCACACGTTCAAAGTTTTATAGAGGCAGATGTCACCAAAATTTGGAATTGGAGAAAAAAAGTAAAAGATGAGTTCATGAAGCGAGAAGGGGAGAATTTAACTTTTACCCCAATATTTATGGAAGCTGTTGCCAAGGCACTGCGTGATTATCCAATGATGAATATTTCTGTGCAGGATAACACGATTATTAAAAAGAAAAATATCAACTTAGGCATGGCTGCTGCATTACCAGATGGTAATTTAATTGTGCCAGTTATTAAGAATGCCGATCAGTTAAACTTAGTTGGTATGACCAAGCAAGTGAACGATTTGGCTAACCGAGCGCGATTTAATCAATTAAAACCAGATGATATTCAAGGTGGAACTTATACCGTTACTAATGTTGGTACTTTTGGCAGTATAATGGGAACTCCAATAATTAATCAGCCACAAGTAGGAATTTTAGCTTTAGGAGCTATAAGAAAAGTTCCTGCCGTAATAGAAACAGAAGAAGGTGATTTTATAGGTATTCGCTATAAAATGTTTATGTCTCACTCATACGATCACCGAGTAGTCAATGGGGCTTTAGGCGGTATGTTTGTTAAAGCTGTTAAAGATTATTTAGAAGCTTGGGATAGTGATAGGGAGATCTAAACTTATTATTTCTATGAAGAGGAAATATTAAATAAAAAGCACACCCAAAATGATGTGCTTTTTTATTTTTTAATTGTAATCTTTTATTCTAATTCTTCAACGTAAAACCCTTTAGATTTTACCATATCAATAATTTCTTTTTCACTCAAGTATTTACTGGCTTCAATTCTTAATACTCGGTCAATATCTTCTAGATCTACTGAGCATTGAATGATTTTTGGGTTTGAGTTTAGTAAAAACTCTATAACGTTCATATCTGATTCAGATTCAATATTAGTTTTAAAAACATAAATATTATTTGGAGTTTTATGTTTCAAATAAAAAGGGCTAATCATTAGGTTCTTCTTTATTAGTTCGACGAATTACGTAATCTTCATAGGCTTTGTTTCCTTCCTCTTTCCAAAAGTTGTCATAATGTTTCCATTTAGAAAATTCTCCCTTGGATTCATTTTTGCAATTTGATTTTTTAGAGGATGATTTGTCTTTCCCGCCAAAACCTCCACAACCACCTAAAAGAATTTTGAATAAAATAAAAATACCAACAGCTTCCCAAAAAGTTAGTGTTGTTAGACCAAAAATCATTGGCATTAACCAATTCCAAAGCCACATGATTACAAAACCGAAAAGCATTGCTAATCCAGTTATAAATATGGTTCCAAAGATTATCATTCCGGCAATTTCTCCTGGAGATTTGCCTCTCATTTTGTGTTTAAAGTAATTTGACATGTTTTTTGTTTTAACTAATTATTTCTTTTTTAGATTTTAAATTTTTATACAATAGTGATATTGCTCTGTGTCTTCGTGACATTAATGTGCCCGTAGGAATTCCAGTTTCTTGTTCAATTTCTTTATAGGTGTAACCTTCAAAGTCAATTGCTATTATTATATTTTTGTAGTTTGGTTTAAGCCTAATAATTGCTTCTTTTAATTCTTCTTTCATTTGTTCAGGATATAAATCAGAGGGTGTTTCATAAATTAAAGCGGCAAATTCATTTAATTTATCTTCGTTTTGTGAGTAATATTCCGTTTTCTTGCTATTCGACCTTAAAACGTCAATGATTTTGTTACGCATTGCTCGGTAAACAAATCCAGCAACATTATTAATTGGTGAATACCTATCAGCGCTAGTGAATAATTTTAAAGCCACATCTTGAATAATGTCTTCAGCATCTCTATTAACACTTGCTTTAAGATTAGAACTTACATAGGATTTTAACGAAGAATATTCTTCGTTAAAAAACACACCTAATTTCTTACTGTTTTCTGATTGGCTCATATTGCTTTTTGTACAGCTATCAACTATAAAGACGTAATTTTTAAAATCTATTGCATTTTTTCTATAATATCTTGACGATTTAAGTTTAGATCTGTTTCAGGAATTAAAAGTTAATTTAACTCATAACTCAATAATTCATTATTCTAATTACATTTGTTAAAAATTAAATGTAAATGCAACTAAACCTAACGAAACCAATCTGTTTTTTCGATTTAGAAACAACTGGAATCAACATCTCAAAAGATCGCATCGTTGAAATAGCTATACTTAAAGTACATCCTAATGGTAAAGAAGAAAGGCATCGTTGGATTGTTAACCCAGAAATGCCTATTCCGGAAGAAGTATCTAAAATTCATGGTATTTGGGATAAAGATGTTGAAGGAAAGCCAACGTTTAAAGAATTGGCAAAAGAGATTCAAGTCATTATAAAAGATTCAGATTTAGGTGGGTTTAATTCTAATCGATTCGATATTCCGCTATTAGCGGAGGAGATGTTACGAGCAGAGGTAGATTTCGATATGAAGAATCGATTATCAATAGATGTGCAAACCATTTACCACAAAATGGAACAAAGAAACTTGGGTGCAGCTTATAAATTTTATTGCAACAAAGATTTAACCAATGCTCATACAGCTGAAGCTGATACTTTAGCAACCTATGAAGTACTTAAAGCACAAGTTGAAAAATATGAGGAGTTAGAAAACAACTCCAAGTTCTTATCGGAGTTTAGTTCGCGTAAAAAGTTTGCAGATTTTGCAGGATTTATAGCCTTTAATAAAGAGGGTGAAGAATGTTTTTCATTTGGGAAACACAAGGGTAAATTAGTAACAGAGGTTTTAGAAAAAGAACCAGGTTATTTTGGGTGGTTATTAAATGCAGATTTTCCGTTGTACACCAAAAAAGTTTTAACGGCTATTAAGCTTAGAAGTTTTAATAATAAGTTGGCATAAAATGAAACTCATTTGTATTGGTCGCAATTACACCGAACATATTAAGGAGCTAGAGAACGAAAAGCCCTCAGATCCTGTTGTATTTCTAAAACCCGACACGGCAATTCTTCTTAAAAAACAGCCTTTTTTCATTCCAGATTTTTCTGAAGATGTACATCACGAAGTAGAAGTTTTAGTAAAAATAAATAGAGTGGGTAAGTTTATTAATAGGAAATTTGCTCATAAATATTACGATGAAATAGGTCTCGGAATCGATTTTACAGCACGCGATTTACAAGCTAAACTTAAGTCAAAGGGCTTGCCATGGGAAAAAGCTAAAGCTTTTGATGGAGCCGCAGTAATTGGTAATTGGATACCAGTTAATGAGTTAACTAATGTTAATGATATTGAATTTTCTTTAAAAAAGAACGAAGAAATTGTTCAAAATGGAAATACAAGTCACATGTTATGGAAAATTGATGAATTAATAGAATATGTGTCTAAATATTTTACTTTAAAGATTGGAGATATTATATTTACAGGGACTCCTGCAGGAGTTGGCAAAGTAATTGCTAATGATAAGTTAAAAGGATTTATAGAAAACAAAGAAATGTTTTCAATAACAGTAAAGTAATGGAACAACACTATAAATTATTTAGAGTAAAGGAATTAGCAGATAATGATGCTGATTTTATCCAAACCTTGGCAGAAACTTTTTTAGAAGAAGTGTTTGTTGATGCAGAACGTTTAAAAGTAGCCGTTGCTGAAAAAAATTACCAAGAGGCTTATCAGGCGGCGCATAAAATGAAACCAACTGTAGATTTATTCGAGTTAGGGATATTAGATGACCTTATTGAAGTTCAAGATTGGGGTAAGTTTACTAAAACAGATGTTGACATTTCGGATAAGTTAAATATCGTTATTACCGCTGTGGACAATGCTTTAGCCGAAATAAAATCTGACTTTAATCTGTAATCATGCAATGTGAAATTATCACTATTGGTGATGAGTTGTTAATAGGTCAGGTAGTTGATACGAACTCTGCCTATATTGCTAAGCAACTTAATAAAATAGGCGTATCCGTATATCAAATTACTTCGGTACAAGATGATAAAAGCCATATACTTCAGGCTTTTAAAGATGCCGAAAGTCGGGTAGACATCATAATTATTACAGGAGGTCTTGGGCCTACCAAAGATGATATTACTAAAAGAACAATAGCAGAATATTTCAATGATGTGCTTGTTAGAGATGAAGCGGTTCTAGAGAATATAAAAATACTTTGGGATAAGTATATCCGTCAAAAGTTACTTCAAGTTAATATAGATCAAGCTTTAGTGCCTTCCAAGGCTAAAGTTTTAATGAATAAACTAGGAACGGCCCCTGGTATGTGGTTAGATAAAGGAAATAAAACTTTTATATCACTACCTGGTGTGCCTTACGAGATGAGGACGCTTCTTTCTAACAAAGTTATTCCAAAATTAAAAGAGAAATATCATTTTCCATTTATATTACATCGCACACTAATTGTATATGGGTTAGGAGAGAGTACGCTAGCTGCAAGAATTGAATCTTGGGAAGATGCATTGCCTAAACATATTAAATTAGCTTATTTACCTAATTTAGGTAAAATGAGATTGAGGCTTTCTGCAAAAGGTTTTGATGAGAATCAAATAAGAAATGAGGTGCAAGAGCAAATAGATAAAGTACTACCACTTATTGAAAAAGAATTTTTTGGTTACGAAGACGAAGACGGAAACGAAGAAGCTGTTGTGGCGAATCAATTAACTAAAATTGGAAAAACTCTAGCGATTGCAGAAAGTTGTACTGGTGGAAAATTAGCACAATTATTTACATCGAAACCAGGGGCATCACAATATTTAAAAGGAGGCGTAGTTGCATATGCAACACAATCTAAAATAGATGTGTTGAATGTGCCTGAGCAACTTATTAATGAGCACTCAGTTGTTAGTGCTGAAGTTGCAAGTGCTATGGCGAAAAATGTTTTAAAATTGTACAAGTCAGATTTTGCGATAGCAACCACAGGAAATGCAGGTCCAACAAAAGGAGATTCTAATGCCGAAGTTGGCACGGTCTTTATAGCAATTGCTACTGCAGACAAGGTTTTTTGTGAAGAATTTAATTTCGGAAATCACCGTGAAAAAGTAATCAATAAAGGGGTCAATAAAGCACTCGAAATGTTACAAAAAGAAATTTTTAAAAATTGATAAAAATTAGGTTGTCATAATATAAAGAATTTGTATATTTGCACCTCGATTTTAAGCAACAAAAGAATTTAAAGTAATATAGAATGTCTAGAGTTTGTGAACTTACAGGAAAGAAGGCAATGGTTGGGAACAATGTGTCTCATGCATTAAATAGAACTAAGCGCAAATTTAATGCGAATTTAGTAAAGAAACGTTTTTACATTCCAGAGGAAGATAAGTGGGTAACACTAAAAGTTTCTACATCTGCTTTAAAAACTATTAACAAAATAGGTATCTCTGCAGCAATTAAAGAAGCGAAATCTAAAGGATTTTTAAAATAAGAGCTGTTTAATTAAGTATAAGACATGGCAAAGAAAGGTAACAGAATACAAGTAATCTTAGAGTGCACGGAGCACAAAGAGTCTGGTCAACCAGGAACTTCTAGATATATTACAACAAAGAACAAAAAGAATACGCCAGATAGAATGGAAATTAAAAAATTTAATCCTATTCTCAAGCGTATGACAGTACATAAAGAAATTAAGTAAACAGCAGTAAGTCATGGCAAAGAAAGCAGTAGCATCATTACAAACAGGATCCAAGAGATTAACAAAGGCTATAAAAATGGTGAAATCTCCAAAAACAGGAGCTTACATGTTTGTTGAATCAATAATGAGTCCAGATCAAGTTAACGACTTTTTAAACAAAAAATAAAAGGTTTCGTTATTAAAATATTATAAGCTGCTTTCACTAAGAAAGCAGCTTTTTTATTTTTATATTTGAACGATGTACTGCCATAATAGCAGTAAAAATTTGTGGTAAAGAAATTGTAATACATATTTGGGCGTTACTTTATAGGGAGCCTTTTCACAATACATGGTAGGTTGCTAAATTCCCTGACGCAGAATTAAAATCCATTTGGGCTTAAAACCCAAAACAAACAAATAAAAATTTTTAATGAGTTTTTTTAAAAAAATATTTTCCTCAGAAAAAAAGGAAACACTAGATAAAGGTTTAGAAAAATCTAAATCAAGCTTTTTTGGAAAGTTAAGTAAGGCCGTTGCAGGAAAGTCTAAAGTAGATGATGAAGTTTTAGATAATCTTGAAGAAGTTTTAGTCTCTAGTGATGTAGGGGTAAATACCACTTTAAAGATTATTGAACGCATTGAAGAGCGTGTTTCAAAAGATAAATACTTGGGTACAGACGAATTGAATCAAATATTACGAGAAGAAATCGCTGGTTTATTGAGCGAAACTAATACAGGTGAGGAAACAGAGTTTACTGTACCTCTAGACAAAAAACCTTATGTAATAATGGTTGTTGGTGTTAACGGAGTTGGTAAAACAACTACTATTGGAAAACTTGCTTATCAATTTAAAAAACAAGGGTTAAATGTTGTATTAGGAGCGGCAGATACATTTAGAGCAGCAGCTATAGATCAGCTTCAAGTTTGGGCTGATAGAGTAGGTGTTCCACTTGTAAAGCAGTCTATGGGAAGTGACCCAGCTTCCGTAGCTTTCGATACGTTACAAAGTGCGGTAACTCAAAATGCCGATGTTGTCATTATCGATACTGCAGGGCGTTTGCATAATAAGGTGAATTTAATGAATGAGCTTACTAAAGTGAAGCGAGTGATGCAAAAAGTGGTAGATAATACACCAAATGATGTTTTATTAGTTTTAGATGGTTCTACAGGACAGAATGCATTTGAACAGGCAAAGCAATTTACCGCAGCAACTGAAGTTACTTCGTTGACAGTAACTAAGCTAGATGGTACGGCAAAAGGCGGTGTTGTGATTGGTATCTCAGATCAATTTCAAATACCAGTTAAATATATTGGTGTAGGCGAGGGGATTGAAGATTTACAGGTATTTAACAAATATGAGTTTGTAGATTCGTTTTTTAAGTAATACGTTTAGTGCTTTATTTTACAGTGGTATTGTTTAAATCTTCATACCTGATTTAAAAGGTATATACTCCTTAATTTAGATGGCTTCTTATTTTATGTCTTCTATTTAGTATTTTTATAAAAAATACTAGCCATGCGATTAATCTTACTCCTTCTATTACTGTTATTATTCACTTGTAAAAATTCTGAATCAAATAAAATTCCGAATGAGAATTCAACTGATATTAGTGCTATTTCTACTAAGGATTTTAGAGAGTTTCAAGTACTAGACTCTAGATATATTAAGAAAAAAGAGTTATGGCAGGCTTTTGAAAATGATCTTAAAAATTTTTCAGATGAAATTTATGATAGTTTAAAACCACTAATCCTTGACAAAGACATTCTACAACTTCAAGAAAATGTTGCCAAAGGTAAATTGTCTTATGAATTAATAACGAAATTTTATTTGTACCGTATAAGAAAGTTTGATCGAGAGAATACATTGTCTTTAAATGCTGTGATTGCATTAAATCCTAATGTAATAGAAGAAGCTATTCAAGCTGATAATACAGATTTTGAAGCTATGCCACATCCTATCTTCGGAATGCCTATTTTACTTAAAGATAATATCAATGCTAAAGGCATGCCTACAACTGCTGGAGCGGTAGCTTTGCAAAATAACAATGCAGAAGATTCATTTATAGTCAAGCGGTTAGAAGAAAATGGAGCAATTGTTTTAGGTAAAACCAATTTGAGTGAGTGGGCTTATTTCTTTTGTGGCGATTGTCCTAGTGGTTATAGTGCCATAGGAGGACAAACGTTAAACCCTTATGGTAGGCGTATTTTTGATACTGGCGGTTCAAGCTCAGGAAGTGGTGTGGCTGTTGCAGCCAATTTTGCAGTTGCAGCAGTTGGAAGTGAGACTTCGGGGTCTATATTATCTCCTTCAAGCCAGAATTCAGTAGTAGGACTTAAACCTACAATAGGTTTGCTAAGTAGAAGTGGTATTGTTCCAATCTCATCGACATTGGATACGGCTGGACCAATGACAAAGAATGTTAGTGATAATGCAATTTTATTGGATGCTATGTTCGGTTATGATGTTAACGATACCAAATCAATGGAAACTGGCAATGCATCTGGGTATTATTCAGAATTGATTAATGATAATTTACAAGACACAAGACTTGGTGTATTTAAAGCCTTGTTAAAAGATTCTCTGTATGCTCAAGCTATTTCCGATTTAAAGTCCAATGGAGCAGTAATCGTTGAAATTGAAGAAGAAGAGATAGAATTACCTAATTTCTTAAGACTCCTAAACCTAGATATGAAGGTTGATTTACAAATGTATTTGTCAAAATATGCAGGGAAAGAAGTTACTGTAAAAACTGTTCAAGATGTTATTCATTTTAACCAAAAAGACTCTGTAAACATAATGCCTTATGGTCAAAAGTTATTTAAAGGTATTGTTGCAGATAACGCAACAGATGATGAGTTTTTAGAAATTAAGAACACCTTAAAGAATAATGGGAAAAGATTTTTTGATAATCCAATGACTGCACATGAGCTTGATGGTTTCCTGTCTATTAACAACTATCATGCTGGGTTTGCCGCTGTTGCCGAATATCCTGCTATCACGGTGCCTATGGGTTATACGTCACTTGGAGAGCCCGAAGGTTTAACATTTATTAGTAAGCCTCTATCGGAAAGGGAATTATTGGGGTGGGCTTATGTTTACGAGCATGCTTCTAAAAGACGAGAAATGCCTAAAAACTACAATTAGTCTATTAAGTTATTAATCATTGCCCATAAGTCATTATCAAAATCAGAGCGCGCAAAACTAACACCATCTGCAGAATTTCCCATGCGCACAATAACTAGTTTCTTACTGGGTACTACATAAATTTTCTGGTCGTTCTTCCCCAAGGCTGCAAATGTGTCTGAAGGAGCATTGGGAATTAATTCACCATTAAATTCTAACTGACTTCCTGGTAAATGAAAACTCGATTTACCATTTAGCCACCATAAGAAACCATAAGATTCATTTATGTTTTGAGAGGTTTTGGTGGCCTCATCTATAAAAGTTTCGGGGACAATTTGTGAAGTGTCCCAATTACCTTTGGCATATATCATTAAACCAAAACGTGCCATACTTCTGGTATTGCTCCAGTATACATTAAAATCGTTGTTTTGAACCCATGAACCATTCATGCCGATTTTATCTTTCAAATTACGATCAAAATAGTTTTTCCAAGTGTCATTGCTTGCTGTAGCAACAACGTCCTGCATTTTTTTATAAACGTTATGATAAGCCCATCGCGTTCCTGCATCTGCTTTGTATTGGAGATTTTCTTTCGAAACATTGTCCCCAATACTATCATCAAGACCAGAATTCATGGATAGTAAATGTTTACAGGTAATAAGATTCTCTTTGTCAAGCGGTGCACTCGTCCATCCTGTACCCAAATAATCGGAAACCTTATTGCTCGAATTGATAATGCCTTCATTTTCGGCTATTCCGGCAAGAGTTGTTGTTAAAGTTTTACCTGCGCTTGCCCAGTACCAAAGTTTATTGGCGGCATGACCATTCATATAAGCTTCAATGGCAATTTTGCCATCATGAAGTATTAAAAAGCTTTTCGTGTTTTTCTCTTCT
The DNA here is from genome assembly GCF_006148925.1 of Hyunsoonleella aestuarii. Classification (GTDB taxonomy): domain Bacteria; phylum Bacteroidota; class Bacteroidia; order Flavobacteriales; family Flavobacteriaceae; genus Algibacter_D; species Algibacter_D aestuarii. Next base: position 46,542 of record NZ_VAWB01000001.1, on the reverse strand, counting down.
AGAAAATCTAAAAGCGGTTGTAACTCGTTAACATTCCAACCCAACTCTTCAATGGTTTTTGTTTCCCAATTTTCAGAATTTAGTGGAGGGAAATAGATACTGTTGTCATCATTGGGCAAATTGTTAGCAACTGAGTCGTCCGACGAGCAACTAAAAACAAGGCAAATACAGAAAACAATGTAGAAAAAGTTAATTTTCATAACAGTAGGTTTTTCATTTTGGACGTTCAAATATATAAAAGGTTTAATTAAGATTGTATCTTTGCGCCCTGATTTACAAAAGATATGCGCACAAAAACGCTTAAAAAAAATAGGATAAATGTTGTAACCCTGGGTTGCAGTAAAAATGTTTATGATAGCGAGGTTCTTATGGGGCAATTAAAGGCTTCTGGTAAGGATGTAGTGCATGAGGAAGAAGGTAATATCGTCGTAATTAACACCTGTGGTTTTATTAATAATGCTAAGGAAGAGAGTGTGAATACCATCCTGGAATTTATGCAAAAAAAGGAAGCGGGCGATGTAGATAAGGTATTTGTGACAGGATGTTTAAGTGAGCGATACAAGCCAGATTTACAAAAGGAAATTCCTAATGTAGATCAATATTTTGGTACGACTGAGTTACCGGGATTGCTAAAGGCTCTTGGAGCAGACTATAAACATGAATTAATAGGCGAACGTTTAACAACCACTCCAAAAAACTATGCCTACTTAAAAATAGCTGAAGGTTGCGACCGGCCGTGTTCGTTCTGTGCAATTCCTATAATGCGAGGTAAACATAGAAGTACCCCAATTGAAGAGCTTGTTACTGAAGCTGAAAAGTTAGCTTCAAATGGTGTTAAAGAATTAGTTCTTATTGCACAAGATTTAACCTATTACGGTCTGGATTTATATAAAAAACGAAACCTAGCAGAGCTTCTTGAAGCATTGGTAAAGGTTGATGGGATTGAATGGATTCGTTTGCATTACGCTTTTCCAACAGGGTTTCCGATGGACGTGTTAGATGTAATGAATCGAGAGCCTAAAATTTGTAATTATTTAGATATTCCGTTGCAGCATATTTCAGATTCCATTCTAAAAAGTATGCGTCGTGGCACAACCAAAGAAAAAACGACTAAGTTACTCAAAGAATTTAGAGAGAAAGTCCCAAATATCACCATTAGAACAACCTTAATTGTTGGCTATCCTGGAGAAACCGAAGAAGATTTCCAAGAGTTAAAACAATGGGTTGAGGAGATGCGATTTGAACGTTTAGGATGCTTTACTTATTCTCACGAAGAGAATACGCATGCCTACAATTTAAAAGATGATGTACCCGAAGACGTTAAGATAGATAGAGCAAACCAAATTATGGAAATTCAATCTCAAATTTCTTGGGAATTGAATCAACAAAAAATAGGACACACATATAAGGTTGTAATAGACAGAAAAGAAGGAAATTATTTTGTTGGACGTACAGAATTCGATTCTCCAGATGTTGATAACGAAGTGTTAATCGATGCCACAAAAACATACCTGAAAACAGGTGAATTTGCAACTGTAAAAATTACTGAAGCAGAAGACTTCGACTTGTATGCAGAGGTTGTTTAGTGTGTAATATGTAAAAGTATTCCTCCTTTATAAATCGACTAGATTATTCCAAAAACACCTATAAGTAGGTATTCTTCTTTATTTAGAAAACATTAGAAGACTCTTTTTAAGAGAAGAAAGCAGTATGATTGTAAATGTCCTGCTGTTAATTAATAATTATTAAGTCCGCTTTAACTGTTTTTGAATTTTTTTAATAGCATTCTCAATAGACTTTTCTGGTTCAATAATGTTGTATTCGCCCCAAAATTTTGGATCCGAAAAACCAGATGCTTTTTCACTTAAAATAGTTGTGGGTCTAATTAATTGACTGCGCACTTTAGCGATTTTGGTGTCTTTAATTTCCCAGTCGGTTATAGCCATTTCGCTATTAAGCGAATAAACACTATTAAATAACTTTCCTTTCCAATTGACTTTAAAAGTAAGTGAAATATTGCTATAAGCATAATGCCATTTACCATTGCTAGTACGGTAATTAACGCGGTACATCGCTTCAGTAGGATACACATCTACTTTTCTGGGTTTCTTTCTAATATACATTTGGCTAGAAAGTTCCTTGTTTTCAACATTTAAACTATAAACAGCACTCGTTAGCGCTAAAGTGTTTGAGTCTATATATAACTTGCCAAAATACAATGGCGTTTTAATATTTTGCTTTTGTTTAAAATTCACTACATAAACTAGGTTCTCATCTATCTGTGTTGATTCGCCAAAGCTGAAATTGTAAAATGCAAGGTCTTCTTTAGTAAATATAAACTCGGGATATTTAATGATATCAGTATATAAATTACTAAACGGTCCTCCCTGAAGTTTCAAAGCTATAGTATCTAGCTTAGAATAATCCGTGTTTTTACGAGCTTTTATGAGCTCAATATTGTCGTTTCTTTGATTATTATACGGCTGCTTGTGTATTTTGAAAACGGCTTCAGACAATGAGGCATTTTTACGTCTTTTTTTAATAGTTTCTCTATAAAAAGCAGTCATTAATGTGTTGTCATTATTGTATACTGTACTTTTTCTTGATAAGGTTTCTATAACGAGAGAACGAGCATCATCCTTGTAACGCAAAATGCTAACTTCGTCAAGTGGTGTTACAGCAGGCGTTAATTTTATCTTAGAGTTATTTTTGAAATTAGAAACTTTAAGATTAAGTTTTTCATATCCTAAATGGGTAATGGACAAAAGGCTATTGAGTAGGGTATTTGGAATTTTTAAGAGAAATTCACCATCGGTATTTGTAACTGTGCTAATATTAGTTTCATCTAGAACAATGTCTGCAAATACTAAAGGGGTATTAGTGTTTGCATCAATAATAATACCTTGGACTTCTTTAAATGCATTGTCCTGCTGTGCACTTGTTTTGTTTAAAACACAAATGAAAAATAAACTTGCTAATAAAACTGGGTAGGTGAGATTCGTTTTCATGACAATATTTTATAAAAATGAGCTTTCCTAAAATACAAAAAAAGGATGAGATTTTTTAATTTTTAACGCTATTTAACGGTCAAGTCTTAACTAAATTTTTAGAAATTCAAATTTGAATAGCTGTATATTTACATGTTTTTTATAAAAATATGCAGAGAAAACACGTACCGTTTCATAAAACAGGTTATTTTTCGTCATTAATATGTGACTATCTCGATGAAAAAGATGAGTTAAAACCTTTTTATAATCGATTTCCTCATTTAAAAAACTTTGATGCTCAGATCAAAGAAAAAGAGACTTCTTTTAGTCTGGATTCTCGTAAAGTATTGACTGCTACTTTAAAGGTTCAATATCAGAAAATTGAAAGTTCAAGTTTAACAAAAGAAAATATTGAATTAATAAGTAGTGAAAAAACTTTTACTATAACAACCGGTCATCAACTTAATTTATTCACCGGACCGCTTTACTTTTTATATAAAATAGTTTCTGCAATAAATCTTTCGAAAGAATTAAAACTGGAGTATCCTGAGTACAATTTTGTGCCGGTTTATTGGATGGCTACTGAAGATCATGATTTTGAAGAAATAAATTTTTTCAATTTCAAAGGAAAAAAAGTACAATGGAATAGAAAATCTGGTGGAGCCGTGGGGGAACTAACCAACGAGGGATTAAATGATGTTTTTGAAGTTTTTGCAAATGAGTTGGGGGAAAGCCAAAGCGCTAAAGAGTTAAAGCAGTTGTTTAAAAATGCATATTTGAATCATGATAATTTAGCTGATGCGACACGTTATCTTGCCAATGAAATTTTCAAAGAATTTGGTCTTGTAATTATAGATGCAAATGATGTTAGTTTGAAGAAACTGTTTGTGCCCTTTATTGAAAAGGAGTTATTTAATCAAGCGTCTTTTAAAGCGGTTTCTAACACTAATAGTTCGTTACCAAATGATTACGGTATTCAAGTGAATCCCAGGGAAATAAACTTGTTTTATTTAACTAAAAATTTAAGAGAACGTATTGTTTTTGAAGATGATGTTTACAAAGTTTTAAACACCAATATCGTTTGGAGCAAGAGTGAGATAATAAAACACCTCGATGAGGTGCCAGAGCGTTTCTCACCTAATGTGATAATGCGTCCCTTGTACCAAGAGGTTATTTTACCTAATCTATGTTACATAGGTGGTGGTGGTGAATTAGCATATTGGTTTCAATTGAAGGAGTTATTTACTCAAGTAGAAATACCATTCCCAATGTTATTGCTGAGAAATTCGGTATTGATTAAAACAAAAAGTCAGGCAAAGAAACTAGAAAGATTAAATGTTTCTAATGAGGATTTATTTCTAAATAAACATGCATTCATAAATAAGAAAGTAAGAGAGATTTCTAATATTGACATTAATTTTTCCAAACAAAAGGATTATTTACGGCAGCAGTTTAAAAGCCTTTATAAGCTCGCAGAGGAAACAGATAAGACTTTTTTAGGCGCAGTGAAGGCACAAGAGGTTAAGCAATTAAAGGGACTTGATAAGTTAGAAAAACGCTTGTTAAAGGCACAAAAAAAGTCGCTTTCTGATCAAATATCTAGAATGACAGAACTTCAAAATCAATTGTTCCCTAACCAAAGTTTACAAGAACGAAATGCCAATTTTTCAGAATTCTATCTGGAGTATGGTGAGCAACTTATTCCTAAGCTTATTGAAAATTTAAAACCTTTAAAAGGAGAATTTTTAATATTAAACCTTTAACAGAACATGCACAAAATTGATATCGAATTGATTGAAATGACTATGGATATCATGAAATATGCTATAGATAGAATTTCTTCAACACAAAGTAAAATTGGAAAACCTAAAACAGAGGAAAAACTTAAAGAATTAGTTGGTGAAACCATTACTAAAAAAGGAATAGGTGGCGAGTATGCGTTTAATTTGTGGAAAAAATACTTGATGAAAGCCAACGTATCAATAGACCATCCAAGGCATTTGGCTTTTGTACCAGCATCACCAACGAGAGCGGCCATAATGTTTGATTTGGTTACTTCAGCTTCAAGTGTTCATGGTGCATATTGGATGGAAGGTGCAGGTGGTATTTTCTGTGAAAATGAAGCTATGAAATGGATTGTGTCACTAACAGGTTTGCCAAAAGGAGCCTTTGGTGTTTTTACAAGTGGTGGTACAGCGGCCAACCTCTCTGCAATGGTTACTGCTCGAGAGAATTGGAGAGAGAATGATGCTTTTAAAGGAGAAAAAGGATTGATAATAACCTCTATTGGAGCACATTCTTCAATAAAAGCCATGGCTAAAGTAATAGATGTCGATTTGTTATTGGTTGATTCGGAAGATAGATTAATTGGTGAAGAATTACAGAAAACATTAGATTCTCTAACAGAGCATCAGCGTAAACGACTTTTTTCTGTAGTTGCCACAGGTGGAACAACAAATGCAGGTATTATTGATGACTTAGAAGGCATTGCGGATATCTGTGAGAAAGAAAACCTTTGGTTTCATGTCGATGCTGCTTATGGTGGTGGTGCTCTATCTGCCGATTCTGTAAGACATTTATTCAACGGTATTGAAAAAGCCGATAGTGTTACCATCGACCCGCATAAATGGATGTTTTCTCCCTATGACTGCGGTGCTGTAATTTATAAACAACCTGAATTAGCTAAAAAGGCACATTCGCAGGAAGGCTCTTATTTAGATATTTTTAAAGATGAAGGTGCGCATGGTTTTAATCCAACCGATTATCAAATACAATTAACACGTCGTGTTAGAGGATTACCTTTGTGGTTTTCATTAGCGACACATGGAACCGATAGATATAAAGAGGCAGTTGAAAGAGGAATTGAATTAGCTCAAATTGCGGGTAAAATGATTGAAAAAAATCCTAATTTAGAATTGGTAAGAGAACCGAGTTTGTCTTGTGTACTTTATAGAAGGATAGGTTGGAAACCGGAAGACTATACAAATTGGACTTATGAAAACCATAAAAAAGGATTTGCCTTAGTAACTCCTACAAAATGGAAAAATAAAGATGAATATGAAACTGTTTCAAGATTCTGTTTTATTAATCCAGATACATCGGAAGAAGACATAAAGGCTATTTTAGATTCTATGATGGAAAAAAGAGTAAAAAAGTAGTTTTGGTAATGTGCCATTATAAAATCAATTATTACTTTTGCGCATGCAACATGACAAGGTATTAATTTTAGACTTCGGATCGCAATACACTCAACTTATTGCTCGTAGAGTCAGAGAGCTCAACATTTACTCCGAAATACATCCATTTAATAAAATTCCATCAAATTTAGACGAGTATAAAGCCGTTATACTTTCGGGAAGCCCCTTTTCTGTAAGAGGCGAGGAAGCTTTACATCCTGATTTAAGTGGGATTCGTGGTATAAAACCAATGTTGGCTGTGTGCTATGGTGCACAGTATTTGGCACATTTTTCTGGAGGTGAGGTTGCACCATCTAGTACGAGGGAATATGGTAGAGCTAACCTTTCTTTCATTAAAGGTAATGAACCATTTTTAGCTCATATTCACACAGGTAGTCAAGTTTGGATGAGTCATAGCGATACAATTAAACGCTTACCAGATAACGGAGTTTTAATTGCAAGCACGCATGATGTTGATAATGCAGCTTATAGAATAGATGGCGAAGAGACTTATGCTATTCAGTTTCATCCAGAAGTTTACCATTCTAAAGACGGAAAAAGATTGTTAGAAAATTTCTTAGTCGATATTGCAGGTTTAAAACAGGACTGGACACCAGATTCTTTTGTTGAAGAAACCGTAGAGGCTATAAAGGAAAAAGTAGGTGATGGAAAAGTGGTACTTGGGCTTTCAGGTGGTGTAGATTCCACCGTTGCAGCAGTATTGTTAAATAAAGCAATTGGAAAGAACCTGTACTGCATATTTGTAAACAACGGCTTGCTTCGTAAAAATGAGTTCCAAAACGTATTGAATCAGTACGAAGGTATGGGGCTTAATGTAAAAGGGGTTGATGCTTCAGATCGTTTTCTGGACGCATTAAAAGGTATTGAAGACCCAGAGAAAAAACGTAAAGCCATTGGTAATGCATTTATAGAAGTTTTTGATGATGAGGCGCATAAGCTAGAAGATGTTGACTGGTTAGCACAAGGGACTATATATCCCGATGTTATAGAGAGTGTTTCAGCAACTGGAGGGCCTTCGGCAACTATTAAAAGTCATCATAATGTTGGTGGTTTACCCGATTTTATGAAATTGAAAATAGTAGAGCCTTTGCGGGCTATATTTAAAGATGAGGTTAGACGTGTTGGGGCAACCTTAGGTATCGATCCAGAGTTGTTAGGGCGTCATCCATTCCCAGGACCGGGATTAGGTATTCGTATTTTAGGTGATATAACAGCCGAAAAAGTTAGAATATTACAAGAAGTAGATGCTATTTTTATAAATGGGCTGAAGACATGGGGGCTTTATGACAAAGTATGGCAAGCTGGCGCAATGCTCTTACCTGTTAATAGTGTAGGGGTAATGGGAGATGAACGAACTTATGAAAAATGTGTAGCACTTAGAGCTGTAGAAAGTACTGATGGTATGACAGCTGATTGGGTGAATTTACCTTATGAATTTCTTCAAAAAACATCTAATGATATAATAAATAAGGTTAAAGGCGTTAATAGAGTAGTTTATGATATTAGCTCAAAGCCACCAGCTACTATTGAGTGGGAATAGACATGTGTCTATTTAAAAATAAATAGTGTCTAATAATTAGAATGCTATTTTGGCATGTTATATGTAATAGTATTTTGGGTAACAGCAATTTTTTAATTTAAGTTTGGAAGATGCCGTCCTAAAAATGAAAAACAAACGTATATAATTTTAATTAGCTACGATTATTTATATTTATCATTAGTACAAAACAACACATGAATAAATTCATATTTGCCCTAACTCTAGTTCTAGCATTTAGTTTTACAACGGTTAAAGCTCAAAATTTCAGTACACATCAAGTCAAAAAAGGGGAGACCATAGAAGCTATAGCTAAACGCTATTATGTAACACCTTTCGACATATTTAGTTTAAACCCCGATGCTAAAAAAGGGTTAAAACCAAATACTGTTTTAATTATTCCAATTTCGAAGGCAGTTAAACCAAAGGTTACAACAACGAGAGAATTACAGGGGTTTAAAGAACATAAAACCAAACGTAAAGAGACGCTCTATAGTCTTACTAAAAAGTATCAAGTTACCGAAGAAGAAATAAAGAAATATAATACGTTTTTATATGCCAATACGTTGCGGAAAGGCGATAAGCTCCAAATACCAATATTTAAAAATATTACTGTCGTAGAAGAAGTAAAGCCAACGAATACTTATAAAGTAATGCCGAAGGAAGGGAAGTGGCGTGTGGCATACAAATTTGGTATCACGGTTAAGGAACTTGAAGCATTAAACCCAGAGATGGGAGATGTGTTAAAAGAAGGGCAAGAAATAAACGTTCCCAACATTAAAGAAGAATCGGTAAAAAATATTGATGACAAATATAGTTATTATAAAGTATTGCCAAAGGAAGGTTTTTACAGATTGAAGCTTAAGTTAGGTTTAGAACAGTCTGAATTAGAAGCTTTAAATCCAGAACTTAAAGATAGTGGTTTAAAAGATGGTATGATTCTTAAGATACCGTTTTCTAATAAATCTACACTAATAACTGTTGAAAGTGACAAAGTAAGTTTAATTGATAGTATTGCCGATTTTAATACAAAGCATATAGCGGTTATGTTGCCTTTTAGATTGAATCGTGTGAATAACGATTCGGTTTCAGGACAGATAAATAGTATCAAACATGACCCTTATTTAGATGCGTCACTTGATTTTCATTCTGGTGTTTTAATGGCTGTTGATTCTTTAAAGAAATTAGGAGTTTCATTAAAGGTAGATGTTTATGATACCAAATATCAAGTAAGTGAAGTATCCAAAATTATTAGAAGTAATAATTTCGAAAATGTTGATGCCGTTATTGGCCCATTAACACCAAATAACTTTAGTAAGGCTTCATCAGATCTTAGAAAGTACAATGTACCTATTATATCACCAATAGGGACAGATTTAGAGTTATATGACAATGTATTTCAGTCGCGACCTCAAGATGATTTGTTGAAGAAAAAAATTATTAATCATGTCAAATCAGATACATTACCAAATCATATCATCATTATTGCCGATTCTAAAAATATGGCTGTAGCGAATGAGTTAAAACAAGAATTCAACCATTCTAAAATAGTTTTTTCAAGAAAAAATAAGGAAGGTAAAGATGAAAACTATGTGCTTGTTGATGATATTAAGGATGCTCTAAAATCTGGAAATAATTTGGTGTTTTTAGAAACGAAAAATGAGGGTTTTGCTTCCAATGTGACAAGTATTTTGGCCTCATTAATACAGGAGGAAGATATTGAGCTAAAGGCGGAAGAGATTTCAATAGTATTAGCAACTACTAATTTTAATAAAGCTTTTGAAAGTGATCAAATTTCAAATGAACACCTTTCAAAATTAAAATTTCAATTTGCAAGTGGTTCTCGCACTTACAATGAAGATGAAAAAAGCATTTTTGTAAAAAACTATAAGAAAAAATACGCGGTAACGCCGAATAAACGTGCTGTAAAGGGTTTCGATTTAACAATGGATGTTGTTTTAAGGTTAGTATCATCTAAGGATTTATACCTCTCTGCAAACCAAGCGCCTTTAACCGAGTATTTGGAAAATAAATTTGCTTACAAAAAGAAACTTTTTGGTGGTTATTACAACGATGCTGTTTATTTGTTACAACACCAAGACTTAACAATTGTTGAGATTAAGCAATAAGAGAATTTACTAAACGTTTTAAATCAAAAACAATAATTTTGAGTAAACTTTTTATTTTCTTTTTTTTTCTCCTTTGTATTCAAGAAGAACCTGTAATTACTTGGAGTAAAGATACTAAGTTAGCTTGGGAAGATTTTAAAGCTAAACCGAAAACCGATTCAAGCGCTGTGGCTATAACGGCATCTGGAATAACATTTGGGTTTTCAATTAAAAGTACCGATAAGAATGAAGTCTTAAGTTTTAATACCGATGTGAATGCCTATTTTTATCCAGAACAGTCATGGTATAAACCTGAGCGTGCCACAAAAGATGTTCTAGGTCACGAACAACTCCACTTTAGTATTACAGAATTACATGCTCGTAAATTTAGAGCTCGAATAGAACAATTGAAAGTCTCAAATAGAATTAGAGTAGAGCTTAAAAAGCTTCAAAGCACAATAAATAGAGAGTTAGCTGAAATGCAAAACCGTTATGATTTTGAAACAGACTTTTCACGAAATAAAGAAAACCAAGAAAAGTGGCATAGGTTTGTGAATGCCGAATTAAACAAATATGATAATTACAAATCTATTGAGGCCAATTAGTGACACCAGATAAAGATTTTTTAATAAAATTGGCACATACAAAAATGCCATATGGTAAGTATAAAGACCGCTTTTTAATTGACTTACCAGAATATTATATTGTTTGGTATAATAGCAAGGGCTTTCCAAAAGGGAAACTAGGTGATATGCTCAAACAAGTTTATGAGTTAAAATTAAATGGATTGGAAGATTTAGTAAGAGGTATTAGGAAAAAATACCCTAAATAGATTAGTCATTTTAATTTATCATTTCTTGTTAATAACAAGCTTTCAAATAACTAAAAACAATACTTAAATAACTGTTTTAATTTTGTAAATTTGCCTGCGTTTATAAGCGCAACATGGCAAGTACTACAAAATATATTTTCGTAACAGGTGGGGTTACGTCGTCTCTAGGAAAAGGGATAATTGCTGCATCACTAGCAAAGTTATTGCAATCACAAGGTTATAGAGTTACTATTCAAAAGTTAGATCCATATATTAATGTGGATCCAGGAACTTTAAATCCATACGAGCATGGAGAGTGTTATGTAACAGAAGATGGTGCAGAAACCGATTTAGATTTAGGACATTACGAGCGCTTTTTAAATGTGCCTACAAGTCAGGCAAATAATGTTACTACGGGTCGTATTTACCAAAGTGTTATTCAAAAAGAACGTCGTGGTGAGTTTTTAGGAAAGACAGTTCAGGTTGTGCCGCATATTACTGATGAAATTAAACATCGTGTACAAATTTTAGGGAAGTCTGGAGATTACGATATTGTTATTACAGAAATAGGTGGAACTGTTGGTGATATTGAATCATTACCATATATAGAAGCCGTACGTCAATTGCGTTGGGATTTAGGAGAAAACAATGGTATTGTTATTCATTTAACTTTAGTACCTTATTTATCGGCAGCTGGAGAATTAAAAACGAAACCAACACAGCACAGTGTGAAAACGCTAATGGAAAGTGGAGTGCAGGCAGATGTTTTAGTTTGTAGAACCGAGCATCATTTATCAAGTGATTTACGTCGTAAATTGGCATTATTCTGTAATGTTAAAGAAAATGCGGTTATTCAATCTATTGATGCCTCAACAATATATGATGTCCCAAATTTAATGCTTGAAGAAGGACTGGATAAGGTTGTATTAGAAAAGTTAGCATTAAAAAGTAAGACGCCAGATATTACCAAATGGAATCAGTTTTTAAAACGTCATAAAAACCCTAAAACCGAAGTTACTATTGGGTTAATTGGAAAATATGTAGAATTACAAGATTCCTATAAATCCATTCTTGAAGCATTTATTCATGCTGGAGCAGAAAATGAAGTGAAGGTTATAGTAGAATCTATTCATTCAGAATATTTAAATAGTGATAATATTAAATTAAAATTAGGACATCTAGATGGTGTTTTAGTGGCTCCAGGTTTTGGAGAACGAGGTATTGAAGGAAAGATAGATGCTGTAAGATATGTTCGAGAAAACAATATTCCCTTCTTAGGAATTTGTTTAGGCATGCAAATGGCTGTTATAGAGTTTGCACGTAATGTCTTGGGTATTATTGATGCAGATTCTACAGAGATGAATCCCAAAACAGAGCATGCAGTTATTGATTTAATGGAAGAACAGAAAAATATCACCGATAAAGGAGGTACTATGCGTTTGGGAGCTTGGGCATGCAATTTAAAACTTGGTAGCAAAGTACGAGATATTTATAAAGACGAAAACATAAATGAGCGCCATAGACACCGTTATGAATTTAATGGTGAATACAAGGATCAAATTGAAAAGGCAGGTATGTTAGCTACTGGGTTAAATCCAGATACTGGTTTAGTTGAAATTGTTGAAATACCAAGTCATCCATGGTTTGTTGGAGTTCAGTATCACCCAGAATACAGAAGTACGGTGGCAGAACCACATCCACTATTTGTGGCATTTGTTAAAGCAGCTTTAAATAACAAGAATAAGAATAAAGGTGTCAGTATGGCACAAAATTAAATTTGGATAGCTTATTGATAAGCTATTGTCATTCCTAAGAAATTCGGAATCTTTTAATTTTCAGTTAAGATATATGGAAGAAAAAAAATTAGACATTAATTCGATAATAGGTTTCATACTTATTTTCGGTATTTTAATGTATATGCTTTGGCAAAATCAACCAACGCCAGAAGAGTTAGAAGCTCAAGAAAAAGCTAAACAAGAGCAAGTTGAAGCAGAGAAAAAAGTTGAAGAGCAAAAAGAAACCATAGTTACTACGGCTGATGATTTTGCAATTGATGCGGGAACCGATTCCCTGGGGCTTTCTAAATTACAATCTAAACATGGAGATTTTGCTTATGCTTTTAGTGTTTTAAAAGATACCGATAAAGAAACAATTGTAGAAACCGATTTACTTGCCTTGAAGTTTAGTAATAAGGGAGGTTACCTTTCTGAAGTGAGACTAAAAAAGTTTGTGGATTATGACTCTGTTCCAATTTATTTAATTAAAGATAATAACGCATCTTTCAATATTAATTTTGGAACTACCGATAGCCGAATTCGCAATACTAAGGACTTACCATTCCAGCCAAATGTTACAAAGAATGGAGACAATACTATAGTTTCTATGAAACTAAAAGTATCTGAGTCTAAGTTTCTTGAATACCGTTACGAGTTAAAAAAAGACGATTACATGATTGACTTTGCAGTTCGATCGCAAGGTTTAAGTAATGTGATTAATAGTTCTAATGCCATTAATCTAGATTGGGATTTAAAAGGTTATCGCCACGCAAAAAGTATTTCATACGAAAATAGATATACCGATATTCATTACGAATATGAGGGAGGAAAGGATGACTATACAGGTATAAGTGATTCTGAGGAAGATATTGAAGATGTTACTTGGATTGGATATAAGCAACATTTTTTTACATCTGTTTTATTAACAGACAAGGCATTTAAAACAGCACGTATAAGCTCTACCAATTTAGTTGAAGATGAAACTATCGATACTGTTTACACCAAAAATTTTGCTGCTAAAATTCCGCTAGAATTGCAGGGAGGTGAGTTAAATGAATCAATGGATTGGTACTATGGACCAAGTGATTTTAAAGTTTTAAACAGCTATAACAGGAATTTAGATGAAATTGTTCCTTTTGGTTGGGGTATTTTTGGGTGGATAAACCGCTATGTGTTTATGCCATTATTTAGTTTTTTAGGTGGTTTTATGCCTTATGGAATTGCTATTGTAGTTATGACAATTTTAGTGAAGATTTTATTGTCTTTTGTGCAATACAAACAGTTCTTGTCTCAGGCAAAGATGAAAATTCTAAAGCCAGAATTAGACGCTATTCGTGAGAAGTACAAGGATAACAAAATGAAGGCACAACAAGAAACTATGGCATTGCAAACCAAGGCAGGAGCTAGTCCTTTAGCGGGTTGTTTGCCTGCCTTAATCCAGCTGCCAGTTTTTTATGCTTTATTTCAGTTTTTTCCATCGGCATTCGATTTAAGACAGAAATCCTTTTTATGGGTAGACGATTTATCATCATATGATACCATAGCAAATTTACCGTTCAACATACCATTTTATGGAAATCACGTGAGTTTGTTTCCAATATTAGCTTCTATAGCTATATTCTTTTACATGCGATTAACTACTGGGCAACAAATGAACACACAGCCTCAACAAGAAGGTATGCCAGATATGGCTAAAATGATGAAATACATGATGTATTTCTCGCCAATAATGATGCTGTTTTTCTTTAATAATTACGCATCTGGATTGAGTTTATATTACTTCATTTCAAACGTGATTAGTATTGGGATAATTTTAGTAATTAAGAATTATATTCTTGATGAAGATAAGATTCATGCTCAAATACAAGAAAATAAAAAGAAGCCTAAAAAAGAAAATCGTTTTCAAGCAAAGATGAAGAAAATGATGGAAGAGGCAGAAAAACAAAAACAAGCACAACAAAAACGCAAGTAATTAAATGCGCTTATTACTGTCCGTAAATGGATAAGTATATTTAAAAATTAAAGCTGCCAAAATTTATTTTGGCAGCTTTTTTGTTATACAATTTGAAACTAATATAAACGTTTCAAATAGTATTAACGAGAGTTCGACATAAAAGCAATTCAATTTTGAGCATAAAAGCTAATAATATTAATATTTGTCACCTTGAGCGCAGTCGAAAGGTCTTGAAAATCGATAAATTAATAGGTTTCGACTACGCTCAACCTGACATCAAAAGATAATTTATTGATTTTTAGTTGATTATTTTTATCGTTATATCGAACCCTTGTTAGTATTGGTTTTATAAGATTTAGAAAAGTCAAGGTTATTTTAAAATATATTAAAATGAAATTTATTCACTTAGTTGTATACGCGTTTTTAGGAACTTTTATTCATGCACAAGATATTAATCAGTTTGATACAAATGGTAAACGACATGGTATATGGAAGAAGAATTTTGAAGGAACAAATCTACCTCGGTACGAAGGCGAATTTGATCATGGAAAAGAAATAGGTCTTTTTAAATTTTATAAGATTGAAGGAAGTAAAAGTGTTTTAGCTGCGACAAAGCAGTTTAACAATAACAATTCTGTGACCGTTAAATTTTTTGACTCTGATGGAAGATTAATAAGTGAAGGTTCTATGCGGGGTAAATTGTATTTAGGAACCTGGAATTATTATCAAGGTAAAGACAAAAAGCTATTGATTCAAGAGCACTATGATGATAATGGGAATTTGCATGGAGAGCGATTGGTTTATTATAAAAGCGGAAAGATTGCAGAAAAGCAGAACTACTCTCATGGAAAGTTAGATGGCCTTTCTATCTGGTATACCGAGAATGAATCTATTCTAAAAGAGTTCAATTATTCAAATGACGAACTACACGGGATCTCTAAATATTACAATCCAAAGGGGGAATTAATAACTGAGGGAAATTATAAAAATGGAAAGAAAGATGGGGTTTGGAAATTTTATGAAAATGGTAAACTAGCAGATAAAAAAGACTTAACTTATGTGCCAAAGTATATAAAAAAAGAAGACAAGTATATTAAGAATCCACAAAAAAAGCCCCTCAACTAAGTTGAGGAGCCTCTTTTTCATAGACAATTTTAATATTGTCTACAATCAACAAACCAAACTAAATTATTAACTAGTTGGAAGTAATACTTTATCAATTACATGTATAACACCATTAGTTGCATGAACATCAAGTAAGCTAGGCACTAAATTTGCCGGTGGAGTATTTCCTCCTCCATCTAGTATAGTTAAACCGGATATAGTAACATCTGTTCCATTTAACATTGGTACAAGACCATCAGCCACATCACTAGAGAATACATATACACTTGGTTCTACTACGTGGTGTGTTAAAATAGGAATTAAATCAGCAGGAGCTGCGGCATCAATAAATGCTTGATTTACTCCAGCGGCAAGGAAAGCGGCATCTGTAGGTGCAAATACTGTAAACGGTCCATCTCCCTGTAAAGTGCCAATTAATCCTGCTTTTGTTAATGCAGCTGCAAGTAATGTAAACTCTGGTGTACTAGCTCCTGCAAATTCACTAACAATATCAACTATATCTTGAGTTGGTGGAACTAAAGTTCTGTTAATTACATGAACAACACCGTTTGATCCAGGGATGTTTGTTGCAGTCACAGTCGTTGAACCGTTTATTGAAACATCACCTCCATTATTTGTTACGTAAATATTTCCTCCTAATGTAGGAACTTCTGTTGCAGCAATACCTGAAGTAGGTAACATATCTTTCATTATGGTACCATCTATTACATGATATGCAAGAATGGCATCGGCGCCATTAACATCCGTAATTCCAGCAGCTGTAAAGGCGTCGTTTGTTGGAGCAAACAACGTTAAACCATTATCATTTGGTCCATTGCTTAATAAAAGATCTAATATACCTGGGTCAGCTGCTTGTACCGCTGCTATTAACGTGGTAAATTCTCTATTAAAATAAGCTGGAGCTACAATTGTTCCTACAATTGGTAAAATCGAAGGAGGTACCATTACGTTATTAATAACATGTACTATACCATTTGATCCTAATACATCTGGTAAAATAACTTGAGCTCCCTGGGCAGAAACACCATTGCTATCGGACACTAAAGCAGCAGATTCTCCATTGGCCATGGTAATTGAACCAGTTGTTACAGCACTAGCTTCAACAGCAGCATCGACAAAAACATGATATTGTAACACGTTTTTCAACACAGCTTCTGGAAGATCATCAATATCACCTTGCCCAACTACATCTAATAATGCATCAAAGGCATCATTAGTTGGAGCAAAAACAGTAAAAGTACCATCATTACTTAATAATTCTACCAAATCTGGAAATTTTTCTAAAGCTCTAACTAAATCTGATAATTCTGGTGTTGATTGCGCCAGCTCTACAATATTATTTGTTGGTTCTGGAATCATAATTGTGTTATCGTCATCATCACTACATGAAACGATGAATATTAATCCTGCCAAAAGGAAAAATAATTTGGTAATCTTTGTGAAATTTTTCATACTAATATTTTTTTAGTTTTATTTTGTTTAACAAAAGTAGTAAAAAATTAAACAATAATCCAAATTTTGTTCAATAAAAATCAAAAAATATTAAACAAAAATAGTTTTCGTCGATATTCTACCTAAATAAATTCACTTTTAAAACGAGCATTTATATGTATCTTTGCAGACTAATTATTTGTAATGAAACGAGTTATTATTGGACTTTCTGGAGGTGTCGATTCTAGCGTTGCTGCTTATTTATTAAAGAAGCAAGGTTTTGAGGTTATTGGGCTATTTATGAAAAACTGGCATGATGATTCGGTGACTATATCGAATGAATGTCCATGGTTAGATGATAGTAATGATGCCATGCTCGTTGCGGAAAAATTAGGAATTCCTTTCCAAACGGTAGATTTAAGCGAACAATATAAAGAACGCATTGTTGATTACATGTTTAATGAATATGAGAAAGGAAGAACACCTAATCCAGATATTTTGTGTAATCGCGAGATAAAGTTTGATGTGTTTATGAAAATTGCAATGGAGTTGGGAGCAGACTATGTTGCTACTGGACACTATTGTAGAAAAGGTACCATTATAAAGGACGGAAAAGAAGTCTATCAATTATTATCGGGATTGGATAATAACAAAGATCAGTCTTACTTTTTATGTCAGTTATCTCAAGAACAGTTATCAAAATCACTATTTCCTATAGGAGAGTTAACTAAGCCAGAAGTGCGTAAAATAGCAACAGAACTTGATTTAGTCACCGCTGAAAAAAAAGACTCTCAAGGGCTTTGTTTTATTGGGAAAGTAAAATTACCAGATTTCCTTCAGCAGCAACTAAAGCCTAAAGAAGGTGTTATTGTTGAGGTTTCAAAAGATGAATCCATTTTTAACGAGCAAATTCTTAAATTCGATTCTGAAGAGGAAAAGCTAAGATATTTGTCTAGAAAAATTGATTATAATGTCGACCATGGAAGGGTAGTTGGAAAACACCAAGGGGCGCATTATTTTACAAAAGGTCAACGTAAGGGATTAGCAGTAGGAGGTACAGCAGAACCTTTATTTGTAATAGATACAGATGTTTATCATAATGTTATTTATACAGGTCAAGGAAAAGATCACCCTGGGTTATTAAAAAAGGCTTTGTTTGTCACTAATGATGAATTACATTGGATTCGTGAGGATTTGGCCTTATCCACGGATGAAAGAATGGAAGTAAAAGCTAGAATACGCTATAGACAACCATTAGAAAATGCTACGATTTATAAAGTTGAATCTGGTTTATATGTGAAGTTCGACAATTTTCAGTCAGCTATTACAGAAGGACAATTTGTTGCATGGTATATTGACGATGAACTTGTGGGTTCTGGCGTTATTTCTTAATTTGGTTTTATGACCAATAGAATCACTAAACTTTTCAATATTAAATATCCTATTATTCAAGCTGGTATGGTTTGGAATAGTGGTTGGCGATTGGCTTCGGCTGCTAGTAACTCTGGTATTTTGGGTTTAATTGGAGCCGGTTCAATGTATCCCGAAGTACTGCGTGAGCATATCCAAAAATGTAAAAAAGCAACTAATAGACCTTTTGGAGTTAACGTTCCTATGTTGTATCCAAATATTAATGATATTATGGATATAATAGTAGAAGAAGAGGTGAAAATTGTTTTTACCTCTGCCGGTAATCCAAAGACTTGGACAACATGGTTAAAAGAAAAAGGTATAACGGTTGTTCATGTAGTAAGTAGTTTAAAGTTTGCTTTAAAAGCGCAAGAAGCTGGGGTTGATGCTATAGTAGCTGAAGGTTTTGAAGCTGGAGGCCATAACGGAAGGGATGAAACTACTACATTAACACTTGTTCCAATCGTTAAAGAACAAATTAGTATTCCTTTAATTGCGGCGGGAGGTATTGCCACAGGAAGAGCCATGCTGGCTACCATGGTTTTAGGTGCAGATGGTGTTCAAATTGGTAGTAGGTTTGTGGCAAGTAAAGAAAGCTCTGCACATGAAGCATTTAAAAATGCAGTTGTAAATGCTAAGGAAGGTGATACGCAACTAACTTTAAAAGAGCTTGCTCCAGTAAGGCTATTGAAGAATGATTTTTTCAGGCAAGTTCAAGAGCTTTACAAAAAGTCCCCGACTATTGAAGATTTAAAAAATCTGCTGGGAAGAGCACGTGCTAAAAAAGGTATGTTTGAGGGTGATTTATATGAAGGAGAACTAGAGATTGGACAAATTTCTGGACTCATTCATGATATTAAGTCAGTTTCAAAAATTGTGGAAGATATAGTAACCGAATATGAACTAGCCAAGAAAAACCTGAGTAAGCTATAATTTTCCGGTAGTAGTTTTATCAAGTTTTATCTTATATAATCTGCTTAAACCGTTATCATATTTATTAAATTCATTAAGCAAAGTTTCTATAGTTAAGGGATTTTTAAATACGGTTTTTGAGTTGTCCTGTTTACTCGTATAATACAATGTATTCGTTTTAAAGTCAACAAAAGGACAATAATCCATTTTGGTTGAATTTATTTTGTTGCCTAAGTTTTTTGCTTCTGTCCACCCATCTTTAGTATTAAAGCTAATGTATAAATCGCCACTACCCAGACCATCTTTTCGATTATAACAACCATAGATTAAGAACGATTCGTCAGGTGAAATAAAGGCGTTATATTCATATCCATCAGAATTTATGATATTAGGTAATGCTTTGGGTTCGGTTAAAATTCCATTTATATACTTACTCAAATAAATATCATCCTTCCGTTTTAATTTGGGATTATCTCTAGTAAAATAAAAATTTCCATTTTTGGCAATAGATGGATAAAATTCACCATGTTCAGTGTTTATTGGATTACCCATGTTCTTAGCCTCCGACCAATTACTACTAATTGTTTGTCTTTCCACATACCAAATATCAAAATCTTTAGCTTTATTAATTGAGCCGTCAAGAGGACGTGTTGAGACAAAATATAGCTTTAGCCCATCATGAGAAAAGAAAGGTTCTAAATCGAAAAACTTTCCAGAGAATGAAGCAACTTTTGGGTTCTTAAAACCATCGTGGTCTTTTTTAACATGTATAATGGTTGAAATCGTACCCATGATGTTTTGAGCGGTAAACATAATTTCATCACCATTAGGAGAAATGGTAATATCTCTAACGTTTGGAAACTTTTTAACTATTTCAGGAATAAAAGGGGATACTTCGTTTTGAGATTCAATAGAATAACTATTAACGAGCATCAAAAAAATTAATATATAGCGCATTATAGATTGAATTTAAGAACAATATAATAAAGCTTTAGATGTTTTTATGTGAATAGAATGTTAATCTATGGAACTAAAAAAGGGGAAAATTAATTTTCCCCTTTTTAATATTGAAACTTATGAGCTGTAGTATATTTTTAATCCCTATAAAATAAAAGCCAAATGTTTCTATATATTTTAGTACCTATTTAATTCAAATCCTAAAAGGACCTCAGGAATTTCAAAAGTAATAAAAATAAGAGCTTGATTTTATGAGGTTTATAAAGATTTATTAACAATTGTTAATTTGTTAATCTCATTATTAATTAAAATTATTAGGAAGTATTAATTAGTCTAAACCTAAAGACTACTTTTGTGGCATGCAGTTATCGATTTATACTAAGGAATTTAAATACAATTGGAAGTTAGCCGCGCCTGTAATGCTAGGTATGTTGGGGCATACTTTTGTGAGTTTCGTCGATAATATTATGGTTGGACAGTTAGGAACTGCAGAATTGGCTGCTGTCTCTCTGGGTAATAGTTTTATGTTCATTGCTATGTCTTTAGGAATAGGATTCTCTACAGCTATTACACCATTAATTGCAGAAGCAGATTCTGAACAAAATTTCATAAAAGGAAAATCTTCTTTTAAACATGGGTTATTTCTCTGTACGTTATTAGGTGTTTTACTGTTCTTGTTGGTCTTTTTTGCAAAACCGTTAATGTATTTTATGAAACAACCAGAAGAGGTTGTTTTACTTGCTATTCCATATTTAGACTTAGTAGCTTTTTCATTAATTCCTCTAATTATTTTTCAAGGCTTTAAGCAATTTAGTGATGGTTTGTCAATGACTAAACATCCTATGTATGCTACTATATTAGCAAACATCGTAAACATTGTTTTAAACTATGTTTTAATTTTTGGAAAATTTGGTTTTCCTCAACTGGGAATCGTAGGTGCTGCATATGGGACTTTAATATCGCGCTTTATCATGGTGGGCTACCTCTGGTATTTGCTTAAGAATAAAGAGAAGTCGAAAGGATTTGTGACTAATATTAAGTTCTTTGTTTTAGATAAGTTAATGCTAAAAAAGATAATTAATCTTGGAGCACCTAGTGCTATGCAAATGTTTTTTGAAGTGGCCATTTTTACGGCTGCCATTTGGTTAAGTGGTCTTTTGGGTAAAAATCCACAGGCTGCAAATCAAATAGCTTTAAACTTATCTTCCATGACATTTATGGTTGCAATGGGTCTTAGTGTAGCTTCAATGATTAGAGTAGGTAACCAGAAAGGTTTACAAAAGATTTTTGAGTTGAGAAGAATTGCTTTTTCCTTATTTCTAATGGGCATTTTGTTTGCCTGTGTGTTTGCCTTAACCTTCTTATTATTACACAATGTTTTGCCAAAAATATATGTAGATTTTGACGATGTAGAAAATTTTATAGATAACAAAGAAGTTGTTCAAATTGCTTCAAATTTATTATTAGCAGCCGCTATTTTTCAGATAAGTGATAGTATTCAGGTCATAGTATTAGGTGCTTTAAGAGGTTTACAAGATGTTAAAATACCAACTATTATTACATTTATTTCATACTGGCTTATAGGTTTTCCTGTAAGCTGGTTTTTAGGAAAGGAAGATGCCTATGGTAGCTTCGGTATTTGGTTAGGGCTTTTGGCAGGTTTATCTACAGCTGCTATTTTATTGTATATTCGTTTCAATTATTTAACTAATAAATTAATTAAAACAAAAGCACTCGTTACAAGTAGCTAGATTTCTTATAAATTTGTTACTTATCTGAGTATAAAAATAACAACAAAACTAAATGACACTTCCAAAATTTATATTAGGTGATAATACAGAGTACCCTGACGCTATTTTTGTTATACATACCGAATTTCCGCGATTTATAATCAATCTCGAAAATGATGAAGTTGAATGGTTTGAAGATTTTGATATAGAAGATCAGAAAGAATTAGAAAACGAAACTCAAAATGCTATAAAATTGGCAACTGAGTTTTATGATGCCGAAATTTCTAAATACGAAGATTAATTATTTTTTAAGGTAATATGCTCGATCAAATTTTACATTTAGATACAGAATTGTTTCTTTACTTAAATAATCTAGGGTCTTCAACATGGGATAAATTATGGCTAATAATTACAAACAAATTAACTTTTATACCTTTTTATGGGGTATTACTGTATTTGCTTTATAAAAAATATGGCATGAAATCATTATTAATCTTTGTAGTTGTTATTGCATTGATGATTACGTTCACAGACCAGATAACTAATGCTTTTAAGCTTGGATTTAAACGCCCAAGACCATGCGGGGCAGAAGGTGTGATGGATCAAATGCGCTTTATAGCTGTTCGATGTGGTCGTTATGGTTTTTTCTCTGGACATTCATCAAACTCCATGGCAGTTGCAGTTTTTGCAGGATTGTTGTTGCGTCCATATTTTAGAAATCTAATTTTTTTCTTATTATTTTGGAGTTCTACGGTTGCTTATAGCAGAATTTATGTAGGCGTACATTACCCTTTGGATATTGTATGCGGCCTAGCTTTCGGAGCTATTTCTGGATTTATATTTTTTAAAATATCTCGATATCTTTTAAGCAAGTATACTTCTCAATATTACTAAACCCCAAAAAATGTTAACCCCATTCTTTAAATGAAAATATTAATAACAGGAGCCGCTGGCTTTATTGGATCTCATACGGCAGAGCGATTTAAAAGCTTAGGATATACCGTTATTGGAATAGATAACTTTTCTTCTCATTATGATATTGGGTTAAAACGATTAAATGAAAGAACGCTAAATTTGAAAGGCATTTCAATAATTAATAAGGATTTAAATGATTCTAATTTAGCTGATGCTTTGCCAGATGATATAAATTATATTTTTCATTTCGCGGCACAACCTGGCATTTCTTCAACCAATAGATTCAAAGATTATTTCGTTAATAATATTTTGGCTACCAAAAACTTGTTGGATTATGCTTTAGGTCTTAAAGATCTCAAGTTATTTATTAATATAGGGACGTCTTCGGTCTATGGTTTAGAAGCTACCTTTTCCGAGGATCAAGCTCCGAAACCAGCATCTTACTATGGTGTAACTAAACTAACTGCAGAGCAATTGGTCTTACAAAAAAGTAGAGAAGATCTTTTAAATTCATGTTCACTGCGTTTGTATTCGGTAATTGGACCCAGAGAGCGTCCTGAAAAAATGTTTACAAAGCTCATTTCAGCTGGAGTAAATAATGAAGCATTTCCACTATTTGAAGGTAGTGATAAACATTTAAGAAGTTTCACCTATGTTGACGATATTGTTGACGGTATTGTTAGTGTTGTTGGTAATGAGCATGTTTTAGATGGTGAAATTGTAAACATTGGTACAGAAAAAGAATATACTACCAAACAAGGTATTGAGGCTGTTGAAAAGGTTTTAGGAAAAAAGATTACTTTAAATATTATTCCCAAACGTCCAGGGGATCAATTGCGCACGTGCGCTAATATTAATAAAGCGCGAAGATTATTAAATTACAACCCTACAACAAGTTTGTTAGAAGCCGTTCAAAGTCAATTAAACTGGTATAAAGAAAACTTTTTATAGATTGAGTAAATAATCTGCCGCAGCAAAAGGTGTGGTTTCATTTCTTTCAATAAGTTCCAGTTGTTGTTTTAAAGCTTTTTTTATTTCAGTTTTGTTAAAAAAATTAGATTTCAACTGTGCTTCAATAGTTTGTATCAACCAATATTTATTTTGCTCTTGTCTTTTAATATCAAAAAATCCATTGGTTTTAGTCATTTCTATATATTCCTGAATAACATTCCAGATAGTATCAATTCCTTCATTATTTAGGGCGCTGCATAAGGTTACTGTTGGTTGCCAATGCGATGATTTTTCAGGATATAGATGTAGCGCTCTATTAAATTCTACTTTGGCTAATTTTGCCGGTTTTAAGTTATCGCCATCTGCTTTATTAATTGCTATGGCATCGGCCATTTCAATAATCCCACGTTTAATGCCTTGTAGTTCATCTCCAGCTCCAGCCAGTTTTAAAAGTAAAAAGAAATCTACCATACTATGAACCGTTGTTTCACTCTGTCCAACACCAACGGTTTCGATAATAATAATATCAAAACCTGCGGCTTCACACAAAATAATGGTCTCTCTTGTTTTTCGAGCTACACCTCCCAAAGCTTCTCCCGAGGCAGATGGCCTAATAAAAGCATTTTTATCTTTTACTAAAGCCTCCATTCTAGTTTTATCACCTAAAATACTACCTTTAGTAATGGAGCTACTGGGATCAATAGCTAAAACGGCAACACGTTTGCCTATTGCTGTTAAATGAGAGCCAAAGGCTTCAATAAAAGTACTCTTCCCGACTCCTGGCACTCCAGTTATACCAATTCTAATAGATTTGTTGGCATGAGGAAGGCAACTCTTAATAATAGTTTTAGCATCTTTAGCATGTTTGGGGTTTTTACTTTCAACCAAAGTAATTGCCCTGCTTAATGCTGTAATATCTTTATTTAATATGGAAGCAACCAGAGCATCATTCTGTATTTTTTTTTGACGTTTTTCCTGTATTGAGTTAACCAAAGGGGTATTGGTTATTTCAGGTTCTGAAACTCCTTTATTCTCATTTAAAGCCGATGTGTTTTGCTTTGCCACGAATTTGCTAATGTTTGTCTAAGTTACAATTTTATTTCACTAGCTTAATATATTACTTTAGGGGTACTTCAATTTTTACATCGTCCCAAGCCATTGTTAGAACGAGATTATCGGTGGAATTATCGAAAGCAATTGTAAATTGCTCCACAATACCATTAATTTTATGCACAGGAACAGTAATATTTATGGCATCAAAAGCAGGTTCGCGCATAGGTTCTAATGTTTCATTGTTAACACCCCATTCATATTGTTTTTTGTTAAAAATAACATGCCATACTGTATCATTAGGAATTGTCCAAAGCGTGTATTTACCTGCTTGAAGTGAATCATTACCAATTTTTAAAGCTTTGTTTGTTTCGAATGTCGTGGCTTCATTTGCTCCCGTGCGCCAAACCTTGTCGTAAGGCACCAGAGCACCAAAAATCTGACGGTTTCGTTTTGAAGGTCGATTGTAGAAAACCTCTAGTTTTAAATCATCAACTTTAAAGCTCACAGTCTTTTTAGGACTCTTAGGTTTTTGAAGACCATCATTAAAATAGGAGTAAGTAAAAACACCAATTGCAACAAAAAATAATAAGACTATAATACGTTTTAAGAAGGTGTTCATACAATCAAAATTTTATAAGTATAAATATAATTTAAATACAATCAATTAATAAAATGCAAACGTATATTTATTTAGTTTTGTTATAGATAGAAAAAAAAGACTCCTTTTTGCAACACTCTGTTTTTTTTGTCGTCTTTAAAACGAACTAACTTAAACCAAAAGTAATTATTCGCATGTTTCAAGTTGACATTATAGAAAAATGTAAACAAAACAATCGTAAGGCACAAATGCAGTTATACAACCAGTACTGCGATGGAATGTATATTGTTGCTAAACGTTTTTTGAAAGATGCTGCCGATGCTGAAGATGTTGTTCAAGAATCTTTTATTAAAGCTTTCACAAAACTTGATCAATATAAAGCAAAAGTAACTTTTGGGGCATGGTTAAAACGTATTGTTGTTAATAAAAGTATCGACTATTTAAAATCTAAAAAGCAACGTTTAGTTGAGTTAGATGAGGTGCACCTTAAAGTAATTGATACTGCAGATGACGACAAATGGTTAGTAGAAGACGCTATTACATTAAAAGAAGTTAAAGTGGCGATACATAATTTACCAGAAAAGTATCAATACGTAGTGATGCTTTATTTAATTGAAGGATACGATCATCAAGAGATTTCGGAAATTTTGGGGATTTCAGAGGTGGCATCGAGAACTCAATTATCTAGAGGTAAAGCGAAACTTAAAGAACAATTAATACCAAAGACAAATGGCACAGGATATTAGAGATATGTTTAAAAAAGAAATCTCGAGTGATGAGAAAATGCCTAAAAACCATGAGGAAAGATTCCTTATTAAACTAGATGCTGCATTGCCATCAAAACCCAAGCCTAAATTTTATTGGCTCAATATAGCGGCAAGCGTCATTATACTCTTGGGAATCAGTTTTGGTGCATATACCTATTTTCAACCAGAAATAGTTGATACACCTAAGATAGCAACCACAGAGGTTGTTAAAACAAAAACGTTAGGTGATGTATCTCCTGGACTTAAAAAAGTAGAAGATTATTATTTGGCAACTATCAATTTAGAGCTTTCTAAAATGAAGCCAACTTCAGAGACTAAGGATTTGTATGATGGCTATTTGTTGCAGTTAAGTGAATTGAACAAAGAATACGAAAACTTGTCTTTGGAATTAACAGAATCTGGTCCAAGCGAATTAACGGTGAACGCCTTAATTGATAATTTAAAGTTTCGCTTAAACCTATTGTATCGTTTGCGTGAGCAATTAAAAGAACTAGATACTGAAGATACTATATCTGATGTATCACAATCAATCTAAAAATCAAAAAATGAACAAGACAATTATAAAATCGAAACTACTGACCTTATGTTTTCTAATAACAGGAAGCTTAATTGGTCAAGAAAAATTAACCAAATTATCAGAATCTATTAAGGTAAACAAAGATGTGATTATAGATTTGAATACAAGCCACTGTAATATTGAATTTGACACTTGGAACAAAAATACCATTGAGATTGAGGCTTATATAGAAGGAGAAGGATTAAGCAAGGAAGAATTACAAGAAGCGTTAAAAAACTGGGATGTTGATGTTGATGCCGACTCGGATAATGTCACTATTAAAACTAAAGGCAGAGGATATACTACTTGGGCTTATCATGGAGATTTTGATGGTGATGCAGTGAAAGCGGTTTTAGAAGAATTAAAATTTGAATTGGCCGATATGCCTGAAATGAATTTCGACTTTAATTTTGATTCCAATTTCGAAATGTCAGAAATGCCAGAAATGCCAGAAATGCCTGAGATGCCAGAAATGCCTGAGTTACCAGAGTTGCCAGAAGGGTTAAATAAAATCCATTTCGATTATAAAGCGTATGAGAAAGATGGTGACAAGTATTTAAAAGAATACACAAAGCAATTCGAGTCCAAATTCGGAAAAGAATTTGCTGAAAAAATGGAAGCTTGGGGTGAAAAATTTGGAGAACAATGGGGTGAGAAATATGGTAAAGAGATGGAAGAATGGGGCGAAAAGTTTGGTGAAAAGTACGGTGCAAAAATGGAGGCTTGGGGCGAACGTTTTGCCGAACAGATGGAACGTCACGCCGAAAGAACAGAAGTACAAGCGCAGCGTCAAGCAAAAATTCAAGAAGAGCGGGCTAAAGTTAGAGAGAAGCTAGCTCATGAAAGGGAAAAAATGCATGCCGAAAGACAAAAATTGACCGAAAAACGAAGAGACAAAATTGAAAAGTTAGTAAACCATAAAAATAACTCTAAAGTCAAAAAGACGATTAAAATAAAAATGCCTAAAGATGCTAAACTTAAGGTAAATGTTAGACATGGTGAACTAAAGTTTGCAGCGAACATCGATAATTTAAAAGCAGATTTATCGCACACAAAATTTACAGCTCATAGCATTAATGGAAGTTTAACTTCCATTAATGCTTCATATTCACCAATTAAAGTTGTGCAATGGAATATTGGAGAGCTAAATCTCAATCACGTTAGAGATGCCCAGTTAAATAACGTAAAGCAAATGGTGTTAACAGCAAACTCATCAAACGTTGAAATTGAAAATCTATTAGGAAATGCAATTATTGATGGCAGTATAGGAGATTTGAAAATTTATAAAATAGATGATGCTTTCACAAACCTAAATGTTATTCTTCAAAATACTGATGCTGTTATTACATTGCCTAAGGTGAAATACAACTTGCAGTATAAAGGTGATCGAACGCGTTTTTCACATCCACAAAAATTAACAAAAGAAAACACATCTTCTTTTTCTTCAGGGAGTTTAGATTCCGGTAAGACGATAGTAGTAAATGCAAAGTACAGCAATGTAGTTATGCAATAGATTTCTTAGTTTTGAGGAAATACTTAGTATGGACTCAAACGACTTTGCAAAATTTCTTTCCAGAATTTCTTCAACACCTCTTCGTGTTTTAGACACTTCCATTCCAAATTCAAAATATATATATTTAGACTTATCTTACGATAATTCAAATCTTGAAAAAATTGATGCTTCTTCTTCTGAGTCACTATCTAGATTTGTTAATTCTCATATAAAATTACATCATGCACTAGTCGCTTTTGGTGGTTACAATGAAATTCGATCTATATACCAACGTAGTAATCACTTTAACATAAATCAAGAAACCGAACGTAATGTACATTTAGGGATAGACTTGTGGTGCGGAACAAATACGCCAATTTATGCACCAATTGATGCACGGGTACATAGTTTTAAAAACAATAAAAATCATGGTGATTACGGACCAACGATTATTTTGAAACACGTTATAAAGGATGTTCTATTTTATACGCTTTATGGACATTTGAGTATGGATTCTATTTTGAATTTGAAAGTTGGACAGTTTTTTAAAAAAGGAGATTGTATTGCAAGGTTAGGGGATAGTGATGTTAATGGTGATTACCCACCACATTTACATTTTCAAATTATAAAAGATATTGAAAGTTATACTGGCGACTACCCAGGTGTTTGTAGTAAAAATGATTTAGATTTTTATTTAAAAAATTGCCCAGACCCAAACTTGATTTTGAAGTTGGCTTAATACGTTTTGGATTCTTTTTAATTCTAATTTTAGAAAAGTTCTTTGAGATCATCTTTCTCAATATCATTTTCTTTTTTATCAAGCTGTTCAATTTTGAATTTTGGAGTATTGTCTTTCCTGTAAAAGGTTATTGGTACCGGTAAAATAGATGCTAAAGCAATCATAAGTATTAAAGCTATTAGCCTTAAAAGTTTTTTAATCTTCATATAAATAATAATTGGGACATCAATAGTTAGATGTGCAATTGGTAAACTAAACATGGATATTGCCAATATGGCAATAGTTAAAGGACAGGGTATTACTTTATGAAGTTGTCTGGTAAGTTGCTACTATGTTGCTGAGCAATAAGATTTTGCTCAAGAATTGAATTAAAATTTACTAGCTGTAAATCGGAAACGTGTAAACTGTTTAATTTTATAAGTATATTGAAATTACATGAAGCGATTAAGCATTTGAAATCAAAAATCAGATACTTTTCTAAAAAGACCTTATTCAAGTTATTAAACAAAGCAGCTTTATAACTAATAATTTGTTTGAATGAGCTTGGTTTGTCTAATGCTAGCTCTATTTGTAAAGGTTCACATTTTGGTTGTTTTGTATTAAAACCATAACTAGAAAACAAAATTGCTAACAGCAAAATTATGAATGATGATTGATGTATGTTTTTATCTAAGAGCACGATACAAAGATAAAAAACTAAAAATCAATTCTAAAACTTAGGTTGGGAGTAATACCAAGTGATTGGTTTTCAATGGTATTTATATTGTTGTCGTCATCTAGCGTATGGTAAATATTGATGACATTCTTTTTATCTAAGACATTCCAAACTGAAGCACCAAGATGAGCTTGAAGGCCATCACTAATATTAAACGCATAAGTTGCAGAGCAATCGGCTCTCATATAATCGCCCAAATTACTACTATTTGGTGATTCGTAATTAATTTCTCTGGCGGCGGCCGAATCATTTACATCAATATAATCTGTAAAAGGTCTTCCAGAATGCCAATTAAACCCAATGGCGAGCTTTAATTTGTTTTGCGTATATACGCCTCCAAAACTTATAGCATGAGTAATGTTTGCATTATTAGGAAATGAAATACCACTGTTTAAATTATTAAATGTGTAATCATTTTTACTAAAAGAATAACTTAGCCAAGTGCTAAATAAGTTTTGAAATTGTTTATTTATTAAAACATCAACACCTTTAATCTCATAACTTCCGATATCGTTTACAAATTGAAATTGATTTTGAAAACCCTGACTTCTACTCGTAATACCATCTACTTTTTTAATGTATCCTTCTGCGCTTAACAGAAATTTATTTTTATTGTAATGTAGCCCAACCGAAGCTTGTTTGCTTTTTAAAACAGGGACATTGGAGTCGTTGGATAAAACCCATCTTCGCTTTTCTATACCTAAGAAATCGTTTTGCAAATCGATGATTTGTGATGTGGTTTGACTTTTAAATTCACCAAGTACTTCAAATCTAAAATTATTTAAAAAACGTTGACTAAAACTAAGTCTTGGTTCGACTAGTATTTTATTGAACTTATCAAAGTAGTTTATCCGGGTTCCTAGTTTTAATCTTGTATTACCATTATTAGATAAAAAATCACTTTCTACATATCCGGAATTGCTTCTCACTACTTCTTTTATATAGCTTCTAAATTCAGGATTATTAACATCTTCTAAATTGCTAATACCAACTTCGGTGAATTGATACCCAGTATTTATTTTAAGATTTTGATTCAAACTATAATTGATATCTAAGCGCAAAGAACCATCATAGACTTCATTTTCTTGAATTAAGCGCTGGTCATTAATAATGTCGAAATTTGTAGCGTCTAAATCATAATTAGATAAATACAATAATACTGTAGTTTGTAGTTTATCACTCCAATCCCTAATATATGTAAGTCCAGTTGCTAGGTTTTCTTGTAGAAGACTGCTGTTAAGAGCTTCACTTCGGTCGTTAATCGTTGAACGTTCTTCATAATCAAGACTGTTATTAACGCTTAAAAAGTTGAGTTGCAGTCTGTCTTTTGATGTAATATCATAAAGGAATTTCACTGTGAAATCATAAAAAGAGAACTTCTCATTATTAGTAATGGTTGTTTCACTTTTTTGATTAAAATCGGAATCTTCAAAAACTCGTTTAAAATATTGATCGTAAGTTGGTGTAAGTATCAAATCGGTTAACGACCGTCTTGCAGAAAGCTGAATTTCGGTATTTTTTGAAGTTGGTATTTTAGCATAAACATCTCCGTTTATCAAGTTGAATCCGCCACCAGCTTTGAATTCATTGCCGATGGTATTAGACAGACGCATATCTATAACGCTTGATAACCCTTCTCCATATTTTGCACTGGTTCCATTTTTAGAAACGTTAACCGATGTGGTTGTATAAGGGTTGAAGGCTGAAATAAGTCCGAAGAAGTGCCCAGATTGATACATTTTTATGCCATCCCACAAAATTAAGTTTTGATCATGTGTACCACCACGAACATTAATGTTAGACACCGTTTCATCTATACTTAATATTCCAGGTAGTGCTTGAATGGTTTGTAAAACATCAGGTTCTATCAAACCTGGAAGTATTCCAAAGGTTTCAGGCTTTATTCTTGTGGTACCATCGTTTAGCTGATTAAGACCAGTAGTTAAATAATTTACAACAACGACTTCTTCTAAACGTTGCGTGTCAAAATCATTATTTGTAGAATCGGAATTCTTCTCTGTAATAACAATAAAACGATTATCGAGTAATTGGAAGTTTAAATTTGTCTCAGCACTTATAAAATTTAAGATATCCGTAAGTGTTAAATCCCTTTCAGGAAGCTTTAGTTTAATAGTTTTAACTACTTCATCAGCATAGGAAAATCGGACTTCGTATAAATCCTCTAAAACAGTTAAAATTGAAGCAAGGTCTTGCTTTTCTTTTTGAACGTCTTGAGCATTTAGGTAGGTAAAGTTCAAAAAAAATAAGAAATAAAAAAGATAATGGAGTCCTTTACTACTCACGCTTTAAGATTATAGTATTATTTTCTTTGGTATAAGTTAATTGTAAAGGTAATGTAATGTTTTTTAATGCCATTTCTAGGTTGTCGTGAGCAAAACTACCTGTAAATAATTGGGTGCTATCCACATTTATTAGTGAAAAGTCTACGTGATATTGTCTTTCAAATTCTGCAATTACCGTTTTAAACGGCATACTTTTAAACTGGCTTTCGTTATTTAACCACGAAGGTGTTGAGCGGTTTTCTTTTTCTTTAGCAATAATTTTCCCATCTATAATTAAAAAACTGTCGCCAGGTTTTAATTTCGTTTCATGAGAATTATGGGTAACCCCAACTAAACCTTCGTAGCAAATAACCTCAAAATAATAGTCCCGTTGTTTTACATTAAATTGAGTACCATAAACCGTTACGGTTCCTGATTTTGTATTAACTTTAAACGATGACCCTTTGGCAACTTTAAAAAATGCTTCACCATTAAGCTCTACTTCGCGTTCTTGTTTCCAATCTTTTTTATTAAAAGCTAAAGTAGATTTTGCATTAAGTGATACACTTGAGGCATCGGGTAATTCTATAGTCGTTTTTTGAGCAAATTCTGTCGAAATGGTTGTGTCTAATGTAGTTGTATAATAGTATAAACTAAAGCAAACAGCAAGTATCGCTGCAATACGCATAAATGGTTTTAACCAGTTATTTCCGTTTTTATTAGGTTGAATAGCAGGATTTTTAATTGCAGATAAAACACTTTCAAGTTCTTGTTTAGTGTTGTATTCATCAACCTTAAAAGCTTGTAAAGAGTCATTTAACTTAACTAAATCATCATAATCTTCAAGGTTTTTAAAGGCTTGAAGCTCTTGATCATTTAGATTGTTATCTAACCATTTCGATATTAAAGTTTCTCTATTCATCATTTCGTATTCAACTATATAACAAGTTACTTTTATTTTTTCCTACCCTAGTAATTAATTTTTATTTCAAAAACTTAAATTTTAGTATTCTGTATAAAAATGTAGTTACTAAACAACAAACAACAAACAACAAACAACAAACAACAAACAACAAATAACCAACAACCAACAACCAACAACAAGCTACAGCTCTTTAATTTCTAATCTCAATTTTTTTAGGGCTCCATAAATTCGTTTTTCAACAGCTTTAGTGGAGATATCTAAAATCTCAGCTATTTCTTTAAAACGTTTACCTTCTACTCTGTTCATTAAAAACGCTTCACGTTGGGGTTTGGTTAAATTAGCAAGTGCGTTTTGTAATTTTTCCATATACTCATTTTCCTGCATTAAAAATTCAGGACTCTCATTAGTATGCATTTTGGGTTTTGTTTGTTGGTGTTTTAAAACCACTTTTTGGTGAGCTACTTCATTTAACATTAAATTATTTGCAGTAGTAAACACAAAACTCTTGGCCTTATCTGGAGAAATTTTAGCACAATTCTGCCAAAGTTTAATAAAAGCTTCTTGTACTTTATCTTTAGGATTTAAGAGATCACCAAACTTATAATATAGGAAGTTATTTAGGTCTTTGGAATATTTATTAAAAATAGACGAAAACAAATGTTCCTCACAAATATTATCATGCAGTTGTTTACTCATAGTTAGTGGTAGTTGGAGCCACTAAAATAAGGTTTTTTGAAACTCAGAATTTTAATTTTTTTGATTTTTTTTTAAGAAGAGGGGTAGGAATTTTTGAAGTTATCATGTTTTATCAATAAAAGCTATGTTTAACCCAAATTCAATTATTATGAAATCTTTAATGAAAACCCTACTTATTTTACCTTTTTTCGCCCTTTTAATGTTTACGTCGTGTCAAGACGAGGTAACAGAAATTACAGAACCAAATGAAGCAGAAGCACTTGTTGCAGACTCCAACTTAACAGCAATCGTAAGTGCTACTGCTAAATTTGACGGTTCTAAAGACAATATTATAGATAAAGCAAACTGCTTATCTGTAAACTTACCAGTAACTGTTGTGGTTAATGGTCTTGAGATTATTATAGATTCTGAAGAAGACTATAAAACAATCGAGGCTATATATAATGAGTTTGAAGATGATGAAGATCGTTTGGATATTTTATTTCCTATAGTAATTACAAACGAAGATCATGATGAAATCTCAATTAACAGTGCAGCAGAATTGGAAGAATTTGTTTCCAAGTGTAGAGGAGAAAACGAAGAAGATGACGATATAGAATGTATCGATTTTAAATTCCCAATTTCGTTTACTGTTTATAATCCTAACTTCCAGGTTATTGATGTTATTACTGTTGAAAACGATAGAGAATTACACGGTTTCATAAAACGTGTTATAGATGCAGAAGTTTTAGCTAGTCTTAACTTTCCAGTAACTATGATTTTAGCTGATGGTACAGAATTAACTGCTGCAGACAATATTCAATTAGAAAGAATAATTGAAGAGGCAAAAGACGCTTGCGACGAAGATGATGATAACGATTATGGAGACGACGATTTCACAAAAGAGCGTTTAGATAATTTATTGAAATCTTGTCCTTGGGTTGTATATGAGTTCGAAAGAAATCAAGATAATCTTAGAGAAGTTTATGTAGAGTATGTAATGACTTTCCAAGAAGATAACGTAGTGAAAGTTCGTAAAAGAAATGGAGATATACTTACTGGAACTTGGACAACAAGAGTTACTGATAGAGGAGCTTTAATTAAATTGGAATTTGAAACTCTAGTTGACTTCACATTAGAGTGGTTTGTATACGACCTTGAACCCGGTAAAATTAAATTATACCAGGAAGGTGGTAATAAAATTATCTTGAAGAAAAACTGTGATATTGTTGATATTACAAAAGAGAGAATTGAAAATTATTTAAAAGAGTGTTTTTGGAGAGTTACACGTTTAACTGTTAATGAAAATGATAATGAAAAAGACTATATAGGTACACCATTAAAATTCTTTGAAAATAACGTAGTTAAGATTCGCGTAAATGGTGAGTTTATAGCAGGTACTTATGATATATTAGCCTATAATACTGCTGGTTTTGTATTGCAAATTAACTTAGAAGGCAGACCTAATTTACAGTTAGAATGGTTTGTTACATTCTTAGAACCTGGTTTAATTAAATTAGAGTCTTTAGGAAATAGAGATAATAAAATGGTATTGAAAAGACATTGCCCTGATGGTGATGAGGATCTAAACTATGTTGGGAACGTACTTATAAGTGGAGAATGGGAAGTAGCACTTTATAAAGAGGATAATGTTGATAAAACTGACGAGTTTTTCATGTATGCCATTAGTTTTCTCGAGAATGGATGGATAAAGGTAACCGATCCAAATAATGGAATTATTGATGGTTCATGGTTAGTTTTGAGAGATGATGGATACTTGAAATTAGCACTTAATTTTGGACTTGAAGTTCCATTTGATGAGTTTAATGATAGATGGAAAATCGTTGAAATTACAGAAACACGAATAGAACTTCTAGATATTAGCGGAGGAGATGGTTCTCAAGATATATTAGTGCTTGAGAAAAAAACATAGTATTTAAATAATAATTATATAACAATGAAAAAGAATATTAAATTCAGCTTATTATTAGTTTCATTTCTAATGTTACTATCGCTTAGTTGCTCGTCAGATGACAGTACGAATCAATCGGATAATTCTTTGGAAATTCAAAATATTAAAAATACAGTTACATCAGGTTCATGGTCATTAACGTATTTTTTTGATACAGACAAAGAGGAGACGAGTAATTTTAGCGGGTATAGTTTTACATTTAATAGTGATGGAAAACTAATTGCCATAAATAGCTCTGTAACTATAGAGGGTGATTGGTCTGTTACGGATAGTAATAGTAACGATGATAGTAGTGATGACATTGATTTTAATATAACTTTTTCGGCTCCATCTAATTTCCAAGAATTAAGCGACGATTGGGATATTATCTTGTATTCTTCAAATAAAATTGAGCTTATTGATATTAGCGGGGGTAATGGAGGTACAGATTATCTAACCTTTGAGAAATTATAATAAAATAGTCTATATATTGAAAAGGAAATAAGATTTTTGGTTGGTTAGTTAATGTTTCCTTTTAAAAGGCTGTCAATTTATATTTGACAGCCTTTTTATTTATGTTTTTTTAGTCAGTGAGACTTCTATAATAGCTTCCAAATCATTAAATTTGCACTTCTTAAAATTTCAATGAAAAATTATGTTTAATAATTTAAGTGATAAATTAGATAAGGCCTTACACGTACTTAAAGGACATGGCAGTATTACAGAGGTAAATGTAGCCGAAACCTTAAAAGAAGTCCGTCGTGCTTTACTAGATGCCGATGTTAATTTTAAAATAGCAAAAGAATTTACCAATAGGGTTAAGGAAAAAGCTTTAGGTCAAAATGTTTTAACAACATTACAACCTGGGCAATTAATGGTTAAGATTGTTAAAGACGAATTAACACAACTTATGGGAGGTGATGCCGAAGGCATTAATCTTTCAGGTTCTCCAAGTGTTATTTTAATGTCTGGGTTACAAGGGTCTGGGAAAACGACTTTTTCTGGTAAACTTGCAAATTATTTAAAGAACAAGAAAACAAAGAAACCATTATTAGTAGCTTGTGACGTGTACCGTCCTGCTGCAATAGATCAATTACATGTTGTTGGTGAACAAATAGGCGTTGAGGTTTTTAGTGATCGAGGAAATAACAATCCAGTAGCTATTTCTCAGGCAGCCGTTGCACATGCAAAAGCTAATGGATTTAATGTTGTAATTATAGATACCGCGGGTCGTTTAGCTGTAGATGAGGCTATGATGACCGAAATATCGAATATTCATAAAGCAATAGAGCCACAAGAAACACTGTTTGTTGTAGATTCTATGACAGGTCAAGATGCGGTAAATACAGCTAAAGCTTTTAACGATGTCTTGAATTTTGATGGCGTTATACTTACTAAATTAGATGGTGATACTAGAGGTGGGGCTGCTATATCCATTAAATCGGTGGTTAATAAACCTATTAAGTTTATTGGTACTGGTGAGAAAATGGAAGCCATCGATGTTTTCTATCCCGCTCGTATGGCAGACCGTATTCTTGGAATGGGAGATGTTGTTTCCCTGGTTGAACGTGCTCAAGAACAATTTGATGAAGAAGAAGCACGTAAACTTCAGAAGAAGATTGCTAAGAATCAATTTGGGTTCGATGATTTCTTAAAGCAAATCCAGCAGATAAAGAAAATGGGGAACATGAAGGATCTTGTTGGGATGATTCCTGGTGCTGGAAAAATGATGAAAGATGTAGATATTGATGATGATGCTTTTAAAGGAATTGAGGCAATTATTCATTCTATGACGCCTAAAGAAAGGTCTAATCCTTCAGTTTTAAATGCTAGTAGAAAAAAGCGTGTTGCTAAAGGGTCTGGAACTTCGGTTCAAGAGGTTAATCAGCTTTTAAAGCAATTTAACCAAATGAGTAAAATGATGAAGATGATGCAAGGTGGAGGAGGCAGAAAGATGATGCAGATGATGAAAGGGATGCGTTAATCTTGTTAAAAAATTAAAAGTGTCATGCTGAGTATAGTCGAAGCATTTCTAAACCAATAAGTATCAAATGACAATTTTAGACGGAAAAAAAACGAGTGGCGATATAAAAAATGAAATTGCAGAACATGTTCAAGCAATACTTTCCAAAGGTGAGAAAGTTCCTCATTTAGCAGCTATTTTAGTAGGTTCAGATGGAGCGAGTATGACTTATGTGAATGCTAAAGTAAAAGCATGTGAACGTATTGGTTTTAAGTCTACATTAATTGAATTACCAGAATATACTTCAGAAGAAGAATTACTTGAGAATATCCATGAATTGAATACTAATGATGATATTGATGGGTTTATTGTACAATTGCCTTTACCAGATCAAATAGATGAGCAAAAGGTATTAATGGCCATAGATCCAGATAAAGATGTAGATGGGTTTCATCCAACAAATGTAGGAAGAATGGCTTTAGATTTACCTACCTTTTTACCTGCTACACCATATGGAATCATGGAGTTATTAGAAAGATATCAAATTGAAACTTCTGGAAAGAACGTGGTGGTTATGGGTAGAAGCCATATTGTAGGCCGTCCAATTAGTATTTTAATGAGTCAAAAAAGAAAAGCTGGAGATGCAACGGTCACAGTTGTTCATAGTCGTTCTAAAAATTTAGAAGAAATTACACGAGGTGCTGATATTATTGTGGCTGCTATTGGAATTTCTGAGTTTTTAACAGGTGATATGGTTAAAGAAGATGTCGTTATTATTGATGTTGGGATTACACGTGTTCCAGACCAGACTAAGAAAAATGGTTATAGACTTGCTGGAGATGTGCACTTTGAAAGTGTAAGTAAAAAAGCAAGTTATATTACACCAGTACCAGGAGGAGTTGGGCCAATGACGATTGCGATGTTGCTTAAAAATACTTTATTGGCTAGAGAAAGGCATACCGCATAGTCTTAAAAATAGATTTACTTAAATTGCATCATGAATTTTTTTATTTGTAATGCAATTTTTTTATTGGCTAAAGTTAGCATAGGAAGTCTTCAGCATATATTGCCAATTATAGTTGCTTTCATAATTGCAATACTATTCATAACCTATTTTAGAAATAAGCCAAACAAAATTCTACAACACAAGGCTATTCATATTTTCGCGTGTTTTGTAAGCGCTTTAGTTATTATAAACGATACTTACAAAATCAGTTCTAACGATTACGATTTATCAGTAGATTTACCTTTTCATTTATGTAGCTTACTTGCTCTTTGTGCACCAATATTTACCTATTATCGGAAGTACTGGATCTATGAAATTATATTATTTTGGATTGTTGGTGGTACGCTACAAGCCGTCATTACGCCAGATGTTGTAAACGATGTTTTTTCGCTGGACTATTACAGATATTGGTTTGTTCATTTGGGCTTATTGATTATTGTCTTTTATGCCACATTTGTATTTAATATGCGCCCAACGTTTAAAAGTGTGATAAAATCATTTTTGGCATTACAGGTTTATTTAATTATAATGATTGGGGTTAACTTTATGTTTAAATCAAACTATTTTTATTTAAATGCAAAACCTGAAACGACTTCATTATTAGATTTTTTTGGAGATTGGCCTTGGTATATCTTAGTTGGCCAAATAATCATCATACCATATTTTTTATTAATCTATTTGCCTTTTTATTTAGAAAAAAGAATCAAGTCTTAACACTTACTTGGCAAACAATTGTGAAGCATCTCTAAATGCTTTAAACTCCAATGCATTACCTGAAGGATCGTAAAAAAACATTGTGGCCTGTTCTCCAATTAATCCTTCAAAACGGATGTAGGGTGCGATTACAAAATCAATTTGTTTGGTTATCAATTGTACCGATAATGAATGAAAATCTTCCCAACTTAAAACCACACCGAAATGTGGAACGGGAACATCTTTTCCATCAACAGGATTGGTGTGTAATGATTCTTCAGAGATTTTTGGCTGATAATGAATGACAAGTTGATGTCCAAAAAAGTTAAAATCAACCCAGTGGTCGCTACTTCTGCCTTCTTCACATCCAAGCGTGTCTCTGTAAAAACTTCGACATGCTTTTAGGTTGTTAACAGGAATAGCCAAATGAAATGGTTGAATGTTCTTTTCCATTTTTTAAATTGATTTAAATTTTCTTGTAAATGGTTTATGGGTTTTAGTTGAGGTTTCTATTAAATTATGAAGTTCATTTAATTCAGAACTTGTTAGTTCTCGATGAGCACCAACTGGAACGTCTAAATTGATATTCATTATACGAATGCGTTTAAGTGTTTGCACTTCATAATTTAAATAGTCGCACATGCGTCTAATTTGCCTGTTAAGTCCCTGAGTGAGGATAATTTTGAATTGAAACTTCCCTGTTTTTTTAACAATACATGGCTTGGTTGTTTTTCCAAGATCTTTAAGAGGAATACCGTCGGACATTCTTTTAATAAATGTTTGTGAGATAGGTTTATCTACTGTTACTAGGTATTCCTTTTCATGATTGTTACTAGCCCTTAGAATTTTATTTACAATATCACCATCATCCGTTAAAAGAATTAGACCTTCACTTGGTTTATCTAATCTTCCAATTGGGAAAATGCGCTTAGGATAATTTATAAAATCGATAATATTATCTTTTTCAACTCTTGTGTCTGTAGTGCATACAATGCCAATTGGCTTGTTAAAAGCAAGGTAAATAAAAGACTCCTTATTGTTTTTTATAATGTCTCCATCGACAGCAACTACATCATCTGGAACTATTTTCGTTCCCATTTCTGGAACTTCTCCATTAATGGTAACTCTGCCTGCTTCAATAAGCCTGTCAGCTTCGCGACGTGAACAATATCCAATTTCACTTAAAAATTTGTTGATGCGTTTCAGTTCTGTCATATGTCAAAAATACAATAAATTAAGTGCTTAAAAAGTCTGTAATATGCTCGTAGACATCTTCACATTTAAGTTTATGACCAAGTCCTTTCGTTTTAATGAGTTCAGATTTTTTTAAATGCTTTTTAAATTCTAAAGCATCAGAGTAAGGTATTATATTGTCAAATCTATCGTGAATTATTAAAACTTGAGCTTCTATGTTTTTTGAAAAGTTTTCGATGCAATAATAACTTGGTAAATGACCATAAGTTTTAAGACAATATTGATTCATAGCTTGAGCAATTTTTTCGTTGTAACCCATCATTACAATATACCTTTCAAATAAACCTTTAAAATTTGATGGTGCACCCAATAGAACTAATTTTTTTACAGACGGTAACTGATATTTAAATTGAGTAATCCCGCTGGCAACACCACCAACAGAGTGCCCAATTATAATGTTCGCTTTAAATTTTTCAGCCGCTTTGTTAATGCAATCTGCATATTCTAAAGTGTTGAAAGTGCTATTTCCAGATTGCCCGTGTGCGGGACCATCAATAGTTACGATATTATAATCTTTGGTTTTTAATATTTCTACTAAATCTTTCCATCGAAAAGAATTACTTTCCCATCCATGAACTAATAAAATAGTTTCCTTTTTTCCAGGCCATCTGTAGGACATTAAGGTATAATCTAAAAACGGTATTTCCTCCTGAAATCCAGTGTTAAGATAATCTACTGCTTCATCATCAAGCTTTCCTTTTCTGGGTGTTGAAAATATTTTCATTGCTAATGTTGCAGCATGCTTAGCTGAAATAAGACTAATAAGGTTTACAACTAAACCTATACTTTTTGGAATTAACTTGCTCATTAACCTTCTCTATGTACTGAGTTAATAGAAAAAGCAGGTGTGCAAATAGCAATATATTCGCAGACTTCGGTGAATGGATTTGAATATTGAACCCTAGTATTTCTCTCTATCTTTATAGATTGACCTGCTTCTAAGACCACAATATCATTTTCAATTATGAACTGTTTTTTTCCTCTTATAATAAAAGTATATTCGTCAAATTCAGGAGTTTGAAAAGGTTCACTCCATCCCGCAGGAGCTTTCATATGCGCGATACTTATTTCGGAATTCTTATCGCTAGCTAATCCAAAATGCTCTTTTATTACCTTACCATCTGCAGTTGGCACTACAAAAGGATTATCTTGAATTTTATATTTTTTCATTTTAATCTTTAAACGGTTTGCGCTTAATCATACCTCCTTTTATGTCTTTAACAATACCCATTATTAAAAAGACTTTACGATCTATTTTATCAATTTCAGTTCTAAGTCTTGGCAATTCTAAACGGGTCACAACTGTATAAATAATGTCCCTTTCAGCACTTTCCCCCTCTTTGCCATATCCTCCTTTTCCTTTGTAAATGGTACATGCACGCCCTAATTTTTTAATTAGCATACTTTTAATCTCTTCATGCTTGTCAGAAATAATTGTAAGCCCAACATATTCTTCAACACCTTCCACAACAAAATCAACTGTTCTTGCTGCTGCGAGATATGTTAAAATAGCATAAAGCGCCGTTTCTACAGAAAGAACATAAGCACCGAAGGAAAAAATAACAATATTTATAATCAGTAGTACATCCCCAACTGTAACTGATAATTTTCTGCTTAAATAAATAGCTAATACTTCTGTACCGTCTATAACGCTTCTCCCTCTCATGGACATTCCTATGCCAAGTCCTAAAAAGAAACCACCAAAAATAGCAATAAGCAATTTGTCTTCGGTAATCTTAGGGTAGTCAACATAGTGGACTACAAAAGCCAAAAACGTAATAGCCATAATACTTCTTATGGCAAATTTTAAACTTATAGTTCGAGATGCTAAAATGATAAAAGGAATGTTCACCAAAACTAGAAGAATACCCAATTTTAAGGATGTAATATTTTCTAATAAAAGTGAAATTCCTGTAGCGCCGCCATCAATGAAATTATT
Organism: Hyunsoonleella aestuarii; assembly: GCF_006148925.1. GTDB lineage: Bacteria > Bacteroidota > Bacteroidia > Flavobacteriales > Flavobacteriaceae > Algibacter_D > Algibacter_D aestuarii. The sequence goes on along the minus strand of NZ_VAWB01000001.1, from coordinate 4,134 downwards.
TGGTAATAAAAATCCCTTCAGTCCAAAACCAGCTGAAAACACACCAATGACAATAAAGAAGTATTCGCTAACAGTATGCCTTAATTCAACATATAATCGTTGTGCTAGAGGAATAACTTGTTTTCTGCTAACTGGTTTGTTAGTTTGGTTTTTTTGTAGTCTTTTACGAGCTACATCAATAAGTATTTTAGATAAGAAAGGATTCAATATATGTTTTGATTAGTGCCAGTTTATAAAAAAGTATTTAATTTTTGCATCATCCGGGATATGTGTCTCTTCAATTGTTAAATTCATATCAAAACGTAGGTTTGCGGGTAGTTCTTTCTTATCAATAGTAAATGAAGCATTTATATCGTTCACAAATACAACAACAGAGTTAATAAGATTATTAATTCTAGAAATTTTATACGCTGAGGTAATATCTTTAAAGGAGCTTAAAACGGAAATGTTTTTATCCGTTTTATATCTAGAATCAACAATTTGAACACTCTGAATAACCGAGGTAGAGTCTAATGATTGTCTAGGTGATAGAGTCAATAACTTAATGCCACTTTTTTCATAAATCTGGATGCTATTAATATCGCCAGCAAATTCATCACCTGCGATAAATCTAGCAATTGAGTCATTTGGAAAAATATCTTTTAAGTCTTTAACTTGAGTTGAATCGGTTAATAAACCCACATGATATTTACTGATAATAAAAGGGTCTTTTTCGTTTTGACAGCTTACAAATAAGATGATAGATACTACTAGAGCTAGGAATGTTCTGTTCATTAATAGAAAATAATTTAAAATTTATTTTAAGTTTTCTCGTGTTATTTTTTCATCACCTTAGTTAGTATACCAAAAACACTCCTAATAAAAGTGGCACTAGTTAAAACTTTAACTATGGGATTCATGCGTGTACTGCTTCTTCTTCGGGTAGATGTTGTTTTATGTTTAGACTCAGCTTTTTTAAGAGCTTCTCGTTCTTTTTTTGCTTGTTCTTTGGCTTCTTCTGCTTCGGCTTTTTCAATTTTTTCATTAAGCATCTCGTAGGCACTTTCTCTATCAACTGTTCTGTTGTATTTCTTAACTAGTTTTGATTTTGAAAGTAGTTCGCCTAATTCTAAATCGGTTAAAACATCCATTCTGCTCATTGGTGCACGCATCATAGTTGCTGCAAGGGGAGTGGGTCTTCCTTTTTCATCTAAAGCAGAAACTAATGCTTCACCAATACCAAGTGAGGTAAGAACATCTGTTGTATTATAATAGTCTGAATCTGGGTAGTTTTGAGCAGTAAGTTTTATAGCTTTTCGGTCTTTAGCTGTAAAAGCTCTAAGTGCATGTTGCACTTTCAAACCTAACTGGCCAAGAACAGCCTCAGGAACATCGGTTGGGTTTTGTGTTACAAAATATAAACCAACTCCCTTACTTCTAATTAATTTTACAATACTTTCAATCTGGTTAATTAATGGTTTGGAAGCTTCATTAAAAATTAAATGAGCTTCATCTATAAACATAATAAGTTCAGGTCTGTCGCTATCGCCTTGCTCTGGGAATGTAGAATATATCTCAGCCAAAAGGCTTAACATAAATGTTGAAAAAAGTTTTGGTCTATCTTGAATATCGGTAAGTCTTATAATATTTATGTATCCTCTGCCATCTTCATCAATTCTTAATAAATCTTGAGTGTCGAATGAAGTTTCACCAAAGAATAAATCGGCACCTTGTTGTTCTAATTCAATAATTTTTCTCAGAATAGCACCGGTTGAAGCTGTAGATATGCGACCATAGGCTTCAGTAAATTCCTGTTTACCTTCATTAGTGGCATAATGAAGGATTTTCTTGAAATCTTTTAGATCAAGTATTGGTAGTTTGTTGTCATCGCAATATTGAAATAAAACGGCAATAACACCAGATTGTGCTTCTGTTAAATCTAAAATCCGAGATAATAAAACAGGCCCGAATTCACTGACGGTAGCTCGTAATCGCACACCATCTTGTTCTGATAAAGTTAAAATCTCAACTGGAAAATTTTTTGGTTCAAAAGGCAACCCTATTTTTTCATGGCGCTCGTCAATTTTAGGATGACCAGGACTTGGTTTAGCAATTCCACTTAAATCACCTTTAATATCCATTAATAAAACTGGGATACCCTTATCACTTAAATTTTCGGCAAATACTTGTAATGACTTTGTTTTTCCGGTACCTGTTGCGCCAGCTATTAAACCATGACGATTCATAGTTTTAAGCGGGATTTTTATGTGTGCACCAGTAACCGTTTCACCATCCAACATAGCTGCACCAATTGGGATAAAATCACCCTTTGTTTTGTTGCCTTCGGTTATATGATTAAAAAATTCTTCAGTTTTACTCATGGGAACTAAATTTTGATAAAAATAACCATTCTAGGTGAATTCAAATGAACAAGATATGCAAAACTTTGAACAATTAACTAGCAAAGAGTTATCTTTGCCCACTATGAATAAAGAGTTACAATTATTGGTCGATAAGGGTGAAATGTTGCCATTAATGGAAGAGTTTTATACTATCCAAGGTGAAGGTTATCATAAGGGCACTGCCGCATATTTTGTGCGTATTGGAGGCTGCGATGTTGGGTGCCATTGGTGTGATGTAAAAGAAAGTTGGAATGCTAATATACATCCACCAACTGAGACTTCTAAAATTGTAGCTAATGCTAAAAAGTATAGTGATACCATAGTAGTAACAGGAGGTGAACCCTTAACTTGGGATATGACGGCATTAACTTCACAATTAAAAGCTGAAGGGATGCAAGTGCATATTGAAACCTCTGGGGCCTATAAATTGACTGGTTATTGGGATTGGATATGTCTTTCACCAAAAAAAATGAAATTACCAACACAAGAAGTTTATGAAAGAGCAGATGAACTAAAAGTGATTGTTTATAATAAGGATGATTTTCGCTTTGCTGAAGAGCAAGCAGCTCAGGTAAATAAAAATTGTATTCTATATTTACAACCAGAATGGAGTAAACGTCATAAGGTTGTACCAGATATAGTAGAATATGTCATGGCAAACCCGAAATGGAAGGTGTCTCTACAAACACATAAATATTTAAATATACCATAAAAAAAGCCTTGAATTTTCAAGGCTTTTTGATTCTATAATTATTTACTGAATGTTACAGAAACTCGTGTTGTTCCCCATCCAAAGTTTAAATTGCCATCAGAAAAAGCTATCGAAAACGCCTCAAGGGAGTCGCCAGTGCTTACTGGAGCAGTAACTCGAATAACATCATTTGCTTCGTTATAGGAATAAGCTCCCCATAAATTAATATCTTTATTTAATATAATAGTCCATTCTTTTTCACCAGGAATAGTAAACAAAGAATACTCTCCAGCCGAAACAGATTTTCCACCAATTTTTACATCATTATACAACGTAATTGAAGGTGCTTCATTAGCTCCAGTTCTCCAGACTTTTCCGTTAGGAGCTAAAGAACTTAATGCTCGGCCTTTTAGTTGTGGTCTACTATATACTATTTTTGCAATCGCAGGAGCACTTCTTGATGTTTTGTAAATTGCTGCATCCATTGGGCTTTTATCTAAACCACTAAACTTTTGTGCATCGATGTTAGTACTCAAAAGCATTATAAATGCGAAAACGAAAGTTGAAATAAATGTTGATTTTTTCATAATATTTTAAATTTTAGATGCTCCTAAGTTAAAGGTAAATTGTCTTAAAGTTTTGGTAAAAAATGCTAAACAATGTTAAAGTAGTGATTTATTTAGCTTAACGGTGATATGATTTTATTTTATTTTTTGTTTCAAAGGGTCTTAATACCGACCCATAATTTTATTACTTCAAGCATTATGTTTAAAATCATGTAGCCTTTATTCAGGGCGGTTAATGATTAAAAACTACAGTGTTGTGCATGGTTCGTTGAGGAAAATCGCTTTTGCATTTGCAATGTCATTTTGGTCAGGATACATTAAGTTGGAGTAGGATGGGAGCAAAATGTTTAGGAATTGATTTGAGTGACCAAGGTATTAAGCTTGCGAAGCATTTAAATGACGATTTAGGTTTAGATGCCGATTTTTTGTGTTGTAATGTGTTAGATACCTCAAAATATGTAAAAGACTCCTTCGATATTGTTTATACCAGCTACGG